>CP070643.1:2048450-2116373 GCA_020354125.1 Betaproteobacteria bacterium | reverse complement strand
CAAGCGCTGCTCGAGTGGGAAACCATCGACTCCGATCAGATCAGCGACATCATGGAAGGCAAGCCGCCTCGGCCGCCAAAGCCGACTTCGCCGCCGAAGTCGCCGGACACGCCGCCGGAAAACCCATCCCCCGCACCAACGGCGACCCCGGCACAGGAAACCTGATCGTTCCAAAGCGGCTTGTTAACAGGCTGTTGAAAAACTACTGCGCGACTTTGATCCGGGTTTGCGGCCGTATCGATTTGCACCGGTGCTCGTCCGCCTTCGGCGGTCCGGCCCGGCAACGGAGTTGCCGGGCGCTGCGAGCGGGCACGGCGTGCCGCGCCAATTCCGCTCTCGCCCTCATGTACTCTCTCTGTACGCTCCGGTTCCTGTGCTTCGGACGCACCCGGCTGAAGGCCGCTCGCGACGTTTTTCAACAGCCTGTTAAGGTCCCGAGGTGGCGAGAGTCAATTTTCGTCGCCGGTCCCGTTCCCCGTGTCGCCATAGTTCGTTAACCGCGCATCTTGATTGCAATGATCGTGCGCCGCCGTATTCTGTGTACCTCAAATGGCCGCTACCTCTAAGCCCGAAGCGTTTGTCTGCGGTCGCTTCAGTCTGTCGCTGCGGCGCCCACTCATTATGGGGGTCGTCAATATCACGCCGGATTCGTTCTCGGATGGCGGCGATTTCCTGGATAGCGCTCGGGCCGTCTCCCACGCAAAGCAACTGGTCGACGAGGGTGCAGATATTGTTGATCTTGGCGGCGAGTCGTCGCGACCAGGATCTGCGCCGGTTTTGCTTGAGGAAGAGCGCCGGCGTGTCTTGCCGGTGCTGGAAAAAGTGGCGCAGCTCGAAGTGCCGGTGTCGGTGGACACCACCAAGCCCGAGTTGATGCGCGAAGTTCTCGCCAGCGGCGCGTCGATTATCAACGACATTACGGCGCTGCGTTCCGCCGGCGCTGTAGATGCGATCGCTGACTCGGATGCGGGCGTCTGTCTGATGCATATGCAGGGCGAGCCTCGCAACATGCAGCTTGCGCCTGTCTACCAAGACGTCGTCTCCGAAATCTCGGAATTCCTGTGCGAGCGCGCCCGTTGTTTGCTTGACAGAGGTGTCGGTGCATCGCGCATCGTGCTTGATCCCGGTTTTGGTTTCGGTAAGACCGATCAGCACAATGTGCAGTTATTGCACGGGCTGTCTGCAATCGGCGCGGGTGAATACGCGTTGCTTGCCGGTCTGTCCCGTAAATCACAGTTGGGTAGAATAACTGGACGCAAGGACGCAAAAGACCGCATTGGCTCGAGCATTGCCGCAGCACTCGCTGCGGTTCGCCATGGTGCCTCGATCCTTAGAGTCCATGACGTCGCCGATACGAAAGACGCGTTGATGGTTTGGCAAGCGTTCGAAATGAGCGCAACGAACAGCGGAGCGGTATCAAGTTGAAGTCTGCAAGAAAGTACTTTGGCACGGATGGCATCCGTGGAACGGTCGGCGAATCTCCGATCACGCCGGAGTTTGTCATGCATCTTGGTTATGCGGCGGGAAAGGTGCTTACCGCAGCCGCTACTCCCGGTACCGGCCAGCACAGTTCTGATCAACACACTGGTGTGCTGATCGGAAAAGACACGCGCATTTCCGGATACATGCTCGAATCAGCACTGCAGGCAGGTCTTTCGGCGGCGGGCGTAGATATCTACCTTGCCGGCCCCATGCCAACACCCGCAGTGGCGTATCTGACGCGGGCGTTGCGCCTCAGCGCCGGCATTGTCATTTCGGCATCGCACAACCCGTTCGCTGACAACGGGATCAAATTCTTTGCGGCGCATGGCAACAAGTTGCCCGATGCGGTGGAGCATTCGATTGAAGCGCAGCTCGAGTTGCCGATCGAAACCATGCCTTCGGAAAAGCTCGGCAAGGCGCGTCGGATTGGCGACGCGGCGGGACGTTATATCGAGTTTTGCAAGAGTACTTTTCCGACTGAGCTCGATTTGCGTGGCATCAAACTGGTGATCGATTGTGCGCACGGTGCGACCTACCATGTTGCCGGTGAGGTTTTTCACGAACTCGGTGCCGACGTCGTCACCATCGGTAATCGCCCCGACGGCCTGAACATCAACCACGATTGCGGCGCTGTGCATCCTCAGGCGTTGCAAGATGCAGTCAAAGCAAATGGTGCAGATCTGGGCATCGGTTTTGACGGAGACGGTGATCGTGTTGTGATGGTCGACGCCGACGGCCGTATATACGACGGCGATGAGCTGCTGTATGTGATTGCTGCCTTCCGCCACGCTGCCGGTCTGCTCGAAGGCGGGGTGGTCGGCACGCTGATGACCAACCTCGGAATGGAGCGGGCACTGACCGGTCTGGGAGTTCCGTTTCTGCGGGCCGCGGTGGGTGACCGATATGTTTTGGAGAAATTGCAAGAGAATCAGTGGCAGCTCGGGGGTGAGAACTCCGGCCATATCATCTGCCTTGACCGGCACACCACCGGTGACGGCATCGTGTCTGCGCTGCAGGTGTTGCATGCGGTGCGTGCATTGAACAAGCCATTGTCCGACTTGGTAAAGCCGGTTGCCCTGTATCCGCAGGTTCTGGTCAATGTCAGGGTCGCTCGCGACTTTGATTTTCGCTCCAACGCGGCGGTGATGGACGCGGTCAAGGAACACGAGCAATCACTGTCGGGAGATGGCCGCGTGTTGCTGCGTGCCTCTGGTACCGAGCCTGTCATTCGGGTGATGGTCGAAGGTGCGGACCCAAAGCAGATCCGCAAACATGCCGATGAACTGGCACAAGCGGTGACGTTGGCCGCCCGGGCTTCAGTCGAGGAGGGCAAACTGGCAACGCAGGAGAAGTAAGCACACTCTTAATGGCGCTGCTTGTCTTTTCGTGGTCACTTCGCACCGGCCTTACCTATGCACTGGCGAGGCGTTTTCTGATCGTCGGTTCCTATCACAAGCCCCCCGTGGTGCATGCGCTCAAGCGGCTTTGATTAGTCGTATCAGTTTGCGTCTTGCCAGGCCACTCCAGACCTGCCTCGCGGCACTGCACAACGTTGACCCGCCTTTGATTTAAAAGGTAGAATCCGGCCGATTTTCCCGTGAGTCAGATGATGCGTCAGCGCCTCGTAGCTGGTAATTGGAAGATGTTTGGAAACAGCGCCCGAAACCAGCTTCTGTTGGAGGGTGTGGCGGGTCAAGCCGCTTCGATTGGCCAGGTCAGCTGTGCGGTCTGCGTGCCGTTCCCCTATCTTCATCAGGCCCGCTCAATACTGGCGGAATCAGGCGTCGGCTGGGGGGCGCAGAATGTCAGTCAGCGGACGGAAGGGGCTTTCACCGGCGAGGTATCGGTGTCCATGCTGGCCGATTTCGGCTGCCGTTACGTCATTGTCGGACACTCGGAAAGGCGTAGTCTGTTTTGTGAAGGCGACCAGCTGGTTGCGGTCAAAGCCAGAGCTGTTCTGGAACAACAGATGACGCCGATAGTCTGTATTGGTGAGAGCCTCGATGAGCGCGAAGGCGGCATGACGGAAGCGGTCGTGTCACGGCAACTCGGGGCTGTGATCGAGGAAATCGGCACCGCTGGCTTGCACAAGTCAGTCGTCGCGTACGAGCCAGTGTGGGCGATTGGTACCGGCAAGACGGCAACGCCGGAGCAGGCGCAGGCTGTGCACGCCTATCTCCGAAACGTGGTGTCGGAGCAGGATGCTGACGTAGCCCGCGATTTGACGATGCTCTACGGCGGCAGCGTAAAGGCAGCGAATGCAGCGGCCTTGTTCGCGATGGAAGACATCGATGGCGGGTTGATTGGTGGGGCTTCGCTGGATTTGAATGAATTTATGTCGATCTGCAAGGCGGCAGTTCGCTGAAAAGTGAGCGTTCTGTGTCAAGGGATCGCAGATTGAAGGGGACCGGATTGAAAAGGGATACAGCGCAATGAGTCTGGTAGTTTTGATTATTCACGTACTCGCGGCCGCCGGCATCATCGGGTTGGTGCTGATGCAACACGGAAAGGGTGCCGATATGGGTGCGGCTTTCGGCAGTGGCTCGGCAGGCAGCCTGTTCGGCGCGAGTGGTTCGGCCAATTTTCTGAGTCGCTCGACAGCGGTCTTTGCGGTCATTTTCTTTGTTACCAGCATGGGATTGAGTTATCTGTCATTCGAGAAATCGAGTTCGGTTGGCGTGATGTCGTCCGACCAGCTTCCGGTCAGTTCAGATGTGCCGATTCCGGAACTGGGGGTGGAGGCAGAGACGGAGGCCGAAATGGAATCCATAGTCGATGAGATTCCCGAGTGACAGCACGTAGCGGAGGTACGCGTTGGCGTTCATCTTCGCGCGTGAACACGTTTGCCGACGTGGTGGAATTGGTAGACACGCCGTCTTGAGGGGGCGGTGGCGAAAGTCGTGCGAGTTCGAGTCTCGCCGTCGGCACCAATTATTTTCTAACTAGTTACTGTTGAACTAGTTGTTGTATCAGGGTCGCACCAACGCACCTTGCACGTAATCGGGCGCAAGAGTGAATCCCGTACGTTGCGGTCAAGCTCTGACAAAGTGGCACCATGTGCTTGGAGGTGCCATAGTGGCACCATGGATTTAGGGGTGTCCTAACGGCACCATGTGCCCGGAAGGAAGCGGATGATTGAACAGTATTTCCCGATTCTGTTGTTTATCGCTGTTGGCCTTGCAATGGGAGTCGGGTTGCCACTTGTTGGTGCAACGCTGAGTCGGGTGTTGCGCGTGCACCGTCCTGATCCCGAGAAACTTTCCCCCTACGAATGCGGTTTCGAAGCCTTCGAAGACGCGCGCATGCGTTTCGATGTCCGTTACTACCTTGTAGCGATCCTGTTCATCATTTTCGATCTGGAGATCGCTTTTCTGTTTCCCTGGGCGGTAGTGCTCGACGAAATCGGTGCGTTTGGTTTTGTTGCCATGGTGATTTTCCTGGCGTTGCTAGTCGTCGGGTTCATCTATGAGTGGAAGAAAGGTGCGCTCGAATGGGATTGAGCGGAGTCAAGTCATGAGCACGCAGGGTGTGACCGAGCGGGGTTTTGTTACCACCTCGATTGACAACCTCATCAATTGGACTCGCACCGGCTCTTTGTGGCCGATGACTTTTGGCCTCGCCTGCTGCGCGGTAGAGATGATGCACGCCGGCGCTGCCCGTTATGATCTGGATCGCTTTGGTGTGGTTTTCCGGCCCAGTCCCAGGCAATCGGACGTGATGATTGTTGCCGGCACGCTTTGCAACAAGATGGCGCCCGCGCTGCGCAAGGTGTACGACCAGATGGCGGAGCCCCGTTGGGTGATTTCCATGGGATCGTGCGCGAACGGAGGCGGCTACTATCACTATTCCTACTCGGTCGTGCGCGGCTGCGATCGAATTGTCCCGGTCGATGTCTATGTTCCGGGGTGTCCTCCCACCTCTGAAGCGCTTCTGTACGGAATCATTCAGTTACAGAACAAAATCCGCAGGACCAATACGATTGCTCGTTAGTCTTCCGGTCGCGAAACAAACATGAACAATCGCTTACAGTCGCTGGAAGAACAACTGCGCTCCGCATTGGACGGGCATATCAAATCCGTCAGCAGTTCGCTTGGCGAACTGACCGTCGTTGTGCCGGCCGAGACGCTTGGTGAAGTCATGCTCACGCTGCGTGACCGTCCGGAGTTGGGTTTTTCGCAATTGATCGATCTTTGCGGTGTCGATTACAGCGGCTACGCCGGCGCGCGCAAGTTCGCTAACCGCTTTGCCGTTGTCTATCATCTGCTGTCAATCGAGCATAACCGGCGGCTTCGTGTTCGCGCCTATTGCGAAGACGATGATTTTCCGGTGATTGATTCAGTTGTTTCAATTTGGCCTGGCGCCAACTGGTTCGAGCGCGAAGCGTTCGATCTGTTCGGGATCATTTTCACCGGTCATCCGGATTTGCGGCGTCTGTTGACCGACTATGGTTTCGTCGGTCATCCGTTCCGCAAGGATTTTCCGTTGTCGGGCAACGTTGAAATGCGCTACGACCCGGAACAGCAACGCGTCATCTATCAGCCAGTGACCATCGAACCACGCGAGATCGTGCCGCGCGTCGTGCGTGAAGAAAATTATGGCGATGTTGAATAGCCGAACTCTTTGCCATACCGGGTTCTCGATTGTGAAGAGTATCGATGGCTGAAGTACGCAACTACACGATGAACTTTGGACCGCAGCATCCGGCGGCGCATGGTGTGCTGCGGCTTGTGCTCGAGCTCGATGGCGAAGTCATCGAACGTGCCGACCCGCATATTGGCCTGTTACATCGGGCTACCGAGAAACTCGCCGAGCACAAGACCTTCATCCAGTCGGTTCCCTACATGGACCGTCTCGATTACGTCTCAATGATGTGCAGCGAGCACGCCTACGTGATGGCGATCGAGAAGCTGCTGGAAGTCGAAATCCCGTTGCGCGCGCAATACATCCGCGTCATGTTCGACGAGATTACGCGCATTCTCAATCATCTGCTCTGGCTTGGCGCGCACGCACTGGATGTCGGAGCGATGACGATGTTTCTTTATTGCTTTCGCGAGCGCGAAGACCTGATGGACTGCTACGAGGCGGTATCGGGTGCGCGCCTTCACGCGGCCTATTATCGGCCCGGAGGCGTGTACCGGGACCTGCCGGATATGATGCCGCAGTATCAGGTATCAAAGTTCCGCGACCGCAAACAGGTCGACAAGCTCAACGCGAATCGCGAAGGCTCGCTGCTCGACTTCATTGACGACTTCACCGCCCGTTTTCCGCGTAAGGTTGACGAGTATGAAACACTGCTGACCGATAATCGTATCTGGAAGCAGCGCACGGTCAGCATTGGTGTTGTGACTCCGGAGCGTGCCACCGCACTTGGATTTACCGGACCGATGCTGCGTGGTTCCGGTATCGCCTGGGATTTGCGCAAGAAACAGCCTTACGACGTGTACGACCGGGTCGATTTCGACATTCCGGTCGGTGTCAATGGCG
Organism: Betaproteobacteria bacterium; assembly: GCA_020354125.1. Classification (GTDB taxonomy): domain Bacteria; phylum Pseudomonadota; class Gammaproteobacteria; order Burkholderiales; family Eutrophovitaceae; genus SG8-40. Next base: position 2,109,407 of record CP070643.1, on the reverse strand, counting down.
ATTGCTACGACCGTTATCTGGTGCGCATCGAGGAAATGCGCCAGTCCAATCGCATCATTCGGCAATGCATCGACTGGTTGCGCGCCAACCCGGGACCGGTGATGAGTGATGACCACAAAGTCTGTCCTCCGTCGCGGGTGTCGATGAAGACCAACATGGAAGAGCTAATTCACCACTTCAAGCTGTTTACCGAAGGGGTACACGTTCCTCCCGGCGAAGTGTATGCGGCGGTTGAAGCGCCGAAGGGCGAGTTCGGTATCTACCTGGTCTCTGACGGAGCCAACAAACCGTACCGGTTGAAGATTCGTGCTCCGGGATTTGCCCACCTTTCCGCGATGGATGAAATGTCGCGTGGGCACATGATTGCCGACATGGTTGCAATCATCGGAACCCAGGACATCGTTTTCGGCGAGGTCGACCGGTGAGCGTAGCAACCGTACTCAGCGCCGAGTCCCTCGCCAGAATCGACCGGGAGATCGCCAAGTATCCAGCCGATCGGAGGTCATCGGCAGTGATGTCGGCACTGGCCATCGCGCAACAGGAAAAGAGCTGGATTTCCGAAGACATCATCGAGTTTGTTGCCTCCTACCTTGACATGCCTCCAATCGCCGTTTGGGAAGTGGCGACTTTTTACGGCATGTACAACCTCGAGAAACCGGGGCAGTTCAAGATCACCATCTGCACCAACCTGCCGTGTGCGCTGCGCGGCGCCGAGGAAGCAGCAGAACATCTGAAAAAGAAACTGCAGATCGATTTTAATCAGACCAGCGCCGATGGCCGCTTCACTCTCAAGGAAGGAGAGTGCATGGGCGCTTGTGTTGATGCCCCTGTATGCATCGTCAATGACAGACAGATGAAGTCGTATATGACGCCGTCCAATCTGGACAAGTTGCTGGATGAGTTGAAGAACAGATGAACGCACCGGTTCCCCCGTTCCCGCAGGACATTTACGGCCCTGACGCGGTCATTCTGAAAGGACTCGATGGCCTCAACTGGCGTCTCGCAGACTACCAGTCGCGCGACGGCTACGCCGCTTTGCGCAAAATTCTGAGTGAGCGCATACCGCCCGAGGACGTCGTCGCGGAGGTCAAGAAGTCAGCGTTGCGTGGGCGCGGTGGCGCTGGTTTCCCGACCGGACTGAAGTGGAGTTTCATGCCGCGCGGCTATGACGGCGTCAAGTATCTGGTATGCAACTCGGACGAGGGCGAACCGGGCACGTTCAAGGATCGCGATATCCTGCGCTATAACCCGCACGTTGTTATTGAAGGCATGGCGATCGCAGCCTATGCGATGGGTATCTCGCTCGGATACAACTATATTCACGGTGAGATCTGGGAAGTCTACGAACGCTTCGAAGAAGCCCTGGAGGAAGCGCGCGCCGCGGGCTATCTGGGTAGCAACATCCTTGGCTCGGGTTTCGATTTCGAACTGCATGCCCATCATGGTTGGGGGGCGTACATCTGCGGCGAGGAAACGGCTTTGCTGGAATCGCTGGAAGGCAAAAAGGGCCAACCCAGATTCAAACCGCCGTTTCCGGCCAGTTACGGCCTTTACGGCAAACCCACCACGATCAACAACACGGAGACCTTCGCCGCCGTTCCCTGGCTGATCCTGAATGGTGGCGATGCGTTTCTCAATCTTGGACGCCCGAATAATGGCGGCACCAAGATTTTCTCCGTTTCGGGAGACGTTGAGCAGCCCGGCAATTACGAGGTCAAGCTCGGCACCCCGTTTGCCGAACTGCTCAGAATGGCCGGCGGCATGCGCGATGGCAAAGCGCTCAAGGCGGTCATACCGGGTGGATCATCGATGCCGGTACTGCCGGCTGACATCATGATGGCAACCGACATGGACTATGACTCCATCGCCAAGGCTGGTTCCATGCTTGGTTCGGGGGCAGTGATTGTGATGGACGAGACGCGTTGCATGGTGCGCTGCCTGCAGCGCTTGTCGTACTTCTATTACGAGGAGTCTTGCGGGCAATGCACGCCGTGCCGTGAGGGAACCGGGTGGCTGTACCGCATGGTCCACCGCATCGAGCATGGTAAGGGCGAGCCAGACGATCTCGATGTGCTCGTCTCAGTGGCAGACAACATTGCCGGTCGCACTATTTGTGCACTTGGTGACGCCGCAGCGCTTCCGGTCAAGAGTTTCATCAAGCACTTCCGTCACGAGTTCGAGCACCATATCGAGAACAAGACATGTCAGACAGGTTGAGCCGATGATTACCCTGGAAGTCGACGGCAAGTCAGTCGAGGTGGCTGAACACAGCACGGTGATGGATGCTGCCAACAAGCTTGGCATCTATATTCCGCACTTTTGCTATCACAGCAAACTCTCGATCGCCGCCAACTGCCGCATGTGTCTGGTTCAAGTTGAGAAGGCGCCGAAACCGTTGCCGGCCTGCGCCACACCGGTGACCGAGGGAATGAAAGTCTGGACGCATTCCGAGGTCGCTATTCAAGCGCAGAAGGGGGTGATGGAATTCCTGCTCATCAACCATCCGCTTGACTGTCCGATTTGCGATCAGGGCGGTGAGTGTCAGTTGCAGGACCTTGCTGTTGGTTACGGTGGCTCGAGTTCGCGATTCAACGAGAACAAGCGCGTCGTCGCTCACAAGGATCTCGGACCGCTGGTCTCTGCCGAGGAGATGGCGCGCTGCATTCATTGCACGCGCTGCGTGCGTTTCGGTCAGGAGATTGCGGGGGTCATGGAACTCGGCATGGCCGGTCGCGGGGAGCATTCTGAAATCATGGCGTTTGTCGGCCACACGGTGGACTCCGAGTTGTCCGGCAACATGATCGATGTCTGTCCTGTTGGCGCGCTGACGTCAAAACCGTTTCGCTACTCGGCCCGCACCTGGGAGCTTTCACGCCGCCGTTCGATTGCTGCGCACGACAGCCTTGGTGCAAACCTCGTCGTGCAGGTTATGCAAGACCGGGTGAAGCGGGTTTTGCCGCGCGAGAACGAAGAGATCAACGAGTGCTGGCTGTCGGATCGCGACCGTTTTTCCTACGAAGCTCTGGATTCGGAACAGCGCTTGACGTCGCCAATGGTCAAGCGCGACGGAAACTGGGTTGACGTTGACTGGGCAACAGCGCTCGAATATGTCGCGAGTGAGCTGTCTCGCGTGAGTGAAGCACATGGTGCGGCCTCCGTCGGCGCGCTTGCTACTGCCCAATCAACGTCGGAAGAACTGTTCTTGCTGCAGAAACTGCTGCGTTCCGTCGGCAGTAGTCATGTTGACTTTCGTCTCAGGCAGGTTGATTTCACTGACGACGATGGGCCTGGTGGCGCCGTTCCCTGGTTGGGCATGAAAGTCGCCGAGTTGAACGGGCTCGACCGGATATTGTTGATCGGTTCAAACCTGCGCAAGGAGCATCCTCTGCTGGCGCAGCGTATTCGTCAGGCGGTCCGAAAAAACGCCGCCCACTTGAACGTTATTAGTTCGGTTGGTGATGATTTCCTGGTTCGCACTCACGGGCGGATCATTGTTGCGCCGAGTCGCATTGCTGACACAGTCGCCGCGGTGGTCAAAGCGGCGGCCGAGCACAACGGCGTTGCGGTGCCGGCTGAAGCAACGGACGCGGTCGTTAACGACGGCGCCAAGCAGATCGCCGATAGTTTGACGAGCGGCGAGAGCAAGGCGATATTGCTCGGCAACCTGGTGCAACACGGCCCGGAACGCTCACGTATCCGCAGACTGGCGAACTTGCTCAGCTCCCTTACCGGCTGTCGCACCGGTTTTCTTGGTGACGGTGCGAATAGCGTTGGCGGTTATGTTAGCGGCGCCATTCCGGCGCCGGGCGCAGGATACAACGCGCGCGAGATGATCGAGAAACCGCTGAAAGCGTACTTCTTGCTGCATACCGAAGTCGAACTGGACTGCGCGATGCCACGTGCTGCCACCGCGGCGATGCATACCGCCGAGCTGGTGGTGGCAATGTCGCCATTCAAGCATCACGCGCTTGACTATGCCCAGGTGCTGTTGCCGATCGCGCCATTTACTGAAACCGCCGGCACCTTCGTCAACCTTGAAGGTCGAGCCCAGCAGTTCAACGGTGTCGTTCCGCCGCTCGGCGACACGCGTCCGGCCTGGAAGGTACTGCGCGTGCTGGGAAATCTGCTGCGGCTCGGCGGATTCGAATACGAAACCATTGAAGACGTGCGTAAGGAAATGGCTGCCGAGGCGGGTGACGTGGCAAGCCGACTGAACAATGATGCAGGTGCTGCGTCGCATCCCCTGCCCCAACAGGCCGCTGGAGCAGGACAGGCAGCGGCACTGGAGCGTATCGCAGAGGTGCCCGTTTATCACACCGATGGTATTGTCCGGCGTGCACAGTCGTTGCAGCTCACGCGCGATGCCGACGTAAGTGGCGCCTGGATGAACGGACGTTTGATGGAGCGGCTGCAGCTGCACCCGGGCGAACAGGTTCGCGTTACTCAGGATGGCGGCGAAGCAATTCTGGTCTGTCAGCGTGATGACCGGCTGCCTGACGATTGTGTTCGCGTTGCCGCTGCGAATGAAGCGACCATGCAGCTTGGCGCACCGTACTCTGCACTGACTGTCGAGCGCGTTTCCAGCACCGCGGAGATCAGCAGCTGATGGAATGGCTTGCGGACATGATCGGAACACCGGCCGCGGTGACGCTATGGACACTGGCAAAGATTGTGGCAATCGTCATAGTCGTTACCCTGTGTGTTGCCTACCTGACACTGGCCGAGCGAAAAGTCATCGGTTATATGCAGCTGCGGCTTGGTCCCAACCGGGTCGGACCGAAAGGTTTGTTCCAACCGTTCGCCGACGTGCTCAAGTTGCTGGTCAAGGAAGTCATCGTTCCGACCGGCGCCAACAAGTTCTTGTTCATCACTGCGCCCGTGTTGTCACTGATGCCAGCACTCGCTGCGTGGGCGGTGGTTCCATTCACCGATGGTGCGGTGGTGTCCAATATCGATGCCGGAATACTCTACGTCTTGGCGATTACCTCGATGGGCGTGTATGGCGTGATCGTCGCGGGCTGGGCTTCCAATTCGAAATATGCCTTTCTCGGCGCGATGCGTTCCGCAGCACAGATCGTGGCGTACGAAATCGCCATGGGGTTTGCGCTGGTCTGCGTTTTGATGATGTCAGGCAGCCTGAATCTATCGGTGATTGTCGATGCGCAGCGCACCGACCTGGGCGTATTGGGATGGAATCTGATCCCATTGTTCCCGATGTTCGTCGTGTACTTCATTTCGGCCGTTGCCGAAACCAACCGGGCACCGTTTGATGTAGCGGAAGGCGAATCGGAAATCGTTGCCGGTTTTCATGTCGAGTATTCCGGTACCGCGTTTGCCGTGTTCTTCCTGGCTGAGTACGCCAACATGATTCTGGTCTCAGCGCTCGCCGCGCTGATGTTTTTGGGCGGCTGGTTGTCACCGGTTCCCGGACTGCCGGATGGCTTCCCTTGGTTTGCGGCCAAAATCGCATTCCTGTTGTTCTGCTTTCTCTGGTTCCGCGCCACTTTCCCGCGTTATCGCTACGACCAGATCATGCGGCTTGGGTGGAAGGTCTTCATTCCGTTAACCATTGTCTGGCTTCTGTTGATCGGCATTCTCATGCGCATGAGCTGGTGGCCATGGTAAGAGAACAAACATGGTGAGAGAGCAAACATGATTCAGCGAATTCGCGATTTGTTTCGCACTTTCCTCCTGTTTGAACTCGTCAAGGGCTTGATGCTCACCGGCAGGTATTTTCTGACGCCAAAGATCACGGTTCAGTTTCCGGAGGAGAAGACGCCACAGAGCCCGCGTTTCCGCGGATTACATGCACTGCGACGATACCCCAACGGCGAAGAGCGTTGCATTGCCTGCAAGCTGTGCGAGGCAGTCTGCCCGGCGCTGGCAATAACCATCGAATCGGAGAAACGTGACGATGGCACGCGGCGTACCACGCGCTACGACATCGATCTGACCAAGTGTATTTTCTGCGGATTCTGCGAGGAGTCGTGCCCGGTAGATTCAATTGTTGAAACGCGCATTCTTGAGTATCACGGCGAGCGACGCGGTGACCTTGTTTACACCAAGGAAATGTTACTTGCGATTGGCGATCGATACGAAGAGCAGATTGCCAAGGATCGTGCCGAAGATGCGAGTTATCGATGAGCCTCAGCAACCCTGATGCTAGTCGAACCGTTGCCACCATGCTGCGTTTCGCAGCGGCTTTGATCAGAACATCGCGCGCCGGTAAATAAAATGGACTTTGAGAAAGCTGCTTTCTATTTCTTTGCCCTGATCCTGGTGTTGGCTGCGCTGCGAGTGATCACGGCACGCAATCCGGTGCACTCGGCGCTGTCGCTGGTGCTGGCTTTTTTCACGGCGGCCGCGCTGTGGCTGCTCCTTGAGGCGGAGTTTCTCGCCATCGCCCTGGTGCTCGTTTATGTCGGCGCGGTGATGGTGTTGTTCCTGTTCGTGGTGATGATGTTGGATATCAACCTCGACCGCTTGCGGGAAGGCTACTGGGACTATCTGGTACCGGCGCTGGTTGTTGCCGGGGTCATGGTGCTGGAGATGGCGGTCATTCTCGGTGGTCGCTATTTTAGCCTTGCGCAGATGCCCAAGCCGCCAGCAGCTGACCCGGACTACAGCAACACACGCGCGCTGGGCGAGGTGCTCTATACGGAATATGTTTACGCCTTCGAGATTGCGGCAGTAATACTGCTTGTCGCCATTGTCGCGGCGATCGGCCTGACTTTGCGCAAGCGCAAGGACAACAAGTATCAGGTGCCTTCCAGACAGATCTCTGCGCGCCGTGCAAACCGGGTCAGGTTGGTGTCGATGCCGTCTGACAAGGGCGATAGCGGAGCGGCATCGTGATCTCGCTTTCACATTACCTGATACTTGGCGCCATCCTGTTCTCGATCAGTGTCGTCGGCATTTTCCTGAACCGCAAGAACGTGATTATTGTGTTGATGGCGATCGAGCTGATGCTGCTCGCCGTCAACCTGAACTTCATTGCTTTTTCGCATTTTCTTCAGGATATCGCCGGCCAGGTCTTCGTCTTCTTCATTCTCACGGTTGCTGCGGCCGAGTCGGCCATTGGGCTGGCTATTCTGGTGGTGCTGTTCCGTAACATCCACTCGATCAACGTCGATGATCTGGACCAGTTAAAGGGGTGATGCAGCGATCATGAACATGATGTCGGTTTGTCTCGTTGCCGCCCTTGCTCCCTTGGCTGGCGCCATCACCGCCGGACTTTTCGGCCGCCAGATCGGTCGTGCAGGGGCGCACTGGGTCACCATCATTGGCGTAGCGCTGTCGATGATCGCCTCGGCGATTGCTTTGCGCGATGTCATGGACGGCAACCTGTTCAACGGCACCGTCTATACCTGGGCTACCAGTGGCGGGATGCGTTTCGAGATCGGATTCCTGATCGACGAACTTTCCGCGACCATGATGTTGGTGGTGACGTTTGTCTCGTTGATGGTGCACATCTACACCATCGGCTACATGGCCGATGATCCCGGTTATCAGCGCTTCTTCAGCTACATCTCGCTTTTCACTTTTTCGATGATGATGCTGGTGATGAGTAACAACTTTCTCCAGCTGTTTTTCGGCTGGGAGGCGGTTGGCCTGGTGTCCTATCTGCTCATCGGATTCTGGTACACGCGGCCCACCGCGATCTACGCTAATCTCAAGGCCTTCCTCGTCAACCGCGTTGGCGACTTTGGATTCATTCTCGGTATTGCGTTGGTACTGGTGTATTTCGGCAGCCTCGATTATGGCGAAGTCTTTGCGCTCGCGCCGGGCAAGGCGACCGAACGTATCGGCGCCGAGATCGGCGTGCAGTGGCCGCTGATTACCGCGATATGTATCTGCCTGTTTATCGGCGCGATGGGCAAGTCCGCCCAGTTTCCCTTGCATGTCTGGCTGCCGGATTCAATGGAGGGCCCAACGCCGATCTCGGCATTGATCCACGCGGCAACGATGGTGACCGCCGGCATCTTCATGGTGGCGCGCATGTCGCCGTTGTATGAGTTGTCCGAAACCGCGCTGTCACTGATTCTGATCATCGGCGCGATCACAGCGTTGTTCATGGGCCTGCTGGGTATTGTGCAGAACGATATCAAGCGTGTCGTTGCCTATTCGACTCTGTCACAACTCGGTTATATGACCGTGGCGCTTGGCGCGTCGGCTTACTCGGTCGCAATCTTTCATTTGATGACCCACGCTTTCTTCAAGGCGTTGCTGTTTCTGGCGGCGGGTTCGGTCATCATCGGCATGCACCACGACCAGGATATGCGTCACATGGGCGGGCTGCGGCGGCGCATGCCAATCACCTGGATTACATCCCTGATCGGCTCACTGGCGTTGATCGGATTCCCGTTTTTCTCCGGGTTCTATTCCAAGGAAAGCATCATCGAGGCGGTGCACTTATCCAAGACGCCGGCTGCCGGGTTGGCCTGGATCGCAGTGACGGTCGGCGTCTTCATCACTGCCCTGTACAGCTTCAGAATGTACTTCCTGGTGTTCGAAGGCAAGCCGCGATTCGAGGTGCATGGTTCGAGCGATGCGCAACACGGGGATGACGCGCACGCGCATCATGGACCGGTTGATCCCCATGAGTCACCCGCCGTCGTCTGGTGGCCACTAGTGGCGCTGGCTGTGCCTTCGATTGTTGTTGGCGCGATTGCGATCGGGCCGCTTTTGTTTGGCGGATACTTCGGTGACAGTCTGCAGGTACTGTCCAAGCACGATGTTGTTGGCAAAATCGGTGAGCACTTTCATGGCTGGCTTGCCATGGGCCTGCACGGATTCGCAACTGTACCTTTCTGGCTCGCCGCGGCAGGCGTCGCGCTTGCCTGGTATCTCTATCTGCGCCGTCCGGATATTCCGGCAAAGATCCAGAGTGCTGTCAGGCCGTTGTATAACCTGCTTGACCAGAAGTACTACATGGATCGCTTCAATGACTGGTTCTTTGCCGGTGGCGCGCGTTCTGTCGGTGGCGGCTTGTGGCGCTTCGGCGACGTCGGCGTCATCGATGGCGTGCTGGTCAACGGATCAGCGAAACTGGTCGCATGGCTGGCAGGGGTCGCGCGCAAGGTCCAGTCAGGCTTCGTGTATCACTATGCGTTCATGATGATCATCGGCGTGTTCGTGCTGATGACCTGGTGGTTCCTGCATTTATGAACGGAGTGATGGAATAAGCATGCCTCTCTTCGCTCCGCTGTCCACCGTGATCTGGTTGCCGATCATTGCCGGTGTCCTGGTGCTGTTTACCGGTTCCGATCGCAATGCCGTGCTGGCGCGCTGGATGGCGTTGGCCGGATCGATCGCGGGGTTGCTGGTTGCGCTGCCGTTGTGGACTGGATTCGACCGGACGGAAGCCGACATGCAGTTCGAGGAATTTCACCGGTGGATTGAGACCTTCAATATCAATTACCACCTTGGCATCGACGGTATCTCACTGCTGCTTATTCTGCTCAACTGCCTCACCACAGTATTGGTGGTGATTGCCGGCTGGAAAGTCATTCAAGCCCGTGTATCACAGTACATGGCCTCGTTTCTGATTCTGTCGGGCATGATGAATGGCGTGTTCAGTGCGCTCGATGCCGCGTTGTTCTATGTGTTCTTCGAGGCGACGCTGATCCCGATGTTCGTCATTATCGGCGTGTGGGGCGGCCCCAATCGCGTCTACGCGGCGCTGAAGTTCTTTCTGTATACGTTGCTCGGTTCCCTGCTTACGCTGGTTGCACTGATCTATCTGTATAACGCCTCGGGCGGCAGTTTTTCGCTGCTTGACTACTATGTGTTGCCGATACCACTTACCGCGCAGATTTTGATCTTTGTTGCACTATTTGCTGCATTCGCCGTGAAGGTTCCAATGTGGCCGGTACATACGTGGCTGCCGGACGCTCACGTTGAGGCCCCCACCGGTGGCTCAGTGGTATTGGCGGCCATCATGTTGAAGCTTGGCGCCTATGGCTTTATTCGTTTGTCGCTGCCGATCGTGCCAGACGCGAGCCAGCATCTGGCGCCGTTCGTAATCGCGCTGTCACTGATTGCCGTTGTCTATATCGGGCTGGTTGCACTGGTTCAGGCTGACATGAAGAAGCTCATTGCCTATTCATCGATCGCGCACATGGGCTTCGTTACGCTGGGGATATTCATCTTTAACCCGCACGGTTTGCAGGGCGCAGTGATTCAAATGGTTTCCCACGGTTTCATTTCCGGGGCTTTGTTCCTGTGCGTCGGCGTGCTCTACGACCGCCTGCATTCGCGACAGATCGCCGACTATGGCGGCGTGGTGAACCGCATGCCGGTGTTCGCTGCGTTCTTCATGTTGTTCGCGATGGCCAATGCCGGTCTGCCCGGTACCAGTGGCTTCGTCGGTGAGTTCTTCGTCATTATGGGAACCATGAGTGTCAACTTCTGGTACACCTTTGCCGCGGCGACGACTCTGGTTTTCGGTGCTGCCTACACGCTTTGGATGTACAAGCGGGTTGTGTTCGGCGCTGTGGCGAACGACAAGGTAGCCGCGCTTTCTGATATCGATCGGCGTGAGTTTCTGGTGCTTGGTGTGCTGGCGATTGCTGTGCTTTGCATCGGGATCTATCCCAAGCCCCTGACCGACGTGCTGAACGTGTCTGTCAGCACATTACTCGAGCAATACGCGGTAACAAAACTGTGAACGTGAATCGCGCAGGTTGGTGCATAGACTCTAGTCTGGAATGAACATGGAATTTTCTATCATGGATCTGGCTCCCGCCGCAGCAGAAATCTTTCTGCTTGCTGCGATTTGCGTGATTCTTGTTGTCGATCTGTTTGTTCCCGATGAACGCAGATACCTGACCTATGGTTTAACGCAGATCACTTTGGTAGTAGCTGCGTTGCTAACAGCAGCAGGAATCGATTCAGCCCCGGTCTATGCCTTCAGCGGCATGTTTGTCGGCGACGCATTCAGCAGCGTTCTGAAAGTTGGCGTGTGCCTGACTGTCGCAATCGGACTAGTCTATTCGCGTTCGTATCTCGAGCCGCGCGGAATGTACCGGGGCGAGTATTTCGTGCTCGCGTTGTTTGCCACACTCGGCATGATGGTGATGATCTCCGCCAATCATTTCCTGGCTCTTTATCTTGGGCTGGAACTGCTGAGTCTGAGCCTGTATGCAATGGTGGCGCTGGCGCGCGACTCTGCTCGAAGCACGGAAGCGGCTATGAAGTACTTCGTCCTCGGAGCTTTGGCCTCCGGCATGCTGTTGTACGGTATGTCGATGGTTTATGGCGCGACCGCATCGCTGGCCATTGGTGATGTGATCGCGGCCGTGCAGTCGGGCCATGCCAATTCGACCATCCTCAAGTTCGGTCTGGTTTTCATTGTTGCCGGAATCGGCTTCAAGCTCGGCGCAGTGCCGTTCCACATGTGGGTGCCGGACGTCTACCATGGCGCACCGACTGCAGTGACCTTGATGATTGGCACCGCGCCGAAGCTGGCGGCGTTTGCCTTTATTGTGCGCTTGCTGGTCGAATCCCTGGGTGCTGAACAACTGGTTGTCGAGTGGCGTCAGATGCTGGTACTTCTGTCGGTCGCGTCGCTGGTTCTGGGCAATGTCGTTGCGATTGCGCAAACGAATCTCAAACGTTTGCTGGCTTATTCGACGATTTCCCACATGGGTTTTCTACTGCTTGGTGTGCTATCGGGAACCACCGAGGGCTATAGCGCTGCAATGTTCTACGTATCGGTGTACGTGATCATGGGACTTGGCGCGTTCGGCATGATTTTGCTGATGTCCCGCAAGGGGTATGAGGCGGAGGAACTGGAGGATCTCAAGGGGCTCAATCAGCGTCATCCCTGGTACGCATTTGTCATGCTAATCATCATGTTCTCAATGGCCGGAATCCCGCCCACCGTCGGGTTCTGGGCAAAACTCTCGGTGCTGCAGGCGGTGATTTCGATTGGCTATGTGTGGCTGGCTGTGGTCGCAGTGCTGTTCTCGCTGGTCGGCGCGTTCTATTACTTGCGGGTCGTGAAACTGATGTACTTTGATGAACCGGCACAGCGTGAAGCGATGCAGGTCGGTGTCGACAGCGGTGTGTTGATGTCTGCCAACGGCATCGCTGTGCTTGCGCTTGGCATGATGCCAGGTGCCCTGCTCGCCGTCTGCGAAAGGGCTGTCACCATGTCACTGCGTGTGGCGACATGAGCGGCGATTTCACAGAAACCAAGAAAGGCTCGAAGCTCGTCTATTCCGGCAGGATGCTCAAGGTCCACGAGGACGAGGTGCTCCTGCCTGACGGAAAGACTGCCAGACGCGAGTACATTGTCCACCCCGGCGCAGCCTTGATCTTGCCGGTCTTTGAAGATAATTCGGTGTTGTTGGAGCGGCAATATCGCTATGCGGTGTCCCAGCATTGCTACGAACTGCCGGCGGGCAAGCTCGAGCCCGACGAACCGTCACTCGAGACGGCCAAGCGCGAATTGCTCGAAGAAACCGGCTATGTTGCCGCGCAATGGACTACCGTTTGCACCATGATGCCGTGCATTGGCTACGCCAATGAACATATCGAATGCTTTCTTGCGCGCGATCTGAGCTACCGTGGTGCGTCGCTCGATGAGGGTGAATTCCTTGAAACGCTGCGACTCCCGCTGCCGGAGGCACTCGAGTGGGTGCGCAACGGAACAATACGTGACTCGAAAACGATGCTTGGTCTGTTATGGTTCGACCGCATCCTGAACGGCGGTTGGTGAATCGCCGTCAGTCGCTACGTCATCGTCTTTGACTATCGTGGCGCTGCCCTCAAGCGTGATGAAAGGACTGGGTCGCGCTATATAGTGGCCCTGTGCATATTCGATACCAAGCGCTTGCAATTCGGCCAGCACATTCGGTGATTCGACTTTCTCGGCAATCACTTCCTTGCCGAGACCTCTCGTCACATCACACAGGGCCCGAATGAACAGGCGGCTTGCCTCGTCGTTCGCCAGCTCACGTACCACCGTGCCATCGACTTTGAGATAGTCGACGTCAAACTGCTTGAGGTAGTACATCGAGCTAAATCCGGTGCCGAAATTGTCCAGCGCGCAGCCGCAGCCGGCATCTTTCAGCAATCCAATGACTTTCTTTGCCATTTCGATGTTGGACATTGCCGTCGCTTCGGAGATCTCGAAAACGAGGCGGCCGGTGTCGAACGACGCAGCAGACAATGCTGCATGCAATCGTGGATGCCAGGATGGATCCAGAACACTGCTGCGTGACAGATTGACAAAGTAACGAACATTGTCCGCTGCGCCGTTATCCTTGCCAAGGAACTCCATGACTTTCTCAGTCACACGAAGATCGATTTCCTGGGCGAGGCCGATCGAATCGGCGACGCCGATAAACTGGCGCGGTTCGATGATCTCGCCGTTGCGACTGACAATGCGCGCGAGAAGCTCTTTGTGCCGGGCACCGGACGCTGTCAGGCTGATCATATCCTGGGCATAGAGCACCAGCCGGTCTTCGTCGAGCGCACCGCGAAGTTCCTGCTTCCAGTAGGCAAGCCGTTCCAGTGTCTCCGCCTCGGCTGGCCCCAGCTTGTACGTGACGAAGCCATCACCACCATTGGCCTGTGCTTCGGTTACCGCGTGTTCTACGTTGTCGAGCAGTGATGCAATCTCGCCTGCCTGCGACGGATACATGGCGATCCCGATAGAGCCGGTGATCCGTACCAGCGCCGGAGATCTCTCCAGCTTCGGCGTGAACTGCCGCAATGCGTGTAATGCCGCCTCGGCGAAAGACTCGGCATCCTGGCTGGTGGCCTCAGTCAGGTTTACGGCGAACTGATCGCCGTTCTCCCGATAGACGGTAGCGTCCTTATCGGTGACAAGATTGCGCAGAATACCGGCGACTGCAATCAATAGCTGGTCGCCGGTGCGATGTCCATAGTCTTCATTGAAGCGTCTGAAACGGTCTATATCGATGCGTAGCAGGGCGCCGAATTCGCCATCAGCCAACGCTTCCTCGACGGCGCGCATCAAACTGACCTGATTGGGCAAGCCGGTGAGCGCATCATGAGTGGCGAGGTGCTCGATCTGCAGCGCCGCACGGTGTTGTTCGGTGACATTTCGTGCCGTGCCACGCAGGCCGATGATACGTCCGTTGTCATACCAGACACGGGCGTTGATTCCGACCCAGCGGTCGCTGCCATCGGCGGCGATCAGATGGGTCAGGTAATCCTTGACCTCACCATCCTTGCGCAATGTCGACAAGAATCGCCGGTTGGAAACATGTGAAGGTCTTGCCTCGAAATCGAAGAAGCATCTGCCGATCAGCGCGTTGGGCTCCAAACCAAAAATATCGACAGTGCCGTTATTCAGATAGGTAAAGCGGCCGACGGCATCGGTCGTCCATATCAAGTCGTGGGATGTTTCAACCAGATCCCGATAACGCGATTCGCTTTCGATCAGCAGCTGAATGATGCGACGCTTTTCCTTGATATCCTGGCGCGCCCGTGCGAGTTCGTCGTTTTCTGAGCCCTGTTTCTGGAAATCGACATTGACGCTGCCTGCCAGTCCATCGACGATCTCGCGGGCATAGCGACGGTGGCCACCCTCGGTGCGCCTGGCAACCAGCACCCCCTGTGCGTCCCAGCGCCGCAGCTTCTGTTCTGCAATACCCAGCTTTGCGGCGGCTTCCTGGATTGTGTACTCGGGCGGGCCGAGAGCCGCTCCCTGCTGTCTGGTGCGGGGGCGCCGCGGCGGTATCGATGGGTCGATTGGTAACGAATTCATCAGTGCAGATCACCTTTTGCAAGAAGCTCGTTTTGACGCGACACGATCCTTTGCATCAACTTCAGATCGCGAGGAGACAGGCGTAGCGCAGTATCGACCCACGACTCGACAACATTATTCAATTCTTCGTAGTCAAGCTTGTGAACGCAGCGTCTTGCAGCGGCCATGCCGACAAGGCCATTCCGACTGCGTCGTCGAGACTGAATGTAAGTGGCCACTTCGCCCTCGCCTTTTCCGTCTTCTGCGATGATGTCCACAACCCCAAGGCTGAGCATATCATCGGCTGAGTAGGTTTTACCACTTGAAATCAACGTTTCCGTTTCACGGCGCCCGATCTTGCGTTCGAGAAAAGAGTACGCCCCCATGCCTGGAAACAGATTGAAGACAATCTCCGGGAAGCCGAATCGAGCGCTTCGTTCCGCGATCAGCACATCGCTCGATAAGGCCGCCTCGAAGCCGCCGCCGAGGCATTCTCCTTGTACCAACGAGATGGTTGTGATCGGCAATCCGTGCGAGTTGTAGTTGCGATATAGAACGTTGATGCAGGCTCGTCCGTAGTTCAGCAGCGACGCGTAATCTTGCGATTCGATCAGTTGCATGAACAGATTCAGATCACCACCGAGATTGAATACGCCCTTCACCCGGGAAGCAAGAACGGCGTAATCGAATTCTCGCGGACCCTCATCTGTTTCGATACGGCCTTCGCTATGCGCCAGAAAGTGGCAATAGCGGCTCAGATCCTGCAGAAGCAACGGATTGAAATTGGGCCTCGGTGTCGGGTTCCAGCGTAACCACACAGCTCTTAATTCGGCGTCCATGAAAGCTGAAAGCTGGTTCGAGAAAAAAAACTCCACCGGTCGCTCGGCGCCCGGTGAGCGTAACGTTGGTGGAAGCTGTTCGTCGGCTGACGCCGACAGACTTTGTATTGGCTGGGGCACCTGGATGTCCATGTTCATATCCCTCTTTGAAAAGTAATACTCGGGCAGCTGTGTTGCGCAGCAGGCTTCGCGACAGGTTTCTAGGCGAACTAGTTTAAGTCAGGTTTATTTTAATTTGGATATATAAGCAATTGAAATTTTTCGATTTTTAAGAAGTTTACGAATAAGTTCGGATAGCTTTGGTAGTCTCGTCATGGCCTGCCTCATTAACCGTTCAGGTAAGCAACACAATACGCTTGCCGACGTCGCTGATCGACACGGAAGTGGACACTCACGTTTCGTGCATTGACTTGTTGTGAACAGGGCGAGGACAATCAACACACACGTCGTGTCAGGCGCGGTTTTGGGGATTTGCCGTGAAGTCTTTTCTCAAGTGGACGATTGGCTGGTTGCTTGCCGTGCGCATTGTTGGCGACGATGAGCAGTGCGAACAGGAGCGGCGCGTCCTGGTCGTTGCGAACATTCCGTCCCGTGTTGCCGGTCTGTTGCTCGGTTTGTACTTGCCGTGCCGACCACTGGTTGTCATGCCGCCAGGTGCGACACACGGTGTTGTCGAGCGCATCCTGTTGCGTCTGGTCGATCACATTGTTCTCGATGTGAACAATCCGCTCATTCTTAAGCGGCTGACACGCTTGCTGCGGCAAGGGCGACCGGTCGTCACTTTTCCGGAGGGGAGAGTGAATGATGGACAGAGCGTGTTGAAGGTGTATCCGGTTCCTGCTCTGGCGGCGATCAACAGCGGCGCCTCGATTATTCCAGTCGCTATCTCGAGCGCGTCGATTGAGCCGGGCGCTTCCGGGTCTCGAAGAACCCGGCGTGGCGTCACGCTGCGGGTGCTGCCATCGACAAGGATCGAAAGCGCACAGGCGGGCGGGCGCCGCCGCCAGCGTGCTGTCCGCCAGCTCGAAGCAATCATGCAGCGGGTACGCGTCGCTGCGTTCGGCCGCAAATCCGTTTTCGAGTCCTTCCTCGACGCGATTGCCAGATATGGCCGCTCGCGCGAAATGATCGAGGACCAGGACGAGCAGGTAAGAACCTACGGTACGGTGCTGAAGGGCAGTCTGGTGATTTCGCGCTGGATTCGCCGCTACACGAGGAGCGGGGAGAACGTTGGCATGTTATTGCCTAACGTCATCCCGTCGGTGTGTGCTGTGCTTGGTCTTGCGGCGGCCGGCAGAGTGCCCGCCATATTCAATTTCACAGCGGGCTCGGCCGCGGTGAAAAGCGCCGCTATTGCTGCCGGCGTTCGCACTGTCATCACGTCTTCAAAATTCATTGCCCGCGCGCAACTCGAGCCGTTGCTTGAAGTGCTCGGCGACTACCGAATCATTTATCTTGAAGACATTCGTGGCGAGCTGGGTCTGCTCGACAAGCTCTGGTTAATGACGTTTGCGTTGTGGTTCCCGCGCAAGGTTATGGCGAAACCAGCGATGTCGGATCCGTCGGTTGTGTTGTTCACGTCTGGATCGGAAGATCGACCCAAGGGAGTCGTCCTGTCGCACGAGGCGGTTATCTCGAACGTTGCGCAGATACGTTCGGTATTCGATTTTTCGCCGCGGGACAAGATCTTCAATCCTTTGCCGATGTACCACGCATACAGCTTTACCGCCGGGTTGATCCTGTCACTGGTGACTGGCACACCGATGTTCCTGTATGTGTCACCGCTAAAGTACCGCGCAATACCTGAACTCGTGTATCGGCGCGATTGCACGGTGCTGTACGGCACCAGTACGTTCCTCTCCTATTACGCACAGAACGCCGAGCCGATGGACTTTCGCAAGCTGCGCTACGTCATCGCGGGTGGAGAGAAACTGTCTGATGACGTTGCACTGACGTGGCTGAACAAGTTCGGCCTACGAATTTACGAGGGTTACGGCACAACTGAAGCGGCTCCAGTCGTTAGCCTGGCCACCAATGACACACATCGTCTCGGTCACGTTGGACGCTTTCTGCCGGGAGTCGAACATCAGATTCAGCGTGTCGAAGGAATCAATCGTGGCGGTGTGCTGCACATCAGGGCTCCCAACCTGATGCTGGGCTACTATCGGGTCACCCGTCCAGGCGTTATTGAAGGGCCACGCTCGGCGATCGGAGTAGGTTGGTACGACACCGGTGATGTGGTCGATGTCGACGATGACGGCCTGGTTACGATCCTCGGTCGCACCAAACGCTTTACCAAAGTGGCGGGGGAGATGGTGTCTCTCGATGTGATGGAAAAGGTCGCAAGCGCTGCCTCGCCCGGTCATCATCATGCCGCCATCGCGTTGCTGCAGAAGCATGGCACCGAGACGACACTGCTTTTCACGACCGATGCCACGCTCACCAGAGCTGAACTGGCAGAGGCAGCCCGCGCCAGTGGTGCACCCGAGCTGGCGGTGGCGCGCAAGCTGGTGGCACTGCCTGAAATCCCGTTACTGTCGAACGGGAAGACAGACTATGTCTCGCTCAAATCACTGGCCGAGGACGACACTTACGGCCGACTTCTTTCAGCCGCCGCCGGGCGCTCAATCACGGCACTTCAGGAAGACAATGCCGACAGCACCGCGCGGGCCGCTGGTCGGCATCCGGGCGCTTGATCTTGATACGTACGCTCTTGGTCAGTTGTGGCGTGGCGCGGGTCAGCCGCGGTAGCTGATCCGGTACACCACACCGAGAAAGTCGTCCGAAACCAGCAATGCTCCGTCTGGCATCACCAGGATATCCACCGGTCGTCCCAAGGTCACTTCGTTCTCCACCCAGCCTTCGACGAAACTCTCGTATTTGGTGACCTTTCCTTCCTTGACCTCAACACTAACAACACGATAGCCATTTTTCTTGGAGCGGTTCCACGAGCCATGTTGGGCGATGAAGATGCGGTTGCGGTACGCCTCGGGGAACATGGCGCCGGTGTAGAAACGCAGACCATTCGGCGCGACATGCCCGCCTTGGTTCAGTGCCGGTGGAACGAACTCCCTGCATTCCCTCGTGCCGCCGTACTCGGGGTCCGCAGTGTCGCCCTGATGGCAATACGGATAGCCGAAATGCAGTCCGGCTTTCGAAGCGTGGTTGAGTTCGTCTGATGGCATGTCATCGCCCATCCAGTCACGCCCGTGATCGTTGAACCACAACTGCTTGGTTTGTGGATGCCAGTCAAAGCCAACCGAGTTACGGATGCCGCGGGCAAACGTTTCCAGATTACTGCCATCAGCATCGATGCGCATGATAACGGCATAACGGTCGGCATCAGGCGCGCAGATGTTGCATGGTGCGCCAACCGGTACATACAGTTTGCCGTCTGGCCCAAAAGCGATGAATTTCCAGCCGTGGTGACGGTCGTTCGGGAATGCCTCGCTCACCGTGACTGGCTCGGGCGGGTCGTCCAGGCGCTCTTCGATGCCGTCATAGCGGATGATGCGGTTGATTTCGGCGACATAGAGCGAGCCGTTGCGAAACGCGACACCGTTTGGCGAGTTCAGGCCTTTGGCAATGGTGTACATCTTGTCCGACTTTCCGTCGTTATCGGAATCCACCAGCGCATAAACTGCGCCTCGTGCCCGGGTGCCGACGAACACGGTTCCCTTATCCCCCAGCGCCAGTGACCGCGCATCGCGCACGCCGTCAGCAAACACTTCAATGGTAAATCCTGGCGGCAGACGCAGTTTTTCCAGTTGCGGCTCGGCTACGGCGACGGCAGTTGCCCACATCGACGCAATAGCCAGTAAGTAACGAAGCATCCAACTTCTCCCTTTAAACAACAATATGTTGATATCTTGACTGCAATAAACTGGCGCCAATCCGGCTGCCGGGCTGCGATCGAGCGCGGAACTTCAGAGAAGACCCCGCTATACATTCGAGGTTCCCTTGCGGGCCTTGAAATTGGGCCGGCCAAACCCCAATTCCACCACGTTTGCTGGCGCTAACCAACCTCAAGGGAGTACCTTACCGGCCATGGCAGAAACAAGCACAAAAGAAACGCTCGGTTTTGAGACCGAGGTCAGTCAACTACTAAAACTGATGGTTCACTCCTTGTACAGCAACAAGGAGATTTTCCTGCGTGAGCTCATCTCCAATGGCTCTGACGCCTGCGACAAGCTGCGATTCGAGGCGTTGACCGATCCGGCATTATTCGAGTCGGATCCCGATCTCAGGATACGCATCTCGGTAGATCGTGACGCCCGCACCATCACCATTTCCGACAATGGTATCGGCATGTCGCGCCAGGAGGTGGTTGACAATATCGGCACCATTGCCAAATCGGGGACCCGCGAATTTCTCGACCGGCTCACTGGCGACAAGGCGGCCGACGCGCATCTGATTGGTCAGTTCGGCGTCGGGTTCTATTCCTCGTTTATTGTCTCCGACAAGGTCACGCTGATCACGCGGCGTGCCGGCCTCGGCGCCGAGCACGGAGTCAAGTGGGAATCGTCCGGCGAAGGTAACTACACGATTGAAACGGTTGCCAAGGAAGATCGCGGTACCGACGTGATACTGCATCTGCGTGAAGGCGAGGACGACCTGTTGGAAGGGATGCGTCTGCGTTCCATCGTGCACCGCTACTCGGACCACATCAATTTGCCCATTCTCATGAAGAAGGAAGAATGGGACGCGGATCAAAGCAAGATGGTCGTCAAGGACGAAGACGAGCAGATCAATCAAGCGTCGGCGCTTTGGGCGCGATCCAAGAGCGAGATCTCTGAGGAGCAATACCAGGAGTTTTACAAGCACGTTGCTCATGACTTTGAACCCCCTCTGGCCTGGACACACTCGAAGGTAGAGGGACTCAGCGAATACACGCAGCTGCTCTACTTGCCGGGGCGGGCGCCGTTTGACTTGTGGGACCGAGAACACCGGCACGGTATCAAGTTGTACGTGCGACGTGTTTTCATCATGGACGATGCGGAGCAACTACTTCCGGCCTATCTTCGTTTTGTGCGCGGTGTGGTCGACTCCAATGATCTTCCTTTGAACGTATCACGCGAGATTCTGCAAGAGTCAAAGGATGTGGAAACGATTCGCAAGGGTTGTGTCAATCGGGTTCTGGGTCTGGTGGAGGACCTTGCGAAGAACCAGGCAGACAAGTTTGCGACTTTCTGGAAGGAATTCGGCCGCGTTCTCAAAGAAGGCATCGGAGAGGATTTTGCCAACAAGGAGCGCATCGCCAAGCTGCTGCGCTTTTCCTCGTCGCACGACGACTCCGAAGATCAAACGGTTTCATTGGAGCAGTACGTTGGGCGTATGAAGGACGGCCAGGACAAGATCTACTACGTCACGGCTGACACGCATGCCGCTGCGAAATCAAGCCCGCATCTGGAGATCTTCCGTGCCAAGGGGCTCGAAGTACTCCTGCTGTCCGATCGTGTCGATGAGTGGGTGGTTTCCAATCTTGCCGAGTTCGACGGAAAGCAACTTGTGTCCGTGGCGAAAGGCGCACTTGATCTCGGCAAACTCGGTGACGAGGAAAAACAGGAACAGGAAAAGGAAGCCAGCGAACACAAGGAACTGACCGAGCGTATCCAGAAAGCGCTTGGAGAGAAGGTCAAGGAGGTCAGGGTAACGCTGCGATTGACGGATTCCCCTTCCTGTCTGGTTGCTGACGAGCAGGCGATGAGTATGAACCTGGAACGAATGCTCAAAGCGGCGGGGCAACAGGTTCCATCCAGCGTCCCCATCCTCGAAATCAACACGCGCCATCCGATCGTGCAGAGACTCGAAAGCGAGACTGATGACAAGCGCTTTGCCGACTGGAGCTCGCTGCTGTTTGATCAGGCGACGCTGGCCGATGGCGGCAATCTCGATGACCCAGCGTCATTTGTCAAACGCCTCAACGGCTTGATGATGGCACTCAGCGGAACCGCTGAGAAATGAACTGGCGCGAAACCGCTGAGAAATGAATCAGCACGCTCACAGGCTGATGAAAAACGTAGCGAGCGGCCTTCAGCCGGGCGCGCACCGTATTGATCGAAGCAGTGCGCAGCAACCGGAGTCTATGTGAGAAATACATGAGGGCGAGAGCGGAATTGGCGTGACACTGTCACGCCCGCTCGGAGCGCCCGGCGGCTCCGATCGCCGGGTTGGGTCACCGAAGGTGGGGGAGCAACGGTTCAAATCAAAACAGGCGCAAGCCCGGATCAAGGTCGCGCAGTAGTGTTTCAACAGCCTGTAAGGCTTGATTCGTGCAGCGTCCAAAGCTAAGGTCTTGATCATCTGTGACCCTTGAGCCGTTGACGCAGCAGAGCGAGGCACGCCTCGCATCGTTACCGCTCGCTAGGCTGCGCTGAAAGGCGGACAAAGGCCTGCCGATTACGGAGAGGAACACTATGTCCTGGGTTCCCAATATCATCACGCTTGGTCGCCTACTGATGGTTCCGGTGGTGGCCGTATTGCTGGCGACTGGCCTGTATATCCAGGCGTTCTGGCTGTTCCTTGCCGTGGGCCTGTCCGACGGGCTGGATGGTTTCATTGCTCGCCGTTTCAATGCGACCTCGATCGCAGGTGCCCTGCTCGATCCGGTGGCGGACAAGATGGTGATCATGACCTGTGCCTTCGTGCTCGCCTGGAATGGCTTGTTACCGCTTTGGTTGGCTATCCCGCTGATCGCGCGCGATGCGCTCATGCTCGGCGTAGGTTTCACCGATCCGAGCCTGAAGGAAGGCTGGTTACCGCCGAATCGCGTCGGCAAAGCGCATGCCGCACTCGCTTTTTCTACCTTGACCTTGGCAATCGCTCAGGCGGCCGGACTGTTTGATCTTGGCCGGTTCATGACGTGGCTGTATGCGCTCTTGTTTGTCACCGTGTTACTTTCCGCGGCGCTGTACTTCGTTGCGTGGCGGCGCGGACATCGCGAAGTTAGATCCGACGCTTCCACGGCTTAGCAGGCTGCTGTGGCTTAAATGTTATCAGTCCGCAGACATGCGTCCGAGCAAGCGGAAGCCGTTGTCGCCGAGCGGCTCAATAATGAGTACTTGTGCTGGCACGGTGTTCACGCCGAGTGCGGCTTCAATATTGCCCTGATGTAATATCAACGCCAGGTTTTCGCTAGATGCCCAGCGGCTGATTGCTTCGCGCAATGCGACGCTCTTGTCCCGGGCCATCGCCGCGTCGTCGTTGCGCACATCGTCGATCACACTCCACGGCTCGGCTTCCCCAAACACGATGGCAGCGGTCTCGATGCAGCGGCAGTCGTGGCTGGTCAGAACACGACCGACCGAAACCGCATGCTTGCGGAATTTCTCTGCCAGCTGCTGCGCTTCGGATCGGCCCTGATCCGATAGGTGATCCCGCTTGGCGCATTGTTCGGTTGCGAGTTCGGGCGGGATCGCCTGCGCTAACGGGGCACTCGTATGCGGCATCAGCAAAATGTAACCACCGTCTGCCAACCGGTCCCACAAGTCGGGCTCCGCGCTGACCTGAGAAATTGAGCCACATGCTGTCAGTGCAAAACATAACAGCACGCCGAGTGCCCGCCAGATTACCGCCTGCTGTTTCCACCGCAAATCAAGCCTGCTTCGAGCCAATTTGCACCCGATCGCTTCAACAAGAACGCAGCCAAAAAAATGGCCTCGCTTCGACGAGGCCATCTGCTGCATACTTGAAATCGTTCGACGTGCGATCAGCGGTGTTTCCACTCTGGCGTGCGCTTCTGTATGAAAGCGTCAATTCCTTCTCCGGCGTCCGCAGCCATCATGTTGCACGCCATTACTTCGGCGGCGTAATCATAGGCATCGGCCATTCCCATTTCGATCTGTTTGTAGAACATGCGCTTGCCGGTCGCTACCGCGACTGCCGATTTTCGAATGATCGATGCAGCCATTGCATTGATTTCATCGTCGAGCTTGTCCAGAGCGACGACGCGGTTGATCAATCCATATTCCTTTGCGGTCGCTGCGTCGATGAATTCGCCGGTGAACAACATCTCCGCAGCCCGCTTTCTTGACACGTTGCGCGACAGTGCAACTGACGGCGTCGAGCAGAACAGACCATAGTTGATGCCCGAGGTGGCAAACTTTGCGCCCTCGGCAGCGACTGCCAGGTCACACGTGGCAACCAGTTGGCAGCCGGCCGCTGTTGCCAGTCCATGCACGCGCGCAATAACGGGTTGCGGTATGCGTGTTGCCGTCATCATGAAGCGGCTGCACATCGCGAAAAGGCTGTCGTAGTATTCCTTGCGCGGATTGGCGCGCATCTGCTTCAGATCATGCCCGGCACAAAATGCCGGCCCGTTGGCAGCGATGACGACCACGCGGACCGAGCTGTCCTCCTCGATCGCTTCCAGCGTCGTCTGCAAGGCAGCGAGCAACTCTTCGGAAAGCGCGTTGTAGCTGTCAGGGCGATTGAGTGTGAGCGTAGCAATACCGCTCGTATCCTTGCGCAACAGGGGCGGCGCGTCGGTCTTGGCAACGGTGGCTGGGGCAGTCACTGGCTGGCCCTCCGGCGATCAATGAAAACAATAAATTATATCCGCGTTCTGACTCCGCGGCCATGTCAGCCAGGCGCTTTTGGCGGTCCGGCCACGGCCCGGAATGTTGGGAAATCGCTCCGTCCGCTGGGGTGAATGACACTGACGGGCCTCATGCACACGCGGTAAACTACAGAGGAAGACAACACCATCCCGATACCCGCTGCACCGTGTCCGACGCCGACAAATCGCAATCATTCGCATACGGATGCGCAGCCTCGCCCAATTGGCGCGACGCGGCGCGCGAATGCCTTACTCAGTTGGGGCCTGTGTCCGAAGGAACCAATCTCGGCTTTGTCTACATCACAGACAGCATTGCGTCAGAGGTGCGCGACATTCTCGATTACTTGCGCGTCAATACCGGCGTCTATCACTGGATCGGCACGGTTGGTATGGGCGTGTGCGCTACCGGACGCGAGTATTACGACCGGCCTGCGATGTCCATTATGTTGTGTAATTTCGAGCCAGGCAGTTTTCAGGTGTTCTCCGGTCTGCGCTCCCCGCAAGACCTCGAGCGAATACCGATGCATTTCGAGGGCGTGCCGGCTAACTTCGCCGTGGTTCACGCTGATCCGCGAACGGCAAATCTGGATCGACTAGTCGACGACCTTGCCGGGGCGCTCGAGAGTGGATTTCTTACTGGTGGCTTGAGTAGCTCGAGAAACGAGTACGTACAGATTGCTGATGTCGTCACCAAGGGCGGCATTTCCGGTGTCATGTTCTCCGATCAGGTCGTCGTATCGACGCGCCTGACCCAAGGCTGTTCTCCTATCGGACCACGCCACGCAATCACCGGCGTGCAGCAGAATGTGTTGGTAACGCTCGATGGTCGTGCGGCGCTCGATGTATTTCGCGAAGACATCGGCGAATCGATGTGGCGGGATATTGAGCAACTAGGGGGAACCTTGTTCGCGGGGTTGAGTGCCCGTGCGTCGGACGACGATGATTATCTGGTGCGCAATCTGGTTGGCATCGATCCGACCAACAAACTCGTTGCTATTGGCGACACTGCCCGTGAAGGAAGCAAGATCATGTTCTGCCGGCGCGACGACACGTCCGCTACCGAAGACATGCAGCGCATGCTCGAGAGTATCAAGAGTGGGCTGTACCGCCAGCCGCGCGGCGCTGTCTACTATTCGTGCATCGGCCGGGGCGCAAATCTGTTTGGCGAACGTTCTGAAGAGCTGACCATGATTCAGGAAAGCCTCGGTGACGTGCCGCTGGTCGGGTTTTTCGGCAATGGCGAGATCTCCCATAACCGTGTTTACGCGTACACCGGGGTGTTGACGCTGTTCATATGAGTGACCTGCCTTTCACCGTCCTCGACAGCGTTGCATTCGCTTGGTTTCTGTTTGGCTGGTTCGGCTATCAACGGTATGCTGCTTGGGCTGCACGCGGTGGCAAACCGAGCCTGATGGGTGCGATGGGCCAGTACCGCCAGGACTGGTGGCACGGCTTGATTGGCAGGGAACTTCGTATTGTCGATGCCACCATACTCACCAACCTGTCAAATACGGCGGCGTTCTTTGCCTCGACAACGCTGCTGATTCTGGGTGCCTTGTTTGCCTTGCTCGGCACCTCGGATCGAGCCATGGCGATTATTTCCGACCTGCCGTTTTTTGCAGAGACGCAGATAGTCATGTGGGAATACAAGATCTTCCTGTTGTTGACAATATTCGTCTATGCGTTCTTCAAATTTACCTGGTCGCTGCGGCAGCATACTTTCTGTTCGGTGCTGGTTGGTGCAGCGCCGGACCCGGATGAAGATCCCGAGAGCCTTGAAGAATACGTAGTGCGCTCGGCAAAACTGGCGAGTGCGGCGTCGAACACGTTCAACTACGGATTGCGGGCCTACTATTTCGCGCTGGCGGCATTGACCTGGTTCCTGAATCCCTGGGCGTTCATGCTCGTGACTACCCTCGTCATTGGCGTTCTATATCATCGAGAGTTTCATTCCGAGACGTTGAAGGTGTTGCGCCGCAAGCATATGTGACGTCGGGCGCGCGGTCGCATGCACAGCCCGGCCGTGGTGTAGCGCCGTACGACGCGGCGGCACGAGAAGACAGGAGGAGACAATGAATCAAGATAGCGCAAGGTCCGGCACAGTCGACTGGTCCGGTGAGAATCCCGGCATGTATCTCAAGGCAGCGGAGACTGGTCCGTTTATCACTCTCATCAGTTTTTTCAGAGTGGTTACTTCTCCGCATGGGCGCGGTCATGCGGCATTCATGCTTCTTGATCCGCACGGTGATGGAAAGAAAACGGACCAACCGAACGTATGTCTTACGGACAACGAGCCACTTGCTGAATATCTTGCGGCAGGTTTCGTTTCGAAATTCGGTGCTTTCCGGGAAGCCAGGGGATTGGCATCCCTGCGCTATCAGCCGGGTTGGGACTTCACGTCTGGCGGGGACGGACGTACCTACCACAGTGAATGGTTTCGATCCGCAATCGGCCAGGTTCAGCTTCAGTGGAGCAACTTGAGCGAGCCGTTCCTCGTAGATCTCAAGCCGGCAGACGCTGCCACCGGCAAGCACCGCATGGTTTCGCTGTTTTTTGACGCCCGCGACGTCTCGGCCCGCGTCAATGGCAAGCCTGTCGATGGCAAAGCGGTCCCGCGCAAGTTCGCTGGCAGAAGCGACTCCAGTACCGCTTTTCTGGCGTTTTCGGAGTCGTGGATTAGGGCCTGAAGGCGTTTACTTTGAAAGTCGGCACCGAACACGACCATCGAGTTAGCCGACAAGTCGGTTGCAGGCAATCATTCCTCGGGACTCCATGGTGAGGGCACAGAGCAGTAGCCAGGGTGGCAGGCTGTCGGCTGCAAATATCGATCGGTACCGACGCCATGGGTTGATCGTTTCGCCGACGCGCCTGTCTGCCAGCAGACTCGAGGCGATGCGTGCGTCGGTTGAGAAACTGCTGCGTGATAACGCGACCTTGGCGCCGGAAAGTCTGGTGTGCCCACATATCCCCTATGGCCCGACGCACGATGCCGCAGCAGCGGCGCAGTGGTTTGACTATGCAACGGATCCGGCGATCCTTGCCATGGTCGAACAACTGATTGGCCCCGACATCATCCTCTGGGGCTCGCAGGTATTCTGTAAACCAGCCGGTACCGGAAAAGAGATTCCCTGGCATCAGGACGGGCAGTACTGGCCGATTCGACCGCTGGCGACTTGTTCGGTGTGGATTGCCATCGACGATGCGACGCCCGAAAACGGCTGCATGCGTTACATCGACGGGTCGCACGCCGGTAGTGTAGTAATGCGCCACCGAAAAAGCGACCGAAGAGATTTAGTGCTCAATGAGGAAGTTGACCCGGCCCTGTTTGATTCTGCAAAGGCACGAGACGATGTGCTCGAGGCGGGGCAGTTTTCGCTGCACGACGTTTACCTGATACACGGCTCGAATGCCAATCGATCAAGCAAACGCCGTGCTGCTTTTGTCATTCGCTATATGCCGGCCACTTCGACCTTTGTCCGGCATGCAGGTGACGAGCACCGGCAAGGCGAAGTGAGCTTCAGTATGAGCCTGCGTCCGATCTGGTTGTTGCGTGGCCGCGACCGCGGTGGCAACGATTTCAGTATCGGGCACGGCGAGGACTACCAGCTTGTTGCACGCGTATCCGACGAGGCCGAATAACCGCAGTGCGTCGTTGCAAGACCGCAGTTTTGTCTTTTGCTTGACGCGTGGCACTTCTGCCGTAACTGAATAGAGAGTGAAAGTGTACGGGACCCCATGATTACCACAGAGTACGTCTCGAAGATGGCCTCCTACAACCAATGGATGAACGACAAGTTGTACGCAGCCGCACGCCGGTTGCCGCCGGATGCGCTGATCGTCGATCGTAACGCTTTCTTCGCCTCGATTATCGGTACGCTCAATCATATTGTCGTTGGCGATACGCTATGGCTCAAGCGGTTTGCCGCACATCCTGCACCGTTCGAATCGCTCAATGCGATTCGCGGATTGGACAGACCTGAAACTCTGGACCAGATTCTGTTTGCTGATCTGCAGGAACTATCGGCTAATAGAACCATGATCGACTCTGTCATTCTTCGCTGGGCGGAAGAATTGACTGAAGCCGATCTGCAGCAAGCCATTTCGTACAGCAACATGAAGGGTGTCGGCGCGCGCAAAACGCTTGCTGCGCTATTGGTGCACTTTTTCAATCACCAGACCCATCACCGCGGACAAGCCACCACCTTGTTGACCCAGGCTGGACAAGACGTCGGGGTGACGGACGTTCTTGCATTGATGTCCGATATTGAGGAGCCGGACGCTTAAGCCCGTAACTGCAGGGGCCACGGCTGCGCTCTAACGAGCTATCCTCTGTGAAGCCAGTTCGGATCGAACAAGGAATGATGCTTGCTGCAGCATCGGTGTTACCGGGGAAGCGGCTGCAGGAGCGTGCAAATGGATCTGAAACTCGGAGCGGTTTTTGTGCTGGGAGGAATCCTTGCGGCGATATCCTGCGCTGCTGCTGACAATCCCAATGCCGGACAATCTGCGGCCAAAACTCACGCGCACGGTAGCGCGATGTCGCTTGCCAACGTCCGCGAAATCTACGGATACCACAACAAGGTACGGCGTGATGTCGGAGTGGGGCCGCTCAAGTGGTCGCGCTCACTGGCAGCTTTTGCCCAGCAATGGGCCGATGAGTTGGCGCAAACCACATGCACGATGAAACACCGTTCAGGTCACAAGTTTGGTGAGAATCTGTTCATCGGTACTGCTGGTCGCTTTCGTGCGATACATGCTGCAAAAGCATGGGAAGGAGAGAAAACGCTCTACAAAGGCAGCGTGCTGACACGAGATAACTGGAAACCGGCTGGGCACTACACACAAATGGTTTGGCGCGACACCACTCGTCTGGGATGCGGCGAAGCCGAATGCAAAGGTATGCTGATGGTGGTTTGCAATTACGATCCACCGGGCAACTACATTGGCCAACGCCCTTATTGAATCAGCCCCTTATTGAAGCAGCGCCCCTATTGAATCAGTGCCCCTATTGAATCAGCGCCCCTATTGAATCAGCGCCCTTATTGAGACGTTCGCGGTGGCAACAGCTGTGAACGGTGAGCGCTTGCATCAACTTTGATCACTATGCGGCGTAAGTACGAGCCGGCCACGAGCCAGCGGCAGAAAAGCCAGCAGACCAAGTATCGGGCCCGGCAGCAGAATCCAGCTGGTGTGTGCGCCAAGCGAGGTGAGACTGGCCGAGGCGATAGTGATCGAGATCACTGAAATGAAAAAGCCGATGCTGTTTTGAATCGCCAACGCGCTGCCTACGACGTTCTGCGGACTGGCGCGTGCCGACAGTGCCGAGAACTGTGGCGAATCGGCGACCACGGTAACACCCCATACCATCAGTACTGCGAGCAGTACCGGTGCTGACAGATGCTGGACCAGCGGAAACAGCAGGCACATTAATCCCGAGGTGGCCAGTGCGATAGCGGCGACGCGTGCGCTGCCGATGTGCCGACTGAGCCAGCCACCGGAAATACAGCCGGCAGCGCCAGCGCCAATCACGGCGAACGCCCAGGCGGAAGTCATCGCATTGTTTGAGCTGCTGGCGAGTACCGATATCAATAGGAACGGAACGATGGTCCAGAAGGCGTACAGTTCCCACATGTGACCGAAGTATCCCAGCGCCGATGCGCGAAAGGCTGGAATCCGGAACACCTGCATGATGGCGCCCCAACGCAGGCGTTGGCCGGGTGCACCGGCAACCAGGTGTGGGCCGTCGCCCAGCCGCGCGATCATCACCGCACCCGCCAGTGCAAGGACGGACGATGTCAGCACCACCACGCTCCAGTCCCACTCGCTACCCGCTGCACGCACCGCGTGTGGCAGTGCGGTGCCGAGCGTGAGCATTCCGAGCAGCCAGCCGAGTGCCTCGCCGGATCGTTGCGGTGCCCAGCTCACCACCAGCTTCATGCCGAGGGGATAGATACCGGCGAGTGCGACGCCAGTCAGAAAACGATAGACGAAGGCATCGGCCAATCCCGTCGCGAGCAAGGCAAACGCGGCATTGGTCGCAGCGCCGAAGCAGGCGCACACAGCGACAATGCGGCTAGCGGCAAAACGGTCGGCGATGCCGGTAAGGGAAAAACCGAGCGTGCCAGCGATGAAACCGAGCTGTACGGCGTTGGTTAGCCAACCGATATCGGCGCTCGTCAAACCCCAGTCACGTGCCAAGCCATCTGCTGATGCATTTGCACTGAACCAAAGCGAGGTTCCAAACAATTCAGCGATGATGATGATCGCAATCGCGCGCATGCGTTGTTAGGAGGTTTCCGTCGTTTCAGGCGAGACGAGCTTCGTCAACGAGACGGCGCGGCACGTTCATTTTGGCGCACGAAACCGACAACATCGGGTAAGAAGCGCCGAAAATCGCTCTCCATTTCAGCGTAGTTTTGCCTTAGCTCCTCGGCTGAACCCACTAGCGCGTCGCCGCGGCGCAGCCGTTGGCTCAGTCGGTTCAATGCGGTGTCGACCGATTCAAGGTATGCGTAAGAGCCGAGCCAGTCGAACTCGATCATCGATTTCGCGACGCGCTGCATTCGCTCCGGCAACTCAGCGTGGCGACGCGACAGCATTGCGTAAAAGTCATCGGCGAACGAGGCAAGCGGTGCAGGATGAAACTCTTCCCAGTACCTCGCCAGAAAATGATCGTAGAAAATGTCAACCATGATGCCGGCGAAGCGCCTTCGCTCACGAGTGACCCTGCGCCGGCTCTGCGTTACCACTGGATGAGCGTCTGTGTAACTGTCAATTTTTCGGTGCAATGCGATCGCCCAGGCCGCCTCCGGGCCATAGCGAGCAGTTACATCACCATTGGTGAGGGGGCCTTTCACAAAGTCACCCAATACACTGCCGAGCAAGGCGTCCTCGCCGGGCGGCGAAAGGTAAAGGTGCGCCAGATAGTTCAACTGACGGGTGGCTCTGTATTTGGCCGTGATTCGATCATCACCTGGCGTTCATGTCCATGTAATCCAGCGTCAGGTGCGTCAGTGTGCGGACTCCCAGTATCAACGCCGACTCATCGATCTGGAAGCGTGGCGAGTGGTTGTAGGCAACCGTACTCAAATCCGTGCCTGGCGGTGATCCGCCGAGGAACACGAACATCCCCGGCGCTTTTTGGGCGAGAAAAGCAAAATCCTCGTAACCGGTTGTCTTGTCGCGCAAGATCAAGTTTTCTCCGCCTGCTACCCGTCGCAGCGTTGGCAACATGCTTTCGGTGAGCGCCGGGTCATTCACCAGCACGGTGTAGGGTTTGTCGATTTCCACCTCGGCGCGAGCACCCGCTGCCGCTGCGATATTCGTTGCCGTGGTTCTGATGCGTTGATGAATCTCATCGCGCATCGCTTCGTCAAATGTCCGGATGGTGCCGATCATCACCACCTGTTCGGGAATGATGTTGAAACGGTTGCCGCCGCTGATGCTGCCAATTGACAACACGGCGGGTTCCTTTGTCACTTTTATCTGGCGACTAACGATGGTTTGCAAACCAAGTACGATCTGCGCCGATACCACAATCGGATCGACACCGGTCCAGGGTGCTGATCCATGCGTTTGTCTGCCCTTGACCGTGATGCGCAGCACGTCGGCAGCGGCCATTGTCGGACCCGGCCGGTAGCCGAGCTTGCCGACATGCATGCTGCTACCGATGTGCAGACCGAACACAGCGTCGACCTTTGGGTTGGACATGACGCCCTGTTTGACCATCAAGGCGGCACCTCCTTCCTCGCCGGGCGGCGGGCCTTCTTCTGCTGGCTGGAAAATAAACTTCACGTTGCCTTTTAGGTCGCCACGCATACTCGCCAGGATCTCGGCCACACCCATCAGCATTGCCACGTGGGTATCGTGGCCGCACGCATGCATCACACCGGTCTCTTGGCCAGCCCAGGTTGTCGTGACTTTGGAGGCGAACGGCAGACCGGTTTGTTCGGTCACCGGCAGCGCGTCCATATCGGCGCGCAGTGCGACAGTCGGACCGCTCTGTCCGCCGCGTAACAGACCGACAACACCGGTGTGCGCGACTCCGGTTTTGACCTCGAGCCCCAGTTGCTGGAGGTGCTTTGCCACTAGTGCCGCGGTTCTGAACTCGCGATTGCCGAGTTCGGGATTGGCGTGAATGTCACGCCGCCACGCAATGACTTTTTGCTCTACGCGTTTCGCGGCAGTGTCGGCCTCGAGGCGCATGTCGGCATGCACCGGTAAGCTGGCAGTGAGGACTGTAATCAGGACAAATCTGAGGGCTGTCATAAACAACAATCTCGCAGTGAAGTCGCCGTATGCATGCAGTGTCAACGGCTCAACCTCGGTCGTCAAGCTGAACCGACGATCGATGGCCCGCGCGGTGGTCTAATCAACGAAGCGCTTCGGCTGCTTGATGCGCGCTCAGGAAAACTTGTCCTGGCTCAATGGCTTTGATCAGCTTGCTGCGCTCCAGATGATCCATCACCGGCCCTTTCACGTCAGACAAGTGCAGGGTCACTTCGGCTTCGCGGCTTGATTCCGCGAGCCGCTCAAGTACTTCGAGGGCAGTGCTGTCGATGGCGTTGACGCTGGAGAGCACGAGGATGACGTGGCGGATATCCCCTCGTGAAGCGAGCTTGCTGCTGACCAGATTCTCCAGGAACGCCGCATTCGCAAACGTCAGGTTCTCATCGACGCGTAGAAACAACAGCTGCGGCCACGTTTCTACTTTGTGACGCTTCACGTTGCGAAAGTGTTCGGTTCCGCGGATGCGACCCATTACCGCAACATGAGGCCGCGCCGCCCGCACTACGAAACTGATCAGCGACAGTGCGATGCCAATCGCCAGGCCCGGTTCGATTCCGATTGCCAGCACGCCCAGCGCGGTGGCCAGCAACACCAGACCATCGACGCGGTCGAAGCGCCAGATGTTGACGATGGCGCGCGGGTCAACGAGTCGGGAAACGGCAACAATGATGATGGCGGCCAGTGCCGCCTTGGGCAGGTTCTCGAGCAACGGCGTGAAGAACAGTGCGACGGCAGCTACCAGTACCGCAGTGATGATTGCCGCGAACTGGGTGCGGGCACCGGCAGCGAAGTTGACCATCGTGCGGGAGAACCCGCCGGCAACCGGCATGCCTCCCGATACGCCACCGGCGAGGTTGGCCGCGCCGAGCGCGATCAGTTCCTGATTGGCATCGATGTGCTGGCGGCGGCGGTTTGCCAGTGTGATTGCGATCGAGACGCTTTCCACATAGCCGACCAGGCCGATCAATATCGCCGCTGGCAGCAGTTCCACTGCCAACTGCGTTTCCGGCAGTGCGAGTGATGGCATAGGCAAACCTTGCGGTATCGTTCCCACCGTGGCGACGAAATCCAGACTTCCCAAAGTCACCGCCAACGTTGCCAGCATCACCACCAGCAGAGGCGCCGTGCGCGAGACGAGCATAGCACGGCGCTGCGGGAGACCTAGACGACTCAGCAGCGCGACGGCCGGCCCGCCGGCCAGAAGCAGTAAGGCAATGCTCACCGCACCGATCAACAAAGTGATTCCATGCGTCGTCGCCAAGCCACTGGTGATGCTGTTCATAATGCCGGTAATCGTCCACTCCACTGGCACATTGATGCCGGTGAGGTTGGGGAGCTGGTTAAGCACGATGAGAATTACAGCAGCATGGATGAAACCCGATAGCACCGGGTGACTGAGAAAGTTGGCCACCAGGCCCATCCCGGCAAGTCCCATCAGCAACAAGACCACACCCGCCATCAACGCGAGAGTAAGCGCTGCCACTAACGGATCGACGCTGCCAGGCAAGTCACCGAGTGCATGAGCAACCATAAGTGCCGCCACCGATACCGGGCCGACCGCCAGGGTGCGACTGGTGCCAAGCAGTGCATAAACGATTGGCGGCAGCACACTCGCATAGAGTCCGATTTGTGCCGGCAGTCCGGCCAGAATGGCAAACGCCATGCCCTGCGGCACCAGCAGGACGGCGGTAATGATGCCGGCGGTCAGATCGCCTTCCAGATCTTCGCGTGTATAACGCCGCAACCAGCGGAGGCTCGGAACGAAACGCTCGACTCGGGTCGGTGCCGCGCCGCGGTTGTTGGTCTTGTTGTTTGCCTCCATCAGGCGATTATCGCGCAACCCGAAAGATTGCGGCGTCACAAGGTGCAACGCGAACGTCAGATCGTAACTATGTTCTCAGCGGATACTCGCAAGGGGTGAGCGAGCAAACTCAACAGCGCGGGTCGCGCAGTAGCTCTTTCACTCGCTTTCCGTGAATGGCAGCCAGCTTCGCCTACCCAACCATGCGAGTAGATAGCCCCAGATCACGCAGCCGCCGCCGACCAGCAGGAACAGTTTGCCAGGTCCCATCGCGCCGTTGAACAGCATTGCGATCAAACCGGAGACAAGTCCGACCAGCCATCCCACTGGCGCGAACGAGGCACGGCTTTCTGCGCGCGCACCATCATTTCCAGCAGCTTGTCGCGGCTGGGCATGACGTCATCGATCGACTTTGGTTTGCGCCGGATGACGATCAGCATGAACAGTGTCTTGAGAAGTCCCCAGCCAATGCCCTGAAAGGCAATGGCGTTGAGCCGCGCAATCCAAAGGCTATAGCCCATGAAGAAGATCATTACCATCGGCACGAACAGCAAACTTCTCCCTGTCTCGGTGAGATCGCCCGGCACTTGTCCGATCACCCATCCGAACGCCGGTCCGCCAACAAACGCGGCGATGGCGACGATGACCTGTTTGCCGCCGGTTAGTGGCCCGTAAAGGTCGCCCTAGGGTGTTTCCAGTCCTTCTGGTGGTACCTGGGCTGGCGTCAAGCCTTCTTTCGCGGGATCATTCGCATCTCGTGCCTCCGATGCAGTGAACCTATGAGGAAATCTGAACGTCCATTGTTTTTGTGCAAATCGTCTCTTTACAAATTGTCCCTGCATATGCTGTGCTTGACGATGCGGCGAACCAGGGGTTCGCATCTGTGACACTGGAACTTCCCGATCCGCGCCGCTTTGAACACTTCGAGCCTTCTCCTTTGATGCGCGCTGCGGAAGACTTCGCGGCTGGCGAAAACACTTCGAGGCAGCTGCTGCTGACAGGACTGGCGTGCAAGATCTCGTCGATGCTTCAGCACGGGGATGAGTCCGCAGTGCGTGACGCAATGAGCCATCCTTCGTCGTCAGCGGCGGCACGGGCGCTTTGCCAGGCGCTCGATACTGCGCTGACGCCCCCATCCGAAAATCGCGGCGTCCGTTTGCACCTGTTCGCAATCCCCGTTCTTTTTGTTGTTGGCGCGCAGTCGGCGCAGCGCATTTCCGGCGTGCTAGGCGACACGGATGCGATACGTTCGTTGTTTGAGAAATCCGGCGCGCTGGGCCACTGTCGCAACTTCGGTATTTCCAATGCGCTCACGGCAATGGAGAGCGTTGACGCGATTTCGTGGAGCACGCTGTACTCGATGGCGCAGTCGCATTCCTGGGACGCTTCGACGGGTATCGACCTCGCGCCGGCGGACATTGACGTTTCTGCCGAGCGCGAAACTGTCCATCTGCGCTTCATCTCTGGCGCGGCACTGATACCTGCCGACGCGCCGGCGTTCGTCGCCGCGGCAGGTAACGTGGGCCACTGGGGCTTGCAGCTCACAAAGGAACTCGGCAGACAGCTGGGGACGCCGGACGTTTCGCTGCTGGCGATCCCACGGGCACCACGCAGCATTGTGCGCGCTACGCGGGAAGGCTGGTACGCTGCGAGGGAACTGGGATTTCAGCTCTTTCTGAGTAATGCATTGCGGCAAGCACGTATGCGGGTTGGCGAACCGGACTTCACCATTAGCAGTGGTTCGGACCAGACCATCCGCATCCGGCTGACATCACCGTTCGATGATCTATTCGACCAGACCTATGGTTGGCCGTTGGCGAATACGGATGATTTGAACGAGATTGCGACCAGCATCATGTCGTTGCTCGAGGACGCAAGAGTGGAACGGATGCAGGTCGTGCCGACAGTTGAGGAGGTTGTCGATGCAAAACGTGCGGCACATTGACGGGCAACAGAGATGTTCACAGCGTTCGCGGAGTTCGAAGAGCAACGCATGCGAGCAGACATTAACGAATATGGAGACGGATGATGCCACCTGACAAGCGCGTGGGGCGAAGGGTGATGAATAGAGTGCATGTGCTAATGCGTCGGTATTCCGCCGTTCTTTTGCTGACAATATTCGTTTCCGTTCCCGCGAGCGGCGACGAACCCGTTTCAGGGGCGCCTCTGAAATGCGAGGTCGGACCGATCGAAAAAACATACGGCAAGACGCAGTGGCTCGTTTATGGCTGTGACGACGAGCGCAGCGTAGTAATCGTTGCGGCTCCATTGAGTCCGGCGAGGCCCTTCGTCTTTCGTTTTCTCGCGCAGGGGGATGGGTATCTGCTGCAAAGCAAAGGTTCCGGCGACAGGGATTACACGACTGCCGCGTTCGGCGAACTCAAAATGATGACACTGGAAGACATTGAGGCACTCGTAAAACTCACCAAAACGAGCGCCCAACAATGATTGATCGACACTTGTTTTGCTCAATACTACCTAATAGCCAGTTTTTGGAGGGCTACTGCAAGCCATCGATGAGTGCATCGCTCGGCCGCATAGATCCAGAAATCCTGGCGCCAGTACAAACATGAATCCAGCAAAGCTGTGAATGTTGGCTTCGTCGGGATATCTGTTTGGCTTTAAGCGAGTTGGTCAGTAGCAATCAATGATCAAGCGAATCCTTTCCACGTTTCTTAATTCCTATGCGGAATCACTGAAGCTGCAGGACAGATATCGTTCACTGGTGACGCGGCTCGGCTGGCTGACGGTTGCAATCAGTTGCCTTGCGCTTGTATTTGTGATGTATCACGCGTGGCTGTTGTTTGGATTGCCTCTCGAGGGCGGGAGTGTCGAGGGATGGCGACTGAGACTGATTTCGTGGGTTATTGTTGTTGTTGCGCTTGTGCCAGTCATGTTCTTCGCCGGGATGGTATTAGGGCCTGTTAACATATATTGGATCGACGCGACGGTGGTCACTTTGGTGTGGGACAAGGCGCAGCGAGCGCGGTGTGGCCATTCCACATAAGCGAGCTGTAACGCAGGATCGCGCCAAAGCGGCCCCGTCCCTTCGGGTTGCCCCCAAAATGGTGCCATGCTGTGTTGCTCGTCGTTTATTTGGAATAGCCAAACTGCACTCCTCGCGCCGTGCCTGCCCCCATTTTTGGGAGCAACGCATCGACCCAATATGTGTTAACAGGCCCTAGTGAATGGCTTATTCGGCCTTGCGATGTATGTGCTGGGTAAACTAACTTGGGCGGAGCTCATCGACCTGAGCTGGCGCGCAAAGTACCCGGCGGGTTGGTACAAACCGAACG
Source organism: Betaproteobacteria bacterium (assembly GCA_020354125.1). Taxonomy (GTDB): domain Bacteria; phylum Pseudomonadota; class Gammaproteobacteria; order Burkholderiales; family Eutrophovitaceae; genus SG8-40. Next base: position 2,071,903 of record CP070643.1, on the reverse strand, counting down.
TCACCGGACATTGACGGAGTTGATCATGAAAATCGACTTTCTTGGCAATCATCTCAATCTTCTGCCCGAACTGGCAAAGCTCCAATTCGACGAATGGAAGCACTTTAGTCCCGGTAAAACACTCGAGGACCGTGTCCTGAAACTTCAAGACATCGCTCAGTCCAATGACGTGCCATTCATGGTTGTAGCTGTCGATGATGACCGGTTAATTGGCTCCGCAGCGCTTGCCCTCGAAGACATGCGAACACGAAAAGACCTGTCGCCATGGCTCGCCAGTGTTTTCGTGAAGCCGGAATTCCGGAGCAATGGTATCGCAACCATACTGGTAAGGCATATCGAAGACCAGGCAACGAGGCTCGGGATCAAAAAGCTGTTCTTGTATACTGAGCGCGCTCGAGGTCTTTACTTGAAGCTGGGCTGGAGCGACATTGAACACTGTGAGTACATGGGGGTTGATGTTGCCGTCATGTTCAAGCAGTTCGCGCCTTGATGGCGTGAAACTTTCTCCGGTATTCGAACGGAGTTTGTCGGGGTCAGGCCGTTTACCTGTATCTTTCATATTCAGATTATGAGCTTCGGGATGATAAAACCAGCGTTCTTCGTGTTGGCGTTTCTGCTTGGCTGTCAGTGTTTCGCTGCTGAGGATTGCCGTGACACGAATGGCAATGTGGTTGAGCAATCGCAATGTGCCAGCGAAACAGGTGCCGGCGGACGTGAGTTACCCGAAGAAGCGGCGGCCCGGGTGTACGATCTGAACGTCGAGGCGCGTTTCTTCACTGCGATTGGCTTTCACAAGCAATCCAGGGAAAGACGCGATGAAATCGCCAGGATTTACGATGAGCACGGCTTGCCGCTGCCCGACGAATATAAGGAATAGGCTGTCAGGGTTTTATCCAGTAAATCCCTTTGTTCTGCAACAAGAACTCTCATGAATAAGCTGTTGTTGATTCTCTCCGCAATCTTGCTCTGTTTCAGCGGCGTCGCTGCCGGCGAATGCCGTGACGCGGATGGCAATGTGATCAATCAAACGCAATGCCCCAGCGATCCGGCTACCGGAGCAACCGAACTGCCGGAAGATGCACTGGCCCAGGTGAAGGAGCTAAAGGCCAAGATGCGTTATTTCACGGCGATCGGCTTTCACAAGCAATCCAAAGAGCAGCGCGATGCCATTGCGGCCATATATGCAGAGTATGGCGTTCCACTCCCGGACGAGTACAAGGAATGAGCGCGCTTCGTTGTTTCAATACCCCAGCAATTGAGGGTGCTGGTAATCGCGATGTCGGCTGAAGGAAGAACTGTCCTTATTACCGGTGCAGGGCGCGGTATCGGTTTCGCCACCGCACGCGCATTTGCCGAAGCCGGTTGCAGGGTGCTGTCACTGGACAAACAGTTTGGTGACGACGTCATCGGCGAGAGGGTCGACTATGATTTGCGCGATATTGCCGGTATTCCGACACTGATCGGCCAGATGGGTGCGATCGACACGCTGGTGAACAATGCCGCGGTGTTGTATTGCGAACCTTACGACGCGATTCCGGAAGAGCACGTCACCGAGATTATTACCGTCAACCTGCGCGCCCCGGTGGCGATGATCGAAGCACTTGCGCCGCAAATGCGGCAGCGCAAGTCTGGCCGCATCGTCAACGTCGGATCAGTATCGGCCTTCACCGGCCACCCTGACCTTTGGTATGGCGCAACCAAAGCGGCCTTGTTGAACATTACCAAGAGCTACGCGGCCGAATTGGGAAGCAGCGGAGTATTCGTTAACGCCGTAGCGCCTGGCCCTACGCTGACTGCGATGTACGAGCAGTTGCCGCAGTCAAGAAAAGACGCGGTCATGCGCAGCGTGCATGTCGGGCGGCCTTGCAATCCCGAGGAAGTGGCGCGCGTAATCGTCTGGCTCGGAACCGATAGTCCGGATTACGTCTCGGGTACAACAGTAGACGTGAACTCCGGTTCATATCCCAGGTAACAGAAGTTCAGTCAATCTTGTTTTCGTGATCGAATCTGCCGTTCTTAAGGAATTCGATCGTTTGCCTCGCGACTTCTTCGTCGTAGCGCATCATGGCATGGCTGGTCTGTAACACGATAAAGTCATCCATACCCTCCAGTTTGGTCGCATCTACCGGGACGAGTCCGTCGTCTTTGCCTGGAATCACGTTGTCGATGAGATCGCTTTCGAATTCACCGGCGATAATCCCTACCGGGTAGTAGGGAGCTTCCAGGGTTCTCGGAAAACTGTTCTCGTCGGTGCCCAGTCGTTCCGCTGTTGGCCCGAGTCTTTTCAGCAGCCAGGTATCGCGAAAATAGTCGGCGGCAACCGTTCCCTGGTTTGGCGTACCCATCAGCACCACGCGGCCGAGATTGGCAACGTCGTTGTTCTGCAGATAAGCGCGTACCATGAGTCCGCCGAGCGAATGGCCGACGAAGTGAATCCGGCCGCTGACCTTTGCACAGCATTCGCGGATCTGTTCACTGATTTCCTCGAGGATTTCATCGGGATTCTGGTTGATTGAATCGTAGCCCACGAGTTCGACGTGAAACCCGGCACGTTTCAACCGCAAGGCGAATATCCACATGGAAGTGCTGCTCCGGCCAAGGCCGTGGAGCAAAACGACTGTCTCCGCATCGGGCGTGTCCGGAGCAGCGACGGCTTGGGACGCGAAGCTGACCAGTGTCGAGGCTAAGCAGACAAGCCATAGAGTTCCAGCGGCTACGAGTTTCCGTTTCATGGCTTGCAAATTCTTGCACGATTACCGGCTTTGCGGAACAAGGCGGCGAAGGCCATAGAATTACGTATATGGACGAATCGACACCCTATTCAGAGCTGACACCGGACTGTGTGCTCAACGCAATCGAATCGGTTGGCTACCGTTGTGACGGACGAATGCTGGCGCTAAACAGCTACGAGAACCGCGTCTTTCAGATTGGCATCGATGACGACAATGGCGGGCCGAAATTCGTTGTCGCCAAGTTCTATCGGCCGCATCGCTGGAGCGATGCGCAAATTCTGGAAGAGCACGCGTTTGCATTCGAATTGGACGAGGCTGAAATCCCAGTGGTTGCGCCTTTGCGAATTGGCGAACAATCTTTACATCAATTCGAAGGGTACCGATTCGCGTTGTTTCCCAGGCGTGGCGGTCGCGCGCCGGAGCTGGATGACCCCGATGTGCTGGAATGGCTTGGACGCTTCATCGGCCGAATACATGCACGTGGTGCGGTCAAGAGTTTCACTCACCGTCCGGCAATCGATATCGATAGCTTCGGGGAGCAACCAGTTCACTATCTGCTCCATCACAATTTCATACCGCCCGATCTGGTTGAGGCGTATAGAGCGGCCGCGCAAGCGGCATTGACTGCGGTGCGCGATGCCTATCAGCGTGCCGGTGCTGTGGAAACAATTCGACTGCATGGCGATTGTCACTCGGGCAACATCCTGTGGACTGACGATGGACCGCACTTTGTCGATCTCGATGACGCACGCATGGGGCCGGCAGTGCAGGATTTGTGGATGCAGTTATCCGGTGACCGCGCATCGATGACACGGCAGTTGTCGGACGTGCTCGCCGGCTATGAAGACTTCATGGAGTTCGACCCTCGTCAATTGCATTTGATCGAAGCCTTGCGCACTCTTCGAATACTGCATTACGCAGGCTGGATAGCTCAGCGCTGGACAGATCCCGCTTTTCCTGCTGCGTTCACCTGGTTCAACACGCAGCGCTATTGGGAAGAACACATTTTGCAGATCAAAGAGCAGATCAGCGCCGTGCAGGAGGCGCCGATTGGGCCGTTATAATTCTTTGCTAGCGCGAAAATTGCTGTAATCTTCTGCCTGTTTTGTTTCCGGGCAAGAATGTTTTTCGTTTCACAATGTGAAGTGAGACTTCTTACTGAAACACTGGTGGTGGAAGGCCGGCAACGATATAGCGGAAAGGATCATATAGAAAGATGATGTATTCCTTGCACGAGCTGCACAAGTCAATGATGACGCCCGCGGTACTTTGGGCGCACGTTGTCAAAGAGACCTTTTCCAGCCCATACAGTCCCTTCAGCTATACACCGACTTCCCGCACTATCGCCGCCAACAGTGAATTGTTCATGCGGCTCATGCGCCGCTACCACAAACCGGAGTGGGGTATCAGCCACGTCTCGATCGATGGCCGCGATGTCGATATCACCGAACACACTGCTATTGAAAAACCTTTCTGCAAGCTTGTTCACTTTCGCAAGTCTGAGCGGATTGATCAGCCGAAGCTGCTGATCGTCGCTCCGCTATCGGGACATTTCGGCACGCTGTTAAGGGATACCGTGCGCACTGCCCTGGTGGACCACGACGTGTGGGTGACGGACTGGGTCGACGCCAAGATGGTGCCGATCGCCGAGGGCGCTTTCCATCTCGATGACTACGTCTCTTATATACAGGAGTTCATCCGCGCATTATCACCGGACCTTAGCGTGATGTCGGTCTGTCAGCCGACCGTTCCGGTTCTGGCAGCGGTATCCTTGCTAGCGTCGAATAATGATCCAGCAGTACCGAGGGCGATGATCATGATGGGCGGCCCGATTGACGCAAGGCGCAGCCCAACCACTGTCAACGAGCTCGCCGAGAGGCGCTCGCATTCGTGGTTTGCGCGCAGGCTGATCATGCGCGTGCCTTACAACTACCCGGGCTTTACGCGCAAGGTCTATCCCGGCTTTCTGCAGCACGCAAGCTTTCTGGCGATGAATCCGGATCGTCACCTCAATGCGCACTGGCAGTTTTACAATCATTTGATCGAAGGCGATGGTGACAGCGCCGAGGCGCATCGCCAGTTTTACGATGAGTACAATGCGGTGCTCGACATGCCGGCGGAATACTATCTGGATACGGTGCGCATCGTTTTCCAGGATTTCCTGCTGCCGACGGGCAAGTGGGAAGTGAATGGAGAACTTGTTGCGCCCGAGTCAATCACTGACACGGCGCTGTTCACGATTGAAGGTGAACTCGACGATATTTCGGGCAACGGCCAGACTGAAGCAGCGCATAAACTCTGTACCGGCATCCCTCAAGCCAGGCGCAAACACCTTCTGGCCAAGCGTGTTGGGCATTACGGGATTTTCAGTGGCCGCAAATTCCGCGAACGTATCTATCCGCAGATCCGCGATTTCATTCGCAAACACGCGTCTGTCAAACGCGTTGCCAAGCGCAAGGAACACGTCGCGTAAACTCCTCCTTTCCCGCCGGGTCAGGGACCTGCATCGCTGATTTCTGGTGTGGCGGTTCGACCATCAGGTCGAAGCCGGCGACAGCACGAGTAGAATAATGGGCCGGGTCGCCGCCACGGCGGCCGTTTGTTTCCATGTCGGCCACAATCAAGCGGGGAAGAGGGATGAATGCGCCCTTAAAAAACAATTGATTATCTACCGCCGGTATGCAACCGAACGTCGTTACGCTGGGCGCCGGTTACCGCGACCAGTTCATCAGATAAAACGCACACAAAACGATACTCAGGAGGAGACGCAGCATGACCAAAGCAATTCGGTTTCATCAGACTGGAGGGCCGGAAGTACTCGCCTATGAAGACGTCGACGTGGGCGCACCGGGTGAGGGCGAGGCGCGCGTTCGGCACAACGTCATCGGGCTGAACTTCATCGATACTTACCACCGTTCTGGCCTTTATCCGCTGCCACTGCCCAGCGGTATCGGACTGGAAGCAGCTGGTGTGGTTGAGGCGGTGGGATCTGGCGTGACCGAAGTCAAGGTGGGCGACCGGGTTGCTTATTCCGGTGGGCCGCCGGGCGCCTATTCCGAGGAGCGCCTGATTCCAGCAAACAAGCTGGTGACTTTGCCAAGCGGCGTCAGCGATGAGCAGGCGGCGGCAATGATGCTCAAGGGATTGACCGTTCAGTATCTGATCCGTCGTGTGTACCGCGTTGAAAAAGGCGAGACGGTGCTGTTTCATGCTGCTGCCGGCGGTGTTGGATTGATCGCCTGCCAGTGGCTCAAAGCACTCGGGGCAACCGTAATTGGCACAGTCAGCTCGGATGAGAAAGCCGCCATCGCCAAGGCGCATGGTTGTGACCACACGATTATTTACACCCGCGAGAAGTTTCCCGAGCGGGTACGTGAAATCACCGGCGGGCGTGGTGTGCCGGTGGTGTTCGACTCGGTCGGCAAGGACACCTTCTACGGCTCGCTGGACTGCTTGATGCCACGTGGTTTGCTCGCCGTGTTCGGCAATGGCTCGGGACCGGTAAAAGACGTCGATATCAACGTTCTGGCCAAAGGTTCTTTCTATGTCACGCGACCCACCTTGATGACCTACACCGCGCAACGTTCCGATCTGGAGGCCAGCGCCAAGGAATTGTTCGGCATGGTGGAGTCAGGCAAGGTGAAAATCGAGATTAACCAGAGATATGACCTGGCGGACGCCCAGCAGGCCCATCGCGATCTCGAAGGACGCAAGACTACCGGCTCGACGGTATTCCAACCGTAATCTGAGCGCCCGGGTGAAGCTCGGGCTGCTCCTGCGGTGGTGCACCAGGATCATCGCATCCCGTGCTGAGGATTGCTCGTCAGAAAGCAATCCGGGGCGCGCAAAGGGGGAGAGATGATTGAAGATCTGAAGAACAAGGTTGTTCTGATCACCGGCTCCAGCACCGGTATCGGTGCGGCTGTTGCGAAAGCGTTTGGCGCCAACGGCGCAAAAGTCGCAGTGCACTACAACAGCAGCAAATCCGAAGCAGAAGAGGTGGCGAGCGAAATCGAGGCCAGTGGCGGTCAGGCAATCACGCTGCAAGGGGACGTCACTGACAGTGACGTCTGCGCCAGACTGGTAGACGATACGGTAGCCCGCATGGGCAGGATCGATGTCCTTGTCAATAACGCTGGTGGATTGATCAAACGCATTCCGATTGCCGAGATCAGCGAAGACATGTTCGATCGCGTTGTGGCACTGAATCAGCGCTCGGCGTTGATGTGTACCAGAGCCGCAGCGGGACATATGCGCAACTCGGGTGGCGGTGCCATTATCAACGTTACATCGATCGCCGCGCGACATGGCGGTGCCACCGGCGCCGTGCTGTATGCCGGAACCAAGGGATTTATCAGCACCATCACACGTGGATTTGCCAAGGAACTTGTCAAGGACAACATCCGCGTCAATGCAGTATCGCCCGGTGTTATCAACACGCCGTTTCACGAGCGCTTCTCAACACCGGAGATGCTGGAAGGATTCAAGGCGACCATTCCGATGAATCGCCTTGGTGAAGCCGATGAATGTGCCGGTGCGTTCCTTTTTCTCGCTTCGGAGAAAATGTCCGGTTACATCACCGGACAGATCATCGAAGTCAACGGCGGCCAGTACATGCCGTGATGTTGTGAGTCGTCAAGTCCTTGTTCCGGGCAACGAGGGCAACCGCGAAACGCTGAAGGCGACGTCATGTAAGTATTGTTTCCTGGGAGAGTCGCTATGTTTGATCTAAGCGGAAAAGTGGCGTTGATCACGGGGGCGTCGCGCGGACTCGGCTGGGCAATGGCGCAATCGCTTGCTGAAAGCGGCGCGCATGTTCTGCTCAATGCGCGCGATGCCAAAGCTCTCGAAAAACGCGCTGCAGAACTGAAATCGCGAGGCTTGAGCGGTGAAGCCGCGCCTTTCGATGTGACCGATAATGCAGCTGCGGCAGGAGCTGTCGAAGCTGCAGCCAACAAGCATGGCCGATTCGACATTCTCGTTGCCAACGCCGGCATCCAGCATCGCGCACCGACTACCGAATTCGAAAAGGCCGACTTCGAGCGGGTGATCGCGACCAATTTGACCGCAACATGGGCACTGGCGAAGGAGGCAGCGAAATTGATGATTCCTGCGAAGCGCGGACGCATCATCATGACCGGGTCTATCACTGCCTTATTGGGTCGCCCGACGATTCCGGCATACATTGCTTCGAAAGGGGCAGTGCATGCGCTGACACGCCAGTTGGCAGTCGAACTTGCGCCGCATAACATCACGGTCAATGTGATCGCTCCCGGCTATTTCGCAACCGAATTGAATACCACGCTGGTCAACGACAAGGAGTTCAACGACTGGGTGTGTGGGCGCACTCCGGCCGGGCGTTGGGGTCAGGTCGACGAGATTGGCCCGGCGGCAGTTTTCCTTGCGTCGGACGAGGCCTCGTATGTCAATGGCCACGTACTGGTGGTAGATGGGGCGTTCAGCGTCGCAATGTAGTGGTCAAATAGCAGCAAGCAATGACCGATAACTTATGCGCAGGAGGAGAGTCAGATGGCCGAGAAATTTCGCGTAGGCGTCAGCCCTGAGGTTGTGACCGCTGATGGCGGCACGGTGTTTGGCGACGATGCCATGAAGATACTCGAGGACCCCGCTATCGAATGGGAGTATCTCCCCGAACGCGTTCCCGAACTCACGCGGGAACACGCCGCCCGCTACGATGCGTTTTGCCTGATGACGGCCAAAGTCACGCGCGACACACTGTCCGGACCGGACCGTCGTTTGAAACTCGTCGCGCGCTTCGGTGTTGGCTACGACTCAGTGGACGTGCCGGCGTGTACCGAAGCCGGCGTGATGCTCACGATTACCCCCGAGGGCGTGCGGCGCCCGGTTGCGTCCTCGGTGATGGCGTACGTGCTGGCGCTCGCGCATCGCATGGTGCTCAAGGATCAGTTGGTCAGAGAGAATCGCTGGCAGGAAAAAGGCAACTTTCTCGGCATGGGATTGACGGGACGCACGCTGGGTGTCATCGGTGTTGGCAATATTGGCGCTGAGGTTTTCCGCCTGGCACAGCCGTTTGACATGCGCTTGCTCGGTTGCGATCCGAATGTGCCGCAGTCAGAAGTCGAGTCGCTGGGGGTGACAATGACCGACATGGACACGTTGTTACGTGAGTCGGATTTTGTCTCCGTCAACACCTTGCTCGATAACACAACGCGCGGATTAATCGGTGCCCGCGAATTTGGTTTGATGAAGCCCAGCGCATACTTCATCAATACTTCTCGCGGACCGGTGGTGGTGGAGTCGGCTTTGATCGATACGATGAAAAACAGGCGCATTGCCGGGGCGGCGATCGATGTGTTCGAACAGGAGCCACTCAGCGAGGATAATTTGTTGCTCCAGATGGATAACGTGATTCTGGCGCCGCACGCGATCTGTCATACCGACGAATGCATGCAGCTGCTGGGCAAGCTTGCTTTCCAGGCTGCTGTAGGCCTTGCGCACGGACGCAAGCCGGGACACCTGGTGAATCCTGAGGTGTTGAACCACGAGTCCTGGGCCGGCAAGTGGTCGTAGTGAAAAGCTACTGCGCAGCCCGATTGCGGTGTTGCGTGCTCGCTTAGTCCTCGCCTACCTACTTGGTAATGTGGCTTCGACGTAACGTTCGCTTCGCTCACATGGGTCTACGCCGCAACGGAAACGTTGTGGCTTCGACGTCACGTGGCTTTGCTCACGTGAGTCTACGCCGAAACTCGCGGTGCTCGTTTTCTCGCCCTCGCTGCGCGGCTCCTTGCACTCGGGGTGCTCGTGACGCTTTTGCATCTGCGACCAAAGCCGCGGAAATGAAAGTGTTCTGCTCGTGATTGTGTAAGAGTTATATTGAGAATTCGATTAGGAGCGAAACAATGAGAACGAATCCGGTCAAGGAAAAACTGCTGGCGGGTCAAGCCGCCTTTGGCACGATGGGGTGGGAGTTTCTGGTCCCCGGCCTGCCGCAGATCGTGAAAGCGGCAGGGGCCGAGTTCCTGCTGATCGACATGGAACATGCCGGTACCAGTTACGAAACACTCAAGCAGCAAGTTGCGCTTTCGAGAGGGATCGACCTGGTTCCCATGGTACGAGTACCGGCCAACCAGTATCACAACATCTCGCGTGCCCTGGACCTCGGTGCCATGGGCATCATGGCGCCAATGGTGGCCAGCGCCGAAGAAGCCAAACACATTGTTTCGTGCACGCGCTATCCACCTGACGGACGCCGCGGCGCGGCGTTCGGATTTGCCGCCGATGACTACGCGGCCGGTCCAGTTGCAGAAAAGATCAAGATCGCCAATGCGCGTACCTTGGTAATGTGCTTGATCGAAACGGACGAAGGCGTGCGCAATGTTGACGAAATCGCTGCCGTGCCGGGTGTTGACGTGCTGTGGGTGGGCCATTTCGACCTGACCAACTTCCTGGGCATTCCTGCCCAGTTTGATCACCCGAAATACATCGATGCCATCGACCGCATCGTGGCGGCCGCCAAAAAACACAACAAGGCATTGGGCTTCATGACGGCCGATGATGAGTGGAGCCGCGCATACTGGGAGAAAGGATTCCGGCTTTTTGCCGTCGGTGTCGATTCAATGTTGCTGCAAGGCGCGTTAGGCGCCGGCCTGCAAACGTTGCGACAGCTCGAAAACCGTTGAAAGCATCCGCTCGTTGGCACGGGCATTCAGTTATCCACACCTCAGGCGAATGACTATTGACTGAACCCGGCAACAAACCAAAGGACTCGACAACCGGGCTTATTCTCTTCGGGCATGGCGCGCGTGATGCGCGGTGGCGCGAGCCGTTCGATCGGCTGTTGGCGTTAGTCGAAGAGCGCTATTCCGGGCCAGTGTCGTTGGCATTTCTTGATTCCATGTCGCCGGACCTGGTGAGCGGTTGCAAGGAGTTGGCGGCACGCGGCGCAGAGCGCGTTGTCGTTGTGCCGGTGTTCCTGGGCACGGGAGGCCACGTGCGGGCCGATCTGCCGGTACTGGTCGAAACTGCCCGACGGGAAACCGGGGTTCCGGTAACCGCTGTCGACGTGATCGGCGAAGATGAGCGAGTGTTATTGGCAATGGCCGAATACTGCCTTCGATCAGGCAGCTGAGAGGCCGCCTGAATCTCTCCGCGAACACGACCGCCCGGAATAAATATCAATAAAACAACAGCATAGTAAGAGCGAGCCTGCTCCGCACGCGAGCCGCAGAGTGACCGCACTTTGGTTGCGAATAATTCTTGTTTACATTCGGAATGCGAATCAATATCATTTGCATTCATCTGAGGCTGCTCGATCAAAGGTCTCGGACCCGGCGGAGACATCGCGTCACAAAACAATACCGGTGCGTGATCCGCGGTTCTTGGAAGCATGGGGGGACTAAACAATGAAAAAAGTAGCATTCATCGCGTCACTTATGGTGGCGTGTAATTTCGCGCTCGCCGACGAGGCCCTGCAGCGTATCGAAGAGTTACAGGAAGAGCTCGACGCGCTCAAAGATCAGGTTGAGGAAGCGGCGGCTGCCGAAGAAGACGCAGAGGGCAGGCGAACGGCCGCGGCGCAAGACCCGTACCTCATCCCGTATGGTCAGGCCTGGAACCCCAAGGAGGGGCGTACCTCCGTCGGCGGTTACGGTGAGATCAATTACAACAATTACAAGGACGATGATCGGCGCGACGAATTCGACGTGCAGCGAGTCATCCTGTTTCTTGGGCACCGATTCAGCCCGCGTACGAGGCTGTACTCGGAGATCGAGTTCGAGCATGGGTTTACCAAGGGCGGTGACAGCAGTAGCGGCGAAGTGGCCATGGAGCAGGCCTACATCGAGCAGATGCTCAGAGATACCGGCGGCCTCAATCTTCGAGCTGGACTTCAGTTGCTGCCAATCGGTTTCATCAATGAATTTCACGAGCCGCCAGTGTTCTACGGAGTCGAGCGCAACGAAGTCGAAACACGCATCATCCCGTCCACCTGGCGCGAAATCGGGTTTGCCTTGCAGGGATGGCTGCCGAAGGGCTGGGAATACAACACCGGTCTGACAACAACACCGGATGCGAGCCTGTTCACTGATGCCTCGAGCGGTTTCAAGAGTATGCGAACAAAAGGAAATCGCGTCACCGCCAACGATTTCGGCTATTACGCCGCGGTCAGGTACCGTGGCGTGCTGGGGCTGACGCTTGGCGGAAGCGTGTGGACGGGGAATACCGCGCAAGATGGCCAGGGCAAAGGTTCCAACGCTGCAGCGCTGAGCGGGTCCGACGCCAACCTGACACTCTGGGATTTGCACGCGCGTTGGGCAGTCCGCGGCTGGGACTTGCGCGCGCTGTATACACAGGGTGGATTCACAGACACCGAGGCCATAAACGCCGCTGCAGGATTACCGCTTGGATCCAATCAGGCGGCGCCAGAGGAAATGTATGGCTGGTACCTGGAGGCTGCCTACCGATTCAAACTAAAGGGCGACAAAGTTGCTGCCCCCTTCGTTCGTTACGAGGAGTACAACACCCAAAAGAAGGTTGCCGAGGGATTTACCTCTGATCCGCTCAATGACGAGCAGGTCACTACCGCCGGCCTGAACTACTACGTTCACCCGCAGGTGGTATTCAAAGTCGACATTCAGGATTACAAAACCGACAACGCAAAAGACCGCTGGAACGTTGGTATCGGCTGGATGTTCTAGTAGGACGTGTTAGCAGATCTTAGAAACCCCCTTTCTGGCTACGGCCGGAAATTCTAACGGCGCCACAGGGCGCCGTTTTTTTTGCAACCAAACTCTCACCGAAAACGACGTGAAGGTCGCTGGGGAAAACCGAGACAAGAATCCAAAAACAGAAACAACAAAGAACAAACTACCGGCAGTAAAGCAGGAAGCGTTTCTATCGCCTTGTGTCGCCCTTCGCCACTGTTAGTGGAACGAGATTCTTCGTAACCGGATACCTGTTAGTCTGCGACGGCGATGATAGCCACCGCATAATGCTTCAGCGTTAGATTCTTGTTCATCGCTTTCCACCTCTTTTGAAACCCAAGCGGATTTGTTGTGGCCATACCAAAGGAGCTTTCATCGAGCACAGTTCCGACTAAACCGCCTTTGGTACCGCTGATGTTGATCTTCTGATTTTCCGCTGTGAGATTGGCGATCCATAGTGTCGTTCCCTTCTTGCCGCGATGCGCAAAGGCTCGCACTTGTGCTTCGTTACTTGATGTTACGTCGACTAACTTCTGTCCGGCGGCGTTCATGAGACCGGTGACGACGTGATAAGCGGGAAAGACAGCAGGGCCGCTTAGAGAGTCGTAATAGGGCTGCTTGTTTTCCGACTTACGGTAAATGACGCCGCGAGGTCCGGTCGGGGCGCCGACGGTCAATGTCTCTATGCCAGTGCGGGCAAATGTTGCGATATATCCGAGCAACCAGGCCGCACCGAACAAGCCACGGGTGCGCGGGTCCGCTTTGACCAGACAGATTCGTTCGTTATTTGGGTTAGGCGTATAGGTCTCTCCATGCGGATTGTCACGGCAGCCAATCGCGCTTGGGCCTACGCGATGCGGAGTCTTGCCGAGAAAGGTACGCGCCGTCGTGACTTGAAAAGGAAGTGCTTCCAGCGTCTCCATCACAGAGCGATCGTCTGCGGCATGCACGATGGGACAGGTCGTGTTCATGGCGAAATCGAGCAGCCTTGCAGGTGGATGCTTGCGATTCAGCTCGGTAAAGAACGAAAACATGCCACCGCCGAGTTTGATCCCAGGGAACGCCTTGCGCGTAGCCTGGTACAGCTTGTCCAAGGGCGCTGCGGGCGGCCGTTCGCCGCCGGGAAGCACCGACTTGAGGTCACCTTCCGGACACACTGCTACAGCAGAGAGTTTCAGTCCCGCTTGCATAACCATATCGGCGACACCTTGCAACTCCTTCTCGTAGTCATCGACGCTGGTGACAACGATTTCCAGAACAGCGTCGGCACTGGTTGCTTCTGCCAGCACCCGGTAGCCGTATAACTCTCCCAGACCGTGGTTTTGCCTCGCGTCGAAATGGCATTGAAGGATACGCGGCGCGGCGATTTTGATGAGGTCAAGATTACGAATGGCGTGATCGATTTCTTCAGCCGGCACACCGAAGCCAACCGGCAACAGCTTGTCGCGCAATGGCTTGCCGAGAGTTACATCGATGGCGGCTCCGGATTTTCCCGCTTTGGCCGACTTGCCTTTGCCTGACAACGTGACCTTGATCGCTTGCTTGAGCGGTTCACCTGCTTTTAGTGTGTACGGCCAGGGCAGCGCCAGCGGGCGTACATATGTTTTGAAAGATGCGTCCGTCCAGTTGCGGTGATCTTCGGTCTCGAACGTGTCACCTTCCATGCGAACCGTTGCTTTCAACCCGGGCAGCACTTCGTGCGTGAGGGCGCGCAGATTCAGGAATGGTTGAATCGGGTTGATCAGCGGTGGAAATGCCGAGTCGTCAATTGTGCCGTCTACGTGCTCCTCCACGGCTGGCTGGCCGGCAACGCCTTTCAATGGATGCAGCACAACAAACCCTGTCCGGGCCGTGAGGAAGTCGGTTTTCGGTACCGCAGTTCCAGTGAACTCAAGACTTCCGTCGGCGTGTCCCTCGATCGCGGCGTCGTATGCGATTTCCTGTCCGGGGCGAGAGCAGACGGCATGGAACGAAATGGAGAATCCATCCTTGCGCTCGTCAATCCTGAGCCCACTGATTTTCGGTATGTACGTTCCCCAGTTCTCGTCACGAACCAGAAAGCCGATTGCGCGCAGGACTTCAACACCGTGAACTTTCAGGTAGCGCAACTGACCGTTGTCGAACTCGACCTGCATTGGCCCGGCCTGCACTACTCGGCCGACAACGTCAGCTTGTTCGGTGCCGCATAGCATTACGTTTCGCGAAACGCTGGAAGATTTCATTGCTGTTTCCTTTTTAATCAACTACCCACAGTCATCGAATCGCGCGCCTCATGCTTTCCTCGCGGCGATCCCGCTGCGCTACAGGACTGCCTCGGACTCGGGATCGATGAGTACCACCCGGTTCATATCGATCGCCAGCGTCACTTGTTCGTTTACTGCGGATACGTCGTGCGGTTTCAATTCAGCGACTGTTTCAGTTCCGCCAAGTAAAAAGGTTGCAAATGTGCGTGAACCAGTCGGCTGGATCAGGTCGATGGTGACCTCATGTTGGATCACGCCAGAGCGCATCTCATTGCCGGCCGCGCGAGTGATGTGTTCTGGTCTCACCCCGAGGGTCACGGTCTTGTCGCGGTGGGCGCTAAAGTGCTCCACACGATCCGCTGGCAGCGCGAGTGTCGCACCGTCGGACAGACGCAGTACCAGCCCGTTGCCGTCTGCAACAAGCTCAGCGGGGACAAAATTCATCGAAGGCGAGCCGAGAAAACCTGCAACGTATTTCGTTGCCGGCCGTTCATACAGGTCCAGCGGTGAACCTTGCTGCTCGATGCGCCCGTCGCGTAACAGCACGATTCTGTCAGCCATGGTCATCGCCTCGATCTGATCATGCGTGACATAGATCATGGTTTTGCCCAGTTCCTGGTGCAGCCGTTTGATCTCGCCGCGCATCTCGTCGCGAAGCTGGGCGTCCAGATTGGATAATGGCTCGTCAAACAAATAGAGGCGTGCATTACGGACCACAGCGCGGCCAATTGCAACGCGCTGCAATTGTCCTCCGGAGAGTTGACGCGGATAGCGGTCTAGCAAATGGTCAATGGCCAGCATTTGCGCTGCCCGATGGACCTTTGTGTCGATTTCGTCTTTCGGTGTCTTGCGCGCCCGTAAGCCGAACGCGATATTGTCGTACACCTTCATGTACGGATACAGCGCATAGTTCTGGAATACCATCGCAATATCGCGATTGCGCGGTTCCAGGTCGTTCACGACCTGGCCGGCGATCTCAATCGTGCCTTCGCTGATGTCTTCCAATCCGGCGATGGTTCTCAACAGCGTGCTCTTGCCGCAACCGGACTGTCCTACCAGCACGGTAAATTCTCCAGCTGGTATTTCCAGATCGACACCGCGCACCGCGTGCACTGAGCCGTAGTACTTGTCGAGTCCCGTAATTTTCAGATCAGCCATGGTTTCGAATTAACGTTCTGCCCGTGTTGCGCCATATTCACCCTTTGACCGCTCCAAGCGAGATGCCACGTACCAGGTACTTCTGCATGAAAGCAACGACGATAAAGATCGGCACTGTTCCCAGCACCGACATCGCGGAAATCTTCGCCCACAAATTCGATTGGCCGCCGAAGTAGTGCGTTACCTGAACCGTGTAGGTTGTCACTTCGGTTCGTGTCAGCACCAAAGCGAAAATGAAATCGTTCCAGGCAAAGACAAACGTGAAAATCGCCGTGGCGAAAAGGCCGGCGCGACACATTGGGAAAACGACTTTCCACAGTACTTGCCAGCGGCTGTAGCCGTCTACCAGGGCAGCTTGTTCAAGGGCAATTGGAATGTCGAGTATGTAACCGCGCATCATCCAGATGACATATGGGAGATTGAATGCTGTGTACAACAGGATCAGCCCGAAATAGGTGTCGACCAAGCCGAACCAGACATACAGCAGGAACACCGGAAAGACGATCGCGACGGGCGGCACCATTCTTTGTGAAATGATCCAGTTCGCCAGGTTTTCACCGCCGGTTTTGAAGCGCGCCAGGCTGTAGGCGCAGATGGTTCCGAGAAACATTGCCAACGCCGTACTGACGCCAGCAACAATCAGACTGTTTCCAACCGTTGCCGCGTCACCGTCCTTGAACAACACGACGTAGCTGCCGAATTGAAGGCTCTCCGGCCACCATACCGGCGGGTAGGAGAAGATTTCGTCGGCGGTCTTGAACGAAATCATGAAAAGCCAATAGATCGGGAACAGGAACATCAGGGTCAACACGATTGCTGCGACGTAACGCAGCCCCAGGCGAAGACTTCGGCGTCGCGAACGTTTCATCGTGACAATCCCACGCGTCTTAATGCGAGGAACACCACAAGGGACAGCAATATGATGATGATGAGCGCGACTGCGGCGGTGTAGCTCGTTTCAAACTGCTGAAATCCCTTTACATAGGTGAAAATCGAAATGGTTTCAGTCATGGTGCCCGGTCCACCGCGGGTCAACGCCCATACGATATCGAACAGACGGAACAAATCCAGGCCGCGGATCAGGATAGCGACAGCCATCACCGGCCAGATTGCTGGCAGAACAATGCGAAAGAAAATTCGCCAGTAGCCGGCGCCGTCGATCGAGGCCGCTTCCAGTTGCGACTTGTCCACCCCCGAAAGTGCCGCCAACAGCAACAAGAACATGAACGGTGTCCATTGCCAGATTTCCGCAACCAGAATGGCCGGATAGACCAGGTCTGGGCTGATTGTCCACAGCAAGGTTGCCTCCTCGCCGGTAAGCCAGCCGATGATCTGGTTGATGGGGCCGAAGCGGTTATCGAACATCAGTGACCACGTCGCGCCCGATACGATGGGCGCGATGACCACAGGCAACACCAGTAGCGCCACGAAGACTTGCCGCCCCGGCAAGTGGTCGATAAACAGCTGCGCCATCAGTAGCCCAAGGATCAGTTCCAGCGGCAATGCGATTGCGGTGAACAACAGCGTGTGTAGCAGCGCTTCCCACAGCCGCGTGTCGCCAAACAGCGCGGCATAGTTTCGCAGGCCGTGGAAACTGGTGTCGTTGTCCATCATCGTGATGCCCTGAAAGCTCACGATCAACAGGTATACCAGCGGGAAAATGCCGATCAGCAGCAAGACGAAGATCGACGGCGCGATCAGCTGGTATTTGAACCCCTGCTCAGCCAGTTGCGGTTTCTTTATCGTGCCGGCGGCAGACACGAATTCCCCCCGTGCGTCTAGTTATTGTTCTGCAAGCATACAGAATAGAATGCGGGCCGGGGCCCGCCTCTACCAGTTTGCGAAAAAAAGCTGATGCGGTCTGCCGCGCTCGCCACGCTTGTTCCCGACATACCGCACCAATTACAACGACTGCTACAAAAATCACGGCGCCGTTCGGCGCCGTGAGCTTGGTACAGGACGTTATTGCAGTGGTTAGCCTGGATATGCTCCTGACTTCGAGGCCCAGCTTTCGTAGACAGCGCGCTGCTTGTCGACGCCGACCTGCTCGGTGACGGCGTCCCAATCGGCTGCGATCTTGTCCAGAATCTGCTGCGGATCGTCACCGGCCCACAGTCTGCTGATGCCTTGACGCAATGCTTCCTCATACTTGTCGGTCTGGATCAGTGACAGGTCCAGCAATCCTGTCTGCGCGGCATCTCCGAGCGCTGCCAGATAGTCCTTAGCATCCGGCCACAGTGCAATGTAGCCCTCGTTGGTGAAATGCGAGTCACGGAAAGGATCGCGCAACGCATAAGGCAGCTGCACGCGTTCATTGCTGATTTCCTCACTGTTGAGCCATTGGATGAAAAGGTAGGCCGCTTCCTTGTTCTTCGAGGTTGACGCGACAGACAAGGCAAAACCGGCTGCAAGTTCAGGGTGTCCGCCGGGCGGTAATGCGTAGCCGACCTTGTCAGCGATCTGTGATTTTGGCACCCATGACAAGGCTTCTTCATCGGCGAGATATCCGGCTGCGAAGCGACCATACGGTGGCCAGGAAATCGTCATCGCCGACTCGCCCTTGAGGAACACCGCCAGATTCTCGACAAACCCGAACTTCTCCACGCCAGCCGGCATGAACTTGTTCTCGGTTAGCCAATCCTGGAACACCTTTAATCCTTCAGGGCCGTTGACGGTCGCTTTCATGTCGGCATCGAAGAACTTGCCGCCTTCGTTGCGGAAACGTTCCTGAAACATGAAGTTGCCGTAACCCGGCTCGCGGAACATCGCGGCGCCGTATATGCCTTCGCTCTTGAGAGCATCGGTCAGGAACTGTCCGACTTCGATGAACTGCGGCCACGTCGTTGGCACTTCCAGGTCACGCCCGAATTTTTCCTTGTATGCCTTCTGCAGGTCCTCACGCGCGAAAATGTCCTTGCGGTAATACATCAGGAACACATCGCCGTCATCCGGGAAGCCGTAGATCTTGCCGTCTACAGTCATCTGATTGTCACGGTAGGTCGCAGCAATGGTTTGCAGCTCACCGCGGTAGCCGTACTTGTCGACATAGGAATCGAGTTGCTCGAGTGCGCCGGCCTGGGCCAGATCGGGCATCCATGCTGGTATCACGTTCAGCGCGTCATAGGCACCGGTGTTGGCACGATATTCCTGCATGATCTTGGTAAACATCTCGGCCACCGGAACTTCCACGACCTTAACCTTGCAGCCGGTTTCGGCTTCCCATTTCGGGCCCGAGAAGTTAAGTGGATCCAGCGACTGAAGGCCCGCCTCCCAGACGATGGTTATGGTCTTGCCGCCTTCACATAGCGGCTTTGCTGCTTCAACTGCAACCTGAGCTGCGCTTTTGCCCTCCGTGTCAACGGCTTGGCTCGAGGCTGTGTCAGCTTCGTCCTTGCCGCAACCCGATAAAGCAAGCACGGCCGCAGCGAAGCAAACCCAAAGGACGCTCTTGCCGGAGGCCAGGCCGCCACGCGGGAAAAACCGATTGATCATCATTGTTCTCCTGATATCACTTTATGTTTGTTAAGTCAGATGAAACTCGTTTCGTAAAAACGGTTTGCGGGCTTCGTACTGCACGTCACCGACGAGTGACTGTTTTGCAAGTCCGTGGTCGCATGCACGCCTCTTGTTATTTCGCCATTGTTTGGCCTGTGGTCTTTGCCGTCAAGTTTCGTAAGTCCAGCGTGCGTACCAACGTCATGCTGCACGCATATTTGTCGCTGTTTGGAGACGAATTGCAACGATCATCAGCAAAAAAGAGTACGATCAAGTTTGCCTTGAAGCAGTTTGTCATGACCGATACCAAGCGATGGAAACGCGCTGCCGAACGCATTGTTCGACAGCGATTAGACCTGACGCCGATCGAGGCGCTGTCGCCACGGTCGCGTCCGCAGGACGAGGCGCAGGGCTACGCGCTGCAGATCGAGGTCAATCGACTGCTGAGCAAATCTGGACTGGGACGGGTGGTCGGTCACAAGATCGGTTGCACTACACCCGTTATGCAAGCGTTCCTCGGGATTCCCAACCCATGTGCCGGTGATGTGTTCGCGGAAACGGTGCGGCATGGTTCCGCGAAGGTGCCGCGCTCGGGTTTCGTCAAACTCGGCATCGAGTGCGAAATCGCTGTCGAGTTGGGCCGCAACGTTTTCCCTACTGACGGACCGTTCACCCGCGACAGCATTGCGCCGGCGGTGCATGCTGTAATGGCCGCCATGGAGATCGTCGATGATCGCTACCGCAACTATAGCGAACTGGGGGTGCCGACGCTCATTGGAGATGACTTCTTTGACAGTGGTTGTGTGCTCGGTGAGCCGGTCGTTGAATGGCGCGGGCTGGACCTGACCGCCCTTAGTGGAGTGACAATAATCAATGACAAGGAAGTCGGGCGCGGCACCGGCGGGCTGATCATGGGTCACCCGCTCGACGCGCTGGCGTGGCTCGCCCGATCCCGAGCGGAACGCGGTATGGGTCTGAAACAAGGCGAATTCGTGCTGCTTGGCAGTGTGGTGGAAACCAAATGGCTCGACACCGGCGACACTGCGCGCATCGAGATCGACGCGCTGGGAGGTGTCGCTATCCGCGTCACGAAGTAACGCGCCACCGGGTCAATCAGTATCGGGTCAATCAGTGCCGGGTCAATCAGTATTGGTGCGTAGTCGGGCGCGGCAACAAACGCAAATAAAAAACCGGCGGGGGTTTCCCCCTGCCGGTCTGAGTGACTTACCTAAACGTTATTATTAGTTATTATCTTGTGAGCCAGGCGTCGCACCGAGTGCAACGCCTGCTTACTGCTTCCACGGCTACCCGTCAGGGCTAGCCGGTTTCTGACACGACAAGATTAGTACAGAACGATCGGGTTGCCGGGCGAGCCCGTTGCGCCGATGATCCGCAACGGTGCCCAGATAAAGGCGCCTTCGTAGATCTTGTTGTCGACCAGCGACTTGGTGTCGACGTTTTCCAGGTTCCACATACCCAGCCGCGTCTGCAGTTGGGTGTGACATGGCACCGCCCAACCCATGCCTGCTTCTTCGTTACCCGGCTGCGCATCGTTTGCTGAGGTGTCACCCATGGTCAGCGCGAGATTGCGGGTCGCGAAGTAATCACAAGCGCTGATACCGAAGCCGGGCTCACCCTTGGCGAAAATGGCGCGTGCCGCGGCACGCTCTTCGGCCGACATCGACTTGTAGCGATCATTGCTCCAGGTGTTGCCCTGGCCGGTATGCAGCGCAACGCAGTCACCTGAGCGCAGGGCACCCAAGCCCTGTGCCTTGAGGATGCCCCTGACATCATCGGCGCTAACAATGCCACCGACGTCCTCGGGTCCCTGTGGGATCGGCAGCATTTCTGCGCTGGCCGAGATCTGGCCAATCGACTTCTTGTAGGCAACTGCGTCGAGTACCACGAGACGGCACACAAAGCCGAGTTCACCGACATGTTCCACACCGAGTGGGCCCATGCCCATGACCTGGCCGCCGGCACCGCGCTCGTAGCTCTTCATCGGATCGACACCGTTGTAGAAGAACATGCCTTTTGACGTGTTGACACCAATGTGGCCCGGCCCGTCGAACTGGGTCTGGATTTGACCGATCTGGGTGGTGATCACCTCATCGTGATAAACGAGGGCGTTCTTGCCGAACGGGCCGCCGGTCGGTGTGCCCGGAATGACCATGTGCCAGATACGCGGGCCAAAGGCCGGCGCTTCGCGGTGATAATACTTGCCAACGCTGATGGCTTTGTACTGTTTGATCGTTTTCAGAGCGCGCTTGATGTTTGCCGAGTTCTTCATATGGTTTGCACTACCGGCACGGTCACCGCCGCCCCAGAACTTGGACGGCGCCCAACGTTCCGAGATCGGAGCGTCGTTGACCGGACCATCCAGCGCGCCGGCTGCCATTGCCGTCGTGGTGCCGAAGCACAGGCCGACTGCAGCTGCTGCAATTACGGTGAGTTTCATTTGGGTCTTCTCCTTCCCCTCGAATACAGGTTTGGTACAGGGTTATTTATTGTCTTTCTGCGTACCATCCAGCCAGAACTCATATGACTGTGGCCGCAGAAGGATATTACCTTGGCACAAGCGGAGAATGCTTGCAAGTCTTTGATGCAGCGTGTTTCGTTGACATGACATGGGCGCGGCCGTAATGTCACCCTGTTGACGCCTCTCTCGTGGGTCTGTCGTGCGTGGTAACGCCGTCAGGCACTCGCCGCAAGAGGCACCCACCATACGAAACCTGATTCGCAGCGGTGAAAACGACTGCTGCTGGATATTTGCTACGGAGTACACGAACTTGCTCACCGATACCCAACTTGGGGCATACCGGAAAGACGGTTTTCTCGTCGTTGAGAACGTATTTGACCAGGCGATGCTCGACCGGCTTCGAAAGGTTGTTGCTGAGCTGATTGCCGGCGCCGCCGATGTCACCGACCACACCGATGTTTACGATCTTGAACCTACCCACACTCCGCAACAACCTCGTGTGCGGCGCATCAAAACACCCCACAAGTTGCACCCGTTGTTTTGGGAGGTCGTCAAGCACCCGAAGCTGACTTCGATTCTTCGATCGCTTCTCGGGCCGAATGTACGTTTGCACGGGTCAAAATTGAATATGAAGCTGCCGCATTGCGGCGCAGCAGTGGAGTGGCATCAGGACTGGGCTTTCTACCCTCACACCAACGACGATATTCTCGCGGTAGGTGTGATGCTCGACGATGTCGAAGAAGACAATGGACCACTGCTGGCACTGCCCGGAACGCACCGGATCGACAAGATCTGGGACCATCATCAGGACGGGCGTTTTTGCGGAGCGATGGACCCGGCTGCAACGCCGGACCTTGACTACTCCAAGGCCGTGGCCTGCACTGGCAAAGCGGGATCGTGTTCGTTTCATCACGTGCGCCTGGTGCACGGCTCATCGACGAACAAATCCGACAAGCCGCGTCAGCTGATGTTGTACGAATGCGCCGCGGCGGATGCCTGGCCGCTGCTCCGGTTCAGCACGCTCGAGGAGTACGACGGTCGCATGATCTGCGGCGAATCGACTATCGAGCCGCGCACCGAACGTGTCCCGATTCGTATGCCGCTGCCGCCGGCGCTCGCAGAAGGCTCAATCTACGAGAATCAGACGGCACTGCGTAACCGCTATTTCGAAACAAAGCGCGCTGTTACCTGAGCGGTAAGCCTCGTCTGTCAATAGCGGCAGGCACCGTAGAACAACGGGCGGCGCAGGCAAATTGGCAGCGTCACATTGAGCACCTGACGCGGGCACCGGTGCGCGGTTTCGTTTGCGCCGGCAACAACAAGGCAAAGGACAGGGGGGATCATGCAGACACGAGCAGCCGTGGCCCACAAGGCGGGCGCACCGTTAACCATAGAAACTGTCAATCTCGATGGTCCCAAATCCGGCGAGGTTTTGGTCGAGATAAAAGCAACCGGCATTTGCCATACCGATGAGTTCACGCTGTCGGGTGCCGATCCCGAAGGCCTGTTCCCGTCGATTCTTGGCCATGAGGGTGCCGGGGTGGTTGTTGATGTAGGGCCCGATGTGAAAACGCTCAATAAGGGCGATCACGTCATACCGCTCTACGTTCCGGAATGCCGCGAGTGTGAGTATTGCACCTCGCAAAAGACCAACCTCTGTCAG
>CP070643.1:2045384-2048350 GCA_020354125.1 Betaproteobacteria bacterium | reverse complement strand
AGAATGGCTGCCAGCTGGCGCTGACTGATGTCCGGTTGCTCGCTGACGATCTTCAAAATGCGAAGATGGGCTTCCTCAAAGTGACGATTCGGCATACCGTTCATTTCGTGAACGCGCGAATGCTACCTACGCTGTTCGCAAAAATCAACATCGAAATTACAGAACCTTAGGAAGGCTGTTTCGCTATCGTGCCTGTGTCAGATCCGGCACTTGGTAGAATTCCCGGCACCAGTTCACGAACGCTCTCACGCCATCTTTCACGTTCGTGGTTGGCTTGAATCCCACCCACGCATCGAGTTCGCTGGTATTGGCATAAGTCGCCGGCACATCGCCTGGCTGTAGCGGAAGTAGGTTCTTGTTCGCAGTTCTTCCGATTGCATTCTCCAATATTTCGATGTACTCCCCGAGTCTGATTGGCTGGCTGTTGCCCATGTTAAACACCCGGTAAGGTGCATCACTCTTCGCAGGGTCCGGTGCATTTGAATCAAAGTCCGCTCTTGGGCTCGCCGGTTTGTCCAGTATCCTCAAGACGCCTTGGACGATGTCGTCAATGTAGGTGAAGTCGCGGGCCATATCGCCGTGGTTGAACACGTCGATGGGTGTGCCTTCGATGATTGCCTTCGTAAACAGAAAATAGGCCATGTCCGGCCGCCCCCAAGGACCATAGACCGTAAAAAAACCGCACACCCGTCGTCGACAACGAGTACAGGTGGCTGTAGGAGTGCGCCATCAGTTCGTTGGCTTTCTTGGTCGCTGCGTAAAGACTCACCGGATAATCGATGTTGTCGTGTTCCGAAAATGGCATTTTCGTGTTGCCGTCATAGACGCTGGAGGAACTCGCATACACCAAATGCTCAATTTCATTGTGCCGGCATCCTTCCGGGATGTTCAGGAAGCCAACGAGATTGCTATCGACATAGGCGCGCGGATTCATCAGCGAGTAGCGCACACCTGCCTGCGCCGCAAGGTGAATGACACGTTGAGGCGTATGCTTCTGGAAAACATCGTTTAGAGCGGTCGGGTCGGCAATATCAGCTCGCACAAAGTCAAACCCACTGTGCGGCTGCAGCTCACTCAATCGGGCTTCTTTCAGCGATACACGGTAGTAAGTATTTAAGTTATCGATACCGACAACGGTATCGCCACGGTCGAGGAGGGCTTGCGCGACGTGCATGCCTATGAAACCAACGGCTCCGGTTACAAGCATCCTCGTCGTGGTGGGAGGCCCGGCAAATGAAAGCAGAAGTGAAAGAGGCGGTTGTGCCGAAACGTTCGAACCGGCGCCTTTGTAAGAGAAGCGAAATTCAACGGGCAGTAGGTCAAGGATTCTATGTCGTTTCGATCCGAGCCGTCCGAATTCTCTGCCCGGGGGCTGGACATCCGCCGCCAGGTCGCGCCCCTTTGCCGCAATTTAACGACCCTAATCGGCTCAACGAGCCAACTCTGCGTCGCCCATAAGTTTCATATTTTGCAGTAAGCGTTGACCGCATCCAAGCCTCAGAGGTAACCACCAGCCTGTGGCCGCGCCACGCCGACGGTTTGATGCTAGCGGCAATATCAAGCACCTCCTAAGAGTCGAAATAGAGCCCGGTCACAGCGTAACGGAATTTAGGCTGTTTTGGCCTCTCTTGCAGGCTGATCGCTCGTCCACTAACATCCAACGGATGTATCTTCTGCTGAGACACGCTGGCGTGCTTTCGCGCAAGCCACACTACTCCGCCATACTGATTCGCAAGCGGCTCGACCGGAAGCACATCTCACGTCGGTAACGCCGAGAGATGCTACGTGCAAACGCAATTGGCCCCACCGGCGGTGCTCCTGATCGTGCGCCGTGCAAGATAAACGATGTAAGCGGAACGGAGTGCAGCACCCGTAATCTGCGACTCTCCCGCCTTCGCGGGGAGCCTCTCCAGCGAAGATGCCACAGCGCCATCCAACGTGAAGACGGGAACTGGGGTCTCCTCAAGAGCCGCACATCAAGGTCAATGACAACAAAACGCGCGCACTTAGTCTAAATTGGAGGCCGAGACTAGCCGAAGCATTCGGAACGAGTAGTTGTTACTCAACGGTGACCCCTCGCAGGCGGGTCGCACGTCAAGAGATGATCAAGATCTTTGCTGGCACTATCCTGAAACGCTCGACATGAGATCGCTCTCAGCAGTTCTGCTTCTAATCATTCCCTATAGCAGAACCTTAAAGCCGGCAATCATCAAAACCACAGCCAGGGCAATACGAATCCAGCGGCCAGAGAGCCGCCCCGCCAGCAGGCTACCGAGAGCGACCGCAGGTACCGAGCCAGCCAACAGGCTCAACAACAATCCGCCGTCAACAAGACCCGCAAATAAATATCCCAGGCCAGCAACTGCTGCCAAAGGAATAGCGTGGACAATATCGGTAGCAATCAGCCGGTGAGGCGTCATACGAAGTGGGTAGAGGTAAAGCAACATAACACTGCCCAGTGCACCAGCCCCTACAGATGTCAGTGCTACGCAAAGTCCCAGCGTTGCGCCCGCGACCACCGTCAACGCTGGCTGAGCGGACTTGAATTTGCGAGGGTTGCCTAACCGTCGCGCACGGGCAATTGCCAACAGACGAGGCGCAGACAGTAGCCCGAAAGCAGTGATCACCACTACAAGACCGATTGCCTGTGTAAGCCAGCTCACCTTGGCGGCCTTGGTGCCTAGGGCCACGGCGGTGACCACAACTAGAGCCATCGGCAGGCTTCCCCACCACAACCGTCTTACAACTTGCCAGTCAACCTGACGAGCACCGTGGTGCACCCTTGCGCCGACCAACTTGGTGATAGCAGCAAACCACAGATCTGTAGCGATCGCCGTTGTGGGCGTAACGCCGAAAAACAACAACAATATTGGTGTCATTAGGGCGCCACCGCCAACACCCGTCAGTCCGACAACGAAGCCGGTCAGCGCACCAGCCAAAGCATAGGCCCCGTCGATCACGCGGAA
>CP070643.1:1927291-2045284 GCA_020354125.1 Betaproteobacteria bacterium | reverse complement strand
AAAAACGGGCTCAAAGCGATTGAGGTGGGCTTCGCCCCTGGAGCGGTCGTCTCCAGCCCGAAAATAGAAAAGGGGCCGCATCAGGCGACGCCTTCATTTATTTGGCGCGCCGGACAGGATGAAGCTGGGCACTGGATAGAGGTGGTCTCCCTGCCCCGCGCGCCGTACGTTTGCTATGGCATCGGCTGTAGCGGCAACGGCGTCAACCCGTGCCGTATCGGCGGTCGGATACTCGCGAGCCTGGCGCTCGACAAACGCGACCGCTGGGCGCAGAACGGCTTGGTCAATCGCGGCGCCCGGCGCTTCCCGCCAGAGCCCTTGCGTTTTCTCGGCGGCGCCATCGTCCGCGCCGCGATGGCGCGCAAGGACCGGAAAGAAATTGCCGGCGGGGCGGTGTCCTTGCTCGACCGGGCGCTGGCGCGGCTGGCGCCTTCCGGGCTGGAGGACAAGCGCTGAGCGAGTGTGGGTCTGGGACTAGCGCCAAGCCTTACTTTTTGCCTGCTTCGTTCGTGCAAGGAAACTAGTAAAAAAATAAACTACGTCTCGATGAGGCAAAAGGCAGGCCCCATGCACACGAACTTCGGTCGTCGCCGCATCGCCGAAGCCGTGGAGCATCACGCGCGCGCCCGCTGCGGCCAGCGCTTGGGCGATGCCCAGGCCGATGCCACTGTTCTAGCCGGTGACAATCGCGCTTCGGCCACCAAGCGGTCAAAGACTGCTCGCGACCTTGCGGAAGTGGTAACCGAGAATAGAGAGTTCGACGGCAGTCTGCAACTTTCGTGGGCTTAGAAGCAGCGTCGACCAGAAGAGCATCCAATAACGGCTTCGACCGGGATGCCGTACCCCCAGCAGCCACAGCGACTTCAAAAAGGCCTTCACGTCGGCAAAGGACAGTCGCGGCATCGGTCCCCGCGGCTCGAACGAACGAAGGAACGCGGCAATGCGCCGGTAATAGTTGCCCGGCGCATACAGCCTGTGCATCAAGTCGCGGTATCCTGAGATCATCAGTTCGCGGTCCAAGCGGGTAACGAAATTGAGAGCCGCACTGGTATTGTCACCGCAGGTCTCGGCGAGTATCCGGCCTTCGCGGGCAAGCCGACGATACAACGCAGTCTCAGGCAATGCGGTAAGCAGGCCCACCATGGCAGTAACGACTCCAGTGCGCTGAATGAACTCGAACTGGCGAGCAAAGATATCCGGCGGATCGGAATCAAAACCGACTATAAAGCCGCCCATCACCTCCAGCCCTGCTCGCTGCAGCGTCGTCACCGAATCGGCCAGATCGCGCTTCCGGTTTTGTGCCTTTCCGCACTCCTCGAGACTTTCGGCTGACGGAGTCTCGATCCCGAGGAATACCTTCCGAAAACCGGCTTGGACCATCAACTCGCACAGCTCGGGGTGGCCAGCAAGATTGACCGATGCCTCGGTAAGAAATCCGATCGTCGGCTGCACGCGTTCGCGCCATGCGATCAGTTCCTTCAACAATTCTTTGGCATGCTTGCGATGGCCGATGAAATTGTCGTCGACGATGAAAACCATGTCCTTCCAACCGGCGAGGCGCAGCGCCTCAAGTTCGCGCACTACTTGGGCGGGCCCCTTGGTACGGGGAATGCGACCATTCATGACGACAATGTCACAGAACTCGCAATCGAACGGGCAGCCCCGGGAGAACTGCACCGGCATGGTCACATAATCACGTATATCGATCAGATCCCAGCGCGGCACCGGGGTCTTGTTAATGTCTGGCCAGCCCGAAGTTCGGTAGACCGGCTGCAACGTGCCTCGCTGCATGTCCGCTACTAGTTGCCCGATCACCTCTTCGGCCTCACCAAGCACGAAATGGGGAATCTCGGGAAATTCCTGATAGCCGGTGGTGAATAGCGGGCCACCTGCAACGACAGTCTTGCCAAGCGCCGCACACCGCGCGGCGATCTCGTGCGCTGACTGCTTGTGCACGATCATGCCGCTCATAAAGACGTAGTCTGCATCGCGTATCTGATCTTCGTTGAGGTTGCTAACGTTCAGGTCAACCAAACGCAGGTTCCATTCGCGCGGGAGCATCGCGGCGACGGTGAGGAGGCCGAGCGGGGGAAAAGCGCACTTCTTGGAGACGAATCTCAGCACATGCTTGAAACTCCAGAAGCTTTCCGGATTGCGCGGGTAGACGAGTAGCACGTTCATGGCAGCGATTACCTCGATTCACGCAGCGTTCTTACGACGGACAACCAGTGACTTGCCCGTGAGACCCGCTGGAGCAGAAGTGTCCTAAGAAGGATTATGCAACTGTAGCACTTACCGTGTCCCCGTGCAGATCGAAGGCGACACGGAAATCAGGCTTCGATTAATGAACATCTGCAAACGAGCGGAGGAGACGACCGGCCGCTCTTGGCCGATAGCACCTATAGCACGCTGCCAGATTGAAAACGAAAAAAAGGTCCACACTTGGTGAATCTTTCTTACGTTCATGGCGCGCCAGAGAGGATGAATCTGGGCACTCCGCTGAGGTTGTATCGATCCTCTAATCGTCTGCTCCGTGGCAAGCTTTAGCGGTGATGACAGGAGGCGCATAGTTGGGCGGCGGGCAGGCGCAACTGCAATGACTGTGGTGAATGCGGATCATGGCAGGTGATACACGTCATCAAGCCATTGGTCAGGGGTAGCGAGGGGTCTACACTCGTTGGTTGGATCAATGTGGGATGATCATTATGGGGAGCGTGGCAGTTTTGGCATAGTTCCGGTTCGGGTAGTAATAGCGAACCATCGGTTTGACTGTCCGTCTCATGGCAGACGAGACAGTCACCGTGATACTCGTCCGTCGAGACCTGTGCCCGCAAAGCACCCGCCGGGATCAGACACTGAAAGCCTAACAGGAATGTCACCGTCGCCAGTGACCGGACTCGACCGGAATCCAGTCTTAGCCGCCAACTAAAACGACAACGCCGCCTGCCCACTCTGCACCATTTCAGGTTCCATTTGAATCATGCTCTCTGTCCAAAAAAGATCCTAGAAAGCATTAACACTGTTTAGATTCCTCTCCCTTAATAAACATCAGGGTGAAATGATTGAAAGTAATCCTTTTGATTTGAATCAAATCGGAGAGCTTTTCGTAAAACTTGGGAGGCCGATCTTCGCCGAATCCAGACTGTAGAAGGCTTCCAGATCGAAGACGAAAAGAAGGCCCACGCGTGGAGGCCGTGTAAAAACGCAGGAGGCCATCTCATTTCTGAGGTGGCCTCTTTTCGTTGGGGGCTCAGGCTGCCAGTGCCTGGCACAGCTGCCGCGTTCCCAACAAGTTGATCGCACGGGTCAGGTTGTAGGCGGTCACGGCTAATGCCATCTCCGCTTTGACCTTCTGCAAGCCTCGTAGCAGAAAGCGCCCACCGTCCATTCTTCGTTTCAGGGTGCCGA
Source organism: Betaproteobacteria bacterium (assembly GCA_020354125.1). Classification (GTDB taxonomy): domain Bacteria; phylum Pseudomonadota; class Gammaproteobacteria; order Burkholderiales; family Eutrophovitaceae; genus SG8-40. Next base: position 2,041,876 of record CP070643.1, on the reverse strand, counting down.
ATGGATGTTCCACCATGCCTTTGCGCCGTTGCATCATCAGGGGATTGGCCGCGCTGCGATCGGCGACCTCGTTGAGCACGTCTTCTTCGAAGTGGCGCGTCACCCAGCGCTGTTTGCCGCCCGTACAGCGCGCCTTGATCTCACAGTTCGTGCAAGCCTCAGTGGTGTACAACCAGTGCCGCTCCCTGCTCGTCTTGGTCTTCTTTGCCAAGCGCTCACCGGCCGGGCACTCGTAGAAGTCGCCCTTGCCGTGGTAGGTGAACTCGGATTTGTCAAAGTAGCAACCATCGCCATGGTTATTAATGGATCGCTGTACCGGTAGGTAGACACTCATGCCATGTGCCCGGCAGCGCTTGAGCAACTGACCATTGGAGTAGCCCGCATCGGCCAGCACCGTGATGCGCTGCTCTTTGAGCTGGCGCTGAGTGCGCCGCGCCATGCGATATAACTGCTGCACGTCGTTGCCATCGTGCACCACGTCCACATCCACGATCAGGCAATGCTTGCCATCCACCGTGCTTTGCACGTTGTAGCCGATCTGGCCATGGCGCATCAGCCGAGCCTCGGGGTCGGTGTCCGGTTGCGCATTGACACCGGCTTCATCCATTGCCTGGATGCGCTCGGTGAGCGTGGCGCGCTCGGCCTTGAGCGCTTCCAGTGCCGCTTGGGTATCGCCACCGGAGGGCGGCGGCTCATCGTCGTCATCGTCGGCCAGCCCGTCCAGCCAGCTCGAGATCTGCGCGTCCAGGCGCTTGAGTTGTTCCTTGAGTTCCTTTTTGCGCGTGAGCTTGCCGCGATTGTTGTCCGCCGCGAACTTGCTGCCGTCAATGGCGATGAGCTCACCGCCGTACAGTGCCTGTGAGCGGCAAAACTGCACAAACGCACGGCACACGCGCGTGAGTGCCCAGCGGTTGTCCACCCGGAAGTTCGCAATCGTCTTGTGATCGGGCGCGAGCCGGTTGAGCAGCCACAGCACCTCCAGGTTCGTGTGGCACTCACGCTCCAGAGCCCGGCAGCTGCGTATCCGGTGCATATAGCCATACAGGTAGAGCTTGAGCAGATCAGCCGGGTGGTACGGTGGGCGCCCTGTCGCCTTGACTTCGATACGCGCAAAGCCCAGTGCCTTCAGACGCAGTGAGTCCACGAACGCATCGATTACCCGGACTGGGTTGTCCTCGCCGATCAGTTCATCCAGCCGTTCTGGAAACAGCGTTGCCTGATACCGGTCTTGCCCTTGAACGTGCATAAAAAATACCCGCAGTGAACTGCGGGTATTCTCTCAAAGGCCCCGGACTATTTACACAGTCTCCAGTGGCTGCCCTTCTTTGATGCTGTTGTCTGTAACTAGTCAGCCATCTCCCGATAGGAATTGCGCTTTCCCTCCGGGCTTTGTGCCTGGAACGGCGGTGACAGTGTCGGGTACTTGTTCTCCGACGTGGTCACAATTGCCACCGTCTTGTTGTTCGGCAGGCGCACCACACTGATACCGACCGCCAGCGAGTTGGCGATCTTGTTGCCGACCACGTTGGTACCCGAAGAGGCGATGTAACTGCCCGACTTGTAGTCGAAATAGTTCAAGTAGGAGTAGCCCCCCGCAGTACAGGCATCGTTGGCCGGGATGTTGGAGGCCACGATCAGGGTGCCGAGCTGCAGCTTCGGATCGACGTTGACCCGCTCGCCGCTGATCGGCAGATCGACCCGCCAGCCGTCCTTGGTCGCCAGGTCCACGGCGTTGTTGGTGATAGTGCGGATCGGGTTGCCGACTGGGTCGGTGGTATCGGTCATGACCTGCTCGACGACTGTACCGCCGCGCGCGTCGACCGGTGTGGCCGGGGCGACGCCATTGGTCTCGTCCTTGATGGTGTAGATGCTCTGGGTCTGTGTGTCAGCCAGATCGGAAGCACCCAGATAGCGGCCGGTAGCCACAGAGACCAACGTCTTGCCGTTTGCGTCACCGAGCTCCGGTTTGGTCGTTACCGACTGTACGTTAGCGCTGGAATCGGTGAGTGTCGCGATTGCGTAAGCGGTACCGGTATTCGGATCGAAGCGCCACAGATTGCCTTCCAGATCACCGCCGTAGACGCGCAATGTAGTGTTGTCGACGTTCGTGTCATCGACCCAGTTGTTGACCTTGGCCAGACCCACCGGCGAGATGGTGCTGCCTGGATCGATGCCCTGCGTGGCGTTGGCCGCCTGGATCTTGTTTTCGATCACACCGGTGATCGGGTCAAGCACGTACAGATAGCCCTTGCCGTCACCCGGTGCGACGTTGTTATAGCCCGACGTCACCATGACCACCCAGTCGCCATTGGTCAGTTTGGAGATCACCGGATTGCCGTAGCTCAAGCCCAGATCACAGTCGTCGGTGTCAACACCGAGTGTTGTCGTTGACGGGCACGATGCCGCATCGCGCACGGTGAACTCCCACAGCGCGATCGGGTTGAGCGGATCGGTGATGTCGAGTGCGTAATAGCCGCGCCCGCCGCTGTTCAAGCCACCGACCAGAATGGTTTTCCAGGCGCCGGCTAGCGGATCGTAGACGTCACCAACGGTCGGCGATCCGTCGACATAGTATTGATGGAGGCTGGCGTAGTCCTTGTCAGCCAGCAGATAGAGGCGCGGCATGACAGTGCGCGGGATGAAGGCCCAGCGCTCATCACCGGTGTCGCCATTGAGCGCATGCAACATTCCGTCGTTGCCGGCAACGTATACATTGGGCAGGCGCGCGCTGCCGCAGCCAACACCATCATTGATACAGTCCTTGAAAGCGCCATAACCGATGTCCGTGTAATTGGCATTGGCCGTTTTCACATACACCGGTTGAGCATTGACGATGTCGCCGAGCACGTGGGTGCGGTTGCGATAGAGGCGATAGAGCGCCGGGTTGCTCGCCTGGTCCTCAAAGGTGGCGTCACCGCGCAGGAAATCCACCAGGAATTCCGGGTGGCCGGCGGCACTCTGCTGCGTGGCGTCGAGTGACGACCATTGGGTGAGCTGCGGACCGCCGCCACCGCTGATCCACGCCGAGGAGAACCAGCTCAACTCGGTCGCGTCCATGTAAGGCGAATACCCGTAGAAAGACCCCAGGTTGTTGGCCGCGCCCGGCTTGTGGAAATAGATGGTGCGCGCGCCGCCGCCCGGGCTGGTGGAGTTGGTCTTGGTATCGAGCAGTGTCTGCGCAGTCCACACCGGCGTGGCGCTAACGGACCCCGTGGACAAATCAATCGTACGCGCTTCGACGTTACCGTTCCAGAATACCGTTTCATAGTTGGCGATGTAGACGAAGTTATCGCCGGCGATCGGTTCCAGGTTACTGGTTGCTGCCGCCGCTGCCGAACCAACGGTGGCGTTAACACTGGCCAGTGCCTCGGTCAGACCATCGCTGAGCGACGCCGGGTCTTTTGTGCTGAAGTACTTGGCGCGGCCGTTGACCGCGGCGTGCCATAAATCGTCGACGGCGGTTGGATCGTTATCAGAAGGGGTCGGCCAGTCGAGCGTACCGCTCTGAATAGCCAGGAAATCACCGGTGGGGTTTTCGCGATAGTCGGCTTTGTAGCTCAGAGTGCCGTCGACACCGAGACCAATGGTGAAGGTAGTCATGTGCTGATGGCTGGCGGTGTCGTTCTGCGGGTCGGTGGCTGGTTTGCCGGGTACGTTGTTGGTGCTGACATCGATTCCGAGTGCACCGATTGAACCGGTGCCACGCAAATCGGTGATGTAGTAATACTGAGCGACGTCGGCCAGCGTGCCGGCGTCGGCGTTGCCATCGAGCAACGGCCGCGGTGCGGTGGTCTTGCTGCTGTCATGGTCACCGATAGCCGAGCCGTCGAGCTTGTCACCGCCGTTGCCGTTGGTGAAGCCATCAGTCGACAGAATGGCGAAGTTTTGCTGGCATGAGTACTGGATCGGATCGTCACTCATACCTTTGTTGATGCCATTGGTGACATTGCCGTAGTAACGGCCAACGCGTGACAGCGCCTCTTTCAACGGCGTGATGCTGCTGGGGTCCTGGGCATAGAACTTTGAGTACCAGTTCTGCTTTTGCGTGGCATCGAAGTCGTTGATTCCCAGATACTTGCTGTTGGAAACCGGCCAACCCGGGTTGATGGTGATGAAGCCGACGCGGAATTTGTCGTTGATCGGTTTGAAGGCACGGCCGGCGGCCGACTTCATCGCCTGCATGCGCGTACGGTAGTAGGCCCACCAGTTGGCGAAGTTGGTCATTTCCTCGGCGTAACTACAGCCGGTGGGACCGACTATCCCCGCGCAGTCGGTACGCGTGTTCGCTTTTGGGTAAGTCGTTTGGCTGGGTTCGATGTCTACCCGCTTCCAGGTGCCGTACTTCGGATGCTGGAAAGTCTGGCCGTTGAACGGATTGGTGCTGCCTTTCTTGTACGTACAGCTGGCTACGCCCGCTACTGGCGGATTGATGCCTGTGCCCATACCTCGGTCGGGTTCACTGGTATTCTTGGTGTCGCACCATTCGATCGGATTGTTCGAGTTGATGTAGTAGTACGGCGGCACGGTGCCTGTCACCTGCCGGCGGTAATCGGAGTCGCCGTCACGCGGGAATTCCCAGACGCCGGAGCCGTTGACTGGCTGGTGACACTCGATTGTGGTGAAGGCCGGGTCGTCTCGGTTGTAATCGGTCGAGCCCGAATCCTTGCACCAGACGTAGTCTTCCATGTTCGAGGTGATGTCCAGGGTACCCGGGAACTGGATACCGAAGCCATCGTTGGGCACTGCCTGCCACTCAGCCAGCGTGTCATAGCTTTCCTTGCTGGTACCGTCGTAGTTTACTGGTGGCTCGTAGCTAATCGCCGGGTTGTAGTACACGGCGTTGAAGCTCGACGTGTTGTACGCGGGTTCGCCGAACTCGCATCCGCGCAAGCTGTTGTCCGCGTCCTTACAGTAACCGCCCGACCAGCCGCTGTCGTCCACGTAATCCGGCATGTAGTCCCGATTCATGGAGCCGGAGTCGTCGAGAATGAACATCAAGTTCGGTTTCACCACGGCGGTTGAAGACGTGCCCATCGGCGCTGACGCGATGTCGGTGGTGGCGGCGTAAACGGCCGGCCACGACAAAAACGCGCTCGCCATGGTGGCACCCAGTCTTGCGGTCATCGTTGCCTTGAGTCTCATGACCATGTCTCCTCTTGACTGCCTTCGTTGTTCAGTAGACAAATGCCTGTACGTAGCTCACCGTATTGCGCGGCCCTTCGACGCGGGCGGTGATGCGGTAATATGGTTGGGCGCTGCCGCTGAGCGGCGTTTGCCCATATGAACCACCGCCCTTGGTGCTGCCGCTTGTCGCGCTCGCGACTTTGAAGCAATCGGTGCCATCGACGGTTTTGGCCGACTCGGCGCACATGCGGTGCACGACGTAGCGGATTACGTTGCCGTTGGGGTCGGTACCGACGAACGCACCGTTCGCGGCCCAGTCAAAGTTCGTCGGATTGAAGGCGTCCTGCCAGTTGGCGAAATAGCCAGGAACACTGTCGTTGATGAGGGCGCCGCCCGACTGCGCTGCGACCCAGTCGCGGCCCGCCTCTATGCCGGCATCGGCCGCGCTCAGCGCGGCATTACGGAAGGCGAGGTTGCCGGCGATCAATACGTTAGTATCGACCGAGCGCATTACTGCGATACCGGCCATAGACATTGCCACCAGCACGATCAGGGCGATAAACAGCACCACGCCTTGCTGCGCCTTGCGCAGGTTTCGGTGCAGGGGCGTACGAACGATAGCGGGACGGGTCATGGTTCGGTACTCCAAATCATGTTGCGAAGCGGTACTACGGTCTGGTAGTTGCGATAGCGGTAGTGGCGCCAGTCGTTGGCGTCGCCCGGATTGCTATCCGGCGTGCCATCGACATCGGTCATCGTGTAAGCACCGGCATACCAGGTCGGAGCAACGGTGGTCACGGCGGTGCGCTCGAACTGCGAACTGCGCACCAGTACGCCGAAGCGCACTGCTTGCACTTCGAGCCACCCGGCTGCCGTGGCAGGCGTGGTCTGGTCCCAGGTATCCACAATGCGGTCCGCATCGGTGTCTTTGCCGTATTGCGCCTGGAACTGGACCACGCCGTCCGCGACTTCGGCCTCGCTCAAATCGTCGTTGTTGGCGTCCTGAGCGGCGTTGTATGGCACCAGGGTGCGTGACTCGAGCCCGCCGTTGTTGACAAGGTAGGTAATCACCGTGGGTGAACGCCCCAATGAGAACAATCGAGCGTTGTTCGTGAATGCTCCGCCGACGTTGACGCCGCCCGGCTTGTTGCGGGTGGCGGTAACCGTGACCGGGAAGCCAAAGTTGTTGGTATAGGTATAGCTGGCGCCGCTGACATGCATGACGTTATTGACTGCTCCGACGGCGAAGCCGGTAACTTCGACCATCGCGCAGTTGACGCCGCCACCCGGGTCGGACGCCACTGCGATTGCGCCGAGGCGGATTCCGGCGGCATTGCTGAGCGGGAAATTGTCGACTGGATTTGCGCTGCTGGAAAATTCCGCGCCATCGATCGACTGCGGTGCATCGCCGTAAATGATCGTCATCTGATCGGGTGCGCCACCTCCACCATCGACGATTGCAACCGGCGCCATCTGGTTGATAGTGAAATCTGGAATGTTGCGTGTGCTGTCGTAGGCAACGGTGGTGCAGCCGAGCATGTTGCTTTCCGTAGTGATCATGCCGTAGCCGGCGTTGCGCAGTTCGCGTTCGAGCGTGAACATGGCGATGTTGCCGGTGATCTGCGCGTCGCTGGTGCCGCCGGTGGTGCGTTTGCGGCTCTCTGATAGGGCGAACACCTGCATGATGATGGTCATGCCTATCAGTCCGATGAGCATGGCCGCGAGTATCTCGACCAGACTCATACCGATCATCGATCGGAGGGGCTTGATGTTGTTTGCGCGTTTCACGAATTGCCTCAGTTGATGTATGCGGTCATGGCGAACTGGTGGAGATTCGGGTCCGACGGGTTTTGCCAGAACACGGTGACTTCCACTTCGGTGCCTACCGCGGCGCCCATAGCACTGGCGCCGATGGTCACGGTCGGGTGGTTGGCGGCGGCGCCGGGCAGCGAGTTCTCGACCTGGGTGACCCAGGCGTTGAGCGCGGCCGGCGGTGTGCCGCTGCCGTCATAGACGTAGTTGGCGAGGTTGGCGCGATCGAGCCACATTTCGCCGACGACTTGGCTGGCGAGGTTGCTCGCCTCGGTGCGGTCGCGCGCGTCGGTCGTTGCCCGCAGCGCCGTGGCCTGCATGCCCACCAGGGCGAGAATGCCCAGCGAAAAAATCAGAATGCCGATCAACGCTTCGAGCAGCATCACGCCGGACTGCGACTTGGCCGATACGTTCGAACCGTGTTTGTTTCGCCTTGTTTGTTTCATTTTCATGCTCCGTTCAGCAGGCGCGGGTGTCACCGGTGGCCGGATTGATAATCGGATCGCACATCTTTACCTGGCCGCCTACCGAGACCGTGACGTTCAGGCAATTCATGCCAGGGGTGGTTGTTGTTTTGCAGGCGCCGCCGGTCGGGTTGGTGACCTGGATGGTGGCGTCGGCCGCAAGGCTGGTTTTGCCCAGGCCGTCGAAAATGATGGTCGCGTTGGTGGTGGCGATCTGCGCGTTGCCGCTCCCCTCAGCGCTGGTACGTGACTGGATTTGCGCCGGCGGGTTCATCACGTCCACGCTCCAGCTCGAATCCGGGCCGGCCATGGTGAAGCCGACAAAGGTATTGCGTTTGACCGCTTCGGCGCGCGCCAACTGCAGACCGCTTTGAATCGATTCGGCTGCGGAACGAACCTGCGTGTTCTGCATCCAGTCCGAAACGCTCGGCAGCCCGAGCGACAGGATCAACGCCAGAATTGCCATGCCGATCAGCAACTCGATCAGCGTCACGCCTTTGCAGTAAATGTTTGTCATCCGCAACTACCGTTCTTTTTGATCACCCAGCAGGCACCCGCCGCTTGCCAACCGGTCGGTACCGATGTGGTAGAGCGGGCGTTCGCCTCGGTGAGGGTGAAAGTGAAATCGTCAGTTGTTGTTCCCGCTACGCCGTCGGCTTGCAACGTGTAGGCCGTCGCCGTTTGCGTCGTGCAGGAGAAACTGAAATTGGCAGTGCCGTTGGTGGTGCAGTCGTAACCGACAAAAGTACGGTTGTCCTGGAAGAACTGCTCGAGTTCGACGCGCTTGGTCAGCAACCCGGAATGGGCTTCGCTGAGCCGTCCCCGAGTCACGTACTCGGTGTACGCGGGCATGGCAATCGACGCCAGCAGTGCAACGATCCCAACTACGATCATTGCTTCAATAAGTGTGAAACCTCCTGCTCTTTGCATTCCTCGACTCCTTTCAAGACGTGATGAAGGTTATTCGGGCCGTTTGCCAGGCGCCATTGCTTGCCGACAAAAGGCCGCAGCCCCCGCATGAGCGGGCCGGCTTGCCGTTCGCGACCGACGAACGGTCGTGTCTCACTCGATGCGACGCGCGTCGGCTCGAGCCAATAAAGCAAGTTGTGTGTGCGACGCGCGTGATCGATCGCGTCGTCACATAAGGAGCGAAATGATCCTAAGGGTTGTTTGTATGAGGTGGCTGCGAAGAGCGCAGCAAACCTGTCAACGGTTCGCAGAAAACTGCGTGAGACAGTGCGTCACAAAACAACGCGAACGCTATTCAATGCATGTAGGTTGACTGTAACGCTGCCACATAATCGCTGGCTCGACACGTTGCGAGGCGCCGAGCAGGAACGAGCGGCGATGGCGCCCAGAGGGCAATCGCTTCGCCGCAGGTTCATTGTCTGCTTTGCTGCGAGGGGAACAGCGTCTTGATGCCGGACGCGAATCGCTGCCCGAGTAGCGCGGTCGCCGTGACTAGCTGTGGAGGCCGATTTCCGGGAGAAATTGCGCTACGGCGTTTTAGTAAGCTGTTGTTTTGAGGCTTGTTCTTTGAAATTAGACAGAGTCCAATTCCTATCTTATAATTTTCGCCATGGATCCGGTTCAGTATACGCGGGACAATCTCGCCGACAAACTTCGCCAGCACGGCGTTAATCCGACCCACCAGCGGATCGAGATCGCCTACGCGCTGTTTTCGCGCCAGTCGCATCTTTCGGCCGATCAGGTGATGGCTATCGTCAACGAAAAGCATTCGGAGACGTCGAAGGCAACCGTTTACAACACGCTGAACCTGTTTCGCCAGAAGAAGCTGGTACGCGAAGTGATCGTCGATCCCACCAAGGTGTTCTACGATCCGAACACCGAACCGCATTACCATATATATAACGTCGAATCGGGAGAGCTGACCGATATCGATGCATCGGCGGTGCAGATTTCGGGGTTACCTGAACTTCCCGGCGGAGTCGTTGCCGAGGGCATGGACGTGGTGATCCGTGTCCGGCCCGAGTAGAACAAGAATAACTGACAGGTCCGTCGCTTCTGTCACGAACGGTCACCGTCGTGACGTCGCCCTCCGTTTAACCGGTGCCCGCCTGATCAAAGGTCACGCAGCTTGTTCTCGCGCGATTGGCGGGGCGCCGCAGTCAGTTCGACTAGAATGCGTTGCCGATCGCCAATGAACCGCTGGCACTTTGTGCACAACTCTACACCGATCAATCCAGGGAACTCGCATGTCATATCAAAACATATTTGTCGAAACACGCGGCAACGTTGGCGTTATCACGCTGAATCGGCCCAAAGCACTCAACGCACTATCGCCGGAACTGATGGGCGAGCTGGCGAGCGCGGTCGATGACTTTGAAGCCGACGACAACATTGGCTGTATGGTGATTACCGGCAATGACAAGGCGTTTGCCGCCGGTGCCGACATCAAGGCGATGAAGGAGATGAGTTATATGGACGTGTACACGTCCGACTTCATTACTGCCGAGTGGGAACGGGTTTCGCGCTGCCGCAAACCGGTGATTGCCGCAGTCGCTGGCTATGCCCTCGGTGGCGGCTGCGAACTGGCGATGATGTGCGATTTTATTCTCGCTGCGGACAATGCCAAGTTCGGGCAGCCGGAAATCAATCTCGGCATCATTCCCGGCGCCGGCGGTACGCAGCGGTTGCCGCGCTTTGTCGGCAAATCGAAGGCGATGGAAATGGCCTTGCTCGGCCAGGCGCGCATGATGGACGCGCAGGAAGCAGAACGCTGTGGTCTGGTGAGCCGCATCGTGCCGCTAAACGATTTGCTTGACGAGGCGGTAAGTACCGCGCAGAAAATCGCCGAGCTGAGTCGGCCAATTGTGATGATGGCCAAGGAGTCGGTAAACCGCGCATTCGAGACCACGCTCAGCGAAGGCGTGCGGTTCGAGCGGAGGTTGTTTCACTCGGCGTTTGCTACCGAAGACCAGAAGGAGGGCATGGCGGCGTTCGCCGAGAAGCGTAAGCCGGCGTTCAAGCACCGCTGAGACGGCTTTGTTTGGCGCTCGTTCCCGCCAAGACTTATAATTCGCTCCCTGTTTTGTGATTGCGCCGGTTCTGTTATAGCGCCGGTTCTGTTTTAAGCCAGTGCTGTTGTAGCTCAGTTGGTAGAGCAACTGATTCGTAATCAGTAGGTCGCGAGTTCGAGTCCCGCCAACAGCACCAGTTTTTGCTCAGCACCGTCTCATCATGGATACGCCGGGTCGGGTGCCATTGTAGTTTCGTGACTCCAGTAGTCTCGGGGCGTTGATGAATCTGTTAACGGTCGCAGCAGTCGACCAATTTTCCAACGCCGGCTGATTTGGCGCTGGTTTCTCCGGCACCAACTTCGGGTGCCATGAGTTTCTCCGGCACCAACTTCGGGTGCCATGAGTTTGTCCGGCGCCGGCTGTTTCGGCGCCCGGGGCAAGCCTGCCTCCCTTGGCTTGCCCCGTTTTCTTTTGTTCTTTGTGTGCGCCTGTCAGCGGTACACCAGCACGGCGATCTTGGTGTGAGTTAATACCTTGGTGGTTTCGCTGCCCAGCAGCATAGCGGTCAGGCCTTTGCGTCCGTGTGATGCCATGAAAATGAGGTCGCAGTTTTTGGTGTTGGCTGCTTCGATGATGCCTTCCCAGGGATGATCGTTTGCCAGGCAAAGAGTCTCGACCTTGACACCGGCTTTCTCTGCAAGCTCGGCAATTTCGCTGGTAAGGCGCTCGCCTCGAGCTCGCGCTTCCTTTTCGAATTGCTCGACCATCAGATCACTCGGGCCGGATTCGGTGTAAAGCATGTAGGACGTCGCCGGAATGGCGTGAAATGCCACCACTTCCGCGCCGCTCTCGCGTGCGAATTCGATGCCTTTGCTTGCTGCGTTGCGGCACAGCTCGGAACCGTCAGTCGGTATGAGAATGCGGCGATACATGGTCGTCCCCTTGTGTCCCCAGTTCGTTATGCACCATCATGCGCTTGATATCCTGACAGTCAACCCCGCCACAAGACACGGCGCGCCCAAGTTATGAAAAGCAAGGGAATTCGAACCCATATCCTTAACAGCGATTTGTCACAGCCATTCGCTTTTTCGCAAGGGTGGGTCACGACGCGCTTGGCCATGCTGGTTGAAATTAGCACTGACACTGTCCTGGCCGATTGGGGAGAAGCGTTTGCGCAATGCCTCGACGCACATGAAATATCTGCTGCCGCCTGTGCTGCGCGATCAGTCGCCTTGTGAGAGAGTGAAGTGGCGCGAGGGGCATCATTCGAACAGATCACCCGAACCGACTTGCGGCGCCTGGCGCGTATCGCCGAGGAGGAACGCGAAGACTTGTTCGCACGCCGGCCCGACTGGCGCTTGCTTTACCGGCGCCGCTTGCTATGCACCGCGCTGACTGGTCGCAGCGCGACGCACTACTACAACGGCAGTACCGGAGTGGTGCAGTTTGACGTGTGTTTGTTTTTCGCGGCGCATGCCGAAGCCGCGTTTCCGCACCGCTGGGCGAGCCTGCGCGATTTTGGCAGCCCGAAGTTCGGCGGTGCCAAAGGCGAGGCAAACTATATCGGCAGACGCATCCGTTTCACCGGACGTTCCATCAACTGCCGGCCGAGTGATGATCCGGTGACAGCGTTGCAGACTTATCTTCGCCGCGGCCGCACACCAACGGCGCGGCAACTCAGGGAAGACGCCGTGGTGCTGATCGGTCCCGAGCATTATCTTGGCTACGTCGCATGGCCAACCCTGGTCGCCTGATCGAGTTACTGAGTTATATGTGTAACAGCGTAAGGCGAAACCTGGCAGCGTGACCGCGGACAAGGGGCTGCGTCAGGCGTATCTGGATACTGTTTACCGCGTTGAAGCCAAACCGCATCCAATCGATATCCGCATCGGCGAGTCGAATGCGGCACTTGATAAATTATTGCAGGCGAACAAGGTGCAGCAATGGGCGTTCGTCACCGCCAGCAACCCGCGTTCGCAAGCGCTTTCGGAGGAAAAGAACGCGCGGCGCAACGCCGAAATGAAATCCTCACTTCAGCAGGCGGGCTGGCGCACTGCGGATGGCGTTGGATTGCCGTCCCGCCCCGGCTGGCAACCGGAACACAGTGTTCTCATTCTGGGCATCGACCGGCACGCAGCGATAGCACTTGCACGTCGCTGGGAACAGAATGCCATCGTCTACGGAAGCGTCGGACAGATGCCCGAGCTGCTTTGGGTTGACTGATTTGTAATGCCGGAGCAATGCGCAGATGACGGAAGGTCGACAGTTTGCTGTTTCAAGTGTCGGAATTGTCGTCGGCTTTGCCCTGTTTGATGAGTGATTTTGTGAACAACTGTCAATGAGTATCGACGAGTTGTCGGCATTTGCTACACATCTGTTTCACAAATCATTGACCGGAAAATGATTACGATTTGTCGGAATTCGGTCAGCGTTGCAATGGTATGGCGCTTGCGAAATATCCGTTGCGCTCGGTAATCCCATAACTGCCAAGGGAGGCGGGCCTCACCGGTTCGATGGGAACCGAGCGCACCATCCCTCTTTTTCGATTCTTCTTTGTTTGCTTGCGGCGCAGTCGCGCCGCTTTTCTTACGCCTACGACTAGTCTTTCCAATTGATCGTGTCGCTGCGTCGGCCGTCGAGCGACGCTCAGTGGCGCCCACCTTCAGCTCGGTTGTCTTATTGCTGAATGGGCAGTTCGTCTTTGGCCTGAAACGCATTCGCTATTGCAGCCGTGTGACGGATGCCGTGTCAAGTGAACCCCCTCGATCGTGATCAGCGGCATGAATTGTCCGACACGGTTTTCCGTGTGAAAGCTGCTGCCTGAAGTGATACCGGCGAAAAGATTTCGGTGCGGAATCGGCCGGCCGATACCCCAGGCTGCGGCGTCTCTGCGTTTAAATTTGAACGGCGTTTCAATTAGAGCAGCGTCTGAACTAGAAGAGCGTCTCGATTAGAACTGTAGCGGCGGTCCTATGAACTGTCCGATCGGCTGGCCCGCATCCAATGGCGGACTCGAAGTGGGGTTGTGCATGATGGCAGACAAAAACGTCTGATGCCCGCCTATTTCGCTCTGTTTTGATCCTTCGCTGTCGGTGATTCGACAAAAACCGTGACGATTTGTCAACCGTTCGACGTTTTTTGCCAGATGAACATGGCAGTTCACGTTGCTGTGCCCGTCATTTTTGTGTGCAGACAAATTACTTTCTGGTGTTCCGTGCGCAGCGCTTACCAATCCGGACGGTTTTGATTGACGCACGGCGTTAACTTTTCTCGTGAATTGCAGATAGTCGCCAAGGCCCGACAACAAGTGACGCATGTAGTCAATGCTTACCTTGGATGTAGGAATTGATCCTACCCGCGGTACCGCGAATTTCGACAACTTGGAACGTGGATTGCGAAATAGACGGGCGAACGCAATGGAAAACTGTATGAAGTATGAATTTTTTTGTTGTTCGGAAGATTGCCAGTACGACTGTTTGCTGGCTGCAACTCGCCTTCCGGCCAACGCTGGAGAGTCAACATGAAACAGGCAACGTTGAACACCGTATGTATCATTAAGGCGCCGCTTATTAATAGTGCGCGCTTTATTGCGATTGCAGCGAGCTTACTCATTTACTGGTCGGCCGCCCATGCCGGCACCACCGATATCGCACCGGCGCCGATGGGCACTTCGTCGACCGCAGTGGTCAAGCCGAACCTGATGTTCATTCTTGACGATTCGCGCTCGATGGACCGTACCTACATGCCGGATTGGGTGACCGGAAGTTACTGTAAGGACACGGACAGCAGTCTGAAGGCGTGTTCATGGGGCGATCCGGCCTATAACAATGCCAATTACAACGCCGTGTACTACAACCCCAAGGTGACCTACGATCCGCCGACGCTGTATGACGGCACCAGCATGGAAAGCTATGACACGGCGGCTGAGTGGGCGGTGGTGCCGAATGACGGTTACGGTGTTCAGTTCAGCGGCACCACCGACCTAAGCGGCGCGGTGAACGACTATGTCTACTGCGACAGAAGTTCTCCGCCGGTCGCCGACCGCAGCTTTTACACGATCGGCGGTTATTGCAGGCGACCCATAAATAACAGCGGCATTTGGGCTTACCCTAGCAGCGCCCGCCCATACAAGCTCGCGGTGATCGGCGCCTATGCGTTCTATTACACCAATTCGCTGGACCCGATTGAATGGTGTGATACCAAGGATGCCAACGGTTTCGGCACCGGGGTGAATCCACCGCAGTCGGGCATGGCGAGCTGTAACTACAAGAAGGACTACACCAACCCGTTCAACGGCCTGAAGTTCCGCTACCCGAAGTACGGTACCTGGGAGCGCGTCGATATCGAACCGAGCCGCACGACTTATCCGCGGGCGGTGACGCGCGTTGATTGCTCGGGTGCGGTCGGTGCAACCGGTTGTACTTTTGATGAAGAGATGACCAACTTCGCCAACTGGTGGGCCTATTACCGCTCGCGCATGCAGGCGATGAAATCGGCGGCGGGACACGCGTTCAAGCCGATCACCGACAAGTTCCGCGTCGGCTTCATCACCATTACGCCGAACAGTCCGGTTGACTCGAACCAGTATCTGCGGATCAATGACTTTGACGCCACGCACAAACAGGCCTGGTACAACAAACTTTATGCTCAGGATGCGCCTGGCGGAGGCGGCACGCCGCTGCGCGAAGCGTTGTCGCGTGTCGGGCGTTACTACGCCAACAAGACCAGCGGCATTAACCAGGGCATGAGCGATGATCCGATCCAGTATTCCTGCCAGCAGAACTTCGCCATCCTGACCTCGGACGGTTACTGGACCAGTAATGCCGGCGACAAGCTCGACGGTTCATCAATTGGAAATCATGACAACAACATCACCACGGCACCACGGCCGCTGTACGATGGCAACAACGCCTCCGGCACGCTGGCCGACGTGGCGCAGTACTACTACATGACCGACTTGCGCGCCAATGGATCCACCGGCGCGCTCGGCACCGATGTTGGCATCAACAACGTGCCCGGTAAACCGGCCACCGATCCGATGAATGACACTGCCACTCACCAGCACCTGACCACCTTCACCGTTGGCATGGGTGTCGATGGCACCTTGTTGTATTCGCCGGACTATAAAGAGAATCCGACCAGTGATTTCCTGGCAATCAAGAGTGGCACGCTGGACTGGCCGACCCCGTCAAGCGGCAATCCGACGGGCATCGATGACATGTGGCATGCGGCGGTGAACGGCCGCGGCAAATACTTCAATGCAAGCGACCCTGTCTCACTTGCCTCCGGCCTGACCGAAGCGCTGGTCAGTGTCAACGCCACCATCGGTTCATCGGCAGCCGCCGCAACCAGTAACCTGGAACCGATTGCCGGCGATAACTTTGTTTACATCGCCAACTACGAAACGGTGTACTGGAACGGTGATGTCGAAGCGCGCACGATCGATCTGTCGACTGGTGGCGTCAATCCGACCCCGATCTGGAGCGCGCAGGTGCAGCTTGACAACAAGACCATTCAGACCTCGCCGGGCGGCGGCGCGCGCACGATCTATTTCCACAAGCCAGGTGCGACCAACAACCTGGGGTCTTTTTACGGGTATTCGCCTTACATGGACGCGACCGAGTTGAGCTGGTTCTCCACGGCGTGGATCAGCGGTGGCGGCGGTCCGCAGCTCACGCAGTGGTCATCGCTTGACGCCACGCAGCAGAGTGCCGCCGGCTACCCGGAATACCTGGTGGATTTCCTGCGCGGTGACGCCACCTTTGAAGATCGGGCCAGCAATCCGGCGCTCTACCGCCTCTATCGCAATCGTACCCACGTGCTCGGTGACATCGTCAATGCTCAACCGGTGTATGTGAAAACGGCCAACGCCAAGTATACCGACAGCGGTTACGGTGCTTTCAAGGACTGTATCAATGACGGCGTCGGCTGCAGCGGCGCGCGCGTTCCGACGGTTTACGTTTCTGCCAACGACGGCATGCTGCATGCGCTCAATGGCGACACTGGTGAAGAGCGCTGGGCATTCATCCCGCGCCTCATGATGCCAAAACTGTATCTGCTCGCTGACAAGGATTACGCCAGCCGCCATCAGTACTATGTCGATGGCTCACCGACGGTGGGTGACGTCTACGACCCGGCGGCCGGCGCCTGGAAAACCATTCTGGTAGGCGGTTACAACAGCGGCGGGCGCGGCTACTATGCGCTCGACATCACCGACCCGCTTAGTCCGAAAGCGCTGTGGGAGTTCACCGTGCGCGATGCGGCGTCGTGCCCGTCAGCAACCACGCTCGGTACCGATACTGACGACTGCGACCTGGGCCTGAGTTACGGTAACCCGGTCATCACCAAACTGACCAGCGGCGACTGGGTAGTGATGGTGACGTCGGGCTACAACAACGTCGCA
The DNA here is from genome assembly GCA_020354125.1 of Betaproteobacteria bacterium. Classification (GTDB taxonomy): domain Bacteria; phylum Pseudomonadota; class Gammaproteobacteria; order Burkholderiales; family Eutrophovitaceae; genus SG8-40. The sequence goes on along the minus strand of CP070643.1, from coordinate 2,025,092 downwards.
CCTGGTGACGGCAAGGGCTATCTGTATGTGCTCGATCCGATCACCGGCGTGATCGAAAAGAAGATCAAGGCGGCCAACGCCACGCAGAGTATCGATCCGGGCAGCACTACGACGCCATTGGGTCTGGCCAAGATCAACAACTGGGTGGATAACACCAGTGTCGACAACACCACACTGCGCATCTACGGCGGAGACCTGGAAGGCAATCTGTGGCGGTTTGATCCGAACTCTGGTACTGCCTACGTGGTGGCGACATTCAAGGATGGCAGAGGTGCTGCCACCGCGAAGCGCCAGCCGGTGACCACCAAGCCGGAACTCGGCGAATCGGGCAGCATGGCATTGATCGCCGTCGGTACCGGCCGCTATCTTGGCACCTCGGACTTGCCTGACACGCAGCCCCAGAGCATCTACACGATCAAGGACGAGACCAATGGTGTCGCGCCGGCCACACCGGTCGACGCCCGCGGCAGCACAGTGGTCGAGCAGGTCATCACCGATACGACCGATGGACTGGGGACCCCGATCAGGACGATTACCAACAATGTGGTGGATCTGGCAACCAAGGACGGCTGGCGGGTTGATCTGCCGATCAGCGGTGAGCGTGTCAACGTCGATCCGAAGCTGCAGCTTGGCACGTTGATCGTGGCCTCCAACGTCCCGGCCAACGATGCCTGTAGCGCGGGAGGATTCTCCTACCTGAACTACCTTGACTACAAGTCGGGATCGTTCATCGCTTCATCGGGTACCAACGTGATCGGCAACAAGATCGCCAACTCGCTGGCGGTTGGTATCAGCGTGGTACGTCTGCCGAACAAGAAGACGGTGGCGATTGTGACCACGTCTGAGAACAAGTACCCGACGCTGGCACCGCCGTTCCAGGCGCAAGCCCCGCAAGGCAGGCGTAATTCCTGGCGCGAGATCACTGAATAGCGGGTCGAACGCCAGGTCAGCACCGCAATACATCAGAATCACCAATCTTGATCTCATTCTGGCTCCGCGCCGCTTCTCCCGGGAAGCGGCGCGTCCACTTCTGACCTGCGAGCCGTATCTCTAGGCGGGTCAGTGATTTTTGCCCAGCTGTCGTCTTCCTCAAAGAACAGCCTGCCGTCGGCCTCAAAGAAACCCGACGTGGCGCCGTTTTCACCGGCACGCCGAAAAGTGTTTTTACTAACCGCCAGCAGCGGCGTGCGCTCGCCGCTGCGGTTTTCCGTATAAAGGCTGCCGTCCGCAGCGAGGCCAACCAGCAGGCTGCGGCGGGACGATTGCCAGTCGAAACGCCAGGCGGCGAGGGCATAACGTCCGGTATAGCGTGCGAGCCGCCGTTCGTCGAGTCTGCTGATCGTCGGCGCCGCCGGCGGACGATGATCACGAATCAGTTGCTCTTCAATGGCGCGGCGCATACGGCGCAAAGCGCGTGCGTTGTAGCTGTTGATGGTCACGAAGTAACCGACGCCCAGTTGCCGGCAATAACCAAAGCGCGACAGATAGCCATCGCCGTCGCCGCCGTGACCCATGAAGCGAAACCGGTCGCGGTAGTAGGAATACATCCCCAGGCCATATCCGAATTGCAATCCGTTGCGCGCCGCGAGCGAGGTGTGCGGCAATTCCATGCGCTGTACTTCGCCTAGCGTGAGCACTGTGTGCTCGTGGTAGCGGCCCCGATTGAGCAGCATCGTGACCAGTGCACCCATCTCACGCGGTGTGGCATTGATGGCGGCTGCCGGGCGCTGGATCATGTGCCAGTACGGGATCGGCGTGATGCCGTCGCTGTCGTATCCTGTCGCCAGGTTGCTGGTACGCGCCTGCAACGAAGTTGCCGAGTGCATGCCGAGCGGTGTGAACAATGTATCGCGGATGACCGCTTCGTAGCCCTTACCGCTGACGCGCTCGAGCACCAGTCCGGCGAGGCCGTAATTGGAGTTCGAATACACGGAATGCATCCCCGGCTTCCACTGCGCCGTGCGTGACTGCGGCGAAAAAGCCAGCCCTGCCTCCAGATCAACCGGAATGTTGTAGTCGAACTCGGCTTTGGTCCAGTCGCGGAAACCGCTGGTGTGTTCCATCAGGTGTGCCACCGTGATTGGCTGTTCATTTTGCCAGCGGTTGAAGAACAACCCCGGCGGGACGTGTTTCGACACCGGATCATCGAGACTGAAATTGTCGCGCCGGGCGAGCTGTACCAACGCAGCTGCGGTGAAGATCTTGGTAACCGATCCGATGCGAAATACGGTGTCCGGCGTGGCCGGTTCCCGCGAGGTATTGTCGGCGACACCGAAGCCTGCGCTCCAGATGGTGCCGTTGCCGTCAACAATGACCAGCGCCGCGCCGGGCACGTCAGCGTCAGTCCGGATGCCCTCGATGCTGCGGCGCAAGTCCTCGAAGTCGGTGGCGGCGTGATGCGCCGGGCTGATACCGGGTGTGGTCATCGTCGCTAATAACCCAAACATCAGCAGGCGCTTTGCAATACTCATCAGGTGGTGTTCATCCGGCACGACTATCAAGCGATCCTCAGCATGTGCTCGGACAGCCCGTGCCGCGTTGCGACCTCGGACTGTCTTTCCGGTTTCTGTTGCATCGGAGCTCTCAAACAACACCATAGCGCTTCATGAAACGCCGGTCGATCCAGTCTTTCCAGCGCCACACCCAGGCGCCGCTGGCGAAAAAGCGGCCGCGCGATGCCACCGCATAGCGATCACCGGTGCTGATCAAGGCCAGCGCGAGTGCTTGAGGGTGATAACTGACCAGCGGTTTGCCGTCCAGCACGCGGCGCAGGTTTTCCGCCAGTGGTGGGCCCTGCCGGACCGCGTAGACACCGGAGCGAGGGCGCTCATAACCATCCATGCTGGCGATATCGCCACTGGCAAACAAATCCGGTCGGTCGACCAACTGCAAGCGGTCATTGATGCGGATGAAGCCAGCTTCGTCGACCGCGAGGCCGCATGCCTTGGGCCAGCCAGCCGGCGCGGCACCGGTGGCCCAGATCAGTAGGTCGGCGCTATGTCGTTGTCCTGACGCGCTGACGATCCGATCGCGGTTGACTGCCACGATGCGTTGCCGGAGGTGTAGTTCGACGCCGCGCTGCTGCAGTACGCGATGGAACAGGGCGCGCGTTTTTTCGCTGTGACCGGGCAGCAGATCGTCGCCGTCGGTTAGCAGGGCGTACTGCCCAGCGCGGAAACCGGCGTTGATCAGCCGATACTGCACCGCCAACAATACCTCGACACCAGCGGCCCCGCCGCCGGCCATGACGATGCGAAAACCTTCAAACAGATTGTTCTGCTTGGCGCGTTCGAGCACGGCGTCCCACTCGATCAGAAAGCGGTCAGTCGGCTTGACCTTGAGCCCGCGCCGAGACGCTCCCGCGATCCCCAGCGTTGCCGGGGTCGATCCGATATCGATGGAGGCAACGTCGTATTCGAGCGTCTCGCCGTTGTCACAGAATGCCAGTTTCGCGTCTGCATGCAGACCGTTGATCGCGGCTTCAACATAGCGGCACTCGGCCGTGCGGGCCAGTGCCGGCAGATCGATGTGGCACTGATGAAAAGTGTAATGACCCGCGATCAACCCCGGCAGCATGCCGGAGTAGGGTGTGTGCCTGGTCGGGTTGACCAGCGTGATATGTACGTTGGCATCGCGTTGCAGTGCGAAACGCCGTATCACCTCGACGTGACTGTGGCCACCACCAATCAGCAGCAGATTCTTCATAACTGCTGTTGTGTCTGATCGGCAAACACGATGTCGCCATACCAGGCGAGACTGCGCTCGCCGGTATTGTCGGTGTCCGTTGCCAGCGCAATGCCGGTAATGCGCGGCACCGGTTCGCCGAAAGCCATCATGTAATCGCTTCTCACATTGCGTTCAACCGCGACCCATTGGCCGACTTCATCGGCGCCGCTGGTCGCGACCACCATGCGCACCCGATTGGTGTAGGCATTCCACGCAGTGGTGTCTGGGAGGTCTTCGGGTGCCCACACGTAGCACAACGCAGCCAACGGCAGCCGGTCGCCGTAAATCGCTCGCGCAATACGCATGATGATGCGCTCGAAAAACGGCAAAAGCATGATGTCATAGTCAAACAACACGTAAACGCGAGCCGGGAAATCATCACCTTGCTTGCTGTACAGATCCGATTGTCCATTCAACTGCGCAATCTTCCAGCGCCATTGCAACCACGGTGTCGCATTCGGGTCGACGTCGATCTCACGCGCCAGGCTCGACATTGATGCTTTGGCTTCGGCCTGCAGCACGGTCGATCCGTCGACGTCCGTTAGCGTGTATTGGGTATGCCGAGGAATGCGTGAGATGGTAATCAGTTCCCATTCATCTGGCAGCCCGTCTCCGGGCCGCAGATTGGAAAAGTCAGCGGCGAGCAGCCGTTGCACGTCATCTATCTGCTTAGTGTGAGTGCCATTCACGCTGCCGATGGTGAGCGAACATACCAGCGCTACGACCAGCGTGTGCTTCATGCCGGTGCGCTCAGGAGTTTCGGATGTTCGCGCAACAATCGGTCGTAGTCTTCTGGCCTGTCAATATCCCAGCGCGGCGGTAACTCTTGCCATGTCTGGCCGAGTTCGCGCAGCCGGCTGCGTGTTTGCGCCATCACATGCTCGCTTCCCCAGGCGATGTCATCAAATAGCTGGTGTGAGCAGCTGCGCGCGGCGATCAATACGTAGCCACCGTCCTCGGCGGGCACGAATGCCAGGTCGGCTCCGTCGCGCAATGCCTGCGCGGCACAACGCAAGTCGTGCGGCGTCAAACAAGGACAGTCACTGCCGATCAGCACGGCGAATTCACCATTCAGAATGGCGCTCGACAGCGCCCGATGCATGCGTTCGCCGAGATCGCCGCCGCCTTGGTCACGCAACGCCACGCCCTGCTGTGACAATGCGGCAAATGACGGGTGCGATATGTCGGGACTGCACCACAACTCAACCGGACCTAGTTCCGATGCGATGGCCGTTGCCACAGCATGGCTGGTCAGTTTCATCTGTAGCCGGGCCGCTGCCTCGGCACCAAGGCGTGGAATCAGGCGCGTTTTCACTTTGCCGCTGACCGGGGCGCGTGCGAACACCTGGACTCTACACGCCACGGCCATAATAGCGTTGTGCCAGGCGCGCTGGATCGGCGCCGAGGAAATACAGCAAACGCAGCTTCCACATCAGCACAATGGTCCGCATCACGCCGTTTTGCTCCCAGCGCCGCGCCGAGGCGATGAGTTTCTTTGACAAACACGCTGGCGGGCCGAGCGATTTCAGTTTGCGGCTCATGGCGATGTCTTCCATCAGCGCGATTTCCGGAAATCCTCCAGCCGACTCAAACAATTCGCGCGTCATGAACAATGCCTGATCTCCGGTAGCAATGCCGGTCAGCCGCGAACGCCAGTTCATCAGGCGTTCAACGATACGTAACAGGGGATGCCGGCCGGATAAACGCACGTCGAAACGTCCCCATTGCCGGCCGCCGTTACCGAGGGCTGCACGAATGTTCTGGTCGGCAGCTGGCGGCAGGGTTGAGTCGGCGTGCACGAAACAAAGCAGCGCGCCCGAAGAACAGCGCGCACCAGCATTCATTTGCATCGCTCTGCCTCTGGCTGACACGATGACCTGATCGCAATAGGGCGTTGCCAGAGTGGTGGTGGCGTCGTTGCTGCCGCCGTCGACAACGATGATTTCACACTGTTGTCCGCAGCAAGCGCGCAACGTCTGGAGAAAGCACTCGATGCTGTCGGCCTCATTCAGCACAGGCACAATGAACGAGAGCAGCGGCGCAGTTCTTATCAGAGGCGAATTGTTTGTCTGAACGATGTTGTCGGAAGCTACCATCGCCGTGAATTCCTGACTGCGGGATCAACCCGGGATTTGTCGGTCGTTCAGCGCCCAGTCGTATCGGAGGTAACGAACCCGCAAGGAAGCGTTCGCCACGGCCGCCTTGACCCGCGCGTCACTGCTCAGTTGCTCGGCATAGGGCGCGAGCCACCTGGCCACCGAACCCGCTTGTTGTTTGAAGTCATCCGCGTACCAGTCGAAGATCTTCGAAACCGACAGGAATTTTTCGTCGGCGCGATTACGGCTGCTGTCGCTGAGAAAGCGGCGTACGCTATCCTCTAGTTGCATGTCGAGCTGCTCCGCGATGTACGCTTCGTCGCGCAAGGCCGGGCAGCCGACGGCAGCACAATTGACTGCCATGTGAATACGCGGTTCGTCAAAATCGCCGGGCTTGCGAATCATGCCATGCTCGATCTCGTCCAGGCTGCGCTTCTCACCGAGCAGCGGAAACAGTCTTTTCCTCCACGGGCGGTTGAAAAGTGACCCGAGTTCCTTGATCGACTCGATGTCGGGGTATTTGGTCAGCACGAAGTCGATGGTGTAAGCGTTGTATGCGTTGATCAGAAACGCCAGCTGCTGGGACTTGGTGAAGCCGCGATACTCTTCGCTCGTGACTGCTGCGACTTCGCTAAGGTAGTCCCTCAATAGTGAAGGGTCACGCTTGATCGCGGCGTAATCAACCTGGCTTGCGTGTCCGTCGTCGATCCAGACGACGTGTTGTCCAAGCAGGTTATCGAGCTTGGCGTGGTTGTGATCAAAGGCTGCATAGGCAACGGTCGCGGCGAATGCGGCGGCCAATGTCAGGGCACAGCCCAGCACAGCTGAGTAGCAGCCCCGGCGCAGGCTCGTACACCCACCGCACATTGTTCTGAACGCAGCTGTTACAATTATCTGCGCATCCATGCGTGGAAGCGTTCTAGCCAACGCAGCACCCCCTCTGGTGCATGCTCCCGTTTCCAGACGCCAGCCGCATATTTGTTCGCCTCCGCAAGAGTCGGATAGATATGGATGGTTCCGAGAATCTTGTTCAGTCCAAGACCATGGCGCATTGCCATGACGTATTCGGCAATCAGATCGCCGGCGTGTTCCCCGACAATGGTGGCGCCGAGTATTTTGTCTTTGCCCGGCACTGTCAGCACTTTGACCATGCCGTGTGCCTCGGAGTCGGCAATCGCCCGGTCGAGATCGTCGATCCCGTAGACAGTCACTTCGTAAGGGATGTTGCGCTCACTGGCCTCCGTCTCATTGAGTCCGACGCGCGCGACTTCGGGTTCGATGAACGTCGCCCAGGGAATGACCGAGTAGTCGGCGCGGAATTTTTTGAAGCGGCCGAACAGCGCGTTGACCGACGCATACCACGCCTGATGCGACGCCGTATGCGTGAACTGGAACGGCCCGGCAACATCACCGCAGGCATAAATATTGGGGTATATGGTCTGCAGGAATTCGTTGGTTTCGATGGTGCGTCCTTTGGTCGTGCCGATACCGAGTTCTTCCAGTCCGTAGCCCTCGGTTCTGGCTACTCTTCCCACCGCCACCAGGATGGTATCGAATGGAACCCGGACTTCGCCGTCGGGTCCTTCGCACAACAGGATCTTTTCACCGTTATTAATGATGACCTGCTTCGCCTTGTGGTTGACCAGCACGTCGACACCGTCATCGCGAAAACTGCGCATGACCACATCAGAAACCTCCGGGTCTTCGCGGATCAGAATTCTCGGCAACATCTCGACCTGTGTGACCTTGGAGCCCAGCCTCGCGAATGCCTGGGTTAGCTCACTGCCGATTGGGCCGCCGCCAAGTACCACCATTCGCGGAGGCAGTTCGCGCAGATTCCATATGGTGTCTGACGTCACATAGCCCGCCTCTTCCAGGCCCGGAATCGGCGGCACGAACGGTCGCGCACCGGCAGCGACGATGATCGACCGGGCGGAGAGCGTTTGTTTGCCCTGCTTGGTGGTGACTTCGACTTCCCATGGCGAGATGATCTTCGCCTCACCCTGAATACACTCGACGCCCAGGGCGGTATAGCGCTCTACCGAATCATGCGGTTCGATTTCGGTGATCACTTTCTGCACCCGCTGCATGACATCGGCGAAGTCAAACGACGCCGTCGCTTCGCGGATCCCGAACTCGGCGGAGCGATTGACGTGCGACAGAAACTTGGCGGAACGGATGATCGCCTTGGAGGGCACGCAACCGGTGTTCAGGCAATCGCCGCCCATCTCGCCGCGCTCGATCAGTGTGACTTTTGCCTTGACTGCGGCACTGATGTAGGCGGAGACAAGTCCGGCCGAACCGGCACCGATAACGATCACATTGCGATCGAAATGTCGTGGTTTCTTCCAGCGCGCGTACACGCGTTTCGCCTTGACGCCGTCAACCACCTTGCGTGTTATCAGCGGAAACACGCCGAGCAGCGTGAATGAGGCGATCAGTCCCGGCGAGAGGATACCGTCGAGCGATTCAATTCGCGCCAGTTGCGTACCGGCGTTGACATAGACGATGGTGCCGGCCAGCATGCCGACCTGACTGACCCAGTAGAAAGTACGAGTTGCCAGCGGCGTCAAGCCCATGACGAGGTTGATGACGAAGAACGGAAAGATCGGCACCAGGCGCAACGTGAACAGATAGAAAGCACCGTCTTTTTTGATACCTTCGTTGACCGCTTTGAGATTGTCACCGAAACGTGTCTGAACCATGTCTCGCAACAGATAACGCGATACGAGAAAGGCGAAGGTGGCGCCGATGGTCGACGCGAATGAAACCACCACTGTGCCCCATAAAAGTCCGAAGATGGCGCCGCCGGCCAATGTCATTACCGCAGCGCCCGGCAAAGAGAAGGCAGTGACCAGTACGTATATGGCGAAATAAATACCTGCTGTGAGCAACGGATTTGCTACGAAGTACGCGTCGATGGTGTCTTGCTGGGCCTTGAGGTACTGCAGGTCGAGGTAATCGAACAGCGCAACGTCTTCGTTGCGGCCAATCAGCACCAGCGCTATGACCGCTGCAATGATCACCGCGACGATGATCAGCTTCTTGCGTTTTCCCGGCTTCTCGACGCTGGGAACGTTGTCTTCGGCCTTCCTGCTCACTTGGCTATTCGCTTTGCCTCGTTTCGGTATTCTTGTTCGTTCTTATATTTAATGTGCTATCGGGTCAATGCGGTATCGCACAGATTGCCTGATGCATTGTGATTTCCTGATGAATTGTGCAGGCACGACAAAGACCGCTGGCCGATAGCGGTGTCTGACGCACGGATGCGGCCGGGGTTGCTCAACAGAACGGATTCCCGTCAGTTCGCGCCGAGCGCGCCGCCGCAACTCGATCCCTGGCCAGCGGTACAACCGAAACAGTGATCGCGAACGACGATCGGGTTTCCGTCAAGATTCTTGCCGATTAGCTCCTCCAGCCTGATCTTTCGTCTGGCTTCGTGTACCAGATCGAGGCCGAGCATCTGGTTGAAGTCGCAATCGTAGACATAGCCCTGCCAGTCGACAGATATCAGCGATCGGCACATTACCGAGCTCAGGTTTTCTTCACGGTAGGAAGCGCGCAGCGTGCGCATGTACTCGTTGAACTGGCCCTTGGAAATCAGCGTACTGCCAAATCGCTGTATCGGCATGTTGGTCAGCGTGAATAGCTGATTGAAGCTCACGCCGTACTCGCTCAGCAGATGTTGTTTATATTGCCGCTCGAGTTCGCCCTGCGGTGGTGGCAGCGATGGTCCTTGCGGGTTGTAAACCAGATTCAGTGTCAGAACCGAATTGTCGTTGCCATAACCGAGCCGGTTCAGCTTGCGCAATGCGCGGATGCTTTTGGCGAACACGCCGTCGCCGCGTTGACTGTTCACGTTCTCTTCGAGATAGCAGGGCAGCGATGCAACGATCTCGACCTGGTTCGCGGCGAGCCATTCTGCAAGGTCTTCTTGCCCGGGTTCTTGAAGAATGGTGAGATTGCAGCGATCCATAACCTTGACACCGAGCTTTCGAGATTGACGGACCAGATCGCGAAAGTGCGGGTTGAGTTCGGGCGCACCGCCGGTCACATCGATGGTGCCGACTTCGGACACCTCGAGAAAGCGAAGCACCGTTTGTACTGTTTCCCGGTCCATCATTTCACTGCGGGTTGGTCCGGCATTGACGTGACAATGCAGGCAGGCCTGATTGCATTTGTAGCCGAGGTTGACTTGCAGCGTTTCCAGCCGCCCGCGGTCGATGGCGGGAAAGCGGAACTCATTCAACTTCGCTAACGTGGCGTGCATTAGTCAACAACTCCCTTCTGATCGTAGGTCCGCAAGTTCAAGTGGGCGTCACGCGCCCGCGAAGCTGGCAATGTTACGCACGAGCCGCTAACGCGGATGCGTTGGGTGCGTGACCTGATCCGGCGTATGCGATACCTCGTTGAACGCGCGTGCAGAAGCGTTATCCGAATAGCCGGAGATGCGACTGCGACTCGGTCGCATTTTATACGGCTTTTCTTGTGAGCGGCTGCCGCTCGGTGACAACCTGAGCGAAGCGACGAACAGCATCGTGCTGACTGATATCCCTGAAGGGATCAGGGTTATGACGGTGAGTTTGATGACGCGATTCTGCCTGACCGAATCAAGGTTTGACGCAAGGCCGGTTTGCGGCGCAGTCTTGGCCAATGGTTATCTTGTTCTCAAAGCAGCGCGCGAGCGAATTACTCACGGTCGCGGCTTCGTTGCTTTTGCTGGCTTTCGCCGGTTGCGCCACAGTACAGCAGCCGCAGCGTCAGAATCTCGTATCAGATGATGGACAGATCCGAGACTGTGCTCGCTCGTTCAAGGAGCTCGATGCGGTCGTGGCGGGTGCCGGAGTTGCCGATATTGCGGCGCGTCGCGTTGAGGGCTTTCCTTATTTGCGCACTGATCGCTTTACTGCATCGTTTGCTGAGAGCGCGATCAGCGACGCACCGGTGCGCGAGGCATGGATTGATCGCATGCGCGAGCTGGACGCCGCTGGCCGTCGCGTCGAGATCGCGAATTTACCGGCGGCCGAAATCGACAGATTTGACGTCAGTGGCCGTGATGAGCTCGTTTCCCTGACACATCAGTGCGCCGCACTCATGCTGGCAACAGATCTGCGGCACAAATCGACTATTGAACTGCTGGCGCAACGGGCGCGGGTTAAAGACGATTACAGTTCAACAAAGCGATTTTTCGGTCTCTACGCCATCACGCGGCTGCCGTTCTATAGCGGCGTCACGGACTGGCAGGAAGAGGCTACGCAGAAGATCCTGTTGGCGCGACGCGGCGAGCCACCAGAGCATCCGGTGGTGCGTTACCTGCCGCCAGACGTGCCCGTTTACAGTCGCGCGCAAGTGAGAGAACTTCTTGCGGGTGCCGCCACTGATCCGCTCGGTTTACCCCAAATCTCAGAGCAGCAACGCGAGCGGCTTTTCGCAACCTATGCTCCGGTGCTGGAAATCGAGACAACTGGAGACTTCGACCGCATCGGCAAGCTGCTCTGGTCTGATTCGGACACGCCCGCGGTCGAGGTTTCGCGGCCGACGGTCTACCGCAGACTCGCTTTTACGCGCTATGAAGATCGTACCCTGCTGCAACTGGTATACGTGGCCTGGTTACCGGAGCGTCCAAAGGACAGTAACACTGACCTGTTGGGCGGGCAGCTTGACGGCATAGTATGGCGGGTAACGTTGGCACCGACTGGCGAGCCGGTACTGTTCGACAGTATTCATCCTTGCGGCTGCTATCACACGTTTTTCCCGACGCCGCGCATCGAACCGCTGCCCTCGCCGCAGCGCACGCTCGAGTGGGCGTTCACGCCGGCGGTGTTGCCATCAATCGGCGAGGATAGCCGGTTGGTCATCAGTGCCGAGACGCGTACCCATTACCTGCGTAACGTCTGGCCAGCTGAGAGTGGTGATGGAACGCCGTACTCCTTTGCCGACTACGACGAACTGCGCACCTTGCCGCTGCCTACAGGCGGCTCACGCAGTGCATTCGGACCCAATGGCCTGGTGCCGGGGACCGAGCGCGGCGAGCGCTACCTGTTCTGGCCGATGGGAATTGCCAGCCCGGGTGCCATGCGCCAGTCCGGAACCCAGGCCACGGCATTTGTCGGCCGGCGGCATTTTGATGATGCGGATCTGATCGAACTGCGTTTTCGTCTCAAGGAGTAAAAGCTACTGCGCCAATACGTTTCAACCGATCAATTTCTGTGTCGCGTGCTCGCTTACTGTGCCTTCTTCAAAAGGTCGAGGGCCGGTCTTGCCGCTCTGGTCTCAGCGGGACTGAGCGGTCTACGTGCATATTCGCCGGTTCTTGTTACTATGTATGGGTGGATTGATATTTGCGATTTGACTTACCTGTTTCGCGGAGCAATGCGATGAGCCGTGCGTTTGTAAAAGACGATAACGAAGACCGACCGAGCGAGGAATTGCCGGAGCGGCCGGTCAGCGATGCGCCCAACTATGTGACGCGCGAAGGGCTGCGCATGTTGCGCGAACGGGTTGAACAACTCACCCGCGAGCATGCCCGCCTGCGCGAAGCGGGGGAGGCCTTCGAAAAACCGCAGCTGGCGGTGAACGAGCGTGATCTGCGTTATTTTCAGTCGCGGCTGGAAAGTGCGATCGAAGTTGACGTTGCCAGTGAGCCAAAGGACGAAGTGCATTTTGGTGCGACCGTCAAGACTGAAGATGAAGACGGTAATACCAACAGCTTCACCATCGTCGGTGAAGACGAAGCTGACGTGAAGAAGAACAAAATCTCGTGGGTTTCGCCACTGGCGAAAGCCCTGCTGGGCTCGCGCGCAGGAGATACCGTGACCTGGAATCGCCCGGCCGGCTCAACCACGCTGGAAGTGCTGGACATCAGCTATCCCGATTAAGAGTGCACGTGTATGACGCCCGGCGCGGTTTTGCGCCGGTCTCTCGTTTGGGCCAGGGCGTTTACTGAAGACGGGAATGTAAAGTACGGCGGCTGACCTACAAGCTGATTCTTCGGGAAGGAGAAAGCAGTGCTCGATCTGCGAATTGACAATGCCACTATTTATGATGGCAGCGGTGCCGATCCGCAGGCCGGATCGGTCGGCGTCAAAGACGGCCGCATTTGCGAGTTGGGGGAGTTTGCCGGCGAGGCGCAGACCCGCATCGATGCGCGTGGCCTGGCACTCATGCCGGGCATTATCGATACCCACACCCACTACGACGCACAGATCACCTGGGACCCGTATGCCAACCCTTCGCCGGCCCTCGGCGTGACAACAGTGGTGATGGGCAATTGCGGGTTCACTATCGCACCGTGCCGGCCGCCTGACCGTGACTTGACCATGCGCAACCTGACGCACGTCGAGGGCATGTCTTTGGATGCCTTGCGCAGTGGCATCGACTGGGGGTTCGAGTCCTTCCCCGCATATCTGGACATGCTCGAAAGAAAAGGTGTTGGGCCGAACGTCGCATGCTATGTTGGTCATTCCGGTGTGCGTACTTTTGTCCTGAGCGACGATGCATCAAAGCGCGCGGCTGACGCCGACGAAGTCAAACGCATGCGCAACATCGTGGCCGAGGCGATGGAAGCCGGTGCCTGCGGCTTTGCCACCACGCGTTCCTATCAACACAATGGCGAAGCCGGCATTCCGATGCCGTCGCGGCTGGCCGACGAGCACGAAATGATGACCCTGTCCGGCGCGCTACGTGATGGCGGCAAGGGGGTGTTGATGATGACCAAAGGGTCGCATGTCCCGATGTCGTGGATCGAATCCTTGTCGGCTGCGGCTGATCGCCCTTACCTGGTCGCTGCGCTGCTGCATTCCAACATGGCGCCTGAGCTGGCGTTTAACGATCTTGCTGACATTGCTGCCGCGCAAACGCGCGGGCGGCGGATGTATGGTGCCGTGTCAGCCTGCCCGCTGACTTTCGAGTTCACTTTTCATGAGCCCTATCCGCTCGAAGGTTTTCGCTGCTGGAAGCCGTTGATGCAAATGGACGACGCAGCCTTTCGTGCCGCGCTGGCGGATCCGAAGCTGCGGACTGCGGTCAGGGAGGAATTGCAGGAGCGGTCATTGCGCGTGTTCAATGGCGAGTGGGACAAGCTGTTCGTAGCGCAGGCGGCCGATGCCGCTCATGCTGACTATGAGGGACGCAGCGTGGCCGATCTGGCAGCAGCGAGTGGCAGTGATCCGCTCGATTTCATGTTCGATCTGGCGCAGTCGGAGGACCTCGATACCCTGTTCACCGCTACGCTTCTCAACTCAGACGAAGAAGCGGTCGGCAAACTACTTCGCGATGACAACGCCATCATTTCTTTGTCGGATGCCGGTGCGCATCTGACTTTCCTGTGTGACGCTGGTTTTGGCCTGCACGTGCTCGGGCATTGGGTGCGCGAGCAGCGCCAGCTGTCACTCTCAGAGGCGGTGCGCAAGCTGACTTCGGAACCGGCTCGGCTGTTTGGCATCCGTCATCGCGGGCGTGTCGAAAAAAATGCCTGGGCCGACTTGTTGTTGTTCGATCCGGACACGGTTGGCCGCGGCGCGACGACTCGCGTTTATGACCTGCCGGCCGGAGCATCGCGGCTGACGACACCCGCGATGGGCGTTCACGGCGTGTGGGTCAACGGCGCTCTGGTTGCCGATGGTGATGGCATTCGCGCTGGCGCAGCGTGTGCCGGGCAGGTGCTGCGCGACTTCGACACCTGAATCATCGTAACGATCAGCTTGCAAACGGCTACTGCGCCAGTACCTTGCAACCGAGCGATTGCGGTCGCGTGCTTGCTTCGTCCTGTGCCACGCGGCTCTCTGCAGCCCGTCCGATTCAGATGTTCGATAGCGAAACGGTGAGAGAGCGAGGACAGATTTTGTCGATTTCGACGCGCATATCGGGAATACGTAAGGAGAAAACGGCAACATATGGACCGCTCTCCCGCCGTTGCAGCCGAATCATGCTGGGTCGGACGGGTTGCTTACACTCGGAACGCTCGCTACGCTTTCTGGGTATCTGCCGTACGCTTATTCCTGCAGCAATTCTTCTATTCGCGACACAATTTTCTCGTTTTCCGGCTTCATTCTGGCTGGATAGCTGAAGGCTCGCTTGCCATCGCGTGACACCAGGTACTTGTGGAAATTCCACTCCGGCGTGTCGTTGGTCATCCTGGCCAGCTCGGCGAATACCGGATTGGCCTGGTCGGCAACGACGCTGGTCTTTTCGACCATCGGAAACTCGACGCCGTAAGTGAGTTCGCAAAAGTCCTTGATCTCGGCGTTGCTGCCGGGTTCCTGAAAGCCGAAATCGTTGGCCGGAAACCCAATCACCACCAGCCCTTGATCGCGGTATTTGTCGTATAGCGCTTGCAGGCCCTTGTATTGCGGTGTGTTGCCGCAATAACTGGCGGTATTCACGGCAAGCACGACCTTGCCGGAAAACGCGCACAGATCCAGCGGCTCTCCATCAAGGTTTTTCATTCGGTGGTCGAGTACGCTGGGGCAGGCACTCATCGCCGACTGGGCGATCAGCAGCAGCACCGATGTCGACAAGACTGCGGTAAATCGTTTCATGGTTGGCGTCGCTCCTGGCAGTGTCATCTTCTGTATTCTCGCATCACTGACCACCGCCTGGCGCTTCAGTTCAATCTGGCGCTTCAGTTCAATCATACGAAGTGTCCCGTACGATACACATGTTGCGTGAGTGGTGCTCTGGCGACAAAACAACCGCGGTAAAATCTTTCGATGGGACCCTTGTCGGGAATCAAGGTTATCGAACTGGGCCAGTTGATCGCTGGTCCGTTCTGCACGCGTGTGCTGGGCGAGTTTGGCGCCGAGGTGATCAAGGTCGAGTCTCCCAACGGCGGTGATCCGTTGCGGCAATGGCGCAAGCTCTATCAGGGAACATCGCTATGGTGGTTGCTGCAGGCACGCAACAAACAGTCGGTGACCGTCAACCTTAAGTCGCCTGACGGCCAGGAAATAGTGCGGCACCTCGCCGCGCAGGCAGACATCGTAGTGGAGAACTTCCGTCCCGGTGCGATGGAGAAATGGGGGCTCGGTTACGAGGCATTAGCACGCGACAACCCGGGGCTGGTGATGGTGCGCCTGTCCGGATATGGTCAGTCCGGCCCGTATCGCGACAAGCCCGGGTTCGGCGCCATTGGTGAGGCGATGGGCGGGCTGCGGCATGTCACCGGCTATCCCGACCGGCCGCCGGTGCGAGTCGGCATCAGTCTGGGTGATGCAGTGGCCTCGCTATACGGTGTCATTGGCGCGCTGATGGCATTGCGGCAGCGCGACGTCAATGGCGGGAAAGGTCAGGTGGTCGACGTGGCGCTCTACGAGGCGGTGTTCAGTCTGATGGAAAGCCTGCTGCCCGAATACGATGTGTACGATTTCGTACGCGAACGCAGCGGCGCGTCCTTGCCGGGCATCGCGCCATCCAATACCTACACCACGCGCGACGGCAAATTCGTTGTGATTGGTGCCAACGGTGATTCGATTTTCAAGCGCATGATGACAGCCATCGGGCGCGACGACCTGGCGAATGATCCGCAGCTTGCCCGCAACGATGGTCGCGCGGCGCGCAGCGCCGAACTCGACGAGGCCATCGGCGCGTGGTGCGGCGCGCGCGATCTCGATGAAGTGCTCGCGGTGCTCGACGGCGCCGCGGTGCCGGCCGGAAAAATCTACGACATTGCCGACATCGTCAAGGACGTGCATTTTCGCGCCCGCGGCATGATAGAAGAAGCGCGCTTGTCTGACGGGCGGACGATAAAGATGCCCGGCGTCGTGCCAAAACTCTCCGCTACGCCGGGCGGCACTCGCTGGCTCGGGCCCGATTTGGGTGAGCACACCGACTCAGTGCTGCAATCACTGGGTTACGACGCGCAACAGATCGAAGACCTGCGCAAGCGAGGCGTTGTTTGATCAACGCCTTAATTCGAACTACCACCTCAATTCGAACTAGCGCTTCGATTCCATCTGGCGAGCTAATCCGAACATGGGACAAGTGAGATGTTGACGCGGACACACTGCGGCAGCTTTCTTGAGCTGAACCCGCGTTGTGGTGCTTTGGCACGACGGTGCACAGCAAACAAGATTCCAGTTTGATCGATCAAGCAAGATGGGAGGCAGGATGAAAGCGGTGGGGCCCGGGCAGTGAAGAGAAGAGAATCGCTCACCCTCAATGATGGAGTGCGGCCACGCGAGGTGTGGGCCTGGGCCATGTTCGATTTTGCCAATTCAGGCTACACAACCGTCGTCATCACAGCAGTATTCAATGTCTATTTCGTCGCCATCGTCACACAGGGCGAAGTGTGGGGTACGTTCGCCTGGACATTGGCGCTGTCGGTTTCCTATGCCCTGATCGTCTTTACCGCGCCGCTGATCGGTGCCTATGCCGATGTTCACGCGGCCAAGAAGAAGCTGCTGATCATCACCACGTTCGGGTGTATTGCGGCAACCGCTGCGCTTGGTCTGGTTGGGCCGGGGGAGCTTGCGCTCGGTATCGGACTGCTGATTATCTCGAACTTTTTTTTCGGCACGGGCGAGAATCTGATTGCGGCTTTCCTGCCGGAAATCGCCCGCGGCAAAGCCCTGGGTAAGGTGTCGGGTTGGGGCTGGGGACTTGGCTATATCGGCGGCTTGCTAACGCTGGCGCTGTGTCTTGCCTACGTCACCTATGCGCAGGGCCTGGGCCACACCAGCGAGCAATTCGTACCGGTGACCATGCTGATTACGGCGACCGTGTTCCTGCTGGCGGCGCTACCAACGTTTCTCTTGCTCAGGGAGCGCGCCAAGCCGCAACCATTGCCCAGCGGTGGCTATACCGGCGTCTTCGCACGCACCTGGCACACTGTGCAACATGCGCGAGAGTACAAGGACCTGATGCGTTTTCTGGTCTGTATTCTGTTCTACCAGGCCGGCGTGCAGTCGGTGATTGCGTTGGCGGCGATCTATGCCACCGAGGCGATGGGTTTCAAGACCAACGACACCATCATGTTGATCCTGGTGGTCAATGTGACGGCGAGTCTCGGCGCACTTGTGTTCGGGCACGTTCAGGACCGTATTGGCCACAAAGCCACCATTGCGCTGACTTTGCTGGGTTGGCTGCTGACCATTGCGGTGGCCTGGATGGCGCAGACACGCGGAGTGTTCTGGATCGCCGCTAATATGGCCGGACTGAGTCTGGGGGCAAGCCAGTCGGCTGGACGCGCCCTGGTCGGCTATCTGAGCCCGGCCAAGCGTCGCGCCGAGTTCTTTGGCCTATGGGGCCTCGCCGTGAAACTGTCTTCGATTTTCGGGCCGCTCACCTACGGCGCGGTGACCTGGATCAGCGGTGGTGACCACCGCCGCGCCCTGCTGACGGTGGGGGTCTTTTTCGTCATCGGGCTGCTGATTCTGACCGGGATCAATGTTCAGCGTGGTCACGAATCGGCGCTGCGGGATGACGCATCTTCAGAGCAGGCATGAAATCGGCATATTCCTTCAGGCGGCTCTGAAGCGCCGCCCTTTGAGCCAATAATGTTTTATTAACCTATTAATTGTTAATAGAAAAATGCAGGATGACCGAGAGCGCCTGAGCCCAGTGCAGCGAGGAAGCAGCATGCCAAACGCCCAACAACGATCAAATACGACGTCGCGCGTGATGAACGACACCCAGGAAGCCGCATTTTCCGCACCCCTGCCAGTGGATGCCACTGAACAGCTGGCCGAGGTCATGATCCAGCTCGACGCGGTGCGGCGTGAGCGACGCCTGCGGCTGATCGAGCTGATTGACATGGTTGAAGCTGCTGACTGGCGCGGGGCGGAGCTGGTCAACGAGTTGCAGGGCCGCTTCCTGGCAGGCGACAAGGAAAAGGAATCAGACGAACAGGTCCGGGCCTGGGAAGCGGTGTCGTCCTATCTCGTACGGCTTCAGGCAGCCTACATATTCCTGGTCAGGTTGTATCAGACGTACAGCCGCGGATGGGCTGAGGTCGGAGATCGATTGCCTGTGGTCATTGCGCGCGCGCTTCGCGCGACTGCACTGCGCATGAAATGGATGCGGATGCGCTACCGTCCGATCGAACCCAGTCTGTGGAAGACCCTCTCTCAGTTGTGGTCGTATGTGGAGGACAAGGATCTCGCGCGGGCGCGGGTGCTCGTCTACGACGAGCGCTCCACAATACAGCGTGAGTTCACCAAACCGCTGATGTTCGCGATGTCAGCGGTCGACAGCCTGCCGCCGGCGGAGATTGACATAGCCTACCGTTTGATTGCGCATGTCGCAGGGCGCTTTGAAGTGTACCGCTATCCGGCCCAGGGTTGCTTTTACGTCATGGATATCGATCAGTGGACCGAGCCGGTACGTTATCGCCTCGGGAGCATCGTACGCCTGGGTTCTCGGTTTTTCGGGCCGGCAGACGCGATAGCGGATATCGAGACGATATCGGCCGAGCTTGCCGCGGGTTCAATTTCACTTGCCGATCTCAATCTGCAGGGCGTAGCCGACATTGAGTTGATCATCGACGTGCTTGCACATCTGGGACGCCACTGGTCAGCCAAGCGTCCGGAGCGGCGCGAGCAACGTCAGGCGGTTTATTCCCCCGTTTCGGTCGTTCTCGGTTACACCGCTACGTTGGAGCGCGTCGAAGGCAAATACGCAGGTGATGCGGCCAACGATACGAAGATTGAGCGCTGGGGCGTGGCCAACGAGAGCGAGGCTGGATACGGTGCCCTGGTCCCCACAAAACGTGGCGAGAAGCTGCACATCGGGCAGCTCGTCGGAGTGCAGCCCGTTGGAAGCCGAATGTGGGCGGTGGGCATTATCCGTAGGTTACTCATTCAGGATTCGGCGCAACACTATGTCGGGATTGAGCTGTTCGGACGCGGTGTTCAACCGGTCACCCTGGGTGAACATAGTGGCGGAAAAATGGTCGGCACCGGCTTGTTGCTTCCGTCGCACATGGGTGACAGCCTCGCGCAGGGAGAGATAACCCTGCTGCTGCCGAAGGGGGTATTCGCACCCGAGAAGTCGTTGGAAATGGCGGTATACGAGACGGTTTACTCAATCGTACCGTCAATGGTGCTCGAAACCGGCGACGGGTTCGAGATCGGGCGCTATCGAATTGGCGATCGCTCTGAATTGGCTGGCATTTAGAGCCGCACCTTTTTAGAGAATAACTGTTCAGAGCAGCGCCAATTCAAAGAAGCTCCAATTCAAAGAAGTACTTTGCTCAACCAGGCGCTGACGTCAGCCAGTTCATCTTCGCACACGCCGTGCATCATCGGGTACTCGTGCCACTCGACGCTGTAGCCGCTCTGCGTCAGGTGCGCCCGCGAAGCAACGCCAAGTGACATCGGCACGACATTATCAATCGTGCCATGTCCCATGAAAACCGGCGTGAGCTGATTCACGGCGTTACGCTCGCGCTCCACTTTCGAAATCAGCGGCAGGTATCCGGATAGAACCAGCATACCGGCGAGCTTGCGCGCATAGCGCAACCCGGTCTGCAGTGCGATTGCGCCGCCTTGCGAGAATCCGGCCAGCACGATACGGGACGCCGGGATGCCGCGGCGGGTTTCCTTGTCGAGCAGCGCGGTGATTGTGCTCTCCGAAGCACGCAGTCCGCGCTCATCTTCTTCGTTCAGTGCCAGGTCGGCGTCGAGGATGTCATACCAGGCACGCATGACAAATCCACCATTGATCGTCACCGGCATCAAGGGTGCGTGCGGAAAGATAAACCGTATTCCCAGGTTGGGCAGGGCAAGCTGCTCTACCACAGGAACGAAATCGTTGCCGTCTGCGCCGAGGCCGTGCAGCCAGATGATGCTGTGGCTCGGCGAAGGCCGGGTTTCGATTTCGATCGTCCGGGCGCGATCTTTCGCGATGTTTGTGATCATGCTCTTGCGCTGTAGCCGCTTAGCGTTTGCGGATTGCCGATTTGGGGCGGAAAGCCTTGCACACAGTCTCGTCTGTTTCAATATAGGGGCCGCCAATCAGATCGACGCAGTAGGGTACCGCTGCAAAGATGCCGTGCACGAGCGATTTGCCACTGTCATCCTTCAGTCCTTCGAGCGTTTCGCGGATCGATTTGGGCTGGCCCGGCAGGTTGATGATCAGGGTGCTGCCGCGGATGACCGCTACTTGTCTGGAGAGGATCGCGGTGGGGACGAATTGCAGACTGATCTGGCGCATCTGCTCGCCGAATCCGGGCATGACCTTATCGGCCACTGCCAGCGTGGCTTCCGGAGTGATGTCGCGTGGCGCCGGGCCGGTACCACCGGTCGTCAGGATCAGGTTACAGCTCTCGAGGTCGGCCAGTTCCTTGAGCGTGTTCTCGATTACTGGCAGTTCGTCGGGAATGACGCGGGGCAAGAAATTCACCGGATTGAGCATGGTTCGCGATAACCATTTCTCGAGTGCCGGCACCCCTTCGTCCTCGTACACGCCTTGCGAGGCGCGGTCGCTGACGGATACTAGACCAACTGAAACTGTGTCGTGATTACTCATGGATATGTCGATGCCTTATTTCAGGTTAGACGGCAGGCCATGACCTGTTGAACGGAACAGGAATATGCCTGGCTTGCTGTGCAATTCTAGTTGCAGGGGTCTCGTTTGCGCTTCACGCTCATCTTTCCGCGCCACGGCGTGTAGCAAGGTTTGCTTTCAATCCCGTGAGCCAGAGCGGAGCGCGTCTTCATCAGTCAATAATATATCTCTAATGTTGCGAAACAGTTCGCGGTAGGCCCGCGGAGGTCGCCCGGCCGCCGCATCGCGCTTCGCGTTGCGCAGCAGCGAGCGCAAATGCTGTACGTCAGTCGCCGGGAACGCAGCAACAAACTCCGACAACGCGGTGTCCTCTGCGAGCAGGCGTTCGCGCCAGCGTTCGGCCCGATGCAGCATCGCGACGTCCCGGGTTGTTCCAGCCTGAACCAATTGCAGCTGGTCGCGGATCTGAGCGGCATCGACATCGCGCATTAGCCGGCCGACGTATTGCAGTTGTCGCCGCAACGCGCCGCGCTGCGAAATGCTGCGCGCTTGCATTATCGCCTCACGCAGCGTCTCAGGAAGATCGAGTCGCGCGAGTTGTTCACTCGGCAACCCGACCAGCGTTTCGCCAAGCGCCTGCAGGGCATGCATTTCCCGCTTGCGCTGCGATTTGCTTACATCGGTGCTCTGTGCCATTTCCGTTCGGTGCCATTTTCGATCGTTGCGATGTCCCGGATTCGCAAAAAAGCGGGTGGTATGATAACTGACGGACGTCGCAGCGTGATCGCCAGTGCCTCGCGAGCGACATTAACCAATCATCCTTTGTTATCACTGCGGACAAATAAGTGGCCAGCGACGCTTTTACCTATCAGCAAGAGCAGTTGAAAGAAATCGCCGACGATGCGCTCCGTCATGCTACGGCAGCCGGCGCGTCCTCAGCGGAGTTGGACGTGCACGAAGGGTTCGGCCAGACAGTAACGGTACGGCGCGATGAAGTCGAGACCATCGAGTACAACCGCGACAAGGGCATGAGCGTCACCGTCTACATCGGCAAGCAACGGGGACACGCAAGCACATCTGATTTAACGCCGGAGGCGGTACGCACTACAGTGGAAGCGGCGCTGTCCATTGCAAGACTTACCGCGTCGGATGAATATGCCGCGCTGGCTGATCCGGCGTTGCTGGCCACGTCGTTTCCCGACCTCGATTTGTATCACCCATGGGGCTTGTCGGTCGAAGACGCTGTGCGCATTGCTCGCGATTGTGAACGCGCGGCATTTGACGCCGATTCAAGAATCAACAACTCGGACGGCGCCACCGTGTCGGCACAGCAAGCGCACTTCGTTTATGCCAACAGCAATGGTTTTGTCGCCGGTTATCCGAGTACCCGTCATTATGTCAGTTGCGCGGTGACTGCCGGCAAGGGTGACAACATGCAGCGCGACTCGTGGTGGAGCATGGCGCGTGCCCACGAGGATCTCGATTCGTTCGAGACGGTCGGGGAGACGGCGGGCAGGCGGACCGCACGACGGCTCGACGCAAAGAAGATCGCTACCCGGGAAGTGCCGGTCTTGTTCGAGTCGCCGGTCGCGTCGGGTCTGCTGGGGCATTTCGTCGCGGCGGTGAGCGGC
Organism: Betaproteobacteria bacterium; assembly: GCA_020354125.1. Lineage (GTDB taxonomy): Bacteria > Pseudomonadota > Gammaproteobacteria > Burkholderiales > Eutrophovitaceae > SG8-40. Next base: position 2,002,195 of record CP070643.1, on the reverse strand, counting down.
GCAAGTTTGTATCGCAAGCAGTCGTTTTTGCTCGACAGTCTCGAGTCGCGTGTGTTTCCGGATTTCGTACGAATTGACGAGTTGCCACATTTACGGAGGGGACTGGCCAGCTCTGCGTTCGACAATGAGGGCGTTGAGACCCAGCCACGGGCAGTCGTCGACCAAGGTGTCGTCAAAGGATACTTCCTGGGCAGCTATGCTGCGCGAAAACTCGGAATGCGTTCGACCGGCAACGCCGGAGGCGCTCACAACCTGGTCATGCGTTCGACTGGAGATACGTTTGAGGCATTGCTGAAGAAGATGGGACGTGGTCTGCTGGTGACCGATTTGTTGGGACATGGCACCAACATGGTGACCGGGGATTACTCGCGGGGAGCAGCCGGATTCTGGGTCGAGGACGGCGAACTGGCTTTCCCGGTTCACGAAGTGACCGTCGCCGGCAACCTGAAACAGATGTTCTCCTCGATCGCTGCTATTGCGGACGATGCGCTGCAGCGGACGTCGCGACAAACCGGCTCGATACTCATCGACTCGATGACGGTGGCGGGAGATTAGTGACGTTTTTTCCTGAGCTGTCGGGACGGCAGTTGCCTGTCGGTTTGCTGTACTGATGGAACGCCAATACTTGATGTGGAGTACACACCTCCGGCGCTCATGTGCCTGGCTTTGCCTGGTTGCGCTGGCGGCGCTAAGCGGCTGCAGCGAGCAATACCCGAGTTTGCCTCGGCTGGATGCCGCTGACGTCGTGCTCGCGTTTGGCGACAGCCTCACCTATGGCACAGGCGCACGCTCGGGGGAGAGTTATCCAGAGGTGTTGTCGGAACTGATCGGCCGGACCGTTGTTTCGGAAGGTGTGCCGGGAGAGCGCACTGCAGAGGGGCTCGAACGGCTCGCTGACGTTCTCGACATGCATCAACCGCGCATCATGCTGTTATGTCTTGGCGGCAACGACATGTTGCGGAAAGTCGATAGCAGCGAAACCGAGAGCAACCTGCGGCAAATGATCGACACCGCCACCGCGAGAGGCATAGGGGTGGTGTTGATCGGCGTACCCAAACCGGCCCTGCTGGGAGGTACCGCGCAATTCTACGAGCGCATCGCCGAGGACTATGCGATTCCCTATGAAGGCAAGGCGCTCAACGAAATACTCAAGGACAATGACTACAAGTCCGATCCGATTCATCCAAATGCGCGCGGTTACCGGCTCCTTGCCACGGCGCTGGCAGAGGTGTTGAGTCGCAGCGGGGCTATATGAGAATTGCGGCGATATGAGAATTGCGGCGATATGAGAATTGCGGCGATATGAGAATTGCGGCGATATGAGAATCGGGGCTATATGAAAATAGCGGCGATATGAAAATAGCGGCGATATGACAACGACACAGCTGAGGGAGGGCCGACAATGACGTTGCATATCGGTCACTGGATCGGTCTGGGCGGCGTAGCACCTGACGACAATCGTACTGCCCACGACTGGGAGAAACGCCTGGACGGCATCATGATCGCCATCGCATTGATGTCGCTGCCCGTTGCACTGGCCGATGCTGGCGACTTCCCTCCGTGGGTGAGAACGGCGGTAGGCTCATTGGCCTGGATCATCTTACTGGCATTCACGCTCGAGCTTGTCTGGATGATGCGCGTGAGCAGCCGCAGGGCGGCTTATCTGGCGCGCAACTGGCTCAACGTCATCATCATCGTATTCGCCGCCCTCGGGCTGTTTGGCCTCGTCTCGGGCGTCTGGGTGGCCTCTGCGCGTGCCGCCAGGCTGGCACTCGTTGCGTTGCTGTTGGCGCGGGCGCTATCGGCGTTTGGCAGTGGGCTGATCGCCAGAGGGGTGCCACTGGTTTTCGGCGTGGCCTTCCTGATCTCGTTGTTGGCAGGTGTCGGGTTTTACATGCTCGAGCCGACCGTGCGCTCTTTCGGCGACGGATTGTGGCTCGCCTTTGTAAGCGGTTCGACTGTCGGTTACGGCGATCTGGTACCGACGACCACGGCATCGCGCATCTTTGCCGTAATCATGGTGCTGGTCGGCTTCTCGCTGCTGTCAATGGTGACGGCGACGATCTCGGCATTCTTCATTGGTGAGGACGAGAAGCGTCTGCGCCAGGAACTGCATCAAGACATCCGTGGCCTGCGTGCCGAAGTGCGCTCCTTGCGCGAGGAGTTGGGGCGGTTACGCAAAGAAAAAGCCCCCGTCGACGGCGGGGGCTGAATCAGGTTGCAAGTAGTGGCTGCTATTAGTGACGGTGCCAGCGCGAATGATGCCTATAGTGGCGGCGATGCTTACGCTTTTTCCACTTCTTGTGCTTCTTGTGCTGCGACAGCTTGAAGACCTTCAATGAAGCAGAGGACGTAAAGGCAAAGCTTTCGAGGTCGCCCTCGCCCTTTGTTTCTCCGTTAAGCACGCCGGTGAGATGGTCGACACCGATGCCGGTCTTGAAGGCGTCGAAGAAGCAGATCTGGTCCCTCTTGCCATCGCGGTTGACATCGAATCCGCGCCGCGAGCAGCGGAACAGGCTATCTTCAGTACCCTCCACGCCGAATTTCAGCGTTTCCGGGTCGATGTCGGTCGCCGTGAAATTATCTGACGAGAACATCACGACCGGAATCGGGTAAATGCCTCTGCGCTTTTTCATGCGCTTGACGTAACGCTTCCAACGCTTGGAAACGTGACCGTCGCGACCGCGCCAGTGAAGTATTTCCATGGCAATCGGGGTGGGCTCGCCTGTGTCCACGATTGGACCGCCGTCACCACCGTCACCGCCGTCACCACCGTCACCGCCGTCACCACCGTCACGACCGTCACCACCGTCGGCAACGTTTGTGGGCGTCGCACCCTCGATCGTCAGCGTATAGCCACCGCCGACTGCCCCCGCCCCCATGGTAGGGTCGTTAAAGGCGAAGTCATTGCCGGCCATTACTATCGGTTTCGGTGTCACGACAACATAATAGCGGCCGGGGTATTGAAGCACGGTTGGAGTAATCAACGCATCGCAGTCTCCCAGATGGGCAGGAGCTGGATTAAACGGGTTAAACGGCGTGTTCCCTGTGATACTGTTGCCGTTCTCAAAATACAGCGTCGCAGTCGGTTTAAAATCACTACTACATTGATCGGTCGTGGCGACCGTGATGGTCACTGTTTCGGTTCCATCAGCGTCGAATGCGTAGAAGTCGAGGTCGGTCGTCGTCCCGCTTCCGCTGCCTACCATTCCACTGACCGTTGCTGTACTGTCAGCTCCGATCGTTAACGCCTGCGCGTTGGCAGCACTGTCATTCGATTCCTCTTCGCCTACCTGCGCGAACGCTGCTCCCGACAGCCCAAGCAGCGAAACCAGCAAGCCGCTCAGCAAGCGATTAATTGCGCGTTTGTTAGGTTGCATGTCCATGGCCCTACTCTCCCTTTACAAATTGGTCTTACAAAAATTGGTCTTACAAAAACGTATTACAAATCAGTCAAAGGTTTCGCAACGACTTTGCGTTGTGATTCGGACCATAAAGGTGCAAGCGGCATACCCGCTGACGAAACGCGTCGCCCCCTCTGACGGTGAGTGTCAAATCGTGTTTGATCAGTAGGTTGATTACCTACATTGGATGCCGCTGAGGGGCACCTTGTGTGATGTTTTTTTGGCGTTAATTACACTACCGAGATGTCGACGGATCGACTGACGAAATTCGCGGCAATGTCGAAAAATACATATGCATACCGTTACCGCAATGGTGTGATGTCGTCTTGGCGGTGCGCCAACAAAGCGATGCGCCGAGAGTAAGTACCGCGAAAACTAGAGACAGAAAAGAGTGATATTGCCGGCAGTGCCGTGAAGTAACACTGCGAGTTTGAAATTCATATCGCGCTTAAAGGCGGGTGCGATAGCGTTTGTAGTACTCGAGCACGCGAGGCACGTAGGTCATGGTCTCGGAATAAGGCGGGACGCGGTGGCCAAAGCGAATGACGGCGTTCTCGCCGGCGTTATAGGCAGCGAGTACCAGCTCGAGGTCATTGTCAAATAGGTCCATCAACGTACGAAGGTAGCGCACGCCGGCGCGAATGTTCTGGGCTGGGTCCAGACGATTGCGTGCTCCGAAGCGGCGCGCTGTTTCCGGCATCAACTGCATCAATCCGGCTGCGCCTTTGCGCGAGCGGGCAAACGGGTTGTAACCCGACTCGGCCGATATCACGGCATGGATCAGCGCCGGATCGACGTTGCTTTCTTTTGCCGCAGCGAGAATGTCTTCTTCATAACGCTGCCGAACCCTCGGCCCATAGTGGCGTATTTCTTTGGCAAGCGTATTGGTAATCGGATTGGTTTCATCGACGCGCCGGTGAATCTTGTAACGGCTGTCGTTGGGAACATTCGTGTAGTGCACGTCGCCGTTTCTGTCGACATAGCGAAAGATGTCGGCAGAAACAGTCGATGCGAACAGCATACCCACAGACAGCGTCGCATACGCGACAGATCGATGCATCCGAGAGAACTCCCGAGTAATGTCATGTGCTTAGCGGGTTTGAAAAAAGCAAACTTTAGACCGCGATGCGGGGCCCGGAGGAAGCGTTCAGGCCGATTTCTTCTGGCGGCCTGGCTGGTGCGCGGGTAGCGCGACACGTGGTGGAAGCAACACGGTCGCTAGCGCCAGCGTGACCAGCAACAGCGCTACGTATTCTTGCCATCCGGGTTGTTCTCCCAGCACCAGCATGCCGCTGAACACACCGACGACCGGAATCATCATTGTTGCCAGCGCGGCAATGCTGGCGGGTGCAGTAGTAGCGATCCTGAACCATGCCCAATTGCAGAGGACCGTGGCGACGAGAATGTTGTAGAGCAACGCCGTTGTTGCAGCGAGTGATACCGGTTGCCAGCTAGCCCAGTCGAGGAAAAGCGCGCCGAACACAACCGGAAGACCACCAAGGGCAAGTTGCCAGGCAACGAAAGAGGTTGTCGGCAGGTCTATCGGCCAGCGCTTGATGATTACCGTGCCGGTTGCCCATGACAGGGCCGCCCCAACTACGAACGCGGCGCCAATTGGTGCCGATTCGACGTAGCTGACATCCGGTCCGAGCAGCAGAATCAGGGCGACCATGCCGAGAAGGACCCCGATAAATTTGCGGCGGGTGAAGCGCTCGCGCAAAAACATCGCTGACAAAATTACCGTCCACAATGGCATGGTGTAGGCGAGGATGGCCGAGCGTCCCGACGGCAGTATCGACACGCCATAAGCGATCAGGAGGTTCCAGCCGGTTACGTTGAACAGTGATGCAAATGCCAGTCTCATCCACTGCCTTTCGCGCGGCCGGATCCGCAGCCCTTGCGCTCGCGCGATAATGAACAATCCGGCTGCGCCGAAACTCAGACAGGCAGCGCGAAACGTCCACGGTGGCAGCTCGGCAAGCGCCAGCTTCATCATCGGCCAGTTCAAGCCCCAGAACAGCGTCAGAGCAGCCAGCAACAGCCACAAGGCACGCGGCAGCGTGTGCTGATCCTTCATGCCGCAAAGAGAACTTGTGTATTTGGGGTGGGCATTCGGGCTGTCAGTTTAGCGCAACGACCGATCAACGCGATTTGCAATAAAGGTGCGGGTAGTGTCACGGCCTGAGCGACTTTGCTATCGGGACTGTCTGCGCTTCGAGTATCATTACTTTCATGAACTACGGACTGGTTCGATTTCTTATTTTCTGGGGTGTCAACACCTTGTCGCTGTGGGTCGCCGACGAACTGTTCAGCGGCATTTCCTTTCTAACGCTGCAGTCGTTGTTCATCGCGGGTTTGCTTCTCGGCATCGTCAACACTTTTATCAGGCCGCTGCTGGTGTTGCTGACCTTGCCATTGTCGGTGGTGACGCTCGGTTTCTTTGTGCTGGTCATCAATGCACTGATGCTGCTGTTCGTGGCCTGGCTGGTTCCCGGCTTTGTGGTGGCCGGATTCTGGTCGGGATTTTTCGTCGCCCTGTTTGTTTCGGTACTGAGTTTCATCGTCAATTCCTTGATTGGCATCAACCGGGTCAGCGTTCGCCGCCATCAGTAAGGCTGATTGATGGATCGCGACTTTGCAGCGCAGTCGCCAGCGACCAGAACGGCGCTGCTGGTTTTCCTGCCTTTTGCTGCCGGGTACTTTCTTTCCTATCTTTATCGATCTGTCAATGCAGTCATCTCCACCGATCTGATTGACGAGTTCGGTCTGTCGGCAAGCGCCTTGGGTCTGTTGACGTCGGCATATTTCCTGGGATTCGCCTCGCTGCAGATTCCAGTCGGCCTGATGCTCGATCGCATCGGTCCGCGACGTACCAATTCCTTTCTGTTACTGCTGGCTGGCAGCGGCGCCGTGGTCTTCTCGATGGCCGATGGTCTCAGTGGCTTGTTGCTTGGACGAGCGCTGATTGGCTTCGGCGTGGCAGCGTGCCTGATGTCGAGCATCAAGGTGTTTACATTGTGGTTTCCGCTCGAACGCTTGCCAGCGATGACCGGACGCATGATGTTTGTCGGCGGCCTTGGCGCCATTTCTGCGACCGTTCCGGTCGAAGCGGCGTTGCGCGTGACCGACTGGAGAGGCTTGTTTCTGGTGCTCGGCGTGGCGACATTCGCCGCTGCAGCGTTGATATATCTGGCCGTTCCGGAAAAGCCTGACAGCAGACCGGATGAGAACTTCGCCAGCCAGATCAGGGGAACGGTAGGCGTTTTCGTTTCGCCGCTGTTCTGGAAAATAGCCCTCGGAACAACGCTGTTTCAGTCGTTCAACATGGCGGTGCAGGGCTTGTGGGCGGGACCGTGGTTGGTCGATGTCGCCGGCCTGGGACGGCAGGCGGTCGCGTTTCACTTGCTGGCACTCGGTGTTGCCACCATGTGCGGCTTTCTGTTTTGGGGGCAGCTCGCTGCACGCTTGGCGCGGCGGGGCATTGCGCCGATGACGGTGCTCATTTTCGCCAGCGCGTTTTACATGGCCGTGCAGTTGCTGCTAGTGGCTGGCGCCAGTGATCTGGCCCTGTTGATCTGGATCGGGTGGGGATTCTTCGGCACCGCAGGAAGCCTCGCCTTCGCAATCTTGTCGCAGGAGTTTCCTGTGAACATGACCGGGCGTGCGACGACCGCCCTTAATCTGCTGGTGTTCCTCACCGCATTCGCCTCGCAGTGGGTGTTCGGGGTCATTGTCAATCGCTGGCCCTTGGCAGGCGGCGGTTATCAGCCGGGAGGCTACGCCGTGGCATTCGGCGCGTTCCTTGCTCTGCAGTTTGCCGGGTTTGTGTGGATGGTGAGTCGGCGCCGCTAGCCTGGTGATCCGGTCCTGGTGGCGAGAGTCGCGATTGCGGTGTGCGTGCTTTGCACCACCGGGTCGGGACCGGCGGCTCGAACACGATGAGTCAGAGCATCAGAACAAAACCGGTTTTGATTTTGCTGCAGTCGGTTGTTGCCGTTAGGCGCCTGCAAGCGTGGCTGGGGCTGGCCTCCGGGACAGCGTCTTCAACCGTGCGCGCCGCGCTGGGCCTGGTCGCTGTCGGCTTGTGTGTGTCGCTTGTGGCAGCATGTGCCGTCTTCAGAAGTTATCACCTGGAACTCGGACAGACGCTCGATCTGGTTTCTGCCGGCAAGATTGATGCGGCGATCGGGACGCATGAGAGTCATGCGGGTGATCGCGATGAAAAAGATCTGTTGTACTTTCTGGAGAAAGGCGAATTGCTGCGCCTCGCCGGGCGCTACTCGGAGAGCCAGCAAGCCTGGTTGGAGGCCGACCGGCGCGTTGCCGTGTGGGAAGAACAGGCTCGCTTGCATCCGGAAATGCTGTTGCGCGATGCGGGATCGCTGCTTGTCAACGACAAGACACGCGCTTATCCCGGCCAGGACTTCGAGAAAGTCATGCTGACGACACGCATCGCGCTCAACCACCTGGCACTGGGCGAGTGGGATGAGGCGCGCGTCGCGATCAAGCGCACGCACGAGCGCGAAGCGCTCATTGCGGCGTTGCGCGCCAAACAGGTTCGCCGCAGTGAGCAAGCTGCTGGCGAAAGCGGCTACACCCGCGATTTCCGTGAACTGAATGGCTATCCGGTGGAGACAATAGACAGCCCGGAAATCAACGCCTTGCGCAACAGCTACCAAAACGCATTCAGCCATTACCTGGCCGGTTTTTTGTACGAGGCACTCGGGGAGACCAGCCTTGCTTCTGCCGGTTACCGGCAGGCCATCGAGCTGCAACCCGGCGTTGCCTTACTCGAGGATGGTCTGGCGGGTCTCGATGCGCGCCAGGCGCAGCGCCGTAAAGTAGTGGCCGATTCGACTGTGCGAACCGACTTGCTGGTGGTCGTTGAAACAGGCCTGGCGCCGGCGCGAAGATCGGTCAACATCAATCTGCCGATCGTTAAGGACGAGGAAGTCTTTTTTGCACCGATCTCGTTTCCGGTGCTCGAGTCACAGGCTGGGCCTGCCGGTGCGCGCGAGATCGTGGTTGGCGAGATGCTCCAGGCCGAAGGAGCTGATATCACCAGTGTCGACCTGATGTCGCGTCGCGCGTTAAAGGATGAAATGCCATGGATCGTGTTGCGAGCGGTGACGCGCGCGACAGTCAAGGTTGCGCTGCAGAAAGCCGCCTCGGAGGAGGAAGATTCGCGCACGGCCCGCGCCGCGACGAAGATTGGCTCGATTGTCACGGAACAGGCCGACGAGCGTGCCTGGCGCAGCCTGCCAGCAGAAATTGCTGTGGCCCGTGTGCGCGTTGAGCCGGGCATCCATGACATTGGCGTTGATGTTGGCGGCATGCAACACAGGTACAGAGTCAATCTTGACGGGCCCTTCGCCGTAATGAGTGTTCGCCAGATTGGTGCCACTGCATATATGAGCATCAGCCCTGCGTCGTCGTCTGACGCGACACTGCAACGGGCGAATACACACGGTGATGGGCAAAGCAGACACAGACTGGAAGAGGACGTGCTATGAAGATCAGTTGTTACCTATTGATGGGTGTGGTTCTGTTGGCCGGTTGTCAGAGCTCGGGTGAACCGCAGCCGTCGGAATCGTGTCCCGGTTACGCTGAAGCAGGGTCCACCAAAGCGCTTGCAGCGCGCAAGGTTAGCTACATCGACAGGCCGGATGTTCGGGTTGTCGAAATGCGTTGCGTGTCGCGGGCTGATTTGCTGCGCATCGACATTGATCTGAAGAACCGGCGGTCAAAAGAGCAACATATTGCTTACCGCTTCGACTGGTTCGAGGCCAATGGCATGAGCACCGGCAGTGAGGAGGCATGGAAACCGCTTGTGTTGTATCCGGGCGTTCCAAGGACCATTCGCACCGTCTCACCGAGCACAGATGCTAAGGATTTCAGGCTTCTTATCAAGCGTTAGTTCAACCGATTGGAGAGCGACAAATGAAAATACGATCCATACGTAGTGCCTGTTTGATTATGGTCATCATGGCTGCTGCTCTGGCAGGCGGCTGTTCCAAGCAGGTCCGTTATGGTGATGCCAAAGCGGTCGAAACTGTCAATCTGGATTTCGGCTCGACTGATCTACAATTGATTGCCGAATCAATGACGCGTTCGCTGTTACAGGCACCGGTTGTCGCGAACGGGTCGCGGCCGATCGTGACAGTGCAAGACGTCAAGAACAAGACCAGCGAATACATCGACACGCGGGCGATCACTGATTCGATTCGCGCCGAATTGGTGAAAAGCGGACGAGTGCGGTTTGCCGTTGACGAAGTCGCTATGGAAGAACAGATCAGCGAGCTCGAGCGGCAGCAATCCGAATACTATGACGCGGAACAAACGGCCGAAATCGGCCGCATGGTGGGAGCCGCTTACCGGCTGCAAGGCAGCATCCTTTCCATCGTCAAACAGAATGAAGACGTCAAGGACGTGTACTACAAGTTCAATCTTCAGTTATGGAATGTTCAGAACGGATTGCTCGAGTGGTCTGACGAGAAAGACATTCGCAAGACAGAAAGCTGAGTGTAAACAGAGTTGACTGGTGCTTTTCGCTGTGACGCCGGAAAGGTGTGAGCAAACACGCAAGTTCTTTTGGGGGAGATAGCATGGGCTGGATAAAGACGACACGGGTTGCGTTTGCAATGGTCTCGACGGCATTGCTGACGGCAGGATGCGAGACCATCGATCCCTACACGGGAGAAAAGAAAGTCAGTAATGCCACCAAAGGTGTGGCGATCGGCGCCGCCGCCGGCGCAGTGGTAGGTGCGATCAGCGGCGACAACGCACGCGAGCGGCGCCAGCGCGCGCTGATTGGCGCTGGAGTGGGCGCCTTGGCTGGCGGCGCTGTCGGTTCCTACATGGACAGTCAGGAGGCGGAGCTCCGCCGAGAGTTGGAGAACACCGGTGTCAGTGTGACCCGCCGCGGCGACGAGATCACCTTGAATATGCCGAGCAACATTTCGTTCGACTTTGGCAGTGCTGATCTCAATTCGCGCTTCTTCGCTGTCCTCGACAGTGTTTCCAAGGTGCTCAAAAAGTACGACAAGACGCTGGTCGAAGTCGCTGGCCATACCGACAGCGTCGGCAGTGTGGAGTCGAATCAGATCCTGTCCGAACGACGCGCCAATACCGTCACTGAATACCTGGTGGTCCGGGGCATCAACCGCGACCGGACAATCGTAGTAGGAGCGGGGGAGAACTATCCGATCGCCGATAACAGTACGGCGGAAGGGCGTGCAATGAACCGACGCGTCGAGCTTTCGCTGCTGCCAATTCGCGAGCAAGCCTGATCTGCCCGTCGACACCGACCGTGACTGCGCATGACTGGTCGCGCACGCTGCATTGACGCGACCGGTTGGATGGAAGATGATCGGGCATGGCCAAACGACCACAGAACCTGTATCCGAGTTATCACGCACACGTATATTTTGACCAGGCCACGCTGGGTGCCGCACGAGAGTTGTGTACTCGCGCCGGCGGGCGGTTCGGTGTGTCGGTCGGGCGTTTTCACCAGAAACCGGTGGGGCCGCATCCGCGCTGGAGTTGTCAGCTTGCCTTTGGCGCAACCCAATTTGATGAACTGATACCGTGGCTGGACAGCAACCGTAATGGTTTGACGGTCCTGGTTCATGGCCGCACCGGTGACGATCTGGCGGACCACACCGAACACGCCGCCTGGCTCGGTGAGCCGGTCGAGCTCGATCTGTCCATTTTTCAATCCTGAAGCGCCGGACATCTTCCGTTTCGCTTTGTGAGTCTGTCGCGTAACTCGAGCGCCGTTCTCGCACCGCTATACCTTTAAGCACGGCTTGCGCGGATGTTGTATTTTGCGTTGTCAGCCATTTGCTTTTTCAGTGATCTCGACACAGCAACGGAGGGTCGATTGAAGCGCTCAGAAATGCGGTACCCGGAATTTCGCGACGTTCTTTCAGCACGGCAGCGCATCAGGCCGTACTTGAACCCGACGCCGCTCAATCGTTATGCGTCGCTGGATGCGTTAATCGGCACTGAAGTCTGGGTCAAGCACGAGAATTGCCAACCCATAGGCGCCTTCAAGATCCGAGGCGGTATCAATCTGCTGTCGTCATTATCGGATGAGGAGCGCCGTCGGGGTGTGATTACGGCGAGCACCGGCAATCATGGTCAGTCGGTGTCCTACGCAGCTCGTCTGTTTGGTGCGGATGCCTACATATGCGTTCCGAGCGGTGCGAATCCGGACAAGGTGGCAGCGATTCGCGCCATGGGCGGCACGGTCATCGAACAAGGGGCAGACTTTGACGAGGCGGCACGCAACGCGCAGCAGCTCGCGCAGCAACATGGCTACCGTTTTATTCATTCAGCGAATGAGCCGATGTTGATTGCCGGGGTCGGGACGGAAACGCTGGAAATGCTCGAAGAGCAGCCCGATATTGACACGGTCATTGTGCCGATCGGTCTCGGCAGCGGTGCAGCCGGTGCCTGCATTGTGGCCAAGGCGATCAGTCGCGATGTTCGCGTGATCGGCGTACAGGCGGCCGCATCGCCCGCGGTTCATGACTCGTGGCGCAGCGGACAAATCGAATCACGCCCCAATGAAACTTTCGCCGAAGGGCTGGCCACCGGCCAGGCAGCAGAGATGACGCTGGAACTGTTGTCGCGTCATCTGGACGATTTTCGTCTCGTCTCCGAAGAGGACATCCTGCAGGGCATGCTGTGGTGGATCGAACGTTGTCACACGCTTGCCGAATCGGCGGCCGGTGCGGTACTTGCGGCAGCGTACGCCTTGCGTGGCGAACTGGCTGGCAGGAAGGTCGGTGTCATTTGTTGTGGCAGCAACACCACGGTAGCTCAGCTCAAGAAGGCGCTGGAAGCGACACGTTGAGAGTCCAGGTAGTGGGCAGTCAACACACATGGCGGATTCGATTACGTGCTGACAATCAAACTGGACGCTTGCCAGGGCGACTGAAGACGACGGCGTTGCGCTTATGACGGTGACGCGTATTGGCGAATGCTGATTTCGTCACCACGCAGCACAATTTCATAGATTCCTGACTCGACAACCATGAACTGGTCTGTGCGTTTGCGCACCGCGAGACCTCGCTCGGTCAGGCTAGCCGCGTGCTTCCACAAGAAGTCAACAACATCGCTTTGACGCCCGCCAAGCGGCAGTTCGAGTCGCCGCGCGCCAACGATTGCCAGCGGAGTGACGTGGCGAAAACCAGCGAAGCTGTGCTCGACATGGAGGTACTCGAGCCCAAGCTGGTATCCGACCAGGGCGATGGCCTTGGATCCAAGCTGCGCGACCTGACCGTCGACACGTACCTGCGCGACCACGGTTTCTTTAACAGGTCTGGCGGCAGAGGCAAGAGTCGTCGTTGTCAGCAGTAGCGCCACGAGTGCGAGACTGAAGATTGCATCGCGCACTCGCGAAATCGGGCCGCCGGTGCCAATGCCAAAGACCCGGCCGAGTAACCAACCGAGTCCCGCCCAGGTCAGCAGCGACAAGCCGACGAACAGCTTTTCGATATGGCTCTGCGGACTCCAGGCGCCAGACGCGCTGAGCGCAATGATTGTGATCAAAGTGAAAGCAACTACGCCGAGACCGGTGTAGATCCAGCGAGAAACCTGCAACCAGTACGGTTCGCTGCCGCGCGAGAAGAACTGCCGCAGGCGCACCGTCCATGGGATACCGAGGTTGTGACCACAATGTTCGCACTCGGCACCAGCCACTACTGTCATGCGTCTGCACGACATACAGTGCATGATCCACTCGCGTTCGATTCCGAGGTTGGCCGCTTGCATCTCGACGAATATGCGTATCGCCGGAGCGAGAATAACGTAGGCCAGCATCAACAGGCCAATCAGGAAAGCGATGTCGCCGGCGGACGACAAAAACGGTCCGAAACCTTGCTCGATGGTGCGAAGCAATGATGAGAGCATAAGCGCAATCGGCTCGCTGCTAGGTCCTAGTTGATTGAGAATAACATGCGCTCACTATCGCGCACGTGTTGCCTATACCGTTCGAGAAGAGGGTTTATTTGCGCAATGACTCGCTCGGTTGCAGCTATACCCGTCTCGATCGCGTTCTCCGCCCGGCGGAAGTCGAGGAGCGCGAAATGTGCCGGACGCGGTGTGATCAGGGCAGCGGCGGGTTCACCAGCGAGCCGGCGGCGGATGATAAGTGCCGGATTGTACGTGGCCGCTTTTTCGTGGCGGTGACAAACGACCTGCTTCGTACGCCTGCGTCGCGACGTGGCCATCGATCCTGGGTTGCGGCACAGTGCTTTTACAACGTTTGACCTACAATGGCGGGGTTCTCGTTTTCCGTGAACCACTAATCGGTTCGCGTGTCACGCGACACGAAGCAAGTCAACGTCAGACAAATGACCGAATTACTCTTTTACGACGACGTAAACCTCAGGCAATGCGACTCCCGAGTCGTGGCGGTTGGCGACGACGGGATCGTGCTCGATCGCACCGTGTTCTACCCGGTCGGCGGCGGCCAGCCGGGCGATTCCGGCATTTTGCGCCTGCCAGACGGATCGGAGATTGCGATCGAAACCACGCGGCGTAGAAAAGATGACGGCGCGCTGCTGCACGTTCCTGCAACGCCCGGCAATGCTTCTGGGTTGCGGCCGCGAGACCATGTCGTGGCATCGGTGGACTGGCAGCGTCGGTATACGCATATGCGCGTTCACACTTGTCTGCACCTGTTGTCGGCGGTTATTCGGGCCGGCGTCACGGGTGGCGCGATCGGCGAGGGTTCGGGCCGGCTCGATTTTGATTTGCCAGACGTCAAACCTGATCGTGCCAGCGTCGAAGCACAGCTCAATGCATTGATCGCCGAAGCGCATCCGGTCACACCGCGCTGGATTACCAGCGCGGAACTGGAGGCACAACCGCAGCTGGTAAAGACGATGTCGGTCGCTCCACCGAGCGGCGTACCGCGTGTCCGGTTACTCGAAATTGCCGGCGTCGACCTGCAAGCATGCGGCGGTACCCATGTCAAAAATACCGCCGAGATCGGACCGGTTATCGTCAGCAAAATCGAAAGTAAAGGCGCGCGCAACCGGCGTGTCGTAGTCGCTCTGGCAGAAAGCGCGGATTGATGCAACTTGCACCGCCGCGATTGCCGATTGTCAAGATCATTGCCGGCTCTGTGATGTTGTTCTGGGAGCGGCGCTATGCACTGTTGCAAGTGTTATGGCTGCCGCTGCTGCTTGGCGTTGCGTTCACCATATCGGAAGGCCTTTGGGGGCCGAGTTCCTGGGAGCCGGGTTCCGTGGAACTGGATGCGAAACACCAAACCTCGTTGCTACTGTGGACCTTGCCATTGTTTGCTCTGACAGTGGTGTTTGCCGTTCGCAGCTATCGTGTCTATCTGCTTGGCGATCAACAGACGGTAAAGTTTGCGCCGATTTCATGGGGACTGCGCGAAACGCGTTTTATCTTTGCGATGGCGGGCATCGCGTTCGTCTTTGCCACCGCGGCTTTTCTTTTTGGCAGCATCGTCGCCTTGCTGTGGCCAGGTGTCAGCGACTTCGCCGGCGGGCGATTCGGCCTCGCCCTGATACTGCCACCGGCGTACCTGGCAGCGCGCCTGCTGCTGGCGTTTCCGGCCCTGGCAATCGACAAATCAGAGGACGTGTTCCAGGCACTCGCGGCTTCCTGGAAGATGACCCGGCGTAATGGCTGGCGGGTACTCACGCTTTGTGTTCTGGTACCGGGAGCAGTGGCGTGGTCTCTGGAGCAGCTTGGCCAGTTGCCGATTCCCGGCATCAGCCTTGCCTCGGCGATTGCCGTTTGGGCGGCCATGCCGGTGGAACTGGCACTGGTTGCACTGTCCTATGTGACGTTGCAGCGAAGTGGCTCTACTGCTACAGCCGATTCGACAGAGTCGGCCGAGTAACACCGCGCTGCCGGGTTGCCTGCGCGCAGTCAGGCGCTCAGTTGGCGCACCTCGGCTGAGCGGCGAACACGCCCCGGCAGCACATCGCGCAGTTTTTGCCGGGCTTCACGCAGAATCGTTTCGGTGGTTTCCCAGTCGATGCAGGCGTCGGTTACAGACACACCATATTTGAGCTGCGACGGATCGTCAGTCAGTTTCTGATTGCCAGCGCCGATGTTGCTTTCGAGCATCAAGCCGACGATGGACTTGTTGCCTTCCAGAATCTGATGCACGCAGTCATTCATCACCAATGGCTGCAGGTTGTGATCCTTGTTGGAATTGGCGTGGCTGCAATCGACAACCACGTTACACGGCAGCTTTGCTTTGTCCAACTCCTTCTCCACCAGTAACACGGTTACTGAATCGTAGTTCGGGCCCTTGTCTCCGCCACGCAGCACGATGTGACCATATGCATTGCCCTTGGTGCGGATCACGGCAACCTGACCGCTCTGGTTGATGCCGAGAAAACTGTGCGGCTTCGAGACCGATTGCAGCGCATTGATTGCCACCGTCAGACTGCCGTCGGTGCCGTTCTTGAAGCCCACCGGCGTCGATAATCCGCTCGCCATTTCGCGATGCGTTTGTGATTCTGTGGTGCGCGCGCCGATCGCGCTCCATGAAATCAGATCACCGAGGTACTGCGGGCTGATCGGGTCGAGTGCCTCGGTACCGGTCGGCAGCCCCAGTTCGTTGATATCGATGAGTAGCGTTCGCGCCAGACGCAAGCCAGCATCCATATCGAACGAATCATTCATATGCGGATCGTTGATCAGGCCTTTCCAGCCAACGGTGGTTCGCGGCTTCTCGAAATAAACACGCATGACGATCATCAGCGTGTCGCTGACTTCCTCGGCCAGCGCCTTGAGACGACGCGCATAATCCATTGCCGCCACCGGATCGTGGATGGAGCAGGGGCCGACCACGACCATCAGACGGTGGTCCGCGCGGTCGAGGATTCGTTCGGCGGCCTTGCGTCCTTCGATGACCGTTCGCTCGGCCAAGTCGGTGAGCGGCACTTCCTTCTTGATACCGGCTGGTGTGTCGAGTACTTCCTGAGACTCGACGTTGATGTTGTATACGAGTTTTTCGTCCATTTCTCCTGCCCCCTGACCAGCAATGAGGGCCACCGCGGTGGCCCTGAATCAGCATTTTAAGTCATTGTTCAAGGCGGTAAAACCTCCTGATTCCCGTACCGCGCGGGGTGGTGCTGGCGGGTTCAATCGGCCCTGGCGCGTGCCTCTGCCGGGGCTGCGGCGCGACCTCGCCGACCGGCTAAAGATTCCTTGCCCGACACCGTTAACGAGGGCGTGAAATGAATCGAACCGGAGCGGGGCTCGGGTCCGTTCGCGGCTCGGCTTTACCCTCCCGGATTGACGCGTTTTGTACAGGGCATGTCACCACAAGTCATGAAAAGTAAGACAGTTACCTTCAGTGCTATTGCTTTATCGGTGGCCTGCCTGCAGGCCAGCGCGGCGAATTGGCGGGAAGTCTCGGTCAGTTCCGACCAGGTCGTCTATGCCGACACCATCAACGTGCTTCGGCGCGGTGATTTTGTGCGCGCCTGGGAGCGCGAAGTGTACGCGAGGGAGCAGCAAGGCGAAGGGCTGTCTGATCCCTACAAATCGATCAAAGTGCTGCGGCACTACGACTGCTCCGGCCACACCTCCTCACCGGTGATTCGCATCTACTACCGCAAGGACGGTTCCGAAATCAGGCGATTCCGCGTCGAGGGATTGATGCCACCCAACATCATTGAACCTGACTCGCCGCGCGCCGTGGTATTCAAGGACGTCTGCCCGGAGGCAGCGGCCGAGATGGCGAAAGCAGCGGCTGAAGCAGCGGCAAAAAGTTCAAAGAATTCGGTAGCGCTGACCAAGCCGGCAAAACAGAGTTCAGGCAGCAAGAAGACTTCGAACAAGGCAGGGGAAACAGCGCGCCAAGAGCATCAAGCGCGCCGCTGTGAAAGACCAGACACCTGCGGCAAAGGACGCGGCTGCTCGTAATGACCCACTGGCGAAGGACGGCATCAAATGGACCTACTCCGGGTCAACCGGGGCCGAGAACTGGGGCGTGCTAAAGCCCGAGTGGGCAACCTGCGGCAAGGGCATGATGCAGTCACCGATCGATATCAGTGATGGCGCGCGCCTCGATCTCGAGCCGATCAAGTTCCAGTACCGGCTGTCACCGCTCGAAATCGTTGACACCGGGCATACCGTGCAGGTGAATTACCTTGGTGGCAGCGCCATTACCGTGGGCGGTGTGTGCTACGAACTGATGCAGATGCACTTTCACAAGCCCGCCGAGGAACGCGTCAACGGGCGCGTATACGACATGGCGGCGCACCTGGTGCATCGCAGCTTTGATGGCCGCCTTGCAGTCGTCGCAGTGTTGTTCGAAATCGGCGAGGAAAACACATTCATAAAGTCGCTCTGGCCGTATCTTCCGCTCGAGAAGGAGCGGGAAGTCGTGATGAACCACGTCAAGATTCCGTTCGACTCACTGCTGCCGGCGGAACGGGGTTACTACGCCTTCATGGGTTCGCTGAATACCCCACCCTGTACCGAAGGTGTATTGTGGCTGGTGATGAAGACGCCGGTGAGCATTTCTCCGACTCAGGTCGGCGTGTTTGGTCGGCTCTATCCGATGAACGCGCGTCCAGTGCAGGCAACTAACAGCCGCTTCATCAAGGAGTCGCGCTAACAGGCTGTTGAAAAACTACTGCGCGACCTTGATCCGGGCTTGCGCCGGTTCTGATAGGTACGGTGCTCGTCCGCCTTCGGCGGTCCGGCCCGGCGATCATTGTCGCCGGGCGCTGCGAGCGGGCGCGGCAGTGCCGCGCCACATCCCGCTCTCGCCCTCATGTACTCCCTCTGTACACTCCGGTTCCTGCGCACTGCTTCTATCAAAACGAGTGCGCACCCGGCTGAAGGCCGATCGCGACGTTTTTCAACGGCCTGCTAACGCGCAAATCGCGTTGCAGGAAATAGCGCCTCGCGGCGCTTGACGAACTGGCGCGCACTCCGCGCCTGACAAAACAGCGCAGTTGCCGCGTCTAACGAAATAGCCTCTAGCGCATTTGGGAATAGGCTGTCGGCGTCAATATCGAATTTGTGATCGATGACACCAGCGGGCCGTTCTTCTCGGTCTCCGCGCGTACCTCCAGCCATTCCTTGTCAGCAACGAATGCGTTCCACGACTCCTCGCGCTGGGCCAAACTGTCCCACTCCAGCAGGTAAGTCAGGTCGTTGTTATTGTCGCCGACCAACGTAGTCCAGAAGCCAACCGGGCGGATATTGAAACGCTCCCAAATCTTCAGGGTGTGATTGACGAAGCGTGCATTGAGGTCAGGAAGTCTGCCCGGCATGGTGTGGTAGACGCGCAGCTCATAGATCATGTTTGTCTCCTTTTTGTTTTCGGATGGGCCTTCGGCTGTCCCGGTTGTTGTTGGATTAGCATTTGCGTAGCGGGATATCGAAAGTGCCGGTCAGCCGAATGCGGACATCGACGGGCAATCGCTTTGCAAAGCAGTTCAGTCAAAGCACCTGAACGCCGACCAGCTGTTCGGTTTTGCCTTTTTCTCCGAGCGTATTGCGCAGTGGTTTGCCGAAGGTCGCTGATTCGATCTCGAAAACGTCGCCTGGTTGCGTTTCCGTATTGCTGGTGAAGCTGCCGGTTGCCGCGCCGAAAAAATGCACATGAACATCGCCTGGCCGGCGGAACTCCCGGTACTTGAAGTGATGATGTTCCAGATTGCCTATCGAGTGACACATGTTGTCCTCGCCGGAAAGCCAGTCCTGTTCCCAGATGATGTTTTTGCAGCGGCGCAGCCTCGCATGACCGGTGACATGCGCCGGCAGTTCGCCGAGCAATAGTTCCGGGCCGTACGAACACTGACGTAATTTGGAATGCGCAAGGTAAAGATAATTGCGCCGTTCTAGAACGTGATCCGAATACTCGTTGCCCAGTGCAAAGCCGACCCGGTAGATGCGGCCGTTATCGCCGACAAGATACAGACCGACCACTTCAACCTCATCACCGCCGTCAAATGCGTAGGCCGGTAGATCCAATGCCTGTTCCGGCGCTACAACACAGCTGCCATCGCCTTTATAGAACCATTCAGGTGCCACTCCGATTTGCCCTTCGGCTGGTTTGCCGCCGTCGACCCCCCACTTGAACATCTTCATTGAATCGGTGAGTTCAGCTTCTTCGGCTTGCAGCTTGCTGTGCATCGCGTCGCGTGCCGCTGCGCTGCCCAAATGAGACAGGCCGGTACCGGTGACGAGATGGTGATACGGGTCGGGATGATCGAATGGCACGAGCACGCGCTTTTCCGCGATTGCCGCTGCGTAATCTTCCTGGTCGTCTGACAGGCGCTGAGAGATAACTTCCTGCAGTGACGTAGCAGTGCCGATCGCATCTCGGGCAAGATCATAAAGTCGTTGTGCACCGCGTACGACTTGTAAAGCATTTCCTTGCTCTGTTACGACACCGACGCGTCGCGCCTGATCGCGGCCCGAAAACTGTACGACTCTCACATGCTCCTCCCGTCCCGAAGTGTGCGCGCTGATTCTTGCTGGCGCTTGAAGTTCGCCCACATACCGCCCGCTGCGCGCATGTTACACCGTGACGCTATACTTGGACCAATCGAGGAGGGCGTCCAATGAAAGCAAAAAGCAACGGCATCGAACTGAATTACGAGATTCATGGCGACAAGGGTCCGTGGGTGGTGCTCAGCCACTCGCTGGCGTGCCATCTGCACATGTGGGATTCGCAGATCGAGCTGCTCAAGGATCGGTTTCGGGTGCTCGCTTTCGACACGCGCGGACATGGCCAGAGCGAAGCGCCGGCCGGCGCCTACACGCTGGACCAGTTGGTCGAGGACGCCAAAGGTTTACTTGACGGTATTGGTGTCGAGAAGCCGCACTGGGTCGGATTGTCCATGGGCGGCATGATTGGAATGGAATACGCACTGAAGTATCCGGGCGAATTCCAGACCCTGGTGTTGTGTGACACGACCAGCCGTATGCCGACCGAGATGGCACCGGCATGGGAGGGGCGAATCAAGACCGCCACCGAACAGGGAATGTCGGCGCTGGTGGCGCCGACTTTGGAGCGTTGGTTTACCGAACCCTTCCGCAGTTCGCGCAAGGATGTCACTGACGGTGTGGCTGACATGATCGTCTCCACAAGCGTGACCGGATATGTCGGTTGTTGCCACGCTATCCCGAAGATCAACTGCACCGATCACTTGCACACGATTACCTGTCCGGTGCAGATCATTGTCGGAGAGGAGGACGCAGGTACGCCGGTTGTTATGTCCCAAGCGATACTGCAGGCGATTCCGGGCTCCGAGTTGGTGATCATTCCGCAAGCCTCGCATTTGTCCAACCTGGAACAACCGGAAAAATTCAACGAGGCGCTTGATCTGTTCGTATCGGCGCATTGAGCACGCTGCCAGAGGCGGCACATTGGAATTGGTGCTGCGTGCATTCCGCCCAGTCAATTGACCTTGGGTCAATGACTGCTTGCGCAGTCACTCCGTGTCGATAATTTGCAGATTCCTGGTTGGTTTCTTCAAGGCGGACACGAGCAGCTTGTAGGTGTCGATATCGAACGCCGCTTCGTGGCGTGTATCGTATTGATCGAACAAGTCCATCTGCGAGCGATAGCCGCCCAGGTAGCGCCAGTGATCGATCAGATGCGTTTCGGTCAGCCCTGTGATGGCGTTGCGCTCACGTACCAGGATTCGGTTTTTGAACGGCCAGGGCGTGATGCGCATTTTGTTGAATGCCATTGATACGCGCATCGCATGGTTCAACTCGGTTTCGCGTCCAACGCAGGCACCGCGGCATTTTCTGAGCTGGTGGGCAAAGCACGGGCCCTTGCCTTTTTCCAGGCCGAGTTGAATCAGGCACAGTCCATACTCATCGGCTATGTTCTTGAGAGCCTGGCGCGCGGCACGCCTCGAACGGAAGGTGCCGTAAGCATGACCGAGCAGCGACGGCTCGAGTTCTACCAGGTCGACGAGGGTCGGGATTTTCGGGCCATCGGCGGGGTTCCAATGATAGGTGCAGGTATCTTTTGACTCGCGCAGCCGCCGGTTGTAATGCGGCGCGAGTCGCTTGATCAGCTGCGACTCCTTGATGAGTGCGCCGAAGTCGCCCGCCGTTTCGATCCACTCAATGCGCCGGATGTCGCGTGAGATATGCATGTCCTTGCTGGTCGAGTGATCGCCACTGAAGTGCGACATGACGCGCGTGCGCAGATTGACGCTCTTGCCGACGTAGAGCACCGAGTCATTGTCACCGTAGAAGATGTACACGCCCGGGGTGTCCGGCAATCCTTTCATGGCATCGGGCGGTAGCCCGGCCGGTAATGCCGGCGCACGCAGCAGTTCGTCAACAACCGCGCGAATCGCGTTGCTGTCCAATTGATGATGAATATGCTGCGTGAAGTCCCACAACACTCTGGCATCTGCGAGCGCGCGGTGGCGGTTGTCGCAAGACAGTTCATGGCGCGCGATCAGGCTGTCCAGGTTGTGGCGCCGCTCATGAGGAAACAGACGGCGCGACAACTTGACCGTGCACAGCACCTTGGGAGCATATTCGTAGCCAAAGCGCCGGAATTCATTGCGCAGGAAACCGTAGTCGAAGCGTGCGTTGTGTGCGACCAGCACTTTGTCGGCGAGGCGATCAAATAGCTCCGGGGCGAGTTCATCGAAGGTGGGCGCAGCGGCGACCATTGCATCGTTGATTCCGGTCAGTGTCTGGATCGAAGGCGGGATGCGCCGCCGCGGATTGACCAGCGAGCTCCACTCGCCGACGTAGCGGCCACGGTCGACCTCGACCAGCCCGATCTCGGTGATGCGGTCGACGTGGGCGGTTGCGCCGGTGGTCTCCAGGTCGAGAAAGACCAGCGGCCGGTCAAGCATTGGCCAACGCGCTGCAGGCGGGGCCCGCATCTGTTGAATGCCAGGTGCGTTGCGGATTGATCTCGAACCGCTGCATGCGCTTATTGTAAAAGCACTGGGCTGCCTTGTGTGATCCCGGCTTATAACAAGAGCGCGACGTTGGCTGCTAACGAGGCGCTCTGCTGGATCGCTGCTGCAGTTATACTTGCATGACAACAAATCTGGTCCTGGAGAAAGAGCTTTGCCTGAAGAAAGAGCCGTGCACCGTGCAGGAGCACGTGCCTCAAAGACGATGGTCGTTTTGCTGTCCGCGTGTTTTGCCTGGTTCGTGCAGGCACACCAGGAAGAAGTAACCGAAGCAACAACTGCTTACGACTGCGAGCATCCCCCTGCCGACGCGATAACGGTTCTGCCCGGATTGCTCGGCGCTGTCGGCCGCCTTGCCTGTTTGCCAGCTGGTCCGGGGATCCTCGCCAATCAGGGTTGGACCTGGCGCTACACCGGCAGCTTTTTCGAGCTTCCGATGATTCCAGCCCATGCCCACGAGGACTCTACCGGGATGGTCCCGCCGTTTTATTTCACAGAATTGTCGGCTCGGGAGCTGAGTGCTGACGAAGCTGCCAGGGTTAGTGACGATCTGGTGAAGGTGGTAGAAACTTACCGGCCGGGAAGCTCGCTGGCGAGCATGACGGTTGTCGATGCGATCAACAATTACGGCAGAAGCATTACCGTTTTCATGCCCATGCACACAGAAGAAAAAGGTTGGCTGATTGTGTGCACACCAAAGTGCCGGTCTGACTACGTCATCATAGTCAGCAAGCTTCGGCCGAATTGAATGGATTGCGTCAATTTGGATTGAACCGTGAAGGATCAAACCGATAGCGATCGAACTGTTAAGAATAGAACCGATAACGATCGAACTGTTAAGAATAGAACCGATAAGGCTAGAACCATGAAGGATCGAAGCATGAAGTTGTCGACCTCTATCGTTCTTCCGCAGGATAACGAAACCGCGACGCTGGTGGGACGTGCCTGGCTGCCCGGGCAATCCGGCGGTCCGAGCCCGGTGGCGCTGCGTGAGGGCAGCTTGTACGACTTGTCCGCAGTAGCACCGACCTCGAGTGCGCTGCTCAACGTGTCTAACCCGGTGCGCCTGGTTCGTGATGCGATTGCCCGCGGCTGGGCGAAGCCGGTGGCCGATGTTGCCGCGGCGATCGAGAACAGTCACGCCGATCAGCGCCAGGCGTCGAAGGCGTACCTGCTCGCACCATGTGATCTTCAGGCGATACGCGCCTGTGGCGTGACGTTCGTGTCGAGCATGGTCGAACGCGTCATCGAAGAACATGCGCGTGGTGATGCCGACCGGGCCGAATCGATACGCAACGCGATCGGCGATGAAATCGGCGCAGGAATTCGCAGTGTCAAACCCGGTTCACCGGAAGCAATGCGGTTGAAGGAATCGCTTATCAAGCGTGATCTTTGGTCGCCTTATCTTGAAGTTGGCATCGGTCCTGATGCCGAGGTGTTCAACAAGGCGCAGCCTCTCTCGGCGGTTGGCGTCGGAGCGGAAATCGGGATTCGCTCCGACTCATCGTGGAACAACCCGGAGCCGGAAGTGGTGCTCGCTGTCAATCGGGCTGGTACTGTTGTTGGCGTGACGCTTGGTAATGATGTCAACCTGCGTGATTTCGAGGGCCGCAGCGCGTTGTTACTGGGCAAGGCCAAGGACAACAATGCGAGCTGCTCAATTGGCCCGTTTATTCGCTTGTTCGATGAAAACTATTCCGTCGACGATATGCGACGTACCCGCATCGAGGTTCGCGTCACTGGCCCGGATGGTTTTCGTGTTAGCGGCGTCAGTGATCTTTCGGCCATCAGCCGCGACCCGCTCGATCTGGTCGCGCAGGCACTCAACCGCAGCCACCAGTATCCCGATGGGATGGTGCTGTTTCTCGGAACCCAGTTTGCCCCGGTTCAGGACCGCGGCGAGAAGGGCAAGGGGTTCACCCACAAAATCGGCGACGTCGTGTCGATCAGTGCACGGCAACTCGGCACTTTGGTTAACCGTGTCAACCATTGCCACAAAGCCACACCCTGGACCTACGGCGTGGGTGATTTGATGCGCAATCTCGCGCAAAGAGGACTGATCGGCTGAGGCGCCGCTGACGGACCGCGTTGTCCGGGCTGATTAGAACGCGATCCGGGAATAATCGCGTCGCACCGACTCACAGCGGGTGTTATCAGCGCAAGCGAGTTCAGAGAGAGTCGATAACCATTCGCATGCGCTTGCGGGTCGCTTCATCCGGAAGCCTTCCGTATCCTGCAGCCATGTTGTCGATCAGGTGTTTTGGTTTGCTGGTGGCGGGAATCGCGCAGGTCACCGCAGGGTGAGAAACGATGTACTTGAGAAAGAACTGCGCCCAGGATGTGCAATCGAATTCCGCGGCCCACGGTGGTAGCGCTTCGCCGCGCACGCGCCGAAACAATCCTCCGGCGGCAAAAGGGCGATTGATGATGACTGCAGTGCCATTATCCAAGGCTGCCGGTAACAGTCTCTGTTCTGCCTCGCGCTCCACTATCGAGTAGTTGAACTGCGCGAAATCGAAGCGCCGCAGCTTCATGATGCTTTCGAGGTTTGCGTAGGCGCCCGAGTGGTAGTGGGTCACCCCGGTGTAGCGAATCTTGCCGCGCTCCTTCCAGTCCTCCAGCGTATTCGCATGCGTGCGCCAGTCCACCAGGTTGTGCACCTGCATCAGATCCATGACACGCACGCGCATCTCGCGAAACGACTCATTCATTTGATCGATGCCCTGGTTCTTCCCGGAAGTCCAGACCTTGGTCGCCATGAACAACTGCGGTCGCAATTTCAGCTCGTCCGATAGGTCGCCGACAACGCCTTCGGAACTGCCGTACATCGGTGAACTGTCGATGACTGATCCACCAAGGCGGACAAGTTCCCGAAGCACCTCGCGCAGCGGATCGCGATCGCGTTGCGAAGAGCCGACAGCGAACGACTGGTAAGTACCCAGCCCGATCATCGGCAGTTGCTCGCCAGAACTATGGATAGGCCGCCGCAGCACCTGCGTTGCCCTTGATTGTTCAGCGCGGGCCAGTGTAGCGATTGGTGGCAGGCTCAGCGCCACCACCATCTTCAGGACTGATCGGCGTTTGTGGTCCGGTGTCATCAAGCTGGTAGATCCTTTTTGCGTTTAAGGCGGCGCGCAACTGCTCTTGACGTTGTCCGAGCAGGTACGCTGTTGTAGTCCACAACACCGCAATTGGCACGGCAATGAACGAGAGTCCGGATACTCCTGCGCCGAGGAGCCGCAACCCCTCGACCAACCAACCCGAAACTGCGCCACTGCCGCGCACCACCGCGGTGTCGAGAAAATTCTTGACCTTGTATTTCTCTTCGCGGGAAACGACGGTAAACAGAATGTCGCGAGCTGGTTTGCTGATCGCGTATTCGCCAGCGCGACCAATGGTCCCGAACACGATTAGCACGGCAAGCGTCGGGAACAATCCCAAGGAGAAGAAACCGATCACGGCGATTGCCGGCAGCAGAACCAGTGCGACGGTGAGTCCGAATCTGCCGACAATGCGCTTCAAAATGAGTAATTGGCCGAGTACCGTCAGCGCATTAACAATCAGATCGATTAGAGCGAACAACTCGACCCGTTGATTCGTCTCAGAAATGGCTTCTGAAACAATGTGCGCCTGTTGAAAGTACAGGAAAGTCGATAGCAGCGTGAACAGCACGATGTACAACGCGATGCCGAGCAGATAGTCCGAGCGCAGCAATAGCGTAATGCCGCCAAAGATGCTGCCGCCGATCGGCTGCCTGATTTGGACGCCGGCACTGGTGTCGGCCGGTGTTTCCTGCCTGGCCGAGTTTGACAGACGCAATATGCACAGCACAGCGGCCAGGAGGAAGCAAGTCGCAATTGGCAGTAATTCTGCCGCTCCCAGCAGTGTCGCCAACTCCTTCGCGATCAGGGACCCGCCGATGGCCCCGGTGCTGCCGCCGGCGGCAATGAACCCGTAGAGGCGGCGCGCTTGTGCATTGGTGAACAAATCCGCCATGAAGCTCCAAAAAACGGAAACCACGAAAAGATTGAAAACGCTGAGCCAGACAAAGAAAGCTACGGCAGTTTCCAGTGGCATGGCTTCAAACTTGAATAGCGCGTAGAAGACCATGAGGTTGACAGCAAAAAACAGATAAGCTGCCAGCAAAAATTGCCGTCTCGGAAACCGGGATGAAAGCCAGCCGAAGACTGGTACTACCGCGAGCATGGTGAAGAAGGTTCCGGTGAATAGCCACTGCAAGTGCTCAACGCCGACCTGTATGCCCATTTCGTTGCGCACCGGCCGGATAATGTAGTAGCCGCACAACAGGCAGAAGAAATAAGCGAACGACCAGAGCATGGCGGCGACTTCCGCCGGTTCGACCTGTACGATGCCCTTGAGAATGCGGTGTGCGACCTTGCCTTTCATAACCGCGATTTTATCCGGAAGGCGCCAGTTCTGTGATGAACCGAATTCCGTGATGTCCCGCTTTGGCACGGCGCCGCGAGATTTGGTGTGGGCGCGTGCTACAGTCTTGCAAACCAGTGGCTATACAGGAACATGTCTGTTGGGCTGAAAGACATCCGCGCCGCGGCGCAGGCGATTGCAGGCGAAATTGTCCAGACACCATGTCTGTTCTCACGTACGCTGTCTGGCGTTGCCGGAGCACAGTTGTACCTGAAGTTCGAGAACCAGCAGTTCACTGCTTCGTTCAAGGAGCGGGGCGCGCTGAACCGTTTGCTGGCGTTGGATTCTGCCTCGCGGAAGCGTGGCGTGATTGCGGTATCGGCTGGAAATCATGCGCAAGGTGTTGCCTATCATGCGCAACGCCTTGGCGTGCCAGCAGTGATCGTGATGCCGCGTTTCACGCCGCACGTGAAAGTGGTACACACGCGTAGCTTCGGCGCTGAGGTGCTATTGCATGGAGACAACTTCGATGCGGCCAGGGAACACGCGACACGTTTGATTCGCGAGCGTGGGCTGACTTTTGTTCATCCCTATGATGATCCGCGAGTTATCGCCGGGCAGGGCACTATTGCACTGGAGATGCTTGATGCCTGGCCTGATCTCGACGTACTAGTAGTACCGATCGGCGGTGGCGGATTGATTTCGGGAATGGCGGTTGCGGCGAAAGCGATTAATCCGAAAATTCAGGTGGTGGGTGCTGAAACGCTGCGATTTCCGTCGATGTACGCCGCCTTGCACGGCACCGCTCCGCACTTCGGCGAACACACCATTGCCGATGGAATTGCCGTCAAGGTTCCGGGCGCGATTACTCTCGAGTTGGTGCGTCAGTTTGTCGATGACATTGTTCTGGTTGATGAGGGCGATATCGAGGAAGCGATGTTGCTGCTGCTCGAGGTCGAGAAGACCGTTGTCGAAGGTGCGGGTGCGGTCGCTTTGGCCACCGTAATCAAGCATCGTGAACGTTTTGCCGGCAAGCAGGTCGGGCTGGTGCTTTGTGGCGGCAATATCGATCCTTTGACGCTCAGCGATATCATTCAGCGTGGCATGGTGCGCGCAGGCCGCCTGACTCGCTTACACGTACAAATGCGCGACCTGCCCGGATCGCTTGCACAAGTTACGCGTGTGCTCGGCGAAGCAAACGCAAACATCGATGAAGTGCATCATCACCGGGCGTTTACCACGCTTCCAGTGCAGAGTGCCGAAGTTGAGTTCGTGGTGCGCACCAGAGGCAGTGAGCATATCCAACAGATCGTGGCCGCGTTGGCGCAAGCGGGTTTCACTGCCAGCGTTCGAAACACTGAGATCTGATCTACCGGCCCCTCAGACCATGTCAAGCCTTGGCTGCGTTCCGGCTTGTTGCGTTTGTGCGCCTGACATACAACCGAAAAGGCGCACTCAGCCGACGATGACGTTTTCCTCGCCGAGCCACATCGGTGAGTTGGGCAAGTCAATGAAGTTGCGTTCGTCGGCCAGCAACTCGGCACTCGCTTGGATTTTTTCGGGACCACCGCCGACAAAATCGTCGATAGAGTCGAACCAGAGTTCGGCGACGCCGTCATAGGGCTGCGGTGCGCCGCCATTGCGGCGTTGCATAGACTGGTGCAGTCCGGGCAGGTCGGCGGTATGGAACTGCACGTATCGGCGGATACCGAGCACTTCTGCCCGCTCAGCGACCAAGGCGGCGTGTGTTGTGCGCCAGTACTGTTGAAACTCCTCTAAGGTCATATCGGGGCGCCGGCGCAGGCAGAAGGTCAGCTTGATCATGCCGCCGGTTCCTTGGGTTGCGCCTCGAGCGCACGGTCGAGAAAATCAAGCCGGTCCTGTCCCCAGAACGGTTCGTCGTTGTAAATATAGGTCGGCACTGCGAACACATCACGCTGCAGAGCTTCTTCGGTAAGTGCTTCGTAGCGAGCGACGTTTTCATCCGAGCGTGCAGCATTGAGCAGCGACACAGCATCGAGACCCTGGGCTTTGACGATTGCGAACAGTTCTTCAGGGTCGCCCATGTTGCGGTCTTCGACCCAGCAACCTTTGTAAATTGCCGAAGTAATCAGCATTGCCAGCTTCTCGCCAAGCTCCTCTTTGGCGGCAATAATCAGCAGCGACGCGATCGAAGCGTCATATGGAAAGTACTTCGGCTCCAGGGTGAGCGGCATGCCGAGGTATTTCTGCCAGCGGGCCAGCTCGACCATTCGGTATTTCTGTCGCTGCGGCCCGCGTTTCGCCATTGGCAAGCCTCCCGTTAATGAAAAGATCTTCACCAGGTCAATCGGTTTAATGTCGATCTTGGCGAAGTGTTTGCGCGCAATATTCCCCAGCCGTTCGTGGCCGAGGTAGCTCCACGGCGACAGTGGAGCAAAGTAGTAGTCGATTGTTTTTTCCATCTTGCTTCCCTGATGAGCGTGCCTGGTTTAGTGATTCAAAGCTAGCAGAGTCTACCACCGCGTACCGGCGCTGGATGAGCAACTGGTGCGGCCATTCGGTAGCGCAATAACTGTTGTCTTGCAATGCCTATGGTGAGGCGGTGCTTGTTGTAAAGTAAGCTTGTGAGCAATCGCCGGATTGGCTGCCGTGTACCGAGTTGGAATTTTTCTCGCGCTTTTGACGATGATGTTGCCGATCGTGACGCCGGCGCAAACGTTTGAGCTAAAAATTCACCATCCACTGCCGGTCTCGTCCACGGTGCACCAGAAAGTGCTACTGCCGTGGTGTGAAGCGCTGCAGTTGCAATCTAACGGTCGCCTTCAATGTCGGCTATTCCCTTCGATGCAACTGGGCGGAACCGTGCCGCAGCTCATCGATCAGGTCGGAGATGGCGTCGTCGACATCATCTGGACTTTGCCGGGTTTCTCGCCTGGGCGCTTTCCCATGACTGAAGTGTTCGAGCTGCCTTTCATGATCCGCGACGCCGAGGCCGCGAGTCGAGCGCTATGGGACTATGTGCACCAACACGACATGAAAGAATTCGCCGGCATGCGACCGCTAGCGCTGCACGTGCATGGTGGCGGCGTGTTCCATACCATCGATCGCCCGATTCGGCGGCGTGGGGATTTGCGCGGTATGAAGATACGAGCGCCGACCAGGCAAACGACGCGATTCATGGCTATTCTTGGTGCGACCCCGGTCGGTATGCCGGTGCCACAAGTGCCCGAGGCATTGGCCAAGGGCGTCATTGATGGCACGTTGCTGCCGTACGAAGTCATGCCTACGCTCAAAGTCGACGAACTGACTCGCTATCACAGTGAGCCGGGGTCAGATCAGCCGAAGATATACACATCTGTGTTCGTGCTCGGCATGAACAAGGCGCGCTATGACAGTCTGCCGACTGACTTGAAGAAGATCATCGATGCAAATAGCGGCATCGAATTATCCGCGCGCATTGGCAGCATCTTTGGGCAGGCCGAAGTGATCAACCGCCAGCCGCTGCCACCGGCGAGCATCAACGTCATTTCTGATCAGGAAATTGCCAGCTGGAAGAAGTTCGGCCAGCCAATTATTGACGGCTGGGTGCGTGACGTGACGAAGTCAGGTGCCGATGGGAAGATGCTGTTGGACGCCGCACGCAAGCTGATTGCCGATTACGAAGCAAAGTCGGCGGGGGAGAAGCGTTAACAATGAAGCGCAGGCCTTCTCGAAAGCGTAGGGACCAGCTGCCCAGTCAGTTTGTCCGACGTGTTTGGTTCGTGCAGGCTGGTGCGGTAGGCTTTAGGTTGTCTGTCTTTTGCCGGGAGACTATTTAACGGTAATTGTGATCTTGCGTGACATCACCGGCGGTTCGTGGGGAAAGTGCAGCTTATCACCCATGATGAGTTGTAGCGTGTGCTTGCCTGGCGCCAGTTCAATGACGGTCTCGGTCTGGCCGCCACCGAAGTGTTTGTGATTGTCATCGGCCGGAATCGGTGCGTTGAGCGCAGGCGGGCCGGTATCGATTAGCAGGTGGTGATGGCCAGTATTAGGCGTGTCGACGCCGGCCGGCGCGACACCCATGCCTCTCAGCCCGAATTTCACTGTGACCGGACTGGTTACGGTGTCACCGTCTTGCGGCGAAATAATGTAGACCTCGGCATCGCTCGGCGCCGGTGTCCTGGCAAACGTCGCTGGGGCGACAAACACCATCAAAGCGCCGATTACTATGGTTCGGGTCAACAAGTTCATGATTCTCTCCTGAATCTGTTTTTCTGTGGGCCTTGTTTCTGTAAGCTTCGCCGCGGCGATCGCAATGCAATGCCGATCGACAAGAAACACATCACTGGTCACAAACGGGCAGGCTCGTTTGACACAATGGTCACGACCTGGTTCCCGTGGCCCTCGGCCTGCCACACGCGGAGACACGTCAGGTTGATTCTGTTTTGCTCCGCAGTACCTCGTTGCGTTCGGCGCGTCGCGCAAGCAGTCGCCGCGGCGTGCCAATCAGGTACATCATCACCATCATCGGTGCGCGCACCACCATCGTCAACGCGAAACCGACACGTCTCGGCAAGCGCGTCTCGAAGACGGGATTGCGAAGGTGTTTGATCAGCGCCGGGAACAGACCGCCGATGGCAGCGAGGCTATACAGTTCGGCACGAGCAACCAGCGACGCGCGCGGCCTTTCGTAAAGGGCGTTACGTTGTTCTTCCTTGAGGTCGTTATTGATTCGAACAAACGTGTTGACGTCGCCGAAGCCGTCGTATGTTTCCGTCACCGACTGGAAGGGGCCTTCCATATGCTGTCCGACCGTTGAGTGCGCGGCTTCGCTCAGCAGCAGGTACTCTTTTTCCACCACTGAGTTCTTCAGAAGACGGTGGGCGAGAATCACGTCTGGCCCGGAGACCTTATTGAAGCCGCCAATCTTGTGAAACACGGCTGTACCTGCGTGGACTACGATCTTCAGTGCCAGCTCGTCACTGTTCCTGCAAATGGCGCATTCGCACGGTGTGGCTTCCGCCCCGAGTACGGCGCCCTCATAAAAGGCATCGAAAAATCGCATCAGCTTTGTCGGGACCTGCTGCAATACGTCCTGCCAGCCGGCGTCACTTCCGGGATCCTCGGCATAAAGGAACAGCGCATCGCCCTCGATTTCCTGCAAGCGCAATGGCAAGTCGATTTCACGGATCAGTGTCTCGATTAGATAGGTAATGCACTGCTGGCCGTGCACCGCAGACATCTGGTTCTCGACCATGAATTTGGTGTACCCGCTGATGTCGGCGAGTACAACGACGACACGTTTCTCAACGGCTTCCATTGCGTACTCCTGGTGATGGAATCAGTTGGTCAGTCTGTTGTACTGTGCCTTGCACCATCGGGTGCATTTCCTGATTAAACGTGTGGTTTGTCGTCGACTGGCGACGCACCAGGCATCTTTTCGGCATCAATGAAGTCACGCGGGCTCGGGTTGGACCGGCCAGTGATTTCGGATTTTGACATAGCAACGCGTTTTCCTGCGTGATGTAGGTGACTGTGACAACGGATTGTTTCAGAAGTGCGGTCTCGGTACGCGCATTCCGCGAAAAAAGTCTTGTCCTGGTCACGCGGCCGACGGCAGACACGCCGGCCCGACCGGCTCGAAGGTCTTGTACGTCAGAATGAATTCCTGATGTCCGAGTTCCTCGGACTTTGTTTTCTCGCCGTTAGCCACACGAAGAATAAGGTCATAAATTTCGCGACCGACTTCATCCAGTGTGGCACGGCCTTCGAGGATGCGGCCGGCATCGACGTCCATATCTTCGCCCATACGTTTGTAAGTATCCGGGTTTGCGCACACCTTGATCACCGGTGAGATTGCCGAACCGACCACCGAACCGCGCCCGGTTGAAAACAGGCTTAGGTGACTGCCGCAAGCCATGAGTTCGGCGATTTCAGCGTTATCGACGATATTGGGAAAGCCAAACTTGGGTTCGCCGTCAGGTACTACGTCTAGCAGATACAAACCGCCGCGTACCGGAACGTCACCCGGCTTGATAATGCCGGAAATGACGGACTGACCGGATTTGGCGTAGGCGCCAAGAGATTTTTCCTCGATCGTCGTGAGGCCCCCGTCGGCATTGCCGGGGCCGATACTCGCATGGCCGAACGCGGCGTAATACTTTGCCGCCTTGGCAACTGTCTTGACGATTTCCTGGCCGAGTGCAGGGTTTTCGGCGCGCTTGGCCATCCAGTGTTCCATGCCGATCAATTCGCCGGTCTCCTCAAAGATGCAGGTTGCATTCTGCTCAACGAGAAAATCGAAAGCGCGCCCCATGGCAGGGTTGGCGGTGAGTCCGCTGGTGGCATCAGAGCCGCCGCATATGGTGCCAACCGTCAGTTCCTCGATAGCCATCGGTGCACGTGGTGTGGTCTGCAACTGATTAATTGTCTGCTCAATCCACGCTTTGCCATCGGCGATCGACTTGCGTGTGCCGCCGGTGTCCTGAATGCCGATCAGTTTGACCGGACGGCCGGATCGTCGGACAGTCTCGATGAGCTTGCTTTTGTTGAACCCTTCGCACCCGAGCGAAACCAGCAGCACAGCACCGACGTTGGGATGGGTACAAAGACTTTCCATCATCTTGTGGGCGTAGGCGTTTGGAAAGCAACCGGGAAAACCGATCAGGTGAACGCCTTGCTCCCGGTAGTCATGGACGATCTCGCGTGAAACGTGGTGCGCGCATTCGACCAGATAACCGACGACGACGGTGTTGCGAATGCCTTTGCGTCCATCGGCGCGCAGATAAGTATTGATCATGGTTGTTATTCCTCCAGGAACTGGTGGCCCTCGTCCAGCGTGTAGGTCGGGATGTAGTCGCTGGCGATGTTATGAAGATGCATCGACTCGCCCGGCACAATGTCCTGCGTGGCGATGCCGATGGGGGCGCCGTATTTGACGATCGTCGCCCCTTTTGCGACTGGCATAAAGGCGAACTTATGTCCGGTGAGCACTTTGTCACGCAGCGTGATGTCTGATCCCATCACCTGCAAAGTGGTGCTGGCGGCAAGATCGGTCTTGGCAATGGCGACATTGTCATCAGGTGCCATGAGCAGCACCCGTGAATCGGTCTTTCGTTCTTTATCATTCATATCTAGAAGCTCTCACCGCAGAGGCCGCGGAGGAAAACAATTAGAACTTCTGAAAACACTTCTGATTTCATCTTGCATATTCTCAACATCCAAATCCAAGATACCCGCGTCGATTGTCGCGCCGCTTACTTCAAAAAAGCACTCACCGCGGCGAGAGTTGGTTTTTGGAATCAGACTCAGAGCTTCGATATACGAATGTGGGCGTCTTTACGTTTCAAAACGTCGGGTTGTAGCTTCGTTCCGAGACCGGGGCCTTGCGGTGCACTGATGTAACCGTTCTCCAGCGGCGGCAGCTGGGTGACGAGCTTGCCATACCAGTCTGTGTAGAACGCGCGCACCACTTCCTGCACCAGGGTGTTGGGACAGTTCATCGACAAGTGCACCGACGAGGTCAACAAGATCGGGCCAGTGCAGTCGTGCGGCGCGATCGGCAACTGGTAGGCCTCGGCCATGGTCGAGATTTTCTTTGCTTCCGAAATACCACCTGTCCAGCCAACGTCGAACATGCATACCGAGACTGCACGTTTCTCGAACAGATCGCGGAATGCCCAGCGGGTAGCCAGTGTCTCGCTGGCAGTGACCCAGACATTGGTGCGGTGGGCGTACTCGGCGATGGCATCGAGGTTGTCCATCTTTATCGGGTCTTCGTACCAGAACGGATCAAACTGCTCGAGCGCTTTGGCAATCTTAATTGCGGTGGGCAGGTTCCACAGCGAATGAAACTCGACGTGGATACCCATTTTGTCGCCGACCGCCTTTCGGATTTTTTCGAACGGTCGCATTGCGGTTTTTAGGTCGGCGCTGGAGATGTAGGTGCCATTACTCGCTTCGGCATATTCGTCGAAAGGCCAGATCTTCATCCCGGTATAACCTTCTTCGAGTAACGAGATTGCCAGTTCGTCCGCGTATTTCATGAAGCCCACCAGGTCCTCGTACGGCTGGTATTTGCCGCTATCACCGGGCATTCCGAAGTTGGCGGTTCCCTGTTCTGATTTGGCGCGCACGTACTGGTAGCCGGCGCAAGTGTTGTACGCGCGTACCTTTTCGCGGCTGGCGCCGCCGAGCAACTGATAGATCGGCTGGTTGCTGACCTGACCGAGAATGTCCCACAAGGCGATGTCAATCGCCGAACCCGCGCGCATCTCGGCGCCCACCGACTTGAAGCCAAGGTAGTTGTAGAGCATGTGCCGGCTGTGTTTGTCGATTTGCAGCGGGTCCTGCCCGAGAAGGTAAGGCGCAATAGTCTGGTGAATATGGGCGATGGCAGGTTCCACCGCGTAGAACGTCTCGCCGAGTCCGACGATGCCCTCGTCGGTGTGGACATGGACCCATAGCACGTTGGGGAATTCTTCCAGGTTAATCGTTTCTATCGCATTGATTTTCATAGTTTTCCTTCTTCCCGTAAGGCCTGTAACGGTCGTCAGCAGGTGCTTTTGTGGCGGCGGCCGCCGGTAGGCGGGACGTTTCTTCGTAGGCACTGATTTGTAAAGAAAAATGGTACCGCGTCCAAGACGTGTGTCTGGCTTATATTTAGCTAGATATATTATTACTATCATATATAATGAGCTAGGCA
This sequence comes from Betaproteobacteria bacterium, assembly GCA_020354125.1. GTDB lineage: Bacteria > Pseudomonadota > Gammaproteobacteria > Burkholderiales > Eutrophovitaceae > SG8-40. Next base: position 1,966,814 of record CP070643.1, on the reverse strand, counting down.
ACTAAATGCCAGAATGGTTGTCTACCTGACTGTTCAGTAAAAGCAGGGTGATCCGTGCAACGCGAAGATTTATCGAGAAATTTTGGTTTTATCCTGCACGACGTCGCGCGGCTGTTGCGCGCCACTTACGATCGGCGCATGAAGGCGCTGGGTTTGACACGGTCTCAGTGGTGGGTACTCACCCATCTCTACCGTAACGACGGCGTCACCCAGACCGAGCTCGCCGACATTCTCGAGATTGAAAAACCAACGCTGGGCCGATTGCTCGACCGCCTCGAATCCAACGGTTGGATTCGGCGCGAGGAGCATAGCGACGACCGGCGCGCCAAACGGGTATTTCTGACCGAAGAAGTTGATCCCGCCATGAAAGCCATGCGCGAGGCGGCGGCGGAGCTACGCCGTGATGCTCTGGCCGGTCTGACGCGCGATCAGCAAACGCAGTTTGTCGACACCCTGCTAGCGGTCAAGGCGAATCTGGGTGGTGGCGAGAACGGTTCTGTTCGTAACGGTTCGAATCGCAACGGGGCAATTGGCACCGCGTCGGCCAGGAGCGGGTCCGTCAGAAATGGCTCGAATCGAAATGGCGTGCGCGCCAAGGGGCAGTACTCATGACCGGCGCCAAGGAAACTGCTGTCATTGCAATGCATTGGCTGCTGCGCTTGGTTTTCATCGTCGTCGTTCCGGTGGCGGTGGCGCTGGCGGGCCTGTACATCTATGCGCACGGCGGCGAACGAGTCGAGACCGAGAACGCCTATGTGAAAGCCGACATCATTGCTGTCAGTTCCGAACTAGATGGCCGGGTCAGCAATGTTGAGGTCGAAGACAACCAGTACGTTCAGAAAGGCGCGTTGCTGTTCGGGCTGGAGCATGCCGGATACGAAGTGAAGCAACGCCGTGCCGAGGCACAGATGGATATGGTGCGCACCGAAGTCGCGTCGCTCAAGGCGGAATACCGCGCCACCATGCTGGAGAAGCGTGAGGCGACGCAACGAATTGCGTATCTGGCGAAACAGTTGGATCGGCAGAAAACGCTGATGAAGCATGGCATGGGCCGTGCCGATCAGTTCGACGAAGCACAACACAATCTGGATGTGGCAAAAGTGCGTCTGGCCAGTGTTGAAGAGCGCACCAACCGGGTGTTGGCCGGACTGCTTGGCAATCCTTCCTTGCCGGCGGAGCGGCATCCGCGCTACCTCGAGGCCAAGGCGGCCTACGATGAGGCGGACCTGGGTCTGAAGGATTCAAATACCTATGCACCTGCGTCTGGCATTATCAGCAATATGAAGTTGCAAGCCGGGGAATACGTCGACAAAGGCGTGCCGATCTTCAGCATCATCGTCAGCGACGTGCTCTGGGTCGAGGCCAACTTCAAGGAAACACAGCTGACCTGGATGCGCGAAGGTCAGCGCGCGCACGTAGTAGCAGACGCGTATCCGGATATTGACTGGCCGGGTGTGGTGACTGCCATTGCGCCGGCAACCGGTGCAGAGTTCGCAGTGTTGCCACCGCAGAACGCGACCGGTAACTGGGTCAAGGTGGTGCAGCGCATTCCGGTGCATATTCAGGTTCAACAACCGGCAGGCATGCCCAGATTGCGTGCTGGTATGACAGTTACGGTGGGTGTCGACACCGGCGTAAGCCGCGGTCTGCCGAGATCGATTCGCACGCTGGTCGAGAACGGCTATTTGCCGGGCTTCCTGCAGCCTAACCCGACACTCGCCGCCGCCTCACAATGATCGCAGCGGCGCAGCAGATGCCGCGCCATCCGCTGCTTGTGGCCGGGTCAGTGATGGTCGCGTGCCTGTTGTATTCGATTGACTGGACCATCGCCGCGGTGGCCCTGCCGCACATGCAGGGAACGTTTTCGGCGACACAGGACCAGGTCTCGTGGGTGATTACCTCTTATATCGTCGCATCGGCGATCATGATCCCGACCTCGGGATGGATGGCCGACCGGTTCGGGCGCAAACGCGTGTTCGTCGGTGCCGTGGCCGGTTTCACCGCAGCTTCTATATTGTGTGGTGCCGCCAACTCCCTGACGGTGGAAGTCCTGGCGCGCATCGTTCAAGGCATGAGCGGCGCATTCCTGATCCCGCTTTCACTGGCGATCATTCTCGATACCTTTCCTGAGGAACAGCACGCCAAAGCCATGGCCTACTGGGGTATCGGTTCGGTGTGTGGCGCGGTGTTCGGACCGACTATCGGCGGTTACCTGACGGAATACTTTTCCTGGCGCTACATTTTTTACCTGAATATCCCGTTCGGGCTGCTCGCCTTGATCGGCGTATTGTTGTTTCTTCCTGAAACCGAGCGCGATCCAAACAAGAAGCTCGATTGGTTCGGTTTTCTTACACTCGCTGTCGGTATCGGCGCATTGCAGATGATGCTCGACCGCGGCCAACGTCTCGACTGGTTCGAGTCCGGTGAAATCATCTTCGAAGCCAGTCTGGCAGCCATCTCCTTGTACATGTTCAACATGCATGTGTTGACCCATCGCGAGCCGTTTCTTGATCCGCGTGTGTTTCTGCAGCGAAACTTCTTTGTCGCACTGATCATGATTTCGTTCTATGGCTTGTTAACGGTTCCACCAATGGTATTGATGCCGACTTTTCTCGAGACCGTGCGTGGCTACTCGATCGACACCGTGGGCATGCTGCAGTCGCCGCGCGGCGTCGGCATCCTGTTGGCATTTTTTATCACCGGCCGTATAGCGAATAAAGTCGATCCGCGGGCAATGATCGTGTTCGGGTTTGTTTGCCTCGGTCTGTCTACCGCCGCAATGTCGCAATGGTCTGTGGACGTTGGCACCTGGCCGATTGTGTGGACCGGTTTTCTCGGCGGTATTGGCGCCGGCGTTATTCTGGTTCCGGCACAAATGGTTGCGTTCTCCACGCTCGCGCCCAACAAACGCAATGAAGGTACTGCGGTGTTCAACCTGATTCGTACCATGTTCAGCAGTATCGGCGTGTCTGTAATTCTGGCGCTGTTTGTCGTTGTTGGTGCGATGGGTCGCGCCGAGATGGTGGAACATGTCACTCCCTACAACCAAGTGCTGCAATATCCCGGTCACGCCGGTGACTACACTGCTGGCTCCGAGCGGGGCCTCGCGATCATTGAACGCGAGATCGACAAACAGGCGGCGATGAAAGGCTACAACACGGCTTTTCTGATGCTCTCACTTGGCGCACTGGCGGCAATACCGTTGGTACTGCTCATTGGCAGGGCCAAACCAGGTAGCAAAGAGCGCGAGCGCGAGCGCGAGCAGTTCGAGAAGAACGAACCGATCATGATCGCCGAGTAACGCACGCTCCCGTCGTCGTTATCGTAGTCGTCGCTCTCGAAATTGCGCGCATGCTTGGAGAAAAGCCGCGCTTCATTTAGCATGGCGTCCTTCCGGTAACGAAGAGATATTGGCATGAGCAAGATTGAAGCACGTCCCCGTCGCAGCCTGCTGTTTGTGCCCGGACTCAGGCCTGATCGTTATCAGAAGGCACTCGATGCCGGTGCCGATATCGTGTGTATCGATCTGGAAGATGCTGTCGCCGGACCACGCAAGGCCGAGGCACGCGAGTTGACCATGCCATTGTTCAAGGAGGACACCCATCTGCATGTCGAGCGCATGGTGCGCATCAACGCCTTGTCGACCCCCGATGGCCTGAAGGATCTGACGGCGATGATCGAATCCGACAGTCCACCACCGTCGATCATGATTCCAAAAATCCGGTCCGCCGAGGAGGTCCAGTTAATCGATACGCTGCTTTCAACCGGCCCGGCTCGCGACATTCGTTTCTGCGTCATTGTCGAAACCAACCAGGCACTTGAGCGTGCCGTAGACATCGCACGCGCATCAGACCGGATCGATTCGCTGATTCTCGGCGCCGTTGACATGTCGGCTGATCTGCGTTGCAAGAAAGCCTGGGAGCCTCTGTTGTATACGCGTTCGCGCTTGGTGCACGCGACGGCCTCGGCAGGCATTGATTTGCTCGACGTGCCATTTCTGGACTTGGAAGATCCCGATGGATTGCGCGAGGAAGCCAACCGTTGCGCCGACCTTGGCTTTACCGGAAAAGCATCAATTCACCCGAAACAGTTGCCCATCATTCACTCCGCTTTCACACCGGACGAAGCAACCATCGAGCGGGCGCGTCAAATCTGCGCGGCGTTTGAAAACGACGATACCGGTCTGGTCGTGATAGACGGCGAACTGATCGAACTGCCGGTGGTGCGTTCGATGTATCGAGTACTGGCGATAGCGAAGCGGGTCGCAGCGACCAACCGCGCGTGAGGGTCGGCGGAAGCTCAAGAAAAAAGCAGGGGGGAAGATGTGCAAATCGGGTGGCAACTAGTCCCGAACTGCAATTGCACGCCCTGTCCCTCCCCGCAGCAATAGCGTCGCAATTGGCATGCCATTGCAGGATTCCGGAAAAAACGTTGCTGGGCTCAGTGGTTATCGGCTTTGCGTCAGTGTGATCGACAGCAAAACGTCGTCGCTCGCGACACCTGTGTCGACATCTCGACGATCGGTGCATCGTTGACCTTTCCTGTTTCGCTTTCTGTAACGTCGCGCGTACCCGCATTAAGGCGGGGGTGAACAAGGCATCACGAATGAAACTGATCATCGCGAAACCGAGCCCGTATGCGCGCAAGGCGCACATCACGTTGCTCGAAAAGTCTATCGACTGCGACATCATCGTCGATAACCCGTGGCTGCCGGATGCCAAAATTGCACAGGCCAATCCGCTTGCCAAAGTGCCGGCGTTGCTGCTCGATGACGGCAACGTTGTGCACGATTCGAAAGTCATCGTCGAATATCTCGAGACGCTCGATGCGCCGCCGGCGCTGATTCCGGCGGAATCGCAGCAGCGGATCGCCCATAAACAGCTGGAGACCATTGCCGATGGAATCTGCGATGCGGTAGTGCTCATCGCGTTGGAGAGAACACGTGCCGCAGATAAACGCAGTGACGCCTGGCTCGAACGCCAGAGAAGCAAAATCATTGCGGGTGTTGCCGAACTTGAGCGTCAGCTGGCCGGCAGAGAGTGGTTCGCGGATTCCGGTTTCGGGCTCGCCGAGATTGCGACCGTTTGTGCGCTTGACTACCTTGATTTCCGTTATCCGGAGTACGACTGGCGAACACAGGTGCCCGCCCTGGTGGGACTACATGATCGTCTCTCGCGACGACACTCTTTTGCCGCCACAATGCCGCAGCCCCAGATCCTGCCCGGGCTTTGAACTGACGCTCTGCAACTGCAGGCTCAGTTGACGATGCGCACCTTGCGTGCAAGCCAGATCGCGATCAGGGTGCAGCCGACCGCGATGAGCCCGCTTTTCCAGTAGCCGGTCAGCATGCCAGAGGCGGTGTGGCCGATGATGAATCCCGATGCTAGTGAGGCGACGCTCGATCCCAGTTGCTGTATTGCAGAGTTGAAACTCAGGAAGGCACCGCGCAGATCCGGTTGGGCGGCGCCCGTCACGATTGCCATCGCCGGGACAAAACGTCCGGACACGAAAATCATGAACGTGACCATCAGCAGAATCGCCACCCACAGCGGCGCCGGAGGCAGGTTGGTGCAGGCAAGCAGCGGAAGGATTGAAATGCACGAGATGATCGTGAACATCCGGTGCTTGCCATGGCGATCGGACATGCGTCCCCACAGACGTGACGTGAACACCGTCGCCGCGCCGCCAAAGAAGTACAGCCAGGGAAGATCCGTCTCGGCCAGTCCGACATTGCCGACCATATAGGGGGCGATAAAAGGAATAACCGAGAAACCGCCAAGGATCATTACCGCAGTAAGTGTCAGCGCTCGCAGTTGATTGTTGTCCGAGAAGACTTTTATGGCTTGGCGAATCGGATGCCGCGACCTTGCCTGGGCAACGTGAGCGTCCATTCCTGGTAATAACGACGCTGCAGCCAGGAATACCAAGGTTGAAACCACTGCCAGAAAAATGAATGGTGCGCGCCAGTCGAAAAAGTTAGCCAGTGTCAATCCCAGCGGAACTCCTGCCACGGCCGAAATCGGAAACGCGGTCATAACTATACCCATGGCTGTGCCGCGTCGCGCGTCCGGAATCAAGTCGCCGACAATGGAATAGACGGCAGCGCCAGCGATGCCGCCGAACGCACCGCTGATGCTTCGCGCAGCGAGCAACCAGGCATAGTCGGGCGCGGCGGCGCACAGCAGGGTCGAGACCGTGAATCCGCCATACAGGAACAGCAGTGCGCGTTTTCGGTCGAAGCGGTCTACGTAAAGACCACACAAGACCGAGGCAACGGCCGCCGACAAGGTGTAGGCAGACACCAGTATGGCGAACTCGGTCGGGCTGATCTGCCAGATGCGCATGAATTGCGGGCCCAGCGGCATCAGGACCATAAAGTCCATGAAATGGGTGAACTGCACGCCGAGCAGAATCAGCAATATGGAACGCTCGCGCATCGCCGGATCTAGCGACATGCTCAGGCCGTTACCGGCTGCAATTCGAAGGCTTCGGCGAGCAACTGATAGGAGCGCAGTCTGCTTGCGTAGTCTCCAGTAATGGTGATGATCATCAGTTCGTCGGCTTGGTACGCTTGCTGAATCTGCAGCAACTTTTCTTTGACCGTATCGGGCGGGCCGAGCACAACGCGCTCGCGCTCGCGCTGCATGATGGCTTTTTCCTGTTCGCTGTATGACCAGCCGAGCACTTGTTCGGTAGTCAGAATCAGTGACTCTCGACCGGTTGCCATGAGCACGCGGCGATGATCGATGGGAGCGGCGAGGCGCTCGGCTTCTTCGCTGGTCTGAGCGCAGATAACGAATACGCACACCAGCGAGTGCGGCGCGGACTCGCGCCGGGAAGGTTGAAACGTGTGGCGATATACCCGGCTTACCTCGTCGCCGCCACGCGCATTGATGAAATGGGCGAACGCGAAGCGAAGTCCCAGATGCGCTGCCAGGTTGGCGCTGTAGTCTGAGGAGCCCAGCAACCAGACCTCGGGTGCATCGGCGCCGGTCGGCATGGCGCGCACGCGTTTGAAGGGGTGCTCGTCCGGCAATGCGTCATCGAGCCAGTCGACCAGGTCGACTACCTGTTGCGGGAAGGCATCGCTTGCGTAAAACGAAATGGGGTTGATCGCTTTCGCTGTCAGCATGTCACCACCCGGTGCCCGGCCAATGCCCAGGTCAACGCGCCCCGGGAACAACGCCTCGTGCATGCGAAAAATCTCGGCAACTTTGGCGGGGCTGTAATAGGGCAGCAGTACACCGCCAGTACCGACGCGGATGCGCGATGTTGCTGAACCGATTGCGCCCAGCAGAATCTCCGGACACGGGTCGGCCAGTCCATGCATGTTGTGGTGCTCGGCGAGCCAGTAGCGATGGTAGCCCAGTTTTTCTGCGGCTTTGGCCAACTTGATCGTTTCACGCACCGCTTCAGCAGGGCTGTGACCGTGAATGATCGGTGATTGATCGAGTACTGAAAGACGCATGGATCTCAAGAACCTTCGGGCATTGGGTGTTCCGTCAAGTCATGTGAAATGGGCGTATCGGGTGACCAGCGCTGCCGATCGCGGCAACTTTACCAGAGACCGTTGTCGCATTCGCTATTTGGCGCTGCGTGAGTTGTGTGGTTTGTGATCGCAGAACTCTAGATTTGCGTCGCGCTCGTGCCGCACTCGGGAAAGCGGCATGCGAGGCGCGCTTCTCGCCCAAAGGCACGCCAGGGAACAAGTGCGCGGTTCACTGCGAATCCATGATGCGGTAACATCGCGCGTTGTCAATTTCGCAACAGCGCTAGCTGTAAATCAAGAAGAAGCCAGGAGACACAATGTTAACAACAAAAAAAATCGCACAGATGGCAGCTGTCATAGCCGTGCTGTTAACTACAGTTGTGCACGCTGATGAGGTCGTGCTGAAGAATGGCGATCGCGTCACTGGTAAGGTTGTCGAGTTGATTGACGGTCAATTGTCGATCAAGACCGAGTACGCCGGCGTAGTAAAGATCGACTGGGCTCAGGTCGAGACGTTTTCAACTGCCGAGCCGATTTACGTCAAGATTGGCGATAACGTGGTGCGTGCTATGGTTTACGAGGCCGACGCTGGAACCGCCACGCTCGTTTCCGAAGACTGGCTCGAGACGGAACCGATCGAACTGTCGCGCCTGTCGGCCATGAACTATGAACCCAAGCCAGCGGTGCGGGTATCTGGCCGCATCAATATCGGCGCGTCTTCGACATCCGGCAATACCAATGTCGACACCACCCATGGCGAAGCAGAGGTAGTCGCGCGCACGGATAAGAACCGTGTCACACTGGGAGGTGAGGTCAATCGGGCAGAGACCGATGGCATTGAGACGGAGTCGAATTGGCTGGCCTATCTGAAATACGATCACTTTTTCTCCCAGCGCTGGTATGGCTTCGCGAATGCCAGCGGAGAGAACGATGACTTCAAGGATATCCGACTCAGAACAACGTTCGGTCTTGGCGCCGGTTATCAATGGTTTGACACGGAGAAAACCAAGCTGTCATTTGAAATTGGTGTCAACTACGTCAACATCGACCGCATCGACAGTGAAGACACCGACTATCCGGCAGCACGATGGGCGCTCGATTTCCTCCAGAAACTGTTCAATTCGAAGACCGAATTCTTCCATCGGCACGCGCTGTTCAGCAGTCTCGACGATTCGCAAAATTTCTTCATACGCACGCGAACCGGCCTGCGCCTGCCGATAGTCGAGAACTTGAACACGACCATCCAGTACAACTACGATTACGATGACAATCCAGCGCCGGGACGGGTAAAGGAAGACAAGGCGTGGCTGTTCACGCTCGGTTACCGGTGGTAGAACGAGCCCAATGTTAAAAGGAGACTCGACGCGTTTTGGCCGGCTGGCTTCCAAGGCCGCTCGCCAGGCGCTGACAATTTCTGTGTGATCAGGCCGGTGCGATCGGCCGCAGTAGACCCTCGTCGTTGTTGCGCACACTGTTGACACGCGTGCTCACCGGGTAGGAGACCAGATCATCCGGCTGATAAGGACGCAGCAGCGGCAGCAGGGTCACGCCGTGTGTTTGCTTCGGCTCGAGCCAGCGTGCGTAATTATCCGGCTCGAGAATGACCGGCATCCGCGCATGGATCTCTTGCATCATCGCGTTGGCCTCGGTAGTAAGAATGGCGCAACTCGGCCGGTTGTCTGTAGTCTCGTTGCCTGGTTCATAGATCCCGGCAAAACCGAACACGTCGCCGTCACGCAAGCGGATCAGCCATGGCTGTTTGCCGTGATCGAGCTTTTTCCATTCATAGAAGCCATCGGCAGGCAGGATGCAGCGGCGTCGAGCGAAAGCATTCCTGAACATCGGTTTGCTGGCAACGCCCTCGGAGCGGGCGTTGATCGGGCGGGGAGTGCGTCCACCCGGTTTGAACCAGCCCGGCGTGAATCCCCAATACGCCGCTTCGCCGATTCGCTCGCCGGTTTCGGCGTCGGCGCGAATCATTATGACGTTGGTGCCCGGCGCGACGTTGTAGCTGGGTTTCCAGTCAGGGTCAACGCTGACCTCGAAACGGACGTTGATCCGCGCCGGGGTCGAACTGAGCGTGTAACGTCCGCACATGGTTTACCAGCGCATCGTGTGGCTGATGGGTACTTCAGTAATACTCATACGGTTTTTTCGGCACGCGGGCTTCGTCGAACTTCTTGCGTTGTTCGCGGTTCTGCGGCCGATCCCACCAGGTGGAGCGTGCCATGCGCTGTTTCTCTACCACCTCCGGGTACTTTTTGAGAAAGTCGCGGATGAAACTGGTGGTATCCGATTCATAAGGTTTTCTGGCCATGATATATACCTTGTCACGATTATGGGCCGGTTGCTGAAAAGCACTGAATACTAACGAGCACTGATTATCAACGAACACCGATTATCAACAAATACTGCGCGAAAGTCTCGAATATGAAAAAGCAATCTCTGCTCCCGCCGGTTGCACCGAAACGGCCCTACGTCACGGATGTGCACGGCAAGCGGCTGAGTGATGATTACCACTGGATGCGGGACAAACAATCATCCTCGGTGCGCGACTACCTCAGCGCCGAAAATGCGTACACGCAGGCGATGATGAAGCCCAGTGAACCGCTGCAGAAAAAGCTCTATCGCGAGATGCTGGCTCGCATCAAGGAAACCGATACTGAGGTGCCGTACAAGGAAGGCGACTACTTCTATTACTCGCGTACCAGGAAAGGGCAGCAGTACCGGATCTACTGCCGCAAGCCCGGTAGCTTGTCCGGACGTGAGCAGGTCATCCTGGATCTCAATATTCTGGGCAAAGACCGTCCTTATATTTCGCTAGGGGCATTGGAGGTGAGTGGCGATGGAAAATCCCTCGCTTATTCGCTGGACTACTCGGGATTTCGCGAGTACACGCTGCGAGTTCGTGATTTGGGATCTGGCGTGGATCACCCGGAAACGATCGAGAAGGCACGCTCGGTAACCTGGGCGGCGGACAATCGAACCCTGTTCTATGTCACGGAAGACGAAACCAAGCGCGCCTGCCGCGTGTGGCGGCGGGTAATTGGTGAGACTTGCGAGACACTCATTTATGAAGAAACCGATGCCCGGTTCTCTGTTTCTGTGTCTGATTCGCGCAGCAGGGGCTACATATTTATTACTTCACATAGCGCTACCACCAGCGAGGTGCGCTTTCTGCGCGCCGACATGCCGTTAGCAGAGCCACAGCTGTTTCAGCTGCGGCGTCAGGATCATGAGTACTACGTCGATCACGGTCACGACGGCTTCTATGTCCTGACCAATGACCGGGGGCGTAATTTTCGCGTTGCCGTGACGGCTTTGCAGGACACCGATGAAAGCCACTGGCAGGAATTGATTCCCCACCGTGACGATGTGATGCTCGAAGGCATCGATGTGTTTTCTCGCCATGTTGTCTTCGACGAGCGCAAAGATGGATTCCCGAGGTTGAGCGTTCGGCGGGTTGATGACGGTTCAACCCATGTTATCGCCTTGCCCGAGCCGGCCAACTCGGTATACGGAGGTGCCAACGCCGAATTCGACACCACGGTGTTTCGTTTCCACTATGAATCTTATGTCACGCCAGACTCGGTCTACGACTACGATCTCGAGTCCCGATCGATGACTTTATTGAAGCGCCGTGAAGTACGCGGCCCATTCAATAGCAACGATTACCGTGTCGAAGTGTTGCAAGTCAACGCTCGAGACGGCGCCAAAGTGCCGGTGTCGATGGTGTACTGCAAAAGCATGCGTCGTCGAGGCCCACAACCGATGCTTCTCACTGGTTATGGTGCTTATGGTTACCCGCATGACGTCCACTTCAGCTCAACGCGCCTGTCGTTGCTCGATCGGGGCGTCATCTACGCGGTAGCCCACGTGCGCGGCGGCGGCGAGCTGGGCAAACGCTGGCACGACGAAGGGCGTATGTTGAACAAGCGCAACTCGTTCACTGATTTCATTGCCTGCGCCGAACATCTGATCGAGTCTGGCTACACCGATCCATCGCAACTGGTGATTGAAGGTGGCAGTGCCGGCGGCTTGCTGGTCGGTGCTGTTACCAATATGCGCCCCGGCATGTTTCGCGCGGTAATCGCCGATGTGCCTTTTGTCGATGTGATCAACACCATGCTTGATGACTCGCTGCCATTAACCACCGGCGAATACGAAGAGTGGGGCAATCCGGCTGACGGACCTTACTTTGACTACATGCTTTCATACTCGCCTTACGACAACATTGTGCCGGGCGAGTATCCAGCCATGCTGGTGGAGACCTCGCTCAACGACAGTCAGGTGATGTACTGGGAACCGGCCAAGTATGTCGCCAAATTGCGGGCCGCAAAGACCGACCGCAACCCACTGTTGCTGAGGATCAACATGGACGCCGGCCACGGAGGCGCCTCGGGGCGCTACGATTTTCTCAAAGAGATTGCTTTCAGTTACGCCTTCATTCTGGGGGTGGTCGGTGTTACCCAGTAGGCTGGCGTCGCGCGTCAGGCGGGCATGACTCAGTCCGAACAGCCCGGTTCATACTAATTGCTCAAGTATGTGCTGAACAGAGTCGTCGTGCGGCAGATGTGCTGGCCTGCCGTTCGTCGGCACTTGCTGACCGCCTATCTGGCATCGCCTTGCGGCTGAATGTGGCTCTGTGTCACCTTTTGGCGACGGTAAACGAAGGACCGGAAGTTGCTAGCTGGTTCTTTGTACTGAAAAAGGCAAACCCGCCGAAAGGCGGGGACGCAAAGTCACCGGTCTAAAGGAACAGCCGTTCCCATGACAGCGGGACCGCCAGCTAACCGATACAGGTCAAACCTGTTTCGTGATCGACGCGGAAAACCCTCTGTCCAACCGGACTTAAGCGTTCCCGAACCTCCCGGCGGGCCAAGTTGCCCGAACGGACGAGGTTATGAACGCGAACATCACCGATGATATATCTGCTACCGCAGCTAAAGGCGCCGCCCGCCGCGGCCGGGGCTTTACCCTGGCCGAACTGGTGGTCACCGTCGCCATTGTCGGTATTCTGGCTTCCGCTTCCTATGGCTCTTATCAGAACTATTTGAAGCGCTCCAACCGGTCTGCTGCACAGCAGTTCATGCTCGAGGTGATGAATCGGCAGGAACTGTATCTGCTCGATGCGCGCGTTTATACCGACGCTGTGGGCGACACCGGGCTCGGACTGACGATCCCTGCGAAAGTCGCCCAGCACTACGCCATCACCATCGCCCTTACCGCAGGTCCACCGCCGGGTTATGTCATTACGGCAACACCGGGCGGCAATCAGGCTACCGATGGCGTACTCACGCTGTCCAGCGCCGGTGAGAAATTGCCACTGCAGAAATGGGAGCAATAGCAAATATGCATGCGATACGGACAACCCGTGGATTCTCGCTGGTCGAACTCGTTGTCTCGATCAGCGTGCTGGCGATATTAGTATCCCTCGCGGCACCGATGTACGAGTCAGTCAGCGCAGGTAATCGAGCGCGTTCGGCGGCCTACTCGCTGGTCGCAGCGTTGTCACTGGCCAGAAGCGAGGCAGTCAAGCGCAATACGTCTGTGTCGGTGGCTCCCCTTGGAACCGGATGGCAGGACGGTTGGGAAGTCGAAACTGGCGGCACCCGACTTTCCATGAATGAGCCGGCGCCAAATCTGGTTTTGTCCGGCCCGCTTGCCGGCGTCAGTTATCAGCCGAACGGGCGTCTTTCCACGCCTGGCTTCATTTTGTTTACCGTTTCCGCCACCACAGGCTACACGCGTTGCGTGCTGATCGATCCAGGTGGCCGGGCCACACTCAATCCGGGAGAGCGAAATGACGGTAGTTGTGCCTAAGCGCGAACTGGGGACCGTGATGACCAACTCCTGTGCCCGACGTCAAGCAGGCGTGGCGATGATGGAATCGCTTACTGCCATGGCGGTTTTGTTAGTCGGGCTACTGGGCATCGTCGGCCTGCAGGCCAAAACACAGACGTCGCACTTCGAAGCCTATCAGCGCGCGCAGGCTTTACTACTGCTCGATGACATGGTCAACCGTATCACTGCCAATCGATACGCAGCACCCTGTTATGCGATAACGGGCACCGGAACCGGTGGGACGCCGTATCTCGGCACCGACGGCACGGATCATCGCGGCAATACTACTTGCACAGCGGTCGCTGGCACCATTCAGACCCGCACGATTGCCGAGCGCGGTATGAGCGACTGGGACACGTTGCTCAAGGGTGCTGCGGAGATCGACGGCGGCGTGAACGCGGGCGCAATGATCGGCGCACGCGGCTGTGTCAGTTATGACCCCATCACCGACTTGTACACCGTCACGGTGGTCTGGCAAGGCATGGTACCGACCATGGCGCCAGTCGTTGATTGCGCGAACGGGCTGTACGGACCGGACACACAGCGTCGTGCCGTGAGCATGACCGTTCGGATTGCAAATCTGACCTAACAGCCATGACAAAGCGCGCAGCCACTCGTCAATTGGGATTCACGCTGACCGAGTTGATGGTCGGCATGACCATCGGTCTCATCGTCCTCAGTGGCGTGAGTTCGGCTTATATCGCCTCGAGTAATGCCGGGCGCGAATCGCAGGCGTCCTCGGAGCAAGTTGAGAACGGGCGTCAGGCGCTCGAGTTTGTCATGTACGACCTGCGCCATGCCGGCTATTTCGGTCAACTGACCGTCTTGCCGACGCCAGGCGCTGCGCTGCCCGACCCATGTGAGACGGCCGATTTCGTCGCCATGTCTCAGGCGATGGCATTTCCGGTCCAGGGTTACGACGCACCGGGGGCCAGTCCCTTAACCTGTCTCGACGCGGCCGATTTCGTGCCCGGAACCGATATCCTCGTGGTGCGCCGCACTGATACCGAACCGTTGGCGGCAACCGATACGCCGGAGCAGGGTGCCATCTATCTGCAGGCGAATGCCATCGAGTCAGAACTGCAGGTTGGCAACAGCGCCGGGACTATTGGCACCACCAAAAAGGCCGACGGCACCGTCGCCACTGTTCTCAACCGGGACGGCGTGACGGCAGCACCGATTCGCCGTTACCTGGTTCACATCTATTTCATCGCGCCGTGCGCCATGCCGGCTGGTGGCGGAACGAGTTGCACTGGCGCTTCGGACGACGACGGCAACCCGATCCCAACGCTGAAGCGTCTCGAACTGATCGCTGCCGGTGGTGTTGCCCAGATGAACATCGTCGCGTTGGTCGCTGGAGTGGAAAACCTCCAACTCGACTACGGCGTCGATAATCTGCCGACGGCGGTGGACCCCATCACCGGAATGATTGGCAACGGTGCTCCTGATTGTGATGACACCGATCCGGGATCGAACGCGAATGCCGGCGTCACGACCGGCTGTGCAACCGCAAACCCAGGCGCGGTTACCGAATGGACCAATGTCGTCGGTGCACAAGTACATGTCCTTGCGCGCAGCTACCGCCCTTACAACGGCTACACCGACAGCAAGACCTACGACCTCGGTCTGGGACTCGGCGCTTTGACGCCGGGCGGTAGCTTCAAGCGACACGCCTACAGCACTGCAGTACGGCTGACCAACGTGAGTGGTCGGCGCGAATTGCCTATCTGACAATCAGGCTCCGTTATGAATCCAATTACACACAGCAACCCAAGCATGAAAAGCCAGCAAGGATCGGTGTTGTTTGTCAGCTTGATCTTGCTGGTGGCGATGACCATGATCGCGGTCGCGTCGGCTAGGGTTAGCACCACGCAGCTAAGCCTGGTCGGAAACGTACAGTCGGCGCAGCGCGTCGAGTCGGTTGCGCAACTTGGCATTGAGGAAGTGGTCAGCCGTATCGATGCGTTTTCTGATCCGACCCAGGCAATCACTTTGAGTAATCTGCCTGCCGGCATCACTGTGACCGTCTCGGACCGGCGTTGTCTCAACGCGGTACCGGCAGCCGGATTCAGCGCGGTGATGCAGATCGCCCCCGAAGACACGCTTTGGGAAGTCGACGTGCAAGCAGCTGACAGCTTTACCGGTGCCACGGCGACCGTGTCACAGGGGGTGCGCGTGCGCATGCTTGCCGGGTCCTGCGTCTGACAATGGGAGTGATTGGAATGAAACAGACAATGTTCGCAGTTACGTTTGCAGGGACACTGTTTGCCGCGGCTTCAGGTTCGGCGAATGCGTTCGACCCTGTCAACGACGACACCGATCTGTTTCTCGCCAATCCAGCCTATACGGTGCAGCGGCCAAACGTGCTCATTTTTCTGGACAACACTGCTAACTGGAATTTGCGCTTCAATAACGAAATGGCGGCGCTGGCCACGGTGTTCAACGGGCTAAGCGACCAGTACAACGTCGGACTGATGATGTACACGGAGACCGGGGCTGGCAATGGCGGACCTGACGGTGCCTATGTGCGTGCCGCGGTGCGCCAGATGACCGCCACGAACGCAACGTTGATGGCAGATCTCGTAACCAGCTTTGACCAAAACGGCGACAAAGGCAACAACGCGACAGTGTCGCTGGCGATGCACGAAATCTACACTTATTTTGCGGGGGTAACGGCGCGCGCGGGCATCAAGCAGAAACGCGACTACGCGGGCAATAGTATTGCCGGGTTAACCGCTTCAAACAACATCTACGCGTTGCCGGACAATGCCTTGTCATCAGCGGGGGCAACTCAATATGACAGCCCGATTACGGACGGTTGTCAGCGCAACATTCTGATCTTTATCAGCAACGGCGCGCCGAATGACAATAACAGCTCGCTCAGCACGGCTGAAGGACTGCTGGTAGGACTGACCGGCAACAACCCGCCGGACACCATCGCCATCAGCCCAAGCGGACAGCAGGGGAACTGGGCGGATGAGTATGCCCGCTTCATGGCGACGGCCGATGTCAACGCTTCGGTAGCCGGTGATCAGCACGTCACCACCTACACCATCGAAGTCGATCCTGTGACGACAGGTCAGGGACCGGCAACGACGGCCCTGTTCAAATCCATGGCGGTAAACGGTAACGGCAAGTACTTTGCCGTTGATGGCGGCGATGCCAATAACATCGTCACTGCGATTAACCAGATTCTAGATGAAGTCCAGGCGGTCAACAGCGTCTTCGCCTCGTCGACCTTGCCGGTGAGCGTCAATGTTCGCGGTACCAACCTGAATCAGGTCTACATCGGTGTTTTCCGTCCTGACACCAATAAGGCGCCGCGCTGGTTTGGCAACCTGAAGATGTACAAGTTGGGAGTCGACACGGCGACCAGCGCTTTATTCCTCGCCGACGCGAATGGTGATCCAGCAGAGAATCCATCGACCGGATTCGTCGCTCCGACGGCAGAGAGTTTCTGGACTCAGGGATCGAGCTTCTGGGGTTACCGGCCCGCCAGCGAGAATGGCGTTGGTGGCGACTCCGACTTGCCGGACGGCGAGCTGGTTGAAAAAGGCGGTGTCGCGCAGCAACTGCGCATCGATCACGCCACAAGCCAGTCGACCCGAAATCTCTATACCTGCACAGCCGCGGCCGGCGGTTATTGTTCCAGCGTTGACAACCTTTCATCTACAGAGTTCAAGTGGTCCAATTCGGACATAACGGTTGCCGATCTCGGTGTCGCCGACGCGAGCGAACGAACTGATTTAATCGACTGGGTGCGCGGTGAAGACCAGTTCGATGAAAACGCCAATGCCCAGGCCAACGACATCCGCGCCTCAGTGCACGGCGACGTGCTGCATTCGCGGCCGGCAGTGATCAATTACGGGCGTAACGGCCCGACCGACGAGAACGACGTCTATGCGTTCTACGGTTCAAATGACGGCGTGTTCCGAGCGGTGAAAGGTGGAACCGGCGCTGACGGCGGGACCGAAGTGTGGGGTTTCATTCCGCGCGAGTTCTTCGGCAAGCTCAAGCGTCTGCGCGATGACGCACCCATCCTCAGTTCGACTGACAAGAAACCGTATTTTGTCGACGGTAGCGTCACAATCTATCAGGAAGACGTCAATGGCGACGGCGCCTTGAACGACGGCGACGGTGACAAGGTCTATCTTTATCTCGCCATGCGCCGTGGTGGCCGGTTGTTGTATGCGCTGGATGTCAGCGATCCGGAAGCCCCGGCACTTCTCTGGCGGCGCGATAACACCTCGGCGGGCTTTGCCGAACTGGGACAGAGCTGGTCGGCGCCGACGGTGGCGAATGTCCCCGGTTATGCTAATCCGGTGCTGATTATGGGCATGGGTTATGACGCGACGGTGGAAGATATCCAGCCGTGCATGATCACGTCTTCGGATGCGAGTGGCGTGACCTGGACCAGTGGTGGAACGGTGACCTGGCTGCCTGGTACTTGTTCCGTGAGCGGCGGCACCTTGGTTACCACGTCACGCTCAATGGGGCGCGGTGTCATGGTTGTTGACGCGTTCAATGGCAATCTTTTGTGGCAGGCCGGCGCATCGGTCAGCGGCGCAACGCATAATCTGACGGTTTCCGGGATGGACTACAGCATTTCATCGGATGTTGCTGTCATTGATGTCAACAGCGACGGCATCCAGGACACTGGTTATGTTGGAGACAACGGCGGCAATGTATGGCGGCTGAACTTCAATGATAACGATCCGGCCAACTGGACAGTGCAGAAGCTTGCGGCCGTCGGCGCGCATAGCGCCACCGATCGGCGCAAGTTCCAGTACCCACCGGATGTGGTTTTCTCGAACGACGCCGGAGGCAACTACAATGCCGTGCTCATCGGCAGCGGTGACCGTGAGCATCCATTCGATGCGACGGTGACCAACCGTTTCTACCTGTTCAAGGACCGTGCGTTGGCTACACCTATCGGCGATTCCGACGTGTTTGATGCCACTGCAGCAACAGGTTCCAACACCTATGGCTACAAAATCACCATGGCGTCCGGCGAGAAAGTCGTATCGTCCGCGGTGACGGTATCCGGCATTACCTACTTCAACACCAACCAGCCCTCTGATACTGCTGGCGGTGGTGTCTGCGGCAGCAATCTGGGCGTTGCACGCCAATACTCGATCAACTACCAGGATGCGGTGGCTGTCAACACCACGGTGAGCGGCACCGAAGTAACGGCGCGTGCATCCATCTATCCCGGTGGCGGTTATTTGCCCTCACCGGTCCCGATCGTGGTGAATCTGAATGGCAAGAACTATATGGGCGTCGTGTCTGGAACCTCGGTGCAGACGCCGCCGACGCCAGCACTTGACGTGCGTTCGAGAACATTCTGGTTTATCAAGTCGCGCTGATTGCGCGAGCGCCTCCCGGCACTGAAGGGCCGCCCCGAGGGGCGGCCCTTTTTCATTTTCACTTCTCAAAAATTGCCACGGTCCGTCTTGTGAGGTTGATCGTTGGTGACCCAAATCGATATCATCGCGCTTCTCTCGAGCAAGACAAACATTGCGAACCGGTATGGCTGGACCAAAAAAAACGAACAAGCAGAGCCAGCAGTCTGGCCCACAATTGCCGCGGCGGTGCGCCAGATCGCTTGCCGATCTGTGTAGGCTGATCGTCACGATCGGGATCGTCATCGCCTGCGGCGTGACCAACGCCCTGGCGCACCAGACCAAGCTGTCGAGTTCGCGCTTGACCATGACCGGCAGCGAGATCGCCGGGCAGATCGAACTCAATGCCATTGACCTGAACGTGGCAACCGGCGCCACGCTGACCGGTGCCGACAACAGGGTGGATGCGCAACAGCTGTCCTGGCAGTTGAACACCATCCAGGCCTACGTCGAGCAGCACGTCGTGCTCGGCGCCGACGGAGCGGCTTGCGAGGCCACTTGGGAGGCCGTGGCACCGAAGGACGACCATATTGTGCTGACGCGGCATTGGCGGTGTCCCGATGATGCGTCATTGTTCTACCGGGTCACGCTGTTTCACGAGATCGATCCGGTATCCCGGCACATGGTCAGTGTTGATGGAGACCGCGAGTTCATCGGCTTGCTGGGCGTGAAAACCCCGCAGATGACGCTGACACAATCGGCTTCATCCAAGTGGCAGACAGTGATTCGATATATCGCGTCGGGAATCGAGCATATTGCGATCGGTTACGACCACATTGCCTTCCTGCTCGCCGTGATCGTGCTGGGCAGGCGCTTTTGGCCGTTATTCAAGGTGGTCACGGCGTTCACTATCGCTCACTCCATCACCCTGACGCTGGCGGTGCTGCGAATTGTCGAACTGCCTGCAAACCTGGTCGAAACGCTGATAGCGGCGAGCATTGTCTACGTGGCGGCGGAGAACTTTTTTGTGCGCGACATTCGCCACCGCTGGTGGATTACCTTCGCTTTTGGCCTGATACACGGCTTTGGATTCGCTTCGGTTCTACGCGACTACGGATTACCGGAAGACGCGATCGGGTTGGCTCTGCTGTCGTTTAACGTCGGCGTTGAGATCGGCCAGTTGTTGATCGTTGTGGCGGCGGTCACCATCTGGCAAGTTGGATTCAGGGCGGCGGGTGCACTGGGGTTCCAGGTTACGGAGCAGCGCGAACGGCAGGTTTCGTTGATTATTTCCGGCGCTGTACTGATTGCCGGCTTGGTCTGGCTCGGGCAGCGCTTGCTCGGCGGCTGATGCCGTCATTGAAACGAGCAGCCATTGACAGGAGGCAGGCAACGCAGGATAGTCTGCGACTCGGTCCACGGTTCAGTTGTCCAACCAGGTACCCGTAACAACACAAGACCGTATCACTCGCGTGGTTACACGACACGGGCACCTAACGGGGAGGAGAAAAACATGAACAAGAAGTTGTCGCTACTCTGTTCCGGGGTGATTGCGTTGCTGGCGATGCCGACATTGGCTGACACCACCGACGTAAAGACCCAATCCATTGTTGAGGTCAAGAAGCGCGGGGATCACTGCGCGGACGACCCGAATTGCATGAATCGCTACCACTACGCGATTCCGCCGGTGGCCAGAGCGAGGCCGGGACAATTGATCCGCTACGAGACGCGCGACGCGCTCGATTCGGATCTCGATGTCAATTCTCAGCCGAAGGATGTGCTGGCGGTCGACCTGAATCTGGTGCATCCCATCACCGGGCCCGTCTACATCGAAGGCGCGCGGCGTGGTGACGTGCTGGCGGTGACTCTGATTGACGTTGAACCGGACGAGTATGGCTACACCACCGTCGTGCCCGGATTCGGTTTCCTGCGCGACCTGTATACCGAGCCTTTCATCGCCAACTGGAAGATCAACCGCCTTGAGGCAGTATCGGACCAGATTCCTGACGTGCGCATTCCGATGAACGCATTTATGGGCACGGTCGGCACGCTTCCCGGCAGAGCAGAAGTGCGGGCCTGGTTGGCACGTGAGACCCAGCTCGGTGCCGCCGGCGGCATCGCACTGCCACCGCAGCCGACGGGGGCACAGCCGGCAGCGGTATGTGGGCCGAACGGTTCGCATAAGTCCGAATGTCTGAGAACGATTCCACCGCGTGAGAACGGTGGCAACATGGACATCAAGCAAATGGTCGTCGGTACAACGCTATTGCTGCCTTGTTATGTCGATGGCTGCGGTTTGTTCGTCGGTGACGTTCACTACGCGCAAGGCGACGGTGAGGTAGCCGGCACCGCGATCGAGATCGGCGCCGTAGTAACCGTGCGTACCGAGATCCGCAGGGGCATGGCGTCGATGATGAAATCCGGACCGCATTTTGAAGGCGGCTCGCAGATCAAGGCGCTCGAGCCGGACAAGTTCTATGCGACCATCGGTTATCCAATCAAGGGCGCCGGTGTCGATCTGCCGTACACGACTTATCTGGACAGCGCCAAACTCACGCCGTTGTCGAACCTGTCGGAAGATCTCACCGCGGCGGCGCGCGCCTCGTTAATTGAGATGATCGACTGGCTGGTCAATACCAAGGGCTACACAAGACAGCAGGCTTACGTGATTACCAGTGTCGCGTGCAATATTCGTATTGGTAACCTGGTCGATTTGCCCAACTATGCGGTTTCGACTATCTGCCCCCTGGAGATATTCGAAAGGTGAGGGACTGATCACACGCAGGCCTGATTCGGGGCGGGTAAATCCCGCCCCGTTCGTTTCTGGTGTGAGTTGATTCCGATTTTGAATTGAATCGATGATGACGCGACGTCTGTTTCTGCGGTCGCTGCTGGCGGTTATCCTGACCCAACCGCTCGCCGTCACAGCATTTGCCCACACGCCTTACCGCCAGTGGAAAGTGCTGCGTCAGCGTTTCTTGCTGGTGCATTCGAGCCGGACCGATCCGGTCAGTGATTCCATTGCCGAAGAACTGGTCGCAATCCTCGACCAGGTATTGCCGCAAGCGAACGCCATGGTGGCGCGGGCGCCGGATCAACAACGGATCGCCAGCCTGATGACGACCGGGCAGGCGGTGCTCTCGGTAATGCGTGCCGACCAGGCCGAAGACCTCTATCAACGCCGCGGCGAATTTCGCAATTACGAGGGCCAACAACTGCGCTGGCTTGTGGCGATTGGTGACTACCGGCTGGTTACGGTGACTTCGTTTCCGCGTCATCATGCCTGGTTGGTGACAGCGGCACTCACCGAGAATGGCGCAGATCTGGGGATACGCCCGCCGGCTAGCAGCGGTGGCGGAGCGCTGCCGGCGCATGCTGGTGCCATCGCCTTTGCCAACGGTGAGTCCCTGGAGTCACAGCAATGAGGCGGTTTGTTGCGATCGTGGCACTGCTGATAACGGCCAACGCTCCTGCACACGACCTGATTACAGCTGAGCTGGCCGAAGGGTACCTGAACAAGGCCGTGAAATGGCATGAACAAAGCGAAACGGACACAGACACCGCAGAGCGCGCCAAAGCCTACTTGCGAATTGGTGTGATGCTCGATGAGATCCGCGGTTATCTGAATCGCGATCTGGCGGTACACGGGGAGGTGCAGGGGCTGGCTTCGACTTATCTCGTCGCCGAGCTCAAACGCGTCGGCACCCCCCTGGCGTATTCGGCGTCACGCAATTATTTCACCGCCAATTCGGATTACTATCGCATGGCACTCGAGCTAGGGCTGAACAGTATCCTCGCAAGAGAAGCGCGACTGCGGCTGCTGCGCGGTGAGTTCTATGACAGTTTCGATGTTGACCCACTCGAAACCAGCCAGAGCCCGGAGCAACTTGCGCAAAGCGTGGCATTGGTCGAACAGCTGCTTGCAACCGTTTCCAGTGAACCCGATCTCGAGGAAGTACGATTCATTGCAGCAATCGTGTATGCGCGTGCGGCACAGGCGGCAACAGACGCTGCAGCACGTGCCGAATATCGTGGCAAGGCGCTGGCTTATGTCGATGCCTTTATCGGTGACTATCCTGACAGCCTGCGTAGCGCCGCCATGCCGGTTGTCCGCGCCGCTCTCTACGACCTCAACTGAGCCGTCACTCGCCGGCCTCCGCAAGCAGTCTCGCGACCTTTCCGCGAATAAACACGCACCTCGTAAGCTCTGCTACATCTTCTTCGCGAAGGCCCTGCACGCCTACAGGGGTCGCATCCCCGCAAGCGGGGCCCCTGCTCCTCCCTTCCGTCCTGCCCCCTCACCTCTCACCCAAATTCCACTTGTCACTGGTCACTCGTCACCTGTCACTAGACGCGTTCCTCTCGCTTCACTCCTCACCCTACGGTACCATTCCGGGGATAAACGCAATGCCTGGCGCGAACCAGGTCAGGGGCAGTAGTGATGAGCAAAGTGATCGATTTACGCAGTGACACGGTGACCAAACCGACGCAGCAGATGCGCCAGGTGATGGCCGCCGCCGAGGTGGGCGACGACGTTTACGGCGAGGATCCGAGTGTCAATCGGCTAGAAGCTTTGGCCGCAGAAATGCTCGGAAAGGAGGCCTCGATCTTCGTGCCAACGGGTACGCAGAGTAACCTGCTTGCTTTGCTTTCCCACTGCGAGCGCGGCGACGAGTATATCGTTGGCCAGCAGGGCCACACTTACAAATATGAAGGTGGGGGCGCGGCGGTTCTTGGCAGTATTCAGCCGCAGCCGCTCGATTATGAGGCCGATGGCACACTCGATCTGGCGCGGGTCGAGGCGGCAATCAAGCCCAATGATCCGCATTTCGCACGCACGCGATTGCTCTGTCTGGAAAACACCCAGGCCGGCAAGGTCTTGCCGCTTGACTACCTGAAGCAGGCCCGCGCTTTTTGCGACCGGACTGGATTGGCCTTGCATCTCGATGGCGCTCGTCTGTTCAACGCCGCCGTCGCTCTCGAAGTGCCGGTTAGCGACATCAGTGATCAGTTCGACACCGTATCCGTTTGCCTTTCGAAAGGGCTCGGCGCACCGGTCGGTTCAGTGCTATGCGGGCCTCAGGAACTCATTGACAAGGCGCGTCGCTGGCGCAAGGTACTCGGCGGTGGCATGCGTCAGGCCGGGGTGCTGGCGGCGGCCGGCATCTACGCTTTGCAGAATCACGTCGCGCGGCTGAAAGAAGATCACGAAAAAGCAAGGCTGCTCGCCGAAGGACTGACGGAGGTTCCGCAACTCAATGTTGTCGGCGCCGCCGCGTGCACCAATATGGTGTTTGTCGAGGTCGACCCGGATCGGTCTGCGCAAATGAAAGCCTATCTGGCTAAGCGCGATATGCTCGTAGGGAACGCGGCGACGATGCGGCTGGTGACGCACCTTGACGTCGATCCGGAAGACATCGAGCGGTTTGTCGGCGAGGTGAACGAGTTTTTCGAACGCGCGGCGTAGTTTGCTGACAGGGGGGATGCATGGCTGCTGATGAGCAGGAACGCAACATGGCGGTGTTCTGTGATTTCGAGAATATCGCTATCGGCGTGCGTGAAGCCAAATACAGCAAGTTCGATATCAAGAAAGTGCTTGAAAGACTGCTTGTCAAAGGCAGCATCGTCGTCAAGAAAGCCTATTGCGATTGGGATCGCTACAAGGAATTCAAGCCGCAAATGCATGAAGCGGCGTTCGAACTGATCGAGATCCCCCATGTGCGCCAATCCGGCAAGAACTCGGCCGACATTCGCATGGTGGTTGACGCCCTGGACCTCTGCTACACCAAGGAACACGTCGACACGTTTGTGATTGTCAGCGGCGACTCAGACTTTTCATCACTCGTTTCCAAGCTGCGCGAGAACAACAAGGAAGTCATTGGTGTCGGCGTCAAACACTCGTCGTCGGATCTTTTGATTGCTAATTGCGACGAATTCATCTACTACGATGATCTGGTCCGCGAGAAACCAGCGAAACGCGCGGCGCGCCGCAAGACCCCGTCAAAGACTGCGCGTGGCAAGAAGGCTGGTAAAGCTGCAAAAGAAACCGACGCCGCAGAAAACGCAGCCCAGAAGGGTATAGACCTCGTGGTCAACACCTTCGAAGCTCTCCTCGAGGAGCGCGGCGAAGAAGAGAAAATCTGGGGCTCGATGATCAAGCAGGCATTAAAGCGGCGCAACCCTGGCTTTAACGAGTCGTACCATGGTTACAAGAGCTTCAGCAGCTTGCTGGAGGATGCCGAAACGCGTGGATTGATCAGTCTCGAACGCGACGATAAATCGGGTGGCTACATTGTCACGGCGGCGTAGGTATGCATCAATCAATGTGGCGGGTTCGAGCAAGCTTGCGAAATTGCTCGGGTCGATGACAGCTTTTCTTCTTTCTGCCTTGCGCCGGTGCCGGTCTCGAAGCGGCGGGAAGCGCTGTGTCCCTGTCGCGATACTTTAAAGCGTCAGCAACATGTCCGTCGCCGAAATTGCTGCCTACGGCCTCGGCTATTTCTACATCGTTGTTGTCATAGCAGTTTCACTACGTGTCATCGTCAAGCGACGCCCGCCGGGCGTGTCGCTGGCATGGTTGATTCTGGTCATTGTCTTGCCTTACGTCGGCGCCGTTCTGTATCTGCTGATGGGCGAGCGCACGCTTGGCCGCAGGCGCGCCAGGCGCGCTGAGGCTTTATTGCCACCGCTTCAAAAGTGGTTGAGCGACATCGCTTCGGCGACGCCACCAGAACTGGAAGGCGAACCAGTTGGCTGGGAAAAGCTGCGACGCTTCGTCGAAGGTAGTGTCGGCGTTCCCGCGCTGGGCGGCAATCAACTGGAATTGATTGAAGGTGCTGACGCCACACTGGAGGCAATCATCGAAGAGGTTGAACGCGCCCGAGAGACCTGCGATCTGGAGTTCTATATCTGGCACCTGGGTGGGTTGGCCGACGAGGTGGCGCGAGCCCTGATTCGCGCCGAAGCGCGTGGGGTGCGTTGCCGTGTGCTGGTCGACTCGGTCGGCAGCGCCTGGTTTCTGCGAAGTGACCTCGTCAAAGAAATGCGAAAAGGCGGCGTAGAGGTCGTTGAAGCGCTTCGCGTGAGTTTGTTGCGCGGTTTGTTCGTTCGCGCTGATCTGCGACTGCACAGGAAAATTGTCGTCATTGATGGCGAGGTCGCGTTCACCGGCAGCCTGAACATGGTGGACCCACATTTCTTCAAGCAGGGCGCCGGCGTCGGTAAATGGATCGATGCGATGGTGCGTGTCACCGGCCCGGCGGTGAAATTGCTCGAGCTCGTATTTGTCTGGGACTGGCTGATCGAGACCGGTGAGACCCTGGAAACGCTCATTCCCCACACCGAATCAGACCTGCCTGCTGCTACCGGAGAGGCGGTCGCCCAGGTGCTGCCGTCGGGACCAGGTTACGAAGGAGACGGCATTTACCAGTTGCTACTGACGGCGATCTATGCATCGCGTCGCGAACTGATCATGACTACGCCGTATTTTGTTCCCGACGAGCCGATGATTGATGCACTGCAGGCGGCGGCGCGTCGAGGCGTAGAGGTCACTTTGATTGTTCCGGAACGAGTCGACTCGGTGTTGGTGCGCTACGCCAGCCGCGCTTACACGGACGATCTGTTGAGCGCAGGGGTGCAAATTCTGCGCTTTCGCGGCGGATTGCTACACACGAAGAGCGTCGTGATCGATGGCGAAACCACACTGTTCGGAACCGTCAACCTCGACATCCGCAGTTTGCGACTTAACTTCGAGGTAACGGTAATCGCTTATGATGCGCACTTTGGCGGGGCGGTTCGTGATCTGCAATTGCGTTACGCGGCACAGTCCGAGGCGATCGATCTGGAGCGCTGGCGGCAACGCCGAGGCTACACGCGCCTTCTGGAAAACGCGGCGCAGCTGATGAGCCCGTTGCTTTAGCAGTTACGCAAGGTTGGCGATACCGTTCTGGGGGGCGGGCGTTTCGCGTTTCCCGGCCGGATTTTCGCCGAGTTGGGCGTCAGTACTCTTGTGTAATCAAGAACAAGAACGAGTGGGGGACATATGAACAATCTGGTTATCACGCTTTTGGTCTTTGTCATGGCGGCTGGTGTTACGAGCGTCGCGGAAGCGGCACAGAGCAAGCTTGCACACGATGCCGAGTATTACATCCTTCAGCAACAACACGGTAAAGCCTGGGAAGCCGAAGACAAAGCGCTCGACCAGCAACTGGCCGCGTTTCGCAAGAGAAACGGCGGCAAGCCGCCGAATATTTTTTACATCCTGATCGACGATATCGGCTTCGGTGATCTTGGCAGCGAAACGCTCAATATGGTGCGCGGGTACAAAACGCCATCGATCAACCAGTTCGCCCGCGAAGGCATGCGCCTGGGTCGCATGTACACGGAGCCTTCTTGCACGCCGACACGCGTGGCGTTCATGACTGGACGTCAGCCGCATCGCAACGGCATGGGTAATACCTCGGTCGATATTTCCGGCTTTGGTCTTGCCGGCAAGGAAGTCACTCTGGCCGAGCTGCTGTCGGGTGTGGGCTACAACACGGTGCATATCGGTAAGTGGCACATGGGCGACATCAAGGAATCCTGGCCCAACTTCCAGGGATTTGACTACGCGGCATTTCCGATTCACCAGCAGGGTCAGTTGACTATCTTCCACGACGATGCCGCCGATGAAGAAGTGAGCATCGGCATTGGCGACAACAACTACGACGACCGTTACACGCTGGATCGATGGCTGCGCACCGACGCGTCGAGCATGGTCACGGGTGTGGAGGGCTACCGCAACAAACCGGTGCGCGAAGTGCACATGAAGCCCGGCGAGCGCTGGACCGAGGCCAAGTACGAAGCGATGAACCAGCGCTACCAGAAACAGGCCATGGAACAGCTTCGTAAACTTGCCAAGCAGGATAAGCCTTTTTTCCTGCAGTACTGGCCACTGTATCCGCTGACAGGACCTCGCACAGCTTACGACGAGTACACCACACCGAATGGCGGTACCTACGTTGAAAAGATGAAGCTTCTGGATCAGTGGATCGGTGATTTGCTGGCGGAAATGGAGAAGTTGGGTGTGGCTGACAATACCCTCGTCATCGTCATGGGTGACAACGGTCACTTCACCAAGTACTCGCCCCAGTCCGGCTACACACCCATGATCTACCGCGGCGGTAAAGGGTCAACCACTGAAGGCGGTGTGCGGGTGGACGCGTTCGTGCGATGGCCGGGTATGATCGAGTCCAATACTGTCGCTGGCGATATCATTCATGTGGCCGATCTGTTCACCACCATTGCCCGCCTCGGCGGTGCCACGGATGGAATCCCGAGAGACCGCATCATCGATGGTATCGACCAGACCGCCTTATTGCTCAAGGGTGACTCCCATGGCCGCCGCGATCACGTGTTCATCTACAACATTCAAAAGCTCGAAGCAGTCGTCAAGGAGCAATACAAGCTGGCGATTCCCGGAGGAAATATCGAGAACGCGATTCTGGCTGACTTCTATGACCTGTACCGGGATCCGCAGGAAAGATATCCGGTCTCGACAGAAATCGGCGCCTGGGGTGGTGCCAAGTTCGTTCGCATGATCCAGCGCCACATGAAACGTAAAGCCAAATTCCCGAGCGAAGGCCCCGCAACCGGAATGCCTTACGAAGGGATTGAGAATCTGCGTCCGGAATCGAAGGCTGCGGTGCAGGAATTCCTGTTCATGATGAAGTCGCCTGAGATGTAGTGACCTTAGTCAGAGGCCGCGAGCCGCTTCTTGTATCAGTGTCCATTTAACAAGACGAAGAGGGAAACATGAAAGGCACAGCTAGCCACCTTTTGGTTGTCACTGTTTGCGCGTTGGTTGTACTCCTGTCGGGCGGCACACCTGTGGCCAACGCAGCCAGCAAGATCGTGCACGACGCCGAGTACTACATCCTCGAGGCGCAGCATGGGGACAAGTGGCGGGCCGAAGACCGTCAGCTGAATAAAAAACTGGCGGAACTAAGAAAGAAGTTCGGCCGGCCGCCCAACCTGATCCATATCATGTGGGATGACACTGCATTTGGCGACGTTGGGATTCCCGCTATTCAGAAGGTGCGCGGTCTCAACACACCGAATCTGAATGCCATGGCCGCACAGGGCATCCTGTTCACGCGCATGTACACCGAAGTCGGTTGCACGCCCAGTCGTGCGGCATCGGCGACCGGTCGCCTCGCAATACGCAGCGGCATGTACAACATCGGCATGTTGCTCGAAAGTCACGGCATGCGCAAAGAGGAGGTGACGATAGCCGAAGTGCTGTCAAAGGCCGGGTATGCCACCGCGTTCCACGGCAAGTGGCATCTCGGTGATATCGAGGAGAGCTATCCCCACAACCAGGGCTTCGACGAGGCCTTCTTTACAGGCTACAACCAGATCCTTTCACTAAACAGCAAGATTGCCGAACGAGCCAATGCGTCGATCGGCCTGCATGAAGACTTGCTGCCGCCCGACCCCTACAAGCTGGATGACACGTTCGTGACCAAGGGATGGGTGCAGATCGCCGAAGGCAAGAAAGGTCAGAAAGCGCGACAGTGGGGCGACAACTCCCACGAGACCTATCTGAAGATCGACCCTGAAGCACAGCGGCGTACGCTGGAATTCATCGAGCGTAATGCCAAGGCCGGCAAGCCGTTCTACGTTGCCAACTGGCCGATGCTGGAGAGTTTTTTACCGAACCCCAAGAAGTGTTCCGTTGCGCGCAGTCTTTTGCAGGGTGGTCTGGAATGCAATATCGACCCGTTCGTCGGAAAACTGATGGCCAAACTCAAGGAACTCCGTATTGCCGAGAACACACTGGTGATCGCCATGGCCGATAACGGGCCGATGAGCCACAACCCGCCGCCGGGCGTGGGTATGGCCGAGACGATTTTCCGCGGCGGCAAGGGCGACTTCCTCGAAGGTGGGGTTCGCGTGCCGGCTTCGGCCTGGTGGCCGGGCGTAATCGAACCCGGCCAACTGGTCGGTGACATCATTCATGAAACGGATTTATTTACGACATTTGCCCGCCTGGCCGGCGCCATGCAGCATATCCCCGGCGATCGCGTAATTGACGGTATTGATCAGACTGCGTTGCTGATGAAAGGTGACACCAACGGCCGCCGCGATCATGTCTTCATCTACGCCGGGCCGCGGCTTGGCGCTACTGTCAAAGGCAACTACAAACGCCATTGGATATCGCCGGACCCGGTTGGCGAGGCAAGCGGCATCCCTGCCGCCTTCTACTTTCTGCCTGCGGATCCACGCGAGAAAACGCCGATGCTGACCAACTTGATCCACTTGAAGAGCCCTTTCAACCGAATGCGCCTGCGTCACGAATTGTGGAAACGCAAGTATCCGGACGCCAAGGAGGTGCACGGCATTCCCTGGACCGGAATCGAAAACGCCACACCCGAGATCAAGGCACTCTCCAAGCCGAAAATGGATATCAAGAAACTGCCGTTCGACCCACTGGAGTACGTCGAGCATCTCGATCAACTCCCGTTTGACCGGAATCTGGATCCGGACATTGGTAGATAAGTGGTGCGCCGGAAGCCGTTGCTCTGTTGTCGCGTAACGGCTTCCGGCGAAGCAGGTCGCCGGGGATCGCGACGAGCGAAGTCCATTTACCCTCTTATAAAAAGGCAAACTATGCGCGGTATCGTAATGGCGCTGGCGTTGCTTGGCGTTCCAATGGCAGACGGGATTGCTGCCAACGTGCAAGCCGCGCCGTCGGTTCGATTGGTCCTACAGATCACTATCGATGGCTTACGGGCTGATCTGCTCAACCGCTACGAAAGCGGCTTTGGCGAAGGTGGGTTTCGATATCTTCTGGACGAGGGAATTGTTTATACCAACGCCCACTACCAGCATGCCAACACCGAGACTATTGTCGGACATACTACACTGGCAACCGGCACGTATCCGTCGACTCATGGCATGGTCGGTAACGTCTGGTTCGACCGTGAGGCAGGCGAACTTGCCTACAACATCGAAGATGCCGATGCGCCGCTGCTAGCGACCCGCGAGGAAACTATCGAGGGCGAGCAGGTCGATCCGGCGCAGAAACGCGCGCGCACCAAGGGCCGTTCACCGAGGGTAATTCTGGCTCCCACGCTGGCGGATACGCTGTCTGCTTACTACGCGGGCCGTTCCAAAGTCTTCGGTGTTTCTGGCAAAGACCGCAGCGCTGTATCGATGGCCGGTCACACCGGCAAAGCATTCTGGTTCTCGACCGACAACGGTGATTTCGTCACCAGTAAGTATTACTACGAGGCTTATCCAGATTGGGTGCGCCGCTGGAATGGTCAACGGCAAGCGGAGAAGTACGCCGGGACCGAGTGGCGGTTGTCCTCGCCACTCGATACCTATCTGCTGGCGGAGCAGGACGACCGTCCTTATGAAATGGACCTCAAGGGATTCGGTCGCACTTTTCCACATCGTTTCGGAGAGGTGGGCGACAAGCTGTTACATACCCAGGTACTGGTCAGCCCGGCCGGAGACCAGCTGTTGCTCGATTTCTCCAAGGCGCTCATCGTCAATGAACAATTGGGCCGCGACTCCGTCCCTGACTATCTTTCGGTCAGTTTTTCCTCAGTGGATGCGGTTAATCATTTCTTCGGCCCTTCGAGTCTGGAGAATGAAGAAGTCGTGCGCCGGCTCGACCGCACGCTTGCTGATCTCATCAAATTCATCGACAAGCGAGTAGGGCTGGATAACACCTTGATTGTGCTCTCGGCTGATCATGGCATGGCGGACATGCCCGAATACATGAACTCGCTCGGTTACGATGCGGGCCGGCTGGTTCCTGCAGAGATCGTTGCTGCAGCCAACGAAGCCGGACGGCAGCTCGGTATTGAAGAGGTCGTGCGTTTCTTCTACCGGCCTTACATGTACCTGAATGAGGAACAGATTGCTGCAGCAAACCTGGAGCATGCGCAGGTAGCACAGACCATTGCTAGGGCGCTGACGGACATGAAGGGTGTAGAACTGGCAGTAGCCACCGGCAATCCGGAAATGCATCAACGTAGCTCGTTGCACAATCAGGTGCGGCGTAACCAACACGTTACGCGGTCAGGAGATATCTACGTCATCCAGCAGCCTTACTGGTTTCTCTTCGACGAAGGGCCGATACCGGCGATGCACGGCTCCCCCTGGCGCTACGATACGCACGTGCCGATTATTTTCTATGGACCGGGAATTGGTTCGCGTACCGTGCGCCGCCTGGTGCACCCGGCCGACGTGGCACCGACGGTTACCGCTTTGCTGGGAATGACGGGTCCGGCCTCGGCTACGGGTACCGTGCTGGTCGAGGTGATCGAATAACGGCTATTGGACATAGGCTCCCGTTGTAATCAGCAGGCCGAAACGAATCATTGCGTTCAATACAAGTCACTCAAGGCGAAAGGACGCCCATGACCG
Organism: Betaproteobacteria bacterium; assembly: GCA_020354125.1. Lineage (GTDB taxonomy): Bacteria > Pseudomonadota > Gammaproteobacteria > Burkholderiales > Eutrophovitaceae > SG8-40. The sequence continues at coordinate 1,934,720 of CP070643.1, read as the reverse complement.
ATAAACAGATACAGGTTGGCTGGCGAATCAAGCTCGGCTTTGCACTATTCATCGCCAGTATAAGCTGGCCAATTTTGCTTCCGGTGATGCCGGTCCTCGGTTTTTCGGGTACCGCGATCGCCAGCTTTTCCGGTGCGATGCTGGTGGCGGCCGAGATCATGATCATTGCCGGTGCGGCAATCGCTGGCAAGGACGGCTTCGCATTCATCAAGCAGAAAGTATTCGGATTCCTCAAGTCCTATGGCCCGCCTCAGGAGGTCAGCCGCGCTCGATACATTTTTGGCCTGATTGTTTTTTGCATTCCCGTGGGGCTTGGCTGGGCATGGCCCTATGTCGGAGACTATTTGCCCAGCCTGCAAGTGAATTTGCTCGTTTACGCGATCGCGGGCGACGTCATGCTGTTGATCAGCCTGTTCATCCTCGGCGGGGCATTCTGGGACAAGTTGCGCTCGTTGTTCATCCACAGCGCATATGTAGTAGTCCCGGAGAAGTAGCCGGCACATATTGGCCGTAGAAGCCGTGTTTCCCACGTGTTTCAAGCGGGCGGAACTCGGCAGACTCCGTTAGTATCATTATGCGCGGAGGGTGAGCGACCGGCAGTCCGTCCCGCGCGGCGCGTCTTGCCGTCTTCTTGAAGCGGGAGGTGTGGTGTTGCTATACAAAAACCGACAGCGGTGTGGCAATTGAGACGCGCCGCCTATGTTCTGGCGGGCGCCGCGTTGATACTTGCGGGTGTCCTGGTGATTGCTCAGCGCTGGGGCGATGACACAGCGGATACTGGTCAGTCTGCGTTGCGGACTTCCCGATTTGTAGGCGCAGAGACTTGCGCCGCATGTCATCAGAACGAGTTCGATCTTTGGCGCGGTTCGCATCATGACCTGGCGATGCAGCACGCCAACAAAGAAACGGTTCTTGGCGACTTCGCTGACAAGCGGTTCGACTATTTCGGAACGGTGTCGAGGCTCTACAAGGATGGCGACAGATTCCTCGTCAGAACCGACGGTCCTGATGGCGTGATTCAGGACTTTGAGGTCAAATACACCTTCGGCGTCGAGCCGCTGCAGCAATACCTCGTTGAGTTGGACAGCGGACGTGTCCAGGCATTGCATCTGGCATGGGATACGCGGCCGAAAGAGCAGGGCGGTCAGCGCTGGTTTCATCTCTACCCGGATGAACAGATTGACCACGCCGACGAGTTGCACTGGACCAAGCTGGCGCAGAACTGGAACCACATGTGCGCCGAATGTCACTCGACCAATCTGAAGAAAAATTTTGATCTCGAGGCCAATGAGTTCAAAACGACCTGGTCGGAAATCAATGTTGCCTGCGAGGCCTGCCACGGTCCCGGATCACAACACGTTGCGTGGGCAAATGAGGAATCGGGTTGGAAGAAACTAAAAGACAAGGGATTCGACGTCGTATTCGATGAACGGCACGGCGTGTCATGGCGCATCGATGACAGCGCGCCGACAGCCAAAAGGAGCGAGCGGCGCGAAAGCGCCAAAGAGATCGAGACCTGCGCGCGCTGTCATTCGCGGAGGTCACTCCTGTCCGAGAACTATCAACATGGCAAGCCGTTGATGGATACACACCTGCCCGCTTTGCTGACCGAGCGGTTGTATCACGCGGATGGGCAGATCAAGGACGAAGTCTATGTGTACGGCTCGTTCCTGCAGAGCAAGATGTATCACAAAGGTGTGACATGCAGCGACTGCCACGAACCGCACAGCGCTGAGTTGCGCGCGCCCGGCAATCGGGTCTGCACGCAGTGTCATGAGCCGAGCCATTACGATACGACCAGACATCACAAACATTCCGTCGCGGATGTCGGTTCGAAGTGCGTTTCGTGTCACATGCCGGCAAAGCTGTTCATGGTGATCGACGAGCGCAAAGACCACAGTTTTCGTGTTCCACGGCCTGACCTGTCGATGCGCATCGGATCGCCCAATGCGTGCACGCAATGCCATACGGACCAAACAGCGGAGTGGGCCAATGCGAGACTGAAGTTGTGGTTTGGATCGGACTGGCAGCCCGGCTGGCAGTTCGGTCAGGCACTGCATGGCGGGCGTGTTGGAACGCCCGGAGCAGAGCGCGAACTGGCAGCACTGGCGACATCAGCCAGATACCCGGACATTGCACGCGCCACGGCTACGTCGATGCTCGCGGAAACGGCGAGCAGCACGTCAATTGCGTCGATTCAACCGTTGTTGGGAGATCCGTCGCCCATGGTGCGCCAAGCCGCGTTGCAAATGGTTGACGCCGTCAATCGCGAACAGCGCTGGCTGCTTGCCGAAAAACTGCTGACGGATCCGGCGTACGCCGTGCGCATTGAGGCGGCACGCGTGCTCGCGTCCGTGGACCGCAATATCTTGACACCGGATCAGCGAGCTTCGCTCGACCGCGGGCTGGAGGAATACAAAGCCGCGCAATTTGCCAACTCGGAGCACCCGCAATCTCACGTCAATCTGGGTTTGCTCTACGCGCGGTTGGGCGAATACGCAGACGCAGAAGCAGCCTATCGTCAGGCGTTGCAGCTCGATACGGGTTACATCGCAGCGTATGTCAATTTGTCGGATCTGTATCGCACCCAGGGCGATGAGCAACAGGCTTCAGAAATATTGCTGCAGGCGGCCGATGTCGATCCCGATAACGCGGCCGTGGCGCATGCGCTTGGCTTGTATTACGTCAGGGCGGGCGAGAGCCAACGCGCCTTGCAGTCACTTGAGCGTGCCGCGCAACTGGCGCCAGAAGACCTGCGCTACGCGTATGTATACGGTGTCGCCTTGCACGATGCGGGGCGCGTCCGCGACGCACTCGACGTACTGAAGCGTGCGCATGAATCACATCCAAACGACCTCGATGTGCTGGTTGCGCTGGTTTCCTATTCCGCATCATCGGGTAACGAGCAAATGGCACGGGAGTACGCCTCCCGCATTGCGGAAATAGAGCCGCAGTTGGGCAGCGTCGAGCAGATCATGGAACGTCTTGCCGCGCCCAACTAGGTCTTTGGTGAGTTGAGGTGCATCACCGACGGAAGTAGGCCGCCGAAATGAAGCTGGCGTGGATTTATCTGCTCTTTGCCGGGCTTGCGGAGTGGGGTTGGCCGGTCGGACTGAAGCTCGGCTGGAGTGACGCGGGCGCGCACTGGCAGTGGATTGCGTTTGCCATCGCTTGCATGGCGGTAAGCGGCTGGCTGTTGTTATTGGCGCAGCGCAAGCTCCCGATGGGTACTGCCTATGCCGTGTGGACCGGAATTGGTGCCGTCGGAACTTTCCTGATCGGCATCGCCGTGTTCGGTGACTCGGCAACGGTCGCACGCTTCGTCTGCGTCGGCTTGATTGTCGCCGGAATAATCGGTCTCAAGGCAGCAACGAAGTGAGCCTGCCCATCGATTCATTGACGCTGGCCTGGACTGCATTGTTGATCGCCGGCGTGTTCGAGTGGGGTTGGCCGGTCGGGCTGAAGCTGGGTTGGTCTGCCACTGGCAAGCACTCAGGTTGGATCGTCTTCTCGGTCGCGTGCATGCTCGTCAGCGGTGCATTGCTCCTCTATGCGCAGACCATCATTGCGATCGGCACCGCATACGCCGTCTGGACAGGCATCGGCGCGGTGGGCACCTTCTTTCTCGGTGTATTGATGTTCGGCGAGGCGGCGACGCTGAAGCGATTTTTCTTTGTCGGGATGATTGTCGTCGGCATTGCCGGCTTGAAGCTGGTATCGTAGCTGAGCAATGCCCATTGAGTCTGCCCGTGAAATAACATGAATATCCGGCGACTTTCAGATCGCGTCCTATATGCGGCCATCCTGGGCGTGTTGCTGGGATCGACTTCCGCCGTCGCGCAGTCTTCCGAGGACACCGATGTTCCGGATGTGGACAGTCCTACCAAGGGCCGTGCCGTACCAATCGAGGTGACGCCGAACGTGAAGCGCAAAACAGCGGGAGAGTGGGTGGTACTCCCGATCCCCAAGTCGAGTCCGGCAATCGGCACGGGTCTGCAAGTGATCGCCGCGCGTTTCTTTAAAGCCGATGAAGAGTCGCAAACGTCGGTGCTGGGGGCTGGTGGCGCTTACTACACCAGTGACACCTGGTTTGTCGGTGCCGGCGGCCAATACAACTTTGGGCAGAATCGCTGGCGCATTACCGGCGGACTTGGCTATCTCGAGGCGAATTACGATTTCTATGGAATCGGTAACGATGCGGGTGAAAGGGACATCGCCTTCCCGATCAACCAGACGGGTACCGCAGCATTTGCCACGGTGCTGCGGAATGTCGGGCTGGGTTGGTTTGTCGGGGCAGGATATCGCTACCTGGACTCGACAGTGGGGCTGCGGGTTTCTGTTCCAGGCTTTCCCGAACTCGAGGAAATCCTTCAGCAGGGCGAACGGGTGGTCAACTACGGTCCCACACTTAACGCCAATTACGACACGCGCGACCTGAACACCTATCCTCGCACTGGCAGCTACGTCAAGCTGGAGGGATTCTTTGGAACGACAACGGCCTTCGATGACACCGACTATTACGAGAAAATCACCATACAGGCGAATCGCTACTGGCCGATTGGCGAAAAGTATGTTCTGGCAGGTCGCGTCAGCGTTTGTGGGGCGGGCGACGATGCACCGTTCTTCGACCTGTGTCTGTTTGGTGCCAACAATGATCTTCGCGGCTACACCGCGGGCCGCTACCAGGATTTCAGGCTGTTTGCGACGCAGGCGGAGTGGCGCGCCCAGTTCACACCGCGTTGGGGCGGTGTGGTGTTCGCCGGCGCAGGGCAGGTGGCACCAACCTTTGGCGAAATGAACTCCGACGACTGGCTGCCGGCCGCTGGCTTCGGTGTTCGCTGGATGGCGGCAAAAGAAAACAAGGTGAATATTCGCGCCGATCTTGCGTGGGGCAAGGATGAAGACGCTCTGTTCTATTTGAGTATCGGTGAGGCGTTCTGATTTTCTCTCTGTATTTACGAGCCACGCTACCGAAGATGCAGATCGTGGAGCTGAATTGGTGATAGCTGGGATACACAGGGCACTGGCTGTGGCCGGGCTATTGATCTCGGCCAACTGTGCGCGTGCGGAAGGCGGCGACGCGCTGCCGTGGGAGAAATTCGCGTTTGTCGTCGGCGGCTTCATTGTTTCGTCTGATACGGAGCTTCGTATCGATTCCTCGACAGGCATTGGCGCCAGCGTCGATCTCGAAGAAGCCCTGGGCTTCGATTCGAGGCTTGGGACATACCGTGTCGCTCTCATGTACCGGCCCGGTAACAGCCGGCGACACCAGATCGAATTACAGTACTTCGAATCCTCGCGCTCGGGAGACAAGGTACTTGAGGAAGATCTCGAGATTGGTGACGAGTTCTTTCCTGCCGGGACCGCTGTTCAATCAGAACTGGATTTGCGGTTTTTCAACGTCGATTATTCATATGCTTTTCTGCAGGACGACCGGGTGCGGCTTGCTTTGTCGGCGGGACTACACACGACCGACGTCAGATTCTCGATCAACTCTCCGGGGAGTTCGCTATCCGAGGACGAATCCTTCACTGCGCCGCTGCCGGTAATCGGTCTGCGCGCCGACTTTGTCTTGACGCCTAGCTGGCGATTCAAGAGCACGCTTGATTTGATGTATCTGGAATACAAGGGCCTGGAAGGCGTATTGACTGATGCGTACGTCGGGGTGGAGTACCTCGCATTCAAAAACATCGGCTTCGGGTTTGGTTTGAATGGCATTCGCTATCGCGTCGAGGGCGATGGAAGCGATCCGAATGGAATGGACTTCAAAGGTGTTTTGCAACTTGATCTCGAGGGAGCACTCCTCTACGCCCGTTACTTCTTCTGAAACAGTTGGTGGGACACGGCTTTGCACGACGCGGTTCGCGGTGCTACAGAATGTTTATTCTGCGAAGCCGGTCTCGAGATCCTGTTCAACGAAGCGCAAGGCGGCTTCGAGCAAAACCTCGCGCGGGTAGTCGCTCTTGTCGGCAAGTGAGCGCACCAATGCGTACGGGCTCGTTCCCAGGTCGGTCGAAATGGCCCAGTGATCAGCGTTCGCATAGCCCATAAGCGTACTGCCCGGAATGACCTGGTCGTAGAAAATCAAGTTGCCATCGTTTCTCGGATCAATATCGCTCAGCACGTTGTAGGCGGCCTTGAGCCCTCTGGAAATACGATCTGGCGTTGGTAGTCCAACAATAGAGTAATAGGCAACGTCTCCCGGCAGCGGATTGTTCGCCAGCCAGGCGCGGCGCACGCTCGGACGTAGACTTTCCAAGGCGCCTCCGTCACCGTCCTTGCATTCCAGTCCCGGGGTATTCTGGGCGATCGAGATTGCTGCATCGGGCGCGAGATCGGCGAGAGGAGAGCCACCGATAGCCCCGGCGAGCGAGATTACGGCGCTGATTCTTGGCCGAAGCTCAGGATAGGTGACCAATGCCTCCAGAGTGTCGACCACGCCCTTGGAGTGCCCGACGATGACGCCTTTGCGCGTGGTGCCCAACTCCGGCATATCCAGCAGCGCATCGCGAATAAACTGCGCGTTCGATTCAGTACTGGAGACCCCACTGACGCGCAGTGTCTCGAAGTGGTAACCGAATCGCGCCAGATAGTCCTTGAACTGGGTCCGCGCCTGATTCGTCTGGTCTACGCAGTCAGAATAGAGTCCGGCAATGAATATCACGGTGAAATTCTGTTGTGAAACACCGAGGTCAATGGGCGCGTAAATGGGTGGCGCTTCGTCGGTGAGGCGCAGCAGGCGGAATTCACAATCGTCGTCGCTATCTTGTTCGGCCATGCGTGCTTCCAGGACCGAGCAGAAGACGTTACGAAACTCGGGGCGGCGATCACGAATACTGGTCTGGCTTACCGGCGTGATGACCAGTGCGCTGCTCTCGGTCACTGGTCGCGCAGCCTTGCTCGCACAGCCACACAGCGCCATGAGGCCCAGTAGGGCCGCGAGCAACGACCAGTGCAACCTGAATCGATTATCTTCGGCGGCGCCTGGCCGATTCGCAACGGCTGTGTTCTTTAGTAATGCCATAAAAACGAATGCTTCTCAATATTTGACAAACAGCATGCCTGGAAGAATGCCAATGTGAAGAAAGTCCGATAGCATACTAGGAAGCGGGTGGGTCATTATTTGATCAGATCAGCGAAGTCGCTGTATGCTGATCCCGTGGACGGATGTCCGAAGCGGGGCTTTCCGGGAATAACAAAAGTATGGCGTCGAAAACGCCTACCAGCACAGGGGAAAAGCCGTTATGTTTGCCTTTCTGAGAGTTGCAGCAGCTTTGACGTGGGGGGTTCTGTTCGCCGGCTTCGCTCATGCACAGACAGATGCTGACCAGCCATGGGACAAGTTCGCGATCCAGTTCGGCGGTTTCGTAACGACATCCGATACCACCCTTCAGCTTAATTCCGACACGCTCGGCCTGGGTGCCGTCAT
>CP070643.1:1913050-1927191 GCA_020354125.1 Betaproteobacteria bacterium | reverse complement strand
GAGCGAGATCGTCTGGCGCGACAAGGAGCAATTCGACGAGGGCAGCGGCATGGTCGACCTGTTGCCGCAGTTGATCGGCGAGGCCACAGCCAACATTGACGTCCCGGGCTACCAGGCGCGCCACGCAACAGATCAGCTTCGGTCAGCCGAGGAGTGCTGGTACCACCAAAACCTGGTCGATGCCTTTGACGATGCGGGGCCGGTGCTGGCCAACGTGGGGCGTTGGAGTCTGGATTGAAGCGACCATATACTCACCATTCGCCGAGCAGAACAATCGGGAAATACCGCAATTGACTAAACGACATCGAATTCAGTTTCCACCCCGGGATGTTCGGGAGTTACGTCAAGACGAGGTGTACTTCTACCTATGCGATGGAGACTCGAAAGAAAAGATCCGCCTCCACGACTACAAACGCATCTACGAAGTCCCCGAACTCTATGAACAGGTCGTCTACGAGCGCCTGAAGTGCCAATCGCCATCAATGGTCGCGGACGTTCTGCTGTCCTCCGTATCTCAATCCGAGCAAAGCTTCAGCGAACTGAGGGTGCTTGACCTCGGCGCGGGTAACGGGATCGTTGGGGAAGAGCTGAAGAAACACGGCGTCTCAAGGTTAATCGGGGTCGACATCATTCCGGAGGCGCAAGTCGCCACCGAACGGGATCGTCCAGGTGTCTACGATGCGTTCTATGTCATGGACTTTTGCGATCTGAAGGACGATGAGCGGGCCGAGCTTAACTCATGGTCGCCCGACTGCCTGATCTCGGTAGCGGCGCTGGGATTCAGCGACATTCCTGCCACGGCCTTCCTGGAAGCTTTCAACATGATCACTGAGGAAGGCTGGGTCGCCTTCAACATCAAGGAGACCTTCTTTGATCGACATATCGACTGGGGATTCTCTCAGCTCATTCGTGAGCTGATCTTCTCCGACTATCTCGATCTTTATCAGGTTCGGCGGTATCGGCATCGCCTCTCGATCGAAGGCGAACCACTGTACTACTTGGCTCTGGGCGGGAAGAAGAAGGCCAACGTCCCGGCCTCGTTGGTAGACTCGCTCGACCTGTCAGACAGGTAGGCATTTTCTAGTTGCCTCGGTTGGGATAAAAAACTGCCCTAGGGCGTTGCCGGACCCGAGTTTTACGCGACTTATGATGAGCGTGATGTTGCACGTCAGTGGCGAGAACAAGTGTTGAAACGACAGCAGTCGGATGCCGTTCAGCGCGAGAATTCTGTCCAGACAGGAAATTCGACTGAAAAATTCAAAGTACATAGCGGGTGTTTTTCTAGGATCGATCCCGGGGATCGCCATTGCTTCTGACCCAACCCCTCTATTCATACTGTTTGTTGCAATCCCGCTAATAGTAATTTCAATCGCGTTATTTGTATTGTGTTTGGTTGCCTTTAAGGCAGGGTTTTATTTATCAATACCATCTCTTATATTTCATCTTGTAGCGATTGTTTGGGCTTCCAATGTGGGCTATATGGAAGGCGCAGGCTTCTTATTGCTCCTGTCAGTACTAATTAATTTAGCTGGAATAGTTTTAGGGGCTAAGAAGATTAGTCAGCACAAGAAAGATAATGAAACCACATAACACGTCTGAAATGCGGCACACCTGATCAACATCCGCAATTCAACCCTATGAGCCATAGACAGACAGAGATTTGTGGCCAAACCGCTGCCGGTGAGGGAGACCACAAGGATTCCAATATGACCGGCGAAGACGCCAAACCTGCAGATAGAAAACCACTGCTAATTATCGTTTTCTCCACCGCCATCTTGGGCGCTGCGATCGCATGGAGTCTGTCTACATACCTGTTCAACTTGTCTCCGCCCTGGGTGGCTTTGCTCGCAGGCGCAGCGTGTAGCTTGCTGGGATTCTTTGTTTTAAGTGAAAGCATCGTTGATGCAATAGTTTTCTCAATTGTTTGCTTTGTGTTGGTTTTCGTCTTCATGACTTCCAGCATCGAGATAGAAATTGTCAGAACGACTATTGTTCCAATTGCAACCGGCATCTGTGTTGGAAAACTCTGTTACGGAATATGGAAAGAGATAGCTTGAGAGTTCACACAGTCGATCGTTTGGCCAACCCGCCGTATGCAGCCCGTCGCGGGTTCGGCGCCGTCGTCAGGTGACGTGATCGATCTCGCCGCTGAGCTGCCACGCCTGCTCCCCAAAGCCATTGCGTGGGCAGAACAGGAATCGGCAGCCGCCCTGGAAGTTGGCGCGCCGTTGACTGAAACGGGTTTGCGGCTCGCGCGTTCTGTCGGCGTCCAATTTCCCGAACGGATCCGGCTTGTCGAGGCAGCATCGCTTCCCTTCCCGCCCGATCCAGAGTTAGGCGCCGCGGCACTTCAAACTGGCCTGCTGGGTCCGACGACGGCCGGACTGACTCTGGGTTATGCCATTTTCATTTTGAAAGGTCACGGCTCGAACCGGCTCATCTCACATGAGTGCCGTCACGTGCATCAGCACGAAGTGGCCGGCTCGATCGCTACGTTCTTGCCGCTGTACCTGCAGCAGATCGTATCCTACGGGTATCATCAGGCGCCGTATGAAATCGATGCCCGGGAGCATGAAATAGATCCCGACTGACGATCCGTTGTGGTTATGCAATTGACGTTTCTGCCAGCCTAATTCACGAATGGCGCCTAATAATCCGCCCAAGTTGGGCAGCTTTGCTTCGGCCTGTTCCTAACGTTAAGTCTGATGATTTGAGTGTTTCAGGTGAAATTGTCGCTCTCGCTGGTACGTGGCTCTACGACGGCGCAGTCGAATCACCGGTTTTCATTATCCGGTTGAACAGGGACTACTGGTTCGAGTTGGCGAAGGCGCACGGCTTCTTGGATGAAGGTGAGGTGCCCCAACTCAATGAACATGGATATCTGTACTACGTGCGATTCGGTGATGAAGGAGAGTCACCGTTCTCATTGTCGGTTGGATTCATGAGTTGCGAAGAGGCGGTGCGTTGGGCCGAAAGCAAATCTCCGTCACCGATTCGGTGGTACGACCAAGATGACGGCGAACTCTGAGCAGATAAGAAAGTGGAAAATCAACGCAAGTACGGCGGGCACGGCCTACGAGTACGGCCAGCCATTGGTCGAGCCTGTGTTGGTTGGTCACGGGGTTTATCTTTTGTATATCGCAGACAATGTCAAAACAGAATTAGAGAACACTCGCTTCATCGAGTGCTACTCTGAACCAAGGTGAAACGCCTGGCAGGTGCGTGCCGACAAAATTAAGGGCCATTATGTTTTCCGACGGCGCGCGCGCAAGTACTCTCGGCGGGCAGCGGTACACTCGGCATCGGCAAGCGCCGTAACGAATCCATCGGCGTCCGACCAGCTTCTCATCGTACCTACCATCTGATCCGTTACGGCGTTGACGTGCCGCTTGGTCGACACGAGAGTGTGAGTCGCCTTCGACGCCAGCAACTCAGCCAGCGACTGCACGTGCGCGTCGAGTTCTTCCTCGGGCACCAGCCGGTTGAGGAAACCCGCAGCCTTTGCCTCGCGCGCGTCGAAGGAACGGCAGGTAAGCACGAGTTCCTTGGTGAGCGCGGGACCAATCTCGCGGACGAGCCGCGGAATACCACCCCAGCCAAGGGGTATGCCTACGTCAACCTCCGGAAGCGAGAACTGTGCGTCTTCTGCCGCGACACGAAGGTCACATGCGGCAGCCAGAACGAGCCCTCCGCCGATACACCAGCCCCGGATTGCCGCGATGCTGAGGGCGCGCATGTTTTCGAGTGCCACCGCCATTTCATAGCCTTGTTCCCACGCTTGCCGGGAACTGACTTCCGAAGCGCCGTCAAAGATCGACAGGTCGGCTCCCGCCGAGAATATCCGGCCGGCTCCTGTCACGATTACGATCTTCACCTCGGGCTGTTCGTCGAACCAGTGCGCGGCGGCGGCCAGTTCCGTGAGCACGGTCGTCGACAGCGGATTGCGCTTGGCCGGCTGGTTCAGAGTGAGCTGGCCGACCGCCCCGTCAACATTGACAAGTAGTGTTTCAAACATGGGTGACCTCCGTTCGCCGAGCGTAACACGCGCCGCCGCGCAGTAACCGCGTGCAACCGATTGAGAAGGACACGGGTCCGAATTTCGCTGTGATGTTTGACATTAACCTCTTAGGCTCCTCGCACTCCGCGACTCGATCGAAACCGCTGACACATTGACCGTCAGGCGAAAGGAAACGAGAACGATATGGTGACTACTGAATTGGCTGTACTCGCAATCGCACTACTGCTCTCTACGACCAGCATTTCCTTCTATTCATGGTTCGAAAAGCCCGGAAAGCAGCTGAACACGGGTATCTGGGCAATTCGAATTACAGCAATTTTTCCTGGTCTGGTGTTCGTCCTTTGGGCGATCTACAGCATAGCAACAGCCAGGGAATCAACGCTCGCAATGGCCTTGTTGACAGCAGGAATACTGCTGGTGGGTGGCGGTGTTCAGCTGCTATCGCTGCTTGCGCGTAAGCCAACGTCATTTGACAGCCGGTTCAACACTGGCCAATGAATTGCTTGCCCATTAGTGGCAACTTGATTCACAACGTCCGACGGCAACACTGACCATATTGAGGTTGTTCTCATGAATGAAAGCAGCACGTTTGAAGTCGTGGCAGAAGTAGGACGCAAAGGGGCCTGGACCGTGTCGCTCAATGCGGACTCTTTGACGATTGCGGCGGTTGACGGAGAAGAATCTTTCCAGATAGCACGGGCCGACGCCGAAGAGAAAGCCGAGCTGCGCGAATCCCGCTTAACTACCCCATTTCTTTCCGTCAGCATTCCGAAAAAGAAAGTCGTTTTCAAGCTCGATCGGGCCCAGGCCGCATCGATCAGGGAGTGGCTGGGGCCACCAACTTTGGTCAGCTTGAAGGCCGCTCTGAAACGAAGACTCCGCTGGAGCGTTCCTATCGGAATTCTGTTTGTTCTTGCCTCGTTGCCCTTACCGGCCAATCCGGAGGCTGGGCTCGAGGCAGTGCCGTTCGATCCAGTCTCGGGATTTTTTGGCGTCTCCCTTCTGGCTCTGTCAATGCTTACACGCGTCTGGCACCACAGAATTCTGTTTTTACTGGATGGCGTCTGGTTTTCGCTGCTGGCTCTGAATGTCGCTGTGGGCATTCTCCGCGGTGATAGCCCGTGGTGGACCATCATTGTCATTGTCCTTGTCATCGGCGCGAGGAGCGGCTTTTCAGAATACAAGCGCTTCGATTCGCTCTCTTCTCGGTGATACTCGGCAGAAAGCCGCAGACCCACTTACTGCATACGCAATGCAGTCGCCCGGCTGGGTTTGTCTCTCCGGTGTGCTGTAAAGTCACGCAGAAAGAAACGATGACAGCCGCTGCTTCGTTTGGCTGTGTCGCCGGCAGCATGCCGCTCAGCTCTAGCGATCGTTAGCAGATGAGGATCAACATGAAATTCTTGTTTGTGCTGCTTGTCTCCCTTTTCATTGCCTCCGGATCAAACGCGAGCGATGATAGCGGTGGAGTAATCGAGTTGATGGGCTCAAACTGTAAGCATGGGCCTGTGATTCAGCCAAATGGTCATTTCTGGGCATTTGTCTTTTGCGACAGCGCACTCGGTAGCAACTTGGGGATTATTCTTTCCAAACTAACAAACGAGACTGACACAACAGGCGTCTGGGGAATCAATAAACGATTCTGGCAGGACGGGCCATGGGTAACCGACATGACAAGCCTCGCGTGGGATCCTTTTTCCAGCAGATTGTATGTGGCCACGGCAGAGGTCTACGGTGACGGCAGCGTGTTCGTTCTCGACCTGCCGAGCAGGAACTACAAACGCATCTACTCAATTCATGACGTCGACCCAGAGATAGTCCAGAATGAAGCCACCGAGCTCAAAGCTGAATCACACTTTGGTTTCATTGAAACCCTAAATGTTGAGGAAAAGACCATCACCGTTTCGATCAGGCTTGTTTATGGCAATGGTCAGTCGAAGGTCGTCGGAGAAAAGACCATTGGCCTCGGCTCGGATTTCTAACCAGCCTCTGCACCAGGGTGCGCGCGGCACTGCCCTCCCCAACGCGGGCCACGGCAGCCGTGCGAGCGCACCATAAGATGGTGTTGATCAGAGGTAACCCAGCCTATGCCCAGACTGTATTTCGTCCGACATGCCCGCCCTTCCGCAAACTGGGGTGAAGAGCCCGATGCGGGTCTTGACGCTACTGGCCTGGAGCAAGCCGAAGCAGCGGCGCAAACGCTCGCACGAACGCTCCAGCCAATGCCGATTTATACCAGTCCATTACGCCGCTGCCGGGAAACGGCGCGTCCACTCGAACAGCTTTGGCAACAGACGGCGCAAGTTCTCGAAGCAGTCGCCGAGATTCCATCGCCACCAGTGCATCTTCGTGAGAGGTTCCGATGGCTCAAACAAGCGATGGAGGGCACCTGGCAGGAGCTGCGCGACTCGGCCCCACCCAATTCGCCAGACTATCTAGGCTGGCGCGAGACGTTATTGAGCTCGCTGGCCACCATGGCCCACGACAGTGTCATTTTCTCGCACTACATTGCCATCAATGTTGTGGTCGGAGCAGCACAATCGCGCGACGAGGTAGTTTGCTTCCGACCCGATCACACTTCGATCACATCGATCGAAGTGGCGGCACAAAGCGTAAAAGTCGTAGAGCTTGGTCGTGAAAGGGACACGACCATTCTCACACGCGGGTAAAAATCGCGAACCAGTTGCAACAACCCGCACTGCGCATGCGATTGAAGCAAGCGCTCAGATCTGCGCAAGACTCCGCGGCCTTGCAAAAGCGTCATCAACAGTGACAACATGGCAATAGTTGATCTGCGCCATCCGAAGAAAAACACGGTGGAGATGATTCGGGGCTTGGAGCAACGCAAAGTTGCGACCCAGCCGAGGGGGAGAGATATGAAGGCAAAACTCGAATTGGTCCGGGAGCAGAAACTCTACAAACTTTTGCCAGGCCGTAAGAAAAAGAGCCCACTCGAGGCGAGCGGCGTGACGGTGTTGAATGGGAATGCCTATGTCATTTTTGACAGCCTCAACCTGGTAGGCAAAGTCAATCCCTCGTTGAAGTCCGGCCGTTCAAACAGATTAATCCCGGCGCTCAGCCCGGGGACCGGCTTCGAGGACATCACCTTCGACCCGCAGGCACAGCGTTTCTATCTGATTATCGAAGCAGAAGAAGATACCGACGGCAAATACCGCTCATTCGTCGTTGAGTACGACCATGAGTTCAGATTCCAGCGCTGTACCCGTCTTTCCAAAACGTTCGAGAGCAAGAACAAAGGCTTTGAAGGCCTGGCCCATCTGTGGCGTGGCAAAAAGGAATATTTGCTGGCTATGTGCGAAGGCAATCTGTGCACCGCTGCCACTGAGGGAGGCGGGCGCATCCAGGTATTCGTACGCACCAAGGAAGAGAACTGGCAGTGGACACACCAAATTGCCCTGCCGGACGCCGCAGAGTTCGAAGACTATGCAGCGATCAGTTTCCACGGCGATCGACTCGCGGTGGTATCACAGGCCTCGAGCCGTTTGTGGATCGGCGATATCGACAGGACCGCGCATGCGTTCGCTGGCGACGGCATCACCTACAGGTTCCCCGACAAAGGCTACTGCAATGTCGAAGGCGTCGACTGGCTCTCGGATGATTTGCTGGTGGTGGTCTCGGATCGGATGAAAGCGGACAAGCAAGCCAAACGCTGCGCGGCCAAGGATCAGTCAATCCACGTCTTTCGTATCCCCGAAAGCAAAGCATTAGCGACTAAAAAGAAAACGCCCGCGAAGAAGAAAACAACCAGCACAAAGAAAGCATCGGCCGGAAAGAGAGCACAAGCAAAAAAGAGAGTAGCAAGCCGAAAGAAAACGCCTGTCAAAAGGAAGGCAGCCGCGAAAAGGAAGACGCTGGCTTAAAGGAAGTAGTGGCCGAGTTAAACAGGGTCGCGGCCCGGGTTGAACTCCCATGTCCAGCATGGCCACAGTTTCTCATCAGCGCGCGTCAGATGAAAGCTTTTGGAAAAGCGGTCGCGCGCCACCGGTCACCGCCACTCCTTCCTCCGCTCTCGCCTTGTCAACGATAGCTGCAAAGCATTGCTGTTGGGGCCAATTCAGTCGGATCCAGATTCGGTCCACGCACTAAACAAGGGGCATAATCACTGCGGCCAATCAATTGACGTCTGTTTTCTCCATTGTATGAGTCCTGAAGCCGCCGATATCGAACGTGCGCTCAATCTGCTCGAGCCATTGCGCGGAGCACCTGATAATTGCCTCGACCGCTTGCGACGCGAAAGCGCCTTGTTGCGTGTTCCCGCGGGCACACACCTATTCGACGAAAAATCTGCCTGCTCGGCCTTTCCGATTGTTCTAGACGGCGCAATCCGCGTTTCAAAGCTCGGACCAGACGGCCGCGAGATCACGCTCTACCGTGTCACTCCCGGCGAAAGTTGTGTACTGACCAGCGGCTGTCTGCTCAGTGGCATACCCTACACTGCCACCGGCATGGCCGAGACGGACGTGACGCTGATCGGCATGACGCAACCACTGTTCGATGCGCTGCTGCTACAGCATCCGCCTTTTCGACGCCACGTTTTCGGGCTGTTCGCCGAGCGGCTGGCCGATCTGACACTGCTGATAGAAGAGGTCGCCTTCCACCGTCTTGACCAAAGGCTGGCTGGGCTGCTGGTTGCGCGCGGCCCCGTGCTGCACACGACCCATCAGGCGCTGGCAGACGAACTGGGCAGCGTGCGCGAGATTGTCAC
Source organism: Betaproteobacteria bacterium (assembly GCA_020354125.1). Lineage (GTDB taxonomy): Bacteria > Pseudomonadota > Gammaproteobacteria > Burkholderiales > Eutrophovitaceae > SG8-40. The sequence continues at coordinate 1,918,447 of CP070643.1, read as the reverse complement.
CCGGCTGCTAGGCCAATTCGCCGCTGCCGGCTGGGTACGGCTCGCTCGCGAGCAGATCCGCCTGACCGATCGCGACAGTCTGTCGCGATTGGCGCAAGATCCCGCCGATGTTTCAGCTCGCCACAAGCCGTGAATGTGACTTACGTTACATACATTCCCTGCCGAGGAAACAAGAATGAGTACATGGCAAGAGCCATATCATTCGGACAGGAGATCATCATGACAACGAACGTAGGCAAAATTGACAAAGTGTTGCGAATCATCGCCGGTATAGTCCTGCTGGCGCTTTTTTTCCTCCTAGACGGTAGCGCCAGGTGGTTGGGTCTCATCGGTCTGGTGCCGCTCATCACGGCATTCGTTGGCTGGTGCCCGGCTTACGCGATGATTGGCGTCAATACCTGTCCGGTGAGGCAGTGAGGACGCCCCCCGGCCCTTCCCCGGGGCCGGGCTTTTTGGCACCCTGCGGGTACAACGAGATTTAGCCTGGCACGATGTGTCCACATTGGCGACACCTAACCGAAGTACAACGCTTTCTCTTGCTGGTACAAGCGCAATCCGCGAGCACCCTTTTCACGGCCGATGCCACTTTGTTTAAAGCCGCCAAACGGTGTCGAGACGGATAGTTGCTTATAGGTGTTGATCCACACAGTGCCCGCCTCGAGTCCTCGCGCCACGCGCCAGGCCCGGCGATAGTCGGCAGTCCAAACGCCGGCGGCCAATCCGTACACGGAGTCGTTGGCCTGTCGCACCAAATCTTCCTCGTCGTCAAACGGCAGCACACATAGCACAGGGCCAAATAATTCGTGCTGACACACGCTCGCCTGGTTGGACAGTCCGGCGATGACAGTCGGCAGGTAATAAGCACCCGAGGAGAGCTTTTCGAACGGCGGCCGCCCGCCGCCTGCCACGACCTCCCCTCCTTCCGCTCTCGCCTTGTCGACGATGCCGGAAATGCGATCGCGATGGGTGAACGACGCCAGTGGCCCAAACTGCGCTCCGGGTGCATCCGGCAAATCAATGCGTAGCGCTTTCGCTCTTTCGACGATGCCCGCAAGTACCTGATCATGGACACTGCGTTGCACGAATAACCTCGAGCCAGCGACACAGGACTGGCCGCTCGCTTCGAATATGCCGTCGCTAACTGCAGCGATCGCGGCATTGATATCGGCATCTGCGAAAACGATGTGCGGCGACTTGCCGCCAAGTTCGAGTGCCACTGGCATCAGTTTCTCGGCAGCGGCGGCTGCAATCCGGCGGCCGCTTTCCGTGCCACCGGTAAACGACACGAACTGCACGCCGGGATGTCGCACCAAAGCATCGCCAGCCACGGCACCGCTGCCGGGCAGCACGTTGAGGATGCCCGGCGGCAGCCCCGCCTCGAGCGCAGCCTTTCCCAATTCGAGTGCCGGCGAGGATGTAATCTCGGAGGGCTTGAGTATCACAGCGTTGCCGGCAGCGATAGCCGGCGCCACTTTCTGTGCCTCCATCGTTAACGGCGAATTCCACGGTGTAATCGCTGCCACCACGCCATAAGGTTCGTGCACCGTCATGGAAACGTAGTTTCCCCGCGACGGCGTCAGCGTCTCGGTGATCGTTTCGCATACCGCGGCGTAGTAACGGAATATCGCCGCGGCCGAGTGGGCCTGGGCGCGGCATTCCCGCCACACCTTGCCGTTTTCCTGCATCTGTATCCGGGCAAATTCGTCGGCACGCGCTTCGATCAATTCGGCCACTCCCGACAGCAGCCTCGCTCGCAGGTGCGGCAGCATGTCCCGCCATGTCGGTGCGCTAGCAGCCTGCTGAGCAATTTCAACTGCACGATTGACTTCTGCTCTGGTCGCCGCACACACAGCGTAATTGGTTGCGCCCGTTGCCGGATTGATGGATTTCAGGACAGCACCGCTGTCACTGACCCATTCGTCTCCAATCAACATTGGCTTGGCATCAGCCATTCTGGCTTCTCCCTATGTCGCTTTGAGCTGGCCTCTCCCATCAAATGCCGTGTTGCCGGCAAGGCCAAAGCAAGCTGATTCATAAGGGTAAACACAACATCCCCGGCCATTGTATCCGGCTGTTGCGGACAGCGCCTCGCGGGCAGCGTTATCATTCCCTTCGAAGGGTATAGGGTTAAGGTCGGTAACGAGTGGCTACGCCCCCCCCAAAACTGCGCCACCAACTGGCGCTAACAGATAGTGAGGCCAGATCATGCAAACCGCCAAGGAAAGCACCAGAGCCGATGACCGGGAGGGCGCAATAGCCGACACAGTCGCCCGAGTGCGGGAAATCGAGTCCACGCAAGGCGTCAGTCCACAGTCCCTCGAGGCAATCAAAGGTGAACTAATGAAACTCGCTACCAGGACCGAACTGTTTCCGGTTGAGGATTTCCCGCCTCCCGAACAAGCGGCCGGCCATCCGTCCTGCCTGTATCTGCTTTCCGAAGACGACGACCATCGATTCGCTCTGTACGCCAACTCCACCAACCGGCGTTACGTCAATGCACCTCACAATCACACCACCTGGGCAGTGATCGTCGGTGTGCACGGCGAAGAGCCGAATCGTCTCTACAAACGCACGGATGATGGCGGGGTCGAGGAAACCGGAATGACCGTAGTGAAACAAGGTACCGGTGTTGCCTTCATGCCGGACGAGCTGCATTCGCTCGATATTCCCGGTGGCGCACCGATGCTAAATTTCCACATGTACGGCCTGGCGATTCCGCAGTTGTTCAAACGCGAGTACTACAACGCCCGAGAGCATAGCTGGCACTACTACCCGCCCCACACCGATATCCGCGACGCGCGCACCGGCTCATTAGAAGCTGGTTCGGAAAAAACCGGATCCGGACAGTCAGCGTAATGGCCGCCTACCAGACCGTTCCACCGCAAACGGTCAAGGCAATGCTGCGCGATGGCAACGAGCTCGCGCTGGTCGATGTGCGCGAGCAAGGAGTGTATTTCAAAGCTCACCTGTTGTTCGCTTGCTGCATTCCGATCAGCCATCTCGAGCTTCGTGCCTCCGACCTCATTCCACGCCGCGGCACCCGCGTCGTGTTGTGTGACGGAAAAGACGAAGGGCTGGCACGGACTGCCGCGGAAAGACTCATTGACTTCGGGTATTCCGATGTTGCCGTCATGTCGGGCGGTGTCGCCGCATGGCGAGACGCCGGCTTTGAGGTGTTTTCTGGTGTGAACGTGGTGAGCAAGGCGTTCGGTGAGTACGTTGAGCACCGCTACGACACGCCGCGCATCACCGCACAGCAACTGGTCGCCAAGCAGGAAGCCCGCGAGAACATGATCATCCTCGACAGCCGGCCAATGCAGGAGTTTCACAACGTCAGCATCCCGGGCGGCATCGACTGCCCCGGCGCCGAACTGGTTTACCGTGTGTTCGATGCCGCGCCTGACCCGGAGACACTAGTAGTGGTGAACTGCGCGGGGCGCACGCGCAGCATCATCGGTGCACAGTCATTGATCAATGCGGGCATACCCAACCGCGTTGTTGCGCTCAAGGACGGCACGATGGGTTGGCAGCTTGCCGGATATAAACCGGCCAGCGGTGAAACTCAGCATGCCGCCGCACCAGGGGCTGCGGGACTCGACAAGGCAAAAGCGGCTGCGGCACGAGTCGCCGAGAAATTCGGCGTCAGCGAAATCGATCACGAACGCCTGCAACGGTGGCAGTTGGAAAGCGAACAACGCACGCTCTATGTGCTCGATGTCCGAACAGCGGAAGAATATGCGCAGGGCCACCTGCCCGGCAGCCGCCATGCCCCCGGAGGACAACTGGTGCAGGCGACCGATGAGTATGTCGCTACCCGTCACGCGCGCATCGTGTTGGTCGACAACGACGGTGTGCGCGCGAGGATGACAGCATCCTGGCTCAGGCAAATGGGCTGGGACGACGCGTACGTAATGCAAGACGCTCTGAATCACGACCTGCAATCAGGTGATGCCACACCGAACTTGCTGGGCTACCGGCAAGCGGAGACACTTTCCGCCAGTGAACTGAACGACAAGCTTCAGCAAGCTGATATCGCGGTGCTCGATTTTGCGAGTAGTCTCGAGTACCGCAAGCAGCATATCCCCGGGGCGCTGTGGGGCGTGCGCTCGCGTCTCGACGAGGCACTGGCGCATGTGTCAGCCGGCCAAACGCTGGTGATTACTTCGCCGGATGGAACACTGGCTCACTATGTCGCCAACGACCTCGCGCAAACCCACCCTGCGCAGCCTGTGAAGGTGCTCGATGGCGGCACGCGCACGTGGGTCGACGCTGGGTTGCCTGTATCCAGCAGTGCGCAACATCTAACTACCGAAGCCAACGATGTTTGGTACAAACCATACGAACAGGCTTCTGCGGTACGTGAAGCGATGCAGGGCTATCTGGACTGGGAGGTGAATCTGGTGAACCAGATCGAGCGGGACGGAGACGCGCAGTTTCGATAGAGGTAATTCAGATAGAAGCCGTTCAGAAGGCACGGATTACCGACAAAGGCTATTTAGAGAGGCGAATCATCACAAGAATGCTGGCGTTTGCTCTGCTGACGCAATCGCTCGTCAACCTTAATGCGTACCAGCAAGAGGAGACCACAATATGACAACATCATCGGCAACTGATATAAAAACCGAGCAAATCCAGTACGAGGCAAATGGCGTCAAGCTCAATGGCTATATCGCCTGGGACGCAAACCAGACCGGACCGCGCCCGGGCGTACTGGTGGTGCACGAGTGGTGGGGGCAAACCGACTACATTCGCTCACGCGCCCGCATGCTCGCCGAACTCGGTTACACCGGCTTCGCTGTCGACATGTACGGCAACGGCAAAACCGCTGCGAACCCTGACGAAGCTGGAAAACTCATGACCGAGGTCCTGAACAATATGGATGAAGGTGTGGCCCGCTTCGAGGCTGCACGAAGAGCGCTCGAAGGCCATTCCAGAACCGACCCGACCAAAACTGCGGCCATGGGGTATTGCTTTGGCGGCGCCGTGGTGCTGGAAATGGCACGCCGCGGAATGGATCTAAAGGGGGTTGCCAGCTTCCATGGCGCCCTGTCGACTCAGACCGAGGTCGAACCTGGATCAATTAAGGCAAAGATGCTGGTGCTACACGGCGACGACGACGTGCTGATACCACAAGAGCAGGTCGATGCCTTCAAGTCCGAAATGTTGAATGCCCGCGCCGAGATGAAGTTCATCGGTTACCCTGGCGCGCTACACGGTTTCACCAACCCGGCGGCAACCGAGAACGGCAAGAAATACGGCCTGCCGCTGGCCTATAACGAGGCTGTTGACAAGCAAAGCTGGAACGAACTCAAGCAATTCCTTGAGGAGATCTTCTCCGGTTGACCGTGGGGCATGCGGCGGCACGCGACTGAAAACCTTACCGCAGTGGACGCAAAG
>CP070643.1:1907168-1912950 GCA_020354125.1 Betaproteobacteria bacterium | reverse complement strand
CACTGTCACCAACCTGGCGGCAAGGCTCTGTGGCGACGCCGAACCGGGGCAAATATTGATTTCTCGTCGGGTGCTGACGGCGGTAGAAGACCTGGTGCAGACTGAGTCTGTTGGCGAACGTCAGCTAAAAGGCTTCACAAAGCCGGTGGAGGCATTCAACATTATCGGTCCGCGCGCCTAGGAATCGGTAAGGGATATGTCAGCCGAACAGATGTAAGCTTGTAGCCATGGTCGCGCGTCAAATAGAAAGGGGATCTCACTATAGGTAGTCTGACATTGGCAATCGCGACCATTTACAACGACAGGAGGCGACAATGACACCATGGGAAATTCAGGCCGATGAATTTGCTAGCTGCAACTGTGCGTATGGCTGCCCATGCCAGTTCAATGCGCTGCCGACACATGGTAACTGCGAAGCGGTGGCGGGTTACGTGATCAAACGCGGGCATTTTGGAGATGTTTCGCTCGACGGCTTGCGAGTCGTGGGTGTGATGGCATGGCCGGGCGCGGTCCATGAAGGGCGTGGCAAATCTTTCTGGATCATCGATGAAAACGCCAGTGATGCCCAACGCGAGGCGTTGTTGACTATCCTCAGTGGTGGTGAGACTGACCCCGGCGCCACTGTGTGGAATGTTTTTGCCTCTACCATGGAAGAGATATTCGATCCCGTCTATCAAGCCATCGAGATGGAGGTCGATATCGATGAACGTAAAGGGCGCTTGTCGGTCAAGGGCCTGGTGGAATCCGAAGGCGTTCCGATTCGTAATCCGGTCACCGGCCATGAACATCGAGCGCGGATCGATTTGCCGCATGGATTCGAATACCGGCTTGCCGAAGTCGGCAGTGCGACGTTCAAAACCGAAGGGCCAATCCCGCTGTCTCACCAGAACAGCTACGGGCAATTTGCAAGGCTCCATCTAAACAACCACGGCATCGTCGGATAGGCCTGACAAAATCAGGCAATGTCTGAGACCACGGCAGCAGAGGGGCTTCTTCAGCGTGACCGCTGGATCATGGCGAGCGGTCTCGTCTTGATCTGCGCCTTGAGCTGGTTCTACCTGCTGGGTGGTGCGGGCACAGGTATGAGCACGGTTGCCATGACCACCTGGCAGTTCCCCCCGCCGATACGTGCCGTCACGTCGGGTGGTTCGTGGGGCGTGAGCTACTGGCTGCTCATGGTGTCGATGTGGTGGATCATGATGATCGCGATGATGATGCCAAGCGCAGCTCCCGTTGTTCTGCTTTACGCGCGCGTATATCGACACGCCCAGCGACAGGGGCAAATCAAATCGCCCTATGTCCCGACCGCCAGTTTCGTCGCCGGCTATCTTGTTGTCTGGCTCGTTTTCAGTTTGGCGTCGACCAGTTTGCAGTGGTTACTCGAATCGTTGGGCCTGCTTGATGCCATGATGATGTGGAGTGCCGACTTGGTGTTGTCGGGCGGCTTGTTAATTGCGGCGGGCGCTTACCAGTTCTTGCCACTCAAGCAGGCGTGCCTGAAACACTGTCGTTCTCCGGTCGATTTTGTCTCGAGGAACTGGCGTCAGGGATGGACCGGCGCCGCTGTAATGGGGATTGAGCACGGCATCTTCTGCGTCGGCTGCTGTTGGCCGATCATGGCCTTGTTGTTTGTCGGCGGGGTCATGAACCTGGTCTGGATTGCCGGGCTGGCAATTCTCGTCTTGGTGGAGAAGCTCGCGCCCGAAGGACGAGGCATTGGACGCGCGGCGGGCACGGCGATGATTGCGACTGGGGGTTACCTGCTAGTCGCCTAGCCAGGACGTGCCCTCGCGTTGCGGGTCAGTTTTTTTGAGCTTTCGCGACTGATATCGCTGAAGCGAAGTGAAGCCGGTAGGCGTTCTTGCTAATTTGTCTGTTGCTTGGGCGTGCCTTGCGGTAAGGCGGCGAGAATTTCCTGGATAGCAGGTTCGTGCTGACGACGGTGAATCAAATCCACAACGCCGAGCACGACAAGGTTGTGGTAAAGCTCGCGTTGCAACGACGAATAACGTCCGGCCTGCGGTTCGTCCGGGAAACGCGCTCGCGGTCGACAAGCGCGCGTGTCAGGCTCGTATTCAAGTCGAATGATATAGTTGGCTGATGACAGGACGGAGTCAGTCATGAGCGAAGCACAAACTCGGTTACGGTCGAGTGGCAACGTGCGGACCAAAGCAGATGTAACGAGACACGGGCCAGTCGATCAGGAAATGCAAGCATATTTGCGTGACGGCGAAGCGCGTGCGCTTGCGCTGCCCAATCGCGGGCCGATTCGTTTCGACGACGCTGGCCGGCTCGCTCAGGATATTGTCGACAGCTACTACGAGTACGGCTTTTATGTTTTCAAACACGTACTGAGCGCTGAAGAACTGGCGGATATTGAGGCCGATGTGATCGACATCCTTGATCGGCTACCTGTCGAACAAGGCTCTCCGGTTGACGCCAAAGGACGCCCCGCGCTGGCTGCGGGTTGCCAGGCGCCGACGCTGTTCTGGGCGAAGCCACTGAGTGACCCGTTTGGCGGCACCGATCAGGCGGCGGGGCGCCACCCGGTGAAAATGAGCGAACCCGAACCGCCGAAAGATGCGCCGAAAGAGATTGTTTATCTGATTCTCGGCTCGCTACAGTTTTCCGAGGCCTGCCTCAGGGTGTACGCTCATCCGCAACTACTGAAAGTGGCGGCAACCATTAACGGTGATGACTTTATGCCGTTCACTGAGGCGATTTTCATCAAGAAACCAGGGCAGGGCGCATCAGTCGCGTGGCATCAGGATGGCGTAACGCACTGGGATAGCCCGAACTGGGATCCGAACTGCCATGGCTTCAATTTCATGGCGCAGCTTTATGGTTGTACGGCGGCCAACGCGGTGTGGATTGTTCCCGGTTCGCACAAGCTGGGGCGAATCGACATTGGCGCAAAGGCGGCGCAGGCGCGTTCTGATCGCCTTCCTGATGCGGTGCCAATGATTTGCGATCCAGGTGATGTCGTCATCAGTAATCGTCAGTGCTTGCATGGTTCTTTTGCCAATACCAGCTCCGACTGGCGCGTCACCATTAATTTCGGTTTTCACCGGCGTGCGTCAGTGCTTGGCGTGACAAGTGGTGGCCTGCACAACGCGCGTGCCCATTACGATGAGGAACGCATTCGTGAGCGTTCGCGTCTGATCGGCTACGCCATCAGCGCCAGGCAGCAACGCTTTCCGAAAGAGACGCCTTTCATCTACAAACCACACGCTGACGCCGGTGAGTATTTCGAATGGAAGCCGGAGATGATGTCACAACTCAAGGACTACAATCTTCTCGATATGGGCATTTAGGGGCGCGGCCTTCCGCGCCTCGCAGCCGCGCACTGGTGCGATTGTGGCCGGGCGTAATGTGTGGGCTATTGGGTCAGACCCTTTGATCGTGTGCGTACGCGGCGATGCACTCGTCCGCCGAGCACCAGCAGGATAATCGCCAGGACCAACGCAAAAGGCGCCAGATGGCCGAAGGTGCTGGCCCATTCGTTTAGCTCATTGAGCAATAAGCCCCACAAACAGATTGCCACATAGGTCGACGAAAGTACCACGGCAATATTCACCCAAGGGCGAATACCGATTAAGAAGCCGATAATGGATCCCACTGCCGGCCCGGTCATCCAGAACGGCATAAACACAAAAATGAATAGTCCGGCGATCCCGAAATTGCTGACCGCACCGCGGCGCGCTTCGGCGGTCGCGCGCAGTTTGGCGAATATCGGTCTTAGCCGCGGCAGATCGAGCAGATTCTCTACGCTCAGTACGAACAAGGGGTAAACCAGCAGCACCTGAATGGTCTCGATCACCATGTTGGCCGGAATCACCATTGCGTGGGACAGATTGCTCGCGTAACCAAACGACATGCCGGCGGCGCGGCCAATCAGCCAGTTCAACCCCGTCATCGCTGTAAACACCAGCGTCAGTTCGGGCAAAAAGACCCATCCGATTCCCAGAGCGATGATCATCAACACACCCAGAAGCAGACCGATTCGAAGCATGTGCGCCTCGGCCCGGGTGGGCAGTTTGGGGTTCTTCGTAGAATTCTCTGTTGCCATGTCAGAACTAACGGGGAGACGAGGCGCTACTAGTCAGCATCGTCCGTCAGGCTGTCGATCGAGGTTGCCTTGCGGATCCTGCGGGACGGCCGGTATTCGGCGTCCCAGCGGCGAGTCGACACAGCACAAAAATGGTATTTCCGCACATTCATTTTGCGGCAGCGTTCATAATCTGCGGCCTTCACGGCCACGTATCTACTAGCACACGCGAGGTAATCGATCGGGCGACGTCAGTTTGCGCCGATTACCAAAGCGACCGTTAAACCATGTGTTCAGGAGATGCAACTATGAAACTCACCAAAACTACCATAGCCGTGACCATCGCTGCGCTTTTCGTTGGTGGACTGATGATCAGTCCTGCTTCGGCAGCCGTCAGGGACTCTTTCCGTATGTCTGAGGACTCAGCCGGGAATTTCTACCGCTGGTCCGATATTTCGGCTCTGACGCACGGCATCGCAGCCAATGACGGTAACGAACTGAAGTCTGGCCGAATCGATGGCTTCTACAAGTGGTCGGACCTCAACCACAAGAAATACAGTGGTGTGCCTTCGGGTGCGAAGCCAGTCACCAAGTCCGCAAACAACTTCTACAAGTGGTCGGACATCAACTCGCTGACGCACAATTGATAGGCAGCATTTGAGTTCTTGACCTTGGCCATTTCGCGCGACTGACTCACGCACGGTTATCGGAGTCAGGCGCGAGGAGGGGAGCAACAAATCCTGATTGCTCTGCACACACTGGGTCTGGCTTTGTCTCTCCCGAGAGCCGGCCAACGTGTGACGAAAGGGCAGGGACGTGACCCGGAGCGCCTGCTCCGGGTCTTTTATTTTGGCGCCCCCGGTTTGACACCAAATGAGTCGTACGCCTGGACGGTCAAAAACCACCGCTTTATCTTTCTCTCGATGACCAATCGGGCCGGCGCGCCGCTACGTCGCCAGCCGATCATCGAAACGTCGATTTTTCAGGTACTTGTCGGCCATTGCGGGTCACTTGCAAACCGATCCAGATGGCTTCCGTACCATCAGCTGTAACACGGTATCGGAAATATGACGTGTGTAACGTTGCTGTAACATTGCACCCTAAAACTAGGCGCTGCTGTTCCACTCATCTAGTGCTTTTCGGGAGAAGAGAATGCATTCATCCAGACGAATTTCACGCCTGCTGATCGGGCTGACGGCCGCTGTTGGCGTCGGCTTTGCAGGTGCTGCGGCGGCGCGCGACTATATCAGCATCGTCGGCTCTTCGACGGTCTATCCATTCGCGACCGTTGTCGCAGAGAACTTCGGCAAGACAACCCGTTACAAGACCCCGAAGATTGAAGCGACCGGCTCAGGCGGCGGGCTTAAGCTATTCTGCGCTGGTATCGGCGTAAAGAACCCTGACATCACTAATTCCTCGCGTGCCATCAAGGCAAGCGAAGTGAAAATGTGTCGGAAGAACGGCGTCACCGAGATCATTGAGGTCAAGATCGGTTACGACGGAATTGCCGTTGCGAACTCGAGGAAAGGTCGCAAGCTGGATATTGCCCGTAAGGATCTGTTCCTCGCTCTGGCCAAGGACGTTCCTGATCCGAGTGGCGCCAAGCGTCTCGTTCCCAACCCCTACAAAACCTGGCGTGACGTTAACCGCAACCTGCCGAACGTGAAGATTGAAGTGCTCGGCCCGCCACCGACGTCTGGCACCCGCGATGCCTTTGCCGAGCTGGCCCTGGAA
>CP070643.1:1904678-1907068 GCA_020354125.1 Betaproteobacteria bacterium | reverse complement strand
ACTACCTATAGTGAGATCCCCTTTCTATTTGACGCGCGACCATGGCTACAAGCTTACATCTGCCCGGCTGACATATCCCTTACCGATTCCGATTGCTAGGCACGCGGACCGATAATGTTGAATGCCTCCACCGGCTTCATGAAGCCTTTTAGCTGACGTTCGCCAACAGACTCAGTCTGCACCAGGTCCTCTACCGCGGTCAGTACCCGACGAGAAATCAATATTTGCCCCGGTTCGGCGTCGCCACAGAGCCTTGCCGCCAGGTTGGTGACAGTGCCGATGGCGCCATAATCCCACCGGCCTTCATAACCGATGGCGCCGATAGTCGCGTAACCCTGCGCAATACCCGCTCCAAAGTCGAGATCAAAACCGTGCTTTTTCCAGCGCGATGCCAATTCGACCAGTTGTTCTCTAATCTCCAACGTCATGCGAACAGCGCTTGCTGCCGGGTCGGGGATGGGAACCGGATCATTGAAGAACACCATCATGCCGTCACCGGTAAAACGCTCGAGCGTTCCTTCGTGCGCGAGAATAATTTCACCAATCCGGCCATGGTATTCACGCAACACCCCCATGACCTCCTCCGGCTCAGCCGTTTCGGCAAACGCCGTAAAGCCGCGCAAATCGATAAACACCACGGTAATCTCACGCCGATGGCTCTTGAGCGGATCATCGGCACCGCCGCTCAATATCGCTTCGGCAAGCTGCGGCGAGAAAAAGCGCTTCAGCTTTGACAATCGTTCAAGTTGATCAACCTGCTCACGTACCCGCGCCTCCAGTGTACGATTCGACTCCTCGAGTTGGTCGCGCAGCGACTTGATACGCAGCAGCGAGCGCACCCGCGCCAACAGCTCCGGCTGGTTGACCGGCTTGCTGAGAAAATCGTCGCAACCGGCCTCGATGCCCTTGACCCGCTCCTCGCCCGGATCGAGCGCCGTTACCATCACTACCGGTAACATTTCAGTCTCCCGATTGGCGCGAATGCGACGGCACACCTCATAGCCAGTCATATGAGGCATTACCACATCGAGCAATACGAGATCGGGCGTAACGCGATCTATTTTCTCCAGAGCTTCCTTCCCCGAGGCTGCGGTTTCGACCTCATAGCCTTTCGCGGAGAGCACATCGGCCAGCAGCTTGACGTTCTTTGGTGTGTCATCGACTACGAGGATTCGGGGCATGGCTAATTCTCTGGTCGACCGTTACGCCGCAATGGTGCGGCGGATCGCCTCGGTCTCGTCCGAAGGTTTGGTGTTGAGTACGATCGAAAGCATGTCGCGGCAGCGACGATAAATATTGATCGCTTCTGCCGATTCACCCTGTTCGCGGTAAACGATCATCAGCCGCCGGTAAAGCGGCTCAGCGAGGTTGTCCATTTCCAGTGCGCGCAGGTAAAGCGTCGTGGCCTCATCCCAGTCCTTTTGTTGCTCGAGAATTGCTCCCAGTTGCATGACTGCGCGGACGAACTTTGCCCGAAACCGGTCGCGCGCCTCCACCGCCCAGGATTCCTGTAGCTCCTTATCAAGAAAATGGCCCGCGTAGAGCCGCAGCAATTCCCTCGACAAGCCAGCATAGTCCTCCTCGCCGGCTGCTTCGGCTGTATGCGTCGCACTTTCGATTTTCGCGACGATATCGTCGAGCATCCAGCTATCGACCCAACACTTGGCGCGATCGAGCGAAACTCGTCCCTCAGACACGGACAGCAGGTCAGCGATGCCAAGCAATTTGCGCAAGCGATACAGCGTGCTGTCGAATGAAGCCTTGCCGCTATCGCCCTCGGCATCCGGCCAAAGCAGCCCGGTCAGCGTGGTAATTTCGACGCGCTCACCGCCCAGCGCAATCAGCATCTTGAGCAAATCGAGCGGCTTCTTCTGCGCCTTGCGACTGAAGGTCAACGGCTTACCATTCACCTGTAGCGCGAACCTTCCCAGCGTGTGCACCCGAAGTGGACTCGCTTCTTCCTCAGTCTCGGCCGCCTGCTCTTTGAGTCCGACTACACTGTGGACCGATACCGGCCGGGCAAAGCCTTCCATGTTTACCTGGGGCGCATCGGTCGTTTCAGCGATATCGTCAACCAATGCGTAGACGGGCGCCGTCACCAGGATCTGACCCGGCAAGGCCTCCGTGCATAGTCTGCCTGCCAGATTGGTGACGCGCCCGATTACCCCGTAACCGAGGCGCGCTTCGTAGCCGATGGCGCCAATGGTTGCGTAGCCATGCGCAATGCCGATGCCGAGCGCGATGTCATGGCCTCGCTTGCGCCAGTCGCCCATCAGTCGCGTAAACCGTTGTTGCATTTCGACGGCCATTCGAACCGCGCGCGCAGCCGGGTCGTCAACCATCATCGGGTCATTGAACACCACCATCATGGTATTGCCCGTGAGTTGTTC
>CP070643.1:1880306-1904578 GCA_020354125.1 Betaproteobacteria bacterium | reverse complement strand
TATGAAAGCCTCGAATGCGCGTTTCGATCGACATCGGTATTCCCGGCGAGATTCTTGCAAAGCTGAATCCTGTGACGTCGATCGGTTGCGTGCCCCGCAGCGAACTAACCAGAGATGGCGCCATTGAGACGTAGACTTGGAATCAAATGAGCTATCAAGCGGTTTGTCCTCCTGTTCTCGTGCTGGCATTCAATCGTCCTTGCACGACAGCCAAGGTCCTTGAGGCCATTAGGTCAGCTCGCCCCCCGCGCTTGTTCTTTGCCGTCGATGGCCCGCGCTCCTATCGCTCTGGTGAGAGAGACAGTGTATTTGCTGTTCAGAAGCTGGTGGATGCAATCGACTGGAGTTGCCAGGTTGAAACATTGTTTCGCAGTTCTAACCTGGGCTGCAAAATCGCAGTGAGCGAGGCTATCTCGTGGTTCTTCGATCAGGTAGAGCAGGGTATCGTGCTGGAAGATGATTGTGTTGCCGACCCTTCATTCTTCAAGTTCGCCGCGGAGTTGCTGAACCACTTCCAAAGCGATCGGCGCGTCTGCATGCTATCGGGTGACAATTTCCAGCTGGGTACCCAGCGCACACCATACAGCTATTACGCTTCACGCTTTACCCACATCTGGGGTTGGGCAACCTGGCGGCGAGCTTGGCAGCTTTATGATCACTCAATGTCACGTTGGCCCGAGCTGCGAAAAACAGAATGGCTGGAACGTTATCTGCAAGACCGCGGTGCCGCACGATATTGGCGCCGGGCTTTCGATGACACTTACGCAGACCGAAATTCGTCGTGGGCGTATCGCTGGACTTATTCAGCCTGGGTTAATGACGCGTTGACACTCATCCCCGAATCCAATCTGGTCTCTAACATTGGCTTCGGTGAAGGGGCGACGCACAACTTGTACAAGAAGAATCGGTTCGCGGCGTTGCCGACCGAGCCAATTTCTTTTCCATTGCGCCATCCGCCTGAAATAGAGCGTAATGCTGAAGCTGATGAGTTTACGCAAGCTACCATGTTTCGTAATTTACCCCTCTGGAGACGAGTGGGGGGGCGAACTGTTCGCGCGCTCCGCGAGCTGTTTGGCTAGCGGAGATCCATGCCATATTTGGAACAGCCATGTCAACAAAGCTACTGAACTCGCTCGCAAAATACGTCCGGAAAGGTGTGCGCCGGACCGGCTACGATTTCGTTCGATATCGGGACTTGCCGCGTGACCTGGATCCCCGCATTGCGAGCATTGTTCGTGAAGCGTGTGAATACTCAATGACGTCGGCGCAACGAATATTAACGCTGTGCGAGGCTGTGCAATACATTGTCGAAAACGAAATCGAAGGTGACATCGTTGAGTGCGGCGTTTGGCGAGGGGGCAGCATGTTGGCCGCCATCAAGACGCTGCAAGTTTGTGGTGAAAAGGACCGCACTTGCCACCTTTTCGATACCTTCGCGGGGATGACGCCACCGACTGCCGATGATGTCGAGTTTGACGGCAAGACAGCGGCGGAATTGCTGAGTTCGAGCGATCGAAATGAGGTCGACTCATTTTGGTGTTACGCGCCTCTCGAGGGCGTTAGAGCGCTCCTTTCCACGACAGGGTATAACCCTGATCGGATGGTTTTTGTAAAAGGTCGCGTTGAGGATACGTTGCCTGCGTCGATGCCCGATCGGATCGCGTTGTTGCGGCTAGATACCGATTGGTATGAGTCGACGAAGCACGAGCTCGAGCATTTATATCCGAAGCTGGTGTCCGGTGGGGTGCTAATCGTTGACGATTATGGTCATTGGCAGGGTGCGCGTCGCGCCGTGGATGAGTACGTCAGGGAAAACCGACTAGCTCTTTTTTTGCAGCGGATCGACTATTCCGGCCGCTGCGCGATAAAGGTGAGGTAGTGGCGGCGCGACGCTCGGTCCAGGCAATAATCGCTCGGAACTGATGCCGGCCTCGACCCTCAACAGCGAGCATAGAAGCATCAATGCGGCACGGGTACCGTACCCGATTCGCATGGCACTGCGGACACTAAAGATAGATTTCTCAGTTTCTGAGCAGAGCCGGAGAGGTGCTCGCGGATGACGAATAGCATCGCAGAGTCCCGAAACGCCCCCGCGTGCATCGTCTGCGGATCCTCGAGCCTCGTCGATGTTGGTGATATCGCGGCCGCGGATCTGGTTCGCGGTTACCGAAAAAGATTCGGGCTCGATGTTTCCGGACATTTTTCCGGCACTGCCAAATTGTCGGAGATGCACTGCCGCGCCTGCGACCTTCGATTCTTCTCCCCGATTATCACTGGCAACGAGAGCTTCTACCGGGCACTCGCGAGCCTTGCCTGGTACTACATGGCCGAGAAGCCGGAATTCGCGATCGCTCGCCGGTTCGTCAAAACCGCCGACTCTGTGCTCGAAGTCGGTGCCGGTCGTGGCGCCTTTGCCGCCTACTGCGGCAGGCAGTACGTTGGACTCGAATTCAATCCGGAAGCGGTCGCGCAGGCGAGATGCTTCGACGCAAACGTCATAGTGGAGCCTCTTGAAAAGCATGCCTTGGCACACCCAGCCTCTTACGACGTCTGTTGTGCCTTCCAGGTCCTGGAGCACGTAGCTGATCCGAAGCAATTTGTGGCGAGCATGGCTGCGGCCACCAGGCCAGGCGGTCGAGTGATTGTTTCGGTTCCGAATGAAGCGGGCCTGCCTGGCGGAACCATCAACGACTTTCTCAACTTGCCGCCGCATCACGTAACGCGATGGAACGACCGTTCGCTCGGTGCGCTGGCCACCGCTGCCGGGCTTTCGCTCGAAGCGTTCGAGAGTGAGAAAGTTGCCGTCTACCACCATGGCTGGTACTTGGCAGTGGAGCTTTGCAAGTTGCTGGCGCCGCATTTGATGGCAAGGCCGGGAAATCGGGTCCGGCTGGGATTCACCGATTACGCTCTTTGGCGCGCGTTATGGCTGCTAGGGCGGAGTGGTGCGCTGATCCTACGCCCGCTTCTGGAGCGGACCGATCGTCTGCGTGGCAGGGGGCACACCGTCCTTGCCGTGATGCGCAAAGGCGAGCCGACGACGCCAGCATGAAACCATTGATCTTGAACAGTGAGGATCATCGTGGCGGCGCGGCGCGCGCAGCGTACCGGCTGCATCTGGCGCTGCGCGGGATCGGGGTCGAATCCTCCATGCTGGTGCAAATTCGGGACGGCACAGACCCCTTTGTAATCGGACCGCGAACCGTTTTCGGGAACATGGCAGGCCGAGTGCGCACGGCTTTGGACCTGTTGCCACTCGTATGGTCTGCACGTGGAAGGGCACACGACACCTTTTATCCAGGGTGGTTGCCCGACAGCTCGAGCCGTCGGATCAAGCGGCTGGCCCCTGACCTCGTTCATCTGCACTGGATTACGGGTGGGTTCGTAAATGTCAATTCGTTGCGTGCTTATGGGGTACCGTTGGTTTGGACGTTGCACGATATGTGGGCCTTCACCGGTGGCTGCCATTACGATGACAGTTGCGGTCGCTACCTTTCGGCTTGTGGTCGCTGCCCGGCTCTCGCGTCCGATCGCGTCGAGGATGTGTCGACTACGGGCTGGCGCCGCAAGAATGACGCTTATCGCGATCTTGCGCTGAATATTGTCACTCCCAGCCGTTGGCTCGCGGGTCTCGCCCGCAGCAGCCCGCTGCTGGGTCATTTTCCCGTCCACGTGATTCCGAACGCGATTGACATTGACACGTTTCGTCCGATCGAGAAACGAGTCGCACGCGAGAAGCTGGGATTGCCCGTCGATCGGAAGATCATATTATTCGGCGCACTGCGTGCGACCAGCGAAAAGCGCAAGGGATTTCATCTGCTTCAACCAGCGCTAAAGTCAATATCGGTCAGCGCAGCCGGTCGCGACGCGATCGCGGTCGTCATGGGGGCAAACCGACCCGATGAGCCACCTGATTTTGGCGTGCAAAGCAACTTTCTCGGCACCTTGGCCGAGGACGCTGCGCTGGTGCTGGCCTACTCCGCGGCTGACGTGTTCGTTGCGCCCTCGACGCAGGAGAATCTCTCCAATTCCGTCCTCGAGGCAATGGCCTGTGGCACCCCGGTGGTGGCGTTCGACATCGGCGGTATGCCTGACATGATTGATCATCGCGTTAACGGCTATCTGGCCAAGCCTTTCGAAACCGGCGATCTCGCCAATGGTCTGCAGTGGGCGATCGAGGACGCCAGTAAAGCCATGGCGTTGTCCGAGCGGGCGCGGCAAAAGATCGTCACCACCTCGGCGGCCGCCAGGGTTGCCGGCTTGCACCGGTCGTTATACGAGTCGCTGCTGAAGTGAAGTCCGGCGCCGTGTTGGCGTCACCGGTCTCTCGAAGTGTGCCCGAATCATGCTTGAAATTGGCACTAGTGCCCCTTTTTGTCTGTTGATTTCTTGTGATTTTGGGCCGTCGCCAGTGAAACTGTCTGTTGTTACCGTCTGTTTGAACGCTCGGGACACGATTGCCGACGCCGTCGAATCGGTCCACCGTCAGACCTACCCGAACGTCGAGCACATCGTGGTGGACGGCGGCTCGGATGACGGCACGGTGGAAATCCTGCAGCAATACAAGCACCGCATCGCGAGACTGATTTCAGAACGCGACGAGGGCCTGTATTTTGCGATGAACAAGGGCATCGAAGCAGCGACTGGCGAGTATGTGGGATTTCTTAACTCCGACGACGTCTACCACAGTGAGTATGCTCTGCAATCGGTCGCCAATGCGGTGGCGGATAGCCGTCCCGACGCGGTGCACAGCGACCTGGTGTACGTGGACCGGCACGATCCGTCGCGCGTCATCCGTTATTGGCATTCGAAGCCTTACGTAAAAGGCATGTTCGAGGCCGGCTGGCACCCGGCTCATCCGACCTTGTTTGTGAAGACGCAATTGTTGCGCTCCGTGGGCGGTTTCGACACACGCTACCGCTACCATGCCGATTTCGATCTGATGGTGCGGCTGTTCGTTGCGCGCAAGATATCGTCGGTGTACGTACCGGGCGTCATGGTGCGCATGCGAGCAGGCGGTCAGTCGACACGATCGCTGAGCAACGTCTACAAGGGTAACCGGGAATCCTGGGAAATCGCGCGCCGCTTCGGGGTCGCTCGAACACCGCTGTGGATGGTGCGTAAGCTCGGTTACCGCGTCGGCCAGTTTTTTCATCGACCCACGGCCGGGGCGCGATGAACCGGCTCGTTTCAAGACGGGCTGATCGAGGCAGTCGGCGGTGACGGCACAGCTCATCCAGTACGCCCTCGTTTTTGTCGGCACGTTATTCTTGCTGCGTCTGCTGTCGCGACTGGCGGTGAAGGTAGGCCTGGTCGACTACCCCGGCCGGCGCAAACGGCATCGTGGTGAAATCCCCCTTATCGGCGGGCCGGCAATCTTTGCCGGCTTCGCTTTCGGTGCCCTGTTTATTAGTGATTCACTGTACGCCTATCGACCCTTGTTCGCGGCGCTTGCCGTTCTGCTGATTGCAGGTTTGCTGGACGACCTGCGCGACCTCACGCCAAGACAGAAATTTGTCGCCCAGCTCATCGCCGGGCTGTGCTTCGTGTACTGGGGCGATCACACAGTGCTGAGCCTCGGAGACATCCTGAGTATCGACGCCATTTCCACACACTACTGGGCGATCCCTTTTACGCTGATCGCGCTGCTCGGGTTGATTAACGCAGTAAACATGACAGACGGCGCTGATGGTCTGGCCTCGGGGCTGGCTTTGATCGCGTTGTTGTTTCTGGCAGTCTGCGCCGTTCTGACGGGGCGGCTGGCGTCCGCGCAGCTGGTGTTTACCATTGTGGCGGCGGTAGCGGCGTTCTGGGTGATGAATATGCGATTCCCGTGGCAAGCGCATGCCCGAGTATTTCTCGGCGATTCGGGCAGCATGATTCTCGGTGCGCTGCTGACCTGGTTCAGCATCGAAGTAGCCCGTGGCCGCGGGGGGATCTACCCTATTGCTGCTGTCTGGTTTCTGGCGTTGCCGCTCCTCGATATGGGTGTTGTCATCCTGCGGCGCCTGGCACGCGGCCATAGCCCGTTCCGCGCCGGGCGCGATCATCTGCATCACATGTTGATTGGGGCGGGCATGTCGCCTGGCGCGGCAGTACTACTGGTTCTTATGCTTGGCCTGGCGCTGGCGGCGACGGGATTCTTTGCCTGGCGGGCCGGCATTCCCGAGTACTGGCTGTTTCTCGGATTCGTCGCTCTGCTGATTATTTCATCGGTTCTGTCGTGGCGCTGGACGCGGTATGCAAGATTCCTGCGTCGCAGATTTCGCCGGCCGGCGTCACGTGTACTTGCCGGGGGGCAACTGCCAAGCAGTGATTCTCGATCTGTTCTTCAGCCGCAATCGCGCCCAAGCGACTCGTTCGGGTCCCGGAATTAGGCGCCTGCAATTGTCTTCATGATTCGCGACGAAGAAACTCGCTTCCCGACCACGCTACGTCGACTTCATTCGTTCGATGGTATTCGTGGTATAGCGGTACTGCTTGTTTTCCTCTCGCACACGTCGGGGCGAAATCAGGCCGCCTTTCCATCCCTTAACTTCGCCGGGATCGGCCATATCGGTGTCTATCTGTTCTTTGTTCTGTCGGGCTTTCTGCTGGCATTGGGCTTGTTTCGGGTTGGTATTAATCGTGACACGCTTCGCGCGTTTTACGTGCGCAGGATATTCAGGATCATTCCCTTGTATGCGGTGGTGCTGGTTGCCGTTTTCTCCGCACAACTGTTGTCGGGTCGAGTGGAAGAGCGCTATCTGCACATCGGCGACGGATGGATCGGTCTGATTCAGCATCTTTTCATCTACCGAGGCGACGGGGTCTTCTGGACAATAGCGGTCGAGATGCAGTTCTATCTAGTCCTGCCGGTCATAGCTTGGAGCCTCATTCGTTTCCGTCGTGCTGCCGTGCTCACGCTTTTGGTAGTTGCTGTCGTGAACGAGGCACTGTATACGGCAAAGTTTCTTGTGCCAGATTTCGAAAACCCGATTGTCTACCTCAGTCCGAACTACAGGGACCACGGTACCTTCATCGGCATTTTTGCTTGCGGTGTAATTGCTGCCTACGCGGCGCATTTTCACCAGTCGGCGCTTATCAGGTGGAGCAAGTGGTTAAATCCGTTGGCGCTGGTGGCTTTTCTCACGCTTCTATCGGTGACGTTGTTTTTCGTAAGCTGGCATTTTTTGGGGAATATGCGACCGTATTACGATCTCAGATTCTGGAGCCCTCTCTACGGTGCGACGTTCGCAATATTTCTGGTTTCAGTGTTCATGGGAAATCCGATGACACGGTGGCTGAATTCCTCATTACTGCGAACGTGGGGAATTCTCGGGTTTTCGATATATCTTCTTCACATGTTCGTAATCGCTATCGTCAATCAGACTGGCTTTCCGCCACCTATTAAACTGGCGATCTCTGGCGTGTGTGTAATCGCGCTCGCAAAGGTTACTTACGACTTTATAGAGAGGCCATTCATGGATCTGTCGTATCGAATTAGCGATCAGCGGTGGTCGGTGCCCGCTTTGGCGCCACTGGTCTCTCATCAGGGCCAAAAGAATGAGGCTTCTTGAAACTATCGGTGCTGCCTAGATCTGCGTCACGCGCTCGACGAGTTCTCGAATCGGACGGTTCCCGCCGGACCCGGACGAGCACAATTGGCGTAGCGTGCACATCCGCAGCCGGCGGCAGGCGCCACGATTGGATGGCCCTGGTTCCAGCCGGCGACAACCGTTTGGCTCTTGTCTTCTCCAAATGTAACAATGAGCTCAATTGGTTATGGCGTTCGGCGGTGACCAGCAATCGATCTTTCGGGGCCAGACGAGGTCGGCTGAGCTGGATTGACTTCAAGAACCATCCTCAATTGATTTCGTCGCTGGAAAACGATGAACTGACACGCTGCGGGCCGCGTGGTCAGGGAGCGCGCGTCGTAAGACGTCGCTTGCCAATGGGGTGCTGAATCAAGCCGCTTTAGGCGGGCTTTTTGCATGAGGCAAGACGAATTTGCTACCTGATCGCAATATGAACGCTCACGTTGGTGAAATCGTGATCGAGGCAGGGAAGGGGACGCGCCGTTACTGGTCAGACTTGTGGATCTATCGGGAGTTGCTCTACTTTCTGGCCTGGCGCGACATTCTCGTCAGGTATAAGCAGACGGTCATCGGTGTAGCCTGGGCGCTGATTCAGCCGCTCCTGTTCATGTCCATCCTGACGTTTGTATTCGGCCGGCTGGCGAAATTACCGGCAGGTGGTGTGCCTTATCCATTGCTCGTGCTTACTGGCCTTCTGCCATGGCTGTTCTTTTCGCAGGCCCTGACCAACGCGGGCAACAGCCTCGTCGGTAACGCAAATATGGTCTCCAAGATCTATTTTCCGAGGATGATCATTCCACTCAGCGCAGTCGTTGTTTGCCTCGTTGACTTCACAATTGCTTTCGTACTTCTCTTGCTTCTGGCGCTGATGCTTGGAGCGTTGCCGGATTGGCGAATATTGGCGCTACCGTGTTTTCTCGCGTTGGCCTTTGTCGCTGCAGCGGGGGCAGGTTTATGGATTGGGGCTCTAACTGTGAAGTACCGTGATTTCCGCTATGTCATACCGTTTCTTGTCCAAGCCGGCATGTACATATCGCCAGTTGGCTTTAACGCTGCGTTGGTTCCAGAGAAATGGAAGTTCATCTATTCACTTAACCCGATGGTGGGCGTGATCGACGGTTTCAGGTGGAGCTTTCTCGCGGGGCAATCCGTTCTTTACCTGCCTGGTTTGTTCGTGTCTGCGCTGTTGTCTGTCGCCTTACTTCTGACGGGAGTGCGGTTCTTCCGGAAAACAGAGCGGCGATTTGCAGACATCATTTGAATCATGAGTCACGCAATTCGGGTCGAAAACCTTGGCAAGACGTATCTGATATCGCATCAGCAGCGCGCGCCGTACCTGGCACTACGCGACTCGTTGTCAATGTTTGTGCGAAGCCTGGTCCTGAGACTGGCAAGGGTCGCTTCCGGGCAGGCGACTTCGGGTCTCACCAAAGAGGAATTCTGGGCTTTGCGGAACGTCAATTTCGAGGTCGAGCAGGGCGAGCGAGTAGGTATTGTCGGGAAAAACGGAGCTGGAAAATCGACGCTTCTCAAATTGCTTTCTCGCATTACGGAACCGTCGACCGGCAAGATCACGATCAGCGGGCGGGTCGCCAGTTTGTTGGAGGTCGGCACCGGCTTTCACCCCGAACTGACCGGCCGCGAGAACATCTTCCTCAACGGCGCGATTCTGGGAATGAGTAAGGCTGAGATCGAGCGTAAATTCGAGGACATTGTAGCGTTTGCCGAAGTTGAAAACTTTCTTGATGTGCCGGTCAAGCGGTATTCGAGCGGGATGTACGTTCGGCTGGCTTTCGCAGTGGCAGCCCACCTGGAGCCGGAGCTCCTCATTGTCGACGAGGTCCTCGCTGTTGGGGACGCCGCGTTCCAGAAAAAGTGTCTCAACAAAATGGGCGACGTGAGCCGAGAAGGGAGAACTGTGCTTTTTGTGAGCCACAACATGGGCGCCGTCAGACAATTTTGTGATCGCGCAATTGTTCTTGACAGTGGTGAATGTGTGTTCGATGGTTCAGTCGAAGATGGCATTCTTTATTACCAGAACAATGTGATCGGCTGGTCAGACAGAGTTGCCGAGAATCCGACTACACTCCGCAAACCTTTCGAAGACGTTCCGATATGGATTCAGTCGGTATCCGTTCTCGACGATTCGTCGAGGCCATCCCTGCTACTTGAGCACGCGGACTCATTCTCGGTGGTTTTCGATGTCGTAGTGGAGAGACCGTCAAAAGACTACTACTCGGCGTTGCTCGTCCACGATAGTTACGGCAACAACATCATATTCACAACGGACGAGGATCTGGTTGAACCACCGATTGCAAAGGTGTCAGCGGGGCATTACGCGTACTCGGTGCAGATTTCGGGAGGCCTGCTCAAGCCCGGAACTTATTCGATTACGCCGGTCGTTTGTCTCAAGCGCCGCGGGAAAGTTGATCGACGCGATGCGGTGCTTCGATTCGAGGTGCAGGATACGAAGACGAGGCGCGGGGCGAAGCAGATCTATCGTCCTTCGGCGATTGTCGCCCCGGAGGTCCCGTGGGTCCTCAATCGGGTGAATGATTCGCGCGCGGCCTGACTTAAATCGGAGTTTCTGTTTTGCGAAGTGACTGGGTACATTTTTGGGGAATTTGATGTCGGAAGTGTTGATTTGGGAGCCAGAGGCTGATCACGAAAATATTCGTGAAGGTGCCCAAGACCTTCAGTCGGAGCTCCATCGCAGAGTCTACGAACCCTACTTTGCGAACGAAGGAGCAGCAAAGAGCTTTCTTGAGTCGCCAAGGACCTACTGGCGGAAAAAAGTTCTCGAGAAGTTTGAGCTTTTCAAAGGTTCGCCAATTTCCGGCGTTGTCATGGAAATTGGTGCTGGAACGGCGTGGTGCGCGGCTTATCTGTCGCGAAGGCCACTGGTAGAGCGGGTGTTTGCGGTTGAATATGATCGGTACGCATTGGAGCATTTGATGCCCAAAGTTTTTCAGCATTCGAATGCGCGCGAAGAGATTATTGCGCGGGTATTCGGAAGCTACAATCACATGCCTCAGGTACACAATCGCGTTGACTTGATCGTCTCGATCGGCGCTATTCACCATTCTGAGAACCTGTACGCAACGATGAGCGAGGCTTATAAAGTTCTCAAACCCGGCGGGTACTTCCTGGCCACCGAGCCCTGCGAGCCGAATACGCTATCGGTCAGTGCGCAGATCGCCAAGGGGGAAAGCGAGGATCCGGCAGGTCTACAGAAGTACGGCCGGCAAATAAAGCATAAAGAGAATTCTGACCACTATTATCGAGTATGTGAGTTCGAGGCTGCTGCCTACCGCGCGGGGCTGGACGTCTGGGCCTATGTTTTTGATAGCAGTGGCAGTTGGTGGAACAGCTCGGACCGCGCATTCGTTCGTAGGAAGGTTTACAACGGCTACAGCAATATCGTGTTGCGACCGTATTTTGCCAGGCGGTCAGAAGGAAAAAGAGTGTTCGACCGACTGATGCTGATAGCTCAACGGCCGCTATAAGGTTTCAGATCATTGGCTGATCGGACTCGCACATGGCTAAACAGACTCTTTCTGACCTCATCGTTTCCAGGGACGAATCCCCGGATAGAGTTCTTTCGCTCCTGCGTACATATGGAATTGCGGCGATCCCCAATTATCTATGTGCATCGGATCTGGAAGCTGTACGGGGTGAATGCCAGACGCTCGATCATGAGAAATCAGAAGCGATCATAGAGCGGGACTATCATTGCGGAAGATCGCTGCTGATAGATCGGCGTCTGTGGAATCCACTTGAGCACCCGGCTATCGAAAAGTTGGCTACGGCGAAGTATCTGCAGGCGATTGCTGCCGGTTTCTGTAACAAGAAGTTGGCGTTCAACTATCAGTTCCTTGTAACTCGCGAGACGAAGTCCGGCGTTCCGATTACAGGCCTTCATTATGATCGCTTGCTGACACTCAAGTTTTTCATTTATCTGCTCGACACAAGCAAAGAGAATGGTGCCTTCGAGTGCGTGCCCGGTACACACAAATCCGTAGAGGCCACGCGCGCATACTATGTGAAACGGGGAGTTCGCTTGTTTGACTTGCCAAATTTTCAGCTGCCCGCGGAGATTGGCGATCCGATAGCGATGGAAGGTGCAGCCGGAACAATGCTGGTCTTTACCACCGATATTGTTCATCAAGGCGGAGTAGTTTCGGAAGGGCACGAACGGTGGGTGCTCAGGTTACATACCCGAGCCAAGCCATTGCCCGTTTACTCGCCTCCACCATGGATTTCCCGGCAGTGGTGGAGAGAATCCGCAGTGAATCCGGCTCGTTACTATTATCGGTTTAGGGACAAACTCACGCGAGAGTCTCCCCCGACAATTGAAGCGCAGTAGAAACGTGGATCGTGTCTTTTTCGGTGCGGGTCTTTTGATGCTCCCAGCCTCATGTTGTAGGTCGCTCGATGTGCTGCGCATTCGGCTGAGAATCAGCTGTTGGGTGGTGCCGCGTGGTGCGGCAATCCGGATTACGCGGGAATGATGTCTTGGCAAAACTGATGTCGAAGAGCGATTTTGCAGAAGCCGTGCGTATCGGAAACTGCCGGATCGGCGAAAGTGAGCCTGCATGGATCATTGCCGAGGCGGGCGTTAACCACAATGGCGATCTGAAGCTGGCGCTGGAACTTGTACATGCCGCGAAGGAATGTGGCGCCGACTGTGTGAAGTTTCAGACTTTTCGGTCCGAACGTATTGTCACGACGGCGTCGCCAAAGGCTGCATATCAGCTCGAGACTACAAGTGCATCCGAGTCCCAATACGACATGCTCAAGAGGCTGGAGCTCGACGAAACTGCGTTCGGGCGCATCGCCGAAGAATGCGGGCGGGCTGGCATTACTTTCTTGTCTACGCCTTACAGCGCGCAAGACGTAGACCTGCTGGAGTCTATTCATGCACCTGCCTACAAGATTGCATCTGCGTTGGCAGTGGAGCCCCTCCTGCTCGAAAAAGTGGCGAGCACCGCAAAACCGGTTCTCTTGTCGACCGGTATGTGCACGATGCAGGAGGTGCGCGGAGCCGTGCAAACACTCAGAAACGGTAGCTGCAGAGAACTCATCATTTTTCAATGCACAACGGATTACCCTTCGAAACTGGAGGAAGCAAATCTTCGCGTTATTGCGGCACTGCGCGACGAATTCCGTGTACCGGTTGGTTATTCAGATCACACCGTCGGACTAACCGCCGCCACCGCTGCCGTGGCACTGGGTGCCTGCGCGATTGAGCGACATTTCACGCTTGATCGAAACATGCCTGGTCCAGACCATCTGGCTTCGTCGGACCCCGAGGAAATGCGTTTGCTGGTTCAGTCGGTGCGAAATGTCGAAGCGGCACTGGGCTCACCGACAAAGAGCCTGACGGCCAGAGAAACGGAAAACAAGGTGAACATGCGGCGCGGCATCGTTGCCGCTCGTCCTTTGCGTAAAGGGTGCCGCCTTGTTGTGAATGACCTGGCATTCAAGAGGCCATTGCGGAGCATTCCGCCTGAACGTTACAACGAGGTGGTTGGGTGCTCACTGAAGCGCGACCTCGATCCGGATGAACCGATCTCATGGGACGATCTGCAATGAAGTCGCAAGCATTCATTGTCGGCACCGGCGGGCACGCGCGCGTGGTCGGCGCCGCGCTGCGCCTGCTCGGTATCGAGATCGTCGGGCTCGTTGATCTCGAGCCTGCAGCAGGCAAGGAAGTAATCTGCGGAGCCCCTGTCCTTGGGGGTCTCGATGAGCTAAGCCGACTTGCAGTTGAGCAACATGATGCGTACGTCGCAGTCGGTGACAACAGCAAACGAAAAACGTTGGTTGGTGAGTTGCACACCGCCGGCTATCGATTGCCGGCTCTGATTCATCCGCATTCGTGTTTGGACCATCGAGTGCGGGTCGGTGAGGCCTCATGCGTGTGCATTGGAGCGTCTGTAGCGACCGAAGTGCGAATCGGCAGAGGCGTTATCGTCAACACTGGCACGCTAGTCGATCACGAGAGCGACATTGGTGAGTTCGTCCATCTTGCCCCGGGTGTGATCATCGCTGGTCGCGTCTCAGTTGGCGAAGGTGCGTTCATCGGGATGGGGGCGCGTGTGGCGGACCGCTTGTCAATCGGTCGAGAGGCGATCATCGGTGCTGGCTCAGTGATACTGAAAGATGTTCCGGACGGCGCCAAAGTGATCGGTGTCCACCACTGATGCTCGGCAACCCTGTACGACTTTCCAACAAAGCATTTGTGTCCACGGGCGCATTCGGGGGTATGACGGTTGAGCAGATCATCGAATCGGCTTGCCGCGACGGCGTTCGGTGTATCGAACTCGCCTCTGGCACCAGACATAGCAGCGGGACCGATTTGGTGCGGACTCTGGAGGGCGCCAGGGAGCAAGGATATGCTTTCCTGGTGCACAACTATTTTCCTGTGCCTGAGCAACCGTTCGTTCTCAATCTCGCATCTGCCGACCCAGCGAACCTTGAACGCAGTCTCGATCATGTGCGCCATGCCATCAATCTCGCCGCCTCTGTCGAATCGCCGTTTTACAGTTTTCATTGTGGATTCTGTTTGGACCCTTCGCCGGACGACCTCGGAGGCGCACTGCACGGTCCGACAATTCCACTCGAACAGGCGCTGTCGAACTTTGTCGACAGCGTTCAAGACCTCGCGGATTACGCAAGTGCCAAGAACATTGACTTGCTGCTCGAAAACAATGTGCTCTCGCCGATCAACCTGGGTAAGGTGCAGCTTCTCGGCGTGACGCCGGAAGACATCGAGCTGCTTCTGCAGCGAATCGACCGTTCGAACGTCTGGCTTCTGCTGGATGTGGGCCACCTCAAAGTCTCGGCGGTTACGCTCGATTTCGACATGCGAGCGGCTGCAGCGCGCCTCGCTCCGCTGGTTCGCTGCTGCCATCTCAGCGACAACGATGGCACCGAAGACAGTAATCAGGTGATTTCGGACGATGCCTGGTTCTGGGAGCCGCTGCTAGGCCATCTTGATGTGGCGCCATTTTGGGTGCTCGAGGCTTATAACCTGCAGCCGCAAATGGCGGCGGAGCAGGCGATGCTGATCGAGGCGCGAGTTTCGTGAGGCGATCCCCTTTCATGGCTCGCAATTTGCGCGTTGGTTTGAGAGGGCCGAGATGCGTGACATAAGCCGAAACCTTCTTGATCAGTCCGCCAGCTTGCGCGACGCGCTGCAGCGCTTGAACGAAGGCGTGTACGGCGCGGTCTTTATCACCGACGCGAAGGAACGTGTGCTCGGGATGCTGACAGATGGTGATGTGCGGCGCGCCTTGTTGGCTGGGGCGGCGCTGACCGATCCGGCAGTCGACAGCATGAACCGGGAGTTCGTCAAGGGTCAGGTCGGCGCACCCCATGCGGAGAATGTCGCGAAACTCAGCGAACGGGTTCGCCATGTTCCCTTGCTCGATCCGGCCGGGCGACTGGTGGACATGTTGTCCTGGGCCGAGATGCTGCGGATCCCGCTGATGCAGCCGGCGCTTGGCGGTAATGAACTGGCGTACGTTTCGGACTGTGTGACAGCCGGATGGATCTCATCGCAAGGCGAGTACGTCCAGCGCTTCGAGAGCAAGTTTTCCGACTTTCTCGACGGCTCGCACGCGCTAGCGGTATCGAGCGGCACCGCCGCACTCCACCTCGCGCTAAAAGCGCTCGATATCGGGCGCGGGGACGAGGTCATTGTTCCGGATCTGACATTCGCTGCCACGGCTAACGTGGTGCTTCATTGCGGAGCAACGCCCGTCCTGGCTGACGTCGACCAATCGACTTGGACTCTTGATCCCAACGAGATTGAGCGACGCATCAGTGAACGTACCCGTGCGATTATCCCGGTGCATTTGTACGGCCATCCCTGTGACATGGATCAAATTAGTGCCATTGCCCATCGGCACGGCCTGAAGGTTATTGAAGACTGCGCCGAGGCGCAGGGCGCGCGCTACCGGGGGCGGCTGGTTGGAGCGCTTGGCGACATTGGCTGCTTCAGCTTTTTCTCCAACAAGGTGATTACGACCGGCGAGGGCGGGATGGTCACGACTGCAAATCCCGAGCTTGCCGACCGGCTGCGTTTGTTGCGCGACCATGGCATGCGCAGGGGGCGACGCTACTGGCACGAGATCGCCGGCTTCAATTACCGAATGACCAATCTCCAGGCTGCGGTTGGTGTTGCCCAAATGGAGCGCGTGCAAGGCTTCATCAAGAGGAGGCAGGAAATCGGCGAGCATTACATCGCCCGCCTGGGGACGATACCGGGCTTGGTCATGCCGCCGCGGCAACCGTGGGCGCAGACGATTTACTGGATATTCTCGATGCTGGTGGAGCCACGAGCTGCCGGACTTTCGCGCGATGAACTGGCGACCGAGCTGGAAGCGCGGGGCATTGAAACGCGGCCGTTCTTTTATCCACTGCATGTGCAGCCACCGTACGCTGAGGCAGGCGAATTTAGGGTCAGTTCGTACCTGTCGTCGCAGGGCATTAGCCTTCCCTCCGGTAACGAGATTTCCGCACAGGAGATCGACCGTGTCTGTGACACGGTACTTGCCATTATCGAGAATCGGGAGCCCAGCCAATGAGCATCAGCACCGACAACACAGTTGCGCTGGTCCTTGCCCGAGCGGGGTCGAAACGGGTACCTCAGAAAAACGTGCGTCTGCTCAATGGGAAGCCGCTCATCGCGTACACATTCGAAGCCGCCATCGCTTCCAATTGTTTCGGCAGCATCGTCGTGTCGACGGACGATGAACGGGTGATGGAGATTGCGGCGGCGTCAGGAATCGCCATCGATGAGCGTCCCGAAGCATTGCGGGGTGATACGGTGCGAGCCGTCGAAGTAGTGGAGGAATATCTGCTCAGGACTGATGCAAGTGGGCAATACAGCGATGTCGCGATGCTATTGCCGACCTGCCCGTTTCGCAGCGTCGACGATTTGCGCGGGGCGATGGCAGTTTACCGCTCTTCGGGTCAACGCATACCATTAATCACCGTCACTGCCTATGAGTTTCCGCCACAACTGGCGCTCGAACCGGCGGACGGCACTGCCATGCGCATGTGCGACGCGAACGCTTACGCGCTGACGACGCGCAGCCAGTCTATTCCCACCCGATTTCACCCGAATGGTGGCCTGTATGTTGCTCCGCTCGAGTTGTTTCTGGAACAACACAGCTTTTTTACGCCCCATATGCTGACTTACCAGATGCCGGCCGAACGCTCCTTCGACATCGACTATCCGTGGCAACTGGAACTGGCTGAGCACTGGGCGCGCAATCTGGCGAAAGGCACGAAGTGACGCCGCGAGCCAAAACACGCGCCGCGCGCGACTTGCGCGCGAGTTCGACACCGTACGCCGTGTCGTGTAAATACTTCTGCTGAGCATTGAGCGAATGGCCGAACCTGGAGCCGGTATCGAGTTTTCCAACGCAGTCCGTGGCGTGGTGGTCCCGATTCTGGCGATGTTCGATTCGAGCGGTTCGCTGGATGAACCGGCAATTGCGGAGTACGTCGAGTTTCTGATCAACTCTGGCGTGAGCACATTGATGTGCACGGTGGGGACCAGCCGTTACGATGTGCTTACCGTACCGGAAATGCTGCGTGTCAACGAAATCGTTACCAAGGCTGCCGACGGACGTGCCACCGTCATCGTGACCACGCCAAGCACGGGACCGACCACGCAAGCAATCGAGTTCGCCGAAGCCGCATCGAAAAGCGGCGCCGACGCGATCATCGCCGTCTATCCCGATCGCTACTACGGCGACGAGCCGATCGCCAGATTCTTCGAGGACGTCTGCCGGGCCACCGACACCGGCGTGATGATCCATGAAATGCCGATCCGGGCCGGCCGTGCCTTCGAGGCGCCGTCCGTCCAGTATTCGACCCGACTGGTAGAGCGTTTTCTGCGCTGTGCGAACGCGGTTGGCTTGAAGGAAGAAAGCGCCGACCCCGAGACCATCAAACAGATGAACCGTCACTTTGCTGATCACTGTGCCGTGGTTGGTGGACGCGGCGGCATGGCAGCGCACCTCGCTGCACGAGAACACGGCCAGGTCGCCTACCTGGCCAGCATCGGCAATTTTGCCCCGACTGTTGAACTGCAGTTTTCCAAGCTGGTGGCCGCGGGAAACTGCGACGAGGCGCAGGCGATCATCACGCAATACGAGAAGCCTTTTTTCGACATCGCCGTGAACCTCGGCTGGCATTTGGCGCTACGGGAGGCGATGGCCATGGCCGGCCTGTGCCCGCCATTCGAACGTCAGCCCATGCTGCGATTGACCTCGGAAGATCGTCGCAAGCTCGAGGCTGTTACAGAGAAAATCACTTTATTTGGTGAGGCTTGCAACCAATCCGGTGCGAGCAGTGGCCGATGACCAGCGTTTCGCGACCGAGTAAGAATATTCAGCTCGCCGACAAGACGATAACCGACGGGTCGGTATTCATCATTGCGGAAATGGCATGTGCGCATAACGGGGATTTCGGCAAGGCGAAAGAACTTGTTTCGGTAGCGGCAGACGCAAACGTGGACGCAGTTCAGTTACAAATCTTTCACGCGCCGGCCAATGTGGTTGAGCACCATCGCTTGCGCCGGGTTCTGGAAGGAATCGAATTTAAGGCGCAGCAATGGCAAGAGTTGGTAAACGACGGTAGGAAACAGGGTCTGCTCGTTTTCGCTTGTGCCTACGATATGCCTAGCCTCGAATTGGCGCTCGAGCTCGGCGTCGACGGAATCAAATTCAACTCGGCGGACCTTGGCAACCGAGAGATGCTGGAGCGGGCCGCGACCTCGGGCGTTTTCTTCACACTCGGGACCGGCGCATCGCGGCTGGAGGAAATTGGCGAAGCGTTAGCGGCGGTTTTTCAGTGCGGCGGCGAGCGGTTGGTGCTGATGCATGGGATACAGGCTTTTCCGACGAAGATCGAGAAGGCACAGATACGGCGCATCGGCTTGCTTAAAGAAGCCTTTGGTACGCTGGTTGGATACGCAGATCACACCGATGGTGACAGTCCGTTCGCAGAGCAGATCGATTTGATTGCGCTCGGCGCCGGGGCTTGTGTCCTGGAGAAGCATTTCACGCTTGATCGCGCCGCCAAGGGCATTGATTATCAGGCCGCGCTCAACCCGGATCAGTTGGCAGTCTTCGTTCGTAGGATGCGAGAAGGCATCGTCGCTCTTGGAAGCGGGTGGCCTGCCGCTTTCGACGAAGATGACAGGCGATACCGGCAATTCCAGAAGAAGCGCATCGTAGCGGCGCGGTCGCTTTCCAGCGGAGCGTTGATCACCCGATCGGACGTCGATCTTCTGCGAACCGAGGACGGTGAAGGGCTGGATGCTTCGGCATTGGGTTTGGTTTTGGGAAAGAAGCTGCGACGCAATGTTGAAAAACATCAATTGCTCGCTTTGGAAGACTTTGAATAGCCCGACCAGCACGAATCAAACTTTTTCTGCAGGGCGCGCGCGTTTGATGCGCGACAACAACGAAGGTGGCGTCAACGTCGAGTCGCTCGAGAGCTTAACCAAAGCGGTTCGTCAAGCCTATCGAACAATCGAGGAGGCGCGGCCGGGTTGCTTTGACTACAACTCGATCTCATTGCGCGGCGCGCTCGAGATTGGCCTCTACTGGCGGGTTTTCACTGACCCTAGGGGAAAAGCGGTCGTCAACAAAGGCCGCAGTGATCAAATGGACCTGGTTGCCGAGTTTCCGTTCTTGGGTTCGGCGCGGGGGAGATTGGGTAGTGCGTTCGCTGTGTGTAAGGCATGGGCACTGTTGACCTACCATGCAGTCTTTGGCTTCGTTTTGGAACGACGCTCGCGGCGTCGTTTTCGCCCGGTAGAGTTTCTCTTCTGCGTCATCCATCCTCGATTCATTGATTTCTTTCTGCCTGTGATCGATAAATTAGGGCGCGATCGGTGCGCACTTCTTTGTGAGGGCGACGCGCAGACCGCATCGGTTGCGGCCCGTCACGGGCTTGCGGTGTGCTCTCCTGGGTATGCCCGTCTGCGGATGGGCGCGGTTGGTCGACCCCCAGTGAGTGTGTTCTGGCAGTACTCGGCAGCCGTAGTCCAGTTTCTCAAAGCCGTCGGCACGTTGCAGCACTATCGGGCTAGCGCCGTGGTTTTCGCCGAAGGAGTGAGTTCTCAGGAGGCAATCATCGCTCGAGCGGCGCGCTCGATCGGGATTTTGACCGTGCGCTTGCAGCACGGTAGGGCCGGAGTCTTGAATCCGGCGTACTACGATATGCCGTTTGACAAGGTCTTGATGTGGGGCGAAGGATTTATCGAACGTCTGAGACGAACGTCGCCTGGCTGCAAATACATTGTGACTGGGGCGCCACTTATGGATGGTGCAATAGGCCATTCGGGGGACAACGTGTTGCCACTCCACTTTCGAGCCGGGCCCGTGGTGACGATCATTTCTCAACCGCAGGGTCTCAATATTTCGCGGCAAGACTACGAAACGATAGTGAATATCGCCGATCGCGTGCTCCACGCAACGCCGAACTTGAATGTCCTGGTTCGCATGCACCCGGTTGACAGCGCTGAGGATTTTGGCGAACTTGC
This sequence comes from Betaproteobacteria bacterium, assembly GCA_020354125.1. Lineage (GTDB taxonomy): Bacteria > Pseudomonadota > Gammaproteobacteria > Burkholderiales > Eutrophovitaceae > SG8-40. The sequence continues at coordinate 1,884,430 of CP070643.1, read as the reverse complement.
GGAGCGCTGGAACGGACGGCTCCAGGTTACACGCGCGCAGGATTATCCCCTCGCGGCTGTTCTGGCCGTCTCGACAATTGTGGTCGGACTCTACTCGACTGTGTTGTCGGAAGCGGTTGCGTTCGGCGTGCTACCAGTTGTTATCCGGCTGAGACCCGGACATCGGGTGTTCCCGTCACCGGAGGAATCTGGCGCCGCGGTGCTTGCTAGCAGCCCTGACGACGCGGTCAGTGCGATATGCGAGCTTGCTATCGACCGGACAAAGAGGGAACTTTACGCAGACAAAATGGCGGATTTCACTCGGGCCTATTTTGGCCCCATGGATGGGCGCGCAGTCGAACGGATCGCCTTCCATATTGAAAACTCGGGCGCGTAGGCCGCGTTCGAAAATCATGATCGTGGAGCGGCGGTCGCGTGAGGCAATGTGGGATACCCTGTCATGCGTGGTCTGCGCAATGCGCTCGGCCCTTGGCGGCATCACTGGCTAAGCTTTGCTGTGTCTGGGCGCGCACGCTCTCTCTTGCACCTCTAGTCAGCTCGAATGATGGCCCCTTCGCTCGGGCGCGGTCTGAATTCGTCGATGGAGAGAAGATTGCTTCTGCTGAACAAAAATGTTCGCGTCATTGGATCAATAGGTTAGCCGCCGAGACCTCCGACATGTCACGAAGCGGCCTAGCGAGGCAGTACTCCCTGTGAGCCAGAAACCACTGAACACAGCGGTTCTGCTCGTGGCTTTCAACCGGCCGGATGTGACCGCGCGGGTATTTGAACGGATCAGGAAAGCAAGGCCGACCCGTCTGTATGTGGCGGTCGATGGGCCGCGCAGTAGCCACGGTCAGGATGCAGCGCTCTGCGCAGAGGTCAGGCGCATCGTTTCCACCATAGACTGGCCATGCGAACTGAACACACTTTTCCGTGAGCACAATCTGGGCTGCAAGAACGGGGTCAGTTCGGCCATTGACTGGTTCTTCGAGCATGAGCAGGAGGGCATCATCCTCGAGGATGATTGCCTGCCGAGTCTGAGCTTTTTCCGATTTTGCGAGACCCTTTTGCCCCGTTTCAAGACTGATGCGCGTATTTTTGCCATTCAGGGAAATTTCTTCGGCACCAGTGAAACGGCTGACACTTCCTATCTGTTCTCGAAGCATTTCTACATGTGGGGGTGGGCTACATGGGCTGACCGGTGGAAATCGGTCGACGTCCATCAGCCCGATGGCGACAAAGTGCGGCAAGCTCTCAAAAGGGACAAGTGGTTGGGGTCCAGTTTCATAACGCAAACCTATTGGCTCGAAATTCTCGGCCGCCACGCGGCCGGTTGCATTGATTCCTGGGGATACTCAGTTGTCTTCCACTGTTTTGCGAACAAACTGTTCAACGTCACGCCGACAGCGAATCTGGTGATGAACATCGGCTTGGGCGAGGACGCAACGAGGACCGCTGGGATGAGCTTCGGTCCGCTTCATGCGCAAGCATCGGAACTTCGTTTTCCTTTAGTCGACAGCGAACCTTATCGGGGAGCGGCTGAACTCCTGCCTTTTGAAGATCGGTGGCGCATCCAGGTTTCGCGCTGGCGATTGCTCAAGAGGTTGCTGAGCGGCAAGTTCCCGCGCGCTTACAGGTTCTCGGCGACCCTTATCCGGGCCGCCTGGCCTCGATCGTCCGCCGGTTGATGATCTTTTGATCGGAGCAGCGGTGCTTCTGGTGCTTCTGTTGGCGCTGGCATTTGCTGCGACAGGATTTCTCGCCTGGCGGGCAGGGGTAACGGAACCGTGGCTCTTTTACGGTTTTCTTGCGATCTTGGCGTTCTCGTACGCGCCGTCCTGGCGTTGGCCGGCAATTGCTTTGCTCCTGCGGCGGCGTAAACGCTGGGCCGGGCGTGTGTATTCGAATAGAATCGCGACTTCGCGAAAATGAATCCAAAGGTGAGACTGGTGTTGCGGCCGGTCCGTGGTTGCCTTACCTGCTCTGATGTTTGGTGAAACGATTCTTGTGACCGGTGGTGCCGGCTTCATAGGCTGCAATTTCTTGCGCCACTGGCTGAAGGCTGGTCCGGACACCATCGTCAACCTCGACAAGCTCACCTATGCCGGCAACTTCGGTAATCTGACTGACCTGCAGAACGAGTCGCGGCATGTATTTGTGCGCGGCGATATCTGTGATTCGGAGCTGGTGGATTCCATCCTCGAGCGATATCGACCGCGTGCTATTGTGCACTTCGCTGCCGAAAGCCATGTGGATCGCTCCATCCACGGGCCGGAAGATTTCATTCAGACCAACGTGGTCGGCACCTTCCGTTTGCTGGAGTCCGCGCGGGGTTACTGGTCTAGACTCGCTGGCACTGACAAGGACAAATTCCGCTTCCTGCATGTTTCCACCGATGAGGTATACGGTTCTCTGGGGCCAGACGATCTCGCTTTCGCAGAGACGACGCCCTATTCACCGAACAGCCCCTACTCAGCGTCTAAAGCGGGGTCGGATCATATTGTCAGGGCTTACTTTCACACCTACGGGTTGCCTGTTCTCACCACCAACTGTTCAAACAACTACGGGCCCTACCAGTTCCCGGAAAAACTGATTCCTCTGATGGTTCTCAATGCATTGAATGGCAAACCGCTGCCCGTCTACGGCGATGGTCAGCAAATTCGTGACTGGCTTTACGTTGAAGACCATTGCCAAGCAATTGGAGAGGTACTCAAGAAGGGAAAGCCGGGACAGACCTATAACGTGGGCGGTGGTGCCGAGTGCGCGAACATTGATGTCGTCAATACCATCTGCGCCACGCTCGAAGAATTACACCCATCCGCGGGCCAGCCCTACCGTTCACTTATTACGCATGTCACTGACCGGCCGGGCCACGATCGCCGTTACGCAATGGATACGCGCTACATCCAGCGCGAGCTCGGCTGGATGCCGCGTGAGACGTTTCAGACTGGCCTGCGGAAAACTGTCCAGTGGTATCTCGCAAACCCCGAATGGACGAAGTCGGTCACCACTGGTGAGTACCGGAACTGGGTCAGCACCAATTACGGCGCCCGGGGTGCCGCATGAAAGGCATTATCCTCGCGGGAGGTTCCGGAACGCGCCTGTATCCCGTCTCACAAGTGATTTCCAAGCAGCTGCTACCTATTTACGACAAGCCGATGATCTACTATCCGCTCAGCACGCTGATGCTGGCGGGCATTCGGGAGATCCTGGTCATCTCCACGCCACAGGACACGCCCCGCTTCGAGCAATTGCTCGGTGATGGTGCCCAGTGGGGCATCAGTTTGTCCTATGCGGTGCAACCCTCACCGGATGGCTTGGCCCAGGCATTCATTATTGGCCGGGGGTTTGTCGGCGACAGCGCCTGTAGTCTGGTGCTCGGGGATAATATTTTCTACGGCCATGATCTGTCCGCGGAATTGCAAAACGCGGGCAAGAAAAATGACGGTGCGACGGTATTCGCCTATCCGGTGCGCGATCCGGAACGCTACGGCGTGGTCGAGTTCGATGCGAGCGGCCGTGTGACCAGTCTGGAAGAAAAACCCAAGCAGCCGAAATCGCACTATGCCGTGACGGGGCTCTACTTTTATGACAATCAGGTGCTTGACATCGCGGCGTCGATCAAGCCGTCAGCGCGGGGCGAGCTGGAAATTACAGATGTCAACAAACGCTATCTGTTAGCGGGCAAGCTGGACGTTGTCGTGATGAGCCGGGGTTACGCCTGGCTGGACACCGGTACCCATGAATCCATGCTCGAAGCATCGCAATTCATCGAAACGATCGAGCGGCGTCAGGCACTGAAAATTGCCTGCCCGGAGGAAATCGCCTGGCGTATGGGTTATATCGACGATGAAGCTCTCGCTAAACTAGCCAAAGCGTTGGGCAAATCCAGCTACGGAAAGTACCTCAAGGAAATTCTGCGCGACCGATCGTTAAGGTGAATTTGCTGGGGATGAACGTCATCACAACTCAAATATCGGACGTCAAGATCGTTGAACCCAAAGTGTTTGGTGACGAGCGCGGATTCTTCTTCGAGAGCTGGAATGCCCGGGCGTTTGCGGCAGCTGGCATTGACAGTTCATTCGTACAAGACAACCACTCGCGCTCGGCGCACAATGTGCTGCGCGGATTGCACTACCAGA
>CP070643.1:1871753-1880206 GCA_020354125.1 Betaproteobacteria bacterium | reverse complement strand
GAATTAACGTTGCCATATTGATCGGCCTGAGCCATTCCGAGAAACGCGATGTCCACGCCGCCACCATCGATAAAATCAAATGCGGTGGTGTGGTCGAGCAATGCATCGGCATTGGTGGCCGCTCCGAAATCAAGGCCTTTCATTGGCACGCCACCCACGATACCGTCGTCCGCCGTCAAGGAAACATAGCGGTAGATTCTCTCCTCACTACACACAGAACCGATTCCTTCAGGCATTCCGATTCCCAGATTGATAACGCTGTTCGCTCTTAGTTCGATTGCGCAGCGTCGTGCAATAATCTTGCGCTCGTTAAGTGGCATAGGCTCGACGGCGTGGGAGGGAACGCGAATTTCACCGGAAAACGCTGGGTTGTAGTTTGTCGCGTAGTTTTGCATGTGATGCTCAGGTTCGCCGACGACAATACAATCCACCATCATCCCCGGAATTCTGATACTCCTTGACGAAAGTGAGCCAGCTTGCGCGATTCGTTCGACTTGGCATATGACGTAACCGCCAGAGTTTCGTGCAGCCATGGCCAGGTTCAGGTCCTCGAGTACCAGCGCCTCACGTTCAATGGAAATATTGCCGTTTGTATCGGCAGTCGTACCACGCAGGAAGGCGACATTTATTGGGAACGCTCTATAAAACAACCAGTCCGAGCCGCCAAGATTCATCACCTCGACCAGCTCTTCTTTCGTGACGCTGTTCATGCGGCCGCCCCCGAAACGAGGGTCGACATAAGTTCCCAATCCTACCTTCGAAAATGTGCCTGGCTTTCCGGCGGCGATATCGCGATAGAGTTGCAAGATACAACCCTCCGGAAAGTTGTACGCTTCGACCTGCTCGTCAACCGCAAGCTGCGTTAGCTTTGGCGACAGACCGTAATAGCCGCCAATTATTCTCTTGACCAGACCCTTGTGCGCAAGGTGATTCAATCCACGCTCTTTCGCGTCACCTTGCCCGGTGGAGTGAACAATAGTGAGATCTTTCGGTGACCCTGTTTCGAGAAATCGAGCCCCCAACGCGACGAGCAGCTGTTCAGGTACGCCGTGGCCACCGTAGCCGCTCGTAGCAATGACGTCTCCGTCCTGAATGATGTCAATCGCAGCTTTGGCCGAAACGATCTTTTCCGACATTGCGACACCCTCCTCCGATGACGTCGAATTCCCGACTCAGGTGCCTCACCCGCTCTTAGTCGGCTGCAGCATCGTACTTGGTCAATGACACCTTTCGAGATGCAGACGTCAAAAAATCGTACGTTAGAAACCCATTTAACGCATAAACAATAGAGGAATCAAGTTCGCAACCAGATTCCTCCACCCGGACCCACGCGAACGGTCGCGGTGTAGTTGGGTTTGTTCGTGGCACTCTTTTAAATCTGCATCTTACGGCTGTCCTTCGCGTACGACTTCGTAAGTCACACCTTCCTGATGCTGTCGTCAGACACACCGTGCCGATCATCCGCCGATCGTCTCCCAGCGGCCGCTCTTCTCGGAGCGGAACAGCGCGTCGATCACCCGCATGTTGGCAATGGCGTCATCCACACCGTAAGGCAGCGCAATTTCACCGCGCACTGCGCGAGAGAACGCTTCGCCCTGAAGCAGGAAATAGTCGCTCTCGGGAAGCATTTCAGTCTCGATGCCGGTGCCTTCCAGCGACGAGCAGTCGTCAATGAAAATGCGCGTTGTTGCACCTTGCGGCGGATTCACCGGAATCGGAATCTCGATGCGCCCCTTGGTGCCGGACAGTTGTAGACGCTGCTGCCTCGCGACCTGTGTAGACACCGTGAAGTCGAGCCGCCGGCCCTCACCGAAATCCACCAGCGCGCTGGTTAGGCGGTCGGTCGCGAAATCGGGGTCACGATCAATCAGCGCGATTCCACTCGTCGGTTCAGACTCAAAGAAGAAGCGCCCGGCCACGATCGCATAGCAACCAATGTCGTACAGGCCGCCTCCGCCGATATTTGCCTTGTTGCGAACGTCATTCGGATCGACATTGTGGTAGCCGAAGAACATCTGCACGGCGCGCAGAGCGCCGATACGACCCTCGCGCACCAGTTCGCGCGCTCGTAACCATTGTGGATGAAAGCGCACCATGAACGCTTCCCCAATCAGCACCTTCTGCGCCGCGTCGCGCAGCAGCTCCGCCTCCTGCGCGGTCAGCGCAATCGGCTTCTCGCACAGCACATGTTTCCCCGCCGCGGCAGCTTGCAACGTAACTGGCACGTGCAAATGATTGGGCAGCGGGTTGTAGACAGCCTCAATCTCCGGGTCTTCGAGCAGCGCTTCGTACGAACCGTAGGCCACGGGGATGCCAAGCGCGTCGGCGGCTTTGCGCGCCGCCGCTGCCGACCGCGACGCCATCGCCCGAATATCGATTAGTGGGCTCTTTTTCATCCCGGGCAGCACCCGCTCCCGCCCGATCTTGGCTGTGCTAATGACGCCCCAGACTACCGGTTTCATATGGCTACCCTCGTCCTGCGCCGCACCGCGCGGCACTCTCGGCAAAATAGTAACCGAGACTGCAGCGAAGATCAGCGCTCGCAGCCAGCCTCATGAAACGCTCACTGGACACGCGACAGAATGTAAGCGAGCACCATGCGCTTGGTCCGGGCCGCCTCAGCACAGTTCAGACGGTTCGCCAGCTGATGACGCTTCAAATCCAATGACGCCGTCCACGATCCAATCTCTGTCAAGGCGAGCCGGCACGTTCGCACACCTTCCTGACTATGACCTTGTCAGGCATTTTTGCGTTTTCCGCAACAATGCGGTCACCCGTTACAGTCGTCACGTTGAACTGACCGACGAGCTTTGCTCATCAACCGGTCTAACCGCTGCGTTAAAACCGCATTCCCTTACCGCGAACTCGTTCGATTGACCACGCGTTGGCAGCTCGATAGAGTGCCCCTTACGCAAAAACAATGCTTTAGTTCCCTATGCTCCGGTGCGCCCCTAAAAATGCGAACGCTTCGAAGCCATGCTTCGTTGTAGTTTTGTTCACTGGTCTTCTTCGGGACTCAACAAAACTTCCGACGTAGAAACCTGCCAATGCAGCCTACGACCGGGCAGCTGGCCGAGATTCAGCAACTCTATGACTCTGGCCTCTATCTACAGGCCTTCCGCTTATCCGAAGCGGTCGGCCCGCTCTCCGGATGGGCCGGCACGGAGGCGCGCGTTCTGGCCGGGCGGCTGGCCATGTGCCTCGGCAACGAGAAGCTCGGCGGCGTGCTCCATTACCTCGCGTGGCGGCAGGATCGTTCGCACTCGATAGCGGCTAACTACTTCGGCCGACACCTGATGCGTCGCTATGGGCCCTACGCTGCCTGGCAACACTTCCAGCGACTGGGTCCCCTGGAAGGCGCAACCTCTGCGGAGAAAGCCGATCGATTGAGCTGCATCGCGTCGATTCTGACCATGTTTCGCGACTTTGAACGTGCCCAATCCTGCGTGGATCAAGCTCTGGAACTGTCGCCCACGGATCCCTGGCATTGCATTGCGCAGTCAGAACTGCTGCTCTCTAGAGACCAGCGAGAGGAAGCGTTGCGATGGGCAGAGCGGTCTTTAGCACTGCGCCAGTGGTATCGACCGGCGATTCAGATTATCGCGCAGTGCTACGTCGAATTGGCCCGAAACGACCGGGCCATTGAGTTGCTCTCAGAGGCTTCGAAGCATATCGAGTCGAATTTCGTACTGTATCAGCTCATGTCGTTACTTTTCATCGAGGAGCGCTACGACGAGGCTCATGCGCTGCTCGGCCGGGTACATGAACTCTCACCGATGCAGTCTGGCCACGCAACACATCGATTCTTGAAGTGGCAGGCCGATCTGGCGTACGCCCGCGGAGACCTCGAAGCGGCGATCGAGTACGGCTCGCGTTGCCCGAAGGGAAGCTTCCACGCGATCGTGTCGGAGAAAATGAAGGCGGCGCCAGCGAATGCACCACACCAAAAGCTTGAACTGCCGTTCGTTCAGCAAAATTACATGACCTGCGGTCCAGCCACGCTCGCCTCGATTGGGCCCTATTGGGGCCAACCGATCGACCATCTCGAAGTGGCTCGCGCCATTTGCTACGACGGCACGCCAGATCATGAGGAGCGTGTCTGGGCTCAGGAAAACGGCTGGATCATTCGCGAGTTCAGCGTTGACTGGGACAGCGCAAAGGCGCTGATCGACCGCGGAGTGCCGTTCACGCTGACGACTGTCACGCCGCTGACCGCGCATCTGCAGGCAGTGGTTGGCTACGACGCGCGTCGCGGCCTGCTTTTGATTCGCGATCCCTCCAGCCCTGGATTGGTTGAGTTTCTTGCGGAGCAGCTAATTGAAGACAACCGGTCTACAGGACCGCGCGGCTCCGCAATGGTGCCGATCGCGGAAGCCGCACGTCTGGAAGGTCTGAACCTGCCCGACACGGCGCTGTTTGACTACCACTTCTTGCTCAAACGCGCTCTTGTCGCGCACCAGCGAGAAGAGGCACAGAGACTGTACGACAGACAAGTCGAGCTGGACGATGACCATCGTCTCACGTTGCGCAGCCGCTGGACACTCGCGATTTACGACAACGACATGCGCGGCTGCCTCGAAGCGGTGGAACGACTACTCGAACTCTTCCCGGATGACGTGCTCCTGAAGCTTCGTAAGCATGGCTATCTGCAGCAGCTCGCGACTCGGGGCGAGCGCATCAGTGCGCTCGAGAAAACGTGCGCAGAACCAGGCATAGACCCGATCTTGTTTGTTCAGCTCGCCGACGAGCTTGCTTCCGATCCGCGGGAAGTTGCGCGCGCGGTGTCGATGCTGAGGCGGGCAATCAAAGCGTGGCCGTTCGAACCTTACGCGTACACGTCACTCGCAAAGCTCTTCGACACGGCCGGCCGTTATCAAGACGCGTTCGAACTTTCGCGAATTGCCGCCTCTCTGGGAAGTGCTGATGAGTATCTGCAGCAGGAATTTTGCAAGGCGGCTCGCAATGTCAGGCGACACGAAGAAGCGTTGAATGCGCTGCGCAGGCGCGCGGAGGAAGCCGAAGAGGCATCGGGCCTGCCTTTGCGCACCCTGCACTGGGCTCTTTCGACCTGGCAGCGCACCGACGAGGGTTTCGATGCGCTCGAGAAGGGAATTGCCCGCCACCCCGATGACGGTGACCTGACGTTGTACGCCGCCGTGGAGTATGCAAAGTTCGGTCGTTTTTCTCGGGCCGACGAGCTGCTGGTGAGCTCGCGCGGAAAAGTGCGTCGTGCCGAGTGGCTTCTGGGCGCACTCAGAGTAGCGAGCGAAGAGGGCCACTCGCGAGACGCCCTGGAGCATGGTCTCGAGCTATGTAAGCTCGAGCCCGGCAACGCTGAAGCCCATTCCCTGGTCGCCTCGCTCCTGGAGCTAACGCACGACCGTGCTGCGGCGCTGGCGCACCTTGATGCCGCCGTCACTGCAACACCGAGGGACTTCAATCTGCAGCTCCTTCGTGTCGAACGTTTGCGCGGATTCGATGAAGGCGCTGCCGAAAAAGCGCTGCGTACACTGATCGATCAGGAACCCACGCACGCATGGTCGCATCGCGAAATCGCGCTTTGTCTCATTGACCAACGACGTCTCGAGCCCGCGCTCGCGGCTGCAGACGAGGGCGTTCGGCTCGAGCCGGCCTGTAGCGCCTCCCACCACGTCCGGGGACATGTTCTGGAGGAGATGGGCGACTTTGAGGGAGCAGCTGATTGCTATCACCGGGCGCTATCGATGGAGATCGACGACGTGCCGGCAATGGTGGGTCTTGTACGGTGCTCGCGTTCGGCGGAAGAGCGCAGTCGTTCGCTCAAGTTTATCCAGAGCGAACTCGAGAGACAGGTCGTCCTGGATGAGGCGTTAGCGGGATACCGTCAGGTAGCAGGACAGACGCTCGACGGTGAAGAAGTGCTGGTGCTCCTGGAAGCTGCACGGGACGCGCGACCGGACCTGTGGCAGACGTGGTGCGAGAGCGCGCGCCAGCTCCTCGACCTGCATCGCGCGGACGAAGCCATCCAATTGCTTAACGAGGCAACCCGACGCTATCCAAGAGTAGGTGAACTATGGATGACCTTTGGCCAAGCCAACGAGATGCAAGGCGACACGAACGCGCAGATCGAAGCACTTGAGAAAGCTGTGGATACTTCGCCAAGCTGGTCAATGGCTACGTTCGCGTTGGCCGATGCGCTGGAAAATGCCGGTGAGCTCGAGCGCGCAGAGAACCTGCTTGCGAGTTCATTGTTACGCTCCCCTGCTAACGGGTATTTCCACGGCTGTCTGGCCTCCGTCCTGTGGAAGCGGGGTGAGACCGAGCGGGCACTCAACGAATTGAACCGTGGGCTGACGCTCGAACCGGGGTACAGGTGGGGATGGGCGAAATTGACAGAATGGAGCAACGAGCTGGGGCGCGCGGCGGCACCGCTCGAACTTGCACAGACTCTGTCCGAAGAATATGCCGGAGACGACCGGGTCTGGTATGCCCTATCCGAGCGGTACAGGGACAGGGCGTCGGACGATCGAACCCATAAACTGGCACAAGCACTGGTAGCGATCGAACATGCGATCGAGTTGAATCCCCTCGAGGTCGATTACCACGACGAACGAGCGCTGACGCTCGCCGAACAGGGGCGCTACCAGGAAGCACTCGAAGCGTGCCACCCGTCGGCGCTCGGTTCCAATCGGCCGATCGCACTTCGATGCAGAGAAGCCTGGATCTACGCCCAAGCTGGACAGATTGACGAGGCGATCAATGCGCTTGAGCAAATCGTGGACGAGGAGCCGGGGCAAGTATGGGCCTGGCAACAGCTCTACGATTTTCAGCTCGAACGAGAAGACTATGAAGCCGCCGAGGTAGCAGCGACGGCTCTAATCAGGCTTGCACCGCGCGACGGGCAACCACGGGCGATGCTTGCACACGTTCTGTTGAGCAGTGGCCGAGCGCAAGAAGGGCGTGAAGTGCTCGAGAAATGCGTGGCACTGGACAGCCAATACCGGTGGGCCGCCTTACGATTGCTCGGGCTATTGATCGAGTCCGGCGAACTCGACGAGGCGAAGCAGCTCGCAATACGGCTGATCGCCGCGGACGACAATGCCGAGCTCCGGTCGCAGTGTGTACGCCTCGCCGTCGAGCTGAATGATTCTGAAGCGGCACTCATACATTACGCTGAGTTACTGTCATCAGCGGACGCCGACTTCAATGATCTGTCGTCCGCAACCCAACGGCTAGTGGAGTCCTTCGAGGCCGACGCGGCCTGGGCAGCGCTCGATGCTGCCGTGGCAGAGAACTCGGCGCGTGCTCCCCTTGTCGCATTTTGGGCCTACAACTGTGTCGAGCGCGGTCTCGACGCCAGCTTTACCGCCCGTGTCCGGGAAGCCGGCGAAGACTGGCCCCATCGCTCGGTCGCCTTGACCCACTACATCGAGTCGCTGGCCGCGCATCGACGCAAGGAAACCCTGCGATGGCTCAGAGAAGAGCACCCCGAGTGGTTTGAACGTGACACGGCAGTTTGGGGCAGCATGGGCTTTGCAATGCTGGAAGTTGGCGACAAGGACACTGCCGTTTGGCTGAAACAGTGGCGCAATCGAAAAGGGCTTAAGCCGTGGATCCTTCTCAACGTCGTCGCCGTGGCGATGGAAAAAGATCGAATTGACGAGGCCATTGAAGCGGCGCAGAAGGCGCTTGAGGTCGGGCCACCTGAGGACGTCTCGGAACACGTCATCGTACTCGACTACTACGAAGCGCTCGAACCAGACCGAACCGTCGAACCCAGTCTGAGGCCACGAGTACGAGTGGAATTCGTTTCGCCGTTCTACAAGATGATCCGCGGCTTGACCTATGCCCTGAAGGAAGCGGCACGTACCGACATCGATTCCCGCGCAGCGTTTCGCCTTGCTCGCAAGAGATTCAAGGCCGCCTGCGCCGAAGCAAATGTGTGGAAGTACGACACGGTGTTAAGGCCACTGCGCAAGCAAACTGCACGCACCATCGCAGCGCGTTGCGGTGGGTTCAGGGCGTGGCTGTGGCAGTTCATGACCTGAGCGCTCCAGACCGAAACCGTCCGCTCAGTCAACCGTGATCGGGAGGATTTGGTCAATACAACTTGCGTGCACGAACTCGGGAGTTGTGCCAGAAAAGGACTGAGGCCTCCCCGCCTGTATTGAGAAGGCAAAAAAAGACCACGTTATCGTTCTCTCCCGGCCTCGTGAAACGCTCTCTGTACCGGCGACAGAATGTAGTCGAGCACCGTACGCTCACCGAGCTTGATCTCGGCATTGACCTGCATCCCGGGTGAGAGGGCGTGCACCACCCCATCGCGCTCGAGCACTTGCCCAACCAGCTCCACAAGCGCCTTGTAGCGTGACGATTCAGGGGCGGCTTCCGGTTGGGTGTTGTTGCGAGAAAGATCGGAGGCATCCGCACTTACATGCGCGACCTTGCCATCGACCATTCCGTATTTCTGAAAC
>CP070643.1:1868951-1871653 GCA_020354125.1 Betaproteobacteria bacterium | reverse complement strand
GTAGCTTTCCTTGTCCATGAAGACATAGTTGTCACCGTCCTGATACAGGTACTGCATTTCGCGCGGCTCAACGAAAGCGCGATCAATTTTCTCGTCGGTGCGGATACGCTCATTGCGTTTCGTCCCGCTCTCGACATCCTTCATTTCCACTTGCATAAAAGCGCCGCCACGCCCGCCCACGTGAACGTGATACGACTTCAGTACGCGCCATACGCGATTGTCGAGTTCAATCAGGTTGCCGACACGGATTTCGGTTGCAAGGACCTTTGCCACGTTGGTGAATTGAGGGTCGTTTTTGGAAGTCGCGCATTTTACACTATGGCTACCGTGAACCAGAACGCTGCCGAGACCTTCTCTCCCGACTGCAGGAAATGTCCGCGACTGGCGGATTTTCTTGCCACTACAGGGCAGAAATACCCCGCCTATTATGCGAAGCCGGTGCCATCCTTTGGCGAGGAGTGCCCGCGTCTGCTTATTGTCGGTCTGGCGCCGGGGTTGCATGGCGCCAATCGCACCGGCAGGCCATTCACCGGCGATTACGCCGGCCTGCTGTTGTACCGCACGTTGTATGAGTACGGCTTTGCCAGCGCCTCGCAGTCGACCTCGAATGATGATGGCTTACGTCTCATCGACTGCCGGATAACCAACGCAGTGCGCTGTGTGCCGCCGCAGAACAAGCCAATCTTGCAGGAGGTCAAAAGCTGCAATGTTTTTCTGCAGCAGGAACTGGCCGTGCTTGATACGTCCTCAGTGGTGTTGGCGCTGGGCAGCGTGGCGCATTCTTCGGTGCTGCGTGCCCGCGGACTGCGTGCCGCCGGCTATCCATTCGGCCATGGCGCGAAACACGCATTGCCTGGCGGGCTCACACTCATTGATAGCTATCACTGTTCGCGCTACAACACCCAGACAAAGCGCTTGACCGAGGAAATGTTCCGCTCCGTTTTCCATTTCATTCGCGGCCTGATCGATGCTGAAGCGGTCGAGCAGCGCCGGCAGCCCGTCGCCTGAGGCATGTCAGATCTAATCGAGAAACAGCCCGGCGGAGAAGAGATCCGACCGCAAGCAGAGTTCGACGGGATCTCCGTTGCCCGTGGCCTGCCGAATCTTCCGGGCGTTTATCGCTTTCTGGGCCGCGACGAAGAAGTGCTCTATGTCGGCAAGGCAAGGGAGCTGAAAAAGCGCGTGTCGTCCTATTTTCACAAAGCCGCTTCATTATCGCCGCGTATCCAACTCATGCTGCGACAGGTGACAGCGCTGGAAACGACCGTGACGCGCTCTGAGGCGGAGGCGCTGCTGCTCGAGAATAATTTAATTAAGACTTTAACTCCTCGCTATAACATACTGTATAGAGACGATAAATCCTATCCATATCTGATTCTGACCGGGCACCAGTTTCCGCGCTTGGGTTTCTACCGCGGCGCGCTCGACCGGCATCACCGCTACTTCGGACCGTTTTCCAGCGCTGGCGCCGTACGTGAAAGCATCCATCTGATGCAAAAGGTATTTCGCCTGCGCACCTGCGAGGACACAGTATTTTCGAACCGTTCCCGGCCGTGCCTTCTGTACCAGATTAAACGCTGCTCGGGCCCCTGCGTCGATCTGGTGAGCGAGACCGACTATGCCGACGACGTACGCAATGCCACTTTGTTCCTGCAGGGCAGGGAGAGCGAGGCGATCGAGCGTCTCGAGCAGCGCATGAATGAGGCCTCCACCGACCAGCACTACGAATTGGCCGCCGTGTTCAGAGACCAGATTCGGGCGCTCTCGAAAGTGCGTGAAACCCAGTTCGTTTCCAGTCACAAGGGCGTCGTCGATGCAGACGTTGTTGCGCTGGCGGCGGCGAGCGGCGTGTTATGCGTAAACCTGGCAATGATCCGCGGCGGCATCCATCGCGGCGACAAAAGCTTTTTCCCGCAAAATGCCCGCGAGCATGATGCAGAAGAAGCGCTGCAAGCGTTTCTGCAACAACATTACATCAGTCGCGAGGTGCCGCCTCTGATTATCGTGAATCTGGCCATTGAATCCGAGCTGCTTGAACAAATGCTCTCGGAGCAGGCCGGGCACAAGGTACAGATTTCCTGCAATCCCAGTGGTGAACGGCGTGTCTGGTCGCGCATGGCTGAAAAGAACGCCGAACTGGCCATTGCTCAGCGGCTCAGCGAGCACGCCACGCAAGAAGCGCGCATGGCCAGTCTGCAGAACCTGTTGGGACTGCCGGAGACCGTGCAGCGCATCGAATGCTTTGATATCAGTCACACCATGGGAGAGGCCACCGTCGCCTCCTGCGTGGTTTATGATCGCGGCTCCATGCAACCGGGGGAGTATCGGCGCTTCAACATTGGCGGAATCGAAGCCGGCGATGATTACGCGGCAATGCGCCAGGTGTTGGAGCGGCGTTATCGACGTATCGTTGAAGGAGAGGGCAAAATGCCGGACCTGCTGCTCATTGACGGGGGTAAGGGCCAGGTGTCTGTGGCGATGCAGGTTCTCACCGATTTGGGAGTGAGCGGATTGACCGTCGTCGGTGTCGCCAAAGGCGAGGAGCGCAAGCCGGGTCTGGAACAATTGGTGCTCCCGGATAGCAAAGTCACGGTGCGGCTGAATTCGAACGAACCTGGACTGCACTTGATTCAGCAGATCCGCGACGAAGCCCACCGCTTTGCGATTCAGGGCCATCGCAAGCGAAGAGGCAAGGCACGGAC
>CP070643.1:1851318-1868851 GCA_020354125.1 Betaproteobacteria bacterium | reverse complement strand
CCGGATAAGGCCTGCCCAATGGGCCGCGAATGCCGACCTCGGCGCCGGGCTGCATCGCATGCAAACGGTCCGTCACCCGCCCGACGCGCATGACGGTGATGTCCATGCGCTCGGAAATGCGCGGAGAGGACGACGGCGTGAAAGGCGCTTCGCCGATGCCCGGCACAAAAAGCTCGACGAACTGGCCCGCCGCGAATGGCACCGGCTCGCGGGGTCGAATGGTGAACGTCTTGATCGACGGTGTCTCGTCCTCGATCCGTTCAATCGTCGCTGGAATCGGCATGTACAGCGCCGGATTCATTGACCGCCCTTTCCAATATCTTGCGGATGTCGATCTTGCCGATGCAGGCCTCGGTGCAGCGTCCGCAGCCATCGCAGGCGTAGCGTCCGAGCACCTCCGGGAAGAATATGAACTTTTTGTCGAACCGGTTTCGCAACCGCTGGGCACGTTTTGGCCTTGGGTTACCCCCCGCCGTGCAGGCGAAACCGGGAAACAGGCACGAGTCCCATTGCTTGCATCGGGCCGGGTTGTCGCGAGCGTTGAGTCCGTCGGCGAGCAGGAAGCAATGACACGTGCAGCAGATGAAATTGCATGCACCGCATTCGACGCAGTCGGCAGCGAAATCGTCCCACAGGCGGGACTCGAAGGTCTCTTCCAGCGCCCCCCGGAAGTCCATCCCCGGCGCCAGCCCTGCGGAGGCGGCGTTTTCCAGAAGCATCCGGTCCATCCCTGCGCGCTGCGTCTTACGCGCCTCTTGAATCGCGTCATCTGCCGGTGTGAGATACTGCCGCGCGGCCTGCAGCACTTCGGCGCCACGCTCCGTTCCCGTCTCCAGGAGATAGCCGATCGGCGTCGGCGAGATGTTTATGTCGAAATGTTGTGTCGGATAGGGGTGCTCCCCGACCGCCGGACAGAAACAGACGTCCCGACACCCAGTGCAATCGGCGGTCACCAGAATTGTCTTCTCACGGGCTTCGGCGTAGAGCGGATCCTGGACATCCCCATTCAGAAAGACATCGTCATGAATCGCGAGCCCGGAGAGATCGCAATTCTTGACGCCGATCACGACACGCTCCGCCATCGGTTCGCGACCAGCCTGGCCTGTCCAGGCGCCAAGATACTCGCGTGGGCGAAATAGCAGCGATTTCAGTGGCTCGATTTGACGGTAGGCGCCAAGGGTATGTTTCTGCGGCTCCCACCGGCCGGCCCGTACAAGCCGGTAATTGGAATCCTCCTCGACCAATGCAAACGTCACCCGGTTCCGCGTGACGGCATCGAGCACATCATCCAGGGTACACTGCGCAGCAATCGCCCATTTCATGATCGACCGACCCACATTTCATGCGTCCGTGTGGGACCCTATCAGCGGCTTGGTATAACTCGATTGATCTATGTCAGCCCAGGCTGTGCCGTTTGACTGGTCAATTATGCGGGTACGTTCCGGGCCGGGTTGTATCGGTCGTGCAAGCCGGCGTTTTGGAATGAGGGGTATCGTGATGACAACGACGCTCGAATCCTATCTGGCGGAGCACCCCATGTTCCGTGACCTTGATCCTGACTACGTGAAGTTGTTAGGCGAATGTGCCACCGATGTTAGTTTCGACGCAGGTGAGACGCTTTTCCGGTATGGCGAGTCAGCCGATCGCTTCTACCTGATTCGCGACGGCAGAGTTTCTTTGGAGGCAACGTCAACTTCCGGTGAGGCGCTCACGATACAAACGCTGGAGGCTGGTGAGGTGTTGGGCTGGTCCTGGCTGTTCCCACCCTACATTTGGTACTTTGATGCTCGGGCGATGACAAGGACCAGAGCTCTTGCCTTCGACGGCCTGTATCTGCGCGCAAAATGCGATGAGGACCCGAAACTTGGGTACGAACTGATGAAGCGCTTCTCCGCCATCCTGAATTCACGTCTGCAGGCCGCGCGCTTGCAGATCCTGGATATCTACGGTCCGACCGCCACTTGAGACCGCAGCTCTTCCCCAAAGACCAAGGTCCCCGGAATGCCTGGTCAGCGATGCCGCACCACCTGGTAGGCGCGCGTGATGTAACCGAGCGTCGCGAATCCGCTCCAGACGTGCACCAGACGCGAGAATGGAAAGACCAGGAAGATGGTCATGCCAAGCACGATATGCAATTTGAAGACCATTGCTACATCGACCAGGAATCCGGCGGCATCGCCGCGCAATGTCACGATGTGTTGTGCCCACAGCATCAGTTTCGTCATCTCGCCGCCGTCCAGATGCCTGACCGATACGGTGATGCTGTATAGACCGAGCAGAAGCTGGGCGAGCAACAGATACAAGATCGCCAGATCCATTGGCTGGGTGGTGGCACGAATTCGCGCTTCGGTTAGTCGGCGATGGATCAGAAGGATCAGTCCGACCAGGCAGATAATCCCTGCAGCGCCCCCGGCGACAATAGCCAACATCTGCTTGGCGGGAGCTTCGATACCAAGGGCATGCCAGACTGACAAGGGCGTCAGCAGTCCGAATAGATGGCCCAGAAATATGCCGAGGATCCCGATGTGGAACAGATTTGAACCCCAGCGCAGTTGTCCGTGTCGCAGCAGCTGCGACGAGTCGCTCTTCCACGTGTACTGCTCGCGGTCGAAGCGCAGCAGGCTACCGACAAAGAACACCACCAGGCAGAGATACGGATAGATCCCAAACAGAAATTCGTGCAAATAAGACATTTTCTCGCTCCAGAATCAATAACTGGCGTCAACCGAAGTTGCGTGCTCCATCAATGCGACCGATCGACGAAACGGATAACCGAACTTTGCGCTTGCGCGCGATTGCAAGCCGGCTTGGCGGCCGGGCCAAATTCAACCGGCTCTTCCGCCCATTCCTCATCGATCGATTTCTCCTCGGCAGTTGGTCGTCGCCGTGCCGTGGGCACCAGTCCTGGTTCGTCCACCAGCGCCAGCAGCGTTGCAAACACCGCGCTGTAATGGCTGCCGCGATCGAGCAAGGCTTCTCCGACTTTCCTGAGAATGTGCGCACAATCGCCCAACAATTCGCGAATTTCATTTTCTGATCGCGTCGACAGATATTCGAGCACGACCGGCAGATAGTCCGGCAATTCGTTGGCGTGCAGAACCAGCCCGGCTTTCTCGTACGTGTTGCGCAGATCAATCATCGCCATGCCGCGATCGCGAGACTCGCCATGGACATGCTCAAACAAGTGCAAAGATGTGGCGCGCCCACGGTCAAATACTTCGACATAGGTTTCCTGAGAGGACAACAAATCATCCTGGCTCAATTCGTTGACCAGGGCCATTAACGCGTTTTTGTGTTCTGCGGACAAGTCTGGCTCGTTCTCGATCAGCAGCGCTATTTCCGGCAACGCGCTGATCAGTTGCCCCTGTGGATAAGTCAGCAAGCCGGATATCGCTTTGAGAAACATCTTCATCGGGCTCCCCTTACGCCGAATTCTTGATCGGGATGACTTTCTTTTTCCTGCCCCCGAACAAACTGGTTTCGGTAGTTCCGTCAGAACAGGCGTTGCCGAACGAAAATCCGCAGTCCCCGCGCAAGTCGTAGGCACTCTCGGCATACTCGCGGTGGGTCGTCGGAATGACGAAGCGGTCTTCGTAGTTGGCAATTGCCATGACGCGATACATTTCCTCAACCTGGCTCAAGGACAGTCCTACTTGGTCGAGCACATCGGTGTTTTCGGTTTTCTCGACGTGACGGTCACGCATGTAAGCGCGCATCGCCAACATTCGTTCCAGCGCCGTGACCACCGGAGCTTCGTCTCCCGCCGCCAGCAAATTGGCCAGATACTTCACCGGAATGCGCAGACTGCGCACGTCAGGGAGTTTACCGAATGCGCCCAGTTGTCCGGAATTTGCCGCGGACTGGATCGGCGACAGTGGTGGCACGTACCACACCATCGGCAGCGTGCGGTACTCGGGGTGCAGTGGCAAGGCAACTTTCCAGTCAACCGCCATCTTGTAAACCGGCGAGTTCCGAGCCGCTTCTAGCCAGGTCTCCGGCACGCCGTCGCGGCGTGCCTGCTCCTGCACTTCAGGGTCATTCGGATCGAGAAACAGCAACAGTTGTGCGCCGTGCAAATCCTTCTCATCCATTTGCGACGCTGCCGCCTCAATCCGGTCAGCGTCATATAGCACTACGCCGAGATAGCGTATACGGCCGACACAGGTTTCAGAACATACTGTCGGCTGGCCAGCTTCAATCCGCGGGTAACAGAAAATGCATTTTTCCGCCTTGCCACTTTGCCAGTTGTAATAGATCTTCTTGTAGGGACAGCCCGAAACACACATGCGCCAGCCACGACATTTGTCCTGGTCGATCAGAACCACGCCGTCCTCTTCACGCTTGTAGATCGAGCCGGACGGGCACGATGCGACACACGAGGGATTCAGGCAGTGCTCGCACAAGCGCGGCAAATACATCATGAAGGTATTCTCGAACTGCCCGTAGATCTCCTTCTGCACCTGTTCGAAATTGTTGTCTCTTGAACGCTTGGCGAACTCACCGCCGAGAATTTCTTCCCAGTTCGGTCCCCAGACGATTTTCTCCATTCGTTGATCGGTAATGAGGCTGCGCGGGCGTGCCACCGGAGACGCTTTCATCTCCGGCGCGTTATGCAGGTGCTGATAGTCAAAAGTGAACGGCTCGTAGTAGTCGTCGATCTCCGGCAGGTTGGGATTGGCGAACAGCTTCATCAGGATCGACCACTTGCCGCCCTGCTTCGGTTCGATCTTGCCGTTGTCCTTTCGCACCCAGCCACCGTTCCATTTTTCCTGGCTTTCCCATTGCTTCGGGTAGCCGATTCCCGGCTTGGTCTCGACATTATTGAACCAGGCGTACTCCATGCCTTCGCGATTGGTCCACACGTTCTTGCAGGTGACCGAACAGGTGTGACACCCGATGCATTTGTCGAGATTCAACACCATGCCGATTTGCGCTCTGATTTTCATTCTCTGACCCCCGATTCAAACTTTCTTCGCGGAAGACGCGGCACCCCTCTCGCCTCTCCCCTCACACCTCACCGCCCGCGCCGGACGGCGCGGGTTCATCCAACCAGTCAACCTTGTTCATCTTGCGCACGATGACAAACTCGTCACGGTTGGTGCCGATGGTGCCGTAGTAGTTAAAACCGTAGCTTTGCTGTGCGTAACCGCCGATCATATGGGTCGGTTTAACCACGGCACGGGTCACAGAGTTATGAATGCCGCCGCGTTGTCCTGTCACCTCCGAACCCGGTACGTTCACGATCTTCTCCTGCGCGTGATACATCATGCACATCCCGGCATTGACCCGCTGGCTAACCACGGCCCTGGCGGTAATCGCACCATTGACGTTGTACAGTTCGATCCAGTCGTTATCCTCGATGCCCGCCTCGCGAGCATCGGTCTCTGATAACCACACAATCGGCCCGCCGCGCGACAGCGTCAGCATCAGCAGGTTATCCGTGTAGGTGCTGTGAATGCCCCACTTCTGGTGCGGTGTGATGAAGTTCAGCACCACCTCCGGATTGCCATTGGACTTGTTGCCTTGCACCGGAACTATCGTCTTGAGATCGACCGGCGGGCGATAGACACACATGCCCTCGCCAAAGCCCAACATCCACTTGTGGTCCTGATAGAACTGCTGGCGCCCGGTCAGGGTCCGCCACGGGATCAACTCGTGAACATTGGTGTAGCCCGAGTTGTAACTGACGTGCTCGGATTCGATCCCCGACCATGTCGGCGAAGAGATAATCTTGCGCGGCTGCGCCTGGATATCACGAAAACGAATCTTCTCGTCTTCCTTTGGTTTTGCCAGATGCCCATGATCGCGGCCGGTAATTTTCGACAAGGCTTGCCACGCTTTCACCGCCACCTCACCGTTGGTTTCGGGCGCCAGCATCAGAATGACTTCGCACGCGTCAACGTCTGTCTCGATCTTCGGCAGACCCTTTGTCGGACCCTCCTCGACCACGGTGTAATTGAGTTTCGCCAGATTCTCGACCTCGCTCTGCGTATTCCAGGCGATGCCCTTACCGCCGTTACCCACTTTCGCCATCAACGGCCCGAGCGCCGTGAAGCGGTTGTAGGTATTCGGATAATCCCGCTCGGCTACCGCCATGCCCGGTGCAGTCTTGCCGGGTACCAGATCGCATTCGCCTTTCTTCCACTCCTTGACCGTGGTCGCTTGCGCCAACTCGGCGGGCGTGTCATGCAACAGCGGCGTGAGCACCAGTTCTTTCTCGACACCGAGATGGCCTTTGACCACTTCGGAAAACGTTCGGGCGATACCCTTGTAAATGTCCCAGTCCGACCGCGCTTCCCATACCGGATCGATCGCCGATGACAACGGGTGAATGAAAGGATGCATGTCCGACGTATTCAGATCGTTCTTTTCGTACCAGGTCGCCGTCGGCAGCACGATGTCGGAGTACAAGCAGGTTGTCGACATGCGGAAATCAAGCGTCACCAGCAGATCGAGTTTTCCTTCCGGTGCATCGTCGTGCCAGACCACCTCTTGTGGCTTCTGTCCACCGTCCTCGCCGAGGTCCTTGCCCTGCACCCCGTGTTTGGTTCCGAGCAGGTGCTTGAGGAAGTACTCATGACCTTTACCGCTGGAACCCAGCAAGTTGGAACGCCACACAAAAAGATTGCGCGGGAAATTCGCCGGATTGTCGGGGTCCTCGCAGGACATTCTCAGCGTCCCGTCCTTGAGCGCCTTGGCCGCATACTCTTTTGGATCCAAGCCGGCCGCCGCGGCGTCCTTGCATACCTGGATTGGATTGGTCTGTAACTGAGGTGCCGATGGCAGCCAGCCCATACGCTCGGAGCGGACATTGAAATCAACCAGGCTGCCCGGAAACTCCCTGGCGTCAGCCAGCGGTGAAATGATCTCTTCGACCGCCAGCTTTTCGTAGCGCCACTGGTCCGTATGCGCATAGAAAAACGATGTCGAGTTCTGCTGGCGCGGTGGCCGATGCCAATCCAGGGCAAACGCCAACGGCAACCACCCGGTTTGCGGACGCAGTTTTTCCTGGCCAACATAGTGAGCCCAGCCGCCACCGGATTGGCCGACACAGCCGCACATCATGAGCAGGTTGATGACACCACGGTAGTTCATGTCCGAGTGATACCAGTGGTTCATCGCTGCACCGATGATCACCATCGATTTGCCATTGGTCTTGTCGGCGTTATCGGCAAACTGGCGTGCTACGGTGATCACATCGTCTGCCTTGACACCGGTGATGCCCTCCTGCCACTTGGGCGTATATGGCACGTCGTCGTCGAACGATTTCGCCACGTTGGCGCCGCCCAGGCCGCGATCGAGCCCGTAGTTGGCGCACAGTAAATCGAATACGGTGGCCACCAAAGTTTCGCCCTCGGCAAGCTGCAATTTCTTCACTGCCACATTACGGACCAGCACATCGGTATCCATGTCGCTATGCTGGAATCGCTCATTGACGATGCCGCCAAAGTACGGGAACGCCACAGGCGCGATGTCATCGCGGGAATCGATGAGAGACAATGAAAGTCTGACGCTATCGCCGCTCTTGCCGTCTTTCTCCTCGGTGTTCCACTTGCCCTGGTCTTCTCCCTCTTTCTGATTCCAACGGAATCCGATCGATCCGTTCGGCGCAACGACATTGCCTGAAATTTCATCGTAGGCAAGCGTCTTCCAGTCGGGGTTGTTCGCGTGTCCCAGCGACTCCGAAAAGTCCGAAGCCCGCACGAATCGGTCGGCAACCAGATGCTCGCCACGTTTGACGAGCTTCACCAGCATCGGCATGTCGGTGAAGCGGCGAACATAATCTTCGAAATAAGCTGACTTCTGCTCGAGGTGAAACTCCCTGAGGACGACATGACCCATCGCCATGGCCAGGGCTGAGTCGGTACCCTGCTTCGGGTGTAACCACAGATCAGCCAACTTCGACACCTCTGCATAATCCGGCGTGACGGCGACGATCTTTGCACCCTTGTAACGGACTTCGGTAAAGAAGTGTGCATCCGGTGTGCGGGTCTGCGGTACGTTAGAGCCCCAGGCAATGATGAAAGTCGAGTTGTACCAGTCGGCTGATTCCGGTACGTCGGTCTGTTCTCCCCAGACCTGCGGACTGGCAGGCGGCAAGTCGCAGTACCAGTCATAGAAACTCATGCACACGCCGCCAATCAGTGACAAGTAGCGGCTACCCGCGGCGTACGACACCATCGACATCGCAGGAATCGGCGAGAAGCCGATAACCCGGTCGGGACCGTATTTCTTGATGGTGTAGATGTTTGCCGCGGCAATAATCTCGTTGATCTCGCCCCACGTCGAACGGACAAAACCACCCATTCCGCGCACCAACTTGTACGACTTGGCGCGTTGCGGATCCTCAACAATCGAAGCCCAGGCCTCTACCGGACCAAGCGTCTTTCGCGCCTCGCGCCACAGACGCACCAAACGGCCTCGCACCATCGGGTATTTGACGCGGTTGGCGCTGTACAGGTACCAGGAGTAGGAAGCGCCACGCGAGCAACCACGCGGTTCGTGGTTGGGCATGTCGGGGCGCGTACGCGGATAATCAGTCTGCTGCGTCTCCCAGGTCACCACGCCGCCTTTGACATAGATCTTCCAACTGCACGATCCGGTGCAGTTGGTGCCGTGCGTCGAGCGCACGATCTTGTCGTGCGCCCACCGTTTGCGGTAACCATCTTCCCAGGTCCGGTCTTCATCCGTGACGACGCCATGACCGTCGGCGAACGCTTCCTTGTCACGAGTGAAGAACGTCAGTCGGTCAAGAAAATGACTCATCTTGTTGCTCCCCTTCGGTCGCATGTGACTAGTGACCAGTGACCAGTGACGAGGCGGACATCGCGGGTCGAGCACGCGTCGAGCGTCACAGCCAATTCGCTTCCAAGAGTGCGCGCGTTTTTCATGCTCCACCGCCTGTCCGGTTCACTTCTTTGGTCACCTGATCCTCTCCTCACTTGTCACCTGTCACTTAATCACCTGTCACTTGTCACTTAATCACTTGTCACCTGTCACTTGTCACTCACAATCAGCACGGCATCTCTGCATTGCGCCGTGAATAGAACCACCAGGTAACGACGATGCACGTGATGTAAAAGGCGACAAACAGATACAAGGCCGCTTCCGGTCCGCCGAACAAGCTGATCGATGTGCCGTAACTCTTCGGAATGAAGAATGCGCCATAGGCCGCCACGGCAGAACTGAAGCCGAGCACGGCGGCCGATTCCTTGCCCGCATTGCGCATCGCTTCGGCCTTGCTGCTTTCCGACGCATCCACGTTCCAACGCTCGTGAAGCGTACGGAAAATGATCGGGATCATGCGGAATGTCGAGCCGTTGCCAATACCGGTAGTCAGGAACAACAGCATGAACATCGCGAAGAAGCCCCAGAAATTTCCACCACTGGGCCCGGAAGGCAGGAACCAGAGCACGCCTGCTACTGCCAGTGCCATCACCACAAAATTCCAGAACGTCACGCGAGCCCCGCCCAGCTTGTCCGAAACCCAGCCGCCCACCGGTCGAATGAGCGCGCCGACCATTGGCCCAAGGAACGCATACTGTGTTGGATCAACTCCGGAGAATTGCGTTTTGATCAGCAACGGAAAGCCCGCGGAGTAGCCGATGAACGATCCGAATGTGCCTATGTACAGCCAACACATCAGCCAGTTGTGTTTACGCCGGAAAATGACTGACTGATCAGCAAACGAGGCTTTGGCCGTTGCCAAGTCGTTCATGCCGAACCAGGCTGCAACAGATACCGCGATGATGAATGGCACCCAGAAGAAGCCGGCATTCTGCAACCACATCTGCTTGGTGATGTCACCCTTTATCCACGTCTGCGACTCGCCACCCATTGCGCCGAACACAGCCATGGTGATTACAATCGGCACGGTGAACTGAACCACCGACACGCCAAGATTTCCCAATCCGGCATTCAATCCCAAAGCCGTGCCCTGTTGCGCTTTGGGATAGAAGAAGCTGATGTTGGCCATGCTCGAGGCGAAGTTGCCGCCGCCAAAACCGCACAACAATGCGATGGTGAGAAAAGTCGGATACGGTGTTGTCGGATCCTGCACGGCAAAACCCATCCATAGTGCGGGAATGGCAAGCGAGGCCGTGCTCAACGTGGTCCATAACCGGCCGCCAAAAATCGGCACCATAAAGGAGTAAAAGATCCGCAACGTTGCTCCGGACAATCCAGGGATTGCCGCCAGCCAGAACAACTGATTGGTGCTGAACTTGAAGCCGATGTTAGGCAAATTCACGACAACGACGCTCCACACCATCCAGACGCAGAACGCCAGCAATAAAGCGGGGATGGAAATCCACAGATTGCGCGTTGCTACCCGCTTCCCTTCACTTTCCCAGAAGGTTGCGTCTTCAGGCTCCCAGCGACTCAGTAGATGCGATGCCATGGCCACAACTCCTTATTTGATGATCAGCCTTTGAGTTTGAAACCGGTCGCTCGCGGCCCGATAACTTCGGCGCGGCGCACTTCAGTGAAGTACATCCAGATCAGCGATACCCAGATCACGCCATACATCAGCATGAAGCAGCTCGAGCGGATGCCGGTGAGGTCAACCAGAACACCAAACATGATCGGTAGAATGAACCCGCCGAGACCACCTGCCAGCCCGACGATTCCGGAAATCACGCCGATGTTGTCGGGATACTCGTCTGAGATGTACTTGAACACCGATGCTTTACCGAAGGCCCAGGCCATACCAATCAGAAACATCAAGAACGTGAACACCCATACGTTCAGACCAATGTGAAAGGTTTTCGGACCATCAACGGTAAAGATTGTGAAGTCGGTCTGCGGATAGGAAAGAATGAACAGGCAGATCCAGCTGACCCACATCACCCACCAGGTGACCGTATGCGCTCCGTACTTGTCGGACAGCCAACCACCGAATGCGCGCAACACACCACCTGGAAGTGAGAACGCCGCCGCGAGCAACGCCGCCACACGAATGTCGAGGCCGTATTCGCCTATGTAGTATTGGGTCATCCACAGCGCCAGTGCCACATATCCGCCGAACACAATCGAGTAGTACTGCGACAGTTTCCACACGTTCGGGTCCTTAAGCGCTGACAGTTGTTGCCGCCAGGTCACGCTTGCGTGAACCCGGTGCTTCGGATCATCGTAGGAGAACATCCAGAAGATGATCGCCATCAGGAACATGGACAACGCGTAGACATCGGGTACTGCAGTCCAACCGTAAGCCACGACCACAGCCGGTGCGACAAGCTTGTTGAGCGCGGCCCCGGCGTTGCCGGCGCCGAAAATACCCATGGCAAAACCTTGCCGGTCGCGCGTAAACCAACGCGCCACATAAGGTGTTCCCACCGAAAACGATGCACCGGCGATGCCGACAAACAATCCGAGAACGAGGTATTGCCAATACTCTGTTGCATGGCCGATCAGCCAGATCGGAATCACTGGCACCACCAGCGTGCCCATGAACACGATGCGGCCACCGTACTTGTCGGTCCACATGCCCAGTGGTACACGGAATAACGAACCTGTCAGCACCGGCGTCGCGGTGAGAATTCCGAACTGGGTGGCACTAAGTGCCAGTTTCTCCTTGATCGGAATGCCGATCACGCCGAACATCATCCACACCATGAAGCAGATGGTGAACCCGAGCGTGCTGACAACCAGGACCGAAATCTGTTTTCGTTTGTGCGAAGCCATCGCTGCCCTCCCGTGACCGGTAGCTGCAAGAATATGCAGCGAGAGCGCGGAGCGGTATTGGCCCAAAGCAGCACTGTCGAAAGATAGACGAATTACTGCTGTATAAGCCGCTTAGCAGCACGAACTAGTCATAAAGGAGTAGTCGCGAGTTTCCCGGGAATCCGACGCACTCAAGTTTGTAGTCGCGATCCAGTAAGCGCCAATCCTGAATCGGACCATTATCGCCCTGCCTTTTCTTGTACCAACTTCGGCGCCAAGCAACCGAGAGACAGCATCAGTCAACAGAGGTATCTTTACATCTCTGCTACCAACAAAGCGATTTTCCATGAAGCATACTGACGCTACGATCCGCAGGGCACACAAAGAAGATGCACCTGTACTCGCAAGACTGATCAACTTTGCCGGCGAAGGTATTCCGCTATGGATATGGCGGCAAAGTGCGGCTAGCGATGAAGAAGCGTTCGCAGTTGGTGCGCAACGCGCGGCCAGAGACTCCGGCGGGTTTTCCTACAGTAACGCGCATGTGGCCGAATTCGACGGCCAGGTTGCTGCGATGCTGTTGGGTTACCGGCTTCCCGATCCCTACGATACGGGTGATCTCAACGAAGTCCCTGACGTCGTCCGCCCACTGATCGAACTCGAGTCACGAGCAGCCGGATCCTGGTACCTGAACGCCATTGCAAGCTTCGAGCACTATCGCGGCCGCGGCATCGGAAGCAGTCTGATGTCGCTTGCCCTAGAGCTGGCGCGAAAGTCGGGTGCCACCACACTCAGCCTCATCGTCGCGCAGGAAAATCAGGGCGCTTTTCGCTTGTACCAGCGAGAGGGATACACGGCCCTGGCAAGCCGCCCGGTGATTCCGTTTCCCGGATGCGCTTTCTCGGGCGACTGGGTTCTGATGACCCGTCCGGTTACATAAGCTTTGTCCTGCCAACGTCAAGCCACATCGACGTTGAACCAAATAGTAAAGGTGTTGCAGTTCTGCGAGCTGGAAACATCCACGCCGCCGCCATGTGTCTCGGCAATGGCTTTGACAATCGCCAGGCCGAGACCGGCGCCTTCGGTGTCCCGCGATCGTGCGGCGTCGGCACGATAGAAGCGCTCGAATAATCTTTCACGCGTTGCTTCCGGAATCGGGTCACCGGGATTGATTACCCGAACGAATGCCCGGCTACCGATTGTTTCCAGTGCAACGTTCACAGAGCCGCCAGCGGGCGTGTACCGAATGGCATTTGACAGCAGGTTGTTTAGTGCCCTGCGCAACATCGCCCGGTCACCCCTCAGTGAAAGGTTGCCGTTCAGGTTTAATGCGATCGATTTCTCGGCGGCCAGCGCCTCATAGAACTCAAATAACTCCTTCACCTCGTTTGCCACATCAATCGGTTCGCGTACGGCCAGCTCCTGCCGGTTGTCGGTTTTGGCAAGAAAAAGCATGTCGGAGACCATGCGGCTGAGCCGCTCCAGTTCTTCGATATTCGATGCGAGTACGTCGCGGTATTCTTCGACGCTGCGCTGCTTTGACAACGTAACCTGGGTCTGTGTCAGCAAATTACTCACCGGTGTGCGCAATTCATGGGCGATATCGGCGGAGAACTCGGAAAGACGCGCGAAAGACGCATCGAGCCTTGCCAGCATTGCATTGAACGCCTCTGCAAAACCAATTAGTTCAACAGGAAGGCCGTCGGTGGAAAGACGCTGATTGAGGCGATGGCTAGAGATCGCGTCCATCTGGCTGGCCAATAAACGCAACGGCCTCAGACCGCTGCGGGCAATCAATACACTTACCAGCGCAGCAACCGCAATAGCGCAGGCGATAGAAACCCATAATGCGCGCAACACGACTGCCATGAACGCCTTGTGGTGATCGATGTTCAGAGCTGCCGTCACCTGCAACAGAAGTTCGGCGTTGTCATCCAAAGCAAGCCGCGCGGCAAGCCCGCGATACTGATGCTCCCCTTGATCCCAAGTAAACAGGACCGGCCGGCCCGGTGCTGCCCGTGACATGGCAGCACGTGTCGCCTCCTCCGGGAACACGATCTTTGCATCTGTTGCCAACACGACACCATCGCCAATCGCAAAACGCAGCGCGACGCGGTCCTGACCCACCATCATGCTGTCAAGGCGCGCATGCAAGCTCCTTAACGCATCCGCATCGTTCTGCCCTTCGAGTGCAAGCTCGACACGCTGCATTGCGCTGTCCAGCCGGGTGCGGTCAATCTCCTTGAAGTGATGATCTATCGCCGAATACAGATAGATGCCGAGACCGAGAAATCCGGCGCTGAGGATGCCGGCGAACAACAGCGTCAAGCGTCGGGTAATCGATCCTCGCCGCATTACGAATCGCGCGCTTCGAGCACGTAGCCCATACCGCGAACGGTATGGATCAGCTTGCGCTCGAACGGGTCGTCAACCTTGGCTCGCAACCTTCGCATGGCTACCTCGACGACATTGCTGTCGCTGTCGAAATTCATATCCCACACTTGGGATGCAATCAGCGAACGTGGCAGTACCTCCCCCTGGCGGCGGAGCAGCAACTCGAGCAGCGAGAACTCCTTCGGAGTTAACTCGATCTTCTGCCCAGCCCGGACTGCGCGCCGACGCAACACATCGAGTTCGAGATCTCCCACCTGTAGCGTTGAAGATTCCCGCGTTCGACCACGTCGCAAAATGGTCCGAACACGCGCCAATAGTTCAGAGAACGCAAACGGCTTCACCAGGTAGTCATCGGCGCCAAGTTCGAGCCCTTTGACGCGGTCCTCGACGTCGTCTTTTGCAGTAAGGAACAGCACCGGCAGTTCACGGCCACTATGGCGCATGCGCTCCAGCAAATCCCAGCCACTGAGACCGGGCAACATTACATCCAGAACAATGAGGTCGTAATGACCTGTGGTCGCGAGGTGTAGCCCGTCTATTCCATCACGCGACAAATCGACGCTAAAGCCGGCTTCTTGAAGGCCTTTCTTCAAATACTCGCCGGTCTTGAGCTCATCTTCTACGATCAAAATCTTCATTCCATGTATCAGCACACCTAAAAGATAAAAGAGAATTTAATACAGACACGGCCTAGAACGCATCAAGATTACCGAAAGGTAATGTGCCTGTAAGCACGCCGACAGTGTCGCTGCGCGAGAATTCTTCGACACGGCATGGATGTCCATATTAAAGTAACTGCTAATAATGCATACGGAAGCTCATGCCTTTGCTCGCCTGGTGAATCCGATGCTGCTACCTATCCACAGGCAGTCCTCGCCGGTGAAGGCCGGCTTAGCTGCCGTCACACGCGACGAACGGGCGCGGCCACATAGCAAAAAAGGGCCCACCTTTGGGCGCGATTGCTCTCTGGAACTGGCCTCTATCAGAACAGGAGGGACGAATTGACATGTGGACGTATCTTCACAGGCTTTTCATCTTATCGATCCTGGCGTTGCCCATGGCAGCCTATTCTCATGGTGATGACGCACATGATGAAGGGTCCGACACAGATCAACAGGTAGCCGAACATAAGAACGGCAACACGTCCGACGAAAGGACGTCCCACTCAGATTCATCAACCTCCGAGTCAACGTCAACAACATCCGCCTCGGCGTCAGACGCAAACACGGACGGCGTCCTGCGACCATTCGGCGATCTTGCAAATGACTTGTCCTTGTCCGAGTTTCCGACATTGCATCCAGTAGTCGTGCACATCCCGGTTACGTTCATCCCCTTAGCGTTTTTGTTTTCGCTGCTGAGCCTGTTTTCAATGCACAGGATGTTCATCTGGCTGACACTCGCGTTCGCCGGCGTGGGACTATTGAGTGGCATTGTGGCGGCTTTTCCGCTGCATCCGCACACTGCCGGCCTTTCCGAAGCGGCAAGAGTTACGCTACAGAAACACGATTTTTTTGCCTATGGCACGCTGTGGCTGACATTTGCGGGCGCCCTCGCTGCACTAATCTGCATCTGGAAGCCTGTTCGTATTGTCAGGGCGGGCTTGTGTTCGTTGCTTCTGTTTTCTACACTGGCTGTCGCTATCACCGGTCACTACGGTGGGACGCTCGCCTACGTGCATGGGATCGGTGTCCAGGGACAGTTTCTTTCGACCCACTGACGTCTATGCGATAGGTGCTTGCGATGACCAAGCAAAAGAGACTCTCACAAGGCCGTCGCCCCGTCCGCATCGGGCGAAAGTCACTCTCCATCGCCAATAGGAGTTTGTAGTCACGACATGAAAGCAGCGGAAGCAATATTGATATAAGCATCAACGTTAGATTGACTGTCCGTTCATAACGCAAGGAGACCAAACGATGTGCGGTGTTTGCTCACGGGCGTTCAAAGTCTTGCCATCACTACCGTCGTTACGCGGTTCCCCGCCAACAGTTGACATCCGTTTACTGCAAAGTCGGGTCGGATTCTCCAAATGCACCGGGCCGACTTCCAGGGCGACACAGCTACTAGCCGCCTTACTGTTGCTTTTCGCCGCGACCTCTCCGGGCTACGCAGATGCCGATCGCGGACTCGAAATTGCCAATACCATGCGCGAACGTGATAGTGGCTTCGGCAACTTCACCGCAGACATGGAAATGACGCTCATCAGTGCCAGTGGCAAGCGATCGCTTCGACGCCTGCGCGTAAAGACATTGGAAGTCAAGGATGACGGTGACAAGAACCTCGCAATATTCGACGCACCGGCCGACGTCAAGGGAGCCGCATTCCTGAGTCACACCCATATTGGGAGTCCGGACGACCAGTGGCTATACCTGCCCTCTCTACGACGCGTTAAACGCATCGCGCCGGCGAACAAGACGGCTCCGTTCATGGGTAGTGAGTTCAGCTACGAAGATCTCGCCTCGCCGGAAGTGGAGAAGTACACGTACAAATATGTCGGTGATGGGACGGCCGCGGGACAGCACGCTTTCTTGCTCGAGCGCTACCCGGTAGACAAGCATTCAGGTTATAGCCGTCAGTTAGTGTGGGTGGACCAAAATCGTTATATCGGCTTAAAGACAGAGTTCTACAACCGCAGAGGCGAAAAGTTCAAGACGCTGACCTCGAGCGGATTCAAGCAATATCTCGATCGCTATTGGCGTGCGGCAGAAATGAATATGGAGAATCATCTCAGTGGCAAGCGCACGGAGTTACGCTGGTCGAACTATAGATTTCGCCAGAACATAAGCGAGCAGGATTTTCGTCCGACAAGTCTGCGGCGTATGCGTTGATTTTTGGTTTTGGCATCTTCGCCAATGCACATGAATCGAGTCGGAGAACGTATCGCAAGCGGGGCACTCGCCCTGATCAGTCTGGCCGCCTTCCCGGCTTGGGGCGAGGTAACATGGCGAGGCCAATTCGCAGCCGAATATCGCTATTTTCCGAACGAACCGCTGGACCCGAGACAACGCAACGAGTATCCGTCAATCATGGCACAGCCAGAGCTCTATATTGACTGGGATGAAGGTCGACAGTCCCTTGTGGCTGTACCTTTCTATCGCTGGGATCGATACGACGATAACCGCACTCACGGAGATATACGCGAACTTTACTGGTTGTATGTTGGCGACGGGTTTGAAACGCTGATCGGGATCAACAGATTGAACTGGAGCGTCACCGAATCGCAGCACCTCGTCAATGTCATCAATCAGATTGACCTTGTAGAGAACCCGGACCGTGAAGACTTCCTCGGTCAACCCATGTTCAGCGCCAAGATCTATACGCCCATCGGCACCTGGGACATGTTTGTTCTCCCCTATTTTCGGGAACGTACGTTTCCCGGTGCAAGGGGACGTCTTCGCACGCAGCCACGCGTCGACACTGACGCGGACGCTTTGTACGAAAGCAGTCGAAAAGAGTATCACACCGATTACGCTCTGCGATG
>CP070643.1:1841342-1851218 GCA_020354125.1 Betaproteobacteria bacterium | reverse complement strand
GCGCCTGCAAGCGGCGGTGGGGCGGCTGGTCGAAGCCGACCTGCTCAACATCAATGAGTTGCTCGAGACGCAACCGAGATAGACTCGATGGTGTGCCGCGCTGTGTTGAATGACGCATGACCGCGTTGTTGCTACCAAGAAAGCGACGCGTCGCCGCGTGCTGGCGCTGCGCGACGCGTTAACTAGCGAAGAACGTAACAGCAAATCGACGGCCATTAACGAGCGGCTCCTCGCATTGCCGGCGTTCGCCGACGCAGAAACAGTTGCGGCCTACGCCTCTTTCGCTACCGAGTTCGACACCGGCCCTTTTCTAAAGCAGGTGCTGGCAAGAAACAAGCGCCTGGTGTTGCCGCGTGTCGACCGTGACTCGAAGCGAATTCAGTTTCATTTCGTCTGTAACCTGGACGGAGCCCTCGTTCCTGGACCGTGGGGCATCCGCGAGCCCGATCCAACGCAATGCGGCGTTGCCGATACAGGTGAAATCGATTTCATGCTGGTTCCGGGCGTCGCTTTTACTCCAGGCTGCGCGCGACTTGGTTACGGGGGCGGATTCTATGACGCGGCTATCGAAGAGACACGAACTGATTGCGCCAAAATCGCCGCTGCGTTTGCCGTGCAGATTGTCAAAGATCTTCCGTTAGAGGCGCACGATCAGAAGGTCGACCTGGTGATCACTGAAGATGGGGAGTACGCAAGACCAGTGACAGGTGATTAACGTATTCGGTCTTGTCTTTCCTCTTCGCCCTCGGCGACCTCCGCGGTGAGAGTGTTTATGTATCACAGTTAGAGGCCGATCGCTTTGAGTGTACGTTCGGTGGCGCCGCGGTGCATTGCCATGAAACGGCGGCCTGCGTCGCCGATCTGTTTTGCTCGCACGGGATCCGCTAGCAGATCCGACACGGTTGATACCAGCATCTGTGCATCGTCGACTCTCAGTGCGGCGCCGGCTTCGATTGCCTGTTCGGTTGCTTCTTCAAAGTTGAATGTATGCGGTCCGACGATGACCGGTTTGCCGACCGCGCATGCTTCGAGAAGATTCTGTCCACCGAGTGGCAGCAGGCTGCCGCCAACAAAGGCCACGTCGCAGGCAGCGTAATAGGCAAACATCTCGCCCATTGAATCACCAAGTGCCACTCGCGTCTGCGTGTCAATTGGCTGGTTGTCGCTGCGCCGCTGATAGCTCACGTTGTTACGGCGAAGCAAGTCGGCTACCGAATCGAAACGCTGCGGATGCCGCGGCACAATCACTGTCAGGAAATCCGTTGTACCGGCATTATTAATCGCATCGAGCAGCAATGTTTCTTCATCATCACGCGTGCTTGCCGCCAGGAAAATCTGCCGTTGCTGGCCGAACAGTTGTCGTAATTGCGAGCCAAGCTTTAGCTGTTCCTCCGGCGCCTCGCGGTCGAATTTCATGTTTCCCGTTACTTGCACGTGCCGTGCGCCGAGCTCGCGGAAACGCTTCGCGTCTCGTTCCGTTTGGGTGCAAATGATCTTCAGTTGGTTGAGCATGCGCCGCGAAAGGGTAGAAAAACGCTCGTAGCGTTTTGCCGACCGATCTGACAGCCGCGCGTTCAGCAACTGGATTGCGGCCCCCCTCCGAGCACAGCGCGCCACCAGTGTCGGCCACAGTTCAGTTTCCATCACCAGCGCGCTTACCGGACTGAAATGGCGCAGGAACCGCTCGACCGCCGGCCCCAGGTCGTAAGGCAGATAGCAACGCAATATAGTGTCACCGAAAAGGTCTCGTGACGTCTCCCGCCCGGTCGGCGTCATGTTGGTAACCAGGATCTGCTTGTCGGGGTGACGCTGGCTCAGCGCCTGAATCAAAGGCTGCGCCGCGCGCACTTCGCCGACCGACACAGCGTGAATCCAGATTACCGGCCGCACTGCTTTCTGTCTGTAAAAGCCGAAACGTTCGCCGACGTTGGCAAGATAGGCCGGTTGACGGCGCGCGCGGATCAGCAAGCGCAGCAAAGCGAATGGCACCAGCAGCCAAAGCAGCAGCCGGTAGAACGAGTAGGTCACAGTAGTCCTGGCTTGACTGTGCGAATGGCGCTGACTACGTCTTCGACGCTGGGTGGCTTGCCGATATCTCCGCAATAGGCCGTTGGACCGGGTCCTCTTGGATTGGCGTCAACCGGATTGGAATCGCAAAAGATTCCAACCACCGGACGTGAGAAAGCGGCTGCCAAATGCATGAGTCCTGTGTCCACACCGACAACGAGTTCAGCGTCGGCAATCAGGGCAGATAGTTGATCAAGTGACAGTTTTGGTGCTGTCAGCGTGCGGCCTCCGCGTACCGCAAGCCGGTCGCTGCGCCGCAATTCGGCATCATTGCCCCAGGGCAGTACGCAACCTAATCCGGCCACGTTGAGCCTATCGATCAGGCCGAGCCAACGATCTTCCTTCCAAAGTTTTGCGGCCCGCGCAGTCGAGTGAAGCAGGACGCAATACGGCCCGGTGATCAGATTCGGGTTGGGCACTCGCGGTGCAATACCGTAATCGATGAAGTTGTCCAGATCGTAGGAAAATGCGCGTGCTGCGACCGAACGGTAACGCTCGATTTTGTGTATCTCGGGTGGAAACTCGTATCTCGCGTCATAGAAACGTGACGCGAGAGGCTCGCGGGCTGTTCGCGCCCCGAAACCGTGAACCGGGCCTTTGGCGAGCCGCGCGAACAAAGCGCTCTTGATCAGTCCCTGTGTCTCGATAATTGCGTTGTATCTGAACTGGCGCTCGGCATGACGCGCACCGAGAAACTGGCGCCAGTTGTTTATTGACCACGGTGCTCTGCGCCAGCGTCGTAGCGCAATTGGAATAATGCGGTCGACCGCGCCGTGCATCTGAACAATAGGTGTGTACTGCTCCTCGACAAGCCAATGGATGTCAGCATTGGGAAAGTGGTGCCGCAAATCACTGGCCACGGGCAGGTTGTGAATCACATCGCCAAGAGACGATGTCTTGACGAGCAGCACCCGGGGATTACCCTCGGGCCGGTTGCGCTTGAGAATTACCGGCGGACGGGCATGTTCATTGGGCGTCATGTTCTCTTGTAGTCATCTTCGAAGCGCACAATGTCGTCCTCACCAAGATAGTCACCCGATTGCACCTCGATCACGTACAGCCTCTCTGTACCTACGTTCTCAAGCCGATGCCGCGTTCCTCGCGGGATATAAGTTGATTCATTCGCCGATAGCACGAATGTCTCATCACCCCGCGTAACTTTGGCGTTGCCCGAGACGACGACCCAATGCTCGGCACGATGATTGTGCATTTGCAGTGAAAGTTTTTTGCCAGGTTCGACCATTAGGCGTTTGGCCTGAAAACGCTCACCCATATCAATGCCTTCGTAATAGCCCCACGGCCGATAAACACGCTTATGCGCCAGGTATTCGTCGCGCTGCGCAGCCTTGAGCGTCTCGACCAGCTTCTTGACTCGCTGGGCGTCCTGCTTGCGCGTAACCAGAACGGCATCCGCCGTCTCGACGACGATCATGTCGTCAACGCCGATCGCCGTGACGAGGCGGCTATCAGCCCGAACGTAGGAGTTGCTCACTTCATCAAGATGGACGTCTCCAACGGTCACATTGCCGTCGGCATCGGCGTCTGTCGCTTGCCAAAGGGAGGACCACGAACCAATATCACTCCAACCAATGTCGGCTTCAACGACGGACGCGGTTTCCGTTTTCTCCATGACAGCATAATCGATTGACTCGGACGGGCAGGCGATAAAGGCTTCTTTTCCCAGTCGGCAGAAGTCGAGATCCTGCTGTCTTGTTTGC
Organism: Betaproteobacteria bacterium; assembly: GCA_020354125.1. Lineage (GTDB taxonomy): Bacteria > Pseudomonadota > Gammaproteobacteria > Burkholderiales > Eutrophovitaceae > SG8-40. Next base: position 1,847,433 of record CP070643.1, on the reverse strand, counting down.
CAGGACTTCCGGGCGCCTCCCAGGATGTCGGGACGGAATTTCTCCAGTTCTTCCAGATAGCGAGCCGCGCGGAACATGAACATGCCGCTGTTCCAGTAGAAGCGACCTGTCGCGAGGAATCGCGCGGCGTTCTCCGCATCCGGCTTCTCGACGAAACGCGCGACTTCGAAACAGCCGTCTTCGCCTTTACCACGTTCGATATAGCCGTAGCCCGTTTCCGGCGCATCGGGAACAATTCCGAACGTCACCAATCGGCCCGACTCCGCCTGTTCCAGGCCGCGTGCTACTGCTGCATGAAATGCCTCTTTGTTGCGAATCAGGTGATCGGCGGGAAGCACCAGCATCACCGCATCTGCGGCCTGCTCCATGGCCGACATGGCTGCGACTGCCACTGCCGGCGCGGTGTTGCGGCCGGCTGGTTCCAGTATTTGTGCCAGTGGCTTGACCCCAATTCTCTGCATTTGATCGGCGGCGAGAAAGCGGTGTTCATGGCTGCAAACGATGATAGGTGCAGTAAGTGTGGGCAGCCCCCCCAGACGGGAAACCGTTTCCTGGAGCATTGAATGTTTGGATACCAGCGGCAAGAATTGCTTGGGGAGCAGCGTTCGTGACAGCGGCCACAGACGGCTTCCGGAGCCGCCCGACAAGATGATTGGAATCAGCATTTGACTGGCAAATTCAATGGCAGAAAAACTTCAGGCAACAACCGGAATTTCCGGGCTCAGGGTGAATCGAATACAATCGGCCGCGTCACCTTCGAGCAGGTAATGTGGTCTGAGTGGACGATGGCGCATACCCTGCTTAGTGTTCAATACGGCCGGATGAAAACGGTCGTCTCGGTCTACCCAATTTGAGGTCCCGTGAGTATACCTAACCGAGAGTCGAGCGCAGTATGAGCAAAGTCGCCCTTATCACTGGTATCACCGGGCAGGATGGCGCCTATCTTGCCGAGCTTTTGCTCGGCAAGGGTTATACCGTTCACGGCATCAAGCGCCGTACGTCCCTGTTCAACACCGACCGCATCGACCACCTGTATCAGGACCCGCATGTCGATCATCGGCGCTTCATTCTTCATTATGGTGACATGACTGACTCGGTCAGCCTGACCCGGGTCATTCAGCAGGTTCAGCCCGACGAGATCTATAACCTCGCTGCGCAAAGCCATGTCGCGGTATCTTTTGAGGAGCCTGAGTACACAGCCAATTCCGATGCACTTGGTACGTTGAGAATGCTCGAGGCCATCCGCATTCTTGGCATGGAAAAGAAAACGCGTTTCTATCAGGCTGCAACATCTGAACTGTATGGTCTTGTCCAGGAAACGCCGCAGAAGGAAACAACGCCGTTTTATCCGCGCTCTCCCTATGCAGTGGCCAAGCTCTACGCTTACTGGATTACGGTGAATTACCGTGAGGCGTACGGCATGTTCGCCTGCAACGGCATTCTGTTCAATCACGAGTCGCCAGTGCGGGGTGAGACGTTCGTCACCAGAAAGATCACGCGCGCACTTTCGCGAATCAAACTGGGGCTTCAGGATTGTCTGTATCTGGGCAACCTCGACGCCAGGCGTGACTGGGGACACGCCCGCGATTATGTCGAAGCGATGTGGCTCATGCTGCAGCAAGACCAGCCTGAGGATTTCGTCATCGCCACTGGCATGCAGTACAGCGTTCGCGAGTTCGTCTCGACGGCCGGTGCCGAACTGGGCATGGAGATCACATGGCAGGGATCAGGCGTCAAGGAGCGGGGCCTCGATTCCACCGGCAAATGCGTTGTGAAAGTCGATCCGCGCTATTTTCGGCCCACAGAGGTAGACACGCTACTTGGCGACGCGAGTAAAGGACGCGAAAAACTTGGCTGGTCGCCGGGTGTAAGTTTTGAGGAACTCGTCGCGGAAATGGTGCGTGAAGATCTGAAGGCCGCAGAGCGTGACGAACTAGTCAAGAAGCACGGGTTTTCCGCTTACGACTATCACGAGTGATGAATCGGGACGCCAAAATCTACGTCGCTGGTCACCGCGGATTAGCGGGCTCGGCGATAGTGCGGCGTCTCGAGGCGGCTGGCTACGGGAATTTGATCACGCGAACCCACGCGGAACTGGACTTGGTTGACGTGGCAGCGACCCGGGCGTTCTTTGAACGAGAGAAGCCGGAATACGGGTTTCTGGCTGCCGCCAAAGTGGGTGGTATCGTCGCCAACAACACCTTTCCGGCGGAGTTCATTCAGCAAAATCTGGCGATCCAGACCAACGTCATTCACGAAGCATGGCGTGTCGGCGTGAAGCGCCTGCTGTTTCTCGGCTCCTCCTGCATCTACCCGCGCGACTGTCCGCAGCCGATGAAGGAGGACTATCTGCTCACCGGGCCGCTAGAGCCGACCAACAGGCCTTACGCTATCGCCAAGATCGCCGGTATTGAAATGTGCTCGGCTTACAACCGCCAGCACGGCACACAGTTCCTGGCGGCGATGCCGACCAATTTGTATGGTCCTGGCGATAACTACGACCTGGAAACTTCTCACGTGCTGCCGGCACTGGTGAGAAAAATGCATGAAGCGAAACAAAGCAGGAGTAACGAGGTTATTGTCTGGGGCACCGGGGAGCCGCGACGCGAGTTTCTTTACAGCGACGACATGGCGGACGCCTGCCTGCAGCTGATGTCGCTTCCCGATCCCGAATTCAATGACCTGATCGCGGACTACCCGCCATTGATCAACATTGGCTGCGGCACTGATATGACTATCCGGGAACTGGCTGAAACCGTCGCCAGGGTTGTCGGATTCGAGGGCAAGTTGAGATTTGACACCTCCAAGCCCGACGGTACGCCAAGGAAGCTGCTTGACATCAATCGGCTGCGCAACCTTAACTGGGGTCCGCAAACGTCGCTTGAGCAAGGCCTCGAGTTGGTCTACAGGGAGTTTTCCAGTTCCGAGGTCAGTTGCGCCGATTAACCGGCGCGGTGGTTTCGCTGAGTTTGTACAAGTTTAACCCGCCGCGAATAGTGGTCGATGGGTCGGCATGCAATTGGCTTGGTTGGGGTTCCAATAAACTTGTCCAGCAGCCGTTCAAATTGCAACAGAATGATTGCAGAGTGATCGATTCCGCCCGCTTGGCTCGCACCAGAAGCGTATTGACCGGCGTGTGGTCGGCAAGTAGCCAGATCTCAGCGAGCTTGGTTGCGGCCTTTGATGCGCCGATACCTCATCGAGTGGTGCGGAGCAGCTGCCTTCGGTTTTCGCCTCTTGCGCTGGAGGATATGGCTCCGCGTTCAGCACACCCGTTCGGGGAACTGGTAGGCTTGCCTGACTGGACCTGCCTGGCGCCTGCCAGTGTCCGATCCCTCCAAGGCGCGGAGGCTTGATCGAATGGCAGTCCGGCCGCTGGTTTCGGTAATCACGCCTTCCTATCAGCAGGGCGAATTCATTGAGGCGACCATCGAGTCGGTCAAGGCACAGACGTATCCGAACGTTGAACATATCGTGATCGATGCCGGATCAACCGACGAAACAACGGCAATACTCGGGCGTTACGATGGAAGCTACGACCTGAAGTGGATATCCGAGCCAGACCGGGGTCAAGCTGACGCGATACGCAAGGGTTTTGCAAGCGCCAAAGGATCCATCCTGTGCTGGTTGAATTCCGACGACACTTACGTGACGCCGACTGTAATCGGTCGTGTTGTCGACTACTTTTCGGCTTTCCCGGATGCCGATGTGGTCTGTGGCGGCGGCATCTGCATTGACAAGGGTGGGCGATGGATAAAAGCGATTTCACTTCGCCCCGAGCGGGTCAACTCCCAGGCACTCAATGTCAAATACGACTTGATGCAACCGGCAGTATTCTTCCGGAGGTCGGTAGCTGAGCGGATTTCGCTCGATGTCAACTTGCACTTCGCTTTCGACTGGGTGTTCTTCCGGGACGCAAGCTTGCAATTCAACTTTCTTCCTGTCACCGACACCTGGGCGACATACCGCGCTTGGGGCGAAAACAAGTCGCAAAGTGGCGGGTACAGGCGAGCGCTGGAGATTCTCGAAGTGCAGCGACGTTTTGTGGGACGGTGTTCATGGCGCTACTGGGTAGTCGCCGGGTTCGTCGGACTGCACGCAGTGGCCGCAATGCTTCCGGCCGGTGTGCGACCCAGCGCCCACGCATGGGTCTCGAAGTCCTCATTTATGTTTAGCAGCTTACTGCGCCATCGCGTGACACCGGTATGAGGCACATTGCCGATTTTCGATCTGATGCACGCTCACTTGCACGCTTGAGTGCGTTTCCCGCATGGCGGCCGTGCTGCGTGGTGCGCGCACCATATTTAATAGAGCCAGTGCGACGTATCTGATGGAACGTGTTTTTGTTCTGTTACCTGTTCACAATCGCCGGTGCGTTACGGAGAAATTCGCTGATTGCCTGCTGCGACAGACGTACCAAAACTTACACTTAATCCTGATTGACGACGGTTCTTCAGACGGGACCGCCGAGGCGATACGAACCAAAGTCGAGACCGTTTCAGTCATTCGCGGTAACGGCAACTGGTGGTGGAGTGGCTGTATGCAGCAAGGGTTTCGCTGGCTCACAGACCATGGTTGCCGTGACGAGGACGTCGTGTTGCTTGCAAATGATGACATCAACTTCGGCCCGGAATTCATTTCTGCAGCCGTCGCCACGCTTGCTCGCTCACCTGGCGATCTGCTCGGTGCACGGTATCTGGATTCGAGTAGCGGCAAAGTAGTGGAATCGGGGATACATGCTGACCTACGAAGTTTCGTGTTCAGGACTGCCGACAGCCCGAAGCAGATTAACTGCCTGCCAACACGCGCCTTGTTCCTTCTCTGGAAAGATATGAAGAGAGTCGGATCGTTCCACCCAACGCTCTTGCCGCATTATCTTGCCGATTATGAGTATACGTTGCGGGCGACGCGCCGGGGACTACGATGTTTCACTGCCCCGGAAGTGGTCATTACGGCTGACCTCGATACAACCGGCTATCACAACCTCGATGCGATGCTGGGGTGGCGTTTTATTCGACGTCTGTTCTCGGTGAAAACGCCGCTGAACCCGGTTTACCTGACCGCCTTCGTTGCTTTAACGGCGCCTGGCCTCTGGAAACCGATCAATATCTTGAACGTATGGGTGCGCGCCGGTTCGCGGATAATCTGGCAGGGACTACTGCATCTGCGTTTCCCGAGGACAGTGGTACACAACATAATTTCCTGACGCGTCGGTCATACTTGCCATGCAGGCGGAGCTGAATCTGCGTTGCTGCGGCGCCATGCAGCTTTGATATGCGAATAAAGAAAATCATCCACAAGGTATTGCAATCCGCCGGGTACGAGATTGTTTACTACCGTCCCGCTCACCATCCTCTCGCCCGGACGAAATGGTTGCTTGATCTTTACGATGTCAGTGTCGTCCTTGATGTGGGTGCCAATACCGGACAGTTCTCAGAGAGACTAAGGGAAGCCGGGTATCAACAGCAAATTATCAGCTTCGAGCCGCTGCCCGATGCGTTCGCGGTTATCAAGGAGAAGGCAATCAACGATCGTTGGGGTTGGGAAGTAAATAACTTTGCATTAGGATCAAGAGAAGAGCGCACGATGATTCACATCGCCGGGAATTCCTATAGCAGTTCGATTCTCCCGATGTTGTCCACCCATGAGCAATCCAGGCCGGAATCACGTTACGTGGGCGAGGTAGAGATCAAAGTAAAGACGCTGGACTCGGTATTTTTGTCCCGCTGGCGGTCAGGCCAGCGCGTATTCCTAAAAATCGACACACAGGGTTTTGAGAAACAGGTGCTTGACGGGGCTGCGGAATCACTGCCGTTTATCGACACGATTCAGATCGAGATGTCGATGACGCCGCTATACGAAGGTGGACTTCTGTTTGAGGAGATGTATTCGTTCGTAAAGAGTTTGGGTTACCGTTTGGTAGCCATCGAACCAGGATTTTTCGACACCGAAACTGGTGAGATGTTTCAGGTAGACGGCATCTTCCACAGATTTGCCTGATCGAGCGGATTCTGTTATCGACACCCCTCTGCGCAGCGCTTTTCCCAGTTCCAGGCGTCTTCGACGATGCGATCGAGATCAGAAAATTTTG
>CP070643.1:1829186-1841242 GCA_020354125.1 Betaproteobacteria bacterium | reverse complement strand
AAGTCGGTGTTGTATCTGATTGCTTCAGTGCTTTCTCTTATCCAGGTCGCGCTCGGCGTTGACGCAATGATGGAGGGGCTTGGGATCATTGCTTCATGAGGCCCCGGGCTTGAGCTGATTCATCAGCTTGATCGCTGCTGATGCGCGAGTGCGGACTTGGACGTGTGCTCGCGTAACGCGGCAAACGGTATCGTCAGGAATCCTTTGGTGCTTTAGTTGGTTTCGGCGTCGGCGCCGCATCGGCTTTTTCGTTTTGATCGCCTTCCCACTCCTGTTCCTGCAATGTGCGCCACTGGATCTTGCCGGTTCCGGAGCGTGGCAGGGCGTCGACGAATTGAATCATGCGCGGAACTTTGTAGGCTGCCATGTGTTCACGTGACCAGCTGACGATGTCGTCGGCCGTGACGGTGCCCTTGGCTTTTTCGGTTGGAACTACCACCGCCTTGACCGTTTCGCCGCGCCGCTCATCGGGCGAAGAAATGATTGCCACTTCCTTGATGTCGGGATGTTTGTACAAGGTCGCTTCGAGTTCTGCGGGCCAGACCTTGTAGCCCGCTGCATTGATCATGCGCTTGAGGCGGTCTGCAATATAAAAGAACCCGTCTTCGTCGTAATAGCCAAGATCACCGGTGCGGAAAAAGAGTTTGCCGTCGAATGCGATGAATGCTTCCTTGTTGGCGTCTTCCCGCTGCCAGTAGCCCTGCATCAACTGCGGCCCACTGGAAATGATTTCGCCGGTCTCGTTCGGACCTAATTCTTTCAGCGTTTCCGGATCAATGACGGTTGAAAAGGTATCGAAAGTAGGAATGCCCAGACACTGCTTGCGCAAATCGCCGTGCGGATTCATATGCGTTTGCGAAATAGACTCGGTCATGCCGTAGCCTTCCATGTAACGCACGCCACATCGATCGTACAGTTTCTGTGCCACTGCTTCCGGCATCGAGCTGCCACCGCCGAAGATATTTTGTAGCGAGCTCAGGTCGCGTGTCTCGGTGGAAGGATGCGCCAGCAGATCAACCACCATGGTCGGAACATTTGCCCAGTGCGTGCAGCCGTAGCGTTCGATCATGTAGCCGGCGATTTCCGGATCCCAGCGCGGCAGGATGGCAACCGTCGCGCCGGCGTAAATCGGCGCATGCATACTGTGTTGCATCCCGGTGACGTGAAAGAACGGCGCTGTCGCCAGCGATACGGAATCGGCGGTGACGCCTTCCCACAGCGCCGCACCGACCAGCGTTGTCATGATTGTGCGATGCGTGTGCATGCAGCCCTTGGGTTTGCCGGTGGTGCCTGACGTGTAGAGGATTGCGGCCAGTTCGTCTGCCTGTGCGGTTTGCGGTTTTGGTGTGTGGCCTACCGTCAGAGCGTCGGCCCAGGTCACCAGGCCGGGTTCAGACTCGCTCAGGCGCTGTTCCGAAACAAAAACTGGCACAGTCACGTCGGAATCGCCGGGCAGATAATCGGCGTAGGTCGCGACAATCAGGTGCTCGAGCTTGGTTCCAATAAGGTATCGGAACTGCCGGTAGACTTCCTGGCCAATCAATGCAGTAATGGCGCCACTGTCGGCAATATAGTGCACCAGTTCATCGGTTACGTTCATCGGACTGACCGGGACGACGACAGCACCAGCACGAATTATTGCGTAGTAGGCAATGATGAACTGCGGGCAATTTTGCATGTCGAGCAGCACCCGGTCTCCCTTGCGTACGCCGCATTCGTGCTGGAGATACCCGGCGATCGCGTCGACTTCCTTGCGCAACTGCGAATAGCTGATCTGATTGTCGTAGAAGATCAGCGCTGCTTTGTCGGGATAGCGCAGTGCTGAAATATCGAGGTTGTAGCCGAGCGTGGTTTCCGGCACTGTCAAATGGCGAGGCAGGTGTTTGGGCCAGTTTTCCAGGTGTCGTTGCTGTGTCATTGATCTGTCTAGGGAATGTCGCGTAAACGGTTCTGCGGCTGCGTTGGCCAATGGTCCTGTTTCGGGTGCAGCCGGTCGCCGAAAGGTCCGCTGGCAATATTAGTCCAGGTCCCCGGCCTTTTGGTACCGGATTGCGGTCAGGTTCGATTTTGACCGGACGTGCGCTTGTATACTCGCGCTTTGTCCAAGAACAATATGGGAGCGGGAGGGGACATGAACGGAAAATTTCTTGACGGCAAGACGGCGGTCGTAACCGGTGCCGGCGGCGGGCTTGGTCGGGCCATCGCTTTGGCCCTCGGGGGCGCAGGGGCGAAGCTCGCGCTGGTGGATATCGCTCAAGAGAAACTTACCGAAACGCAGGATCTTGCCAAGCAACAAGACATTGAATCGGAGGTCTACATTTGCGATGTGCGCGAAGAATTTCAGGTTTCAAAACTCGAGCAGGAAATCAAGCAGCGCTTTGGTAATGTGCATATCCTGGTTAACAACGCCGGTACTGCTATTCGCAAGAAACTCGTCGAATTCAGCCTCGACGAATGGCATGAGGTGATTGACACCAACCTGACGGGGGTTTTCCTTTGTTCTAGGGCATTCGTGCCGCACATGCAGACCAATAAATGGGGCCGCATCATCAACCTCACTTCGATCATGGCGCGTGTCGGTAGCGTTGGCCGGGCAGCTTACTGTGCGACCAAGCACGGCGTGTTGGCGATCACCAAGTCGATGGCACTCGAGCACGTGGATGATGGGATCAATGTCGTGGCAATTAGCCCCGGTTTCTATGCGACGGACCTGACAGCACCATTACGGACAGACCCCGAAAAAAACGCCGACCTCATGTCGCATGTCCCGGCGCATCGATGGGGCGAGCCGAAAGAAATCGGCGATATTGCGCTGTTTCTGTGCTCTGAGGGTGCTTCCTTCATAACCGGAACCGACATAGTGTCGGACGGTGGCTGGGTAGCGCAGTAGGACGCAGCGGCACGCAACTTTGTCGCGCGGCGGTGATCTACTTGTGGCCGCGAAATGTATGTAGCAGAGTCGTGTACAACCTGCTGCAAACTGTATGGTCTGTCAAACGTATGTGTGCCCACTGGCTGGGTATTGGGCCTGAAACCTGCTGTTGTAAATTGTGCAACATGCGAGACATGTTGTTACCTGCCGGGTGAATAGTTGAAATTGCTGCAGCTCGTGCGTACGGACGGGAAATGCCTGGCACAATTGGTTGCTTTGTAGTGACACACGTGGGTTGTTCAGAAATCTGCTGATGACTAGTCTGAAATGAAAGTCCTTGTTCTGGGTGCCGGCGTAGTCGGCGTGACTAGTGCCTGGTATCTGGCGAAAGCTGGCCACGAGGTCACTGTGATCGATCGCGAATCAGCCGCCGGACTGGAAACCAGTTTTGCCAATGGCGGGCAAATCTCCGTCGGCCAGGCAGAACCGTGGGCCAATCCAGGGGCACCGGCAAAGATCATCAAGTGGCTCGGGCGTGAAGACGCGCCTTTGATGTTCCGCATGCGTGCCGATTTGCGCCAGTGGTCGTGGGGGCTGCGCTTTCTGTTTGAGTGCTTGCCCTGGCGTACCCGCGCCAATACCTTGCGAATTCTTCGGCTCGCCATCTACAGTCGCGCCCGGCTGCAGGCGCTACGGCGCGAGACCGGTATTGAATACGACCACTTGACCAGGGGCATTCTCCGGATTCATACCGACCAGAAAGATTTCGAGGCAGCTCGTAACCGCCTGCGCATGTTGCTGTCATACGGCCTGGCGGTTTCGGTTCGCAGTCCGGCTGAAGTGAACAAAATCGAACCGGCGCTGCGCGATTCTGAAGTCCGAATTGTCGGAGGGATTTATGCGGCAGACGATGAGTCCGGTGACGCTTTCTTGTTCAGTCAGCGATTGGCCGAGCTGGCAAGCAAAGAAGGCGTGAGTTTCGGTTACAACGTCGAAATAGAGCGCCTGTTGAACGAAGGCGATGTCATCAGCGGTGTTGCGGTGCGTGCCGGTGGCCGTAAAGAGGTGCTCAGCGCCGATGCCTACGTGGTTTCGATGGCGAGCTACAGCCCGTTCCTGCTATCCCCGGTTGGCGTCCGAGTGCCTGTTTATCCGGTCAAGGGGTATTCGATCACGGCGCCGGTGAAGTATGACTCCGCTGCCCCCAGCGTATGCATTACTGATGAAAGTGGCAAGGTCGGAATGACGCGACTGGGTGAAAACTTGCGCATGGCCGGCACCGCTGAACTCTCCGGATACGACGCCTCAATAAGCGAAGCGCGTTGCGCCGGTATCGCCAATCGAGTGCGCCAGATTCTCCCCAACGCGGTTGATTACTCCAACGTCAAGAAATGGGCGGGGCTCCGCCCGGCAACACCGTCCAATGTTCCATTGATCGGTCGTACCCGTTACTCGAATCTGTATCTAAATACGGGTCACGGTACATTGGGTTGGACACTGGCCTGTGGCTCTGGCGCCGCGGTCGCTGACCTTATCAGTCAACGTTCGCCCGAAGTGGAGTTTCCTTTCCAGTAACCCTCCGGGTCAGCACTCGCGGAGGCTAGGTCTTCGCGCGCGGCGAAGCACTTTTGCGGGGTGGCATCACATTCCGGTGAAATAATGGGATAATGCCTTGATCTGCTCATCGGTCAGATTGTTCATGAACGTGGTTTTCAGGCCGTTGTCGTTGGTACGTTTGCCATCTCGGAAGGCCTTCATCTGATTCACCAGGTAAACGCGGTTCTGGCGCGAGAGCCTGGGAATCAGGGCGGTGCCACGATAGTTTTTCTGATGGCAGCTTGCGCACTGAAGATCTGCTGCGATCTTCTTGCCTTGCTCCGCTAGGTCCTTATCTGGTGCTCGCTGACGCTTGAGGAATTCTTCTGCGTAGTATTTGCCGAGTGTCCGAGTGTCTTCCTCGCTCAGCACACCCACAAACGGTGACATTTGTGAGTTCTTGCGGGCGCCGGACTTGAAGTCCATAAGCTGTTTGGCCGTGTACTCCGCTTGTTGTCCGGCGAGGTTCGGATACTGGCCAGAGGCGTTTCCGTCTTCTCCGTGACAGCGCGAGCATGCGCCAATCAATTGCTGCGCTGCCTTGCCCTGAGCGAAGGCGGGCGCCGCTATGAATATGGTGCAAAAAGCAATCAAGAGGTGGCTGATACGCATGAGATCAATTCCGTAAAATTTGGTTTCGGTACTAACGTCAAATGGACGTGTCAGTTACCTGCATTCGAAAAGTAAGCTGGCGCTGACGTGAAACTACTCGCAAAAACCGGGCATTATCCATTCTTGGGGCAAAGCCTACAAGCTTGGCAGCTTTTTCGGTTTTGAGGCCGCCATTTTAGGGAAGGACAACGTGAAGATTGAGCGAATCGAGACGAGTTTGTACAGAGTTCCTTTGGCTACACCGGTAGAAGCGGCAAGCCATGGCGTGATGAAGGAATTTGACATGGTCGCGGTCCGGCTGACTGATTCTGATGGTGCGACCGGTTGCGGTTATACAGTGCTGCACGCAGGTCATGGCGATGCCCTCTTGCCGATCATCGATAACGTCTTTTCGGGAATCCTGCTATCGGAGGACCCGCGCCGTATCGAGCGCGTCTGGGCCCGCATGTGGCGCGAACATCATTATTCGGGCCGTGGCGGGCTGGTCAGCTTCGCCATTGGCGCCGTCGATGTTGCGTTATGGGATCTGCGGGCAAGGTGTATTGGCGAACCATTGTGGCGATTGCTCGGTGGTCACAGCAAATCGGTACGCGCCTATGCAGGAAATATCGATCTCAACTTTCCCGTTGAGAAATTGCTCGAGGGTGTGCGGCGAAGTCTCGACGCTGGCTTCCGGTCGGTCAAAATGCGCCTCGGAAAGCCCGACTTGCACGAAGACGTTGCGCGAGTCACCGCGGTGCGTGAACTGATCGGGCCGGACATTGAACTGATGGCCGACGCCAACGAGGCGTGGCGAACCGATCAGGCGATGCGCGCCTTTCGTGCTTTGCGTGAATTCGACCTGATCTGGATCGAAGAACCAATCCGGCCTGATGACTACGCGGGTTACGCACATTTGCGTGCACATGGTGGAGTGTCCATTGCCGCCGGTGAAAACCTGCACACGGTCGCGGAATTCGCGGCACTGATTGGTGCCGGCGGCGTTGATTTCCCCGAACCTGATCTGACTACTTGCGGCGGCATCACTCCGTGGATGAAGATCGCGCATCTGGCGCACGCAAATGGCCTGCCCGTGACGTCGCATGGTGCCCATGAGTTGCATGTTCATCTGCTCACCGCGGTACCGAACGCCGCTTATCTTGAAGTGCACGGTTTCGGATTGGAGCAGTTCATGGCACAGCCACTGGAACTGAAAGAAGGCATGGCGATCGCGCCGGACAGACCGGGACACGGTATCGACTTCGACTGGAGCGCGCTCCAGGCATATCGGGTCGAGTAAAAGTGTCGGTCTTGCCGCCATCGATGTATTACGAGATGGAATAACGATCTGCAAATGACGTCTTTGTGAACGTGTTATCAAACGCATAACATCTTCCTCCCACCCAGGCGTGTCATCCGCTGCGGCCAGAACAGCGTAAATCACTATCCGCTGATTGCGCCGGCCCTGTGTATTTCGCAAGCGTGATGACACGTGTTGAACCTGCAAGGAGGAGCACGACATGTCTTTACGAATCAACGACGAAGCACCAAATTTCAAAGCCCAGACAACTGCCGGCGAGATCGACTTCCACGAATGGATCGGCGACGGCTGGGCGATCCTGTTTTCGCACCCGAAGGATTTCACGCCGGTATGCACGACCGAGCTTGGCTACATGGCCAAGCTCGAACCGGAATTCAGGAAACGCAACTGCAAGATCATTGGCCTGAGCGTCGATCCTGTCGATGACCACGAAAAGTGGGCCAAAGACATTGAAGAAACACAGGGCGCCAAGGTCAACTACCCGTTGATTGGTGACAGCGACCTGCATGTCGCCAAGCTCTACAACATGCTGCCTGCTGACGAGCCCGGCACGTCGGAAGGCCGCACGGCTGCTACCAACGCGACGGTGCGTTCGGTGTTCATCATCGGTCCGGACAAGAAGATAAAGTTGATGCTGACCTATCCGATGACCACTGGCCGTAACTTTGACGAAATCCTGCGCGTCATCGATTCCATGCAGTTGACGCTGAAACACAAGGTGGCGACGCCGGTGAATTGGAAAAGTGGCGAGGATGTCATCATCGTGCCCGCGGTGTCTGACGACGAGGCAAAGACCATGTTTCCGGCGGGCTGGAAAGCGCTCAAGCCTTACTTGCGGCTGGTTAAACAACCCGTGCAATAATCTGTCGCAGCCGTGCCCGCGACTGGCTTCCCGCCGAAGCTTGGCGCGGGCGTCTACCGTCGTTGTTTAACTGGGGGGCAAGGGCAATATGTGGCCGGACAGGAAACTGACTCAGCTGTTGGGAATCGAGCACCCGATTATTCAGGCGCCAATGGCCGGTGCCACCAATCCGGTGATTGTTGCGGCGGTCAGTAATGCCGGCGGCCTCGGAAGTTTTGGTGCCGCGGGCACGCCGCCAAAGAAATTGCGCGAAACCGTATGGGCGATTCAGGAGCGGACAAGCAAGCCGTTCAATATCAACCTGTTTGCCGCGCATACCGAGGACTTTGATCGCAATGCGCGGCCGGGCCCCCGTCTTGCGGAACAACTCACTGCCTACCACGCGGAGTTCGGGCTGGGTGATGTTCCGGTGCCGGGTCCGATGTTTGGACCGTTCGACGAACAACTCGACGTGTTGATCGAAGAGAAAGTGCCGGTCATCAGCTTCCACTTCGGTGCCGATGTCGCTGCGGTGGAAAGAGCGCATGCCGATGGCGCTAAAGTGCTGTGTTCGGCGACCACGGTTGACGAAGCAAAGACGCTGGAACAGGCGGGCGTCGACGCCGTGATCGCTCAGGGAGGCGAGGCCGGCGGACATCGCGGCACGTTTTCAATTGACTACGAAAGAGCGCTGATTGGAACCATGGCGTTGGTGCCGCAGGTGGTCGATGCGGTGAGCGTGCCGGTCATTGCTGCGGGCGGCATCATGGATGCACGCGGCATCGTCGCCAGTCTTGCACTTGGTGCGAGCGGTGTGCAGATGGGTACGGCATTTCTTGGTTGCGTCGAGATGTCGGTGCTCGATGCCTGGCGTTCCTCGCTGGGAAGCGCTGCCGCCGAAGACACCAAGATCACCAAGGCTGTGTCGGGTCGCCCGGCCAGAGCGATTCGCAACCGCTACATCGAGGAAGTCGAGGCGCTCGGCGAACAACTACTCCCCTACCCGGCGCAGTACTCGGTGTCACGCGATCTGCGCAAGTCGGCGGCTGAACGTGACGATTCCGGCTTCATGTCGATGTGGGCTGGGCAGGGCGTGGGTTTGATCCGCAATCAGCCGGTCGACGAGTTCATGCGCGAAATCATCGAATCATCACAGAAGTTGCTCGGCCAGCTTGGCAGCAGCTGAGCCTCATCCGGTCCGCTTGCGACGAATTTCAGTGGGCGTTGGCGGGCATTTCGGACAAACCGGTTGCTGCCGAGGTGTATTCGCGGGTATCCGATTGCGCTGACTGCTCTGATGGCGCTTGGGCTGGCGCGTCGCGTCGGTCTTCATCGTCGGCCAGACGATAACGGAACCAACCCACGTTCATCTCTTCCCAGGTCTGATCGCCCCAGAACACCATTTTGCCTGGATCAGGATTGGCCGGGTTTTGCGCAGAATTGTCCCAGACCATGTCGAGCACTACACGCGTGCCGGCCGGAATAAATTTTGGTGGATCGAGCGCATACAACGGCTGCCAGTTGAAATCGTACTTGGGCACTGACAATAAGATCTCTTGGCTGCCGTCAGGGTAGTGTGCAGTGAATCTCGCCGCCCGCCCGCGCAGATGCGCATGTGGCAACAAGCTATACAGCATGATGTCTTGCTCGAAGACGTGATCCAACTGTTCATGATAAGCCTTGACGTTGGCAGGAATGGCAAGCGACGTGTCGTAAATCACTTCCATGTCGAGCGCATGCTTTGGAGGCGCGTCGTAGAAGTACAAACCGATACGGGTGACATCGGTGACCGCCTTGCCGCTCGGCGTGTAGTGCATCTGGAACCAGAAGTTGGCGCCTTTGCGTACCAGCACACCGGTGTTGTCAGGATACGGCACGGCATTCTTTCCTGGTGAATACCCGCCAAGGTTTCCGGGAATGCGGCGGCGGCCGCGGTCGGGTTCCTCGACGCTGGCCAGCACATGGTGTACGACTGCACGGTCTCCGGGAAGAATTTCGATGGCGCGCACCCAGACATCGTGGTCGAGTGGATTCTCCGCGACCGGATACATGTAATCGACCACGCCGGTGGCAGGTACATCGAAAGCAGGTACTTCGACGATGAGGTCCGGCGTACCCAGCGTCCATTCTCCCCATTCAGTGTCAAGCGCCTCGAGTGGGTCAGGTCCGTTGCCGCGTGGTGCACCGGCTTCGATCCAGTGCACCAGAATTTTGGCATCGTCGTTTGCGATCCCGCGCTGATCGACGAACTTTCCGTAGTGCGGATCGGGATGCCAGGGTGGCATACGTTTGGTGCGAATGACTTCGCGAATCATCGGTGCGAAACCTTGCACCATTTCATATCTGGCCATGGCCCAGGGTCCAATGCCGCCTTTGCGGTGACATGTGACGCAGCGGTCGATCAATATTGGTGCAACCTGTTCCGAGTAGGATATTTGCGCGTGTACGGTACGGCGGTCCTGCTCCGGAAGGTTGACGAGACAGCCCATGGCTTCGACCTGCGCGACCTTTACCGGTTCGTCTGTGATGACCGCGTCGAGTGCGTCAGCGAGGTAGTGTTTGCTGGCTTTCGGTTTTTGCGCGCCGTAAGCGAGTCGATCGTCGACCGGACCGCGATAGACAAGCTTCCATGTCTTCGGATCAACCACAAAAACTTCCGCTGTTCGTACCACGTCGAGCGATTCGGCAATCAACTGGGTCTCATCAACCATGATTGGGAAGTCGATTAGAAACTCGCTCGCCTCTTGGTGGATCGAGTCGCGGTCATCCTGCAGGTTGGCGTTGAGCAGCAGGAATGCCACATCTTGCGGCTCATACTTGGTTTGGATCTCTTTCAGAGTCGGCAAGACATTGCGCACGATCGGGCAACCGTTGCCATGCACCATGACGACCACCGCCGCCATATCGGAGAGGTAATACAACTCGTGGGATTCGCCGTTTTGATCGAGCAACTGGAAATTATCGACCCGCTCTCCGGGTTCGAGTGCCAGTGCGGGCAGCGAGCTCAGAAGAAGCGAAGTCAAGGCGAGCACGTAGATCAGCAATTTCATACAGCCTCCAGCGAACACAGTCCTTGCAGTCCTACATAAACAACCAGTTTACGGCGCTGACGACGCCCGCACAATGGTCGCGCAAGGGCGAGTTTTGACCTTATCTTGCAGCGCGGCTACGCTATAGTGTTCTGACATTCCGCATTTCCGGAGAATCAGATGCCGGTTGCCACTGCTACTGAACAGGCACTCGAAATCAAGCCGCTTCACCCACTTTTCGGTGCCGAGATCATCGGTCTCGATCTTCGCGAACCGCTCGATGACGAAACGTTCGCCAAGGTGCGAGACGCCTTCAACAACTATTCGGTGCTGCTGTTTCGTCGACAGGACATTACCGATGACCAGCATGTCGCCTTCAGTCGCCGCTTCGGTGAGTTGGAAGAGACCGGGTTCGCCATCGCTGCGCCCAATCCGTACATATACAGACTCGCCAACGTCGATGATCAAGGTAACGTTCTTGCAATGGATGCAGTCAAGCGCACGTTTCTCGAAGTCAATGCGCGCTGGCACACCGATAGTTCGTTCCGCGCGATTCCGGCTATGGCCTCAATTCTTTCTGGCAAGGAAGTTCCGGAGGGCGAGGGCGAAACCTGCTTTGCATCGATGCGCGTGGCCTACAAGGCGATGCCTGAAGGACGCAAAAAGTCGCTTGAAGGAATGCGCGCTATTCACAGCTATGCCTATTCTGTCAGTCTGTTCGGGGAAGTAGGTGTGACGCAGGAGGAAAAAGATGCTGTTCCGCCTGTAGAACACCCGATGGTTCGGACCCATGCGCCCACGGGAGAGAAATCACTCTATGTCAGCGGCCACATCGAGAGCATCGTCGGCATGCCGGTTGAAGAGGGCCGTTTGCTCGCTAAGGAGCTCATCGACTGGTGTACGCGCCCAGAATACGTCTATACGCATCGATGGCAACGGCACGATCTGGTCATGTGGGACAACCGTTGCGTGCTGCATCGTGCTACCTCGGTGCCATCAAAACAAAAGCGCATCATGCATCGCACGACTATTGCAGGTGAGGGTCCGGTCGTCTAGGCGCCGGGAGACCCGACCGTCGTGTGAATGCTGCCTGGCAAGCGCAGCTAGAATTCCTTGCCCAGGCGATACGCTTGCTGAAGATATTCTGTCCGGCCATTTTCGCCAGCGGCTTGCACACCATAAAAGCAGGGATACTCTACGTTGCTGATTCCGCACACATCGAAAATACCGTCGCAGGTCTTGATGAACGCGTCCATGTATCCAGCCGACTCGTAGAACTCCTCCGGGCCGCCGGCGGTGCTGATGACCAGTGTCTTTCTGTCCTTCAATAGTCCCCGAACGCCGCGCTCGCTGGCCTCGTACGCAAATCCGTATGAGAACACGCGGTCCATCCAGCCTTTCAATATCGCCGGGAAACTCCAGCCCCAGATTGGATGGATCAGAACGATGCCTTCGGCCTCGGTTACTTTCTGCTGTTGCTCGACTACCTCGGCTGGCATTTGACCGCCACTAAACTGGACCAGGTCGGCAATCCGGACGCACGGATCAAAGTCGATTCGGTACAGATCAACAATGTCCGGCGTATGTCCGGCCTCAGTCAACCCCTTGGTAAATTGCTCGAGTATGGCGTGGTTGAACGACTTCGGGTTTGGGTGAGCGTAGACGGTTAGGACTCTCACGGGTTCCTCCAGATGCGAATAGACTGTGCATGTTCAGCGCCGGGCGGCGGGTCAGACAATGCGTTACAGAGACTGGACGCCGGCTGCTGTCGGAACAATGCTCAGAATATCGCGGCCCATGGCCGCT
>CP070643.1:1819405-1829086 GCA_020354125.1 Betaproteobacteria bacterium | reverse complement strand
TCGGCATGGTCTTTCAGAACTATGCCTTGTTTCCGCACATGACCGTATTCGAGAACCTCGCGTTTCCGCTGCAAGTGCGCAAGAGACCGAAACCGGAAATCGATGAGAAGGTGAGAAAGACACTGGACATGGTGCGCATGGGCCAATTCGCGTCACGCCGCCCTGCTCAGCTGTCCGGCGGTCAGCAGCAGCGCGTCGCCGTCGCGCGGGCACTCGTGTTCGAACCGAAGCTGGTGTTAATGGATGAGCCGCTCGGCGCGCTCGACAAGAATCTGCGTGAAGAGATGCAATACGAGATCAAGCACATTCACGAGAATCTCGGAGTGACGGTGGTCTATGTGACGCACGATCAGAGCGAAGCACTGACCATGTCCAATCGCATTGCCGTAATGAACGACGGACTCATTCAGCAGGTCGCGTCTCCGGAAGAGTTGTACGAACATCCGGAGAACACCTTCGTGTCGAATTTTATCGGCGAGAACAATTCATTGATTGGCACGGTGCGCGAGATGAATGGCGATCTGTGTACGGTCGAGGTTGGCGAGGCACAGATGATTCAAGCGCTGAGCGTAAACATCGCAGGCATAGGTCGAGCGTCGACATTGTCGCTGCGCCCGGAACGGGTGACAGTGAACCCCGAGGCAGGCAGTGTCCCGAACATCGTCGATGCGAAAGTCGAGGAACTGATCTATCTTGGCGACCATATACGCACCAGAGCCAGTGTCTGCGGACACGACGATTTCATTATCAAGATGCCGAATTCAGCCGGCCAAACCAGGCTGAATCCGGGCGATGCCATCCAGGTTGGCTGGTTGGCCGAAGACTGCCGCGCGCTTGATGCACCGGCCAATGCAGAAGCCAGATACCAATAAACGGATCTCAATAAACACAGTTATCAAGAAACAACTGGATACCAACAAACAGCGGGAGTACCTGAATCATGCGAAACCTGACCATTAGAACTCTTGTCACCGTCGCTGCCGTGGCGACAGTGTGTGCCGGCGTCGCGCTTGCCCAGACGCAGCTCGATCTCGTCGTTGTATCCTGGGGCGGCGCCTATACTGCCAGCCAGCAAAAGGCCTATCACGATCCCTACATGGCGGCCAACCCCGGAATCAAGATCATCAACGATGACTCTTCCGCTGAGGCTGTCGCCAAGATTCGCGCCATGAACGAAGCTGGCAAAGTTACCTGGCCACTGGTTGACGTGGTGGCCGCTGACGCGATCAGCCTTTGCGACGAAGGTCTGGTCGAGCCTGTCGATCACGACGCGATACTTGCAGCCGCGCCTGACGGCACGCCGGCGTCCGAGGACTTCGGGGAAATGATCGTATCCGAATGCTTTATTCCGCAAATCGTGTACTCAACAACTTTCGGTTACCGCACGGACCTGGTCAAGGTGCCACCCAAAACCATCAAAGACGTATTCGATTTAAGGAAAATCCCGGGCAAACGTGCGTTGGAAAAACGCCCGATCGGCAATCTCGAGTGGGCGCTGATTGCCGATGGCGTCGACCCGGACACCGTCTACGACGTTCTCGAAACCGAAGCAGGCGTCAAGCGTGCATTCGCCAAGCTCGACACCATCAAGGATCAGGTGGTGTGGTGGACCCAGGGTGCACAGACTCCACAGTTGCTCGCCGACGGTGAAGTGGTAATGGGCTCAACCTACAATGGCCGCCTGTTCTCTCTTATCGAGGAGAAGAAGCAACCGGTTGCAATGATGTGGGACTGGCAGATGTACGATCTTGACGGCTGGGTCATTCCAAAAGGCGGGCCGCATCGCAAAGAGGTGCTGAAATACCTCAGATTCGCCACTGATACCCAGCGCCTGGCCGATCAGGCGAAGTACATTTCCTACGGTCCGGCGCGCGCCTCATCGGCGCCATTCGTGGGCAAGCACGCAGACCTGGGAATCGAAATGGCGCCGCATATGCCGACGGCACCGGCGAATGCCACGAATACGTTTCTGTTCAATTATGAGTGGTGGGCGGATCACCGCGACGAGTTGAACGAGAAGTTCAACGCCTGGCTGGCCAGGTAAGCATCGCAGCGAACCGATCGGAGCGAGCCGGGTGACACCACATCGGGTTACCCGGCCGGGCTCTACCGCCAGAGGACATCAGCGATGGCGACGTCCGGAACCACCTCAACCGCGCAAACACTGACCACTGCGGACGGCACACCGCTCAAGGTCAGTCTCTCGCGCGCGGAGCGGCGAAACCGGATCCGCGCGCTGCTGCTGGTTGCCCCGCTGTTCCTGTTCATCATCGTATTTTTCCTCGTGCCGATTGGCGACATGCTGTTTCGCAGTGTCGAAAATCGGGTCGTCGGCGAAGTTTTGCACCGAACCGTTCCGTTACTGGCAATGTGGGACGAAGCGAACGGCGAGTTACCTTCGGAAGATGTCTTCCGTGCGCTGGTTGAGGATTTCAAGCAAGGCCGGGAAGATCGAACGATCGGCAAGGTCGGCAGGAGGATGAATTACGAGAAGTCCGGAATGACCAGTTTGTTCCGCAGCACGGCGCGCAAAGCGCGCAGAATCGAACAAGGGCCATTTAAGGAGGCGTTAATCAAGATCAACAAGAAATGGGGTGACATCAAGACCTGGCAGTTGCTCAAGCGCGAGAGCTCTGCACTCACCCTGTCCTACTATCTGGCATCCGTTGACATGAGATTCGACGACAACGGCAAAGTCGTACGGCAGCCGGACGACGAACAGATCTACATCAAGCTTTTCATCCGCACTCTCAATCTCAGCGCGCTTATTACCGTCTTGTGCCTGGCGCTGGGTTATCCGATTTCCTATCTGCTGGCGACCCTGCCGGCACGCACCAGCAACTTGCTGATGATCCTGGTGCTACTGCCATTCTGGACTTCGCTTTTGGTACGCACCACCGCCTGGATTGCACTGTTGCAGAAAGAAGGCGTCATTAATGACTTTCTGGTCGCGCTCCGACTGATCGGCGACGAAAACCGCCTCGCCATGATTCACAATGCGACCGGCACCGTGGTAGCAATGACACATATCCTTCTGCCGTTCATGGTGCTGCCACTGTACAGCGTCATGAAGAACATACCGGAAAGCCATGTCCGCGCGGCGCGCTCGCTGGGTGCGACACCGTTCACCGCATTCATGCGGGTGTATCTTCCCAACACCGTGCCCGGCATTGGGGCCGGCGCGATTCTGGTATTCATCATCGCGATCGGCTACTACATCACTCCGGCATTGGTCGGTGGCGTATCGGGTACCCTGATCGGCAACCTCATCGCCTATCACATGTCGACTTCGCTCAACTGGGGTCTGGCCGCCGCGCTGGGCTCGGTGCTGCTCGCTCTGGTGCTGGCCTTGTATCTCCTCTACGACAAGGTTGTCGGTATCGACAACATGAAGATGGGCTAGGAAAGAATAAAAACGATGTCACTGCCAACCTACGCCGGGCCACTGGAACGCATATGGTATTACACGTTCAGGACGATCTGCGGCTTGATCTTCTTTTTTCTGATCGCGCCGCTGGTTGTTATCGTTCCGCTTTCATTCAATGCCATACCGTATTTCACTTTCACGCCGGAGATGCTCTCGCTCGATCCGTCCGGCTATTCGCTGCAGTGGTACGAAGATTTCTTCACCAATCCGAACTGGCACGGCGCAGTCAAGAACAGCTTCATCATTGCGGTGTTTGCAACGCTCATAGCAACTACGCTTGGCACGATCGGCGCACTGGCATTGAGTCGATCGCACATGCCATACAGGTCGGCAATCATGGCGATACTGATTTCGCCGATGATCGTGCCGCTGATCATCTCGGCCGCGGGCATGTATTTTTTCTACTCGAAGATCGGCCTCGCTTCCACGCACCTTGGCGTAATTCTGGCCCACGCCGCACTGGGCACACCGTTTGTGGTGATTACGGTTACCGCCACATTGGTCGGGTTCGACCAGAGCCTGATTCGAGCAGCCCACAACCTCGGAGCATCACCCACCGTGACCTTCTTCAGGGTAATCGTTCCTCTCATTTTGCCCGGCGTCATCTCCGGCGCCTTGCTCGCATTCATCACCTCGTTCGACGAAGTTGTGGTGATCCTTTTCGTCGGCAGTTACGAGCAGCGCACTATTCCCTGGCAGATGTTCTCCGGCATTCGCGAGCAGATCAGCCCGACGATACTCGCGGTGGCCACATTACTGATTATCGTTTCAATTCTGCTGCTGACGTCGCTGGAACTGATTCGCAGACGCAGCGAGCGACTGCGCGGCATAAAGCCTGGCTAACCATCGACTCCAGCTGTTTCGTTGACTGCGCCAGCGTTTGCCGTCGTCAGCCCAGGCGCACGAACGGATTACCCGGCCACTTCCACGACGGCTTCGATCTCCACTGGTATTTGAAATGGCAAAGAGCCCATACCCACCGCCGAGCGGGCGTGACGCCCCTTGTCGCCAAAGACTTCAATCATCAAATCAGAAAAGCCGTTCATCACCTTGGGTTGCTGGCCGAATTCCGGCACGGCGTTGACCATGCCCAGCACCTTCACGATGCGGTTGACCTTGTCGAGGTCTCCCAGTGCCTCCTTGAGCCTGGCGATTTGTACCAGTCCGATGCTGCGAGCATGCTGGTACGCCTCTTCGACCGACACGTCTGCACCCACCTTGCCGGTCGGCAAGCGGCCATCGCCGGTGTGGGGTCCAGCCCCGGAGAGAAAGATCAGGTTGCCGCTCCGCACGTATTGCTCGTAATTGCCCGCGGGCGCCGGGATGGGCGGCAGCTCGATGCCAAGTTCTTGCAGTCGTTGTTCGATTTTCATGGTTGTGCTCCTTCTGTTTGTCGCGCGCTCTCAACGGAAAAGGATTCTTCGCTTGTGCACCAGGTCCTGGGGAAGCTCTATCCGCCACTGCCGTAAGGCCGGGTCAGGACTTCGAGGAGGTGGCCGTCGGGGTCCTCGAAGTAAACACCTCGCCCGCCGTCGTTTCTGTTGATCTCGCCTGGACGTTGCTTCATGGGGTCGGCCCAATAGTCAAGGCCAGCCGCGCGAATGCGTTCGAAGATCGCATCGAAGTCTTCTTCGTCGATCAAGAATGCGTAGTGCTGCGGAGTGATAGCCGTGCCCCCGACGTCAAGGAAGTCGAGCTGCACGCCGTTCTCGAGCTCGACCACCAGGAAAGGACCGAAACGAGTTGCTTCGGGCAATCCCAGAATACCAGTGAGGAAGGATGAGGACGCCTGCTTGTCGTGCGCGTGAACGAGAGTGTGGTTGAAACGGATAGTCATCGGAATCCTCCTTCAAAGTTTGTTGAGAAAGCTGCTGCGCAAGGTCATTGCAACCGATTTCATTGCAACCGATTTCATTGCAACCGATTTCATTGCAACCGATCGATTGCCACGTCGCGTGCTTGTGCAAAAAAACAACGTTCGGATTTCCGGTGTTCCGCGTTTCGCAGGGGACATCCACTAATTCCCTGTCACGCAAGTCTACCTGACATAGGTCGGCGTGCATCGCCACAACCCTTGATCCGCGAAGCTGTTGTGGGATACTACGGCCGTCGAGGGATCCGCAAACGACAACAACGACTATGGGTTACTTCCTGCAGCAACTCATCAACGGACTCACTCTGGGGATGATTTATGGCCTCATCGCCATCGGTTACACGATGGTGTACGGCATCATCGGCATGATCAATTTCGCCCACGGCGAACTGTTCATGATCGGTGCATTCATCTCCATCATCACCTTCCTGTTGCTCGGCATCATCGGTCTCGGCTGGGTGCCGCTGGCGCTGTTCATCGTTCTGATTACCACGATGCTGCTGACATCGGTTTACGGCTGGGCGCTGGAACGCACTGCCTACCGTCCGTTGCGGGGCTCACCACGGCTGGCGGCGTTAATTACCGCCATCGGCATGTCGATTTTCCTGCAGAACTATGTGCAGCTTCTGCAAGGCGCACGCATCAAGCCGCTGCAGCCGGTGGTGACCGGTGGCTTCCGATTCCTCGAGGGCAGTGACTTCGCGGTCTCACTGAGCTATCTGCAAATCCTGATCATCGTCCTGACTATCTCGCTGATGATCATTTTCACGCTGATCATCGCCCGCACCGCACTCGGGCGCGCCCAACGTGCCTGTCAACAGGATCTTGGCATGGCGGCACTGGTCGGTGTCAATGTCGATCGCACGATTTCACTGACCTTCGTCATCGGCGCGTCACTCGCGTCGGTAGCGGGCCTGATGTTTTTGTTGAATTACGGCGTGATCGATTTCTTCATCGGCTTCCTCGCCGGCATCAAGGCCTTTACAGCAGCAGTCCTCGGCGGCATCGGGTCGATTCCCGGCGCGATGCTGGGCGGCTTGCTGATCGGTCTCATCGAAGCCTTCTGGTCCGGCTACTTCACGGTGGAGTACAAGGACGTTGCCGCGTTCTCGATCCTCGTGCTGGTGCTCATATTCCGGCCGACGGGATTGCTCGGTAAACCGGATATCGAAAAGGTTTGAACAACGCACCAGCATCCCGGCCCCTCGACCTCCTGAGGATACTCAAGGAGGGTGCCATCGTCGCCGGCGTGGTGTTCGCGCTGGCTTTCGGACTGGTCGGATTCCGCATCGAGGACGTGCCCGGCGGCCTGGACATCCGCTTTCGCTTCTCCGATGTCTTCATTGCCTCGGCAATCGCGTTTCTCGGTCGGGTGGGTATTTTGCTGCTACGTGCGCAACGCCCGGTTCCGGTATTCATCGTTGCCGGAGTTTTCTCCGTTGGCATGCTGGGTGTGCTGATCACCCACGTGTTCGCTCCGGATCAGAATCTCATTCGCTTCCTGCCATTCGGCGACATTGTGGTGAACTGGATCCTGGCGCTGTTTGCCCTGGTGCTCGCCGTGCGTGCGGCGGTGCGCATCGGGCACGCCGTCAGTTCGACGACCATGGAAGAGCGCGAAAAGCGGATGGACCGCTTGAGCGCACGCCTGCAAAGAACAGCGCGTTTCCTGGGGCCGGTGATGGTCGCGTTCGCAATCATCCTGCCTTTCCTGCCCTTTGCTGATCGCCGACTGCTGGACATCGCAATCCTGGTCGTCACTTACATCATGCTCGGCTGGGGCCTCAATATCGTGGTCGGCCTTGCCGGGCTGCTGGACCTCGGCTATGTCGCCTTCTACGCGGTAGGCGCCTACAGTTATGCGCTGCTTGCCCAATACTTTGATCTGGGTTTCTGGATTTGCCTGCCCTTTGCCGGCATCATGGCCGCCTTCGCCGGCATCCTGCTGGGCTTTCCGGTACTGCGTTTGCGTGGTGACTATCTCGCCATCGTCACGCTCGGCTTCGGCGAGATCGTGCGCGTCATCCTGCTCAACTGGTACGAGTTCACCAATGGGCCGGATGGTATCTCCGGGATTCCGCGACCGTCATTCTTTGGTCTCGAATTCAAGCGACGTGCGCCGGAGGGCGTCGAAACTTTCCACACCTTTTTCGGGCTCGAATACTCGCCAATCGACAGGATCATCTTTCTCTACTATCTGATCCTCGCGCTGGCGCTGATCACCAATTTGTTCACGCTGCGCATCCGAAAATTGCCGGTGGGGCGCGCCTGGGAGGCGTTGCGCGAAGACGAGATTGCCTGCCGCAGCCTGGGGATGAATCCACGCAACACCAAGCTCACGGCGTTCTCAATCGGCGCCATGTTCGGCGGTTTTGGTGGTGCGTTCTTCGCAACCCGCCAGGGTTTCATCAGTCCCGAGAGCTTCACCTTCATCGAATCGGCCATCATTCTCGCCATCGTCGTACTCGGCGGCTTCGGCAGCCAGATCGGTGTCGTGTTCGCCGCCATCCTGCTCATCGGTTTGCCGGAGTTCTTCCGCGAGCTGCAGCAGTACCGCATGCTCGCCTTTGGCGCAGCCATGGTGGCCATCATGGTCTGGCGTCCGCGTGGTTTGTTTGCTCACCGTGAACCGACTATTCGATTGAGCGGGCGCTCGCCGCCGGAAGACAGCGCCGCGCCACCCGCATCGGAGCGCGTACACACATGAGCAGCGCACCTATGGACTCAACGCAACACCGCACGTTGTTGTCGGTGGAGCATCTGACCATCCGCTTCGGTGGACTGGTGGCGGTCAACGACGTCTCCTTCACGGCAGCAGATAAGCAGATCACGGCCATCATTGGGCCCAACGGTGCCGGCAAGACCACCGTGTTCAATTGTCTGACGGGTTTCTACAAACCCGATGTCGGAAAACTCGCTTTGCACCACCCGACCAGAGGCGAGTATCTACTGGAACGCATGGAGGGCTACCAGATCCCGCAGAAGGCAGGCGTGGCGCGCACCTTTCAGAACATTCGCCTTTTTCCGGCGATGTCAGTACTGGAAAACCTGGTGGTGGCCCAGCACAACGAGTTGATGCACGCCTCCGGGTTTTCCGTCTACGGCCTTCTGGGACTGCAGCGCTACAAACGGGCGGAGAACGAAGCGGTCGAGCTTGCGCGCTACTGGCTGGATCGTATCGGACTCACCGAGCGTGCCGACGATGCGGCCGGTAATCTCGCCTACGGTGCGCAAAGGCGTCTCGAAATCGCCCGTGCGATGTGTACCCGGCCGGTGTTGCTGTGTCTGGATGAACCCGCGGCCGGACTCAACCCGAGAGAGTCGGCAGAGCTCACGGTGCTGATCCAGAACATCCGTGACGAACAAGGCATCGGTGTGTTGCTCATCGAGCACCACATGGATCTGGTGATGGGCATTTCCGATCGCATCGTGGTGCTTGACTACGGCCGCAAGATTGCCGACGGCACGCCGGAACAAGTGCGCAACGACCCGGCGGTCATTCGTGCCTATCTCGGCGAGGAAGAGGACGAGCCCCTGCCTCCCGACGTTGCCGAGGATCTGGAGCGCTGATGGACACGTCCGGGAAAGCAATGCTGAGCGTATCCGGGCTGCACACCTTTTACGGACGCATCGAGGCGCTGCGCGGTGTCGATGTTGAGGTCAACGAGGGCGAGATTGTCACACTCATTGGCGCCAACGGAGCCGGCAAGTCGACCCTGCTGATGACCATCTGCGGCGATCCGCGTGCGGCCGAAGGCCAAATCGTTTTCGATGGCGAGGACATCACCGAACTACCCACCTACGATATCGTGCGCCGTGGCATCGCCCAATCGCCGGAAGGGAGGCGAATTTTTCCGTTCATGAGCGTGCTGGAAAATCTGCAGATCGGTGCGTCGGGTGTCGATCCGCGACACTTCGACGATGACCTGGAACGGGTCTTCACGCTCTATCCCCTGCTCAAGGAACGCCGCCACCAGCGCGGTGGCACGCTCTCCGGCGGCGAACAGCAGATGCTTGCCATTGGCCGTGCGCTGATGAGCCGGCCCCGACTACTGTTGCTCGACGAACCGTCGCTCGGGCTGGCGCCGATGCTGGTCAAGCAGATTTTCTCCGTAATCCGCGACATCAACGAGCAGGAGAAGGTCACCATTTTCCTGGTCGAGCAGAACGCCCATCATGCCCTACACCTCGCCCACCGTGGCTACGTCATGGCCAACGGCAAGGTGATCATGTCGGGGACCGGGCGCGAGTTGCTGGCGAACGATGAGATTCGTGCCGCCTATCTGGAAGGTGGACACACCAAATGAACATCCGCAGAGGTATTTCTTGATGCAGGCGCTGCTAGGCACTTCCATGTGGGGGTCGATCATCGTGACCTTGC
>CP070643.1:1774146-1819305 GCA_020354125.1 Betaproteobacteria bacterium | reverse complement strand
ACGCGATCGATGAGTGGGCTGCTGAAAATCCGCCTGCAGAGAAAATTGAATCGCCGCATCGGTTCGATTCGACGGAAGTCGAAGAGTCGCCGCCGCTGCTGGTCGATATCGCGCGCAGCGGTATCAAAACCATTATCTGGGCCACCGGTTTTCGTCCTGACTACTCGTGGCTCGATGTGCCGGTGCTTGACCGTAAGGGTTACGTTCGTCATGACGGCGGCGTTGTCACTGATTCGCCGGGAATGTACATCATTGGCATGCCGGTTCTGCGGCGCCGCAAGTCAACGCTGATCGATGGCGTAGGTGACGATGCGCGTGAACTAAGCGACCACCTCGTCGATTACCTTGGCCAACAGATTGGTAACGCGCAATCGAGGTTTCAGGCGGTCGTTCCCTGAGCGATCAGGGAACGTCAGCAGCCGTCGTCGCAAACCGCATTTGCTTTGCGTATGGCTTCTGTAACCTGGCTGCGTGTTGCTCCACCATCGGCAACCGCATCCATTTGACCTGCACGAAGCACGCGGTAGACGCCGTAGACAAAGGCGGCAACGATGGCCAGGCGTGCTGTCAAATAGCTCGTGGTGTAGAAAAAGAGATCGCTTTCCACTGCTTGATTGCCTTGTTGTGGCAACGGCCTTGACGTGTTTCATCAGGCAGCGCCGATGTGTCGGTAGCAATTGAACCAAATGCTTCAGGAGCAACTGCGGATCGTTGTTTGGTGGATGGCCTTATCGCCAGATAGCGGTTTGGTTTCT
The DNA here is from genome assembly GCA_020354125.1 of Betaproteobacteria bacterium. Lineage (GTDB taxonomy): Bacteria > Pseudomonadota > Gammaproteobacteria > Burkholderiales > Eutrophovitaceae > SG8-40. The sequence continues at coordinate 1,818,550 of CP070643.1, read as the reverse complement.
GTTCAGCCGCGGGGGACTACTGTGCTGGTCCACCGGGTGGGGCTGCCAGCCCGTTTACCCGGCGGCAGCACCTAAACGCTGTCACGCATCATCTGCGGTTGCGTCTTTCGACGTTACGAAATTCCCGCACGGTCATTGCCACACCAAATGCGGTGAGGCTGAAGCAGAACATTCCGGCGAGCAGAAAAGTTAAGTCACTCATTTCGTTCTCCTTTCTAAATCAGCAAGTGGAGCAATATGTGGTGTTGCGTCATTTGGGCTGTGGCCGGGTGCGCTTGCACCCGGTTGAATCCGAACTGCTCAATCAGTTGGGTAAAACCACGCTGTCGATTACGTGAATGACGCCGTTGCTGGCGACGATGTCGGTCTTGATGACATTCGCATCATCGACCTTGACGCCGTAGCGGGTCGAAATGGTCAGTGTCGAACCCTCCACTGTCTTCACTTCACCGGTTTTGACGTCGGCCGCCATGACTGTGCCGGGCACGACGTGATACGTCAGCACCCTGGTGAGCATCTCTTTATCAGTCAGCAAGGCGCTCAGCTGGTCTGCAGGAATTCTTGCAAACGCTTCATCGGTCGGCGCGAATACGGTGAAGGGGCCCTCCCCGGCAAGTGTTTCGACCAGACCAGCTTCTTTGAGAGCGACAACGAGCGTGTCGAAATATCCTGCCGCTACGGCGATGTCAACGATGGTCGCCGGCTCGGACACGTCTGCTTTAACGGGCTTGGCGGTTGAGAACACGAGGGCTGAAGTGGCGAATGCAAGAACTGCTGCGAAGTTGAGGATTTTGATTCTGGACATGACTAAGTCTCCTGTTGGAAAAGTTTTGAAGATCTATGACTGCTGCTTGGCGCCCCGGTAAACCCCGGCTAACGTTGACAACGCAGTTGATGTCGACGCTGCCGGGGGTCCTGTTTCGCATTTGCTGATAATTTGCTGGTTTATCGCGTCGCCAACTTGGTAGCGCAGGCCGAGGCCATCACGGCACGTGACTCTTCATCAGAGGCACGAACGAAGGCCGGTTTTCCCCAATTGGTGTCGGCCCAGACGACTTCGCCACCACCGAAGTTGCCTTCGAACATCTTCCAGCCTTTGAGTGCCACCTTGCGGGACTCGCAATCAACGACGTACATCAGTTCTACGGAGCGGTGCGCGTACATCGGCGCGTCGGATACCGGATCGTTGCCGAGCACGACCGTTTCGTCGTAGTTCCGCAAGATCTCGATGTCTACGTATTCGCCCTGGGTTTCGATGGAACTGCGATTGACGAACGACGTATCTGCCACGGAGTTGGGCAGTTTGACCCATTCCGGAGCAGCGTTGGCGGAAGCGGTGATTGCGAAGGCCATGACGGCGCACATGGTACGTTTAATCATATCTATCTCCTTGAATTAAATAAGTTAAAAGTCAAAAAACGTGTTGCTTTGAATTGCCGCTACAGGATCAGGATCCCGGAACGGCACGGAATTCCTTTGTCCTAGACAAAACTTTGACACAGATATGGACAAAAGGTCAACAACAATAGTGTGAAATATGCACAAAATTTCTACGACAAATTTACGCCGGGTGGCTTTCCGGTTGCCAAGTTGAGGTGGAACTGCGCCAGGTCGTGCATGGAAGGGACAAAAACAGGGGGGGCGGTTGCGCCCCCTGAGGCATTTGGCTACTGCTTTCGGCCGTCTTGAGTGAGGCGCCGGCTCGCGAGACGCGAGGATTAACTAATATCGATGCCTTCGAATTCGGCGACGCGCTGGAGGGCTGCTTCCAGCATGGCCCGGCTGCGGCCGGCAGTGACGCTCAGGAACGCGTGTATCTGTGCGTCTTGGGGGTTCTTGTTCTCGCACTCGCGGCTATAGGTTTCGAACGCCGCCATGCTGTTAATGAGATCGACTAGATGGTGCGGGCACTCGCATGCGATTGCGGGCGCCCGCGTAGAGATTCGTACCAGCTGCTCGGGCGAGAAGCGGCGCGGCGGCACTTGCTCACTTGGGTAGGTTTCTATTGTTGCGAGCGCGGGCGGGCCAGGCCGCGAGACGTTTCGGCAGGTGCTTACGAGATCGGCAATTGGCACGGGTGCCCGCAAGCAGATTACTCCGGCTGAGCCAAGATCTTGCAGGGCCTGGCTGGCAGCAATGCCGTAGACTACGACCGCACGACTGGCGCCGGTGGCGGTCAGCAGGCTCTGCACTTTTGCAAGAGTGTCGTGATGTACGGTGGCGTACTCCAGCAAAAGTACATCCGATTCAGAGGTCGCCGCGTCGTCCAACAAAGCCTGTTCGCTGGAAAAACTTGCCGTGAATTCAACTCCTTGAGCTGACGCGATCTGACTCGTTGCTTTCAGTCTTTCCGGCATTGAACCGCCAACCGCGGTTACGCGCACAGGCGGGGTATCCCCTTTGCCGGGCTCGACGAGTCGGGCCGTGGTGCTCTCCAGCCTGTGCCTGAGTTGCTCGGCGCTCAGCGGTGCCAGCAGGCTGATCTGGTGTCCTGCGTCGACCAAAGTTTTCACCAGCGTCAGGCGCCTGAGGTCGTCCTCGCTATACAGGCGGTTCTTTCCCTCGGTTCGGCTGGGCCGCACCAGGCCGTAGCGGCGTTCCCAGATGCGCAGCGTTGTCGGGCGGATACCTGTCAAACGCGCTACCACTCCAATCGGGTATCCCGCCGTCGCGCTATTGGTTCGTGTCGTCGTCATATCTATCTGTGCGAGCCGATAATCAAGCTGGCTCATTTAGCTGCCATAACAAATGTGGACAATGTATAGACAAAGAGTCTATCCCATGGACAAATTCTGAGCAAGTCATGTGAAAGGAAAAGGTATCGGAGCGCTGCCCGCACAAGGTATTGAGTCGGGCAGCCGCAAAGTAGAAACCGCTTCCTTGCAGGATAGCGGCCCAAAATCTGATCGACAGATTGAAGCGGTAGAGAAGGGGGTGATTCAGGCCGGCGGCATCATGATACCGCGCAATACGCCGACTTGGGTTGCAGCGCCAGAAGAACTGCGAGGGGGTCGTCAGCAGGTTCTCTGCCTGACGACCCCCACGTTTGGTCGGTTGATCCGACCAGATCCAACTCAATCAGACTAGCTGATTAGTTGTGGGTGACCGAGCTGATGTCGCCGAAGCTGTAGTTGCCAGCGGCTTTCGCGAACGGCTTGGCTTCGCTGCGCGGGTCCTGCGCATTGCGGTCGCTCCAGCGAGGCTCGCTGATTTGGCCAACCTTGAGTTCCTGACCAGCTTGCGAACCGTGCGTGACACTCGAGATGTCGCTAACAGCGGCAACGGCGTTAAGGGACAGACCGAACAGAACGGCGGCGATGGTGGTTTTGATCATGGTGGTATCTCCAATTAAAAGTGATTAAGTGATGCAGTAATTAAGTAAAAAGTGAGTAGTCATCTCGCTTGAATCATTTACCGTGCGAGTGGTTACAAATTAAGGATTCGGGCCTCGCAAAGCTGCGAAGCATGGCGCAGCCAGAATGTGTGGAATTACCGAGCAGGCGTGAAGCGGATTGCTGCCAAGTGTGCAATCCAGGTGCGTCCGTTACGCTGCCTGCTACGTACTTGAAGTCGTTTGACATCGCAGCTGTCTGAAAAGGCAGTTCTCTGAAATGACAGTCGTTTGAGATGGCACTCGGTTGACATCAGTTTGTGACGCAGACGACGATGAGACGCTCGAATCTCATGAATCACTGCGGCGCATACAGTGGTGCTTGTCACCCGTGCCCTGCAGACTAATAAGGCGCTGATTGCTATGGACTACGCGTTCAACATCTTGCAGTGGATGGCCGTCGTGTTCGTTTTTGTTGTAGGGCTCGGCGCGCTGTATGTATTGGTGCTGTTTGTTGCGGACGTGTGCCAGACGCGCAACGCGATCCGCCGCAACTTCCCGGTCATTGGGCGATTCCGCTATCTATTTTCCAAGCTCGGTGAGTTCTTCCGGCAGTACTTCTTTGCCATGGACCGCGAGGAACTGCCGTTCAATCGCGCCGAGCGCAATTGGGTCAACCGTGCATCGGAAGGCGGTGATACGACCACCCCGTTTGGCTCGACGCGCGATATCCGGCCCACAGGCTCAGTGCTATTCGTCAATTGCCCGTTTCCGACCTTGTACGAGGATGCCGTGCCGCTCGGTGCGGTCACGATTGGGCCGCATTGTGCGTCGCCCTACACGACGCGCTCGATCTTCAACATTTCCGGCATGAGTTATGGAGCCATTTCCAGGCCAGCGGTGTTGGCGTTGTCCAAAGGCGCACGCGAAGCCGGCATCTGGCTAAACACCGGTGAAGGCGCAGTATCACCGTATCACCTGCAAGGCGGGGCCGACCTCGTTTTCCAAATCGGCACTGCAAAATACGGCGTGCGTAACGCGGGTGGCGACCTGGACGATGGGCGCTTGCGAGATGCGGCCGCTATTGAGAATGTACGCATGTTCGAAATCAAGCTCAGTCAGGGAGCGAAACCCGGCAAGGGCGGCATCCTTCCCGGAGCCAAGGTGACCGACGAGATCGCGCAGATACGCGGTATATCCGCGGGTCAAGATTCGATCAGCCCCAACCGGCATCCAGAGATCAACAACGTTGACGAACTTGTTGACTTCTATTGTCGAGTGCGCGACGTCACCGGCAAACCAGTTGGACTGAAAGCCGTCATAGGTGCCTATGGCTGGCTCGATACGATGTTTGAGAGTCTTGCCAAGCGGCCGGTAGAGGATGCACCTGATTTCATCACCGTCGACAGTGCTGATGGCGGCACCGGCGCAGCGCCAATGAGTCTGATGGACTATATGGGCCTGCCACTTCGTGAAAGTCTGCCAATGGTCGTCGATATGTTGCATAAGCACGACCTCAGGGATCGCATCAAGCTGGTCGCAAGCGGCAAGCTGGTGACCCCGGCCGAAGTCGCCTGGGCATTGTGCGCTGGAGCAGACTTTGCCGTATCTGCACGCGGCTTCATGTTTGCGTTGGGCTGCATCCAGGCGCTGCAATGCAACCGCAACACATGCCCGACCGGCATCACCACGCACAATCCGCGTTTGCAACGCGGGCTGAATCCGGAGTCAAAGTCCGAGCGGGTGCGCCGCTACGCTGATTCAATGCATCGCGAACTGGGTGTAATTGCCCATTCGTGCGGCGTGACCGAGCCGCGTCGCCTCAGAAGGTTTCACTGCCGCATTGTCACCGAGACTGGCCGCTCGGTACCACTGAACGAACTCTATCCCGATTACGTGCCGGCGTAGGCAATCGGCCGCGAAAATAGATCCCGCCGCCCGTTCGGGCGGCGGGTAAGGACGGCAAGGGCCGTCAGCGCTGCGAAGATAGTTACGATTGATTACTGAGTCGACGTGACGACGAAATACTTTCGACGCCATCAATGCTCATCTTGCAAAACTGACTTATTGGATAAACGTGTTGCGTTCAACGAACCTTGACGGTTCGCGGCGAACGCTACGCAGGTCTTGTTAACTGAGGATTACTCGAGGGTGACAGGAGTATTGCGTTCCGCCCTGGTTTTTTGTGGTCACAAAACGATCAAGAAATGGACACTTGAAGTTAAGAGAACTGCAATGTTTTGTTTATTCGCCGGCAACATGAAGATGCTTAATGACGGCGTGTCGTTATTGAATCTAAATTTAAGGGGCCGGCGTATCTGCTATCTCTGCGCTGTGTCGCCGGATTCGCTCGGGCGGCTTTTCTGTATCTCGGTTTGTAGGAGAGCGTTGGCTCTTGCGAACGCAAACCGGGTTGTTGAGGAGATTTTCATGAGAAAGAAACTTCTTGTTTCCAGCTTGCTGGCGGGCGTGCTCGGCGTAGCCGGAATTGCCCACGTGTCGGCCGACGGTCACATGGCTCCGACCGAGGGCAAGGCGTTCATCCAGTACATAACCGAGAAGAACGACTACACCAAGTGGCCGCTGTTTCCGGGCAAAGGCAAGCTCTACAAAGGCGCCCATCCGCACGGTGCGTTGCTGACCACCTACGTCTCCCCGGACGCGATGAAAGCCATGCGTGACAAGAAGGGTGTAATCCCTTCCGGCGGCATCATCGTCAAAGAGAACTACACACCGGATGCGAAACTCGACGCGGTCACCGTCATGTACAAGAAAGCAGGCTATAACCCCGATGCCGGTGACTGGTACTGGATCAAGTACGCAGCGAACGGCGCTATCGACAAAGAAGGCAAAGTCCCCGGTTGCATCAACTGTCACAGAGCGGTGCAGGGCAACGACTGGATCTTTACCGGCCCGGTCAAATAAGGACTGCCTTCTGACGTTGCTTCCCGAACGTCGTTATCCTTTCCATCCTTCCTTGACGAAGGGTAGGTAAAGGGCCAGGAGGAAATGAAGCCCGGCGACGCTCCGCCGGGCTTTGTATTTTGGCGGTAGCATCCACAAGCGCCACAGCACCGCCGAAATCCAGCTTTCGCTCGGGCCGTCCTCGTGGCCCTCACGCCAGCTTTGTTGGCCGCAGTTTTGCTTTAGTAGGGCGTAGTGTCAGTGGATCTGGTCGCCATGGACTACGTCATACTCTTCATTGTCATTGTCATTCTGCTCGCGATGTACGTGGGGTCGGTGCGAGTGTCGCGCCGTGCGCATATTACGAACTACGCGTTTCCCGACGGGCTACGCAGCAAATTCCGCGAAGTGCGTCCCGGTCTGACCGAGATTCAAGAACACCAGGTTTTCGAAGGCTTGCGGCAGTGGTTTATGGTCTGCAATCGTGCCGACAACCGATTCGTGTCGATGCCTTCACAAGTGGTCGACGACGCCTGGCATGCATTTATCCTCTTCACCCGCAACTACGAACAGTTCTGCCGCAAGGCGTTTGGGCGTTTTTTGCACCACACGCCAGCAGAGGCGATGGCCGACCAGAGCACCGCCACCGACGGCATCAAGCGCACCTGGCGCATTGCCTGCCATCTCGAGAAGATTGACCCTAAAGCACCCACTCGGTTGCCGATGCTGTTCGCGATGGACGCAACATTGGCAATTGCAGGTGGCTTCCACTACGAACTCAATTGCGGGCCGGGCAGCAATACATACTGTGCCGGTGGCATCGGCTGCGGGTCAGGATGCGGCACCAGCTGTGGCAGTGACGGTGCTGGCGACGGTGGCTGCGGCGGCGACTGAGCCGCGAACGGACAATTCGTAGCGCACCTCTGCACTGAAGCTGCCTGCTCGTAACCCTGAATCTGTCAGGCTGCTAGCATAACGATCATGGATACAGCAGACACCTATTCACCGGGCGAAGGTGGATATGGCCGGCCGGTCTCTGGCTGGCGCCTTCGCACCTACATCATCATCTTCGAAGCCGACACGCGTCTCGGACGCTGGTTCGACCTGACGCTGATCTGGGTCATCCTTGCCAGTGTCGCGGTAGTCCTGCTCGACAGCATGGAGTCGGTGCACGCCAAGTATGCAGGCGTGCTCAACCGGCTCGAGTGGGGCTTCACCCTTGTTTTCACTATTGAATACGTTTTGCGGCTCGCTTGCGTGCGCCACCCGCTGCGTTATGCCAAGAGCTTCTACGGCATCATTGACCTGCTTGCGGTGCTGCCAACTTACCTCGCCGCATTGGTGCCGGGCCTGCATGCGCTGCTAGATGTGCGTGTGTTGCGTCTGCTGCGCTTGTTTCGTCTTCTCAAACTCGCCCACTACGTTGCCGAGTACGGTGCGTTGGCGCGCGCGCTATACGCTTCACGGCGAAAGATCTTCGTGTTCCTGTCGTTTGTACTGATGGTGGTGTTGATCATGGGCACGCTGATGTATGTGGTCGAGGGCCCGTCGAATGGGTTCACCAGTATCCCCTTGGCTGTGTACTGGGCTGTTACCACGATGACCACCGTTGGTTTTGGCGACATTACGCCGCATACCGACCTGGGACGCGTGGTTGCCTCGATAATGATGCTGCTTGGTTGGGGTACGCTGGCCGTGCCCACTGGTATCGTCAGTGCCGAGTTCACCGCACAGAGAATGCTGCGCGTACCCACCACTCGAACCTGCCATGAATGTCTGAGCGAAGGCCACATGCCGGGTGCCAAGTTCTGCCGCGACTGCGGCGCGCCGTTGCCGCCGTATCAGACCGAGGCGACCAAAACCAGTTGAATTATCAGGGTGCACACGGGACGCGACTTTCGCGACAGCAGCCTACTGCCCTAAAATTCGCTGTTCCGAGAATCGCCCCGATAGGCAACCGAACTTTCTGGAGATAGAGGCAATGAAACACGCAGTGTCGGCGTTGGTGCTGTTGTTATTCGTGGCGGCGTGCGCTGAAAAAGAAGCCGACGGCGTTTATGTCGAACTCTCGCTGGATAACGATGCGGATATCGGCAGCTACGTCGTGTTCAATCCCAACCTCAAGACCATCGAGGAATGCGAAGCCTCGGTTGAGGGGGCCATCCCATCGATCCTGGCAAACATGCCGCCGGCGATTCCGAGGAACTCAAAAGTGACCGGCTGGGAGTGTTCGTTGACCAATCCGACCGAAGGCAAGATGGAGACGCCGAGCTAGGTGCGGTTGCATTAACTCGCAACAAAAGCTCATAGTGATTGCATATTGCCCCTCGCGCTGATCGATGCCACGGTCGCGCGACCTTGCGCCATGTAGATCCTGAATCATGCGCCCCGCCAACCTCATCATTCTTTACTTCGCCCTGGCGTTGGCGCCACTGCTCCTCGCCACCGGTTTGATCGAGGGTGTCGGCAACCCGGCGCGTTTACTCGCAACTGCTTTGGGACTGCTGGCTTTCGCCATGCTACTGCTTCAGTTCGTTTCATCAGGTCGATTCGAAATTTTGTACAGCAAAGTTGGCATCAACCGCACCATGCGTTTCCATCAGCTCACCGGCAGAGTCGCCGTGTTGTTGGTGCTGCTGCACCCGCTGCTGTTCTTTCTACCTGACAGTTTCGCCGACATCCCACAGGCCCTGAACATGCTCAGGCGCATGATGCTTACCAACTTGATACTCAGCGGCACTATTGCGTTGTGCGCCGTTGTGGTTGTGGTCACGGCCGGCATTTGGCGGCACAAGCTTTCGGTCAGATACGAAGTTTGGCGAGCTGTCAAGGTCGTCGGTGTAACGATCATCGCCATCGCCGGCGCACATCACGTATTCACCGTCGGCAGCAACAGCCAAGCGCTTTGGCTGCTTACACGCAAAGCCTATCGCGTCGTATCGGTGCGCGAAATCGGTGGCGGAATCAACGAAATTTCCCTTGAGCCTGTTAAAGGCCGCGCCATCGAATTCGTTGCTGGCCAGTTTGCTTGGGTGAATTTTCGTGGTGCTGTTCCGGTGCTCGACAATCCGTTTTCAATCAGTTCGAGCCCCGATGAATTGCCGCGTGTGCGTCTGCTGATCAAGGTGCGCGGCGACATGTCCGCCCGGGTTGGTGAGCTCGAGCCGGGTGCAACGGTGTGCCTCGACGCACCGCACGGCAATTTCACGCTCGAAGGTCGCGAGGGCGAAGCTGTTTATCTGATTGCAGGCGGCAACGGCATCTCGCCCATCATTTCCATCCTGCGCGATCTTGCGCACAAGGGCGACAAACGCCCGATTTCTCTCGTGTTCGGTGCGCGCCGCCCGCAGCAGCTCGCTTACGCCGAGGAAATCATGGCAATGGCCAATAAGCTCGACCTCAAGGTGTTTTTCTCGGTGGATGAACCACCGTCGGATTGGGTTGGCGGAGTAGGGGAGTTCGACGCCGCCACCATTGCGCGAAATTTGCCAGCGGAGCAGCGCGCTGTTTGTGCCTGATCTGTGGGTCAACACCGATGCTGCTGGCCGTCGAGCGGCACTTGAGGCAAATTGGCGTGCCGCGAAAGAATATCGTTTACGAGCGCTTCGAATACGATTGATCGAGCAATCCACTGCAGCCTCATGCGCAACTTGATGCGTGTGCTCCGTGAGGATACGGAGTTCGTCGTTGAACTCGGTGACAGTCGCAGCCAATAATCAAAAAAAACCGGCGCAGTCAGAAGACCGCGCCGGTTTCTTTTTGCCTGGTTCCCCTAAGTGAAGGCTCAGGGGACGGCAGGCGCGGGCCCCGCAATAATCACTTCGGCAACTTCGCATCCGTCCGACGTTCCGGTGACGACGGCGATATGGCCTACCGGCAAGTCAGAGACAGAAACTTCCTTGACCCCGGTATCTGACAACACGAACGCCTTGGTCGTCAGCGGATCGGTATCGACAAGGCAACTCGCCCCCTCGATTTCAACCCAAAGGCCCAGTGGCGAGACCGACATGATCTTTCCGGTGAGTGTTTCAGTGGCCGGGTCATGTCGGGCGAGCAAGAGTGCTACGTTCAGATCAGGCCCTGTGCCGCCGGTCGACACCAGCTTCACGGCATCCAGTGCAGCACGGTCATTGAACAGGATCTCAGCCGCGGTGATTTCCTTCAGCGAACCGTCCTCTTCCAGTCGGAAAATACGGCTCTCCTTGAATAACTGCGCGGCCAATAACGTGGTGTCATCGTAGCCCTGGCCCGGATCGGGGTCGAGTTCGAACTGCTGAGTGGTGGAATTGACCGCCGCGGTTACAGTACCGCGAACACGTTCCCAGGTGCCCTCGGGACCGACTTCAACGACGATCGCCGAGACCAAGAACTTAGGATGGTCGTCATCATCGTCGTCATAATCATCATCATCATATTCGTGTTTCGAGAATGGGCTGTCATGCTCGTGATGTTCGTAATCGTCATCATCGTCATCGTCGTAGTCGTCATGGTCGTCTTTCATGCGACGCAACAGCCCGACCACTGTCAGCTCTTCACCTTTTGCCACGATTGGATCTTGATCCACGCGCGGCTCGCCGTTGCTGTCGAACACGCCGGTGTTGTCCTTGACCAGCACATTTACGCAAAACTCTTTGCTGTCCGTTGATGACGCTGTCGCCTCAGGGGGCGAGCACAGCCGGAAGCCGAGGTCACCGACCGTTTCCACTATGCCCGACAGACGCACCAACCCCTTCTTGAACATTGGCTTGGTGCCGATATGCACGAAGATCACCGGCCGCATGATCCACTTGCCCGAACCCGTCTCGGTCAGTTTCAGGGATTTCTCCATGTCCCAATCAAATGAAGCAAAGACGACTGCGCCGGGCGCGATATAGATTGTGTCTTTTGGATTCAGGTCCACCTTGCTGCTTGGAACCTTTACCCACTGTTTGTCTGCGGGCGCAACAGCATCCTCGTCGATCAGCAATAAATGTTCGCCTTTTTGTTGTTCCTTGAGTGTTAACCTTATCTTGGAGTAGTAGCCTGGCTTGACTCCTTTCTTTACAGCGAACAATTTGACGTGTTCACGCAGCGCCAGCAGGTCCACTTCCTTCTCTCCGGAGAAGATCTCTTGATGACCCTCGTCGCTGATCAGCGTAACGGAAGTAATCGTGACAAGCGCCTTGTCCCATTGATCGGTGTGCGCATCGGTCATAACCAGTCCGACCGTTGCCGGCGCAGTCGAGGTTGCGGCCGTAGAACCGCTGCCGTCGCCACCGCCGCCGCCACACGAAACGAGCAATGCGGACCCTGCCAGCAGCAGTGCCGCGAAAAGTAACTTTCTCATTCTCCTGCCTCCCTTTAGGCCCGGTGGCGGAAACGCTGGTTTCCCCGGGCAATTGTTCTGTCGCCTGGCCTGCAGCTGCAGAGGGCAGTCACACCCCAGATCATGGCCAAACTATCCTGTGAGAGAAACCGGGAAAAGTGTATGAAAAACAACCCTCCGGTTACTTAGAAGGTTACCGAAGCGCGTCACCGTGCGCGAGGCGAAAAGTGTCGCCAATGCCCGACACTTTGCGGTTTACAGACGGCCAATGAGTGCGCTTGCGGGTTTCCGGAATCCTGCCGGCGCCTTTGCGCGAATCAGATCCGTTAGCGTCGTGCCCGGATGATGTATTCGCGATGATCAGAACTGGCCGCGGTGGATGAACGGAATCTGCGCCGGACTCGGTGATGTCTCGCGCATGTTCAGGCCCGACGCTCACGGCCGAAAAACGCGTAGACGAGATGGCCGACGCCCGAGTAGGAATACAGCCACAGCAGCGTGGCAGGCAGGGTGCGATCGTACACTTCCGCCACCAGTACGTTGACCAGCAGAACCATCAAGAAAATGTAGCCGCCAACAAGCCCGGCGAATATCCGTGCCGGATGGCGCATCGGCCGGAACATCTTGAACCAGAGAAACAGCGCCGCCGCAAGTAGAAAGAACGGCGCAATGAATATCCTGATGCCATAGCCGCCTGGATAAGCGTCAACGATCTTTCTCGCGTTTATCGCATGGATGATCACTTCGTATCCGTTCAGGCCTATGAAAAGCCACACGGATGTCACAAACAGCAGCCATACGAATCGGTTGTTGTGCAATGAGTGCTCTTTTGGTCCGCTTAGCGCACCACATATGCAGTAGGTGCTTTCGTCTGACCGATCTGGAAGCAGCGTCGATGCCAACGGTCGACCTCAGTTGTTTCTATCCCGCGAACCACTTAGCATGCGCTTGACACTCTGGCAGGTCTGTACGACTACGCTGCGTCGGCGATCTGAGTCCATTCAATGCCGGTCTGCGTAAGTCGAGTATCCGACGCACACTGATGCAAGGTGCTGCGGGTGCGTTACTTCGACCACGGATCAGACCATGACAGAAAAACGAAGCTTTCCAGACCTCGATCCGCCCGCGATAGCGGGCACAACTGAAGCGCTGCACGCTTACGCGCAGGTGTTCGGAAGTTATCTGGAAGCGCTGCGCCCGTGGCGCAAACACTGGTGGCATATCAGCCTGCGGCCGTCACTCAATGGCATGACAACCGGCGTGATTCATGCACCTATTGACTTCGAGCTGGAGCTCGATCCCGCGCACAGTCTTGTGTACGTTCGTACCGCGACCGGTGTCGTCAAAGGTGTGCCACTGCGCGGCCAACCGGCTGCCGAACTGGCAGGAACGATTTCAGATTTTCTGGCTTCAAACGGTATCGATCTTTCGTTGATTCCGTTGCAAGAACCGGAGGAGGAACTATCCACGACAGGTTATTCACCTGATGTCGCTGCACAACTGGCCGTTGCCTGGCGTGGGGTTGGTGCCGCCATGCAGGCGTTCCGGTCCGGCATTCGCGAAGAGACCAGTCCGGTGCAACTGTGGCCGCACCATTTTGACCTCGCCATGATCTGGCTTCCCGGCGAGAAAATCCCCGGTGAAGATCCCGATGATGAAGAGAGTTCAGACAAGCAGATGAACTTCGGCTTCCTGTTTGGCGATAGCGGAATTCCGGAACCTTACTTCTACATCACTGCATATCCGTTTCCGCAGGTGTTTCCCTCGCTACCGTTGCCCCCTGGCGCCACCTGGCATACGAAAGACTTTCATGCAGCAGTACTACTCTATCGGGATCTCGTGAATAAAGATGATCCGGCCGCATACCTGCTCGAGCTGTGGAACGGCTTGCTGAAAGCCGGCCGCGAGCATCTCCTAACCAAGTAATAACCAGGAAGAACTTAATGACGCAGCGATCTCAGAAAGCGTCGCAATCGGGCCGCGCAGAAGCTGTGCAAACACACGGATAGGAAATTCATCAATGAGTGGAAAGAATCTTTTCTGGCATCGGGTTGCGAGTAAGGAGGAATTGCCTGAAGGTCGCGTCGCAACCGTTACCGCCGGCACAGTCTCACTGGCACTGACGCATGTTGATGGCGAGTACTTCGCGATGGATAACAAATGCCCACATCAGGGTGGTCCGCTCGGCGAAGGTTCCATTGAAAGAGGCACCGACGGTCAGTGTTGGCTGCGCTGTCCGTGGCATGGCTGGGATTTCGATCCGAAGACCGGTTTGCCGCCCGGTGGTCACGAAGACACTGGTCAGACCATGTACCCGGTGCAAGTGCGTGACGACGGAATCTATGTCGGCATCGAAGCCGAAGCGCCGCACGCGACCACCGTCACTGACATCATGGCTGAGACCATGACCAACTGGGGTGTGACCTCCGTGTTCGGCATGGTTGGGCATTCCAACCTTGGGTTGGCCGATGCACTGCGACTGCAGCAGCAAAAAGGCAAACTGAAGTACTACGGCATTCGTCACGAAGGTGCCGCGGCATTTGCCTGTTCCGGCTACGGCAAACTCACCGGCAAACCGGCCGCTTGTCTGACCATCGCCGGCCCCGGTGCAACCAACCTGATGACCGGCCTGTGGGATGCCAAGGTGGACCGTGCGCCACTGCTCGCACTGACTGGTCAGGTTGATGTGCAGGTGCTCGGTCCCGGTGCCTTTCAGGAAGTCGATCTCGCCAGCGCCTTTGCGCCGGTCGCGCGTTTCAGCCAGACCGTGCTGCACACTTCGAAACATTCCGAGCTGATGACGCTGGCGTGCAAGAACGCCATTGTCGAACGCGACGTTGCGCACCTGATTTTTCCGGACGACGTGCAGACTCTGCCGGCGAAAGACGGTGCAAAAGCTTCCGGCCCAGGAGGTCGAGTGGCGCTACCGAAGATCGCGCCGCCAAAGGAAGCGTTCGATGAGGCGGTCAAACTGACCAGCAAATCAAAACGCCCCATCATCATCGTCGGCTACGGTGCGCGCGATGCCATGGACGACATCATTACGCTCGCGGAAAAACTAAAGGCGCCGGTGCTAACGACCTTCAAGGCCAAAGGACAAATTGCTGATGACCACCCGCTGGCCGCAGGCGTACTTGGGCGGTCGGGCACCCCGGTAGCAAGCTGGTTCATGAACGAATGCGATCTGATTCTCGCGTTTGGCACTTCGTTCTCCAATCACACCGGCATCACGCCGCAGAAGCCAATCATTCAGGTCGACTTCGATCGCATGACACTGGGTAAATTCCATGGCGTGACAGTACCCGTTTGGGGGGAGATTGGTGTTACTGCCAGGCTCATCAATGAAACCCTGGCTGGTGCCACTGGCAGCGATGATCAGGGGCCCGAGTTGGCTGAACGCTGGAAGATCTGGCGCGCTGAAAAACGCAGCCGTCTTGATGACGATCGCGGCAAAGGCCTCAATTCGGCGCTGGTGTTTGCCGCGCTCAGCACGGCGGTACCTGATGACGCCATTGTCGCGGTCGATGTCGGTAACAATACCTACTCATTCGGTCGTTATTTCGAGAGCCGCGGACAGCGCATTCTCATGTCCGGTTATCTCGGTTCGATTGGGTTTGCATTTCCTGCCGCGATGGGTGCCTGGGCGGCAACGCAGGATCAGGATGATTACCGCGGCCGCAAGGTTGTCTCGGTCAGCGGAGACGGAGGATTCGGTCAGTACATGGGTGAATTCAACACTGCAGTGAAGTACAACATGGACATCACCCACGTGCTACTCAACAATTCCGAACTTGGGAAGATATCGAAAGAACAGCGCGCCGGTGAGTGGCCGGTGTGGGAAACCGACTTGCGCAATCCGAACTTTGCCACTTACGCCAAATTGTGCGGCGGCAAGGGCGTTCGCGTTACCAAACCGGAACAACTGCAGCAAGCATTCGGTGAGGCACTGGCACACGAAGGTCCCGCGATTGTGGAGATCATCACCGACGTCGAGTTGGTCTGACGTTCACATCTGTCAAACTTGTTTATTGTCGCGACTCGGACGACTCCTCATAGATGAGCCACTTGCCGCCAGACGATGGGCCGACCACGATGCTGAACGGGGTCGTTCGTTTTCTCATTTCGGAGTATCGCAACGCATCGATGCGGATGAACTCGCCTTCCTGCGTGTAAGTCACATCCGAGTAGGAACTGCGGTCGCCGAGCGCCTTTGCTATCGGCATGTTTTCCCGGAGAAGCGTTTTGTATTTGCGCCCTGAGACCGTGACTTTTCGCGGCTCGCCCATAGGCATGCTTCGACTTTGCTTGATGAACGCTTCGTCGGCGTAGAGATCGGCCAAGCCGGGATCGTAGGCGTTCTCCAACGCGGCATACTGCGCAAAGAACTGCTTTGCCGCGTCAATGCCCGATTCCTGCGCCCAGGCGAACCCCGTGATGGCGAGGCTGGCGAGTACCGCAACGAGCATCGACTTATTCACGATATCGGTCCTCACTTGTGGCCTTCGCCGCAAACACGCAGTACTCGCAGTTACGGTTTATCGCCGGTGGGTCAGCCGCGCTCAGCGTTTCCCGGATCTTCATTAGCGTGCCTTCAACCCATCTGTCGTCCCCATCATAGGGAATTAAACTGATCCTGAACTCGAGCTTTCCGTCAAAAGAGGGTAGATCGCGCCGGCCGTTGCAGTAAACGAACCATCCGCGGCGAGACACCGCTTCGCCTTGCCGCCGCAGCAGCCACTGGTAAAACTCCATCTGCCGCTTGTAGCTGACCTGCCACGCAGCATCGATATTCACCTCGCCGTTCTTTGAAGTGGCTTTGTAATCCACCACCATCAGTTCGCCGTTATCGAGGTCGCGCCACAGGTCATCGATCGCTCCAAAGACTTCAAGGTTGCTCCCGGCATGAACCGTCCGCACACCCCTGAAATTGTTGCGCCATGAGTCGAGTTGCGCATGCGCGTGGGGCACGGCCCTTAATCCTGTCTCTACCATCAGCGGGTGCGGTTCGCCTGACTTTCGATAGCTGTCGAACTCGGTCTTCAAAAGAGCATCGACGGCGGAGTTCAGATTGAAAGGAAACCCCGCCGGCCGCGAGATACCAAGCCGTCGATCGAGATAGAAACACCGTGGGCAGTCCATGAACAGCTCGACCTTCGATCGGCTGAGCGCGAAAGGCGTAGTCGAGTCCGGAGAGAACAGCTTCTTGGCGGGCATGAAGGCTTGATCCTTTCGCCTGGATAACTGTGCGCGCTTGACGATTATTGACCAGGAGTCGTGAATCCGAAACTTGCAATGCGCAAGTTAGCGCGGCTGCGACGATCCGGCCCACACCCATTGGCGGAGTTGCCAGCCGTCGCCCGCGACTGCGAGCGCTGCGACAAAATCGTCTCTTGGCCGTAACCGCCGCAAAGACCAGCGCGAGGCATCGCCAACACGGTCACGCACCTCTAGCAACCGCGGCTCGTCCTCGGCAATAGTTACGTCGAATGCATCGAGGCTGCGTAGCAGGCCCTCGCCGCTGGCCTTGAGGTAGGCTTCCTTGAGCACCCAGGTCGACAGGAATGCCTGCTCTCGATCTTTCGCTGCCACGCGTGCAAGGGCTTCCCGCTCCGCCGTCGAGAAGAAACGATTGACCACGCCACTCAAGTCTTCCATGGGGCGGTTACGCTCCAGATCGATCCCCACTTCGCGCCCCACGCTGATGGCGATCAGCGCAAGATCGCCCGAGTGACTCAGGTTATAGCGCAGCTTTTGCGCCTGGCGTGGTGCAACGAGAAATGGTTTGCCGTGAACGGCCTGACCGAAGACCAGAGCTCGGGGCGAAGCGCCGATGTAAGTCGCCAGGATGGCGCGTAGCGCACTATGCGATTTTACGAAGCGGCGGCGATCTACAGCAAAGCGGAAGCGGCTCGCGCGATCGCGCTCGGAGTCGGAGAGATCATGCAGGTCAGGTTCGTCTGTCTGGTCGTCGTCGATGTGCACTTTCCAGACATCTACGGCGCTTGCGCACAGATCGAGATGCGAAGGCGGATGCTGCCAACTAATACAGTGCTTCACTGTTTACCTTGCGAATGCTGGATTGTCGAAGGTACGTTCAAATGAACACATAACGTAAGCGGCCTCGGATGGGACGCAAACTGCAGCGCGTTTGAACATTTTGCGAGGTTTCGCAGCGTAGCATGAGGTCGAGTCTTGCCCTTCATTGGGCCGATTATCGTGAAGCAATCCAGCGGTACACAGCGCTACGTCGATTAGCAAGGCAACGGCGCGCGTCGCGAACCGAGTTGCACAACCTTTTGTCAGGTAGATCCTAATTTCTCCAGCAGCTGCTTTGCTTCTTGCAGGTCTGGCGACTCGTGCCCCTCTGTGAACCACACATGCACGGGGGCCAGCAGCTCATGCGCCTGCTTGCTGCTACCTTGGTCTACGAGGAGGCGTGCCAGGCTAGTGGCGGCTCGCAGTTCCCAGGCCTTTGCGCGTTGCTCGCGCGCGACGTCGAGCCCTCGCCGATATGAGGCCTCCGCGGCGTCCGGCGTGCTCCGTTGCAGCAAGTCACCCTGAATGCGATGAATCTCCGCCTCGAACCACAATTCCTGTGTCCCCTGCGCCTGAAGTATTGCGTTGCTAATTGTGGCCATGGCCTCATCCTGGTGCCCGGTGCTGGCGAGAGCGATGGCCAGCTGCGAATCCATGAAAGGCAGATACAGCACTGAGTCGAGCGCCCGGTAGTCGTTGATCCCTTGCTGCATGTGCGTCGCCCCGTTTTCGCAATCGCCAAGTCGTGCAATGGCAAGGCCTTCCTGAAACACGCCGAACGCTGTCCACTGCGGATACCCCTCTTCGCGGCCGAGTGATTGCAGCCGCACTGCGCGCTCTCGCACCAAGTCGAACTTGCCCAACTGAATATTTGTCATGTTGGACCAATACAGCGCGTAGCACAGGTTGTGCAGGTAACCAAGTTGCTCGGCGTGGTCGACCGCGTCGGCTGCCGCCGCCTCGGCTCGAATCGGGTATCCGCATGCGAAATCAGCCAATGACAGGAAACAAGGAGCTGCCGTGCGCGGGTGCAAGCCGTACACATTGCTGCTGAATTCAGCGGACGTTGTCTCAGCCAGTCTCCGCATTTCTCTCAGATGCTCGGCGGCGTCAGAAAATTTGCCCAGATGCAATAGCGCCGACCCCAGACTTCGGTGACCGAACATAAGCGGAATGTCCTGGTCCTGGCCCTGAGCGCGCGCGTTACACTCGGTTGCAACGTCATAGCCGGCTTGAACCTCGCCGCGGAGCATATGAAACAGGAATATTCCGTGCAGAACAGGAAAGACCTCAGGCGCATTCCCCAACTCCGCGCAGAGTTCACGGGCACGAGAGTAGGCCTCGCCGGTTTCCTTGCTGGCAAACCCTTGGGTCGCCTGCAATGCGGCCGCCCTGCTTGTCTGTAGCCCAAGCTCCTGGCGTTCGCGCTCTGTGCCGGTCGGTAGACTGGGCAATAATCTCAGACCGTTATCGATATGGCCAAGTGCTTCTCTGTAGGCGGAGTGATCCTCCGCTCGCTGTCCCGCCTTGATCCAGTATGAGACCGCCTCAGGCGTCATGTTCCCTTGTGCACAGTGGTGGGCCAATATCTCCGGCTCAGTTTCCTTAATGGCGGGAAAGCGCTCTTCCATGACGTGAGCGATCTTGCGGTGCAACTCCTGGCGCCGGCTTTTGAGCAGTGAGTCGTAAGCGGTTTCCCGAACCAGCGCATGCTTGAATGTGAACACTGCATTGGGAATGGTCCCGCGCCTGAATACAAGTCCGGAATCCGAGAGCTGCGCCAGCGCCTCGTCCAGTTCGGCCTTGGCTTGGGGTGCAACCGCGGAGATCAGCTCGTAGCTGAACTCGCGGCCGATTGCCGCCGCAATCTGGGCAGCTTCCTTGGCGGGCTGATAGCGATCCAGTCGGCCCATCAGGGCGTCTCGCAAAGTAGCCGGGATGGTGATGCCATCTGCACCTCCCGCATACTCGTATTGATCGCCCGTGTCGCTGAGTTGTCCCGACTCGAGAATCGACTTCGTGAGTTCCTCTACGAACAACGGTACTCCGTCAGTCTTCTTGATGATGTCGTCGACGAGACCCGTCGGCAGTGCCTTGTTCCCCGCTAATTCCGAGATCACGGCGGTGCACTGCGCTCTGGTGAGCTTGGAAAGGTTGAGGGCCACTACGTGACCATGTTCCGACCAGCGCGACTTGAACTCCGGGCGGTGGCTGATGACGATGAGCATAGGAGTAGTGGTGGCTCCTGCAACGAGCATGTCCAACACTTCCAGAGTGCTGAAGTCCGCCCAATGCGCATCCTCGAACAACAGCAGAACCGCTTGCCTGCGGGCAACTGCCTGTGTCAGTTCTACCAGCGAACGCAGGGTCTCCTCCTTCTGTCGTTGCGGGGTCATGGACAGCGGCCCATAGCGATCCTCATACGGGATTGAAAGCAAGGAGGCGAGAAAGCGAACATCCCCCACGGGTCTGCCGTAACTACCCACCACCAGCGCTTCAAGCTTGTCGAGTTTTGACGCCGGGGGTTCTTCAGGTTTGAACTGAAATGAACGTTCGAAGTTGTGGATGCTGGGGTAGAAGGGGGTGTTGACGTAAAACGGCGAGCACTGGAATGCAATCGTTCTGGCGCCCTTGGATTTGATCCGGTCACGTAGCGCACTCAGAATCCGGCTCTTGCCAATGCCAGGCTCTCCAGACAGCAGGACGACCTGGCCTTCGCCATCCTGAGCAAGTTCCCAGCGCTCCATCAGCAGACTGATCTCCTGCTCTCGCCCCACCATAGGGGTGAGTTCTCCCTGAGTAGCCGCCTCGAAACGGCTGACAGCTTCATTCACGCCTAGCACGCGAAAGGCCTGCGTCGGCTGCGAGATACCCTTCAAAGTCTGTTCGGGCAGTTCCTCGTACTCGAAGGCGCCGGCACAAAGGCGATGTACCTGATCGCCGATCACGATGCTGTCCGGTTGCGCTATCCCTTGCAGCCGAGCAGCCAGATTCATGGCCTCACCCACCGCACCTTTCGTCCCACTGGAGATCACCACCAGCCCAGTGGCAATGCCTATTCGAACCTGAAGTCGTCCGATATCTGCGAACTCAAGTTTGGCCAACACGCTGATGATCTCAAGCCCGGCGTGCACAGCACGTTCGGCGGGGCTTTCGTGAGCGAGCGGGTAGCCAAAAAAAGCCACAATACCGTCACCCATGCGCTGAAATACATAACCGTCATAGCGCGTAACGGCTGCCGCACAGGCATCCTCGTAACGACGAACGATACCTTCCAGGATTTCCGGATCGAGACGTGAGGCTAACTCGGTAAAGCCCACCATGTCGCAGAAGAGCACGGTGAGTTGGCGCCGCTCCCCGGTCACGAGCTTGTCAGCATCGGGCGAATCGGTTGCCGGCGGCGCTTCGGCCCTTGTGACTGTCGGAGACCGCAAGTCTTTAGCCGGCACCTCCGGAGGAGCAGACTCGATTGCGGCGACTGCCCGGAGCAGCTTCTTGCGCGCTCCGAGCGGAAGGCCGATCTTCTCCAGATCCTGCTCTTTCAAGTCTGGTAATACCTCGAAATCCACCTCATTCTCAGCCAACACACTTGCATACTTGCCGAGCCCGAGGCCGTCGAGCCAGCTTGCTAAATCACTCACTATTCGAGTTGCCCTTTACCTGATCAGATTGACAGAAACAGCTTGACACACGGGGAAAACCGTGGGGTACCTCCCACCGCGATGCAATTGACAGTATCCTATGTACGGGCCATTGAGGCCACCAGTAGCTGCAGGCAATCCGTATTGCACAGCAACAAATTGCAGGAGCGCCATAACAATGTTTCAGTGCCAGGCATGACGACATTCATCTTTCCCGGTCAAGGGTCCCAGATCAGAGGAATGGGTGAAAAGTTGTTTGGCTCGTTCAAGGATGTTACGGCGAAAGCTGATGCTATCCTCGGCTACTCGATCGAGCGTCTCTGCCTGGAAGATCCCGAACAAAGCCTGAACCACACCGCGTATACCCAACCGGCCTTGTTCGTGGTGAGCACTCTGTCCTATATGCACAGGGTCTCCCAAGGTGGTCGTGTGCCTGATTATCTTGCCGGACATAGTCTTGGAGAATATGCCGCGCTGTTCGCCTCAGGCGTGTTCGATTTCGAGACCGGCCTGCGGCTGGTCCAGCGCCGCGGACAATTGATGAGTGAGGCCCGCGGCGGGGCGATGGCCGCAATTGTAGGTCTCGACGAAAACGCGATAGCGACCGTCCTGACAGAGCATGGTCTCTCCGAAATCGATATAGCCAACTACAATGCCCCGTCGCAATTTGTCGTCTCTGGTTTGCGCGAGCATCTCGATCGTGCAAGTACTGCCTTCGAGGCTCGAGGTGCGACGGTTATTCCGCTTAACGTGAGCGCCGCGTTTCACTCGCGCCAGATGCAGGCGGCCGCGGCGAAATTTGGCGAGCTCCTGGACACGATCTACTTCTCGGAACCCAAGCTGCCGGTGATCTCCAACGTATATGCTCAACCGTATGAGCCTCACCGTATCAAGGAAACTTTGCAAGCCCAGATCATGCGTCCGGTCCGGTGGACGCAAACGATCGAATACCTGATCGAGCGCGGCGAGACGCAGTTCGAGGAGCTCGGTCCGGGAAAAGTGCTGACGAAGCTGGTGCAAAAAATCAAGGCCGAAGCGAAACCGGCTCCAGTTCGCCACAGCGGCAGTCCTTCCCCGTTGAAGACCGTTTCTCAGGCACCCGTGGCTTCCCACCGGCTGACCCCGGAGGCATTGGGAAGCCAGTCTTTTCGGGAGCGCTTCAACCTGAAATATGCCTACGTCGCCGGGGCGATGTACAAGGGAATCGCTTCGCAACAGTTGGTCGTGGCTATGGGGAAGGCTGGCTTGCTCGGCTATTTTGGGACAGGCGGGCTGCAGATATCCGAAATCGAGAACGCGATCCGCTCCATCCAGGCGGAGTTGTCGGTTGACCAGGCCTATGGAATGAATCTGCTCTATAGCCTGGAGCGGCCTGAACTGGAGGAGCAAACGGTAGATCTTTTTCTCCAGCTCGGCGTCAGAAATGTCGAGGCGGCGAGCTATATCGAAATGACCCCTGCCTTGGTGAGATATCGCCTCCACGGCCTGCGTGAACAACCGCACGGTAATGTCGCGTGCGATCACACTGTGCTCGCCAAGGTTTCGCGAACCGAGGTGGCCGAAGCGTTTCTGAGCCCTGCGCCGCCAGACATCGTCGCGAAGTTGTTGGCCGAAGGCAAGGTCACCGCAGAACAAGCGCGACTGTCCAGCCAGGTTCCGATGGCCGATGCTTTGTGCGCGGAAGCCGACTCCGGCGGCCATACCGATCAGGCAGTCGCAATGACACTGATTCCGAGCATGGTTCGATTGCGCGATGAGCTCGTCGGCAAGCTGCGCTACGCACATGAAGTACACGTCGGGGCCGCGGGAGGAATAGGCACGCCGGAGGCGGTCGCTGGAGCCTTCATACTCGGCGCCGACTTTGTCTTAACCGGTTCGATCAACCAGTGCACCGTGGAGGCTGGCACCAGCGAGGCGGCAAAGGACCTGCTGCAACGCATGGATGTTCGTGACACCGCCTATGCGCCGGCCGGCGACATGTTCGAGCTCGGCGCCAGGATTCAAGTACTCAAGAAGGGGTTGTTCTTTCCGGCACGCGCCAACAAGCTCTATGCGCTCTATTGTCAGCATGGTTCGCTGGAGGCGTTGGATCAGCAGACCCGCAAAGAGCTCGAGGATAAATACTTCAGGCGGCCCATCTCCACCGTGTGGGACGAGACCCGTGCCTACTACCTGGTCCATGACCCCGGGCAAGTACAGAGGGCCGAGCGTGACGCAAAACACAAGATGGCACTGATCTTCCGCTGGTACTTTGTCCATACCATGCGTCTGGCACTGAATGGCAGCGAGGAGCAACAAGTCGACTACCAGATCCACTGCGGACCGGCGTTGGGGGCATTCAACCGCTGGGTAAAGGGCACCGAACTGGAGCAATGGCGCAGTCGCCATGTGGACGTGATTGCAGAGCAGTTGATGCAGGCAGCTGCGGAATTACTGAGCGATCGGTTGCATTCGCTGGACGGTGCAAGCCGCCGAAAAATGGAAATTGCACGGTCGAACCAGGCGCCTGCCGACTCAGGGCACGAGGGACGAAGCGGTCCTATCGCCGGCCCGCGTGTCACCAGCGAGATCTCTCGTCTATCATGACGAGGTAACGCGTTACAGTTACGATTGGCCGGACGAAAAAATGCACTGATTGGTGGCAAACACAAGACCGATAACGAGGAGAGTGCAATGGCAGACAAAGAAAGGCGTTGGTCGGAAGAGAAAGTTGATCTGAAAAAAAGATTTTCGGAGCTGGAACCGCCGTTCCGCGTCCTGGCAATGGACGCCGGTGGCATCTACGGCACTTTTAGCGCGATCATGCTGCGCAAGCTTTGCGAGAGGGATGAAAATTTCCTCAAGAATGATCAGGTCACCTTGTTCGCCGGCAGCTCTGCCGGTGCAATCAATGCCTTGATTCTGGCAAAGGAAGACAATCCGCGCGATGCCGTTCTCAAAGAGCGAAAACTCGAGAGGTTCTTCAAGGACTCGCGGGTGTACTCGAACCGGAAGAACCCGGTGGCCGGCGCGCTCAGCCTGGTCGGGCTCGCGTCGTGGTCGGGCGAGGCGGACTTCTATTCGGTGCTGGAAGATTACTTCGGTGAAATGAAGATGAAAGACTTGAAGCACCGGGTGATGATCACGGCGTTCGATTTAAGGGGTAAGCCGGAAGACGTCTTCGGGCAGCGAGAATGGCAACCAAGAATATTCTATAACTTCCCCGACGGCGAAGCGGACCGCGAGCTGTACGTCAAGGACGTTGCTTACGGTGCCGCGAGCCCACCAACATTGCGCCCCGTCAGAAATGGCATCACCGATGGTGGTTTTTTTGCCAGCGACCCGACTGCGTTTGCCATCGCGAAAATCGTGTTATCGGAGAGGACCGAGCAGGTCCATCCGCTGGTCGATCAGGTCAATCGCATCGGCGAGGCGTTTACCAAGATTGAGCAGCAGCCACAGCGGGGGCGGATAGCATATTTGCTTTCACCGGAAGACTGCGAAGTCGTTCGCGGCTGCCTGACCAGGATGCTGCTTCCGGAGTCGGGAAAGCAGATCAGTGATAGAGGTGAGCTGGAAGAAAAACGGGAAGACTTGTCACCGACGGGGCAATATCAGAAGTTGCAGAAAGACCTGGTCGAAAAATATAAAGCTTTGAAGGAGGACGACAGCCGGGGGAAATCGAGCAGCGATACGGGATGGAGGGCAAAGAGTGCCATGTTTTGGTTTCCACCCTCGGAGCTTATTAAGAATGACGGACTCCACAAAAAAGTGAAGGAAGCGGTCGAAAATGCCTTGAAGTTAGCCGAATGGGAGTACGAGTTTTGGGAGGCTCTAACCAAGGCCATCGCGACCGAGGATCTGTCAGGCGACGTAAAGCAGTTGGACGCCTTATTGGGGCATATTCTCCATTTATACGATAGGGGTAGAGAGGACGTTAAGGAGAAGCTAGAGAAAGTCGAGCAGGTGCTAACGGGACTGCCAGAGCCTAACGACGGGCAGGAGACTCAAGCGTCGGGGGATGCTAAAGAGACGGACGCAAAGTCGAAGGACAAGTGGCACAAGGCAGTGAGGGAACTGCAATACTCGCTGCAGCGTCTTGAATTGCTGCGCAGGCTTCTTTATGAAAGTTTTATGGAACAACCGGAGGAACTGCTCAAACACATCTCGGTGCTGTCGGTCGGCCTCGGGGCAAAGCGGCCGAATTATTTCCTGGAAAACTTCGACTTTGGGCCTTTGCAATTCCTGTCGTTGCCCACCAATTACTGGGACAAATTCTTCGCCAGCCCGCTGATGAGCTTCCTGGCGAACCCGGCCAAGGACACGACACGGTTCCAGGCCAAGTCGCTGCTCGGGGAGAACGATTATTTTCGGCTGGATCCGCCGATCATTGGCTTTCCGGTGCCGTCGGTGACGAGTGCGGCTTATCTTGCGCGCAATCCCTTGGTGCGGGAGTACATCCTCAAGAAGTTCTACGAGATCGCCGACTCGAGAGCGGTTGAAGACCAGATCTTGGAGACCGAGAAATGGAAGGAAAGAGCCGGCTGGGCGCCAAAAAAGCAAGAGGTGGCTTAGTAGCAGGCGTGGTCCCGTTTGGAGCATGTGACCATCGGGGCACCTCGAGCAAGCGGTAGCCACAGTGCAGCTCGGCGGGAAGGGGGGAATGGTTTGGCGCGGCATGGCTCCGGCCACAGCGAGGTCGGTGACGATTGTATGACCAACGATTTTCAACTCGGCTAGAGCCGGTTCCCCTGGTGCAGTTTTGTCCGTGCCCGCAGCGTGGCAAGCGGGCGGCGAACGACGATCGCGCGCATGGGTTTGTGCAGCCTGTTGCTGGGAGCATGCCACGCGGCAGATCCTCGAATCGTCTTGAGTGTTTTGGAGCGTAGGTGAATGGAAGACGAGCTGGTGCCGCAGCAGATTTTGTCGGAGTTGCTGCAACGTCGAGAGAAATTGTCCTCGCGACAGCGACAGCTGTTGGATGCCCTTGCGGCACGGGGCGGGGTCGACATGGCGCGGGCAGCACAAGCCGGGCAACGTGCGCCAGACGACGGCAACTCGAAGGCGCATCAGGAAGACAGCAAACCGCGACAGCCGGCAGGCGACGAAGCAGATAAAGCCGCAGACAGATCGGATGCCCGGCTCGATGCGTCGGCGTTGCCTTTCAACTCGCCGCTCTTCAACTTGTTGCGACAGCTTCTGGGAGACTCGGGCTCGGCGAAGGCGTTCAAGGCGTATGCACGCAAATGGCAGGAGTGGTTGTCGGCCGACTTGCTCGAGGCGCTCTCCAGGCCAGCTGAGCAGGCCTCGCCCCCACCGCAAACGCAGGGAAGTGCGCAAGACACTCCCTCTCCGCTGATTACCATTCGCGGCTCGGGCACGAAGATCCCTTTCTTCTGCGTTCATGCCTTGCTCGGTTCGGTGTTCCACTACCACCGGTTGGCGAGCCTGATCGACGAGGATCAGCCGTTCTACGCACTTCAGGCACCAGGTCTCGATGGCAGCGAGCCGCCACTCGAGTCGGTCGATGCGTTCGCGCGGCTCTATTTGCGAGCGGTTCGAGAAGTACAACCAGTGGGCCCCTACAAGCTCGGCGGCTACTCGTTCGGCAGTTGGATCGCCCTCGAGATAGCCAACCGGCTGGTTGAAGAGGGTGACACAGTCAGCTTTGTTGGAATCCTCGGAACCGATGTCCCGCTGTCAGTATCGATGCCGTTGCTCTATGACCAGTTGAGCTATCTCGGTGAGTACGCAGAGGCGTTCCAACACAACATCCTCGAGCCGTTCCTCCCGTATCAGCAGAGGGTGAAACGGGCGCTGGGGCAGAAGGATGACGGGCACTCGTCCCCGCTGTGGCGAGTGGTAATGGCGCATAACAAGGCGGCCCTGCGCTTTGCGCCCAAGCCGCATCCAGGCAGGCTAACGCTGTTCGAGACCAGTGATCAACAAATACGCAACCCGTTTGATATTTCCAGAGGATGGAAACGTCTCAGCACCGTAGGGGTAGACACGCACCTGGTGTCGGGTAATCATCTGTCCATGCTGGACGAGCCGCACGTGCGGGATCTGGCAGAAAAGCTGACCCGGTGTCTGAATAGAGCTGAGGAATAACAAGCCGGCGCGCTCGGGCGTTTACCGGCTCAGAAGCATTTAGGGGAGGGGGGTCATGAGTTCAGCCGGTCATCCTGATTACGGCCGCGTGGCGGAAGTTCGTCCTGTTCGACCGTGGCACTTTTTGGTGCTGTCTGCCAAGTCGCAGGCGTCCCTCGAGGCGGCGACGCGAAACCTGGCTGAACACCTGCAACGATACCCCGACCTTGATATTGTTGATGTCGCGTTCACGCTGCAAGCAGGCAGGCCGCTCTTCAAGCACCGCCGGACGGTAGTTTGCCGTGACCTCAGCGCGGCTATCGCAGCGCTGCAAAATTCCGACCACGAAACTTCCCATACGGCGCGCCAAGGGCCGAAGCAACCGCCGGTCGCGTTCGTGTTCTCGGGAGAGACTTCATCCCTCAATGCAGTGAGCCGTCTGCATGAAACGGAGCCGGTATTCGCGCGCGAGATCGATCGTCTCGCTGATCTTCTAAAACCTGTGCTTGGGCTGGATCTGCGGCAGCTGCTTTACTCTGTGCCGGAGCCGACAGCGGCAAGCAGCGCTATGCCGGACGATCCGGGTACCAGCGCGGCCAGCGTCTTCGCTATTGAGTATGCCTTGGCAAAATCCTGGCAGACCTGGGGCGTAACACCTGCGGCGGTGATGGGGTACGGGGCAGGAGAATACGCCGCCGCTTGTATCGCCGGAGTGATGGAGCCGGAACAGGCAGCATCGCTCGCCTTATCGCGGGCGCGAGTGCTATCCGGCGCGCTTGAGCAGTCGGCATTTGCCAAAGTGACCAAGAACCTTCGCTTGCACCCCGCTCGATTGCGCTGTTTGTCGAGCATCACCGGCGATTGGTTGTCGGACGCCGATGCCATCGACGCGAGCTACTGGTTGCGGCAGAGGCAGTGGACGTCAACTCGCGAGGTGGCGGTCCAGACCTTGGTCCGGGATGGTTTGCGGGTGCTGCTGCCAGTCGATCCAGGCAACGGCTTGCCCCACGAGCTAACCGGGGAGGGTGACGCAGCGTCCGGTGTTAACCGGTCGTTGCCTGTTGTCCCGGCGGGGGACCCGGATCTGCCGCGGGTGATTTGCCAAGCGCTGGGGCGTCTGTACGCGCTTGGAGTAGCCATTGACTGGTCGGCCTATTACACGGAGCTCGAGCCGCACAGGGTGCCGCTGCCGAGTTACCCGTTCGA
Organism: Betaproteobacteria bacterium; assembly: GCA_020354125.1. Taxonomy (GTDB): domain Bacteria; phylum Pseudomonadota; class Gammaproteobacteria; order Burkholderiales; family Eutrophovitaceae; genus SG8-40. The sequence goes on along the minus strand of CP070643.1, from coordinate 1,790,058 downwards.
ACGTCATCGTTGTTGGTATACGGAAGGCGCCATGGTCGCGCGCGACGATTCGCCCCGGGATCGACTAGCCGCTGACGCTAACCAAGCGCGTCACAGTGAAACACGGGAAACCACCACCTGCGCCGTCCCGACGCTCTCCGCAGACGACCATACCCAGTGGCCAAGCGATTTGGAAGCAACGCTGGTCGATCTCTGTCAAAACCTGCTTGGCATTGATGACATTGGCATGAATGACAATATCATCGAATTGGGCGGAGATTCCCTGTTCTTGATGCAGCTCAGCCGTCACATCGGCGAAGTCTTCGGCGTGCAAATCTCTCCCCACCATCTGTTTTCAAAACCAAACATCGCCAGCCTGGCGAAGAAGGTTAGACAGATACAGCCTCCAGCCGAACGTTCCGTAAACGTGCCACAGCGAGTCGCCGAGCAGACGCCAGTGTCAAGCAGCGCTGATATGGAGCGCTACCAGTGGATCCTGAGCTTGGTTGAAAAACTCCCCGACGCAGAGGTCGAAAGCATTCTGCGTCGGATGAATGATTAGGCGGCGGGGGAGATTGTGTCTGCTGATTCGACCGACGATCGTCTGCCCGGAGAAAATCATCCGGGTCCGCGGCAAAGGAGGAAATTTAGGTTCACAGAGAATGAACTCAAGATTTTTGCCGCTGCCAGTCACGATTCGAATCCGCTTCACCTCGATGAGGACTATGCGCGTAGGACGCCCTACGGGCGGCCGGTGGTGTTCGGCGCGCTGGCCGTTCTCAGATGTCTCGACAGCCTTGGCAAAGGCCACAGTCGTCAAGTCGGGCAAATCGAGGCTGAGTTCTCACACCCACTCTTCACCGACGTGGAATATCAGTTATGGGTCGATGAGCTGCGTCCGGACAACGCCATTGCCGAGGTGCGCGAGGGCGAGTTGGTCCTGGCCAGGGTCAGAGTGGCGTTCCGTGCCGTCGCAAGACGGGAAGTGCCTGGTCAGACGGTCGATGAGGTAGCGGCGGGATGGTCGCTCGCGAGGTCGAGCCTGCGCGATGTGCCGAAAGACCACGGCGATAACGACCTTATCGCTGCTCCGGTAGTGAGCGGCCATTACGCGGTCAATTCAGCTCGACGACGCTTGGCCAGGGGCGCTGCGCGGTCTGCGGCTTCGCTTCAGTCGAGTGTGCTGATGCTTTGCAGCTACCTGGTCGGCATGGAGCTGCCCGGGCAGCGGTCTCTGCTTTACAAGCTGCGGCTCGACTTCGACCAAGCTTGCGGGAGCGTCGAGTCGCCCCTGCGCTACGAGCTTCGCACTCGCCACTTTGAATCGGCCTATGGGCTATTGGAGATGGATCTTGCGGTCCACGCAGCGGGTGGAACGGTGGCAACCGGAGCGATCAGCGCTTTCGTCAGAAAGAAGCTGGCTGCTGCGCAGCCTTCGACCATTCGGAAATATCTCAAGGCGGCCGGCGGCAGCCTTAGCGGAAAGGTCGCCCTGGTTACCGGCGGAAGCCGCGGTTTGGGCGCGGCAATCGTGCAAGCGCTGGCGCTGCAGGGCGCCCATGTTGTTCTCAACTTTCTTCGCAGCCGTGAGGCCGCCGAGGCCCTGCAGGCGCAACTACGCGATGCTCCCGGTACAGTAACGTTGCACCAAGGCGACGCTCGCAGTCCGGCCTGGTGCGCTGAGACCAAGAAGTGGTTGCTCGGAAGCTATGGTGGCATCGATTTACTCGTCTGCAACGCGTGCGAACCGCCTCTAGCATTGGGTGACTCGGAGTCCGGTTTGCTCCGTCGCCAGCGATATGCAGAAGACAATCTGGCGTTGGCAGCACAACCGATGCGGGCTTTCTCCAGTGCGATAGAGATGCGCCGAGGTGCGGTTGTCGCGATCTCATCCAGTATCGTCGAGAGCAATAGTCAACATTGGCCCGAGTACACGCAGATGAAGCGCGACGTCGAAGCCGAGCTGCAGAAGATCTGCAACCAACATGCGGCAGCGTCTTATCTGATCGTGCGTCCGCCGGCGTTGTTGACCGACATGAGCAACACGCCAAGCCGTTGGGTGGCTGCTCTGGCACCGGAGGTGGTTGCCGCCGCAACGGTAAACGCTTTGGCTGCCGGCATTGAACCGGGCAAGGTCGAGATGCTGACTGATTTTCCTGCTGCTCAGGCGCAAGCACCAACTGCAGAGGAGCAGACTCCAGCCGATCGCGAGCAAGCAAAGCTCGTCATCTCAGCGACCTTCACCGCCAAGCCGCTGCTACCGGTCATCGAGTTCTGGACCAAGTCGCTTGGCTGGTCGGTTGACTCGGAGCTGGCCCCGTACAACCAGGTCTATCAGCAGCTGCTCAATCCGCAAAGCGCGCTCTCGTCCAACCAGAGCGGGCTGAATGTCATTCTGATCAGATTCGGAGACTGGTTGCGCGAACTTCCCGAGACGAATCTCGCAACCGCGCAGCCTATGCTCGCTTGGGGGTTGAGTGAACTCATCGATGCACTGACGGCATATGCGCGACGCCCGCACTGCCGCAGTTTGCTCGTGATCTGCCCCGAGTCGGCGGCGCACAGGCAGGATAAGGCATGGGAGCGGTTGATACGGCCGCTCGAGCAGCGCCTGGTTGATGCAGTTAGCGGACTGAGTGGCCTTGATGTCGTGCGATCCGAGGACTACCACGCTCGCTACGAACTCAGCTCTGACATCTACGACCCGCTAAGCGACGAGATCGGACATATTCCATACACCGCTGCTTACTATGGTCTGCTTGGGACATTAGTCGCACGGCGCTTTTGCGCACTTGCGATCAAGCCCTACAAGGTCATCGTGGTCGATTGCGACAACACGCTGTGGCGTGGCGTTTGCGGTGAAGTGGGAGCGCGTGGTGTGCAACTCGACGATGCAGCACATGCTCTGCAGCGGTTTTTGCTGCAGCAGAAGCAACAGGGGATGTTGCTTTGTCTTTGCAGCAAGAACAGCGAAGAGGATGTCCACCGCGTGTTCGAAACGCGCACAGACATGCCGCTGAAGCGCAGCGACTTCGTCGATGAGCGCATCAACTGGCAACCGAAGTCCGAGAACCTGATATCTCTTGCCGCCGGCTTGAACCTCGGTCTCGACAGCGTGGTGTTCATGGATGACAACGTGGTGGAGTGTGCAGAAGTCGCAGCCGCGTGTCCGCAGGTGCTTACGTTACAGATCCCGGCCGGACTTTCAGAGCTGCAGCGGCTGCTCGACCACACCTGGGTATTTGATCACTTCACGCAAACAGAAGAGGACGCCAAGCGCACGGAGCTGTATCAAGCGGACCGTCAGCGACGTGAAGTCGAGAAGCAAAGCGATGACTTCCGTGCCTTCCTGGCGAGCCTCAATCTCGAGATTGAAATCCAGCCTGCTGCAGGCGGTGATCTGGCTCGCGTCGCACAGCTCAGTCAGCGAACAAATCAGTTCAATTTCACCACGATCAGAAGAACCGAAGGGGAGTTCGAAGCGTTGATCGCACAAGGCGCTGTTGAATGCCAGACTGTTAGAGTCCGTGATCGGTTCGGCGAGTACGGCCTGGTGGGACTGATCGTTTTTGCCCGCGACGGAGACGCACTGGCCGTAGAGAGCTTCATGCTTAGCTGCCGTGTGCTGGGACGGGGCGTCGAACATCGCGTCATGGCTAATCTTGGGCGGCGTGCGCTTGATTGTTCTGCAGCGAGAGTCAGGGTGCGCTTTGAAGAAACCAGCGCGAACCGCCCGGCCAGGCTTTTCCTCGAAGACGTAATCGCAGCGACCGGCGGCAGAGCAGAAAGTCCAACGCAGTGGTCATTCGCGGCGGAGGCACTGGCCCAACTGCAGTACGAACCACCACAAGACGTGATTTCAAGTGCTACCAACGCAAAACTCGCCGCTGCGTCGCGCGAGGGCGGCCAAGTCGAACCAGCGTCGCAGAGGCCGGCCATGCCGTGGAGTCAGATCGCGATCGAGTTGTCGGACCTGCGGGAGTTGGCGCAGCGAGTGCGAAGTGAAGTTTCGGAAAAACGCAACGCCGAGCTTGGCAAACCATTCACTGCGACGGAACAACACCGACCTCGAGAGGACCGTCATGCGCGCTTGCTGCGTGAACTGAAAGCGCTGTTCGGGCAGACCCTCGACCTTGACCTCACCGATGTCGATGCCGAGGCCGACCTCGAGACCTACGTACGAAACTCGATCGATAACGTGAGTCTCACGGTCGAGTTGAAGAAGCGTTTCCCGGACATACCGCTAACCATTCTTTTCGAGCACCGATCTTTGCAGAGTATTGCAACGTACTTGATAGGTGAGCACGCAGGCGACCTACCCGGTGGCGATACGGCTGAGACTGGCGATGCGGCAGAGGCGACGGATGACCAGATTGCACACCTGATGCAACCGATGGCGACGACAGCGGGCTCCACAACGGCACGCCCATCGGTGCGACAGACTAGCAAGGCTGGCGATATAGCCATCATTGGAATTAACGGTCGGTTTCCGATGGCGCCAACAGTCTCCGACTTGTGGGACAACCTGCGCGCCGGTAAATCGAGCATTACCGAGGTTCCACCGGACCGTTGGCCGGTCGATGCCTTCTTTGATGCCGAACAGAAGGCGGACAAGAGTTATTGCAAACGCGGCGGATTCCTCGAAGCCGTCGACCACTTCGATGCCGGCTTCTTTCGCATCTCGCCGCGCGAGGCAGAGTTGATGGATCCGCAGCAGCGCCTGTTCCTCGAAGTCGTGTGGGGGTTGCTGGAGGACGGTGGCTACACGCGGGAGACTATCGGCCGCGAGACGGGGGTATTTGTCGGGTGCAATGCGAGCGACTATGGCCTGTATGCGAATACCATGGCACTCGACGGCGTCAGTGCGTATCGCGATGCCGATTTCTATCAAATATCCAACCGCATTTCCTACTTTTTCGATTTTCACGGACCGAGCATTTGCCTTGACACGGCCTGCTCGTCGTCCGGTACGGCGATTTACCTTGCTTGTCAAAGTTTGAGGAACGGGCAGTGTCAGGTCGCGATCGCTGGCGGCGTCAATCTATTCCTACACCCGAGCCGGTTCATTCAGTACTCGCAGATGCACATGCTGTCTCCTACCGGACAATGCAGCCCGTTCGGGGAGAAGGCCAATGGCACTGTCTTCGGCGAAGGGGTAGGCGCCTTATTGCTCAAGCCGCTTGCGGACGCAGAGAGAGATGCCGACCACATTCATGCAGTAATCAAGGGTTGCGCAATCAACGCTGGCGGCAAGACGAATGGCTTTACCGTACCCAACCCCGCGGCGCAGGCTGAGTTGGTCTCCCGGGCACTGCGCGACGCAGAAGTTGACCCTGGCACCATCACCTACGTAGAAGCTCACGGAACCGGCACCCCATTGGGCGATCCCATCGAGGTCCGGGGCCTGACGATGGCATTCGAGCAAAATTACGGACCAAATAGACCCGACGCTCAGCACTGTGCGATTGGCTCGGTGAAGGCGAACATCGGCCATCTTGAAGCGGGTGCGGCGATTGCCGGGATGCTCAAGATCATCGGGCAGATGAACCAGGGAAACCTGGTGCCGTCGCTGCATTCACGAAGTCTCAACCCGTCCATCCCGTTTGCGAGCACGCCATTCCGCGTGCAGCAGGAAGTCGTCCACTGGGAACGGCCTACCAGACGCGAAAATGGGCATGTCATCACGCTTCCGCGCAGGGCGGCAATCAGCTCCTTCGGCGCAGGAGGGTCGAATGCGCACATCATCCTCGAAGAGTACGTGCCGACTGAAGGGTTCGAAGCGAAGGCGCCGCAAACCGAGCTCATTTTACTTTCCGCCCGCAAGCAAGATGATCTTACTCGATACGCGAGCACGCTTTGCGCATTCCTGACCAACTCGTCGACTCGCTCCGAGGCCGACGGCGGGCCGTGCCTTGCGGACATTGCCTTTACCCTGCAGGTTGGAAGAGAGCATATGGAGGAGCGGCTGGCGCTGGTGGTTGCGAGCGTCGAGGAACTTGTCAGCGGACTAGATAGCTGGATTGAGATCGGCGCGGGAGAAGCAGCCGATCAAGGCTCGTTGCCGGGCAACATGTTCCGGGGGCGTGTGCGGCCAAAGCAGGGCGAGGCGCAGGAACATGCGAGCGCGGAAGGCGAGGCGAGCGCGTCAAAGCTGTTCAATGAACGACGCTTTAGCGAACTCGCCGCGCTTTGGGTCAATGGCGATGGCGTCGATTGGCAGACGCTTACATCGGCAAAGGCCGTGCAGTCGGGAAATGCCGTGTGTGGGCGACGTATTCCGTTGCCGACCTATTCATTTGCGGAGCAGACGTTCTGGCTCCCTGGCGCACCGAATCTCAAGTTGGCCCAGGCCGATGATGAACGCGCAGGCGGTGGTCACCCGATGCTCGGCGGGATTGACCCTGAATTGAGCGCCGGGCAAGGCATTGTCTTCTATTCGTCGTTGGCTGCGCACAAGCCGATTGTGCGGGACCATGTTGTTGGCGGGCAGAGCCTGTTGCCAGGGGTAGGCTATCTCGAGATGACCTGCGCTGCCTTGAAGCGAGTTGGCATGGAGGCGCCGTTTCGCTTCGAAAGCGTCGTCTGGTCTCAACCGCTGGTGATAGAGGACGGTCCAAGCAAGGTCCTTGTTTCGATCAAGGCTGCAGAGGCGGGCGAGTTCGCGTATGAGATCCGGAGCGGGGCGGCCATGAAGTCGATCGCGAACGCCACTGGTTCCGTTCGCCGCCTCGAAAGTGCTCCAGACCAATCATTGCAGCGGATTGCGATCGCACAGATCGGAGAGCGGTGCCCGGAAAGCCTCGACAAGGAGACGATCTATCAGCGGTTTCGCTCCATGGGTATCGATTACGGCCCTTACTTCCAGTCGTTGGAGCAGATCGTTCGCAACCGGGCGGAGGCGCTTGGCCAAATCCGTATCCCGGGCGCATTCGAGGGTGAGCTCGGGGAATTTACCCTGCACCCCTCGCTGCTGGACGGTGCGTTGCAAACCGCCCTGATCATGTTTTCCGACTCGGCGACGGCGCTGCCATTCTCTGTAACGGAAATTGAGATCTTGCGTTCACCCGGCGCGCTGGCTTACGCACACGTTACACAGATTGAATCTGAACGGTTTGACGTCACGGTGTGCGATCAGGAGGGCTCGGTTTGCGTCAGATTAAAAGATTTGTGCCTGCGGCCGCTGAAGGATTCGGGCGAACAGTTCTTTTTCACACCGAGATGGAAGCCGTCTCCGTTTTCCCACGGCGCGATCGGAAATCCGGTTGAGGATGCTCAGCACGTTCTCATTGTTTACTCCGAGGCGAGCCGGGTTCTCGCAGAAGTCCTTGCCGGGCAGCACGCGGCGGCTAACGTCTACAACGTGCTTCTGGGCGAGCAGGAGCGGCAATTAGATGACCGCACCTGGGAGGTCGAAGCCAGCGAACCGGCATCGCTGCCGAGTTGCCTCGGTTCGCTGGAGCATATCGGTCGAATCTATTTCCTCGGTGGCATTACCAGCGGACCGCTCGACGTTGGCGATCTCGATGCTGTGGACCTGAGCCAGGAAGCTGGCGTCTTGTCTCTGTTCAGGATGCTGAAGAGCCTCAATGAGCGTGGGCTCACTCAGCAGCGGCTGGATCTGTTCGTGATTACCAACGATGTATTCAGGTTGCAGCGGCAGGCGAGAACGCGGCCTTGTTCAGCGAGTCTTCTGGGGCTGGGACGAGTGATCGCCAAGGAGTTCCCGCGGTTGCAGGTGCGATGCCTCGATATCAGCCTGGACGGTTGGCCTGACAATGCCTCGGACGCCAACTGGCCGAGCTTGCTGCGACCGATCCTGGAAGAACCACCTCAAGCCGGCGGCGAGGTCGTGATTCGCAATGGTCGACGATTTGTTCGGGTATTGGAGATGACCCGCTTATCGGCGGCTGACGAATTGCCGTACCGGAAGCGAGGCGTTTACCTGATCCTCGGCGGTGCCGGCGGATTGGGCTTCGAGTTCAGTCGCTATCTTGCCGACAAGGTTCAGGCGCGCTTGGTCTGGGTGGGACGAAGCCCGCTGGATAGTGCAAAGCGGGAAAAGATTCTCGAAGTGCAGTCGCGGGGCGGCGAGGTGTTGTATCTGCAAGCCGAAGCGACCGACCCAGTCAGTATGCAAGCAGCGCTGCGTCAAGCCAAGGATAGGTTCGGCCCGATCCAGGGCGCCGCGCACTCGGCAATCGTACTCAGCGATCGCACCCTCGCGAACATGAGCGAGCCCGAATTCAATGCCGCTCTTGCGCCGAAGGTCAGAGGCAGCGCGGTGCTGTATCGAACGTTGAAAGACGAGCCGCTCGACTTTCTGCTGTTCTTTTCTTCCGCCAACTCATTCATGGCCGCGATGGGGCAGAGCAACTATGTGGCTGGTTGCTGCTTCAAGGATGCGATTGGCCGCCATCTCAACGAGGTCGCAGGGTTCCCCGGCAAGGTTATCAACTGGGGTTACTGGGGCACGACGGGGATCGTATCGGGGGATGACTATCGCCAGCGCATGACTGCGCAGGGGCATCGATCGATTGAACCTCGCGAAGGGGTGGAAGCGATCGGTCGTGTGCTCAGTGCACCCGTTGAGCAAGTGATGGCCATCAAGGCTTCCGACGAGGCTCTGGCCGACATGGGGGTGGACCTGACGGCGCGGGTTGAATTGTATTCAGAGCCGACTCCCTGTCTGGTCGAGGAGGTCGTTGCCGGCGAGGATCCACCCGCAATCAGCAGTAAGAGCGTCACCCGGTTCACTAAGGCGTTCGAGCAACTCGAGCAGCTGGGACGTGAGTGGCTCGTGGCCTCCCTGCGCCGCATGGGCATCTTGCTCGCGCCCGGGGAAATCCATGACCCGGTTAAGCTCAGGTCCGAGCTGGGTATCGTTGAGGCCCATTTTCGCTCGTTCGATGCCCTGCTGGATTTGCTCATCGATGCGGGTGTTCTGGAAAAGGTTCGTGAGGGAGTGATAACGACCGAGAAGCTATCGGAACCCGGTTTCTCAACCGACTCGAGCCAATTCGAGGTTCGGAAAGATGGCCTCGCAAGCGAATTCCCGGAGATAGCGGATCGTATTCCGTTGCTTTCCGCTTGCTTGACTTCCATGCCCGAGATACTGACAGGCAACAAGGGCCACATGGAGGTGATGTTCCCCGGCGGCTCGCTGGCGCTCGTCGAGCAAATTTATTCCGGCAACGAAATCACCCAGCACTTCAATCGCCGGCTTGCCCGCCTTGTGGCGGACTATGTCAGGCGTCGGGTAGAGCTCGATTCAAACGCATCGATCCGAATTCTGGAGGTGGGTGCGGGAACCGGCGCCTCATCGGTACATGTGCTGGAGGCACTGCGAGAGTGTGGTCTGGGTGTCCAGTATCTGTACACGGACATTTCGAAGCAGTTCTTGCAGCATGGTGAGAGGGCGTACCGGCAGCGCTACCCATTCGTTGAGTTCAAGCAATTCGACCTGGAAAAAGATCCGGAACCTCAGGGCCTTGAGCGGTGTTCTTTTGATTTGGTCGTCGGCACCAACTGCATTCACGCCACTCGCAACATCACAGCGACCCTGCATCGCATCAAACGTCTGCTACGGATGAATGGCGTGCTGATGCTCAATGAGTTCACCAAGCGGCTCGACTACAACACGCTGACTTTTGGCCTGACCACCGGATGGTGGCTGTTCGAAGACGACGCGCTTCGGATCAAGAACACGCCGCTGCTGGATTGTGACGGGTGGCGTCAGCTGCTCACCGGCAATGGAATTTGCGACATTCATTTTCTGGATCTCGCCGGGTTGGAGGAGCCGGATGTTGGGCAGTGTTTGATCATTGGCGAAAGCGATGGCCGCGTGTTACTCGAACGATCTGCGAAGCAGCAGAAGGCCCCGAATGCAACCGGCGCTGTTTCCTCTGGCGACCATCCTTCAGAAGAGAGTGCGGTCGCTGCCGTAGTTGTCGCGTCAGGTCAGGGGCAGCATGAATCGGCAGATATCAAGTCGCCAACGGGCAACGGACCGGCGTCGGACGATCAGCTGCGCGAGCGCGCAGTTGATCAAATCAAGAACGTTCTGGCCGAAGTCATCAAGATGCAGGTCTCGGACATCGATGAGGAATCCACGTTCGACAGCTACGGGGTGGACTCGCTCATCGCACTCACTGTCAATCAAAGACTCGAGAAGGATTTTGGCAGGTTGCGTGGCACCTTGTTGTTCGAGTACCCGACAGTAACCGCGTTAGCGGATTATTTTGTCGACGCTCATCGAGAAGCCCTGGCACAACGATTCGAAGCCTCGGGTGCACAAACGCAGCCTGATTCGACTGGCGCCGCAGTCAGCGTCACCTCGTCAAACGTTGTGGCCGAACCAGTCCGTCCCTCTGACGCTTTGCCTCAACCGTTGGCCGAGCGGTCCCTTGGTGCCGAACGCGAAGATTCTCGCGTTCGCCCTGGGCCCGCGCAGGGGTTGCCGTCTGGTGATGAAGAGGCGTCGGGGCACCCTGCTCTTACCGGTCATGACGAGCCAATTGCTGTGGTCGGTATCGCAGGGCGTTACCCGATGGCGGATACGCTGGACGCGTTTTGGGAGAACCTGAAGGCAGGGCGAGACTGCGTGACCGAAATACCGCGATCGCGCTGGGATGCACAAGCGCATTACGGTGCCGATGCTGATGGAAGTTCGCGTAGTCACAGCAAATGGGGCGGCTTCGTCAACGATGTCGATAAATTCGATGCGCTGTTCTTCAATATTTCCCCGAAAGAAGCGGTGCGCATGGATCCACAGGAACGATTGTTCCTGGAGACTGTATGGCACGCGGTCGAGGATGCGGGCTACACGCGCCGTAGTCTGGACGTTTTACAGAAGCGCGCCGGACGAGGTATTGGCGTGTTCGTCGGCAGCATGTACCAGCAGTATCCCTTTCTGAGCCCCAACCTTGAAACTGGTGCCGTCCTGGCGTCGTCGTCGTATTGGGCGATTGCGAATCGGGTCTCTTTCTTTTTCGGTCTCACCGGGCCGAGCCTGGCGGTGGACACCGCCTGCTCATCATCGTTGACGGCAATTCACCTTGCATGTGAAAGCCTCAAGCGTGGCGAATGCGTCATGGCAGTGGCTGGCGGCGTTAACTTGAACCTTCACCCGTCGAAGTATCTGCGCTTACAGCAACTCGGTATGCTAGGCAGCACCGCTCAGAGCAGGAGCCTCGGTGACGGTGATGGTTTGGTACCGGGGGAAGGAGTGGGGGCGGTCCTGTTGAAACCACTAGGGTTGGCGATCAGGGACAAAGACCCTGTGTACGGCGTCATCAAGCGCAGCGCGGTCAACCATGGGGGCAAGGCAGGCGGTTTCACCGTTCCTAATCCCAACGCGCAGACAAACCTCATCACCGAGACATTGGATGCCGCCGGGGTGGATCCGCGAAGCATCAACTATGTTGAAGTTGCCGCAAATGGAGCGGCGCTCGGTGATGCTCTTGAGATTGTTGGGCTAACCAACGCATTCCAACGCTCTACATCAGACCACCAGTTCTGTGCCTTGGGCTCGGTGAAATCGAACCTGGGTCACCTGGAGGCTGCTTCCGGCGTCGCCCAGCTTTCCAAAGTTTTGCTTCAGATGAAGCACGGGCTGCTGGTGCCCTCGCTCAATGCGGAGCCGCTAAATCCAGACCTTCAACTGGAAACAAGCCCGTTCTATGTACAGCAGCAGTTGAGCAGATGGCACCGTACACCCATTGCGGGTGCGCGCCATGTTAGCGAGTCTCCATTCCGCGCCGCGATCAGCTCATTTGGTGCTGGCGGGGCGAATGCTCATCTGATTGTCGAGGAATATCAGGTGCCTGCGTCAGACGGTGTCGCACCAGCCGATGGCACGGCGCAACTGATCGTCCTCTCCGCCAGAACGGAGACCAGCCTCAAAGCCTATGCTGAGAGCCTGTTTCAATATTTGCGCCAGACGCCGGAATCCGCAAGCCGTCTCATCAATGACGATGGAGCACTGCGCAGGCGGGTTAGGGAAGAATTGGTGTCGCTCATCGCTGATCTGCTCCGAGTGCGGCCAGGTGACATTGCGACCGACGTGGATCTTGCCGAGCTCGGTTGTGAACCGACACATTACGTTGCATTGAGCGGTGCGCTGCGCGATCGGTTCGGAATCGAAGCGCGAACCGGGTCACTGCTCGAGAACCGGACCGTGGAGGCTACCTCGGAGTATCTGCATAGCCACTATCTGCAGGCGCTTCAGACGGCCTATGATGAGAGCGCTGAAACGCTGCCGCCGATCCGTGCGACCGAAAGCCTCCATGACATTGCGTACACGCTGCAAGTGGGCCGCGAACCCATGCGCGAGCGTCTCGCCGTAGTCGTGAGCAGCAAGGAGGAGTTGGCAGACAAGTTGGAGAAGTACTGCCAGGGGGTCTCGAACATTGAGAGCGTGCACCGCGGGCGCGTGTCTTCCAAAACCGCAGCAGCAATGCTCGACGACGTGGAGGGAAAGGCGTACCTGAAGGCCGTTGTCAACAACCGTAAACTCGACAAGCTGGCGCAGCTGTGGACCGCCGGCATTGACGTCGATTGGGAGCAACTGCATGAAGACGGAAGCGGCAGCGGCGTTCCCAGGCGGGTCTCGCTGCCGACGTATCCTTTCGACAAGCACCGCTATTGGATAGAGACGGCGGCGCCTTTGCCATCAATCGAGCAGCCCGAAACTGTGACGACAAGCGATCAGGACTCCGCGCCTCGCAGCGAGTTTTCCAACGATGAAGATCTGAGCGAACCGGTCGCCATCGAGCAGCACGTCGACAATGGTCAAGCCGTCGCCGACAGCGACGTCCTGCATTCCATCAAGTGTGATGTCGGGCAGTTAGTCGCTTCCCTGCTTGGAGTCGACGGCGCTGAAATTGATTTCGACGAGGAGTTGCGCGCCTATGGTTGCAGTTCGGTCGACCTGGCCGTTCTGGCAAAACGCGTCATGGAAAAATTCGACGTCGACGTGCCGGCGAGTGTTTTTCTTGGCTACTCCACGGTGGCAGCGTGCGCAGAGGGGTTATGGGGGACGCACAAGGAGCAACTGCGCCAATACTATGCAAAGAAGGGGGTGGCGACTTCCGTTCGGACTCGGAGTGTTGAGCCCCTGCCTCGACCAACGGACAAGGCGACACCGATCATCAAAGGAAGCGCACAAGCTCCAGAGCTCGCCAGTGGCGCATTTATCCCCGTTGCAATTGTCGGCATCGGCGGGCGCTTGCCTGGATCGAACAGCATGGAGCAGTTTTGGGAGAACTTGAATGCGGGGCGGGAGTTGATCGGAGAGATTCCGCAAGACCGCTGGGACTGGCAGAAGTATTACGGAGATCCCAATAGCGCGGGGAACAAGACATGGGTGAAATGGGGCGCTTTTCTGCAAGATGTAGACAAGTTCGACAGTCTGTTCTTTGGCATTTCGCCACGAGAGGCGCAGATGATGGATCCGCGCCAGCGACTCATGCTCGAAGCGGTTTGGAGTGCAATCGAAAACGCAGGCTACTCGCCTGCCGCGTTCGCAGGCAGCAATACCGGTCTGTTTGTCGGCGTTGGTAATAACGACTATAGCGAGGTCCTGCGAGCGGCCAACGTCGAGCTCAGCGGCCACGCTTCAACCGGACTCATGGTCAACTCGATCCTCTCCAGTCGCATCTCGTATCTTCTGGACCTGCATGGGCCCAGTGAGCTCGTGGATACCGCTTGCTCGAGCTCGACGGTGGCGCTGCACCGAGCGGTTCGGGCAATCCAGAGTGGCGAATGCGATTCGGCCATCGCGGGCGGTGTGAATGTGCTGCTCGACCCACAGGGCTTTGTCATCCTCAACAAGGCCGGAGTCTTGAGTACCGAGGGCAAGGTAAGGCTGTTCAGCGATGGAGCGACCGGTTATGTCAGGGGCGAAGGTGTCGGCGCAGTGCTACTCAAGTCTCTGCGGCAAGCGGTTGCCGATCGTGATCACATTTATGCCGTAGTGAGAGCATCGGCGGTGAATCAGGACGGAAAGAGTTATTCGCTCACCGCACCCAACCCGAGGGCGCAAGCTAACGTAGTACTGAAGGCATATCGGGAGGCGGCAATCGACCCGGGATCAATCTCATACATCGAAGCGCAGGGTACCGGATCGCCATTGGCGGATCCGGTGGAGATCGAGGCGTTCAAGATGGCGTTCAACACGCTTTACGAGGAGCGGGGGATGGTTAATGGGGTGGACACTTGTAGAATTGGCTACCTCAAACCGAACATCGGTCATCTGGAGTGTGCGTCGGGAATCGCTGCGTTGCTAAAGATATTGTGGGCGTTGAAGACAAATGAGTTGCCCGCGACATGCAATGTCGACGAGCGCGCCGCAACGAAGTATCTAAAGGATAGTCCGTTCCGGCTTTGCACCAGTAATCAACGCTGGGAATCGAAGCCCCACCGAGACGGTTCCCTGGCGCCAAGGCGCGCGGGACTGCACTCGTTTGGATTTGGCGGGGTCAACGCGCACGTCGTGTTGGAGGACTATTCGAGCGACGGCGCGCGAGCTGCTTGACCGAGTCTACAACTGGTTCACCGAAGCCTTCGACACCAAAGACCTGAAAGAAGCCAAAGCGCTGCTCGACGAGTTGGCGATGTGAGGCGCGTTCGTGAACAGCGTGCCGGTAAAGGCTTCCGTGTCATCAGACCCGCAAAATCGCAAACGGTATTCGGAGAAGCCTTTGCTCTCTCCGGCCCGGCGATTGTCGAGATCGTCACCGACGTCGAGTTGGTTTGACGCTCACTAGGGTGAAGTAGGGCGCGTCATGCCGTTCGGGCATGGTCTCCTCACGCCTCACTGTTCTTATCCACGCACACGCAGACCGTCGGGATCAAATAGCGAGCCGCGCCCAACGATTCTGACAGTCATTGGGTAGTGGCCGTCACCACCTTCATCAAAATACTCGAGCACCAGTTTCTCACCGACTTTGGCTCGTTCGATCGGCAGGTAGCCCATGACCACGTGCTCGCCAATCGACGGGCAGTAGGACGTGCTGGTGCTGTACGAACGCCGGCCTTTGCCGTCAACAAGAACTTCTTTGCTTGCTGGATCGAGTATCGGCCAGGTGCCCACCGGGTAGCGCGGCGTACCGCCTGCAACCGACGGCGTGTCGAGTGTCATCGTGCACAGCATCGCTACAGGTTGTTGCTCATAACCTGCCAGATAAACTTCCTTTCCGACAAAATCCGCTGACTTGACTTTCGCTCGCGCAACACCTGACTCATGGGCGTTCCACTCGGTCTCCAGATCAGCACCCTGGAGTCGAAAGCACTTCTCGAGTCGACGGCTGGATGCGTATGTCTCGATTCCCACCGGCACCACGCCGGCATCGAGCAGCGCATCGTAGAGGGGTAGTGCGGTGGTCGAATCATTGTCGAGGTAAAGCTCCCAGCCGAGTTCACCAACGTAGGAGATTCGTGCCGCCCACACATCGACATTCTTTCCGTCGGGCAGCGCAAGTGATAGTTGCTGCGCGGTGGCAAACGGAAACGCTTCGTTGGAAAGCATGTTGGGATCAACTAACCTGCCAAGTACCTCGCGCGCCCGCGGACCCCACAAACCCAGCGTCGCCAGGTCGTGGGTTCGAATGGTGATGTCCGCATCGTGTCCGTGGTCGTCGCGATGGTTGCGAACTGTTACCCAGTCGCGGTTGCCGTCAGCCCCGCCGGTAACGACCCTATATCGATTGTCTGCAAGCCGGCAGATGACGAGGTCCGCGTGCACACCGCCTTGGTGATCGAGGAAGTTCGTGTAGACGACCGAACCGACCGGCTTGTCACCGCCAACCTGAGCCACGGAAAGGGTTTCGAGCAGCCGCTCTGCGTCCGGCCCTTCCACATCAAAAATAGCAAAGTGCGACAAGTTGATCATGCCAACGTCGTCGCTCATGGCGAGATGCTCGGCGTTGGCCGTCT
>CP070643.1:1758013-1774046 GCA_020354125.1 Betaproteobacteria bacterium | reverse complement strand
CGTCGGGAATCCGCCGATCTGTACGTGCCCCGCATTTGCTGCAGAAATTAATAGTCATAGCTTCTTTCAGAACGACGCGATTATACGGTGACTGGCACGAGTGTCGGACGATCTACGATGCACCAGCCGGTGCTAGGCGCGTGGCAACACCGTACTGAACAATTGAATCGGCGGTTTGTCGGAGTTGTTACCCGCGGCGAGCGCGGGCATGGCGGGGTATTATGTGCGCCGCAGGTATTCGCCTTGAGTATATTTAGTGAATTTCTGTATTTCCGGAGGACGAAGATGAGAAAACTGTGGTTGATAGCGGCGATGGTTGCGCTGTGGTCAAGCTTGATTCTTCCTGCATCAGCCGACGATCTGAGCGGTTCCTGGTTCGGTCCGTGGTATCGCGGCATGACCAGCGGCACGATGACACTTCACATCGATTCTAATGGCGGCGGCATGATTCAGATGACCAACCTCGACGGTTTCCCCGAGGACGAAGTCGTGCTCTCCAAGGTGAAGAAAGGTGACCGGCGCTTCAAGTTCAGCGCGTCGGGTGAGGGCGCCGGCGTGTTCGCTGCCAGTACCCAGCTAAGCGGCGACGGAGAAGTGCTGGAAGGCAAAGGCGAGTACGACGGCTTTCCAATCGAATTCAGACTCAAACGCCGTTGAAGGGCCAAACACAGGTACTAGAAGAGCGGTCATCGTGACCGCTTTTTTGTGGGCGAACAACGTACCCTATTCGTCGGGCAGAGCCGTGATGTAGTCTGCCAACGCTTCGATCTGCCACGGCTTTAACTGCTTGCGAAAGCCGGGCATCGGTGTCTTGCCTTTGGCGATAACTTCGATGACGTGCTCGCGTGATGAGCTTGTTCCGGCGAGTCGCGGGCCGTCGGCGTGTTTCATTCCGTAACCCTGATGACACCAGCTGCACCGCGTTGCGAACAACCGCTTGACGTCGCTTCCCTGCTCACTGTACTTCTCATCGACCATTGCCGCGGCAACCTCGGTAGGGTCTTCATTGGCGGTAGCGACTAGCGGCTGCATGAGGACGCAAGTCACTGCTGCGAGCAATGATGCGCGGACCCGCACTGACCCGGTTGTCTGGCGCATCAGAATCTCCGGAATCCTTGCAAACATCTTGCGTAGCCATCTGTCTGACCACTTTTTTACTAACCCCACACGCGTTGCAAGGTTTACACCGGTGATCGCTCGGCCTGAGGCGAACTAATCGACAGGTTGTCGAACACAAAAAAATAGGGCGGGGATGAACCCCGCCCTATTCATTTACTGCTGTCTGACTTGGTAGGTCGAAAACCTCCGGAAATCAGAGCGAGAACACCATCAGGTTACCGCCGTTGGTCGGCATGCTGGTGAACGGCTCGCCGAACAGACCCGGGTAATTCCCCGACACGTGTGAACCCCAACCAGTCACGACAGCGATGTACTGCTTGCCGCCAACCATGTAGGAGATCACGCCACCGGTATGGCCGAGACCGTTGTTGTGTTGCCACAGCAGGCGGCCGTTGCGGGCATCAAACGCCATGAACATGCCATCGGCGCCAGGTACGAAGACCAGGTTGCCCTTGGTGGCCAGCAGAGAAGCAAGTACCGGGTACTTGAACTCGACGCGCCACTTCATCTTGCCGGACAGTGGGTCGCGCGCCTGCAGGGTGCCGTAGGCGGCGTTGACCGGCGTGCCGTCAACCTTTTGCTTCGGTGCCTTGGTGGTCCAGCTCGCGCCGAAGTAGGCCTGGCCGGAGTAGTCATCCGGACGAGGATCGACTCTAACCACTTCGATGTCGAAGCAGAATTCCTGCGTGACGACATAGTGCAGGCCCAGGTTCGGATTGAACGCGCCGGTGTTCCAGGACAGCGCGCCGTCAATTGCCGGGCACTGGTCGAGGTGCTTGCCTTCCGCCAGCTCGTGACGACCGACCAGACGACCATCGCGGGACACACCTTTGATGAAGTTGTAGGTCTCGCCGACCATGTAGGCGTTGTGCACCGCCATTTCGTTACCACCACCGATGGAGTCGGGATCGTAAACGAAGATGATGCCACCCTTGTTCGGGTGGACCATGAAACGCTTGCCGCCTTTTTCCATTAGCAGGAATTCACCGGTTGCGGAATCGAAGTCCCACGAGTCGTGCGGCAATTCCTGGAAGTAGGCAGACAGTTCACCGGTGTCGGCATCGAGCACAACGACCGACGAGCTGTACAAGTTGAGACCCGGACGCGCACCTTCCTCCTGCCAGTCTGCGCCGATGTAGTCCCAGAGAGGCGCTGGATTGGCAGTTCCCCACCAGACAGTGTCGGTTTTGGCGTCATAGCTGCCGGTCATCCAACCGCCGCCGCCGCCGACCTTCCAGGATTCGTTGCCCCACGAATCACGCGAACGCTGGTCGCCGCCGATGGTGTCGAACTGCCATATAACTTCACCCGACATCGCGTCAACGGCAAAGATCGGTCCACAGCAGCTGGAAAACTCACCACCGTTGGCACCGATGAGCACCTTGTCCTTGACGATCAGCGGTGCCCCCGTGAAGCCTTTGGCGCCCTTGGCAACCGACATGATCTCGTTGTCCCAAACGACGCTGCCGTCGGTCTTGTCCAGCGCGATCATGCGGCCATCGGTGGTCGCGATATACACGTTGCCGTGGCCAATGGCCAGACCGCGGTTATAGGGGTGGTAGAAGGTGCTTTCGGCGCGTTCCTGGTCGATCTTGGCCTTGTAGTTCCAGAGCGGAGCGCCCGTCGCACCGTTCAGCGCCCAGACCGAACCCGACGTGTTGGTGTAGTAAACAACGCCGTCGACCGCTAAGGGGAAAGACTGGATACCACGCTGCTGTTGTCCTGGCGTATGCTGCCATGCTAAGCGCAGGTTGCTGACGTTGCTGGTGTTGATCTGATCCAGGCCGCTGAAGTGCCAGCCTGTGAAGTCTTTGTGATACATGATCCAGTTGTTTGGATCTTTGTCGGCATTCAGAAGTCTGTCCCAGGTGACATCAGCTGCCACAGCCTGGGAAGCGAAGCCGACGAAGGCCGCAGCAGAAATCGCTTTGACAGCCGCTGCGCTTGTCCAACGAGTCATAACACTCTCCCGTTATGTTGAAAAAAATGGGTTCGCACCCATCAGGATGGGGTTGGACCCATTAATTAGGATTTAGATCCTCCGGCGCCGCTAAGCTTGAATGCGTTTTGACTTCAGGCATTGCCAGTAACGGCTGGAGAAACCCGGGTGCAAATGTAGCGTTTAGACACTGCCTTGGCAAGAGTAGCGGGGCCTTGATGCGAGGAGTTTTTGTTGTTTTTCTTACCAAATCGCGCATTGGTGCAGCGCACAAACTTGACCTCGGTCAAACTCTATGCTCGTGCATCTGCTATGCAACTCAAGAGGGGTTATTTTTGATCCGCGTAACGGACAAGATTTCAATACCCGAAACCGAATTGCACTGGCAATTCATCCGGGCATCGGGACCGGGTGGCCAGAATGTCAACAAGGTGTCGAGCGCGGTCGAACTGCGTTTCGACGTCGCGCGCACGCACCGGCTGAACAGCGAGGTCAAGTCGCGCCTGCGCAAGCTAGCCGGTCATCGGATGAGCGCCGACGGCGTGTTGGTAATTCAGGCGCAGCGTTACCGCTCTCAAGCGCGCAACCGCGACGACGCCTTGCAGCGGCTTGTGGCACTGGTGCGAAGTGCAGCGAAGCCGACCAAGGTGCGCAAGCCCACCGCACCGAGTGCAGCGGCAAAACGCAGGCGCGTCGAGGAAAAGAAAAAGCGCGCTATTGTCAAGAGCCGGCGCGCCGCTGTGCGCGACTACGAATGACCGGGAATTGGAATGAACGAAATTTGAAACAAATTTCCGCAAGTGCCTCGCGCCACGCCGGGCGCAAGGCGAGTCGGCAATATCCTGCCAGGCCCTGCTGACCCATAATTGATCCGAGATGCAATTCGTGATCACCATTGAAGATTTGAATCGGCGACTCACCGTCGAGCGGGACGAAATACTGCTCGCCGCGCTGCTGGCGCGGGGAGTGCGGTTTGCCTACAGTTGCCAGAGTGGTAACTGTGGCGCATGCAAATGTCACCTCGTTGCCGGTCAGGTGCGCGAACTTGCGTTCTCCGATGAAGCACTGTCGCGAAGTGAACGTGAGCAAGGTCTGATTCTGGCCTGTCGGAGCTGCGTGCAAAGCGATTTAGTAGTCAAATTAGCGATCTGACCATAAGACTTGCCGGAACGGGGCCAGGTAAGAACTGAAAGTATCGGTACAAGTACAACATCGGTACAAGTACAACATCGGTGCAAGTAAGACCTCGGAGCAAGTAAGACATCGGTCCAAGTAAGAATTACGCGCGAATAGAACTCATTTGCGGTGACCTGTACGATGCAGAATGAGCGCGTGCTCGGCAACTCGCATGTGCGATAATCGCAGCCTTTTTTGCGGGCGGTCTTTGCTTTGTAGGCCGCTCTGCACATTTGCAGACTCGGTTTTTTCTCCAGCGATCATGCGTAAATAGAGCGTCTGAGCTGGTATCCCTGTCAGGTACTTGTCGATGAGTTCAGTCCAAAGCTACGTTTTCGAGCCGGCGCCGACGCCGGCGATTCCCGTCATCGGACAGCAAGCGCGTTTCCCGGTACGGCGTATTTATTGTGTCGGTCGTAACTACGCGGCGCACGCGCGCGAGATGGGCAAGGACCCCGATCGCGAGCCACCGTTTTTCTTCATGAAACCGGCCGATGCAATCGTGCCGGGCGGCGGCGAGGTGAAGTACCCGCCGGGCACTGCCGACCTACACCATGAAATCGAACTGGTGGTCGCCTTGCATCGCGGCGGCAGAAACATCGCCGCAGCCGATGCGCTCGAGCACGTGTACGGATACGCGGTCGGCCTGGACCTGACGCGGCGTGACTTGCAGTCGGAAGCAAAAAAGGCCGGACGGCCGTGGGACTTCGGCAAGTCGTTCGACCAGTCCGCTCCGGTCACGGCGATCTACCCGGTGGTGACGCATGGCCATCACGCGGTTGGCAAGATTACGCTGGCGGTCAATGGCGAAGTGCGCCAGCAGGGTGACTTGTCGGAGATGATTTGGAGCGTGCCCGAGACGATTGCCTACCTGTCGCGATACTACTTAATTGAGCCAGGTGATCTGATTTTCACAGGCACCCCGGCCGGCGTCGGCGCCGTGGTACCGGGCGACAAACTGGTGGGAAAGGTCGAAGATCTGGCCGAACTGAACGTCGAGATCGTTGCCTGAGCAGTAGTGAACATTCGGGGAGTGGATTGATGCACGAAGCAATCGGAAAGACCTGGCTCGAGGTGGCCTTGAATGGCGCGTGGACAAGGGCGCGTCAGCCGGGCATACCGATCAGTGTGGACGAAATTGTCGAGCAGGGCATCGCCAGTGTGAACGCGGGCGCGTCGATCATTCATGTTCACGCCTACGATGAATCGACCGGCCAGCAAAAGGACGACGCGCAGCTATACCAGCGCATCATTGAGGGGATCCGCACAAAAGTCGATGCGATCGTGTATCCAACGGTGCCGGCCACGGGTCTGAACCTGATCGAAAGCGGCAGCTCGGCCGAGCAGCGCTATGCGCACATCGAGGAACTGGCCAAAGCCAAGCTGCTCGAATGGAGCGTGGTTGATCCCGGTTCATGCAACTTCTCTCACTACGACGACCTGCAACAGGACAAGCTCGGCTTCGTTTACACAAATTCCGAGGAAGACATCCGGCACGGTCTGAAACTGGCACGGCGTTATGGCTTTCATCCGAGCTACGCGATCTATGAGCCCGGCTTCGCGCGACTGGGCGCAAGTTTGCACTGGCGTGAGAGTTGCCCTGATCCGATCTACCGTCTGATGTTCTCGCGCGGCTATTCCTTTGGTTTTCCTCCGGAGGACTACGGGTTGACGGCCTACCTGAATCTATTGGACCAAGTTGCGCCGGGCTGCAACTGGATGATCTCCGGCCTCGATGTCGATGTGTTACCCCTGGTGCCACGCGCAGTGATGGAGCGCGGCCACGTGCGCGTTGGTCTCGAGGACGCGCCGTTTGGGTGCGAACGAACCAACGTCGAACTGGTAGAGGAGGCAGCACGGTTGATTGAGAATGGCGGCGGCACGCTGGCAACGGCAGCTGAAGTGCGCATTGCCAGTTCGGCCGATGCGCTGGAAGAATCGGCCTGATGCAATTCAATTTGAAGGAATTGTAAGAATCAGGGAATGTTGAGGATTAAGGAATAGCTAGCGTGAAGAGCAGCAGAATCGGAATTACCATGGGTGACCCCTCGGGCATCGGGCCGGAGATCATTGTCGCCACCTTGGCGGAAATGTCCGATGAGGCGCGCAGCCAGTCGGCGGTGATCGGCAATTTCGACTTGCTGCGCCGTGCTGATTCGGTGCGGGGCACCAAGTTGTCGTTCGTCGAAGGCCTGAAGGCTGACAACGGCCAGGTACCAGTGATTCATGTCGCAACCAAAGACCAGGATCAGATTGTCGACGGCAAGGAAACGGCAGCCGGCGGCGAGGCTGCTTACCGCTATGTCGAAAAGGCGGTGGAACTGTGTCTGGCCGGCGATATTTCGGTGATCGTCACCGCGCCGCTGAACAAGGCAGCGATGCATTCGGCCGGCCATCATTACGACGGGCACACCGAATTGCTGGCCGAACTCACCGGAGCCAAATCGTCCTTCATGCTGTTAGCGGGAGACAAGCTCAACGCGGTGCACGTCACCACTCACATGTCGCTGCGAAATGCTGCGGTGAAACCAACCGTGGAGAGGGTGCTGGACACCATTCGGGCCGGCCACGCGCATTTTCTCGAGCTTGGTTACGAGCGCCCGCGT
Source organism: Betaproteobacteria bacterium (assembly GCA_020354125.1). GTDB lineage: Bacteria > Pseudomonadota > Gammaproteobacteria > Burkholderiales > Eutrophovitaceae > SG8-40. Next base: position 1,767,206 of record CP070643.1, on the reverse strand, counting down.
ATTGCCGTTGCTGGTCTCAACCCGCACTGTGGTGAAGGCGGCATCTTCGGCGATGAGGAACAAACCCGAATTGCGCCGGCAATCGAAGCGGCAAGAAAAGAAGGCATCGATGTGCAGGGGCCGATCTCCGGTGACACCGTGTTCTACCGGGCACTGAAAGGCGAGTTCGATCTGGTGGTTGCCCAGTACCATGATCAAGGGCACATTCCGACCAAACTCATCGCATTTGACGAGACGGTGAATGTCAGTCTCGGCTTACCGATCAGGCGTACTTCAGTCGATCATGGCACGGCGTTCGACATCGCCTGGAAAGGCGTGGCCAATAACACCAACATGAAATCTGCCATTGCCTACGCACGGCGCATGGCGGATAACCAGGCGGCATAAACGTGGCGAGTGAGTCTGCGGCGCGCGTACTGATTGTTGCTGACGATCTGACCGGCGCGCTCGACAGTGCCGGCGCCTTTGCCAGTCAGGGCATCCCGACAAAAGTGGTTGCCCAGACACTCGCGAGCGACCCGCAAGCGGTACGCGATGCGCAGGTGGTTGCGGTCAATACCGCTTCGCGGCATTTGCCACCCGATGACGCGGCAGCGCAGGTGCAGTGGGCCGCTCGGCACTTCGCCGGGCAGCCATTCGACTACATCTACAAGAAAGTCGACTCGACACTGCGCGGCAACGTCGTCTCCGAGACTGTCGCGCTGATGGATTCATGTGGTCGTGGCGTGGCGTTGGTGGCGCCGGCATTCCCGGCGCAAGGGCGCACTGTGATCAACGGCATCGTCCATGTCGAAGGCCTGCCGCTGTCACTGACCGGTTTCGCCACCGACGCCTTGTCACCGCCGCCACTGGAGCCTTTGGGTGAGGTGTTCGGCAGCGTTATCGGACGCGATCATGTAAAGGCGTGGCGACACGGCGAAGTGGTGACCTGGCCGGACGTTGGTGTCGTGATCGCAGATGCTGACAGCGAAGATCACATGTCTGAGCTGTTTGACAAGGTAGCCGGGCAGGCGCATCAGATCCTGCTGGTTGGCTCCGCCGGGCTGGGCGAGATTCTGGCCAGTCGCCTGCACGCCGCAAGAAATCAAGCCGCAAGAGATCAAGCCGCGAAAAGCTCGGCGACGCCTTTGACTGCGACAGACAGCCCCATTGTCTATGTGGTCGGTTCAAGGGCGGCGCGCAGCCGCGAGCAGGTCGAACAGTTACGTCGCGAGTCCGACACCGTTGTGATCGACGCGCCCAATGGCGTTGCCAGCGAGATCGTCGACGCTCAAGGCGCCCGGCAAGTCGTTCTGCTGGCAGTCGATGATCCCGAGGCAGATATGGCGGAGCCCGCGGAGGTGGCGCAGCGCCTGGCGCGGACTGGGCTCGAAATCGCCGCCTTTGTTCGCGCTGGTGCGCTGGTGGTGACTGGCGGAGACACCGCGATCGCGATACTGGAAACAGCTAGTTGCCGCGTGCTCGATGTGTGCGGCAATCTAATGCCGGGCATTCCGTTCTCGAGTTTCGAGTTGAAAGGCCGGCCGATGCATCTGGTTACCAAGGCTGGTGGTTTCGGCACAGCGGACACCTTCGTAGACATACTGCGATGTTTCAGGAGCGGAACCATTGGTCGCGCCGAGGAGGGCGCGTGAAGCAAGCAAAGGCGTGGGGCAGGGGGTGCTAATGGACCGATTCAAGTCGCTGTTATCGGGTCAATCGTTATCGGGTCAATCGTTATCGGGTCAATCGTTATCGGGTCAATTGTTATCGGGTCGATTGTTATCGGGTCGATTGTTATCGGGTCGATTGTTATTGCCACCGGTGTTCTTGGTACCGGTGCTTCTAGTATTGGCGTTGCTTCTCGGCCTGACCGATTCTTTTGCGCAAGATGAGGAGGAAGAAGAACCGCCGGTGCGGCTTGGTCAGATCAGTGTCTCGTTCTATGCCGTGACCGGACAGGTGGTGCAGTTGGTGCTCGAGCGTCTGGACCACGAGGTCGAACGCAGCACCGGCTCGCACAGCGCCATTTTTCCGCAACTGGGGCAGGGCTCGTTGGATTTGCTGGTTGCCGCCTGGCTGCCGCACGCACACGCAAGGTACTGGCGTCAGTACGGAGGCGATGCCGTTGAGCTGGCGACACTCTACGACGGAGCACAGCTGTTCTGGGCGGTGCCGCACTACGTCCCGGTCAGTGAAGTGGCAAGTGTCGAAGACCTCAAAAAACCGAGCGTTTCGAACCGCATGTCAAAGTTCATCCGGGCCACCAAGCCCGACTCTGGGCTGTCGATGGGCTCAAAGCGCATCATGCAGGCTTACAATCTGGAAGCGTACGGTTATCGGCTGCAAACGGGTGGGCACAGTCAATGGCAGAGGAATTTTGAACGGCGCTACGCTGTGCGTGACTGGTTCGTGATGCCGTATTTCCAACCAAATTTTCTCAACCAGATGGCACAAATGCGCAAGCTCGAAGAGCCGCGCAATTTGTTGGGCGAAGCCAACCGTGCGGTGCTGGTAGCGCACAAGAAGTTTGTGGATAACGCGCCGGAGCGCACCGTCAATGTCCTGCGCCGGATCGAACTCGATCTCGATGCCGTGGCGGCAATGGATTACATGGTGCGAATCGACAGACTGAGTGCGCGCGGTGCGGCCCGGCGCTGGATGTCTGCCAATGCCGAACGCGTCGATGCCTGGTTTGCGGAGGAGCAGTCCGAGGAGGACGCGGACTATCGATGAAAGTATTTGCCGTCAAGAATCCGTAGCGCCAAATGACTGGGAAGTTCATGAAGCATACTGTTGCAATGTTGGTTGTCCTGCTCGGAGTGTCTGGCTTACTCTCCAACGCCGCCGCCGAGATCGAGATAAAGAAGCAGCAAGGGACGCGCTACGTCACCGGCGGGATGACCGAAGAAGAAAACAAGCAAATGGGCAAGCTCGCCGATCGCTTTCCGTTGCATATCGTTCTCTTGGTTGCGGGCCGGGATGAACCGGTGCAAGGTGTCGATGTGACCGTGCGCGATATCCGAGGCACTGTGCTGTTACAGGCGAAATCCGAAGGCCCGCTGTTTTTCGTCGATGTCGTCGGCGGGCGCTATACCGTCGACGCGGAATACGCCGGTGAAAAGCAATCCCAGACCAAGGACCTTACTGGGCGCCGCTACTTGCGCCTTCGCTTTACTTTCAATGAGTGAGGCGTATTGGTTCATGGTTGCTGAGACGTGTTTGACCACGCGACCGGTTGGTCACCGAGCTATCGCGGCACCTTGCTTTGGCATAGAATGCGCCCTTGACTGGGCTGCGCCTTTTCCCGAGGAACCGTACTAAATGAATCTTCTTTCCTACAAACTTCACCAGGCCAGGCTTCTGACAACCGCACTGGCTGTAATCGGCCTGCTCGCCACTTCGGTCGCGTTTGCCGAGGGTACGACGGAGCGCGAGCGCACCATGTCGCGCTATTCCAAGTGCGAGTGGACCGATGCCATGAGCAAGGAACTCTACGAGTGCATCAAGCGCAACAATGGCTTCAATACCCACTGGTGCTTCGACGAGACGTTGCAAACCAACTGCGAGCCCGAGCCTTTGGCCGCGGCACCGCAATCAGGCGCCCAACAAAATAAGGCGACGCAAGCGGCCGCCCAACAAAATACGGTGACTGAGGCGGCAGTCGAACAAGCTGCTGCAGAAGCCGATCAACCGCTTACGCACGAAGAAGCGCGCGAACGCGCCTCACGTCAGGGCGAAGAAAACCTGGTCGGCACCATCGAACGCGAGCAAACCATGCTCAAGTACAAGGACTGCGAGTGGACCGACGAGATGGGCAAGTACACCTACGAGTGCGTCGTGCGCAATGGCGGCTTCGGCACGCACTGGTGTTATGACGAGGCGCTGCAACTGCACTGCCCGCAGCCGGAAGCCGAGCCGAAGAGTTAACTTACTTCATCGAGTTCAATAGCAAAAAAGCCGCAGATGACTGCGGCTTTTTTTTCAGGCGCTGGGCTTACCGTAGATCAGTTCGCGAAGCTGCGCCGGCCTGGGCATCGCCTTGATCGAGAGCATCAGGTGATTGATGCCGGCACGGCTCAGGAACATCGATTTCGGACGATCGTCGGGTTTTTCCCCGGTGTAGACATCGACTGCCGCGACATACTTGAAATCGGAGTTGCACACCAGAAGGTCCACGGTGCCGACCGCGACACCGAAGCCAAGATCACCCAGCCGCACATTGGGAAAAACATGGTGGTCGCGCAGCCCGCTGCGAAAAGTCAGATAGGCAAGCTTCACTTCAGGACGCAAAAGGGTCCCGGGGGCGATCGGTCCTGTCGGTGCAGGCGCTATTGGTGCAGGTGCAGGTGCCGCCGGTGTTGGTACGGGTGCTGGCGCAGTGGGGGCAGCGGCAGGTGCCGCCATTGCGGCAAGAGCGGCTGCAGCCGCCGGCGTGTTCTCGTTCGACGTGACTGAGGCCGGCCGCACCGAAGCCAAAGCGGCGTCAACGCCATCGTCACCGGTGGCCAGCAGCATCGGATCGATCTTGCCTTCGCGGTAAGCGGTGATGAACGCCTCGAGTTCGTTGTCACCTTCTCCGTCTTTTCTCCGGCGTTGCCGCCCCCCAGGCGAACCGCCGCTCTCGCCTTTGAACTTCCGCTGCAGCAAGACCCATCCGTAAATGGCACCTGCCAGCAGGACAACAGCGAGTATTCCTTGTAGCCAGATCATCGGTTTAATCAGTTTATGGCTATGCTCTCTTGCGGCTGGCAGCTGCCTTTTTCTTCAGCCGCGCCTCGGGCACCAGTTGATGGAACAGGCTCGATTCGCGGTTGTAGAAGCCCTCGGTGTGCATGGTTTCCGGAAAATGAAAGAACTCGTAATCGAGATGATGGCAGAGCTCGTGCAACAACGTTCTCAGAAAACTGCGAAAAGCGACCACTTTCTTGTGCTTGGCGGTGCGCATCCACACCTGGATGTGTGCCGTCGTTTCCCCTTCCTCGGGCACGTACAAACCATGCAGCTCACCCCAGTCATCCGACGGCCGCGCTGCCAGCACTTCAACGCCGACCGGTGGTGCTTCCAGCTGGGACACGATGCCATCGGCAATGGCTTGGCAGGTCCGCTCAACGTGCCGGCGATTTTCCGCCTTTAGAGCCGGCTCTAGCTCCTCGACAAAGGGCCGCAACTCGGCCGGCCGCGGCAATCGCACCGCCTTGATTTCGTCACTTTGGCGGTAAATGCTCTGTTGCCTGGCGCTCAGCCTGTTGTAATAGCTAAAAACCAAGAATATGACCTGTCTGAGTGACTGTCATCCGTGCGCAGCCCGGCCGTTAAGTGATCCGACTAGCCGGTGTCCTGTCATTTTGCAGTTCCTTGCAGATGGCCTCCTGTCAAGCCGCCGAGCACCTTAGACACTGTATTTTCATCGGTTTGAGGCTCAGTCACAAGCCGCACAGAAGCCAACTACCACTGCAGCGCGCCTGAGCCGGTGGCACCGGTGAAGCTGTCAGTTGCGCATCGGCTGCACCTGTAATGTGCCCGGCGTGACATGGGCAAGCCAGGCAATGGGACGGAACGCCATGGCGCGTAACGCGCGGTGGACATGGGTACCGACTGGCCGGGGGTAAGAAAGATGACGAGGGGTGTTCACGTCCGGGGCTTCCGGGACTTCTGCCGCTGGCTCGATTTCCATGTGGTAGACGGGCGGACTATGGGTAACCGCCGCGCCTGCGCTCGTATGGCCTTGTTTTTATGACAGAACTCGTTTCGCTGAGCCAATTGTACTAGTCGAACCCAAAACCGGATCCCTGCCTATCGCTCGATTTACTCGATTGCTGTACAGGCTAAGGCACGAGTATTGCGTGTGATGATTGTTACTAGAAATATGCAACGTAAAACTCACACTAGGATATCTCAGGTGGTCCGATGACTGAAAAGCGCGTATCGATTGTACGAATAGCGTTTGCTGGCTTGGTGACGGTATTGATCGCGCCGTATGCGGCCGCGGACGAGGGCGACAGATGGTATGCGGTTGCAACCGCGGGGCGCTCTAATCTTCGTGACGTCTGCACTATTGCCGAAGCCCAGGTATCTCTGGCTTCTTGCGACGATGAATCGGTCGGCTGGCAAGTTTTGCTCGGGCGCACCTTCGGAAAGTTGCTATCGGGCGAAGTCGGTTATATTGATGCCGGAGAAGCAGTCGCCTACGAAGCGGGGGGTGCTTCAGGGACCATGAAAGTGCGGCCTCAAATGATCACCGCGACCGGCGTGCTGAACATTTCGCTTGGAAAACGGGTGAACTTGTTTGCCAAAGCAGGGGCGGTCTACTACGACACCACGATTGACTTCACAGGGGGGTTCGTCGCTGCGACAGGGCTCACCAGCAAGCAGGAGAGAGGCCTCGAGCCCACCATTGGCGGTGGCGTCGAATGGAACTTTTCGAGGGCATTCGCGTTACGAGTGGAATACGCGGAGTTCAACGTCAATGACGTCTGGTTTGGTGACATTGATATGACCACAGCGGGGATCAGGGTAAATTTTTGATCCCGGTAGCGGCCGGCCTTAACTGCGGTCGAAGGTCGCTGGCAACCTAACGCTTCCACTGCCATGCATGCGTGCACACGGCGTCGACGCCCGGGTTGGCGTCCCAGCCACGTTGCGATTGGCGAGGAATGAATCCGCGTAGCTGGCCACGACGTCGCTGTGGTGTCTGATACGTCTAGTTCATTATTCAATTCGCGACTATTTTCTGCCACCATGAAATACACGCGGTTTGGCAGTAGGGGTTACGTCGCGCGCGCCAGCATTGGACGGCAACTCAGAGCACGATACTTCCCTACCAATTTGTCTGCTTGCCGTCAGATCTGCAACGAACTCGCGCGCGCTTGACCGTTCCTGAGCTTAACTTTTTATGTATCTGTAATACACGAAGCACATGGAGACCCTATTGAGATTCAAATGTCATCTCTTGAGACAGCACGATAGACCGGAGGGCAGCACCAACCGCGCATGCGGCGATACGTAAAATGTTGCAAAAAAAGAGACAAATACCCAGAGTATCTGTAAGAACACTTAAAGTAGCGAATTAGCACTGTGTCGGCCTTGTTTTTCAATCAAATAAATCGATTTAAATGAGCTAAAGCGATGAAAAATTCTATTTCAGAATGTCAAGGTCACGGCGTTAGACTGATCGCCGCAGCAGGTTGGCGGAATTAGAAGTCTTGGTCGGCTAGGACCGAAAAATAAGTCACTACGGGATAAGTAGGGCACGCTTTAGCCGTCTAGCCAGTTTGGCCCGCGACATTTGGTTGCAGCTTAGAGTCGTCGAAGAGCGTCGCGGCGAAACGAAAAATTGAGTTCGTTGGGCGGGACACCCAGCAGGTTGTTTTGAGTGCATGGCGTTATGGGGAGGAAAGTCTTTGGGTGTATTCTGTGCACCCAGTATCCGGTTCTCGGAAAGCGGTCTATTTCTGACGCATTAGTAGTCATTTGGTGTCAGAAACAGTCCGGCAAATTTACCCCCCTGTAACTACTGAAGTGGACAATGCGGCCGCAATCTTTGTGTTGTGGTGGCATCGGAATACGGGTCTCGTTTTGAAGTATGAGTTCCACAAGACCGTTGCCGCTGGCTTAAGAAGAAGGTCGCCGTTGCACTGCAAAACTCTGGTGTTTGAAGTGGTGATCGGTTCTTCCAGTGACTAGGCCGTAGAAGCCTGGCACGAACGATTGCTGCGGCGCTTAGACGGCTGCGAAGTTGCTGGTTGGCACACTGCCAAAAGGGGAGACTTAGTTGGTGCAAGTTCATATCAGTCTAGCTCGCGTTGTTGAGGGGCACGGTCAGGGTTTTCATTGTGACCGCACGTATGCGGCTCGCATTCTCGTTATTTGCCCGACATGTCCACGCAAGTTCAAGCGAGTGCCGCAGTGATTTACATGTTCAGTCATTATGTCCCGGCGAGAGTGGTGGTACTCGCTGTTCTGGAGGGGCTGCTGCTATTGGCTGCAGCCTATATCGGCATCATCGTTCATCAGTCGAGTGGCGCAGGGGCGGTCACGCACACCGCTGAAGTGCTCCCCGTGCAAGTCGCGCTGTTCGTTCTCGGGATGATTGTCTTGTTGGCGGCTATGGGTCTTTACCATCCCAATCAATGGGCAAACAGACGTTACTTTGTTATTCGCCTGGCTGCGTCGTTCCTAATCGCGCTAATAATCATGCAAGCATTGGCACAGGCCGTGCCGATGCCGTTACCCGACACGTTCACGATCGCCGCCACCTTGAGCGTAGCCTTGGCGGGGGGCGTGGCACTGCGAGCGGCGATCAACGAATGGTCCAGTTCGTCGGTTTTCAAATCGCGAGTCTTGGTCCTCGGTACGGGTTCGAGGGCGTTGAAAGTAGAGGAACACGCGCACGACAACCCCCAACACGAGATTGTTGGTTATGTCTCGCTAAAGCCTACCGCTGACTCCGTGCCGCGGACACGAATCCTGACGATCGCGGAAGGAGAAACGCTTGATTCTATTGTTGAACGATACGCAATTGACAAAATCGTGGTCGCAGTGCGTGACCGTCGCGGGGGCGCGCTGCCTGTCGAACAACTGCTCGAGTGCAAAGCGCGGGGTATCAGGGTCCTCGAGCTGTCGAATTTCTTTGAAAGCGAGTATCGACAGCTGTTGCTTGAATCGCTCAACACGAGTTGGATGGCGCTCGGTGACGGTTTCCGAAGGGATCGTATATCGAACCTGGTGAAGCGAATATTCGATCTGGGTGCGAGCGTGGTTTTACTGTTTCTGACCTTGCCGATCATGATCCTCACGGCGCTTTGTATCCGTCTGGAGGACAGTGGCCCTGTCTTGTTCCGGCAAGAGCGGGTTGGCAGAGATGGGCGCATCTTCGAGTTGCTCAAATTCCGTAGCATGAGGACCGATGCGGAGTGTGGCGGCAAACCCCAATGGGCAAGGGCAAACGATGACCGTGTTACGAGGGTAGGTCGGCTGATCCGAAAGCTGCGCATCGACGAATTGCCACAGGTATTGAATGTGATCCGCGGCGACATGAGCTTTGTCGGCCCTCGTCCTGAGCGCCCGTTCTTCGTTGGGCGTTTGACCGGACAGATTCCTTACTATGCGCTGCGCCACAGTGTAAGGCCGGGAATTACGGGCTGGGCGCAGGTGCGCTATCCATATGGCGCGACGGTCGATGATGCAGTGGAGAAGCTGCAATACGATCTTT
>CP070643.1:1692316-1757913 GCA_020354125.1 Betaproteobacteria bacterium | reverse complement strand
GGTTGAAATCGTCGTCAATCGCCTGTTTACCCATGATTACCATTTGCGGCTGTTCTTTGCCGACCAGCTTTTCCAGCACCCGTGCCACAGCCAGCGGTTGCGTCTCGACCGGCGTCTCCACCAGAATCGCCCGGTCAGCACCCAGTGCGAGTGCAGTGCGCAGCGTTTCCTGACATGCACTGCTGCCGATCGACACGGCGATGATTTCGCTGACCACACCCGCCTCCTTGAGCCGCACCGCTTCCTCCACCGCGATCTCGTCGAAGGGATTCATTGACATCTTCACATTGGCCGTTTCGACGCCAGATCCATCCGACTTGACCCGGACCTTGACGTTGTAATCGACCACCCGCTTTACCGGAACCAATACCTTCATTTCGTTGGCCTTCTTCGCTGGTTACTCAAAAACGCGCAAGTTTACCGCAATGCAGCAAATCTGCATCCCGTCAGTCCCATACATGAAACGTCAATTCGGGCAGAATGCGCGGCGCCCATTCAGGCACTCTTGGCCGAATCACGCAGCACGCCCTTCTGGATCTTGCCTGTCGACGTCTTGGGAAGCGCGCCGAAGACCACCTGCTTCGGACACTTGAAGCGCGCCAGCCGTTCCTGACAGTACCCAATCAACTCCTCCCCGGTCACAGGCGTTGCGCCGTCTTTGAGTGCCACAAAAGCGCATGGCACCTCACCCCACTTGTCATCCGGTTTGGCAACGACTGCGGCTTCCAACACCGAGGGATGCGAATACAGCACATCTTCGATTTCAATCGTCGAAATGTTTTCGCCGCCGGAAATAATCACATCCTTGGAGCGATCCTTGATTTTGATGTATCCGTCTGCATCAACCACCGCCAGGTCGCCAGTGTGAAACCAGCCACCAGCAAATGCCTCTTGCGTCGCCTCGGGGTTCTTCAGATAACCCTTCATGGTGATGTTGCCGCGAAAGAATATTTCGCCCATGGTTTGGCCGTCACGTGGCACTGGCTGCAGCGACTCGGGATCGAGCACCTGCATCGCCTCCTGCACGACATAACGCACACCCTGCCGTCCATTGCGCTGGGCCCGTTCCTCAACCGGCAACGCTTCCCACTCAGGATGTTTGGCACATACCGAGGCTGGTCCGTATACCTCGGTCAGACCGTAGACGTGAGTGAGATCGACACCGATACGCTCGGCGCCCTCAATAACTGCGCGCGGTGGCGCCGAACCTGCAATCATCGCCTTGACCCGATGCTCGATGCCGCGGCGCAGTTCCTCCGGCGCATTGATCAGCATGTTGTGTACAACCGGAGCGCCGCAGAAATGCGATACGCGATGACGCCTGATCAAGTCAAAAATCCCTTCCGGCTCGACGCGCCTCAGACACACGCTGGTCCCCGCTGCCGCTGCCAGCGTCCAGGGAAAACACCAGCCATTGCAATGAAACATTGGCAGGGTCCACAGGTACACCGGGAAATGCGGCATCGCCCAGGTCACGATGTTGCCCATTGCATTGAGGTAAGCGCCGCGATGATGAGTGACAACGCCTTTTGGATTTCCCGTGGTACCCGACGTGTAGGACAGCGCAATTGCATTCCACTCGTCGTTCGGTAGCTGCCAATCGAAATCGTCGCTGCCTTGCTCGAGAAACGCCTCATAGTCGATCTCGCCCAAGCGCTCGCCGCCGGGACCAAGAGCATCCTCGATATCGATGACGACCGGCGGATGTTCAAGCGATTGCAGCGCCGGGCCAATTGCGTTTGCGTACTCGGTATCGGTGATCAATGCACGAGCCTCGCCGTGCTCGAGCATGAACGCCAGCGTCGCACTATCCAGTCTCGTATTGAGGGTGTTGATCACGGCCCCGGTCATCGGGATACCGTAGTGGGCCTCGAACATCGGCGGAATGTTGGGTGCCATGACGGCGACGGTATCGCCCGGCCCTATACCCAGCCGAGTCAGTGCCGACGCCAGACGGCGACATCGGCGACACGTTTCCGCCCAGTCAACCTGCTGGTCGCCGTAGATGACTGCGGTTCGCTCTGGGTAAACGTCAGCCGCCCACGCCATCAGTGACAGGGGTGTGAGCGGCGCAAAGTTACCTGGATTCTGGTCCAGTCCTTCGTTGAACATGCCACTGTTATTCATGAGCAAACCGGCTTCCTGGGTCGAGAGGGAAATACGGGCTGAAATAGCGCCATGACGGCACGAAAATCGCCTCAATGATAACGGAAGCCCGCTTCCAGAGCTTTTCTATTGCGCCGCAACAATTCTAGAATTAAGCGTAAGTATTGCTTTTAAGCTATTGACTATTGGCAACTTTATACGATCGATTATCGCCGTGAAACCGGGTTATCGTGTGAATTTCACTGCGTCCCAAAAAAGCCGTCTTTCGGGCAGGATCGCCAATTGACAGCCGTCAGTGGAGGAGACCGCTATGATGCCTGAACGTGCCAGCCGCACGTTCATCTGCAGCGTGCTGTTTCTCGATATCGTCGAGTACTCGCGCAAGCCGGTCGCCGAGCAGATCCGCCTCAAGGACCGCTTCAACGGCTTGATTGCTTCCGCCATACGAGAGATTCCGGCAGCCGACCGGATCATTCTCGACACCGGCGACGGCGTTGCCATCAGCTTTCTTGGAGATCCCGAGGATGCTTTGTTTGTCGCGATGAGCCTGCGGGATGCATTCGCTCCCGACGCAATCGAACCACCTGAAGTACCGGCACGCATCGGCATCAATCTTGGCCCAGTGCGGCTGGTGCGCGATCTCAACGGCAGGCCCAATATCATCGGCGACGGCATCAACGTCGCCCAGCGCGTGATGGGATTCGCAGCGGCAGGTCAGATCATGGTGTCGCGCTCCTATTTCGAGATCGTCTCGCACATTTCCGAAGGCTACACCAAGCTGTTCACCTACGAAGGCTCGCGCACCGACAAGCACGTTCGCGAACATGAAATCTACAGCGTCGGCTACTCCACCGCCGAGGCACAACTCAGGTCTCCTGCCGAGCGGGCACGTAACGTGGCCAGTGAAGCGCGCAGCCGAACGGCTGCAGCAAACGCGACAACCGCGCGGCTGCTTTTTCATCTCGAGAAATGGTTGGGAAATCGTTCGCTTGCCTATGGCACCGTCGCCTTCTCCTCGTTGGCTTTTTTGCTGGCGTTGCTGACAAGCTTTGTCGGCGAGGATCCGCAGGCGCAAGAGACGAAACAGGCTGAGTCTACAAGAACACAACTCACCAGGGCACAGATCGAAAGGCAGCGCGAAGCTGCGCGCAACAAGCCGGCCTCCAAAGCGAGCGACGATGTAACGCAACAGAAGCTAGGAGCTTCCGAACCGACTGCTTCGAAGAGCGCGGAGGCGAAATCGCCGGACCGCGAAGTCGAAGAAGTCGCTGCCGAGCAAACAGCGGCAAAACCAAAACGAAAGAAGTTGCGCCTGTCGTTCTTCCGACCCAAACGCGACGAAGAACCCGAACCCGCAACTGAATCAGAGGTGGCGACCCTAGGCACGGTTGACCCGACGCAGCTAACAGACACTGCCAATGCGGCTGAAGCAGATGCGCAGGCGGAGGCACAAGCTCCGGGCACCAGTCCCGCGAATACCGGGCCTCAGATAACATCGTGGAAAACAGCGGGCCAGCAAACGGCAGCCGCCGGCGGGCGCGCCGTTGTGGCGCTGGCAATCAGCCCGTGGGGAGAGGTCTTTGTCGACGGCAAGCCAGTCGGCGTGAGTCCGCCATTGAACGAAGTTGAACTGGTGCCGGGGCGCCGCGTGATTGAAATTCGCAACGGTAACTTTCCACCTTACACGCAAAAAGTCAATTTGAAAGCGCAACAGAAAATCAAGATCAGGTACAAGTTCAATTGAGAAAAATTGCATCCAGACAAGCATACCTGCTGCTGCTCGTGGCGCTGCTCATCAGCAGCTGCGCCAGTGTCGAGATGCCCGGCTATCAGCGCCTGTCGGGCAAGCCCTATCTTTGGCAGGGGATTGCCTTCTATGAAGAGGGCAATTACCGCGCGGCGTCGCGCCGTCTACTGTTTGCTCTCGAGGAGGGTCTGACGGTGCCGGACCGCGTCGTGGCTCACAAGTATCTTGCGTTCATCGCCTGTGTTTCTGGCCGCCAGCTCACTTGCCGCGAAGAGTTCGCCATCGCACTTAAACTCGATCCGACCTTTGAACTCGACGAGGCCGAAGCAGGTCATCCAATTTGGGGGCCGGTGTTTCGCAGCGCCCAGGCTGCCAGCGCCGGAAGAAGTTAGCGAGCGCCAATCATGATCGAGAAGCTCGGACGTTACGAAATCGTTGCAGAACTGGGACAGGGTGCCATGGGCACTGTCTACAAAGCGCGGGATCCCCTACTCGATCGTATCGTGGCAATCAAGACCATCAGTCTCAATCTGCCCGACGATGAAGTCGCCGAATACGAGGCGCGCTTCTATCAGGAAGCGAAAGCGGCCGGACAACTGTCACATCCGAACATCGTCACCATCTACGACATTGGCAAGAGCGATCAACTCGCTTACATGGCGATGGAGTTCCTCGAAGGCCAGGAACTTCGCAAAATTCTTGGCGAAGCAACGCCTATCACGATCGAAAAGGCGCTCGACATCGGTGCCCAGGTGGCCGATGGCCTTGACTATGCACACGAGCGTCAGGTGGTGCATCGCGACATCAAACCGGCCAATGTAATGGTTCTCAACGACGGTCTGATCAAAATCACCGATTTTGGCATTGCACGCATGCGCAATAACGAAATCAAGACCATGACCGGCATGATTCTGGGTTCCCCCAAGTACATGTCGCCCGAACAGGTCGCCGGCAAGCGCGCCGACCCCCGTTCCGATCTGTTTTCTCTCGGCGTCGTGATCTACGAGATGCTCACCGGTACGTCACCGTTTGTGGCGGACAATATTCACGGCGTGATGTACCAGACTCTGAATTTCAACCCGCCGACACCGAAAAGTCTCAATCCCGATCTGCCGGAAGTTGTTAACTACATAATCGCGAAGGTACTCGCCAAAAGCATTGATGACCGGTATCAAAGCGCGGAGGATCTGGCCAACGATCTACGCCAGGCGCGCAGCGACTACCTGAGTGGCACTGCGGATTCGTCTTTAGTTTCGTCGATGCCCGGTGAGCCAAAGCCCTTTACCGAATCGGTAGCGCCGCTGACACGACAGGAGGACAAACGGGCCGACGCAACCGGCATTACGGAAGAGACCACTGGCAGTGAACCCGCGAAGGACGAATTCGACGCCACGACCGACGAAACATCAAACCCGATGATTCGAATTTCCAGCGCCTTCGATTCTGCCGAGGCAACCGACCGGCTGGCTGCGATTACCGGACTGGAACACGAGTTCGACGAATTGTCCGACTCGCAGAAGGCAGCACGGCTCAAAGCAATTGCCGATGCGAGGCGTTCCAGCGAACATCCATTCTTTTCAGCAAGCGCAAGCTGGAGTAACGGTAGGGCAACCGCTCGCATGAATGGATTCGCCATTCACCTCGATCCAAAGTTGCGCTACATCTGGCTCGCCAGTGCGGCGTTGCTGTTCGCCGCAATGTCGCTACTGATCTTCGGCTAGGTTATCGATTCTTCGATCAGATATTCGATTCGGTTGGATATTCGATTCGATTAGATAACGGAAGCGCAACAACAATCAGCCCGCCGCAAGCGGGTAGCAACATCTTCTACCTGATACAGTCAATCGCCTGGTCGACGCGGTCTACGGCGACAACCTCCAACCCCTTGATTGGCGCTTTCGGCGCATTTGCCCGCGGCACAATGGCCAGCTTGAAGCCGAGCTTGGCCGCTTCTTTAAGCCGTTCCATACCGCGCTGTACAGGACGCACTTCACCAACCAGGCCAACCTCGCCGAAAGCAACCATCTTCTCGGGCAGCGGTTTTCCCTTGAGTGATGACACGATCGCCAGTAGCACCGGCAAATCGGCAGCCGGTTCGTCGATCTTTACCCCGCCGACCGCATTGACGAAAACGTCCTGATCGAAAACCGCGATGCCGGCGTGACGGTGCAAAACCGCCAGCAACATTGCCAGACGATTTTGTTCCAGGCCGACGCTCAGGCGCCGCGGATTCGGTGCGTGCGATGAATCAACCAGCGCCTGCAATTCGACGAGCAGCGGTCGCGATCCTTCCTGGGTAACCATCACACAAGAACCCGCCACTTCTCCATCATGGCGCGACAGAAACAGCGCGGATGGATTGGAAACACCGCGCAGCCCACGATCGGTCATGGCAAATACACCGAGTTCGTTGACCGCGCCGAAACGATTCTTGATCGCCCGGACAAGGCGAAAACTCGAGTGCGTGTCGCCCTCGAAATACAGCACAGCGTCGACCATATGTTCGAGTACGCGAGGACCCGCAATTGCGCCTTCCTTGGTGACGTGCCCCACCAGCAGCAGCGCGCTATGGCTGGTCTTGGCAAAGCGTGTCAGCTGCGCAGCACACTCCCGAACTTGCGCAACACTGCCGGGTGCCGACTGCAGCGACTCGGAATAGACGGTCTGTATCGAGTCGATCACAACTACCTCTGGCTTTTCACTTTTCAGGACATTGAAGATCTGCTCGAGCTGAATCTCGGCCAATAGGCCGAGCCGGTCCGGCTGAACCTGCAAGCGGCGACTACGTAAGGCAATTTGTTGCGCCGACTCTTCGCCACTGACGTACACCACCTTGCATCGCTCGCTCATACGCGTCAGCGCTTGCAGCAACAAGGTGGACTTGCCGATTCCCGGATCGCCGCCAATCAGCACCACCGCTCCTCGCACCAAGCCGCCGCCGAGAACGCGATCGAGCTCGCCGATCTCTGTCAACAAGCGCGGTTCTTCACTGGCATCGACTTCTTTGAGATGGGTCAGTTGACTGGACTGGGCGAGCGACTGATAACGCGACGACACCGCTTTCTCGGCAATCGTCTCGGTAAGTGTGTTCCACGCCGAGCAATGCGGACACTGGCCCTGCCACTTCAGTGTCTGGCCACCACACTCGCTGCAGGCGTAAATGGTTTTGACTTTTGCCATTTTCAGGTTTTCAATCGCTGCGCTCGACAGCCGGCGTGCCGGCTCGTCATATCAGCGAAATGGTTTAGTTCCCGGCTGTTCTAGTTCCGGACGATGAAAGGCACACGTGCCGTGACTTTGGTAAGCAGCTCATAGCTTACAGTGCCTGAACTCGCGGCAACTTGCTCTACCGGCAAGCCTTCACCCCACAACGTCACTTCTGAACCGACACCAACATCGGGAAGCTCGGAAATATCGATGCACAGAGTGTCCATGGAGACATGCCCGATGGTGCCCACACGTTGACCTCCAACCAGGGCCGGCGTGCCGGTGGGCGCATGGCGCGGATAACCGTCACCATAGCCCGCCGCCACCACGCCGATGCGCATCGCTTTGTCAGCCGTGAAGGTACAACCGTAACCGACGCTATCGCCCGGCTGCAGGTCCTGAATATCGATCATTCGCGACCGCAGCGTCATAACTGGCTGCAGACCAAGTTGCTCCGCGTTGACATCGTCGAAAGGAGACGCGCCGTAGAGCATGATGCCAGGTCGCACCCAGTCGCCGTGGGATTGCGGGTAGCGCAGTAGCGCCGCCGAGTTCGCCGCACAGACCTTGGTCCCCAGCGGTTCAGCCAATTGCATCAACGGCTGCAACTGCCAATCCACACCACGCTTGCCGTCGGCGTCGGCAAAGTGCGTCATCGCCACAACTTCGCGGACGTTTTCCGACGACACCAACCGCCCATGCAGTTCGGCGACTTGGCCCGGCATAAACCCGAGCCGGTTCATTCCAGTGTTGATCTTCAGGTAGACGCTCAGCGGCTGCGGCAACCGTGCGGCAAGCAACATTTCGATTTGCTTCGCCTCGTGCACGGCAATGTGAAGACCATTTTTCGAGGCGGTGACGAGTTCTTTCTCGTCGAAAAACCCCTCGAGTAACAGTACCGGTTTGGTGATTTCGCAGCCGCGTATGCAAAGCGCCAACTCCAGTTCCACCACGGCAAATCCGTCGGCGGCTCCCAGTGCCGGCAGGATCCGCTCCAGGCCGTGCCCATAGCCATTCGCCTTCACCACGGCAAACACCTTTGCGTCACCAGCGTGGCGCTTCGCCACCGCGGCGTTGTTGCGCAGTGCCTGCAAATCGATAATCGCTTCAACGGGCCTGGGCATCGATATCAGCAGCCATCAATGTCAAAAACCATATCTGTGCGATCCAGACACGTTGACAACGGTTTCGACGTCATTTCCATACTCATTGCTGGGCGTCTTGCGCGCCCGCCAGACCTGACATCGAGTCAACCGCAAAACACAGGTCCTCCCATGCCTTGGCTTTGTCTGGCAGGTTGCGTAGCAGATAAGCCGGGTGATAGGTCACGACCAATGGGATTCCTCGGTAATCATGAAGCGTCTTGCGCAGGCTGGCGAGCGTTGCATCCCGCCCGAGCATTCTACGCGCTGCGACTTTTCCCAGAGCCACAATCAGGCGTGGCTGAATCAGATCAATCTGGCGATCCAGGTAGGCCGCGCACGCTTCCGCTTCCTCGAGCGAAGGCGTGCGATTGCCCGGCGGCCTACACTTAACGACGTTGGCGATATACACGTTGCTTCCACGCGCGAGACCGATTGCCGACAGCATGTTATCGAGCAGCTTGCCCGCCTGGCCGACAAACGGCTCACCGCGCGCGTCCTCTTCTGCACCAGGGCCTTCACCAATGATCAGCCAATCGGCTTGTTCGTCTCCAACACCCAAAACAGCCTGCCTGCGTTTCTTATACAGTACACAGGCAGTGCACTCGGCCACCGCCTGACGTAGCTGCGGCCAGTCCATTTTTTCGACCGGTTGGACAACGGATACGCCCGGCGCTTTCGCCCCGCCGCCCTGCGGCGAGTTGTCGTCCGGCACCCCAATGTCACTCTCTACGGGCTTGCCTTTGGCGTTCGATTCGAGGTCTTGCGCCGGTGCTGCCACCGTCTGCTGGCGTTCGAGTCGGCTGCGATCCAACCATAAGGGGCTGAGCCCGAGTTCTGCAAAAATGTCGTGACGGCTGGTCACAGATTCAGCCCCATCAGGATCGCATCCTCGCGCCCCTGCTTGGTTGGATAGTAACCGGGCCGAATCGCCACTGAACAGAATCCCATCGAGAAATACAGGCTGCGGCCAACAAAATTGGAAAGGCGCACTTCAAGCAACATTTGCTGGCCTTCGGCTTGCCGCGCCGCCTCAACAAAATGCAGCAGCAAAGAGCGCCCGTAGCCGTGACGTTGCCACTCGCGAGCGATGCTGAGATTGAGCAGATGTGCTTCATTGGCAGCGATCATCATGACACCGTAGCCAATCACCTCACCCGAAACTTCCATGACATGACACGTGTAGCCCGCCTTGAGCGAATCGACAAAGTTGCCACGCGTCCATGGGTGCGTGTAGATCGCTTTCTCAATCGCCATTACCCGCTCGAGATCACTCTCCTTCATCGGTCGTGTACGCGGCACGCTGTCAGCCAGCGCACTCATGCTTGCTCCTTCATGGTCAGCGCCACCTTGTTGCGTACGTAGGCCGGCGCTGCCTCGGCACTGGGCACGCTGCGGCCAGCCGCCAGATACCGAGCGCCAAGCAACGCAATCTCGCGCGCATGTGGCAGCATGCCTGTTCTCACCTGCTCTACCTCGCTGCGGTAAGCCCCGTCCATGATCTGTGGATAGCGATCGAAGCCGCTGCCGCACCCGAGCCAGCCTCCTCCTGGCAGCTCCGGTAGATCGTCGGGAGAACATAGACTCGGTGAAAGCACCTCGCGCCAGTCGGTCCCGTTACGCTCGAAAGCAGCGTGGTAGACCTGTCCCATCCGCGCATCGGTACACGCAACAACGCGACTGCCCCCGCTTGCTTGCGCCAACGCTTCCAGGGAACCGACTGGAATACAACGACCATCGACCGAAAAAGCCAGTCCCTGCGCGACACCGCAAGCAATGCGCAAACCGGTAAACGATCCGGGACCCGCGCCAAAGGCAATCGCATCGAGATCCGAGACCGCCAGACCGGCGCCGCGTAACACTTCGTCAACCATCGGCAACAGCAACTCGGAGTGTTTCTGGCCGGCATTCTCACCCGTGCTGTGGATATCCTCTCCAACAAGCAGGGACACGGAACAGAAATCGGTCGAGGTTTCCAGCGCGAGAATCTTGACGGATGGTATTGCAGTGCTCACTGCCTCGATTCTAGCGAATCTACGTCCCCAAGTGGTGGCCTCGGCAGAGGCAACATCGGGATACTGTCCGGCCTCGAGTTTTGCCAACAGGTATAGTGGCCGTAGACATGATTTCTGGAGGAGCAGTTATGGAGATTTCGATCAAGGGACTGCGCGTGCTCGTGACCGCCGGAGCTGGCGGTATAGGCCGCGCCATGACAGACGTTTTTCATCAGGCAGGTGCACGCGTGCACATTTGCGACGTTTCCCAATCGGCGCTCGATGAAGCCATCAAGGTGTTTCCCGAGGTCACGGGATCACTCGCCGACGTTTCGAAACTCGACGATGTCGAACGGCTGTTCGCCGATGTTCGTTCACAGCTTGGTGGGCTCGATTGCCTGATCAATAACGCGGGCATCGCAGGGCCGACCGGCAAGGTCGAGGAAATCGATGTCAAGGAGTGGGAGCGCTGCATTGCCGTCGATCTGAACGGCATGTTCTATTGCACGCGCCTTGGCGTGCCGATGCTCAAGGAGGCGGGTGGTGGCTCAATCATTAATCTGTCGTCGGCCGCGGGGCGGCTCGCTTTCCCTTACCGCACGCCGTACGCAGCGGCCAAATGGGGCGTAGTCGGTTTCAGCAAGAGTCTGTCGATGGAACTCGGTGAGGACAAGATTCGTGTCAACGCCATTCAACCCGGCGTAGTCGAGGGCGAACGCCAGGATGAAGTCATCGCAAACAAGGCCAAGGCAGTCGGAATCAGCTTCGAAGAACAACGCAAGATTTCGCTTGAACGCGTGTCAATGAGGCAGATGGTCAGCCCCTACGACATTGCCAACATGGCACTGTATCTAGCCTCACCGGTCGGCGCCACCATCACCGGCCAGGCGCTATCGGTATGTGCGGGCGTCGAGATGCTTGGTTGACGTTTGCTGGGAGAGCTACTGCGCAGCCCGATTGCAGTGTCGCGTGCTCGCTTTCTCCTCGCGCTAAGAAAGGTGAGTATGTGGCTCCGACGTAACATGGGCGCCGCCCATGTGAGTCTACGCCGCAACTCGCGATGCTCGTTGTCTCGTCGGGCGCACGGTTCTATTGAAACAGGCGGCTCCTTGCGCTCGGGCTGCTCGTCACGCTCACCTTGACAGCTGGGGTATCGACATCGACTCTCCGAATCCTTGGGTAGAATGAAAAAAAGCTTACGAGGACAGTATGGAAAAGATCGCAATCATCGGTTCAGGGCTGATTGGCCGCGCCTGGGCAATGGTATTCGCGCGCGCCGGGCATTCGGTAAAGATGTACGACAATGCAGCAGGGGCAGTAGACAAGGCGCTCGGGTTGATTGATGAAGGCCTGGAAGAGCTGAGAAACGCCGGCCTTATTGAAGGGGCCCCGGCCACCATCATGGAACGCGTCGCTGCGGCACAATCCCTTGAAGAAGCCGTCGGTGACGCCGACTACGTGCAGGAGAATACGTCGGAGAAAGTCGACATCAAACGCGAGGTCTACCGCAGGCTGGACGAAGCGGCGCCCGCGCATTGCATCCTGGCCAGTTCCACTTCCACCATCCAGACGTCACGTTTCAGCGAGGGGCTGAACGGAAAGCACCGCTGCATCGTCGCTCACCCGGTCAATCCTCCCCATGTGGTACCCATCGTGGAGATATCTCCCGCCCCGTGGACCGCACCCGAAGTAATCGAGAAAACTCGCGCTTTGCAGGAGAGAGTCGGGCAGGTGCCAATCACCGTGAACAAGGAAGTCGAGGGCTTCATACTCAACCGTCTACAGGCAGCATTACTGCTCGAATCCTGGCGCCTCGTCGGCGAGGGATACGTATCGGTTGAGGATCTCGACAAGACCATTCGCGACGGGTTGGGATTGCGCTGGGCCTTCATGGGACCGTTCGAAACCATCGATTTGAATGCACCGGGTGGTGTCAGCGACTATGCCGCGCGTTTCGGACCGCCCTTATATTCACTCATCAATGGCATCGAGTACCAACCGTGGGACAAGGGACTGATTGCGCGCATCGAAGCAGAACGCCGTAAAATAATGCCACACGAGAAACATGCCGAACGCGAAGCCTGGCGCGATCGCCGTCTGATGGCACTGGTGGCCCACAAGCGGGCCCAGGATAAACTCGACGATTAGGTGATTTCGCACGTCTGAGACACTTTCGCATATCGACTAGGGGAAAACTGAAATGGCAAACAAAGTCATGATCACCTGCGCCGTAACCGGCTCAATTCACACGCCGTCGATGT
Organism: Betaproteobacteria bacterium; assembly: GCA_020354125.1. GTDB lineage: Bacteria > Pseudomonadota > Gammaproteobacteria > Burkholderiales > Eutrophovitaceae > SG8-40. The sequence goes on along the minus strand of CP070643.1, from coordinate 1,745,456 downwards.
CGCCTTATCTGCCGGTGACACCAGAGGAGATTGCTGACGCCGCCATCGGTGCCGCCGAGGCCGGCGCAGCGATTGTTCATTTGCACGCCCGTGAACCGGATGACGGCCGTCCGACCCAGGACCCGGAAATGTTCCGCAAGTTCTTGCCGACCATTGCGTCGAAGAGTGATGTCGTGTGCAACCTGACCACCGGCGGTGCACCGACCATGAGTGTGGAAGAGCGCCTGCAACCGGCGCTACAACTCAAGCCCGAAGTAGCTTCCCTGAACATGGGTTCAATGAACTTCGGTCTCTATGAGATGCTCAATCGCTTCAAGGAATTCAAGCACGACTGGGAAAAACCTTATCTCGAAACCTCCGATGACCGGATTTTCAAGAACAGCTTCAAGGATATTGCCTACATTCTCGAATCCTGCAGCAACAACGCCACGCGTTTCGAGATTGAGTGCTATGACATCGGTCACTTGTACACTGCCCAGCATTTTCTGGAGCGCGGCCTGATCAAACCGCCGCTGCTAATCCAATCCGTGTTCGGTATTCGCGGCGGCATCGGACCGCATCCGGAAGATGTCATGCACATGAAGCGCACCGCTGACCGGTTGTTCGGTGATCAATATTACTGGTCGGTGCTCGGCGGCGGCCGCAGTCAGATGTACGTCGCCGTTCAGTCTGCAGTCATGGGCGGCAACGTGCGCGTCGGCCTCGAAGACAGTCTATGGGGCGGCAAAGGCAGACTGGCAGAATCCAATGCAGAGCAGGTCAGCAAGATTCGCCGTATCCTCGAGGAGCTCGGGCTCGAAATCGCCTCGCCCGACGAAGCGCGCAAGATGCTCAAGCTGAAGGGCCGCAACGAAGTCGATTTCTAGTCCGCCACCTGCTCAGAGTTAGCATCACACCAGACCGGCGCAACCTCGTTTAGTTGCCGCGAAGAGCAAGTATTGGAAACCGCCGTATGAGACTAACGACCGAACAGTTGGATCAGTACGAGCGCGACGGATTCCTGTTGCTGCCGGAACTGATCTCCGCCTCCGAGATAGCGATTCTGCGCGACGAAGTCGAACGTCTGAAAGGCGTCGAAGCCGACTGCGTGATCCGTGAAGGGCGCAATAGCGCACCCAAGATTCTTCTGAAGCTCGATGATCCGGAGTGGCCGACCTACTCTGCTCCGTTCCGTGCGTTGTCTCGCCTTGAGCGAACGCTCGGCGCCGCGCAGCAGGTACTGCATGATGACGCACTCTACATGCACCACTGCAAACTCAACATCAAATCGGCTATCGAAGGTTCGGTCTGGCAATGGCACCAGGACTACATGCAATGGCAGCTCGACGGGATTGACCGTCCTGACCTGGTAACGGTGATGGTGATGCTAGAAGAAGCAACCGAAATGTCGGGCTGCCTTTACTTCCTGCCCGGCACACACAAGATCGGTCGTATCGAGCCGTATTTCGACGAGTCGACCGCCTACAAATTCATGGCAGCACCGCCGGAGCAAATGAAGGACATCCTTGCATCGCATCCGGCACCCGTACCGATTACCGGCAAACCTGGTACTGCAGCGATATTTCACTGCAACCTGTTGCATGCCTCCGGACACAACCTGTCTCACCGTGACCGTTGGCACATCTATATGTGTTACAACCGCTGCGACAATCACCCGCACGACGTCGAAAACCCGCGTCCCGAGTGGGTACGGTCGACCGACTGGACACGACTACAAGTAGAAGACGGCGAGGCGCGTAAAGAAAGCACCGTAATCGCCTGATGAGCGAGACCGCCATGACGTCGATCGCCACGTCGCTCCAGTGCCTCGACGGAACCTGCTAATCGGAGTCAATCGAGCGGCCACGGCAAGTTACCCAGCTTCGCAGGCACGCCATCCTCGGCGGTTTCTGCAGCCGGCTCCACCGCGTCAGGTGTAGACGGCGTTCGAGGTTCACTCGCGGTACGCCACCACGGCTCGACGCGCTCGAAATGGAGCGGTTCCGTCGGCTCGCCAAGACGCGGGAATAACATAGCTGTTTCCTGGTCCGCGAGGCTGAGCAGCGTTTCGGCAGGCTCGTCCCAATCATGCAGCGCAAGACTGAAAGTGCCCCAATGCACCGGCAGCAGCGCGCCGCCACCTAACAAGCGATGCGCCTCTAACGCATTAACCGGACCGAGATGGATGTCGCCCCATGCCGGGTGATATGCGCCCACCTCGAGCATCACCAGATCGAATGGCCCGAGGCGCTGGCGAATGACTTCGTACTCAGTGGTCAAGCCGGTGTCACCACTGAAGAACACACGATGTCGATCGCCATGAATGACCAACGCAGACCAAAGACTCAGGTTACGATCCTTCAAAGCCCTTCCGGAGAAATGCTGTGACGGTGCCGCGGTGATGGTCAGGCCGGTGCCTGGGACGCGAACCTTTTCCCACCAGTCGAGCTCGGTGATACGTTCCGCCGAGATACCCCACGCCTCAAGGTGCGCACCGACCCCAAGCGATGTAACAAAAGGTACGTCCGATTTAGCCAGCACGCGAATCGTCGGGTAATCGAGATGATCGTAATGATCGTGGGAAATGACCACGGCATCGAGGCGCGGAATTTCGGTGAGGCTGACTGGTACTGGATGAAAACGTTTGGGACCGAGCATGGCAAATGGCGAAGCGCGATGTCCCCACACCGGGTCGGTCAATACACGCCAGCCATCAATTTCGATCAGTACCGTCGAATGTCCCAACCATGTCGCCCGCAGTCCGCTTGCCGGCGCCTTGATCCACGCCGTCCTCGGATCGCGTACAGGCAGCGGCGATGAGGGAACGCGGCCGGGCGAAGGGCGAAGGAAGTCGCTCAGCGACGGCCGCCCCTCGCTCAGATTGCGTAGACCCGGCAACACCGGGTGGATATTGCGCAGGCGCTCGCCGTTCCAAAGCGGTGACTGGCGCAAGCGCTCCAGTCTGAGACCCTGCGAAATTTTGCCCAGCGATCTCATTGACTTAAGTCGTAACCAATGTCCATTCAGTGTGCTCTCGACATCACGCTTCTCGCCTGCTCAGGCGTGGTTCCGGTCCAAGAATGGAACGCGCGGAAGAACGAATTCGGGCCTTCGAAGCCGAGCAACAAAGATATCTCCGTCGTGGTGATACTCGACGTCTCGAGGTAGTGCTGCGCCGGCTGCTCAGGTGTTTCATTCAATATTATGATGTTACGTGATGTGGCTCGCCATGCCGAATCTCACAATGTTTCCCACGCCTATAAGATGGTGCGCATTAAAGAGCGTCGCGACGAAATCGCCAATGCCTACCACAGATACGCTCCGCGCGACGACGGCGATAACGACTTCGATGTGCGGACCCCTGCCAACGCGCGTCAAGGATGAATCGGCCGGTAGCCATTTCCGGTTAATAAGGAGGATTCATGTCAATGACGAAATGGGACACCAACGACATTCCAGACCAAAAGGGGCGGGTTGTTATCGTCACTGGCTCCAGCAGTGGGATTGGAAAAGAGGCGGCTCGCGTATTGGCTGGCAAGAACGCGTCGGTGGTGCTCGCCGTACGCAATGTCAATAAAGGACAAAACGTCGCTAACGAGATACGCAGGGAGTCGCCGGATTCCCATGTGTCTGTGCGGGAACTCGATCTGGCGGACTTGAAATCGGTAAAGGCATTCGCCGATTCCTTCATCCGAGACTACGATCGTCTCGATATTCTGATTAACAATGCCGGCGTCATGATGTGTCCGTACGCAAAGACACGTGATGGTTTTGAGATGCAGTTCGGCACCAACCATCTCGGCCATTTTGCGTTGGTCGGCCAGCTACTGCCACTTCTGAAGAAGACCAGCAGATCGCGCCTCGTCGCACTTTCGAGCCTGGCGCACAAAGGCGGTAAGCTCGACTTCACTGATCTGAACTGGATCAACAGGTCATACAACACCAATCAAGCCTATTTCGACAGCAAGTTGGCAAATCTGTATTTCGCTTATTTGCTGGCAGAGAAAGTTGGGGCGGAAGGGAGCAATCCCAAAGTGACCATTGCACATCCTGGATGGACTGCAACCGAGTTGCAGCGCCATTCCGGAATGATGGGCTTTCTCAACAAGCTTCTTGCGCAAGGTGTGGATATGGGCGCCCTACCAACGCTAAGGGCTGCCACGGACGAAGGCGCCACACCCGGCATGTTTTATGGGCCCGCCAGATTCTTCGAGATGCACGGTCATCCGGTCAAGGTGAAGTCGACCGCAAGGTCGCATGACATGGACACCGCTCGGGAACTGTGGAAGCAATCAGAGGAAATGACCGGGGTCAGCTACTAATACGACATAGAGATGGCGCAGCAATGTGCTACAGGCTTCCCCCCGACACATGCGAAGTGGAACCTGGAGATAAAGGCACCGGCAGGCGTTCCATGGCCAATTCAAGCCCGCTTAGTGTTAGTGTATCGATGAGTAAAGCGCATAATCGAGATTGACGGAAAGAGAAGAGCCATGGCCCGAATTCCCTTGTTGACCCGCGATTCCGATGTCGGTCCGCACGTGCGAGAGGTATTCGACAGCGTCGAGCAGATGGGTCTGGAACGCTTCATGAACCAGTTCGCAGCGCTGGCGCACCACCCTTCACTGATGCACGCAATGCATGGACTAATGCGGGTTTACTACCAGCAAAGCGTAGTTGACAAGAAGTATCTGGAGCTGGCGATCCTGATGGTTTCAAGGTTGAACCGCTGTCATTACTGCGTGGTGCACCACACACCGCCGGCATTGAACTACGGCGTTACCGCGGCACAACTGCAAGCGATCGACGATGGATCGTGGCGCGAAAGTGAAATCTTCGATCCGGTCGAACGGGCGGTGCTTCGCTTTGCTGAGCAGATGAACAAAAGGCAGGGCCGCATCGATGATTCGCTGTTCACAGAATTGAGCGAGACCTTCGATCGCGCGCAGATCGTCGAGCTGACGGTGCGCGTGGGGATGTGCGAGTTCTTCAACCGCTTCAATGAAGCGTTGCAACTCGAAATCGAACCCGTGGCCGAGGCGCTCTTCACACAAAGCGCCGCACGCTAGGCCACACTACTCCACATGCCGCCTTCTAGGAAAGCGGCCATGTTGCGAGTTGCGAGTATTGCGGTCCGTCGGGCAAAGTGTCAGAGCGCATCAGAACAAAGTGATCAATGCACCATTCGAGTGGTGCCTGTTGTCGAGCCGGCTGCGGCCGGCATTTCGCTTTCCTGAGCAGCGTGACGTGCGCAGCAAATGGCTTGTCGTCGACGCGAAATCCGGCTGCCAGCAAGCGACGGCGCAATTCGAGCACCAAATTCGTTAGTGGCTCGGGAAGACTTTCCGGTGCAATCCAACCGACCGCACTGCGTTTCCAGCAGCCCATTTCAGTCAGTTTCAGTTCAAAGCTCTTGGTCCTGATCGCGCCACCGATACCGAGCAGTTCGTCGAAGCGCTCTGCCGGTATCGACCCCAGAAATGCCAACGTCATATGGATGTTCTCTGTGCGCACGACGCGACCGCCAAACGTTTCTTGCAGGCGCTGACCTGCCACATGCAGCGCAGTCTGCAGCTTGGCGTTCGGCCACAAAGCAAAAAACAGCCGCTGCGAAGCCTGACCCTTTCCAGGCGCAGCAGGCATCAGCGAGGTTTCACCAACGCGATCGCCTTTACCGCGATGCCCTCGCCGCGCCCGGCGAAACCAAGCTTCTCTGTTGTCTTCGCCTTGACGCTGACATTGGCTGGATCGATCTGAAGATCGGCGGCAACATTGGCAACCATGTCGGCAATGAATGGCGCCATCCTCGGTTGCTGCGCAACGATGGTCGAGTCAATGTTGCCAATCGAATAACCCGACTGCGTAAGCATGGAACCAACCTCGCGCAACAGTGCGCGGCTATCGGCACCGGCATACTTCTGGTCGCTATCCGGAAAATGTCGTCCTATGTCACCGAGTGCCGCCGCGCCGAGCAATGCGTCGCAGATGGCGTGCAACAGGACATCCCCATCGGAGTGTCCCGCCAGGCCCTTTTCGAACGGAATCGTTACCCCGCCGATGATCAGCGGCCTGCCCTCAACCAGAGCATGCACGTCGAAACCTTCGCCTATTCGCATTGCCTCCCCTTGTGCTTTTGTTTCTGTTGGCCGGTCACTTCGTATCACCGCCTTCCATGCGTGCCCTGAGTATCGTTTCCGCGAGCTCCCGATCTGCAGGAAACGTGACTTTCAGATTCTCTACTGACGATTCGATCAGCAACGGTTGAAAACCGAGCCATTCAACTGCCGATGACTCGTCGGTAATATCGGCCGACTGCATTTCCGTCAACGCCCGCTCAATCAAACTGCGACGAAACATCTGTGGCGTCTGTGCGCCCCACAGGCCCTCCCTCGAGGGGGTGCTGCTGACACGATTACTCTCATCGGCTGATTTCAAGGTGTCGGCAATACGCACCGCCAGCAGGCCACCGATGGCATCGTCGCCGACACCTTCGATAAGACGGTCAAGTAGTTCGGTTGAAAGGCAAGGTCGGGCGGCATCGTGCACCAACACCCAGTCATCTGAGCCGACCTCATCACCCAATGCCTCCAAACCGCTTCTGACACTCTGCGCGCGTGTCGAACCACCAACGCGGTGGAACTGCAGCTTGACCCCGGAAACATCCCAATCGAATTGCTGGAACCATGTGTCGTCCGGGGAGATCACGACCGCCACTGCGGAAATTTGCGGATGCCGAGCGAGCACTTCGACTGAATACGCCAGCATCGGCTTGCCGAGCAAGTCGAGATACTGCTTGGGACGACCGTTCCCGAATCGGGACCCGGTCCCCGCAGCCGGGATCAACGCGACATAACGTGGCATGCATGCCTTTCTTCATTGCCAACACACATTATCGGCGCCCCACACGCCGCGCCGCAAGCCACCAGCCCGTGCGGCGGGCTGCGCGCCCCGGGCAGCGTCGACTTGTACCTTATAATCGTGCGCTTCTCAGCATGAACAGTTCTTCTCTCATTCCGCGACAGGGCGAGCGCAATCGCGTTGCCTTGCCGCCTGGCTCGGGCGATGCGTTATTGCTTTCACGGCTGGCGCAGACACGACGCCCACTGATCGTGGTCAGCGAAAGCGCCGCGGAAGCACAGCGCCTGATCGAGGAGCTGCGGTTCTTTTCGCAAGATCGTCGGGTACACCTGTTCCCCGACTGGGAGACCTTGCCCTACGACGCCTTTTCTCCCCACCAGGATCTGATTTCGGAACGGCTCGAGACGCTCCACCAGATCTCGCGCGACGAATGCGACATAGTGGTCGTTCCGGTAACGACCATGCTGTACCGGCTACCGCCGACGGAGTTTCTGGCGAGCTATACGTTCTTCCTCAAGCGCGGCCAGAGTTTCGATATCGAACGCTTTCGGAAACAACTGACGCTGGCAAGCTACTCTCACGTCAGCCAGGTGGTCTCGCCTGGCGAATACAGTATCCGCGGTGGGGTCATTGATGTGTTTCCGATGGGTAGCGTCGTCCCCTACCGGATCGACCTGTTCGGCGATGAGATAGACAGCATCCGCACCTTCGATGTGGACACCCAGCGCAGCATCTACAGGGTGGGAGAAATACGTCTGCTGCCGGCGCGCGAGTTTCCCACCGACAGCGAAGCACGCAAGATATTTCGTACAAAGTTTCGCGAAAGTGTCGAAGGCGACCCCACCAAGAGTCGTATCTACAAGGACGTGTCACAAGGCGGCCTGCCAGCAGGCATTGAATATTACCTGCCGCTGTTCTTCGACGAGACAGCAACGCTGATCGATTACCTGCCCGAACAAAGCCTGGTTTGTCTGCAGCACGACATAGCGGGCGCCGTGCAGAAATTCTGGGAACAAACTAATTCGCGCTACCGGCTTCTGCGTGGTGACCCTGATCGCCCGCTGCTGCCACCCGGCCACCTATTCCTGCGCGAGGATGAATTGTTCGGTGCAGTAAAACCATTTCCGCGCCTGGAACTACTGGCAAGCACCGATCAGGCGAGTCAATTCGCCGATCCCCTGCCCAACGTCGCCGTGAATCGCCGCGCCGATGACCCACTCACTGCATTGAAGGCATTTGCCGGCGATTTCGTCGGCCGGGTTCTGGTGATCGCCGATAGCCTCGGTCGCCGCGAGACCCTTCTCGATCTGTTCCGCGAGTATGGCTTGCATCCGCCGGCTGTGGATGACTGGGACGCATTCGAGGATTCTGATGATGATCTGATCATTACTGTTGGGGAGGTACATACCGGCTTCATTGATCGAGAACACGAAGTCGCACTGATCACCGAGAATGAATTGTTCCCGGCACAGGCAAGAACACGCACCTCTCGTGAGCGCCGGGTCTCTACGGAGCACATGCTCAGGGATCTATCAGAGGTCAAGCCGGGTGACCCGGTGGTGCATATCCAGCACGGCGTCGGCCGTTACACCGGTCTGACGACCATGGATCTGGGCGACGGACCGACGGAGTTCCTTAACCTGGAATACGATGGCGGAGACAAGCTGTACGTACCCGTCTCTCAACTCGAAGTCATCAGCCGCTACAGCGGCGGGCCGCCGGACCTGGCACCACTGCATAGACTTGGCAGTGGTCAATGGGACAAAGCCAAAAGGCGCGCAGCTGCACAAATCAGAGACACCGCGGCCGAGCTGCTAAGCCTTTATGCTTTGCGTGCTTCGCGCAAAGGCTACGCTTTCGGGCTCGACAGCCATGACTATGCCGCCTTCAGCGACGGCTTTCCGTTTGAGGAAACCGCTGATCAGGCAGGTGCTATCGACGCCACCATCAGCGATCTGAAATCGACCAAACCGATGGACCGGTTGATCTGCGGCGATGTTGGTTTCGGCAAGACCGAGGTCGCGTTACGTGCCGCTTTCGTCGCCGTCGCCGACAATCGGCAGGTTGCCGTGCTGGTGCCAACAACGCTGCTGGCAGAACAGCATTTCCAGACGTTCTCCGATCGCTTCGCCGAGTATCCGGTAAAGATCGCGGAACTGTCGCGGTTTCGCACCGGAAAGGAAACCTCCGCCGCCCTGGCCGGCCTTGCCGAGGGCAGCATCGATATCGTGATTGGCACGCACAAGTTGCTCAGCCGTGGCGTCAAGTTCAAGAACCTCGGACTGGTGATCATCGACGAGGAACATCGATTTGGCGTACGCCAGAAAGAAAAACTCAAGGCTCTGCGTGCCGAGGTCGATGTGCTGACACTGACTGCGACACCAATTCCTCGCACCCTGGCAATGGCGATGGAAGGCTTGCGCGATTTTTCGGTGATTGCCACGGCGCCGCAAAAACGGCTTGCCATCAAAACCTTTGTCGCGCCGTTCAGTGACGGGCTGATACGAGAAGCAGTGCTGCGCGAACTCAAGCGCGGTGGACAAATCTACTTCCTGCATAACGAAGTCAGCTCGATCGCCCGCATGCACGACAAACTGACTGCTTTGCTGCCGGAAGCGCGCATCCGTGTCGCGCATGGACAGATGCACGAACGTGATCTCGAATTGGCCATGCGGGACTTCTACCAGGCGCGCTTCAACATGCTGTTGTGCACCACCATCATCGAGACCGGCATTGACATCCCGACTGCCAATACCATGATCATTAACCGCGCCGACCGATTTGGTCTCGCTCAGTTGCACCAGTTACGTGGTCGTGTCGGACGTTCACACCATCAGGCATACGCTTACCTTCTGACCCCCGAAGAAGAAGCATTGCGCGGTCAGGCAAAGAAGCGCCTCGAAGCCATTCAAATGATGGACGAACTTGGCGCCGGCTTCTTTCTGGCGATGCACGACCTGGAAATCCGTGGCGCTGGCGAGGTGCTCGGCGAGTCGCAAAGCGGCGAGATGCAGGAAGTTGGCTTCCAGCTCTACGTCGACATGCTCAATCGCGCAGTGAAGTCGCTCAAAACGGGAAAGGAACCGAACCTCGACATTCAGGCGCCTTCCGGCATTGAGATCAATTTACACATGCCGGCACTGATGCCCGAGTCATACTGCGCCAACGTTCACCAGCGCCTGGTTATCTACAAGCGGCTTGCCAACACCGAAACAGAGCAAGAGCTGGAGGCCATGCAGGAAGAAATCGTCGATCGCTTTGGCACCACGCCCGATCCTGTCAAGGCATTGATCGAAAGCCACCGGCTGCGCATTGCGGCGAAGCAACTTGGCATCGTTCGCATCGACGCCAGCGCCGAGACGATTACAGTTCAGTTTATGCCCGAAGCGCCGGTTGACCCGGGCAAGATAATCGATCTGGTGCAATCCCGCGCGGATACGCGATTCGCCGGTCCGGAGCGGTTACGCGTAGAGACCAGCACATCGGACTTGCAGTCACGTGGCGCAACAATACGCGAGCTGCTGGCGCACTTGGTGTAATGATCTGGGCGACATTCTCCAGCAGCCACTAGTACAGCGCCTTTTGCGCGCGATCGCCCAAATAGCTGGCCTGCTGCGATCAAAGCGTGGCCCGACGCGAGTATGACAGCACACTGGAATCAAGGTGGCAAACATGGCAAAGTAGCTTCCTGCAGCACTTCAATCGGGTAGCCGGTCTGGAATCAGAAAGGAAATCGGCGGCGATAACAATAACCATGCATGCATTCTCTTACAGGCTGTTAAAAAACGTCGCGAGCGGCCTTCAGCCGGGTGCGTCCGGAGCGCAGGAACCGGAGTGTACAGAGGTAGTACATGAGGGCGAGAGCGGAATTCGTGCGGCACTGCCGCGCGCGCTCGTAGCGCCCGGCGACTCCGTTGCCGGGCCGGACCGCCGAAGGCGGACGAGCACCGGTTCGATCAAAACCCGCGCAATCCCGGATCAAGGCCGCGCATTAGTTTTTCAACAGCCTGCTAATCTCCTGGCGTAGACGTGGCCTCACGTAAGCGCTCACGCAGCGCCACCCTTCTTTCCGAAATTGCGATATTCGCGGGTGCCGAGACCGACCGCACTGCTGATCGTTTTCTTGCCGTATTGCGCAAGCATTACGCCAGTCTTGATATCTACCTATTCGAAACACGGGGACGCCGTATCACACCGGTCGAATCGGATGTCGAGATCGAAAAACTGGTCGATGAATCGGACGTCAATAGCTGTCTGTCGGAGCGAAAAGCGATCACGATCAAGTCGCCCAAGAAACTGACCGTGCTGGTGCCCGTGCTGGTCAACAATACCGCCGCGATGATGGTTGTCGCCCGCCCTTCCCCACGCTCACGTGTCGATATGGAAGAGTTTGCGGCACTGGTGCACGCCTACGGCAGCGTGCTCTCGATCGTACAGGTCTCGGAACGCGACACCCTGACCGGATTGTACAACCGGCGCATGCTGGTCCGCCGTCTACTCGAACTCATGTCCCGGCTGGGCAGCCCGCGACGCAGGACCTCGGACCCGGTGAGCGCACATCTTGCCCTGATGGATCTGGATCGCTTCAAGAAAATCAACGACAAGTTCGGACATCTTTATGGCGATGAGGTCCTGCTGCTGTTCAGCGGCCTGATGAAACAGAGTTTCCGTTCGTCGGATTTGCTGGTTCGCTACGGCGGTGAGGAGTTTGTCGTGGTGCTGACTGACACCACTCTCGCCAACTGCGAGAAAGTCCTCGAACGGTTTCGCGGTAAAGTTGAAGGTCACTGGTTCCCACAGGTTGGGCGGGTCACCATCAGCACCGGAGCGGTTCGGGTCAGCAACCAGGCGCTGCCATCAACCGTGCTCGATCAGGCCGACCAGGCGCTGTACTACGCCAAACGTGCCGGACGCAATCGGGTCTGTATCTACGAAAAGCTGGTCAAGGAAGGTTTGATCGAAGTCCACGAACCACCTTTCGGCGGCGTAGAACTGTTCGAGGAAAAGCGAAAAGTACCGACCCGCAGAACTTCCGCCGCGGCTTCCCGCCGACGCACGACTTCTTCCCGCCGGCGCCCGAACAACCGGCCAAGCTAAAGCCGCTCAGTCCCAACGATCGTCGCGCACGTATACCTTTCCGTTCTCGGTCTTGCACGGAAAGGTCGCGACCGGTTCCCAGGCAGGTGGCGTGAGCGCCTCGCCGGTCCTGACCGAAAAACGCGCACCATGACGCGGGCAAATGACCTCATCGCCCTCGAGAGGGCAACCGCTCAGCACCGCGCCATCGTGCGTGCAGATGTCCTCGATCGCAAGAAACTCGCCGCCGACATTGAAAACGGCGATCAGGGTGCCGTCGAGGTCGATTTGTTCCCATTCGCCCGGCGCGATAGCCGAGACATCAGCGACTTCGGTCCATTCACTCATCGGTTTGGTTAGTGATTTGCTTCAGGCGCATACGCTTGTCGAAACGTTTGCATCGCCAGTCGCAATAGTGCGCGCTGCTCAGACTGCGACGACATCCAGGTCCGGGTCGATCTGGCGCACCAAACCAGTGATGCCGGCAAGCGTGCCCGACAGCGAGCTGGGACAACTGCCACATGCGCCTTGATAATGGACTTGCAGGACGTTGTCATCGAGGCCGACAACGTACAGGTCACCCCCGTCACTTTGTAGAAACGGGCGCACACGTTCGTCAAGAAGTTCGTTGATCTGAATCAGCTTGGCACGATCAGTTTCCGACAGGTGCGAATCATCACGCGACAGCCACTCGGCAGCCTGAGCAAACTCTTCTGACTGGCTTTCTGCCGCTGGCGCCTCCCGGATAGGGCCGGCCACCTCGCGCATCAACTCCTGCCAGTCGGCCTCGCCATCCTGAGTTACCGTAATCCAGTTATCAACGTAGAAAACGCTGACTACATGATCGATGGCAAACAGCTTTGAGGCCAGCTCATCGCCAGCCGCCTCGGCGGCATTCTCGAATGACTTCGCAACGCCATAGGTGAGTGGCTCCTTGAGAATGAACTTGCGGGCGTTGGGATTCGGCGTGACTTCCAAATCGGCTATTTTTGGCATTGCTCTACTCGATCCGCTCCGACAGCCTCAACTCCCTGATGCGGCGATCCCGGAACCGGGTACCGGATCCTCTTCGCCTTCGGTCGAGGTACTGGCCTCGGCGTGGAGCGCCGCGTGCAAGGTGTGCCAGGGAAGCACGGCACATTTGACCCGAGACGGTAAATCCTTGACACCTTCAAACACGGTCAGATGTCCAAGATGATTCTGCTGCGAGGCATCGAGCGATCCAGTCGTCATCCCGCGGAACTCATCGACCAGTTGCTCCGCTTCGTCGACACGTTTGCCTTTGACCTTGGTTGTCATCATCGAAGCCGAGGCCTTGCAGATAGCGCAACTCTGCCCCTCAAACGCGATCTCCGCCACGCGATCATCGGCGACGTTCAAACTCACCCAGATATGGTCACCACATAGCGGATTGAGGCCTTCTGCCTTGTGACTGGGAGCATCCAGATGACCCCAGTTACGCGGCTTCTTGTTGTGGTCGAGGATCACTTCCTGATAAAGCTGCTTCGACTTCATTCTCTATCGCCCTGCCAGCGCCATCAACCAAAGATTTCCTGCACGCGGCGGACGGCTGCAACCAATTGATCGATTTCCTCGACAGTGTTGTACAAGTAGAAAGAAGCGCGCGCGGTCGCCGGCACGCCGAAGCGCTGCATCACCGGCTGCGCGCAATGGTGGCCGGTACGCACCGCGACGCCTTCATCATTGAGGATCGTGCCCACGTCGTGTGCGTGAACACCTTCGATATTGAATGACAGTACCGCCGCCTTGTGCGGCGCCGTGCCGTAAATGCGCACGCCATCGATGGCCGACAGCGCCTCGGTTCCGTATGCGATGAGGTTGTGCTCGTGCGCCGATATGGCGTCCATGCCAATCGATTCGAGATAGTCGACCGCAGCTCCAAGGCCAATCGCGGCGGCGATTGGCGGTGTGCCCGCTTCGAACTTGTAGGGAATGGTGTTGTAGGTCGTTTTCTCGAAGCTGACCGACATGATCATGTCGCCACCACCTTCGTATGGTTGCATCTTCTCCAGCCAAGATGCCTTGCCGTACAAGATGCCAATGCCGGTCGGTCCGCACATTTTGTGACCGGAGAAGGCATAAAAGTCACAATCAAGATCCTGCATGTCGACTTTCATGTGTGGAACACCTTGCGCACCATCAACCAGTACCGGTATTCCCTGCGCATGCGCCAACGCGATAACTTCCTTGATCGGGTTTATGGTGCCGAGCGCGTTCGAGACGTGAGCCACGGCAACCAACTTGGTGCGCGGCCCCAGCAACTCGCGATACTCATCCATCACTAGCTGACCCAAATCGTCGATTGGAATCACCTTCAGAGTGGCGCCTTTTTCTTCGCACAACATCTGCCACGGCACGATATTGGAGTGGTGTTCCATGTGCGAAACCAGAATCTCGTCACCCTTGCCCACGAAAGCGCGGCCGAAGCCATGTGCCACGGTATTGATGGCATTGGTGGTTCCGCGGGTAAAGATCACCTCGCGGTCTTCGGTGGCATTGATGAACTTCCTTATTTTCGCCCGCGCCGCCTCGTAGGCATCAGTCGCCTTCTCAGAGAGGTAATGCACGCCGCGATGAATATTCGCATGCTCCGAGGTATGGTACCGAGTCAGCCGGTCAATCACCTGCTGCGGCATTTGCGCGCTCGCTGCGCTGTCAAGATACGCCAGCGGCTTGCCGTTCACTTTGGTTTCGAGTATCGGGAAATCGGCCCGAACGCGCGCGACGTCAATTGCCCGCGCCGCGCTTCTGATTTTCACTGCCGGGATCGCGCTCATCATGCCTCCTTGTTGCGCGTTTGCTCGAGAATATGGCTTTCGAGGACTGAGACCACTGACGCCACCGGGATATGCTCCACCACCTCTTTGGCGAAAGCATAGGTCAAAAGATTGCGTGCCGCCGCCTCGGACAAGCCACGACTCTTCAGGTAAAAGACTTCGTCGGCGTCCATCTGCCCAACTGTTGCGCCGTGCGCACACTTCACGTCGTCGGCAAAAATCTCCAGTTGCGGCTTGGTATCGACGGTTGCTCGCGGGCTCAACAAAAGATTACGGCTTTGCTGCGATGAATTGGTCTGCTGCGCGCCTTCGCGAACCAGGATCTTGCCATTGAACACCGCATGCGCCGATCCGCCAGCGATGGTCTTGTGAACCTGGCGGCTGCCACCATGCGCAAACGCGTGATCGACGGATGAGTGCGTGTCGGCCAGCTGGCGTCCAGAAATCATTGCCAGCCCGTGCATCTCGCAGTCGATTCCGGTGCCGTTTTGAACCACATTCAGATTGTGGCGGGAAATTCTTCCACCGACGCCCACCGACCAATTGCGATAACGCGAATCGGCCTGCATCAGTACCGTGGTGTTGGCGATATGAAACGCCGTGTCAGCCTCTCGCTGCAACTTGACATGACGCACCTCGGCGTCAGGAGCGATGACAATTTCACAGACCGAATTGGTCAGGTAGGCTGAACCGCCCACCGCGACATAGTCCTCAATAACGGTACAGTGCGATCCCTTTCCGGCGATAATCAGAAGCCGTGGGTTGCTCCTCATCTCATGACCGGTGGCGACATTAATCACCTGTATCGGCGCATCGACGAGCTGCGCCCCGCCTGCAACATGGACGATCGCGGCATCCTGCAAGAACGCAGTGTTGGCCGCTGTGAACACGTCGTCGCTGACACTGGCGATAGTCGCCAGATGGGATTCGATCGCGCTACGCGCGCTGCGCCATGTGTCATCACGAAGCGCTTGTCGAAGACTGCCGACACGCACTTTGTCGTCGTTGACAATGCTCGTAGCAGCAGTGTTGAAGTGGCCATCGACAAAAACCAGCCTTGTTGTGGCTTCGGGAAACATCAGCGTTTTCAGTACCGCCGAGTCAACCTGCCCGACCGCCTGCGCAGGCTTTAGTTGCAGACGATACAAACTGGAAAGATCGGTGAAGCGCCAGTCTTCGTCGCGGGTGGTCGGCACCGACAATGCCGATGCTCGTTCCAGAGCACTGGCGCGGCGCGCCTTCAGCCAGGCGTCATGATGCTCCCCGGCATCCGCCGCGGGCGTGAGCAGACTGCCGAGGAAATCCGACTCAATCGTGCTTGATTCAATCGCACTTGATTCAATCGCACTTGTTTCAATCGCACTTGTTTCAATTGTGCTCATGCAGCTCTCTCACGATATTCCTGTGCCACCCAGTCGTATCCACGGTCTTCCAGCTCCAGGGCGAGACGTTTGTCGCCAGTCTTGATAATGCGACCGTTCTCCATCACGTGCACGTAATCAGGTTCGATATAGTTGAGCAAGCGCTGGTAATGCGTGACCAGCACAATCGCGTCGTCTGACGTATGCAGCTGGTTCACCCCGTTGGCCACAATGCGCAGCGCATCGATGTCGAGCCCCGAGTCCGTTTCATCGAGAATCGACAAACGCGGCTCGAGCAAAGCCATTTGCAAAATCTCGTTACGCTTCTTCTCGCCGCCGGAAAAACCGGCATTCAGGCTACGCTCGAGAAAGTCGGGATCCATTTCGAGAAGTTGCATTTTCTCGCGGATGAAATCGTCGAACTCGAGTGGGTCGAGCTCTTCCTTGCCGCGTGCCGCTTGCACCGTGTTGTACGCCAGGCGCAGGAAACCGCCGTTGGTCACCCCAGGCACTTCCACCGGATACTGAAAGCCGAGGAACACGCCGCCGCGCGCACGATCTTCGGGCGATAGCTCGAGCAGATCAGCGCCGTCAAAGCGCACCATGCCGCCAGTCACCTGGTAGGCAGGATGGCCGGCCAGCACCTTGGCAAAAGTGCTCTTACCCGATCCGTTCGGACCCATGATGGCGTGCACTTCGCCGGCACGCACATTGAGGTCGATTCCGCGAAGAATTTCTCGGCTGTCAACAGTCGCAGTCAGGCCCTGCACATCCAGCAGTTCAGGGGCATTATCCTTGATCATCCAACACTTCCTTCCAGCTTGAGACCAAGAAGTTTGGTCGCTTCAACGGCAAACTCCATCGGCAAATGAATAAAAACGTCGCGCACAAAACCATTGATGATCATCGATACTGCTTCTTCAGTTTCGATGCCACGGCTTGAAAAATAGAAAAGCTGCTCTTCACCAATCTTGGACGTGCTCGCTTCGTGCTCGACCGTCGCACTCTTGTTGGCGACCTGCAAATACGGAAATGTGTGCGCGCCACAGCGATCGCCGATCAGCATTGAATCGCACTGCGAATAGTTTCGCGCGCCGTCGGCTCGCGCACCAATCTTCACCAGGCCGCGGTAGCTGTTATTCGACAGGCCGGCGGAAATGCCCTTACTGATGATGCGGCTGCGCGTGTTCTTACCAACGTGAACCATCTTGGTGCCGGTATCGGCTTGCTGGTGATGGTTGGTCAATGCCACGGAATAGAACTCGCCAACAGAATTATCACCAAGCAATACGCACGAGGGATATTTCCAGGTAATCGCCGAACCGGTTTCTACCTGGGTCCAGGAAATTTTCGAATTGACACCTTTGCACAAGCCACGCTTGGTGACGAAATTGTAGATCCCGCCTTTGCCTTCCTCGTCACCGGCATACCAGTTTTGTACCGTCGAGTACTTGATCTCGGCGTTGTCAAGTGCAATCAATTCCACCACTGCAGCATGCAACTGATTGGTATCGAATTGCGGCGCGGTGCAGCCTTCGAGGTAAGACACCTGCGCGCCTTCCTCAGCGACAATCAGGGTCCGTTCGAACTGGCCCGTCTCCTCGGTGTTGATGCGAAAGTAGGTCGACAAGTCCATCGGGCACTTGACGCCCTTGGGGATGTAGCAGAACGAGCCGTCGGAAAACACCGCGGAGTTGAGTGCCGCATAGAAATTATCGGTATGCGGGACGACGCTGCCGAGATACTTTTTCACCAGCTCAGGGTGGTCCCGCACCGCCTCGGAAAACGAACAGAAAATAATGCCGACTTCAGCGAGTTTTTCCTTGTAGGTCGTAGTCACCGATACACTGTCAAACACCACATCGACGGCAACACCGGCAAGCGCGGCACGCTCGTGCATCGGCACTCCGAGCTTCTCGAAGGTTCGCAACAGTTCCGGATCGACCTCGTCCATCGACTTCTTGGTCGCTTTCGGCTTGGGTGCCGAATAGTAGGAGATATCCTGAAAGTCAATCTTCGGATACTTGACATTGGGCCATTTCGGTTCGGTCATCGTCTGCCAGTGACGAAACGCCTTTAAACGAAATTCGAGCAACCATTCCGGCTCGTTTTTCTTGGCGGAAATGACACGAACAACGTCTTCGCTCAACCCCTTGGGAACGACGTCCGCCTCGATGTCGGTATGGAAACCGTGCTTGTAGGGTTGATTGACGAGATTCTGGATGACTGCACTCATGCTGTTTTCCCGGTGTTTGTCTCAGGCAGCGGATTCGACTGTGAAACTCTCGCCACAACCACAGGTCGCGATCGCCTTGGGATTGTTGACCTTGAATGTTTCATTGAGCCCCTGGCGCTCGAAATCGAGCGTCGAACCATCCATGAAGGCGAGGTCTTTTCGATTGACGACGACCGTCACATCATGCGACTCGAAAGTTTCGTCTTCCGGCCCGATTTCGTTGGCATAGTCGAACGTATAAGTCAGACCCGAGCAGCCAACAGTCTTGATACCGAGGCGCAGACCGACCCCGCCCTTCTTGGTCAGAGCGTTACGTACGTGCTGCGCTGCCTTTTGCGTCAAATGTATCGCCATAGTGACTCCTAAACCGCGACAGCAGTCAAACGACGCAGTCGATCGACTACGGTCGCAATTGCTATCAGAAATTCCTGCGCCTGCTGCATGGTGTTGTCCACGCCCAGGCTGATCCGGACGGCGCCGCGCGCCAGGTCCGGGTCGACGCCCATCGCCAGCAGCGTCGCGCTGGGATCGGTGCTGGTACTCGAGCAGGCCGAGCCACTTGCCACGGCAAATCCGGCCTTGTTCAACTCGATGACCAAAGTCTCGCCATCAATATTCTGGAAGGCGAAGTACGTTGTATTGGGGATGCGCGGCGCGCCAGCGCCGAACACGGTCGCGCCGATTTCGACAAGTCCCGTTTCGATCAGGTCCCTAAGCTGCGCAGTATGCTCGGCGAGCGCCTGCCTTCTGCCAGCCGCGAGTTCGCAGGCGGCGCCGAACCCGACGATCGCCGGCACGTTTTCCGTACCCGATCTGAGCCCGTGCTCATGACCGCCGCCGCCAACAAGCGGTTTGATCGGCAAACGCTTGTCCACCACCAGTGCGCCAGCGCCCTTCGGGCCGTACATTTTGTGTGCCGAAAGCGTCATCGCGTGCACCCCGAGCGCCTCAAAGTCGACCGGCAACTTGCCAGCAACCTGCACCGCGTCGGTGTGGATCCACGCTTTCGCTGCCCGGGCGCGTTGCGCCACTTCGCCGACCGGCTGCACGACACCCGTTTCGTTATTGGCGAGCATGACTGAAACGAGCGCAGTCGGCTCGCCAAAAGCCGCTTCGACATCCGCCATATCAATCACGCCGGTGGCATCGACATTGATCTTTCGTAGTTTCCATCCAGACCGTGCCAGCGTGGCAGCAGGCTTCATCACGCAAGGATGCTCGATCGCAGACACGGCGATCTGTGACGGTTTGAGATAGGACGCCATCCCCTTGACGAACATGTTGTTCGCTTCGGTGCCGCCAGACACGAATACCACCTGCGACGGCTGAACATTTACCAACGCAGCGACCTGTTCGCGCGCCACGTTGAGCGCCTTGCGCGCGCGAATACCGGCGTCATGCCTGCTCGAAGCATTGCCATACTCGTCCCGCAAAAACGGCATCATGGCTTCGAGCACAGCATCGTCAAGGCGTGTCGTCGCGTTATGGTCAAAATAAGCGCTCATCAGCGGATCAAATTCCGGATCGGGATAGGTAACGTGACAAATTCAATCAGACCGTTTCGGAAACCACAGGCGCCGCCTCTTCGCGCCGTTCGACGAATTCAACAACCGAACTCGATGCCGACTTTTGCTGTTGCTTTTCCACCAGGTCGAACAGCGAAACCGAGCTCAGATAATCAAAAATGTGGCGGTTGAGATCGGTCCAGAGGTCATGGGTGATGCACTTATGGTCGTCGCGGCAATTCTCCTTGCCGCCACACTGGGTCGCGTCAATCGGCTCATCGACGGCGAGAATGATGTCACCCACAGACACCTCTGCGGTTGGCCTGGTCAGGCGATAGCCGCCACCGGGCCCGCGCACGCTGGAAACCAGCGTCCTGCGCCGGAGCTTTCCGAACAACTGTTCAAGATAGGAAAGCGAAATCTTCTGGCGCTGGCTGATATCTGCCAAGGTAACCGGCCGTTCACCGCCGCTCATCGCCAGATCAACCATCGCTGTTACGGCAAATCGCCCTTTTGTCGTCAGTCGCATATGCTGCCTCGCACAAGCTATTGATTCTGTTGGCCTATACTCTGATAATTAATACCAGAGCGCGTTAGTCAAGTATAGTCTTTCCCGACTGATTTAGTCAACAATGCGGTTGAGATACTCGGGGTCGAATTTGTCCGCCATAGCACGCTCGTCTTCGACCTTGACGCCGAGTTTTTCGAGCTCCTCGAGGATATAGGCGATGCAGCCATCGATATGGGAGGTGTGGTCTACCAGCCCATGAATCGCCTTGACCACCGGATCGTTCATGTCGGCGCTGATCGCGTAGGCAGAAAATCCCATGCGTTCAGCCGCCTGCTCTCGCACCACCTTTGATTCCTCATCAAGTATGCGTGCCGGAATGCCGACCGCCGTTGCTCGGTCCGGCACGTCCTTGACCACCACGGCATTGGAGCCAATTCGCGCACCTTCACCGAGCAAGATCGGCCCGAGTACCTTGGCACCGGCACCAATGACAACTTGATTACCTAATGTGGGGTGCCGTTTGCCTTTTTTCCAGGACGTGCCGCCTAGCGTAACCCCATGATATAGCGTGCAATCGTCACCGATGACCGAAGTCTCGCCAATGACCACACCCATGCCGTGATCAATGAAGAAGCGGCGGCCGATGGTTGCTCCTGGATGAATCTCTATGCCAGTAAACCAGCGCGCGAAGTGCGATAGCCAGCGCGCCAGCCAATTCAGTCCGGACCGCCACAGCCGGTGGGAAACACGATGAAACAGCACGGCGTGGAAGCCCGGATAACAGGTCACCACCTCCCAGGTCGAGCGTGCAGCCGGGTCCCTCTCGAAGATCACACGAATGTCTTCCCGAAGTTGTTCAAACATGTCGATTCACCTGCACTGCTACCGGAAAACGCGCAATTCTACTGACGTTTGTCCTGCATTGCGCTAAGGATGCCGCGGAGGATATTGACTTCCTCCTTTTCGAGCCGGGCGCGGGCGAACAGGCGGCGCAATCGCTGCATCAGCCGGCCGGGCTGTGCCGGATCGAGAAACTGGGTCTCGAACAGCACGGTCTCCAGGTGTTCGTAGAAGCGTTCCACCTCGTCATGCGTCGCCATGTTGACCGCGGACTTTGTGCTGTCGAGAGGTGCAACGTCCTGCCCCGACGTATCGGCTGCGATCCGCAGTTCATAGGCAAATACCTGAACCGCTTGCGCCAGATTCAGCGAGGCATATTCGCGCCCGGTTGGAATCGTCGCGATCAATCCGCATTTGTTCACTTCGGCAATGGTCAGCCCGGTACGCTCGGTGCCGAACACAACAGCCACTTCACCACGTGAAGTTTCATGTGCAAGTCTGCGGCAGGCCTCGCGACACGGCACTACCTCATGACTGAGATCGCGGTTGCGCGCGGTGGCCGCCACTGCCATCACGGTGCCGGTCAACGCCTCATCGAGTGAGTCGCAGACGACGGCTTGGCTCAAGAGGTCGTCTGCACCCGAAGCCAGTGCCACCGCTTCACTGTGCGGATACTGTTTTGGGCGCACCAGATACAGCCGCGACAGGCCCATTGTTTTCATGGCTCGCGCAGCCGCACCGATGTTTCCGGGATGGCTGGTATGCGAGAGCACGATTCGCACTGCACTGAGATCAATGCCTTCACCCATGCTGCTTCCATTCTGAAGAAGTTAAGCCGTCGCAAAGGGAGTGAACTCCTTGCCGACGCCAACGACGCGAAAACCAAAACGCCCTCACCGCCGAGGACGCCGAGGACGCGGAGCAAAAGCGGCAGGAACGATTCAAATTGATCCACCCGCAAGGAAGTCGCGGACTCTTGCACGCCCGGACAAGTTGCCGCTCGGCAATCACCCTGACCCAGCCAATTCCGTTCTTATCCTCAAAGATTTTCTCGGCGACCACTGCGCCCTCTGCGGTAAGTGCGGTTGGATTTTTCTGTTTACACTGACGGGATTTCAACTAACCACCACATACACAGAAGGTTGCACGTATCCGAGTCGACATTCATTTAGAATTCTAGCTTCGCTCTTTCACAGCCCGAGCCGCAATTACGGTCAAAGTTACGATGCACCCGATGCTGAATTTCGCGGTGAAAGCCGCTCGTCGCGCCGGCGCCATTATCAATCGCGCCTCGGACAATCTAGATGCACTGACTGTGCGTCACAAGAGTCTCAATGACCTGGTTTCCGAGGTCGACCGTGCCGCCGAGGATGCGATCATCGACACACTGAAAAGCGTCTATCCGGATCACGCGATCTTAGCAGAGGAAAGCGGCGCCTCTGGTGACTCCGAGTATCAGTGGATCATCGATCCGCTCGATGGCACCACCAATTTCCTGCATGGCTTCCCCATCTATGCGGTATCCATCGCTCTGGCCCACAAAGGTCAGATACAACACGCTGTCATTTATGATCCGACGCGCAACGATTTGTACACGGCATCGCGAGGCGCCGGCGCCTTTCTCAACGACAAACGGCTGCGCGTGTCTAAATGTGACAAGCTGATTGATGCGCTGATCGGAACCGGCTTCCCGTTTCGTATGGGCGCTGATATAGACGCCTATACCGCCATGTTCAAGGACCTGACGACCAAGACCGCCGGCATTCGCCGTCCCGGTGCAGCGGCGCTCGATCTCGCCAGCGTCGCAGCGGGTCGCCTCGATGGTTTCTGGGAAATCGGGTTATCGCCGTGGGACATGGCGGCCGGCACCTTGTTGATCACCGAAGCTGGTGGACTGGTCGGCGATCTCGAAGGCGAGCCGAATCACATGGAAAGTGGCCGCATCGTCGCTGGCAATCCGAAGATTTTCGTGCAATTGCTGCAGGCGATCCGTCCGCATATTACCGAGCGACTGAGAGATTAAGCCGTAAGACGGACATTCTCGTTAGAACAATGAACAGCCCGGCAGAAAGAGCGGCACACGATAACTCGGGTTCGAAGGTGACCCGGCACACGCCAATGATGCAGCAGTACCTGCGCATCAAGGCCGAGCATGCCGACAAGCTGTTGTTCTATCGCATGGGCGATTTTTACGAACTGTTCTATGACGACGCAGAGCGAGCAGCGCGGCTGCTGGACATTACACTGACGTCGCGCGGATCGTCCGCCGGCACGCCAATTCCAATGGCCGGCGTACCATTCCACGCCGCCGAGCAATATCTGGCAAAACTGGTGCGCCTCGGCGAGTCGGTCGCAATTTGCGAGCAGGTGGGCGACCCGACCGCATCGAAAGGCCCGGTCGAGCGCAAAGTGACCCGCGTCGTGACGCCGGGGACACTCACCGACACCGCGCTGCTCGACGATAAGCGCGAAAACCTGTTGATGGCGGTCTGCCAATCAAGCGATGCGCTTGGACTTGCATGGCTTTCACTTGCCAGTGGCCGTTTCAGTGTCAAGGAATGTGCCCCAGCGGAGCTGGCCGCTGAACTGCTGCGATTGCAACCGGCTGAACTGCTTGTCCCGGAAGACAGTGAGTTGGAGTCACCGGACGCACTGTCGTGCGCGATCAAGCGCCTGCCCGACTGGCAGTTTGATCACGACGCCGCGGTGCGAGCACTGACCCGGCAATTCGAGACGCGCGATCTTGATGGCTTCGGTTGTCAGCACATGACCCATGCGATCTCGGCGGCCGGCGCACTGCTGGGTTATGCGCAGTCGACCCAGGGCGGGACGGTTTCGCACGTGCGCGGTTTGCAGGTAGAAATCGGAACCGAGTTCATTGCACTCGATGCGGCGACGCGGCGTAACCTCGAAATCAGCGAAACCTTGCGTGGCGAAACGTCACCCACCCTGTTCTCATTGTTTGACACCTGCGCGACCAACATGGGCAGCCGCTGGCTGCGCCGCGCATTGCACCACCCATTGCGTGACAGAGAAATCATTATCAAGCGGCTCGAAGCCGTCGATTGGCTGGCATCGGGGCGCACCGAGGCGCCGTTGCATCCGTTGCATATGGCGCTATCCGGATTCTCCGACGTAGAACGCATCGGCACTCGCGTTGCCTTGCGCAGTGCCCGTCCGCGTGACTTGTCGGGTTTGCGTCAGACGCTCAAATTGCTTCCGCAGCTTGGCCAAACGATGCAAGACGCCAATGCGCAACGCATACGCGAACTCAAGAGCGAATTAGCGCCCTGCCCTGAACTTGTCAGTCTGCTCGACGCAGCGATTCGTGACGAGCCGGCCAGCGTATTGCACGAGGGCGGTGTTATCAATGACGGCTATGACGCCGAACTCGACGAGTTGCGCGCCATTCAGAACGACGCCGGGGAATTCCTCGTTGCGCTCGAGACTCGCGAGCGGGAGCGGACCGGCATTCAAACGCTCAAGGTGGAATACAACCGGGTCCACGGTTTCTACATCGAGGTCGGACGCACTCACGCTGCGAATGTGCCAGATGACTACCGGCGCCGTCAGACGCTCAAGAACGCTGAGCGCTACATCACACCGGAACTGAAAACATTCGAGGACAAGGCGTTATCGGCGAAAGACCGTGCGCTCAAGCGCGAAAAGCAACTCTACGAACAACTTCTCGAGCAGGTCAACGTACACCTGTCGGCCTTGCAGTGCATCGCGAACGCCACCGCCGAACTCGATACACTGATCGCCTTCGCGCGCATCGCCGTCGATTCCGGATACACACGACCGTCGTTCACTGATGAAGAGATCATCGAAATCGATGCCGGCCGTCACACTGTTGTCGAGCACCAGGTCGATGAGTTCATTCCGAATGACACGCGGCTCGGACCACGACGCCGATTGTTGGTGATAACTGGCCCGAACATGGGCGGCAAGTCCACCTACATGCGTCAAGTCGCGCTGATTGTTCTGCTGGCTCATGTTGGCAGTTTCGTACCGGCAGCGCGTGCGCGCATCGGACCCGTCGACCGCATATTCACCCGTATTGGTGCCTCGGACAATCTCGCCGGCGGACAGTCCACATTCATGGTCGAAATGTCCGAGGCTGCCAATATTCTGAACAATGCAACGCGCAGTAGTCTGCTTCTGATGGACGAGATCGGCCGTGGCACTTCGACGTTCGATGGTCTGGCGCTCGCCATTGCGATTGCCCGACATGTGATCGAAGACAATCAGAGCTATGCGTTATTTGCGACGCATTATTTTGAACTCACCCGCCTGGAAGAAGAGTATCCGGACGCTGCCAACGTACACGTCTCGGCGGTTGAGCATCGCGACCACATCGTGTTCCTGCACACCGTCGAAGACGGTCCCGCATCACAAAGCTACGGCATCCAGGTCGCGCAACTGGCCGGTGTACCTTCGACCGTCGTCAAGAGCGCCAGAAAACAACTGGCGAAACTGGAACGCGATGCTCTGGCGCAAAGCCCGCAACCAGATTTGTTTCGGCCAAACACACTCTCTCAACCGGAACCGCACCCGGCGCTGGACATGCTCGAATCGATTGATCCGGATTCGCTGACGCCTAAACAGGCGCTGGAACTGATCTACCACCTTAAGCAAGCTTCCCCCAACACAAACCGCGAAGACTGATCCGGCGGTCCCGGCCGGACGAACTCCTTCCTCACATGCCCCGATCGAAGGCTTCAATTTGTAAGCAATCTGTAAGCGCCCGTCTCCTATGATGCCATTGTCCTGTCCAATTCACGGACCGTGACAAAGGCAATTCAAATTAACGTGGTAGGGAACCGCGGGCCAGTGTCACGCAGGTCCGACGCGCAGAACTCAACAAACTGGAGGGAATCATAATGACGAACAAAATCAAGGCATGCCTTACAGGCTTCTTCCTAGCAATGCTGACCGGCGCCGTGGCCGCACAGGAGCTGCCAAGGAGTGGCAGCATCAAGTGGCATACGGGATGGAGACTTGCAGGCGAGACCCTGGACGTGGCCGAAGGACATGTGCAAGGACACGGTAGCGTCGTCGGCACGAGCTTCAACGATTCTGGCAGCGGCCCACTTCATCTTGGGCCCGCCGAATGCGTTTACACGTTCTACTCAAACGGAGAAAAAGTGACCGACAAGGGCTATTGCGCATTTGGCGATGCCGACGGAGACCGCATATTCACGGATTGGACCGGTAATGGCAAGGACGGCACTTCCGGTGTCAACGTGATTGTCGGCGGTACTGGGAAATACGAAGGTATCACCGGGAAAGGGCCGTGGTTCAATTCAGGCGGCACAGGCAAGAATGGCGGATGGAAGACATTCCAGAGACTCGATTACAGACTGCCGTGAAAAGCCGCAAGCACACTCTGCCAACTATAGAGTTTGCATAGTCGCTTGGTATCAGTGGCGGGCCGACGCATAGCTTCCTGCGTCGGCCTTCGTCTTGCAGTCTTACGCGACTTGCTCCCGCTTAGTCACCTTCGACGCGGGCCATCGTTCCCATCTGTTCGACGCGTTGCCGTGCAATTTCCTGCGCCAGCTGATAGACGGCCATTGCGTAGTTATTACTGCGGTTGTAACGCGTAATGACGTAGAAGTTTTTCAACGAAACGAAGTAAAGCGGCCCCTGCTCGGCTTCAAGGCTGAAGAAACCGGCGTCGACATCGTCGGCGACGTTGCCGTCAGCCTCGACGCCACGCGAACGCAGTTGCGCCACCGTCAAGGACGGCTTGGTACCGAGACGTTCCAGTTTCTCGGTCTCGTTGGTTGACACTTTTGCCGGCAATACAATCTGCTCACCCTCTTCCCAGCCGAACCGGCTCAGATAATTGGCGACACTGCCTACCGCGTCAGCAACACTGTTCAACAGGTCGACGCGTCCGTCACCGTCGAAGTCTACCGCATACTGACGATAGCTCGACGGCATAAACTGTGGTATGCCCATGGCACCGGCAAAAGAGCCGGTGACTGATCCCGCATCCAGGCCGTTCTCGCGCGTCAGCAACAGGAAATGTTCGAATTGTCCCTGAAAGAACTGTGACCGCCGCGGCACTTCAAATCCCAGTGTGTACAGTGCGTCGACGATGCGGAATTTCCCGGTGTACTGGCCATAAATCGTTTCAACCCCGATGATGGAAACGATGATTTCTTCCGGCACGCCGTAGAAATTGCTCGCCCTCTCCAGTACCTCGCTGTGTTCGTCCCAGAATTCAACGCCACCTTCGACGCGAGAAGAAGTCACGTATAACTTGCGGAAATAGCTCCACGGTCTTGCGGTAGCAGGGGCATTAAAGGCGCGAATGATGGTCTGGTTGGCTTCCAATTGCCCAAACAGACGGCCGAGCTCAACGGCATCGAACCCATGTTCGCGCGACATGCGCATTACAAAATCGTTGACTTCCGGCTTGAGCCCTTCCACCTGAACATTCTGCGCTTGTGCCGGCAACGTCGTAGCGACCAACGCCAATACAGACAGGGCCACTATTACCAGCCCACGACTGCCGGCTCGATGGCGTTGCACAACCGCTGCGGAGAAATCACGCACTGTCTTCCCAAACCAACCCCTTGCCATGAATACTCCCAAGTTAGTTGCCCCTGTCACGGAACACGCTGGTCAATCACAACCCGCACATCGCTGGCACCGGCTGCCACCGTCGCGCTGTACCCTTCGAGGTCGCCGCTGGCTCGTGTCGCCCCGCCTGATTTTGAGACACGCGCCCCGACAACGAGTTGCTCGAAATCGGATATTTTACGTTCCGGCATCATCGCCATGCTATCGTCAAGTCGAAATTGATACGGCAACTCATCGACTTTGACCCGCGCAACAGCAAGCGGCATGCCGGGTCCTGTCGCGGCCCTGGCGAAAATAAAGACAACATCGTCGGGATCGACCGACTGCGACAACTCTGGCGACAAAATCACGTCGCCTGTCAAGCTATCCGGGCCGGGCACTTCACCCTCGCTCCGTTGAGCGAGGCGTGATTTCGCTTCTGCGATACCGGTCTCGAGCGCGGCTGACAATTGCTCATCGCCGGAGCTGATCGCCAGCAATTTCTCCCAATAACCAATTGCCGCGCTGTAATCATTACGCGCGAACGCGGCGCTGCCACTGAGCGCAAGCGCCTTGGGGTGCGCCGGGTCCGTCTTCAAAGCACGCTCGAGCAGTCGCGCCGGCTCACCCTCGAGTCTGCCCTGCGCAGTCATCGCCACAGCCTCGGCATAGTTGGTCAATACGTCGGCATCATTCGGCTGCAGCTCGGCCGCGCGCTGCCATGCCTGCGCCGAGGCGTTGAACTGTTGCATCACCCAGCGCGACCGCCCCAACATCGCCCAGCCTTCCACATCGTCGGGATTTTCTTCGAGGTGCTGCTCCAGTTGCCGGATCATTCGCTCGACGTCCTCGCCGGTAATGTTGTGTGCCTGCTCTTGCAGGTAGCCCTCTACGTCGAGACCGTCGATATTTCCGAGGCGCGTGTACACGACAATTGAAACCACGGGCAACAGCACGCCGATCAACACAGGCGCCAGCCATCTGCGGCTAGCCTGACCGCCTCGACCGGCCACGGATCCTTTTTGCGACTCGTCGAGCACCCGCCTCTCGATTTCGGCTCTTGCGCTTTCGTACTGCTGCCGCGACAAAGTGCCGTTCTGGAGATCAGCATCGAGTTCGGCTAGCTGATCACGCAGTACTTGCAGATTGGCATCACTGCGCTCGACCGTCACTTCTGAGCCCTTTGTTCTCAACAACGGCCACAAGATCGCCACTAGTGCGGCCAGCAATAGCAGCGCAGCAAAAACCACGAACACCGTCATCACCGCTCCTCGCGCGATTCGCCCAACAGCGCGCGCGCTCGCGCGCGCTCTTCTTCCGTGAGCGCCTGCGCCGGAAGCTGCCGGTCGCGGCGGCGCAGATAACTGAACAACGCGGCCCCAGCGGCTACCAGCAACACGAACGGACCCAGCCACAGCAACAGTGTGGCGTTTTTCACCGGCGGGTTATACAAGACGAAATCACCGTAGCGCGCGACCATGAACTCACGTATCTGCTCGTCGGATTTTCCTTGCTGCATCATTTCCCGCACCTGATTGCGCAAGTCGACTGCAAGGTCGGCATTAGAATCAGCCAGCGACTGGTTCTGGCAAACCAAACAACGCAGCTCTTCGCTTAGTGTCAGCACCCGCTTTTCGAGCACCGGATCTTCGGCGGCCGGCGGCGCCTCCTGAGCGAGACAGACTGATATAGCGGCGGCCAGCAAAACGCCTGTGAAGACGCGCATCATTGCTGCAACCTCCCGACCAGCGGCATGATTTCTTCCGCGAGCACTTCCGGCGTCAACGGCCCGATATGCTTGAAGCGAATTACCCCGGACTTGTCTATTACGAACGTCTCGGGCACTCCATAAACGCCGTACTCGATACCGGTCCGTCCTTCACGGTCGACCACTATGCGCGTGTATGGATCACCATGACGGTCGAGCCATTTGAGGGCCGCTTCCCGCCCGTCCTTGTAATTCAGCCCATAAATTGGGACAAGACCTCTCTCTGCCAACGCCACCAGGTGCGGATGCTCTTCCAGGCACGGCGTGCACCACGAGGCGAACACATTCAGCAACCAGACTTGTCCGTTCAGATCGGCGGTCCGGATCACCCCACCCGGCTCGCGCAGTTGCGGGAGCTCGAAGGCCGGTGCCGGTTTATCAATCAATGGCGATGGGACTTCCCGCGGATTCAGTGAAAGGCCGATCCAGAGAAATACAGCGATCAGCACGAACACCAACAGCGGTATCAGAAATCTCGTCATCGGCAATCAGCGTATGGACAACAAACAAACCGGCCGGCGAAGCGATCGGTTCATGCCGCAACGGTTGCTTTGGCGTCTGCGCTCTGGCGACGCGCCGCACGCGCCAGCCGGTAGCGTCGATCGCTGACCGCCACAAGGCCGCCCATGGCCATCAGAAAAGCGCCACCCCAGATCCAGTCAACAAACGGTTTGTGGTAGACGCGGACGATCCAGGCACCACCCTCGACCGCTTCGCCGAGCGAGACATAGAGATCGCGCGTAAAACCGGTGTCGATGGCGGCTTCGGTCATTGGCATCTGTTGCACCGAGTAAAGGCGCTTCTCCGGGAAAAGTATGTTTTGCTCGCGGCCATTCTTCAGGACCGTCACCACGCCTCTGATACCAGTGTAATTCGGGCCAACAATGTCTTCGAAACGTTCGAGCCGCATTGTGTAATCACCGATTGACACGGTGTTGCCCGGAGCCATGACGACATCCTTCTCGGTTTCGTAACCATTGACCAGTGTCACACCGACAATGAACACCGCCACCCCAGTGTGCGCCAACAGCATTCCGTAATAGCCGCGCGGCAGTTTTTTCAGGTAGCTCACCGGGCTGCCTCCACTGGTCGCAGCCAGCTGCTGCAATCGCTCGAGCAGATTGACCACGCCCGACGCAACAATCCACACGGCGAGTAGCAAACCAAAAGCAACCATTACCGACCAGCGGCCCATCGTCAGTGGCAGCACGGCAGCGCTCACCAGTGCAACACCGAACGCCCATTTCAGTCGCACCGCGAGATCGGGTAACGATGCTTTTTTCCAACGCGCCAGCGGGCCGATCCCCATCAGGAACATGGCTGGTGCCATCAAGGGCACGAACACCGCTTCAAAGTAAGGCGGTCCGACCGAAATCTTTCCGAGCCCGAGTGCATCGAGAAACAATGGATACAAAGTGCCGAGCAATACGGAGCCAGCTGCTACCAGCAACAAGACGTTGTTCGCCAACAACGCCGATTCTCGTGAAACCAGGTCAAACTGCCCGCCGAGACCGACGCGTGGTGCCCGCCACGCAAACAGCACCAGCGACGCACCAACGACAACGACCAGGAAACCGAGGATGAAGACACCGCGGGCGGGATCGGTGGCAAACGCGTGCACCGATGTCAGAACACCTGATCGAACCAAGAAGGTGCCAAGCAGGGAGAGCGAGAAGGTAAGGATCGCCAATAGAACAGTCCAGATTTTGAATCCGCCGCGCTTCTCGGTAACGGCGAGCGAATGCATCAAGGCCGTGCCGCACAACCATGGCATGAAGGAGGCATTCTCCACCGGGTCCCAGAACCACCAGCCACCCCAACCCAGTTCGTAGTAAGCCCACCAGCTGCCGAGCGCAATGCCGATAGTCAGAAAGATCCAGGCGACCGTGGTCCAAGGACGCGACCAACGTGCCCACGCCGAGTCGAGTCGTCCGCTCAACAATGCCGCAATAGCGAAAGCAAACACCACAGAAAACCCGACATAACCCATATAGAGCATCGGCGGATGAATCACCATGCCGGGATCCTGCAGTAGCGGATTCAAATCGCGCCCGTCGGCAGCCGGTGGCAACAGCCGGTCGAACGGGTTCGAAGTCAGCAGCATGAACAAAAAGAATCCGATCGACACCAGTGCCATGACGCCGAGAATGCGTGCCACCATGTCTGTTGGCACTTGTCGGCTGAAAAGTGCAACGGCAGACATCCAACCTGACAGCATCAAAACCCAAAGCAATAGCGAACCCTCATGGCTGCCCCAGGTAGCGGCCAGGCGATAAAACCATGGGAGCTGCGAGTTGGAGTTCGAAGCGACGTTGAGAACCGAGAAATCATTGCTCAGGAAGGCATAGGCAAGACAGCCAAACGCCAGGGCCACCAGGGCGAACTGCACATGCGCAGCTGGACGCGCGATACTCATCCAAAGCCGGTTTCCACGTGCCGCACCCGCCAGCGCAAAGAACGACTGCGTGATGGAAACCATCAGCGCAACGATGACTGCGAAGTGGCCCAACTCAGGGATCATGTGTCAGTTCCTCGAACTTGGAGCCCAAGTTGCCTTGCCGACACATGTTGCTGTTGCGCTGGGCAATCCAGATGTCATTCGCTGCGAGCCCCCTGTTCGGCAGATCCACTTACAGCCGAGCGGTGCGCTTCACGCATTGCCTTGTTGGCCCGCTCGACCGCCTCGGCAGCCTCGGGCGGCATGTAATTCTCGTCATGCTTGGCCAGGACCTGCTCGGCCTGAAACACGCCATCCTGGCCGAGTTTTCCCTGAGCCACCACCCCCTTACCCTCGCGGAACAGATCGGGAAGAATGCCCGAGTACACGACCGGTATTGACTGCGCCGTGTCGGTCACCACGAAACGCACAGACACACCGTCAGGCTGTCTCTTGACGCTGCCATCGACGACCATCCCGCCTACCCGGAAGCTGCGTCCGACCGGCGCCTCATTGGCGACGATCTCACTTGGTGTAAAGAAGAAGACGAGATTGCTACGGAACGCATTCAGCACCAGGGCCGAAGCAATCCCCAGCGCGGCGATACCGCCCGCAATCATTGCAAGACGCTTGTGGCGCGACTTCATTTTTCAGTTCCGGTAGGGTAATCGCCTGTATGACCAGCGATTCCGGTCGGAGTTCTTGCCCGTCGCCTGACCAGAACGACCTCCATAAACAACACCAGCGCCGTCACGCCATACGAACCCCAGACGTATAGCCCGTAGCCGCCCATCGCAAAAAACTCGGATACGCTACCCCAATGCATCACCACACCCGCGTAATCGTTTTCTAATCATGAATCACAGTAACCTGCTTCCTGGTGCTTTCGCCGTCAAGCGGAGTCCTGCAACCAAGCTGCGTCACGTTCCCTTTCCCTGATGATGGCCCGCACTCTGAGCAGCGAGACGGCAATGGAATACATCCAGAACGCCAGTGCCATGAGCAACATACCGGTGAGCATACTGGCCGCCATGCTTGGCGCCCGTGTCAGGTTGACAGAAGCACCCTGGTGCAGCGTGTTCCACCACTGTACTGAAAAATAGATGATCGGCACATTGACAACGCCGACCAACGCCAGGACCGCCGAAGCCTTGTCGGCGCGCCGCACGTCATCAATGGCTGCGGCAAGTGCCATATAGCCAACGTACAGAAACAACAGAATCAGTTCCGATGTCAGGCGTGCGTCCCACACCCACCAGGTACCCCAGGTCGGCTTACCCCACAGCGAACCAGTCCACAATGCAATAAAGGTCATCAGCGCGCCGGTTGGCGCCAGCGCGTGCGCCATCATCGAAGACAGTCGCGTGTTGAAGGTCAGCCCGACACCCGCCCAGAACGCCATCACCAGATAGATGAACATCGACATCCATGCTGCCGGCACATGGATGAAAATGATGCGGTAGACCTCACCTTGCTGAAAATCGGTCGGCGCAACAAAGAAACCGATGTACAGCCCGACCACCGCGAACACGATTGCCAGTACCGTGAACACCGGGATCATTCTGCCGGCAAGCGGAAAGAACGTCTGTGGCGAAGCGTACTTCCAGATATTCAGAGCCATTTGTATCGAATCAAATAATCAAGCTCAACAAGCAAATAAGTTCTAGCTTTCATTCAATTGCCAATTCATTCAAGTGCTAGTTCATTCCAAGGCGATCCGTAGCGCCGCTGAAATAGCCCACGGTGCCAGCGCAATCGCGGCAAAAAGCATCGCGCCGAGCACTGACAGGTGGCCACCAAACTGCATATTCTGCCCTGCCGCCACCACGGCGCCCGCTCCAAAAATCAACGCCGGCACGTACAACGGTAGCACCAGCAGTGCAGTCAGCGCGCCCCCACCGCGAACGCCAAGCGTGAGCGCCGCTCCGATTGCACCGATCAGCGACAGCACCGGCGTACCGATTGCGAGCGACGTAGCCAGAACCCACAAGCCCGCGGCGTCGAGTCCGAACTCCAGTCCAAGCAAAGGCGAGAGCAAAACCAACGGTAGTCCGGTCGCCAGCCAGTGTGCGAATACTTTTGCCAGGGCCAGCAACGGCAATGGTTCGCCTGCCAGAACAAGCTGCTCGAGCGTGCCGTCTGCGAAATCGTCGGCAAACAAGCGCCCCAGTGCCAGCATCGAAGCGAGCAGCGCCGCGACCCAAACCACCCCGGGGCCGAGCGCACGCAATAGTACCGGATCGGCACCAACACCCAAGGGGAACAAACTGACCACGATCGCGAAAAAGAAGACGATGGTCAGTACGTCGGTGCGCAAACGAACGGCCAATAGCAGGTCGCGCCAAGTGACCGCTGCCAGCGCCTGCCGCAGTCCGGCGGTCACACCAGCTCCAGATAGTTGGTGGGTGCATCTATCTCCACGTCTTGGTGGGTCGTATAGACAACGACGCCACCGTTTGCCACCTGCTGCGCCAAGCGCGACGAAAATCGCCTGACGGCCTCGTCGTCGAGCGAACTGAACGGCTCATCAAGAATCCACAGCTTGCGTGACGCGGCAAACCTGGTGCGCGCCAGCGCGACCCGGCGTTGCTGACCGGCCGAGAGCCTTTGCGCTGGCACGTCGGCCACGCCAGTTAACCCTTCTTCGTCCAGCACGTCACGAACGGCGCCGTCACTGACTGCGATACCCTGAACCGCCAAACCCAGTCGCAGGTTTTCACAAGGCGTGAGATACGCCTTGAGCGCATTGGCGTGCCCAACAAACACCAGCTCTCGTGAATAGTCGTCGCCGATTTCGGCCAGCGTCCTGCCACCCCAGGTGACGCGCCCTTCGTCGATCGGAGACAGCCCGGCCATCATGCGCAGCAGACTGGTTTTGCCGGCGCCATTGGCTCCGTGGATTCTCAGTGCGGTCCCCTCTTTGACAGCGAATGACAAGTGGCGAAACAGTTTGCGATTGCCGCGAACACAAGAGATTTCGTTGGCTTCGAGCATGACGGGAGGGTCGGGAGCAGCGGCGGATTATACCCGAGCATCTCTCGCGCACCGTTGAGTCCGTTGTCTATCGTCGGAGCAGCCGCCGGAAATCAGATCTAGCGCACAGCGAATGGCGCGGCCGCCAAACCATTATGCGCGGGTGATACGCGATTGTCGATCAAGTGGTGTTTGCGACCCGACTTCAGAAGGGACGGCGAAGCTAAGCCGATGGCCTGCTTGACCAGTGTCAGTAGCCGCTGCGGGTCGAACGGCTTGACCATCCAGCCGGTTGCGCCGGCTTCGCGCCCCCGCGTCTTCAGGTCGTCGCAGGGCTCCGATGTCAGCACCAGAATTGGCGCCTTGCGATAGGTTGGCATCTGGCGTAAGGATTTGATCAGGGTTAGGCCATCCATGCGCGGCATGTTCTGGTCGGTTAACACCAGATCGATATGTTGTTCAGTGGCCCGTTCCAGGCCCTCGACGCCGTCTTCGGCCTCGACCACTTCGTAACCAGCACGGCGCAGCGTGAACGAAACCATGGCGCGGGAGCTTGCCGAGTCATCGACCGTTAGAACTCGTTTAGCCATTGCATCTGTCCCCGTTCTGATTAGCCGTACGCAACGCGTCGAAAACGCATTGCCCGTGACCCTGTTGATCCGCCTGCAGTAACTCGATGTGCGGCACCGATCAACATTCCCTACTGACACCTGGGTCTTCCTACGGCAGCCGCGGTCTCGACTTTAGGTGCGCTCAGGATCCTCAAAGCAAGTCACAACTGTCAGGCCACACCAAGGCTGGCGCGTTTATCGCTGTGCTTTTCCAAACCATGCCTGACGAGACCGCCTGAACGCATGCGGGCACAGCGCGAAACGGCGAACTCAAGGACTGGAAGCGGCAGACCCAATGCCCGTCGCGTGCCGATGCAGCGCTTGATGAAGCCAGCATCGTCAGTTAATAAATTACCGTAAGTAATGTTCTTAACTTTCTGATATATTGTGTGTATTGCCCGATAAACATCGACAAATGGGCGCCCGAACGGCTACCGTGATGGCTTGAAAAATGACTGAGCTTGCAAGGAAATCGCGTTGAGGGCAGGTACCGAAAGACGCCTGCGCTATCTCCGCCTGCCGACCGCCGGCCGCTACCGGGAACCCGACGTATCCCCGGTACAGGCAAGCTTACGTGCCGTTTTTGAGAACGCAGCGACCGGTATGGCGCTCATCAGTCCTGACGGCAGGTTCCTGAAAGTCAACCAGGCGCTGGCACAAATCCTCGGTTACCAGACATACGAGCTAGAGCTCCTTAACTACCTGGACCTCGTCGCAATGGAAGACGAAGGTCTGGTGCGCGCCAGTTACGCGCGCATGATGTCCCACGAAATCACCAATGATGTCGCCGAGGTTCGCGTTCAGCGCAAGACCGGTGAGCAGGCGTGGCTGGCCACGACCCAATCGCTGGTGCGCGATGAAACCGGTTTGGCGATGTATTTCGTGCTCACCTGTAGCGACATCACGTCTAACAAGGAAACGCAGCGCGCTCTGGAGCTCGAACGCCAGCGGCTGCAACTGGCCCAGCGCATTGCCCACGTAGGTAATTTCGAGCGCACGCTCAGCGGCGACGGAATCTGGAACTCCGACGAAGAGAACCGCATCTTCGGTTTACCGCAGAACCATCAAGGCATGACGTTCAAGGAGTTTCTCGACAACGTCTGCCCTGAAGACCGGGCCACCGTGCGCACTGCAATCACGGCACTGAGCACCGGGCGCTACGACGACACACTCTCGCTCGATTACCGTATCGAACTCAGCCGTGGCAAGGTGCGCAACTTGCACGAGCGCATTGAGTTAGTGCGCGACGCCAAAGGCGAACCACAAAAACTTCGTGGTGTCACTCAAGACGTCACCGAGCGGGTAAGCGCAGAACACGCGACGGCAACATCGGAAAGGCTGTGGCGCGAAATGCTCGATGCCATGGACGGTGGCGTGTGCGTCCTCGACAAAGACGGCATGGTCATCGCCGCCAACCGCGCCTGCGAGGATTTCTTTCGCCGAGACCCGGCTCCCGAAGCCCGTAGCCTCGTTACCGCGCACGTCGACTTCATCCGCGTCTTCGACCAATCGCCCAGCGACCCCTCGGCACAGGCCCTGATCGACGGTGTGCGTGAAGTCCTCAGCGGCCGGCGCAGCCGATCCTCCCTCGAGTACCTGTCGATTCAAGCCACCAACCGTCGCTGGATGCTGGTGCATGTGGTCGGCATTCCCAGCGACCACGGTGCGCGGGTACTGGTTTCATTCGACGATATCACGGTGCTCAAGCGCAGCCAGCAGATACTAGGCATTGAGAAGCGGGTGTTGGAAATGCTCGCGGTCGACGCCGAAGTCAATCAGATTCTCGCGACCCTTTGCATCGGCCTGGAGTCTATTTCGAACGGCGGACTTTATAGCGTGTGGCTGGTTGGCTCCGATGAGCAACATCTGGAGATCGGCACAGCGCCCAGTCTGCCACCGGATTACCTGGCTGTCGTTCGGGACATGGCACCGCGGAAAACTTACGGCACGTCACCCGCTGGCATGCTGCGCGGCAGGCCGGTTTACGTTGAGAACATCGAACAAGAGCCGCGTTGGGAACGGGTCCGCGATGTCGCGCTGTCGCAAGGTTTGCGGACTTGCTGGTCCGCACCGCTCGAGGATCACACTGGTCAAACGTTGGGCACGATGTCGGTCTTCTTCCCCGATGCGCGTGTGTCAGATGAGTCGGAAATGGAGTTGCTGGAACGCGCCACACACCTGACCGAAATGGTGCTCGACCGCAGCCGCGCCAAGGAACAGACACGCCTGGTCTCGGAGGTGTTCGGCAGCACCCACGATGCGATCATGGTTACCGATTCGGCCAACCTGATTCTGATGGTCAACCGCGCCTTCTCCGAAATAACCGGTTTCAGCGCCAAGGAAGTCATCGGCAAGACGCCCTATTTGCTCCGGCGCGGACGGCACGACGAGACGTTCCTGAAGTCCTTGCGCGCAGGATTGAAAGAACGTGGTTACTGGCAAGGTGATATTTGGGGTGCGCGCAAGAATGGCGAACGCTATTGGGCCCGACTGACTTACAGTGCTGTCAAGAGCTCAAGTAATCGCACCAGCCACTACGTCGCAACGTTCTCGGACATCACCGAACGCCGCGAGCAGGAACAAGCATTGCGCGACAGTGAGTCAATGCTGCGACTGATTACAGATAACGTACCGGCCCTGATCGGTTATTTCGATCAATATGCTCGATGTCAGTTCGCCAATGCCGGCCTGGTGCAGCTGTCGGCTGATTCCGGAACATCTGACACGCCACGACATTTGCGTGAGCTCATTGGCGAGACAACTTATGGCGCGCTGTCAGGCTCCCTCGTATCGGTACTGGCAGGCAAGCCGGCGCGCACCGAGGCACGCATCGGGATTGGCGCGGAAATCCGTCACTTTGATATCAACCTCGTTCCCGACGGCAGCGACAACAGGAAAATCAACGGCTTCTATCTACTCGCCAGCGACATCACGGACAAGAAGCGCGCCGAGGAACAGGTGCGGCTGATTAACGCGACGCTTGAGAACCGCGTTGAAGAGCGCACCGCGCAGTTGGCCGTGGCGAACCGTGAACTCGAGGCATTCAGTTACTCCGTCTCGCACGACCTGCGTGCACCACTTCGCACAATCGAAGGATTTAGCCGAATCATTTCAAACCGTTACACGGAAGATCTCGACGAGTCCGGGCGTGACTACCTGAAGCGCATTGTGCGGGCGACATCACGCATGGGTGAGTTGATCGATGACATGCTGAAGCTGTCACGGATTTCGCGAGCCGAGGTCAACACGCGTACCGTGAACGTCAGCGAAATGTGCGAGGAAGTCTATGGCGATTGCAAGGCGCGAAATAACTGCCGTGGCACTTTCACCGTGTCGCCGGGAATGTCGATTGAAGCCGATCCACGATTACTAAAGATCGTTGTTGAGAACCTGATCAGTAACGCCTGCAAGTTCACCCGCAACACCGACGCGCCGTGGATCGAGATTGGCCCCGCCGACAACGCCCCGCCAGGCAGC
This sequence comes from Betaproteobacteria bacterium, assembly GCA_020354125.1. Classification (GTDB taxonomy): domain Bacteria; phylum Pseudomonadota; class Gammaproteobacteria; order Burkholderiales; family Eutrophovitaceae; genus SG8-40. Next base: position 1,706,453 of record CP070643.1, on the reverse strand, counting down.
TTCTACATCTCGGACAACGGAGCCGGGTTTGACATGCGCTACGCTGATAAACTGTTTGGCGTGTTCCAACGTTTGCACCGTGAGACCGACTTCGAGGGGACCGGAATCGGGTTAGCAATTGTGCAGCGAATTGCGCACCTGCATGGCTGGAGGTTAGCTGCCAAAGGTCTCGTTGGGGATGGGGCACAGTTCACCATAATCACACAAACAGAATGACCAACTATTATGAAAAGCGAGACGACTACGGTCCTGCTGGTCGAGGACAATCCAGACGGCCGCGAGCTTGCAATGCTGGCATTCGAGGAAGTTGGGCTGCTCGAAAGCGTAGTGGCATGTGAAGACGCGGAACAGGCGCTGGAGCAACTGAGCAAATGGGAACAGGAGCCAAGCGACGGGGCATTTCCGCACCGACCCGACCTGATTCTGCTCGATATCAAGTTACCGGGCAGCGACGGGTTTCACGTGCTGGAAGCGGTGCGTGCCAACTCCTTTACGCGTTTCGTGCCGGTGATCATGCTGAGCAGTTCATCGGAAGAGTCCGACATCATTAAATCGTACCAACTGGGTGCAAACGGCTATATCCGCAAGCCGGTCAACTTCGAACGTTTTGTCGAGGTCGCCGGTGAGATCAAGAGCTACTGGCTTACACTGAACGAGACGCCTTCAACCATTGTCTGACGCTGGCACACCAAAAACGCTGAGACTGCTGCACGTCGAAGATTCCGAAGACGACGCACTGCTCATCAATGAGGAGTTCATCGCCGCGGGCTATCAGCTCAGTGCTACGCGCGTTGACACGGCTGAAGGATTGCGGCACGCCTTGCAAAACGGGCCATGGGATCTGGTGATCACCGATATCAGCATGCCCGACTTCGATGCCGTCAACGCGCTGGCCATCGTCAACGAGACCAACCCGGACATTCCGTGCATCGTGGTATCCGGTGCGATTGGCGAGGAAGCGGCAGTCGCGCTGATGAAAGCTGGTGCCAGTGACTTCATCATCAAGCAAAGCCTGTCACGCCTCGCACCGGCCGCGGAACGCAGTCTGCGCGAAGTGGCGGCGCGCCGCGAGCGAAGTGAGGCGATCGCTGCACTACGCGAGAGCGAGACGCGCTTCAAGTCGTTGGCCACGAATATCCCGGGCATGGTGTTTCAATCCAGACTCAAAGCCGACGGCAGCGCCGAGATACTGTATGCAAGCGAGGGAGCAATGGCAGTCTACGGCGTGCTGCCATCGGTTTTGATCGAACAGCCCGGAACCATGGCTGACATGGTTCACCCGGATGATCGGGAATCCTTCTTGCAAGCGCGAATTGAATCGCACAGGTCGGGCACGGCGAGAAACTGGGAAGGACGGATCAGGGTAGGTGAGGACAAGGAAATCAAATGGGTCAACCTGCGGGCCACGGCTCGCCGCCTGAACGACGGTGTGGTGATGTCGGAGGGCATCGTTAACAACATCACCGAAAGCAAGCTTGCCGAAGAACGGCTGCGCCGCTCGCGCGAGCAGCTAAGGCAGCTCTCGGCCCATGTCGACACCGTGCGCGAAGACGAACGGGCGCACATTGCGCGCGAGATCCACGATGATCTTGGCGGAACATTGACTGCAGCCAAGATCGACCTGGAGTGGCTACGCAAACGCCTGCCGGGCGACGCCACAGACATGCTCGGGAAAGTCAATAACGCTGACGCGTTGCTCGACCACGCAATCGATTCGGCGCGGAGTTTGTCAAGACGGCTTCGGCCTGTGGTCCTCGATCACGGTCTGATCGCCGCAGTCGAGTGGCAGGCAAAGGAGTTTGCCGCGCGGACCGGTATCGACCTCGATGTAGCTTGCCCAAACGACGAGATCGAGCTCGCTCCGAAAGTCTCCACCGCGCTGTTTCGCGTGTTTCAGGAGACACTGACCAACGTCGCGCGCCACGCGCAAGCGAGCATGGTTTCGGTTGAACTTGTTTCAGATGGCGACGTCGTCACCCTGATCATTCAGGATAACGGATGCGGTATGGACCTCAGCGCCGCCGCAAAAGAGGGCTCGTTTGGTCTGCGCGGCATGCGCGAGCGGGTCGATACACTGCACGGACAATTCATCCTTGACTCGGGGCCGGGAAACGGCACCCGTATTGAAGTTAACATCCCGTTGCCTGGCAGCAAAGTGGACGAGACGCAGCCGCTCGAAGCGGGTTTCCAAGACAATTCTGATCCAGTGAGGAAGGTATCTTGACCAAGGTCTTGATCGCAGACGACCACGCCATTGTCAGGCATGGTCTTCGACAAATCGTATCCGAAACCGACGATATCCGAGTCGAGGGCGAGGCGGAAAGCAGCGCACAAGCAATACGCGAATTACGCGATAACGCTTTCGACGTGGTATTGCTCGACATTTCGCTGCCCGACAAGAATGGCATCGAGACGTTGAAACAGATTCGACGCGAATGGCCCACCGTCGCAGTTCTCATGCTGACCACGCATGCCGAGGACGAGTTCGGGGTACGTGCCATCAAAGCCGGCGCAGCAGGTTACCTGACCAAGCAAAGTGCGGCGTCGCAACTGGTCACTGCGGTCAGACAGGTTGCATCGGGTCGCAAGTACATCAGCCCGTCTCTGGGCGAGGAACTGGCACGCATGGTCGGTGACGGTAACGACACGCGCCCCGTTCACGAGCTCTTGTCAGACCGCGAATACCAGACCTTCATCATGATTGCTTCGGGCAAATCGCTGTCCGAAATGGCCACGTCTTTGTCGCTGTCACCGAAAACGGTGAGCGTCTACCGCAGTCGCGTCCTGGAAAAAATGCACCTCAAGAACAATGTTGAAATCGCCCAGTATGCAGTCAAGAACGGCCTAGTAACGTAGAAGGCTGTTGAAAAACTACTGCGCGACCTTGATCCGGGCTTGCGCCCGTATTGATTTGAACCGGTGCTCGTCGGCCGTCGGCGGGGAAACGCCTTTGACTTCCTTGTAGAGGCGCAGCAGACGTTCTCTGCTCAGCGTAGTTTCAGCCTCCAGGACCTGCAAGCGCGCACCGAGGTTGATGAGCTCGATCGCCATTTGTATCTGGCGGGCTTCGCCCACCACACTTTTCTTGGCCACTTGTTACCTGCTTTCGGTTTGCTACTGCAGAATCAGGCCAGCGTTTCTGCCGGCTGCTGCGCCATCAGAATGGCAGCGTGTGCGCTCGAGATTGCGCGCTTCTCGCCCTTGGCAACCAGCAAGTCGAGTATGACGCGGTCATCAAAGCGGAAACGACAAAGCAGCGTGTTGGATGATGCGATGCGCATTAGCTGCGCCGGTGTGAGTTTGTCGATCAGATCGGCCAGTTCCTCATCGACGCCAAGGCGATAAACAGCGGCGTCGCGGTCCTGGCGAATTAGATGCTGGGCAAGCAGCAAGTAGTTCAGATTCGCTTCGCGAATTTGTTCGAGCAATTGTTCCTGATTCATCTTCTACCCCAAGTTCATGTGATTTCTTCCGGTTCAAGCGCTGACCTTTCTTGAGAGCGATTGTCCGGTCCAACGCATTGTCGTCATTTCCTGACAGTCGCTTAATGGAGACACTTCCATTAAGAATGTAGGCTGGCGTTTAAATGCCTTTAAGATCAATTCCTACAGTATGAAAAGCGGGCCGAAGTACCTTAAATGATCACACGATTCTCTGAGTTCGGATGATGGTGCGCGTCAACAATGTGCCCGTCCAATTACTCGCTAACAGGGGGCGAACGCCCCCGCGCCGATGAGAAGACGCCGGTCTACATTGGCCATATAACGCTCCGCTGCAAACGAAATACCGGTGCAGAAAAATACCGGCGTCAAACCGCGAGCAAACTCAATAACCGTCCGGCCGAAATGATCAACCGTTAGAAAGGGAGCACGCGGGCAAAAGAAAACGCCGCTGCCTAATGAAAGGCAACGGCGCCACGGTGATGCTTAGTTTGTCCGGACTGTATTAGTTAGCTGGCTTGAAGTTGAATTTCTGACCGCCCAGTGACGCCTCGTACATAAGGCCGCCCTTGACGTAGGTGAATATCGCCATGCCATTGCTATAGGAACTTTCCTGCTTGCCTGCCTGGCCGCCGCCAGCCGTGGCACTGGCGCCACCGCCACCTGTGCCAGCCTGTGCCGTCGCACCAGCGGTAATCGCCACAGCCGTAGCCTGCGCGCCGAACTCGAAATTGCCGCTGGTGAACGTGTCATAGGCGCGCTTGTCCTCAAAGAAGATGATCTGAGTATAGGCTTGGCCGCCAAGTTGAAAGCCAATGGTTAGCTGAGTCATCGAAGTGTAGCCGGTCACTTTGTTGCCGCGATAGACCTGCCCTTTGCCGTGGGCACCCCCGATCCCGACCGCGCCTTTACCGATGGTCGGAAACACCGCATAGCCATAGGCAGTGTCAAAGTACGGCTTCACCACCGGTGAGGTCTTGAAAATCTTGATGGTCCCGCTGTAGTCCTCCGCGGCATGCAGCGGCGAGAACGCAACGAATGAAGCAACCAGCGCAACGAGCAATCTCAGATGTCTCACAATTTCTCCGTGTGTATGTGATCGAAGTAACCGAATTCTACCCGCTTCGCCGATACCCCGTGTTGCGACACGAAACCGTCACCTAACGCTCGGCTCGGAGACTTGCCAGGTGTGACGAAGTTGTCTCTTCGCAAAACGCATCAACGGGCGGTTGCGTTTACGGCACCTTGGCCGACACATTGAGACACCAATGAGAGAGAACTGCCTCGTAGGACGATTCTTTTCACGTAAAGGGTGTCATTACATGAGGTGTCAAGCGCAGTCCGATGCCGTCCAGGATTTACCTGTTAACCCATTGATCTTTAGTAATAACTCCAGACTGGCAGTCGGAGACTGTGCGTAACCATTCACGACAATCCAATCACTTTGTATGGGAAGGAATATGGGCAGACACCCCAACAGACCTCCATCGCGAACCATAGCAACCAGCCCGGCCTCTACCCCGATGGCGGCTGGCTCTTTCTCTAGGTCACAAAATCGGACAGCAAGACGTGGATATTCCGCTATCGCTTACCGATCACCAAGAAACTGCGAGATACGAGCCTAGGTCCACTTCACTCCACAGGGCTAACCGATGCCGGAGATAAGGGCGACGAAACTTGGCTTGCTGGAGAGCGGCCTACACCTGATTTCTGAGCGATACGAAGTAGAGCACCGACGTGCCGGAGAAGCGCCAAAGGTGCTGACATTTTCTCAATGTACAACGGCTTACATCTAAACACACCGGCCATGATGAAGCCGGGTGAGATCTATACCGCTTGAGGGTCCTGTGTTCGCACTCGAAGTTCTTCGGCGTGTGTCTTTAGGCTGTCAGTCCACCCCTTGCAGCGATCAAACGCCTTTAGCGCTTCAAAGCCTGCGACCAGGCTAACCACCATTTCATCGTTGATCTTCTCGGTCGCCAGCAGTTCCAGCGATTCAATAATCGGCACATCACCATAGCGTGGCCTGTAATGGCCGACGTGTAGCGCCAAGATGATAGTCTCATAGACTCGCCAATGCGGTCGGGCAACGGGCCCGAGTGCTAAGAAGCCGAAGACCGCGCCGGGGGGAGCAATCCTATGGGGCCCCAAAAAACACCATCCTTGGTGCCGGTCTATTCAAGTATTGAGGTCTCAAAGACATGAAAGAAGTCATTATTGCAGGAATCGGATTAGCAGTTGTTGCTATACTCATCGTTACCGCACACCAGAACTATCGGCGCTTTCACAGGCCGCTTCTCACGACGTCCTATCAGGCAGTGACGCTTACGAACGGTAGCGTGTACTACGGGAGGATAGACCACCTTGGTTCCGACCACCCCGTATTGCGCGGCGCGTTTTCTGTCCAGCAGGAGTCTGACCCGAAGACGGGCGAGATGCGTTATGTCATCACTAAACGAACTGATGGCGCAAACGGCGCTGACCACATGATCTTCCCTGTCACGTCCATCGCTTTCGTCGAGCCAGTACGTGCTGATTCAACCATCGGCAAACTGATTTCCAAGGAATACCCGGCACGATAGCCTCTCAGAAGATGGAGGGCGGGTCCATTTGCGTACAAACTGGTTTCGTCAGAAACCCACAGGTGGACCTCGCCACGGATCATCGCGTGGCTTCGCCCTGGATAACGCAAATTCGGCATCGTGCCACCCATCGCAGGCGTTACGTCCCGGACGCCCGCGTAACATATTCAGCAGACCTTTGCAGCGGGCATAAAAGCGGAAGAAACGCAATACGTTCTGGCGTTCAGCAGCTCGCAATGGCTCAGTGCTGCAAATCAGCTTGTCGTCGCTCATGCCTCGGTCCGTGAGCGTCACAGCGCCCCAGGCCTTGACCCGCAAACGTGTTCCTAATGGTAGTCGCGGACCAAGAACAACGGCATCGAGCAAGTCACCTTCCAAGCCAAGGTGGGTCGGTACTGAGCCGTAGTTGAATGGGCACGGCAGCGGTGAAACAAAATCGATATGGCCGGTCGAGCCGCGCTTGAGGAAACTGCCTTTTGGAATTTCGATTACGACCTCGACTTCCGGCTGCTCAGACACAGATGATCGTCCTGACAAAATAGCGAACGTTCAGCTATCGAACCACGCGCATGGTTACGACTTGATAGCCGAAAAGAGCTTGAAATTCTCGGTTCAAAGCGATTGGTAGGCGCGGGACTGAATTGAACAGCCGACCTCTACCGTGTAACGGTAGCGCTCTACCACTGAGCTACGCGCCTGGTGATTGATGAATTACGGTTTGTTGGGCTCTGGGAAATTGCTTTCTGTTTCTTCGCAACATTCACGCCATGGCGCCCAAACCAGTCAGGATCAGGGCTAGATTTCCGGTTCGGGTACGGCGATCCTGGGTAATGCGAACGTGCCATTCGATGCAGGATCTGGAGCCCCTGATATCGTAGGGCTATGCGCTAAGGCGCCTACCGCAGGCGTGCCGCTGAAACCAGAGTAAGTCGCTGTATCGTCAAATGTAGCTTTAAACTTTATTCCCGCCGTTACCAGGTCCGCAGAATCAGTACTGCAACCTGCAGTGCCACAGACGAGCTGGCCTTCGTCTGTAACAGTAATTGAGCCAGCCACGACTGTTCGCTCTGAAATAAAAAGCAAGGCCAGCAACGACATGGTCAAAAGCTTTGCCGAGATTCTCATAACTATCTTCCCTTAACGATCCCAATTATTGTTGACGTTGTTCGCTGGCTGAAATCTTATGGCTCTGACGAATTCGGTCAAGCCGGTCCGCCCCGATGGCATTAGGTTATTTGATCTCTGTCAACGCTTCTTATGCTAGCAAAGCCGGCTCGGTTCTCGACTCCGCTGTAAAGGTGTATAAATGTCGTTGTCGGAGGACTCCCCCGTAATCACGTTACAGTCAAACGAGTTCTTCTTATGCGTCCTTTGGGAGGAGGAAGCATGACAACAACAACCTGTATAAGGATGCCCTCTTCGGGGCAAATCGCCTTTGGTGCCCATGTTTTCTTGGCTTTGGCGCCAATGGGGCGTCGGTTTTTGCTGTCTGTATTCCTTTTCGCGCTTTTTGCCGCCGCGCCCGCTGCCGAAGCTGTCGATTACAGCCAAGCAGCCAATGCCGCGTATGAGATGGAGGACTATGAGACCGCCTTCTCGCTGTTCTTGAAGATTGCAAGGCAAGGCAAGGCAACCGCGCAGTTCAATGCGGCCGTCATGCTGCAACATGGGCGCGGTGTGGCTCAGAGCTATGAGGAGGCGGTTCAATGGTACATCCGGGCCGCATTGCAGGGGCATTCAAGCGCGCAAAACAACCTTGGAGTGATGTTTGAGAACGGCACAGGTGTCACTCAGGACTATGAGAAGGCGGTGGGGTGGTACATGCGGGCCGCCGAGCAAGGGCACGCAGATGCGCAGAACAACCTTGGACTCGCCTACCGTAGCGGAAAAGGTGTTCTCAAGAACGAAACCCTTGCTCAACGTTGGTTTATTGTCGCCGCGGGTCAGGAACACCCAGATGCCCTCTATAACTTGGGTAACAGTTACCGGTATGGTCGCGGAGTTCCAAAAAACGACGGCGAAGCCGTTTTTTGGTTCAGGATGGCGGCCACACGGGGGCAAGCCACTGCGCAAAATGAACTGGGTACGATGTACGCGGAGGGACATGGCGTCCGGCAGAATTACAGAAAAGCGGCTTCGTGGTACTTAAAAGCCTGCCGACAAGGCTTGGCAGCTGCGCAGTTCAATTTGGGGAATCTGTACCGGCACGGCAAAGGTGTGCCCAGAGACAAGCAGCGGGCCTTGTACTGGTTCCAAAAAGCTGCGGAACAGGACAATGTAGCGGCGATGAACAACGTGGGTGTCATCTACCTGAATGGCGAAGGCGTTCAAAAGGATGAGCCAGTGGCGGCCGAATGGTTCAGGAGAGCGGCTCGCGCAGGGAGCACGTCCGCTCAGTTTAATCTGGGAAACATGTACTGGCGCGGTTCAGGTGTCCCGAAAGACGGAAGAACGGCACTGTATTGGTATCGCCAAGCCGCCGAGAGAGGCCATCCGCAGGCGCAAAACAAAATGGGTGTTGTCCATGTTAATGGTGAAAACGCTAACGTGGATTTCACGCAGGCGTACGTCTGGTTCAGTCTTTCGGCGTCACACGGAAACGAGTTTGCTCTTGAGAATCTGAAGGCCATGGAGGCCAAAATGTCACCGGAGCGAATTGCCGAGGCGCGTCGTCTGGTTCGCAAATGGGAGGCGCGCTGACGGCCTGCTCCGCCCTAGAAGAGGGTTATGACAGCGAGACGCTCCGTCAGTTGGCGGGCGAAATCGACGCAACCGGATCGACCTGTGAACCGTTACTCCGCCGCGCCTTGGAAGAATTATCGATTCCGTTTCCAGACCGGCGTGAGGCTCAAATGACCGTTGCGTTGTATCACGCGCGACGAATCGTTGATGGCGCCGCAAGTCCATATCAAGGGGCGCAGGCAATATGGTGGGGTGCGGCAAACGATGCGAAAGCCGACAATGGCCCGAATTGGGACAAGTTGTCTCAATTCGTGTACCTAGCGAGCGAGTCTGACAATGACCCAAGCAATCGCGACGCTTACGCCAACGACATTATTGACGCGGCACGCGAGTTGCTGCGCACCTCGGGTGAAGCCTAACGACACCAAGCACGCCAAAAAGGAAATTCGTAATTGGTTTGGTCACGTCGGTTACAACGAACCGAACCGCCCGGACACCCTGGAGGTCGAATTATTAAAGTTGATTTGGATTCAAGCGACTGTGATTAGAAAAGTAGGCGACCGCTCGTACCACTGTGAGGGAGGGTTATTAGAACCCACAATTTTTCATCTTGACGGCAACTATTTTGAATAGATAAGGTCGAGCCGTGAACACGGCATTGCGAAGAACAATACTGTTGTCTGCGAGTGTGCTGATGGTATCGGGCGCACTGGCGCAAGCACAAACATCGGAAAAACCGGAGGAGCAGGTCTTTGCTTGCCTAATTGAACGAGCGGCTGCCATTGTTGGAGATGAAGCCGGTGCAGCCAAACCGGAACCCGACCGGCTGATTCTGAGTTATACCCCTGCATACGTTGAATACGTTGAAGATGAAAGGCCGTACCGCGTTATTCACAAAGCTAAGTTGACTACCTCGCTTCACTATTTGATCCAGACAGAGTTGTACAAAGATTTTGATGTCAACCCCTACTGGATCTCGGAAAGAGAGGGCTTCGACACCTCATTGGCACGGTCAGAGTTAGGACCGCGGGACATTAAAGGTCGATACATAAACGTCTTGGGCCGCTACAGAAGCCATAGAACTGGGGCGCAAGTACTAATAAGTGGAAATGATGAGGAGTTCAGCGAAGGCAAGCTGAAGAAAGGCGAGCGCATACGTATCAGTATCGCCATCAACAACTCAGACACACAGTACGTGTCGAGAGGCTATTGCGAAGCTTTCTAGGAGATGCGATTGGAATGCCAACACGCGGGCAGTGTCCGCGATTTCTTCCTTGCTTGCTTGGTCAAGCGGCTCATCGGATGACTTCAGATAGGGCGCGAACTTCTCGATTGCTTCTGACATGGTTCCGCTTTCTTGAAAGGTGGTCTATCTTTACACCCCACATCAGACAAGCAGGCGGCATTCTTAACCACCGCAAAGAATAATGCTTACAATCATTCGCGTAGCTCTCGTGGTTGTTCTTGCGCTACCGCTTGCCTGCATCGCACACGATGTCGTTATTAAACGCAACGTCAACCTCCGTCTAGGCCCGAGCACGCAGACCGATGTCATCCGCCTTCTCAGAGCGGGAGACCAAGCCAGATTGCTCGATCTAGAAAAGCAGGACGGTTACGTCCGCGTCTTACACAATGCCGGTGTGGGGTGAGTCTGGTCTCGCAACGTAACTATCTACCCAGAATACATCCGCTCCAGTGGCGGCACTGGATTGACGCGAATGGTGACTGTCAGGATACGAGACAGGAAGTGTTGGTTGCCGAATCAGAAGTGCCGGTCACATTTGAAACTGTCGAGGAATGCCGAGTCGAGTCCGGTCAATGGACTGACCCGTATTCAGGTCAGGTATTCACCGACCCAAGTGACCTCGATGTTGACCACATGGTGCCGCTACGTAACGCACAACGTTCTGGCGGATGGGAGTAGACCAAGCAACGGAGGCAAGAATACGCAAACGATTTGGGCAATCCAGAGCACCTGATTGCAGTTGACAGGTCACCCAACCGAAGCAAAGCGATCAAGGACCGGATAGATGATTGCCGCCGGACGCTGGCTATCACTGCGAGTACGTGGCGGACTGGGTGGCGATCAAGCAGCGGTGGGGATTGGATATGTCAGAAGCCGAGACCGTAGCCGTAGGCGCAATTCAGCAGAACTGTCCGTAACCTCCGTTCCAGCGTGGAAGTGGACAAATCAATACGAGCAAACAAGAATGTGTTTTCGGCGCACCTGGACTTTTACAAATCGAGATTCCGGGAGCCGTCTAATGGGTAACTTACTGGACGAGTGCTAACAAACCGATGAACAAGGAGAAAGAAAATGGGCGCAGAAGCTGGAGCAGTGGGGTTAGGAGGAGTTGCATTATTAATTGTTATCGCCATCGCGCTGATACTTGCCATAATAGCAATCATCAATTTCTTCCGCAGCCGGGCGCAACGAACTGCCGCCTTGGGCACGGTGGTGGGAACCGGCGGAACGCCTTCTACTGCCACCGGATTTTCAGAAACATGGACGACAGCACCCCCGACAATCACCACGGGTACGCAAGCGACGTTCGTGTTCACGGTTACCAGCATGGCAGCCTTGTCAGGGACAGTTCGAGCTGTTCAGAACCGGCAGTACATTATCAATGTGCAACCGAGCGCGAACATCTCCATCGATTCCATCGCTCCTTCGCTTACCGGCGTTCCTGGCGGTGGCGCTACGAATGCTTCCGGTACCATCACGGTGAAGATCACCGCTAACTCCGTGCCTACACCGCCGGGCCCCGACCAGCCACCCACTGGCGTGATCGTCGCCAAACAAATCAATGACACTAGCCCGACTGGCGGGGTAACTTCCTCATTTACGGTGCAGTAGGTAGAGACGAACCTCGGTGGGTGTCGAAGCACATCGCCTTGCGAGTGCGTGGTGGCGCAGCAGATAAAACAAAACCCCGCCGAAGCGGGGTCTTGTTGGTCTCGAATTTGTAGGCTGGTATCTTCGTTAGCGCAATGTTTACCACCACGGTCGGGGATCGAGGTTATCGGCTTCTGCGGGTAGTTGGCCGTCAGGCTTGGTTCCGCTGCTGGGCCAGACACGATAATAATGTGTCGTCTCCGAACATACCCGAGTTAAGCTATCCGAACCAACTGTGATTGTCTGTTCAGCTGGCTCAATAATAGTCGTAACCAGTGTCTGCCTGCCTTGCGCTATGAAACCTTGAATTTCAGGTCCTGGGCCAGTGTAGAGTGGAACGGGCGTCGGCGTACCTATCTTCAGCGTTCCCGAGCAGTGACTCTGCTGCATCGTGAAAGTTCGATCCGGCTTTACGGTATACGTGAAGTGACATTCACCCTCAGAACCGCTAAAGCCGAACGGGCCCGGAATACCAGGGACAAAGGCGTCTGGATGAACGTGATCCGAAAAATCGAGCACGTCCAGTGTGTTGAATGTAGAGCGGGCGTTGCCTTCGCCATCAAAACTGGCGACGCCTATAGTAGTGACCTCATATTGGAGGGGAGGAAAGCAACCTGGGCCAGGCCCCAATTCTGGGGTCCAATCACTACAAGGATACCAAAAGGGCGGACCCGAAAATCCAGTAGCAGATTGGACGCATATTACCTCCCCCGTTACGCGATAATCTCCCTTCAGCAGCATCTGCAAGTTCTCAGGCCCCTCTGCGAGTGCGATGCCGGGCCACAGTGGCAACACAATGGCGCAGAGAAATGCATATCTGATATTACGTATCATTGTGCTCTCCTTGAGCTGGGCGGCGGGATAGAGAACCGGAGCGAGCCGCATCGCCGCACAAATGCGACTTGCTATCAAAATCAAATACCGCCCGTTTCCTATCCATTTGTTGATCTCAAACAAACAAATTGCCGCCGACTAACACAGACGGTTCGATTCAACGCAACACGCAAGCGACGCCACCCGGGTCTCTTGCAGCCGGCTGAGTTGTAAGGAGGTATGCAAATAAAAAGAACCCCGCCGAAGCGGGGTCATGTCTGATTGAGTTTCAAACAGCGGCTTGCTTGCGTTTCTTCCTTCGCACGACCCAACCCATGACGCCAAGACTGGTTGTCACTAATGCGAGCGCGGCGGGTTCGGAAACAATCTCCGGTTCTTTGAACTGACAGTCTGCTGGCCCACGCAGGATCGCCGGTTGAATTCTATCGACGACGCACGCTTGCTTGAACACTAAGTCCGAAACGGATGCTTCATTGCCAATTGTGTAGGTAATCTCGAATACGTCTTGCCAGCCCGGCAGGTTGGTGCCGTACAGATATAGTCCACTAAGCACGTCGCCACCAAAAAACTCCAGCCACAGCTTGGGCTTGCCATTCGATCTAGCAAAGATTGGGTTTGGGGCGATCGTAGGTTTGCTGGGTGGCCATCAGTTACAAGGAGGACAGAGTGGTAACTAACAAGCAAATAAATTCGGACCAACAAACCGCTACGCGCTCTGTTGACCGCTGATGCGGGCGTTGTGTTCGACAACGTTGTGAGGCCCCTAACGCGGTGGGGGGTGTGCCGCCTACGTGGTTTCTTCGGCTTTCGTTTCCTCTTCTTCAGTCCGCTGAGCCTGCATTTTCTGCAACAGGGCAACCAATCCCGGTTCTTTCGTCTGTTCAACCACTGTCTGCTCGGGCCTACCCCAACCTCTATCCAGTATCGCTGAGGCTGCACTGGCACGCGCTGAAGGCGCTGCTTTCGGGTCTTCCATGATCTGCACCAGTGTTGCGACGGCGCTCTCTGTGTGCGTTCTCGCCAATGCTCGCACGTCGTAATCGGCTTTCGGTCGGCCTGAAGGGTTGCCGGATGTACCTGGTTGAAATCTCATGTCGTTTCCTGATAACGACCTGTTTTCGGCATTTTACCTAAAGCTGGTCATCCATACAGTAGTTGTAAAAAGTAACAGAAACGCTTTCCCAACCCATCGGTAACTGTCTAAAAAATATCAGAAATTTTTCGAGAGTCGGAGTCCCGGGTGTGTGCGACAACAGTTTCCACCAGTGACCCTGACCACCTTTCTCCGCGTGGTGTACCCCCGGCCCCACTAAAGCATGCTTTCATGCCCACTGGGAGTGTCACAAAGGTTGATGCTGTTTAGGTCTTAAAAACAGGGATGGACCAAGGTCAGCAAAACTGGCTGAAATATGGGTACGAATATGGGTAAGACGAATCACCGTTAAGTTACCGAATCACGTTTCAATAACTTACGGGAGTTGAGTCGCGGAGAGGGTGGTCCTGTGTCTGCTCGCCTTAGGGCGATCAGCCATCCCTCGCTAACGCTCGGGACCGCCAACCGCTTCGCGGTCGGCGTCCTTCGCGAGAATGAGGCCCGGGTGGAACCAGACCCCAATCCGTTCGCCCCGGAGAAAGTGTTAACTATGTCTCCGGAATAAGATGTAAACCATGTGACCGGAATACACCCTTATTTGTTGGCGGAG
>CP070643.1:1684669-1692216 GCA_020354125.1 Betaproteobacteria bacterium | reverse complement strand
CACTTCGTCGCGCTGTTGCAGCCAGTGCGCCATTTTTCTTTTCAATACCGGTTCGCCTTTGGGTGAGCGATGGCCTTTGCCGTGCACTACGCGCACGCAACGATAGCCTTGACGCATTGCCTGATTGAGGAAGTCCACTAGCAGCGCCCGCGCCGGTTCGCTGCGCATGCCGTGCAGATCAAATTCGTCCTGCACCACCCACTGGCCGCGGCGCAGCTTGCGCATGACATTTTTTGCCAGCCCTGGACGCAGGTAGACTAGCTCGTCGCCCGATTCCAGGCCAGCATCGAGCGCGTGTTCATCCGAGAGGCTGTCGGCAAGCACGCGCGCTTCGTCGGCAATGCGTTGCGATGCCACCGGCGGAGGTTTTCGCCGTTGATGCACAACGCGGCCGCTATCCTGCAGCGGGGCGACGCCCTGCAGCGCCTCGCGGAGCAATTCATTGTCGTCGTGTTCCTCAGGAGCGGTGGAGTCCTTGGCCATGGTTCCAGATCCGTGCGGGCGTTTTGGCCCCTTGATATAAAGATGCGAAATCCATGCGCAGCGGCGATCTGCGCGTCCGGGATCGCATCAGCAACGCACAGCGCTGCTATCAGATAGCGCTGCTACCGTTTAGTCAAGCGATGCGAGATAGCGTTCCGCGTCCAGTGCCGCCATGCAGCCCGACCCGGCGCTGGTGACGGCCTGGCGGTAGACATGGTCCTGCACGTCGCCGGCAGCGAAAACGCCGGGTACGCTGGTGGCGGTCGCGTTACCTCCACGGCCGGCTTCAGTGACGATATAGCCATTGACCATCTCCAGCTGACCTTCGAACAGCTGCGTATTGGGCGTGTGGCCAATTGCGATGAACACGCCGGCGACGTCCACGTCGTGGGTGCTTTTGTCTTTGGTGGAGCGCAGGCGCGCCCCGCTGACACCTTTGGCGTCGCCAAGGATTTCATCCAACGTCTGGTTCCATTCCATTCGCACATTGCCGTTTTCGACTTTGTCCATCAGCCGGTCGACCATGATCGCCTCGGCGCGCAACTTGTCGCGTCGGTGCACGACGGTCACGCTGTTCGCGATGTTCGACAAATACAACGCTTCTTCGACCGCGGTATTGCCGCCGCCGATTACAGCGACATCCTGGCCTTTGTAGAAAAATCCGTCGCAGGTGGCACAGGCTGAAACGCCTTTGCCGGCGAACGTTTCCTCCGATGGCAGCCCAAGGTACTTTGCCGACGCGCCGGTGGCGATCACCAGGGCGTCGCAAGTGTACTCGGCCTGATCACCGATCAGCGTCAAAGGCTTGCTATCAACCTTGGCGGTATGAATGTGATCAAAGATGATCTCGGTGCCGAAACGCTCGGCGTGTTTGTGGAAGCGCTCCATCAGTTCAGGCCCCTGGACCCCGTCAGCGTCGGCCGGCCAGTTGTCCACATCGGTGGTTGTCATTAGTTGCCCGCCCTGCGCGAGTCCGGTGATCAGTACCGGCTTGAGGTTGGCTCGGGCGCCGTAAACCGCCGCCGTATAGCCCGCCGGCCCGGAACCGAGGATCAGCAAGCGTGCGTGTTTGGTGTTGGTGGCCATAACTTAGGTTACTGTGAGAAAACCGAAAGGCGGAATTTATCAGCCCTGGCCAAACGATGTCGAGGTGAAGTCTGCCTTGAGATGCCGTGCTGGGATAGAATCCACAGTTATTTCCGAGGCGATCCAAATTTGCCGCGCACCAGAGCGAGAAAATCGGTCCGTGTAACCAAGCCGGTCGCGCCACCGCGTAAACCGCTGTCGCCGCGCCTTGCATCGCTGCTGCGGGAATCCTGGCTGCTTTTGGCAATCGGCGCGACCTGTTACCTGGCGCTGATTCTGGCAACCTACCGCGCGAGTGATCCTGGCTGGTCGCATCAGGCCACCGGCTCCGTAGTAAACAATGCCGGCGGATCAGTCGGGGCCTATATCGCCGACCTGGTGCTCTATTTGTTTGGCCTTTCCGCCTGGTGGTTTGTGGTGGCGGCCGTCGCCTCGATTGTCTGGGCCTACCGGCGTGTGCACTCGACCTCCGAGAGTGACCGCCGCCCGGTGCTGGTCGCAGCAATCGGCTTCGTCATCTTGCTGGTGGCAAGCAGCGCTTTCGAGGCGTTGCGCTTGTACAGTGTTGGCGCGCAGTTGCCGGATCTGGCCGGCGGGATTATCGGCACGACGCTCGCCGCTGCCGCCTCACGGGCGTTCGGGTTTACCGGCAGCACCTTGATTCTGCTGATCCTTTGGGCCGTTGGCGTCACTTTGCTGACCGGCCTGTCGTGGGTACGCGTAACCGAGCGTCTTGGTGGCTGGATTGAAGATGCCTGGGTCGGCTTCTGGCACAGCCTTGACACCTGGCGGGACCGAAAAGCGGGAGTGGCCGCCGCCGGCCGACGCTCGAAGCGCATCGAAGTAGTTCGCGAGAAGCTGACTGACCATCAGCCGGTGCGTATCGAGAAACCAAAAGTCGAGATTCGCCAGTCCGAGCGGGTCGTCAAGGAAAAGCAAAAGCCGTTGTTCGAAGACTTGCCCGACTCCGAGCTTCCGCCACTGCATTTGCTGGAACGGCCGGCTCATGATGCCGAGTCGATGTCATCCGACACGCTGGAATATACCTCGCGGCTGATCGAGAAAAAGCTGATGGATTTCGGCATTGAGGTGCGCGTTGTTGCGGCGCAGCCGGGACCTGTCATCACGCGCTACGAAATCGAACCCGCGGTTGGCGTCAAGGGCAGCCAGGTGATTAATTTAGTGAGAGATCTGGCGCGCGCCTTGTCGGTGGCAAGCCTGCGCGTGGTGGAGACTATCCCGGGCAAGACCTGCATGGGTCTGGAGATTCCCAATCCCCACCGGCAGGTGGTTAAACTGTCCGAAATTCTCTCGACCGAGACCTACGCCCATATCTCCTCGCCGCTGGCAATGGCGTTGGGTAAGGACATCTCAGGCAATCCGGTTTGCGCTGATCTGGCGCGCATGCCGCATTTGCTGGTTGCAGGTACCACCGGCTCGGGCAAATCGGTTGCGATCAACGCCATGATCCTATCCTTGCTCTACAAGTCCACGCCTAACGAAGTGCGGCTGATTCTGGTCGATCCGAAGATGCTCGAATTGTCGGTATATGAAGGCATTCCGCATTTACTGACGCCGGTGGTGACGGACATGCCGAAAGCAGCGCATGCGCTCAACTGGTGTGTCGGCGAGATGGACCGGCGTTACAAGCTGATGTCGACACTGGGCGTGCGTAATCTGGGGGGCTACAACCACAAGATCCGCGCTGCCAACAAGATCGGCAAGCCGATTTCCAATCCGTTTACGCTCACGCCGGACAACCCTGAGCCGTTGCAGGAATTGCCGGTCATCGTGGTGGTGGTCGACGAACTGGCTGACCTGATGATGGTGGTCGGCAAGAAAGTCGAGGAACTGATTGCGCGGCTGGCGCAGAAAGCGCGCGCTGCTGGCATACATCTGATCCTCGCGACGCAACGCCCGTCGGTCGACGTCATCACCGGGCTGATCAAGGCGAATATCCCAACACGGATGGCGTTTCAGGTCTCCAGCCGCGTTGATTCGCGGACTATTCTCGATCAAATGGGGGCCGAACAGCTGCTCGGACAGGGCGATATGCTGTACCTGCCACCGGGCACCGGTTATCCGCAGCGCGTGCATGGTGCATTCGTTGCCGACCAGGAAGTTCACCGCGTGGTTGATTACCTGAAGTCGCGTGGTCAACCGCAATACATCGACAGCGTTCTTGAAGCACCGATCGAAGCCGACAACGGTGCGGCGCCGGAACAGGACGCGGAATCCGATCCGCTCTACGATCAGGCGGTGGAAATCGTGCTCAAATCGCGGCGCGCCTCGATCTCGCTGGTACAGCGGCACCTGCGGATTGGCTATAACCGGGCGGCAAGACTGGTCGAGCAGATGGAGAACGCAGGGCTGGTGTCGAGCATGTCATCGAGCGGAAATCGTGAAGTTCTGGCGCCGTCGCACGACGAAGCGCGTACATGAAACACAACCCTAGACAAGGAATTCAGTAAATGCAGCATGCAGCGAGGAACGTGGCCATCAGTGCGCGCATTACATTGTCATTGTTTGCGTTGCTATTGGCGTGCGTCTTCACGGCGCCTACGTTGTACGCCGGCGGTATCGAAGAGTTACAGGCGTTCATCAAGCAAACGCGCTCGGCACGGGCCACGTTTACCCAGACGGTGGTCGATGCACAAGGCGTGAACATTCAGGATTCGAGTGGTGTAGTTGAGTTCTCGCGGCCCGGGCGGTTTCGCTGGCATTACCTCGAACCTTTTGAACAGCTGGTGATCGGCGACGGCACCAACCTGTGGGTCTACGACAAGGATCTGGCCCAGGTCACAACGCGAAAGCTGGGCCGCGCATTGGGCTCGAGTCCCGCCGCGCTGCTGGCTGGCTCGGATGACGTCGAGCGCTATTTCTCGCTCGAATCGATGGGCAGACAGGGCGGCTACGAATGGCTCGAAGTGATACCAAAGGACGAGGACAGCCTGTTCGAGAAAGTGCGCATGGGTTTTTCCTCGAGTACCTTACAGGTCATGGAGTTGTACGATCACTTCGGTCAGAAGACCGTCATCCTGTTCTCCGATTTCAAGCGCAATCCCAAATTTGCGCCTGATGCGTTCAGTTTCACGCCGCCACCTGGAGTGGATGTCGTTACTGATTGAGAGTCCAACGCGTTTTCGCGTGAAGCTGCCTTGACTGCTTTGCCATTTCTGATCCCTGCGACGTTGCTGTGAGCGAACTGTTCGACACGCCTCAGCCAGCGGCACCACTCGCTGAACTGCTGCGGCCCGAACGCATTGAAGATGTCGTCGGGCAAGTCGATTTGTTGGGTCCGGGCAAGCCGCTGCGCGTGGCGTTCGAATCGGGCAAGCCGCATTCGATGATTTTCTGGGGCCCGCCGGGCGTCGGCAAGACGACGCTGGCGCGGCTCATGGCAAAAGCATTCGATGCCGAATTCATCCAGATATCCGCTGTCCTGGCGGGTGTAAAAGACATTCGCGATGCGGTGGCGCGTGCCGAGGCGACGCTGCAGCAATCCGGCAGGCGCACCATTTTGTTCGTTGACGAGGTACATCGCTTCAACAAAGCGCAGCAGGATGCGTTTTTGCCTTTCGTCGAGCGCGGATTGCTGACATTCATTGGCGCGACCACCGAGAACCCTTCGTTCGAAGTCAACAGCGCCTTGTTGTCGCGTGCGGCGGTCTATGTCCTGAAGCCGCTTTCTGAGGACGATCTTGGCGAATTACTCGAGCGTGGCCGTCAGCGACTTTTTGCCGAGATGCAGCTAGATGAAGCGGCACAGGAACTCATTGTCGCGGCAGCCGATGGCGATGCGCGCCGTTTATTGAATATGGTGGAAGCTATCGGCACTGCGGCGGCAACGGAGAAACTGACTGACATTGACGCAGCCTTCGTTCAGCGCACGCTGGCGCAGAATCTGCGCCGCTTCGACAAGGGCGGGGACACGTTCTACGATCAGATCTCGGCGCTGCACAAGTCGGTACGCGGTTCGTCTCCGGATGCGGCGCTTTACTGGATGGTACGTATGCTCGATGGCGGGGCTGACCCGCTTTATCTTGGGCGGCGGATGGTTCGCATGGCCAGTGAGGATATCGGGCTGGCCGATCCGCGCGCGTTGACAATCACACTCGACGCATGCGCTACCTATGAAAGGCTCGGCTCGCCGGAAGGCGAATTGGCGCTCGCTGAAGCGGTGGTTTATCTGGCATGTGCTGCAAAGAGCAACGCGGTCTATGTTGCCTATAATGAGGCCCGCGCGCTGGTTCAGTCGGATCAGTCACGGTCTGTCCCGATACATCTGCGCAATGCGCCAACGCGGCTGATGAAAGAGTTAGGTTATGGCCACGCCTATCGCTATGCGCACGACGAACCCGAAGCTTATGCCGCCGGCGAGAATTACTTTCCCGATGGCCTCGATGCGCCAACGTTTTACCGGCCGACGCCGCGCGGGCTGGAAGGCAAGATCGGCGAGAAGCTCGCGCACTTGCGTGAACTGGATCGCCAGGCCAGGCGGGCGAGCGGGGAAAAGGATCAAACCAAGGAAAAGAAAGATAGCTGATGCTTGACGTACAACTGCTTCGCAATGAACTCGATGCTGTTGCACAGCGCCTCGCTGCGCGTGGTGGCTACCAACTCGATGTGGCAAGCTTCCGCAAGCTCGAAGAGCGTCGCAAGGCGTTGCAGTCAGATACCGAGGCGCTGCAGGCGCAGCGCAACGCGCTGTCGAAGCAAATCGGTGCGGCCAAGCGTGACAAGGATCAGCAAAAGGCCGAGTCGTTGATGGCACAGGTCAACGCATTTTCCGCCGATCTGAAGAAGAAGCAGGAAGAACTCGATGCCTTGCGCGTTGAAATGGAAGATCTGTCGCTGAGTGTGCCAAATCTCCCGCATGAATCGGTGCCGGCGGGGGCATCAGAGCAGGATAACGTGGAGGTGCGTCGCTTCGCAGAACCTCGCTCGTTTTCCTTTCCGGTCAAGGATCACGTCGACATTGGTGAAGGGCTCGGACAGATTGATTTCGAGGATGCAGTCAAGATTACCGGCTCGCGCTTCGTGGTCTTGACTGGCGCCATTGCCCGTTTACATCGGGCCATCGCGCAGTTCATGCTCGACGTGCACACCGGCGAGCATGGTTATACCGAGGTTTACTCGCCTTATCTTGTGAATGCCGAATCGCTGCGCGGCACCGGGCAGTTGCCCAAATTCGAAGCAGACTTGTTTGCGGTTCCGCATACCGATGACAGCAAGTTCTACTTGATTCCGACCGCCGAGGTGCCGGTAACCAATATCGTGCGCGACGAGATCATTGCGGCAGAGCGTCTACCGCTCAAGTTCGTCTGCCACACGCCTTGTTTCCGCTCCGAAGCCGGTTCTTACGGCAAGGACACGCGCGGCATGATCCGCCAGCACCAATTCGACAAAGTCGAGCTGGTGCAGATTGCGCATCCGGACAATTCTTACCAGGTGCTCGAAGAGTTAACCGGACATGCCGAGACGATTTTGCAGCGTCTCGACTTGCCGTACCGGGTGGTTACCTTGTGCGCCGGTGACATGGGATTCTCGGCGGCCAAGACCTACGACATCGAAGTCTGGCTGCCGGGGCAGGAGGCTTACCGGGAGATATCGTCCTGCAGTAACTTCGAGTCGTTCCAGGCGCGGCGGATGCAGGCGCGTTTTCGCAATGACAAAGGCAAGCCGCAATTAGTGCACACGCTCAATGGCTCCGGCCTGGCGGTTGGCCGGACTTTGATTGCCATCCTCGAAAACTATCAGCGCCGGAGCGGCGGGGTCGAAATTCCCGGCGCTCTCCAGCCCTACATGGGAGGGCTGGAGGCGATCGAGCCGCGCGTTGATGTTTGAGTACAGACTCATGTGCGAAGCGTGTGAAGTCGGAACTAAAACATCCTAAGTGACGGCGGGGTCGAAATTCCCGGCGCTCTCCAGCCCTACATGGGAGGGCTGGAGGCGATCGAGCCGGCGCGTTGATGTTT
>CP070643.1:1661432-1684569 GCA_020354125.1 Betaproteobacteria bacterium | reverse complement strand
TTGCCTGGTTAAGCGTCATGGGGTGCTCCATACCCGTAAATAAAGTATCGCTTTGTCTGAAAAACATCGATGCACCATCCAATTGCTTGAAGCTCGTTCGCCAGCTTCCCAGGATCGTAGAAAATCTTGCAAACTTTAAACTCCCTACCGTCGTTCAGGCGCCGAATCATCGTTGACCCTCGATCGCGTAGCTCTCGGACCGTGGCCGTTGAAGTTGACTCCCTAAAAGAATCGATAAATAGCACGCGGCCCTGCGGTGAAAGGCATGAGCGAACCATGCCCCAGAAGTGATCAAAGGACTCCGATGGAACGTGGGATAACCAGAACCCAAAAAACACGGTATCGAATGGCTCTGCCGGGCGCCAATCAAAGATATTGGCTTCGATATATTGAACTTTGTCAGATTTCAGTCGCGCCTTATTAATGGCCAGCATTTCAGCTGAACCATCAACAATCGTCAGCTGCGAAGCAAACGAAAGTAGCTTCTCGCTCCAAATACCGGTTCCGCCAGCGAGTTCCAAAATTCTCCCCTTTGGCCGAAACGAATCAAGTACCCTATCTAGAAGCGCCCTTTCGGTTCGCCATTGAGCATTAGCTTTCGGGCCCAAATCGTATCTGCCCTGTCTGAGCCACCATTCGTCGTATTCCGCAGCTCGAGCCCGATAGTAATTGAGCTGTTCAGCAACGATGGATGTGGCTGGAGATGTCACGACATGACGCCTAACGCCGCTTCAACTTGAACTTGATCGGAAATCCATCGTACTCGCCTTTGCCTTCCAGCACTTTTCCGTCGCCGCTCAGCTGAGTGCTAGCAGCAAACACGCGGGCGCCCTCACCGGAAGCGCTGAACTTGAAGCGCCGGTCGCTTTTCTTGACGTTCGAGAGTACGACTTCGTCTTCGGGAAAGCCGTCTAGGTTGGTCATCTGAATCACGCCGCCGTCGGACTCGATTTGCAGTGTCATCGTTCCGCTTGTCATGCCGCGATACCATGGCCCGAACCACGACCCGCTCAGATCGTCGGCCGATGCAGGAAGCATCCAGGCTGAGCACAGCGCAGCAACTGCCACAAGCCAAAGCTTTCTCATTCTTCGTCCTCCGGAAAAACTGGTATTCACTATATATACTCAAGGCGAGTATTTGCGGCGCACATGATACCTCGCGACGGCCTCGCTCACCGCAGTTGACACTTCCGACAAAGCGCCGATTCAAACGTTCAGTACGGCGTTGCCGGCACCTTGCGCTATCTACCGCGTCGTGGCCCACACGACAGTGGTGCCAGTCACCGTATAATCGCGTCGTTCTGAAAGAAGCTATGACTATTAATTTCTGCAGCAAATGCGGGGCACGTACAGATCGGCGGATTCCCGACGGCGATAACCTGCCGCGCGCCGTGTGCGATCAGTGCAACACCATTCACTACGAGAATCCCAACCTCATCGTCGGTTGCCTTCCGGAGTGGGACAACCGGCTACTGCTCTGCAAACGCGCAATCGAACCACGCAACGGAAAATGGACGGTACCGGCCGGCTTCCTGGAAAACGGTGAAACCACCGCCGCCGGCGCGCAACGCGAAACACTGGAAGAAGCCAATGCGCGCGTTGACATCATCGCGCCTTATGCGCTTTACAACATTCCCCACATCAACCAGGTTTACCTGCTGTTTCGCGCAAGATTGCTCGACCTCAATTTCTCGGCCGGCGCCGAGACTGAGCGCGTCGAGTTGTTCAACGAAGAAGACGTACCGTGGGACGAACTGGCTTTCGCGACGGTGCGCAATACACTGCGCCACTATTTCTCCGACCGGCAAAACGGCGCTTTTCGTTTTCACATGGGCACCATCGAGCCGATGCCAACGACCCGGGATACGTCTTATCCGGTTTAGCCGTTTGGGACATTGGCGGTTTCAATAGCTGCGAGTCGCACTGTGACTTACGTGCTCGCCAACGCCTGTGACTCGAAGTAAGGCGGGCCCGCGATGCCGCCACGGGCCCGTGTTACACCGTTACCAGCTTACCTCGCTGTCTGGAGAGCTCGAGATCTTGTGGATGGATAGATCTGCGCCCTTGAATTCGTCTTCCGGGTCAAGCCGGATACCAACGGTCTGCTTGAGAATGCCGTAGACGATAAAGCCACCGATCAGCGCGACTGCGATTCCCAGCAATGTTCCCACCAGTTGCGACATGAACGACACGCCACCAAGCCCGCCGAGCGCTTCAATGCCAAAAATACCGGCGGCGATTCCGCCCCACGCACCGCAGATGCCATGCAGCGGCCAGACGCCAAGCACATCGTCAATCTTCCAACGGTTCTGCGTTAACGTGAAGAAGATCACGAACAAGGCGCCGGCAACCGCGCCAGTAACCAGTGCGCCGAGCGGATGCATGATGTCCGAACCAGCACAGATGGCAACCAGCCCTGCTAGCGGACCGTTGTGGACAAAACCCGGGTCGAGGCGACCGACAAATAACGCCGCCAGCGTACCGCCGGCCATCGCCATCAGCGAGTTCAGTGCAACCAGTCCGCTAATGCCATCCAGTGTCTGTGCCGACATGACATTGAAGCCAAACCAACCGACCGTGAGCATCCACGCGCCCAGTGCCAGGAACGGAATACTCGATGGTGGGTGGGCTGACATTTCGCCACCGGCTCTGTAGCGCCCGCGACGCGCACCGAGCAATACAACCGCGGCCAAGGCGATCCAGCCACCCATGGCATGGACCACGACTGATCCGGCAAAGTCACGCATCGGCGCACCGAAGGTCGACTCGAGCCAGCCCTGCACACCGAAGTTGCCGTTCCACACGATGCCTTCAAAGAACGGATAAATGAGAGCAACCAACGCCGCACTGGCAACCAGCTGCGGATAGAACTTAGCACGCTCGGCAATGCCGCCGGAAATGATGGCCGGAATCGCCGCAGCAAAAGTCAGCAGGAAGAAGAACTTGACCAGTTCATAGCCGCTCTGTTCGGCGAGCGTCTGCGCACCGTGCAGAAATCCGGAACCGTAGGCAAGCATGTAGCCGATCAGGAAATAAAAGATCGTTGAAGTCGAGAAGTCGCAGATGATTTTTACCAGTGCATTGACCTGGTTCTTCTTGCGCACCGTTCCGACTTCCAGGAAAGCAAATCCGCCATGCATCGCCAACACCATAATGGCGCCAAGCAGTACGAACAGCACATCTCCTGGGGTATTAACTGCTTCCATGTCTCCCCTCCTCTTTGTTTTTTGATGATGTAAAAGCTGATTCCACAGTGCGGATGAGATTCTGACACATGAACTCTTTGAAATTAAGACCTTATTTCAAAGCCGCGCGAATCATCCAGAGTCCGGCCCGGTTCACTGCTGGTCTGACACAGCGCTCAGTGCGATGGATTTTGCTTACAGTTGCTCAAGTCAACGTTGAAGCGGTCATCCAGGCCACCCTACAACCTGACCAACAAACAGCCACTTGCCGAGAGCCCTGCCCTGTCCGACATGCCCGCACAGACTCGTCCGAAGGCCGACAATGCCCCAAGCAAGGAGCAGCGTCTGACGCTGGACTGGGTTCTGGCCGAGCTGGTCCGGGATGGCATCGTGCCGGCGGAAATCGCCAAGCCAATGCAGCAATCGGCAAAAGCACGCAGCAACACAGCGCACCCGCTGGTGGTGATCGCCGAACAGAAATGGAAAGACCCGCGGGCAACCAACAAGCCGCTCACCCTCGAACGTCTGACCGAGTGGCTGGCGCAAAAGACTAATCTGCCTTATCGGCATATCGATCCGTTCAAGATCGATTTTGCCGCAGTCACCAAGCTGATCTCGAACGCCTATGCATCCAGATTTCGCATTCTTCCGCTGAGCGTGACGAAAACAGAAGCGGTGTTTGCGACCAGTGAGCCATTTGTCACGGAATGGGTGAACGAACTAAGCAAGATACTGCGCGTGCAGATCACGCGCGTGGTCGCCAACCCGCGCGATATCGACAACTATCTGGTCGAGTTCTACAACCTGGCACGCTCGGTCGAAGGCGCCAGCAAGGAACACGGCGCGACGCTGTCGGACATCACCAACTTCGAGCAACTGGTCCAGCTCGGGCAAAGCGGCAATCTCGATGCCAATGACCAACACGTGGTGCGGCTGGTCGACTGGCTGCTGCAATACGCCTTCGAACAACGCGCCAGCGACATTCATGTCGAACCGCGCCGTGATTTTGCCAACGTACGATTCCGTATCGACGGTCTGCTGCATCAGGTTTACCAGATCCCGATGCCGGTCATCGCGGCGATGACCAGTCGCATCAAGATCCTTGGACGGATGGATGTGGTTGAAAAACGCCGCCCGCAGGACGGGCGCATCAAGACGCGCAACGCCGATGGCGAAGAAATCGAACTCAGGCTCTCAACCATGCCGACTGCGTTTGGCGAGAAGTTCGTCATGCGCATTTTCAATCCGGAGGTTCTGGTCAAGGACTTCAGCGAACTTGGTTTTTCCGGGCAGGATCGCGAACGTTGGCAAAGCATCGTTTCCAACCCGCATGGCATCGTGCTCGTCACCGGGCCAACCGGATCAGGCAAGACCACCACGCTGTACTCGACGCTGAAGCAACTCGCAGCGCCGGAAGTCAACGTGTGCACCATCGAAGACCCAATCGAGATGATCGAACCGGCGTTTAACCAGATGCAGGTGCAGTCGGGCATCGGCCTGGATTTCTCGGCGGGTGTGCGCACGCTGTTGCGGCAGGATCCGGACATCATCATGGTCGGCGAGATTCGCGATCGCGAAACTGCGGAGATGGCAGTGCAGGCTGCACTGACCGGTCATCTGGTTTTCAGCACCCTGCACACCAATGACGCTGCTTCTGCGATAACCCGCTTGCTCGACATCGGTGTGCCGCCCTACTTGCTGCAGTCGACCATCCTGGCAGTCGTTGCACAGCGGTTGCTGCGAACGCTTTGCCCGCATTGCCTGAAGAAAACCAATATGGATGACGCCGCGTGGCAGACACTGATCCGCCCATGGCAGTCAGAAAAACCGGCCGCCATCCATGAAGCCGGCGGCTGTCTCGAGTGCCGCATGACCGGCTACAAAGGCCGGGTCGGCATCTACGAAATCATGACAATCACCAATGGCGTGCGCGAGCTGATCCGCGATAATGCCGATGTCGAGGATTTGCGCCAGCAAAGTTACCGCGAGGGCATGAAGCCACTGCGCATCAACGGTGCGCTCAAGGTGGCCTCCGGCGTTACGACAATAGAAGAGGTTCTCAGCGTGACACCGCCGCCACCGGCAGAACTGTCACGCCCTGCGCAAATTACCACCACCTGACGCCTCCGGCGAGGCGCTCGGTATTGGTCGAATACATTCGGTGCAGAGAACAATCAACAAAGAAAACGATTCATACCGAGATTAATAAATACAGCAATCAATAACTACGATGAAAGACTCTCTGCAACCGGGACTGACCCATCAACATCGGTTCACCATCCCTGAGACCAAAACGGTTCCTTACCTCTATCCCGAGTCCGATATGTTTCGCGACATGCCGGTGGTCCTGGCAACCGGATTCATGGTCGGCTTGCTCGAGTGGGCCTGCATCGAGTTAATTCGCCCGCACCTCGACTGGCCGGAGGAGCAGTCGCTCGGCACCCACGTCAACTTTTCGCATCTGGCAGCAACGCCGCCGGGGCTGACCGTCACGGTCGATGTCAAGCTCGAATCGGTCGAGGGGCACAAACTGGTCTTCTCGGTGACAGCACACGACGGCGTCGACACCATCTCCACCGGCACGCACGAGCGCGTCATCATCGACGAAGCGCGGTTTCTATCGAAGCTGGCGCTGAAACAACCCTGAAGGCTATCAGGCTGTTGAAAAACTACTGCGCGACCTTGATCCGGGCTTGCAGCCGTATTGATTTGAACGGGTGCTCGCCCGCCTTCAGCGGACCGGCCCGTCGATCATAGTTGCCGGGCGCTGCGACGGATTCCAATCGAGCCGGTGCGCGGCAGTGCCGCGCCTTTTCCGCTCTCGCCCTCATGTACTCCTAGAACCTATCTCATGACTACTCGCGCATGCGATGGCGGCGATTTTCGTTTCCGGCTAGGCGCGAGCGATCCCGTTTGGCTGGTCCAATCAAGGAGCGAGCAACAACGGCGGAAGCGAAAATAGCGCCCCGGACTCGGACTCTCGAAGAGTGGAGCGGAGAGGGGCAGCCTAGGCTGCGTCAACGGCTTTGTGCCGGGGCTTGTGCGTCTACCTGCGCTTCGCGCACCGAGTCGCAGCCGCCATCCCGGAGGGTTACGCCCAGATCATCCTCCCGTTGTGTTTTTCCCTTGCCTTGGCCCGTTCTGGGCGTAACGCATCGTGTGATCAATTATGAGATAGGTTCTGGGTACACTCCGGTTCCTGCGCACTGCTTCTATCAAAACGAGCACGCACCCGGCTGAAGCCCGCTCGCGACGTTTTTCAACAGCCTGTTATGGCACTACCGTAAGCACCCGCGATATGTAAACTGGATGAACCGCAGCGTAATGCGGGAATTCAAGCTCATCGTTGTGCCATTAAACCCCTGAGGGTTTGTCACCCGCGTAAAGGCGAACGGCCGTTACATCCGGCCGGAAAGAATGAGCCGGCCCATCCGGCACGGATGAAATTGCCGTCTCACCCGGCGTGGACCAAAAAAGAGCCACCGGCCATCCCGGCGTGTAAGAAGTCTTGGTATTACGCGGTCGGGAAAACCCACCTGGCACGCGAAACAGGTCAAGAAAAGCTCAAGTTTTCAAAGCCTCGCGCCGAAATCTCCCTTGTCACGTCAAGGGGGAAGCGTACTCCCAGAGTCATCGGTTGGGTTACTGACCCGACCAGGCCTCGTGCCGTCTGCTCTGAGCGAACTCGACTGTCTATCGATGTCTTCTGAACTGCTTGAACAAGCCCTGGAACTTGCCGGCTACGCGATCATCATCGTGGCTGCTGACGGCGCCATACAGCAAGCGAATTCGGCTGCGCTAGAGTTGAGCGGATACGGTCTCGAGGAACTGCGCACCTTGAGTCTGGATGAGCTGTTTCACCCGGCACCCGCGCTGGGCGTTCTCGACCAGCAAGACGAAACCAACAGTAACGGCAGCGAGCAGGGCAGTTCACTGCTTCGCACCAGCGATGGTCGCCTGATTGCTGTCGGCATCAAGGTCAACCGCACGACCGACGGACAAACAGAATGCGTTTTGTTGACCGTCAGCAACACCCATAACGACAGCACAACAAATCAAACGTTGGAGCTCGCCAGGCAACGCTCTCAAACCATTTCGAAGCTCGCGCCGACCTGGCTGTGGGAAACTGACGAACAACTGCGTTTTACCGCATTCCTCAACGACGAAGCGAACACCCCCCTCTATGCCACGCCGCTGATCGGTAAGCATTTCGATGACCCGGTGTTTCACTTCGACCGGGCCGAGCACAGGCGCGCGCTGCGCACCGTGACGCAAGCACGTCGCTCCTTCCATGACCTCATCGTCGGGTACAAGATCGACGAACAGGAGCATTACTTCAGCATCAGCGGCGAACCGCTGTTCGATTCCAGTCAGGTATTCAAGGGTTATCGCGGTATTGCCACGGACATCAGCCGGCGCATGCAAACCGAGCGGAGGCTGTCGACCTTCCGTGATTACTACGCGCTGCTATCTGAAATCAATCACGCGATCATTCACTCCAAGAGCACGATCAAGCTGTTCGAATTCACCTGCAACGCCGCTGCAAAATCGGGTCATTTCCTGTTTGCCTGGATTGGTCTGGTCAACAATGTAACGCAGCGGATCGATCCGGTCGCCTCCGCCGGCAGGCGCGGCAAGTTCCCCGACAACGTGCGCATTTCGATCGATCCCGACGACGCCGAGGGGAACGCCAGCATCATTGATCTACTGTTTATCGGTGAACCTTGCATCGTCAACGAGCGCACCAGCGGATCCAATGAGCAGCTGGACAAGTTTCTTGACCAAGCAAACGTCGGCGCCTATGCAATCTTTCCCCTGCGACGCTCCGGCAAGGTCATTGGCACCATGCATCTGTACTCTACGCAATGCGGTCATTTCGACGAAGAACTGGTCAAATTGCTTTCGCAGCTGTCGGAGAACCTCTCATTCGCCCTTGGCCGGTTCGAACAGCAAACCGCGCGGGAAGCAACCGAACGAGCGCTGCGCGAAAGCGAGAAACGCTTCCGTGATATTGCCGACGTTGCCGGTGAGTATTTATGGGAAAACGACCGCCAAGGCCGATTTACATTCCTGACACCAAAAATCAGTGAGTTTCTCGGTTATACAACTCAAGAATTAATCGGAAAACGAGTTTCGGTGCTGATGCCCGAGGGTGAGCTCGCACGGGTCACTGCCTGGTTAAACGAGAACATGAAACCCGATGGAACGTTTCGTGGTCTTGAGAACCGCATGATCGACAGGTTGGGACGCATCCGTTGGCAGAGGGTCCGCGCCGTCGGGCTATATGACGCCGACGGAGATCGTATCGGTCACCGCGGCACAGCACAGGACATTACCGACCTGAAGGAATCAGAAGAACGGATCATCCGGCTAGCCACACGCGACTCGCTCACCGAACTACCGAATCGTCTATTGTTCCAGCATCGTCTTCAACAAAGCATTGAAAGCGCAAAACGTGAAAAGACCTCTGTGGCGGTACTGTTCATCGACCTCGACAGGTTCAAGAACGTCAACGATTCGCTCGGCCACGAAACTGGCGACGGGCTACTGAAAGCTGTCGCAACGCGCATGGCCGAAGGTATTCGTGCCGTTGACACGGTGGCGCGGATTGGCGGAGACGAATTTGTCAGTTGCCTGGCACATCTGAAGGACCCGGCCGATGCCACCAAGGTCGCCAAGAAGATCAGCGAGGCGATGGCACGGCCGTTCGAAGTTGACGGGCAGCAGATCAACACGACTTCGTCAATCGGAATCAGTCTCTATCCCGCCGACGCAAAAGACGCCAGTATGCTGCTGCGGAATGCCGACACCGCCATGTATCACGCCAAGGAACGCGGCAGGAACAACCACCAGTTCTTCTCGACGGACATGAACGAGCGCGCCATGATCCGCCACGAAGTCGAAGTCGCCCTGCGTAAAGCGATCGAAAACGAGTAATTCGCGCTCGTGTATCAGCCGCAGACGCGGGTTAGCGACAGCGCCGTTATCGGCGCCGAAGCATTGCTTCGCTGGCGCCACCCGGAACGAGGCCTGGTAGGGCCGGTCGAATTCATTCAAGTTGCAGAAGATTCCGGCCTGATTGAACCGATCGGACAATGGGTGCTCAAGGAAGCATGCGCCCAGTTGCGCCGCTGGCAAGAGCGCGGTTGCCCACCGATTTGCGTCGCCGTCAATATCTCGGCGCGACAGTTGCTCGACCCGGAAGCTTTTCTCGAGTACGTGACCCGCACCTACACCGAATGTGCCGTCGATCCGCGGCAAATCGAACTCGAGATGACTGAGAGCCTTTTGCTCGATCATGTCGAAGCCAATGCCATGATGCTTCGCAGGCTCGGCCAATCCGGCGTGCGTATCGCAGTTGATGATTTCGGCACCGGGTATTCGTCACTGTCCTACATCAAGCGACTTCCAATCGACTCAATCAAGACCGATCGCAGTTTCATCCGCGACATCGAGACCGATCGTGACGACGCCGAGATCATCAGAGCCATCATTGCAATGGCGCACGGCCTGCAACTGCGCGTCACCGCCGAAGGTGTGGAAACGACACGGCAACTTGGTGCATTGAAAGAACTCGGCTGCGACGAGTACCAGGGCTACCTGGTGTCGGAACCGATTGATGCTGAACGCTTCGCCGAGCGTTTTCTTAACAACAGTCCTGTGAGTGATACGCCGGCAAAAAAACCGGCGACTTCCAAGGTACGATTAGCTTCAGTCGGGGGCACTCGCACGAAGTAAGACAATCGAGAAATTTTTCTCCTTCTCGCGACGACGAGAGCGACAGCCAGTCCTGTCGAGAGCTCGACATCCCGCTTCAAGAGCGTTTCGTAACACCCTCTTTTCCAAACCAAAAGTTTGCTGCGCTTCAGTCTCTGCGAAGGGCACAGAGCTTGCATCCAGGTAACTGAATCCTGCTGCGAGCAGTGATGTCATGCACGCAGTAGCGCACTCGGTGCGCGCAAAGGGGGGACGGATTATAGCGCTGTGAACATGGCGGCTTCATTCACGGGAAACAGCTATAGCGCGTCAAGTCAAGAACGTTACTTAGGGAGGCTCATGGAGTCCGATAAGGTGTTGCGTCTGATCGCTGGCGTGCTTTCTAGAGCACGCCCGGAGTCAGCTGCGACCGCCTTCGCCGGCGAGATCGCTGCGCTGATGGGCGCAGACGAGGCGAGTGTCGGCTTCGACGACAAAGGCCGCGCTGTGGTTGCCGCCATGTCGCGCACCGAAGACTTCCAGCCCGAATCGGAGTTTGTTCAAGCACTCGCCGCAGCGATGGATGAGGCCATCGTTCAGCAGCGCAGCGTCGTCTACCCGCCTGTTGCAGAAGACGTCCAGGTTACCCGAGCGCATGCAGCGCTGGCTCGATATGGTGACGGTTCTGTATTGAGCGTACCGATGGCAAGCGACGGCGAAGTATTTGGCGCCGTCACGCTTATGACAAACGCATCACACAAGCTCAATAAAGAAAGCATCGAAATCTGCGAGCATGTGGTCAGCCTCGCTGGTCCGATTCTGCTTCTCAAGCGCGAAGCGCTGCGCCCCTGGTATCGCCGGCTCGGTCGCAGCTTGCGAAGAGCGCCCGGCTGTCTGCTCAACTCCGGAAACTGGCTCGTACAAGGCGCGGCCGCGGCATCAGTGGCGGCGTTGGCCGCAGTTGCGTTTTTGCCAACAACCTATAACGTCAGTGCTTCTGCACGGCTCGAGGGTGCGATCCAGGCTTCGCTGGTCGCCCCGGCGGACGGCTTTTTGCGAAACGCCTATGTGCAGCCCGGCGACGCCGTCACCGCCAACCAGTTGCTCGCCGAGTTGAGTGAAGATGAGATGCTGCTAGAGCGCCGCAAATGGGAAAGCGCGCTTGCCCAGCACGAAACGGCTGCGCCTGCGGCACTGGCAATGTCAGATCGTGGCCAGTTCATTATCAGTGAAGCCAAAGCGGACGAAGCACGTGCTCAAATCGCATTGATCGATACCTGGCTGCAGCGCGGGCGCATCGTCGCACCGTTTGACGGTCTGGTCATCGAGGGCGACCTGATGCAATCACTTGGCGCGCCGGTCAAACGTGGCGAAGTACTTCTCACCATCGCGCCAAAAGGCGAATACCGGCTCGTAGTTGAAGTCGACGACCGGGATATCGCTGCAATTGAATCCGGTCAGCATGGTGAGGTGGTGCTCGGCGCACTGACCGAACACAAGCTGCCGTTTGTCGTGGAACGTGTAACACCCGTTGCCAGCGCGCGCGACGGCCGCAATTTTTTCGAGGTCTTTGCCAAACTGGATGCAACACATGACTTGCTGCAGCCCGGACTACGCGGCGTGGCACGGATCCATAGCGGCGAAAGACCAATTGGATGGATCGCATCGCGCAGACTGCTCGAGTGGTGGCGCCTGACTGTTTGGGCTTGGGGGCTCTGACCGATGCCGGGTTCATTGTTCAGTCAGCTTTGGTACCGCGTCGCTGATCTGCACCCGCAGCTACGCCCCGACGTGCGAATCCAGCGTCAGAATTACCGCAACGAGTCATGGCACGTGCTGACCGGCACAGCGAGTGGCCGCCAGTTTCGCGTCAATGACAAGACCTACCATTTCATTGGTCGCTGTGATGGCCGTCGTAGCGTTCAGGAAGTCTGGGACATACTCCTGAAAGAACTCGGTGACGATGCACCGACCCAGGACGAAATCATCACCCTGCTCAATCAACTCGAATCGCAATCGTTGTTGAGCTATGAAATCGTCGCCGATGCAACTGCGATCGCCGATTCGGCAGCGGCCAGCCGCAAGCGGCGCCGGCGCGCTTTCATCAATCCCTTCGCTTT
The DNA here is from genome assembly GCA_020354125.1 of Betaproteobacteria bacterium. Lineage (GTDB taxonomy): Bacteria > Pseudomonadota > Gammaproteobacteria > Burkholderiales > Eutrophovitaceae > SG8-40. Next base: position 1,672,568 of record CP070643.1, on the reverse strand, counting down.
TCGCATTCCGCTAGGCAACCCGACAGCGGTTCTTCGGCGTCTTGCCTGGCTTGGCCCGATGCTACTGAGCCGAACTGCGCTGTGGATCTGGAGCTTCGCCGTTACCATTGTCTCGGTAGCAGCGTTTGCAAACTGGCCGGAACTGAAAGCGCACGGCGCAGAGCTCATGGCAAGCCCACGATCGCTGATGCTTGCCTGGTTGTGCTACCCGCCGATCAAGCTGTTGCATGAGTTGGGACATGGTCTGGCTGTCCGCCGTTGGGGTGGCGAAGTGCGCGAAGCAGGCTTCAGCTTGCTGGTGCTGATTCCGGCGCCGTATGTTGATGCCTCTGCCAGTACCGCATTCCGCGAACCGCGCCACCGCATTACCGTCGGCGCGATCGGCATTATGGTCGAACTGGCAATCGCTGCGATTGCTATCGCTGTCTGGCTCAACGTGCAACCGGGACTGGTGCAAGATATAGCACTGGTCGTCGCGTTTATTGCCAGCGTTTCTACCCTGCTGTTCAACGGGAATCCGTTGCTCAGTTTCGACGGTTATTACGTGCTGTGCGACGCGATCGGCATGCCAAGCCTCGGACCGCGCAGCCGGACCTACTGGCGTGCGATCCTGTTACGACTGGTAGCTGGCAAGTCAACCGCAGCTGTACCAAACGCGGCAGCGGGCGAGCGCAAGTGGTTGGTGTCGTACGCCCCGCTGTCGTTCGCTTATCGCATCATGATCTCGCTGCTAATCGTGCTGTGGATCGCGAGCTATTCGGTGTTCCTGGCGGCAGCCGCCGGCACCTTCATGGTTACCACCATACTGATTAAACCGGTCTGGGGCATGATCGAACAGGTGCGCTGGTCGGTCGCATCGCGCGCACGCCGCTGGCGTGCCGCCATCGTTGCCGGCGCCATGCTGACCGGATTGGCTACCCTTGCCTACGCTGTTCCGCTGCCGCATCACACCATCGCACCCGGCATTGTATGGCTGCCGGAGCATGCCCACGTGCGCGCCGGTACCGACGGCTTCATACGCGTGCTGACAGCACGCGACGGTGAGCGCGTCGAAGCCGGAGACGTTCTGGTGGTGATGGAGGACGCGGCCCTGATTGCCGACGAAGTCCGTCTCGAGAGCCGTCTCGAAGGATTGCAGTCGCGCCAGTTCAGCGCCTGGCTTACCGACACCGCCGAAGCGCAACGCGTCGAGGAGGAAATCCTCGGTGTGATGAACGAACTGGCGCAGATCAAAGATCGTATTGCCAAGCTCACAGTGCACGCTCAGAGCAGCGGCACGCTTGTCATGCCGTATGGTCACGACTTGTCCGGCACGTTCGTTCTCAAGGGTGAGACGCTTGGCTACGTGCTCGATCGCGGCGCAATCCGCGTCCGGGCTGCCGTGCCCGAATACGACGCCGCGCTGGTGCGCGGATCGCGACAAACAGCGCAGGTTCACATCGCGGACTCGCCTGCTTCAGCAATGACCGCGCAACTGCTTCGCGAGACGCCTGCTGCGACCTCGCAACTACCGAGCGCAGCACTCGGTGACCGCGGCGGCGGCCCATTGCGCACGGATCCGGCAGACGAAACCGGCATTCAAGTCCTGGAGCCCGTCATTCTGGTTGATCTGACACTGCCGACAAGTACGCTCGAGCGCGTCGGCAGCCGTGCCTGGGTGCGCTTTGATCATGGAGCGGAACCTCTGGCAAATCGTTGGTCGCGGCGGTTGCGTCAGGTATTTCTCGACAAAGTTGAACCGGGAGGCGCATGAGAGCCGCTACCTTGCCTGTTCCCGGAATCGTTCTCGGTGCCTACCCCGAGCGCAGCGAACGTCGCACTGATTCGATCTCGCGCGACTCGATTTCACCTGCCTCGACTTATCGAACCGGTGCCCGCCACAATTCAATTCGCTTACTGGGTCACAGTCGGCACTATCAACGCATCGCCGAGCGCGCTGCTGCAGCAACTGCAGAGATAGCCGAGCTCGACGAAGCCACCATCAACCAACGACTGCAAAGTGTCCGCGGTGAGATGGCAATGCATGGTTTGGCAGACCACCTGGTATGTGAAGCACTGGCATTGGTGAGCAAACTCGCGCGCGACACGCTCGGCAAGCAACCCTATGTCACACAGTTGACCGCCGCCGCCATCATGCTCGACGGCAAGCTCGCCGAAATGGCTACCGGCGAAGGCAAGACACTGGCCGCCGCCCTGTGCGCTGCTACCGCAGCGCTGGCCGGCATACCGGTGCACGTCATGACAGCAAACGATTATCTCGTCAGCCGCGATGCCATGACACTGGCCCCGCTGTATCGTGCGTTGGGCCTGAGCGTCGGTTCGGTGGTACAGAAATCCGACCGCGACGCGCGACGCACAGCCTATGCCTGCAATATCACTTACGGCACGGCGAGGCAGATTGCTTTTGATTACCTGCGCGACCGCATGCTGCGCGGGCGGCTTCGTAACGACCTCGAGCTGCGCGCCGCAGAACTGACTTCCAAGCCTGCCGAAGGCGCGCTGTTGCGCGGTTTGTGCATGGCCATTGTCGACGAAGCCGACAGCATACTGATTGATGAAGCCGGCGTTCCGCTGATTCTGTCCGAGCGCAGCGCCAATGCCGCTGAGACAGGTTCTTTGCGCCACGCTTTGGATGCCGCTCGCGAACTGGATGATCGCCATTACCGACTGCAGCCAACACAGATGCAGGCCGAGTTGACGCAAACCGGTCGCGACGCTCTTGAGCAACTATCGGAGTCAGCCGGAAGCAGCTGGCACAATCGCCGCCACCGCGAAGAAGTTGTCAGCCTGGCGCTTGCCGCGTTGCATTTGTTCCAGCGCGACAAACACTATTTGGTGCGTGACGACCAGGTCGAGATCATCGATGAGACCACTGGCCGCATTGCCACCGGCAGGCAATGGTCACGCGGCCTGCACCAGCTAATCGAATTCAAGGAAGGCTGCCGGCCGCGCGAGCCACAATACACCGCGGCGCAGATCACCTACCAGCGTTTCTTCCGCCGCTACCTGCATCTCGCCGGACTTAGCGGAACCTTGCAGGAAGCAAGCGGCGAACTGCGTTCGGTGTACCGGCTACGCGTGGCAAAAGTGCCAACGCGCTTGCCGTGCCAACGGCAGCGAACAACCTACCGTCTTTACCCCGACCGTGATTCGCGCTGGGATGCCGTCGCTGAACGCGCACTGGAACTCAGCCAACACGGCCGGCCTGTATTGATCGGCACCGGGTCGGTCGCCGATTCCGATGAGCTGTCGCGCCGTCTCAACGAAGCCAATGTGAAGCACGCCGTACTCAATGCGCGCCAGGACGTGGCAGAGGCAGAACTGGTCGCCGCCGCCGGGCAGACGGGTCGCATTACCGTTGCCACCAACATGGCCGGTCGCGGTACTGATATTGAGTTGGCTGCCGGCGTGGCCGAGCGCGGTGGGCTGCATGTCATTTCCTGCCAGCACAACGTCTCCGCGCGCATCGACCGTCAGTTGATCGGCCGCAGTGCACGACAGGGTGATCCCGGCAGTGCTGACATCATGCTGGCAGCCGACGCCTCACAGCTGGTGCAGTGGATACCACAGCCACTACGTCGACGAATTCCCAATCGCGGTATCGGCACACCGCGCTGGCTGATTCGATTGCTGCTGCGCACCTCACAGTTTTTTGAGGAAATGCGCCGCCGCGATCAGCGCCATGCATTGCTGTTACGCGATCAACAACAGGAGCGCGGCCGAATTTTCGGCCGCCCCGTGGAGTAGAACAGCAGACACGATGATAGCGAAACGAACCATATTTCTTCTCTTTGCGGTGGTCGTTGCCGGCAGCGCCCAGGCGGCGCCGGGCCACCGCTGCCTGATCACACCTGACCGCGTCGCCGAAGTTGGCAGCCAGGTCACCGGCGTGGTCGCTTCAGTTCGTGTTGAGCGCGGCGACTTTGTTCGCAGTGGACAACTGCTCGCACGCCTGCATGCCGACGCCGAGCGCGCCTCGGTAAACGTGGCACAAACACGTGCAAAGGCCGATGCCGACCTCAAGGCCGCCCAGGCGAATTACGAGTTTCAGCGTCAGAACCTGGCACGCGCCGAAGATCTGATGAAACAGAATTTCATCTCGCAACAGGCTCTCGAAAAAGTTCGTGCCGAGACCAAAGTGGCACAACAAAAACTGGTGCAGGCGCGTGAGCAACGGGAAGTTGCCCAGCGCGAACTTGAACTGGCAAGGGCGCAGTTACGCAAGCGCGCCATTCGCGCGCCGTTCGACGGGATTATCGCCGAGCGCTATGTAAACGTCGGGGAGCGTATCGAGGAGCGACCGATGTTCCGCATCGCACGGATCGACCCGTTGCGGATCGAAGTCGTCGTGCCGGCAGCACTTTTCGGTACGGTCGAGAAGGGCATGATCGCCCGAGTACGACCGGACTTGCCCAAAGCGGAACCCCTCGATGCTTCCGTCACACTCGTCGATCGGCTGATCGACCCGGCGAGTAATACCTTCCGTGTGCGCGCAGAACTGCCAAATCCGGGTGGCGCGGTCCCGTCAGGGCTGAGGTGCCGCGCGGAGTTAATCGATAACGAGGCATCCGCCCATGCGAAGAATTCCTCGACTGCGAAACCCGCCGACGCTGCGGGGCCCCGTCATATCAATCTCAAGCTCGAAGGCGAGCTTGAGAATTCGAATGCCCAGAAGGCGTCACCAAAACGACGCTAGGAAGACTGCCAATGCTAAAGCTGCTTCGCAAGGTGCTGATGATGCGACGAGCCGAAAGAGAGGTCGGAGCACCTTCGCGCGCGCCTGCAGCGGCCCCGGCGATCACAAGCGCATCGGCGCGAATAGAACCGATGCTGATGGAGGAACTCGAGCCGCGCATCCTGCATTCGGCGGATCTGTCGCCGGTGTTTGATGGCGATGACAACCTCGCGGCACTGTCAGACCATCAGCAGTTCTTACCCGAATCGAGCGATGTCGAACCAGCAGCCCTGACCGAAGACTTGGATCAGAACGCTGAACTGGTGTTTGTCGATACAGCGACACCCGGTTACCAGACACTGGTCGACGATCTCACCTCCTCTTCGGGACCGCAACGCAGCTTCGAGATCATCCTGCTCGAAAGCCATCGTGACGGCATCGAACAAATCAAGGACGCGGTCGCCGGGCGCAGCGATATCGACGCCATTCACATCGTCTCGCACGGTAGCGAGGGAGAGCTGTCAATCGGCAGCGGACAGCTGACGCTCGAGTCGATGAACGAAGAACATGCCGACGCACTGGAAACAATTGGTCAGTCGCTGAGCGAAACGGCCGACATACTCATCTACGGCTGTAACTTCGGTCAGGGTGAACTTGGCCGCGAAGCAGCCGAGAAACTTGCACAGCTGACCGGCGCCGACGTGGCTGCCTCCGATGACCTCACCGGCCACGTTTCACTGGGCGGCGATTGGATACTTGAGCACGAGGTCGGCGAGATCGAATCCGGCGGCGCTTTCAGCATTCAGGCACAACAGAGTTGGATAGGCCTGCTCAACTGGTTCGACGCCACCAACGGCACAGCCATAGGTGGGTCGACAATTGGTGCTGACCTTTATGTTGGCGATGCGGCAAACAACACCAGCGGCAGCGCCGACGGTGGCGACGATGTGCTGTACGGCAAAGGCGGCGACGACGATCTCACCGGCGGTTCAGACAACGATCTGCTGGTTGGTGGTGCCGGCGCAGATACTCTGACCGGCGGCTCGGGTGATGACATCTTGATGGGTGGCACGGGCGACGATGACCTGGCCGGAGGCAGCGGTAACGACATACTGATCGGTGACGGCGGCAACGACATATTAGGCGGTGGCAATGGCGATGATCTGTTCCTGTTTAGTGGCGCACAGACCGGGGATGTCTATGCGGTAGACGGTGGTAACCACAATGACACGATCGATGTTTCCGAATTCGGTGTTGGCAACGTAACCTTCCCGACGGGTACGCAAATCGAGGTTGACCTGGGTGGTGGTCAGTTTTTCCTGATCAACCATTCGAACATTGAAAACATCGTGCGCGCAGAGGATGGTGGCAATCATGCTCCGCAGGCAGAAGCCGGACCCGACCAGGTGGTCGCCACAGGATCGCTGGTCACACTCGACGCCTCGGCCAGCAGCGATCCCGATCCGAATACCCTGACTTACTCCTGGCAGCAAATTGAGGGGGCATGGGTGACGCTCAGCGACCCGACTGCTGAGTCCCCCACGTTTACCGCGCCAGGCTCCCCCGATGTTCTGACATTCGCAGTTACCGTCTCCGACGGCTTTATCAGTGATGTGGATATCGTGGAAATCACGATCAGCCCAGCATCGGCCAACCAACCACCCGACATCGTCGTACCAGGCCCGGCGGCGCAAACCACTGCAGAAGATACGGCGTTGGTGTTCTCCACCGCGAACGGTAACGCGATTTCCATTAGCGACGCCGACGCCGGCGCTAATCCGATTTTGGTCGAGTTGGTCGCTACCAACGGTACGCTGACACTGGAAGGACCCGCCAGTGCAACCGGCACCGAGTTCCTCGTCAACACGACAACGACCGGAACACAGGAGCTGGACACCAACATCGGCCGTGAGAGTGTGGCGATGGACGCCGACGGGGACTTTGTGGTTGTCTGGCAGAGCGGCGACGCAGATGGCCTGGGCGTTTACGCGCGGCTGTTCGACGCGTCGGGCACCGCCAAGGGCCCCGAGTTCCTGGTCAACCAAGAGACGACCGCCGATCAGATGCGACCGGTCGTTGCGATGAACGATACAGGTGAATTCGTTATTGCCTGGGAAAGCGATCTGCAGGACGGCCACAAAGAGGGCGTTTACGCCCGCCGCTTCGCAGCCGACGGCACGGCCCTTGGCAACGAGTTCCTGGTCAACACCACCACGACCGAGATTCAGCGCCGGCCGAGCATCGCTATGGCCAACGATGGCAGTTTCGTTATTGCCTGGCATGATGGTGACGGCAGCCTGTCCAACTTTGACGTGCATGCCCGACTGTATGATGAGTTCGGCAATCCAGTGGGCAACGAGTTCGTCGTCAACACAACCGGCGCGGAAGGCCAGTTGCGGCCCGCCGTTGCGATGGACGCCATGGGTAACTTCGTCATCACTTGGCAGAGTCAGCAGCAAGACCCCGACTACGCTGTCGTGGCGCGCCGTTATGACGCAACTGGGGCGGCGCTCAGTGGCGAGTTCGTGGTCAACACATTCACCGCTAATCATCAGTGGCGCCCACACATCGCCATGTCCGAAGGTGGTGACTTCGTCATCGCCTGGGAAAGCGAACTACAAGACGGTAGCGGCTATGGCATCTTCGCTCGGCAGTACGACTACGCCGGCGCTGCTCTGGGTGCCGAGTTCCTGGTCAACACATACACGTCCAGCGACCAGCTGACACCGTCTGTGGCGATGGATGCCGGCGGCGACTTCGTCGTTACCTGGCAAAGCAATCTGCAAGATGGTAGTGGCTTCGGAATCTACGCCCAGCGTTTTGCTGACGACGGAACCAAGATCGGCACCGAGACGTTGATCAACACAACGACCAGCGGGGCCCAGGAACACCCGTCAGTCGCGATGGATGACGGCGGCGCCTACGTGATTGTCTGGAGCGGCGCGGGAACCGGCGATAGCGCCGGCGTATTTGGTCAGCTGCACACCCGACTGCCAGACCTGACCTTCACAACTGGCGACGGGACGGAAGACACGACAATGATCTTCAGCGGAACGCTCGCCGACATCAACGCCGCACTGGAAGGCATGACGTTCACGCCTGACATGGGTTTCACTGGAGTGGCGACCATCGGTATCACTGTGAATGACCAGGGCAACACCGGTACCGGTGGTCCACTGGTCGATAGCGCCGTCGTCAACGTCAAGGTCGGTAACGTCAACATCGCGCCGCTATTGGACAATTCCAGTACCGCAACGTTGACAGCGATCAGCGAGAACGAAACCAATAACCTTGGTGATCTGGTAGCGGACATCATTGCCAGCGCTGGGGCGGACCCAATTACGGACCTCGACGCCGGAGCGGTGGAAGGCATTGCCGTTGTCAGTGTCGATGACAGCAATGGAACCTGGGAATACTCGACCAATGGCGGCGCTACCTGGACGGCTTTCGGCGCCGTGTCGGATAGCTCGGCGGTGGTGCTTGGCGATGGCCCCAACGACCGTATTCGATTCGTCCCGGACGCCAATTTCAACGGCACCGCGCTGATCACCTATCGCGCCTGGGACCAAACGGACAGCAACCCGAGCGGCACGGCCGGCGTCGACGCGTCGATTAATGGCGGCCTAACGCCGTTCAGTTCGGCATTCGAGATAGCTTCGATTACCGTTGATCCAGTGGACATAGTTCTGCACATTGCCACCATCGGCGATGTCACCGGCAGCCAGGCACCGGGCCTCGATGACTGGTCGTCGAGCGAAGTGCTGGCACTGGGTGACCCGAACATTTCTTTCGAGCCGGGCACGACTGACGGCACGCTCTCATCTTTATTCGATCTCGATGGCTACGCGAGCAAAGCAGTGAGTATCGAGGCAGTACACGTCGTCAGCTCGAATATCACGGTGGGCGGCGGCGGCAATACCGTCGATCTTCTTACCGGCGACGTGCTGTTTTCTGTTGTGGAAGACGGTGTGACCTTTACCGGTACAGACAGTGTGGCGGTCACGACCACCAAGGATGACGTGATTCGATTCCGGCCAAGCGACGGGACATTCGAAATCGTACTGGACGACGTGCTGGCCCCCGCCGTCGGCGGCATGACGCTGGTTGAGAAAGACACCACGGTCGGTGACGCGCTCCTGGCAGAAGGCTCGTTCCTGCTGAACTCAGGTAACAACAACGACATCCTCTACCTCAACCCCACTGGAGCAGGCGTGGGCGTTGCTGCCGGCACGCCAGTCGTCTTGCTCACAGGTAACGATATTGGAATGGGCGGCGCATCCAACGACATCGACGGCATCGACTTGATCGAAGACAACATCAGCCCCGGTAACGCAACGCTGACCTCCGGCCAGATCCTGGTCACGCTGGACATCGATGATCCTAGCGTGGGCAATAACGGCATTATCACCAAGGCGACTGACATCTTCTATCTCGACGTGATCAAGACGACGATGGTGTTCGGCACGACGGTGGCCGACGCCACGCTGTTTGTCGAGGGAACCGAGATCAATCTCGACACCCCGAACGAAGAAGTTTCGGCGTTGTCACTCGACGCGAAATACGGTGTTCAAAGTGTCGATCCCATCATCGACCTGCCCGGCGGTGCGATCAACTATACGGAGAACGACCCAGCCATCATCATTGATGGGACAGCGACGGTGGTTGATCCTGATTCAGTCAACTTCGCGGGCGGGCAACTACGCGTTGATTTCATCATCGGCGGCACCGCCGACGATCACCTGGCGATTCAGCACGTTGGAACTGGCGCCGGCCAGGTTGGCGTATCGGGCAACACGGTCAGTTACGGCGGGACCAACATAGGTACCTTTACCGGCGACGGTGGTACTTCGCCACTGGTCGTAACATTCAATACCAGCGCCGACGTCGCAGCCGTCGAAGCTGTGATGAGGAACATCACTTACGAGAACGTATCAGATGACCCGTCGACCATTACGCGCATAGTTCGTTTCGGCCTCACCGACGGTGACGGTGGTACCAGTAATCTGGATACAACGACAATCAACGTTACCGCGGTCAACGACGCACCGACTTTGACTACGTTTGCCACCGTAGTCGACACAACCGTCGAAGACACCGAAGTCGAGATTACCCTTGCTGAACTGGCTGCCCAGGGTGACGAAACCGATGTCGATGGCACGGTCGACGCTTTCGTCATTAAGTCGGTAAGCACCGGCACATTGAAGATCGGTGCCACTGCCGGCACTGCCACGCCGTGGGCTACCGGCAGCAATGACACCATTGATGCCAGCAACAACGCCTACTGGACGCCGGACAATTACGCCAACGGCAAACTGAATGCCTTCACCGCTGTAGCAAAGGACAACGACGGCACCGAGTCCACCACCGCGGTGCAGGCGCAAGTTGCAGTGACCGCGGTAAACAGTCCGCCGGCATTTGTTTCATCTGGCCCGTTCAATGTCGACGAGAACTCGGCCGCCGCGACCGTGGTCGGCACCGTCCAGGCCAGCGATCCGGATGTGGTGACGGGCGGAACGACACTGATTTTCTCCGAGATCATGTTCAATCCCGACAGCGGCGAGCCGGCCTGGGAGTGGATTGAAGTCTACAACCCGACAAATGCCACCATTGATCTCGCCGGCTACGTGCTGGATGACATCAACAGCCTTGCCCATACCGCCGCAAATATTGCCGCGGGCAGCGTCGATCCGGGAACCACCGCCGTGCTGTTCAATGCCGATGCGATCACCGCTGCCGACTTCGAAGCTGCCTGGACCGCAGGTATCAATCTGATCGCAGTGTCTGGTTGGTCAGAGCTGCAGTTAAACAATGACGGCGATACCGTCAGTTTGTGGGCAAGTTTCGCCGATTACAGCGGTGACCACCAGACGCATGCCAACGCGCTGGTATCGGTTACCTATGACGACGTCGCGCCGTGGCCGGTTCCTGACGGCGCAAGTTCCATTTACCTGACCGACCTGTCAGCCGACCCCGCTAATGCTGCCAATTGGGCTCTGAGTACCGTCGGAACCCCAACGCCACTCGGTGATACTGCCTACCTGAGTAGCCTGGCGGCCGGCAACAGCGGCGCCGATGTCGGTTCTCCCGGCGATGGTGGCACAGCGCCGACGTTGACCTACTCGATTAGCGGAAACGTGAATCCGGATGCAGATGCCAATGCCGCGTTCGCGATCGACCCCCACACCGGTGTAATCACCGTTAATGATCCGGACGATCTCGACTACGAAACAAACCTGTCGTTGGATATCACCGTCGAAGTGAGCGACGGCGTAGCGTCGACCAACACGGTAGTCACAATCGACCTAAACAACGTCAACGAAGCGCCCAGTGTCACCGCCCCGGCCTCGATTGGCGTGACTGAAGATGTCGCCAGTGCCATTACCGGTATCAGCTTTGCCGATGTCGATGCTGCCGGTGGCAGCATGGTGGCCACCTTCAGCGTCGCCCAGGGCACATTGGCT
>CP070643.1:1573954-1661332 GCA_020354125.1 Betaproteobacteria bacterium | reverse complement strand
ATACCGTTTTTATCGATACCGTTTTTATCGATACCGTTTTTATCGATACCGTTTTTATCGATACCGTTTTTATCGATACGGTGCCGGCACATGGTCGCGCAAACCTTCATTATACGGAGGCCTCTCTTAGGCGTCTGCCTTCGTCTACCAACTCCCTGACCCGCGGCTCGAGAATGAGGCGCATGGCGTGGTCGAATTCGTCACCCGGTGCGACCAGGGTATCAGGACGTGAACGAAAAGCCCCGCCGATCTCGGACTTCAGCGCGTCGAGGTCGGTACCTTCCGGAGTGGCGAAACGGATGACGACGAAACTCTCTTCCTGGCTGGGAATGGTGACGGCGGCAAACGGGTTGGACGTGTCGACAGTTGGTACCCGCTGAAAATTGACATGCGTGCGCGAGAATTGCGGCGTAATGTAATGCACGTAATCCGGCATGCGTCCAAGAATGGTATCCGTGATCATGTCCAACGAATAGCCGCGTTCGCGCAGATCGCGCTGTATCTTTTGAATCCACTCCAGATTGATAATAGGTGTGACGCCGATCAAAAGGTCAACGTGCCGCGCAATGTCGACCGTATCGGTAACGACGCCGCCGTGTAATCCTTCGTACACCAGTAAGTCGGTGTTCTCCGGAAGCGGTTGCCAAGGCGTGAATGTTCCCGCTTTTTGCCCGTAACGTGCGGCGCGTTCCTCGTTGTGCAGATAAAGGCGTGTCGTGCCGGTGCCTTGTTCTCCATATTCCCGGAATAGAGCCTCAAGGTTTTCAAACAAATTGGCTTCCGGCCCAAAATGACTGATGGCGCGCCCGGCTGTACGCTCCCATTCATCGGTCAATCTGCGCATTTCATCGCGTTCGTACTTGTGGAAACTGTCACCTTCCACAAAAGCAGCATTAATCGACTCGGCCTCGAACAGCGCTTCAAAGGTTGAGCGTACTGCGGTTGTGCCGGCTCCCGAGGATCCGGTAACAGCAATGATGGGATGTTTTCTGGACATGGTCGTGCTCAGACAGGCCGGCGCGAGAAACTGTGGCGAGGCTGGCAGATGGTACAACGAAACGCCGGCGCCCACGTGCGCCGTGTGCACTGGCTTCGCCAGAGGTTCCAATCTGGCGGAAAATTCCTGTTCGATTGCGTACTTAGGGCGATTGCCAACGATATAATCAGACTCTTTCCGTCATCAATAATTTGCGGCTGCAGAAATGCAAAGTCAGTATCACCCTGCGCTGATCGAGGAACAGGTTCAGAAACAGTGGGCTGAAAGTAAGGCATTCCGGGCAATAGAAGACCGGGATCGCCCGAAGTATTACTGCCTGTCCATGTTCCCTTATCCGTCCGGCAAGTTGCACATGGGACATGTGCGCAATTACACCATCGGAGACGTGCTGACGCGTTACCATCGGATGCGCGGTTTCAACGTACTGCAACCGATGGGTTGGGATGCGTTTGGTTTGCCGGCGGAGAATGCGGCGATGGCGAACGGCGTGCCGCCGGCCAAGTGGACGTACGACAATATTGCTTACATGAAGAAACAACTCCAGTCGCTGGGCTTTGCTCTCGACTGGGATCGTGAGCTCGCCACCTGCAAGCCCGACTACTACCGTTGGAACCAGTGGCTGTTCTTGCGCATGCTGGAAAAAGGCCTGGCCTACAAGAAAACAGGCGTGGTGAACTGGGATCCGGTCGATCAAACCGTGCTCGCCAATGAGCAGGTGATCGACGGGCGCGGCTGGCGTACCGGCGCATTGGTGGAAAAGCGAGAGATTCCGATGTACTACATGCGCATCACAGACTACGCTCCTGAGTTGCTCTCCGCGCTCGACGAAATGGACGGTTGGCCGGAACGCGTCAAGACCATGCAAGCCAACTGGATTGGGCGTAGTGAGGGGGTGAACATCGCATTCCCATACGTTCTGGACGGTGAGGATCATCAGCTTAAGGTGTTCACGACGCGCGCTGATACCATCATGGGCGTTACATTCTGTGCGGTTGCCGCCGAACATCCTCTGGCAACTTACGCTGCCAAGAGCAACCCCGAACTCGCTGCATTCGTCGATGAGTGTCGACAGGGCAGTACGATGGAAGCCGACATCGCGGCGATGGAGAAAAAAGGCGTGCCCACCGGATTGTTCGTTGAGCACCCGATCAGCGGCGAGCCGGTCGAAGTGTGGGTCGGAAATTACGTGCTGATGACCTATGGCGAGGGTGCCGTGATGGGTGTGCCGGGGCACGACGAGCGCGATTTTGCCTTCGCAAAGAAGTACGGCCTGCCCATCGTCCAGGTCATCGATGTACAGGGACAGCCTTATTCAACCGACGCCTGGCAGGATTGGTATGCCGACTACGGCGTGTGCGTGAATTCGGGACGCTACGACGGAATGTCCTATGCAGAGGCTACCGACGCCATCGCTTCTGATCTGCAGTCGAACGGCCACGGCGAGAAACAGGTGCAATGGCGCTTGCGCGATTGGGGCATTTCGCGACAGCGCTATTGGGGGACGCCGGTGCCGATCATTCACTGCGATCAGTGCGGTGATGTTCCGGTTCCTGACAATCAGCTTCCGGTTGTATTGCCGGAAGACTGCGTGCCCGATGGTTCGGGAAATCCGCTCAACAAACGCGAGGATTTTCTGTCGTGTAGCTGTCCGAAATGCGGGAGCGATGCGCGGCGAGAAACTGACACCATGGATACCTTCGTCGATTCGTCATGGTATTTCATGCGCTTTGCCTGTCCAGGCTCGGACGACGCAATGGTTGATGAGCGGGTCGACTACTGGATGTCGGTGGATCAGTATATCGGCGGGATTGAACACGCCATTCTGCATTTACTCTATGCGCGGTTCTGGACCAAGGTGATGCGCGATCTCGGCTTGGTTAAGGTGGGCGAGCCATTCTCACGGCTGTTGACCCAGGGAATGGTGCTCAACGAAATCTTTTCGCGCAAGGACGAATCCGGGCGCATCGTATACTTCAACCCGCAGGACGTCGAGGTCGTTAGCGACGAACAGGGCAAGCGTGTCGGCGCCAAACTGATTGTTGACGGCAAGCCGGTTGAGTCGGGCGGCATTCGCACCATGTCGAAGTCGAAGAACAACGGCGTTGACCCGCAAGCGCTGATCGAGAAATACGGAGCGGATACGGCGCGCTTTTTCATCATGTTTACATCGCCACCGGAAGACACGCTGGCGTGGAATGACGACGGGGTGGAAGGCGCCTACCGGTTTCTGCGCCGCTTGTGGAAGTATGGTGCGGAGAACGCCTCGTCGTTGAAGGCGGCGAATGAACGCTTGGCAAAGAAAGATGCAGGCAGCGAAAGTGTCATCAGCGAAACCTTGCGTGACTCGCGCCGTGAGGTGCACACGCTTCTCAAACAGGCGAATTTCGATTATCAACGCAGGCAGTTCAATACCGTCGCTTCGGCCGGGATGAAGATGCTCAACGTGTTGGAAAGCGATACGGTGGCGGCGGCACTGGACAACCAGCGCGTTGCCCTGCAGCAGGAGGCGATGGGCATCTTACTGCGTATCCTGTTTCCGATCGTGCCGCACATCACTCAGGCGCTGTGGGATCAACTCGGCTACGCTGGGCAACTGCAGGATGCGCAATGGCCCCAGGTTGATGAAGAGGCACTCATACAGGACGAATTGGAACTGGTGCTGCAAGTCAATGGCAAGCTGCGCGGCCATTTGCGGGTGGCGGCCAAGGCGGACCGGGAAACAATCGAAAAGCAAGCCATTGAAAACCCGAACGTCCAACGGCACGTAGGAGGCAAGGCAATCCGCAAAGTGGTTGTCGTTCCCGGCAGGCTGGTTAACATCGTGGCGTGAATCAACGTAAGGCAGAATTGAAGAATGCGTTTGCCACCGAGTAGCGTTCGCAGTGCCATCAGGTTGCTGATGGTCATCTCGATTGGCCTTTTGTTAACAGGCTGCGGTTTTCAGCTGCGTGGACAGGCGGATCTTCCGTTTGAGCGCATTTACGTTGAAACGGATGGCTTTTCTCTGTTCGCAGCAGAATTGATGCGCGTGATTCAGAGTGCCAGTGCAGTCGAGGTAATGGACAGCCCGGAGGAGGCGGAAGTTATCCTCAAGGTGACCAACGAGCGGCGCGAGAAGAAGATCCTGTCGTTACAATCGTCCGGGAGTGTCAGCGAATTCCTGTTTGTGTATCGGATCAGTTATCGGGTGATGGACAACAAGAGGAAGGATCTGGTAGCACCGAACGAGATTTCGCTGCGGCGTGCAATGCAATTCGACGATACCGTGATCCTCGGCAAGGAAGCAGAAGAAGAGGTGCTGTTCAGGGATATGCAGGCCGATGCAGTGCAGCAGATGTTGCGACGCTTGTCCGTTGTCCTGGTCAGTTCGTGATCGCAGGGCACCGGTCTTGTGATGCGATTAAGGCGACTCTGGTTATTCGGAATAGTTGACCAATGTCTCAAGGCTCGGTTGGTATCGTAAAAGCCGAAATGATGCAGTTCGATAAGCCGATCGAACTCAAAGGCGGTGCGAGCATCGACAGTTATCAGCTGGCTTACGAGACTTACGGCGAACTCAACGCCGAGCGCGACAATGCGATTCTGGTTTGTCACGCACTCAACGCCTCGCATCATGTGGCCGGCATCTATGCCGAGCAGCCGCAAAACATCGGCTGGTGGGACAATTTGATTGGCCCAGGCAAGCCGGTCGACACGGATCGCTTTTTTGTACTTGGGGTGAACAACCTGGGTGGTTGTCATGGGTCCACCGGGCCTTCCAGTGTTGATCCGCGTACCGGCAAACCGTGGGGTGGCGACTTTCCGGTCGTGACTGTTGAGGACTGGGTCGAGGTGCAGGCGCGTCTTGCTTCGCGTCTCGGAATAGACCAGTTCGCCGCGGTGATGGGTGGCAGCCTCGGCGGAATGCAGGCCCTGCAATGGACAATTGATCAGCCTGATAGGGTGCGCAATGCGCTGGTCATTGCGGCGGCACCCAAGTTATCGGCCCAGAATATTGCCTTTAATGAAGTCGCGCGAACGGCGATTACTTCCGATCCGGAGTTCCATGGCGGTCACTACTATGAGCACGGAGTGGTGCCCCGGCGCGGATTGCGCATTGCACGGATGATTGGACACATTACCTACTTGTCTGACGATGCAATGGACGCGAAATTCGGCCGCGCTCTTCGCGAGGATGTTCTGAAATTCAACTTCGATATCGATTTTCAGATTGAGTCCTACCTGCGTTATCAGGGCGACAAGTTTGCCGATACCTTTGACGCCAACACCTACCTTCGCATTACCAAGGTGCTTGACTATTTCGATCCGGCGGCAAGTTACGGCGGCGATCTGACGGCAGCGATGAAGAAAGCCAGTGCGGACTACCTCGTTGTGTCGTTTACGTCTGACTGGCGCTTTTCTCCCGAGCGTTCTCATGAGCTGGTCAAGGCAATGGTGGAGAACCGGCTCAACGTTTCGTACGCTGAGATCGAGGCGCCGCATGGTCATGACGCCTTTCTCATGGATGACGCGATTTACCACAATCTCATCCGCGCTTACCTCGAACGGGTGTTGACATGAGTTCCAGTGTGACACCGAGCAGGCGCACCAGGAGGCGTGACTTCGACACCATCGCCGGCTGGATCGGGGATGGCGCTCACGTTCTGGATCTCGGCTGCGGCGACGGCTCACTGCTGCGCCATCTGCGACGGGTAAGACGCGCCACGGGCTATGGCATCGAGTTAGACGACGACAAGGTACTCGCGAGCTTGAAGAATGGCGTCAATGTGCTGCAGGCTGATCTGGAACAGGGTCTGTCCGGTTTCGAAGATGATTCGTTCGATTACGTCATTCTTTCGCTGACGCTACAGGCGGTCAGGCATACTGAGCGCATCGTCCGTGAAATGTTGCGCGTCGGGCGCGAGGCGATTGTGACGTTTCCCAACTTCGGCTATTGGCGGCATCGCTTGCATGTCCTGCTCGGGCGCGTACCGGTCTCGCGGGAATTACCGTACCAATGGTATGACACGCCCAACGTTCACGTTCTGACGATTGATGATTTTGAGATCTTCTGTGCCGGCCACGGTATGCGCGTACGTGAGCGTGTTGTGCTCGACGAGGCGGGCGATGAGGTCAAGCTATTGGCCAATCTCTTGGGCGCGCTGGCGGTTTACCGCTTTGATAAATGGTCTGCTTAGGCCGACTAGGGCGTACGTTGCGCTAACTTGCCGCGATCGAACATTGAGATATTGCGAGCCAGAAAGATCAGCACCAATACTGGCACGCCAAGCAAGGCGGTGCTGGTAAAGAAGGTTTCGTATCCATATCGCTCGACAAACACTCCTGATCCCCCGGCAATGAATTTTGGCAAGAGAAGCATTACGGAACTGAACAGCGCGTACTGCGTTGCCGAGTAGCGGATGTTGGTGAGGCCCGACAGATAGGCGATGAACGCGGCGCTGGCAATGCCGGCGCTCAAGTTGTCTGCCGAAATCGTCATTACCAGACCACTGAGGTCATGGCCGCGTGTCGCGAGCCAGGCAAAAAGGAGATTGGTCGCGGCCGAGAGTAAAGCGCCAATGAACAATGTGCGCACAACCCCGATACGCAAACTCATGACGCCACCAAGTCCTGCGCCAACGAGTGTCATGATGACGCCATAGACTTTCGAGATGGTTGCAATTTCCTCCTTGGTAAATCCCATGTCGTAATAAAAGGGGTTGGCCATGACCCCCATCACCACATCGGAGATGCGATAGCTGCCAATCAGCGCCAGCAACAGC
This sequence comes from Betaproteobacteria bacterium, assembly GCA_020354125.1. Taxonomy (GTDB): domain Bacteria; phylum Pseudomonadota; class Gammaproteobacteria; order Burkholderiales; family Eutrophovitaceae; genus SG8-40. The sequence continues at coordinate 1,654,573 of CP070643.1, read as the reverse complement.
AGGGCGTCATAGCGGTAGCGTTTGATGAAATCGACAAACGGCAACACGAAAGCCACCACCAGCCAGCGTCCTAGTCGGGCGATTGTTCCGGGAGGACTGCTTGCTTGCTGCGCCGGCAAAGTCCCGCCAGTGGTTATCGGCATCGGTTCCGGCGAGAGTAGAACGGTAATGATGCCGATACCCATGAGCGCGGCCATAATGAAGTAGGTCGCTGCCCATGGTGCCTGCTCGTAGGTTGCTTCGTTGGCATCGAAGGCAGCGGCGATCAGCAACGCACCCGCCGAGGCCATCAGCATCGCGCCGCGATAGCCGGCCTGGTAGGCGGCCGCCATTGCGCCCTGCTCTTCTACTTCCGCTGACTCGATGCGAAACGCATCGAGGGCAATATCCTGAGTGGCCGAAGCAAAAGCCGTCAACAAGGCAAGTGCGGCGATGCGCTGCAAACCGAGAGCTGGATCGCTCAGTGCCATACCGCACAAGCCGAGCGCGACGACCAGCTGGGCCGCAAGCAGCCAGCTGCGGCGTTTTCCCAGCATCCGCGTCAATAGGGGGATCGGCAGTTGATCGACCAGCGGCGACCAAGTCCATTTGAAACCGTAGACCAGACCGACCAGTGAGAAAAACCCGATGGTCGACAGATCGACACCGGCTTCGCGCAACCAGAAGGAAAGGGTTCCGAATACCAACAGCAAAGGCAGGCCGGCGGAGAAACCAAGAAACAACATGCGTACGACGCGCGGCTGCGTATAAATGCGCAACGTGGCCAGGTAATCGCCGAGTCGTGCACCGATGCCGGGGGTGCTGTTCATTGTTGGGCCGGAACTTGTTTCATTGCGCAGTTGGCTTTGTCAGAACGTATAGTCGTAGTCGATGATGAGGGGCGCATGATCGCTGAATCGCTGCGCCTTGTAGATGTCGGCACGGCGTGCCCGCGCGGCAATGCCGGGCGTTGCCAGCTGATAGTCGATTCGCCATCCGACGTTCTTTGCCCATGACTGGCCGCGGTTGGACCACCATGTGTATTGTTCGGGTTCCTGATTCAAAGTGCGAAAGACATCGACGTAGCCAAGCTTGTCGAGCACTCCGGAAAACCACTCGCGCTCCTCCGGCAGAAAGCCGGAGTTCTTCTGGTTGGAGCGCCAGTTTTTCAGGTCGATTTCCTTGTGGGCGACGTTCCAGTCGCCACAGATAATGACGTCGCGGCCGCTGCAAATCAGCTCGTACAATGGCTGAATGACTTGCTCCATGAAACGGAACTTCACGGCGAGACGTTCCGGAGAACTCGAACCGGATGGAACATAAAGCGATACTACGGACAGATCACCATACTGCGCTTCAATATAGCGGCCCTCGCTGTCGAATTCGGCAATCCCGAGGCCATTGATGACACGATCCGGTTGCTTGCTGCAATATAGTCCGACCCCGCTGTAACCGGGGCGATCGGCAAAGTGGAAATAGCCGTGGAAATCATCTGGATTATGCACAGCGGGCACGATGTCTTTGGCCTGTGCTTTGAGTTCCTGCAGGCAGACGACGCTCGCCGCTTGCTTTCCCAACCAATCGAGGACCCCTTTGTTGACCGCAGATCGGATGCCATTTAGATTTAACGAGACAATTCGCAGCATGTCATGAATTCGGACTTCAGACAGGATTTCATTCAGTTCGCGCTCGAGGCGAAAGTTCTCTGTTTTGGAGAGTTCAAGACCAAGGCTGGTCGGCTTTCGCCGTATTTTTTCAATACCGGCTTATTCAACGACGGCGATTCACTGCGAAGGCTCGGCCAATTCTACGCCAAAGCCATCATCGGTTCGGGCATCGCTTTCGACATGTTGTACGGACCGGCCTACAAGGGCATCCCGCTGGTCTCAACGGCGGCGGTGGCACTTGCAGAGAAGGGGCGCAACGTACCCTTTTGCTTCAATCGCAAAGAAGCCAAGGACCATGGCGAGGGCGGGAGCACGGTCGGGGCGCCACTGGCCGGGCGGGTACTGATCGTTGATGACGTGATTTCCGCCGGCACCTCGGTGCGCGAATCGGTCGAGATAATCCGTGCTGCCGGTGCCGAGCCGTGCGGCGTCGTGATCTCGTTTGATCGCATGGAGCGGGGTCGGACCAATCTGTCGGCGGTTGACGATGTCCGGGACACTTTTGGCCTGGAAGTTGTCAGCATTTCGACACTGGACGACCTGATCGCCTTCCTGGGCGGGCATCCGCAATTGGCACAGCAGTTGCGTTCTGTAGAGGACTATCGAGGGAAATATGGCGTAACTACATGAGATTCCAAGTGCGAATTCTGGCTCCGATCACGGCGCTCGTGGCTCTGATGACGATCCCGGCGGCGGGATATGCCGCTGAAGCGCACATGTACCGCTGCAAGGACAAAAATGGCCGCGTCTTCTATACCGACCGTCCCGACATAGCCTGCCGTGGCCTGGAAACCGACGAAATGACCAAGCACGGCCTAGTGCTGGATCGCCCCGATTCCCGGCCGCTTGAGTCGCCGGAAGAGCGCCAGGCACGACTCGCCCAGGAGCGCAAGGACCGCGCCTTGTTGCAGTCTTACAGCTCGGAAGCGCAGATTGAGGCGGCCAAGCAACGTACCTTGAAGACGCCACTGTTGGGCGTGAAGTACGCCAAGAAGAAGCTTGCCATCTACACCGAACAGCTCGACGAGCTTCGCGAGCGCGAAGCGGCCCTGGAGGCGGCTGGCCAGGCCGTTCCGCTCGAGCTGATCGAGAACATTGACGCTACCTTGTCTGATATAACCAAGCTTCAATCCGAACTTGATACGAAGCAGCGGGCGGTCGACCGCATAGTGGACCGTTATGAGGCCGACAAGGAACGCTATCGCGAACTGATGGCGCGTAAGGACAGCAACTGAACTTTGCTACGCTCTACCTGTGGCGCCGCTTCCGTTGCCAGCCTGTAACAACGATTCAACTATCGTCTGCCTCTGATCTTCGCTAACCGTTGGCGATCAACCGCTGTCCAGTTTGCCCTTGAGTATTTCATTGACCTGAGCTGGGTTTGCCTTGCCCTTGCTCGCTTTCATCACTTGGCCGACCAGTGAATTGAAGGCTTTCTGTTTGCCGCCCCGGTAGTCGGCGACCTGCTGCTGGTTCGCGGCGATCACTTCGTCAACCAGCTTTTCGATGGCGCCGCTATCTGAAATCTGTTTCAGGCCGCGCTTTTCGATGATTTCATCAGCGCTGCCTTCGCCGTTCCAGAGTCCGTCGAATACTTCCCTGGCTAGTTTCGATGACAAGGTTTTGTCCATGATCCGTGTAATCAGGCCGGCCAATGCCGTGGCTTGAACCGGTGAATCAGTCAAATCCAGCTCTGCCCGGTTCAGCGCCGCCGCCAGCTCGCCATTTATCCAGTTGGCTATCAGTTTGGCGGCCGCTTTGCTGTCATCGGGGTCGACTGCCTCAAGCACTGCATCGAAGTAATCGGCGGTGTCGCGGTCCGATACCAGCGATGCAGCGTCCTGTTCGGACAGTGCCAATTCACTCTGGAAGCGTGACTGCCGGGCCGCAGGAAGTTCCGGCATGTGGGCGCGAGTACGCTCCAGCCAGGCTTCATCGATTGCCAGCGGCAGCAGGTCAGGATCCGGAAAATAACGGTAGTCGTGCGCTTCCTCCTTGGTGCGCATGAGGCGTGTTTGCCCGTTGTCTGGATCGAACAAGACGGTGGCCTGCTCGATACTGTTGCCTTCTTCCAGTTGCTCGATCTGCCAGTTCGCTTCGTACTCGATGGCCTGCTGCAGGAAGCGAAATGAATTGAGGTTCTTGATCTCGCGACGTGTGCCCAATTGCGCTGATCCTTCCGGCCGTACCGAAACGTTGGCATCGCAGCGGAAACTACCCTCCTGCATGTTGCCGTCACAAATCTCGATCCAGCGCACCAGTGCATGCAACGTCTTGGCATACGCGACGGCCTCTTCGGCCGAACGCATATCCGGCTCGCTGACAATCTCGAGCAGGGGTGTACCGGCGCGATTGAGATCGATGCCGCTCATGCCGTGAAAGTCTTCGTGCAGCGATTTGCCGGCGTCTTCCTCGAGGTGAGCGCGCGTCAAGCGCACGGTTTTTTCTTCATCACCCACCCGGAACACGACGCGCCCGCCCGAGACCACCGGGATCTCGAACTGGCTGATTTGATATCCCTTCGGCAGATCGGGGTAGAAATAATTCTTCCTGGCAAATATGGAGCGACGGTTGATGGTTGCATCGACCGCAATTCCGAAACGAATTGCCTTTTCCACCGCGCCGACGTTGAGCACCGGCAAGACACCTGGAAGTGCAACATCGACCGCGCTCGCCTGGGTGTTCGGTGGCGCACCAAAGGCAGTGGCGGCACCCGAGAAGATCTTCGATTTCGTCGAAAGCTGGGCGTGGGTTTCGAGCCCGATAACGATTTCCCAGTTCATGTTCAGTTCGCAGCCATTTTTAACTTACGGCGATTCTCAACTTGCGGCCATTTTCAATTTGAGGCGACCGGCGACTTGCGTAAATGCCAGTCGGTTTGTTTCTGGTAGACGTTTGCCACGTTAAGCATGCGTGCTTCACTGAAATAGTTACCGATGATCTGCAGCCCGACCGGCAAGCCTGCCCCATCCAGTCCGCAAGGAATCGAAATTCCGGGCAGACCGGCAAGGTTTGCTGCAATGGTGTAGATGTCGGACAAGTACATCTGGACCGGATCGGCCGTGCGGTCGCCGATACGAAACGCGGTCGACGGTGAAGTGGGGCTCATGATCACGTCGCAATGCTCGAACGCCTGAGCAAAATCGCGTGCGACGAGTCGGCGGATACGCTGCGCCTGCAGATAGTATGCATCGTAGTAGCCATGCGACAGGACGTATGTTCCAATGAGAATCCGGCGTTTCACTTCGGCGCCAAATCCCTGAGCACGCGTCTTGCAATACATATCCAGCAAGTCGTCGTAGTTCTCGGCGCGATAGCCGTATCGAACTCCATCGTAGCGTGACAGATTGCTCGACGCTTCAGCCGGCGCAATGACGTAATAAGCTGGTACCGACAGCTCGCTGGCTGGCAGTTCGACGTCAACAGTTGTCGCTCCCAGTTTGCGATACTCGTCGATGGCTTCGTCGACCGATTTACGCACATCGGCTGACATGCCTTCACCGAAATACTCTTTTGGTAATCCGATGCGCAGTCCCTGAAGCGGTTCTTCCAGCATCCGCGCGTATTCCTCGGCGGACCGTTCGAGGCTGGTCGAATCACGGGCATCAAAACCCACCATCGTGTCAAGCACGAGAGCGAGGTCTTCGGCGCTTTTTGCGAGCGGTCCACCCTGGTCAAGACTGGAGGCAAACGCGATCATGCCGTAACGCGATACCAGGCCATAAGTCGGTTTGAGCCCGGACACTCCGCACAGTGCGGCGGGCTGGCGGATAGAACCCCCGGTATCGGTGCCGGTCGCGGCCGGTGCCAAAGCGGCGGCAACTGCCGCCGCAGAGCCACCGGAACTGCCTCCGGGCACGCAGGCGGTATCCCACGGATTTCTTACCGGGCCAAAGAAGGAAGTTTCATTGGACGAGCCCATTGCGAATTCGTCCATATTGGTCTTGCCGAGGTTGACGGCACCCGCCTCATTGAAGCGTTGGATGACATGTGCGTCATAGGGTGAACGAAAGTTCTCCAACATGCGTGAGCCACATGTGGTGCGCCAGCCCTTGGCGCACCAAATGTCCTTGTGGGCAACCGGTATACCGGTCAATGGTTGTGCCTCGCCCCGCGCGATGCGTTCATCCGCCGCCCGCGCCTGTGCCAGGCTCACGTCGGGGTCGACCGTGATAAACGCGTTGATGGCCGCATCATTGGCCTCAATGCGGTCGAGATAGGCGCCTGTCAGCTCGACGCTTGAGAATTTCTTTGCTGCCAGGTCCGCAGACAGTTGTTTCAGGCTCGTGTCGATCATGATTAGTAACGCCCGGCGCAGACCGATCTCACTCGATGACCTTCGGTACCAGATAGAGGTCCGCCTCGACCTCCGGCGCGACCGACTGGAACAACTCGTGCTCGTCAGTCGCGGTGACAGCATCGGAGCGCAGCCTGGCCACTACGTCCTGCGCGTGGGACATCGGCTCGATGCCGGTGGTGTCGACTGACTGCATTTGTTCAATCAGTTTGAATATGCCATCGAACTGCTCGAGGATTTGTTCGCTCTCGCTATCGGTGACCTCGATGCGCGCCAGCATGGCTACGCGTTTGACGTCGTCTAGAGTCAGTGACATGGGTCAAAAAAGAATGGATCAGAAAAATGCGAAGTTGAGGGATTGTGAATGACGCTACCGCTGAATTCTGCAGCCGGCGCAAAGTGTATCGCCGATCGCTCAGACTGGGCCTCCCGGTGGTAAACGATCTATCCCTGAAAAGCCCTTAGAAATGGTTCGGAAGGCACTGTTTTTGTTACCCGGACAAGTCCGATAGGTTATCATAGCCAGGATATTTTCCCGCACTCAAGAGGCACAACTCACAACTACGTTTATGTTCGGATTTCTTATTGGATATTTTTCAAACGACATCGCCATCGACCTCGGTACGGCGAATACGCTGATTTACGTGCGGGGCAAGGGCATCGTTCTGAACGAGCCCTCCGTCGTTGCTATCAAACAGGAAGGCGGCCCGAGTGGCAAGAAAACCATTCAGGAAGTCGGGTTGGCCGCCAAACAGATGCTTGGGCGTACCCCGGGCAACATCACGGCCATCCGGCCGATGAAAGACGGTGTGATTGCCGACTTCACCATCACTGAGCAGATGCTCAAGCAGTTCATCAAGAAAGTCCACGACAGCCGATTCTTTGCGCCCAGTCCGAGAATTGTGATCTGCGTCCCGTGCGGCTCTACCCAGGTCGAACGGCGCGCTATCCGCGAGTCGGCCTTCGGTGCCGGTGCGCGTAAGGTCGAGCTGATTGAGGAGCCGATGGCAGCTGCAATTGGTGCGGGATTGCCAGTCGAGGAGGCTACCGGATCAATGGTTGTCGACATCGGTGGCGGCACCACCGAGGTAGGCGTTATCTCGCTAGGCGGCATTGTTTATTCTGGCTCGGTGCGGGTCGGCGGTGACAAGTTCGATGAGGCGATCATCAACTACATCCGTCGCAATTACGGCATGTTGATCGGCGAAACAACGGCCGAAGAAATCAAGAAGGAAATCGGCTCTGCCTTTCCCGGCTCGGAAGTGCGTGAAAAGGAGGTCAAGGGCCGTAACCTCGCCGAAGGCATTCCGCGCAGCTTCACGATTTCCAGTAACGAGATTCTCGAAGCGTTGACCGACCCTCTGAACAGCATTGTTTCCGCGGTCAAGTCGGCTCTCGAACAAACGCCGCCGGAACTCGGCGCTGACATCGCCGAGAAAGGTATGGTGTTGACCGGTGGTGGCGCGCTGCTGCGTGATATCGATCGTCTGCTGATGGAAGAAACCGGCTTACCGGTGATCGTTGGTGACGATCCGCTCACCTGCGTGGTTCGTGGCTCCGGCCTGGCGCTGGACAAGATGGACAAACTAACGGGTATTTTTACGAGTGACTGAGTTGCTCGCGGAGTGACCGGATGACCATCAGGTTATCCGGGTGGCTCCGCCTGGCACCCGGCACGTTGATCCCGCGCTGATGGAATACTCGCCGCCGCCCTTCTTCAAACGCGGACCGAATCTTGTCACGAGACTGGCGCTGTTCTCGCTGCTGTCACTGGTCTTGTTGTTTGCGGATGCCCGGTTCCGTTACATGGAAGATATCCGCGGCGTTGTTGGTGCGATCCTTTACCCGCTGCAGGAGCTGGCCGATACTCCGGCCATAATCGGTCAGCGGGTAAGCCAATACTTTGTGCTGCAGTCCGCGCTGCAAAGTGAAAACGCCGCACTGAAACAACAGGCTTTTGTCAATGCCGGGTTGTTGCAGAAACAAGAGGCGCTTGCGGCCGAGAACGAGAACCTGCGCGAGCTGCTCAACCTGCGGCCGCGGTTTGAGCCGTCGGCCCAGGTGGCATCGATTCTTTACACTGCCCGTGATCCCTTTGTCAGGCAGGTGGTCGTCGATAAGGGCGCAACTGATGGTGTGCGCCGCGGCGCACCCGTCATCGACACACTCGGGCTGGTGGGGCAAGTCCATCGCGTCTATCCATGGGCGTCAGAGGTATCACTGATTACCGACCGTGAACAGGTCATTCCGGTACAGGTTGTGCGTAACGGACTACGTGCGGTGATTTTCGGGCTTGGTTACGACGGTGCGCTGGAAGTGCGATTCATGCCGGTCAATGCCGATATTGAACAAGGTGATCTGCTGGTGACATCGGGTATTGACGGCGTCTATCCGGCCGGGCTGCCGGTGGCCTTTGTCGACAACATTGAGCGCAATGCAGCTTATCCGTTCGCTCGCATCATGACCCGGCCCGCTTCCGGAGTTGGTTCGCACCGGCATGTCATGGTTCTGGAAAGCGCGGGCGCGTATCCGGAAAGACCCGTCGCGCCGTTGCAGGCCGATCGCGGCCGCAGGAGGACGAACTGATGGCGATTCCCGCGTTCGGCAGCGCGCACGGCGACGAAATGTTAATGCCGGCCAAACCGGCGTACATTGCCTTATCCTTTTTTGTCGCGTTCATGCTCAACATGCTGCCGCTGACCGGTTGGGTGCTGATGCTTCGGCCCGATTTCGTTGCGGTTGTGCTGTTGTACTGGGCCATCCAGCATCCACGCACGGTCGGTTTCGCACCTGCGTTTTTTTTGGGACTGGCAATGGATGTCGCCGACGGCAGCCTGTTCGGGCAGCATGCGCTTGCTTATTGTGTCCTGATGGCGGCGGGGATGATATGGCACCGCAGGATATCGCTGTTTGGTTTGCGTGGTCAGATGCTGCACATTCTGGGCATCCTGCTCGTTGCGCAACTAATTGTACTTGCGGTGCGGATCGCCGCCGGCAATGCATTTCCCGGATGGTGGTATTTCTTGCCTAGTGTGAGCGGCAGCCTGCTGTGGCCATTCGTCTGTCACGTTGTGACGCTGCCATTACGGCCGCGAGTCAAGACCGAGTGAAAGTGAGCGCACCAATCGTTCGATCAGCGGTTGCAAATAGTGAAGTCATGGTGTGTCCGTGAGACGCTCGGTTGAGTTACGCGATCACCAACGCGAACTGCACCTGTTCCAGTTGCGCCTTGCGGCCGTCGCCGCACTAGTGGTGGTAACGTTTGTGGTGCTGTTCTCGCGCCTGTTTTATCTGCAGGTGATCCAGCATGACTACTATCAGCTGCTTGCAGAGCAGAATCGGGTCAATATCGTGCCGGTGGTACCGCATCGGGGTGTGATCCTCGATCGTAATGGCGTGACGTTGGCTAGCAACTATGCCGCCTATACCCTGGAAATCACGCCGAGCCAGGTGGACGATCTCGATGGCGTCATCAAAGAACTTTCGACGTTGGTCGAAATTACCCCCAAAGACTTGCGGCGCTTCGAGAAGCTGCTCGAGGAAGAGCCCGACTTCTCCAGCATACCAATACGCACGCGCCTCAATGACGAGGAAGTCGCCCGCTTCGCGGTCAACCGTTACCGCATCCCAGGTGTGCAGATCAACGCGCGACTGTTTCGTCATTACCCCAACAACGAAGTTGCATCGCACGTGGTTGGTTACATCGGACGCATGAGCGAGTCGGATTTTGCTGGATTGCAGAACCGAGGCCTTGCCTATAACTACACCAAGTCGGACTACATCGGAAAGGTTGGCCTGGAGCAGTATTACGAGCAGGTATTGCGGGGCGTGACGGGCTATGAGCACGTGGAAACGGATGCCAACGGCCACTCCATCAGAACCCTTCGTTCCATTCTGCCGGTATCTGGAAATAATCTGCTGCTCGCAATCGATGCCCGCTTGCAGCAAATCGCCGAGGTGGCATTCGGTGATTATCGGGGATCGATGGTCGCGATCGAACCGGAAACCGGCGGCGTACTCGCGCTGGTGTCGCGGCCCGGCTTCGATCCCAATCTGTTCGTCGAGGGAATCGACCCGGAGCACTGGTCGGCGCTGAACGACTCGCCGGACCATCCACTCAATAACCGCGCCTTACAGGGTGTCTATCCCCCCGGTTCCACTTTCAAGCCGTTTATGGCGCTGGCGGGGCTCGAGCTCGGGAAACGCTCGCCCGGCTATAGCATTAGTGACCCTGGCTATTTCGTGTTGGGCGGCTCAGGTCATGTATTCCGTGACTGGAAGGCCGGCGGTCACGGCATCGTCGATATGCACAAGGCTATCGTTGAATCATGTGACACTTATTTCTACGGACTGGCCCAGGAGCTGGGAATCGACATGATTCACGATTTCATCGCGCAGTTTGGCCTGGGTCAGCGCACCGGCATCGACATCGCGGGGGAAGTTGGTGGTCTGTTACCGTCACGCCAATGGAAAGAGCAACGGTTCAACCAGCGCTGGTTCGTGGGTGATACGATCTCCGTCGGTATCGGCCAGGGGTACAACCTCGTTACTCCGTTGCAGCTCGCCTCAGCCACTGCAATCCTTGCCAATGGCGGGCGCATTTTCCGGCCGCACGTCGTTCAGCACATACAAGACAGTCAGACCAACGAACTGGAAACCATCGAGCCTTATCCGATTGGCGAAGTACCGCTGCAGCCTCGCCACCTGGATCTGGTGCGCGATGCAATGGTCGATGTGACGCGGCCCGGCGGCACTGCGGCCTGGGCCGGTTGGGGCGCAAAATACAGTTTCGCCGGCAAGACCGGAACTGCTCAGGTAATCGGTTTGAAGGGTCAGAAGTACGACGAGGACGCCATTGACGAAAGACACCGCGATCACGCGCTGTTCATCGCCTTCGCGCCGGCCGAGGCACCTAAAATCGCGCTGGGGATTCTGGTAGAGAACGGCGGGCACGGCAGCAGCACTGCGGCACCGATTGCGCGCAAAGTGATCGACTATTATCTGCTCGGCATAGAGCCGAAAGAACCGGGGCCGCGTCGGCGCGACGAGGAGACCGAGGGTGATTAACCGTTTCCTGGCGTTTATCGGACGGCATCTCGATCGCCAGCTTATGGCCCTGGTCACAATCCTGCTGGCGATTGGTCTGCTGGTCTTATTCAGTGCCTCGGGCGGTAACGTCGATCGAACCAGCGCTCATGCGGTGAACATCGGAATCGCGGTGACCATCATGTGGATTGCTGCGAACATTCCGTTGCACTATCTGGCGAGCATTGCCTTGCCTCTTTACCTCGTCGGCCTGCTTCTATTGATCGCCGTTGAGTTGTTCGGTTTCGAAGTCAACGGCGCCCAGCGTTGGCTCAACCTCGGCTTTACCAGCATCCAGCCTTCGGAGCTTATGAAGATCGCCGTACCGATGATGCTGGCGTGGTATTTCGACCGGTATGAGGCGGTTCTGCGTTTTCGCAACTTCGTAACTGCAACTATCCTGGTCGTCATTCCAGTGCTGCTGATTTCTCGTCAACCTGATCTAGGCACAGCATTGTTAGTTGCGGCGGCCGGTTTTTACGTTTTGTTTCTTGCTGGATTGTCGATGCGCTTGCTGCTCGGTACCGCTCTTGTCGGTGTCGCCGCGCTTCCTTTCTTGTGGGAGTCGCTGCACGAGTATCAGAAACAGCGCGTATTGACATTGCTGGATCCGATGCAGGACCCGTTGGGCGCGGGTTATCACACCATCCAGTCGTCCATCGCTATGGGCTCCGGTGGTGTTCTGGGCAAAGGCTGGCTCAATGGCACACAGTCGCAGCTGGAATTTCTTCCCGAGCGCTCAACGGACTTCATATTCGCGGTTTATGGTGAGGAGTTCGGTTTGCTTGGCAATGTTGTCCTGATCGTTCTTTTCGCCTTGTTGATTGCTCGCGGGCTGGTCATCTCGGCCAATGCGCCAACCATGTTCTCGCGGTTGCTGGCAGGTGGGGTTACCCTGACCTTTTTCACTTATGTGTTTGTCAACATGGGCATGGTTGGCGGATTGCTGCCAGTCGTCGGCGTTCCCCTGCCGTTAATCTCCTACGGCGGAACCGCGCTCGTGACACTACTGTTTGGGGTAGGTTTGTTGATGAGCATTCGTACTAACCGACGTTTGGTTCAGACGTGACAACAACAGTTTCATGGCGTTTGTCGGTGGCGTTGTTGCTTGTGGCGCTAATCGGAGCCGGTTGTGGCTCGTCCGGGAAAAAATCGGGGGGCTATTACCTCGATGACGGGCCGGGCGGCCGGCCGCCGGTTGATCTTGATCGCGTGCCTGATGCCGAACCGCGTGCTGAGCCGATCAATCGGGCAACGACAAGGCCTTACACCGTGCTCGGCCGTTCCTATCGGCCGTTTACTTCGCGTGAGCCGTACCGCGCGCGCGGCTTGGCCAGCTGGTATGGCACGCGTTATCATGGTCAACAGACGGCGAACGGCGAACGCTACGATATGTACGCGATGACAGCGGCCCACACGTTAATGCCGCTGCCAAGCTATGCGAAAGTTACCAATTTGAGTAACGGGCGCTCGGTGATCGTGCGGGTGAATGATCGCGGGCCGTTTCACGACAAGCGCATTATCGACGTCTCCTACGTTGCTGCTCACAAACTCGGCTTCGTCAATGACGGCAGCACCATGGTCGAGGTCGAAGCGATTCTGCCGGGAGACGAAATCCCGCTATCGGCGCCGATCGTTGCTGCAACCCAACCACCGCCGCGTGCTGGTTCGCTCGAAACGGGAGAGAGCGGCATCTTCCTCCAGCTGGGTGCGTTTTCGAGTCGTGACAATGCCCAGACGTTTGTCTACCGAATGCGTGCTGACATTGCCTGGATGGGAGATTCGATTCACTTGTACAAGAGCGCAAATCTGTACAAGGTGCACGCCGGGCCATATGAAAGTCACGCCGCAGCCGATCGTGATGCGAGTCGCGTATACCGGGTGCTTGGCATCTCACCATTTGTGGTGAACCGATAGACCATCCCTAACAGAAAGAAGCCAACAAGTATGAGAACGCTGATTTGCGGATCAATTGCCTACGACACCATCATGGTGTTTGGCGATCACTTCAAGAACCACATTCTTCCTGACCAGATCCATATTCTGAATGTGGCATTCCTGGTGCCAGACATGCGCCGCGAATTTGGCGGCTGCGCCGGGAATATTGCCTATAGCCTCAAATTGCTCGGCGGTGACCCGCTAATCATGGCCACTGTCGGCGAAGACCATCAACCCTATGCATACCGTCTCGAGAAACTGCGTCTACCGCAGGATCACATCAGGAAGATAGACGACAGCTTTACGGCGCAGGCGTTCATCACGACTGACCTTGATGACAATCAGATTACTGCGTTTCATCCAGGGGCGATGAGCTTTTCACATCATAATCACGTCGCCGACGCCCATGACGTGGGGTTGGGCATTGTCGCTCCGGATGGCCGTGACGGCATGATCCAGCATGCTCGCGAGTTCGCCGAGGCTGGCGTGCCATTTGTATTTGATCCCGGGCAGGGATTGCCGATGTTCAATGGCGACGAGTTGCTGGAATTCATCAGGCTGGCGGAATATGTTGCTACCAACGATTATGAAGCGAAACTTCTGCAGGAGCGCACCGGCAAAAGCGTATCGGAACTCTCGCGCCAGGTGAAGGCGTTTGTGTTGACGCAGGGCGCGCATGGTTCCTTGATTTTTGCCGATGGCAAAGAACTCAAAATTCCGTCGGTGCCGCCGGCGCAAGTGGTAGATCCAACGGGTTGCGGCGATGCGTACCGTGCCGGACTTCTCTACGGCATTGCCAACGGATACGATTGGAAGATAACCGGTCGTCTCGCTTCACTGCTGGGCTCGATAAAGATCGCGCAACGCGGTCCGCAAAACCATGAATTCACGCGCGATGGCATTGCCGAACGTTTTGCAGAAGCATTTGACATGGCTTTGCCCTGAGCTGAATGAGTCTCGCACCATTGTCATAGCCTACAGCAGAGTATATCGGTCCCAACGGCGGCGCTCATAGCCGGGACTTATCGATACCATTCAAAAAATTCCTTGGAGCATGGTCCGGCATAGAGCAGTGACACCCTTGCATGTGAGAGGTGCGCGCTATTTTCGCCTTGCCGTGCAACTCGTACTTGGCCTTCTCACCGTCGCGCTACTGTTTCCGTTCTACGGACCTCGGCGCCGCTGGCGCGCAGTCCAGAACTGGTCGCGCCGCGTGCTTCGCTCTGCGGGCGTCGTAGTGCGTGTCGATGGCGATGTGCCAAAACCGGGCACTCGAGTCCTTGGCGTGGCCAATCACGTGTCGTGGCTCGACGTTCAGGTCATGCATTCGGTTTGGAGTGTGCGCTTCGTAGCAAAGTCAGAAGTGCGCCACTGGCCGTTGATTGGTTGGTTGTCAGCGCGCACCGGAACCTTGTTCATCGAGCGCGGCAGCCGGCGACACGCTGCTCGCATCAACCTCGCCATCCATGAAGCGTTTGCGCAAGGTGATGCTGTCGCAGTTTTCCCGGAGGGAACGACCACCCGCGGTGACGAACTGTTGCGTTTTCATGCATCGTTACTGCAACCGGCGGTAGACGAGGAGGCTCTGATCGCGCCGGTGGCGATTCGTTACGCTGATGCCGCAGGTAATCTCGAGAAAGCAGCGGCCTATGTCGGTGAGACGACTCTCATGCAATCGCTGGCGGGGATCGTCCGTGTCCCGCGCATCCATGCCGAAGTTCATTTTCTGCCGGCGATCGACTCGCGCGGCCGAACACGACGCGAACTTGCTCAGATGAGCCATGCGCGAATTGCTGCAGCACTCAAGCTGCCTGCGCCGGGCAATTGATCTGAAATAACTGACGGTCTTCGAGGCGCACGGCACATAACTGACGGCCCCACAGACATCCGCCGTCAATTGCCAACAGTTTTGGTTCTATGCGTAGCCCGAGTGCCGACCAATGGCCGCATATCACTGTGGCACTGGCGCTGCAGCGCCCCGGCACCTCGAACCAGGGCATATAGCCCTGCGGCAGGTTTGTCGGCTCGCCTTTGTGATGAAACTCCATCTTGCCGTCGATGGTGCACAGGCGCATCCGTGTCATGGCATTGATGATGACGCGCAACCGGTCCCAACCCTCGAGCGTGTCCTGCCATTGGTCGGGCTGACCGCCGTACATGTGTTGCACAAGCTCTATGTGCCGCGGGCTTTGCAGCACCTGTTCGACTTCAGCTGCCAGTTCCGCGGCGCGTTCGATGCTCCATTGCGGCAGCAAGCCGGCGTGCACCATCGCGTATTCTTCCTCGTGGTGAAACAGCTTGCGGGCGCGCAGCCAGTCGAGAAGTTCGACACGGTCTGCCGCGCCCAGGATGTCTTCCAGTGTGTCGGTCTTGTGGATGCGAGCGAAGCCGGCAGCGACAGTGAGCAGATGCAGATCGTGATTACCCAGCACCGTGATCGCCGCGTTGCCGAGGCCACGCACATAGCGCAGCGTCTGCAGTGAGTCGGGTCCACGATTGACCAGGTCGCCGACCAGCCACAATCGGTCGCGCTGCTGATTGAAACCGACCACATCCAGTAGTTGCTGAAACGGCTGCAGACAGCCTTGTATGTCGCCGACTGCGTAAGTCGCCATTTTTCGATGACCCTGTTTGGTGTTCGCTTAATAGCCGGCGCGGCCGTCAGAGCCTTTCCGGGACCGGGCGCGGCGGCGCAGGCGGGGCTGGCCTCAAATCGGGTCGCCGGAATATAAGGGGGTCGCCGGGGAATAATACGGTTGCGGGACCATCAATCATTGCCCGCGCTTCCCACTCGCAATAAACGCCACGGTTATTCCGACATTGCTCAATATAGGCTTGGATGTCTGGTCGCGCCCGAGGTGCTGAAACGGGCGATGCCCGCTCGCGCGGTGCGGCCGGTCGCTTGAGTGCGGGTGCCGGCTGTGCCACTGGGCCGGTCTCGATTACATTGGGGCGCACCACTACCGGTGTTGAATTGGCCCATGACGGCGGCCGGTCTCCATAGTGGACATGGCCTTTGCGGTCGACCCATTTCTGGATCTCGGCGCTGGCACTGATGCTGACCAGCAGCGCAGCGGCAACGAAACACAGCATCGCGGCAAGCCGCTTAACCGAAACGCACACAGTAGGATCCGTCTCTTGTTTCTCCGGGAATCGGGCGAATTCTAGCCGTGCCGCAAACTCTGTGGAAGTGTATTCGCGACTGTGAAGCTTCGCGGCATGCATTTCAACGAGGCCGAGCTGTTGCTCCGGTTTACGGAGATCTCCGTGAAGAACGATAATCAAGTCGATGCTCGTCACAAGAAGACTCATCGACACGTTCAAGGCCTACGTGCGTCGCACCGACATTGTGCGGCTTCCCGCAATATTGTTGTTCTCATTGGCAGTGTCTGGGCAAGCGCAGACGGTTGACGAGGCAGCAAACCAACAGGAGGCTGATGTCGGCACGTCGCAAGCGGAGACTGAAGCTGCGCAAGCGGAAGCCGAAACGGAGCAGACGCAAACTGACGCAGAACAACAGGAAGCAATAGAAGAAGACATCGACGGATCGCTGGATGATGCCAAAGGTTCGGCGGAGGTGACCGAAGAGCAGCGCGGCCTGTCCTTGAAGTGGGATGTCCGCGGTGGCTATTCGGGATCGGATACCAAGGAGCGGGACGACAGCGAAACGAAGGACGACTTATGGCGTGCCCGCTATCGCTTCACAGGCACGGTAGGACTCTTTCCGTACCTCAGAGCAGAGGTAAGAATGGCTGGTCTATGCTCTGAGGTCGAGTGTGAACCGAACTTCGTGCTGACCGACTATCTTCCAACCAACACCAGCATGGAAGACGGTGACGTCACACTGGACAAGGCATTTCTGAATTGGTACCGGCTTGAAAAATTTTCCATTGTTGCCGGAAGGATGCAAACCAAGTTCGTGGCTCTCGGCGGCGTTTACGCCAAATCGCTCGATCGCAATACCGGTAACAACACAAACGTCAATTGGACCGACGGTGCGCATTTCGTATACAAGGCTGACAATGGTTGGGCCTCGCACCTGATCGCGCAGCACAATGCGCCTGAAGGCGCCACCGAAGTCCGGCGCGGCCCGCTCGATTTCAAGGACGATAACGCACGCGTCAGTTATTTTTTCGCGCTCGATAACAAGGAGCGTACGCCGTATTTCCTGCAGAGGGGCTTGGACATCTCATATTTGCCGAGTGCGTTGCTCAAGGATGGCGCGCTAACCGGCCGGCGCGAAGACTATTATGGCATTGTCGTGAGAAGTTCGAACCGCTGGCCACGACGCGATGATGACGTTCGACTCCGGGTCGCCGCCGAAATCGGTTATGCGCCGGAAACACAAACACGTGCGGCGGCGGGTCTGGCCGGCGACGGTGATGCCGATGGACTGGCATGGAATATCGTTCTGAGCCTGATGGACTTCGCCCCCGACCACAGCATCGGCGTCAATTACGGGGAGGTTGGCGCGGGTTGGCTGTTATCGCCCCAGTTCCGGCAAAACGAGTCGCTCTCCGAGATACGTTACCAATGGCGCAGGTCCAGAGGTCTCGCGCTCGATGTCCGTGTGCGGCGTCGCACGGAGCTCGAACAACTGGTGTCGAGTACCCGCAAACAGGATGAACTGGATTTCTTTGTTCGCCTTACTTTGGGAGGCGTCATCTGGTAGCGATCGGTTGCCCGCACAGGGCACAGAAATGGCGAAGGCCGGCCGCGCCTTCGAGGCTTGTTCCAACCTCTATTTCGATTTGGCAACCATCAAGTCGACCGCTGCTTTGATGTCAGCGTCTGATGAGCCTGCGGCACCACCTTTTGCCGGCATCAAATTCTTGCCATTGATGGCACTGGCGTAAAGCACTTCGATACCTTGCGCGATACGTGGCTGCCACGCCGCTTTGTCGCCCGTTTTCGGCGCCCCGCCAACGCCAGTCGCGTGACATGCCTGGCATACGGTATTGAACACCTGCTCACCGGCACCCGCGCCGCTGGCAGCCGTGGCTGGCGCCGCGGCGACGCTTGCTTGCGCGGCCGGTGTGGGCGTGGTGGCAATGACCGCCTCGCTTGTCGGTGTGCTCTCTGCGTCGCCAACCATGCCGACTTCGCCGACCGGCTTGAGCCGCTGGGCAATGGCCTCCTCACTCATTGCGGAGCTGTCTGGGTCGATGTGCATGCCGCCGGTGATCAGTTTTACCAGTAGCAATATGGCGGCTACCGGGACAATAAACGAAAGCAGCACGACCACAACAAGTTGTTGCGGGGTTTTGATCGGGGAGCTGTGATCCTCGATGTGTACTTCTGCCATGTAACGATCCTTAAACAATAGGGCGATAGAAATGAACCGGCGCCGACGTTACTCCCGGAAGGCGCCAGATTATAAGGGAAAAGCGCGGCTCTCAAAAGGTAAACGTAGACCAAACAAACGTTTAGGACTATGCTATGCGTCCTCGCGCCTGTAGCTCAGTTGGATAGAGTGTCGGTCTCCGAAGCCGAAGGTCGTGGGTTCGACTCCCGCCGGGCGCGCCAGTTAGTGAGGGCTCGCACGCTTGCGAGACCTTTTTCCTTGACTGCCGACATGCACCGGCGATTCGGTCGCTAACCGGGTTTGCAGCGCCTGCGGCGCCTACCTGATTGCGTGCAGTTTTATGGCAAAGTGATCCGCATGTTTTCCAAGCGGGTAAATGGTGAGGGTTGTTTCGATGGCATTGACGGTCTATCTGTCGGGTGAGATTCACACAACATGGCGCGACGACATCCGTAAAGGTGCGGCCGCCAATGGCCTGGACATCAAATTCACTTCTCCTGTGACTGATCATTCGGCGAGTGATGCGGCAGGCGATCATCTCGGTTCAGAGTCGGATCAGTTCTGGCGCGATCACAAGTCGTCCAAGGTGAATGCGATACGCACCAAGACGTTGATCCAGGAAGCAGATCTGGTCGTGGTGCGCTTCGGCGACAAATACAAGCAGTGGAACGCAGCGTTCGACGCAGGCTACTGTGCTGCGCTGGCCAAGCCTTACATCACGTTGCACGCAGACGATATTGTGCACCCGTTGAAGGAAGTTGACGCGATGGCGCTGGCCTGGGCACGAACCACTGATCAGGTGGTTGACATCTTGAAATACGTTGAACGGCCGTAGCGTTTATTAGCTCCCCCAACAGCCGCGACAAGTGCAACCGGCGTGAATGAACCGGCGGGGCTCGGCGCGCTTTTTGTGAGTAGCTTCCTGGCTGCCACCTTGCTGCCGGGCGGGTCAGAAGTCGTGTTCAGCGCGCTGTTGCTGTCCGGCAGCGTCAGCGTTGGTGCGGCGCTGGTGGTGGCGACGCTCGGCAACACGCTGGGCGGCCTGTCGACCTACCTTATTGGCCGCCTGGTGCCGGACCGCAAAACGGACGCAAGAATGATTGCTTGGCTGCGCCGTTGGGGCGCACCGGTGCTCCTGTTGTCCTGGCTACCGCTGATCGGCGACGCACTGTGCCTGGCCGCGGGGTGGCTGCGGGTGCACGTCTTGTCCGCCACGCTATTCATTGCCGCCGGTAAAGGGGTGCGTTACTGGATCCTCGCGCAATTGCTGGCGAGTTGATTCGCCTGGATACACTGTATCGAATGCTGCAGTGCGATAAACTTGCCCACTTCAGTTTCGTTTCGCGTCCTCCAATAGTCTGCTTCTGATGGAACCGGTTCCCAGTTTCGCACCCACCAGCGTGCGCTTGCGCGAGATTCCCTACAACTACACTTCGTTCTCTGATCGGGAAATCGTGATACGGCTGCTCGGCGAACCGGCCTGGGATCTGTTGAACGAGCTGCGTTCCGAGCGGGTGACCGGACGTTCAGCTCGTATGCTCTACGAGGTGCTGGGCGATATCTGGGTAGTTGAGCGCAACCCCTATCTGCAGGACGACCTGATAGCCAATCCGAACCGCCGCCGCCTGCTGGTGGAAGCGCTGCGTCATCGGCTTCACGAAATCGATTCGCGGCGGCACAAGGAAGACCAGCGGGTCATCAAGCTAATTGCTGCCGCCTCCGATGCCGTCGACGATTTCGACAAGGGTTTCGATACGCTGGTCACTCTGAGACGAAGCGCGATGCGCCGCTTCGGCAAGGTGACGCGGCAAGACAATGTTGCGTTTGACGGACTGGCTCGCGTATCACACGTTACCGACGCGACCGATTGGCGCGTCGAGTATCCGTTCGTCGTGTTGTATCCGGACACTGAAGCGCAGGTGGCGGGCCTGGTTCGGGCCTGCATCGATCTGGGCTTGACCATCATTCCGCGCGGCGGCGGCACTGGCTACACAGGCGGTGCCGTGCCATTGACGCGTTTTTCCGCGGTCATCAACACCGAGAAACTTGATCGGCTTGGTCCCGTTGAGCATGTCCGTTTACCGGGCCTTGATCAAGAGGTCGCGACCATCGCTTGTGGCGCAGGGGTCGTTACCCGCCGCGTCATGGAGGCGGCAGAGGCTGCCGGCTTAGTATTCGCGGTTGATCCGACCTCTGCTGATGCATCTTGTATCGGCGGCAACGTGGCCATGAATGCCGGTGGCAAGAAAGCAGTGCTTTGGGGTACGGCGGTGGACAACCTCGCTTCGTGGAAAATGTTGAGCCCGGACGGAAACTGGCTGCTGGTCGAGCGCGTCGGGCACAACCTGGGAAAGATCCACAACGCCGGCATCGCACAATTTCGGCTCAGCCGTTTTGCGGCGGATGGCAAGAAGCCCTTATCCGAACCGGAGATCCTGGAGATTCCCGGACGGCAGTTCCGCAAAGCCGGTTTGGGTAAGGACGTCACCGACAAGTTTCTGGGCGGACTGCCTGGTGTCCAGAAAGAAGGCTGTGACGGCCTCATCACCTCGGCGCGTTTTATCCTGCACCGCATGCCGCCGTGCACGCGCACGGTCTGCCTCGAGTTCTACGGCACGGTCGGTGAGGCGGTTCCGTCCATTGTGGAAATCAAGGATTACCTTGAAAGCAATCAGACTGCCAAGTTGGCAGGCCTCGAGCACCTTGACGAGAGGTATCTACGCGCGGTCGGATATGCTGCCAAGGCGCGCCGAAGCGGCCGGCCGAAAATGGTGCTGCTGGCCGACATCGTCGGCGACGATGATGACGCCGTCGGCGCGGCCGCCTCCCAGGTAGTGCGTATTGCCAACGCCCGCCACGGCGAGGGCTTCATAGCAGTCAGTGCCCAAGCGCGACGCCAATTCTGGCTTGACCGCGCACGAACGGCGGCAATTGCACGGCATACCAATGCTTTCAAGATCAACGAAGATGTTGTCATTCCGCTGGAGCGGCTCGGCGAATACTCTGACGGCATCGAAAGAATCAACATTGAGCTGTCGCTCAAGAACAAGCTAGCAATTCTTTACGCGGTCGAAGCGTTGTTAACCGGCGAACTACACATGAGCATGGAAGACCGCGACAGCGTAGGAGAAGAATTGCTTGCCGACCGCTGTGATGCAGCGCTCAATGTCATTCGTGAGGCGCGGGTTTGCTGGCAATGGCTCGCTGAGCATTTGGATGCGCCGCTGTCGGACTATACCGCTTGGCTTGGCGAAGCCGGTCGCAATCCGCCAGCCACGGTCGTCGCAGAGGCTGAACAGCGAAATGATGATCAGCCCGGTAGGTCAGTGTTTCACGCGCTGCAGGATTACAGCTTGCGCGTATCCTGGAAAAGCGAAGTGCGCGAGCCGGTCATGCAACTGTTCGATGGCCGCGCGTTCGACTCGCTTCGTGCCGACATCGATGCCGCACATCAGCGCGTTCTGAAGAGCCGCGTCTTCATTGCTCTGCACATGCACGCCGGTGACGGAAATGTGCACACCAATATCCCGGTCAACTCCGACGATTATCTAATGCTGCAGGAAGCCAACGCCGCGGTGTCGCGGGTCATGCAGCTGGCACACCGGCTCGAGGGCGTCATCTCTGGTGAACACGGCATCGGCATTACCAAGCTGGACTATCTCGATCGCGCCGATCTGCGGGGCTTCGAGACATACAAAGAGCGTGTTGACCCGGAGGGACGGTTCAACAAGGGCAAGCTGCTACCGGGCGCCAATCTCGAGCGCGCCTACACTCCCAGTTTCAGCCTGCTCGAACTCGAAAGTCTGATTCTCGAACAAAGCGAGATCGGCGAAATATCGGATTCAATCAAGGACTGTCTGCGTTGCGGTAAGTGCAAGCCGGTGTGCTCGACCCATGTGCCGCGCGCCAATCTATTGTACAGCCCGCGCAACAAGATCCTGTCGACGTCACTGTTGATCGAGGCATTCTTGTATGAGGAGCAGACGCGTCGCGGCGTATCGTTAATGCACTTTGACGAATTTGCTGATGTTGCCGAGCACTGCACGGTCTGCCACAAGTGCCTGAATCCGTGTCCGGTGAACATTGACTTTGGTGACGTATCGATCGCGATGCGCAACTTTTTGCGCAAGCACGGCAAGAATAGATTCAACCCGGGCACCTCGGCTGCCCTGTTGCTGCTCAATGCGACCGACCCGGCGACCATCAAACTGGCTCGCTCCTTGATGATCGGTTTCGGTTACAAGCTGCAACAGTTGGCTTACCGGATGGCGAAGTGGGGCGGCTTACTGAGGAAACAGGTAACCCGCCCGCCGGCGACCGTGGGCAAGGCGCCAATCAAGGCGCAGGTGATTCATTTCGTCAACAAGCCGATGCCCGGCGGTTTGCCGAAGAAGACCGCGCGCGCGCTGCTCGATGTGGAGGATGCCCGAATCGTGCCGGTGATACGTAATCCGGGGAAAGCCCATGATGATGCCGACGCGGTGTTCTATTTCCCCGGTTGCGGTAGTGAGCGGCTTTTCAGCCAGGTCGGACTGGCGACGCAGGCGATGCTCTATGAGACCGGAGCGATTACAGTGTTGCCACCGGGTTACCTGTGTTGCGGTTATCCACAGACTGCGGCGGGTCAGGAGGATCGTGGCCAGAAAATCATCACCGACAACCGAGTGCTGTTTCACCGCGTGGCCAACACTCTCAACTACCTCGACATCAAGACGGTCATCGTCTCGTGTGGCACTTGCATGGACCAGTTACAGCATTATGAATTCGACAAGATCTTTCCCGGTTGTCGGCTGCTCGACATCCATGAGTATCTGCTCGAAAAAGGTGTACAACTCGAAGGCGTGAGCGGTGTTCGCTACATGTATCATGATCCCTGCCATACGCCGATGAAAACCTATCAGCCTGCAAAGGTTGTCAATGATCTGATGGGAACCCAAGTTGATCCGAATGACCGCTGCTGCGGTGAGTCCGGGACGCTGGCACTCGCTCGGCCGGATGTGTCGACACAAGTGCGTTTTCGCAAACAGGAGGAAATGAGCAAGGGTGTCGAAGCGATTCGCGCGCAGCAAGGCGAAGGCGATATCAAGGTTCTGACCTCCTGTCCCTCGTGTCTGCAGGGTCTGTCACGCTACCGTGACGATACCGGCGTCGAGGCGGACTATATCGTCGTCGAAATGGCCAGGCATCTGCTCGGCGCGGATTGGATGGCGCAGTATGTCGCGCAAGCCAACCGCGGCGGCATCGAACGAGTCTTGTTGTAGCGCCAGTTGTAGCACTAGGGCTGCTAGGTGGAAGAAAATGACTGAACCAAAGAAGGCTTGCGTATTCTGTCGTGAACCTGGCGGTGAAATCGTCTGGTCAAACTCGCTGGCACGTGTGGTCAACGTCAATGACGAAGATCATCCGGCTTTTTGCCGGGTCATCCTGCAGCGGCACGCACGTGAGATGACGGACTTGAACGAGTCTGAACGGGACGAAATGATGCGTATCGTGTTTGCTGTTGAACAGGCGCAACGCAAGTTTCTCGAACCGGAGAAAATCAATCTCGCCTGTTTCGGCAACATGGTGGCACACGTGCACTGGCACGTGATTCCCCGTTTTCGGCTCGATCCGCATTACCCGAATCCGGTGTGGGGAAGCAGAACTGCGGGAACAGCTCAGACGTTGCCCGATGGTTATTGGGCCCGCTTTCACGATGCGTTGGTGGATCAGCTCGGCTAGCTGGTCACCGTACCGCCGGCACTCGCAGAGCAGTCGTTCAGGTATTTTGTGAGTTTGCCGCCGCCACGGGCATGGGTCCGGATTTGCGCGCGTTGGTGATTCGCGTGTCGGGGAAAGTGATGCTGAACACACTGCCCTTTCCGGGCGAGCTGTCGATTTTGAGCTGCCCTTGATGGCGATTGGTGACATGCTTGACGATTGCGAGGCCCAGCCCGGTACCGCCTGTCTCGCGCGAGCGACTCTTGTCGACCCGGTAGAAACGTTCGGTTAGTCTAGCAAGGTGCTGCGGCTCGATGCCGATGCCGTTGTCCTTGACGGTGAAGACCGGGTTGCTATCCTCGCGTTCCCATATGAGTTCGATCTTGCCGCCGGGCGGCGTGTAACGAACTGCGTTGCTGACCAGGTTGCCAAAGGCACTTTGCAATTCGTCCACGCTGCCGAGCAGCCAGTCGTCAGTTTTGATCTCGGCACTTATAGTATGGCGTCCGGCGGACAATGCCTGCGCTTCATGCTGTAGCGACTGCACCAGTCCCGGAACGTTTACCTTATCGTGACTTGGTGCACCGCTCGTACTTTCGAGTCGCGACAAGGTCAGCAGATCATTGACCAGTCGCGTCATTCGCTGCGTCTGTTCTGACATCAGCTTGATGCCGCGTTCGACGAACTGCGGATCACTCGCGTGGGAATCCTCGAGTGTCTCGAGAAACCCCTGCACTACGGTCAATGGCGTGCGCAATTCGTGAGAGACATTGGCGATGAAATCGCGGCGCGTCGTCTCGAGTCGTTCCCAATACGTGATGTCGCGACCTAGCAGCAACTTTTGCGAGTTGCCGTACGGCACCATTTGTATCAGGACGACGCGATCGCCGGCATTGGCCATCAGACGAAGCGACAAAGGCTTCGAAATCTTGCCCGATTGCAGGTACGCCGAAAACTGCGGCTGGCGCAGGATGTAAGTGATCTGCGCGCCGCGATCGCGTTTCAAACGCAAGCCAAAATAGGTCTCGGCACGCGGATTGCACCAGACGATTTGGTCGTTGTCGCCGAGCAACACCACTGCTTCCGGAAATACTTCCCCGGCTCGCTCAAATCGACCGAGCGCTTTGGAAAGGCTGAATTCGCTGGCACGCTGCCGCTTGAGCAGGCGCACCAGGTAGGCAAAGATGTACTCCCAGGAACCGCTACCCACAGGCACATCGGCAGCGCGCGACTGACGAAGCCAAGTGTGCAGTAAAGAAAGGTGGTAAATGTGGTGAAGCAGGACAATTAACAGTGCTATCACCAGGGCGAAGAGCGCCGCGGTATGTCCGAAGATTGGCCACACAACCAGCGCAGCCGCGCAGAGAAGGATCACGGTCCAAAGCGGCCTGCCCCACAGACGCGTCAAATCGATATCCCTTACAGGTCGATACCCGGATTATCCCAAAAAAAAACCTAATACACCGGCAATGTGCCGCCGTCATTAAGCGCGGTGGCGGCGCCAGCCTCAGGAGGCGGACAGACGATAGCCAGTGCCGCGCACGGTCTGAATCAGTCGGTCCATACGTTCCGGCTCGAGCGCTTTTCGCAAGCGGCGGATATGTACGTCGACGGTCCGCTCTTCGACAAACACATGGTCGCCCCATACGTTGTCGAGCAGCTGGGCTCGTGAGTGGACCCGCTGGGGGTGGGTCAGCAGGAAATGCAGCAGGCGGAACTCGGTCGGGCCGAGGTTGATATTCTCGCCGTTACCGGTGACGCGGTGACCGACCGGGTCGAGGCGCAGTCCGCTGATCTCCACCACATCGTCGGTCATTTGCGGCGCGCGGCGCCTGAGGACTGCTTTGATACGCGCATTTAGCTCGCGTGGCGAAAACGGTTTGGTGATGTAGTCGTCAGCGCCGGTATCGAGGCCGAGCAGCTTGTCCTGCTCCTCGGAACGGGCGGTCAGCATAATGATCGGAATGGCGCGGGTGCGCTTGTCGCCGCGAAGGCGACGCGCTACCTCGATGCCACTCGCGCCTGGCAGCATCCAGTCGAGCAGAACCAGATCGGGCAGCGCGTTAGAGACCAGTCGCAGCGCCTGTTCGGCACTGTCGGCGCATAACGGCTGGTGGCCCGCCTGCCTGAGGTTGTAGGCAATCAGCTCCTGGATCGCGGGCTCATCTTCAACAACCAGTATGGTTGCGGACATCGTTGACGATCAGCTTCACCTTTAACGACCAGGTATAGTATGAAGGAAATGTTGCAAATCTGTGACAACCGGCATACACGGCTGATTTATTTCTCAAACCGCCCGAGCCGGTATGATCGCGGTCTGGATGCATCCATATGACCGGAAACTCTAAGTGACTGACGCGCAAACCGGGAATCGCCGCCCGACCGACATCATCCTCCACCAGCAGTCACGTATTCTGGAAATCGCGTTCGATGATGGCAAAAGGTTCAGTTTGCCGTGCGAGTTCTTGCGGGTGCTGTCTCCGTCCGCCGAGGTCCGCGGCCATGGTGTTGGGCAGGAGGTGCTGCAAACCGGCAAGCGGGAGGTCAATATTGTGGCGGTCGAGCCGGTCGGTAACTATGCCGTGAAACTGGTATTCAGTGACGGACACGATTCCGGGCTGTACTCGTGGGATTATCTATACACGCTCGGCGTCGACCACGACGCACTGTGGCAGGACTATCTGGAGCGTCTCGACAAAGCCGGCGCCAGCCGTGATGCTTGAGCGTGAGACTGTTAGCCGATGACCAAGACCACTCATTTCGGATTTGAGAACGTAGACGAAGAACAGAAAGCCGCCAAAGTTGCCGATGTGTTCAGCTCCGTCGCTGATCGTTACGATCTGATGAACGACCTGATGTCGGCCGGCCTGCATCGCTTGTGGAAGCGCTTCGCCGTGCAATTGACAGGGGTAAAGGAAGGCGCGCGGGTGCTCGACGTCGCCGGAGGGACTGGTGACTTGGCGGTTTTGCTGGCCAGACGTGCCGGTCAAGCCGGTCAGGTCTGGCTCACCGATGTCAATGCCGACATGTTGGCGCGTGGCCGCGATCGCTTGCTCGACGCCGGGTACGCCTTGCCTGCAGTTCGATGTGATGGCGAGAAACTGCCATATCCGGCTGATTATTTCGACTGCGTCACCGTGGCATTTGGTTTGCGCAATATGACGCATAAAGACATCGCGCTTAAGGAAATGCTGCGGGTCTTGCGCCCTGGGGGGCGTTTGCTGGTGCTCGAGTTTTCGCAGGTTTGGAAGCCACTCAAGCCTTTGTATGACGCTTACTCTTTCAGGGTGTTGCCGCTGCTTGGCAAACTGGTCGCGAACGACGCCGACAGCTATCGCTATCTTGCCGAGTCGATTCGCGTACATCCTTCGCAAGCGGAACTGGCCAACATGTTGCGCGACGCCGGCTTTGATCGCGTCGATTACTTCAACCTGAGTGCCGGCGTCGTGGCACTACATCGCGGATTCAAGACGTGACATCGCAGTATTCTAAACGGCTGGTCATGCCGAACGGCCGGCGATGCTAAAAGGTGTTGTGGTCGCTGTTGCGCAACACTTGTTGCGCCAAGCGCAGTGGGCGCGCGCCCGCCTTGCCGAGCACGCTGGCAAGCAGGTTCGGATTGAACTGCCGTTGGCAGCAGTGCTGTTGCGAATTGCCGCAGACGGCGATGTTGAGACCGGTGAGTCTGGGGCGGCCGCCGATCTGGTTGTTACGCTATCGCCGGGCGCGGCAGCAAAATGGCCGATCGACCGGCAGGCTGCCTGGCGCGAAGCCCGCATCGACGGCGACATGGAGCTGGCGGCAGCGATCTCGTACGTAATGGCAAATTTGCGGTGGGACTATGAGGACGACCTGAGCCGGGTCTTCGGCGATGTAGTGGCCTATCGCCTTGCGCGAGGCGTGCGTCAACTCTCTGCCTGGCCGGGAGAAGCGGCACAATCGTTGGCGCAAGGCGCCGCCGAATTTCTCTCTGAGGAGCGCCATGTGCTCGCAACGAGACTATGCGTCGAGGAATTCACCGAACAGGTGGATGAACTGCGCGACGCTGTGGAGCGTCTCGACAAGCGCATCGACAAACTTGCGCAGCGCGTGGCTGAATCGTCGCCGCATTGATTGCGATTCGCTCATGCAGCTCCTGCGTTTCCTGAACATACTCTTCGTATCGCTGCGCTTCGGGTTGGACGAATTTGCGCTGGAGCACGGCAGTCTGCGTTTGTTGCGCGTGCCGGTTAGGAGCTTGTTTTTCTGGCGCCCGCTGAAGCGACCGCGCGGCGAGCGGCTGCGCATGGCGCTGGAGAACCTTGGCCCGATCTTCGTCAAGTTCGGCCAGGTACTGTCGACCCGTCGTGACCTCATTCCCCCCGACATTGCCGATGAACTGGCGCTGTTACAGGACCGTGTGCCACCGTTCCCTTATGACCAGGTGCAGCAGATCCTGGAGCGCGTCTACGCCGACCGTAATGGAGAAGTGTTTGCCGAATTCGATCCGGTCGTGGTTGCCAGCGCCTCTGTTGCACAGGTGCATTTCGCGACGCTGCAAGATGGAAGAGAGGTTGCGGTCAAGGTACTGCGTCCCGGGATTGAAAAGACAATCGAGCATGATGTCGGGTTGCTGATGACTGCCGCGGCAATGGTCGAGCGACTCTCGGCCGACGGCAGGCGGCTCAAGCCGCGCGAAGTGGTCGGCGAATTCCGCCGGCACCTGGATGAGGAACTCGATCTGATGCGCGAGGCGGCCAACGCCAGCCAGTTGCGCCGCAACTTTCCTGATTCGCCGCTGCTGGCAGTACCCGAGGTGTATTGGGACTATTGCGCGAACGAGGTCATGGTCATGCAGCGCATGTCCGGCACCCCGATCAGTCAGGTCGAGCAGCTTCGCGGCCAAGGCATCGATATCAAGCGCTTGGCCAGCGCTGGCGTCGAGATTTTCTTCACCCAGGTGTTTCGCGACGGTTTCTTTCATGCCGACATGCATCCCGGCAATATCCTCGTCGCGCCGGACGGGCGTTACGTCGCGCTGGACTTTGGCATCATGGGCACACTGACTGATGTCGACAAGAACTACCTGGCGCAGAACTTTTTGGCGTTCTTCCGTCGCGATTACCGGCGGGTGGCACAGGCGCACATCGACGCCGGCTGGGTGCCGGCGGATACCCGCGTTGACGAGTTCGAATCGGCGATTCGCGCCGTGTGTGAGCCGATATTCGACAGGCCCCTGAAAGACATCTCGTTCGGCAAGCTGCTGTTGCGTCTGTTTCAGACGTCGCGACAGTTCAATGTGGAGATCCAGCCGCAGCTGGTTTTGCTGCAGAAGACACTGCTCAATATAGAAGGACTCGGGCGCGAACTCGATCCGGAACTGGATCTCTGGCAAACGGCAAAACCTTACCTCGAACGCTGGATGTCGGAGCAGATCGGACTGCAGGGTCTGGTTGCCAACCTGCGTCAGGAAGCCCCGTACTGGGTGTCACTACTGCCGCAGTTACCGCGACTGTTGCATTCCTACCTGTCCCAGAAAGACGCCGATGACGGCGCCACCGACTTGCGCGAGCAGAACAAAATATATCGCAAGATCAATGTGCTGCTGACAGTGATTAGCATCTCTCTGGCGGCGGCTACAGTCGTGCTTTTGGTCCTACTGTTGCGCTGATGCAACGCGGTGGGGCTGTTCAGCCCCGTTCGTGACATTTAATCAAACTGTCACATTCGATCGCGACAATGCACCAGTCCGTCGCAGGTGCGGGGCTGCGCCCTGCCTACGTCGACCCGGTCCGCAGGCCGGATTCAACAATCGACACCGTTTCCGTATCAGGGAGATTCAAATGCAACCTACGAATGAAGCGAAAAGGCTCGTTCTCGCGGCTTGGATATGCGCCATGTTTGGCTGCGCTGCAGCCCCGGCGCTGGCCGATGACCTGGCTGACAAGCTTTACGAAAAAGGCGTGCTGACCGAGGAAGAGTACAACGAGGTCAAGAAGGAAGAAGACCCGTATGACATGGTCGGCAGTTTCAAAAAAGGCGTGAAATGGGAAAGCAAGGACGGGCAATTCGGCATCCAGCTGCACGGCCGCGTGCAATTGGATTACCGTTCTACGGATCTTCCCACAGAAATCGAAGACTCAGACGGTAACCCGATTGCTGCCAGAGAAATCGACAGGTTCCAGTTGCGTCGCGCCTACCTCGGTGTCAAAGGTAAGTTCCTCAAGAACTGGACCTACGAACTGACCCACGATCTGGCCAGGAGCCGGGTCGAGTATGCCTACCTGAACTACAAGTGGAGCGGTTCGATTCAGGCGCGCGCTGGTCACTTCAAGTTCCCGCTCGGCTTTTCACAGCTGACCAGCTCGCGCTTCGTCGACTTCATGGAGCGGCCGTTCACCGACGAGTATGAGCCGGGCAAGGACCTCGGTGTGATGGTCTACGGTGAGCCGAAAAAGAAAGTATTCTGGTATGGCTTGGGTTATTCAAACGGTTCCGGACGGCAAAATGCGCCGGAAGTCGACAAGAAGGACACGATTGCCCGCGGCGCGGTGAACTTCGCACCGCTCGCCAACTGGGACAAGGGTGTACTGCACTTCGGTCTTAACTGGCGCGATGGCGCTTTTGACACGGCCGGGACCGAATTTGATCGCACAACTGTCCAATATGAAGGCGTCGGCGCATGGGGCCCGCTCAAGCTGCAGGGTGAGTATGCGGACGTCGACTTCGATGAAGGGTCGGGTTTGGCTGACGCCAAAGCGTCCTATGTCTCACTGGTTTGGTTGATTACCGGCGAGCAATACGCCGACAATTACCGGCTCACCGGCATGCGAACCATCAAGCCGCTCAAGCCGCTGCACAAAGGCGGCTGGGGCGCCTGGGAAGTCGGTGTGCGGTTCTCCGAGACGGATTTAGGAAGGCTTCCCATTGCCTCCGACGATCCAACGGAAAACAACGTTGAAAGTACAACGGCCGGAATCAAGTGGATCCCGAATCAGTACACCCGTTTCCTGCTGAACTGGGTGGAGAACAAATTCGAGGTGCCGTTTGTCGATGCCGCCGGGAACACTGTTGATAAGGAAACCCGGGTCGATCTCCGCGCGCAGATTTACTTCTAATCTCCCGGGAACAACTGGCTCGCCCGCCAGTCTGATTAGTTAGCTTAAGCCAATTTTGTGGCCGCGGGCTTTGCCCGCGGCCTTTCTTTTTTGTTCCAGCGGTGTCTTGCTTGTGCTACCTCGTGCGCATGAAGCTGGGCCTCGTGCAGTTGGTCGTACGCTAGTCTTGTTTTTCACTCAGACTGTTTCGGAAAACGCGCTGCGCATCGCGTCCAACAAGCGATCCAGCTCCGAGTCCGGCAGCAAGTCGATTCCGGCAGCACCTTCGCGGCCACCGCCAGATTCAAATGCCCGCGCCACTTTTGAAGCGCCGGTCGGGTGCGCGGTCGGTGCGCGGATACTCACCAGGTAACCGTTTGGCTTACTCACCAGGATTGCGTGTGCTGTGCATGGATTGTCCTGCGCGAGTCGGTTGGCGTAAACGCCGACCACCCTTCTGCTCCAACTGGCATTGGGCAGTACTACATAAGCACTGCCTGGCGCGATTTCTCTTACCTGAAGTGCTCGAGCGTGCTCCAGGTCATCTTGCATGCGTTGCTTGAGCGAGCCAAACACATCGCTGGCGCGAATGAAGTCGCGCGGATCGCTGAATGGCTGCAGCTGGCGAAAAAGGTCAACGGGCGAGTACAACAGGTCGTCGATCGTTTCGCCGTAGGCGTTGTAGTTGAGGCACACGCCCAGTTCACGCAACACAACTATTTCAGCGTCCTGTAAGCTGACTTGGCCAGCCAGCTGCCGGGCCGACTGCTCGAGGTTGTCGCCGAAGGCGGCAACGATGGCCCATTCAGGGAACCGGCCACCCAGATGCCGGTTCACAATGAGGCTGGAGCAAATCCGCGGGTCGGTGTCAATGTACGGCGTTAATGCGGGGTGCTGCGGAATGGACCCGGGGTAATGATGGTCAAACCAGGTAACTTGCGCGCCGTTTTGCAGAGCGCGGGTCAATGCGCTGCGATTGGCATCCAGCGAAATATCTGCGACGACGATTTCGTCACCCTGCCGAGCATCGACGCGTTGCAGCAGCCGAATGTCGCGTTTGACGCCGCTGACGAGAATTGCGTCGCGTGGCGTTACCAGACGAAGTTGCAGTAACGCACACAGACCGTCAGCATCGCCGTTATAGACGTCATAGAATTTCACGGATTGCAGATTCCCCAAGCAGTATGGTGGCGGATTCGTAGGGTTCCAAATGCAAATCCGCCATCATTTGTCATGGTGACATGAACGACAACATCAACACGCCAAACGCAATGTTTGCGCGCCGTTCGCGGTTGGTAGGCTACCTGACGGTAACCTACCTCGCTCTGGTGGTCTATACCAGCCTGCACCCGTTCGCGGAATGGCGCGCACCGGCGCAGGAGGTGCGCATATTCCTGACTGCGCCGTGGCCAGCCTATTTCACATGGACTGACCTGATCATCAACGTGCTGGCCTATGTGCCGGTGGGCGCCTTACTCACTCTGGTACTGATGCCGTTTCTGCGCGGTGCGGCTGCAGCGACACTGGCGACTGTTCTGGCCATTCTGATGAGCCTGACAATCGAGGTGTTGCAGGTATTCCTCCCCGGCCGCATTCCGTCGAACGCGGATCTGCTATGTAACGGGTTTGGCGCATTTCTCGGTGCAACGCTGGCTTTTGCGATCGGCGGACGAGGCATTCTGTCGGGCAAACTGTATCGCCTGCGGCAACGCCACTTTCACCCTGGCACGGCGGTGGATCTCTGTTTCCTGCTTTTGGCGCTGTGGCTGGTCACTCAGTTCAATGCCGATATTCGCTTGTTCGGCAACGGCGATATACGCCAGTTACTGCCATCGCTGCCTGCCGTCGGATACACTCCGCGAACCTATGTGCTATTGGATGCGGCAATCACCGGGCTGAGTTTCTGCGGCGTCGCGCTGATGGTGACGACTATTTCACGCTCCCGGCCCGGTGCCGTGTTGTCAGTGATCGTTCTGATGCTCGTTGCTTTGGCACTCAAGACGCTTGCCGCCAATATGCTGTTCACGTCAGGAGACGCGACCTTGTGGGTCGCACCGGGGGCAATTTGGGGCCTCCTAATCGGCGCCGTGCTATGGCTGATGCTCCTTGGTGCGCCATTGTCGGTGCAGATCGCTTGCGCCACGACTTTCATCGCATTGGCGCTAGCGCTGGTCAACGCAGCGCCGCAGAATCCCTACCTCGATGCGACGTTGCAGGTATCGAGGTATGGTCATTACAAAAGTCTGATCGATTTGACCAACGTCGTGTCTGGCATGTGGTCGTTTGCGACCATCGCTTTCCTGACTTATGTCGGATACCGCCTGCGCTGAGGGTAGCAACGAGCGAACATGTTTTGCGCCTCCGCTATAATCATCGGCCGCTACTCAAGCATGCGCCCGGCTTCGGGGCAGGTCGAAACAGGGATAGCGAGCGCAGACGCACATAGCATCTCTTTCGCGCAGACAGATTTGGCAATATTCCGCGGGTGATTATCGGTGAGTTATTACAAGCATCACGTGTTCTTTTGCTGCAATCAACGCGAAGACGGGCGCGCCTCGTGCAATGATCATGGATCGCAGGCGATGCGTGATTATGCGAAGTCCCGAATAAAGAAGTTGGGACTGGCGGGAAAGGACTGTGTGCGCATCAACCAGGCCGGTTGTCTTGATCGTTGCGAGGAAGGTCCGGTGCTGGTCGTATACCCGGAAGGTGTCTGGTATACCTATGTTGACCAGGATGATGTGGACGAGATCATTGATAAACATTTGGTTAACGGCGTCATCGTCGATCGCTTGCGAATTTGAAAGCCCGCGCCGACCAAAGAACCTATATTGACGGGCCGGCCGGTCGCCTGGAGATGGTTGTTTCAGATCCGGGAGACAACCGCAGCGGCTACGCAGTGATTGCTCACCCGCATCCGCTGCATGGCGGAACCTTGGACAACAAGGTAGTCCAGACACTGGCAAAAGCCTTTTACCGTCTTGGTTATGCCGCCGTGCGATTCAACTTCCGCGGTGTTGGCGAAAGTGATGGTGTATTTGATGACGGTCCCGGAGAGGTTGAGGATCTGCTCGCCGTAGAGCGTTATGCGCGTGATCGGTTTGGCAGCGTCCAGCGAGTCATCGGCGGCTTCTCGTTCGGCAGTTTTGTCGCTGCGACAGTCGCCTCACAGATCGAACTGCGTCATCTTGTTCTGATCGCACCGGCGGTCGGGCGCTTCCCGATCGGAGAAGTGCCAAATGGCACACTGGTCGTGCACGGTGAGGAAGATGATCTCGTGTTGCTGTCCGACGTCATGGATTGGGCGCGGCCGCAGAAGTTGCCGGTGGTCGTGTTTCCGGGGGTGGGGCATTTTTTTCATGGCGCGCTGATCGATTTGCAGAACCTGGTGATGCGACATTGTCGCGATTGATGTCATTACAAGCGACTAATGCTTCCTGCAGCTGAGGCTCGCATCGCAGCTTTCGTATGCAAACGGGCCCCTAAACGTTTGATGCTTTGTCGAAGCTAGTCCTGTTCACGAGGAAACTTCAATGCTGATCGTCAAGTCACTGCATATCATTTTTATGGTGACCTGGTTTGCCGGTTTGTTTTATTTACCGCGGCTGTTCGTCTATCACGCGATGTCGGATGATCAGATCAGCATCGATCGCTTCAAGGTGATGGAACGCAAGCTTCTCTATGGAATCATGACACCGGGAGGCGTGCTGACGATCGCCTCAGGCATCTGGTTGTGGCTTGGCTGGGGGTTTTACGGCGGCTGGCTGATTGCGAAGTTGCTGCTGGTTGTGGTGTTGATTGCTTACCACGCGTGGTGCGCAAAACTAGTAGCCGATTTTCGTCATGACCGGAACCGTCACAGCCATGTCTGGTACCGATGGTTTAACGAGTTTCCGGTTCTGATTCTGTTTGCGGTCGTGTTCCTGGTGGTCATGAAACCGTTTTGACCATATCGTGCTCACTGACGCGTTGGTTGGCCGCGATGGGCGTTGCAGCTTGTGCGGCACTGTCACATGCGCAACAGTCGGTCGATGCGTCGCTGCTCGTGCAAGTGTGCTTTGTCACCGGATTCGAACACTACGACGGCAAGCGGGTCTTCCCCCGTATGCAAGTTGGTGACGTGTTGCACCTGGTGCGTGAGGCGGGCAACCGGCATGATGGAAATGCGGTTCGCGTCGAATGGCAAGGTTATAAGGTGGGCTATGTCCCCCGCAACTCAAATGAAGGCATTGCAAGGCAACTCGACTTCGGCAATCGACTACGTGCTCGCGTCATCCGTCTGAGCAGACATCGCGACGCGGACAGACGGGTCGAGATCGAGATCTTCTTGCCGCTTTGAGCTCTGTCAGACGATATTGAGGTGATCGAGG
Organism: Betaproteobacteria bacterium; assembly: GCA_020354125.1. Classification (GTDB taxonomy): domain Bacteria; phylum Pseudomonadota; class Gammaproteobacteria; order Burkholderiales; family Eutrophovitaceae; genus SG8-40. The sequence goes on along the minus strand of CP070643.1, from coordinate 1,619,156 downwards.
CCGGAGGTCATGTCTTTGTCCTGTGCCTCCTTGCCGTGCAGCTTGATCTGCAAACGCAGTTCGTTCATTGAATCTGCGTTGCGCATGGCATCTTCGTAGCTGATCAGGCCGCCTTCGTACAGGTCGAACAACGCCTGGTCAAAAGTCTGCATTCCCAATTCACGCGACTTCGCCATGATGTCCTTTATTTCGTGCACCTCGCCCTTGAAGATCAGATCCTGGATCAGCGGTGTATTGAGCAATATTTCGATCGCGGCGGCACGACCTTTCTGGTCCCTCTTTGGGATCAGGCGTTGCGAAATCATTCCCTTGAGGTTGAGCGACAGGTCCATCAGCAATTGGGGACGACGCTCCTCGGGAAAGAAGTTGATGATCCGGTCGAGCGCCTGGTTGGAACTGTTCGCGTGCAGCGTGCCCATGCACAGGTGACCGGTCTCGGCGAACGCAATTGCGTGGTCCATCGTTTCGCGGTCGCGAATCTCACCGATGAGAATCACGTCGGGCGCCTGACGCAGCGTGTTCTTCAGCGCCGATTCCCAGGAGTCGGTGTCGACGCCGACTTCGCGCTGCGTGACGAGGCAGTTCTTGTGTTCGTGCACATATTCGATCGGGTCTTCGATCGTAATGATGTGTCCGTAGCTGTTCTCATTGCGATAGCCAAGCATCGCTGCCAGCGTGGTCGATTTACCGGATCCGGTGGCGCCGACCACGATGACCAGACCACGTTTGGTCATGACGACGTCCTTCAACACTGCTGGCAGGCCAAGGTCCTCGATTTTCGGAATGGCCGTCGTAATGGTCCGCAGCACCAGACCGACCCGTGCTTGTTGTACGAAGGCGTTGACACGGAAGCGACCGATTCCGGGTGGGCTGATCGCGAAGTTACATTCGTTGGATGCCTCGAACTCCTGTGCCTGCTTGTCGTTCATCAGTGCGCGCGCAAGTTCCTGGGTATGCTGCGGCGTCAGACTCTGATTCGAAACAGGCGTCATTTTTCCATCCAGCTTGAACGCTGGCGGAAACCCGGCAGTGATAAACAGGTCCGACGCGTCTTTTGCCACCATCGCGCGGAGCAGATCGTGAATGAATTTGACAGCCTGGTCTCGTTCCATATGTTTTTCCCGGAGTTCGTTTGCCTGCGAGAATCAGGAGTTACAGAAAATTATCTTTGTTCGCTGCCTTGGCGCGCCCTTCGTCCCTGCTAATCATGTTGCGTTGAACAAGGTCCGTCAGGTTCTGATCAAGGGTCTGCATGCCGACGTTTTGCCCGGTCTGAATCGCCGAATACATTTGCGCGACCTTCGATTCACGGATCAGGTTTCTGATAGCCGGCGTACCAATCATGATTTCGTGTGCGGCGACACGTCCCTGCCCGTCTTTCGTCTTACACAGGGTCTGTGAAATGACTGCGCGCAGACTCTCGGACAACATCGCCCGAATCATTTCTTTCTCGGCGGCGGGAAACACGTCGATCACGCGGTCCACGGTTTTCGCGGCCGAGCTGGTGTGCAGCGTTCCGAAAACAAGGTGGCCGGTTTCCGCGGCTGTCATTGCCAGGCGGATCGTCTCCAGGTCACGCATCTCGCCGACCAAAATCACGTCGGGGTCTTCGCGCAGCGCGGAGCGCAGAGCATTGTTGAACGACAGCGTGTGCGGCCCCACTTCACGCTGGTTGATCAGCGACTTTTTGCTTTCGTGCACGAACTCGATCGGGTCTTCGACGGTCAAGATATGGCCGTAATCATTCTCGTTGATATGGTTGACCATCGCCGCCAGCGTCGTTGACTTACCCGACCCGGTCGGTCCGGTGACCAAAACGATGCCGCGCGGATACTCGCAGATATCCTTGAATATCGGCGGGCACTTGAGTTCTTCCAGCGTGAGGACCTTTGACGGGATCGTCCGCATGACGGCCCCGGCGCCGCGTTGCTGTACGAAAGCGTTTACCCGGAAACGTGCCAGGTTCGGGATGGCGAAGGAGAAGTCACACTCCAGATTCTCCTCGTAGAACTTGCGCTGACCATCGTTCATGATGTCGTACACCATGGCGTGTACGTCCTTGTGTTCCATGGGAGGCAGATTTATGCGCCTAACGTCACCATGTACTCGAATCATTGGCGGCAGACCCGCTGACAGATGCAGATCTGAGGCTTTGTTCTTAACGGAGAATGCAAGCAGTTCGGCTATGTCCATCGATGTCAGTCCATTTAGTGAAGGTGATATGCGAGTGCAGCTACGAGTTGACCAGAACGCACAAACCTTCTTTTAAATTAAACAGTTAACGGGCAAATCGAAACTAAATTATGATCACAATCGCGTCCCGCTTGCAAGCCGTGCGAGAGCGCATTCAGGCTGCTACTGCCGCTGCAGGCCGGCCACCAGACGCGGTTCGGCTGATTGCGGTCAGCAAAACCTTTCCAGCGGAGGTGGTGCGAGAAGCCTGCCAGGCTGGCCAGCACGCCTTCGGAGAAAACTATCTCCAGGAAGCAACGAGCAAGATCGAGGCCGTCTCAGACCTGCCTCTTGAGTGGCATTTCATCGGTCCGCTGCAGAGCAACAAGACCCGGCCGGTGGCAGCATTGTTCTCCTGGGTTCATACCGTGGATCGGCTCAAGCTCGCCGAGCGACTTTCTGCTGCCAGACCAGATGCGCTTGCGCCATTGCAGGTCTGCATTCAGGTCAACGTCAGTTCGGAGGAGTCCAAGAGCGGCTGTCGGCGCGAAGAGGCTTTCGAACTGGCTGACGCCGTTGCCCGTCTGCCCCGATTGCGGCTGCGCGGTTTGATGACGATACCGGAGCTGACATCGGATACAGCTCTGCAGCGACAGCGCTTCGCCGCCTTGCGACAGCTGAAGGACGAGCTGGTCGCGCGAGGGCTTGAGCTCGATACGTTGTCGATGGGGATGTCGGATGATCTCGAGGCGGCCATCGCCGAAGGGGCAACCATGGTCAGGATCGGTCGGGCGATATTCGGTCCGCGCCGGCCTCGCTAATACCTTTGCAGGGTACGAATCGGCTCAGACTGTTCAAGTACGTTTAGCGCCGTTGCAAACTTCGGCCGGCCCGACCAGTGCCGCTGTCACTGCGGCAAACTTTCTCCTGCCCTGGCGCTCGACGCGGGCATATAGCGGACGCTACACTCCGGTAGCCTGAGTAGGGCGCGCCTCCAAGCGGAGGTGTTGACGCATAGGTGTCAGGCGTGCCCAGTCCGTGGCGGCGGGCGACAAAACGAGCTAATGCCGTGTGACCGCCAGACCTGAATACAACCATTGCACTAGAGTCATTCGTGAATATTGTTTTTGTAGGCGGTGGCAACATGGCAGCCGCGTTGATCGGCGGCATGTTGCAGCAAGGCCTGTCCAAGGCCGATGTGCAGGTGATCGACGTTTCAGCGGCGGCACGTCAACGCATGGCAGAGATGGGAATAACTGCACACACTCAGTGGGATTCGCAAGCGCATGCCGACGTGGTCGTGTTTGCGGTCAAGCCGCAGCATATGAAAGAGGCGGTTTCCGGCGGCAGGGCGCACTGTAGTTCCGCGTTAGTCGTTAGTATTGCTGCTGGAATCCGCTGCGCTGATATCGCGCGCTGGCTCGGCGGGCATGGCCGTATTGTGCGGGCCATGCCAAATACGCCGGCACTGATCGGCGCCGGTGTGTCTGGACTGTATGCCACAGAGGGAGTCAATTCGACGGACCGGCAAGCTGCGGAGCAAATTCTCGACGCGGCCGGCAAGAGCGTCTGGTTTGATCGCGAAGCGTTGCTCGATGCGGTCACTGCAGTCTCGGGCAGCGGACCCGGTTACGTGTTCTATTTCGTAGAGGCACTGGAAGAGGCCGCGCTAGCGCTCGGTCTCGACGCCAGAGCGGCACGCTTGCTGGCAATCGAAACCTTTCTCGGGGCTGCAAAACTGGCTGCCGGTAGCGACGATGAGCCTGCCGTGCTGCGCGCGAAAGTGACCTCCAAAGGAGGAACGACTGAGAGCGCACTCAATTTGATGGAGAGCCGGGACGTGAAGGCTTGCATCATCGCCGCCGTACAGCGGGCCGAGCAACGCGCCGCTGAACTGGGTGATTTGTTCGGAAAAGACTAAGATAAGAAAATTCGTATGAACCAGGCGTTGGTGTTTTTACTGGAGACCTTCTTGGGTCTGTTTGTTCTCGCGCTGTTGCTGCGATTCTTTCTGCAGGCGGTTCGGGCGCCTGTGCACAACCCGCTTTCCCGTTTTGTAATGGCGCTGACGGATTTTGTAGTGCGGCCGGCGCGGCGCGTCATACCGGGACTATGGGGTCACGACTTGTCCAGCCTGGTACTGGCTTGGTTGTTACAGATCGCGCTGGTGTCTTCCGTGTTATGGGCCAAGGGCTTCGATTTCGCCGGCCCGGCTGGCGCCACGGCAGTCGCGCTGATTTGTCTCGCGGCGGTTAACCTTCTGAAAATACTGGTTTATATCGTTCTTGTCACGACCATCATCCAGGCCGTGCTGTCGTGGATCAATCCGTACAGTCCGATTGCTCCGATTCTGAACGCCATGACGCGACCGTTTCTTGGCGTGTTCCGCCGCCGTATTCCGCCGCTCGGCGGCGTCGATTTGTCACCTTTGTTCGTGCTTATCGTGTGCCAGCTTCTTCTGATGTGGCCGGTTGCGTCCCTGCATGTATTGTTCGCCCGCATGCTCTAGCAACATGTTGCCGAGTCGACGCAGCAGACATTTCGCTTGGTGCCGAATTCTCGGCGTGTATGAAATTTGCTCCATGGAAAAGGTCAGCGCTGTTGAGCGTTGCGTTTAGTGGTGTCCAGTATACTGTTACTAGCGAACCTATTTATTGATTTTAAAAGGAATTATCCTCGCTGTGTCGGGTTAAGCCGTGGTCCGGCCCGGCTCTCGAGGTTTGCGACTGGTATAGAACAAAAGCGGGGGAAACGGCTCGACGAACCAGGGTTGGTTAGCTTGAAGATATGAGAACTGAACTCGAAAACCAGGTAGCCAACTACCAGAAATGGCGCGATGAGCTGCGCACAACGATAGAGGCGTATCAGGCCTGGCTCGAGTCGCACGGGCACGCTGATATCCGTCGCAGCTTGCGAATCTACGATCTCGTTGAAAGCCTGAGAAATGACCGCGTCATGCTTGCGTTTCTGGCGGAGTTCTCGCGTGGCAAGACCGAGTTGATCAATGCCATGTTCTTCTCCGGCTACGGCCAGCGTCTGTTGCCGTCCGACGTTGGGCGCACCACCATGTGTCCGACCGAAATCTTCTACGACGGTTCTGAGGAACCCTATGTGCGCTTGTTGCCTATTGAGACGCGTCAGGGCGAGGAGAGCATCAGCGTATTGAAGCACAAGCCGGTTGAGTGGGTGCAGATCAAGCTCGACGTCGATTCGCAGGAAGACATGTCAGCGGCGATGTCGAAGCTGGCAGACGTAAAAACCGTGACAGTTCAGGAAGCAGGGATGCTTGGCTTGCTTGAAGAGTCGGAGTTTGTAACGACGACCGTTATCAGGCGAAACCAGGGCAAAGTCGAAATTCCATGCTGGCGCCACGCGATGATCAATTTTCCGCATCCGCTACTCAAGAGCGGTCTGGTCATTCTGGACACGCCCGGGGTCAACGCGCTCGGTACCGAACCCGAGTTGACTTTATCAATGATTCCCAGCGCGCACGCTGTGCTGTTCTTGCTGGCGCTCGATACCGGCGTTACCAAGTCTGACCTGAAGGTCTGGCAGGACTACGTCAAGGATTACGTCAGCCGCCGCGTCGCCGTATTGAACAAAGTTGATCTTGCCTGGGACGACTTGAAGAGCCAGGGCGATATTGATTCGAGCGTCGAGCGTCAACTAGCGGAGACTGCACAAACACTCGAATTATCGCAGGATCATGTTATAGCGCTGTCTGCCCAGAAAGCCTTGCTCGCTCGTATTCGCGAGGATGCGGACATGCTCGAGAGAAGTGGCATCGAAAGGCTCGAGCGTTTGATCGCCGACGAAATTATTCCTGCCAAGCAGCAGATCCTGCGTGCTGCCGTTTCTCGCGAAGTCGGCGGCATGGTCGAGTCGTCGCTGCAGTCGCTGATTTCGCAGCGAGAGAGCGGCGCGACCGAGTTACAGGAAATGTCCAAACTCTCAGGCAAGAATCGCGACCTGGCGCAGAAACTGGTCGCCAAGTTCGAACAGGACAAGACGCAATTCGGTCGCCACATGGAAAGTTTCAAAACGTCGCTGGCGACCGTCAGCAAGCAGGGAGATGCTTTGCTCGGCACCATGGATGACGAGCGGCTCGCTGAAATCCTCGACAAGAGTTCGCAAGCCATGGAAGGCAGCTGGACCACTGCCGGTCTGATGCGCTCGATGCAGGGATTGTTCGAAACCTTTTCCCGACAAGCGGAAAAGGTACTCGCTTTCTCGGCCGAAACACGCGGTTTTGTCGACAATGTTTACGCGCAGTTTCACAAGCAATACGGATTCAAGAAGATCTCCCCACCGGAGCTGAACCTCGAGCGCCATATTCTGCGCATGCACACTCTGCAGCAAAGAACCGAGGAGTTTTGCAAAAACCCGGTCAACGTTCTGGGCCGTGAGAAACGCTTCGTGATTCGGCGTTTTCATCGAGAACTTGTCGATCAGGGACTGCAGCTGTTTCGTGATGTACGCTCCGACCTGGAGGGTTGGCTCAAGGGCGCGTTGACTCCGTTATCGATGCAATTGAGAGAACATCAACGGCTGCTCGAGCACCGTGTCGAAAGTCTTCGCAAAATCGCCGGCGACGTGAATGCGTTGCAGGAGCGAGTGCGCTACCTCAAGAAGCAGCAGGATCAGCTCGCCAAGCAGATCCTGGACTTGACGAAGATTCACAACACGCTCAGCATCGATATGCCGAGTTCGGAAGCGCCCAGCGCCGCTGTCGCCGCGTAAGCGCTCTGGAGGCCGCGCCCTTGGCCACCTCAGCCGCTGCCTTGGCAGTTTGTTGAAAAAAAGCGTAGCGAGCAGCTTGAGTACAAGGAGCCGCCTGGTTTGATAGAACCCCGCGCACGACGAGACAACGAGCGTAGCGAGTTGCGGCGAAGACTCACATGAACGAAGTGAATGTTGGGTCGTAGCCAAAACATTCTGTTTCAGTGAAGGCTCACGTGAGCAACGCGAACGTTATGCCGGAACTACATATTCGATGGACTTGCGCGAGGAGTAAGCGAGCACGCGACGCTGCAATCGAGCAAAGAACCTATCTCATCATCGATCGCACGATGCGTTACCCCCAGAACGCGAAGGCCGCAAGGCGAGAGGAGCAGTCAATACCGCGAGTATTGACAAGCCGAACAACACAGCGGAGGCGCGTTCTGGTTGTAACCCACAGGGATGGCGGCTGCGACTCGGTACGCGAAGCGCTGGTGCGGGAGCAGCCGCTAAAGCCCCGGCCCAGAGCTGTGTATCGCAGCCTCTGCGCCCCTGCCCGCTCCACTCTTCGAGAGTCCGAGTCCGGGGCGCTATTTTCGCCCCCAGCGTTGTTGCTCACTCCTTGTTTGGACCGGCCAAACGGCGTCGCTCGCGCCTAGCTGGAAGCGACAATCGTTGCCATCGCACGCGTGTCCGATGGTGAGATAGGTTCCCGTAGCTTTTTCGACAAACTGTTAGATGAGGATGATGTCGTACTGCTCTTGCGTATAGAGTGATTCAACCTCGAGCGAAATCGGCTTGCCGATGAATTCTTCTAGCATCGCAAGACTTTGCGACTCCTCATCGAGAAACATGTCGATGACTTTCTGAGAAGCAAGAATGCGGAACTCCTGAGCCGCGAACTGCCGCGATTCCCGCAGCAATTCCCGCAGCACTTGGTAGCAGACTGTCTGTGCTGTCTTGACTTCTCCTCTGCCATGACAAATCGGACATGGCTCGCACAGGATGTGCGCCAGTGATTCACGCGTTCTCTTGCGCGTCATTTCGACCAGACCCAGCTGACTGAAGCCGCTGACAGTCACGCGGGTTCGATCCAGCGCGAGTGCTTTCTTGAACTCGGCAAGTACCGCTTCTCGATGAACCTCGTTGTCCATATCGATGAAATCGACAATGATGATGCCGCCCAGATTACGCAGCCGCAGCTGCCGGGCGATAACCTGAGCGGCTTCCAGATTGGTCTTGAAAATCGTGTCGTCGAAATTTCTGCCGCCGACGAATCCTCCGGTGTTGACGTCCACCGTCGTGAGTGCCTCGGTCTGATCCATGATCAGATAGCCACCTGACTTGAGTGAGACACGCCGAGCAAGCGCGCGCTCGATTTCCTCTTCCACGCCATACAGTTCGAACAGCGGCCGGTCACTCGCGTAATGATTCAGCCGATCGGCAAAGCGCTGTATATAGTCCGTCGCGAACGAATTCATTTTCTGAAACGTCTCGCGCGAATCGACCAGTATTCTTTCGAACTCCTCGTTTATGAAGTCACGCAATACGCGCAGGCTCAGATTTAGATCCTGGTACAGCAGTGACGGTGCCTCGGCACTGGATGCTTGCTCCTGTATGTTGCTCCAGAGCTTGCGCAAGTAATCGATGTCGGCGGCGAGTTCATCATCGCTTGCAGTCTCTGCCATAGTGCGGATGATGTAACCGCGGTCCTCGCTGTCCTTGAGCAGTTCCAGGAGTTTTTCGCGGAGCGTGGTGCGTTCGGCTTCGTCGCCAATGCGCTGGGAAATTCCGATGTGCGTTTCCTGAGGCAAGTACACCAGCAGCCTTCCGGCTATGCTGATTTGAGTGGACAAGCGGGCGCCCTTGGTGCCAATCGGATCCTTGATCACCTGCACCAGCAGCTTCTGCCCTTCGTGCAGGGTTTTCTCGATCGGCTTCGCTTCGTCGGGGTTTTGTCTATGCCCCCAGAGGTCCGCAACGTGCAGAAAGGCGGCACGGTCAAGGCCGATCTGGACAAACGCCGACTGCATTCCGGGCAGCACCCGACTGACTTGGCCGAGATAAATGTTGCCAACCAGACCGCGGCTCGATTCCCGCTCAACGTGTAGTTCCTGTACGACACCTTGTTGCAGAACGGCAACACGCGTTTCTTGCGGGGTGACGTTGATGAGGATCTCGCCCTTCACGTCGTGCGCAAACCGAACGATGCAAGCAAGCGCGCCGTGTCGTAGATAGGTAACCCGACCACACCGCTGTAACTGCCGGAAATGTGCTCGATGAAGATGCTGGCGCGTCCCTGAATGCCGTAGGCGCCCGCCTTGTCGAAAGGTTCGCCGGTTGCTACATAGCGACGAATCTCGTCATCTTCGAGTACTCGCATGCGGACTTCAGTTGTGGACAGCGCTTCCTCGAGACGATCGTTATATTTCACGGCAACCGCTGAATGTACGTAGTGGGTAGTACCTGACAGGCGTTTGAGCATGGCAACGGCATCTTCGCGGTCGGTCGGTTTGCCAAGAATGTCATCACCGATGGCGACTGCAGTGTCTGCGGCAAGTACGGGATATCGCAGCAAGCGGCGCTGCTCCAGTCGCGCCCAGCCGGCTTCTGCTTTCAGTCGGGCGATTCTGCAGGCGTATTTCGCGGGATTCTCGCCGGGAAGCACAGCTTCGTCGAAGTCTGCCTCGCGGCCGGCGCCTTCGCGCAACAGCAGCATTTCGAAACTCACCCCCATCTGTTTGAGGATGTCGCGGCGTCTGGCGCTGCGCGAAGCAAGGTAGATGTGTTTTTCCAGAAAAGCCACGTTCGTCTCCGCCTTAAGGCAGGTTGGCAGTGCTATTAGTCCCGGTGGTACGGGTGCTTGCGAATGATCGATATCGCACGGTAAAGCTGTTCGGCGAGCACTACGCGTACCAGCGCATGCGGCATTGTCAGTCTGGAGAGCGAAAGAACGAAGTCTGCGCGGTCCCTGACCGCGCCGTCCAGGCCGTCTGCGCCGCCGATCAGGAAGCAGACGTCCCGGCCGTCACTCATCCAGTCTTCAAGCCGACCTGCCAACTCGGCGGTCGTGATTGTCTTGCCACGCTCATCCAAGGCTACTTTTACACCGTCGGACGGGACCGCGGCAAGAATCCGATCGGCTTCGGTAGCACGCGCACGATTAATCTGCGCGGCATTCTTGCTGGGGCGCGCCGCCGGCCGGATTTCGGTCAAGACGACAGGCAGTTCACGCGGCATACGCCGCGTATATTCCTGGAATCCACTGCTGATCCAGTCCGGCGCCTTGTGCCCCACCGAGACAACATGCAGTTTCACGCCTGTCGCCGCATGTGTCGCGCGTTTAGCGCGCAGAAGTGTAGCGCCTCTGGCGCGCGGAGATGCGGCGCCTCAGGCAGGCGCGGAGCGGTGTTCACTGACCTCCATGCGCTTGCTGCGCGGACTTCGTTCCTGGCGCCTCGCCGCCCCAAAGCTGTTCCAGATTGTAGTAACTGCGTATTGCCGGCTGCATCACGTGAACGATGACGTCGCCCAGATCGACCAGAACCCACTCGCCAGCACTTTCGCCCTCGACGCCGAGGATCTGCCCTCCCTGCGCCTTGATCTTTTCCTGTAAATTGCCTACCAGGGCACGCGTCTGGCGGGTCGATTCGGCGCTCGCAACGATCATGTAATCAAATAGCGAGCTCATGTTACGCACGTCCATAACGACGATATCTTCGGCCTTGATCTCCTCTAGCGCGTCTACAGCGGCGCGGCAAATTTCTTCAGCTTGCATCTGGCTCCCTGTAAAGGTGATGCTCGTCAATATACGCGATTACCTGGTCGGGTAGGAGATAGCGCAGGCTGGCTTGACCAAGAATGAGGCTGCGCAATGCCGTTGCCGACACGTCCAGCGCGGTCAGTTCATGCGTGAATACCTTTCCCGCCGGGACGGCTTTGACTGCCTCTGGTTGTGTTTCGAGCCGCTTGGTGTACTGCTGATGGAGCGGGCCGGGCAGTGCCGACGCCAGTTTTTCCAGAGGAAAGCCCGGGCGTCTGGCGACGATGATGTGGGCGAGATCGAACAGTTCTGTCCAGCGGTGCCAAGTGGTCAGCGCGACGAAGGCGTCGGCACCCATCAGCAAACATAGCGGCGTGCTTCCCTCCTCCGAACGCACCTCGGTCAGGGTGTCAACCGTATAGCTGGTACCGGCGCGGCCGACTTCTCGTGCGTCCACTGCAAGCCTCGAATTGCCGGCCGCAGCGAGACGCGTCATTGCCAGTCGGTGTTCGGGTGAGGCTTTCGGCTGATCCCGGTGCGGCGGAACAGAAGTCGGTATCAAGCGTACCTGCTGTAGATCGAAGGCGTCAGCAATTTCTTCGGCAAGGCGCAAGTGCGCGAAATGGATTGGATCGAAAGTGCCTCCGAAAAGGCCGATGGCAGGCACTGCACTCAATTGGTTTGAAGTACTCGTAGCCAAAGCGTGATGGGGCGCAGCACCTGTTTCCCTTTTCGCAACCGGACTTTCAGAGTAGCGCCCTGCGCATGTCGCTCAGAACTGCATTCAGATAGGAGATGAAACGAGCGCCCTGTGCGCCGTCAATAACCCTGTGGTCATATGACAGTGATATCGGCAGCATCAGCCTGGGCTGAAACGCCTGGCCATCCCACACCGGTTTCATTGCCGAGCGTGCTACACCGAGTATGGCCACCTCCGGTGCGTTGACGATCGGCGTGAAGTGCCCGCCACCGATACCGCCAAGGCTGGATATAGAGAAGGTGCCGCCCTGCATGTCGGCTGGTCCGAGTTTGCCATCGCGTGCTTTGCCGCTCAGCGTGGCCAACTCTCCGGCCAGCTGCATCACGCCTTTCTGATCGACGTCGCGAACCACTGGCACCACCAGCCCACCCGGGGTGTCCACCGCAACACCGATGTGGTAATAGCCTTTGACGATCAGTGCGTCGCCTTCCGGCGCGAGCGACGAGTTGAATTCCGGATGCTGTTTCAGCGCGGCGACTACCGCTTTCATGATGAATACCAGAGGCGTCAGTCTGACTTGTGCTTTTTCTGCCTCTTTGGCCATTGATTTGCGAAATGCCTCCAGCTCGGTGATATCTGCTTCGTCGTTCTGCGTGACGTGAGGTATGTGCACCCAGTTTCGGTGCAGCACAGGCCCGGAGATTTTCTTGATGCGCGACAGTGGCTTTGTTTCCACCGGGCCAAACTTGGCGAAATCGACCACTGGCCAGGCTGGGAGCCCCAGTGCCAAGCCGGCGCCGGCTGGTGCTGTGGCTGCTGCGCCACCGCTCATGACAGCTTTAACAAAAGCCTGAACGTCTTCTTTCAGTATCCGCCCCTTTGCTCCGCTGCCTTTGATTTTTCCAAGGTCAGCACCGAGCTCACGCGCAAACCGTCGCACCCCGGGGCTGGCGTGTGCGGCTGCAAAGGCGCCTTCGTTGACCGGGCTTGCGGCCGGCGCAGGCGCGGTTGCAGGGGCCGGTGGGGCGGTCACCACTTGTGGTGCCGATGGTTGCCCCGGTGTGGGGGCCGGTGTCGGAGCTGGCGCTGCTTCAGTCGCTGGAGCCGGCTCGGCTGCAGGGGCAGGCTTTGCGGCCGGTGCGGCTTCGGCTGCCTTTTCGGCAGCGCCGGCTTCGATGGTGAGGATGGTCGTGCCCTCAGAGACGGTGTCACCGACCTTGACCTTCATTTCCTTGACGGTGCCGCCGAATGGCGCCGGCACTTCCATGGTCGCCTTGTCGGATTCGAGCGTAATGAGGGAATCTTCGGGGCTGACCGTATCGCCCGGCTTGACCAGCACCTCTATGACGGGGACATCCTTGAAGTCGCCGATGTCGGGTACCAGAACGTCTTTCAGGCTTGCCATTTCACTATCCTTGATTCTTCTGATCTGTCCTTGGTTTTTCTAATCTAACTTGGTGCGGTTGCACCAGCACTGGTTCGCAAAGTCTTGTTGCGCCAGTTCGATAAGCCGTTTCATCAAACCATGGTCGGTTCCGGTTTGTCCGGATCGATGCCGTACTTGCTGATCGCTTCCGCGACCTTGCCTTTGTCGATGGTTCCTTCGTCAGCAAGCGCCTTTAACGCTGCGACAGCTATGTAGCGGCGGTCTACCTCGAAGAATTCGCGCAACTTCTCCCGCGTATCGGAACGCCCGAATCCGTCAGTGCCCAACACGACATAGTGCTTGTGGATGAAGGGACGAATCTGGTCGGCGAACACTTTCATGTAATCGGTCGCCGCGACAACCGGACCCTTAGCGCGGTCGAGACACTGGCTGACATAAGGTTCGCGCGGCTTCTTGTCCGGATGCAGCATGTTCCAGCGTGACACGCTGAGACCCTCGCGTCGCAGCTCGGTAAAACTCGGACAACTCCAGACGTCGGCGGCAACGCCAAAATCGTCCGCCAGCAGTTGCTGCGCTGCGATGACTTCGCGCAGAATCGTTCCGCTGCCGAGCAGTTGTATCTGCGGTGCTTGCTTGCTGCCTTTACCGCCTGACCGCCTGCTTTCCGACAAGCGGTACATGCCCTTGATGATGGCTTCCTCTGCGCCCTTCGGCATCGCCGGGTGCTGATAATTCTCGTTCATCAGGGTGATGTAATAGAAAACATCATCCTGGTCCGCATACATGCGCTTAAGGCCATGCTGGATGATGACCGCCACCTCGTAGGCGAAAGTCGGATCATAGGAAACGCAGTTTGGTATCGTTGCTGACAGCATGTGGCTGTGGCCGTCCTCATGCTGCAGGCCCTCACCGTTGAGCGTTGTGCGTCCCGCCGTGCCGCCGAGCAGGAATCCACGCGCGCGCTGGTCACCCGCCGCCCAGGCAAGATCGCCGACACGCTGAAAGCCGAACATCGAGTAGTAGATATAGAACGGAATCATCGAGGCGCCATGCGTCGAGTACGAGGTTGCCGCGGCAATCCACGAAGACATCGCGCCGGCCTCGTTGATGCCCTCCTGCAGAATCTGTCCGTTTTTGTCCTCCTTGTAGAACATGAGCTGGTCAGCATCCTGTGGTGTGTAGAGCTGGCCCACCGATGACCAGATGCCCAACTGGCGGAACATTCCTTCCATGCCGAATGTGCGTGATTCATCCGGAACAATGGGAACGATGCGCTTGCCGATGTTCTTGTCCCTGACCAAAGTGCCGAGAATGCGCACGAACGCCATCGTCGTCGAGAACTCGCGCTCACCTGACTCCTTCAGCATGTTGTCAAAGACGGAAAGCGGTGGCGTTTCGAGAACGTCACCATTGCGGCGCCGCGACGGCAAATACCCACCAAGCGCATCGCGTCGTTCATGCATATAGCTCAGTTCCGGCGAACCTTCTTCGAAGTTGACATAAGGAATTTCGTCAAGCTTGTCGTCGGGGACAGGGATCTTGAAGCGATCCTTGAATGCCTTGAGCGACGTTGTGCCCATTTTCTTTTGCTGGTGAGTGATGTTCTGCGCTTCGCCTGCCTCGCCCATCCCATAGCCCTTGATGGTTTTCGCAAGGATGACAGTCGGTTGGCCGGTGTGCTTGGTGGCTGCCGAGTACGCCGCGTAGATTTTGTGAGGGTCGTGACCGCCGCGATTCAGCCGCCAGATGTCATCGTCCGACAGGCTCGACACCATTGCGCGAGTCTCCGGATACTTGCCGAAGAAATGCTCGCGCACATAGGCGCCATCTTTTGACTTGATTGTCTGGTACTCACCATCGACGGTTTCTTGCATCAACCTGAGTAGCATGCCGTCGGTGTCATGGGCGATCAGCGGATCCCAATATGAGCCCCAAATGAGCTTGATTACATTCCATCCCGCTCCGCGGAAATCGGCTTCCAGTTCCTGAATGATCTTGCCATTGCCGCGCACCGGTCCATCGAGCCGCTGCAGGTTGCAGTTGATCACGAAAATCAGATTGTCGAGACGCTCGCGGGCGGCGACGCCAATCGCGCCCATCGACTCCGGTTCGTCGCATTCGCCGTCGCCGAGGAAACACCAGACTTTTCTGCCTTCGGTGTTGGCGATGCCACGATCCTGCAAATACTTCATGAAACGCGCCTGATAAATCGCCATGATCGGTCCCAGACCCATCGATACTGTCGGGAACTGCCAGAACTCGGGCATCAGCCACGGATGCGGATATGAGGACAAACCGTCGCCGTCGACCTCCTGGCGGAAGTTGTCGAGCTGCTGTGCGGTCAGACGACCGAGCATAAAGGCGCGGGCATAGACGCCCGGGGCGGAATGGCCCTGTACGAATACCAGATCACCACCATGGTTCTCCGATGGTGCGTGCCAGAAATGGTTGTAACCAACGTCATACAACGTCGCGGCCGAAGCGAAGCTCGCGATATGTCCGCCCACGTTCGTGTTCTTGTTGGCGCGCAACACCATCGCCGCTGCGTTCCACCGCACGTAGGAGCGGATCCGATGCTCCAGTTCGTGGTTACCCGGTGACTTGTCCTCTTTGCCGGGGGGTATGGTGTTGAGGTACGCAGTATTGGCGCTATAGGGAAGGTAGGCGCCCGAGCGACGGGCTTTTTCGATGAGCTGTTCAAGAATGAAATGGGCGCGTTCCGGCCCTTCGTATTTCAGGACGCCATCGAGCGCGTCGAGCCATTCTTTGGTTTCTTGGGGGTCGTCATCTGGTCGCGCTGCCATTGCTGTCACCCTTTTCCGAGGTCGAGACTTACGCACGCGCTAGTGGCGCGTGGCCAAAAATGGGGGGAAATTATAGCAGTCGAATCATGCAAATGCGCGTGTTTTCAGGGTATTTAGTGGTTATGTGGCATAAGTCAGATTCCTGCGACGATCATAATCCGCAATCGGGCAGATCGCTTAGGCCACACGTGCCGGGGCGAGGAAGGCGTAGCGAAGCTAGCGCGGGCGCTCAGCTCTTCTTTGCCTGAGGAATGCGGCCCATCAGGTAAAACTCGTCGTTGGGGCGCATGTCAGTCAGGTGTGCCATGCGGTTGGACAGCCCAAAAAGCGCCGTGATGGCGCCAATGTCCCAGATGTCTTCATCGCTGAAGCCGTTGTTACGCAGGTTCTGGTAGTCGCTTTCGGACATTGCCTCCGGCGTGCGCGCCAGTTTCACCGAGAAATCGAGCATTGCTTTCTGGCGATCGGTGATGTTGGCTTTCGGATGGTGAACGGCGATCTGGTCGGCAACCTGCGGATCCTTGGCATAGATGCGCAAAATGGCGCCGTGCGCGACCACGCAATACTGGCAACGATTGACACCGCTGGTGGCGACCACAATCATCTCGCGTTCGGCTTTCGAAAGCCTCGACTCGCGCAGCATCAGTGCGTCGTGATAGGCGACGAAAGCGCGAAACTCGTCCGGCCGGTGAGCCAGCGTCAGGAACACATTGGGGATGAACCCGGCTTTCTCCTGTACCGCCAGCATCGTCTCGCGAATGTCTTCTGGAAGATCCGTTAATTCGGGAACCGGGTACTTGCTGATCGGTTTTTCGCTCATTTGGAATCCCCTGGATATCAATCAAATTTCCTTTGATCGTCTATCACCTTGCCATCATTTGGCAGAGTACCGGTCTCCACGAAAGCGACTTCTCCGCGCAGCTTGGTGATGTCCCGGATCGTTTCGGCGACTGCCGTCTTCAGCGCCTCCGAGCCCTCGGTTACCTCACACTGCAACGTCATGCGGTCGTTATTCTGTTTGTCATGTTCGATGACCAGTCGCGAGCGGGCAATTTCTTTATGGCGCTTGGTGATCTGATCGACTTGCGACGGATGAACGAACATGCCTTTGACCTTGGCAGTCTGGTCGGCTCGCCCCATCCACCCTTTGATGCGCATGTTAGTGCGACCGCACGGGCTTTGGCCGGCAAGAACTGCTGACAGGTCGCCGGTACCAAAGCGAATCAGCGGATATTCGCTGGCGAAATTGGTGACCACCACCTCACCGACCTGACCTTCTTCAACCAAATCGTTGCTGCCAGGCCGCACGATCTCGACGATGACACCTTCGTCGATGATCAAGCCGGCATTGGGTTCGGACTCATAGGCGATCAGTCCCAGATCGGCAGTACCGTAACTTTGGCGCACCTCGATTCCACGCGCACTGAGTGACTCCCGCACGGCCGGCAGCAAGGCCTCTCCCCCGACCGACGCCTTCCTGATACTGGAGACATCGGCGCCGGCTTCGTCAGCTTTCTCCAGGATGATGCGCAGAAATGACGGCGTACCGGCGTAGCCACTCGGGCGCAAATCGGCAATGGTCTGCACCTGCATCTCGGTCTGACCGATACCTGCCGGGAAAACCGCGCAACCAACCGCCTGTGCTGCAAGGTCCATCATGAAACCAGCCGGCGTGAAGTGATAGGAGAAAGTGTTGTGAATGAGGCCACCGGGCCTGAATCCGGCGGCCCAGAATGCGCGGCCAAAGCGCCAGAAATCGCCTTTCGCGCCCTGCGGGTCGTAGATCGGGCCGGGTGAGGAAAAGATCCGGCCAAGTCGACCGTTGCTAACCGTGGTCATTCCACCGAAAGGCGGTGTTTCTTTCTGCAACGTGATCAGATCGGATTTGCGCGTGACCGGAATACGTGCGAGTGACACGCGATCGGTTATCGAGTTCGCATCGATGTCCTTCAACAGCGACGCAAAGTACGGCGCATGCTGCTTGGCGTGCGCAACGTGCCCCGGCAAAGCTTCGAATAGAGCTTTGTCACGTTGTTCGGCAGAGCGCGTTTCAAGATCGTCGTAGAAGTCTGTCATGACGGTTCAGTTCTGTGTGCGTTTCAGTGCTGTGCGGTGTGAGCGCATGCCGCAATGCGCAGCTTGCTCAGTCAGGAATCGAAAACAGTCTGGCGTGACGCGTAACTCCGGCTCTCACGCCAGCCAGCGTTTGCGGCGACGATAGTGCTTCGAATCGCGAAAGCTCTTGCGGCCGGCAGTTGAAATGCCGAGATAGAATTCCTTTACGTCTTCGTTATTGGCGAGGTCGTTTGCCGGACCGTCCATGACCACGCGGCCGTTCTCGAGGATGTAGCCATAGTCCGCGTGGCGCAGTGCGACACTGGTGTTCTGCTCGGCGAGTAGAAAGCTGACTTTTTCCTTTTCGTTGAGATCTTCGACGATCCCGAAGATCTCTTCGACGATCTGTGGCGCCAGGCCCATTGACGGTTCATCGAGCAGGATCATGCGCGGGCGCGCCATGAGCGCCCGCCCGACTGCCGTCATTTGTTGCTCCCCGCCCGAGGTATAGCCAGCGAGGCTCGAGCGGCGCAGTTTCAGGCGCGGGAAATAGCTATAGACTTTTTCGAGATCCTCGGCAATCGAGGCGCGCGCGGCGCCGCGCGTGAATGCTCCGGTGAGCAGATTCTCCTCCACCGTCAGGTGAGCGAAACAATGCCGGCCTTCCATCACCTGGACGATGCCACGTTTGACCACCAGGGAGGGGTTCAACTGGTCAATACGCTCGTCGTCGAAAATGATCGAGCCCTTGGTGACATCGCCACGCTCGGCGCGTAGCAAATTTGAAATCGCCTTGAGGGTGGTTGATTTGCCGGCCCCGTTGGCTCCGAGCAAAGCGACGATCCGTCCATCAGGGACGTCGAGCGACACACCCTTGAGTACGAGGATGACGTGATCGTAGATTACCTCGATGTTTTTTACCGACAACAGTATCCGGCCTGAATCGTTCGCGTTCATGAAGTTGTCTTCCGTACTCAAGTAGGCAGGTGAGGCCGTGCCGGCTTCACCTGCTGCTGCCTGATCAGCTCGTGCAGTTGACTTTCTTGATCCCTTTTTCTTTGGCGTATTTGTCCGCAGCTGCATCGACCATCGGACGCACCACCGAGTTGTCGGCTTCAATCCAGTCGGATACGAACTGCCAATCGCTGCCATCCCACTGGTGTATCCGTGCCCGGCGCACGCCTTCGTGATCACTGCAGGAGAGCTTGACCGGCTGCATCATGCCTTCGAGACCGAGTTCCTTGATGCGGGCCGCGGTCAAGTTCAGGTTCTCGATACCCCAACGTACCTCTTCACCCGTCAACGACTTCTCTCCATACTTGCCTTGGGCGGTGCGGATCGATTCGACCAGCAACACGGCGTTGATCAGACCGCGGTTGTAGAGCACGTGCCCGACATCTTTTTCCGGACCGGCGCCCTTGCCGCCGCCATGCACGTACTCGATGATGTCAGCGTGTATAGCGGTTCTGCCCGAGGAGTGTTGCAGGGTGATCGAGTTGTAGCCCTTGCTGTTGCGTCCGGCCGGCGTTACGTCGGGCTCGGCACCGGCCCACCATACGCCGTACATCTGGTCGCGCGGATAGCGCACCGCCGCGGCTTCCTTGATCGCGGTTGAGTTCATGACACCCCAACCCCACAGGAACACAAAGTCAGGACGGTTCTGGCGTACCTGTAGCCAGGCAGCTTTCTGCTCGACTCCGGGGTGGGTTACGGGAATTTTAAGCAGCTCGAAGCCATGCATCTTGGCGCGTTTCTCCAACAGCGGAATCGGCTCCTTGCCGTACGGCGAATCGTGATAGACCAGCGCGATCTTCTTGCCCTCGAGCTTGTTCAGGCCGCCACTCAGGTTGCCGACGTGCTGCACCAGAATATCGGCTGCCGTCCAGTAGGTGCCAAGTAACGGGAAGTTCCACTTAAACACGCTGCCGTCCACTGACTCGGAGCGGCCATATCCCATGGTGATAAGCGGAATCTTGTCGGCGGCGACTTTCTCGGTGAGCGCAAACGTAATGCCCGTGGAAAGCGGGTTGACAGCAGTCGCGCCGGTCGGACCCTTGCCTTTGAGCCGTTCGTAGCACTCCACGCCGCGGTCGGTGGCGTAACCGGTTTCGCATTCCTCGTACGTGAGAGTGACACCGTTAACGCCGCCGTCACGCAAATTGACAAGGTTCAGGTAATCCACCAGGCCGTTCGCAAATGGAATTCCATTCGGCGCGTAAGGACCACTGCGATACACCAGCAATGGCACGAACTGCTCTGCCGCATTTACCTCACCGCCTGTTGCTGCCTCCTCCTCCTGTCGTTCACATCCTGACAACAAGACGGCGATGGCGCATGTGGACACGGCCAGTTTCCAGGTCAGTTTCATGATCTTCCCCTCCTCAATTGCACTGTGGTAGGAATTGCCAACAGAGAACCAGCAGTGGCAAATGCTGCCAGCAGCATCTTGAGTGTCAGAAACGTACGCATAACTTCTCCTCCTAAACGCCTCAGCCGGTCAGCGACCAGCCGCAAAAAAACTCTTACCCCATCACAACTGCAACCGTCAGTAAGGAAACGGCCACAAGCGCAACTTTTCCTTGGCGATTTGCCACAGCCTTGCCAGGCCGAGTGGTTCTACCGCCAGGAAAAACACGATCAGCGCACCAAAGATCATGAACTCGATATGCGAAATCATCGCCGTGGAAATCTCGATTCCGAGCCAGATTGGCAGTTGGTTGAGAAACAACGGTAGCACTGTGATAAAGGCGGCACCAAGGAATGCACCGAGGATCGACCCAAGGCCGCCGATAATAACCATGAACAGAATGCTGAACGAGCGATTGATGTCAAATGCCAATGGCTCCCACGAGCCGAGGTGAACGAAGCCCCACAGCGCGCCGGCTACGCCAATAAAAAACGAACTCACCGCAAAGGCAGATAACTTTGCGTACATTGGCCGGATGCCGATGATTTCAGCAGCCACGTCCATATCGCGAGTCGCCATCCAGCCTCTCCCAATTCGGCCGCGCACAATATTCTTTGCCACGATGGCGAACAACACCAGTATCGTCAGACACAGCATGTAACGGCGCACCGGCGAGTCGAACTCGAATCCGAACACGCTGATCGGTGGCACGGCGATCGAACCCGACGGCGTGTAATTGGTGAACCACCCCACCCGGGCAAACATCCAGTCCATGAAGAACTGTGCCGCCAGGGTGGCGACTGCCAGGTAAAAGCCCTTGATGCGTAGACTGGGAATGCCAAACACGATGCCTACAAGTGTTGCGACCCCGCCGGCGAGCACGAACGCAATCAGCGGATTGAGCCCGGGAATGCGTATCCAGAAGTTATAGGCGGCATAGGCGCCCACTGCCATAAAAGCGCCGGTGCCAAGCGATACCTGCCCGCAATACCCGACCAGAAGATTCAGACCCAGTGCCGCCAGCGCCAGAATCAGAAACGGGATGAAGATGGCGCGAAACAGGTACTCATTGGACAGCAGCGGGATTGCGACAAAACCGATGAGCAGCCAGATGCCGATAAAGATGCGGTCCTGCGCAATCGGAAACGCCGCTTGATCGGCGGCATAACTGCTTTTGAATTGTCCAGCTTCTCGGTAAAACATGATTCGGTTAACGCTTCACTGCATGGTCTGATGACAGAGTGTGTAGTTTTGTCTTGTGGTGATGTTGCGCTTGGCCCCGGCTACCTCAGACACGGTCGATGTGGACCTCACCGAACAGCCCCTGTGGCCTGAAAAGCAAGAAAGCCAGCGCCAGCACGTAGGCGAACCAGTACTCGATGCCACCGCCGATCAGCGGTCCAAGGTAGGTCTCGGAGAGCTTTTCTCCGGCACCGATGATCAGGCCGCCGATGATTGCCCCGAGGACCGACTCAAAACCGCCAAGAATCAATACTGGGAGGGCCTTGAGCGCAATCAGCGACAGTGAAAACTGCACCCCAAGCTTCGACCCCCAGATGATGCCGGCAACCAGCGCGACTAATCCGGCAACGGTCCAGACGATGACCCAGATATAATTGAGCGGGATGCCGACCGACTGCGCCGCCTGGTGATCATCGGCAACCGCCCTCAACGCGCGGCCAATACGGGTGCGCTGAAAAAAGACCGCGAGACCGGCGACAAGCACGCCCGCGACCAAGGCAGCAACTAGGTCCTCACTCGATACCAGAATCCCGTCTTCGAAGACCGATTCAAATAGCAGCAAGGGCTCTTTAGGAATACCGACGTCCAGCGTATAGATGTCGCTGCCCCAGATGGATTGCCCCAAGCCGTCCAGGAAGTAGGCGATGCCGAGCGTTGCCATGAACAGGCTGATTGGCGGCTGATTGACCAGTGGCCGTAACACCAGACGTTCGACCAGCAGCGCCAGCACGATCATGATGACGATGGTAATAGCTAGCGATAACAAGATAGGCGCAAACGTGTTCTGGAGAAATTCCATCAGTCGCACGAAACTCAGTGCCGCAAACAACACCATGGCACCTTGCGCAAAATTGAACACACCCGATGCCTTGAAGATCAGCACGAATCCGAGCGCGACCAGCGAGTACAGAACACCCGCCATCAACCCAGCAATCAGTACTTCGATAAACGGACCCATAATCTGTTAGACACATCTCTTTGCTCACCAGGGAACCTGCTGTACTTCACGGGTGATGACGTGGTCTGATGTGTCTTCACTCTCCTGTTGATGTCTCGTGCAGTGTATTGAATCAGTGCGTCACGCCCAGATAGGCGTCGATTACATCCTGGTTGCTGCGGATCTCATCCGGTGTGCCGTCGCCAATCTTGCGTCCGTAATCGAGCACGATCACGCGGTCTGACAAATCCATTACCACACCCATGTCGTGTTCGATCAGCACGATGGTAGTGCCGAATTCGTCGTTAACGTCGAGGACAAATCGGCTCATGTCTTCTTTTTCCTCGATGTTCATTCCCGCCATCGGTTCATCGAGCAATAGCAAATCGGGTTCGGCCGCCAACGCGCGACCCAGTTCAACGCGTTTCTGTAGTCCATAGGGCAGCCGCCCGACGGGTGTCTTGCGGATCGATTGAATCTGCAAAAAATCGATTATCTCTTCGACCTTGTGGCGATGCTCGATTTCCTCGTTGCGCGCCTTGCCTACGTAAATACACTGCCAGAAGAACCCGGCGCGCATTTTCAATGTGCGGCCGGTCATGATGTTGTCGAGCACGGTCATGCCCTTGAACAACGCAATGTTCTGAAACGTTCGTGCGATGCCCTGGCTTGCTGCCTCGTGAGGGCGCATCTGCGCGCGCGTTGCGCCTTTGAAGGTGACAGTGCCCTTGCTCGGATGGTAGACGCCGTTGATGACGTTGAGTAAGGAACTCTTACCCGCACCGTTGGGCCCGATGATGGCGAGAATTTCGTGTTCGCGCACGTGCAAGCTGACATTGGACAACGCATTAACGCCGCCGAACGACAACGAGATTTCGTCCATGCTCAGTATCGGCTCGCCGAGCGAGCGGGAATGCTCCATCACGCTGCCTTTCGATGCTCGGCAGGCGGTACCAACTCGACGTCACGGATCTTCACATCGGCGGCAATGACGCCGCTGCGGCCGTCCTCGAACTTGACCTGGGTTTCGATTTCACAATGATCGGCGCCGCCGTAAAGGGCGTCGACCAGCGGTGCGTACTTCTCCGCGACGTAGCCACGCCGCACTTTGCGGGTGCGTGTCAGTTCATCGTCGTCGGCGTCGAGCTCCTTGTGCAGAACCAGGAAGCGGCGTATCTGCGACCCGGCAAGGCTTTCTTCCCGGGCGAGGTCAGCATTGACCTTGTCGACGCATTCCTGCAGCAAGGCATAGACTTCGGGCTTGCCGGCGAGGTCGACGTAACCGGTGTACGGCAGGCCATTCCGCTCTGCCCAATTCCCCACTGCCTGCATTTCGATATTGAGAAAGGCGCAGACTCGGTCTCGCCCGTCGCCGAAACAGACGGCTTCCTTGATGAACTGGAAAAACTTCAGTTTGTTCTCGAGAAACTGTGGCGCGAACATGGTGCCGTCATTGAGCTTGCCGACATCCTTGGCTCGATCAATGATTTTCAGATGCCCGTCGCTGTCGAGGAACCCGGCATCGCCTGTTCTGAAATAGCCTTCCGCCGTGATTGTTTCGGCGGTCGCTTCCGGGGCTTTGTAATACTCTTTGAGCATGCCCGGGCTCTTCACCAGGATTTCGCCTTTGTCGGCAATCTTGATTTCTACCCCCGGCAATGGTGTGCCGACGGTGTCGAGCCGCGACTCGCCGTTCGGCTGTTTGCACACGTAGGCTGCGGTTTCGGTTTGACCGTACAGTTGTTTGAGATTGATCCCGAGCGAGCGGTAAAAGCGATACAGATCGGGACCTATGGCTGCGCCGCCGGTGTAGGCGACACGAATACGGCTCATACCCAGGTTGTTGCGCAGTGGTCCGTAGACCATGACATCACCGAGCGAATAAAGGATGCGGTTGACCGGACCAACCGGTTTGCCGTCCATGATCTCGGCGCCGCAGCGTCGCGCAACAGCCATGAACTTGTCGAACAGCCACCGCTTCAGGCGGCTTGCGTCTTCCATCCGGATCATGACCTGGGTGAGCAGATTTTCGAACACGCGCGGTGGCGCGAAATAGTAGGTGGGGCCGATTTCGCACAAGTCCGTCATCACCGTGTCCGACGACTCCGGGCAGTTGACGGTGAACCCGGCCACCAGTGCCTGGCCGTAGGAGAATAGATGGTCGCCGACCCACGCCATCGGCAGATAGGACAATATCTCGTCACTGTCGTCGAAGCCGTCAAAGCCGACATCACCGCGTGCCGCGTCAATGAAGGCGCGGTGCGTCATACACACGCCCTTGGGCCTGCTGGTCGTGCCCGAGGTGTAGAGGATGACCGAGACGTCGTCAGGTTTACCTGCCATTAGCTCGGTGGGATAGAAGTCCGGGTGTGCCTCGTCGTACTCACGTCCGATGTCACGCAATTCACCGTATGGCAGTAGCTGCGGCTGCGTATAGTGGCGCATGCCGCGCGGGTCATCGTAGACGATCAGCTTCAGGCGTGGACACTGCGGCAGCAGTTCCAGCAGCTTGTCGACCTGTTCCTGATCCTCGACGATGGCGACTTCGATTTCTGCATTGTCCAGAACGTACTGCATTTCCTGGGCAATCGCGTCCTGGTAGAGGGGGACGGGCACCGCGCCGATGCTTTGTGCTGCCGCGAATGACCAGTACAGGCGTGGCCGGTTATCGCCGATGATGGCGAGATTCATCCCCCGCTTGAAGCCACGCGCCGCAAGTCCGCAGGCGAGCCAGCGCACTTCGTCAGCGGCCTGCTTCCAGGTCCAACTCTGCCAGATGCCAAGATCTTTCTCCCGGATCGCCACCTTGTCGCCGCGCACACGGGCGTGTTCGAGCAATAGCTTGGGGAAGGTTTCGGTCGTAACCGCACCTACGGCTGGCTGCGTCAAGATTTCTCCTCCGACTTCGCGTCTGCTATCGCGGCGCTTGGGCCGCGACGCAGAGTTTGTTCTGCGAGGGGTGAATGGTACACCGAGACGGCCCGGCGGAGGGCTGAAGTGATGGATTGACGCCGTTCGGCCCTTCAGGTCACGGCAATCGGCTCGACGTGCAGGCGCATCTCGGGCGAGACGACGTAGACCGAGCGCTCCGGCACCTCTTCCCACTCCTCGTGCGAGATAGGCTCGGATGCAACGACGACGGCGCGATATTCATGCCCCGGTGTGTGGTGCACGTGAGGGAAGCCGCAGATTTCGCAATCGCGTATTGCTTCGCGCTCGACTCGAAAAAGCGTGCGCCCCCAGCGCGATCCGGCTAGTCGTTCTCCGTCGGTCAGCATCAGATTGAGGGCGACTTTGCTTTCGGTGTTCATATCCGTGCACCAGGACACAACGAGCCGCACAACCTGGCGCACGATGTCAACCAGCGGCAAATCCGGCTCGCGCTCGAGCAGCGTTAGCAAAAGTTGGAAAACGTGCTCGCTGTCCGTTTCGCCCTTGATCAGTGGGCGCCGCTCTGGTGCGATCGTCTCCAGCATGCGCTCGCGTAGCTTGGTGAACCTGGGGATCGTTCCATTGTGCGCGAAAGACCACTCTTTCCAGCTGAATGGGTGAGTATTGGGCATGCCAGGCAAGCCGACGGTGGCGCGGCGAACGTGAGCAAGCACGGTGCGTGAATGGATGCGTGCGGCCGCTCTTTGAAAATGCTCGCCGTGATAAGCGGCCCAAGCCTGACGCTCGATGCGCGGATGATGATCTTCGTAGGTGGCCACGCCCCAGCCATGGCCGTGGGTCAGGCCGGCACGGTCGCGACGGCTTTGCACCATCAAAGCATTTTGTGCGTGCACCAGGGTGCACTCCACCTTGGTGGGCTCGCTAGCTAGAAAACCGTAGAGTCGGCACATGATGTTGTTTGCGTGCTGCCAAGTGCTTCCGTAGACTTGAACGACAGATTGAGGATTCGCTTTGGCGCAACACAAGAATAGCTTATTCGAAGCCTTCCACGCCGATCATGCGGTGCTCGGCCGTGGTTTTCACGAGCTCTCACAGTGTTTACGTAACAACGATCTTGCCGCAGCTCGACAGGTCGCACAGCGAGTAGACGCGGACGCCGGTGCGCACATCGCATTCGAGGAGGAGCATTTTTACAAAGCGTTGCTGCCATTGCTGGGCGCTGCTGAAGTCGAGAAAATGTACCGCGAGCACGAGGATGGTCTGGAGGTGGTGCAAGCGGTGATTCGGGCAACTGCACCCGATGAACAGCACACTGCCGAGTTGCTTGAAAAGTCACAGGCGATGGAGGCGCATATCGCGGAATGTGGTGACTTGTTCGCGGCAATGGGGCGGATTCCACCTGAGCAACAGGCCGAGTTGCATCGGCATTTGCTGAAGTGGCGCGATTCAAGTCCGCGCTGGAGTGATTTCGCGGCTTCACGAGCGTCAAGTCGGTCTACCTGAGAGAACTGGTTCGTGAACGCGTTTACCGCATCAACGAGCGGGCGCCTGACGCTGCCAATCCTTCGACAGGTCGAGGTTCGGCTGTCCGATGCCGAGCGTGCCCGTTTGTCCGGCGTGGCAGAACGGATTACGGCGGACGAGCCGACCTTGGCTTCCTTCGATGTATTTGGCCCTGACGTTGTCGTTGGCCTCAGTGACGCGCCGGCTTTGGTATTTGAGGACCACTTCGGCATCAAGCTCTTTTCCTATAAGCATGAAGCGGCATTTCGCTATCGTCTGCTGTTGCTCGCCGGTGACGGCGATCAGGTGTTGATCGGTGGCCATCGTGACTTGGCGTTCGAGCAGTACTGCCGCGATGTTGTCGGACTCGGTCATCCGACCATCGTCACTGTGCCGCCGCTCTCCCGGCGTCGGCTTCTATCGCTGGCCGAACGCTGTGCCACGGACCAGCGGGCGTTTAAGATGGTCTTGGATTTCGCGCGCAGGCAGGGGCAAGTAAATCTGATTCCTTACATCGGTACTGGCAGCGCATGGAAGTTAGCCGGGCAGATTTCAGCGGCTACTGGCGCCCGAGTGCAAGTCGCGGCCCCGCCGCCGCGGCTCACACAGCGTGTGAACAACAAGCTCTGGTTCGATCAAAGGGTGATCGAGGTGCTCGGCAAAGAAGCGCGGCCACCCAACTACCACGCCTTTGGGCCGGCGGCGGTGGCTGGCCGGATAGCTGCAATCGCGCGCCGCTCCGAACGTGTCGTCGTCAAGATTCCGGATAGTGCCGGATCAGCTGGCAATATCGTTCTTGACTCCGCCACCGTGCGTCGTTTCCCGGTGTCACAAGTGCGCAGACAGATCCTGTCTTTGCTCCACTCTCGCGGTTGGCGCTCCGAATTTCCGCTGCTGGTTGGCGTCTGGGATTGCGCGGTACTTTCCAGCCCGTCGGTCCAGGTCTGGGTCCCGCTCGCAGACCAGGGTCTGCCGGTCATCGAGGGTATTTTTGAACAGCTGGTGCGCGGCGTGGAAGGCGAGTTCATCGGAGCTACCACCAGTCAACTGCCCGAGCAACTGCGCCAACAAATAGCAAGCGAGGCGATGCAATTCGCCTTCCTTTTCCAGAAGCTCGGCTATTTCGGCCGCTGCAGCCTCGATGCCATTGTTGTAGGAAGCGACTGGGGCTCCGCTGCTGTCCGCTGGATTGAGTGTAACGGGCGCTGGGGTGGTACATCGATTCCGATGACGCTGATGAACCGATTGACTGGGGATTGGACGCGGCGCGAGATAATGATTGTTCAGCGGCAGGATACCAAAGCACGCCGCTACCAGTTACCAACAGTCCTGGATCGGCTGGGAAATCTGCTTTACCGTCATGACGGAGACGGCACCGGGGTGATCGTGACGAATCCGGGCCAGCTGGGTGAAAGTGCCGCTTTGAACTTGCTTCTGCTCGGACATGACGCGACGCATGTGCAAGAGCAATTGTTGCGGGTTCAGGAACTTTTCCAGGACGGCCTGCACCGGAGCGGCGATGCAAGCGCTGTTTTTCACTAAACCCGCCAACGGTACATGCCTGTAACTTTCGGCCACGGAGACTGATGACCAGACACGACAGCAGCGGTCGCCACGAGGCTCATGGCATCGACTCTCCCTACGCCTGGTTGCGGTTAGTGGTAGCGGTGCTGTTGTCCACTATTGGCGGAGTCGGCATGTGGTCAGTCGTCGTCGTGTTGCCGGCAGTGCAGAGTGAATTTGGCATCGCGCGTGCCGATGCGTCCTTGCCCTACACCATGACGATGATCGGATTCGGCCTGGGTGGCGTCCTGATGGGCAAACTCGCCGACCGCTTCGGCATTGTCGTGCCGGTGGCACTTGGCGCGATGCTTCTGAGCGTCGGTTACTTCGGTTCGTCGTACGCGGCCGGCATTTACCAGTTCACGTTG
This sequence comes from Betaproteobacteria bacterium, assembly GCA_020354125.1. GTDB lineage: Bacteria > Pseudomonadota > Gammaproteobacteria > Burkholderiales > Eutrophovitaceae > SG8-40. The sequence goes on along the minus strand of CP070643.1, from coordinate 1,590,644 downwards.
CTGCAGGGATTGCTGATCGGCGTTGGCACGTCGGCCACTTTCGCACCGCTGATGGCTGATACGTCGCTGTGGTTCGTCAAACGGCGGGGTGCGGCAGTCGGCATTATTGCCAGCGGCAACTATCTCGCTGGCGCGGTTTGGCCACCTGTGGTGCAGTATTTCGTGCAGGGCGTTGGCTGGCGAGAAACGCACATTGGCATCGCGCTGTTTTGCCTTTGCACCATGCTGCCGCTGGCAATGTTGCTGAGAAGGCGGGCTCCGTTAGTGGAACCAGCTGCCGCGATGGCGTTCAGCGGCTCACTGCCCATTCGTCCGCTTGGGTTTGCGCCGGCTACGCTGCAATGGTTACTGGTCATTGCAGGGGTTGCGTGCTGTGTTGCGATGGCGATGCCCCAGGTGCACCTGGTCGCATATTGCAGCGATCTTGGCTATGGTGCGGCGCGCGGGGCGGAAATGCTGTCGTTGTTGCTTGCTTGCGGCATCATCAGCCGCTTGGTATTTGGCTGGATTTCCGACCACATCGGTGGCCTGCGCACACTGCTGCTCGGCTCAGCGTTACAGGCGTTTGCCCTGTGTTTGTATCTTCTCTCCGATGGGTTGATTTCGCTTTATCTGATTTCGGCGCTGTTCGGGCTTTTTCAGGGCGGCATCGTGCCGTCTTACGCCATCATCGTGCGCGAGTACTTCTCACCCAAAGAAGCCGGCGCTCGTATCGGCACTGTGATGATGGCAACCATGTTTGGCATGGCCTTTGGCGGCTGGATGTCCGGTGTCATTTTTGACTGGACCGGGTCTTACCAGACCGCCTTCGTGCACGGCATCGTCTGGAACCTGCTGAATCTGTCAATCGCCGGCTGGCTATTGAGTTTGGCGATTAAACGTCGGCCCGCGGCCGGTACTGCAGGCTGAGTAAACTCAGGAGTGCCGATGGCGCCTGGCCATCAGTAGCCGCGCCAGACGGCGCATGCGCTGGTCGGAAATACCGTGCTGCTCCAGGCTCATCGCGGTTTCCAGCAAATAATCGGCACAAGAGCCAAAGTGGCCATGCGCGCCCATGGCGATGCTGACGATATCGTCGTCGCTCAATCGTCCGGCGTAGTCGCCAGCGCTGCGGTCCACCACGAAGGTTAACCCTTTGACCACTCCCGAGTCGGTGTGCGCGTCCACCCAGCGTGGAAAGTACGCTGGCGCCAGCATTTCGCGGCGCCATAACAGCTTGAATTCCTCCATGACATGCTCCGGGTGCAGCCGGTAGGCCACCCCCCCACATGACCCGCCGCGATCGAGCCCGAGCACCAAGCCAGGCTTCTCCGGTGAGCCACGGTTGATCTTCGACCACAGATAGAAGCCCCGGTGGTAGCCGCGTACCTTCGCTATGCGCCGCTCGGCGAAGCGCATCAGCGGATTCCATATCAGCGAGCCGTAACCAAACACCCAAACCGGCTCGTCATTGTTGCGCTCAGCGAGTGCTCCGTTTAGCGACGCCACGATGTCCGCTTCGGACAGCAGCATCGAGCCGTGCCCGGCATCACTCACAGCCGAGCGTATGCCGTCGCGTTCCAGATGTATTCGTTCGATGTGGCGCTTGTTCAACGTGCGGTGATCAGCGATTCAGTTGATCGTCTCGTGGACCAATGCAGCAGAAAGTAATTTTCTTCCAAATACTGCCGAGTCGTTAGGCCGGGGTTTGACCGCGAACTTACTCGACGGTTGCCGTGTGTTCCCGCTTCACCAGCTCCCAGTCGATCTCATATCCGAGGCCCGCTTTGGTCGGTGCGTAAACGAGCCCGTTGCCGTCAACCTCGATATCCTCGACCAAGCCATATTTGTTTGCACCGGTGCAGGGGAACACTTCGTAGAACTCGCAATTTGGCACCGCCATGGTGACGTGTAAGTTGGCGACATTGTTGAGGCTGTTGCCACCGTGGTGGATTTCGCACTTCATGTTGAATCCTTCGGCGAGATGGCAAAGTCTCACCAATGGCGTAATACCACCGGTCACAGCGACGTCGCCACGCAAAATGTCCGTAGCGTACTGCGTTATCCATTGTGTCATGCCGTAGTAGCGTCCTGGAGCGTATTCGGTCGACATGATCGGGATATCCAGCTTCTGATGCAGCTTGACGTAGTTGTAGATGTCTTCTTCGACCAGCGGGTCCTCGTACCAGTAGTAGTCCAGTTCCTCTATGGCACGCCCTACACGCAAGGCATCCTCGTACTGGTAGGCCCACATTGAATCGAGCATCAGCATCATCTCGTCACCGACGGCATCCCTGACCGCCTGGCAAATGCGGATGTCCGCGTGTGGCTTGCCGTGCGGGTGCAGCTTGTGTGCTTTCCAACCCAGTTCCTTGAAGTGTATGGCCTCCTCGGCATACTCTTCGACGGATTCATGGAACGCGGTACTTGAGTAGGCGGGCACCTGATCCTTGCAGGTTCCGAGCAGACGATGGATCGGTTGCCCTGCTGCCTTGCCGTTGATGTCCCAAAGGCAGATATCCATTGCGCCAATTACGTACTCGGACACCGAGCGGTTCATCTTCCACATCTCCCACCAGATCTTTCCGATGTCCAGTGGGTTGCGTCCCATGACCATTGGTTTGATGAAGTCAATCAAACCGGGCACGTAATGATTGGCGCCCATGCGCGACGAACCGAGAAACGCGTTGCCGCTTATACCTTCATCGGTCTCTACCGTGACGATGCCAAGCTGCTTGGTATCGCCAAACTGGGTGCCTACGCCAGTCTTCCACGGTTGCGTCTTCCAGTTGCACATATCGACTTTGACGTTGGTGATTTTCATTATTTGCCGTCCTTCTTCGCTGGCGGCCCTCTGGTCACTGCCATCCTTGGCTGGGCCGTATAGGTGAACTGCGGGAGATACTACTTTGGCGTGCGCGCCTGTTTCAAACATACGCGATCTCTGCTGCTCGACGCAAAGGTGCTGCGCACTCGCGGTAATGATGCAGACCAGAGCTGCGGGTTTTCAAGGATCACCTGTCGCGCGCTACTATCTGGCCTGCCTCAACTTCGAGAATCTCGGTTTCCGCTGTGTGCCTGACCATGAAGCCACCTGGCTCCACTTACCAACTGGTCTGCCATCCCGACGATACCGCCGGCGGAGTTGACTCGGTTGCAGTCGATGTTGGCTGGCCTTCGCCGACAATGTTGCAATTGCTGTATCGCGTCGCGGGCGATACCAGCAGGCTGCAGATTCCCGAACGCGACAAACCACAGAAGCGGGACGGATTGTGGCGGCATACTTGCTTCGAACTGTTCTTCGAAGTTGCCAACGCAGGTTATTGCGAGTTCAACTTCTCCCCGTCGCTGCAATGGGCAGCCTACCGATTCGAATCGTACCGTGAGGCTATGGCCGACCTGGAAATGACTTCTCCACCCCGCATTGAAGTTGAAACAACGCCCGATGTGCTGACCCTGGACGCGTCGATCGATTTTCAGCGGTTACTACTGTCCGATACCTTTGCTCCGCCTCATATGGCGCTCGCGGCCATCATTGAGCATCGCGATGGCGATATTTCCCACTGGGCGCTTGCTCATGCCGGCGGCAAGCCGGATTTTCATCATCCCGATGGCTTTGTCGGCGTGCTTCCGGATAATGTGGTCTGAATAACAAACCGAGGCTAAGGCATGCAGTTCGGACTGGACCGGCTGATCGAAGACGACGAGTTGCGAAAGCCGCTCGCCGGAAAGCGCGTTGCTTTGCTGGCACATCCTGCGTCCGTAACACGCGACCTCTCCCATGCTCTGGACGTGCTGGTGGCGCTGCCGGATGTCAACGTTACGGCCGCCTTCGGCGCGCAGCACGGACTACGCGGCGACAAGCAGGACAACATGGTCGAATCGCAGGACTACTCAGACCCGGTGCATGGCATTCCAGTGTTCAGTTTGTATGGTCAGGTCAGGCGCCCGACCGCCATCATGATGGACAGCTTCGACGCGCTGCTGGTCGATTTGCAGGATCTCGGCTGCCGCGTTTACACATTCATTACGACACTGCGCTACGTGCTCGAAGAGGCAGCTTTGGCCGGCAAGAGCGTGTGGATTCTGGACCGGCCGAATCCCGCTGGCCGACCGGTCGAGGGCCTGCGTTTGCGTGAAGGCTGGGAGAGCTTTGTAGGGTCGGGTCCCTTGCCGATGCGCCATGGCCTGACAATGGGAGAACTTGCGCTGTGGTTTGCCGACACCTACCGGCTCGAACTCGACTTGAAAGTCATCGAGATGAATGGCTGGCATCCGGAACTGTCACCCGGATACGGCTGGCCATTGGAGGAACGAAGCTGGGTCAATCCGAGTCCGAACGCGCCCAACCTGTCGATGGCACGCTGTTATTCCGGTACCGTCATGCTCGAGGGCACGACGCTGTCCGAAGGACGTGGCACCACACGCCCGCTTGAACTGTTCGGCGCGCCTGGTCTTGACGTCGCGCGGCTATTGTCCGAAATGCGTACATTGGCACCGCAGTGGATGTACGGTTGTGTTGTGCGTCCCTGCTGGTTCGAGCCAACTTTTAACAAGTATGCCGGGGAACTATGTTCCGGGGTACAAATACACGTTGAGGACGCCGCGCATTATAAACACGGCATATTCCGCCCATGGCGTTTGCAGGCGCTCGCGTTTAAGGCGCTGCGGCGTTTGCAACCCGACTATGATCTTTGGCGGGAATTCGTCTACGAGTACGAGCGCCAGCGGCTTGCCATCGACGTGATCAACGGTAGCGAACTGTTACGCGAGTGGGTGGACGACGCGGATGCGAGCATTACTGACCTCGAGTCACTCGCCATTGCCGATGAGAACGCCTGGCGTGCAGAACGTGACGGGTTTCTGATTTACACTTGATGCCAATACTCGAACAAGGCGACTTTCGGCGAACCGGTTTTCAGCAAACCAGTTCAAACTAATTCTGGAGACAGGAAGAAACGTTGCCTGAATTTCTGGTACAAATATGGTCGCGCTACGAGGACATGTTCTGGTTGATGGCAATCGTATCGGTTGCCACGCTGGTGATTTCGATCATTCTGGTGCCGGTTCTGATCGCGCTGCTGCCAGCCGATTTCTATGCCGAGCGCAATCATCGACGCCGTCTCTTTGAGGATCGGCCGCTATTGCGCGCGCTGTTCCTGCTGGTCAAGAACGCTCTCGGCGCAGTGCTGTTTATTGCCGGCACGGTAATGTTTTTTCTTCCGGGTCAGGGCCTCATTACAATGCTTGCCGGACTTGCGCTACTGAACTTCCCGGGCAAGCGTAAACTGGAAATGCGCTTCTTGCATTTGCCGAAAGTTCTTAGCAGCATCAACTGGCTACGGGTGCGAGCCGGCCGCGAACCGCTGACTTTCTGATTGACTCCTATTCACCGGGCCGTAGTATCGTCCCGTTACGACTGTGCACCTTCAATTTGACGGCCCGGCAACACACCGATAGATTTACAGCATCGGTGACATGACGCATTCTTACACGTTCGTACGCAAGAACATTACAACGCATTGAGAGGGTGCTGAAAAACGTCGCGAGCGGCCTTCAGCCGGGTGAGCAGCGTACCGATTAGAACCGGCTGCAAGCCCGGATCAAGGCGGCGCAGTAGTTTTACGGCACCCTTTCAGGGGAGGGGAGACAATGGCAAGCCACGCAACAGGTGACGGAGGCATCCCGCCGCGCGACGCGGGCGAGCGTGGTCTAACACGCATCATGACTCTTGGGGGGGCGTACGGTACCCGTAATTACACGGTGAAGGATCTGCGTGATCAGAAGGGAAAACGCGTCCTAGTTGAAACTTTGCCGTTTTCACCAGAAGAAGCTGCTGCCGCAGAGGCAGCCGGCATTGACACCATGAAAGTGCGCTTTGATCCGAAGCAACCGCATCTTGCCAAGGCAGTTCGCGACGCGGCGCCGCATACTTTCATGGCATTCTCGGTGCCGCTGGTGGCGGCGGCGAGCGAAACCGAGGCGGTACGTCTTGCTTATCAAGCGATGGAACTCGGCGCGGATGCCATCATGTGCCAGTGGTCGCCGCGCTTCATTAGTGTTGCCACCGAACAAGGTGTACCGGTGCAGGGACACGCCGGCTTGGTGCCGCGCAAGAGCACCTGGACTGGTGGTCTGCGCGCTGTCGGCAAGACCATTGAAGAAGCCAAATGGGTTTTCCAGCAAATAAAGATGCTGGAAGATGCCGGCGCTTATGCGGTAGAAGTCGAAGTCATTCCGCAGCCGCTGTTGGCGGACATTAGCAAGCGCACGACCTTGCTGACGTCATCAATCGGCGGCGGTAGTGGCGGCGACATTCAGTTCCTGTTCGCGGAGGATGTGCTTGGCAATAACCCGCCGCCTTATCCAAGGCACTCGAAGCAGTATCGAAGGATCTACAAGCTGAAAGAACAGATGCAGGCCGAGCGCGTTGCGGGCTTTAAAGAGTTTGTCGAGGACGTACGCTCAGGTGGTTTTCCGGCGAAGGAGCACATTATCCAGGCGCCCGATGGTTTAATGGACGAGTTTGTGAAGTTTGCCGACTCGTTCGAATAGTCGGCGGGCTGCCGCTATAGCCGCTACTGATAAATAAGCGTTCCGTCTTCCAGATCCGCATTAGGGATGGTGCGCTTCTCCTGATAGTAGTCCTGGCTGAAAATCCACGGCTCGCGGTCGCCTTGCTTGGGCATGATGTGCATGTTGCGCATCAGGTAACCGGCGTTGAAGTTCTCCGCTTCGACAAAGGGCCGCGGCTGCATGTCCTTGTCCTTTTCGCGCAACTGCGGGATGACAACGCTGGCGCCTTTGTCCTGCATGTGATTGAGCAGTTTGCACACAAACGCTGACACCATGTCTGCGCGCATGGTCCAGCTCGTTCGCAGGTAACCGAACACCCAGGCCATGTTGGGTACGCCGGAGAACATAATTCCGCGGTGACCCCACCGCTCGGCAAAATCGACCTGGCGGCCATCGACAACAAATGCAATGTCACCCATCACGCAAAGATTGAAACCAGTGGCGGTGACAATGATGTCGGCTTGCAGCGTCTTGCCCGACTTCAGCAATATGCCGTCCTTGGTGAAGGTTTCAATGTGATCAGTCACCACGGAAGCTTTGCCGGCGCGAATCGCCTTGTACAAGTCACCGTCGGGAATCACGGCGAGACGCTGGCGCCATGGCCGGTAACCGGGTGTGAAGTGAGTCTCAATGTCGAAATCATCACCAAGGTACTGGCGCGCGGCGCCGAGCAACAGATTTTTCAGCTTCTCCGGTTCTTCGAAAGATCGCCGCGTTACGACTTTTTGTTGGAATAGAACATTCTGGCGGGCAATTGCGTGCACCCACTTCTGCGGCAGGTGCAGTTTACGCAGCCAACTGACCAACTTGTCTTCCTTTGGTTTGGCGAAGAAATAGGTTGGTGAGCGTTGCAGCATGGTGATATGGGCAGTGTCTTCGGCCATCGCTGGGATCAGTGTCGCCGCCGTGGCGCCCGAACCGATCACGACCACGCGTTTACCCGCGTAATCTAAATCCTCGGGCCAGGTCTGGGGATGCACGATGGAGCCCTTGAAGCGGTCCATGCCGGGAAAATCCGGCGTGTAGCCCTCGGAATGCCGGTAATAACCCTGACACATCCAAAGAAAATTGCAGGTGAAGTGCTGCGTTTCTTTTTTGTCGCTGGTTTCGACCTCGAGTGTCCAACGCTGGTCTTTGCTTGACCAGCTTGCCGTCTTCACCGTGTGGCCGTACCGAATATGTTGAGCCAGACCGCGTTCTTCGATGATGTCGCCGAGATACTTGAGAATCTCCTCAGCCGTGGCAATTGGAACTCCGCTCCAGGGCTTCCACTTGTAGCCGAATGTAAACAAATCGCTGTCGGAACGAATGCCCGGAAACTTGTGGGTGCGCCAGGTGCCGCCAAACTCTTTCTGGGTGTCGAGCATGACGAAGCTCTTTCCCGGGCAGTTTTTTTGCAGGTGATACGCTGCATCGATCCCTGAGATTCCCGCACCAACGATGAGCACGTCGAAGTGCTGTGTCGCGGTCGCCCGGCTTAACTGGGTGCTTTCTACTGTATCCGCAATATCCATGATCGTTACGGTCGCCCCGCGTAACTTGATGTGCAGAGTATACGCAAACTGCGGGCCGCTGGCCTGGGGCGGTCTGTTGCAGTAAGCTCTTCTCCCAGGTCAGCATTGCTTCGTTAGCGAAACTGTAACGCGGTCACTATTCATACTCTGTTACTCGGGGAGACCATGCGCAAGCTCGCACTGCACTGGCAAATACTCATCGCGATCGTGCTCGCCGCCATTATCGGGTCGATCGTCAAGCAGTTCACCACGGAAACTGTGACTCCATCGCTCTGGGGTGTCAGCTACGTGTCGATGTTCGATTACATCGGGTCGATCTTTCTCAACGCATTGAAGATGATCATCGTGCCGCTGATCACTTCTTCGATCATTGTCGGTGTTGCCGGAATCGGTTCGGGCGGCAACATCGGCCAGCTCGGCTGGCGCACCCTGCTGTTTTATGGCAGCACCACTCTCGCGGCAATCCTGATTGGTCTCGTCGTGATTAACACTATCGCGCCCGGGTATGTTGATGGCGAACCGGCTGGCGACATATTGGCGCTGGATGCGCCGGCCGACGACATCAGTGCGAAGATCGAAGGCAAGGGCGCAGGTGATGTTGCCGAAGTGTTCAAGCGCATGGTGCCGCCCAACATTGTTATGGCAGCAGCCGAAGGCCAGATGCTGGGGCTGATTTTTTTCTCTCTTCTGTTCGGTTACTTCATGACCCACCTGCAGCATGACTATGCGGAGCCCTTGTTCAAGTTCTTCAATGGGGTGTTTCACGTCATGATGAGGATGACCGAGCTGATCATGAAGTTTGCGCCGATCGGGGTATTCGGTCTCATTGCCGGCGTGGTTGCCGAAACAGGGTTCGCTGCGGCCCGACCCCTCGCTGTGTTTGCATTAGCGGTGGTGGCGGCGCTGCTCCTGCATTCCCTTATTACGCTCCCCTTGCTGCTGCGCTTTATTGGGCGCGTCAAGCCATTCTTGACGTTGAAGGCAATGTCACCTGCGTTGTTGACTGCCTTCTCGACTTCATCTTCCTCGGCAACACTGCCCGTCACCATGGACACACTCGAAGAAAAGGTCGGCGTGTCGAACGAGGTATCCAGTTTTGTGTTGCCGCTGGGTGCAACGGTGAACATGAACGGTACCGCGCTCTATGAATGTGCCGCTGCAATGTTCCTGGCCCAGGCCTACGGCCTGGACCTTAGCTTCGGAGTTCAGTTCACGATTGTGGCGATCGCGTTGCTGACTTCCATCGGCGTCGCCGGCGTGCCTTCAGCATCGCTGGTGGCGATCGCGATCATTCTTGCCGCAGTCGGTTTGCCGGTGGAGGCGATCGGCGTGCTGATGGTGTTCGACCGAGTGCTCGACATGTGCAGAACCAGTGTCAATATCTGGGGCGATGCGTGTTGCGCAACAATTGTTGCGAGGTTGAGGGGCGAGAAAACCAAGGTCGACATCTGACAGGGCGGCGCAAAACTACTGCGCGGCCTTGATCCGGGCTTGCGCCCGCTTCTGATCAATGCGGTGCTCACCCGCCTTCGGCGGCCCGGCCCGGCAACATAGTCGCCGGGCGCTGCGAGCGAGCACGGCATGCCGCGCTACTTCCGCTCTCGCCCTCATGTACTACCCGTGTACACTCCGGCTTCTGTGCACTGTTTCTATCAGATCGAGTGCGCACCCGGCTGAAGGCCGCTCATAACATTTTTTCACCGCCCTGCAGCAAGCCGTTGCTGTGGGGTAAATGGCCTCAGGCCGCTCGCTACGCTTTTTCAATAAACTTATCGTTTGACTCCAGGAAACGTAGATCGCTCCGATGAAACCGCTACCGATAGTTTGGCAGAGACTCGTCAGCGCCGAGGGCGAGACGTGTGATCGTTGCAATGCGACTTATCAAGAATTGCTCCGTGCGGTCGAGAAACTCACGCATGTGCTTCGACCCTTGGGCATCGAGCCAAGTCTCGAGAAAAGAGAGATCGATCAAAGAGCGTTCGAGGCCAACCCCTCGGAGTCGAACCGGATCTGGGTTGCCGGTAAACCAATGGAGGAGTGGCTCGGCGCAAGCGTAGGAAGCAGCCCATGTTGTTCGGTCTGCGGAACATCGGAATGCAGAACGGTCGAGGTGGAAGGAACGTCCTTTGAAACGATTCCCAAAGAACTCTTCCTCAAAGCCGCTTTGGTGGCCGCCTCCCAGTTGTTATCGGTCGAGATCGAGTGAAAAAGTTACCGTGTGGCGCCTTGCACTCGGGCCGCTCGCTGCGCTTTTTCAAATAGGTAGGGTCAGACGCGATTTTCCTTTACTCGGCAGCCCTTACACTCACACCCCAACGATTTTTGCCAGGCGAGCGGCATTGGCTTGGCGGGCGGCCTGGTACTCCATGATGCGTGCCACTTCGTCCGCCTCGCGGGCACCAATCTCACGTTCAATAATGTACAGAATGGTGTCGATGCATAGCGTGACGCCGCCGCCGGTTACGATCTTGCCTTCGTCAACGATCAGCGCGTGACGGGTCTTGATGTCTGGATACTGCTTCGTCAGCACATCGAGCGGCGGATCCTCCGGCGGCACAACTTCCACTTTGGTGGTCACGGTCTTGCCATTGAGCAGGCCCGCGGCGGCGAGGATCATCGCGCCGGTACAGACCGAAACGATCTTAGCGTGCTTGGCGGTTCGCGACAGGTAATCCAGGATGTTCTTGTCTCGGCAGGCTTGTTCCCATCCGGGCCCGCCGGGCACGATGATGACGTCAAGGTTCGGTGCATCGGCGAATGATAGATCCGCCATGACGCGCAGCCCGTTGCTCATCGAGACGCAGCCCGCATCGGCGGCAACGGTGACGTATTCGATCTGCGGCACGACTCGCTTTGCCATCGACAAGACGCCCACCGTGGCCAGGTCAATCGGCTCGACCCCCGGATACAACAGCAGGCCAAATTTCACGGATTCAAATCCTCATTTGCAGAGAGGACAAAGAAAAATACAAGACTCGACTTTCCTCTGCCGAATTTGCTTCGGTGTTCGCCGCCCTAAAGCGCCTAGTTCAGAGTCGCAACAATTTCCCGAATCTCATCCGGAGTGCGCTCGCCGGCGAGCGGTGTTCCCGGCATCAGGTATTTCCCCATTTCCATGCCGCCAACGAGGACTGGTTCGTAGCCGATGTCGCGAATCAGCGGCGAAGCGATTTGGATGGCGCCGGCATCATCACTCGCGATCGGCATGCCGACACGGCCCGGTTGCTTGTGCGCATTGCCCATACTGACGTAGCCAATCGCATTGAAGGCGCGCACAATGCGCGCGCCCGGAAGCAATTCGAGTGAAGCGAGACCGGCGCCTTTCTCGCGTGCCCAAGTGGCAAGTTCGCCGTCGCGCCATACGAATGGGTTGCAGGTATCGATTACCACCTTGCCCTTGATCAGATCGCCGACGTTGTCGCGAACGTCGGGCAGGGCGTGGTAAGGCACCGAGATCATCACCACTTTACCGAACTCCGCAGCTTCGCGCGGAGTGCCTGCACGTGCGTTGGCTCCGAGCTTGGCGGCCAGCTCCTTGTCGTGCTCGATGTGGCGCGATGAGAACATGACTTCGTGCCCGGCCTTCACCCATACGCTGCCGATAGCGCCGCCGACCTTACCGGACCCGATAATACCGATCTTCGTTTTATGCTGAGCCGCACTTGCTGCACGCAGTGCGAACGGCAAACCGTTTAGCAGCGAAGTCGCCGTGATGGCTCCGGCAACTTGCAGCAGACGCCGACGGTTTCGTCTTGCAACTCGATTCGCTTTCATGGCAGGCCTCCGTGAATGGGGTCTAGGATTAGACTTGTTTACTTGCGATTAGCTCCGAGCAAAAGGCTTAATCGGTTTGGGGTGGCGATATGATCATCGCATCGTAATCGTGCCGCTTCGAAATCCGCTTCGAATGCGAGAACACATCGAGCGTCCTCTCGTAATGCTGCGGGTCGATGGCGATGTCGCCACCCCAGTTATCGAGTTTCTGATAGAAGGCAACGGCAGCGGCAGTTGCTTCGACTGCCATGTCCGGAAAGAAGCTGGCCTCGGCTTTCGCTACTTCCATCGGATCAGCTGTGTTGACCCAGTGTCGCGCCGCCCTGTAAGCATTGGCGAATTTTTTTGCATCGTCAGAGTCGATCCAGTCCCAGCGGCAAACAAGACTGCTGAAAGCGACTGGCCCGATGGACGGACCGACTGCGGCGACGATGTGACCTTTGCCAATGTGCTCGAGCTGCTGCGGATAGGCGCCCTGTTCGTGAAAATAGTCGCCTTCCCCGTCCAACCACTGCTGCATCATCTGCTCGCCGCCCTTTGACTCGATGCGGTCGAGTTCATCGAGGTCGACGCCTTCCTTGTAGAGCGCATAACGCAGCATCGCTTCCGGCTGCCCGCCGTGCACATGCAAGAAATTTTTGCTTTTCAGCTTGGACCACGAGAACGAAGGGTCCGACTCTCTCGCGGCGATGATGAAACCATCGTAGCGGTTGATCTGTGCGAAGTGCGCGACCGGCGGCTTCTCGCCTTTCTCTAGCGGACCGAAGGCTTGAGACACCGCTGACTGGCCGACATCCATACGCCCGGATGCGATCTCTGCTGCGGTACTCGTTCCAGCCGGTACCACCTGGTAGGTGCCCTGCAGCCCCTCTTTTTCGAGGAAGCCGCCCGCGATACAGGCGATGAAAGGACTGTAGAACGCCGAGTGGCGTGTCGCCATGAGGTTGATCGTTTTCAATTTGTTCTCCTGAGCTTATTCAGGAAGGCGTTGATAGTAACAGTGTCAGTCTGGAAAGGGCGAAGGCTCACCCGGAGGCAGTGGCGCCTCGAACGCGTTCAGTGTTACGGATACCATGCAGTAATAGCCCATCATCGCGACCAGCTCGACCAGTGTTTGCATTCCAAATGCCTCGAGCGCTCGTTTATATGTCGCGTCGCTGACGCGCCGGGTGTCAAGCATCTCGGTACACAGGTCGTAGACGATTTCGTCATCATTGTTTGCAAAATCGGGGCGCTTGCCCGCCGCGAGTGCCTCAATGATTGGCTCCTCTACGCCCGCTTTGCGCGCGAGTTCAGCGTGGGCGTAGAACTCGAACTCCGCTTTCCAGTGCCGACCGGTAATAAGAATCGCAATCTCCGCCAGTCGTTTCGGCGGTGTGGACTGAAAGCGCAGGTACTCACTTAGCGAACGTGTTCGCCTCGCTAGCTCTGGACTTTGCAGCCAGGCCGGGTAGGGTCCCATCACTTGCTGATGTGGTCCGGAGGTAATCAACTCGACAACCTCTTTTTGCGCTGCAGTCATTGTGTTGGGTTTCAATTCGGGTATTCGACTCATATAACAATCCTGCCTTTGGTTAAAAGCTACTGCGCGATCCAATTACTGTGTCGCGTGCTCGCTTACTTGTCGCGCTATTCTGTTGAGTATGTAGTTCCGGCATAACGTTCGCGCAGCTCACGTGAGTCTACGCCGAAACAACAAGGCGTTTTGGTTTCGACGTAACATTCACTGCGTTCATGTGAGTCTTCACCGAAACAACAAGGCGTTTTGGTTTCGACGTAACATTCACTGCGTTCATGTGAGTCTTCACCGAAACTCGCCTTGTTCGTTTTCTCGTCGTTCGCAGGTTTCCATCAAAACTGGCGGCTCCTTGTCCTCGAATCGCTCGCGACGCTTGCTCGGAGCTTTATTGGCTGCTACGTCCTTAAGATGTTAGCCCTTTCTGGCGAGTGCGCCTCCGTCCACGGGTAAAGCTATACCTGTTATGAATTGTGCTTCATCGGAGGCGAGAAACAGCGCGGCATTGGCGACATCCCAAGCCGTGCCCATCTTCCTGCGCAGTGGTACTTTTGCGTCGCGCATGGCAACGATTTCTTCTCGCGATTTGCCGGTGTCGCGCACGCGCGTGTCGACTGCCATCGGCGTATTCATCAGTCCGGGCAGAATGCTGTTGGCACGAATACCGTAGGCGGCATTGTCCAATGCAAGCTGTTGCGTGAAAGCAATCATTCCCGCTTTGGTCGTTTTGTAGGTTACCAGCGGAAAGTCCACCCACGCGGCCATGGACGAGATGTTGATAATGGCACCGCTATTTTGCTTACGCATGATCGGAATGACGTGTTTGCAGGCCATGATCGTGCCGCGAAGATTGATCGCACCGATGCGATCGAAAGTCTCTTCCGTCAACTCCAGAAGTGGTTGGTCGCCACCTCCAACACTAACGCCAACGTTATTGTCCAGAATATCGATGCGCCCCCATTTCTTGTCCGCAAAACTAATTGCGTCGGCGAGCATTGCTTCATCGGTGACGTCGGCTTCAAAGGTGAGACACTCCGCGCCTTCCTTCTTCACGAGCTCGGCAGTCTCTTGTGCCGAATCGATATCCCGGTCGACAGCAAGAATCCGTGCGCCTTCCTGGGCAAAACGAATTGCGGTGGCGCGGCCGTTGCCAATTCCTTCTCCCGGGCTCTGTCCAGCGCCGATAATGATTGCTGTTTTTCCTTCAAGGCGCATACTGCCTCCCTCTTTGCGCATTGCTTTTTATTCTCCCACGATATGGCGTTTCGAAGCAGACGCGTCTTCGCCAGTGCCATTTTCTTCTTCGCCGTCAGGCTGGAACGGAACGGCGCAGCCCGGGGAAGTAGTAGAGCAAAGCAAGGCCGCGCGCGGCATAGTGAACGTAAAGCGCAGCCCAAAGACCGTGATTCTCAAACGGCCTCAGCAGGTACCATGCAATCAGAAAGATTGCTAGTGCTACCAGCATGGCATTGCGCATGTCGGCAGAGCGTGTTGCGCCGATGAATATACCGTCGAGCTGAAAACACCAGACGCCCACCAAAGGTGTCATGGCGGCCCACGGCAGGAACTCGCGGGCAAGCGACCGCACGTTTGGTTCGACTGTCAGCACGTCAATGAGCGTTGTTCCGAACAGCGCGAGAAACAGCGACGCAAACAACGCGACACCAGCTGCCCACCAAGTGGTCATGCGTGCCGCCTGTGACAGGCGCGTACGGCTTGCGCCCCCCACTGCCCTGCCGACCAATGCCTCGGCAGCGAAGGCAAAACCGTCGAGGAAGTACGCCGACACCGAAACGAAGTGCATCAGTACCGCATTCGCGGCGAGCACCATCTCGCCGAATTTTGCGCCTTGCGCAATGAACCAGGCGAAAGCGACGATCAGAGATAGCGAGCGGATCATGATGTCGCGATTGACCGCCATGGTTCGGGCGATTCGGCGAGGTTCGAACACCCGTGCAGATTCCCACCTTCCGCCAAATTTCCGCAGATGCTGTGCAGCAATCACAAGGCCAACGGCTGCAGCAAGGTATTCGGCGATGACCGTGCCGCTGGCCACACCCTGCACGCCCATTTCCAGGCCGAGAACGAACCAGGCGTCGAGCAGCATGTTGCTGATGTTCAGCACCAGCTGCAAAAGCAGTGCGATGCGTGCTTTACCGAGCCCGATGAACCAGCCAAGTAGGGCGTAGTTAGCAAGCGTGGCTGGTGCGGCCCAGATGCGAATATCGTAGTAGTGCCTTGCAAGACGTTCTACCGGCTCGGTGCCTTCGAGAAGGGCAAACGCCAGCTTCTGTACCGGCCATTGGACAAGTATCAGCAAGACGCCAATGACCACTGCTATCAGTAGAGCGCGACCAAGGCTGGCGCGTACTTCTTCGGCGTTGTTTGCGCCATAAGCCTGCGCGGTCAGACCAGTAGTGCCCATGCGCAAAAAGCCGAATGCCCAGAACACGAAGGTAAATATCAGGGCGCCGAGTGCCACGGCTCCAATCAGCGATGCGTCGGGCGTCTGTCCGATCACACCGGTATCGACCACGCCGAGCAAAGGCGTGGAGAGATTGGAGATCATGATCGGCACAGCGATCGCCAGGATCGAGCGATGTGTGATTGCTTCCCGGACGGTAGGGGAATTCGGCGTGCTCATTTCAGATCAAAATTACCACTCTCACCGCAGAGATCGCGGAGGACGCAGAGGAAAGTCGAGAATCGGGAATAGCAACGCCAATAGCTGTCCAGAAGACAGCCAATATATGGAGCCAGACAGAAAATACCGGGGCCAAAGTGGACCATCGGTTCAACTATGGTTCTTTAAAGCTTCCCTCGATGGTTTCGGAGTTTGGTGGTCTTCCTCCGCGTCCTTGTATGTCCAATTTCGTAGTAAAAGTGTCGTGTCTTTAAGTGTAGCGTTGCTTGAGGACGAGGTGCTGATAAATCGGTCAATCGCGTACTGGTTCAAGTCGTCGCGGAGCATGGTTGCCAGCACCTGACTTTATTCCAATCCGAGCAGTTGCCTGGGCCTCGAGCCCGCATTAACGCAAGACAGGATCGAGTAGAGCGATGAGTCAATACACAAGTTTTGTTGGAATCGATGTGTCCAAGGACAGCCTTGATGTACACACACTGCCCGATGGGCATGTACGTGGCCGAGAAGAACCGGCTGGGCACGGCACGGGCCAAGCGCGTGCGCGCCGATATCAACACCACCATCGGATTCTTGCAAAAGCGCCTGGATGCGCTGGACAAGGAACTGGACCAGTGGCTCAAGTCCACCCCGATTGATCAGTCCCGATTCGATCTGCTCAAGAGCTTCACTGGCATCGGTGACAAAAGT
>CP070643.1:1528173-1573854 GCA_020354125.1 Betaproteobacteria bacterium | reverse complement strand
ACGCTGGCTTCCATCGCCGTATGTAAACGGCTCAGCCAGTCATCACCGACCAGGCCTTCAACTACCAAGCAGCCGTCTTCGAAAAAGCGATTGCGCTGCTGCTCGGTCAGTACCTTTGTCGGGTGCTTGAGTACCTCTTCCATCAGCATGGCTGTTTCCTCACTCGAGCCGTAATCAGGATAGTAACTGGATTCGGTCCGTCACGACGATCACCTGCTACTTCACGGACAGTTTCCGCGTGTTGGTTGCTTTCGGAAAGCAAACGAGTGAGCGCTTCGCTGCGACAACTCACAAGATCGATAATCTACATTGTAGTGTTTTCGCCGTGCGCCAACGTTCCTCATGAGGGTGATTTTCTGACCGTGATGCTCGGCTATCTCGAAGCGTTGTCGGTTGCCGTTGGTGCTGCCTGCGCTGGGCTGAAGCGTTTCACTCAGTGCCGCCATTTCAACCGCATTTTCCCCTGATGCCGTGGGCTCGAATTTCGGGCAGTGGATCGGCTAGCCCGATGGTTGCACTAGGCGACAATGCGGCGGTGACGAGGAGGCCAGTACAGATTAATAATGCCTAAGTAGCCCGAATTTCAGCCGCGCGGCCAGTAGCATCGGCGCATCGTTTACCAGGGACTGGCCTGCTCAAAGGATGAGAACCTCATTTATACTTCCTTTACTGGAAATAGAGCCCGCAGGTTACGCCACGCCACAAGCCGTGGGACTATGTGCTCGCGATCGGCAGTGCATCAACTGAGAAACTCACGGGTGGGTATCGGGCCGGACACGGTTTTTGCCCACTTGGTGCATGACTTCATGGTGATTGACCTCTACCCGGACGGACGCGTGTTGTTGCGAGCGATTGAGGCGGACAACGAATCTGCGGCCTTCACACACTGGTTGACGCGCCAATGTAGCGTCCGCCCCTGGTGATGTTGGTCTTGCTCGGGGTCATGATGGGCGGATGCGCCATTCGCGGCTTGCCTGCGACGGGCGGCGTCGTGTGCCCGGAATGCGGGGTCACCATCTGTGACGATCGGCAGACGCTATCGATCGAGTACCTCGGCTCGGGCGGATACCTGCTAACGCGCGGTGACGACGTGTTGTTGCTTGGTCCGTTCATCTCGAACTCAGGTGTCCTCGAGGCGATGAACCTGAAACGCATCGAGCCGGACGTCGACGCGCTCGAGGCTTGGTTGCCGGACGTCTCGAACGCGAAGGCGATCATCGTCGGTCATGCGCACTGCGATCATCTGATGGACGTGCCCTGGATCGCGAAAAACCGGGCGAAGGACGCGAAGATCTACGTCAACCGGACTGGCTCGCACGTGCTCGCAGCGGACGGTGAGCTGCACGATCGGGTGCACCCGATCGACGCGGCATATTGGCCCGGAACAAAGCTTCGGGCCGCGCTCTGGGTCGAGATTCCTAGGACGCGCGTGCGCATCCTGCCGATCGAATCCGAGCATGCGCCGCACTTTGCCGGCCTCAAGTTCATGAAAGGCAGGTTGACGGAAGATCAGAAAGAGCTGCCGAAACGAGCGCGAAGATGGGTAGAGGGACGCACGTATGCGTTCCTCATCGACTTCCAGCATCCCGAAGACGATGACGTGATGTTCTCAGTGCACTATCAGGATGCGGCGAGCAATCCGACACTTGGTTTTCCACCGGCACGTGATCGTCGTCTGGACGCGGCGCTCGTTTGCGTTGCTTCACATCATGAGGTGAAGGATTACCCGGACGACCTTCTGGCTCAGACGCAGCCCAGGCACGTGGTGCTCGGCCACTGGGAGAATTTTTTCGCCCCATACACGCGTGATCTCGATGAGCTGCGGGGCGTCCCTTTCAGCCGGCCCCAAGACTTCATTGAACGGGTCGAGCGGTACGTCTTTTCATCGACGGAAGCGTCCTGGTCAATGCCGGCGCCGGGAGCGGTCCTCGAGCTGGTAGCGTGCCCCAATGGCTGAAGCACCCGAAGTCACCGCGCCGGTTCGCGCCAAGCCCCGTGGCCAGTTGGCCCTGTTTGCCATACTGCTCACGGTCGCCGCGGTGCCGTTGGGTCTTTTTGCCATGCACGTGTTCGATGAGCGTAGTGAGCTCCACGATCGCAACTTGAACTCATTGCAGAAGGCGTCCGCCGACATCACCGATCTGCTCTTCAACGCAAGGGTTGTCGTGGAAAGCCTCAAGGACAAGCCGGAGTTCGCGTGTGAGCTCGACCGTCGCCAGCCGTTTCTCGAACGGGTGCCGGCTTGTCCGCGGAGTGTTTCGGAACCGAAAAAACACGAGCTTGCCGGAATCCCTGTCGCACTGGAAATCGACAACGGTGGCGTCGTGCTGGGGTTGGGATCTGAGATCAAGTTCGTCGTTCGGCTCGACAAGATGCTGGCTGAGTTACCGGCGCGCGACGAGATCGACCTGCTGGTCGTCGCACGCAAGGATGGCCGCGTCGAGCAGGCGTACTCGGGTCGCGCTGGTCTCAGTGCCGCGTTCAGATCCCTTGGGGCGCTGAAGGACCCGAAGGGTGAGAAGCTCGTGCCGAGCCTCGATGCGACGCTGGTCGAGCAGGTCGTGCTGGCGGGCGAGAGTTTCGACCTGCTCTGTCAACCGCTCGAGCTCGGCGCGTGGGCGCAATCCGAGAACGCCCAGGGTTGGGCCATGTGTGGTCTGATCAACTCGAGCCGCGCAACGACCGCGTCGCTTGCGGTCACGCCGTTCATCGTGATTACGCTCTTCGCGGTTGTGGTCTTCGGCGTGCTGTGCTGGCCGATGTTGAAGATCATCTTTCTATCGTCGCGGGAACGATTCCGCTTTGCCGATCTCTACTTCGTGCTGTTCGGCACGTGGGGCGCACTGATGGTAGCAACGATCGGTGTGTTGGGCGCCCAGACGCATTTCGAGTTGACCGCCAAGACCGAGTTCAGCAACGCGCAGACCGCCGAGTTGCTGGCCAAGCGTTTGGACCAGGAGCTGGAGAATCTGTATAAGCAGCTCGATCACTACGACGCGCTGCGCGCCGACGAGGGACTGCATCCGGTGCATAAAGAGGACACGTCCGAGCTCCTGCGTGCGGATTGGAAATATGCTACTCCCGAGTCGGACCTGCAGATCATCTTCTGGATCGACCCGCTGACCGGCAAACAGGTACGCAAGACAACGGTCTGGCGAGATAACACGCCATTGGTTTATCTCGGCGATCGCGACTACTTCACGAGCGTACGTGACCGACGCCTGTGGCCGAGCGATGTTGCCGGTGAAGGTTGGTACGTCGAGAACGTTCGTTCGAAGACGACGACGACTGTCAGCACGATCCTGTCAACGTTGTCGTCACTGTGCACGCCGCCCGCTAATGCAGATCCACGAACGGACGAGCTCGTGATATGCGGACAGCCGTTCGAATGCGGTGAGAAGTCAACCTGCCTTGCGACCGACCGCGCGATCGTCGCTGCGCAGGCCCGCCTCGTCTCGGTCGCCGAGCCTGTTCTGTCACCCGGGGTCGGGTTCGCAGTGATCGACGAGCACGGCAAAGCTGTGTTCCATTCGTCCGGACACCGTGTGCTAAAAGACAACTTCTTCACGGAGTTGCCCGATGGTGACCGGTTGCGAGCGGCGGTGCTATCCGGCGCCGACCGACACATGGAGTTAAATTATCTCGGCCGCCCCCACCAGTTTTTCGTCAAGCCCATGGAGCAGTTTCCGTGGACCATCCTCGTCTTTTCGGACAACGAGTCGAAGAACTCCGTGACGATGGAAACGGTGGGTCATGCGTTGCTGCTCGCGTCTCTGTTTCTCCTGATCAACCTCGTCGGTACGTTGCTGTACCTGGCATGGCAGGGACAGGAAGTGCCACGTTGGTTTTGGCCAAACATGGGCTCCAAGGCGTTTCACGCAACTTGGGCCGGCGGACTCGTTCTGGTGGGTGGGGTGTTTGTCGTTTGCCTGTGGCTCTTCGGGGGCGAGGAGCAGCTCATCGTGTCGACGGCGCTGCCCGGCTTGATTGTCGTAGCGGTGTTGCTCACCTCGCGTCGGAAATGGTGGTCCTTACCGAAGACCGTTTCCGTCACGTATGCAAGAGTATGCGCGGCGCGTCGGCGTTGGTGGTGGGGTGCGCTCTCGCCGCGTGGCTGGTACGTCCTGGCGTCGGGGCTGCTCTGGTTCAACGTTGCCGTGCTGCCGTCCTACGCATTCTACGAGAACGCGCTGGCAGCCGCGATGCCCGAGTTCGTGCGGCAGGAGAACATTGTGCACGGTGAGCGGCTCGATGCGCGCAATTGCGCCTTGGCGGACTACTTCGAGGCGGTGCCGGCAATTTGCGTTGTCGGCGACGACTGCCATTGCAGGCGGGGCGACGCGTGCGATGCGGACGTATATCGATCCCCCCTCTACGACCCGGACCCGGACGGACTGCCCGTCAACGATGTTCCACTCGGCGCGGAACAGGTCACCTTTCTCTGGCGCTGGTTCGCGCAATACAAGCCGATATACAACGACAGCGTCGAGCGTAGTCGTTATCTCTATCAGCAGGCAGACGGACCCTGGCAGCCAAACGAGGAAGGTGTGGTCGAGTACCAGCACCCGAACGCATTCTGCGGAACGGTTGAGCCCTTCTCGTCGATTCTGCCCGTTGCGAAGCCCCTAGTAGGTAATGCGCTGGTGCTGATTGTGGGCTTCATCGCCTTCGTGCTGGGTGGGGCGTGGCTCTGGTATGTTGCCAACACGCTCTATTTTCAGCGGATCGGCCGGCAGGGGCCCCTGACGCGCCGCGACGTGATGGGCAACGACACGTGCGTGGTTGCTTTCGTCGCATCCGCAGAGGACCGGGGGCGCTTAATGGAAGACGACGGGTCGGGGCTGACGATGAACGTGTTGCATCGATCGCTGAGTGACGCCGAGTTGAGAAATTTCGAGGACCACGTCGGCGGCCGCACGCGAGTGTTGCTGGTGGCTGACGCGAGCCCGTCGGCGTATGCGTACCGTGTGCCGGCCGGTTTTACGATCAAGTCGTTCCCGGATCGTGCGCCGGCGAGAGAAGGCGTGGGCAACGATTTCTGGCGTCGTGGCCTGGACCAGCCGGTTGACGAAGACTGGCAGGCCAACGAGCTCAGCTGCGGCCTGGCGGAGGTGAGGCCCGAGCTCGAGCGCATCTTTGCAGATGCCGTGCAGAAAAAAACGCCCAAACGCGAAATACTCACGCAGATCTGCGAGGTGGCGCACGAATGGTATGACGGATTGTGGCAGCAGTGCAGCGAAGACGAAAGACAGGTGCTCGTGCAGCTCGTCCAGGAAGCCGTCGTCAACCCGAAGCAGGCTCAGAACGTCAGGCACCTGATCCGGCGCGGGCTCATTCGGCGCGACCCCGCGCTTCGCGCGATGAGCGACAGCTTCGCAATGTGGATCTCCAACGGCATCACGAAAGACTACGTCGCCGCTTGGGAGGAAGGCGCGGCCGGCATGCGCTGGTCGCAACTGCGCTGGGTCGTGGTCGGCGTGATCGTGCTGATCTTCGGCTTTTTGTGGTTCACGCAACGTCACGTCATCGAGACGGGCATTGCGTTCCTGTCGGTAGTCGGTGTCGCCATTCCAACGTTGTTACGGTTGCTCACCAGCGTGAAGTCGATTGGTGTCCGGGCCGAGCCGTAGGGCCTTCAACGATCAGGCAGCCATCCTCGAAAAAGCGATTGCGCTGTTGCTCGGTGAGCACCTTTGTTGGGTGCTTGAGCACATCTTCCATCAGCATGGCTGTTTCCTTGCTCGAACCATACGCGAGATAGTAACCGGATTCGGTCCATCTCGCCGATGTGTAAAATGAAATCACAACAAGCTATTCAACCGGCCATGCTGCGTCATTTGTTCTGCTTTCTCTCCTGCCTTGGTCTCTGCGTACCAATGGCGAGAGCAGACTGGATCAATCTCACGGGAGCCGAGACGGCGCCCAACATCGCTGAAATCTACATCTTGGACGACCATGTCAAGGTAGTGCTAGAGGTCTATGTTGGTGACCTCGAGACGTTCGAAGAACTGGTTCCGGATTCGTGGATGAAAGAAGGCGGCAAGCCGCGGCCGGCGCTTGCTGACCGCATGCGGGGCTTTTCGCAAACCAAGCTGAGATTCACGACGGATACCGGAGCTTCGCTTCCGGCGCGCCTGGCGCTGGTCGAGCCACGGATGCGGGTCGACAGGCAGTCGCCGTTCGCCGGCATGATCAATCCGATGACCCGTCAGCGGGTACCCGAGGCGCCGGCTGACAAGCGTGTGCTCTACGCCGAGATTATCTATCCGTTCAAGCAAAGGCCGAAAACACTGACCATAGTGCCGCCGGTAGATGAGGAAGGCCGGGCTTTGGTGACGATTGGCTTCATCACCTATCACAAGGCGGTGCCGGTGATTGATTTCCGGTATCTCGGTGCCGATGCGAAGCTGGAACTGAACTGGGCGGATCCGTGGTACAGCAAGTTCGATAATCCCAATCTCAAGCGCCACCACCGCGACGCCATGATGTCCTACCTGTATGTTGAACCGTTCGAAGTGCGTCATGAAATCCTCACCCGGGTAAAAGACATGGCCGAGTGGATGGATCTTGGCTTACGCGGTGACGAGTACATTGAAGTTGACGAACTCGAGCCGCTGAAACAGCGTATCGGCGAGTTCCTGATCGCGAAAAACCCGGTATTGGTTGACGGCAAGGAACTGCGCCCGGTTCTCGACCGGACCAATTACGTGACGCTAAGCCTGCAAGGTATCCGCATTGTCGAAAAACCGCAGCGCATGGATCTGTCGACAGCGATTGTCGGCGTGATCATTACTTATCTGACCGAGTCACTACCGCAGGAGGTGACCTGCGACTGGGAGTTGTTCTCCGATCGCATTCAGCGCGTACCCGCGACTTCGGTCGACCCGGCTGGTCCTTTGCTGTCGTTCGTAACACCGGATGACAATGTTCACACTTGGACCAACTTCCTGAAAAAGTATCAAGAGCCGACGGTAGAAGCGGTGGCGGTGTCTGGGTCGCTCGGTGAACTGCGCGTTCCCGTTGGGACGTTACTATGCATAGGTGCCTTGCTGCCGCTCGGATGGCAAATCAGGAGGAACCGGCGCAATGGCAAATCGCTCCTCGTTCCGGTGTCGGTGTTTGTCGTTGCGATCATCGGCGCCGTTGCTCTGTATCCCCACTTTGCTGCGTCTGTACCGAAACCGGCTGCTGTGGCGGGCGCGCTGCCAGATGAGCGCGCGCAGCAGTTGTTGCAATCACTGATGAAGAACGTCTACCGCGCATTCGATTTCCGTCGCGAAGATGACGTCTACGACAAGCTTGCAATGAGCGTGAGCGGCGACCTTCTGTCGGATATTTACTTGCAGAATCGAAAATCGTTTGCCGTGCAACAGGCCGGTGGCGTGCAAGCCAAGATCAAGGAAGTCGAAGTACTGCAAGCGGGTGCAGAGCGGGTCGGCGCCCGGCCCCTGACCTATGCGATTACCGGCAAATGGTCAGCGATGGGTACGGTCGGCCATTGGGGGCACGTGCACATGCGCAAGAATCTCTACGAGGCGATCGTCACCATTGCCAATACCGACGGGCGTT
Source organism: Betaproteobacteria bacterium (assembly GCA_020354125.1). Taxonomy (GTDB): domain Bacteria; phylum Pseudomonadota; class Gammaproteobacteria; order Burkholderiales; family Eutrophovitaceae; genus SG8-40. Next base: position 1,566,285 of record CP070643.1, on the reverse strand, counting down.
GGAAGATTACCGGGCTGGAGATTCTCGATGAGTCGCGCGTACAACCTCAGGCAGCCACTGCCACGGCAGTTCCACAGTAGCGACGATGGGTGCGAAGGTGTCAGTTCGGTTGTTCACCGCATGCGCAGGCAATCAGAATCCTTTACGCGACAAAGATCTGGCTGAAGTAGCGGCCGCGGGATAAACGAGCGAAATGATCGGTATCGACTCACTCAGGTTTCAATACCCTTCCAGCGACTTCCATCTCGATATTGCCGACTTTCAAGTAGCTGACGGCGAGAAGGTGGCCGTCATTGGACCGAGTGGTTCGGGCAAGACGACCATGCTCAATCTGATTGCCGGAATCCTGATTCCGGATGCAGGCGATGTCACGGTAAATGGCATCGCTGTAAACGAACTCAGCGATGCAAAGCGCCGCGACTTTCGTATCACCAACGTCGGTTTCGTGTTTCAGGATTTCGAGCTGATCGATTATCTCAGTGTGCTCGACAACATTCTGCATCCGTATCGGATCAGCTCTGCGCTGGTGCTCACTGGCCAGGTGCGAGCACGTGCCATTGTGTTGGCCGAGGGTCTGGGTCTCGGCGGCAAGCTCCATCGAAACGTCACGCAGTTATCACAGGGCGAGAAGCAGCGTGCCGCGATTTGCCGTGCGCTGCTGGCGAATCCGAAAGTCATTCTCGCCGATGAAGCAACCGGCAATCTTGATCCACGCAACAAGGGTCATATTCTCGATGCCTTGTTCGAAGGTGTGCAGGCGCACGGCACCAGCCTGGTTGCGGTGACACATGACCATGAACTGTTGCCACGCTTTGACCGGGTCATTGATTTCCAAAGCTTTCGCGCTGGAGACGAGACGTGATCAGCAGTGCTTACATCGCCTGGCGCTACCTCGTATTCAACAAGGCGCGCTCTGCGACACTGGTTGCCTGCGTTAGCCTGATTGCGGTTCTGCCGTTTACGCTCGAATTACTGCTGAACGAGAGCGAACGACAGTTATTGTCGCGGGCGGAAACGACGCCGTTGCTCGTTGGTGCCAAGGGCAGTGCGCTTGATCTGGTAATGAACAGTCTGTATCTGGATGACCAGGTTCCCGAGCTGGTCAGTACGCAGGTCAATGATGAAGTCAGCGAATCGGGGCTGGCGAGTCCAATTCCTCTTTACGTGCGTTTTCAGGCGCGCGGTTTCCCGATTGTCGGAACGACGCTTGATTATTTTGACTTTCGTGAACTGAAGATTCGCGAAGGCCGCTCGCTGGCATTGCTGGGTGAGTGTGTGCTCGGTTCGGCTGCTGCAGAGTCGCTTGGTCTGAATCCGGGCGATCGTTTGCTGTCGTCACCGGAGACGGTGTTCGATCTGGCAGGGATATATCCGCTGAACATGAAAGTAGTCGGTGTGCTGGAACGTAGCCACAGCGCGGACGATGTCGCCGTGTTCGTTGACGTCAAGACTGCCTGGGTTATTGAAGGGCTGGTTCATGGCCACGCCGATCTGCTCAAGGTGCGCGATTCGACGCTGATCATGGAGCGTACCGACCAGAATGTCACCGCCACTGCCAAACTGACTCAGTACACAGAGATCGATGAACAGAATATAGGTTCATTCCACTTTCATGGCGAACCGGAAGTCTATCCGCTCACCGCAGTGATCGCTCTGCCCGCCGATGCAAAATCAGGAACCATTCTGCGCGGGCGTTACGTTACAGATGACAAGACAACACAGATCGTCGAGCCGACCGAGGTCATCGATGGCTTGTTGCAGAACATTTTTCGTGTCAAGAACATTATCGATTCGGTGATATTCGTTGTCGGGTTGGCGGCTGTGCTCGCCTTGGTGCTTGTGTTTGCCTTGTCGTTGCGCCTTCGCCAGCGTGAGCTGAATACTGTGTTCCGGCTCGGCTGTAGCCGCTACACCATCATGCGGCTGCTGGGTGCCGAGATCGCAATTATTCTCATCGTCAGCGCGGCGCTGGTTGCTTCTGTCGCTGGCGTTGTGAGTTATTACGACGAGCAACTGGTGAGAGTGCTTTTCGTCAACTAGCGGGTCTGATGGGGACAAATACTTTGTTCGGTATTGCAACTGGTGGCGGAAACCGTGACCGACGGCGCACCATCAAACGTCACTGGCGTCGCGTGCTCGTTGCGACTCTTTTGCTGTTTGTGGCCTCCAACGCCATTGCCGATAACAAGCTGGTCGTCTTCGCTGTCAATTACCCGTTGGCTTATTTCGCGCAGAGAATTGGCGGCGACGATGTCCAAGTGCAGTTTCCCGTGCCGGCAGGGGTCGACCCCGCCTTCTGGATGCCGGATGTGGCGCAGGTCATCGCTTATCAGCAAGCTGATCTGATTTTGCTCAACGGCGCGCGTTACGCCAAATGGGTCGACAAAGTCAGCCTGCCGCAACTCAAGTTGGTGAACACGTCGGTTTTTTTTGAGGAACAGTACATCCGTGGCGATGCGGGCGCGACGCATAGCCATGGTCCGGCTGGTGAGCACTCTCACGGTGGAGTCACCTTTACCACCTGGCTTGATTTTTCGTTGGCGGCGCAACAGGCGCAAGCGATAACTGAAGCGCTCGCTCGCGTACGACCCGAAATGGCGGCGGACTTCGAGCGGCGCTTCGCCATACTGCGGTCCGAATTGCTCGAACTCGATAGCGAAATGCAGTCGATTGGCCAGCGCACTGCCGGCAAGCCATTACTCGCGTCACATCCGGTTTATCAATATCTACGGGCTCGCTACGGACTCAATCTGCGCAGTGTGATGTGGGAACCGGACGTCGTACCTGACCAAGCGAGTTGGGTGGCGCTGCAGCAATTAACGAATGAACATCCGGCGCGTTGGATGCTGTGGGAGAGCGAACCATTGAGCGACACGCAGCAACGGCTCACAACTCTGGGGATATCGAGCCTGGTGTTCTCGCCGTGTGCCAACGTTCCTGATGAGGGTGATTTCCTGAGCGTGATGCGTGCAAATCTCGAGGCTTTGTCGTCGATCTTTGGCCCCGGCGGCTAGCGGTCCAGCTTGCTGGTGGTGAGATCGCTTGACTCAAGTGCGCCTGTGGCGCACTCGAGCGAGTTGCATCAAACGCTGAATATCTTGCCCGGATTCATGATGTTGTCCGGGTCAAGAGCCTTCTTGATGGCGCGCATCACCGCGACGCCTTCACCGTGTTCGGCAGTCATGAACTTCATCTTACCGAGTCCGATGCCGTGCTCGCCGGTGCAAGTGCCGTCCATCGCAAGGGCGCGCATTACCAGCCGGTCGTTAATTCGCTCGGCTTCCTCAAGCTCTTTTGGATCGTCTCGGTTGATCAAGAAACCGAGATGGAAGTTGCCGTCACCAACATGACCGACCAGTGGCGCCATAAGGAAACTCTCTGCCAGGTCTTTTTTGGTTTCGAGAATGCATTCGGCGAGTCGCGAAATTGGGACACACACATCGGTGGCCCAGATTTCCGCACCCGGTCGCAACGCCTTTGAAGCATAGGTGACATCGTGGCGCGCGGCCCACAGCTTGTTGCGGTCTTCGGGTCTGGTGGCCCATTTGAAATCGCCGCCGGTGTTTTCAGCCGCAATCTCCTGCACCATTTCCGCTTGTTCCTTGACACCCGCTTCGGTGCCGTGAAATTCGAGGAACAAAGTGTCCTTGACCGGATAATCAAGTTTGGAGAACTTGTTGACCGCATCCATTTCAAGATCGTCCAGCAGTTCGATGCGCGCCACCGGGATGCCGAGTTGGATGGTCTGAATCACCGTGTCGACTGCGCCGGCGAGCGTGTCAAACGAACAGACCGCAGATGCCATTGCTTCAGGGATTCCGTACAGACGCAGCGTGACCTCGGTAATGATGCCGAGTGTGCCTTCCGAACCAACGAACACACGAGTAAGGTCGTATCCTGCAGATGATTTTCGGGCGCGCTTGGAGGTTTTGATGATGCGGCCATCAGCCAGCACCACGGTCAATGCCAGTACATTTTCGCGCATCGTGCCGTAGCGAACTGCGTTGGTTCCCGAGGCGCGCGTGGCAGCCATGCCGCCGAGTGACGCATCGGCGCCGGGGTCAATCGGAAAGAACAAGCCCTGGTCGCGGATGTATTCGTTGAGTTGTTTGCGAGTGACGCGCGCCTGGACGGTGCAGTCGAGATCCTCTGCACTGACGCGCAGCACCTCATCCATATTCATCAGGTCGACAACGACGCCGCCATGATGCGGAATGACATTACCTTCCAGGCAAGTGCCGGTGCCATAAGCAACGACTGGTAGCTTGTATTTGGCGCAAATCTTGACGACTTCCGACACTTCTTCGGTGGTGTTCGGGAACACAACCGCGTCAGGCCGGTGCGGATGATGCCAGGATTCATCCTTGCCGTGGGTGTCGCGCACCGTCGTGTTAGTGGAGACGCGATCTCCTAGCAGAGCCTTCAGTTCGTCGGTCGCGGATTGAGTTTGTTCAGCCGCAAGGGTCATTGTCTTCCTCTCGTTGTTACCGGCACGATGCCGAAGGACTGGCGGGATTCGCTGCCGGCCTGCTCACGTGCGGGTGGGCCGCTGCAGATCAAGAATGAAATTTTAGCCGAATGCCGTTGCCAACGGGCGCACTCGGCCGGACAAACCATAGTCGGGACTTACTTTTTCAGCAGTTCCTGATAGGCCTTGTCGTCGAATCCGACCAGCATTTTGCTGCCGTGAATCAATACCGGACGCTTGATCAGGCTGGGCTGTTGCTGCATCAGTTGCTGTGCTTTCTTCTCACTCATATCGGCACGCTGTTCTTCACTCAGTTTCCGCCAGGTCATGCCGCGCGTATTCAGTAGCTTTTCCCACCCGACCCGAGATGACCACGATTTGAGCATGGCTGCGGTTACGCCAGCTTTCTTGTAGTCGTGGAATTCGTAATCGACACGATGATCTTTCAGCCACGCAAAAGCGCGTTTCATGGTGTCGCAATTCTTGATGCCGTAGATGGTTGTCATATCGGTTGCCCGTCTCCTCGAAGAAAGATTGTCGCATCTACTGCGGCCATTGTGTCGAGGGGGACAGATCCAAAGTGCAACCGCAGAAAAAGCCGACTTTGGCAAGGGTCAGGCGATTTGAAAGTCGGAATCCACCAGTTGCGCACGCATCTTGATTCAGATCAACTTCGTCGCAAAGCGGCATCGCTAGTCTCGGCAGTTGTCTTTTCACTCCAGGAAGAAATCATGAGAACACCAATAATTGCTTCCACCGGCCGTAGTCTGACTGTTCTTCTCGTCCTCGCAGTGTCGCCGGCTGGTTACGCACTCGCGCAGGGAGGTGCGCCTGGTTCGACTTTCCGCGATTGCGACCATTGTCCCGAGATGGTGGTGATTCCGGCGGGCGACTTTGTCATGGGGTCGACAATGAAGGAGAGCGGCCATACCGACGAAAAGCCACAACACACCGTCCGCTTGCCGAACAACTTTGCGGTTAGCAAGACTGAAGTCACTTTCGATCAGTGGGACGCCTGCACCGCTGCCGGACGCTGCCCCAAGGCCGATGACGACGGCTATGGCCGCGGTAACTATCCGGCGATCAATGTTTCCTGGCAGGACGCGCAAGGCTACGTGGCGTGGCTCAGCGAAACCTCGGGTCAGAAGTATCGCCTGCTCAGCGAATCCGAGTTCGAATATGCTGCGCGTGGCGGCACCACTACACCCTGGTTCTGGGGCGAGGCGGAAGCAAGCTGGGGTTCGAGCAAGGCGTGCGATTATTCCAACACGCATGACGAGGCCGGCAAGGAAGCGCATCCCATGTACGTGTGGTCACATCACAAGTGCAACGATGGCTACGGAGAGAATGCGCCGACGGGCCAATACAAGCCAAATCCGTTTGGCCTGCATGACACGACTGGCAACGTGCGCGAATGGGTCGAGGACTGCCATCAAGAGGGCTACGAAGGTGCGCCAACAGATGGATCAGTGCGCGCACATAGCGGCGCCTGCGAGAAAAGAGTCGTGCGCGGCGGTGCCTGGGTCGATGGTGCTTCGACGGTTCGCGCGGCTTATCGCTACGCAGAGGCCGAGGATTTCCGCAATTACCAGGTTGGCTTCAGGGTCGCCCGCGATCTGGAGTATCCGCCTCATTGAGAAAGCGGCTGCGCGACCCGCGCGGCCGCGTTCCTACTCAACCGGCAAAGCCGTTAACGCTCGACAAATTGCAATGTGGACCGGACTTCAAGCAGACACTCGCTGATTGCGTCTCCGAGCGCTACTCAACAGCGTAGCGTTTTACCGCGTCGTCGTCCCATTCCATGCCGCTACCGGGCCGCTCCGGGATCAAAACGTGGCCATCCTTGACCTGGACTGGTTCTTTCAATATCGCGCCGCCCCAGTCCATGTATTCGAGCCAGTGGCAGGTCGGTGTCACGGCCAGCAGATGAGAGCTGAATTCCGGGAACAAATGGCTCGACATATCGAGACTGTTTGCCTGGGCCAGTGATGCGGCGCGTAACCAGCCGGTGACACCACCAATGCGCTGGACATCGGGCATGTAATACTCGGCGGACATTGCGTCAATTGCCTTTTGCATTTCCATGCTGTCGCGAAGGTTCTCGCCGATCTGGATCGGGGTCTCTACTTCGGCGGCAATTTTTGCGTAGCCTGCATAGTCATCGTGACGCACCGGTTCCTCGATCCAGTACAAGCCTTCGTCGTCGAGTGCCTTGCCGCGCATGATCGCCTCGTTCACAGTGAGTGACTGGTTGAAATCGCTCATCAGCATGACGCCATCGCCGATGCGTTTTTTTACATTTCTGACTGCTGCGAGGTCTTGCTTGAAATCGGGCCGGCCAATGCGGATTTTGACAGCACTGAAATTACCTTCGGCGAGCAGTTGCTCTGCTTCGTCAGCAACTTTGCCCGGATCCTGAATCCATAGTCCACAGCTGTTGTAGGCGCGAATCGGACGCAGATCACCGCCCAGGGCCCGTGCCAGCGGCAAGCCCTGCGATTGTGCCAATGCATCCCATGCCGCCATGTCAACTCCGGCCAGTGCCTGGCCGAGAATGCCGTGCACGTCAAGGATGGTGAATTTCTTGCGCAGTTTTGCGTCGATCGTTATCGGTGCAACTTCATCGCCGCGTATCAGCTCAGCGAGTGCCTCGACACATTGAACGGTCGGTTTGAGCATCGAAGGCAGAAACGCGAAAAGATAGCTGCGTCCGGTTATACCGCCGTCCGTTTGCAGGTCGATCAGTACCAGCGCCGCCTCGTTGATCGGGCCGCTTGCCGAGACCGGTGGTCGCTTGATCGGCGCGGCGACAGCACGTGCGCGCAAGTTGGTTATTTTGAGTGCCATGCATCTCCCCCTTGTCGTTATCTTTGCGTAGTCCCCGTAGCCGATTGTGTTCGGGCTGCGTGCGCGGCTCCGAATCAGATTTGCGCTAATTCGGGCCGGCCGTTTGTATACAGCTTCAGAGCCGCGTAAACAAATTGATTGGCAGGCGTCGGAATATCCAGCTCTTTGCCCAGCTTCGCTACCATGCCGGCTAGCCACGGTAGCTCCAGTCGGTTGCCGCGGCGCAGATCGCCGCACATCGATGCCACCATGGTTGGCGGATAACCATCGACGATCGCCATCTGCTTTTCGATTATGTCGTTAACGAGATTGGCTCCTTTTGCCTTGGCAACGTTGATTACCTCGGTCATGACTTGTTGAAGCAAGGCGCGCGTATCCGGGTCTTCGCGGATCGGGCCGACCGGCATTCGGCAAAGCGAAGTCATCGAGGACAGGGTTACCAGACGCACAAATTTCTCCCAGATCCGTGTGTGTATGTCGTTGGCGAGTTCGGTTTTGATGCCGGCGTCGACGCACGCATTGTAAAAGACCTCGGTGCGTTTGCTTGGTTTTCCGTCCAGCTCGGCGAAGATCAGGCTTGCCATGGTGCCGTTGTGGCGGATGACGCCTGGTTGCTCAATGAGCGCCGCAATATTGGCAACACCTCCGATCGTATGCTCACGGCCGTACACTGCCAAAAGCTTCTCTTCGGCAATGATGCCATTCTGAAACGAAACGACCGTCGTATCGGGGCCGACCAACGGTTTTGCTGCAGCGACAGCCTCGTCGGTTGACCACAGTTTTACGGCGATCATGACGATGTCAACCGGGCCGATGGTATTGGTGTCATCGGTGCACTGCACTTTTTCCAGATTTATGTCACCGAGTGCGGAAAGAACCCGTAAGCCTTTCTTTTGCATGGCATCCAGGTGCGCTCCGCGGGCGACAAAAGTGACATCGTTGCCGGCAGCTGCCAGCCGGCCTCCAAAATAGCCGCCAACACCGCCGCTGCCAATCACTGCGATCTTCATTTTCTCCCCTCGTGAATAAATATGTTGTCAGGCGCAGGAACCGTATTCTACGTCCACCGGTGCGCTAGACACTGTGACCGGTGCGCTGAGGGTAGAATCGGGGTCGTCAATCCCGTTATCAGACAAGGTCACAGATGAACCAGCCGAAGGACTCGCCTGCCACCGTTCGTATCGCCGAAAGGCTTGCCGAAATCGAAAAGTTTCATGTCGTGACGCTTGTCACCCGTGCTTTCGAGCTCGAGGCGCAGGGAAAGCGGGTCATCAACATGGTGATTGGTGAACCCGACTTCCCGACACCGCAACCGATTGTTGACGCAGCAATCGATGCCTTGCGTCATCGCCAAATCAGGTACACCCCATCTCTTGGCAGCGACGAGTTGCGCGCCAAGCTGCAGAACTGGTATCACACGCGCTACGGCGTCGATTTGCCGAAGTCGCGCATCGCGGTGACCAGCGGCTCCTCTGGCGCGCTGCTGCTGACCATGGGTGCCTTGCTTTCCCCCGGCGACGAGGTTCTGATGGCTGACCCGAGCTATCCGTGCAACCGGCATTTTGTCAGAGCGATGGAGGGAAAGGCGGCAACGGTTCCGGTTGACGCCGATACCGGTTATCAGCTCACCGCCGAATTGGTCGAGAAGAACTGGACGTCGCGCACGGTTGCGGTGATGGTGGCGACGCCATCCAATCCGACGGGAACGCTGATTCCGATCGATCAACTCAAAGAGATCCATGCCGTGGTTCAGCGCAATGGCGGCGTGCTGATCGTTGATGAGATTTACCACGGACTGACCTATGGCTTCGATGCGCACTCAGCCCTTGAATTTGCCGATGATGTGTTTGTCATCAACAGCTTTTCGAAGTACTTCTGCATGACCGGCTGGCGCCTCGGTTGGATGGTGATACCGCAGGCCTACGTCGGTCACATCGAGAAGCTTGCACAAAACTTGTACATCTCGAATTCGGATGTTGCGCAACAGGCGGCCATGGCGGCGTTTACGCCCGAGACGCTGTCCATCGTCGAGGAGAATCGTCACAAGTTTCAGCAGCAGCGCGATTATTTGTTGCCGGCGCTCAGAGACCTCGGCTTCGATATTCCAGTCGAGCCGCAGGGCGCTTTCTACATCTATGCTAACTGCAGTGCGTTCACGCAAGACAGTTATGGCTTCTGTTACGACTTGCTTGAAAAAGCAGGGGTTGCTGTTGCGCCGGGCATCGATTTTGGCGAGCACCGTGCCGCCGAGCACGTGCGGTTCTCCTATCCACAGTCGGTGCCGGTGCTGGAAGAGGGCGTACGCCGTCTGCGTAACTACCTCAAGGGCTGACGGCGCCACGCGCCGGAGCGTGAACTGTGCAATTAGGTGAACTTCTGCATTGCTTTCGTGCCTGAGAGTGAATTCGGAGTCAAGAAATGACTGATTTCATGCATGGTATGCGTCGCCAATCGGTGCGCGCGAATGGGATACGGCTCAACACCTGGATTGGCGGCGACGGCCCGGCCTTGGTGTTGCTGCACGGTTATCCACAGACAGCCCAGATGTGGCGCAAGATGACCCCGACACTGGTAAAACAGTTCAGCGTCGTCTGTCCGGACCTGCGCGGCTACGGAGATTCCGACAAACCGCGCGACGGTTTCGACAAACGCACCATGGCACGGGATATTGCCGAGCTGATGCGCGAACTCGGTCACGACCGCTACATAGTGGTTGGGCATGATCGGGGGGCGCGCGTTGCCCACAGGCTGGCGTTGGACCACGGTGATGCCGTGTCGCGCCTCTGTGTTCTCGACATCGTGCCGACGCACACGGTATTTCGTGATACCGGTAAGGAACTCGCTGCGGCCTATTGGCATTGGTTCTTCTTTCAAGCGCCGGACCTGCCGGAAATCATGATTCGCAACAGTGCCGAACCTTTTTTGCGCATGATGTTTCGGGCACTGACCTGGCAGCAGGACGCGATAGAAGAGCCAATGTTTCAGGAGTATTTGCGTGCGCTGTTGCTGCCCGGGACCATCCGTTGCGGTCTCGAAGATTACCGCGCTGCCGCGACGACCGATTTTGCAGATGACGAGGCTGATCTCGACAAGAAACTGAAGCGCCCCGTGTACGCGATATGGGGTGAGTTTGGCAAGATGCATGCTTTGTTTGACGTAGTCGAGACCTGGCGCGAGAAGGCCACTGACGTGCGCGGCAACCCGATAGCGTGCGGTCACTTCATTCCTGAAGAAGCACCGGAAGAACTGCTGTCGAATTTGTTGCCGTTTCTCCACGGAGAGAAGTAGGGTGGAGAGAAATTTTTTGTGAACCGGGCGCAGCCATGCCTGACGGAGATCTAGGAATGATGATTCGCAACCTGTTGTCTGTTTCCCTGCTTACGCTGGCGATGACTGCCAATGCCGCGGAGCAGGAGGAAACGTATACCGACCTCGTTCCCGGCACCGGAATGTTGGATCCGGCCAATCTATCCGAGCTGGCCAGCCGTGGCGACGTGCGAGCGATGAATAACGTCGGTCTGTTGTGGGCCAAAGGTTACGACGGCAAACAAAGCTACGAAGAAGCCATTCGCTGGTGGAAAGAGGCGGCCAAGCGCGGCTATTCTGTGTCGATGAATAACATCGGTCTTGCCTACGCCAACGGACACGGTGTCGAAGTCGACATGGAGCAGGCATTTGACTGGTGGTTCAAGTCGGCCATGCTGGGTAATGCCTGGGCCCAGAACGCGGTGGGAGATTGCTACGAAACAGGCGAGGGTGTAGCTCAGGATTACGTTCAGGCGCTGACCTGGTATCGCACCGCTGCGGAGAATGGCGATGCGATGGCGCACTATAACGTGGCCGCGTTGTATGAGTCGGGCCGCGGCGTTGAACAGGATTACACGGAAGCTGCCGCCTGGTATCGAGAGGCGGCGCGTAACGGTGATGCCGCATCGATGCGAGCTCTCGGGCGTTTCTACCGCGAAGGCCTTGGCTTGGAAAAAGACCTGGTCGAGGCGTATGCCTGGCATCTCGTCGCTGATTTACGTTTCAAGCCGCAGGAAGCCAATGAGGCGGCGTTGAATCGCCAGGAAGCGAAAAGCGTTGGCGCCATGTTGTCAGCCGCGCAACGTGACGAAGCAGATGCGCGTCTTGTGCAACTGGAATCACTGACTGCTCCGCCGCAACCTGAGAAGCCGCTGGAGCCCAACGAAAAGAAAATTTAACTGAGTGCTCATGGGTTGGCAGGGAACAATCGCGGGGCGGCTGCGCAACACGGTCTTTGCTGCGCTTGCCATCGCGCTGTTTGGCGGATTGTCGACTTTCACTTTCGCTGGAACCAAGGCCGAAAAGGATTCGTCCACTGGCCCCGGCATGTACAGTACCTACACTGATACGCACAGCGATTTTATCAGTGACGAATTGCGCAACACCGATGCGATCCCGATGGAGGATTTGTTACCCGAGTTGCTAACAGCGATCGACCGTTTGTCCAAGTATTCGATTCCGGATGAACTACCGATCGTACATCGCGTGCCGCACGAAAAAATCGAGGAGCTTGCTTGCGGCGGTCAGAAGTGTGCAGCACTTGCTGCTTATCGCTCCGGGGAAGGCATTTACATCGACGCGGCGCTCAAACCGGAAACGGATATATTCGCCCGCTCGATATTGCTGCATGAACTGGTTCACTACGTGCAAGACGTATCCAACGAGCTGGCGAGTGCCGAACCATGCCACCGCTGGTACCGCCGTGAGCAGGAAGCATATGCAGTTCAGAAGGCATTCCTGATCATCATCGGAAGCCCGTTACGAGTAGCCTATTCCTCGGCGTTGGGCTGCGCGCAAGACAGCGGATAGAAGAACAGCGGCGAGAGGCCGCAAGCAGGTGGGGTCAACGTTGTGGCAGGATATCGATCCCGCTACACGTTACCTGATTGGATCCCATGTCTTCACCCGCACCGACACCATTCAAGCTGGAGGTGGCTCAGCCGCTACTCGACGACCTGCAACAGCGCCTGGCCAACGTTCGTTGGCCCGATGAAGTACCCGAGAACAACTGGAAGTACGGAACCGATCTGGCGTATCTGAAGTCTCTGGTTGACTATTGGCGCGATCAGTACGATTGGCGCAAGCACGAAGCGGAAATTAACAGCTTCCGTCAGTACAAAGTCAAACTTGCCGGCATCGATCTGCATTTCATTCACGAAGAAGGCAAGGGTCCTTCTCCAATGCCGTTGGTGATTTCGCACGGCTGGCCGGGTTCGGTTTACGAGTTTCACAAGATATTGCCGATGCTGACCGATCCTGCGTCCAACGGAGCAGATGCAAGCGATTCGTTCAGTGTCGTTGCCCCATCTCTACCGGGTTATACATTTTCCTTCGAGCCGGGACAGCAGCGCTTCTCGCTCGAACAGATTGCCGACGCCTTTGCGGAGCTGATGACCAAAGTGCTCGGCTACGATCGTTATGGCGCCCAAGGCGGGGACTGGGGTGCGTTTGTCACGTCGCGGCTTGGTTATGCCTATCCTCAGAACGTCGCCGGAATTCATCTGAACATGTTGGCGGTGCGTCGCGACACGAAAATGCTTGAAGACCCGACGCCGGAGGAACAGCAGTTCCTCGAGGAGCTGGATTATTTTCTGAAAGAAGAAACCGGTTACCAGTGGATTCAGGGGACCAAGCCACAAACGCTCGCCTTCGGACTGACTGATTCGCCGGTCGGGCTGGCGGCCTGGTTGGTAGAAAAGTTCTATACCTGGACCGACTGTCGTGGTGATCTCGACGGCTACTTCGGCCGCGACACAATGCTTACGGACATCATGCTGTACTGGATCACCGGCGCCATCGGCTCATCATTCTGGCCGTACTACGCCCGCCGGCATGGATCATGGCCGATTCCGGAAGGTGGGGTGACCGTGCCAACTGCCTATATCGAGTTTCCGAAGGAAATACTGCGGCCGCCGCGCTCCGTCGCGGAACGCATGTACAAGAACATTCAGCGCTGGACTAAGATGAATCGCGGCGGGCACTTTGCTGCGCTGGAACAACCGGAGACGCTGGCGCAGGATATCCGTGACTTCTTCCGTACGCTGCGCTAGCCGCATCACTATGGCTGGCATGACACCGTGAACCAACAACCACGCTGTGACACGGGTTCAGCCCACATGTTAGGGTTTGTACTGAGCGGTTGCACGCAAGTCGCGACCTGTGCCGCACGGAGGGTGACCCTGTCGGTCGTGCTTGTCAGGTTGGGATTCCCGGAGCTGACGGCAACAAAACAAGAGCACGCAAAATCTGCAAGGAGGAGATCATGAGACGCTTTTTCGGACTATCGATTATCGCGGCCGGTGCGGCTGCGTTGACGTTGCTCGGCGGTTGTGGTGACAGCGGCGAGCAGCAACAGGCGGCGACCTCGGGGGATGCACCCGCGGTACCAGCAGCGCAGAAAGTGACGCTACAAATGAGCAATGTGTTTCCGTCATCGCTCGAATTGCTCGGCGATAGTGCGCACGAATACGCCGGCAACGTCATGCGCGTATCCGGCGGGACGCTCGAAATCAAGGTTTATGAACCGGGCGCGCTGGTTCCCGGTCTTGAGGCAATACCTGCGGTGTCAAAAGGATCGGTCCAGGCTGCGTGGTCGAGCCCGGGATTCTTCGCCGGCACCGATATGACGTTCAACTTCTTTACCACTGTGCCGTTTGGACCGAACGCGCCGGAATTCCTCGCCTGGATGTATTACGGCGGTGGCTTGGAACTGGCCGATGAAATGTTTGCCGAGCACAATCTCAAGGCGATTCCTTGCGGCATTATTCCCCCGGAAGCGTCGGGTTGGTTCCGCAAGGAAATCAACTCAGTCGATGATCTCAGAGGCATGAAGATGCGTTTCTTCGGCCTCGGCGCACGCGTCATGGACAAGATGGGCGTCGCCACACAATTACTTGCACCCGGTGACATCTTTCAGGCGCTGCAACTCGGCACCATAGACGCCACCGAGTTCGCTATGCCGTCCAACGACGAGAGCTTCGGCTTCTATCAGATCGCCAAGTACTACTACTTCCCGGGCTGGCACCAGCCGTCGTCCATCCTTGATCTGTTCATCAACATGGACGTATGGAACGGCTTGACTGACCATCACAAGGCCGTTATCGAGATTACCTGCGGCGATATGGTCAGAAACATCCTGGCCAGGGGTGAGGCATCGCAAGCGCCGGCGATGCGACGCATGCGTGATCAGCACGGCGTGAAGATCAGGTATTGGTCGCCGGAAATGCTCGCAGCTTATGAAAAGGCCTGGAATGAAGTGGTCGAAGAGGAATCGAAAAACAACGCCAACTTCAAGAAGGTCTATGCCTCCTATTCGAAATTCCGCGACGAGTTCAAGTTGTGGGGCGATAACGGTTATCTGAAGAGATAGTTTCGAACTGGACGGGGAGCGGTCACGTTTCCCGTCCTTAAAAGCGCCCTTTGGCGGGGTGCTTGCGCTCATGCTAGGGTTCAGTCTCTTGGGGTGTTCACCTGAACCCTGCGCCCATTCTGTCAATTGATGAACGTGGCGGTCTGCCACGTTTCGTAATCAAGCACCTTCGTTACGACAGGTGCATAAAACAGGAGAAGGCATTACGCCTTCCGGGAGGAGATCATGAGACGCTTTGTTGAAGAATCGGCGGCTGCCTTGTGCATCGCCGCACTGTTGTTCGCATCGGGGTGTGGTAACGGCGATAACCAACAACAGGCATCTGTTTCGGGCGACGCAACGGCGCCCACGACTGAGAAAGTCACGCTGCAGATGACCAGCGTGTTTCCCAGCTCGCTGGAACTCCTCGGCGACAGTGCGCTGAAGTTCGCGGAGAACGTCAAGCGGGTATCCGGCGGCACACTGGAGATCAGGGTCTTCGAGCCAGGGGCACTGGTGCCGGGACTCGAGGCGATTCCCGCGGTTTCGAAGGGTTCTGTGCAGACCGCCTGGTCGAGCCCGGGTTTCTTCGCCGGTACCGACATGGCATTCAGCTTCTTCTCCACGGTTCCATTTGGTGCCAATGCGCCCGAGTTTCTCGCTTGGCTCTATTACGGTGGTGGTCTTGAACTTTCCGACGAGATGTTCGGCGAGCACAACGTGAAGGCGATCCCATGCTCAATGATTCCGCCGGAAGCGTCCGGCTGGTTCCGTCAGGAAATCAAGTCGCTGGATGACCTCAGGGGCATCAAGATGCGTTTCTTCGGCCTTGGCGCGAGGGTCATGGACAAGCTCGGCGTATCGACCCAGTTGCTCGCCCCGGGAGATATCTTCCAGTCGTTGCAGCTCGGCACCATTGACGCCACCGAGTTCTCCATGCCATCCAGTGACGAGAGCTTCGGCTTCTACCAGGTTGCCAAGTACTACTACTTCCCGGGTTGGCACCAGCCTTCCTCCCTTGGTGATGTTTTCATCAATATGGATGTGTGGAATGGGCTATCGGACCACCATAAAGCCGTTATTGAAATAACTTGTGGCGATATGATCCGCGACATGCTGGCCAGAGGTGAAGCAACACAGGCACCCGCGATGCGACGCATGCGTGACCAGCATGGTGTCAATATCATGTACTGGCCACCCGAGTTCCTCGAAGCTTACGAGAAAGCCTGGAATGAAGTAGTCGAAGAAGAATCGAAAAACAACGCCAACTTCAGGAAAGTCTACGCTTCCTTCTCGAAGTTCCGCGAGGAGTTCAAGTTGTGGGGCGATAACGGCTATCTAAAACGATAGTTTGAAACAGAGCGGTGGGGCGGTCGCGGCCACTGTGCGTACGCCCATCTTGTGGCGGGGCGCACACGCTCATGCTAGGGTTCTAATGTACCTTACGGCCCAGCACTTCACATCGAGAAATGGTCGCGGCGAGCCGTCACTTGTCGTGACCAGATTCGGCGTTGCGATCGGCTAGGGGAACAAAACACAGACGCCACGCCTGCGAGGAGGAGGACATGAAAAAGTTTGTCGAACTATCGGCGGTTGCCGCATGCGTCGCGGCACTCCTATTCGTTGCCGGTTGTGGTGACAGCGGTGATCAGCAACAGGCGGCTTCTTCGGACTCTGGGCCAGCGGCACCGGCGGCCCAGAAAGTGACACTGCAAATGGCTTCGGCCTTTCCAACCTCACTTGCACTGGTTGGTGAAGGGGCCATTGAGTTCAATGACAAGATCCAACGTGTGTCGGGCGGTACGCTGGAACTGAGAGTGTTCGAGCCCGGTGCTCTGGTTCCGGCGCTCGAAGCGATCCAGGCCGTGTCCAAAGGTTCTATCGATGCCGCCTGGTCGACGGCTGGCTATCTCGCCGGTACCGACATGGCCTTCAACTTCTTCACAGCGGTGCCGTTTGGCCCGGACGCGCCGGAATATCTGGCATGGATGTACCACGGGGGCGGTCTGGCGCTTGCCGAGGAAATGTTCGCGGAACACAACCTCAAATACATTCCGTGTTCCATTACGCCACCGGAGGCGTCGGGTTGGTTCCGCGACGAGATCAAGACGCTGGATGATCTCAAAGGCATGAAGATGCGTTTCTTCGGTCTCGGTGCACGGGTTATGGACAAGATGGGAGTCGCAACGCAGCTGCTGGCTGGTGGCGATATTTTCCAGGCGTTGCAACTGGGCACCATCGACTCGACCGAGTTCGCGATGCCAGTCATGGACGAGAGCTTCGGCTTCTATCAGGTTGCCAAGTACTACTACTTTCCGGGGTGGCACCAGCCGTCGTCGATTCTCGGGCTGTTTATCAACCTGGAGCTATGGAACGGCTTGTCCGATCAGCACCAGGCGATCATTGAGGTGACCTGCGGCGACCAGATTCGCCACGTCCTGGCGCGCGGCGAAGCGATGCAAGCACCGGCAATGCACCGCATGCAGGACAAGCACGGCGTGAAGATCATGTACTGGCCGCCTGAATTCCTCGAGGCTTACAAGAAGGCCTGGCAGGAAGTCATTGCAGAAGAATCGGGCCGGAACGCCAATTTCAAGAAAATCTATGCCTCCTACTCGCAATTTCGTGAGGAGTTCAGGTTGTGGGGCGAGAATGGTTACCTGAAGAGATAGCCTCGAACGTTGAGGGGGTGCCGTACGCCACCTCAATTTTAGTGATGAAGTTCGGCGTCTCTTGGGTACGAGAACAAAAGATAGTCGAAACGTCTGCGAGGAGGAGAAAATGAACAAGTTTGTCCAAATAACGGTGGTCGCCGGGTGCATGGCCGCGCTGGTCATGGCGGCCGGCTGCGGTGATGGTGGCAATGGGCAACAGGCGCCATCTTCGGATGCTGGGCCGGCGGCGCCGGCCGCCGAGAAAGTGACGCTAAAGATGGGAATGGCATTTCCCACTTCGCTGGCCCTGCTTGGCGAGGGTGCCGTCACCTACACTGAAAAGATCCAGCGTGTGTCGGGCGGTAGCCTCGAATTCAGGTTATTCGAACCGGGCGCTCTGGTTCCGGCGCTCGAGGCGATCCAGGCAACTTCAAAAGGATCGATCGACGCGGCCTGGTCAACCGCCGGATATCTTGCCGGTACCGACATGGCCTTCAACTTCTTCACCGCAGTGCCGTTCGGTCCGGACGCGCCGGAGTATCTGGCGTGGATGTATCACGGAGGCGGTCTGGAACTTGCCGATGAGATGTTCATTGAGCAGAACGTCAAATTCATTCCGTGCACCATCATTGCGCCAGAGGCTTCCGGCTGGTTCCGTAAGGAGATCACGTCGCTGGACGATCTCAGGGGCATGAAAATGCGCTTCTTTGGTCTCGGTGCGCGGGTTCTGGACAAGTTGGGAGTTGCAACGCAACTGCTTGCCGGCGGCGATATTTTCCAGGCGCTGCAACTCGGTACTATTGACTCTACGGAGTTCGCCAATCCCGTTGTGGACGAAAGCTTCGGCTTCTATCAGGTCGCCAAGTACTACTACTTCCCCGGATGGCACCAGCCGTCATCGATTCTCGGGCTGTTTATCAACCTGGATTTATGGAACGGCCTGTCCGATCAGCACCAGGCGATCATCGAGGTGACCTGCGGGGACATGGTTCGCCACGTGCTGGCTCGGGGTGAAGCGATGCAATCGCCGGCAATGCGGCGCATGCAGGACAAGCACGATGTGAAGATCAGGTACTGGCCGCCCGAATTCCTCGAGGCCTACGAGAAGGCCTGGCAGGAAGTGATTGCAGAAGAATCTGAACGGAACGCCAATTTCAAGAGAATCTACGCCTCCTACTCGAAGTTCCGCGAGGAATTCAAGTTGTGGGGCCAAAATGGTTATCTGAAGAGATAACGGCAAACCGGGGGGGCGCCCGCTCCCCCCATCCAAAAAACCACTTTGTGGCACGGGGCTTGTGCTCATGGTAGGGTTCAGCCTTACGGAGTGCGCTTTGTCTCGCGTGGTTCTCATCGAAAGATGGACCTAGCAGGCTGTCATGCTATGTGACGAGATTCGGCTTCGCGCCAGCGTACGAGAACAAAAGACAGACGGAACGTCTGCGAGGAGGAGAAAATGAAAAAGTTTGTCGAACGATCGGCGGTCGCCGCGTGCATCGCTGCGCTGGTCATGGCTGCCGGGTGTGGTGATGGCGGCAATGGGCAACAGGCGGCTTCTTCGGACGCCGGGCCGGCAGCGCCAGCGGCTCAAAAAGTGTCGATGAAGGTAGCCTCGGCGTTTCCGATGTCGCTTCCTTTGCTCGGTGAAGCCGCGGTTACATTGTCTGAAAAGATCGATCGCGTTTCCGCCGGAACTATCGAGTTGAAAATGTTCGAGCCGGGCGCCCTGGTTCCGGCGCTCGAGGCGATCCAATCCGTCTCCAAGGGTTCTATCGAAGCGGCCTGGTCGACTGCGGGCTACCTTGCCGGTACCGACATGGCTTTCAACTTCTTCACCGCAGTACCGTTCGGCCCGGACGCGCCGGAGTATTTGGCGTGGATGTATCACGGCGGCGGACTCGAACTCGCCGACGAAATGTTCGCCGAGCAGAATGTCAAGTTCGTCCCTTGTCTCATCCTGTCACCAGAGGCTTCCGGCTGGTTCCGCAAGGAGATCACGTCGATTGACGACCTCAAAGGCATGAAGATTCGCTTCTTCGGCCTCGGTGCACGTGTTCTCGACAAGTTGGGAGTTGCAACCCAGTTGCTCGCCGGCGGCGATATTTTCCAGGCGCTGCAACTCGGCACAATTGACGCCACCGAGTTCGCCAGCCCTGTAGTGGACGAAGGCTTCGGGTTCTACCAGGTCGCCAAGTACTACTACTTCCCGGGGTGGCATCAACCGTCGTCGATTTCGGGCCTGTTTGTTAACCTGGATATTTGGAACGGTTTGTCCGACCAGCACCAGGCAATGATTGAAACCACCTGCGGCGAAATGATTCGCCACACCCTGGCATACGGCGAGTCGTCGCAGTCACCGGCAATGCAGCGGATGCGTGACAACAATGATGTGAAGATCAAGTACTGGCCACAAGAGTTTCTCGATGCCTATGAGAAGGCCTGGCAGGAAGTTATCGCAGAAGAGTCAGACAGAAACGCCAATTTCAAGAAAATCTACGCCTCGTACTCGAAGTTCCGCAAGGATTTCGAGTTGTGGGGCCAGAACGGCTATCTGAAGAGATAGATTCGACGGACATGTTATTTGAGAGCGGGCATCTTCCTGTCCGCTCTTCGTTTGCGTTACGGGGCTGAGGGGAAAGCATGGAAGGAATGCTAAAAACGAGCGAAGCTATAGACGCCGTGCTCTACCGCATATCGATGGCCGTGGGCTGGCTCTTTGTCGCTTGTACGGTGGTTATCGCGTTCGACGTTTTGTCGCGCAAGCTTGGGTACCAGATACCGGGAATGGGGTCGACCCGCCTGCAAGAACTTGAGTGGCATATGCACACGGCGTTGTTCAGCTTCTGGCTCGGTACTGCCTACGTCAAGAACGCCCACGTGCGGATTGATATTGCATTTATCAATGCCGCACCGAAGACGCATGTTTGGGCTGAGTTCCTCGGTTGCGTGATAATGGCCATACCGTACTGTCTGCTCGCCATTTACTTCAGTGCCGATTTCACCTGGGTCGCCTGGGTCGATAACGAAGGCTCGCCGTCGTCCAATGGTCTTCCCTGGCGCTGGATACCAAAAGGTTTCATCACGATTGGTTTGATCATGCTGCTGGCGGGGGTGATCTCGGTTCTGTTCCGCACCATCATCTACATGTGGGGCCCCGAAGAACTCAAGGCCAAAGCGAACGTCGCTGTTATCAAGGATCATCACGGAGCGACGGCATGAGCTGGATTACACATTATCTCTCGCTGATCCTGTTTGCCGTTCTTGCGGTGTCGCTGTTCAGCGGCTACCCGGTTGCGTTCGTTCTCGGTGGCATCGCTATATTGTTTGGTTACATCGGGATTCTGCTGGACGTGTTTCAACCGATCCAGTTTTTCAATCTGTTGCCGCGAGTGTGGGGTACTGCCGCTTCGAACCCGGTCCTGGTAGCGGTGCCGATGTTTATTTTCATGGGCACCATGTTAGAGCGCAGCGGCGTCGCCAATGATCTGCTGCACTGCCTGCAGGTCATCACGCGTCGCGTGCCTGGCGGGTTGGCAATGTCTGTGACCCTGATGGGCACCATCATGGCGGCAACTACCGGGATCGTCGGGGCCTCGGTGGTGATGCTGACCATGATCGCTTTGCCGTCGATGCTCGAACGTGGCTATCAAAAACAGCTCGCGGTTGGCACCATTGCTTCGGCCGGAACACTGGGGATACTGGTGCCGCCGTCGATCATGCTGGTGATCATGGGCGACTTGTTGTCGGTTTCCGTGGGCGCGTTGTTTGCCGCCGCAGTGTTCCCGGGTCTTGTGCTGGCCGGTTTGTATCTGCTCTATATCGGCATCGCCAGCTTCGCACGGCCTGAGCGCGCACCGCCACTTCCTGCAGATGTTGGCCCAAAGACGCAAGGCGAGTTATGGGCATTGATCGGCAAGAGTTTCTTTCCGCCGGTCCTGCTGATCGTGTTGGTGCTCGGATCAATCTTCGGTGGCTTTGCCACGCCGACCGAGGCCGCCGGGGTCGGTTGCATCGGCGCGTTGTTCCTGGCACGCGTGAACGGGCGTCTGAACATGAAAACGCTGAGGGAGGTGATCGAGCGCGCCGGGCTTACCAACGGCATGGTGTTCTTTATCTTCTTCGGTGCTCAGCTGTTTTCGTACGTGTTCCGCTCGCTCGGCGGCGATGACATCATTATCGAGCTGCTCGACCATATCGGCATCAATACCGGTTGGGAAATCCTCGCCTTCATGCTGATTCTGACTTTCATTCTCGGTTTCTTCTTTGACTGGATCGAGATCACCTTGATCGTGCTGCCGGTGTTTGCGCCAATTCTGCAGGCGGTCGACTTCGGCCCGCATATTGGCGAGGGTGCGCCGATCCTGTTCCTCACCTGGTTTGTCGTCATGCTGTCGGTTAATCTGCAGACCTCGTTCCTGACACCGCCTTTCGGCTTTACGCTGTTTTATATGAAGGGCACCGTGCCGCCATCAATCAACATGGCGCACATCTACCGTGGCATTATCCCGTTCGTCGTATTGCAGCTCGTCGGCCTGATACTGATTCTGATGTTCCCACAGCTGGCGCTTTGGTTGCCGCGCGTGTCAGGCTTCCTCTATTGACGCAGGCCTTTTGACGTTACAGAAGAACGGGGCGCGTTGCGCCCCGTTCTTTTTTCCGGGACTGATTCTGGTCCGTTACCGGTACGCTTCGTTGCTTGCTGCACCGCAGGCCTGATAATTGCGACTCCTTTGCATGTCGGCCTTAGGCGACACCGCGATCGCTCAATCTTTGGTGCTGATATGCGAAAAATTCTCCGCTTACTCTCTATTGCCTTGCTGGCGGTCGCCTGCAGTCCGGCAAACAGCGCCGATACCATCAAGATTGCATTTATCGATTCCCTGAGCGGCCGCTACGCCGATATGGGTTTCGCCAGCCTCAAGCAGTATCAGGCGGCGATTGCCTATACCAATGCCAATGGCGGCGCACTCGGGCTCGATTTCGAACTGGTGCCGCTCGACGACCAGTCGAGCGTGAAACAGGCGCTGAGCAATCTCGAGTTGGCGATTCAGCAGGGTATCCGCTACGTTACGCAGGGCAACAATCCGGAAGTTTCCGTCGCCTTGGCAAAGGCGATCGATGCCCACAATCGGGATAATCCTGCACGTAGCGTCATGTATCTCAACTACGGCGACGGTGCGCCGCAACTGGACAATGACGCCTGCAGTTTCTGGCATTTTCGCTTTGATGCGAGCCTGGCGATCAAAGCGCATGCCATGGTCGCCGGCATTCCGGCTGACGGTAGTGTGCAATCGGTCTATCTAATTAATCAGGATGATCCCTGGGGCCACGACGCCAGCCGGGAAATCCTGCGTGTTCTGACGCAACAGCGGCCCGAAATTCGTATCGTCGGAGACGAACTGCATCCACCTGGAAAAGTGAAGGATTTCTCGGGTTACATCCGCAGAATAGTTGACTCCGGCGCCGACGCGATCGTGACGGCTGACCGCAGCGCTGACCTGGTCAAGCTCATGTCAGCCTGGAGCAAAACCGGCCAGGGGAAACAGGTTTTTATCGTCAGCAACTCGGTGTCGCAGGTTCCCGCTGCGATTGGCCAGCGCGGCATAGATCGTGTCACCGGCGTATTCACCTGGCATGCGAACATCGGTTCAAACCTGATCGACCAGTTCGCCGAGGCTTACCAGAAAGAACATGCTGAAAACTGGAACGGATTGCCTGCTTATGTGGCTATCCAGATGCTGGTCGCGTCGACCGAGGTGGTGCGTTCCATCGATCCGTTACTGGTAGCTCAGGCGCTTGAAGGCCTGTCGTTTCTGGGCGCTGCCGGACCGGTTGCGCTCCGTGAAGACAATCACCAGTTGTTGCAGCCGCTGTTTTTGGCGCGTCTCGGCAAAGTGGGAAACGGTCGAGTCGCCAACGGCTCCAGCAAAACTGCTGTCGGTTCGAAGCTGGGATGGAACACGGCGTTGCGCAAAGAACCTGATGAGATCGTTCTCGATACCACGTGCGAGATGGTAAGACCGGAGGGCGTGAAGAGGCGCTGATTGCGTCGTTGCTAATTCTGGCGTTAGGGTGCTCCGTACTGCCGATCGGCAGTAAGAGGTGCATTGCGAAACCGGTTTTCTTCCGACTGATACCACTCAGCCAGATCCTCGGGTGTGTCGACGTCGAAAGCTAGGCCCGGGCAGTGTGCGGTGTCGTGCTCCAGGCCGAGACGCAGGGCACTCGCAATGTGACCGCGGTAGCTGTCCGGTCCAAACTGGAACACGAACTCGAGGTGCGGGTCCAGACACAAGCCATTTGTTCCGACACCGCGCCGATCGGGGGCGATCGCTATCAGATCGGGCTTGCAGAGCTGCGAAAGCTGCCGAAGGTCTTCGCTATCGAGCATCGGCAGATCGCATGGCACGACCAGCATTTTTGAGGCGCCCCATTGCCGCAGCGCGAGTTGGCCTTGCCGTATCGCTGCATTCAGGCCGTAACGGGTTTCCGCGATTGCGCGCACGCCGAGTTCGATGGCACGTGCACGCGTTTCGCCGCATCCACTCACGATGACGGTTTTGTCGAGTCCGGGGTATGGCGTTGCTTGCGTTACGATGTGCACCAGTAGCTGGTCCATCAAGGCGCGTCGATGCGCGGGCGCCAGCGCGTGCGCCAGACGCGTCTTTCCTCCTCGCAGGGATTTGACAGGAACAACCAACCAGTCACTCACGCCTCGGCACTCCTTACATCCTGCAAGCGGCATTGCTCACAGAATCCGACGACATTTTCCGCCAGTTGGCGGCGATCATTTGCGTCGCGCATGACCGTCGATGTCACCAGCGGCGTAATGCCGGTCAGCGCGATTTCGTCGCTCAGACTTGCGTCGGCGCCATCAATAACAAGCGCGTCGATCAGTCCACGATAGAAGCGTGCAACCTCGACAACGGAACTCTCTCTGCCGAGTTCACGCATGATCTTGGCAGCAGGTCCTTTGAGCGCTTGTCCGCCGACAATCGGCGAGATGGCCAACCTCGGTACCGCCGCATTGGCAATGGCGTTGCGCACGCCAGGTATCGAAAGGATTGGCGCAACACTCAGATAGGGATTGGACGGGCATATGATCACCGCACGGAGCGCTGGATCGCTCAGGCAATCACGCAACGCGGCAGACATCTGCGCTTGATTGGCTCCGACATATTCAAAGCCGCGGACTTTGGGTTCGGCTCGCCGCCTGACGAAGTAATCCTGAAAATCGAGTTGGCCTTGATCCGTATCGACGCGGGTACGCACACGCTCATCACTCATTGGCACAACGCTGTGTTTGACTCCAAGAGAAAGGCATAACTGCCGCGTGACTTCTGAAAGCTTTTGTCCCTGTGTCAGTCGGCGCGTGCGCTCAACATTGGTCGCCAGGTCGCGGTCGCCCAACTGGAACCAGGTCTCGCCGCCCAGCTTGGCCAGTTGTTCCATGAAGTGCCATGTCTCGTCGGCTACGCCCCAGCCGCGCTGCGGGTCGTTGATGCCGGCCAGTGTATACATCACGGTGTCGATGTCCGGTGCAACGTACAGGCCGAGATGAACAAAGTCATCGCCGGTGTTGACGGCGATCATCAGTTCAGCAGGATCGAGTACTTGCGCCAAGCCGTGCGCCAAGCGCGCGCCACCGACACCACCGGCGAGTGCCAGGATCATGGTGCTCCCTCCCGAAACTGAACCACTTCGTGCAGCGCCCGGCGGGAAAATGGCTTGCCCGAGTGTGCTGGATAGCCTAGCGTGATGATGGCCTGCGGCTCCCAGTCGTCAGGTAGCTGCAGGGTTGCGTGAACCGTGTCGGCGCAGAACAGTGGTGCGCACATCCAGCAGGCACCCAAACCCGACGCATGCGCCGCCAAAAGGAGATTCTGCGCCGCCATCGCAGTGCCCTGAATGGCCATGATACGTTCGGCCTGCATACGTTTCGTGTCCGGATAGCGATCCATGTCGATCATGCTCATGCAAACGACAATCAGCACTGGCGCACCCGTCAGCCTGGCATAAGATCGTGCGACATCGGCTTCGATTGCCTGCGCGTCGTCACCGTCGCGGTTTCGATCAGCGCGCAGCAACGCACCCATCGCCTTTGCCAGTTTGTCTTTGTCCTCATTGCATTCGAGAACGAGGAACCGCCAAGGCTGCCGATTGTGT
Organism: Betaproteobacteria bacterium; assembly: GCA_020354125.1. Lineage (GTDB taxonomy): Bacteria > Pseudomonadota > Gammaproteobacteria > Burkholderiales > Eutrophovitaceae > SG8-40. The sequence goes on along the minus strand of CP070643.1, from coordinate 1,540,778 downwards.
GCTGATGGCGCTGTTACCGCAGTGCGCAGCAGCGATTCGATCAATTCGCGCGATACGGGAAGCTGCGCATAGCGGCGGATTGATCTGCGTGAACTTAGCAGCTCGTCTGCCGTTGAAACCGAAGGCATGACGAACGGTTCTGCTTGTTGCTTCAATGTGTTTTGCATGGCGTGCCTGGTTTCTGAACTTTCTATCTGAAAAGATCGATTTCCTTGGGGCGGATCAGATCGGCCGCTTTGCCATGACCAGTTTGCAGACCGCGCATCAGCACCAACGGCATGCCTTCGTCGGATTGACCCATCAGCAATGACGCCGCGGCCGCAATTTCATCCGCTACGCCAACCTGGGTAATACGAAAGGCGCGTCCGAACAAGTCTGGCTTGCCGCGCATGTCTGCCAGAGTTTCGACGCCGCTAGCACCGATTGCCACCCCGACTGTTCCATTACGCCAGGCACGGCCATGACTGTCATTCATCACAACGCCGATGTCTGCTCCACTAAGTTTGTTGATGTCACGGCGTAATTGTTCACACTCTGCGTCCGGATCGAGCGGCAGCAGCAACGCCCGCTGCTCTTCTGTGTTGTTATCCACATCGGTTTTATTGTCTACATCGGTTCTATTATCTACATTTGAGAAGTCCACCCCGGCGTTGGCCATCACAAAACCCAGCCGATGTACAACAATGATCACATCACGCCGTACACGCAATACCTCAGTGGACTCGCGCAGAATCAGTTCGATGAGTCGCGGGTCTTTCTCGACGGTCTTGGCCAGATCCTCGGCATGTGCAGATGGCTCAATGGTGTTGAGGTCGACATAACGGCCGCGTGCCTTCGATACAATTTTTTGCGCAATGACAAGAATGTCGCCATTGCGAAGCGCTTCGCCGGAATTCGCCAGGGCATTGCTGACAATCTCACACAGCTCGTCTGCCTCGCGTACCAAAGGCACGCCCGATAGCCCGATCAATTGCAGTTTGCGCGTCCCGGTGACGGTCAGAGACTGTTTTTCATGTAAGCGACCCATTTGCTCTCACTTCTTGTCTGTGTCGAGGCGGGTAATGCGCACGCCCGCGCCGGATACTTTGTAACGCGAATTAATTGATATCAGAATCGACGTCAGCGCTTCGGCCGCTGCCGAATTACCAATCGGTCCAGCGTGAATTGCGCGCATGCCGATGTCGCCGGCCAGCTTGATTACTGTCTCGCGCGCATCGACGTCGTTGCCGCACACCAGCACATCGCACTCCACCGGGGAGGACAACTCACTCAACACATGCGCCGCGACGTTCTGGAATGCCGACACCACTTTGACCGAATCACCGAGCATTGCCTGGATAGCGGCAACGGCCGAACCGCCCTCGGGAAGCTGCACGCGCGCAACTTTAGGCGGCACCAGCGGAACGGTGGCGTCAATCAGAATCTTACCCTCGAGTGCTTCGCGCACCGATTCGACAGTTTCACGCTGTGAAGCGTACGGTACGCACAGCACAACGACTTCGCCCTTGTCCGCCGCCGCAGCGTAGTTGTCATGCGAGATATTCGCTTTCTCGACCTGCCTGGAAATTTCCTCGCAGGCCTTCGCGGCTTTCTGTGCGTTACGCGAACCGATCACCACCGAGTAGCCCGCATTGACCCAGCGCAGTGCCAGCGCGCTTCCTTGCGCGCCAGTGCCTCCCAAAATAGAAATGACCGGTTTGTTTGTCACCTTGTTGGTTGCCCTTTTGCTTACTTGACGAGTGGCAAGACTGTGGTGGTGAAGCGTTCCATTGCCGTCAGTGATTCTTCGAGCGTGCCACGCACGAAATTGAAGAGCAGATGCTGTGTGCCGCAAGCCTGCAGATCACGAATGTCCTGCGCGACCTGCTCGTCTTCACCGGTGAACAGTCGGCGCTCGCCGCTGTCGGTGCTGATTGTCTGCCCTTCCTGATACCAGTTCGCCCAGTAGGCCAGGTCGATCTCACCCGGGTCGCGCCCGATCTTCTCCGCTTCCTGACGTAACCGGCCGAGCGCTTCTTTGTAACGATCCACCGTGTCGAGCGGAAACTGTGGATTGGAACCGATCGGGTACCAGGCTTCGCCCAGTGCCGCTACTCGCCGCAGTGCCGCCGGACTCTCGCCGCCGACCCATAGCGGCGGATGCGGTTTCTGAACTGGCTTCGGCAGAAAACTGACGTCGGAATACTGCGCATAGTCACCATCGAATTGGGGCCTGTCCTCGGTCCATAGCGATTTGAAGATACGCAGATACTCATTGGTGACTTTGCCGCGCTCCTTGAACGGTGGTATGCCGCCGATTGCCACGAACTCTTCTTCCATCCACCCGGCGCCGCATCCGACGGTGACCCGTCCTTGTGACAGCACGTCAATAGTCGCCAGTGCCTTGGCGGCGAACACCGGGTTGCGATGCGGCACGACCATGATTGAAGTGAGCAGGCGAATACTGGTCGTTGCCGCTGCGAGATACGACATCAATACCAGTTGCTCCATACAGTCGCCGTCCGAAGCACCGACCATTTTGCGTTCGACGTTATACGGATACAGAGAATCAATACTGTGCGGGATGATGATGTGGTCGGGAATGGCGACGTAACTGAAACCGAGCTTCTCGCCCAGTTGTGTCAATGCCAGGACGCCGTCGCGTGTTGCCAGAGCGCCGCGCGTGGGAACGTTGATACCGAAATCCATGAAAACGATCCTTGTCGACGACTGGTGAGCTTCAGCCCGAGCTGCTGTTGACAGCTGCGGCTCGCGCGCTACCGGCTCGTGCCGTGCGTTTTGCGCGCGAGAGTATCAGCGGAGATAATTCAATTGCGCGATAGGAACGTTCACGCAGCTCGCGGGGTGCCATCGCGTAAAGCGTCGTGCGCTGTTTTGGTATACGGCCACATTTCGTGATGAGCGCATCCATCATCCCGGGCGCCATCTCCTGCCCGTGAAGCGTGCCCGCTGCGCGCGAAATACTTTCATTCATCAGGGTGCCGCCAAGATCGTTCACACCCGCCCGCAAACAGGCGCGCACGGCATCCTTGCCCAGTTTTACCCACGATGCCTGGATGTTGGGAATCAATGGATGCAAGACCAGCCGCGCTGCAGCATGCATCAAAACCGTTTCGCGAAAGGTCGGACCTTTGCGCGCCTGGCCGTGCAGATACATTGGCGCTTCCATGTGTACGAAAGGCAGCGGTACAAATTCGGTGAATCCGCCAGTTTGTTCTTGCAGTTCTCGTACGCGTAACAAGTGGCGCGCCCAATGTTTGTAACGCTCGACGTGACCGAACATGATTGTTGCCGTGGTTTTCAACCCCAGCTGGTGTGCTGTACCACTCACGCTGAGCCATTCATCCGTGCTCAGTTTGTCCGGACAAATTACCGCGCGCACTTCATCGTCGAGAATCTCCGCGGCGGTTCCCGGCAAAGTGCCGAGCCCCGCATCACGCAGTTGACCAAGAAACTGTTCAACACTAACACCCAGCGTACTTGCACCATGCTTGATCTCCAGCGGTGAGAACGCGTGGATATGCAGATCCGGCAGCTCCGCCTTCACCGCCCGGCAGAGTGCAAGATAGGTTTCGCCGGTGTAATCAGGATGAATTCCGCCTTGCATACAAACCTCGGTGGCGCCGCGGTCATGCGCTTCGCGCGCGCGTCGCACGACTTCGTCGATGGTAATGTCGTACGGTTGGCCGCGCAGGTGCGCATGCGCCTTGCCTTTGGAAAACGCGCAGAACGTGCAGTGGAAGCTGCAGATGTTGGTGTAGTTGATGTTGCGATTGACGACATAACGAACGATGTCGCCGACAGTCCGTTCGCGCAATTCATTTGCCGCGGCGCAAACATCCTGGAATTGACTGCCGCGAGCGCTGAACAGCGACACGATTTCGTCCTCGGCGAGCCTGTTGCCGGCCGCAGCCGTCGACAGGATGCGGTCGACCTTCGCTGCACCAGTCAAGCACAGGGCGCTGGCCGGCTTCGCTTTCGGTATGGCGGCGTTTGTACCTGGTGACCACGCGTCGTTGCGGGCGAATCCTTCCGTATCGACTGCGCGATTCACCCGCGACACGAGCGTGGCGTCGAGCCAGTTGTTTGCGTTGAGACAATAGCCCGGGTAAATCGCAAGACGTTCAACCAGCTCCTTGCCGGCTTGTTCGGTATGCTTGCGCAGTCGGTTGATTTGCGGCCACGGCATTTCCGGATTGACGTGATCCGGCGTGACCGGCGACACACCACCCCAGTCGTTGAGGCCAGCGCTCACCAGCAGCGGATACTCTTCGGGCGTCAGATTGGGCGGTACCTGCAGATTCATGCTCGGCCCGAAAATGACTCGTGCCATTCCCAGCGTCCACATCAAGTCGGACAGATCCGGTTCGGGCGCATGGGCCATTTTGGTCGTCCGCTTGGCACGGAAATTCTGGATGATGACTTCCTGGATGTGCCCGTAACGTTCGTGCAGTTCGCGAATCGCCAGCAACGAATCGATGCGTTCCTGGCGTGTCTCACCAATGCCGATCAGTATCCCGCTAGTAAATGGCACGCTGAGCGCGCCGGCATGGCGCATGGTCTGGAGTCGAACTTCGGGGAGCTTGTCAGGTGACCCGAAATGCGGGCCGCCTTTCTCACATAATCGCTGCGAGACGTTCTCCAGCATGATCCCTTGTGAAACGGATACTTGTCTGAGCCTGGCGACTTCGTCGCGGCTCATCACCCCCGGATTGATGTGTGGTAACAGGCTGGTTTCGCGCAACAACATCTCGCACATTTCGGCGAGATACGACAACGTTGTTCGATGGCCGAGTCGCTGCAGCTGCTCCTGTGCTGTGCGGTACCGGAGTTCCGGTTTGTCACCAAGTGTGAACAACGCCTCGTGGCATCCCGCGCGCTCGCCGGCTCGCGCAATGTCAAGAACCCGCTCGGGTGGCAGAAAGGCGGACTTGCCGCGCCGCGGCGTTCGCGCGAATGTGCAGTAGTGGCACACGTCGCGGCACAAGTGTGTCAGCGGAATGAAGACTTTTCGCGAATAGGAAATTACATTGCCGTGTCCGCGATCGCGTAGATCACCGGCATGTTTGAACAGCGATTCGTCACAGGTGTCAGCAAAGTGCCGCCGCACTTCATCATCGCTTGGGCGGCGCAGTTCACTGATCTCCAGCAATACCGTGTTCGTTTTCTTCATGTCTCGAACTCAATTTTCATCACGGCGGTGTTCATGACGGCGGTGCGCGCTCAAGGCAGCCGTGCCGAAGTCACCCAGCGGGTCGCGCCAGACGGGTTCGATGTTCTTGTTCATACGCCCGGCCCGTGCAAGCCAAGAATCAGTTCCGGATCTCCCGCCACCCAATTACAGTCAACTTGCGAGCGGCGACCGATACTGCGGGTTCGTTCCAGCAATTGGCGTCCGAGACTGAGTTGTCCGGCCTCCCATTGTTTGAGTGCGGCAACGACATCTTTTTCTTCGGAAAGTGCTTGTGCCAGCGCCCAGCCATCGGCCGCTGCTTTTGCCGTGCCGGCCGCCGCGTGTGGTCGAGCGACAAAGGCGGCATCACCAACAAGGCAAACCCTACCGAATGCCATACGCGGAATATCGATATCGTAGATAACCTGCAGGAAAGGTTGCTCGAGTTTCGAGACCAAATCGGCCATCGGCTCGGGCAGACGTGCCGCGGCAACTGTGCGCAACTCCGCGGCGTGGCGTTCGCTCACTGATCCAGGCGGCAACGAGATCTCGCGTAGCTGGCCGGTGTTATCGGTCATCAAATCGTCGAGATCGCTGCCTTCAAGGTAGTTCCGATACCAGACCAGATTGAACAACCGCTCGCCTTTCTTAACAGAGCCATCCGGCCCTGGAATCGGATAGACCAGCGCGTGACTGTTCGCATACACGTAATAAGTGATAGCGTCGTCAAACACGCTACGTGTCTTTGCATCAACTGCTTGCTCAGGCACCATGCCACGCCAGCACACGTACCCTGCGTATTGGGGCTGCACGTTCGGTAGCAATCGGGCGCGCGCCGTCGAGCCTACGCCGTCAGCGCATATCAGCAAATCGGCTTGGCGCGTCGTGCCATTGGCAAAGCGAACATTGACGCAATCAGCGTCGTCAATCCAGTCGATCATCTCGTGGTCCAGGTGATATATCGCCGGTTCCACGCATGCCAGCAATTCACGATAGATTGTTGTCCATGAACTGAATCGATACTGGTGCAACCCGTCATACACCATCTGCGCGTTGCGGTTCAGATAGCGGATGTGCGAAGTGGCAATGCTGATCTTGTCCAACGAGACACCGGCGCGCTCAACAAGATAGCGTTGACTCTCCGGGAGAAAGCCAATGCCTGCCCCGCGTTGCGCCAGTTCGACCGGCGAGCGCTCGTAGATATCGACACTGATTCCCATATCGCGCAGCAGCAGCCCGGCGGTGAGTCCGCCGAGTGAGCCGCCGACGACGGCGACTTGCATGACCTAAATCAGGGCTTGCCGAACGTCGCGATCCGGTCTACCGGGCACTCGAACAGCACACGGCGCTCATTGATCGAAGGATCACGAAGCCCGTATGGCGGTTCATTGCCGGTGTACTTGGTCCAGATCTTGTCCAGCTGGGCGGTGACGCGCGCGCCTTCCTTCGGGTCATCCTCGAGAATCTCGCGCTTCACGGTGCACTTGATGCTGACCCAGTGATACATGTTCTGCTGGTTGACAAGAATCATGGAGAGCTTGGGATTGGCTCGTATCCACTCCACTTTCTTGCGATGTGTGGCCACATTCACTAGTACGTTTGCGCCTTCGTAGTCGAACCACATCGGGGTCAGGTTAGGCCGCCCGTCTGTTCCCAGCACGGCAAAGATTGCCGGTACCGGACCGTCGAGCAGCGGCTTGTAGATCGGGTCGATGTCATCGAGTGTTTCGAGCGTGTCGCGGCTGCCGATCGAAAACTGGTTTGCTTGCAGTCCTTCCGACACGTCGAGGAATCTTGCAACTTTAAATGCCATGATTGTCTCCTCCGTTTGTGATTTTGTTTGGTTTTCTTTCTATGTTGATTCTTATCGAACTTGTTCTTTATCTGGATTTGCTGCTTGTTTGAACTAGTTTCTATCTGAAATCGCCTCTATCCAAAATCGCCTCTATCGAAAATCGCCTCTATCGAAATTGGAGCCCATCTAAAGTAGCACCGGGGACGAACGATGTGAAGCTGGCGTATGCACCCGTCGGTGTCCGTTGTTTCTGTTAAGAAAACCTTGCTCTCAGAAGGTGTCTGCGCGTGACGCATCGCAGCATGCCCGCGTTAGGGTGTTACGACGTTACTGCAGCGGTTGAATGCTTTACCGGGAAGCGTCTCTGTTCTGAACCGGGATTGTGGCGCCAGCAAAGCGCTGTTGGTTTGTTTCGAAATACGCTGATGCGTGCCGCATGAAGGCCCGTACCCGCGCGGTGGAGCGCAAATCCGGATGAGTCAGTAACCAGATGTCCATTCCGAACCCGGCTTCGGGCGGTCGCATCCGGCACAGCGAAGGATCGCTGTCGCCATATGCACATGGCATAAAGCCCAGGCCGGTGCCGGCCTTGATTGCGCCGTGCAGCGCCAGCGCCATATCGTAGCGACACACTACATGTGCGTCCGGAACGTGGTTGCGCATCCACCGCGCAGTGACCCGGGCGTTGTTTGCAACGTCCCAATCAACCCAGGGAAAATCATTCAACTTCGCATCGGCACCATGTTTGTCGAGCAAGGGCCTGGCGCCGTACACAGCGTACTCGGCTCTTGCCACGCGCTGTCCGACCAGATGCTCAGGCGGCTTGTCGGTCCAACGAATGGCGACATCAGCTTCGCGTCGAGTCAGGTTGCGCAGGAAATGACCCACCGACAGCTCGAGTTCGATATCCGGATAGCGCTGCGCGAAGCTTTCGAACAAATCGGCGTCGTAGTACGCAGACATATCGATGGTTGTTACCCGCAGTTCGCCAGTGAGCCGCGTGTCCTGGCCGATCAACTGCCGCTCAATCGAGGCGACGTTGTCTTCGACGCGTTCGGCGACATGCAACACTTCCGTCGCCGCGCTCGTGGGGCTGATTCCTGACGGAGAGCGGTCGAACAGCCGCGCACCGAGCCGGGCTTCGAGCGCATCGAGCCGTCGAGTTACCGTTGTCTGATTAACGCCAAGCTTCCGTGCTGCGCCACTCAAGGTTTTGGAGCGTGCGATCGCCAGAAATACCCGCAAGTCATCCCAGTCGAGCCTCTGCATTTTTGCAGCCCCCACCTGCGAAAAGCTCTATTGTATTGATATATTCGCAGAATTAAAGTGCGTTCGCACGGGGCGGGTTGCGACTTGGACCTGCGCTGACAGTTAACCGAACACGTTCCCATAGGAGGAAAACCATGGCGGCAGCAACAGCAGTAGCGGCAGCGGCGGCGCAGGCCCCTTCAGTCGAGTTCAACAACACGCGGATCACCGAAATGGCCATGCAGTGGGTCAAGCCGGACGGCGGTGAGTCGCTGATGTCTTATTTCCAACAGGTGTTCCCCGTTGCCGAAAAGTACGGCGTCCGGGCACTTGGCCGATTGGTCCCCGAAGAAGCGCTCGTGGGCGATCTGACGCCGAGCGTGATCGGCATGGTCGAGTGGCCCAAGCTCGAGAGCTTCGACGGCTTCATGGCAGATGCCGATTATCGGCGCCTTTACCCGCAGCGTGACGCAGCACTGGATCGTTTGATCGTTACACATCTTCGGCCAATCGAAGATGCTTCAGTCAGTTTCGACCCCGACAAGGTCTACGAGCTGTCGGGATTGTGGATTCGGCCTGACGGTGGACGTGAGCGGCTGAACGATTACTATGCCCAGATTCAACCGATCGCGAGCGAATATGGCGCACGGTCGCTGCTTCAGTTCGCCGGTGTGCGCTCGGCGTGGGGCGATTTTCTGCCAACCGAGGCAAGCGTCACTGAATGGCCGGATAAGGAATCCTGGCGGCGGTTCCTGAAAGATAAGCGCGTAGTGGCACTCGACCAATTGCGCACCAGTGCATTGAGCAAGCTCACCATCACGCGCTGCAGTGCGCAGGCGACTGGTCACTGATTAGCGGGTATATTTGGTTTTCAATGAACAAACGGGAGCTGGCAATGACGCTCAAGGACGAGCTGCAGCAACACCTTGCGAAATTCAAGCAAGACAAATCGCCGGAAGTGATCGCGACTATTCAGGCGGATATCGATGCGCTCATTGCCAGCGATTTCGCCGGCAGCGCAGTGAAAGAGGGTGACAAGGCGCCGGATTTCGAGTTGCCTGGTGTTCACGGAAACCCGGTCAGGCTCTCTTCGCTTTTGGAGCGCGGCCCGGTTGTTCTGACTTTTTATCGTGGTGGCTGGTGCCCGTACTGCAATTTGCAGTTGCGGGCCTACCAGCGCATCTTGCCCGAGATTCGCGCACTCGGCGCGCAGTTGGTTGCTATCTCGCCCGAGTCGCCAGATGCTTCACTTACCACCGCGGAGAAGAACGAACTCGAATTCGAAGTATTGTCAGATGCGAACGTTGACGTCGCGCGCGCGTATCGAATTCTGTTCGACCTTTCCGAGCAGTTGCAGAAGACTTACGTTGGCATGGGTCGAGATCTGACCGAACTGAATGCCGATGGCGAGTGGCATCTGCCGATCCCGGCAACCTATGTCATTGCGCCGGACGGCCGTGTCGTTCTCTCTCATGTCGATGTGGAATACCGGAACCGGCTCGAACCAAATGACATCCTCGCTGCGTTGCAGCGACTGCGGGCTCCGGCAGAGCAGACTAGCTGAGTCGACAGTGAGTCGGGCACGCCTGTTGGTTGCTCGGCATCGCCCTTGCGGATAGCTGAATGGTATCGAATGCGGTCTACCAGCGCCTGTGCCGTCAATGCGCATTGCCTTTCAATACTTCGGTAATGTTGAGATTTGCGGCATCTGTAGGTCAAAAGTACCCCGGGAAGGCGTAAGCTTGTACTCGTAGAAGTTGGACGAGTTGAGCGCAACTGGTGCGCAGACGCTGATTCGGTCTTTGGGGGGAATTGCTCTTGGATTCCCGCCATACCGACTCTGCGTGAGGAGATGCCGAATGAATAACGCAATTTCCCTCATACGCTTCCGACTCGATTTCATCAGTCGGGTCATCTTTCGGATGTAGCGATGGCGGCAAAAGCGCCACAGTTCGCCAAACTCACGCGGCCGCGGTTGCACAACGCGGTTTCCCGCGAGCGCCTGTTCGCGCAATTGGATGAAGCGCGAGATCGTAAGCCCGCGACCTGTGTTGTTGGCCCTCCGGGTGCGGGAAAAACCACGCTAGTGGCTAGCTGGTTGGACGAGCGTGACATAGAGGGCATCTGGTATCAGGTCGATCCGGGCGACGCAGACCTGGCGACCTTCTTCTATTACCTCGGCGAAGCCGCGAAACCGTATCGTCGAAAGAATCAGCCACCTCTGCCGCGGTTGACGCCTGAGTATCTACAGGATGTTGACGGATTCTCCAGACGTTTCTTCCGGGAGTTGTTTACGCGCCTACCCGATGGCGCAACGTTGGTGCTGGACAACTACCAGGAGGTTGAAGCGAGCCATCATTTTCATGAAATCGTCGCTTCGGCAGTGAATGAGATACCACCGCTGCGCACTCTGCTGGCGATCAGCCGGCGGGACCCACCCGATTGTTATGCTCGACTGATTGCGAATGGCAACGTCGATTTCGTCGAATGGGACGAGTTGCGGCTCACATTGAACGAGACGCGCGAAATCGTCACGACTCGAGTCTCGGAACTAGAGGACAGCGAGGTAGATAGACTCTATGAGCAGTCCGGAGGATGGGCTGCGGGCCTGACATTAATGCTCGATGGTTATCAGGCAAGTGAAGGTGTCTCCGAGGGCGACGTGCTGACTCATAACGCGACACCGCATCACGATGTGATTTTCGATTATTTTGCAGCGCAAGTATTCGAGCGCCTGCCTGTAAGAACGCGTGAATTCCTGCTCGATACAGCAGTACTTCCTCAGGTGCCAGTGAGCTTGGCTTGCGAACTCACCGGCAACACCAATGCGGAAGATATTCTCGAGGACCTGTACAAGCGCCACCTGTTTACGCATCGGCGTACAGGTGAGGAACCTATTTTCTGGTACCACGCATTGTTCCGAGAATTCCTGCAAACCAAATCACGTATTTTGATAGATGGTACCCGTCTTCGCGATACGCGGCGGCGTGCCGCGCGTTTGCTCGAAGCTCGGCACGATTTTGATGGTGCGATTCAGTTGTTCCAAGACACAGAAGATTGGACTGCTGCCCAGCGCTTGATCGAGCGTCACGCAGACGCGTTGCTTGCCCAGGGCAGGGGAAGTGTGCTGCGGGACCGGGTACTTGCGCTGCCCGACGGTGTCGTCGAGGATGCGCCATGGCTGCGTTACTGGCTTGGTACATCTCTGATTGCCATAGACCAGAAGCAGGCGCGCAGCCACCTGGAACGAGCATTTGGTCAGTTTGCAGCCTCAAATGATAACGTTGGCCAGGCTTTGTCTGCGGCGGGCGTGGTAGACAGCTATTTCTTCGAGTGGTCCGATTTCAAGCCGATGCGGCGCTGGGTTGACACGCTCGAACCATTGCTGGAACGAATTCGCCTTTCAGTTAGCGCTGCTGTCGAGAGGCGCATCTACCATAGTTTGTTGCTTGGGATGCTCTACGCTGCGCCTGGCCACCGTTTGCTGTCTCATGTTGTTGAGCGCGTCACCGAAATGCTTGACGAGGATATGGATGTCAACAGCAAGGTGTCAATTGCACACAGTTTACTTAGCTACGGCAACATCAGTTGCGACATGGAGCGCGGAAAAGTCGCGGTTGCGCGTGCAGAACCTCTACTCGATCACCCCGATTTAACACCCTTTAATCGCGTTTGGTGGTATTTGCGAAAGGGTTATTATTATTCTGTGTGCGGTGAGTATCAGCTCGCCCTTTCCTCTCTCGACATCGCGGGTGATCTGAGTGAAGAACACGGACTTCAAGGTTTGCGCCGCGCGTTCTTTCTAATCAATTCGTACCAGATCTCAGGCTTTGCCATGCTCGGCGACGTGCGCAATGCACGCCGGTGGTATGAGCGAACTGTGTCCACAGCCTCGCCAGATATTCCAATGGACAAATGGCATGTGACGCAATCGCGAATTCATCTGGAATGCGCCAATGGAAATTATGGTGCTGCGGCCGAGTACAGTCGCAAGGCTACTGTAGAAGCTAGCATTGTTGGCATGCCGTACATAGAAATACTGGGCGTTGAACATGAATCGGCTGCCCTTGCAGTCGTTGGAAATGTGAAACGGCTTGAAGAAAAGCTATTGCAGCTGCGCCGAATGATATCGGGCACCTGCTTTGCGTTTCTCGAAAGCCAGGCACGTTTCCTTGAATCATATGTTGCGCTGGTACATGGAAATTCGGAGCGTGGTCGTGACTTGCTAAGAGACGCGATCGCTTTCGCGCGTGAGCGCGAATTTGCATACCCTCAGATGGCACGCTATTCGATTGTGACAGGGTATTTGTTTGCAGAAGCATTGCGCGAAGGTGTGGAAACCGAATATGTATGCGAGGTGATTCGGCGGCTGCACATAAGACCACCTGT
>CP070643.1:1517609-1528073 GCA_020354125.1 Betaproteobacteria bacterium | reverse complement strand
TGCGGTGTCGCGTGCTCGCTTACTCCTCGCCTACCTGTCTTGGTATGTCTCGTCGTGCGCACGATTCTTTCAAAACCGGCGGCTCCTTGCACTCGGGGCGCTCGAAACTCTTTTGCCCGCAAACTGCGGGAATCGCTAGGTTGTTCTAACTTTCACCAGTGGGCGACTGAACTGGGAAAGGCGGCAAGGAGACGGGCGTTTCTGGTTTCCACGATTTCTTGCGGTGTTCGGCGACAACCGTGGTGAAAATGCCGCCGCGCACGTTGAATCTGGCTGTCAGCCGCATGAAGCGCGGCTGCGTTGCGGCAACCAGGTCGTCGAGGATCTGGTTGGTTACCGCTTCATGAAATGCGCCCTTGTCGCGGTAGGACCATATATACAGCTTCAGGCTTTTCAGCTCGACACACTTGCGCTCAGCGATGTAGTCCAGAAACAGAGTCGCGAAATCCGGTTGGCCGGTTTTTGGGCACAGGCAGGTGAATTCCGGAATCTGCATGCGAATCAGAAAGTCCCGTTTGGGATTGGGATTCGGGAAGGTTTCCAGAGCTGTGTCAGGTTTGCGCGGCATTTAATTGCGGGTCATCGTTCAGCTAGAATATCGCTCGTTCAAAATGTAAGCGAACGAGCGACGATCCTTCGTTTACAGCTAAACGAAACATTATAAGCACTTAGACGGATCCCCCATTGCGACTCACTCACATTAAGCTCGCCGGCTTCAAATCATTCGTTGATCCAGTACACGTCCCGGTCGCCGGCCAGTTGGTCGGTGTCGTTGGGCCGAATGGCTGCGGCAAATCCAATGTCATAGACGCGGTTCGGTGGGTCCTCGGCGAATCGTCGGCCAAGCAACTGCGCGGCGAGAATATGCAGGACGTCATATTCAACGGCTCGATCGAGCGCAAGCCGGTGTCGCGCGCCAGCGTCGAGTTGATTTTCGACAACAGCATGGGAAAGGCGACCGGGCCCTGGTCGCAGTATTCGGAAATCTCGGTCAAACGGGTGCTCGAGCGAAATGATGTTTCCTCCTACTACATCAACAATCAGCACGTGCGTAAACGCGATGTGGCGGACATTTTCCTTGGCACGGGGTTAGGCGGTCGCGGTTACGCCATCATCGAACAGGGAATGATCTCGCGCATCATTGAGGCGCGGCCCGAGGATTTGCGTAATTTTCTGGAAGAGGCGGCCGGTGTTTCCAAATATCGCGAACGCCGCCGCGAGACTGAGCTGAGGCTGGAAGATACGCGTGAGAACCTGCTTCGGGTGGACGACATCCGGCAGGAACTGGACAAGCAGCTCAACCATCTTGAAACGCAGGCCGAGCAGGCGGAGCGCTACCGTGATCTTGACAGGAAGCTGAAGACAACTCAGCAAACATTGTGGCTGACGCGAAAGCGCGATGCCGCGCGTCAGCGCGAGAAGATCCAGAGCGACATCGATACCAACGTCGTCGAACTGGAAGCTCGTACCGCCCAGATGCGTGCCGCCGAGTCTCAGGCCGAGACGTTGCGAGCGGCGCACTACGCGGCATCCGACGAAGTGCATACGGCCCAGGGCGAGCTCTATGAATCGAACTCCGAAGTGGCGCGCCTCGAACAGCAGATCCAGCATCAGCGCGATACGCGCCGCCGCGCGGAGCAGCAGCTGACAGCTGCTCGCGCGCAACAAAGCGAGTTACGTGAGAATCTGGAGCGTGCTGAAGCGGCATTGGCACAGAGCCGGTACGACTTCGAGACCGCCCGCGTTGCCGTGAATCAATCCGCTTCCGACTCGGCGATTGCCCAACAAGGGCTGCCAGCGGCGGAGAGCGAATATGAGCGGGCTCGCGAACGTGCCGATGAAGCCCAGAGACAGCTCGCCCAAGCCGAGCAGCAACTCGAAGTGGAACGAACCCGGCGTGCTCACACCGATCGTGTCCTTGACCAGTTGACCGCCCGCAATGCGCGTCTCGAGGAAGAGCGCGACAAACTGGAACTGCCGGAGCCGGCTGAGTTGGTGCGCATTGATCGCGAGTTGGCCGACGCGGGCCGAGTGCTCGGTGAGCGGCGCCAAGCTCTGGCTGAAGATGAGATTCGGTTGCCCGCGCTCGAGGGTGCGCTGAGCGAGGCCGAAGCCGCCGCTGAACAGGCGCAACAGCGACTCAACCAGCTCGATGCCCGCCTCACCGCGCTCCAGCAGCTGCAGGAGCAGGTCTCGGGGGCCGGGGAGATGGAGCCATGGCTGGAGCGCTACGGACTGGTGCGCAACAGCAGGCTATGGCAGGGAATACGCGTCAGGGAAGGCTGGGAAGACGCGCTTGAATCCATCCTGCGCGAGCGGCTCAATAGCGTCGCGGTCGAGGACTTGTCATCTATACAGACCTTACTTTCCGACGCGCCGCCTGCCAAGGTTTCTTTCCACCAACTTTCTTCGCCTGGTACTGCTGAGACAAACAATTCCTACGGTCTGGAAAGACTCGTGGATTACGTCACTTGCACCGACGAGCGGCTGGCAGGTGTTCTGGCCAGCTGGCTTGCTGGCGTCTACGTCATCTCTGATCCAGCACAGGGGGTTGCAGCAGCGCGCCAGCTCAAGCCCGGTCAAGTTTTGGTTAGTGCTCAGGGCCATATCTTCGCTCCAGCGAGTGCCAGTCTCTATGCGCCGGACTCGGAAATCCATGGCATTTTGTCGCGGCAGCGCGAGATCGAAACACTGTTCGAAGAGCGTAACCGCGTCGACCAGCAACTGCGCGACGCACTCGGGGCTGTCACCGCCGCCGAGGCTGCCGTCATCGAGGTCAGGCAAGGGGTCAATCGATCGCGTAGTGAAGTTGCCGAACTACAGGACGCGCAGCACCAGCTCAAAGTCGATCACGTGCGCCTCACGCAGCTCGCCGATCGGATTACCACGCGTGGAACCCAAATAGTCGACGAACTGGAAGAAATCAGTCGGGAAGTCGAGCGCGAAACGGCACAAATGAAACAGGCTGCCGCGACCGTAGACGAGTTATCGCAACGCATGGAGCAACTGCGTTCTTCGCTCGGAGCGTCGAAGCAGTTGCTGGCGGAAGCGGAAGCACGACTCAAGGCAGCCCGTGAGGCGGTTGAGCAAGCGTCCAGATTACATCAGGAAAGCGTATTTGACCAACGAACTATATACAATAAAATTAATGACTTAATAAATGATATTCAGAAATTACATAAGGATCGGTTGCGGCTTGACAACGATGCCGCCCGGCTAGTGGGAGAAATCGAACAAGCCGACGAGGGGGCACTGCAGAGCGAGTTGCAGGAACGACTCGACACCAAGGCAAAGCGCGAGCACAGTCTGGCGAGCAAGCGTGACGCGCTGGAGGCAGCCGACGCTTCGCTGCGCGAAAGCGAACAATCGCGCCTGCAAATAGAACAAAGTCTGCAGCCTTTGCGTGACCGTACCAACGAGCTAAGACTCAAAGAACAAGAGGCGCGCATCGCACAGGAGAATCTGTCGCAGCAGTTGGCGGAGTCCGGGGCCGACGAGCAAGCGCTCGAAGTGGAGCTTCAGAAAGGCGTGCGTGCGAGCCAACTGCAAAGTGAGATCACGCGGCTGGGCAAGGCGATCGAAGCGATCGGCGCGGTTAATCTTGCAGCCCTGGAAGAACTTGCAACGGCTCGCGAACGCAAGTCATATCTGGATGCCCAGGCACAGGATCTGACCGAGGCAGTCGCTACGCTGGAGAACGCCATAAGGCGGATCGACCGCGAGACACGCGAGCGGTTGCAGGATACTTTCGATCAGGTCAATAACAAGTTTTCCGAGATGTTCCCCGCCCTGTTCGGCGGCGGAGAGGCGAAACTCGTGCTCACTGGTGAAGAAATACTCGATGCCGGTGTGCAGGTCATTGCGCGACCACCGGGAAAACGCAACTCTTCGATTCATCTTCTGTCGGGAGGCGAAAAGGCGTTGACTGCGCTGTCACTGGTGTTCTCGATGTTCCAGCTTAATCCGGCACCGTTCTGTCTTCTCGACGAGGTCGACGCGCCGCTCGACGACAACAATACGACGCGTTATTGTGATCTGGTCAAGAAGATGTCGGAATCGACGCAGTTCGTATTCATTACCCACAACAAGATCACCATGGAGATTGCGGAGCAGTTGGTGGGTGTGACCATGCAAGAGCAAGGCGTTTCGCGCGTCGTTTCAGTCGACATTGAAGAAGCCATTAGACTTCGCGAGGAAGCCGCTTAGGCGCGCAACCGGACCATGATCAACATTGCCAATAACGAGGAGAATTCATGAGTGACTTGCAGATCGGGTTGCTGATTCTCGGGCTGTTCGTGATTGGCAGTGTCATTGCCTTTAACTGGTTCCAGGAGAAACAGTTTCGTCGCCGCGCCGAGGAAGGTTTCAAGCGTCCGGAGGCCGACGCGCTGCTGGCAAGTGAGCAACCTGCCGAAACTTCTCAGAACGGCCGGTTACAGGAACGGATAGATCCCCATCTGGGTCCGCAAGTCGAAGAACAACCTTTGCGTGAAGAGGCAGACGAGGCACTGCAGCCGCAAGCGACCAGTGCCACGGTGCCAGGTTCAGTGGCACCAGGTTCAGTGGCACCAGGTTCGGTGGCACCAGGTTCGGTGGCGCCAGGTTCAGTGGCGCCAGGTTCGGTGGCGCCAGGTTCAGTGGCGCCAGGTTCGGTGGCGCCAGGCTCAGCGGCATCAGCTTCAGTGGCACCTGCGGCTGCTCTTCCCGACGCATCGATAAATTATGTCGCGGAGATCAGAGCCGGTGAGGTGTTGCCGTCAAGCATGATTCAGAGCCTTGCTACGGCGCTGAGCGCAACCGGCCGCAAGTACCAGCTTTTTGGCTACGACTACAACAAGCGCGCATGGCAGCCGGTGACAGATGCCGACCAGTGGTACACGTCGGCCAAGGTATTCGTTCAGTTGGTGGACCGGGGCGGCGCTATCACAAGAGAACAGCTTGAACAGGTGGTTGCGCTCCTGCGTGAACAATCGCAGGAGGTTTCAGCCATTTGCGAAGCGCCCGACATAGACGAAGCAATGACCAGGGCACTGAGCCTCGATGATTTCTGCCTCGAAGTCGACATTATTGTCGGATTGAGTGTGGCTGCCCGGCCGGGGCAGGTGTTGCACGGGACTCAGCTGCGCGCTTTGGCGGAGTCAAACGGGTTACAACTCGACCCTACGGGTGTGTTTATCATGCCAGACGGGCAGGGTGGCAGCTTGTTCTCAATGGATAACCAGGAATCGAACCCGTTTCGTGCCGAAGAGCTGAAGAACCTGACAACGCGAAGCGTGACTTTTCTGCTCGACGTGCCGCGAACCGCTGACGGCGTCAAGGTGTTCAACAGAATGGTCACGGTTTGCAAGCAATTTGCCGATTCCCTTGACGCGATGTTGTGCGACGATAATCGCGCCATGCTCAATGACTCCGGACTCGAGAAGATACGCAACCAGTTGAGGACTATCTACGAGGCGATGGAGCAGCGCGGGATACCCGCGGGTAGTGAGACCGCGCGCCAGTTGTTCTCCTGATGGCGAGAGTCCCGCCCGACGTTTCGAAACGGGCAGAGCAGCTTCGCGAGCAGATCAATCAGGCGAACTATGCGTATTACGCGTTGGATGCACCGCAGATATCCGACGCCGAATACGACCGCCTGTTTCGCGAACTGCAGCAACTCGAGTCCGATTATCCCGCCCTGGTAACCGATGATTCGCCGACGCAACGCGTCGGCAGTGCGCCGTTGTCCGGTTTCGAAACGGTGCAACATGCCACGCCGATGCTGTCGCTCAATAACGCGTTTGATGAAGAGGAGATCATCGCGTTCGATCGTCGCATCAAGGAAGCGCTGGGAGAGAGTGACGAGATCGAGTACGCGGTAGAGCCAAAGTTTGACGGGCTTGCCGTGAGCCTGAGTTACGATTCAGGCGCGCTGGTACTGGGTGCGACGCGCGGTGACGGGTACGCCGGCGAGGACGTAACGACTAATCTTCGCACCATACGGGCGATACCGTTACGTCTGCCCAAAGGCGCCCCGAACACTTTGGAAGTGCGTGGCGAAGTACTCATGCTCAGGCGCGATTTCGAGAAACTGAACGAAGAGCAAGCGGCGCGCGGCGAGAAGGTTTTTGCCAATCCTCGTAATGCCGCTGCCGGATCGCTGCGTCAACTCGATTCGCGCATCACGGCAACGCGGCACCTGGCGTTTTTCGCATACGGAATTGGCACCGCGAGCGGCGGCCGGGTTCCGGAGGACGCGCACAGCCGCCAACTCGATTATCTGCAATCGATGTTGTTCCCGGTGGCGAACCAGCGCGATGTCGTCCACGGCGTAGACGGGCTCCTCGAGTACTACCAAGGCATCGGTGAGCAGCGCTCCTCACTTCCCTATGACATAGACGGTGTCGTTTACAAATTAAATTCACTTCGTGCTCAGCGTGAGCTGGGATTCGTATCGAGGGCACCACGTTTCGCACTTGCCCACAAGTTCCCGGCACAGGAAGAAATCACCGAAGTGCTCGACATCGATGTACAGGTTGGCAGAACCGGCGCGTTGACGCCAGTGGCCCGTCTGGCACCGGTCAGAGTCGGCGGAGTGACGGTGACCAATGCGACACTGCACAACGAAGACGAAGTCCGCAGAAAGGATGTCCGAATCGGGGATTACGTCATTGTCCGTCGCGCCGGCGACGTCATTCCGGAAGTGGTCGCGGTGGTGATCGAGAGGCGGCCGAAGAAGACGCGTAAATTCGTCATGCCTACCAAGTGTCCGGTATGCCGATCCGCGGTCGAACGCCTCGAAGGTGAGGCCGTGGCACGTTGCACGGCTGGCCTGTATTGCCCGGCGCAGCGCAAGCAGGCGCTATGGCATTTTGCATCCAGACGCGCGATGGATATCGAAGGGCTGGGAGAGAAACTGATTGACCAGCTGGTTGAAAATGAGATGGTGGAGAATCCTGCCGATCTGTATGAACTGACCGCCGAGAAACTTGCCGGTCTCGACCGCATGGCCGACAAGTCAGCGGCCAACGTCGTAGCGGCGATCAGCGCGAGCAAGAAGACTTCACTGGAGCGGTTCATCTACGCATTGGGCATACGCAACGTCGGCGAACAAACTGCCAAGGATCTGGCAGCGCATTTTGGAGAACTGGAGGCGCTGATGCAGGTCGACGAAGAAACACTGCAAGGTGTCTCCGATATCGGCCCCGTGGTTGCCGGGAGTGTCCACGGCTTCTTTGCTGAACCGCACAATCGCAAAGTCATCAAGCGCCTGGTGGCCAACGGCGTGCACTGGGACAAGGTCAAGAAAACGGCTGTACGCAGCAGCGCGCTGGCGGGCAAGATCTTTGTGCTTACCGGGACACTGCCGAACATGACGCGTGACGAAGCCAAGCAACGAATAGAGTCGCTTGGCGGCAAGGTCAGTGGCAGCGTTTCGAAAAAGACCGATTACGTCGTCGCCGGCGACAAGCCGGGCAGCAAGCTGGACAAGGCACAGCAACTCGGCGTTGCTGTCCTCGATGAGCCGGCGTTGTTAGAATTGATCGGTTCATAAACCAACGATCAATAACCCTAATTGATCAATAACCTCAGGGGCTAGCCAGTTGAAAAAAATCACCAAGGCGGTGTTTCCGGTAGCGGGGCTCGGAACCCGGTTTCTCCCGGTCACAAAGGCTACCGCAAAAGAGATGTTGCCCATCGTCGACAAACCATTGATCCAGTTTGCGGTCGAAGAAGCGGTTGACGCCGGTATAACGGACATGGTTTTTGTGACCGGCAGAACCAAGCGGGCAATTGAAGACCATTTTGACAAGGCATATGAACTCGAAACCGAACTGGAACTTCGCGGCAAGCAGAAACTGCTCGACGTTGCACGCGAGGTTGTGCCGTCGCATATCAATTGCATCTATGTTCGGCAGCCTGAAGCGTTGGGTCTGGGTCACGCTGTGTTGTGCGCCCGTCCGGTCGTGGGACATGAACCATTTGCCGTCGTCCTTGCGGATGATCTGATTGATTCATCTCCGGGCGCACTGAAGGAAATGGTTGATGTTTACGAGCGTGAGGCGTGTTCGGTGATCGCCGTGGAGAATGTCGCCCGCGAGGACACATCTTCCTACGGTATTGTCGATTGCGGCGATGCCACTGGCGCGGAGCGGCCGATCAAAGCGATTGTCGAAAAGCCGGAGCCGGCTGTTGCACCATCTACGCTGGCAGTGGTTGGACGTTACCTGCTGACAGAAGAAATATTTGGCGAGCTCGATAACGTAACAAGGGGCGCTGGCGGCGAGATCCAGCTCACCGACGCGATTGCGGCTTTGTTGGGCAAGCAGCGGGCGCTGGCCTACAGTTTTAACGGCACGCGCTACGATTGCGGATCCAAGCTCGGCTACCTGCAGGCCAACATACAGTTTGGTTTGCGTCACCCTGAAGTCGGTGACGGGTTGCGTGCTTTTTTGCGTAACATCGAGAACCAGAGCTGAGGCGAGGAGATCGTGAAACTCGATGCATCGGAGACCTGGCGCCTGCTCGAAGACGCAGAACTGATCTGCGATGAGAGTGCGGTTGAGGCAGCTGTGAGCCGGGTCGCCGAAGAGATCACCCGTCAGATGAGGGACCGCGTACCATTGGTTCTGAGTGTCATGGGAGGCGGTGTGGTGTTCACCGGACAGTTACTGCCGAGGCTGCGCTTTCCGCTGGAGTTCGATTATGTGCATGTGACGCGCTACCGAGGCGGTGTCAAGGGCGGCGATATTGAGTGGATCGTCCAGCCTCGTACCAGTGTGACCGGACGTACCGTGCTGGTCATTGACGATATCCTCGATGAAGGACGCACCTTGTCGGAGATCAAGAGGTGGCTTTCCGACAACGGTGCCATGGCTGTCTACACGGCAGTACTGGCTGACAAGACGGTCAAAGCCAAGAGGCCGGTCCGCGCGGACTTTGTCGGCGTGACCGTGCCCGATCGTTACGTCTTCGGATTCGGCATGGATGTGCACGACGCGTGGCGTAATTTGCCGGCAATCTACGCACTCAAGCGATGAACAACGCAGCAATGAGCAAGGCGATCTGAGGACGAGAACATGATCGGGATCATTGGCGGCAGTGGCTTGACCCGCTTGTCAAATCTGCAAATCACGCGCCGCGAGGTGGTACGCACGCCGTACGGTGAACCTTCAGGCGCACTGACATTCGGATCGCTGAACGGCCACGAGATCGTGTTTATTGCCCGGCACGGCTACGGACACACCATCCCGCCGCATGCCGTTAACTATCGCGCCAATGTCTGGGCCATGCATGCGCAGAGCGTTACCGGCTTGGTGTCGGTTGCATCGGTCGGTGGCATACGCGCGGATTTTGTTCCCGGTGCGTTGGCGGTACCCGACCAGATCATCGATTACACCTACGGGCGCCAGCACTCGTTTTTTGACAGCTCGGAGCAACCTGTCACCCACATCGACTTCACCCGGCCTTACTGCCAGGAGTTGCGGCAGGCTCTTATTGATGCGGCAGCCGACGAAGGGATGCCGATCATTTGTGACGGTGTCTACGCGGCATCTCAGGGTCCACGCCTGGAAACGGCTGCCGAGATCAATCGAATGGAGCGCGACGGTGCCGACATGGTGGGGATGACCGGTATGCCGGAAGCGGCTCTGGCTCGCGAAATGGGTCTGTGTTACGCGAGCATCGCGGTGGTCGCCAATTGGGCCGCGGGGCGTGCCGACAGTGCCGAAGGGGTCGATCTCGATGTCATACGTACCGTTCTCGACGAGGCGATGCAGAAGGTAAGGGCGATACTCGCCACGCTGGTGGACAATTATGCCGATTAGATCGGTCTTGCGCATGGGACACCCGGTGCTGCTGGAACAGGCCCAAGCGGTCGAGGCGTTCGACACACCGGAGTTGCACGCTCTGATTGAAGACATGCAGGACACCATGCGTTCGAAAAGTGGTGCAGGCATCGCCGCACCGCAGATCGGGGTGTCATTACAGGTGGTGATATTCGGCGTTGAGGCTACTCCACGTTATCCGGACGCGCCGTCTGTGCCGTTCACGGTGCTGGTCAATCCGCTGGTTGAACCAATTGGCGAAGAAATGGAGGACGGCTGGGAAGGCTGCTTATCGGTTCCGGGCATGCGCGGTCTGGTGCCGCGTTACGGCCGCGTGCATTATCGTGGCTTCGATCAGTTTGGTAACGAGATCGACCGTCGCGTCGGCGGTTTTCACGCGCGGGTTGTGCAACATGAATGCGATCATTTGCAGGGGATTCTCTATCCCATGCGAATTAAGGACCTGCGAATGTTCGGTTTCAATGAAGAATTGTTTCCCGAGCAGGATTTCCCGGACGAGAAATGACCGGGCCTGGCAGCTGTTAGCAGGGTGTTGAAAAACGTCGCGAGCGGGCTTCAGTCGGGTGCGCGCTCGTTTTGATAGAAGCAGTGCGCAGGAACCGGAGTGTACAGAGGGAGTACATGAGGGCGAGAGCGG
>CP070643.1:1497611-1517509 GCA_020354125.1 Betaproteobacteria bacterium | reverse complement strand
TTCGATCGTCCGGACTGGATTGGCTTTCATGGACGTTCCTTTTCCGCATCAGGCTGTGAGCAATGTCCAGATACCGATCGCGACGAAGCCGGCCCCGGCGATGTAGTGCAGATATTTTTCACTCACGTAGTGGGCGATTGCTCCGCCGGCCAGCACCCCCAGCGCCGATGCGACGATTAGCGCCAGCGAAGCACCGACAAACACCATCCATTTATTCACTTCCTTGTCAGCAGCGAACAACAGAGTGGCGAGCTGCGTCTTGTCGCCAAGTTCTGCGAGAAAGATGACACCAAACACGGTAAACAAGATTTTCAGATCCATAGCTAGACCAAGTAAATGCGTTAAGCGGTTTCCCGCAAATAGGCAAGCCAATACACACCGGCTACCAGCAGAGTTCCTCCAACGATGTTGCCTGCACTGACGACGATAAGGTTGTGCGCCGCGCCCGCCAGCAGTACTGAGTTCGGTTCGGCGAGTAGGATCCCGTACGGAAGGAAGAACCAGTTGGCAATCGCGTGCTCGAAGCCGATCGCAATGAAGGCGCTAATCGGCAACAGAATCGCGAGGATCTTGTCGGTCACGGTATGACCTCCCATGGACAGCCAGACAGCGAGACACACCAGCGTGTTGCACAGTATTCCGCGGGCGAAGGCCGCACCTGCCGATAGATTGGCCTTTTCGGTCGCAATTTCGATCGACGTCGTTGCCACTGCACCGGAGGCAAGGCTGCCGATATCAGACCACCACACCAGTGCCACCATGCCAAGGCAACCGATGGTATTGCCAAGATATACCAGTAGCCAGTTGCGTAGCACTTGTTTCGTGCTGATCAGTTTGCTGGCCCATGCCATCGCCAGCAGGTTGTTGCTGGTAAATACCTCGGCACCGCCAATGACGACCAGCGCTACGCCGGTGCAGAAGCCGAGCCCGCCGAGCAGGCGCGTTATACCGAATCCGAGATTGCTGTTGGTGATAATCAGGGTGAAGAAAAGCGCACCAAGCGACATGAACGCGCCGGCGAGAACTGCGAGTACGAGCAAGGTCAATGTATTTGCTTCCGCCTTGGCAACGCCCATACTTGCCACCCGCCGGGCAATCTGCTGCGGTTGGTAAGCATCCAGGTATAAGTTCTCGTCACTCATGGTTTTCGTGCCTTAACGATTCGGCCTTTTCTCGACCATAGTCCCGGCTCCGCTATCGGCTCTGCCGCACATGCACGCGAGTGCCGTCGGCAATGTCATTTGATGGATGCAGAATGACGTGCTCACCGGCTTGCAAGCCGCCCAGCACTTCGACATCGAAAGCGGTGCGCCGACCGGTCTCGACAGCGCGAAGCCGGGCATGGTGATCCTCGGGCACAAATGCCGCCCAGCCGTTCTGGCGGCGGAACAGAGCGCTGGCTGGTGCTTTCAGAACGTTGTCTGCTTGCCAGATCACAACACGTGCTTCAATCCGGTAGGCATCGGCAAGCTCAGCATGCGAGCCGACGAAATCCGCAATGACGTTGACACGTTGTTCTTCGACTCCCAGCGCCGAAATCTTGGTAAAGGCGTATGGCTCGACAACCCGGACTTTCGCCTGCAGCGGCTCGTCGCCACCCCAGCCTTCTATCAGTACCGGCATGCCGGGTTTTATTTTGACCGCCTCGGTCGACAAGTAGTCGATCACAATTTCGAGATCCTCTGCATTCCCGACGATGAGCAGTGGTTCACCGGCAGCGACAACGCGCTCGCTTTTCTCAGGGATGCGTAACACCTTGCCCGACACGGGTGATTCGAGTTTGACTGCGGCACGGCTGCCGGGCTTGGCCGAGATTGCCAGTTCCGCGGCCTGCGCAGCGCGCAACTCGGCCGCCGCAGCCCGCGCGCGGAAGCGTGCCGCGTCCAGAGCATTGGAGCTGGTGATTTCCGCGACGATGGCCTTCTCGGCCGCCTGCGGCGAGACAAAGCCGTCGCGCACCAATTGGGCGACACGATTGCGTTCGCGCATAGCCTGATCATGTTCGGTTTTTGCGCGCCGCACCTGTTCGTCCGCTTCCTTCTTGAGCGCTTTTGCAGAGGCAATGCGTGCCATTTGCTCGTCGCGCTCGCGTGCTGACAGTGGCAGTGGCCAGACCTGTGCGACCACCTGTCCTTGTTTCACCGGGTCGCCCTCGTGCAACTCGATGCGGCTAACACGTCCTGCCACCGGTGCGCTGACGACGAAGCGGTCGTGAGCGCGTGTCTCGCCATCCTCATCCACCGTCACCATCATCGGGCCTTTCGTCACGGGAGCAATATCGACATCTATCGGCGCCGGCATGAACAGATAGGCTATACCGGCAGTCGCGGCAACCAAGATGACACCGTAGACAATCTTCCTGGCTCTGGCTTTCATGCGCTGCTATTACTCCCGTGTCTTGAGTACTGCAATGAGATCAAGTTCGTTCAGGCGTCTTGCAACCAATGCCCCCGACACCGCTGCTGCAATCAGCACGACAACCAGCGACAGGCCAAACGTGCTCGACGTAAACAAAAGCGGCATGCGATAAAACTCAGTGTCAAGTTGAAGTGAAAGAAGCCAGCTCAGAACAACCCCGATCGAAAAACCCAGCGGAATGGCGGCCAGGGTCAGCACGGCTTGCTCTCCCAGCAGAATCGCAGAAACTTCACGCCGCGTAAAACCGAGTACCCGTAGCGATGCCAGTTCGTTGCCGCGCTCGGAAAGTGCGATGCGCGCACCGTTGTACACGACGCCGAAGGCGATGATGCAGGCGAAAACGATATTGATCATTGTTGCCGTCACAACACTGCGGTCGAGGATTTCCTGAAAGCTTTCCAGTAATGCCTCGCGAAACGCGACGCCACCGACTGCCGGTAGATTCTTCAGAGTGGTGTACAAGTTGCCGGCGTGCTCATCGTCGATTGCCAGATAGGCACCGGAAATCGAAGGTCCTTCGCGCATCACGCGGTTCAGGGCGGAGATCTCCATGTATGCGCCCAGCCCAATCAGTTCATCAACCAGACGGCTGATCTGAATCGGGCGCACCGGGCGAGCCCCTTCGAGAACCTCGACTTGTAGTGTGTCTCCGGCACGCACATCGAGTAACTCAGCCAGTTTGCGCGAAAGCACCAGACCGTCGGGAGGCAGATCGACAGTGCGGGCTTCGGCGTCGACCAGGCGCCGCAACCGGGAACCCTGTTGAATGCCGATGATTTCGGCGCGTTTTGTTCGATGCGCGCTACGAAAACGGACCGGTACCGAGCGAAATGGCTCGGCGTACAACACGCCGGGCAGCCGGCCGACTTCGAGCCGTGCACTGGCCGACGCGGGTTCGTTGAACACGATCAGCACATCCTCGCGTTGCACCTCTTCAAACTGCATGTGCATCAGATGTGATATCGATGCTAGCAGGAAGCCGCCAACCAGCAGGATTCCGGCAGCGCAGGCGATGCCAAAAGTCGACATAAAGGAATGCCAGCGACGTCGAAGTAGATGGCGTCCGATCATGCGGGCTGACGCCGGCAGTATGCGGTACAGCCCGCTGCGCTCCAGCACAGTTGCGTGATAACTCGCTGGCGGTTCGGGGCGCATCGCAACGGCGGGCGGAAGCACTGCCGCCCGGCGTACGGCCGACAGCGCTCCGGCCGTGGCTGCCGCCAGGCTCACCGCGACTCCGATGGCGATCACTTCCGGGGTGACGGCGAAAGGCAGCGTAGGAAACCGGTAGTATTCCTGATACAGCGTAGTCAGTTGAGCGCCAAGGTAGAGTCCGCCGGCTGCACCAATCGCGACACCGGACAGGACGGTAATCACTGCCAGTTTGAAATAGTGCATGCCGACGTCAAAGTTGCTGTAGCCGAACGCTTTCAATAATCCGATTTCGGTTCTCTGTAATGCGACCAGGCGCGACAACACGATGTGCAGAAGGAATGCGGCAACGCCGAGAAAGATTGCTGGCAGGTAGGTTGACGATATGCGGTTCTGCGCAATTTCATCCGATATGAAGCGGTGTGAGAGCTGTTCTTCGCGGTCATAGGCGCCGAGGCCGCCGTAGCGTGCCAGAACGTCATCGAGCCGGGTAATGACTTCGGCTTCCATGGCGCCGGCAGACAGCGTCAGTGCGACGTCATTGAAAGCACCTTCCATGTTGAAGGCGGCGGCCAGTGCCGTTTCACCCATCCACAGCACGCCGAAGCGACGATTGTCCGGAAAAATTGTGCCGCCGCCAGCTTCGTAAATATACTCAGGTGACAAGCCGATGCCGACTATGGTGAGTTGCTGCCAGCGGCCGTTGATGACCGCACCGAGCGTGTCACCGAGCTCGAGATTGTTGGCCGTTGCAAAAGCCTTGCTGGCAATGACTTCGTCCGGTCGCTCCGGTTCAACGTAGCGGCCATGCGTCAGATACAAATCGTTAATCATTGGCGCACGCCGCTCCGGCACTGCCACCAGTCGCCCGGAAGCCGGTTCGTCCAGGCCGGGCACATCAAGGGTGACGCCCATTACGACCCGGGCGCGTACCCCCGCCACGCCTTCTATCTCTTCAATCTGTCTGGTCAGGCTCAACGGCGCACGCTTGAGTTGCGCGAACACGTTGGCGAAGCGGTAGCCCTGGTAGTACTCGGCCTGTGCAATGCGCAGTGAGTCGTAGGTGCAGCGCATCGACACGAAAGAGGCAACACCACACATCACCACCAGCGCCGTAGCGATGAGTTGTCCGCGCAGGTGCCACATATCGCGAACGATCATCCGGTTACGCGTTTTCACCAGCTCAACTCCGCGGGAGAAAGTTTGCGTTCGTTGCGTTTGATCTCGACGATCTGGCCACTGCTCATACGCACCACCCGGTCGGCCATATCGGCTATCGCCGCGTTGTGGGTGATGACGGCAATCGTGGTGTGCAATTCGCGATTGACCCGAACCAACACTTCGAGCACCAGCTT
This sequence comes from Betaproteobacteria bacterium, assembly GCA_020354125.1. Classification (GTDB taxonomy): domain Bacteria; phylum Pseudomonadota; class Gammaproteobacteria; order Burkholderiales; family Eutrophovitaceae; genus SG8-40. Next base: position 1,512,584 of record CP070643.1, on the reverse strand, counting down.
GCCGGTGGTGTAGTCCAGCGCGCCGGTGGGCTCATCGCACAACAACACGTCAGGGCGTTTCGCTACAGCGCGGGCGATTGCCACGCGTTGCTGCTCACCGCCTGATAATTGTGCCGGGAAGTGATTCATCCGCTCTTCCAGCCCAACCAGCCTGAGGGCGGCCTTTGGATCCATCGGCGACTCAGCGATTTCGGTCACTAGCGACACATTTTCGAGCGCCGTGAGGCTGGGAATAAGGTTATAGAACTGGAAAACGAAGCCGACATGTTCGCGCCGGAACTCGGTGAGTTCTGCTTCGCCTGCGGTGGTCAGGGTGTGATGCAGATACTGAACGTGGCCACTGGTCGGAACGTCGAGCCCACCGAGTATGTTGAGCAAGGTCGATTTGCCGCTGCCCGACGCGCCAAGCAACACCACCAACTCGCCGGCATACAGATCCAGGTCGACCCCGCGCAGGGCGTGAACCGCCACCTCGCCCATTTGATAGACCTTGGAAATGTTGTCGACGTGAAAAACCGCCTCGCGCTCGTTGTTGTTGGCTCCGGTCATGGTTGTGGTGCTGCCGGTCGGCTCGGATTCGCTGAAATCTAACCCAACATCATACGGCGGAAATTGACCTGAATCAGATTAGTCTGGCCGAGGGCCGGCTCGCAAAATTGGCCACGGTTTGTTTCTGGTCAATGCAGGCGCGCTGCGCTGGATTAAACTATTGTGACCGCTAGGGGGCGCTATTAACGCGTCGTTATTGTTGTAACAGCTTGCTCATTTTCTATGACGTCTATCGCCGAGTCAGTCTCTCCTGAATCCAATGTGGCCGGAGCAGGTGAAAATGTCGTTTCACTTGCGGATGTGCGCTTTGCCTGGAACGCGGGTTCGGCAATCGTGATCGACATCCATCGTCTGGACATCTCGCGGGGCGAGCGGGTTTTCGTGCGCGGGCCGAGCGGCAGCGGCAAGTCGACATTGCTCAGTCTGCTGGGCGGCATGGTGACGCCGCAAAACGGGATGGTGCGCGTGCTCGGTCAGAATTTGGCCGCGCTCGGCGGCGTCGGGCGGGATCGATTCCGTGCAGACCACATCGGATTCATCTTTCAGATGTTCAATCTAATTCCGTACCTGTCGGTGGTCGAGAACGTGGTATTGCCGTGCGGGTTTTCGCAACGGCGCGAGAAACGCGCCGCCAAAGAGGCCGGCAGCGTCGAGGCGGAGGCTTTGCGATTGCTTACGCATCTCGATATGGCAGCGCCGGACATTCTGGAACGGCGCGTGACGGACTTGAGCGTCGGCCAGCAGCAACGGGTGGCGGCTGCGCGGGCATTGATTGGCGCGCCGGAGCTGGTGATTGCCGATGAACCGACTTCGGCACTGGATGCCGATCGGCGTCTGGCTTTCATCAAGTTGCTGTTTCAGGAATGTGAACGTGAGCAAGCAACACTGGCGTTTGTCAGCCACGACGCGGGACTGGCGCCGCTGTTTGATCGCGCCATTGAACTCACGGCCATGAAGCGGACGAACTCGGCGGACAAGCCGGAACCGGAAAGCAGATGATTTATTCTCTGGCAGTCAAATCGCTGCGCAACCGCAAATTCAGTGCGGCGTTGACTGTGTTATCGATATCGTTATCGGTAATGCTGTTATTGGGCGTTGAGCGTATTCGCAGTGAATCTCGTGAGAGCTTCACGGCGACGATTTCCGGCACTGACTTGGTTGTCGGTGCGCGCAGCAGCCCGGTGCACCTGTTGCTCTATTCCGTTTTTCGCATTGGTAATCCGACCAACAATGTCCGGTGGGACAGTTACCGCGCCATCGCCGACCGGCCCGAAGTGGCGTGGACAATTCCACTATCGCTGGGTGATTCGCACCGCGGATATCGAGTGGTGGGGACAGACCACAACTACTTCGAGCATTTTCGATTTGCGCGCAGTCGTGCTCTCGATTTTGCACAGGGCCGGGAATTTGAGGAAGAACACGACACGGTGCTGGGTTCGGAGGTTGCGCGCAAACTCGGTTATCGAATTGGCGACGACATTGTGATTGCCCATGGCGCGGGTCAAGTCAGCTTCATGTTGCACGAGGAACTGCCGTTTCGCGTGGCAGGTATCCTGGCGCCGACCGGTACACCGGTGGATCGCACGGTGCACGTGCCATTGGAAGGTCTGGACGCAGTACATGCCGAAGTCAGTTCAGAAGGTATCCACGATCCACTGATGGCGGCATTGCGCGGAGCGCCGGAGACCGAGACCGAACATCCTGGAGAGGAACACGAGGATGTGCACGGGCACGAACATTACGGCGCGTCAGAGGGCGACGAAGGGGGCCATACGATCAGCGCGTTCCTGATCGGGCTGAAATCGAGAGCTGCTGCACTGGGGATGCAGCGTTTTGTGAACCAATATGCAGGTGAGCCGATGACGGCGATTCTTCCCGGCGCGACGCTGCAGGAAGTATGGGAAATCGTCGGCGCGGCGGAAAAGACACTTTTCGCCGTATCGGCTCTGGTGGTTGTAGTCGGCCTGGCAGGCATGTTGGTCGCGCTGCTGACCAGTCTGAGTGAACGGCGCCGAGAAATGGCGATCCTGCGCTCGGTCGGGGCGCGCCCAATGCATGTGTTTTCTTTGATCCTCGGCGAGGCGGCGTTTCTGACCGGGTTGGGTGTCGCAATTGGCGTTGCCGGTCTCTATGCGGGACTGCTAATCGGGCAGAGCTGGATCGAAGCGAGGCTTGGGCTTTTCATCACCATCGGCTGGCCGTCAGCGTACGAACTGCAGCTGATGTGCGTCGTGGCTGTGGCCGGGGTGCTGATCGGCCTGATTCCGGCCTGGCGTATCTATCGTTACTCACTTGCCGACGGGATGACAGTTCGAATATGAGGCGATTCGAATTTGACCCTATTCGAATTTGACCCGATTCGGATTTGATGCGATCTGGATCTGAAACTACCGAGCGCGCCGAACCAATTCCAAGCTAGACGGTAAATGGGACACACCCAAAGATCCCAGGCGTTCACTCGGGGCTGATCTATGTCAACTGCTTGCCATCGCCATGCCATATTCTCCAAAAAGGGATGGTGGTTGTGAAGAACTAGCGCTGACAGCTGGTGGAAATAGTGGGGCAGCGCATCAACGAAGACAGGAGATAACTCATGAAAGTGATAGCGAGCGTTTTCGGAGCCGCGGCCCTGGTATTATCCGTCGGCCATGCGGCCACGATTGAGGGAATGCCGAAGACCAAAGTGTCGATGGAACATTGTCTTGGCGCGGCTCTGGAAAAAGTGCCGGGCCGGGTAAAAGAAGTAGAACTCAGTGTGGACAATGGCGTTCCGCACTATGAATTCGAGATCGTTGCCAAGGGGCGCGAGACCGAGGTCGAATGCGATGCGATGACCGGCAAGATCGTTGAGGTCGAGTGGGAAAACGAAAATATGGATCTCGACGCATTTCTTGCAAAGGCCAAGGTCTCGCCATCACAGGCACGCAAAATTGCTCTGCAGCGGGTGCCGGGCAAGATCGTCAGGATGGATCTGGAAACTACGTCGACGGGTGTTATCTCCTATGAATTTGAAGTCATGGGCCGCGACGGAAAAGAATTGGACGTCGAAATTGATGCGATCACCGGAGCGGTGATCGAAGTCGAGCGCGACATCTACGAGCTCGGTGACATCATGGAAGAAGCGACCGACCGGGCCGATTGAGTCGCTAAGGCAGCATTTGAGTGGGGCGCCGCTATGGCGCCCCCTTTGTTTTTGGGTGACTGACTGACTGAACCAGCCGCGTTATGATGAGTCATATAGAGGTAACGGTCGAGATGGCATGCAGCTCATTTACCGTGATTGTCGCCACGCTCGATACCGGTTGGGACCTCAGGACACGATTATGCTGAACAAATTTCGTTTCACTGTGTTGCTGTCGGCTTTGCTCGCACTGCCGCTAGCGCATGCGGACGAGCCGCGCCAACTTATGTGGGCGGACCTGGTCCCGCCGTCGGCTGAGATGCAGAACCCGTTTCTCGAGTTAAGCCGAGATCAGCTGACTTTTATCAGTGATATCGCTGCGGTACGCGACCGTCAGGCACGCGGCGACACGACCCTGACACCGGCGGAACTACAGACGGCAGAGACGTTAACCGCGAAACTCGAGAAGGCTGGTGTCGACGTCGACGGCCTACTGGCAATGCGCGCCGAGATCGCTGAGCGGGGGCGGGCGGTCGTTGAGGAACTCGACGGCAAGGTCGTGCGCATACCCGGCTATTTGCTGCCACTCGAGTTTTCCGGAAAGAAAGTAACCGAGTTTCTGCTGGTGCCGTGGGTTGGTGCCTGTATACACACGCCACCGCCGCCGCCAAACCAAATTGTGCACGTCAAGCCGGAGCAGCCAGTCGAGATGACCGGTATGTTTGCGCCGGTATGGGTAACCGGGCCACTTGATACCGGTGCACTCACCAGAAGGCTGTCGATGATTGACGGCTCTGCTGATATCAATATCGGTTATTCACTGCGCGCAACCGAGGTCGCGGCTTACTCGCAGTAGTCGCGGGATCATTCCAGGTTACCGGCTGACGGCTTGCTTTGGACTGACGGGTCGCGCAGTCTTTTTTCCGTGCATTCCGAGAAAGTCGCGTTCAAAAACATGCTGTTGCATCGGCTCGGCTCGGAGAAACCCCTGATAGGTATCACAGCCAAGATGCTGCAGCACCTTAAGCTGCTCTTCTGTCTCGACCCCCTCGGAGATTACTTCCATCTTCAAGTGCCTCGCGAGTCCAATTACGGATCGAACGATCGCGGTGTTTTCTCTGTTGTATGTAATGTCCTCAATAAAGGCCCGGTCGATCTTGATGGCGTTTACCGGCAGTTGTTTCAGATAGTTCAGTGACGAATAGCCGGTACCAAAGTCGTCAATTGCCACACGCAGTCCCATCTTTCCGAGGGCTTCGAGCACAGCATAGCGGTCTTCCTCCTGTTTCGGTATCAGCAGTGATTCGGTGATCTCGAGCTCAATCAGCTCAGGTGGAACCTTGTACGAGTCGAGTAATTTTTGCAGGTTTGCTACCAAGTCGGGTCCGTTCTCCAACTGACGCGAGGAGATATTGGCGGCGATGCGAGGCGGCGCACTGCCAGCGCTTAACCACCGGGACATCATTTCGAACGTGTTCTCGAGGACGAACTGGCCGATTGAAACGATGAGTCCGCTCTCTTCAGCAGCAGCTATGAATTCCGGAGGTTCGACGACACCGCGCTCAGGATGATTCCACCGCAGCAATACTTCTGCGCCGACAAACTCGCCATCCGAAACTCTGTGCTGCGGATGAAAAAACAGCTCGAACTCCTGATTCTCGACGGCCCTCTTAAGTTGGCGATCGAGGGTCGTTCGCATTGCAGCGCGCCAGCTCATTTCTTCGGAGAAGACTCTGACGCGGCCTCGCCCGGCTTCTTTGGCTTCATACATTGCCAGATCGGCATGCCGAAGCAATGTTTCCGTGTCCTTGCCGTCGCGCGGATACAGGCTGATACCAATACTCACCGTCGTCTGAAAGTGAATACCGTCCAGCTCGACGTCTTCGGACAGCGCCGACTGGATCTTGTCGGCGATCGTCGTGGCAAAGGAGTCGTCGTCCAGGTCCTCCAACATGACGACAAATTCGTCACCAGCGAAGCGGGCTACAGTGTCACTTTGCCTCAAGACACCGTTAAGGCGTGCCGAAATGGTTTGCAGAAATGCGTCGCCGGCACTATGCCCGAAAGAGTCGTTCAACAACTTGAAGCGGTCGATGTCCATGAACATGACGGCAACGCGTTTGCTTGCACGTTCTGCCCGAGCAATCGCGTGTTGCATACGGTCGACGAGCAGGGTCCGGTTTGGCAGACCGGTCAACGCGTCGTGGGTCGCGAAATGCACCGCCTCTGCCTCTGCTTGTTTTTGTTCGGTCACGTCTATTGTCACGCCACGATATCCGCGGAACTGCCCGTCCTCATCGAATATGGGTTCGCCACTTATGTACGCATATTGGTCGTCTGAGATGGTGCGCAACAGCAGGTCACGAAAAGGCAGGCGCGCTTCGAGCATTCTCATGTGTTCTTTTTTCGCGGCTTCCGATTCCCACGTCAACGGCAGTTCGAATCGCGTATGGCCGATGATCCGGTCGACGGGTACTTTGGCGTTTCTTCGCCCGCTCGGTGACATGTAGGTATAGCGCAGGTTCTCGTCCTGTTCCCAGAACCAGTCAGATGACATTGCGGTCAGTGCTCGAAAACGCGCCTCGCTTTCTTTTAGCGCGCGTTCAGATTCTATTTCTGTCGTGACGTCGCGGCTTACACCATGGTAGCCCCGAAACTCACCGTTCTCGCCGAAGACCGGATCGCCGCTGGTCAGTGCGTATCGTCCATTAGCCGGGTTGTGCAAAAGCAGGTCGCGAAACGGTTTGCGTTGAGCGAGGGTTTTTTCATGCGCAGCGCGCTCCTCTGGAGAATGCCAGACGTAAGGCAACTCGGTGCGCTTTTTTCCTTGTACATTCTCGATCGCGTTTAGCGGTGTTTGAACCGTCACACTGTCCAACTTGGTAAAACGCAGATCGGCATCCTGCTCCCAGTACCAGTCGGAGGACATGGCCGATAAGGCCCGGAATCGACTCTCGCTTTCGCGTAGCGCGCGCTCAGCGCGTTTCTGCGAAGTCAGATCAAGTGCGATTCCGTGATAACCGCGGAACACGCCATCGGGACTGAAAATGGGATTGCCAGATACCAGTGCCCAGCGGTCATTGTCTGGGTAGTGAAGAAGAAGATTTCGGAAAGGTTTTCTCTCTGCCAGAACTCTGGCGTGTTCGGTACGCGCTTGCTCCGAAACGAACACACAGGGAAGTTCGAAACGTGTTTTTCCGATTCCTTTCTCGGCATCAGTGAGATGCGTGCTTTTGTGTCCGCCCGAAAAATAGGTGAAGCGCAGGTCTTCGTCCTGTTTCCAGTACCAATCTAGTGAGAACTCTGTCAGGGCATTGAATCGGTCTTCGCTTTCGGCAAGACGGGTCTCGAGGTCACGTTGCTGGGTTAGATCGCTGATTTCAATAAGGAGCCTTGAGTCTGCTTCATTATCAGTGCGAGCTAACCGCAAATTGACCGGAATCTCACGCCCGTCATTGGTCATGATGGCAAAGTCTTCATCGACAGGGCCTGATGACTGACTTGAAACCCGTTGCCGAAGTTCTGAGAACCGGGTTCGATCGTTTGCGGCAATCAGGTCATCGGCACACAAGCCCGTCAGTCTGCCGTCCTCATAGGCGAGCAGTGTGCAGGCCGCCTTGTTCAACTCGACGATATGGCCCAGACCGTCTACAAGGAGAATCGCCTGTGAGATCAGATTTGCCAGATTGGGAACCATGACGAAATTACGGAGGACGATCCCGCCTCTTGAGGGTGATTGCCAGGGGCGCTACCTCAGGCCGTGCCCTGTCAGGGACTGGCCTGCTATCCCGTCGGGTGCCTGCCCGCGTTTGTCGCCCCTCAGAGATTGTTCACTGCCTTGGTGGCTCCGTTTGCAGCTATGTTTAACTAAGCACGCCGCGTACCGACAAGAGTGCGCCCAGAGATATGCAATAAAATCAGATAGATAAGCCTGGCGATGACGCTGGAGAGGCTGCGATGTCCATTCGCTGGTCAAATTTACCGCGCGGCAAAGGCAATGGTGTTCGGAATAGTGGACAGAAAGGGCTTCCTTGCCCTCAGGCGTCAGATCGACACCAGCCGACGAAGCTGCCAGAGCGAATAGCGACGATGCAGGCGTAGAGCGCTTTCCAGCTCACGCAGCGCCGTGGAAGACGGAGCGAATGTGAGGCGGCTTACTTGAAGGCCGGCAGTGTCGCGAGAATGCCAGCCGGCTGGCCGGCCACGTGTTCGTGCGGCGCCGGTTTGTTCATGGTCATGCGCATGCGCACGCCTTCCACCCCTTCCTCTTTGACGGTGACCCGCACCAGCAACATGCCGCGGAATTTCACCTCAGGGGAATACCAGAGCGTCAACTTGTCGATGTTTCCGGTCGTTTTGACATTGGCAACGATGTAAGGGGTATTGAGCTGCATCATCGGATTCTTCAGGTTGGCAAAGGATGTAGAAAACACATCCTTGCCATCGGCCTCCAGCGTGACATAGGTCCGGTCGTCATCGCCGCCAAGCTTGGTGACGACGACGGAGCGCAGCCAGCCGGCACCGAGCAGGTGAAAAGTGGCAGTCTCGCCAGCGGGTGTCGCGCCGGCATCATGCTCGGCGATCACGACATCACCCCTGATGTCGCCCTCGACACAGGCCAACGCCGATCCCATTCCAAAGGAAGCGATTGCGGCAAATGTGACTGCCGCCAGGCTGCGCTTGATACCTGATTTCATGAAAGTTTCCTCAACGGGCAGAACATCAGTTTAACACCGCCTATATGGAGACACACTTGCGTTAAATCAACGACCGTTGCGGAGCAAGGCGCCTGGTTGAGTAGCTAACTGCTTGATGTTAAATTCTTTCTGTGGGTGGGCGAGCGTAATGGGAATAGGCGTGTTTGACACTCTTGGCCGGCTAACCGCCATCAGCGTTATTGTCGCGCTGCTCTCCGCTTGTGCGTCGGTCAACGTGCAGCGCGCAGAACCGGAGATTGAACGGGATCCAGGCGAAAAGCCGACTATTGTGGTTATGCCGCTCGACGTCGAACTCGGCGAGTTGACTGCCGGTGGCGTGGTCGAACCGCATTCGGCCTGGACCGAAGCTGCATTGAAGAACATGCGCGCGGCTTTGGACGATCAGGCAGAGGTCTACAACGTAACTCTGGTCGATTACCAGCCGCAGCTCGGTACTGCCGAGGAGCGGGCTACGAGTATCGAACTCATCAAATTACATCGTGCTGTCGGCGGATCCGTGCTGCTTCATCATTACCTGCCTGACTATGCCCTGCCGAGCAAGGAGCGACAGCTCGACTGGTCACTGGGTCCGGCCGTTGAAGCCATTTCTCGCACCCATGACGCGGACTACGCGCTGTTCATTTTTGTTCGTGACAACTACACGACCGCCGGACGCATGGCGGTCATGCTGGTAGGTGGTCTTTTGGGAGCCTACATCCCCGGTGGCTCGCAAGTGGGTTTTGCCTCTGTGGTTGATCTTTCCAGCGGTGACATCGTCTGGTTCAACCGGTTGGTGCGCACGACCGGGGATCTTCGCTCGCCGGAAAACGCGGCGGAGACGGTGCGCACGCTGGTCTCCGACGCAATGAAATAAAACTGCGATGAAATGAAACTGCGATGAAATGAACCCCGGGCGACGCTATTTCGGATGCGCGATGTGCAGTCTTGCACTGTGGTCTTTAATGCGAGACGTAACGGCGCAGTTCACTATGGACGATGCGGTGCTCCATCCCGGTTACAGGCCGGAAGAAGGCAGCGACGAGGAAGGACTGTGGCGCATGATGGATCGCGCCGAAGGCAACTTGCAACTATCGCGTTTTGTGGTGCGCGATCCACAACTCAACGAATTTATCAGCGACATGATTTGCCGGCTCGGTAAGGACTACTGTCCGGATATTCGCGCCTACGTTGTCCGAACGCCTTACTTCAATGCCAGTATGGCACCCAATGGCATGATGCAGATCTGGACCGGTTTGCTACTGCGCTGCAGTGACGAAGCACAATTGGCAGCGATCGTCGGTCATGAAATGGGACACTACATTCATCGCCACAGTATTCAGCGCTTCCGTGACGTTCGTAACAAGGCTGGACTGAGCGCTTTTCTCGGACTCGGGCTGGCAGCAGCGGGCGCGGGCTGGGCAGGTAACATCACCGACCTCGCACTGACTGCATCGATATTCTCTTTCAGCCGCGAACAGGAACGCGAAGCAGACTCGGTGGGCCTGGAAATCATGGCGCGTGCCGGCTATACGCCGGTGGCAGCGCACGAAGTTTGGCAACAGTTGCTTGCCGAGCAGGAGGTCAGCACTGCGGACAGAACGCAGAACGTCATGTTCGCCTCTCACCCGGCGCCCGAGGAACGCCTTGTCACGCTGCGCGAGCAGGCCGAGCTTCTCGATGGCGAGCGTGGGGAGAGAGGTTACGAGCGGTTTCGCGAAAGTCTCGCCGGCGTTCGGCAGCAGATCGTCGATGACGAATTGAGACTGCGCCAATACGGCCGCAGCGAGGTGGTTTTTGATCGGCTCATTGCGCAGTCGCCGAAGGACGGGCTGCTGTGGTATGCCAAAGGCGAGGTGTACCGAAAGCGTGCAGAGCCAGGTGATCTAAAACGTGCACTGGACGCCTATCAAACGGCGCTCGACACTGATAGCGCGCCACCGGAGACTTATCGCTCGATTGTGTTGGTCGAACTGAAACAGGGAAACAAGGCCAAGGCGCGCAGCACGTTGGACCTGTACCTCGAAAAGTACCCGGAAGCTGCAGATGCAGACTCACTACAAATGCTGTTTTATTGAGTGGATGCGCTCATGATGTCCCGAATTGCGTTGTTGAATTGGACTCCTCTGCTTGTACTGGCACTGTTGCTGGCGGGCTGCGAAACTACCGGGTCTCGCTCCTTCGGTCTGATCGAAGCACAACGCCAGACAATTGACAATGTGATCTCGGTTGAGCCTGGCCTGACGTGGAACAAGGTCCGTTCTTCCAAGTTCACCGGCAATATCGAAGTCTGGACACTCGATGGACCAACGCTTAACACCCTGATGTTCTTTACCGGTGTGCCGGACGGGGAGCCCTTGTTTGTCAGGCGAGCGGTGAATCAAAAGTCAGTTGAACAGCCCCCGGTGTTCAAATCGGACATGAATCCGTTCGAGATTCAGGAACTACTCGAAGCGACCATGGCGCGCAACTTTCAGACAACCATCGCCGATAGTCGCGGGTTGCGCCCGCAACTGATTGACCAAGGCCGCGGCTTTCGTTTTGATACCAGTCTGGTCGGGCGCGACGAAGTCGAGCGGCATGGCGTCTTCGTTGGAACCATCCAGAGAAACAAGCTCTATGGGGCCTGGTTTCAGGGAGCCAAGCACCACTATTTCTACCGATATCTGGGCGAGTACGATCGCATCATCGAGTCGGCACAACTCTTGATCAAGGCCGAGTCTGACTGAGCAACGCGTCGAAAAATGACACCGGGTCGCCGATACTCACGTCTCGCCCCGTGCTCCGTACCGGAAATTCAGGCCACCGCTGCCAGCTCGGACAGAAAAAGGCCAGTGTCATTGACGGGCTTACTCAGGTGATGACGTCAGCACTGATGTAATAACTCCACCGAAATCCTCTGATCACGTACACGGTCACGACCGTTCCGCTGAGACAGGCGGGGTCTGAAGGCAGCCACATTGACTCTCTGAGGGGGGCAAAGATTGGACCGGAATCCATCTTACCGGCCTGGCCCTATACGGTTGAGCCGTTCTCAGAAACACACATAACCCAACTGGGCCTTGCGTCCATGAGCTGGCGACGCCGTTCATTGTTCAAGCTGACGTCAGCTTAGCGCCAATTGACCTTAGTCAAGGCGTGCCGGGGAATCTCGTATATTTTCACAAAGAGTTTGTTTGCTCCGAGAAACTGTGTGGAGACGATGAAGCGGATCTCAAGACCTGTGGTTGCCCAGCTGACAGCGGCGTTTGTTGCGATGTCTGTCGGTATGGCTGTCTATCTATTCGATCGGCAGCCGGACGGTGTGTACCTGATGGCATCCTGGATGTCACTCGGTGACCAGTCGCATTCCATTTTTGGTCCGTTGGGAAACTACTTGCCAACGTTTAGCCACATATACGTATTTATCTTGCTGACCGCAGCTCTTGCCGCATCGTCGCTCAGGTCCGCCTTGGTCGTCTGTGCTTTTTGGCTGGTGATCGACATCGCCTTCGAACTGGGTCAAATATCGTTCGTGGCTAACAAGCTCTCGGAGCTCGTGCCTTCGTGGTTTAGTGGTATTCCGATACTCGAGAATACCTCGAACTATTTTCTGTCCGGGACATTTGATGTTCTCGACATTCTTTCAATAACAGCGGGTGCTATCGCTGCTTACCTGACGATTTATTTCCGTATTCGAAGGACTTCACAAGATGATTGATCACAAGCGCGTGAATAACAAATATGCTCGATACATTGGGCTGGCTGCAGTGGTAATTTTAGGCGTGGCCAGCATCATCGGTTCAGGCGGTGGTGGTGGCGATGGTGGCGGAACCGTTCCGCCGCCCAGTGTGGTACTGAAATTCCCGCGCTATGCGTTCGTGGTCAGTAGTGAAGACGACTCGGCCTCCAGCTATGTTGTTGACCCCATTAGCGGCCGGCTCAAGTTCATAAGCCGGGTAGCGACGGGATCTAACCCCGTAGCGATCGCTATCGATCCAGGTGGCGAGTATGCCTATGTAGCGAACAATTTCACGAATGGCAGTGATGGCACGATCTCCAAATACTCGATTGGTGTTGATGGCAGCCTTGCGGTTATTAGCGCCGCAACCCCAATTACTCCGAGCATAGGTTTGCTCTCGGTTGCTGTCGATGCAAGTAGCAACTACGTTTATGCGGTCAACTCTGAAAGTGACGATGTCCTGGCCTACGAGATCCAGCCAAATGGTGACCTCGTCCTGGTCCCCTGTGCTGCCGGCCCGAGCGTCGTTTGTGGTACCACGAACACCTTGGGTTTCGCTACAGGAGATCAACCACGTTTCGTCACGGTGGACCCAAGTGGAAACTATGCTTACGTTGCGAATTTTCTCGACGATAACGTATCGCAATACAACATCGAGGCAGATGGCACCCTGACGCAATTGGCGTCACCGACGGTTCCGGTAGGGGTCGGGCCAGGGTCAATTACTGTCGATCCAGGTGGAGAGCATGCGTATATTGCTCTTTCCGGAACGACGACGGTCGCAACATTCAACATCGGAGCCGACGGCAGTCTTACATTCCTGGATTCCGACATATCGGGTATTTCTCCACGCTCTGTCGCGGTTGATCCATTAAACAGGTATGCCTACGCAGCGAACTCGGGTAGCGATGATGTCGCTCAGTTCACCATCGGCGCTGACGGGAGCCTGACTGCAATGTCGCCTGTCCCTTCAGTGTCTGCGGGCGATGAACCCTTCTCGATAATAGCCGACGCCAGTGGCAGGTTCACGTACGTTGCGAACTTCGGAACTGGCGATGACACGGTTTCGCAGTTCACAATTGGAGTCGGCGGCGGGCTTTCGCCGAATGCACCGGCTGTGATTACGGTACCTTCAGGGCCGAGGTATCTGGCGATGACGAGTGGGTCGTTGCCGGTACGTGCGGTGCCGAAGTATGCCTATGCGGCGAATTCCGGTGCCAACACCGTGTCGCAATACACCATTGGCACGGACGGGACGCTCTCGCCTAATCCGGACTTGGCTGGCCGCGATGTAGCCGCGGGCACGTCTCCAGTGTCGGTGACGGTCGATCCTAGTGGGCGCTATGCCTACGTAGCGAACTCGGGCACCGATAACAGTGTGTCGCAATACACGATTGGTAGCGACGGCACGCTTTCAGCCATGACACCGGCGTTGGTGCCGGCGGGAACCGATCCGGTGTCGGTCACGGTCGATCCGAGTGGTCGTTATGCCTACGTGGCGAACGCGGGCACCGATAACAGTGTTTCGCAATTCACGATTGGTAGCGACGGCACGCTTTCAGCCATGACACCGGCTTCGGTGCTGGCAGGAACCGACCCCGTGTCGGTGACGGTCGATCCGAGTGGGCGCTATGCCTACGTCGCGAATTCCGGCACCAATAACGTTTCGCAGTTCACAATAGGATCGGTTGGCACGCTCAGCGCAATGACACCGGCTTCAGTATTGACGGGGGGGACCGAACCGGTGTCGGTGGCCGTCGACCCGAGGGGCAAGTACGCTTACGTAGCAAATTTCTTTAGCAACACGGTTTCTCAATTCACGATTGGGAGCGACGGGACTCTCACGCTCATGGCTACTCCGACTGCGGTCACTGGGTTTGGCCCGGCATCTGTAACGGTTGATCCGAGCGGCAAGTATGCGTATGTCGCCAATTCAGGCACCAGCAATAGTCTGTCGCAGTTCGCCATTGGTAGCGACGGCACGCTTTCATCCATGACGCCGGCTTCGGAACTGGCTGGCACCGATCCGGTATCGGTTACGACCATCGGCACCTGGAACTAGACGGCTGGCTGGTTCGGGGGCCAGGTGAAGTCGCAGGCGGGTCGGCTGGGCTCCGGGAATTGTTCAGCGACATGAACGTCGAGAACAGGAAGGCTTACTGCATTGATGCGCGCTGGCTTGGTTATTCCAAGTGCAGCGCGTGCCAGATCCGTAGTTCAGTGCTGTTCGCTGATCTCGACGAGAGTGATCTCGACCATCTCCTCAGGCCGATCGAGCATTACATCTATAAACCGCAGGCCAGCTTGTACGGCGAAGGTGAAGCCAGTGACAGCGTGTTCACCATTCGGAGTGGCGTGGTGAAACTCGTCAAACTGCTTCCGAATGGCGCTCAGCGTGTAGTGAGGTTGCTGCGCCGAGGCGATGCGGCTGGTCTTGAGCTCCTGCTGGATCAGCAGTATCACCACACTGCAGTGGCGCTCACCGAACTGGATGTGTGCCGTATCGGCACGGATGTCATTCGGGACATTGGCTTGCTCAACCCGAAAATCCATGACCAGCTAACCAAGCGCTGGCAAAAGAATCTGGACGAGGCCGATGCGTTTATCGTGGAGCTCTCGACGGGCAGCGCGGCAGCTCGCCTGGCGCGACTGTTGATCAAGCTCGCAGACACGAGCGACATTGACGAAGAGGGATGCATGGTCCCTCCGCGTGAGGACATCGGCGAAATTATCGGCACCTCGACCGAGACCGCAAGCAGGATCATCGCAGAGTTCAAGCGTCGTGGACTGGTTGATGAAACCCACAACGAGTGCCTTCATTGCGACAGCACCGCACTTCAGAAGATCGCTCTTGATGACGATTGAGCTTGGTCAATATGAACGGATCG
>CP070643.1:1372334-1497511 GCA_020354125.1 Betaproteobacteria bacterium | reverse complement strand
GCGACGAAGTACTGGCATTTGCCACCAGCCTGACAGTGCCATATTGCACCGGCCACGCGATGTTCGATTCAATACAGTGGTTCGCGGAAGCACAGCCGCCATTGCAGTCGTTTGCGTATATCAAGCTGGCCGGTGAAAAGCTGGACGGCTTGATGGTGCTCGCATCCGAGGACGCCGAGCGTTTCTATCCGGAAATGGGCACGCTTTACCTGCAGCGGCTCGGGGATATTACGTCTGCGGCGATTGCACGCCATCTTGACTGACAGAGCGAGTGACTGAAAGAGCAGCCAGCCGAGCAGGAGATAGCGAGCAACACCAGCCCCTGGTGGATAGCTTTCTCGCCCATCTTGAACAGGAACGGCGTCTGTCCAGCCACACCGTCAAAAGCTATCGGCGCGACATTGAGCTTTTGCTGCGCATCTGCGCGAGGACGCCACTCGAGGACCTGCAGATGCATCACGTCCGGCGTTGCGTTGCACGTTTGCACGCAAGCGGCCATAGCGCCCGTTCGCTGGCCCGCGCACTCTCGGCATGGCGCAGTTTCTTCAGTTTCTTGATGCGCGACCACGGATTCATGCACAACCCCTGCGTCGGAGTCCGGGCACCCAGAACCGCAAAAAAACTCCCCGATGTGCTGTCGCCCGAAGAAGTGACCAAGCTGGTGGAAATGCCGGCCGAAGATGCCTATGCAATCAGGGACCGCGCCATGTTCGAGCTGTTCTATTCTTCAGGACTGCGCTTGTCGGAGCTGACAGCCCTTAAACCGACTGACATCGACTTCGACGATGCCACAGTGCGAGTACTTGGCAAAGGCGGCAAAACTCGCGTTGTGCCGGTGGGCCGTTTCGCGTTGCGCTGTGTGCAGGATTGGCTTGCCAAACGGGAAGCTGTGGCGAAAGGGCAACCGACCGCACTCTTTCTCAATCATCGCGGCAAGTCGATCGGACCCAGAACAGTGCAACAGCGACTGAGCATGTGGTCACGCAAACAGGGTTTGGCGCAAGACGTACATCCGCACATGCTCCGCCACTCGTTCGCATCACACGTCCTGCAATCCAGCGGCGACCTGCGCGCTGTTCAGGAGATGCTTGGCCACGCAAGCATTTCGACAACCCAGGTTTACACCCACCTTGACTGGCAGCACCTGGCAAAAGTCTATGACGCCGCCCATCCGCGCGCCAAGCGCAAGCCGGCCAAGTCCTCGCGCTAGGCCTATTGTTGTTTGCGCGCGCCGCACGAATCGGACGTCGCATGTGCGGTACAGGATCTCCGGGCATAATCCTGCGCATTGCTGAATCCTGGCTGCCTCGAACCCTGACAAAGTGACTGAGCTGACATTGATACGCCACGGCGAAACCGACTGGAATGCCGAACAACGCATTCAGGGCCATCTCGACATCCCACTAAATGCCGCCGGACTGGCGCAGGCCGAAGCGATCGGCGAACGGTTTCGTGACATCGACATTGACCTATTGGTAAGCAGTGACTTGCGCCGCGCCATGCAGACCGTGGCGCCCATCTCACGTACCCGTGAACTAGCGGTGCTGGGAGATGCCCGCTTGCGCGAACGCAATCTCGGCGTACTGCAGGGCAAGACCCGTGAAGAGGCGCAACGATCTGTCCCCGATGCGTTCGAAGCGTTCCGTTCCCGGGCAGAAGACGCCGCATTGCCCGGGGGCGAATCACTTACTGAGTTCGCCGGACGCGTGATTGATGTCCTGACGGCTCTAGCGAGAAGGTATCAGGGCAAGCGCATCGTTGCGGTGACTCATGGTGGTGTGCTAGACATTGCCTATCGCCACGCTACCGGGATGCCACTGGCAGCGCCGCGCAAGTTTCCGATTCACAACGCGTCGCTAAACACGTTCCGCGCTGATGTCTCGGGACTTGAACTGGTTAGCTGGAGTGATGTCGGCCACTTACCTGACAAGTGGGTGATGGACGAAGTCTGACTGCGACCGGCGCAAGTGTGCCGATTCGCTGTGTCAACCGGCCATGAACGGCGGCTCTCGACCCACCAACGCCTCGAGCAGACGTAGTTCTTCATCGTAATGGTTACGCTTCGTCACCGGCTCAAAGACACTGCCAACCTGCGGCTCGGCGTGCACCATATGCGCCTCATGATGGATTGCGCTGATCTGTCGTGTTTCAGAGTCCGAACTATCGGCCAGATCAACCGCTCCATAGCAAGTGCAGAAATAGGTCAAGTCCGAACTGACTTCAACGTACACACCGGTGCCGCGTATGCCCGCGGTCGCGGTCGAGGTGAGCAGCTTTCTCTCGCCAGATCCGAACACCGACAACAACCCTCCAGTGATGACGCGCAGACCAGCCGCAATGCGAGTGGTTCCGCTCTGTGGCCCAAGCAAGCGCATCTCAGAGCGCTCGCGCAACATAAACGCATCCTCGCCGACCACGAAAACTGCTTCGCTGAGCCCGCCTGTCTTGACGACGTCTCCGGGAAGGATAGTGGCGCCACGATAGGCCCGTTTTCCGTTGACGTAGACCTCGGATGCAACACCGAGCAACTTGCCGGCCAAGGCCAACTGGGGAAACGTGAGCAGAGCCCCGGCCATTGCGCCGGCCGCCAGAAAATTACGCCGTGGCTGACAGACATGAGGTAACAACGAACGCTGGATCTTCATATTCCGCTCCTCGACAATGGTTGCGGACTGACATCTGATTTAAACCGAAAGTAACTATTCTGATCGATAGCAACTATAGCAATAGTTGTTCTCGGAGCACCGGCATACAACCGAAGATCGCGCCCGTCTCGAAGCAACGGTGCTTGCGCCACGAGTCCGCATTCTGCTACGGTACTGGCGCCATGGCCTTTCGGTTAAGAAAACGCTTTGTCGGATTCCTGTTGCCGGTCGTGTTGGCGTTTGCCCAACACACGGCAATGGCGCACCAGGTGTCGCACGCCAGCGACGAATCGTCCGATCCTGAGCAAACGCTGGTTCACCTTCAGCTGTGCGACAAATGCGTTTCTGCCGCAAAAGTTACTCACCTGCCGGCAGGCCCGAGCTTCCGCGTCGAGCTGTTGCACGGGCGTTACTTCCACAATGCGGCAGTGCCGACACCGTTCGCTTCGGTAGACTGCATCGCTCACGCCTGTAGAGACCCTCCCACCCTGCTCTGAAACACTCAAATACGACGTAATAACCGGCAATCGGCGTGAAACGCGGATTGCCGTATCCATTGTGTTTCCGAGGAGCAATAACAATGAGCAGGATTTACCTGGCGATCGCTATCGCCTTGTCAATGTCGTTTTCGGTCGCAGCCTGGGCGCAGGATCAGAGCGAAGAAATCGACGAACTACGCCAACGCGTCCAGGAGCTGGAGGAGCGGCTTGACCAGCAATCGACCACGCCTGAGTCGGCAACAACAACAGCTGAGCCCGGACTACCAACGACCGCGGACCAACCAGCCACCACGTCAGGTGCACCGGCACCGACCAGCAACAAGTTCAATCCGGCAATTTCGCTGATTCTCAATGCCAAGTACCGCTATTTCAAGCTCGATCCCAATACCTACACAGTCGGTGGCTTCGTGCCCCCCGGCGGCCACGGCCATGGCGGTGAAGAAGAAGGCGGACACGGCGGTGGCTTCGGCCCGGGTGATCGCGGCTTCAGCCTCGATGAGACGGAACTGGCATTTTCCGCCAACGTCGACCCGTACTGGTTTGGTTTCGTCCAGGCCGGCATCCTCGACGGCGAAGTCGATATTGAAGAAGCGTACATACAGAACAGCGGCTACGTCCCGGGTTTGCTGGTCAAGGCCGGACGTTTCTTCTCCGGCATGGGCTACATTAACGAACAGCATCCGCACGCTTGGGACTTCGTCGATGCGCCACTGGTGCAACTGGCGATGAACGGAATCAACTACGGTGATGATGGAGTCCAGCTCCGTTATGTCGCGCCCACCCCGCTGTTTCTCGAGTTTGGATTGGAAGCCGGCCGCGGTGCCAATTTTCCGGGCTCGGAACGCAACAAAAATGGCCCCAACGCCTGGGTCGGATTCGTTCACCTAGGAGGCGACGTTGGCTTCAGTAACAGCTATCAGATCGGCGCCTCGTATCGGGACACCACTGCTGAAGAACGTGAGTTCGATGACGAAGACTCGCTGGGAAATGAAATCGAGAACCACTTCGTGGACCTGAAGAGCAAGACCTACGGTATCGATTTCGTCTGGAAATGGGCGCCGAACGGAGACCCTTCGGTGCGTAACTTCAAATTCCAGGCCGAGTACTACCGGCGCACGGAAGACGGGCAGCTTGAATACGATTTAGACATGGCAGGGGCCGGGCCGCTCGAAGGTCCCTACAAAAGCGAACAGGATGGCTGGTACGCGCAAGGGGTCTGGCAGTTCATGCCGCGCTGGCGAGTCGGTGTCCGATATGACTTGCTCGATTCCGGCACCCTGGAATATGGGCCGATCACTGACGGCACCATATCGCGCGAAGATCTGCAGCAGCTGCGCGAGCACAAACCGGAACGTGCAACGATTATGGTTGATTTCTCGTCGTCCGAATATACCCGTTTCCGTTTGCAGTATTCGGAGGATAAGGCACGTTTTGACGAGACCGACCAACAGCTGATATTCCAGTATGTCGTCAGCCTCGGCGCACACGGCGCGCACAAGTTCTGAGGAGACGACCATGTCAGCGACCCCGGAGCGCACGCATCAAAATGTAATGCTAAATATGGAAACACTAATGAGACAGTTGATTGTCTTCTTTTGCATAACGCTGGCGTGTGCTCTGCCGGCCGTTGCGCATGGCAAGGTCCGAGCCTTCGCCTGCGAACCTGAATGGGCCGCCTTGCTCGAGGAGTTGGGCGGCAATCAGGTTAAGGTGTACCAGGCGACTTCACCGAAGCAGGATCCACATCGGGTGGAAGCACGCCCCAGCCTGATTGCGCGCATGCGCGTTGCCGACCTGATCGTTTGCTCGGGTTCTGACCTGGAAATCGGTTGGCTGCCTGTTCTGTTGCAGTCTGCCGGCAACCGCGATGTACAACCAGGCCAACCCGGATACTTCATGGCATCCGATTATGTCCGGCGGCTCGAAGTTCCTGACAGGGTTGATCGCTCGATGGGCGATGTGCACCCCTCTGGTAATCCGCATGTCCACCTCGATCCGCGCAACCTCGCTATCATTGCAACTGCGCTGTCGAAGCGACTGGCAGAAATTGATCGCGAGAACGCCGAGTTCTACCAAACTCGCAATGTGACATTCCAGGAACGCTGGTCAGCTTCGATCGAACGCTGGGAGCGCGAGGCAATCGATTTGAAAGGTCTGCGCCTCGTTACCTACCATCGCGACGCGATTTATCTGGTGAACTGGTTGGGAATGGAGCTCACCACCACTATCGAACCCAAGCCGGGCATTCCTCCCAGCACTAGACATCTTTCCAAACTTTTGTCTGAACTGAAAGCAGAGCCAGCAGACGCTATCGTACGCATGGCTTTCAACGATCCGAAAGCACCTACATGGCTGAGCGAGCGAACCGGTATCCCGGTTGTCGAGCTGCCTTACACGGTTGGCGGTACCAAGCAGGCGAAAGACCTGTTCGGGCTGTTCGATGACACCATTGATCGGCTCAAAGTGGCCGCTGGTCGTTCATGAGTGAGCATCTGACCATTCTTCTGCCGGCCTTTATCGCCGGCTTGCTGGTGGTGGCAACGCATGCACCATTGGGCATAGTGGTGTTGGCGCGCGGTATCGTGTTTATCGACATCGCCATCGCCCAGATCGCCGGTGCCGGCGTTATCGCTGCAGACCTGCTCGGATTCGAACCACACGGCATTGCCGTGCAGCTTGCCGCACTCACGGCGGCGCTCAGCGGCGCACTGTTCCTGACCTGGACAGAGAAGCGCTGGCCACGCTATCAGGAAGCAATCATTGGTACGGCATTTGTGCTGGCCGCCACACTCGAGATCATCCTGCTCGCCGGCAACCCGCACGGCGGCGAGCACCTGAAAGAATTGCTGGTCGGCCAAATTCTCTGGGTAAGCAATTCACAGTTGCTGCTGCTTGCAGTTCTTACCGCGGTCATCTGCGGCGTCTGGTTTGGCATTGGCGAACAGCGAATCGGGCGCATCGGCTTCTATGCGCTGTTCGCACTCGCAGTCACGGCATCAGTACAAATGGTCGGGGTCTATCTGGTCTTCGCCAGTTTGATCATTCCGGCACTGGCGACTCGCGAGGCACGAACTAGAAGACTGGCGAAGGCTTACGCTATCGGCGCGCTTGGCTTTGCCGGCGGTCTGGCGGTATCCCTGCTGACAGACTGGCCAACTGGCGCCGTGATTGTCTGGGCAATGGCGCTGGTGGGAATCGCCTTTAGCTCGCTGGAAAAGGGCAGCACAGCGACAGCAGGCTAACTTGCCTACACTTTGAGCAGTCGCTATCCTGCGGTTAGTAAAGCTGCACGGCGCGAACACGGGCGTGGCTTTGCGCCAATCGCGTGACCACCGAACTCGGTCTACACACGAAGCATCATCCATCGAGGACCGACTAGCACCAGTCGTATAAATCATGAAACAAGACATGCATGGAACAACCATTTTGTCGGTCCGTCGCGGCAAGCAAGTTGCGCTGGGCGGAGATGGTCAGGTCACGCTGGGTAATGTTGTACTAAAGGGATCGGCACGCAAGGTACGACGCTTGTACCACGATCGCATCCTTGCCGGCTTTGCCGGTGGCACTGCAGACGCATTCACCCTGTTCGAGCGTTTTGAAGCCAAACTCGAAAAACATAATGGCCATCTGTTGCGCTCGGCAGTAGAGCTCGCCAAGGATTGGCGCACCGATCGAATCTTGCGCCGACTTGAAGCCATGCTGGCGGTTGCCGATTCCGATACCTCGCTCATTCTTTCCGGCAATGGCGACGTCGTTGAGCCGGAAGACGGCCTGATTGCTATCGGCAGTGGCGGGCCCTATGCGCAGGCGGCAGCGCGGGCATTGCTCGATAATACTGAACACAGCGCCGAGGAGATTGTCAAAAAAGCACTGTCCATCGCGGGCGACATTTGCATCTACACCAACCAGAACCAAGTCATCGAGGTATTGGACTCCTGAAGTGCTAATGGCGTGGCCATGCTCAGGACATAATCCGCCTGACAGTTGCATGCCATAGTCGTCTCATACTTCAACGTTGTTCGATGGCCGTGCTCAAATCGACAATCGATTAAACTGGTTCATCTGACGAAAGCAGCTTTAGCAACATACCACCCATGGCGGGAATGACTCCTCAAGAAATTGTCCACGAACTGGACAAACACATCGTCGGCCAGGACGCAGCCAAGCGCGCGGTCGCCATAGCCCTGCGTAACCGCTGGCGGCGGCGTCAAGTGCCGGAACCGCTGCGCCAGGAAATCACGCCCAAGAACATTCTCATGATTGGACCAACCGGGGTCGGCAAGACCGAGATCGCGCGCCGCCTCGCCCGTCTGGCTGATGCACCCTTCATCAAGATTGAAGCCACCAAGTTCACCGAAGTCGGCTATGTCGGTAAAGACGTCGACGCGATCATCCGAGATTTGGTGGAAATGGCGATCAAGGAAATGCGCGAGAAAGAAACGCGCAAAGTCCGCCACCGCGCCGAGGATCTTGCCGAAGACAGAATATTGGATGTGCTGCTGCCGCCTGCGCGCGACGTCGGCTTCGCGCCCGGAGAAGCATCAACCGACTCCACAACCCGCCAGAAGTTTCGCAAACGGTTGCGTGAAGGCGAACTCGATGACAAGGAAATCGAAATCGAGGTGGCACAGGTCTCTACGCAAATGGAGATTCTGGCACCTCCGGGAATGGAAGACCTGACCTCACAGATTCAAAGCATGTTCCAGAACATGGGTGGCGGGCGAACGCGCACCCGTAAACTGAAAATACGTGACGCGTTTCAGTTGCTCACCGATGAAGAGGCGGCCAAACTCATCAATGATGAAGACATCAAGTTGCGCGCCCTGTCGAACGCGGAACAAAACGGCATCGTTTTTCTCGACGAGATCGACAAAATCACCAGTCGTCAGGAAACAGGCACTGCTGAGGTCTCAAGACAAGGCGTTCAGCGGGACTTGTTGCCGTTGGTCGAAGGCACTACCGTCACCACCAAGTACGGCATGGTGCGAACCGATCACATCTTGTTTATCGGCAGCGGCGCTTTTCACTTATCCAAGCCGTCCGACCTGATTCCAGAACTGCAGGGCCGTTTCCCCATCCGTGTCGAATTGGACAGCCTCACGGTAGAGGATTTTCAGCGCATTCTGACTTCCACCGATGCCTGCCTGTCACGTCAATATCAAGAACTGCTCAGCACCGAAGGTGTGAAGCTCGAGTTTCCGGACGAGGGCATTCGCCGCCTTGCCGAGATCGCCTGGTCAGTCAATGAAAAGACCGAGAACATAGGGGCGAGACGCCTCTATACCGTAATGGAGAAGCTGCTCGAGGATCTGTCATTCGAAGCGCACAATCGCCAGGGCGAAACCGTCTCGATTGATGCCGCCTACGTGGATGAAAGGTTGAAAGACCTTGCTGCCAGCGAGGACCTGGCGCGCTACGTCTTGTAATTTGCTGCCGGTCTACTTGGCGACCGCCTGACTAGTCCACGGCGAGAACAAACACACCGAACCAGCCGCGTTCATCGGTAAAGAAACGCTGAACGCCGAAGCCGGCTTTTGCGGCTAACTGTTCGAACCCGTCGCGCGTGTATTTCCAGGAATTCTCCGTGTGAATGGTCTCACCGGGCTGGAAGTGAACTGTGTGTTCACCGATACGCACCTGCTGCTCTATCACGCTGACCAGATGCATTTCAACGCGGCCAAGTTGCTCGTTGTAATATGCTTTGTGACGAAAACGCCGCTCGTCAAAATCTGCACCCAGCTCGCGATTGAGTCGGGTCAACAGATTCAGGTTGAAGGCGCGTGTGTAACCTTGGGGATCGTTGTAGGCGGTATCGAGCACCGCTACCGGCTTTTGTAGATCGACCCCGACAATGGCGGCACCATTCGACCCAAGCATGTCACGCAGTCCATGCATGAACTGCTGTGCAGCCTGAGGTTCGAAGTTGCCAATGGTGGAGCCAGGAAAAAACGCGACGCGCCTGGCATTCTGTGGGAGATATTGTTCGAGCATCTGCGACGGGCCGAAATCGCCGCATATCGCCATTACCTCCAGCCATGGAAAGTCGGCCGCCAGCACCGGTCCCGCATCCTCGAGTTGCGCCGCCGAGACATCAACCCCGACGTACGTTTGCGGCCTCAGTTGCTCAAGCAACAGGCGTATCTTCGACATATCGCCCGGACCAAACTCGATTATGGTCGACTCCGGGCCCACTTCAGCAGCAATCGCGGCTGCCTGGCTTTCATAGATACCGCGCTCGGTTCGAGTCGGGTAATAGGCTTCGGTGGTGCAGATCGCATTGAACAATTCGCTGCCACGCGCGTCGTACAGAAACTTCGGCGAAACTGACTTCGGCGTCTGCTGCAGTCCGACCAGTACTTCGCCGAAATCGACATCTCCGCCGTCACCAAGGGCAACAAAGCGGAAATTGTCTGGCATTACATCGGGATTTTTCTTTTCCGATGATTTCATCAATGACTCCACCGTTTGTCAGCAGGCATAACCCTAACCGGTTTTGCAGTTTCCCGAAACCGCGAATCGCCGATCAATCTACACAAGGCTGTTTAGATGGCATTGCGCCACGGGGCTGCCAATTTGGCGCATGCATGCCGCACGGATTAAACTGACGCTGATTCCAATGACTGTGAGGCGAGGTAAGCATGTCGACACCTGCGGTAGCTGCAGTGCGCGGAACGGAACCACAGGCATCACTGCTCGAAAATCTGATGCGGGTGCGGGCGACCACCGTCTCGCTTTGCGATCCGCTTGAACCGGAAGACTGCGTCGTTCAAAGCGCACCAGAGTGCAGCCCGGCGAAGTGGCATCTGGCGCATACCACCTGGTTCTTTGAGACGTTCGTACTGCAGCCGTATATTGCAGGCTACAAGCCTTTTCATGACGAATTCGCTTTCTTGTTCAATTCCTACTACGAATCGGTCGGTTCGTTCTATCCACGCAAAGATCGGGGGCTTTTGACCCGCCCATCGTTTGCGTCGATACTCGATTATCGACGTCACGTCGACGCTCAGCTTACCGCCTTGTTGGGCGACACATCTCACCCACATGCAGTGGACATTGCCTCTCGCTGCACACTCGGACTGCATCACGAACAACAGCATCAGGAACTACTGCTGACTGATATCAAACACCTGTTCTGGTGTAATCCGCTTCGACCAGCCTACCGCGAACGCGGCTCCGATCCGCAGAGCACCGCGAGCGATATCGAATGGCTGACCTATCCTGCCGGGCTATATGAAACCGGTCACACCGGTGAGGGATTTGCTTTCGACAACGAAATGCCGCGTCATCGAAGTTATGTCGAACCATTTCACATCGCTTCGCGTCCGGTCAGCAACGGTGAGTTTCTCCAATTTCTCGAAGACGGCGGCTACAACGAACCAACGCTCTGGCTATCCGATGGCTGGCAGACAGTGCGTGAACGCTCCTGGTCTGCGCCACTTTATTGGGAACAGCGAGACGGAGCATGGTGGCAGTTCAGCTTGTCCGGCATGCGCGAGATCAACAAAGCCGAACCAGTTTGCCATGTTAGCTATTACGAAGCAGACGCTTTTGCGCGATGGATGGGAAAACGTCTGCCAACTGAAACAGAGTGGGAAATTGCCGCAAGTGAGCGCCAGAAGGACGGTAACTTCTTTGACAACAACCGGCTTCATCCGCAACCTTGCTCTGGCGATAGTTCGTTCTTTGGTGACGTCTGGCAGTGGACCGCCAGTGCTTACAGCCCTTACCCGGGCTATCGCGCAACCGCCGGAGCGCTCGGTGAGTACAACGGCAAGTTCATGGTCAATCAACAGGTGTTGCGCGGCGGCTCGTGCGCAACGTCACGCTCGCACATACGTACCAGCTACCGCAACTTCTTCTATCCACATGAACGATGGCAATTCAAGGGGCTAAGACTGGCGGACGCATGAAACGAAATGTAACCGCGATTGTGATCGTATTGGCAGCGCTGTTGCTTCCAATAGCGTTTGTAGCGAAGGTATCGGCTCAAGAGGTATGGGTTCGAACGGTATCGGATCGAATGATATTAGCCCAGCACAATCTTGAACAGGCGCAGCAAGACTGGCCGGACTTGCAGTTGCTGACGCCAGACAAAGTGCGGGGACTTAGCGACAAACTCAGAGCCGACTTGGGCACCCGCGGTTGCCGCATACCGATGTTCACCAAATGGGATGGCCGACACAATGTCATACGGGGCGCCTTCCTGCACGCAGGAAGTCAGGACGTCGCCGTGCTATGCCTGGTCGAAGATGACATGAGCATCATCGTTTATCCCGAAGGCGGTGTGAAAGACGTACAGCAGATACGCAAATTTCCTGCGGATGCCTATCGAATGATCCACGCCGTTTCGCCTTTTGTATTGAAGAAACGTGCGATTCGCGATCAGGCCACAGAAAGACTTCCTGAGTTCGATCACGATGGCATCGAAGATGGCCCGGTGGGAGAGAGGACCGAGACAACCTACTTCCACGCCGGCAACTGGATTAACGCGCCCTAGGCCACGTTTTGCTCACGTGATTTGGTGGCCGTGCGGTCCCCGCGCTGTTGTTTGTTAGGAGACTCTCCATGGCGCGCTCGCCAAAAACCCTGATCGTGCCGGTGATCCTGGTCGTTGTGCTGGCAGTGCTAGTACAGTTCCAGGTACTGACAATCGCGTTCGAGAAACTCGGTTTGTCGGCGCAGTCGGCATATCTACTGCTGATCGTGACACTGGCGGGCAGTATGTTCAACATCCCCCTGTTCACGATCAACTCAAACTTTTCCACCGACTCGAAATGGCCCAAGGAGATGCTCGCCTGGGCCCAACAGCGTCGCTATCTGTTTCCAGGCAAGACGCTGATTCTTGTCAATGTCGGCGGCTGCGTCGTTCCGGTGGCTTTCTCGCTCTATTTGTTCATCAGCCACGATGTCCCGGTCCTTCAGTCCATCATCGGCATAGCGGCGGTGTCAATTGTCGCGTTTGCAGTCAGTCGGCCGGTGCGCGGTCTCGGAATCGGAATGCCAATCCTGTTTGCGCCACTTACCGCGGCTGGAGTCGCAGTCGCTTTGGCCGGAGACAGTGCCGCGCCACTGGCCTATATCGGCGGCACTCTCGGTGTGCTCATCGGTGCCGACCTGCTGCGTTTCAAGGACATCCGTAAACTCGGTGCGCCATTCGCATCAATCGGCGGCGCTGGCTCATTCGATGGCATCTTTATCAGCGGACTACTGGCGGTATTACTTGCCTAGTAGCAGTGCGAATGCGCGTGAGTTAATTTCTGATCACGTCGCTGCGCGGCTGAACTGAAATCAAGGCGCATTCATGCGCAGAATTCGCAGCG
Source organism: Betaproteobacteria bacterium (assembly GCA_020354125.1). Classification (GTDB taxonomy): domain Bacteria; phylum Pseudomonadota; class Gammaproteobacteria; order Burkholderiales; family Eutrophovitaceae; genus SG8-40. The sequence goes on along the minus strand of CP070643.1, from coordinate 1,485,046 downwards.
CCGCACACGCGGCACCGTAACCGTTGTCAATATTGGTTACCGTTAAACCCGGAGAGCAGCTCGCAAGCATCGCCTTGAGTGCGGTTTGTCCGCCCTCCGACGCGCCATATCCAACTGATGTCGGCACACCTATCACCGGCGAACTCAACAAGCCACCGATCACAGTTGGCAATGCCGCGTCCATGCCGGCGACCGCGATCACTACTTTCATGGTGCGAATCTCTTCCAGCCCTTCGAGCAATCGCCACAGGCCTGCCACACCGACATCGGTAATTTCGGTGGGCGATTCACCATAGTAGGCGAGCGTGCGTGCCGCCTCGCGTGCCACCACCACGTCCGATGTGCCCGCAGCAACAACGGCGACGCGTTTCGTTTCCGCGGCCGGATGCGCGCCCGAGAAGTATCCAGTGCGCGAAAGGGGTTCATAATCGATCTGCTCTTGCTGCGACTCGGGCAAGGCAGAAAACTGCTCCTGATCCAGTCTGGTAAGCAGAATACGACCGTCACGGCTTTCCACCTGGCGCAGGATCTCAATGATGTGCGCAACCGACTTGCCCGCGCAAAATACCGCCTCATCAAGGCCGGTGCGCGCCTCGCGCGCAAAATCGAGCATGATGTCTTTATGCAGCGTCATATCGATGCAGTAACGTATCTGCGTAGCGTCATCTCAGACGTCCATGTGGACCAGGTGAACAAAAGCGCTGCCGACACGATAGGGCGCGAAAGAAACGCGGTAATCGAGTCCCGCATCACTGAACAGCGTCGCTACATGGCGTGCCAATTCATCGCGCTGCAACTCGTCCGCCAAATCAAGCGTCACTTTGTCGAGCTCGACAACAACGCCGTTCGCCCGCACGCGACAGCGGACCGTTTTCGGATGCAGTCTATCTGCGATAAATCGTTCGGTCTGATGCACCAGTTTCAGCATCGACGGATCGATCGCAATACCGGTCTCAATGCGACTCGACAGGCACGGCGCGGCGGGCAGTTCCGAGATCCCTCCCAGGCCGAAGCGTCGTGCCAGCAGACGAACGCCGGTCTTGTCGATACCGGCCTCAACGAACGGATGACGAACCGAGTGGTGCTCGGCCGCTTGCAGCCCGGGACGGTACTCGCCCAGATCATCGAGATTTGTGCCGGACACGATCTGAGCGTCGGTTAGCGGCGCGATTGCACCATAAAGATTGGTCTTGCAATAAAAACAGCGATTCACCGGGTTGGCACGATAGTCCCTGTCGGCAAACTCTCCGGCATCAATGATGCGCAATACCCAACCCTGCTTATTCGCCACTGCCCTGACGCGCTCGGTTGCCTCTTCGGGCACTGCCGGCGATACCGCGTGAAACATTGTCGCGCGCACTGCATGTCTGCGGTGAATTGCGGTTGCGAGTGTTAGGCTGTCGACACCGCCGCTGACCGCGACTGCGACCCCCGGCAGCTGGTCAATAATTCTTGTCAGGGCGTCGAGCCCGTCCACCGGCGCGTTCACGCTTCATCTTCCTCTTGAGTTCGCGACGCATGCTCAGCCAATCGCCGCACGCGTTCGCGTTCACCGCGGTCGCCTAAGACTTTCGACAGATCGTCTGCCTCCGCCTTTACCGTAGACCCACCAGGGCGCTCGGCGACTTTGATGCGCACTGTACGGCCACCTGCTTCGACCGCACTATGCCTGCGCCGTAACTTGCGACGCTCGATGATCTGGTGGCGAATTCCCAGCGTCGTCGTTTCAGCGAAACACGCGTTCAGAACATTTTCAAGATCGTTTAGTTCCGCCAGCACTTGCACGCGCACTGCGATGCGTCCCTTCTTGGCGAATACTGGCGCCTGCAGCACATCCAGCACAGAAGGGTGTGCCCGCAGCTTATCGAGTGCAATGGCAAGATCCTCTGGCGTTTGATCGTCGATTTCGAAAGCCAGTTCGGCAACCCGGTCCGTTTCGGTCATCGCCTCAGCCGCTTCAAATGCCAGCAACCGCAGGACGTTGCTCATGCCGGGTAATTTTCTGGTTCCGAAGCCGCTGCCGTTGCGAAGCAAACGCCGCGCTTTTCGGTCGCGCGGCTGGTTTGCTTCGAGATAGTTGAGTATCGCTGCACCGGTCGGAGTAACGCGCTCGCCGGCAACACCATCATCGTGAAAATCGAAGCCTTGTAACAGCATCACAGTCGCCGGTGTCGGCACGGGCAGGTAGCCGTGTGCCGTCTTCACCCTGCCGCTGCCCTGCGGCAGGGAGCTTACAGTCCAGCGCGCATTGAGCCGGCTGATGAGGAAGGCAGCACCGACGATGTCGGCAATCGAGTCCCATTCGCCGAGCTCGTGAAAACTGACCGTATCGACTGACAGCCCGTGCACTTTGGCTTCGGCCTGAGCCACACGGGTGAAGATGGCAATCGCAATAGCCTTGACTGCGCTATCGAGTGGCGCTTCCTCGAGCATTTTTCGAATGTCGCTGAAACGCGTATGGCTGTGCTCGGGTGCGTTCCGATGCTGTTTTTCGTCGACGGCGAAACGCAAACCGGTCAGCGCGTGATTGCTATGTTCCCTGATCGAAACCTCGACATCGGCCGGCAGACCAGCGGCATAAATCGCATCGAGCATACCGTCGCGCAGGTCAGGAAATGCATCGAGCACTGCGGCAATGAACATGTCGCCGGCAATGCCACCGATTGCGTCCAGGTGAATATGCATGTTTGCGTTTGACCGGATAGGCGCTAGCGGTTTCGAAAACCGCCACGCGCGTGGCCGTTGAGTTAACCGCTGCTTGCCCTACGCCGGCGCATGCTCTCTTTGCGGCGCCAGCATCGGATACAACCCCCCCTTCGCGTCAAACTTGAATGGCTCCGGATCGCCGACAATTTCAAACATCGACGGATTCGCCTCGATGAATGGCAACATCGGCTCCGATACATGGATGTCCACCACGTCAAGCGTCGTCGCGATGCGTACGATCTTGGTGTCCTCCGGCTTGACACGAACCACGGTCTTGACTGCAAGTTGGATCGCTTCCTGATCGGTATTCATGATGATCGGGATCGCACCGCCGTCAAGATAGGTTGAGGTGATGATATTGGCGTAGGTCTTGCCGATATCGATTTCCTTGTACAGCTTCATAGTGATCACATCGGCGGCGCCCAGTCCGGTCGCGTTACCGTGTGTTTCGGGCGTCAAGCCAAGCACGGCGATCTTCTTGACGAACGGTTTCATGTCCCATTCGATGAACCGGCAGTTGCGCCCGGTGATGTTCGGGTCCATGCCGGAGCCGGAAATATTCTTACCGATCTTCTCCACCAGCAGTACGTCGATCTCATCAAACTGCAGTCTCGGCATTAGCTCTTTCGCTTTGGCTTGCAGTACCGGTTCGCGCTCGAACACTTCCTCCTGCGGCACGACTTCGATAATGGCTGTTTCATCAGCCGCGTTTTCCACCATACCGACGCCGAACAGGAAGTTCTTCTTGTCCATGATGATCTGCGCCGTCTTGGGCAACAGCTCGCCGAACATATCCATGCCGTAGGTATGCAGGGTGGTTGCACCGGTAATCTTGCCCATTCCGATGGTCAACATCTTGACGATGCCCGATTCGATCGGCGCACGGAAATTGGTATGCGGTTTGACGCGGCAGATCAACGCGATGGCGTCGGCGCCAGCGGCTTGTTTGTCGAGGTAAACAGGCATTCCGTCGTCCGCCTTGGCGATCTCGACCACCTCCATACTCGACTTCACCGGACAGCCGACAAAATCTTCGGTTACGCCGTAGCCATCGAGTACTTCTTTCTGGCCTTCCGCGGTGGCGCCGCCATGGCTGCCCATCGCCGGAAAGATAAAAGGCTTGGCACCAAGGGACTTCAATTCGGCGATCACCGTTTTGGCACACTCGGCAATGTTGTTCACACCGCGCGAACCGACGCCAACGGCAATGGTCATTCCCGGCTTGACCTTTTCGCGGACTTCAGGCTTGTTGAACTCTTCGATGACGGTCGCACTGACACTTTCGAGCCTGGGCATCTGGAACTTCTGACGAACGTGGACCATGCGCGGCAGTGGAATATCCAGACCACCGGCAATATTAACTTCGATGCGATCGCCGATCATTTCTTAACCTCCTAATATTCTTGCTTCGCCTGTGAACAACACCGGCCAAGCCGGCGCGATATAACCTTGGAATTGTACCCATTGGCAATGCTTTCGCCCAGCAGGCCCGGATTAGTCCAGCAAACTCCGGTACAACTCCAGGTAATGTGTCGCCGTGCTGTCCCATGAGAAATCCTGCGCCATGCCGTTTTTCTGCAGTTGGCGCCAGTTGCGACGATTACGAAACAGCTCTGCGGCACGTTTACATGCTTGCAGCAAGTTGTCGACGGTCAGTGGCGCGAACGCGAAGCCGGTCGCTGTCTTCGCAGCCAGTGTCGTCGGCGACACATCGACCACCGAGTCTTTCAACCCGCCGGTCGCGTGCACGACAGGCGGCGTGCCGTAGCGCTGACTGTACATCTGGTTCACGCCGCACGGCTCGTAGCGGGACGGAATGAGCGCAATATCGGCGCCGGCCTCGATCTGGTGCATCAAAGTCTCGTCGTAACCGATTTTCACCGACACCTGGTCGGGAAATTCTTGCGCCAACGACGAGAAGCGCGCTTCATGACACTCATCGCCTGAGCCGAGGACGACGAGCTGTGCCGGCATGTCGACCAGCTGAGGAACCACCTCGGCCAACACATCGACCCCTTTGCGATCAAGCAGCCGTCCGACCATCGCGAACAAGGGTGCCTCCGGCCGGTCAGGCAACCCTAGCCGGGTCCTCAACGCCCTGCGGTTATCCTCCTTGTGCGCCAGCCTCCCGGCGTTGTAGTAGCGCTCGATATACGGATCATTGTCCGGGTCCCAAGTATCGGTATCGATACCGTTAAGAATTCCCGACACCACGTCGCTGCGGCGGGCGAGCAGATCTTCCAATCCCATACCAAGCGGAGCGGTTTGGATCTCTTGGGCATAGGTTGGACTGACAGTCGTAATGCGCTCCGCAAACTGGAGTCCCGATTTCAGAAAGCCCAGTTGTCCATTGAACTCGACGCCGTTAGCAGACATCGCGTCGACAGGCAGACCAACCCGAACGGTGTAGTCCGCTTCGAACAACCCTTGGTCAGCAAGATGATGGGCCGTCATCACCGTCCTGGCCCGTGTCGAATCGACGTATCTCAGATACGCTGGTGCCAACCCTGTTTGCCAGTCATTGCAATGCAGCAGATCAGGAACCCAGGGAAACGGTGACGCGCCGGTCGACAACAACGCCGCCACGTAAGACAGCAAAGCGAAGCGTAGCGCGTTATCCGGCCAATCCTGGCCGGCGGCATCCTGGTATGGCGCGCCGGGCCGGTTGTAGATATCGCAAGCAATCACCAACAACTGGACACCGGTGGGGTGCTTGGACGCCAGCAGCTGCGCCGGCGGCATGCCGGGCAGGCTTGGTAGCACCGCCGCTTTACCACGGCTTTTCAGGCCTTCGATGACTTGCGGGTACCCTGGCACCAACAAGCGAACATCCACACCATGTCCGGCGAGCGCCGCCGGCAGCGCCGAGGCCGTATCGGCAAGCGCTCCGGTCTTGACGTACGGCGCCAACTCAGACACCGCGAACAGGACTTTGACCCGGCCGTCCTTACGCATATTGATGCCGATTCAGCAGCGCGAACAAGACCTGCGGCTGCGAACGCCAACGCAAAGCAACAATCGAGATAGCAGCGGAGAACAGGCGCATTTCGCGGCTTTCGAGATCGGTCCTGGCGCCAGCTGATTGCCTGCGGCGGCCGGACGATGTGAGAAAAGCAATCCATTATAGATTGAGTCCAGGGATTTTTGACCCCTATCAACAAAGACTTGTGATTTCTCTATAGGATGCCCAAGTGACATGGGCCGCTAAAAACACCAGTCGTTGAATGGTGAAAACTGGTCTGTTAAGTGGCTTGAGCCAAGTCGTATGAAGCCTCTTCAAGCCGGATGTCCGAAGGCCACTTGTTGATGGCCTGACTAACCGTCACCCTGATTTGAGAGACTATGCACAGGCCATTCTTCTGGCCAAAAGAGGAGATAACTATGAACCGTGATGAAACTGTCGAACACATGAAGAAACAGCTTGATGATTGGAACGCCCGCATCGACGAGTGGGAAAAGCAAATGCACGATGCACAGGCAAACATGAAGTCGCGCTATGAAGAACAGCTGAACACGCTGCGCCGTCAGCGGGAAGAAGGCACGAGCAAGCTCAAGGAGATACAGGAGTCGAGCGAAGCCGCCTGGGTAGATATGAGCAGGGGCTTCGAGGAAGCATGGAAGCATCTCGCAGAAGGCTTCGACAAGGCCTGGTCCGAATTCCGCGGTAAAGAGGACGAATCGAAGTAGGACCAACGCCGGCCGGACCGAGTCCCCGCCGCACCACTGGAAGGACTCATCCGGCGCTTGTTCTTGTTTAATTCAGCCAACGATCGGCAAGCCACAGTGACGGAGGGTTGAACGCTCGTCCGAGTGTGCGCGGCGGTTGGTGACACATCAACACTGCAGACCGAGCAACCCAGTGACAGGTCGCCTATTTGTTGATCGAGATCGGGAACACATGTTGCGGGCGCCGGGCGTACATGTTCGCGATATCGCAAGAAGAACTGGCACTTGCCTGGGTGGGCGGAGCATACGTAGTCATCACCGCTCTATATCTGTGGCTGATGAACCGTTCGGCTGAGAAGCTACTACGGGTTATTGAGCAACACGAGGCGAGCGAAGTCTGGCAGGCGATCGGCGCACCACTGACAATCAAGCAAGCCGTGCAGGACCCCGACAGACGCTGGCGTGAGTTCATTCGCAGTCGCGCCTACCGCCATGTGTGCAGTCCCGTTACGGCCAGCCAGATCGACGCTTTTCTTCTGAAAACCTACGTCGGACTCACCGGATTAGCCGTGACCGGCGCAATCATCCTGGTTCGCTTCTGGCCTCTGCTAAAGCCAGCCTTGCTGGGCGAGTAAGCCCTACAAGCGAGCGCTAAGCTGTCTGGACTATCAGCCCTTGACGCAGACCAACGGGAGCAGCTTTGCCACCTTTCGTGCCAAGCCCGCCTCTTGCGCCGCGTCGACCACCGAACTGACGTCCTTGTAGGCGCCAGGCGCTTCTTCGGCTACGCCGCGCATTGACGGGCTGCGTATCAGAATGCCTTGGCCGGCTAGGTCGTCGACCAGCTTTCGGCCTTGCCACCGTTTCTTCGCTGCATGGCGGCTCATCGCCCGCCCGGCACCATGGCAGGCCGAACCAAAGGCGATCTCCATACCGGCGCCGGTACCGGCAAGTACGTACGACGCGGTCCCCATGCTGCCGCCGATCAGTACAGGCTGACCTGCGGCTTTCAACTCTTGCGGCAAGTCGGGATGATCCGGACCAAATGCCCGTGTTGCGCCTTTGCGGTGCACGTGCAGGGTCATCTTCTTGCCGTCAACCAGATGCTCCTCGACCTTACAGGTATTGTGCGACACGTCGTAGAGCAAGGGTAGTTGGAGCTCGCGCCCGAATACCTCGGCGAAAACACGCCGCGTCAGATGAGTGATGATCTGTCGATTTGCCAGCGCACAATTGATTGCCGAACGCATGGCGCCGAGATAGCGCTGGCCTAGCGGCGAACGAATCGGCGCGCAGGCCAGTTCCCGATCCGGAAGCGCAATGCCGAACTCACCCGCGGACTGCGCCATTTCTTTCAGGTACTCGGTGCCAATCTGATGACCAAGCCCGCGCGAGCCGCAATGAATGCTGACAACAATGTCGCCTTCGACAATCGCGAAAATGTCGGCGATCTTTTTGTCGTAGATTTCGCTGACGAGTTGAACTTCAAGATAATGGTTTCCCGAGCCCAGTGTGCCCATCTCGTCACGCTGACGCCGCCGGGCGCGTGTCGAGACGGCTGTCGGATCGGCTCCCTGCATCCTGCCGTTTTCCTCGATCCTGGCCAGATCTTCGGCTCGCCCGTAGCCTTGCCCAATGGCCCATGCGGCACCTCCGGCCAGCATCTCGGTCATTTCGTGATCCGACAACGAAATTTGCCCGGTGCTTCCGACGCCCGCCGGTATGCCCCGGTATAAACCATCAGCCAACGGCGCCTGTTTCTGTTTAAGCTCCTTGAGGTCGACCCCGGTATGCAGACAGCGCACGCCACACGAGACGTCGAAACCGACGCCACCGGCTGAGACAACGCCGCCCGCCTCTGCGTCGAACGCGGCAACCCCGCCGATCGGAAAACCATACCCCCAGTGCGCATCCGGCATCGCATACGAAGCCGCAACAATACCGGGCAGCATCGCGACATTTGCGGTCTGCTCCAGCACCTTGTCATCCATTGCGCGCATCAGATCTTCGCTGGCATAGATAACACCCGGCACACGCATGTTGCCGCGCATGGGAATCTCCCATTCGTATTCGTCACGACGATTCAGTCGGCTCAAGTCCATGTCATACATCCACGACGCACTGAGCAAGCCATTGCCCGTCGTCTTGTTCTTCCACCTTCAGTTCAGTCAACGTCGCGCCCTTGATCTCCACAGCGGGTTGGTGCCGTTCCACGTCAACCGGCTCGCCCCAGACGCTGGCGCTCAATCGGTCGGCCTGGATATCGACTTTGTATCTGCTGAACAACATCTTGCGTGTTGCCATCTCGAAAATCAGCGCGTCGAGCCATTCCACGAACAGCAATTCGGGATCACTGTTTTCAGCGCTGATCTCAATTCGCTGACGCGCCTCGACAGACTCGATTTGGGTCACGATGGAAGTGAGCGCCAACGCTGCCTGCTCAAAAGCCTCGGCCCGAGTTATGCCAACGCCGCGCACGCCGACGTCGGCGTCGTGATCGAAGTGCTGCCAGCCGACATGGCTCGGAGATTTGGGTGCCACAAGTAATAACTTCGGCGTTTTAAAACGCCCTTGCGAAGTGACTATTCACAATACTCTGCTAGCAGCAAGATTCCTAGTTGACACAGATCAACAGGGTATCGCGGCCAACAGGAAACAATGAGTCTCTGCAAATCAAGGACAAAGGAGAGTTGCTCGTGGCCATCGGAGAAATATGCAGTCGCGAGGTCGTGTTCGCCGGGCGGAACGAAAGTGTTGCGGCCGCGGCGAGGCTCATGCGTGAGAATCATGTCGGCTGCCTGGTGGTTGCTGAAGAGCAGGAAGGCAAGCGCGTTCCGGTTGGCATGCTGACCGACCGGGATATCACAGTTGCGGTGGTCGCGCCCGGTCTGGACGCAGAGGCGATCCTGGTAGGCGATGTAATGAGTGCGGAACTGCTGTCAATTCAGGAAGATGCCGGCATTGCCGAGACAGTGGAACTGATGCGGGTCCGCGGTATCAGGCGGCTACCGGTTACCGACGCAGCGGGCACGCTGGTCGGACTGGTAGCGGCTGACGACGTTCTGGCGCTGCTGGCAGAAGAAATCGCTGGCCTGGCCGGGATGATTACGCGGGAGGAAAAACGCGAGCGCACAGCGCGCAAGACTCGAGCCACCGGTTAACTGGAGCGCGCATGGCAATACCGATGAACATCTCGTTTCATGGAATGCCCTCTTCTGCAGCACTCGAGAACCACATCCGCGAAAAAGTGGAAAGCCTGGAGCAACTGCATCCCAATCTGACACGCTGCAATGTCACGATTCAACAGCCGCATCAGCACAAACATCAGGGCAATGCGTTCAACGTTCGAATCGACCTGTACGTCCCGGGCGACGAAATCGTCGTCAACCGGGATGCAAACGAAGACCCCTATGTCGCATTGCGCGACGCTTTTGACGCAGCCCGCAGGCAAGTCGTCAAACATGCCGAGAAGAAACGGGGCGACGTGAAACACCACTCGCTGCCCGGCGCAGGGGAAGGCCGGCCAACGGAAGAATGATGAAGAAGAGGTTCAGTCACGATCCTGGACAGGGTATGGCTAAGCCACTCCGGTTTGCCTTCAACGGCACTCCAGACGTGAATTACGGTGCGGAGGACTATGCTATGCGCCTGACCTGGTCACGCTGAGATGGCTACCACCCAAGTACATCTTGCCTATACACCACGCGGTGTTGGCTTGACGTGTGCCCTGATGTATTTCAAGGCCGAGCCAGACATCTATGGCTGGTGGATTGGCAGGCAAGGCAGCAATTTTCAAACGGCCTACTTTCGTCTCGCCGACTTCTACAGTACCGGGACGAGCATGTATGTCACACAGAATTCGGACCTCTATGGTGGTTGGTCAATAGAACTGACCTCTGGGAAACCAAAGCCGCTCGAGCGCCCGCTGGAGGTGGCAGACGAGATTAGCCATAAGCTGGATCAGGCGCAGGACGCCTTCTGCGGCGAGTGGCTTGTGCTGCCGGGAGACAAGGACGCTGAAAGCCAGCACCGTAGCTATGCCGAAGCCGAGCTCGCCTGGAGTGAGGTCAGCTTCCAGTTTCGCCAGCTCAACAAGTTCGTCAAAGACGAGGCCGTCTGGCTTTACTACTCGAAGGATTTCGAATCCGCCGTTGGTCAATATGTAATGCGGCGTTGGCCGATCGATTATCGCGGTTAACGCCTTTGTCATTGCCCGCTGCCACCATCGTCCAGTTAGGACCCGCGGCTGAAGATAGGTTGATTTACGTCAACTTCGGCAGTACGGGGGGCTGTTAAGGTTACCTCGTTGATTGACCAGGAAGGCGGATGCTTCAGGCACCCGGTATCGGTTGGACAAGAGGACAAACCAGCTGAGTGGAGGTTCTCAAGATGGCAAACATTACACGCTTCGATCCGTTTTTTGATCTCGATGATCTGTTTCGCGGGCTGAGGCTGGCGCCACTGCGCCGAGGCGAAGAAGACGTCGCCCCGAGAATGAAACTGGAAGTTCAGGAAGATGATGAGGCCTATACCATTCATGCCGAAGTCCCGGGAGCCAAGAAAGATGACATCAAGGTCACCATTGACGGCAACCAGGTATCAATCAGCGCCGAGATCAAGCGCGAGTCCGAGAAGAAGGAAAAGGGGCGCGTCGTGCATAGCGAGCGCTACTACGGCAAGGTCTATCGCAGCTTCTCGCTCGATTCGGCAGTTGACGAAGGTAAGGGGTCGGCCAGTTACAAAGACGGTCTTCTTGAACTTGTTCTGCCGAAGAAGAATGGTGGCGGACCGACCAAACTGAGAGTTTCCTAGTCCTTGAAGTTGTCCACATAGGAATTTACGAGGCAAGACGCTCCCTCGTAGCCCCGGGACCGCTTATGCAGTCCCGGGTTTTTTTTGCCCACCCGCGTCGCGTGCGGTAGGCTCGCCCGACACTCGACAAGTAGTCTGGATCCCATCATGAAAAGGAAGAAGTCTCCTGAAGAACTGCGTAGCCACCGTTGGCTCGGTCCCGCTGATCTGCGTTCATTTGGCCACCGATCGCGCGCTCTGCAAATGGGTTTTGCGCGTGAGGACTACCAGGGCAAACCCGTCATCGCCATTCTCAATACCTGGAGCGATGTCAGCCATTGCCACACGCACTTTCGCGAACGGGTAGAGGATGTCAAACGTGGTGTCTGGCAAGCCGGAGGCTTCCCGGTTGAGATTCCCGCGATCTCACTCGCAGAAGTCCTGCAAAAGCCGACCACCATGATGTATCGCAACCTGTTGGCGATGGAGACCGAGGAATTGCTGCGCTCCTATCCGGCCGACGGCTGCGTATTGATGGGCGGCTGCGACAAAACCGGGCCCGGTTTGATGATGGGTGCCATCAGCATGGATCTACCATCGATTTTCGTGCCGGCCGGGCCGATGCTGCGCGGCAACTGGCAGGGCAAGATTCTCGGTTCAGGCTCCGACGCGTGGAAATACTGGGACGAGCTGCGCACCGGCAATATCAACGAACAAGACTGGCGCGAAATTGAGGAGGGCATCGCCCGATCGCCCGGCACCTGCATGACAATGGGCACCGCATCGACCATGACCAGCGTGATCGAAACGCTGGGCTTCAGTCTGCCCAATGCGTCGTCGATCCCGGCACCGGACTCCAATCACCCGCGCATGGCCTCGCTCACCGGCCGGCGCATCGTGGACATGGTGTGGGAAGACCTCAAGCCGAGCGACATTCTTTCAGAGCGTTCATTCGACAACGCGATCAAGGTGCTGATGGCATTGGGCGGTTCAACCAACGGCCTGATTCACGTAATTGCGCTGGCAGGCCGCGCTGGAATAAAGATCGAACTCGAACGCTTCGAGGAAATTGGCCGCGAGGCGCCGTATCTGGTGAACATGCGACCATCCGGCAGATACCTGATGGAAGACTTCTACTATGCCGGCGGTCTCGTTGGACTACTCGAAGGTATGCGCTCGCTGCTCGACGTCAATGTGCTCACCTGTACCGGCAAAACACTCGGTGAGAACATTGCCGGGGCGAAAATCCACAACAAGGACGTCATCCACACGCCCGACGATCCGATGCAAGCCGAAGGCGGTCTCATCGTACTGCGTGGCAATTTAGCGCCCGACGGCGCGGTCATCAAATCTACCGCTGCCGATCCGAAACTGCTGAAGCACTCCGGCCGCGCCATGGTATTTGATGACTACAACGATATGGCAGCAAAACTTGAAGACCCCGATCTCGATGTCGATGCCGATTCGGTTTTAATTCTTCGCAACTCTGGCCCGCAGGGCGGTCCCGGCATGCCGGAATGGGGCATGTTGCCGATTCCAAAAAAACTGTTGAAGCAGGGGGTGCGCGACATGGTGCGCATTTCCGATGCGCGCATGAGCGGAACGAGCTACGGCACGTGTGTGTTACATGTCGCGCCCGAATCATGGATAGGCGGCCCGCTGGCATTGGTAAAGACCGGTGACACCGTCGAGCTCGATGTGCCGGGAAGAAAACTGAACCTGAAAGTCAGCGACGAGGAACTGGAACAGCGCCGCGCAGCATGGAAACCGAAAAGCAGAAAGTTCGAGCGCGGGTACGGCAAGCTGTTCTCCGAGCACATCCGCCAGGCGAACGAAGGGTGTGACTTTGATTTTCTCGAGGGAACAGCGCAGACACCGGAGCCGGAGATTCACTGACGAGTAGTCCTTTTTCCATCTTCGGGGCGTCCGTTGGGGCTATCAGCGTATGGCTGCTAGCTTGCTCTCATGAAACAGTGTTGTGGCAATGATCAATCGCTTGAGCAGTTGCGTGGCCGGCAGCGCGCAACGCTGCAGATCGTGCTTGGCATCAACGCAGCGATGTTTCTGGCCGTTCTCGCTGCGGCTGTCTACGCCAGCTCCTCAGCGCTGCTTGCCGACAGCCTGGACAACCTGGGCGATGCGCTGACCTACGGCCTTAGTCTGTTCGCCGTCTCGAGAGGAATCGGCGCCAAGGCCAGAGTCGCGTTGTTTAAAGGCGTGCTGATCTTGCTGGGGGCAATGATCGTTGCCGGCCAGATTACCTACAGGTTGTTCGTGCCCGGTGTGCCCATCTTTGAGGTCATGGGAATCTTCAGTTTGGTCGCACTGGTTGCGAATTCAATCTGTCTATATCTTCTTTGGCGCCACCGAAACGAAGATGTGAACATGAGTTCGGTGTGGGAATGCTCGCGCAACGATATCGCATCCAACCTCTCGGTATTCATCGCCGCCGGAGCGGTCTGGGTGACCGGGTCAGGCTGGCCGGACATCGTCGTCGCACTCGGTTTGGTATTCCTCTTGATGCGATCCGCTATTCGGGTGATTTCATCTGCCATGCTCGAGTTGCGGGCTGCGACCTAGGAGATTCGGTTACGCTCCACTTTGACGTGTACCTGTTCGACTTGCAGCCACATCGTTGTGCGTCCGCATGACGAACCTTCGGCATTATCAAAACGAAAGGTGGGAACCATGACCAATGCCACCATGACCGACGAGGCTCGCGAGCTTTACTCGCAAGCGACCACAGCCAGCCTCACAGCGCAACTTGTCAAGCGCGGACTCCGTACCCGGGCCATATCCAATATCGCACCAATAAATCCGGATACGCCACGCGTTTTTGGCCCCGCCTACACGCTGCGCTACATCCCGATGCGCGAGGATCTAGCGACAGGCGAGGCGATGGCGAACCCGGAAAATCCGCAACGCAAAGCAATTGAAGTGGTGCCAGCCGGGCACGTACTCATTGCGGATACGAATGGCATGGATGTCAGCGGCACTTTCGGTGACATCCTGGTTGCCCGCCTGAAAGTGCGCGGTGTCGCGGGCGTCGTCTCCGACGGCCCAATGCGCGATATCGCGGAGCTCGAGAACATCGACTTCCCGGTGTTCGCCCGCGGCAACGCTGCCCCGCCGAGTTACGCCAGCATGCTGGCGGCAGACGCCCAGGTCCCGATCGGCTGCGGCGGTGTCGCGGTGTTTCCGGGTGACATCGTGATTGGTGACCCGGACGGCATAGTCATACTACCCGCGGCAATTGCCGAGGAGGTTGCCCGAGCCGCGGTGGAGCAAGATCAACTCGAAGCCTACGTGCGCCAACGCGTCGAAAGCGGTGACAGCATCGTAGGTGTTTATCCGCCCAATGAGAAAACCAAAGCGGACTACGAGGCGTGGAAGGCAAAGCAGCGCTGAGATGTGGCGAGCGAACACGCGTCAAGGTAAATCGAGTCTGACCCTCGTCTTCAGAAAACGGTCGACAAACCCGTATCAAGGCGCCGTTCGATCCCGTAACGTGGTCATTTGAAGGTAATACCCTGAAAGCGATTGCTGACGGCGGAGAATTTACAGATACTTGGGAAAGGGTGAAGTAGATTACGTTTGACGCCGCCTCAACCAGTACTCCGGCGCCAGACGACGCGGAACACAGGGCAGGTCGAGTACTGCCCTGTCTATGCCTGAAATTTATCCAGCAACATTGAACGCGATGTACCGATGGGAACGCTTGGACTCATTGCACGATGTCGTCGGCACGTACCATTATTGATTCTGGAATCGCCACTCCAAGCTCGCTTGCGATCTTGAGATTCACAGTCACTTTAAACTTTCTCGGCTGCTGAATGGGCAGGTCGCCAGGTTTGGCGCCATTCAGGATTTTTGCCATGTACTCGGCACTACGCCTGAACATATCGCGATAGTCCGCGGAGTAACTCAACAAGGTTCCGGCCTCCGCGGAAAATTTTCCATCGCTAATCACGGGTAGTTGGTGGGTAACAGCGTCCAAGACTGTGTCGCGATACTGAAGCATCAGCGGTGAGGTCCGGACGATAAGTGCTTCCGAACATCGCTTACGAATATTCGTCAACGCGGCCTCAAGGTCTTCGAAAGAACTTGCTGGAAACGCGCTCACCTTGACGCCAACGCTACGCGCCAGTGACTCAAAGTCTTCTTCGTAAGTCGACTCCTCAGGTCCGGCGCCGATTGCGTACTGATCCATATGTAACAGGACACACAAGTGCTTCAGGTTGGGCAACAGTTCCCTTGCCAACTCAAGGTGCTTCGGCCAGATGTCGAAAGCTTGTGCCGAAAGGCCCGTAACATTGCCCCCGGGTCGCGCGAGGCTTGAAACGAGTCCCGTCTTGACCGGATCGTCCATCGTGGCAGACACAATAGGAATCGTCGTTGTCGCCGCCTTCAGGGCCGCTGCTTCGCCGAAAAGAATATCGACGTCCAAAGCGATAAGTTCCTGGATGATTTCAGGGTACTTCATGGGGTCACCGTTGGCGTAGCGCGCAATCAGGATGATGTTTTCGCCATCAACGTAACCGTGCTCTCGCAACCCTTGCCGCAATGCAGTGTTGTAGGGCACGTCTGCAACGGCACTGACAGGTACCGCTAGTCCAATTCTAGGTAAGTTCCGCCCTTCGTCCGCGACAGTTGTTTGAATACCTATGGACAGAACAGCGGCGAGGGTGGTGACGAAAAACCTTCTCAGTTCTGCGGACATCAACTTCACTCCCTCAAAGTTATGGCTCCAAAGTAAACGGGCGAGCGGTTTCACAACGATAGCCCCATCCCGAGCTACGAAGAGGAAATCAATTCCACTATTTCATTTTGCATTGTGTAAATTCCTTTCTCGGAAGGTGACGTAGTGTGGTTGCTGTTGGTCTAGCGTTTCTGCCGTCCCTGGTGCCCTTGATGTGGAGCCTAGAGGGCCACGGATCTAACTCAGCCGCGCTTGACCGTTTCCGGGTCGGGGTGAATGTTGTCCACCCAGTACACTTGTTCCGGCTTTTCCACCACCGGGATATCGAGGTTCACCACCACCGGTTCCTGGCCGCTGCGGCATAGCACGCAAGAAAGCTCTTCATCTTCCGAAGCGTTGATTTCCTGGTGCGGCACGTAGGGCGGGACATGGATGAAATCGCCGGGACCGGCCTCTGCGACAAACTCGAG
Source organism: Betaproteobacteria bacterium (assembly GCA_020354125.1). Classification (GTDB taxonomy): domain Bacteria; phylum Pseudomonadota; class Gammaproteobacteria; order Burkholderiales; family Eutrophovitaceae; genus SG8-40. Next base: position 1,468,714 of record CP070643.1, on the reverse strand, counting down.
TTGCTCGCCCCAGCGCATGCGCGCCTTGCCCTTAACGACATAAATCACGCTCTCGACCGGCCCATGGTGGTGGGCACCGGTCTTGGCATTGGGATGTATGACTACAGTACCGGCCCATAACTTCTCAGCGCCGCAACGCGCGTAGGTAATCGCCGCCGCGCGATTCATGCCAGGCGTTTGTGGCGTATTGGTGTCGAGTTCAGTGCCTCTTACAACCCGCACGCCGTCGTATTTCCATTTTTCCGTTGTTTCGGCCACGGTGTTCCCCTCTTTTTTATCGCAGACCAATTCTTATGTCTTATGTCATATATAAGAGTGCTAGTAGCAGCACGGTTGGTACGATGATATTGAAAAGTGAAAGTGCGTAGTAGGCGCGATGCCCGCCAATCTGCGCCGTTGCATGAAAGAAAGCGGTCACCCCGGATATGGCGACAACAATGCCGCCAAGACCGTACAACATAGCAAACATGAACACCCGGCTATCGCGCTCAAACGGAGTTACTTTGAATAACTGCCAGGCCAAATAGGTCGCCAGCACCACATTGATCGCCAGCGGCAAGTAATAGAGCAGTGCGCGTCGTGCCGACACTTTCATGTCTGTGCGGCCTTTAGTGCGCGGCGCAGGACACGGGCGACGTGCAAAGGATTGCGGCGGGCCCCATCCCTGATCTGATGACGGCAGCTGGTTCCGTCAGCGATCACGAGTGCGTCGTCAGGGGTCTTGTTGATCGCCGTTAACAATGATGCTTGCGCCATTTGCATGCTGACTTCGTAATGCTCCTTCTCGTAGCCGAAACTGCCGGCCATACCACAGCAGCTGGATTGGATGGTTTCGACCTGCAATCCAGGTACCAGCGCCAACACATCACGTGTGGCCTTCATCAGATCGAAAGCCTTCTGATGACAGTGGCCGTGCAAAACAGCTTTCTGCGGCAAACTTGAAAACTCCAGATTCAGCGCACCCGCCCGGGCTTCTTCGGCGATGAATTCTTCGAACAGGAAGCTCAGTTTTGCCAACCGCTTGGCATCAGCGCCAAGGCCCATCACCAGGTATTCGTCGCGCAATGTCAACAAACACGACGGCTCAAGGCCAATGACGGGACAATCGCGCTCGACGTAAGGCCGCAACGCTGCAATGGTCCGCTCGGCCTCAAAGCGCGCCTGATCGACCAAGCCACAAGCGAGAAACGTCCGGCCACAACAAAGTGGGCGCTTACTATCGTCCGAACCAACCAGATGTACCGTATAACCCGCCGCCTCGAGCACGAAGATGGCTGCATTCAGATTCTCTGGCTCGAACCACCGATTGAACGTATCAGCCAGCAACACCACCTCGCGAGCCCCATTGCCTTCCGCTGGTGCTGGACGCACCAAAGATCGCTTTGACCAGCGCGGCAGGCTGCGATGGCGGCTGAAGCCGAGCACTTTCTCGATTATCACTGGCGCAAAGGAAAGACCGTTGAGGTAATTTACGACACTGGCAAAACGCGCGACACGTGGCGCATAACGCGGCAACCAGGCAATGGCACGTTGACGCAGCGACAGGCCGTGCCGCTGCGTGTAGTGGTGCAGGAATTCGGTTTTCATGCTCGCCATGTCCACACCCGTCGGACACTCTCGCTTGCAGCCCTTGCAACCAACACACATGGCCATGGTGTCATACAGATCTTTCGAAGTGAGCGCATCGGTATTAAGCTGTCCGGATAGCGCGAGTCGCAGCGTGTTGGCGCGCCCGCGAGTCAGGTGCTGTTCATCCAGCGTGACGCGGTACGACGGGCACATGGTTCCAGCGTCAAACTTACGACAATGGCCGTTGTTGTTGCACATTTCGATGGCCGGCCCGAATCCGCCCCACTCAGACCAATCCAGAGCAGTCTCGACCGACGCGGTCTGATACCCGGGCTTGTAACGGAACAGGGTGCGGTCATCCATGCGTGTGGGCTGCACGATCTTCCCGGGATTCATAATGCCTTTGGGATCAAAGATGCGTTTGATCTCCGCAAGTGTATTTGTCAGGCGCGATCCGATGATCGGCTCGATCCATTCGGAGCGCACCAATCCGTCGCCATGTTCGCCCGAGAACGCAGCGCCTTTGTATTCCTTGACCATGGCGCAGGCTTCCTCGGCAATGGCGCGCATTTTTTCGGCACCGTCGCGGCGCATGTCGAGAATTGGGCGAACATGCAGCGTACCCACCGAAGCGTGCGCGTACCAGGTACCGCGGGTACCGTGCTTCTCAAAGATATCATTCAGGCGATGCGTGTACTCGGCAAGATGCTCGAGCGGCACGGCACAGTCTTCGACGAATGACACCGGCTTGCCGTCACCTTTCATCGACATCATGATGTTCAACCCCGCCTTGCGCACTTCCCACACTGCTTTCTGCAAGGCGGCATCGGTAATCTCGACGACCCCGTACCCAAGGTCCGCCATCAATTCGACCAGCCGTTTCAGCTTGGTGATTTGTTCGTCACGTTTCTCGCCAGCGAACTCAACCAGCAGAATGGCATCCGGCTCGCCCTGAATGAACTCGCGCACCGTCGACTCGAACGCCGGCTTGTCGCGCGCGAGATCGATCATGGTGCGGTCGACAAGTTCGACGGCGTCCGGATCAAGCGCGACGATTTGTTGCGCACAGTCCATTGCCTGATAGAAAGCGGGGAAGTGCACCACGCCGAGAACCCTGTGCGCGGGCAGCCTGGAGAGTTGCAGGGTCAACCGGCGTGAGAATGCCAGCGTGCCTTCGGACCCGACCAGCAAATGAGCCAGGTTATAGTCGCCATCGGGGTGCACCATGTCGATGTTGTAACCCTGCACGCGCCGCAGCACCGTCGGCCAGCGCGCAGCGATTTCGGGGGCTTCGCGTTTGACGATGGCTTCGATACGGTTGACCAGATTTCGGTACGCTGGGGCCTGGTTTGTGTCACCGACCTTTCCCAGCTTTAGCCTGCTTCCATCAGCAAGGAAGGCATCGATCTCCGCCACGTTGTGAACCATGTTGCCGTAACGTATCGAACGAGCGCCACAGGAATTGTTTCCGGCCATACCACCAATCGTGGCCTGCGCCGAAGTAGACACGTCAACCGGAAACCACCAGCCGTGCGGCCGCAGTAACGCATTCAAATGATCAAGAACCACACCCGGTTGCACCGTCACCGTGCCAAGCGGAATATCAACCTCCACCACGTTGTTCAAGTACTTTGAACAATCGATGACCAGCGCAACACCCACGGTCTGGCCGCACTGCGACGTACCGGCGCCGCGCGGCAAGACAGGAACACCCTGTTCAGCGGCAATCTGGATGGCAGCTCTAGCCGCCTCTTCATTCTTGGGTACTACAATGCCGACCGGCTCGAGCTGGTAAATCGATGCATCAGTTGCGTAGCGGCCACGCGAGAAAGCATCGAAAAGGATTTCGCCGTCGACCTGCGCGCGAAGTAGTTCGGCTAGTGGATAAGCGGCAGACTTGCGTAGCTGGCGAGGAAGTTGGGCCGGCGCGTTCACTCAATCACGGTATTGTGGTGCTGACCCAATCATACCGGAGCTGTGTTGCCTACGTGCCCCCTTGCCAAATTCGGGGTTTTACCGCCAGAAGCGGCGCTAGCACACCGGCGGTCATCGACATGACATCGTCGCTACCGCAACCTCCCATAGAACGAACGGCGTCGGCGCAGCACAGAGACAACGTTCAAGTAAGAGGCACGATTCTCTTGAATGAGTGTGGCGAGCGAGCCGAGTGCTAGGAGCCGCCAGTTTTGACAGAATCCTGCGCACGACAAGACAACGAGCGTAGCGAGTTGCGGCGAAGACTCACATGGGCACAGCCCACGTTATGTCGGAGCCAAAACGACCCTTTCGTTGCGGTGAAAACTCGCATGAGAGAAGCGAACGTTACGTCGGAGCCACACTACCGAGACAGGCAGGCGTGGAGTAAGCGAGCACGCGACACCGCAATCGGTTCGCGCAGTCGCTTTTTCAACAAAGTCCTAGGTGCCGGTTGCGACTGCCGGCACCTCTACGTCCTCGACCGAAGCGCGCATCAGCCGATCACGAATCGCTGTCCACTCGGGCGTATCCGGCACCGCTTCGGCAATGATCAGGTGACAACCGGCGCTGTCCATCCTGCGCAGCAGCGAGTACAGATGATGGGCGTACCCGTCGGCATCCTCTGGTGCCACCTGCCACAGGGCGGCACGTGTTTGTTGCGGCCGACCCCGGCGCGCCAGGACTGCGACCGGGCCTTGCGGCGATTCACTACGCAGCACGTCTTCCAGAGTTTCAGCAGACACCACCTTCAAAGGGGTGCGCGGGGCATAGTGCGAAGGCAGTGTCCCGGAAACCCTCGGTGACGACGCCGTCGGTGGCACCACTTCTGTTTCCAGGGTTTCGGCGATCTGTTCGGCTGTAACTGCCCCGGGCCGGAGAATAACAGCCTGCGCATTGCGAAAAGCAACAATCGTCGATTCGATGCCTACGGCGCACTCACCACCGTCGAGGATGAAATCAACGGCATCGCCCAGTTCTTCGCGGACATGGGCCGCGCTGGTGGGCGACAATCGCCCAAAACGATTTGCCGAAGGTGCGGCAAGTGCACCATCGAACGCCTTTAACAGGCGCCGTGCGACCGGATGCGACGGTACCCGCAGTGCGATCGTGCTCTGACCACCAGTGAGCTCGCTCGGCACGTGAGCGGCCCGCGGTAAGACCATGGTGAGCGGGCCCGGCCAAAACGCTTCTGCCAGCAACCACGCCTCGCGCGGGACGACACTGGCCCAGTGCTTCAGCCCCGCTGTATCGGCCAAGTGCACAATCAGCGGGTGGTCGACCGGCCGTTGCTTGGCCGCGAAGACCTTGCGTATCGCCGCGACATTCGCAGCGTCAGCACCGAGTCCGTATACCGTCTCAGTCGGAAACGCAACTAGCTTACCGGCGCGCAGGAGTGCGACGGCGCGTTCGATTTGTTCGTCTGTTACGTCGACTTGTTGCAACATCGGCTAGTAATCGAATTGGCATGCAACAGCGGAGATTTTGGCATGGGACCGGGATTTGGCCTAGCCTCGCTTCACTCGGTGAGCAACTGCAATGCCTCTTCATACTTGGCCGCTGTCCTGGCAAGAATGTCATCAGGCAAGGCTGGCGCTGGCGGCCGCTTGTTCCAGTTCTGGGATTCCAGCCAGTCGCGTACGAACTGCTTGTCAAACGATGGCGGGCTGGATCCGACACGATACTGGTCGCGCGGCCAGAAGCGCGATGAATCGGAGGTCAGCGCCTCATCGATCAAATACAAGTTACCTGCCGCGTCGACACCAAATTCGAATTTAGTATCGGCGATGATGATGCCGCGCGCGTTGGCATAGTCGGCGGCTTCGCTGTAGAGCTGTAACGACTTGACACGAATCTGCTCGGCGCGCTCGGCGCCGACCAGTTTCTCGACTTCCGAAAAGGCAATATTCTCGTCGTGGTCGCCGACCGCCGCCTTGGTCGAAGGCGTGAATATTGGCTGCGGCAGCTTCTCCGCCTCGCGCAAACCGTCGGGCAAGGCAATACCGCAGATCGCTTGCGTTTTCTGATACTCCTTCCAACCAGACCCGGCAAGGTACCCGCGCACGATCGCTTCAACTGGCAGCGGCTCGAGCCGTCGCACCACCATTGCACGTCCAGCAACCTGATCAACTTCGTCTGCAGACACCAACGATTCTGGCGCGGTATCGAGGAGGTGATTCGGAATGATGTGCGCCAAGCGCCGAAACCAGAAAAGCGACATCGCGGTGAGCGCGCGGCCCTTGCCGGGAACCGGTGTCGGTAACACTACATCGAATGCCGACAGCCGGTCGGTCTGAATCACCAACAGCCGATCGGTATCGACCTCATAGATATCACGCACCTTGCCGCGATAGAGAAACGGCAGTGACTTGAGATTGGTTTCAAGAATCGGCGCAGATGAAGGCATGACGCTAGCGTCTCAAATCAAGCCGAACGCGCCTGGTTTTTTGCTGCGTTGCTGACCAGTTTTGACTTGATCTGCATTGCCGCACCGAGCGCTGCATCGATCTGTTGTGACAACACCGTGACGTGACCCATCTTGCGGCCCGGCCGCGGCACACTCTTGCCATATAGGTGAAGTTTTGCGCCGCCATGGCGCAGCACCGTCTCCCAGCGCGGCTCACCGTTGGCCCACAAGTCGCCCAACAGATTGAGCATCACCGCAGCCCTGTGCATCGAGGTATCGCCAAGCGGCAACGAGCACATGACTCGCACCTGCTGTTCGAACTGCGACGTAACGCAGGCATCGATGCTGTAGTGGCCGCTGTTGTGCGGACGTGGCGCAATTTCATTGACCAGCAACCGTCCGTCATCAAGCACAAAATACTCGACGCAAAGCACGCCCCGGTAGTCAAGTTTATTGGCCAGGTCTATTGCCAACTCGCGCGCTTCGTCTGCAGTGACGGCTTCTACCCGCGCTGGCACGATTGAGACATCAAGAATGCCATGCGCATGTTCGTTTTCCGACACGGGGAAAGTGACAACTGCATCGTCGAAGCCGCGCACTACAACCACCGATACTTCTTTGTAGAGCGCAAGAAACTTCTCCAAGATACAGGCCTCTCCGCGCAAGGTGCGAAAAGCATCTTCCAACTCTTCGCGTGACCTGACACGGATCTGGCCTTTGCCGTCGTAGCCGAAACGGCTGACTTTCAGAACACCGGGCAGCAGCGAATCGATCTCTGTCGCGCTCAGATCTGACTCAGACTGAATGACGGCAAAAGGTGCGGTTGCAAAGCCTTGATCGCGTAAAAACAGCTTTTCACGAATGCGGTCCTGGGCGACGGCGACGCTGCTTGCCGCCGGGCTGACAACGCATTTTTCCGACAATCTTTGCAGGCTCTCCGCCGGCACATTCTCGAACTCGGTCGTGGCAGCGGCACAGCGCGAGCCGATCTCAGCAAGTGCCTTCGCGTCGGTGTACTCGGCCTGCAAATGCCGATCAGCAACCGTGCCGGCTGGGCTGTTACTACCGGGGTCGAGCACCAATACCTTATAGCCCATGCTCTGTGCAGCCATAGTAAACATGCGCCCAAGCTGGCCACCGCCAAGTAATCCCAGCCATGCTCCCGGACCGATCATCTGCGCGCCGATTTCTTAGAACCAGTTTTTCTGGAAGCCGATGCCGCCTTCTTCACTTTCGGCAACTGCATCGCCTTGACTTTGCCGCGCTGCCGCGAACGGAAAGCGGATAACTTCCGAGCCAGAGTCGAATCTGCGTGTGCCAGCACCGAAACAGCGAACAGTGCTGCGTTTGCTGCACCCGCTTCGCCAACAGCGAAGGTAGCAACCGGAATGCCGCGCGGCATCTGGGCAATCGACAAAAGCGAATCGAGACCGCGAAGGGCTCGCGAGGTGACTGGTACGCCAAGTACCGGCAGCGTAGTTTTGGAAGCGATCATCCCCGGAAGATGCGCAGCTCCGCCCGCACCGGCAATGACAATTCGCAGCCCGCGCGACGCTGCGTCCTCGGCATAACGAAACATGTCATCGGGTGTACGGTGAGCGGATACGACGCGTGCCTCGTAAGGCACTTTGAATTCTTCCAGCACCAATGCCGCGTGTTGCATTACGCTCCAGTCGCTATTGCTGCCCATGACCAAGGCAACAACGGGCGATTTCGCTTTCGTTTTTTTATTCATGTCGAAGACAGCTTCTGTCGCGTGCGGCGTTTGCTGAATCTGACGTCTTGCGCTGCTTGCCGAAGTCGCAACGGTCGGAATCCCGGCGCGTTGTCAGGCAGCCAGAGCCGTGTATTCACCGTGTGCATATCGTTCGGCCATCGCCTCCATGGGGATCGGTTTGATCTTTGCTGCGTTGCCAGCAGTGCCGAATGCTTCAAAACGTGCCTTGCAGATCGACTTCGCAGCAAGCATTGCCGGCTTGAGATATTTGCGTGGATCAAACTCGCTTTTGTCGTCGTTAAAGGCACGGCGAATAGCACCAGTCATGGCAAGCCGGATATCGGTGTCGATGTTGATCTTACGCACGCCGTGCTTGATGCCTTCCCGGATTTCCTCTACGGGCACTACATAAGTTTCCTTCATCTCACCGCCGTTGTCGCGGATAACGGTGAGCCAGTCCTGCGGCACACTCGATGAACCATGCATCACTAAATGGGTATTCGGAATCCTTGCATGGATTTCCTTGATCCGCTCAATGGCAAGAATGTCGCCGGTGGGTTTTCGCGTGAATTTATAGGCGCCATGTGAAGTGCCGATGGCAATAGCCAACGCATTGACGCCCGTTTGCGCAACAAAATCAGCGGCCTGGGCCGGATCAGTCAGCAGCATGTCGTGGCTCAGCGCCCCTTCGGCACCCGAACCATCTTCCTTTCCTGCGGTCATGGTCTCCAGCGATCCCGGGCATCCGAGTTCGCCTTCGACCGACGCACCAACCGGATGCGCCATCTCAACCACGCGGCGCGTGACTTCAACGTTGTACTCGAACGATGCCGGTGTCTTCATGTCTTCCTCGAGCGAACCGTCCATCATGACGCTGGAAAAGCCAGAGCGGATAGAGCGCTGACAGACAGCGGGCGATGCACCATGGTCCTCATGCATGACAATCGGTATGTCGGGAAATTGCTCGATCGCAGCGAGGATCAAGTGGCGCAGAAACGGTTCACCGGCATACTTGCGAGCACCTGCCGAGGCCTGCATGATGACCGGGCTGGCAGTTTCCGATGCAGCTTGCATGATTGCCTGTACCTGCTCTAGATTATTGACATTGAATGCCGGCACGCCATAGCCATTTTTGGCAGCGTGATCGAGAAGTTGTCTCATCCAGACGAGGGCCATTGCTCAGATACGTCCCTGTGAGAAGTTTCTAAGGGCGACGTGCTTCACCCACTTTTACAATTTTCATGGTGTTGGTACCGCCACTAGTCCCAATCGGCTCGCCAAAGGTGACAACGATCAGATCTCCGTTGGCGACAACGCCGGCTTCAATTAGTTTCTGTTCCGCTTCTTCGAGCATCTTGCCCAGTTCGTGGCCGTGATAACTGATCATCAGCGGAAACACATCGCGATACAAGCTCAAGCGGTAACGCGTGGTGATCTCGGGCGTCAGCGCGTAGATGGGCACACCCGAATTGAGCCGCGATATCCACAGTGCCGTCGATCCGGATTGGGTCAAGGCAGCAATCGCTTTGACCTTGAGGTGATGCGCGGTAAACAACGCAGCCATTGCGATGGACTGGTCGACGCGTGTGAACACGCGGTTGAGAAATTCCCGGTCGAGCGTCACCTCGTCGGACTTCTCGGCTTCGAGACAGATGCGAGACATCGCTTCCACCGTTTCCGCCGGATAGGCGCCGGCCGCTGTTTCCGCTGACAGCATTACTGCATCAGTGCCGTCGAGGACGGCATTGGCGACATCTGAAACTTCGGCGCGTGTGGGCACCGGACTGGTAATCATTGATTCCATCATCTGTGTTGCGGTGATGGTCAGTTTGTTCTGCTCGCGTGCCGAGCGGATGAGTTTCTTCTGCAACGCTGGCACCGCCGCGTCACCTACTTCGACGGCAAGGTCGCCCCGCGCCACCATGATTCCATCGCTGGCTCTGAGCAAATCATCCATCGCGTCGACTGCTTCTGCGCGTTCCATCTTCGCAATGACGATGGCGTTGCCGCCAGCCGCGCGCATTAGTTCGCGCGCCATGTACATATCGGCACCGGACTTGGGGAAAGACACGGCAATGAAATCTGCCTTCATTTCCACCGCAGTCTTTATGTCTTGCATGTCCTTGGCAGTCAGAGCAGAAGCGGTCAAGCCGCCGCCCTGCCGATTGATTCCCTTATTGTTCGACAATTCGCCGCCAACGCGCACACTGGTGTGGATCTCTGAGCCGCTGACCTGCCGCACGTCCAGCACCACCCGCCCGTCATCGAGCAGTAAAACGTCCCCAGGTCGAACATCCTTGGTCAATTCGCGGTAATCAAGACCAACCCGTTCCTGATTCCCAATCGCGCATTCGGCATCGAGGATAAACGCATCACCTTTTTTCAGTACAACCTTGCCTTTCTCGAACTTGCCGATGCGAATCTTCGGCCCCTGCAAATCGCACATCACCCCGATGGTGCGCCCGGCCTCCTGCGCGGCCTCGCGCACCAGCGCCGTCCTGGCCAGATGCTCCTCGCGGGTGCCGTGGGAAAAATTCATCCGCACCACATCGATGCCCGCTGCCACCATCTGGCTGATAACTTCCTTGTTACTCGATGCGGGGCCAAGTGTGGCTACGATCTTGGTACTACGTTGCATGGTTCTGGTTCACTGCTCAGCAGGTGTGGTCGAGCGCTTTTCAAGGATTTCCACCGCCGGCAGCGTACGACCTTCGAGAAATTCGAGAAAAGCCCCTCCAGCGGTGGAGATGTAATCGATTTTGTCAGCGACACCGAATTTTGCGATGGCTGCAACCGTATCACCGCCGCCGGCAATCGAGAACCCTTGCGAATCCGCGATTGCGTTGGCCAGCGCTTTGGTGCCGTTCGCGAACTGGTCGAACTCGAATACACCAAGAGGCCCGTTCCAAACAATGGTTCCCGCATCGGCCATCAGTCCGGCAATCCGTTTGGCGCTTTCCGGCCCGAAATCGAGAATCATGTCATCGTCGTCGAGCGCATCGACCTGCTTGACAGTCGCTTCGGCATCCTCCGAGAACGATGTCGCGCACACTACGTCCTTTGGCAAGGGAACGTTTCCGCCTTGCTGTGCAGCAGTATCCATGATCTTGTTCGCCTCATCTACCAGGTCGCCTTCGGCCAACGATTTACCGACGTTGAACCCTTTGGCAAGCAGAAAGGTATTTGCAATGCCGCCACCGACGACGAGTTGATCGACTCGCTTTGCCAGTTCATTGAGGATAGTTAATTTGGTCGACACCTTGGAGCCGGCCACGATCGCGATCAGCGGGCGGGCCGGTTCCTTAAGCGCGCGCGACAAAGCCTCTATTTCAGCGCTCATTAGAGGTCCGGCACAGGCTACCGGAGCAAATCGGGCTATGCCATGTGTCGTCGCCTGCGCCCGATGCGCGGTACCGAACGCGTCGTTGACGTAAACGTCGCAAAGGCTGGCCATCTTACGTGATAGCGTTTCGTCGTTACTTTTCTCGCCCTTGTTGACGCGACAGTTCTCGAGCAACACCACTTTCCCGGGCTGCACGTCGACGCCATCGATCCAGTCTTGCCTGAGCTCAACGTTGGTGACGAGCAATTCACTCAGGCGATCGGCTACCGGTGCAAGCGAATCGATCGGCCGTAATTCGCCTTCTTTTGGTCTGCCAAGATGCGAGACCACCATTACCGCAGCGCCCGCGTCGAGGGCGTGACGGATGCCAGGAAGTGACGCTCTTATCCGGGTGTCATCGGTGATCCTGCCCGCGTCATCGAGCGGCACGTTCAAGTCAGCACGAATCAGTACCCGCTTGCCGCTCAAATCAACGTCGTGCATACGAAAAAACGACATGGTTTTGATTATTCCCTTGCCAAACTTGCGAACTGCTCCAACAAAATACAAGGGCACAGGGTCATCACCCTGTGCCCCACCCCGACGTTCAGTAGCCTGAATTACTTGGCGTTCATCATCGCCATCGTGACATCAAGCATGCGGTTCGAGAATCCCCATTCGTTGTCGTACCAGGAACAGACTTTGACCAGTGTTCCTTCAGACACTTTGGTAAGCGTTGAGTCAAAAATTGATGATGCGGGATTGTGATTGAAATCAATCGACACCAATGGCCCGTCGCTGTATTCGAGCACCCCTTTGAGAGGGCCGGCGGCTGCCTTGCCAACAACGTCGTTGACCTCTTCAACAGTGGTAGCACGCTTCGCGACAAAAGCCAGATCGACGACCGAAACATTGATCGTCGGCACGCGCATTGCAAAGCCGTCGAGCTTGCCGTTCAATTCCGGCAAGACCAGGCCCACCGCAGCCGCGGCGCCGGTCTTGGTCGGAATCATCGACATCGTTGCCGAGCGCGCCCGCCGCAGGTCCTTGTGGTAAACGTCGGTCAACACTTGGTCGTTGGTGTAGGCGTGGATCGTTGTCATCAAGCCGTTCACCACGCCTATGCTGTCGTTGACCGCCTTGACTAAAGGTGCCAGACAATTGGTCGTGCACGAAGCGTTGGATATGACCTCGTGCTTACTGGTCAGCACGCTGTCATTCACGCCGTAGACAACGGTCGCGTCCACGTCCTTGCCGCCCGGTGCAGAAATGATCACTTTGCTGGCGCCGCCCGCCAGGTGCGCTTTCGCTTTCTCCTTACTGGTGAACAAGCCGGTGCATTCGAGCACGACATCCACGCCGAGGCTTTTCCACGGCAGCTCAGCCGGATTGCGTTCAGCCAACACGGCGATCTTGTCGCCATTGACTACCAAATGATCGCCGTCCACCGCTACGGTGCCGGGGAAGCGTCCGTGTGCTGTGTCATATTGCGTGAGGTGGGCGTTGGTACTGGCGTCACCCAGGTCGTTGACGGCAACGATCTCGATGTCGTGTTCTTTCCCGCCTTCGTAATGAGCGCGAAGAATGTTGCGCCCAATCCGTCCATAGCCGTTAATGCCCACACGGACCGCCATCGCTTAGCTCCTCATTGATTAAAGTCAAATTTTACTGCAGTACCGACAGCCATGATAGCCACAGGACATGAACCCGGTGTGACCGCATTTGCTTTTCTCGGAGCAGCCTCTTATGCTCCTGAGGCACATGCCGAATACGGGCCTATCCACTGATCTAGCATGTCCGGATTGAGTTACCCGCGTCTGATTTGATTTGAAAAGAAGCGCATTTGAGGAGGGAAAAATTATGAAACTTACCTGGAAGCTGGCCGCGTCAGCATGCGTCGTCGCTGCCGCATTGTCAGGATGTGAGCGGCAGGAGGAAGCAGCGGCAGGCGGCGAGGTCGAAGTACTTCATTGGTGGACTTCGGGCGGGGAAGCAGCTTCGGTCGCCGAGCTGAAGAAGATGCTCGAGGAAAAAGGCGATACCTGGAAGGATTTCGCTGTTGCCGGCGGCGGCGGTGAAACCGCGATGACGGTGCTGAAGTCGCGCGTGGTGTCGGGCAACCCTCCGACCGCCGCACAGGTCAAAGGCCCCGGCATCCAGGAATGGGCGCGTGAGGGTGTGCTTGCCAACATCGACAGCGTGGCGCAAGCGGGCAACTGGGACGGTCTGCTGCCGGGTGTGGTCAGTTCCGTAATGAAGTATGAAGGCAACTATGTGGCAGTGCCGGTCAATGTGCACCGCGTCAACTGGATGTGGGCAAATCCGGCTGTATTCGAGAAAGCTGGTGCCTCGATTCCGACAACCTGGGCGGAGTTCCAAACCGCCGCAGACAAAATCCAGAAGGCCGGTTTGATCGCCGTTGCACACGGCGGGCAACCATGGCAGGACTCTACTCTGTTCGAGTCGATCGCCCTCGGTGTCGGTGGTGCCAGTTGGTATCAGAAAGCCTTTGTCGAACTCGATCAGGTTGCGTTGAACAGCTCGACCATGATTGAAGCGTTCGACACACTGCGCATGGTACAGAAGTACATCGACAAGGACGCCGCCAACCGCGACTGGAACCTGGCCACCGCGATGGTCATTAACGGCGACGCGGCCATGCAGTTCATGGGTGACTGGGCGAAGGGTGAGTTCACCGCAGCCGGCAAAGTGCCTGGCACCGATTATGTCTGTATGCCAGCACCTGGAACCGCCGGTTCGTTCACCTTCAATATCGACAGCTTCATCATGTTTGAGCAGAAAGATGAGTCTGCCATCACTGCGCAGGCGCACCTGGCCGAAGCCATCATGGATCCCAAGTTTCAGGAGATATTCAATCTGAACAAGGGGTCGATCCCGGTGCGATTGGGCATGGATCTAGCCAAATTCGATCAGTGCGCAAAGGATTCTTCGGCGGAATTCTCGTCATCGTCCCAGGAAAAGAAACTGGTTCCGAGCTGGGCGCATGAAATGGCGATGCCGCCGGCCAACAAGGGCGCGATGTTCGACGTGGTCACCGCGTTCATGAACACACCGGGCATGAGCTCGAAGGACGCAGCTGCCGGAATGGCATCCGCCGGCAAAATATAAGCAAGTAACCGGCATTTAACCTTGCTCCGCTGCGCGCGTTTGCAGGCGCGCAGCGCGACACAGGTCTGCTGACTGGATCGTCCTTTCGATGACTACTGCCGCAAACGCTTCGAGCCTCGATCGACCACACAAGCGGTTCGCAGACTACCTCGAAACTGCGCTGCCGAAGATCGTGCTCGGGCCAACGCTATTGATAGCGTTGATCTTCATTTACGGGTTCATCATCTGGACCGGCTGGCTGTCGTTCACCGAGTCGAGACTGCTGCCCCGCTATGAGTTGACCGGCTTCGTTCAATACATCAGTTTGTTCGAGAACGAACGCTGGTGGGTAGCTCTGAGGAATCTCGGCATTTTCGGCGGCCTGTTCATCGTTGTCTGCCTAGTCGTCGGCCTGCTATTGGCAATCCTGCTCGACCAGCGGATACGTGCTGAAGGATTTCTGCGCGCCATTTATCTGTATCCGATGGCGTTGTCGTTCATCGTCACCGGAACGGCGTGGCGCTGGATACTCAATCCCGGCCTCGGTCTGCAGAACCTCGTGCGCCAAATGGGCTTCGAGAATTTCACCTTCGATTGGATCGTCACGCCGGGGATGTCGATCTATACGGTGGTGATCGCCGGTGCCTGGCAGTCGACCGGGTTTGTAATGGCACTATTTCTGGCCGGTTTACGCGGCGTCGACGACGCGATCATTAAGGCAGCGCAAGTTGATGGTGCTTCACCGACGCGCATTTACACCAGCATCATCATTCCGTCACTGCGCCCCGTCTTCTTCAGTGCGCTGATTATTCTTTCACACATTGCCATCAAGAGTTTCGACCTGGTCATGGCGTTGACCGGCGGCGGGCCCGGTTTCTCATCGGATTTGCCGGCGACCTTCATGTACACCTTCGCCTTCAACCGCAATCAGATCGGGCTCGGCGCGGCAAGCGCGATCATTATGCTGATGACCGTCGTTGCGATCATCGTGCCACTGATGTACTCGGAGACACGCAGGACGCACCGTTGAAGATGCAAACGAACTCTGATCGAAGCGATTCTTATTAGAGCGATGTTCAACAGAGCCAGTTCCTATCAAACCGATGGCTGACACATACCAAACACAGACAGCTGGATCGCAATGGCTGGGACGGGCTGTGCTCTATGCGCTGCTGGTCGTGTTTGCCGTGTACTACCTGATGCCGCTGTTTGTCATGGTGACCACATCGGTGAAGACCTTGGATGACATTCGGGCCGGCAATCTGATTGCGCTGCCGCAGGAAATCAGTTTCGCTGCCTGGTTCAAGGCGTGGGGCACAGCCTGTATCGGTGTCGAATGCAACGGGCTCAAGGGAAATTTCCTCAACTCGGTAAGCTTCGTCGTGCCGGCCGTCCTCATTTCAACGCTGGTCGGCGCATTCAACGGCTATGTATTAACCATGTGGCGTTTTCGCGGCAGCGATGTTCTGTTCACCATGTTGCTACTCGGTTGCTTCATTCCGTTTCAGGTGATTCTGCTGCCGATGGCGCAGACGCTCGGCTACCTCGGCATCGCGAATTCGATTCCAGGCCTGATATTCGTTCACGTCGTTTATGGCCTGGCTTTCACCACTTTGTTCTTCCGCAATTTCTACGTTACGGTTCCATCCGACCTGACCAAGGCAGCGCGCATTGATGGAGCCGGCTTCTTCACCATATTCTGGCGCATCATTCTGCCGCTCTCGCCGGCAATCATCGTTGTCAGTGTCATCTGGCAGTTTACGCAGATATGGAATGACTTCTTGTTTGGTGTCGTGTTCTCCTCCGGCGACCGGCAGCCGATTACAGTTGCGCTGAACAACCTGGTGAATACCTCGACCGGCGTAAAGGAATACAACGTCGACATGTCGGCTGCGATTATCGCGGGGCTGCCGACACTGTTTGTCTACATCGTTGCCGGCAAATATTTCCTGCGTGGGCTGACCGCAGGTGCAGTTAAAGGATAACAAGATGAGCACCTTGTCGATCATCAATGTAAAGAAACGTTACGGACCGGTCGAAGTTCTGAAGGGCATCAACATTGATGTCGAAGACGGTGAATTCCTGATTCTCGTAGGGCCTTCGGGCTGCGGCAAATCGACCCTCCTCAACATGATTGCGGGTCTCGACACTATCTCAAGCGGTGAGATTGCGATTGGTGGACGCGTTGTCAATGACCTGTCACCAAAGGATCGTGACATTGCGATGGTATTCCAGTCGTATGCGCTATATCCCAATATGACGGTGCGCAACAACATTTCTTTCGGCTTGAAGATTCGCAAAATCCCCAAGGATCAACAAGAAGAGACCGTCAACCGGGTTGCCAAGCTGTTGCAGATTGAGGCCCTGCTAGACCGTATGCCGTCACAACTGTCGGGTGGCCAACGGCAGCGTGTCGCGATGGGACGCGCCCTGGCGCGTGATCCTGCCTTGTTCTTGTTTGATGAACCGTTGTCAAATCTCGACGCCAAGCTGCGCGTTGAGATGCGTGCCGAAATCAAGCTCTTGCACGAGCGGCTCGACGCAACCATCGTCTATGTCACGCACGACCAGATCGAAGCAATGACACTTGGCGACCGGATTGCGGTCATGAAGGGCGGCGAGGTTCATCAGCTCGCCTCTCCACAGCAGGTGTACGACGATCCGGCTGATTTGTTTGTTGCCGGCTTCATCGGCTCTCCCCCTATGAATTTGATCCGGGCTTCGGTCGCATCGAAAGAAGGCAAGATTGGTGTCGACTTGCACGATGGTGGCGAAACCTTCTTCCTGGCCGCGCCTGACGCGGTGCAGAGCGGTCTGTCAGCGTGGAACGGTCGTGAAGTGATTGTCGGAATCCGCCCGGAGCAGATTACCGACGACATGGCACGCGGCCCGGAACGGACCGATCGGGTCAAACGGAATGTCAAAGTCGATGTCGTGCATCCGACCGGACCCGATACCCTGGTATTGATTCAACTCAATGACACGCCGGTCACCTGTCGTGTCCACCCCGAAACCAGGGTTCGAAGCGGCGACACCGCGGACCTCATGTTTGATTTGTCAAAACTGGTATTTTTCGATCCCGACAAGGAAACACGAATCCGCTAATCCGCTTGCCCCAGAAGCGTGGCCAAGCCACGCAGTGCCGGGGTCTCGGCAACAATGAGGTAGGTCGGAATGGCAGACAGATAGTCGCTGAAGCGGCCTTTGTCCTCGAACCGCTCGCGAAAAGCAGACCGGTCAAAATAGTCCCCCAGTTTCGGCACGATTCCGCCGCCAATGTATACACCGCTGCGTGCGCCAAGGGTAATCGCAACATTGGACGCAGTAGTGCCAAGCGCAGCGCAGAAAATGTCAACAGTCTCGCATGCACGCTCGTCGCTGCCAACAAGTGCGCCTTCAGTGATCTGCGCCGGTTCGAGCTGCAGCGGCTGAGCGCCGTCGAGCTCGCACAGCGCCTGGTAAATATTGGTCAGGCCCATACCGCTCAAGAATCGCTCGACCGATATATGACTTCCGTAGTCACGGCGGAAAAGCTTCAGAATGGCATCCTCACGCTCCGTTACCGGACTGAACGCCACGTGACCACCTTCACCTTGCACCGCCAGCCAGCGACCAGCATGCCACAGCAGGCCCGATACCCCTAAGCCAGTACCTGCGCCGAGAACACCGATAGCGGTTTCCGGAACTGGCGTGCCGCCGCCGACTTTGCGAACTTCGGTTTCTTCGAGTATCGGCACCGCCAGCGCCAGTGCGGTGAAGTCATTGATCACATGCAGCCGGTCGAGTCCAAGCGCATCACGCGTTGCATTGATCGAGAATGACCAGGGGCCGTTGGTGAGGCTGATCACATCTCCGGTGACCGCCGTGGCGACGTCGAAAGCGGCAACCCCAATCTGCGGGTTTCCAAGCGATGCAAGATAGTGACGCACCGCTTCAACCGGTCCGTCAAAGTCCTGGCAGTGCAGGATTTGCTCGTGCTGCGTGTCAGTCGTCCCAATTGGTACGAGAGCGAACCGAACGTTGGTTCCGCCGATATCCGCTACCAACGATGTCTTCACTTCACTCATCGTAAAAGGTCGCGGTCGAACTATCAGCTCAGTGTTTTTTCCACTGCAGCGACGACAGCATCTGCGGTGATTCCAAAGTGCTCATACAGTGCACCGCCTGGCGCGGATTCTCCAAACCGGTCGATGCCGATCACCGCACCATCGAGACCGATATACTTACGCCAGAAATCGGTTACGCCCGCTTCGACTGCAACGCGTGGCACACCTGGAGTCAAGACACTGTCGCTGTACGACTGCTCTTGCCGGTCGAACACAGTTGTTGACGGCATCGATACGACCCGCGCCCGAGTACCCGCATCCGCCAACGTGCGCTGCGCGCTCATGGCAAGTGCTACTTCCGATCCGGTTGCAAGAATAATGACATGTGGATCGTCGACGTCCGATAGTATGTATCCGCCTCGCTGCACCTGTTCAATCTGTGACGTAGAACGTTGCTGGTGCGGAACGCCTTGACGCGTCAGCAGCAGGCTGCTTGGCCCGTTCCTGCGTTCAACCGCCATCGCCCAGGCAATTGCTGTCTCAACAGCATCGCACGGCCGCCAGACATCCATATTCGGAATCTGACGCAGACTAGCAGCGTGTTCGATTGGTTGGTGCGTTGGCCCGTCTTCGCCAAGTCCGATCGAGTCATGCGTGAACACGAAGATGCTGCCAACGCCCATCAAGGCAGCGACACGCAGTGCATTGCGGCAATAATCGGAGAACACAAGAAAGGTGCCGCCATATGGTCTGCATCCGCCATGCAACGCCATACCGTTCATCATTGCCGCCATGCCAAACTCGCGCACACCGTAGAACACATAGTTGCCGCCGCCCTCGGAAACTGGTTTGGAGCCAGACCACATGGTGAGATTGGAACCGGCAAGATCAGCCGAGCCGCCGATCAGTTCCGGCATCAGCGGTGCAAATGCTTCCAGCGCATTCTGGGAGGCTTTCCGTGTCGCCAGTTTCTCCGCTTTGTCTGCGACCTCGGTAATTACAGCGTCACGTTCACTTACCCATTCGGCTGGCAACTCACCCTTGATCCTGCGCTGGAACTCGGCTGCCTCTGTGGGGAACCTGGCGGTGTAATTCTCGAGCAGCCGGGTCCATTCGGTCTCATATTCAGCGCCCTGCCCACGCGCATCCCAGGCAGCATAAATGTGCTCCGGAATCTCAAACGGAGGATGCGACCAACCCAGTGCCTGGCGCGTCGCCGCAACTTCATCCTCGCCAAGTGCTGCGCCATGCGCTGCACCCGTGTCCTGCTTGTTGGGTGAACCCTTTCCGATCTTCGTCTTGCAACAAATGAGGGTCGGTTTCTCAGTGATTGATCGAGCCTCACCAATGGCTCGATCCACTGCGCCAGGATCGTGCCCATCGACGCCGTCGATAACATGCCATCCGTAAGCTTCAAAGCGCTTGTGCGTTTCATCCGAAAACCACAGACTAATGTGGGCCTTATCCGAGTCAATGGAAATGCCATTGTCATCATACATCACAATCAGCTTTCCCAGCCCCAGTACACCAGCGAGTGAACACGCTTCATGCGATATGCCTTCCATCAGACAACCGTCGCCGACGAAGGCGTACGTGTGGTGATCAACCAACTTGAAATCGGGACGGTTGAATTCAGCAGCGAGAGCCTGCTCTGCAATTGCCATTCCGACTGCGTTGGCCAGACCCTGTCCGAGCGGACCGGTGGTGGTCTCAACGCCTGGAGTCAGACCATACTCTGGATGCCCGGGCGTCTTTGAGTGCAGTTGCCGAAATGCCTTGATCTGGTCTATCGGCAAGTCGTAGCCGGTCAGATGCAACAGGGCATAGAGCAGCATCGAGCCATGGCCATTCGAGAGAACGAAGCGGTCCCGGTTAAACCAGGAAGGATTGGCGGGACTGTGACGCAGGTATTTGCGCCACAATACCTCGGCGATATCGGCCATTCCCATCGGCATCCCCGGATGCCCCGAATTCGCCTTTTGTACGGCGTCCATTGCCAGCGCACGGATTGCGTTAGCCAATTCTGATCTGTTTGCCATTGGTCTTTTCCAGGAAAACAAAATCCCGGAACAGGCGTTCCGGGATCATTTGATACTGAGAGCGGCGCTATTCTATCCTAGCCAGTGAGGCAGGCGCAGTCAGTCGTCCGGGCGCCGGGGTGGTTTTAATCCAAGCTGCTTGATCTTACGGTACAGGTGAGTTCGCTCGAGCCCAGCACGACCGGCAACACGGGACATATTGCCATCTTCCCGGCTCAGGTGATACTCGAAGTAGACCCTCTCGAAATCCTCTCGCGCGGCACGCAAATCGCGATCGAGATTGAATCTCTCATCTTGCATCGGCACTGCAACATCAAACTCGGCCAACGCATTGGTCACGTCGCCGATACCGATTTCAGATCCCGACGCAAGCTGCAGACAGCTTTGTACCACCGTTTGCAGTTGTATCAGGTTACACGGCCAGTGATAGTTGCGCAGCATATTGAGAGCCGCCATCGCAAAACTCCGTGGCCGCGAGTCATGCACTGTCAATAATTGAGCGAGCATTGCTTCAATTAGCTCCGGAATATCCTCGGAGCGTTCGCACAATGCCGGCACACGAATAATGGTACCGGCAATGACCGCATAGAGGCGCGACTCGAATGAACCATCGACGATGCGATCGGGCAAGGAAACAGTTGTCGAAGACAACAAGCGCGCGCCGCTTGCTTCGAGATCGGCCATTGTCGCCAACAGAGCATATTGCTGCTCGCGTGACAATTCCTGAACTTCACGCAAATAGACGATTCCCTGATGGGCCAGTTGCGCGAGTTCGAAGCGACGCTGGTCAAACTCACCAGGGCTGGTTACTTCGACCCACGGCTCATCGTGTTTTCTCAGAAGTCGTGCGCACTGGTCTGCGCCTGCACCCGGCGGCTCGACAAATAGTACCGAACCGCGCAGTTTTCCTACACGCTCAATTTGTTCCCGAAGCTGGGTGACGGCAGCCGATTTGCCAATCGTGGCAAACGAAGGCATCGACCGCTCACTGGCAGGTCCTTGTGCAAGTGCCGAGCCGACAGTCGACAGCAATTTCTGCAACGCGATCGGTTTCTCGAGAAATCCGTAGGCTCCGATCCGCGTCGCTTCCACGGCCGTGTCAATGGTGCCGTGACCGGACATCATAACGACCGGCATGGTGAGTTGTCCGGTCGACGCCCATTCCTTGAGCAAGGTGACCCCGTCACTATCGGGCATCCAGATGTCCAGCAATACTAGGTCGGGTGTCGACTGCGACCGGGAATTCCTGGCCTGAGATGCGCTTTCGGCGAGACGAACCTGATGACCTTCTTCCCGCAGAATCTCGGACAACAATTCACGGATACCAACTTCATCATCTACGACAAGAATCTCGCTCATCCTGCTCTGACCTGCTAACGGTTAACTACAGCTTGCTGGACGCCTGCCACCCCAGCAACCTTTGACAACCGAATCTCAACCAGCGCTCCCCCGGAAGCCGGATTCGATATGGTGACGCTGCCATTATGTTCTTCCACGATCTTCTTCACGATGGCAAGGCCGAGGCCGGTGCCGCGCAACCTGCTGCTTACGTAGGGCTCAAACACGCGCGCCATCATCTCTTCCGGAAAACCGACCCCATTATCGCGTACCGAAAGCACGACACCATTTTCCATTGCCTCGGTGCGCACGACAATTTGTGGTTGGCTGACTTCGGCAACCGCTTGCTCAGCATTCTGAAGCAAATTGTGCAATACCTGGCGCAGTTTTGCCGAGTCTCCAAAAACGGTCGGTAGCTGCGGGTCCAGTTCAGCACGCAGCAACGGTCTTGAAGCCTCGTACAGCTCCAGTACGTCGCCGACCAATGCGTTCAAATCAACCGCCGCCAGGTCGGGTTCAGGGGAGCGCGCATACTCGCTGAACGCATTCACCATGCCTTTCAGCGCGGAAACCTGGTTGACGATCGTCTGCGTAGAACGATTCAGAACATCGGAATCCGATGTCTCCAGCTTTTCCGATAACCTGCGCTGCAAACGCTCCGCCGACAACTGTATTGGTGTTAACGGATTCTTGATCTCATGTGCAAGACGACGCGCGACTTCGCCCCACGCGGCATAGCGCTGCGCTTGCAGCAGTTCCGTTACATCGTCAAATACCACTACGTAACCTTTTTCTTCACCTTCCAGAAGCTGTGAACCGCGCAGTTAAAGGACTTGCTTGCCTGCCTGGGTATCGACTTGAATTTGTTGCTGCCATGTTGTCTCACCGCCTTTGACGAAGCGGGCCCGAGCCGCCTGACAGATATTCACCAGCCGCGGAGCGCTTGTCTCCCAATCGGCAACACTGGTTCCGATCAACTGGGTAAGATCCGCCCCGAGAATTTTCTCAGCACTGCGATTGCTGGCACGCAGACGGAAGTCTGTGTCAAATGAAAGCACACCGGCCGAAAGATTTGCCAGAATACTTTCCAGGTAGGCATTCGCCGCAGACAGTGCTTCCTGATGCTGTTGCGCAGCAGTCTGTGCCTCGGACAGCTGGCGTGTCATGCCATTGAATGACTCGGTGAGTACCCCGAGCTCATCCTGGCGCTGCACCGGTTGGCGCTGGCTGAAGTCGCCTTGCGCCACCGCACGCGTTCCGGCAGCAAGGAAACCAAGCGGCGCAGACAGGCGGTTACTAAACATGATCGCCAGCAGCAGCACCGAAAGCAATGCAAGTCCAAGCGAAAGCGTCAAGGCCAGGGTGTACAAACGCTTCAGACCTTCTCGCGACAGCGATAATGCCTGGTAATCACGGTAGGCTTCCTGCACCATCGCCGCATCACGCGCGAGTTTTTCCGAGACAGGTTGCACCAGCTGCAGGATTTCCGTCTCGCCCGCAGGGTAATTAACAGGCACGGCCACACGCAGTCGCAAACTGGATTCGCTGTCTTCCTCAATAGAAAGGTAAGGCTGCTGCAATCTCACCTGGCGCAATACCGATGGATTGGGCATCACCGGTATCAGCTGTTCAGGATCTGTTCCAGAGAAAGCAACGATGTCCCCCTCCGGTGTTAACAACGCGGCTTCATGCACGGCGGCCTGTTCACGCAAATCGTTGAGCGCGGCCACCCGCGCGCCATCCTGTCCATCAGACAGACTGACCGCCATCGAGTCTGCTTTTCGCTGGAGTTCGCGCAAACCGGTCTCAAGATTTACCCGGCCGAGATTCAGCCCACCTTCCAGCGCGCTGTCGACCCTCACGTCGAACCACGATTCGATCGAGCCAGCGAGAAATTGAACTGAAATACCGTACATCAACACACCCGGCAATACCGACACCATGGTGAAAACCACGACCAAACGCAGCGTCAGTTTGGAACCGAACACGCGCGCCTTCAGGCGGCGTCGAACCGTGACCAGTTGCAAGCCCACCAGTAATAGCAGCACGACGAGTACGGCGACACCCAAGCCGAGCAAGAGCGGCAAATCGTTAGCAAATTCGGTCGTGTTGGTACTCGCAGTCGACAACAAATAAAGCATTACGACGCCGAGAATCAACGCGACCGCGACCACATAACGTGCGCCACGGTTCATGAACGACTTGCGCAATCTCTGAATGGATCGCTTCATCTTTGCACCGTCCAGCGGAACCATGGCGAAGCCACGTCCCAGGCATCGGAGCCAAGCGCATCGATTTGAATTGGCTTGGGTAGTCGCTCGACGTCAAGTCGCATTCGCAGTGCCGCCTCGTAGACGCGGTCGTCATCGAGCTCTGATTGGTCAAATACCTGTTGACCCTCGATATTGCCGAGCACCGATAATGCATTGTCGAGTGTGTAAAAGGTCTGATACACCACGCCGTAGCCAAGCCGGTATTGGCGCGTCAGGGCGTTGTAACTCAGGCGGTAATTCTGCTGCTGCTCGACAATCCGCTTGTTCCAGAAATAAAGCGTGTACCAGCGAGGATAGATGACCTCGAACTCGACCAGGAAGTGCAACGGAACACCACGATTGAGCGCGTCTTCGACTGTCGGCGTGAGCACGATATCGAAACTTGCACTAAGAAAATACTCGCCGCCGTTAGTGGTCAGATCAACAGACTGGACGAAGATATTGTCTGCCCGAACCAGTGTACTGCACACCAGCAGACAGGCACCCAGCAGCAGAGCGTAAAACCTAGCAAGTTGTTGAAACACTATTGCGCGACCCTGATCCGGGCTTGCGCCCGTATTGATTTGAACCGATGCTCGTCCGCCTTCGGCGGTCCGGCCCGGCAACAAAGTTGCCGGGCGCTGCGAGCGGGCGCTGCGTGCCGCGCCAATTCCGCTCTCGGCCTCATGTACTCGCTCTGTACACTCCGGCTCCTGCGCACTGGTTTCATCAAAGCGAGTACGCACCGGCTGAAGGTCGCTCGCGACGTTTTTCAACAACCTGCTAGACCTTCTCGAACAGGGCGTGGAAGAAACCATCGTGCTCTTTTGAGGGAAGTAGCAGGCCGCCTCGTTGACAGTCATGTCGCGTTTCAAGGAGCGCGTCGGCATGGCGGGACAGAAACCAGTCCACCTGCTCCTCATTCTCTTCCCGAAAAATGGAACAAGTCACATAGAGCAATTTACCATTGGGAGCAACGACCTGCCACAAGGCATCCAACAGACCTCTTTGCTGGCCGCGGAATCCGGCGATGTCTTCAGGCCGTCGTAACCATTTTACGTCGGGGTGGCGCCGCACCACGCCGGACGCACTGCAAGGTGCATCGAGCAAAACGCGATCTACCGGTGTGCCATCCCACCAGGAAGCAAGGTCGGTGGCATCGGCGCACTGTATATGAGCGCGAAACCCGAGCCGCTCCAGGTTTTCCGTGACGCGCTTAAGTCGCTCGCAGTCGCGGTCGAGCGCAGTCATGTGAACGTCAGCGAGCTCGAGCATGTGGCCGGTCTTTCCACCTGGTGCCGCACACGCATCTAGTACGTGCTGACCGGGCTGCAAATCGAGAAGATGCGCCGAGATTTGCGCACCCGCGTCCTGCACCGATACGACACCGTCGGCAAAGCCGGGCAAGCGTTCCACGCTGACAGGCTCGTCCAATCGCACAGCTTCTGCAGAGATCCATGTTGCTCCGAAACCTTGCTCCGCCAACATCGAGACATACAGCACAGGCTCCAGTTGACGCCGGTTGACGCGCAGCGTCATTGGCGGATGCAGGTTGCCGAGTTCCATGACCAAATCCGCCTGCTGGCCCAACTGCGCGCGCAGTTTGTCTATCCACCAGCGTGGATAGGACAACCGGGCAACGTCGTCACGGCTCGCGGTATCCAGGAGATCCTGGCGCTTACGCAAATACTCGCGCAACACTGCGTTAGCAAAAGGCTTCAGCGTGCGCCCGCCTATTGCCCCGACGCTCTTCACGGCATGATCAACAACTGCATAGTGCGCTGCCTTGCTGTACTGAAGTTGATAGAGCGCGACCAGCAGTATAGAAACAACCTTGTCATTTTTTGGTTTGCGCTTCACCAACCGGTCCAGCACGAACCGCAAGAAACCAAGATGGCGCAACGTACCGTATCCGCAGGCTTGAACCGCTGCGCGTTGCTGGTCTGTCAACAAGCCTTTGCGAAACTCTCTATCCAGAGCGTCCGTCAGACTGTGGCCGGATAAGACTGACTGCACGGCCGCTGCGGCTGCCAGCTGTATCTGCTGCACGCGACCGTCTCAGTCGGTAAAGCGTTGGCCTGCTTCGATCGGAAATCCGCGCAGGAATTCCGATGCAGGCAAACGCTTTCCGCCCTGCCTTTGCAGCTCGGTGAGGCACAGGGCATCGTTGCCACATGCGACAACGATTCCAGCCTCCGTTGCGGTACGAACCTCACCCGGCTGACCTGATGAATCTGTAACCAGTTGCGCTCCCCAAACTTTAACCAACTGCTGATCGAAATGAGAGAACGCGCCTGGAAAGGGATCGAAAGCGCGGATCGCCCTTTCAATCTTCGCCGCCGGCTGCGTCCACTGAATCCGGGCTTGCGCCTTGGTTATCTTGTGCGCATAGGTCACGCCATCAGCGGATTGCGGTTGTGGCTGCAACTCGCCAGACGCGATACCGGCCAGCGCCTGCACAATCTTGCTCGCGCCCAGTTCAGCCAACTTGTCGTGCAGCGTAGCCGCAGTGTCATTCGCTGCAATCGGGATGCTTTCCGCCAGGTACACCGGCCCGGTATCAAGCCCCTCGTCCATGCGCATGATGCTGATGCCGGTTTCACTGTCACCAGCAAGCAACGCATGTTGTATCGGTGCCGCTCCGCGCCAGCGCGGCAGCAATGAGGCATGAATATTGATGCAGCCGTGCGGGAACGCCTTGATCACGCTGGGCGGAAGAATCAGTCCGTATGCGGCAACCACCATGGCGTCGGCACCAAAGCCGCGAACGTGCTCGACGACGGCCGGATCGCGCAACGTGACCGGCTGGAACACTGGTAGCTCGTGGGCCACGGCGCGCCGTTTCACTTCGCTTGGCACCGTTTTCAGGCCGCGACCAGCTGCGGCATCAGGCCGCGTCAATACCAAAGCTACCTGGTGTTCGCTTTCGATCAGCGCATCGAGCGCCGTGGCAGCAAATGACGGCGTTCCGGCAAAGACCAAGCGCATCGATTCAAAGCGGCCGGGAGGTCAGATCGCCAGCCGCTCTGCCTTGCGCAGCTTCTTGACGATCCGCTCCTGTTTCAAAGGTGACAGATACTCAACGAATACCTTGCCCTTAAGGTGGTCCATTTCATGCTGTACACAGACCGAAAGCAAGCCGCTGGCGTCGAACTCGAAAGTGTTTCCGTCCCGATCAAGCGCCCTGACGCGTATTTCCTCGGCCCGGGTCACTTTCTCGAAGATGCCCGGTACGCTCAGGCAACCCTCTTCGCATTCGATTTGGCCGGAGGACGTGACGATTTCAGGATTGATCAACACCAGCAACTCGTCTTTCGACTCGGAAATATCGAGCACAATCACCTGCTTGTGGACATCGACCTGGGTCGCTGCGAGGCCGATACCGGGTGCGGCGTACATTGTCTCGGCCATATCATCGACCAGTGATTGTATCGCCTCATCGACCTCCCGGACCGGTACGGCGACCGTGTGCAAGCGCGAATCAGGGTATTTAAGTATCGGGAGCAATGCCATAAATGCTTGCTAATTTAACGAATTAGATGCAGAATTTAAAGCAAAATGTGTGATATGGTGGGGTCGTTACGGTCATCTATGCGCGACCGTCGGCTGAACACCCAGCGAACAAGGATGCGTCAAATGGGCAAGACAATTATATATATGGTGTTATCCGCAATCGCGGTCTTGCTGGCCCCTGGCCTGGTTGCGGCTCAGAATACACAGTCGACGGAACCGCTCGCCCTGGTTGAGAATCCGCCGTCCCGCTATGTAGTCGTCAAAGGCGACACCCTATGGGACATCTCGGCGCGCTTCCTTCGCGACCCATGGCGTTGGCCTGATATATGGGGTCTGAACCGGGATGAAATCAAGAACCCGCACTGGATTTATCCAGGTGACGTGCTCATTCTCGACTTCAGCGGAGCTACCCCGCGACTGCGTTTCGAGAGCGACACGGGGTGGACATTGCTGAGTGAGCGTCTGAGCCCGCAAATTCGCACTTATCCACTGGACAGCACGCCGGTTCCGACGATCTCGCCGGATTTGTTGAAATCGTTCATGGACAGCACGCTCGTAGTTGATGAGAACGACCTCGAAGTCGCGCCGACCATTGTCGCCGGCAAAGAGGGCCGCTTCATATTGGGCGCGGGGGACATAGCCTACGCGCGCGGCCTCGAGAAGACCGGCGGCAAACGCTACTATGCGGTACGGCCTGGCCGCACTTTTACCGACCCCGATACCAATGAAGTGCTCGGTTACGAAGCGATCTATCTCGGTGACACGCGGCTCAGCGAGCGCGCCGATATCAGCACGCTGAAAATCAGCCGTGCAATACGCGAAATCAATCCCGGCGACCGTTTGCTGACAGCGACCCGCGGTGACAGCGTGCCGCTAATGCCCCGGGCACCCAGTCGCAACATCAACGGCAAAGTGATTGCATCTGCCAGTGAAGGTGTTTCCGAGATCGGGCCGCTCACCGTGGTCATTTTGAACCGCGGTAGCCGTGACGGTGTCGAGACCGGCAACGTACTCGAGTTGTCGCGCGCCGGAGAAAGGGTCCGGCCAGCCGGTTCGCTCGATGAACGGGAGAGAGTGACGCTGCCAGACGAACGTTACGGTATTGTCTTCGTTTTCAAGGTCTACGAACGCCTCTCATACGCGCTGGTAATGAACACCAGGCGCTCCGTCAAGGTCAACGATGCGGTTCTGACGCCGTCCTGAATGCCCGACGCGGAACTCGAGGCCTGGCTCCGGCTCGGGCTCATTCCGCGACTGGGGCCCGTCGCTTTCAGAAAACTGTTAAGCAGCTTCGGTAGTCCGGAGGCTGTGCTGGACGCGTCTACTACGGCACTCACCAATGCAGTCGGGGCAAGTCTCGCAGCAGCCATTGCTGCAGGCCCGGACGCTGACTTGCTCGCCGCTTCTCTGGACTGGGCGGATGAAGACAATAACCGGCTGATGACGCTGGCCGACAACGACTATCCCGGCGCACTTCTCGAAATTTCCGACCCGCCGCCGCTGCTCTACCTCAAGGGGCAGACGGCGTTGCTACATCACGAGGCAATCGCCATTGTTGGCAGTCGTAATGCAACGCCACAAGGCGTGGCCAATGCCGAAGCGTTCGCGCGGGAATTGTCAAGCGACGGTTTTGCAATCGTCAGCGGTCTCGCTCTCGGCATCGATGCCGCTGCTCATCGCGGCGGCTTGCAGGAAACGGGCTCATCCGTCGCCGTTGTTGCCACAGGCCTGGACACTGTTTACCCGGCTCGCAACCGCAGTCTTGCACACGAGCTTGCGCAGCAAGGATTGCTTGTATCCGAGTTTGCGCTCGGCACCCGCCCGGTAGCGGGAAACTTTCCGCGACGCAATCGATTGATCAGCGGTTTGTCGCTCGGCGTATTGGTTGTCGAAGCCGCCATCGAGAGCGGATCACTCATTACTGCACGCTACGCAGTTGAGCAGGGGCGCGAAGTTTTTGCCATACCGGGCTCCGTACATTCACCGGTTTCGAGAGGCTGTCACGCGCTCATCAAACAAGGCGCAAAGCTGGTTGAAGTTGCTGCGGACATTATCGAAGAATTCGGTCGCACTGCAGGCAAGCTAGGCGCGGCGGCCACGCAATCGCCACAAAGCAAACATCCGGAACTGTTACGTGTCATCGGTTTTGACCCGGTCGATCTTGACACGATTTGCGCACGCAGCGGCTTGACTGCCGAGAACGCTTCGGCGATGCTGCTGGAACTGGAGCTCGAAGGGACGGTCGTACGGATTGCCGGCGGACGGTTTCAGCAAGTACGCCAGCCTTAGGATTGGTATTTCTAGAACCCGCATCAATAGAACCGGTATCAGAAGCACCAATTATTAACAGCGCCGCTTATCAATAGCACCGATTATCATTAGCACCGATTATCATTAGCACCGATATCAATTAGCCCAGGGGGCACATGTTCGACATACTGGTCTACCTCGTCGAAAGCTATTTTCATAATGGTCAACTTCCCGATGCCGAAACAATTTCGAAACGCTTGTCGGCAGCCGGCTTTGAGGATGACGATATCTCTGAAGCACTTAGTTGGCTGAGTGGATTTGATCAATCGAGCGGACTAGCCCGCGATGCAGCTTTCGTTCATAGCCGTGGATTCCGTATCTATGCTGATGAAGAGTTGGCCAACCTGACGGCGGAAGCGCGCGGCTTCATCCTGTTTCTCGAAGACTCGGATATCATCTCAGCGCAACAAAGAGAACTCATCATTGAGCGTGTACTGGCACTGGCTGAACCCGGAGTTGATCTGGAAAAGATAAAACTAATCGTGCTGATGGTTCTGTGGAACCAGCAACAGGCCGTTGACAGTCTGGTGCTGGAGTTGCTCGCGAGTCGCGACTTCAGTAGTCCGCAGTAACAAAATTCGCGTTGGGTCCACCAATTGCTTGCTCCCGGGTCAGCATCTTCTTATCATCTCGCCCTTTCTTCCTGATCGCTGCGTGAATGTCGCAAAATCTGCTGATTGTTGAGTCGCCGTCAAAAGCGAAGACGCTTAAGAAGTATCTTGGCCGCGGCTTCGATATTCTCGCCTCGTATGGTCACGTGCGTGACTTGGAGGCAAAAGAAGGAGCCGTCGACCCGGCGAGCGATTTCCGCATGCGCTACGCGCTGGTCGAGCGCAACAAGAAGCATGTGGACAGCATCGCCAAGGCGGTTGCCAAAGCCAAGGATATCTATCTCGCGACTGACCCGGACCGGGAAGGCGAGGCGATTGCGTGGCACATTTCGGAGATTCTCAAAGACAGGAAGCTGCTCAAGAATCGCAAACTGCATCGGGTGGTCTTCTATGAGATCACTGAGTCCGCGGTAAAGGAAGCTGTTCAGCATCCACGCAAGATCTCGATGCCGCTGGTCAATGCGCAACAAGCACGCCGCGCACTCGATCACCTGGTCGGTTTTAATCTGTCGCCAATCCTGTGGAAGAAAATCGGCCGCAGTCTTTCCGCCGGTCGTGTACAAAGTCCCGCGCTGCGACTCATCGTAGAGCGTGAGCAGGAAATCGAAAACTTCATCAGCCGCGAATACTGGACGATTCATCTCGGATCGCAAAAGGGACGACAAGCGTTCAGCGCACGCCTGGTTACGTACAAGGGCAAGAAAGTCGAACAGTTCACGTTCGACAGTGAATCGGCACAGAAAAAGGCAGTCGCACAGATCGAGAAGACCGCCAAGGGCGCGGTCAAGGTTACCCGTGTTGAACGCAAACCGCGTACACGCCAGCCGGCGGCACCGTTCATCACCTCGACGCTGCAGCAGGAAGCAGTGCGTAAACTGGGAATGACTTCCAGAACCACCATGAGCACGGCTCAGCAACTCTACGAAGGAGTTGACATCGGCGGCTCAACGGTCGGCCTGATCACCTATATGCGGACCGATTCGGTGGCGCTTGCAAAGGATGCGGTACAGGAGATTCGCGAATACATCGGAAACAATTTCGATGCCGAGTATTTGCCGAAGTCGGCCGTCAAATACAGAAATCGTTCGAAGAACGCGCAGGAGGCGCATGAGGCAATTCGTCCAACGTCAATTGCTCGCACGCCAGCCTCGGTCAAGAAGTATCTGCGTCCGGACCAGGCGGCGCTTTATGAAATGATCTGGAAGCGAACACTGGCATGCCAGATGGCGCCAGCCCGCTTTGACACAACCAGCGTCGACCTTGAGGCCGGGAACAAGGCCACGGTGTTCAGGGCCACTGGACAAATACTCGTGTTTCCCGGATTTATCGCGGTCTATACGGAAGGAGCCGACGATACAGAGCAGGAAGAGGAAGCCAAACTGCCTGAATTGGAAGTCAATGACAAGCTACCGGTAAAGAAACTATATGGCGAGCAACATTTCACCCAGCCACCGCCACGGTACACGGAAGCCAGCTTGGTAAAAACGCTCGAAGAGTTCGGCATCGGCCGACCGTCAACCTATGCGAACATTATTTCGACCTTACAGGATCGTGGCTACGCGGTCCTGGAAAAGAAGCGTTTCTCGCCAACCGATGTAGGAAGGTTGGTCAATGGATTCCTCACCTCGCACTTCAACCACTATCTCGATTACGGATTCACCGCCAATCTGGAAGCTGAATTGGACGAGATTTCCAATGGCGTGCTCGATTGGGTTTCAGTCATGGAGGAGTTCTGGACCACCTTCGCAAAGGATCTCAGTCACAAGGAAACCATCAGCAGAGGTATTCCACTGCCAGAGGCAAAACCGCGGGTGCGTAGCTGGGAAGCTTACTCGCGGCGTTTTTACGATCCGAAATGGCAAGAAAAACAGCAGCCGGAACTGTGTCCAAAATGCAAGAACGTTGTCCTGCTGCAAAACAGCAGCCGCGGGCTGTTTGTCGGATGCAGCGCGTATCCCGACTGTGATTACACCGAGCCTTTCGGTTCCGGACCGATCCGCAAAGAGCCGCTTGCACTGGGAACATACAAGAAGACCGGAAAAACGATCTACTTGCTTACGGGACCGTATGGGCCGTACGTTCAAATCGGCGAAACACCGGAGCAGGGATCCAAAGAGAAACCGAAGCGGGCTGCCTGGCCTAAAGGCGTTCCGTTGCCTTCGGAAGCAACACCTGAAGCGTTGCAGATCGCCCTCAAATCACTGTCGTTGCCACGCCAATTGGGCGATCACCCGGAAACGGGCAAACCGGTCGAGGTGAATATCGGCCGCTTCGGGCCGTACATCAAGCATGATGGTGGATTCAAATCGATACCTAAAACCGACAGCGTCTATGACATCAAGCTCGACCGCGCAGTCGAACTGTTGGCGCAGGCACGCAGCCGCCCGGGTGGTGGTCGCAAGCTTGGCGTACACCCCGATGACGAACGGGCAATCACGATTCACTCCGGTCGCTACGGTCCTTATCTGAAGTATGGTGCCACCAACGTGACCATCCCCGAGTCGATCGATCCCGAGAAGATCACGCTCGACGAGGCAATCGAACTGATCGCGGCGAAGACGAGTAAAGGCAAGAAAGCGACGACGCGATCGACAGGCAAGCCGCGCAAGACAGCGTCGGGAAGAAGCACGACGACCCGCGCACCCGCCAGGAAAAAGACCGGCCGTCGCAAAGCAGCTTGACCGAGTTTAACAGGCTGTTGAAAAACGTCGCGAGTGGCCTTCAGCCGGGTGCGTACTCGGTTTGATAGAAGCAGTGCGCAGGAACCGGAGTGTACCCAGAACCTATCTCATAGTTGACCACACAATGCGTTACGCCCAGAAAATGAAGACGGCCAGGCAAGAAAACGCAAGCCGTACATCTTCCGCGCGTAACCCTTCGGGATGGCGGCTGCGACTCGGTACGCGAAGCGCTGGTGCGGGAGCAGCCGCATAAGCCCCGGTTCAAAGTCGTGTTCGCAGCCTGTGCGCCCCTGCCCGCTCCACTCCGAGTCCGGGGCGCTGTTTTCGCTTCCAGCGTTGTTGCTCGCTCTTTGTTTGGAGCGGCCAAACGGCATCGCCGCGCACCGGTTCGATTAAAACCAGTCGCAGCGCCCGGCGACTGTGATCGCCGGGCCGGGCCACCGTAGGTGGGCGAGCACCGTACTGATCAGAACCGGTATCGATCAGAACCGGCCACAAGCCCGGATCAAGGTCGCGCAGTAGTTTTTCAACAGCCTGTTAGACGTCGAGGTTGCGCACGCCCAGTGCGTTGTTTTCAATAAACGCTCGCCGTGGCTCAACGAGGTCACCCATCAGGGTGGTAAATATTTCGTCAGCGGCTATCGCGTCTTCGATCTGGGTCTTGAGCAAGCGACGCGTTGCCGGATCCATGGTTGTTTCCCACAACTGGTCCGGATTCATTTCCCCCAGCCCCTTGTAGCGTTGAACCGCGACACCCTTCTTGACTTCCTCCAGCAACCAGTCGAGCGCTTCCTTGAATTCCGTGATCGAGCGTTCGTGGTCCTTGCGTCTGACCAGAGCGCCGCTGCTCAGCAATCCCTGCAAGACTTCGGCAGTCTGTTTTATCTGCGCATAGTCACCGCTTTCAAGAAAATCCGTGTCCAAATAGGACAGACGTACATTGCCGTGATGTGTGCGTTTGATCCGCAGATAGTAAGCTTCGCTTTTCTGATCGAACTGAGGTTCGATCTCCAGATGCTCTGATGCACACGCCTGTGCCAGCTTTCTGGCTGATTCGGCAGCAGCAGCTTCGTCTTCCAGGCTCACCACCGGGTCCTTGAGCAAGGCATAAAGCACCGCCGGGTCAATCCGCCTACCAACCCGTTCTATTACCGCCTCAGCAAGAATATAAGAACGTGCCACCTGTTCCAGCGCCTCCGCGGCGAGTGCCGGACGCCCTTCACCGGGCACCAGCTCCGCATCGCGCAACGCTATGCGCAGCAGATACTCTTTGAGTTCGTGATCATCTTTGAGATAGCGCTCTTCCTTGCCATGTTTCACCTTGTACAAAGGCGGCTGGGCAATGAATACGTGGCCACGTTCAACTAGCTCCGGCATCTGGCGATAGAAGAAAGTCAGCAGCAAGGTGCGTATGTGCGACCCGTCAACATCCGCGTCAGTCATGATGATGATACGGTGGTAGCGCAATTTCTCCGGCTTGTATTCCTCCTTGCCGATACCGGTACCGAGCGCTGTAATCAGGGTGGCGATTTCCTGCGAAGAGACCAGTTTTTCGAAACGCGCTTTCTCTACGTTGAGGATCTTTCCTTTCAGTGGCAAGATGGCCTGAAACTTTCTGTCTCGCCCCTGTTTCGCTGAGCCACCAGCAGAATCACCCTCCACCAGATAGAGTTCACACTCAGCTGGATCTTTTTCCTGGCAGTCCGCCAGCTTGCCAGGCAAACCAAAACCATCGAGAACACCTTTGCGCCGCGTCATCTCTCGCGCTTTGCGTGCCGCTTCCCGCGCCCTCGCCGCTTCAATGATCTTCGAGACGATGATCTTTGCATCATTCGGTCTCTCGAGCAGCCATGCCGACAAGGCTTTTGATATGGCGTCTTCCACAACCGGTCTGACTTCAGAAGAGACCAGTTTGTCTTTTGTCTGCGAAGAGAATTTCGGATCAGGCAACTTGACTGACAGTACACACGTCAGGCCCTCGCGCATATCGTCGCCACTGGTTTCGACTTTGGCTTTTTTCGCCAGTTCATTTGACTCAATGTACTGATTGAGCGTGCGAGTCATAGCGCTTCGCAATGCCGTCAGATGTGT
Source organism: Betaproteobacteria bacterium (assembly GCA_020354125.1). Lineage (GTDB taxonomy): Bacteria > Pseudomonadota > Gammaproteobacteria > Burkholderiales > Eutrophovitaceae > SG8-40. Next base: position 1,433,736 of record CP070643.1, on the reverse strand, counting down.
TCCACCGTCACGCTGCGGAATGTTGTTGGTAAAACACAGAACCTGCTCCTGATAAGAGTCATTCCACTGCATCGCAATCTCGGCCGTAATCTGATTGGCTTCATAAACGGCATGACAGATGTTCGGATGCAGGACATTCTTCGAGCGATTGATGTATTCGACGAATCCCTTGACGCCACCGTCGAACTGGAAGACTTCTTCTTTTCCTGATACCTGGTCGTCAAGTTCGATACGAACGCCATTATTCAGGAACGACAGTTCGCGTAAGCGTCTCGCAAGAATGTCGTAATGAAACTCCATGTTCTCGAAAACCTGCGAACTCGGGAGAAAATGGATCTCCGTTCCGCGGCGTTCGGTCGTGCCGGTTACCTTGAGCGGGCCGGTTGGCACACCGTCACTAAACTCCATGGTATAGACCTGCCCATCGCGCCGGATGGTCAGTTTCAGCCACTCGGAAAGTGCGTTCACGACCGACACGCCAACGCCGTGCAATCCACCCGAGATCTTGTACGAGTTGCTGTCGAACTTGCCGCCGGCATGCAACACTGTCATGACAATTTCCGGGGTCGACCGGCCTTCTTCGTCGTCCGGATGAACATCCGTCGGGATGCCTCTACCATTGTCCAGCACAGTGATCGAACCATCACTGTGAATGGTGATTTTGATTTCGTCGCAGTGTCCGGCTAGTGCTTCATCAATTGAATTGTCGACGACCTCGAACACCATATGGTGTAGACCGGTTCCATCACTGGTGTCGCCGATATACATGCCGGGACGTTTACGAACGGCTTCCAGGCCTTTTAGTACCCGGATGCTTCCAGCCGTGTAGTCGTTTTTGTCTTGCATTCAGTTAGCTTTTCGCAAGTGCTCAGATTCGCATGGGCATGACGACGTACTTGAAGTTTTCGTCCCCAGGCACGGTTATTAGCATGCTGCTGTTGGCATCGCCGAGCGCACACTCAACTTGATCAGAAGAGAGATTGTTCAATACGTCGAGCAGATAAGTGACGTTGAATCCGATATCCAGAGGCTCGCCGGAGTAGTCGATCTCCAGTTCCTCCTCCGCTTCTTCCTGCTCGGCATTGGTACAGACGATGCGCAGCATGTCTTTGGTTAGCACCCAACGCACCCCTCTGAATTTCTCATTGGACAGAATCGATGCCCGCTGCAAAGCCTGCTGCAGCTCGGTGCGCGTAATGACGAATCGGCTTGGCGGATTCGACGGAATGACGCGAGTGAAATCAGGGAACTTCCCGTCAACTACCTTCGATAACAGGTCAACGCTGCCGAAATGACTTCTGACCTGGTTTTGCTGTATCTGCAGTTCGACGACGTCATCCGTGTCGCCAAGAAGCTTCACCAGTTCAAGGACTGCTTTTCTCGGCAAAATTGCTTCGGCACGCGGTTGTTTTTCGTCGAGCGTTGCTGAAATACAGGCGAGCCGATGACCGTCAGTCGCAACCAGCGTCAACTTGTTGGCATCTACCAACAGTAACAGTCCATTCAGGTAGTAGCGAATATCCTGCTGGGCCATTGCGTACTGCACCAGTTGCAGCATGCGCTTCAGATTCTTCTGCGCGACGCTGACAGTCGCCACTTCCCCGGTTCCTTGCGCCAGTCGCGGAAAGTCTTCTGCCGGCAGCATTTGTAGATTAAATCGGCTTTTTCCAGCTCGCAGGACCAGCTTGCTTTCCTGCGTTTCAAGCGACACGGTTGCCGCGTCGGGCAGGGAGCGGAGAATATCCTGTAACTTGCGGGCAGATACCGTTATCGCCTGCGCGTTCGCTGACTTGTCGAGACTGGCTTTGGTCGCTACCTGGATTTCCAAGTCTGTTGCTAATAGATTGAGTTCACTATCTGCAATTTCAAGTAGTACATTCGACAAAATGGGCAGTGTATGGCGCCGTTCGACAATGCCGGAGACTGCTTGCAGTGGCTTGAGCAGCGTGTCCCGCTCAATATTTAGTAGTTTCATATTCTATAAATAATAAGAATAGTAAGGTTGGCCGAGAGTCATGAAAAGCTATATTAAGTCATTGAATATATTATTAAATTTTCTTGTATAACGGCCAAAGTTACTCGTGTAGAAACGGTGGACAAATTGTGGATGAAAACAACTGCTTCACCGATGGTGCTGGATATTCACAAGTCATGCACGGGTTATCCACATTGTGTTTCCCATCGGTTGTATTTCCGGACTACCCACGTAGCGTCTGGAGCAGTGAATCGAAGTCGCGGTTGATATCGGTATTCGACGCACGCAGTTCATTGATCTTGCGACACGCGTGCAGCACGGTCGTATGATCGCGGCCACCAAAGCCTTCACCGATATCCGGCAGGCTCATTGAAGTCAGCTCCTTGGCCAACGCCATCGCCATCTGTCTCGGTCTGGCGATGGTGCGCGAACGCTTCTTGGAATACATCTCTGAAACTTTAATCTTGTAGTAGTCCGCGACACATTTCTGGATATTCTCCAATGAAATCTGCCGCGTCTGAACTGCGAGCAGATCCTTCAGTGCCTCTCTCGCCAGTTCGACGGTGATCGGGGCGTTTGTGAAGCGGGCGTAAGCAAGGATGCGCTTTAGTGCGCCTTCCAGTTCGCGTACGTTTGACTGGATATGGTTGGCGATGAAAAAAGCGACATCTTCAGGCAAATCCATACGCTCCATTTCGCCTTTCTTTAACAGAATGGCGACGCGCATTTCCAGCTCGGGCGGTTCGATGGCGACTGTCAGCCCCCAGCCGAATCGCGACACCAGGCGGTCTTCCATGCCCGAGATTTCTTTTGGATAGGTGTCACAGGTAATAATCACCTGGCGATGTGCCTCGGTCAGCGCGTTAAACAAGTAGAAGAACTCTTCCTGGGTACGGTTCTTACGGCTGAAGAACTGAATGTCGTCAATCAGTAGTAGGTCGAGCGAGTGGTAGTACTTTTTGAAGCCATCGAAGGCTTTATGTTGGTAAGCACGTACTACGTCAGAAACATACTGTTCAGCATGGATGTAACGGATCTTCGCATCGGGCTGCCGGTCACGGACAGCGTTACCGATGGCCTGGATCAAGTGTGTCTTGCCGAGGCCGACGCCACCGTAAACGAACAAGGGGTTGTAGGCACTACCGAGGTGTTCAGTCACCTGTAGTGCAGCGGCACGGGCAAGCTGGTTCGCCTTTCCTGTGACGAAAGTGTCGAAGGTAAAAAGTGGATTGAGGCGACTCTTTTCCCGATCACGTGGTTTTGCAGGCGCCGTCGAACTTTGCGCGGCCGGGCTTGGTGGTTGCACTTGGCGCGTCGCCAGCGTCATGTTGATTCCGACATTCTTGTCGAGGTATTCCGAAGACAGGCGCTGGATATCCCCCAGATACTTGTCCCGCACCCACTCGAGCACGAAGCGGTTTGGAGCAGCGATATGAACTGTCTTGCCGTCAAACTCTGCGTTGAGGGGCTGAATCCAGGTTTTGAACTGCTGGGCTGGTATCGCCGACTGAAAGTGGCGAAGACAATGTGTCCAGAAACTGTCCATTTATGCGTGTGTTAGCCGAGCCCAAGAGCGTCAAAACTGCGGTGTGCAGTGACCAGGAAAGGAAGCCGGATTTTAACAGTCTCGACAAAAGTTATCCACAGACTCGATTACCACGCGAGGATTGACATAGGACCAACAAATCAGTGTAATAGCGGGCTTTTTCAAAGACCCCATTTGGAGAGCACTTATGAAGCGCACCTATCAGCCTTCGAAGACGCGACGGCAACGTCGTCACGGCTTTCTTGTGCGCATGCGTACCCGCGGCGGCAGAGCTGTCATCAACGCCCGGCGAAAGAAAGGACGGGCCCGCCTCAGCGTGTGAGTGTGACGCGCGCAACGCTTCCGCGGGCGACACGCTTGCGGGGAGCAGCGCAGTTTACCGGCGCCTTTCAGGAGCGGTATCGTAGTCAACATTTCTTGCTATTGACCCGGCCGGGGGGTTCCGTCCAAGGAGGGGCTCGGTTGGGAATTGTTATAGGCCGACGACAGATCGCTCGCGCAGTCGAGCGCTCCCGGCTGCGGCGTATCATTCGAGAAGCATTTCGCGTGCGCCGACATCAACTTGGCAACATTGATGTGGTAGTCAAATATCGCGGTGGTTCCGGTAACCGCACGAGAGCCAAGATTCGATCAGAGTTAAACGAGCTGTTTGGACAGGCCGCAGCATGAAACATGTTCTCGCTTGGGCAATTCGTGGCTACCAATTTCTATTGTCGCCCTGGTTTGGTAACCAGTGCAGGTTTTACCCAACTTGTTCGGAATACGCACGACTGGCCATCATTGAGCATGGCAGTCTCAGGGGTAGCTGGCTGGCGTTGCGCCGCACCCTAAAATGTCACCCTTGGCACGCCGGTGGAGTTGACGTGGTTCCAGGTACCGCCGACACAACTGGCACAAACCGGGCCGGCGTCCACACAAACAACAAACAAGAGACGTTCTAATGGATAACGCGCGAGTCATTGCCGCCATCGTCTTTGCCGGTTCCATCATTCTGTTGGCGGACGCCTGGATGAAAGCGAATCAGCCGCCGCCGCAGGAGGTTGCTCCGGCGACAACGCAGGGGCCGCCCGCAGTGGTCGACAGCACCGTTCCCGAAGTTACCCTGGAGGCCGACTCAACGAGCGCGACACCAGTCGTGTCCGCACCTTCTCCGGCGGCACCGTCGGCGCGTGTCGTGACCGTTCGCACTGACCTGTACCAAGCGAAGATCAGTACCCAAGGCGGTGTCCTCCAGACACTCGAACTGCTGAAGCACTACAGCAAGGACGATCCGGACACCAACCTGAAATTGTTCGACAAGAATGGCGAACGTACCTATGTCGCCCAGAGTGGATTGATAGGCCAAGGCCTTCCGAATCACTCGACGCTGTATCAGATCACTGGCGATCGGTTCGAACTACAACCCAGGGCCAACGAGCTGTTGGTAGAACTTCGTGCCTCGGAGGTGAGCGGCTTGGATGTCATACAGCGCTACACGTTCCGGCGTGGTAGTTACGTCATTGACGTTGACTACGAAATTACCAACAAGCGTGGCGAGCCACTGTCGGCACACGGTTATTTCCAGTTTCTGAGGGACGGTAACCCCGCAGCGGGCGACTCGAAAATGATGCCGACTTTCACCGGCGGCGCGGTTTATACCGATGAGTCCAAATTCACCAAGGTCGATTTCGAGGACATGGACAAGAACAAGGTGAAGTACCCTCGGAAAGCAGAGGATGGTTGGGCTGCAATCGTGCAGCATTACTTTGTTGCCGCCTGGCTGCCGCCGCAGGGCACGCCAAGAGAGTACTTCAGCAAGGCGCGCGGCAATAACTTGTATGCAGTTGGCACCATTTTGCCAGTCGACCGGATCGCACCGGGTGCGGTTGGCACTCTCGGTTCGCGGTTGTACGCTGGCCCGCAAGACCAGGGGGCAATGGCGGCAGCCGCTCCGGGCCTCGAACTGACCGTTGATTACGGGTGGCTGACTGTGATCGCGGCGCCGTTGTTCTGGTTATTGTCAGCGATCCAACAATGGGTCGGTAACTGGGGCGTCGCGATCATCTTGCTGACTGTCATTATCAAACTTGTTTTCTATCCGCTTTCGGCGGCCAGCTACAAATCGATGGCAAAAATGCGTGTGCTCGCGCCCAAGCTGCAGTCACTAAAAGAAACCTATGGTGATGACCGGCAGCGCATGCAACAGGCGATGATGGAGTTGTACAAGACCGAAAAAATCAACCCGCTTGGCGGATGCTTGCCGATACTTGTGCAAATTCCCGTCTTTATCGCCTTGTACTGGGTATTAATGGCGAGCGTCGAATTACGTAATGCACCGTTTATTCTGTGGATTGATGATCTGTCGGCGAAGGATCCGTATTACGTGCTGCCGATACTGATGGGCCTTTCGATGATCATTCAGTCGTGGCTGAGTCCGACACCCCCCGACCCGGTACAGGCGAAAATCATGAAAATAATGCCGGTCGTGTTCAGCGTGTTCTTTTTCTTCTTTCCTGCGGGACTCGTGCTTTACTGGCTCGTCAACAACATCTTGTCTATTCTCCAGCAGTGGCGCATCACGCGGGTAATCGAACGTTCCAAACCCGCCAATGCCAACCGCTGACACCATCGCGGCGGTCGCGACTGCCTACGGTCGCGCCGGCATTGGCGTAGTCAGAGTATCCGGTCCCGAAACACAGCAACTTGGCGTTGCGCTAATGGGTCGCGTGCCCACCAAACGCCAGGCTACGCTGAGCGAGTTCCGCGACGCCGACGGTGTCGTGATCGATCGGGGAATCGCGCTCTTCTTTCCTGCGCCGCGTTCCTATACCGGCGAGGATGTGCTGGAAATCCAGGCTCACGGTGGCGTGGCGTTATTGCGTATGTTGTTGCGACGCTGCGTTGAACTCGGTGCCCGTGTTGCTGAACCCGGTGAATTTACCAAACGCGCATTCCTGAATGACAAGATGGATCTTGCGCAAGCGGAAAGCGTTGCCGATCTGATCGATGCGTCTTCGACTGACGCAGTGCGCAGCGCGCAGCGTTCTCTTGCTGGAGAGTTTTCGCAGCAGATCAGTGGCATTCGCGAACAGCTTATTGAGGTGCGAGCCCTGTTTGAAGCGGTGCTTGATTTCCCGGAAGAGGAGGTCGAGCTGATCGATCGTTACGGCGTTGTGCAAAAACTCGATTTGCTGCGCGACAATCTCTCCACGCTGAGTGAGTCGGCAACGCAAGGCAATCTATTGCGTGAAGGCGTACAAGTCGTACTGACCGGAGCACCAAACGTCGGCAAATCGAGTTTGATGAACCGGCTTGCTGAGGAAGAGGTGGCAATTGTCACCGAGGTGCCAGGCACGACGCGTGATGTACTGAGGCGCGAGTTGGTGGTGTCCGGATTGCCGGTGCACGTTATTGATACCGCGGGGCTGCGTGAGAGCGACGATCCGGTAGAACGCATTGGAGTGGAGCGTAGCCTGCGCCAGGTAGGGCAAGCGGACATCGTTTTGGAAGTCCGCGAAGCCGTGAATCCGACTGCAGTGGCTACTGACGAAGTGCCGATCGAGCTCGGGGAGGGGACCAATAAAATCCTTATAATCAATAAGATAGACCTAGTTGGTGAAGCTCCGCGAACAGCTGTCGAGGATGGATGTGAAACCGTATGGCTGTCGGCCAAGACTGGTGCGGGACTCGATGAATTGCGCCAGACTCTGCTCCGAGCCAGTGGTCGTGAGGTAACCGATGAAGTTCCGTTCATGGCTCGAGAGCGTCATATTGCCTGCCTCAGGCGGGCGTTGGGTCATGTCAATCGAGCCAGGGATGAGATCGACCGCCTTGAGCTCTGCGCCGAGGAGTTGCGGCTGGCCCAGCGTGACCTGGATGAGATCACCGGTGAGTTTTCGGCGGACGATCTGCTGGGCGAGATTTTCTCCCGCTTCTGTATCGGCAAGTGAAGCTCACGGAAGCTAACCTGTTGAAGTTTTGTGGCTCTTCGATATACCTTGACGCTGTCCAGGCGACAATCGAGGATTTGACTGCAGGTCGCACAAAAATCCGATTGGTGTGATGTTTCACGTGAAACATTGGCTCCGAAATGGCTCGGTCGAATGACAACAGCCAAATGTTCCACGTGAAACATGGCTGATTACAGAGGTCATTTTGGCCCCTTTCCGGTATGATTGCGCGCTCGCGAGAGGGCATCATGTTCTATCCCAAGGAATTCGACATCATTGTTATCGGCGGCGGACATGCCGGCACCGAGGCCGCCTTGGCCGCGGCGCGGACCGGCTGCGACACACTGTTGCTGACGCACAGCATCGAGACTTTGGGCCAAATGTCCTGCAATCCATCCATCGGCGGTATCGGAAAAGGCCATCTGGTTAAAGAGATCGATGCGCTCGGTGGAGCGATGGCGCAAGCAATTGATGAAGCAGGGATTCAATTCCGAATTCTCAACGCCAGCAAGGGACCAGCGGTAAGAGCAACGCGGGCTCAAGCAGATCGCGTGTTGTATCGGCAGGCAATTCGCTCGCGCCTGGAGAACCAGCCCAATCTCACGCTATTCCAGCAGGCCGCCGACGATCTGCTTCTGGATGGCGATCGTGTCGTGGGCGTGGTCACCCAAATCGGACTGCGGTTCCGGGCACGCGCTGTGGTCCTTACCGCCGGGACGTTTCTCTCCGGACGAATTCACGTGGGGCTGGAGAACTATCAAGCCGGGCGCGCCGGCGACCCGCCTTCATTGAGTCTGGCGGAGCGACTGCGCGAGCTGAAGCTGCCGGTCGGGCGACTCAAAACCGGGACGCCACCACGTCTGGACGGGCGCAGCATCGACTTTTCGGTGATGGAGGAGCAGCCTGGCGATGAACCGGTACCGGTCTTCTCCTACCTGGGTCATCGGGATCAGCATCCGCGACAGATCTCGTGCTGGATTACGCAGACCAACGAGCGCACTCATGAGGTGATTCGAGGCGGTCTCGATCGGTCGCCGATGTACTCAGGCGTCATCGAGGGCGTTGGGCCACGCTATTGTCCGTCTATCGAGGACAAGGTGATGCGCTTTGCGCACAAAACGTCGCATCAGATCTTCCTCGAACCCGAAGGACTGAATACCAACGAGGTCTACCCGAACGGCATTTCCACCAGCCTTCCATTTGATGTTCAGCTTGAAATAATTCACTCAATCAAGGGCTTGGAGAAGGCAGCTATTCTCAGGCCAGGCTACGCGATCGAATATGATTACTTTGATCCGCGCGGTCTGAAATCGTCGCTTGAGACCAAGGCAATCAACGCATTGTTCTTTGCCGGACAGATCAACGGTACCACTGGCTACGAGGAAGCCGCCGCGCAGGGCCTATTGGCAGGTATCAATGCGGCGTTGCAGATACAGGGCAAGCCGGCATGGAGCCCACGCCGCGACGAGGCTTACCTCGGTGTGCTGGTCGATGATCTGGTGACCCGCGGTGTCACCGAGCCTTACCGGATGTTTACCAGCCGAGCCGAATACCGCCTGAGCTTGCGAGAAGACAATGCCGATCTACGTCTAACCGAGACTGGACGCCAACTCGGGCTGGTCGATGACCAGCGTTGGACGCTGTTCGCGCACAAGCGTGATGCAATATCGGGTGAATTGGATCGTCTCGATAAGTTGGTGGTGGATTCGCGTCGCTTCGATCAGGAGAAGCTTGAAGTCGCGATCGGTCAGTCGCTCGACCGCGAATACCCGGCGCTGCAGCTGTTGCGCCGACCGGAGGTCAGCTATCGCAATTTGATGACTCTCGAGGGCATTGGCCCTGGTCTCGAAAACGAACAGGCGGCAGAGCAGGTTGAGATCCAGACCAAGTATCAAGGTTATATCGAGCGCCAGCGCGATGAGTGCGCCCGGCTCGAGCAGGTCGAAACGGTTCGTATCCCCGAAGATCTCGATTACAGCCAGGTGCGTGGCCTGTCATCCGAAGTGTCGCAGAAACTGGCGCAACATCGACCGGAAACACTTGGTCAGGCTGGGCGTATCTCGGGTATTACACCGGCGGCGATTTCATTGCTGTTGGTGCACCTCAAACGTAGCAATGGGCGGGGTGCAGTGTCTTCGGCCAGCTTGCGGGTGCATGGAGGCGGCATTTGAGGCAATGGGGCCTGGCCGAATATGGCGCCGCGATGGGTCTGAATCTGTCCGCCGCGGCGGTGGACCAGCTGGATGCGATGCTGGGCTTGCTGGCGAAATGGAACCGCGTCTACAACCTCACGGCATTACCCGACGAGGCAAAGTGGGTAAGTCATCACTTACTGGATTCGCTCAGTGTTATAGGTGTTCTTCCCCCAGGGCGTCTAATAGATGTGGGTTCCGGAGCTGGTTTTCCGGGTGTTCCGATCGCTATCGCTGAGCCGGATCGGGAGGTCGTATTGCTCGACTCCAACAACAAGAAAACGGCATTTCTGCGACAGGTAGTAGCTGAATTGGGGCTGACCAATGTGGCGGTGGAAACAGGGCGCGCGGAGGATTTCAAACCGGCCGTTGGCTTTGATGTGGTGGTATCCCGTGCCTTTTCCGATTTACAGACATTCATCAAATTGGCGGCCCGCCTGTGCAGCAGCGAAGGAAGGCTAGTGGCGATGAAAGGCGTTTATCCGGCACAGGAACTCGAACACCTAGCGCCTGCAGTCATCGAGAAAGTCGTTCGCCTCGAAGTGCCGTTGCTTGATGAGCAACGCCACGCTGTGTTTCTTCGGCCATCAATGCTGACGGAACGCTGAGTCATGACGCGCATTCTTGCGGTGGCGAATCAGAAAGGCGGTGTTGGAAAAACAACGACGTCGATCAATCTTGCGGCCGGATTGTCACGAGCGGGCCAACGCGTGTTGCTGGTCGATCTCGATCCGCAAGGCAATGCAACGATGGGCAGCGGCATCGACAAGCGTGCATCGCGTGCAACCGTCTATGAGGTGCTTCTCGGAGACAGCGATATTGAAACAGCGCGGATTCGCTGCGAAAACGGCGGCTTTGATCTGGTACCCGCCAATCAGGAACTCGCCGGAGCTGAGGTCGAACTGGTTGCTATGGAGCGGCGTGAGAACCGCCTGAAAGAAGCCCTCGCCGAAGTTGAGTCAGAGTATGACTACATTCTGGTTGACTGTCCGCCGGCCTTGAATCTTCTCACCGTGAATGGCTTGACTGCAGCTCACGCAGTGATGATTCCGATGCAGTGCGAGTACTACGCACTCGAGGGACTGAGCGATCTGGTGCAGACGATCAAGAAAGTCCGCAATCATCTCAATCCCAAACTGGAGATCGAAGGTCTGCTGCGCACCATGTACGACTCGCGCAACACGTTATCGCAACAGGTGTCGGATCAGTTGCAGAAACATTTCGGCGCGAAAGTGTATCGCACCATTATCCCGCGCAATGTACGTCTGGCCGAAGCGCCGAGCCATGGTTTGCCGGCCATCCATTTCGACAAGTCATCCAAAGGTGCTCTGGCTTATTTGTCGCTCACGGATGAGATTCTGCGGCAACCGTCATCCAGCCAATAAGGACACAGTCGATGGCGAAACTCAAAGGACTTGGTCGCGGTCTCGACGCGCTGCTAGCGGCCGATGAGGAAGCAACGACGTCAGCTGATGGGGAACTTCGGACGATTGCGACCGGCCGGTTACGGCCTGGCCGCTATCAGCCGCGCACGCGCATGGACGAGGCTTCAATCGCGGAACTAGCTGATTCAATCAAAGCCCAGGGGGTGCTGCAGCCGATTCTTGTCCGGTCGATTGACGATGGCTATGAAATCATTGCCGGCGAGCGGCGCTGGCGCGCGGCGCAGGTTGCCGGCCTCAAGGAAGTGCCGGTGGTGGTGCGCAACGTCGAAGACAACGCCGCACTGGCGATTGCACTGATCGAGAATATTCAACGCGAGAATCTGAATCCGCTCGAAGAGGCGATTGGCATCCAGCGTCTCATTGACGAGTTCTCGATGACGCATGAGATGGTCGGACAAGCGGTCGGGCGCTCGCGCAGCGCTGTGACTAACTTGCTGCGACTTCTGTCTCTGGAGGAGCCGGTTCAGGCGTTATTGATGAACCGCAGTATCGATATGGGACATGCGCGGGCGCTGTTGGCAGTGTTTGGTGCGCGTCAGGTCGAACTGGCCCAGCGTATCGTCGCCCTTGGACTATCGGTGCGCGAGGCTGAGCAATTGGTCAGTAAAGGGGTGCCGCCGGCGAAGCGGCCAAAACCTCGCCCGCGCAAAGACCGCGATATTGTCGCGCTCGAGGAATCCCTGTCAGAAACGCTCGGCGCAGCGGTGACCATTCGCCATCGCAAAAACGGCAGCGGCACGCTATTAATCGAATATGCCGATCTCGATCAGCTCGACGCCATTCTCGCCAGGTTGAAGGACTAGGTAATGATCTGCAAAGGCCTGCTTCGGCGCGTTGACACTGTTGCGTTAAGCCAATAAAATCTCGGCCTTTTTGTGGCTATGCTGCGGCCGCACAAAGAGTCTCTCGCCAGTTCCCGGGAACAGCTGGAATGATCCGCGGGTTGCTTTCGATACTTGGACTCCAGTTGCTCGTCGCTGGCTGCGTCACGCTGGCATTTTTGCTTGCTTCAGGCCCGATGGCCGCGAAGTCAGCAGCGATCGGTGGCGCGATCGCATTTATTCCAGGCGCGTTTTACGCGTGGCGACTGATTGTTTCCCGCAATGCGAATCCGAGTCGCTTGTTGCGGACACATTTCGTCGCTGAAGTGGGCAAGCTGACGCTGACTTTTGTCTTGTTCGCTGTGACCTTCGTCTGGATAAAGGACGTATCCGCAATAACGTTGTTCGTGGCCTACATCGCAGTACTTCTGGTGTATTGGCTAGCACTGATTTTGTTTAAAATTAGGTAAGAGAAAAGACGAGCATGGCCTCTGAAGGCGCGCCAACTTCCAGCGAATACATAAATCACCATCTCACCAATCTCAACACCGGTGAGGGTTTCTGGACCTTTCACCTCGACACCTTGATCGTGTCGGGCTTTCTCGGCCTCTTAACTTTCGGTTTCATGTTGTTGGTTGCACGCAGGGCGACCAGCGGCGTGCCGCCTGGTTGGCAGACCTTCATCGAGATGATCGTGTCGATGATCGACACCCAGGTCAAAGACACCTTTCACGCCAAGAGCAACCTCGTCGCGCCACTGGCCATCACCATTTTCATCTGGGTGTTCATGATGAACTTGATGGATCTGGTCCCGGTCGATTTCGTCCCCATGACGGCCCATGCCGCCGGTGTTGAATACCTCAAAATCGTCCCGACGACCGATCCGAATCTGACTTTTGCACTGTCGCTGACCGTGTTCGCGATCATGATCGCGTTCAATTTCAAGTTCAAAGGCGTCGGCGGCTTCCTGCATGAGGCGTTGACCGTTCCGTTTGGCAAGTGGTTGTTCCCGGTCAACCTGCTGTTCCGAATTATCGAAGACATTGCCAAGCCGGTCTCGTTGGCTTTGCGTTTGTTTGGAAATCTCTATGCTGGCGAGATGGTTTTTATTCTGTTGGCGGTATTGGCCGGTGCCGGTTTCGCGTGGGTACCGTTTGCTACTGTCCTCAGTCTCGGCTGGGCACTGTTCCACGTTCTGATCATTACGCTGCAGGCGTTTGTGTTCATGATGCTCACCATCGTTTACATGAGCATGGCTGCGGAAAGCCATTGATTTAGTTTTTGCGATCACTATCTACTACTGTACTAGGAGAAAATAATGGAACTCGCTTCCGTATTGGGAATGACGGCAATTGCGGTAGCCCTGCTGATTGGCATGGGCGCACTCGGAACGGCAATCGGATTCGGCATTCTGGGCGGGCGCTTTCTTGAGGGCGCTGCGCGTCAGCCTGAAATGATCCCGACCCTGCAGGTGAAAATGTTCATCGTTGCCGGCCTGCTCGATGCGGTGACCATGATCGGCGTTGGTATCGCGCTATTCCTCCTGTTTGCCAACCCATTCATCGAGGCTGTTAGTTAATAGACCCGACTAGCTAAGCGCAGGAGATAAGCGTGAACATCAATGCAACACTACTCGCTCAGGCGCTGTGGTTTGCCTTTTTCATCTGGATAACGATGAAATTCATCTGGCCGCCGCTGCAAAAGGCGATGCAGGACCGCCAGAAGCAGATTGCCGACGGGCTTGCCGCCGCCGAAAAAGGCAAGCAAGAGCTGGAAATGGCGGCCCAGCGTGTATCAGAGGAACTGCAGAAAGCGCGTGAGCAGGCCAGCGAGATCTTGGCGCAGGCAGAGAAACGGGCCGGTGAACTGGTCGAGGAAGCGAAGGACAATGCCAAGGCTGAAGGCGAACGCATCGTCAATGCCGCAAAGGCGGAGATTGAGCAGGAAGTCAATCGTGCCCGGGAGCAACTTCGAACCCAGGTGGCTTCGCTTGCTGTAAGCGGCGCCGAGAAGATCCTGAAACGTGAAATCGACGCCAGCGCGCACGCGCAGTTGCTGCAGGGCCTGGAAGCGGAACTCGGGTAGGGCGTCATGGCAGAGCTTACAACCATTGCCCGGCCTTATGCGGAGGCTGCATTCGCGCTCGCCAAACAACGCAATGAGCTCGCCAAGTGGTCGGAGATGTTGTCGCTCATGGTCAGCGTGTACGATGACCCGGAATTTCAATCTGCCATCGGTGCCCCGTCGGCGACCAGCGACGACGTCGAGCGGTTGATGCTGTCAATTTGTGGTGAACGCATTGACGGCAACGCGCGCAACTTTGTCCAGCTACTCGTTGAGAACGCTCGTCTGTCAGTAATCGGCGAAGTGCGGCGGTTGTATGAGCAGCTCAAGTCCGAAGACGAGGGTGTAGTTGATGCGCACATCGCATCTGCTTATCCGCTGGAAGATCAGCAACTCGAAAAGATTGTTACGTTGCTATCGAAGCGCTACGACAAAAAAATCAGCCCGACTGTCGATGTCGACGCAGATTTGATTGGTGGAATCAAGGTACAAGTGGGCGACAAAGTATGGGACGCCTCGGTGCGTGGCCGACTGCAAGAGATGGCCGTCGTCCTTTCGAAATAGGAGCATTGATCGATGCAATTAAACCCCTCCGAGATCAGCGAACTGATCAAGAGCAAGATTGAGAACCTTGCGACGTCGGCAGAGGCAAAGACCCAGGGTACGGTTGTATCCGTGACCGACGGCATTTGCCGGGTTCACGGTTTGTCGGACGTGATGCAAGGTGAGATGCTCGAGTTTCCCGGCAACACGTTTGGACTGGCACTGAACCTGGAGCGCGACTCAGTTGGCGCCGTGGTGCTCGGTGATTACACACACATTACCGAAGGTGACACTGTCAAGTGCACTGGCCGCATTCTGGCCGTGCCGGTTGGACCTGAGTTGATAGGCCGCGTGGTCGACGCACTGGGTCAGCCGATCGACGGCAAAGGCCCGATCAACGCCGAGAAAACTGACGTTATCGAGAAGGTGGCGCCTGGTGTCATCTGGCGTCAGTCAGTGTCGGAGCCGGTGCAAACGGGATTGAAGTCGATCGACTCAATGGTGCCGATCGGGCGCGGCCAGCGTGAACTCATTATTGGTGACCGCCAGACCGGCAAGACCGCCGTGGCGGTCGACACTATTATCAACCAGAAGGGCAAGGATCTGTTCTGCGTTTACGTTGCGATAGGCCAAAAGGCGTCGACGGTTGCCAACGTGGTACGCAAACTCGAAGAGTTCGGCGCGATGGATTACACCATCGTCGTTGCTGCAACGGCTTCCGAATCGGCCGCCATGCAGTACATCGCCGCTTACTCGGGATGCACCATGGGTGAGTATTTCCGTGATCGCGGCCAGGATGCACTGATCATCTACGATGACCTGACCAAACAGGCGTGGGCTTATCGCCAGATCTCGCTATTGCTGCGCCGTCCGCCGGGAAGGGAGGCGTATCCGGGAGACGTCTTCTATCTGCACTCCCGCCTGCTCGAGCGGGCCGCGCGTGTTTCCCCCGAATGGGTTGAGGAGCACACTAATGGCGAAGTCAAAGGCAAGACCGGATCGCTTACCGCATTGCCGATCATTGAAACCCAGGCCGGTGACGTGTCCGCGTTCGTGCCGACCAATGTGATCTCGATTACCGATGGTCAGATCTTCCTCGAGACCGATCTGTTCAACGCCGGTATTCGCCCGGCCATCAATGCCGGTGTATCTGTGTCACGCGTTGGTGGTGCCGCCCAGACCAAGATCATGAAACGCAAGGACACTGGCGGTGGCGTGCGTCTGGCGCTCGCCCAGTATCGCGAACTGGCGGCATTTGCCCAGTTCGCGTCAGATCTTGACGAAGCGACGCGTCGACAACTCGAGCGCGGTCGTATGGTGACGGAACTCATGAAGCAGCCGCAGTACCAGCCGCTCGAAGTATGGGAAATGGCGCTGACGCTGTTCGCCGTCAACAACGATGTATTTGATGACATCGACGTCAACAAGGCGCTAGCAGCTGAAAAGTCGATGCGTGATTACATCAAGGGCAAGTACCCGGAACTCATAAAACGCATAGATGAGCAGAAGAATTTGAGCGAAGACGATGAGAAGGCGCTGATGGAAGCGATCGCCGACTGGAAGGCGAACGGAACTTACTAACCGACGTAGATAACGCCACGTATAAAGGCTAACAATGCCAGGCACGAAGGAAATACGTACCAAGATCAAGAGTGTCCAGAACACTCGCAAGATCACCAAAGCCATGGAGATGGTCGCGGCGTCAAAGATGCGCAAAGCACAGGAGCGTATGCGGGCTGCACGACCGTATGCCGAGAAAATCCGCAACGTCGCAGCGCACATTTCGCATGCCAACCCGGAGTACCGTCATCCGTTTCTGGTTGAGCGCGATACCGTCAAGCGGATTGGAATGATAGTTGTGACCACCGACAAGGGTCTGTGCGGTGCGCTCAACACCAACGTACTGCGCATGGCTCTGGGCCAATATAAACAATGGCAGGAAGAGGGCGAGGAGATCGACGTCTGCTGCATTGGCGGCAAAGGACTCGGTTTCATGCAGCGGCTCGGCGCCAACATTATCTCTGAGGTTAGTGGTCTGGGTGATCGCCCCCGCCTCGAGCAAATCATCGGCGCCGTCAAGATCATGCTCGACGGTTACATGGCGGATCGGTTCGATAGAGTCATTCTGTTCTACACCAAGTTCATAAACACGATGAAACAGGAGCCGATGATGGAACAGCTGCTCCCGATCAGTGGTGAGCGGCTTGGGGCGCCTGAAGGATCCTGGGACTACATTTATGAGCCGGAAGCCAAGAGCGTTCTTGACCAGGTGCTAACTCGCTACATCGAAGCGGTGATTTTCCAGTCGGTTGCCGAGAACATGTCATCCGAGCAGTCCGCCCGCATGGTGGCGATGAAGTCGGCATCCGACAACGCGGCGACACTGATAGATGAACTGACGCTGATCTACAACAAATCGCGTCAGGCAGCCATTACCAAGGAACTTGCCGAGATCGTCGGCGGAGCCGCCGCAGTTTAGAAGTGCGGTCTGACGAATACACATTAGATTTTGAATTGAACGGATAGAGACAGCTATGTCACAAGCAATCGGAACGATCGTCCAGTGCATCGGTGCGGTGGTCGACATTGAATTCCCGCGCGAAGCGATGCCCAATGTTTATGACGCGCTCAAGCTTTCTGCTGAGGCCAGCGAAGGCGGCCTTGCCGAAGAAGGTCTGACTTTTGAAGTTGAACAGCAACTCGGCGACGGCGTTGTACGCTGTATCGCACTGGGCTCTTCGGATGGTCTGCGACGCGGCATGCAAGTTGCCAACACTGGCGCGCCGATCTCGGTACCCGTCGGTCACGGGACTCTGGGCAGAATCATGGACGTGCTGGGGCGACCGATTGATGAGGCTGGTCCGGTAGATGCAGACGAACTGCGACCGATTCACGCACCGGCGCCGAAATTTGCCGAGCTTTCGCCGTCTGTCGATTTGCTGGAAACCGGCATCAAGGTCATCGACCTCATCTGCCCGTTCGCCAAGGGCGGCAAGATTGGTTTGTTTGGTGGCGCCGGTGTCGGCAAGACGGTCAATATGATGGAGTTGATTAACAACATCGCCAAGCAGCACTCGGGCTTGTCGGTGTTCGCCGGCGTTGGAGAGCGCACCCGTGAGGGCAACGACTTCTATCACGAAATGAAAGAGTCGAACGTTCTCGACAAAGTCGGCATGGTGTTTGGTCAGATGAACGAGCCGCCGGGTAACCGTCTTCGCGTAGCGCTGACCGGCCTGACCATGGCCGAGAAATTTCGCGATGAGGGGCGCGACATCCTGTTCTTCGTCGATAATATTTATCGTTACACGCTGGCCGGAACCGAGGTGTCGGCGCTGCTCGGGCGTATGCCGTCGGCGGTGGGATACCAGCCAACACTGGCTGAGGAAATGGGCAAGCTGCAGGAGCGCATCGTATCGACCAAGGTCGGATCGATTACTTCGATTCAGGCGGTGTACGTTCCCGCAGACGATTTGACTGACCCGTCTCCGGCAACGACGTTTGGTCACCTTGACGCTACCGTGGTGTTGAGCCGAGACATCGCTTCGCTGGGGATTTATCCGGCGGTTGACCCACTCGATTCGACATCGCGCCAGGTTGATCCCAATACCATTGGTGAAGAGCACTACAGCACCACGCGTGCCGTGCAGGCAACGCTGCAGCGATACAAGGAATTGCGCGACATCATCGCTATTCTCGGTATGGATGAATTGTCTCCGGAAGACAAACTGGCAGTGTCACGCGCTCGCAAGATCCAGCGTTTTCTGTCGCAGCCGTTCCACGTTGCAGAGGTGTTTACCGGCTCGCCTGGTAAATTCGTTTCGCTCAAGGACACCATCCGCGGCTTCAAGATGATCGTCAATGGTGAGTGTGATCAGCTGCCAGAACAGGCGTTCTACATGGTCGGCGGCATCGAGGAAGCATTCGAGAAAGCCAAGACCCTGCAATAAGCGGCTAAGGCGAACCAGCGGGCGACATTCACAGACGTACTTTACGAGGCAGTTATGGCAAACACGATACAAGTGGAAGTAGTTAGTGCCGAAGAGTCGGTATTCTCGGGCGAAGCGACATTTGTCGTTTTGCCGGGCGAAGCCGGCGAGCTCGGCATTTATCCGCGTCATACACCTCTGATCACACGCATCAAGCCGGGCACGATTCGTATCCAGCCCGAGGGCGGTGGCGAAGAGCAGTTGATCTTCGTTGCTGGCGGCATCCTTGAAGTCCAGCCGGCGATGGTCACAGTGCTCGCTGATACGGCTATTCGTGGCCATGACCTGGATGAAGCGAAAGCCCTGGAGGCGCAAAAGCGTGCCGAAGAAGCATTGCGAAATGCGACCGACAAACAGGAAATCGCTACCGTCGAAGGCGAACTCGCGGAGCTGGCAGCACAACTCGCGGCGATTCGCAGAATACGACGCCATTGATCTGGCGAGTCGTCGGACGATACGAGGAGCAGCCGGTTGGCTGCTCTTTTTTTGTGACTGTCTATCGGTCACAATTGCGTGTCGACTTCGTTGACATCCTCTCTTCCCGCGCGAACCAGGCTGCATAGGCGAATATTCAGCGGGCAGGCAACCGGTTGATTGGGGCCATTATGAAACGACACTACGTAACACTGATCACACTTTTGTTCATGCTTGGCGTTGCTGGCTGTGCGTCGGACGATAAAGAAACCGTCAAGGTTGCTTTTATTGGACCGCTTACCGGAGGCGTGTCAGCTAACGGTCTGGGTGGACGCAATTCCGCCGAACTTGCGATTCGACTACAGAACGCCGATTCATCCAGCAAATACAAATACGAGTTGGTTGCACTGGACGACGAATGTAAACCGAATATCGGTGTGCAAGTGGCAACCAAGGTTGCTGCGGACAAACACATTGTCGCCGGCGTGACCCATTACTGCTCCGCTGTAGCCATGGGAACCGTGGATGTCTATCACAAGTTTGGCTTACCGGTTGTTGTGTGGGGCGCAGTGCTGCCCGACATCACTTACGGCAACGACTACGCCGAAGTGCATCGTGTCAATGGAACGATGATCAACCAGAATGAGGTTGCGGCCGATTTCATGTTGCAACAGGGGTACAAAACATGGGCGGTCGTTCATGACACGACTGATTATGGCAAGGGGCACAACCGTTACTTCTCAAAATTCGTCATCGACAAGGGCGGCAGAATCGTTGGCACCTTCGGTGTCAGTGCCGATCAGCAGGACTTCAACGCCGAACTTACCAAAGTCAAAGAACTCGATCCCGACGTCATTTATTTTGGCGGACTCGCTCCGACTGGCGTGCGTTTGCGCTCGCAGATGGAGAAGCTTGGTATCAACGCAGTCTTCCAGGGCACATCGGGCATCGTCTCCGACGCGTTCATCGATGGCCTGGGGCCGTTGGCCGAAGGCGTACTTGCGTTTCGGGAAGGTGCGCCGGTGGAGAAATTGCCGGGCGGCGAAAGCTTTCTTTCGCAATATCAACAGCAGGATTTTGGCGAGCCGCCGGAAGCCTATGGCGCGTTTGCGTTTGCAGCTGCCAACCTGATCATCGACGCGATTGAGAAAGTCGGCCCGGATCGCAAATTGGTCATGCAGGAACTGAACGCTACGCGGGACCATGATTCGGTCGTTGGTCCGGTTACGTTCGACGAGCATGGCCAGAACACGGTTGCGTTAATTACCCGCTACGTCATCCAGGACGGCAAGTGGGTAGTGTGGGAAGAAAGCGAATACGCGTCAGGCAAGCGCAAGTTGCCCGGAAGCTGACAGCCGGCGAGCGTACGCCATGGACCTCGGCTTCATTGCCCAGTATTTGCTGAACGGTATCGTGCTTGGCGTGATTTACGCCATGGTGGCGGTCGGGTTCACGCTCTTCTTCGGCGTCCTCGACGTCATCAAGTTTTCCCATGGTGATGTGGTGATGGCGGGCGCGTTCACCGCTCTGGCGACGTATGCAGGCCTCGAGTTGCTGGGACTGGGCTACCCGACTTTCGCTGCCGTGTTCATTACCCTCGCCGGAATAGCCGCAATGGCGTTGCTCGGTGCGCTATTGGCGAAGTTTTTGATTCTGCCGTTACGTAACGCACCACCGCTTAACACGCTCCTGATTACATTGATGTTCGGCCTCGCATTGCGCGAGTCGGTCAGACTGTTCTATCCGAACGGTTCGAACCCCAAGCCGTTTCCGCAACTACTGCCCGACCTGTCGCTGAGTCTCGGTAACCTCGAGCTTCGCTTCGATAGTGTGTTGCTGATCATCGTTGGGCTCGGCGCAATCATTGGTGTCCACATGCTGATCGAACGCAGCCGGATTGGGTTGGCGATACGGGCTGTGGCCCAGGATCCGGAAACAGCCCGCTTGATGGGCATCAATTTCGAACGCGTTGTTCTGGCCACCTTCGGTCTTGGTTCGGCACTCGCGGCGCTGGCCGGGGTCACCAACGGCCTGTACTACAGCGAAGTGAACTTCGGAATGGGCTTGCTGCTCGGCGTGATCGGCTTCAGTGCTGCGGTCGTCGGTGGTTTGGGTAGCTTGTACGGCGCGATTATCGGTGGTTTTCTATTTGCTGCTCTGCAAACGATTGGTGCCGTCTGGTTCTCGGTACCGGCATACAAGGATGTGTTTGCGTTCGCCTGCATCATTGCATTAATGGCCTGGAAACCAACCGGCCTTCTCGCCGCGAAGTCGGCTGAGCGAGTCTAGATCGATGCCGATAACGAACCGTAGTTACTGGCCAGTCGTAGCATCGGCAGTGTTTGCCGCGGTGTTTGTGCTCCTGTTTCTCTACCTTGAGGAGCAGTGGGAGATCGCTGTGCTGGCAGTGGGTTTGGTTGCTGCACTGTATTCCGCTGTGCGTTTCGGTTTTTTGGGACGGATCGAAGCAGCTGCCTCTGATCACCCGCGTACAACGATCGTTGTTAACTTTGTTGCTGCTTTAGCAGTGATTGTATTGCTTCGCGGTGAGCACTTCGCTTTGCTGATGCTGGCGACCGTGTTCTTGTACGTCACGGTGTGTCTGGGCCTGACAATACAGTTCGGTTACACAGGCATTGTCAATTTCGCCGGCATCGCGTTTTTTGGCATTGGTGCCTATACGACGGCTGTACTCACTGCGCACACCGGCGTTCCGCATCTGCTCGTGATCATCATTGCCGGTCTTGTTGCCGGCCTGATCGGTTCGGTGTTGATCCTGCCCTTGCTCAGGACGCGCGGCCATTACGCAGCATTGGTGACGATCGCTTTCGGCATCCTGTTTCGCACTTTCCTGGAGGTCAGCGATGTACTGGGCGGTCCGCAAGGCCTCAAGGTGCCCGGAATGCAAATTCTCGGCTGGTCGCTGAACGACAATATTTCACTGGGCCCGTTGGGTAGCGTGTCCTTTTATGCTTCCTACGCTGTTGTCGCTCTGTTGCTGGCGGCGGGTGCCTACATTCTGGTCAAGCGTCTCGAGCGCTCCTGGATCGGCTTGAACCTCGATGCCATCCGTACCGATGAAACGGCTGCGGCGTCGTTCGGGATCGACGTGCCACGCTGGAAGATATTCGCGTTTACAGTTGGTAATTGTCTGGCCGGTTTTGCCGGCGCGGTCTACGCGATGATGTCAGGCTTTATCGCTCCCGCGAGTTTTAACTTTGGTGATTCGCTGCTGCTGGTGTCGATTGTTTTGCTCGGTGGCAGTGGCAATCCACTCGGGGTTTTGCCCGCCGCATTGCTGGTTGTCGTGTTACCCGAGAAACTGCAGATCATCCAGGAATATCGTTTCCTGTTGTTCGCGGTATTGGTGATACTGATTCTCCGGTTTCGGCCAGAGGGATTGTTGCCTCGAAAAATGCGTGAGTATTTCGCTGCCTGGAGTCGATCGTGAGTGAGGCCATCCGAAACGAACCGATACTCTCGGTTGAAGGCCTGAGCGTGCGATTCGGTGGACTCGTGGCATTGAATGCACTCGAGTTCGAGTTGCACGAGGGAGAATTCGTCGGGCTGATTGGACCCAATGGCTCGGGGAAAACAACATTCTTCAATGCCTTGACGGGAATTTATGCGCCTGCGTCGGGACGCGTCACATTATCTGGTGAAGACATTACCGGGCTGCGCCCACAGCAAATTTACGATTCCGGGATTACGCGCACCTTCCAGCGTCTGCGGCTGGCGTCGAGCTTATCGGTATTCGATAACCTGATGATCGGCAACCATCGAAATCTCGATCAAGGCATCGTCACAAATTTGTTTGCCCGCCGACGCCTGGAAAAGCAGATCATGGAGAACATCGAGAACAGTCGCATGTTGCTCGAACAATTCAGTGCGCCATTGGCTTCGCGTCTGCTCGATCCGGTTTCGCAGCTGCCAATGATCGATCGGCGGCGTGTCGAGGTATGTCGGGCCCTGATAAGTCAGCCAAAGATTCTGTTGCTCGATGAGCCATCGGCGGGAATGACGCATGAGGAAACACGTGCCTTGATGGATGATCTGCTGGCGTCACGTGAACGCATGCCCGGTCTTGCAATCGTTTTGATCGAGCATGAAATGGGTGTCATCGAGCGCGTTACCGATCGCTGTGTGGTGCTCAACTACGGTCAGAAAATCGCCGAGGGCGGTTATCGTGATGTCGCCAACGACGATCGGGTGCGTGCGGCCTATCTGGGCGAGGACTGAGTCATGAGGAATTATCGGTGAGCGAACCGCTTGTAGTCGAAAACGTTGTCAGCGGATATGACCAGGCCGATGTCCTCAGCGGTGTATCGCTGACCGTTTCCGAGGGACAAATTACCTGCCTGCTCGGTTCGAACGGCGCCGGCAAGACGACGCTCATCCGTGCCATTCTGGGTTTAACGCCGGCGCGCAGTGGGCGCATTTGCTTTGGCGATCATGATATTACCCACCAATCTACGCACCGCATTGCCGCGCTCGGTGTGACCTGTATTCCAGAAGGACGGCGGGTGTTTCCCCGAATGAGTGTTGAAGAAAATCTCCGTGTTGGTGCTTATACGGAATCGGATCGCGAGGCCATCAAGAAACGCTTCGCCGAGGTATTTGCGATCTTTCCGCGCCTGAAAGAACGTGCCGACCAACTTGCCGGCACCATGTCGGGCGGAGAGCAGGCCATGTTGTCAATTGGCAGGGGCTTAATGAGTGCGCCCAAATTGCTCATCGTGGACGAACCATCGTTGGGTTTGTCGCCCCTGTTGGTGAAAGAGAATTTCAGGGTCATTAAGCGCATTAATGAACTTGGCGTTACGGTATTGTTGGTCGAACAGAACGTCAGGCAGACGCTCGACATAGCGCATCGTGGTTATGTTCTTGCTCAGGGCCGCATCGTTGCCGAGGGCGACGCGGTTCATTTGCGTGACAACGAGGAAGTACGCGCTGCGTATTTTGGAGGCTGAGCGGCGTCGCAGGCAGTAGAACCAGGACGGGAGAATGTCATGACCAAGCCACTGGATGCAGTGGAACTGACCAAAAAAATTGTGCGAATGAATACCATCAATCCGCCGGGCGATGAGGAAGCCTGCGCGCGCTATCTCGGCTCGTTGCTCGAGTCAGCCGGCTGCAAAGTTGCCTATCACAAGCTCGGCGAAAAGCGGGCGAGCCTGGTCG
The DNA here is from genome assembly GCA_020354125.1 of Betaproteobacteria bacterium. Classification (GTDB taxonomy): domain Bacteria; phylum Pseudomonadota; class Gammaproteobacteria; order Burkholderiales; family Eutrophovitaceae; genus SG8-40. Next base: position 1,409,640 of record CP070643.1, on the reverse strand, counting down.
CGCGCATCGGTGGCAGTGACGAAAAAGCGCCGCTGTGCCTGACCGGCCATATCGATACCGTCCCGCTCGGTGCCGCGCCCTGGAGTAAGGACCCGTTCGCTGGAGAGACAGATGACGGCAGGTTGTATGGTCGTGGTACCAGTGACATGAAATGCGGTGTCGCCGCGTTCGTCATCGCGACCCTTGCGCTTGCGTCGAAGCTCGAGCGCACGCCAGGGCTCGAGTTGGTTATCACCGCTGGAGAGGAGATCGGATGTGAAGGTGCATTTGATCTGGTCCGTCAGCACGGCGCGCTCGATCGAGCTGGTGCTGTGGTCGTCGGCGAGCCGACATCCAATTTCCCCTACGTCGGACATAAAGGCGCGTTCTGGTTGTACGCAAAAACGCGAGGCGTGACCGCGCATGGATCCATGCCTGAGCGCGGCGACAACGCCGTTTACAAAGCTGCACGCGCCATTACCACGCTGGAGCAGTTCAAGTTTGACAACCCACCGCACGAATTGATGGGTCAGGCAACGCTGAACGTTGGTACCGTGCATGGCGGACTGAATATCAACTCGGTTCCGGACCAAGCGGTCGTCGCCATCGACATCCGCAGCGTACCGACCTCACGGCACGAAGACATCCGCCAGGCGCTGCAGCAGCGACTAGGGGCCGAGGTGGAACTGGAGACGATTGTCAACCTGGAGAGCGTCTACAGCGAACCGGATGATCCGTGGATCCAGCGCGTGTTTGATATGTGTGAACCTTACGTCGGTTCGCGCCCGGAGCCGAAAGTCGCGACTTACTTCACCGATGCCGCGGCGCTGACCCCGGCCTACGGCAATCCACCCACCGTGGTTCTCGGTCCCGGCGAGCCCCACATGGCGCATCAGACTGACGAGTATTGCGAGATTGAGCGCGTCAAATCCTCGGTCAGCCTGTATGAAAAAGTCATTGCCGACTGGTGCAATGTTTAATCGGTGCAATGTTTAATCGGTGCGATGTTTAATCGGTGCGATGTCTAATTGCTCCGAGTGTCTAAATCAAACCGGAATTGATCAACGGTGACAGAATCAACCGATGTCCGCCCCGCTTCGCAATACGCGGCGCGTTATGAAGTGATGCTCGATCCGGGTAGTGCCAAGCTGATCGAAACCAGCGATGCGCTGAGTATCGTTGAAGGGCGATGCAAAGGCCGCGTGTTGCGCCTTGTATTGACCGATCGCTCAGTTGCCGGTGGATCGTTGGGCGTCGATGAAAGCGATCTTCTGCGCAATTGTCTTGTGCGTTGTCGTACGGAGCGAACGCCGTTGGTACTCGCGCTCGACTCTGGCGGAGCAAGACTGACTTCGGGTCTGGCTGGACTCGCAGCGTTTCGCCGCATGTATCGCGCGGCACTCGATCTGCGTCTTGCTGGTGTGCCGATGGTTGCCCTGATTGAACGTGACTGCTTTGGCGGCGCGAGTATGCTGGCGATGCTATGTATCGTAAGAGGTGCCTTGCCACGAGCACGGATCGGCATGTCTGGCCCTGCAATTATTGAAAGACTCGCAGGCAGAAAGGACCTCGATGCATCTGATCGCGACGCCGTTCGGGCTTTGTTCGGTGTGCCCGCGCGCGCCCGGGCCGGTGCGATCGACATCGTCTTCGAAGAGCAAGCTTTGTCGGCTGACACGCTCGCGCAGCTGCTTGAATTGGCAGCCGATAAACAGGTCGACGTCCTGACACAGCACCAAAGACTGAAGCAACGGCTGCGCGAGGCAGGCGTAGAACCCCCAGCGCCTACCCTGGACGGTGCGATACAGTTGTTTCGTCGTGGTGAGGCAGTTGGTGCTGCCGAAATATGGCAACTCGCCGACGCTGTCCTGCGTGCCGGACGTGAAGAGGTGGTCATACTAAGTGTGGATTATCCGGGGCAAGCGGCAACGCGGCGCGATGAATTGTTGGTTCTCTCCGAATACGTCGCCCATCTGGCGCTTTGCCTGAGTGTTGCCTCCAGCCGCGGCGTAGAGCTTGTTACCCGTATCGAAGGAGAATCCGCGGGTGGCATTTATGTTGCGCTTGCCTCCGGTGTAGCGCGGGTCGAAGCGAATCCCGAGGCAGTCGTGCGGGTTCTACCAGCAAGGGCGATAGAGGTTGTACTGGGAGAAGCGCCAGCGGAGGAAACGCTCGCAGACGCTTTGCGAACCGGTGTGGTCGATCGGCTCATGGAAGGTGCGGACGGTGGTGCTAATGGGTGAACCGCGTCGAGCGCGGCTGGGAACGACGCAACGATAGAAGCAGCTACACATAGAATCGAGAAAAATACCATGAGCAATAGCAACATGTACCTGGAAATGGCGCGTGCTGTTGCAGATGATTCGGACCGCGTCGCTATTGAAACTGAGGACGGTGCTTCGTTAACTTACGGTGAGCTGGATCGTGAGGTGGCACGCACCGCAAATGCGTTGCTGGAAGCCGGTCTGCAACCGGGCGATCGCGTCGCGGCACAGATTCATAAAAGTGTTGGGTCGTTGTTTGTTTACCTTGCCTGTTTGCGCGTGGGAATGGTTTATTTGCCGCTGAATACGGCATACCAAACGAGCGAGCTTGATTACTTTCTGCGTGACGCCGAACCGGGTTTGATTCTGGTCGAGCCAGAGAAACTGGATGCAATCAATGCCGTGTCGAGTGCTTCAATTGGCGCAACGGTAATGACGCTGGCTGGGGGCACAGACAGTGACTTTGCGAAGCGTGCGGCTCAAGCATCGGCACAGTTTGACACGCGGCTCTGCGGTGCGAGTGATCTGGCGGTGATCATCTATACCTCGGGCACAACCGGGCGCAGCAAGGGCGCGATGGTGACGCATGGCAACCTGGTGTCAAATTCGCAGGCGCTAAAGCAGGTGTGGCAATTCACCCGTGACGACGTGTTGTTGCACACGCTGCCCATCTTCCATGTGCACGGCCTGTTCGTTGCTACTCACTGTGCGCTTACCAGCGGCGCGAGGATTCTCTGGAATAACCGTTTCAACGCGCAATCGGTGGTTCGGCAACTGGAAAATGCGACCGTATTCATGGGCGTGCCGACCTATTACACACGATTACTTGGGGAATCGGGCCTGTCTCGGGAAAGCTGTCGGCAAATGCGGCTGTTCATATCCGGCTCAGCACCATTGCTGGCAGAAACCCACAGCCAATTTGAACAGCGCACCGGTCACCGTATCCTCGAGCGCTATGGCATGTCCGAGGCCGGCATGATTACTTCGAACCCTTATGAAGGTGAGCGCCGCGCCGGCACCGTTGGCTTTCCTCTGCCCGGGGTCGAAGTGCGCGTCGTCGATGAAGTGGACCAGTCGTTACCGGTAGGCGATAAAGGCGCGATTCAGATCAAAGGCGAGAATGTTTTCAGTGGTTACTGGCGCATGCCGGAGAGAACGAAGCAGGAGTTCACCGCTGATGGTTGGTTTCGCACAGGAGATATCGGTGTATTCGATTCGGATGGCTATCTGTCGATCGTCGGCCGCGCCAAGGATCTGATCATTACCGGCGGCTATAACGTCTATCCGAAAGAAATCGAATTGGCGCTCGATGAACTGCCGCAGGTAATTGAGTCGGCCGTCATCGGTCTGCCACACGCTGATTTTGGCGAAGCGGTTACCGGAGTCGTTGTCCTTAGACCCGGCGCTGAGACCGACGAAGCAAGCATCATTGGCACGCTCAAGTCGAGACTGGCTGGATACAAAGTTCCGAAGCGCGTTTACTTTGTCGATGCGCTACCGCGCAATGCGATGGGAAAAGTCCAGAAGAACCTGTTGCGCGAACACTTCGGCTAGTCTTGCCCTGTTAACTGGTCGCCGATTCGTTACCCGGAAAAAATCGACCAGAGCATTCTGGCAGCGAGCAGGAACAGAATCACGGCAAAGATTTTCTTCAACCGTACAACCGGCATGCTGTGCGCAAGATGTGCCCCGATCGGTACGGTGACAAATGTCCCGATCACAATGCTAATGAGCGCTGGCAAATAGACATAACCGAGGCCCATTGGTGGCAGGTTCGGTTCGCCGAGGCCGGTGTAGGCATAGGCAAGCGCACCGGCGAGGGCGATCGGAAAGCCCAGTGCCGCGGACGTTCCCACCGCGTTTCGCATTTCCACATTGCACATCACCATCAGCGGAATGCTGACGACGCCGCCGCCGGCGCCAACCAGGCTGGAAATCACGCCAACCACTCCTGAACCAGCAGCCATTCCGGCCGGACCAGGCAGCCGCCTGGTCGGCTTGGGTTTCACATCGAGCAGCATCTGTGTCGCCGAGTAGGATACGAAGATAACAAACACGATCGCCAGCAACCGCGCATCGAGCCAGTCGGCGAGAAATGCGCCAAGAATGGTGCCAATCACCAGACCAGCGGCCGCCCTGCGCACGATATCCCAGCGCACGGCACGGCGCATGTGATGCGCTCGAATGCTGGACAGCGACGTGAATACAATTGTCGTCAGTGAAGTACCGATCGCGAGATGCAATGTTCGGTCAGCGGGGAAATCCTGAGCAGAAAACATGAACACCAATAGCGGCACCAACAACATCCCGCCGCCAATGCCCAACATGCCGGCAAACAGTCCGACAAACAGGCCCAGCAACAAATAGGCAATCCACCACTCCAAGGTTCGTGCCTATGCGTCGATAAGTGACACGATGAATTGCCACTCGGCTTCGCTGATCGGTGTAATCGATAGTCGGTTGCCGCGTCTGAGGATCTGCATCGACGCTAGTTGCGGATGGGAGCGCAGCTCCTGGATGCCGATCAGGCGTGTTTTCTTCACCAGAGTGACATCGACGTTGAGCCAGCGCGGGTTGGCGCGCGTTGCCTTGGGATCGTAATACTTGCTGCTTTCGTCAAACTGCGTTTCGTCAGGATACGCTGTTTTCGAGATTTTCATGATGCCCGCGATACCGGGCTGCGGACAGCTCGAGTGGTAGAAAAAAACCAGGTCGCCGCGCTTCATGTCGTCGCGCATGAAGTTACGCGCCTGGTAATTGCGTATGCCATCCCACGGCTCGGTTTTCTTTGGCCGTGCGGCAAGGTCATCGACACTAAATGCGTCGGGCTCGGATTTCATCAACCAATATTTCATTTGGCTCGGGGTTTCATTTGTCTTGGGCGCAAACAAAAAAAGCGGCCATGCCGCTTTGCTGGAGAATACAGCTTTCGCTTGTCGCAATCTCCGTCGATGGGGAGCCCCCCGCGCATGCCGTCAGGCCGATATCCTGAACCGACTGGTTCAAGAGCGGCCACCTCCCGAACGCCTCAGGTACGTCCGCGTTGGACGCGCACAATAGCGTTACTTGAGTCGGCGACCTGGGGTGGTTACGTTGGTTCAGAGAAACGACAGCCTAAACGCACACCGCAGGGGACATGGGATCGCGGAAGAACCGCCGATTAGAACAGTTCATCCTGGGCGGAGAGGACCTCGTCGATCATCGCCCGCATCTCGGACATTCTACGCCGCACTTCGCCGAGGTCAACGCCGTCGACACTGACTGACATCAGCTCATGGGCCATGTTCAAAGCTGCCATGATGGCAATGCGCTCGACGCCGATGACTTTGCCGCCATCGCGGATTTCACGCATTTTTCCATCCAGGTAAGAGACTGCTTTCAGCAGTTCCTGTTGTTCGTCTTCGGTGCAAGCGACCCGGAATTGTCGGCCGAGTATGGTGACATCCATTCCAGGCGCTTCTCTGCTCATTTCGGCTCTTCCGGAATTTTCTCGAGAAGTGTTTCAAGACGACCGGTGGCAGCGCTGATTTTATCGCTTAGTCGCTGGTTTTCATTGCGTGCCGTCGCCAGTTGCTGTCGCAACTGTGAGTTGTCTTTGCGCAGTCGCTGACACAGGAGAGCCAGCTGTTGAACTTTCTCGTCGAGGCTGTTGATCTCAGCTTCCATGGCAACACTATATTTAAAAGTTCTGAAAAGTCAACCGGTAACAGAATGTATTGAATGTTATTTAGCATCTTTAATGCCGAATCATGCGACTTTAATGCCTGCCCCTGAAAGTGGCTGCCGATGTACAATCTCCGGCGTTCCGAGGTGCCTTGGATAGCCAGTTTTGCCAGGGTTAAACGGGAAATCAGGTGAAGGTGACGAATTTCGCACCAATATGGTGCGCATTGTTGTCACATAGTCCTGTGCTGCCCCCGCAACGGTAGGCGAGTGCGGGTGCGTCAATTAGGAAATCTGCTCACCTATTCAGGTTTCCAGCCACTGTGAGCGGCAGGCATTGTCCGCCTGCGCCGCGGGAAGGCGACGCATCAAGACTCGTGAGCCCGGATATCGGCCTCGCGAACAGCGACGGAGTCTTCGCGAGGGGCGGAAGACCGGCTTTGAAGCCATAGCTGTTCCCTCGAGTGACCTCCCCTGTTAACCGAACGTACACGGCGGGTGTACGCACTACGGGAGTAGGCAATGGCCAGCGTATGCCGGCGGGCAGGAATCATCGGGACTGTATTGCTTATGGCGCCAGCGTTTGCATTCGCCGAGGATGGCAAGGATGCTGACGACGCTATTGACGTACGCACGGACGAGGTGGTCGTCACCGCGACGCGCTTTACTGAAGAGTTGGACGTCAAGCGGCCGGTCAATCTCACTGTCATAACCAGGCAGGAGATTGAAGCTAGTCCGGCAAGAACGGTACCGGAGGTCCTCGCAGGTCAGGTCGGCGTTGTTCCGAGCGACTTGTTCGGCAACAACGGTACCAACACCATCATCGATCTGCGCGGCTTCGGCGTCACCGGTGGTCAGAACACACTCATTCTCGTCAACGGTCGTCGCGTCAGCGATATCGATCTGTCCGGCGTAAAGTGGTCTTCGATCCCGCTGTCGAGCGTCGAGCGCATCGAAATTGTTCGTGGTACTGGCTCCGTGCTGTACGGAGATGGTGCTGTAGCCGGTGTGGTGAACATCATCACGCGATCACCATCCGGGGAGAGCAGCCGGGCAACTGTCGGTGCCCGCTACGGTTCGTTTGATACGCGGGAAGCCAAGATCGATGCAACCTTGCTCAAGGACCAATATGGGTTGAATATCAACGCGTACACTTATTCATCCGATGGTTACCGAGACAATAATGAGACTGACGATTCGGTACTGAAATTAGATTTGCGGCGCGCGGGAATCTCAAACGATGTGTCGCTTCGCATCGGCGCTGATCGACAGGATGTCCGTTTGCCGGGAGGCAGGCGCGTTGAGCCGAGTGCGGGTATCAATGAACTTGAAGACGATCGTCGCGGCACGTCGACGCCACTAGACTTTGCGACACGCGATGGTGGTTACGCGACGCTCGCGCTGTCGAGCCGCCAAGACATCGGCCTGATAGACGCCGAACTGGGTTACCGGGACAAGGCGCAGACTTCATACTTCTACTTTGGCGGATTTCCGGACTACCGGGAGACGGATCTTGGTGTCTGGAGCCTGACGCCAAGAATGAAGATTCCTGCCGATCTGTTCGGTCGGCAGAACCAACTCGTTATTGGATTGGATTTCTATAGCTGGGACTACCAACTGGATGTGTCAAATGATCCCGCCAATATCGGCACGCCGATAAACAGGGTGCGCGCAACGCAACGGGATTACGCATATTACCTTCACGATATCCTGACGTTAACCGACACCATGCAACTGTCATTGGGCTGGCGCGAGCAGTGGCAAGAAATCGAGGCAACTGATGATTACGACCCGACGGCGCCGGGGGGCGCGTTCGGTTCCGAAGCGCCGGATGGCGAGCAAGATCTTCGTGAACATGCCTATGATCTTGGACTGCGCTACGAACTGACTACGAGCTGGTCAGTGCTCGCGAGCACCGGGCGCAGTTTTCGCTTCGCGACCATTGATGAGATTTACGAATTCTCTCCAACCTTCCAGAGGGAGTTCCAGTTTCTGCGCCCTCAAACCGCTCAAAACATAGATATCGGCGTGGAACGCAGGTGGAACGCACAGTTGCTTCGTGCGACCGTCTTCCAGATCGATGTCGAGGACGAGATACATCTGGATCCGTACAGCACTGGCATCGGCAACACGAATCTCCCGCCGTCGCGCCGAAGAGGAGTTGAACTTGAATCGGCCTTGTCTTTCAAAGAGGTCAATCTCGGCGCAAGCTATGCCTATACTGAGGCAAAGTTTCTTGAGGGAACGTTCTCGAGCGTCGGAGGGCCGGTCGATATTTCCGGAAACACAGTACCGCTCGTACCGCGACACAAAGTAACCGCATACGCGCGCTGGTTGACCTCGGAGAAGTCCTTTTTGACCATGACGTTCCGCTACGCGAGCGAACAGTTTATGGATAACGACGAAGCCAACGACTTCGGTACCAAGATCCCGGCTTACTCGGTTTTTGACTTGAAATATTCGCACGATATTGCCAATTGGCGATTGGGCTTGGTAGTGAACAATCTTTTTGACAAGCAGTATTACGCCTATGCTGTTCGCAGCCTCATAACCGATGCCTACAACGCCTATCCGCTTCCTGAGCGAACCGTGACCGCGTTTGCTGAGTACCGCTTCGGGAGATAGGTCACGCCCCGCTCTGTCCTGAAGATCATGTTCTCGTTTGGCGTATGACCGATAGAATCGATTGACCTATAGCGCCACGCGAATGAGGGGCAACTTGTCCAGTCCGGATCGTTTTGTTTTTGACCACGCTCTGCTATGGTGCGCGCCATGCAGATGATGACCAGCACGCAGCTGTATTTGCGGCTGCTGCGCTACGTGCGCCCGTACGCCCTGGTGTTTGCTTTGTCGATACTCGGCATGCTGATCAGCGCAGTGACGGAAGTGGCATTGCCTGCCGCAGTGAAGCCGTTCCTTGACGGCACTTTCGTTGACAAGGACCCGCTGCTGATCAAATGGATGCCGGTTTTCCTGGTCTTCTTGTTCATCTTCCGGGGCGTGGGCAGCTTTATGGGTCAGTACGCCAGCGCCTGGGTTGGCAACAAGGTGGTCATGGATTTGCGCGACCAGATGTTCCGCCGCATGCTGGCCTTACCACTCGGATACTTCCATGACCAGACCACGGGTAATCTGATCTCGCGTTTCACCTTTGATGTCGCCCAGGTCACTCAGGCCGCGACACAGGTGATTACGGTGTTGGTGAAAGATTCGCTGACCATAATCGGGCTATTCGCGTACTTGCTCTACGTCGACTGGAAGCTGACTTTCATCTCGCTATGCATGATCCCGCCGATTGCGATCGTTGTGCGTTACTTCAATATCCGCTTGCGCAAGGCGAGCCGCTTGACCCAGGCTGCGATGGGTAATCTTACCCACGTTGTACAGGAAACGATTGATTGCAACAAAGTCGTGAAGACCTTTGGCGGGCAGTCTTACGAGACGACGCGTTTCAATGACACGAGTAACGCCTTGCGCGGCTTCATGATGAAGCAGACCACAGCGGCGTCGGCAAATGTTCCGATTGTGCAATTGCTCGCAGCGCTCGCGACCGCAGTCGTTGTTTATTACGTCACGGTTCAGGCACAAGCGAACACGACCACCGTTGGCGGCTTCGTGTCGTTTCTTGCCGCCATGCTGATGATGACGGCGCCTCTGAAACGCCTGACCGGCGTAACCGAACACTTGCAGCGAGGACTGGCCGCTGCGGAATCAGTGTTCTCTTTGATTGATGAAATGCCCGAAATCGATACAGGTACCTTCGAACTGCCACGTGCCAAAGGTGAGTTGCGTTTCGAGCACGTCAGTTTTCAGTACCCTAATAGTAGTCGCCCGGCGCTGGCTGATATCAATCTGGCTATTGCGCCCGGAGAAACGATCGCGCTGGTGGGTCCTTCCGGCGGTGGAAAGACGACTTTCGCCAACATGGTGCCGCGTTTCTTCCACCCCGATTCGGGACGCATACTGCTCGACGGTCACGACATCGGCACACTGACACTTGCCAGCTTGCGTGCCAACATCGCACTGGTCAGTCAGGAAGTCGCGTTGTTCAATGACACCGTCGCTGCAAACATAGCCTATGGCGACAATGCCGGTGCAAGCCGGGAGCAAATCATAGTGGCGGCCGAGGCGGCGTATGCCATGGAATTCATTCGCGCCATGCCGCAGGGACTGGATACGCTCATCGGTGAAAAGGGTGTGCGCCTTTCCGGTGGGCAGCGCCAGCGCCTGGCGATCGCTCGGACCATTCTGAAGAACACGCCCGTTGTCATTCTCGACGAGGCGACCTCAGCGCTTGACTCGGAATCGGAAAAACACGTGCAGAGAGCGCTCGATTCGCTGATGAAGGGGAGAACGACGATCGTTATTGCGCACCGTTTGTCGACTATTGAGAACGCTGATCGGATTGTCGTTCTAGATGAAGGTCGTATTGCCGAGAGTGGTAGCCATGCGGAACTGCTGGCTCGCGGTGATATTTATGCTCGCTTGCACCAGCTTCAGTTCGCGCTTGGTGCCGAAGCTGCGCAAATCAGCTGAACCCAAGATTCAGCCACACCGGTCGCTACTGGCTGCAATTCCCTTCGCATTTCTTGATCAAGGACAGAACCTCGACAGTCGTTGCAGTGTTAAATGGTTCCACTTCGCGTGTTGTTTTGTGACAGATTTATTACAAAATAATTGGATTCATTGAGGAGTTGCAATGGATAAAAACTCCGGTAAGGACATCTTTGAACTCTATGCGGAAGATCCGCAGAATGCAGACCGTGTCGTATTCGGTCGCGAAACTTACGCCGATCGGCGCGGTTTTCTGAAGGGCGCCGGGCTTGCGACCATGGCAGCGTTGCTGGGGGGTGCGATTCCCTTTCATCGCAACATGCCGGGTGGTTTGATTCCGGTAGCATTGGCGGAAGAAGGGTTTCGCATCGAAAACAAGGACGGCCTGGTTGTTCTCAATGACCGCCCGGTCAATGCTGAATGCCCGCCGCATTTGCTCGACGACGCTGTCACGCCGACGGCACGCCACTTTGTGCGCAACAATGGCATCCCCCCTGCCAACATTGAGGCCGCAAACTGGACGCTGCAAATCGACGGCGAAGTGAACTCACCGATGACGCTCAGCATCGCTGAACTCGAGCGCCGTTTCGAAGTCGTGAAACTGCAACTGACGATTGAATGTGGTGGCAACGGCCGCGCGTATTTCGATCCGAAGGCCAAGGGCAATCAATGGACACTCGGCGCGGTCGCGTCTTCGCAGTGGACTGGTGTTCGCCTGGCAGACGTATTGAAAACAGCCGGCGTCAAGAGCGGCGCCGTCTATACCGCGCACTATGGTGCAGACGCCCATCTTTCCGGTAATCCCGACAAGGATCCGATCTCGCGCGGCGTGCCGATTGCCAAAGCAATGAATCCCTACAACCTCATCGCGTTTGAGCAGAACGGGGCACCCATTCATCCGATGAACGGCGCGCCGCTGAGACTTGTGGTGCCCGGCTGGCCGGGATCGTGTTCGCAGAAGTGGCTAACGCGCGTACGTGTTCGCGATCAGGTTCATGATGGTGCCAAGATGACCGGCACATCCTATCGGGTGCCTGGCTATCCGGTCGCACCTGGCCAGAAAGTACCCAAAGAAGATTTTCAGATCATCGAAGCCATGCCGGTGAAATCGCTGATCACCTATCCCGAAAGTGGTATCGCGTTGTCCGGTTCCCGAGCGTTGGATGTCCGCGGTCACGCGTGGGCTGGAGACCATTCGGTGAAGTCGGTCGATCTGTCCATCGATTTTGGGGCGACGTGGATAAAGGCGAATCTGCGTAAGCCAGCCAATCCTTACGCATGGCAGCATTTCACCGCCCGGGTGCGATTCCCGAGCAAGGGTTATTACGAGGTCTGGGCGCGTGCGACAGATGACACTGGCGAACAACAACCGTTCAGCATTGCGTGGAACCCGAAAGGCTACCTGAACAATTCGATGCACCGAGTTGCTGTAAACGTCGCGTAACAGCCGGCGATTCCCGAATCATTGACAGGGTGTTGAAAAACGTCGCGAGCGGCCTTCAGCCGGGTGCGCACTCGATTTGATAGAACCAGTGCGCAGGAACCGGAGTGTAGATAGGGAGTACATGAGGGCGAGAGCGGAGTAGGCGCGGCATGCCGCGCCCGCTCGCAGCGCCCGGCGACTATGTGGCCGGGCCGGACCGCCGAAGGCGGGCGAGCACCGGTTCAAATCAATACGGGCGCAAGCCCGGATCAAGGTCGCGCAGTAGTTATGCATCAGCCTGGTAAGTAGTGGACATGGTAAGGCGGCGGTATGCCGCTTCACTTTTTTTGGAACGGACTATGAAACGCAATGTAGTTGATTGTCATGGGCTGGTGATGCTGACGCTATTGCCAATAGTGTTTGCTGGGCTGTCTTCAGTGGCGCAGGCGCAGGCTACAGTAGAGCCGATCGAGGGGCGGCTCGCTTCAGCAGACGTTGCAGCGGGAAAGAATGTTTTCCTGCAGTGTGCAGCGTGCCATGTCGCGACCCCCGGCAACGGCGCCACGATCGGGCCTAATCTGTGGAACGTGGTCGGTCGGCCAATTGCAGGCGAGCCCGGTTTCGAGTATTCCGAGTCGCTCAAGCAGGCCGGCGGGAACTGGGAATTTGAGCGACTGAATGTTTACCTCTTCGACCCGAAACTAGTCGCACCCGAAGGGCGCATGCCGTTTCCCGGAATCAAGTCTCCTAATGAGCGGGCGCAACTCATCGCCTACTTAAGGACCCTCAGTGACAATCCGGTCGCATTGCCTGCCGCTGTATCAGCCTTGGCCGACAGCGGTGTCGCGGATGCCGGCGATGATCCGGAAAAATGGCAGGGGTTGCCACCAGGGCCCGGGCGCGAAGATGTCTTCTATCGCTGCAAGGCCTGTCACTCGCTGATGATCGTCAAGCAGCAGGGACTCAGCCGGTCGGCATGGGACGAGTCTCTGGAATGGATGGTTGAGGAACAGGGAATGACGCCGATTGAAGACGCTGCTATCCGCGACCGCGTGCTCGACTATCTGTCAACTCACTTCGGCCGCAAATAGACACGGCGCGCCTGCTGTTTTGGCCCCGTCCGCCGACGGGGCTTGACAGATACGCATTGCGCTGGCGATGCTGCCTCCCTATCGGACAACCTGACCACGAGCTTTGGTCAGCCTGTCGACCACTAAGGGAGGGATCTATGACACTACTCAAAGCACTCATCGCGACTGGATGTCTGGCCTATATCGGTTGTATTGGTCTTCCCTCGGCCCATGCCGCCAAATACACCATGGTGATCAGCCATCTTGCCCCCGAAGACCTGACTAATAACGAAATGCATCCGGCAATGAAGCACTTCGAAGCAATACTGGAAGCGGCGACCTCCGGTGACATCGACGTGCAGGTATTCGGCAATGGTCAGCTCGGATCGGAAGTAGAAACGGCAAGACAGGCGCAGGCTGGTCGCTTGGTTCAGGCATCTCTTATTTCGTCAGGTGCGATGTCGTCTTTCTTTCCCGAATACCAAATTGTGACCACGCCGTTCCTGTTTCCGGATTACCGCATTGCGCGCGCTTATTTTGACGGAGAATGGCATGCCAATTTCATGCGCGGCACGTTGAAGTCGGGATTACGCTATCTTGGCACGCTGGACGATGGCGGCGGATTCGTCGCCTTCACCAATAACAAGCGACTGATTCGCACAGTTGCCGATATCAAAGGCCTGAAAATACGCGTCGAAGAGAACCCGGCGCATGTTGCAACCATGAAAGCACTAGGCGCGTCAGCAACACCATTGCCATGGGGCGAGGTCATGACCGCATTGAGCACTGGGCTTGCCGATGGACAATTCAACGCCCCCGGCGTCAGTCTCGCGTTCAAACTGTGGGAGGTAAACGATTACACCACCTGGAGCGGACACGTCTATAACACTGTTTCCTGGGTAGTCAGCGAAAAATGGTTCAGTAAACTGCCGAAGAAGTATCAGCAGGCGGTAATCGAAGCTGCCCGCGAGGCAGTTCAGGTGTCGCACGGAATTGCCGTGCTCGCAGCGATTAAAGGTTGGGAAGCCTCCTGCAAGGAATTCAAGAAGTGCCACATTCTTTCCCAGAGCGAGAAAAAGACAATGGCCGCCGTCGCTCGCCCGGCATGGAAAAAGTGGATCACCACAGACTTCGGCATTGATGCAAAACTGGTAGATGAACTGTGGAGTGAGGTCGCACGCTTGGAGAGCGAGACCAATCAGAACCAAATCCGTCTCTACGGGCGTTGACACAGCTTTAACCATGCCTTGACCATGTCCGCTAAATCTGCAGCGCTTGACTTCAGCGCGAGGCTCAACAAAGTTACGCTACTTTGCTGCGTGCTCTGTGTGCTGGCGATGTTGTCGATCTCGTTTGTCGGGTTTTTCTACATGCTGGTGACCGGCGATGCACTAAGCTGGACTTACTCACTGGCGCGTCTGTTCATACCCTGGATCGGCATGCTCAGCATTACGGTCGCTTTCTACAGTGGTGAGCATGTCGCAATGAATATCCTAGCGCGCCTGGTTCCTGCATCACTGGTCGGGCCATTGCGGGTGGTCAGTCTAGTATCGGTTGGTGTATTTGCCGTTTTGTTGCTCTGGTTTGGTTGGCAGTTTTTTGTTTCGACCACTCAGTACTACATGGTTTCCGACCAACTGCAAGTTCACGGCCGTTGGGTGGCGGCATGTGTACCGGCGAGCGGTGCGATCCTGCTAACACACCTGTTCAACGGTGTGCGGTTACTGAAGCCGCGCGAAGACGAACTTCCGGGTGTTGAGCCGAACTGATGAGCGCCGCCGCTGTTTTTGTGCTGTTGTTGCTGATCGGCGTACCGATCGCGCTGGTGATGGTGTTCTCGGGTTTGGCCGGTGCGGTCTCGCTAGGCGGTTTAGCGTATCTCGAGATTCTCCCCGATCGTCTGTTCTCGGGCGTGAGTGGTTTTCTGCTGATGGCTGTCCCCTATTTCATCTTCACTGCAGAACTGATGAATCGCGCTGGACTGACGCAGCGGCTGATTGATTTCAACAATGCTTTGCTCGGGCGTGTGCGAGGCGCGCTCAGTCACGTCAACATCACCACCAGCCTGTTCTTTGCCGGGCTTACCGGTGCCGCGATCACCGATACCGTAGCAGTCGGCAAGCTCATGATTCCGGCAATGAAGAAAGAGGGTTATCCGGCCGACTACAGCGCCGCCGTGACAGCCTGCTCATCGGTCATCGGGCCGATCATTCCGCCGAGTGTGGTGATGGTTGTCTATGCCACCATCTTGCGAGACACGTCGGTGATCTCGTTGTTCATCGCGGGCATCGTCCCGGGTCTGTTGTTGGTTGGTGCACTGCTGTTTGTCAGCGTGTGGCTGGCCTGGGCCCGCGATTTTCCGGTGCATGGAGACGGCGGTATTGGTCTGGCGGTGAAGGCCTTTCTACCGACATTGCCGGCGTTGCTGGTGCCGGTGATTATTCTCGGTGGCATTATTAGTGGCCTGAGCACGGTGACGGAAGCATCAGCGTTTGCCGCGGTGTATACGATCGTGATCGGGGTAGCGGTTTACCGGCGCCTCTCGCTGCAAACGATCTGGGCAGCTCTGCTCACGACGGTGCGGTTGTCAGGGGTAGTTTTCTTTTTGCTGGGCGCGTCAACTGTATTGGGCTGGTTTGTCACGCGTTCCGGCATTACCCGCGACGCTGCAGAGTTGATCGCCGGTTTCAGTAGCGATCCGCTGCTGCAGATCTTGCTCGTTGATGTGCTGTTATTGCTGATTGGCACCGCGATCGACGTGCTGCCAGCGCTGGTCATCGTCGCCCCGGTGTTGGTACCGGCGATGGTTCAGCTCGGTTTTGACCCGTTGCACTTTGCGATGGTGATGATTCTCACGCTGAATGTTGGCAACATCACGCCGCCCGTTGGCATGACGTTAATGACTGCGGCGCAGATTGCGAAGGTTAGCTATGAAAGAGCAATCCGTGCCTCCCTGCCCTTTTATCTGAGCTTTATATCGGTGATCGTGATCGTATCGGTTTGGCCAAAAGTCGTGTTGTGGCTGCCCGCACTGTTTGACTAGACGCCCTACACAATTTGCCGCGTGTGCCGTTAAAGAACCGGTCGATACAGCCACCACGCCGCCGCCGTAGGCTATATTGAGCGAATCGAACCATACCTGAAACGGCTACTTCAGCATCAAACAAGAAATGACCGGCTCGGATTACTTCTCGAAAACATACGAAGTCGCGCGGGCGCGCTTTATTGCCGCGGCTTGTGCCGCCGGCGCCCAAATGGACGAACTTCATCTTGACGCGATGAGTCCGGCGGGTTCACCGCTGGCAATCGAGATTGCCTGGTTTGGATTGGATAACCCTTCACGCGTGGTCATACACTCGTCGGGCATACACGGGGTCGAGGGCTTTGCCGGTTCCGCCGTCCAGCTTGCGTTGCTCGACGACTCGGAACTGAAGATCCCGTCGGACGCAGCGTTGGTGCTGGTCCACTGCCTGAATCCGTATGGAATGGCCTGGTTGCGGCGGGTCAATGAACGTAATGTCGACTTGAACCGGAACTTCATCGTCGATTCGGCCGAGCGCACCGGTTCGGCGGACGCCTACTGCCAGCTCGAAGGATTACTCAATCCAGTGAGACTGCCTACAGGCCCCGACCTGTTTTATGCCCGTGCCGTACAGGCCGTACTGAAATACGGGATGCCGGCGCTGAAACAGGCGGTTGCCGAAGGTCAGTATGATTTCCCTGAAGGCTTGTTTTATGGCGGCAACGAGTTTGAAAAAGGCGCGCTGCTCTATCTCGCCTGGCTTAGTCTTCACCTCAAGGGAGCGCGGCGCGTGTTCGCCATCGATGTGCACACCGGCTTGGGTAAGTGGGGACAGGAAGCGCTGTATTTTCGTAGCGGAGGAGACCAAACCGACGAAGCGGTCGCGCTCAGTCATGCATTGAGCCAGCAGGTGGTAACCGATGCCCGCGCGCATGGCGCTTACGAAATTCGCGGCATGCTCTCCGAAGTGTTCACGATGCTCGAGCCAAAGCCCGACTGGTCATTCTTGCTGCAGGAGTTCGGCACCTATCCGGTACTCAGGGTGGTCAACGCGCTACGAAGGGAAAACTACTGGTATCAACATGGGGATGCCAGTCCACAGCACCCGTCGCGGCGGCATCTAAAAGAGATGCTTGCTCCGGCCAACCGGAAATGGCGCGACTCCATTGTTGATCGTGGCGTGTCGCTGTGCAAGCGTGTCATGGAGCACGTTTTCTCCTGAATCTCTTTGTTGACGCTATACCGGTTTCCCTTTGCCGGTATCTGGATTATGGTTGCAGGACTACGCGCGTCATGCGGACGCGCAAACCCAAGCTGTCTGCATGCAAAGGAGTCCAGAATGCCAAAAAGAATCGTTATCTGCGCTGACGGTACCTGGAATCGACCCGAGGAAGATCTGAGCAAGGATTATCCGACCAACGTGCTGCGACTGGCACGCGCGATAAAACCGGTCGGAAGTGGCAAGTGGTCGCAACAAGTGTTTTACGACTGGGGAGTCGGCTCTTACTATGATCGCGTCGTCGGCGGTGCTACCGGCAGAGGGCTACACAAAAACATCGTTGATGACTATCGATACATTGTGCAGAACTATGCACCCGGTGATGAGATCTTTCTGTTTGGTTTTAGCCGCGGTGCCTACACGGTCCGCAGTCTGTGTGGACTGATTAACAATTGCGGCGTCCTCAAGCGTCCTGAGGCGCGGCTCATTCAGGCCGCATTCGATCACTACAAGAAGCCAGGCGATGCTTATGCGCCACGCGGAAGTCGATCAGTGGCGTTTCGCAAGTCCCACTCGCATCCTTCACGAGAGGTAAAGTTCGTTGGCGTATGGGATACGGTCGGTGCAATGGGAATACCTTTTTCGTTTCTCGGGCTGCTCGACGATAAGGACGAGTTCTATGACACCAAGATCGGCTCGAATGTGCGCATCGCGCGCCACGCAATGGCGATCGACGAATTTCGCGCCGATTTTGAACCGACCGTATGGGTCCCGCGCGACAACCTCGATCTGAAGCAGGTGTGGTTTTGCGGAGCGCATAGTGACGTGGGTGGCAGCTATCCGCCCGACCCTGGCGGATGGCTTTTGTCTGACATTGCGCTTGACTGGATGATGCGCGAAGCAAACAAATTAGGGTTAGCACTCGAACCACATTTGAAAAAGCGACTAAAACCGAGACCTACCGCCACGCTGCACGAATCTCGCCGAAGCTATTACCGCATCCGCAAGAAAATTTTTCGCTCAATTGATCACGGCAAGGACAAAGTGTTGATTCATCAGTCGGTCAAACAACGCTGGGACCGCGACAAATCCTACCGGCCGAAAAACCTCGCGGATTACGTCCGTAACAAAGGTTGGCCATCGAGACTGGTTGCCTGAATCGGGGGCCAACAATGCCTGATCTGGAGGTTGTTAAACAGAAGCAACAGCAAACCTGGGCGACTGGCGATTTCGCAATTATCGGTTGGAACACCGTATACCCCGGTGAGCTGTTGTGTGAAGCGGTCGACCTCCGCGCTGGTCACAAGGTACTCGATGTTGCCGCAGGCTCGGGTAACGTAGCTTTGTCAGCGGCACGCCGCAATTGCGAAGCTGTCGGCATTGACTACGTGCCCGCACTGATCGAACGTGCCCGCTTGCGCGCCGAAGCCGAGGGGTTGCCGGCGCAATTTGAAGTTGCTGATTGTGAGCAGATCCCGTTTGCAGATGAATCGTTTGACCGTGTCCTGTCACTCTACGGTTCGATGTTTGCGCCGAACCAGGAAAAGGCGGCGCAGGAACTGATTCGCGTTTGCCGCGGCGGCGGCCGTATCGGGTTGGGCAACTGGACCCCGGATGGCTTTTGGGGACAGACGTTTGCACTTGTCGGACGCTATCTGCCAGCACCAAAGGGAGTACGCTCGCCTCCCGAATGGGGTACAGAAGAACGCCTCGTTGAATTGTTTGGTGAGGCTACCTCGTCGATACAATCGTCAAAACGCAGCGCATTGTTTCGCTTTCGCGACAACCAACACTGGATCGATGTATTTAGCACTTGGTTCGGGCCGATCATCCGTGTGCGCGAGAATCTCGATGATGGGCGCTACGCGGAGTTTCTTATCGAACTAAACGGCATTCTGGACCGGTTTAATCAGTCTGATGACGAAACATTGCTGGTCAGCGCCGACTACCTTGAGGTCGTTATCGTCAAATAAGGGCCTATTAACACATATTGGGGCAACGCCTTGTCTGAAAGAATCCTGGGACGGGCCCACACCGATTCAATCAGAACCGGTTCAACCAGAACTCGCGCGATCCAATATGTGTTAACAGGCCCTAGGCATCTGCCTGAACCTTACAAACGTAGATTAGGCAATACGTTTCTCAGGAGATGTTCCATGTCGGCTAGCCGCATAAGGCCGTTTGTTTATCTTGTTCTTGCGCCCGTAGCGCTGATCGCCCTGTGGTCGGGCGGTTGTGAGCGGGTATCCGATACACCGGAGGCGCTTGCCGTAGAAAGATCGGCTGCCGCCCCTTCACACCTGGCAGCCGAGTGGCCTAACACTGACTTTTCACGGCGTACCGTCGAACTCGACGAGATTCAGTCCGGCGGCCCGCCAAAGGATGGCATCCCGGCGATCGATCAACCGCGCTTCATATCGACTGGTGCGGCGGGAGCGTGGCTTAACGAGGATGAACCGGTGATCGTCGTTCGAATTGGTGATGACGCGCGCGCCTACCCGCTGCAAATCCTGATGTACCACGAGATCGTTAACGACCAGGTTGGTGGCTTGCCGGTGGCGGTGACGTTCTGTCCCTTGTGCAATGCGTCCATCGTGTTCGAGCGGGAACTCGATGGAGTCACGCTCGATTTCGGTACCACCGGTCGCCTCAGGATGAGTGACCTGGTGATGTATGACCGGCAAACTGAAAGCTGGTGGCAGCAGTTCACGGGCAAGGGCATTGTTGGCCAATATGCCGGCACCGAACTCACCGAAGTCCGGTCGCAGATCACTTCGTTTACTGATTTTCGTGCTGCCTACCCGGCAGGAAAAGTGTTGTCCCGCGCTACCGGGTTCAGCCGTCCCTACGGTCACAATCCGTATCGCGGCTACGACAACATCAACCAGACGCCATTTCTGCTGGACGATCCGGCCGATCCGCGACTGCCACCGATGGAACGCGTGCTGGGAATCTCGGTCGGCGATCAGCATCGCGTGCATCCGTTCTCGGAACTGGAGCGTCATCCAGTGATCAACAGCGAATTCGTCGGCGTACCTTATGTCGTATTCACTAAGGAGGGGGTGCGATCTGCTCTTGATGCTGGCGAGATAGCAGAATCCCGGACCGTACCGGCGGCTGTTGCCTTCCGCCGCAACGGCGAAGAAGGTTTGTATACCTTCACCGTGCGCGAAGGCCGAATTTTTGATGAGCAAACCGGCTCGGAGTGGGATCTGTTCGGACAATCGGTGGCCGGGCCGCGCGCGGGCGAAAGACTCGATCCAGTGCCGGGTGGTGTGCACTTCGCTTTTGCCTGGCTGGCATTCAGGCCGGACACCGAGGTTTCCCGGCTACCCTAGTTTTCTTGGTGGCACGCATTGCGCGCTGCTTCCGTGCCAGTCCGAGTGTTTTCCGCAGTGTTCGATACCGTAGTCGGGCGTTATCCTTTGCAGCTTTGGATCCTTGCCGGTCGTGTAGCGAGCCAGCGAGGTGTTCGCGCAGCAAAGGATTACCATGTTGAAGCAAGCGCAAGCAGGCGTACTGGATGTCGGCTACCAGGACAGTGGCCCAGCCAACGGCAAGCCGGTGATTTTGCTGCACGGCTTCCCGTACGACGTTCATGCCTACGATGAGGTGACGCCGCTGCTGTTATCGGAGGGATGCCGCGTGGTGACGCCCTACTTACGCGGCTATGGTCCGACCCGCTTTCTTTCGGACACCACCCCGCGCTCCGGTCAGCAAGCCGCGCTGGGTCACGACCTGATCGCGCTGATGGATGTGTTGCAGATTTCCAGTGCTGTCCTGGCGGGATACGACTGGGGAGGGCGAGCCGCCTGCATCGTCGCGGCGCTGTGGCCGGAACGCGCTGACGGGCTCGTTTCGGGTGGCGGATACAACATTCAGGACATTCGATGTTCCAGCCAACCGCTGCCACCGGAGTTCGAGCACGCATTGTGGTACCAGTACTATTTTCACAGTGAGCGTGGCCGGGCCGGCCTGCAACGGTACCGCCGCGAGCTGTGCAGACTGCTGTGGCGCCTTTGGTCACCAGGCTGGCGCTTCGATGATGCGACCTACGAACGCAGCGCAGTTTCGTTAGACAATCCGGACTTCGCAGCGGTGGTCATCCACTCTTACCGCCATCGATTCGCACTGGTTGCCGGAGACCCCGCGCTCGAAGCGACAGAAGAGCGTCTGAGCTTGTTGCCGGCCATCACCGTGCCGACCGTTGTCCTCCATGGCAGCGACAACGGGGTGCTGCCCACGTCGGTGTCGGAAAAGCATGACCGGTACTTCAGCGGGCCCTACGAGCGCCGCGTTATTGCCGGTGCGGGGCACAACCTGCCACAGGAAGCTCCGCAAGCATTCGCTGCAGCGGTAATATCCCTCTTATGACTACGGCCTAATTGGCCGCCACATACCTTTTTTTGGGTGATAGGACCTGGAAGAGAAACCATGGAACTGAAAGTTCATCCGAGCACGGGCTTTGATAATAGCGCCCGCAACTACAAACACATCGAAGCACTTCCCTTGGCGGCGGCTATGGGGGCAGAAATACGCGGTGTGCAGATCGGCAAACTCACCGACGCACAGTTCTCCGAGATCGAGGATGCCTTGTACCGCCACAAGATGATCTTTTTCCGCGATCAGGAGATGAGCCACGCTGATCAGGAGAACTTCACCTTGCGTTTCGGTGACTTCGGCATTGACGCCTATACCAAAGGTGTCAAGGGCCACCGCAACGTCCAACCCGTGATCAAGGAAGCAGATACCCAGATCCGCTTTCTTTTCGGCAGCGGCTGGCATACCGACTCGCCATTCATGGAAACCCCGCCTGCCATCAGTATGCTGTTTGGCGCCGATATTCCGCCGTACGGTGGAGATACGATGTGGTGTAACACAGTGTTGGCCTACAACTGCTTGAGCGACACCATGAAACAGGTGTTGGCACCTCTGAGGGTTCACATGACCGCTGTAGGCGTTGTCAACGAGCTACAGAAAGAAGCCGAAGCCAAGAAAGCGGCAGGCGTGGAGGCGAAAGGCACCGGATTCGGCAACATCGAACTCGATGTCAACACTAAAAAGATGATTGCCGGTTGGTACCATCCCATTGTGCGCACCCATCCAAAGACGGGCGAGAAGGCGCTTTACGTGGATCATACTTACTCGCACGGCATTCAGGGCATGACGCCGGCGGAGGCGGAACCGCTATTGCGTTTTCTCAAGGAGCACGTATCGCAACCGGCCTTCAGCTGCCGTCTGCGCTGGGAACCGAAGACGTTCGCAGTGTGGGATAACCGCATATGCGTGCACCAGGCATTCAATGACTATGACGGTTTCCGCAGGGAGATGTACCGGACAACGGTACTTGGTGAGGTCCCGAGCTAGTCAGATCCAGCTACGTTTCGATGCATTGCTTCACGGACCCAGGTCCGCAGGCTCGTTCTGACACACCGACTAATGACTAAGGTTGTCACCGGGTAAGTGCGACGCAAGAATATCTACATGAGGAAAGCGTAATGACTAATCCAGAGCTGCAGAAAGAACTGGAGCAACTTCGTCAGCAGGTAGCTGAGCTTTCGAAAGCACGCGCGGAGCAGAAGTCGACAAAATCAGCGCCCGAGGAAGAGCCCGAGTCGGCTTCTGAGCCCGCTGAGTCTGACGCCGCGCTAAGACACGAAATCGATGAACTTCTGAAGATACTTCAGGACGAGGTGCGCGACATACCGGCAGTCACAGCATTGGTGGTGTTCGCGCTCGGTATCTTGATGGGTCGATTTATGCGCTGAGGAAAAAAGCAATGGACGAAACAGTAACGAAGATGAGAATACTGGCGCGCGCGGAAATGACGCTGGCGAAAATCAGTGCCCAGCGCGCTGCTCAACGTGCCACGTTCTACGCGGTCGCTATAGGATTAGTGCTGCTGACAGTTGTCATGCTCAATGTCGGTGCCTATCACTTATTCATCGAGCGTATGAGCGCAGCAACTTCGGCATTCATTCTCGCCGGCGCAAACGCGCTGCTGGCACTCATAGTGGTTTTTGCCGCCAGTCGCGTTCGAGCCGGACCTGAAGAGAAGTTGGTTCAGGAGATTCGTGAGATGGCCCTGGCGGACCTGACCGAAGACGTGGATGAACTTAGGAAGGAGTTTGCTCAAATCGGGGAGGGAGTAAAGCGTCTCCGAAGTGGTTTCTCTTCCTTCACGGGCGATGGTTTTGGCGGCGGTCTGGCGGGCGCCGCAACTCTGATCAGCACGCTTAGCGAGCTTCTCAAGAAGCACAAGAAGTAACGCTGGCAGGCGACTGGCGTTCTTTTGACAATCAGTGGCTGAATATCGAGCCGCGTCTAGCCTTTTGCAGGGTGCGCTTTTCTCAAACAGATACTAGCGACCGTGGCTCTCGGTCAGCGAAATCACTGTTGTTTTGTTCAAGTCATCGCTATACCAGGCCTTGATTGCCGCTTCCCGCTCGCCAAGGTAGCGGACTTTGCCGTTGTCCTGAACCATCGGCAAGTCATGGCCCGGCACCAGAATGCTGCCGGGGCGGTGTGACCAGAATTTCCAGATTGTCTCTATGGACGCGCGCGTGACTTCGGCGTCATAGGTCATGTCCGCCGTGCGTGAAACCAGCTCCGCACGGTTCTTGCAGGCATCGCCCGTGAACACCACGTCGCGTTCGCCCGCCTCGAGCACGAAAATGAGGCTACCAGGCGTATGACCCGGTGTCATGTGCGCAGTGATACCCGGAAACACCTCGTTCCCGCTTTCCACTTCGCGTAGCTGAGACGATTGTTGCAGTTCACGCACATATAGCTCCGGTACGAAAGTCTCGCCCCAAGGTTGTTCCAATGCCCACTCCAGTTCGTCGTTGCCGATCACAACGTTGGCGTTGGGGAACAACAACCAGTTGATGGCGTGATCGTAATGCGAGTGCGTCAGCAATACGTCGGTGACATCAGAGGGTGTCAATCCAAGCTCAGATAGCCGGTCTTGCAACAGCAAGCGTTGTCCGAAACCGCCAACGTCGACTAACGCAAGCCGATCGCCATGGCGCACCAGCGCGACTGTGCTAAAGCCGAGCGGCCCGTGACAGACGCTTTTCCCTGGAAAGCCGTGAACGACGACGTCGATTTCGAAGTTACCGATATGAAACTTTTTACCTTTTTCCTGTGTGATCATGGTTTGTATTTGTGAAAGCCCCTGATTTAGCGTGTTTCGTAACTATTGCACAGGCGTTTCGCGTCGTGTGCCGCAGATTTTTGACGGTTAGATCGATATTGTGATGACACTCGTAGTTTTAACCAAGCACACGGAACCGAGTTTCGATTTTATTAATGAGGGTGTATCACCATGTCAGCAACCAAAGCCATTGTTGGAGCCGTCGCACTGGGGCTCGTATTTGCCGCCGGCACTGCAGGAGCGGTGCCGCACCACCAGTTTGTTCCCGTTAGTTCTTCGGGGCACGAAGTTGTTGTACAAGCTGCCAAGCACGTTGTTCTGGATAGGTCGGTCAGTTCAAAGAACGACGGCGGAAAAAAGTGTCGTCGTGCATGCAGTAACCATAAGCGGAACGCACCTTCAGAGTAACCGCCTGCAGTGCTTTTGTAGCCATAGGAATTTCTTCTCCCCCTTTCCCGGGCTTACGCATCGCCTTTATAGGCGATGCGTTTTTTTTGGGACTGTGCTTCGCTCGATGCACTCGGCAAACAAATCGTCGATCAGTCCTGATTGGTGAAGCCATACAGGCACGCCGGATTGTCGACCAGGATAGCTTGTTTGAGATCAGCTTCTGGAGCGTAGTCATCCAAAGCATCTAGCAGATCACCGTCATTGGGCATGAAATCGTAGAGCGCTGGATGTGGCCAATCAGTGCCCCACACCATGTGTTGCGGTGCCGCCTCGATCAGCTCCCGCGCAAACGGGATGACGTCCTTGTAGGGCGGACCCTCTGCCGAAATCCGGTAATTACCCGAGAGCTTGACCCAGCACACGCCGTCACGAACCAGATCAACCAATGCCTGAAAGCCGGGGTGATCTATACCGTGGCTAACGTTCATGTGGCCCATGTGGTCAACAACGGTGGCCAAGGGCAGCTTGCGCAGACGTGGTGCAAGTTCAACCAGATCGCGCGCATCGAGCAGCAACTGGATATGCCACCCCATGTCAGCGATGCGTTGCGCCAGTGGTTCCATTGCCTGAAAACCGACGCCGCCACCAAATAACACATTCAATCGAATGCCGCGAATGCCGCCCTCATTGAGTCTCATCAGTTCGCTGTCGGTGACGCTGGCATCGACGACGGCAATACCGCGCGCCTGGGTGCCGTAACCGGCGATCCCGTCAAGTGTCACCTGGTTGTCGGTGCCGTGCACCGAGGGCTGAACGATGACAGCCCGCTCAATTCCCAGCGTCCGGTGCAAAGCCTGGTAGTCCTCAAGCAAGGCCGTTGGTGCTGTGAAGGAGCGCTCAGGAACGTATGGGTATTCTTCCGGTGGCCCGATCACGTGGGCATGGCAATCGCACGCCTTTGCTGGGACACTGAACTTCGGCGGGTGCGGGCTGGGGTCGGGACCAAGGCAGGCTTTGGTCATGGTATGGCTCGTGTCGTCAGGTAGCGAAACCGGTGCCGGTTTGTTTGTATTCGTCTCGCGGCGGACTGAAGATGTCGAGAATTAAGGCGCCGTCGGGGCCGCCAACAAATCCATGCGGCACATTGGCCGGTGTCTGCCAGAAATCTCCCGACGTGACCAAATGTTCGATGCCGTCCTGAATGCGCACCCCGCTACCTTCTAGCATCACGCCCCATTGTTCCTGTGGATGGCTGTGAACTTCACCGGCTCGGTTAGGCGCGATACGAACGACAGATATCATCACGTTTTCGCCGGGGAAAATGCGTGTGCGCAGACCATCGGCGAGGTCGCGCGCGATACCTTGCGACAGGTCGTGCAAATTAAAGAAATGTGGATCCGACATTGGCCTGAACGCTCCTCCTGCTGGATGCCGTGACCGTAACTTGCCTCACGGGACACAAGGGCAGTAGTTATGTTTTGCGTGTTTACCGTAGACTACTGTAAACGCTACTCGGCCACCATACGGGAAGGTCGAATTTTTCAATCGGGAGAATTGCAGTGAGCGGAATCGTTAACCTCTTTTACTCGTTCCGTAGTCCATATTCATATCTCGCGACACCGGGGGCGTTGGCGCTCGAGACTGATTTCGATGTGACGGTCAATCTGCGGCCGGTGTTGCCACTGGCATTGCGGCAACCGGATTTTTTCAGCCCGGAGAACGTCAAGCGCGCCAAATACATCATGCTGGATTGGCTGCGCCGTGCCGAGATGCTGGGAATGCCCCACAAATATCCGTCACCCGATCCCATCGTGCAGGATCTGAAGACCTTTGCGATTGCCGACGAACAGCCATACATCTATCGGCTTACTTATTTGGGTGTGGAAGCACAACGCCGTGGGCGAGGCATTCAGTTTGCCGCCGAGGTTTCGGCTGTCATTTTTGGCGGTACGTGTGACTGGGATCAGGGTACGCATTTAAAGGACGCTGTGGCAAAGACCGGATTGGAACTGGACAGTATGGAAGAAGCAATTGCGGACCCGGAATCGCACAAAGACGAAGTCAAAGCCAATCAGCGTGACCTCGAGGCTTGCCACTGGGGCGTGCCAACATTTGAGTTCAACGGCGAACCGTTCTTCGGTCAGGACCGAATCGACACACTGCGTTGGCGTTTGGAAAAAGAAGGGCTTGCGCGACAATAGATTTGTTCTGATTTGATCAAGTCCGACGCTGTTTATTCACGATGCAGTTTCATCTTGATGGGTTCAAACCCGGTGATCCGCTCATTGAAGAGGCTTCCGGGCAGGCGAAGACCAGTGCGCGAACTGACGCAGTCCCGGAGCAGGTCGATGTTCTGATCGTGGGTTGCGGTCCGGCCGGATTGACGCTGGCTGCGCAATTGTCTTCCTTTGCGGGTATCAACACGCGAATCGTTGAACAGAAAGACGGGCCGCTGCAGCTGGGCCAGGCCGATGGCATTGCCTGCCGGACCATGGAGATGTTCGAGGCGTTCGATTTCAGTGAGCGTGTCCTGAAAGAGGCCTGCTGGATTAATGAGGTCACTTTCTGGAAGCCGGATGAGAACCAGTCGGAGAATATTGTACGTCATGGCCGCGTGCGCGACGTCGAAGACGGATTGTCCGAGTTTCCACACGTTGTCCTGAACCAGGCACGCGTACATGATTTCTACCTGGATGTGATGCGCAACTCGCCGCGCCGACTGGAACCGGATTATTCGCGCCGGCTGCTGGACCTCACGATCGAGCCGTCTGATACCGTGGATTATCCGGTCACTGTACGGCTGCAGCGTATCGATCCACAACACAAGGGTCAGGTGGAACTGGTCAGGGCGCGTTACGTGGTGGGTTGCGACGGTGCACACAGTGCGGTTCGCAATTCCATCGGCAGACAAATTGTCGGAGATTCCGCAAATCAGGCTTGGGGAGTAATGGATGTGCTAGCCGTTACCGACTTTCCCGACATTCGTCTGAAGGCGGTGATCCAGTCCGCCAGCGAAGGTAATGCGCTGATCATTCCGCGTGAAGGCGGCTACCTGGCGCGCATTTACGTGGAGCTGGACAAGCTCAAGGAGAACGAGCGGGTTACCAATCGCAGTATCACGCTCGATTACGTCATCACGGCCGCGCAGCGTATCCTGCATCCATATTCGTTGGAAGTGAAAGAAGTTCCCTGGTGGTCGGTGTACGAGATCGGTCAGCGCATTTGCGACAAGTACGACGATGTGCCCGAACAAGAAACAGGATCACGTTTGCCGCGCGTGTTCATTGCCGGCGACGCCTGTCATACGCATAGCCCTAAGGCCGGGCAGGGAATGAATTTCTCAATGCAGGACACGTTCAATCTGGGTTGGAAGCTGGCTTCGGTGTTACGCAAACAATGCGTACCGGAACTCCTGCACACCTATTCGGCGGAACGTCAGCGTGTCGCGCAGGAGCTGATCGACTTTGATCGCGAGTTTGCCAGGATGTTTAGTGATCGTCCGTTGCAAGCTGCCGATCGCGCTTGGGAAATCACGGAAGGTGTCGATCCGGAAGAGTTCCAGCAATACTTCGTCAAGCACGGACGTTTCACGGCGGGCATGGGAACGCACTACCGGCGCTCGATCATCTGCGGTGAATCCAGCCATCAGCATCTTGCCGAAGGCTATCCGATTGGCATGCGTTTCCATTCCGCCCCAGTAATTCGTCTTGCCGATGCCATGAGCATGCAACTTGGCCATGCCGGCAAGGCCGACGGTCGCTGGCGCCTGTATGCCTTTTGCGACGCCGAGGATCCAATGTCTGAGTCCTGTGGTATCCGCATGTTGTGCGAATTTCTGGCTCAGGCTCGCAACTCGCCGGTGCGAAAATTCACGCCCGGCGGCCAGGATATCGATGCAGTATTTGACGTGCGCGCCATTTTTCAACAAGGGCACCAGGATCTTGCCTTGGAGAAATTGCCCGAGTTCTTGCTTCCGCGGAAGGGACGCTACCGATTGCGCGATTATGAAAAAGTATTCTGCCCGGACCCGACCACGGGCCAGGATATTTTTGATCTGCGGGGAATCAATCGCGCCGAGGGCTGCATTGTCCTGGTCCGCCCTGACCAGTATGTCGCCCATGTGCTGCCTTTGAACGCTTGCCGGAGCCTTTCGGAATTCTTTGATGGTTTCATGTTGCCTCAGTCTTGACTGAGGCGACAAGACAGTGGAAATGTTTCTGGAGGCGTTTGACTCCCTATTTCATATCCAGGTTTGCGCACCAGAATCAATCATTGCTTTAGACGCCATTCGCTGTTTCCCCTGATGGTCAACCGAGTCCGAACGCGGCCACTTACACACTCGCAACGTCACACCATGGCGATCGGTCGGGACGGCGACCCGGTTGCGCCTTTGAATTTCACCGGCAACAAGATGAAACAAAATTCCGCGATCATGGCGTCAACCAATGGCGTCAACAGAAGATTTTCGATCAGATACACACCCGCTTCGACCAGACAATGCTGATGCACCGGCATCTGAACTTCTGGATGATTTTCGCCGGGCAGGAGCTCGACGGCCATGGTGTCGGTTCCGATTGCCGTCACCCCTTGTCCGGTAAGCCATTGGGCTGCGGCAAGATTGATTCCCGGTTCGCCGCTGAGATAGCGGGCATTGTCGGTCATGAAAAACCGGCCCCAGCCGGTATTGATGAGCACAATGTCGCCCTGCCGGATTTGCAGTTTTCTGGCAGTGAGGCATTTCTCAATGTCGTCGGGCCCGATTGAACGACCGGCTTCCAGAAATGCGCCACCATCGAAGCCCGAGACATCAACCATCAGACCGCGCGTGACAATCGACGGCGCGTGTTCGATGCCAAGTCTTAACAGGCCGAAATCGGTCGAGACTTCGTGGGCGTCGAGACCGCCATACATTTCCGAGCCGATCGTGAAGTGTCCCAGCGCGTCGATATGGGTGCCGACATGCGTCGTCATCTCGATTCGTTCGAGGTTGGCGCCGGCATCATTGGTGGCTCCGGCTTGCCGGCGCCGTCGAATTCCGCCCTGCCAGTTTGGCGCACCAAGCAACAAATACGGTGTTTGAGCAGGCTCGAAGCGTGGTGCGCCGTATTCGATTATGTGGCTAAGGTCGAACAAATGCCCCTGTTGCACCAATGCAAGCGCTTCGAGACGTTTTTCCGGTGTCAGGTAATTGCCAGCGCCGAGTTGGTCTCCGGCCGGCCACTGGCTATGGTCGTGCCCCGAACGTAACATGGTTGACCATTCCTCCATCGTCTTGAAACACTGGCACGCCTACGGCTAACTTTGCCGAACCGAATGGAGCCGACTTAGACTGTAGTTACTGCCTGCCGTGGCGATGAAAGGGTTTCTAGTGAGCCTGCTCCCAGTTGGGTCCGGCCCCCACATCGGCCACCAGTGGCACGTCGAGTTTGGCTACACCCGACATCAGCTCCGGCACTTTCTTTTTCATCATGTCCAGTTCGGCCGCTGGAACTTCCAGCACCAGTTCATCATGTACCTGCATGATCATGCGCGAACCGAGCTTCTGAGTTGCGATCCAGTTATGCACCGCGATCATGGACAATTTGATCAGGTCGGCTGCGGTGCCCTGCATCGGCGCGTTGATTGCGGCCCGCTCCGCGGCCTGACGGCGCTGGTGATTGGATGCCCTGATTTCCGCAAGATACAAGCGCCGGCCGAACACGGTCTCAACGTAACCGAGTTCTCGCGCAGTCTCGCGCGTACGTTGCATGTAGTCGGCGACCCCGGGGTAGCGCGCAAAGTAGCGATCGATATATTGCTGGGCGGCAGCACGTTCAATGCCGAGTTGTGATGCCAGGCCAAAGGCGGACATGCCGTATATCAGTCCGAAATTGATTACCTTGGCGTAGCGGCGCTGTTCACTGGTGACATCTTTCTGTTCGGTGCCGAAAATCTCAGAAGCAGTGTGGCGATGCACGTCAGCGCCTTCGCGGAACGCGGATAGCAGATTCTCATCCTGCGACAGGTGCGCCATGATGCGCAATTCAATCTGCGAATAGTCGGTAGAGACGATGCTGCAACCGTCCGGCGCGATGAAGGCTTCGCGCACACGGCGGCCTTCGGGCGTGCGAACCGGTATGTTCTGCAGATTCGGATCGTTACTCGCGAGCCGCCCGGTATTGGCTACTGCTTGTGCGTAGTTGGTGTGCACGCGCCCGGTCTTGGGGTTCACCATTTTCGGCAGCTTGTCGGTATAGGTCGACTTCAGTTTGGACAGCGCCCGGTGCTCAAGGATGAGTTTGGGTAGCGGATGATCGAGTGCCAGTTGCTGCAGCACGTCTTCATTGGTTGATGGCTGTCCGCCGGGCGTTTTCTTTACGACCGGCAGCCCTTTCTTGACGAACAGTATCTCCTGCAACTGCTTGGGCGAGCCGAGGTTAAATGGCTGCCCTGCCTGGTCGTGCGCCTCTTTCTCGAGGTCGGCAAGACGCTCGGTGAGTTCATGTGTCTGTTTTTCGAGTGCGTCACAATCGAGCAACACACCATGGCGCTCCATGGCAAACAGTATTTGCATGACCGGCATTTCGATTGCGCTATAGACGCTCATCAGCTTTTCGTCGCGCTCGACTGCCGGGAACATTTCGCGGTGCAGCTGTAACGTGATGTCTGCGTCCTCGGCGGCGTATTCACTGGCCCGTTCAAGATCGACCTGGTTAAAGGGTATGCGTGATGCTCCTTTGCCGGTGATCTCGTCGTAGCTGATGGTTTTGATGCCGAGATGGCGCACGGCCAGGCTGTCCATATCATGCGTGCGATGGCTTTCGAGCACATAAGACTGCAACAGCGTGTCGTGCGCAACCCCCGCGACATCTACGCCATGGTTGGCGAAGATGTGCATGTCGTACTTCATGTTCTGTCCGAGTTTTTTCTTGTCGGAATGTTCGAGCCACGCTCTCAGTTTTTCGAGCACGGTTTGCAGCGTTAGTTGCACTGGCGCACCGGCGTAATCGTGAGCAACCGGAATATAAGCCGCCGTTCCGGGCTCGGTGCTCAACGAAATGCCAACCAGTCTCGCCTCCATCGGCTCGAGACCGGTGGTTTCAGTGTCGATTGATACCAGGTCGGCTTTGTTTAGCCGCTCGAGCCAGGCATCAAGTGCTTTTTCGTCCAGCACGAGTTCATAGTTGCGCCGAGCCGTCTCGGTCGCGGCTTCGGTGTCAGGCTGGCTCTCTCCGGACGCAGCTGCACGGCTCTTGACTTCTGTCAGCCACGTCTTGAAGCTTAGCTTGCTGAACAGTTCGGATAGCCGGCTTAGATCTTCCTCGCTTGGCGCCAGGTCTTCGAGCTTGAACGGCAGTTTCAGATCACGTTTAAGTGTAACCAGGATGCGTGCGGTAGGAAGCCAGTCCAATGCCGTGCGCAGATTCTCGCCGACCTTGCCGCCTATTTCGTCGGCGTGAGCGATGATCTCGTCCAGGCTGCCGTACTGGGTCAGCCACTTAACTGCTGTCTTCGGCCCGACTTTTTCCACACCTGGGACGTTGTCTACAGAATCGCCGACCAGTGTCTGGTAGTCCACCATTTGGTCGGGCCTGACACCGAATTTGTTCTTAACACCTTCTTCATCCAGCGTTTCGTTGGACATGGTGTTCACCAGGCTGACTCCGGGTTGCACCAGCTGCGCGATGTCCTTGTCACCGGTCGAGATAATGGTTTCGATGCCGCGTTCACCTGCTTGCGTCGTGAGTGTGGCGATGACGTCGTCGGCCTCAACGCCACTCTGGTTGATCAGTGCAATGCCCATTGCGCGGATGCATTCGTGCAGTGGCTCGATTTGTGAAGCGAGGTCATCGGGCATTGGCGGGCGATTTGCTTTGTATTCGGGATACAGGTCATCACGAAACGTCTTGCCTTTTGCGTCGAAAACGCAGGCGATATAATCCGCCGCGGTTTCCTTACGCAAGCGGCGCAACATATTGATGACGCCGTAGATGGCCCCGGTCGGCTCACCGTCCCGGTTGCGAAGGTCCGGCATCGCGTGAAACGCGCGATACAGATAGGAAGAGCCGTCAATCAGAACCAGTTTTTTCATCGGCGAAGGCCGTACGAGGCCCAGGAATGAGCGAAACACAGAAAATACTGACCCCGATCGCACCCGAACTTGTGGAGAAGACTTGGTCCGCGCGCGAGTCGTGGAGAGTCTTTGGAATTATGGCAGAGTTCGTCGAGGCTACTGAACGGCTCGCCCACATACGGCCAGCGGTGTCGATCTTTGGCAGTGCGCGGGTCCAGGAAGGCCATGAGTATTACGAGCTGACCAGGCAGATTGCGCGCAGTTTGTCAGATGCCGGGTTCGCGGTGATATCCGGCGGCGGGCCGGGCATTATGGAGGCAGCCAATAAGGGCGCTTACTACGGAAAATCGCTCTCGATCGGACTTAACATCCAGTTGCCGCATGAACAGGTGGCTAACCCATTTCAGGACATCAGCCAGAGCTTTCGACACTTTTTTGCACGCAAGGTCATGTTCGTCAAATTCGCATCGGCCTATGTTGTGATGCCGGGCGGTTTCGGTACCCTGGATGAATTGATGGAAGCCTTGACGTTGGTGCAGACCGGGAAAGTACGCCGCATTCCCATCATTCTGGCGCACTCGCCGTTTTGGGCGGGCCTGGTCGAGTGGATTAAGGAGCGTCTTGTCGTCGAAAACATGATAAGCCCCGAGGATATGAATCTTATTCAGGTGCTTGACGAACCACAGCAAATCGTTGACGCAATATTCAGTTACTACGAGAGCCGGACCTTTGAACCGTCCGCCGCCGAGCGCGAAGCGCAGCTGAATCTGTAAGGCGCACCCGGCCCTTTAATTTTCGTCCGATGTCGGTATTCACAACGGTCACCCCTGAGCAGGCTCGCGCCTGGCTACGCAATTATTCGATTGGTTCGCTGGTCGAGCTCGAGGGCATTCTGTCGGGTATCGAGAACACAAACTATTTTTTGACAACCAGCCACGGTCCTTATGTGCTGACGTTGTTCGAGAAACTGACGCCCAAAGAGCTGCCGTTTTATCTGAATCTTATGGCACACCTTAGCAGTCATGGAGTGCCGGCACCCAAACCCATCGCCAATTTGCAAAACGAGTTCCTGGGCGAGTTGAATGGCAAGCCGGCAGCGATCGTCACGCGGCTGCCGGGCAAGCCGGTCATGGATCCCACGCCCGGTCATTGCGCCTTGGTTGGCGAACAACTGGCGGACATGCATCTATCAGGTCAGACTTTCAATCAGCATCTCGATAACCTGCGTTGCGCCAAATGGTGGACTGCAGTCGCACCTGAAATCTATCCGTTCCAGAGCGATGAAGATGCGCAACTGCTGCGATCAGAAATACAATTCCAGGCTGGTGTCTCGCGAGAAGGTTTACCACAAGGCCCGGTGCATGCTGATCTGTTCCGCGACAATGTGCTGATCGACGGCGATATCGTCGGCGGCATCATTGATTTCTACTTTGCTTGCGTCGACTCGCTGATTTACGACGTCGCCATCACGGTCAACGACTGGTGCTCGACTCGAAACGCAACTCTTGACCCTCAGCGTAGCGAAGCGATGCTGAAAGCTTACGCTTCAGTGCGCAGTTTCACAGAACTGGAGCGGGAACTATGGCCGGCCATGTTGCGCGCCGGTGCACTCAGATTCTGGGTTTCACGGCTTTATGATTTTCATCTACCGCGCCCCGGTGAGTTAACCCACGCTCACGATCCAGAGCCGTTTCGCAAATTGTTGCTGAATCATCGCAATAGTGCCCCGCCATCCTTGCCTTGAAATCACTACGCCTTGAGATACGCGACGTCGTGTGTAGCAATCGCGATGTCGCAACACTGCCATCGGCGGAAATACCTCGTTTCGTCGAGAGAGGTGCAGATTGTTGAGAAAAGCGTAACGAGCGGCCCGAGTATTGGTAGCTGCACAATCGCCGTTTACACAACGACAGGGCATCGAAAAACGTCGCGAGCGGCCTTCAGCCGGGTGTCAACACAGCCGTGGCGGAAACGCCTCCCCTCGTCGAAAGAGGCGCAGATTGCTGAGAAAAGCGTAGCGAGCGGTTCGAGTGCAAGGAGCCGCGCAGCGCACGACGAGAAAACGAGCAAGGCGAGTTTCAGTGAAGGCTCACGTGAGCAGCGCGAACGTTATGCCGGAACTACATACTCAAGAGAATAGCGCGAGGAGTAAGCGAGCACGCGACACAGCAATCGGACCGCACAGTAGCTTTTCCAACAAGATGTCAAGCTGGGGAGAGCTTTGCGTACTCTAGCGCCAGCCATTTCAGGCCGTAGTCGCGAAAGTTGACCTGAGCGCGGGCGTCACTGCCGCTGCCTTCGGCCTGCACAATCACTCCGGATCCAAATTTGGGGTGCAGCACATGTTGGCCGATGCGGAAACCACCGACCGCAACCGGTTTGCCAGGCATTCTTGATCCCGACTGACCTGACGTAACTGCCGGGGTTAACGAAGGCACTGCCGCGCCGAGGCGTTTGAGTAACTCTTGCGGCACTTCATCAAGGAACCTAGACGCCACGTTATAACGTGTCTGACCGTGCAGCATGCGGGTTTGGGCGTGGGAAAGATACAGACGCCGGCGCGCGCGGGTCATCGCGACGTACATCAGACGCCGTTCCTCTTCCAGGCCGCCGTCCTCGTTGAGGCTGTTCTCGTGAGGGAACAAGCCTTCTTCCAGGCCGCTGATAAATACGGTGTGAAATTCCAAGCCCTTGGCCGAATGCACGGTCATTAGTTGCAGCGCATCTGCACCTGCTGCGGCCTGGTTCTCGCCCGCCTCGAGGGACGCATGGGCGAGAAACGCATTGAGCGGATCGAGCTCGGCGGCTTGCACCTCGCTACCGGCTGATGGCGTGTTCGCGGCATCCGCTTGATACGCGGCGAGACCCTCTTCGGCGACAAACGACGCGGCGGCGTTGACCAGTTCTTCGAGGTTCTCCACCCGGTCCGCGCCTTCGCGCTCCTTGCGGTAGTGATCAACCAGACCGCTTGTCTCGATTACGTGTTCCACAACTTCGGGAAGCGGCAAGCCCTCAGTGGCGCTGCGCATGTCCTCGATGAGCCGGACAAATGCGGCGATGGCCGAACCGGCTCTTCCGCTCGGCGGGCTCGAACAGGCGCTGTGCCACAGACTGCTGCCCGAATTCAGCGCGCTTGCCTGCAACTGCTCGAGCGTGCGGTTACCGATTCCGCGAGTCGGAAAATTAATGACTCGCAACATCGCGCCGTCGTCTTCCGGATTGGCGATCAGCCGCAGGTAGGCCAATGCGTGCTTGATTTCCTGTCGCTCGAAGAAGCGCAGACCACCATAGACGCGGTAGGCAATTCCGGCGTTGAACAAGGCATGTTCCAGCACGCGCGATTGCGCATTGGATCGGTACAACAAGGCCATGTCCGAGAGGCCAACGCCATCGCCTCGCAGTGCGCGGACTTCATCGAGGATATAAGTGGATTCGTCGACATCGCTCGCTGCTTCGTAGAGGCGCAGCGGTTCGCCCTTGCCCTCGGCAGTCCAAAGATTCTTACCGAGGCGTGCGCGGTTGTTGCGAATCAGTGCGTTGGCTGCATCAAGGATATTGCCGTGAGAGCGATAGTTTTGCTCGAGTTTGATCACTTTCTCGACGGCAAAATCGTGCTCGAATTCGAGCATATTGCCCGAGCGAGCGCCTCTGAACGCATAGATTGACTGGTCGTCATCGCCTACCGCCATAATGGCGCTGTCTGGCCCCGCCAGCAGTTTCAGCCACAGGTACTGCAGTCGGTTGGTATCCTGAAACTCGTCGACCAGGATGTGTTTGAATCGCGTCTGGTAGTGCGTGCGTAGTAGTTCATTTTTCTGTAGCAGTTCGAAACAGCGCAGCAACAGCTCCGCAAAGTCGACCACGCCTTCACGATTGCACTGCGTGTCATAGGCGGCGTAAACGTCGAGCAAGCGACGTGAAAAGTCGTCGACGGCTTCTACTGCCGGCGCTCGCAGGCCTTCCTCCTTGTTGGCATTGATGAAATACTGGGCCTGACGCGGAGGATACTTCTCATCGTTGATGCCGAGACCCCGCATTACGCGTTTGACCATGGATAACTGGTCGGCACTATCGAGAATCTGAAACGTCTGGGGCAGCTCAGCGTCGCGGTGATGCGTGCGCAGCATTCGATTACACAAGCCGTGGAAAGTGCCGACCCACATGCCGCGGGTATTGATCGGCAGCATCGCTGCAATCCGGGTCAGCATCTCGCGCGCGGCCTTGTTAGTGAAGGTCACGGCCATCACGGCGAGCGGGCTGACCTGACCGGTCTGGATCAGCCAGGCAATGCGCGTGGTCAGCACTCTGGTCTTTCCGGAACCGGCACCAGCGAGGATCAGGGCCGAGGAGTGAGGAAGCGTCACCGCTTCGAGCTGCTCGGGATTGAGCCCTTCAAGAATCTGTGACATTAAACTGGGGAGCTGTCAGGCGTTTGGAGAAACCGTGCCGTTCTACTGCCGATGACCGTTACTATCGATACCGTTTTTATCGATACCGTTTTTATCGATACCGT
>CP070643.1:1335653-1372234 GCA_020354125.1 Betaproteobacteria bacterium | reverse complement strand
GTCTACCAGCGCCCGTTCGGCGGTCACATGCAGAACTTCGGAGCCGGCCCCGCGGTGCAGCGCTCGTGTTCCGCCGCCGACCGCACCGGGCATGCCATGTTGCATACCCTCTATCAGCGCAACGTACGCGCGAATACCCATTTCTTTGTCGAGTGGATGGCGCTGGATCTGATCCGCGACGCCTCGGGCCAGGTGGTTGGCGTGACCGCTATGGAGATGGAAACCGGTGAGGTGTACATATTCCACTCGCGCGCGGTGTTGTTTGCCACCGGCGGTGCCGGCCGGGTTTACGCGTCCAGTACCAACGCTTACATCAATACCGGCGACGGACTGGGGATGGCGGCGCGAGCGGGTATTCCGCTCGAAGACATGGAGTTCTGGCAGTTCCATCCCACCGGTGTTGCCGGTGCCGGCGTGTTGATCACCGAAGGCGTGCGCGGCGAGGGCGGCTATCTGTTGAACAAGGACGGTGAGCGTTTCATGGAACGCTATGCTCCCAACGCCAAGGATCTGGCCTCACGCGACGTAGTGTCGCGCGCGATGGCCACCGAGATCAAGGACGGCCGCGGTTGCGGTGAGGACGCCGACTTCGTGCTGCTGAAGCTCGATCATCTCGGCGAAGAGTTGATCGAGAGCAAGCTACCGGGGATTCGCGAGATTGCACGCAAGTTCGCCAACGTCGATCCGGTGCACGATCCGATTCCAGTGGTTCCGACCTGTCATTACATGATGGGCGGAATCCCGACCAATTACCGTGGTGAAGTGGTCACGACCGTCGGTAGCGACCAGGAGTCGGTAGTGGCCGGCTTCTATGCCGCTGGCGAGTGCGCCTGCGCTTCGGTGCATGGCGCAAACCGGCTGGGCACCAATTCGCTGACGGACTTGCTCGTGTTCGGTAAGGCTTCGGGCGACACGACGATCCGTTTTCTGAAAGAGAATCCGACGCACAAGGAGCTTCCAGGCGACGCCGCCGAGATGACGATGGAACGGTTGTCACGTCTGGATAGTCGTGACTCGGGCGAGAGCGTTCACGACGCCGGCAATGAGTTGCGCCAGGTCATGCAGATGCATTGCGGGGTATTCCGCTTCCCCGATTTACTCGAGGAAGGTGTGCGCAGGATCAAGCAAGTCGAAGAACGCGTCTCGCGTATCGCCATTGGCGACAAGAGCAAGGTTTTCAACACCGCACGGGTCGAGGCACTGGAGGTCGAAAATCTCATCGAGGTGGCGGTCTCGTCTCTGGTGTCGGCGGACGCGCGCAAAGAAAGCAGGGGTGCGCATGATCGTTCCGATTTTCCGGAACGTGACGACGAGAACTGGATCAAACACACCCTCTGGTACAAGCAAGATAGCCGGCTGGAATACAAGCCAGTTCATATGAAACCGCTCACTGCCGAGACGATCGAACCAAAAGTGCGCACCTATTAAGCCAGCATATCGCCAGACGTTAAGGAAGACAGCACTGATGCTTTTCAGAATTTATCGCTTTGATCCGGACAAGGATGCCAAGCCTTACATGAAGGACTATGACATCGAGCTGCAACCGACGGATCGTATGCTGCTCGATGCGTTGATTCGGATAAAAGCGCAGGATGATTCGCTGTCGTTGCGCCGCTCCTGCCGCGAAGGCGTATGTGGTTCGGACGCCATGAACATCAATGGCAAGAACGGACTGGCATGTATCACCAGGCTGGCTGATCTGAAGTCCCCGGTGGTGCTGCGGCCACTGCCCGGCCTGCCGGTCATTCGCGACCTGGTTGTCGACATGTCGCAATTTTTCAAGCAATACCACTCGGTGATGCCGTACATGGTTAACAATGACCCGCCGCCCGATGCGGAGCGTCTGCAATCACCTGAAGAGCGAGCAGAGCTGGACGGCTTGTACGAGTGTATTTTGTGCGCTTGCTGTTCGACTTCGTGCCCGTCGTTCTGGTGGAACCCGGACAAGTTCGTCGGTCCGGCGGGATTGCTTCAAGCCTACCGTTTTCTTGCCGATAGTCGCGATCAGGCCAGCAGTCAAAGGCTGGATGATCTGGAGGATCCGTATCGCTTGTTCCGTTGCCACTCGATCATGAATTGTGTCGATGTCTGTCCCAAGGGCCTGAATCCGACCAAGGCGATTGGCAATATCAAGGACATGCTGGTGAAGCGGATGGTTTGAGGATCGGCAGGTCGTAGATTCGATGAGCGAGGATGACCGCATTCGCTGGCACTGCAGACGGGGGCTACTGGAACTGGATCTCGTGTTGAACAAGTTTCTCGAAAGCCACTTCAATCACCTGACGACGGAGCAGAAAGGCGCGCTGACGCGGCTGCTCGATCTTCCTGATAATGATTTGTGGGACTTGGTTATCGGTCGCGCTGAAACTGATGACGCCGGCTGTGCCGAGATCGTCGGTATGCTGCGTTGACGATGCCGGGCTGGTTGCGAACGATTTGACCTCGTGTTGTTCGCTTACCGCCCGGGGGCGGATCCCGAGCGACGCAATTTGAAGCAATTCAATAGAGAGCACATTATGGCAAAAAAAGAGAATGCATCACTGTCCTTTGCAGACGGATCGACCGGGAGCGATTTTCCGGTGCTCTCCGGAACTCTGGGACCCCAGGCCGTCGATATCCGGGCGATGCTGGGCACGACCGGGAAAATCACTTTTGACCCGGGATTTCTTTCGACCGGTAGTTGCCGTTCCGCGATCACTTTTATCGACGGCGACGAAGGTGTGCTGCTCTACCGTGGTTATCCGATCGAGCAGCTGGCAGAACAGTGTGATTTTCTCGAAGTCTGTTATCTGTTGCTCAATGGCGAGTTACCCAACGCAGAGCAAAAGGCCAAGTTCGACAACACGGTTACGCGCCACACCATGGTGCATGACCAGATCAACAATTTCTTCCGCGGTTTCCGCCGCGATGCACACCCGATGGCGGTGCTGGTCGGTACGGTCGGTGCGCTGTCCGCTTTCTACCACGACTCGCTCGACCTCAATGATGAGGCTCATCGGGAGATCTCCGCCTACCGGCTGATAGCCAAGATACCGACACTGACGGCGATGGCGTACAAGTACACAATGGGGCAGCCCTTCATCTATCCGCTCAATTCGCTGTCCTACACGGCGAACTTCATGCGCATGTTGTTTGGTGTGCCGGCCGAGGAGTATGAGCTGAACGATGTATTGGTGCGCGCACTTGACCGCATCTTCATCCTTCATGCCGACCACGAGCAGAATGCTTCGACGTCGACCGTCAGGCTGGCGGGATCCTCCGGTGCCAACCCGTTCGCCTGTATTGCCGCTGGAATCGCCTGCCTGTGGGGACCGGCGCATGGCGGCGCGAACGAAGCTTGCCTCGAAATGCTCGAGGAAATCGGCGACGTGTCGCGGGTCGGTGAGTACATCAAGAAAGCCAAGGACAAGAATTCCGGTTTCCGGCTGATGGGCTTCGGACATCGCGTCTACAAGAACTACGATCCGCGCGCCAAGCTGATGCGCGAGACCTGTCACGAAGTGCTCGGCGAACTGGGTCTGCAGAACGACCGCCTGTTCAAGCTGGCAATGGAGCTGGAACGGATTGCGCTTGAGGACGAGTATTTCGTCGAACGCAAGCTGTATCCCAACGTCGATTTCTATTCCGGCATCGTTCAGCGCGCGATGGGCATCCCGAACAACATGTTCACGTGCATTTTTGCGCTGGCCCGAACGGTCGGCTGGATCGCGCAGTGGAAGGAGATGATCGCCGACCCGGAACAGAAGATTGGCCGGCCACGGCAGCTCTACACCGGCGAGGCTCAGCGCGACGTCGTACCGATGTCGCAGCGTAGTTGACCGCAACAACGGCTGAATTGGACCACAAGGTCCGGGAGACAACGCCATGATGAAAGAGATGCAGGGCAATTCGTATCTGTTCGGTGCCAACGCACCGTTCGTCGAAGAGCTGTATGAGGCGTATCTGGATGATCCGGAAACAGTGGCGCCGGAATGGCGCCGCTATTTCGATCAGTTGCAGCAGGAAGAAGGCGGGCGTGACGTCGCTCATGCCCCTGTCATTGAGTCGTTTATTAGGCTCGCGAAAAGCAAGCCCAGTGCGGCAGCCGGCATGGCGGGCACGCAGGCGGTGACGTTGGAGAAAAAACAGGTCGCCGTGCTGCAGATGATCAATGCCTACCGCTTCCTCGGAGTGCGCAACGCCGACGTCGACCCGCTGAAGCAAACGGACAAGCCGGTGATTCAGGAACTGGATCCTGCCTTCTACGGCTTCACTGATGCCGACATGGATCAGACTTTCAACAGCGGTTCGCTGGTCGGGCCGGAGCAAATGACCTTGCGCGACATACTGCGCGCAGTGCGCGAGACGTATTGCGGCTCAATTGGCGCCGAGTACATGTACATCAGCGATGTTCAGCAGAAGCGCTGGATCCAGGCGCGATTCGAAGGGCCGCGTAGCCAGCCGAACTTCCCGAACGACGTGAAGATCCATCTGCTCGAACGAGTGACAGCGGCTGAAACCCTCGAAAAATACCTGCACACCCGCTATGTGGGGCAGAAGCGCTTTTCTCTCGAAGGTGGCGAAAGCGTCATTGTTGCGCTCGACCATTTGCTGCAAAAGGCGGGAACAGCGGGCGTGCAGGAGACAGTGATCGGCATGGCGCATCGCGGCAGGCTCAATGTTCTGGTCAATACCATGGGCAAGATGCCGAAAGACCTGTTCTCCGAATTCGAGGGCAAGCCAGTCGAGCAGTTACCGGCTGGCGACGTGAAGTATCACCAGGGTTTCTCATCCGACGTCATGACACCGGGTGGACCGATGCATGTCTCGCTCGCCTTCAATCCGTCGCATTTGGAAATTGTCGATCCGGTTGTGGAAGGTTCGGTGCGTGCCAGACAACATCGTCGCAAGGACCGGGAGGGTAGGCAGGTGTTGCCGATCCTGCTGCATGGTGATGCCGCGTTCGCCGGCCAGGGCGTGGTGATGGAGACGCTCAACTTGTCGCAGACCCGCGGCTATGGCACTGGCGGGACGGTCCACATCATCGTCAACAACCAGATTGGCTTCACCACTTCGGACGTGCGCGATGTGCGTTCGACTTTGTACTGCACCGACATTGCGAAAATGATCGATGCACCGGTGTTTCACGTCAACGGAGACGACCCTGAGGCGGTCGCCTTTGCCACCGAGATCGCGCTGGACTACCGCACGGAGTTCGGCAAGGACGTCGTCATCGATCTGGTTTGCTTCAGGAAGCTGGGTCACAACGAGCAGGACGAGCCAATGGTGACGCAGCCCTGGATGTACAAACTGGTGCGCCAGCATCCCGGTACCCGCTCGCTCTATGCGGAAAAACTGCAGAAGCAGGGCGTGATTGGTGACACCGAAGCCGACGACATGATTCGCGTTTATCGAGAAGCACTCGATGCCGGTTATCACACCAACAAGACCATCCTCTCTAACTTCAAGCCGCCATACACAGTTAACTGGGCGCCGTATCTGAATATTCCGTGGACCTACAAGGTTTCCACTGGCGTTCCGATCGAAGAACTCAAGGCATTGTCGGAGCGGCTGACCACCATTCCGTCTGGATTCGAGCTGCATCCGCGTGTCGAGAAAATCATTGCCGATCGCCGTGCCATGGGTCAGGGCAAGCTGCCACTCGACTGGGGCATGGCCGAGAACCTCGCCTACGCATCGTTGTTAAAAGATGGCTACCCGATTCGCATTTCCGGGCAGGACTCGGGCCGGGGGACATTCTTTCACCGTCATGCGGTCTTGCATGATCAGAAACGTGAGAAAGGAGAGGAGGGGGTCTACGTTCCGCTGCGGCACATTGCTGACGGACAGCCGGATTTCGTGGTGATTGATTCCCTCCTTTCGGAAGAGGCGGTACTTGGTTTCGAGTTTGGCTATGCCACCGCGGAACCGAACGAACTGGTCCTGTGGGAGGCGCAGTTCGGTGACTTCGCCAATGGCGCGCAGGTCGTCATTGACCAGTTCATCGCATCGGGCGAAGTGAAATGGGGCCGCATCTGCGGTCTGGTCATGATGCTGCCGCACGGCTACGAGGGGCAGGGCCCCGAGCACTCGTCAGCCCGCATTGAACGCTACATGCAGCTGACTGCCGATTACAACATGCAGATCTGCATTCCGACGACGCCGGCCCAGATGTTCCACGTTTTACGGCGCCAGATGGTCCGCCCGTACCGTAAGCCTTTAATCCTCATCAGCCCGAAGAGTCTGCTTCGGCACAAGGAGTCAATTTCGACCCTCGAGGATCTGGCCGAGGGCGAGTACAAGACGGTTATTCCAGACAACGAGCTGGCTGATCCGTCGAAAGTAAAACGAGTCGTGTTCTGCAGCGGCAAGGTTTATTTCGAACTTGCCGCGGCTCGCCGCGAACGGGACATTGACGATATTGCAATCGTTCGCCTCGAGCAGTTGTATCCGTTTCCTCAC
Organism: Betaproteobacteria bacterium; assembly: GCA_020354125.1. Taxonomy (GTDB): domain Bacteria; phylum Pseudomonadota; class Gammaproteobacteria; order Burkholderiales; family Eutrophovitaceae; genus SG8-40. Next base: position 1,365,793 of record CP070643.1, on the reverse strand, counting down.
GATGCGTTCAAGGAGGAAATCGACCGCTATAAAGAAGCCAAGGAGGTCATATGGTGCCAGGAAGAGCCTGCCAATCAGGGCGCTTGGCACCGTATCCAGCATTACATCGAGCGGCATTTGCTTGCGCATCAGAAACTCGGCGACGCGATGCGTGCTTCGTCGGCTTCGCCCGCTGGCGGCTATGCCGCACTGCACATGCAGCGGCAGAAGGCGGTCATCGACGCGGCGCTCGGTACCGGCAGTTGATTTGAACGCAGCGTTTCGCGTTTGCGCGCTTAATTGATCCACACGGGAAAGCAAACATGTTAATCGAAGTGAAAGTGCCGGCATTGTCCGAATCGGTCTCGGAAGCCACGTTGTTGTCGTGGCACAAGAAAGAAGGTGATTTCGTCAAACGCGACGAAAACCTCATCGATATCGAGACGGACAAGGTTGTACTTGAACTGCCGGCGCCGGACTCCGGCGTTATCACCAAGATCGTCAAGGCTGACGGTGACGCTGTTGAAGCCAATGAAGTGATCGCCGAAATCGATACTGAAGCGAAAGCGCCGGCAGGTGCTGCCAAGGCGCCAGTGCCAGAGAAGGCAGCAGCGAAACCAGTGGCGCCGACGCAGGCGGTACCGGCGGCGGCCGCAACTGCTGCGGCTGCAGCGAGCGAGAACGTGGTCGTGATGCCGGCGGCGCGCAAGCTGGCTGTTGAGAAAGGTCTCGACGCAAGCGCGCTCAAAGGCACCGGCCGTGGCGGTCGAGTGACCAAAGAGGACGTCAAGGCCGCGGAAAAAGCGGCACCCCCTGCACCAGCGGAAGTCAAGCCGGCTGCCCGCGCCCCGTCGCCGGTGAACGTCGATCAGGTTCTTGGCGACCGGCCGGAACAGCGCGTGCCAATGTCGCGGCTGCGCAAGCGTGTTGCCGAGCGGTTGCTCGAATCCCAGTCGAATGCTGCGATTCTGACGACGTTCAATGAAGTGAACATGCAGCCGGTGATCGACTTGCGACGCAAGTACCGTGAGCGCTTCGAGAAAGAACACGGTGTGAAATTGGGATTCATGTCGTTCTTCGTCAAGGCGACGGTTGCGGCACTGAAAAAATTCCCAGTGGTCAACGCTTCGGTTGACGGTGACGATATCGTCTACCACGGCTATTTCGATATCGGCATGGCGGTTGGCAGCCCGCGTGGCCTGGTGGTGCCGATTTTGCGCAATTCTGACCAGATGAGTTTTGCCGATATCGAAAAGCAGATCGCGGATTTCGGCAAACGCGCTCAGGACGGCAAGCTGACGATTGAGGAACTGACCGGTGGCACGTTTTCGATTTCAAACGGCGGCGTGTTTGGTTCGATGCTGTCGACACCGATCATCAACCCGCCGCAATCGGCGATCCTGGGTATCCACGCAACCAAGGAACGCCCGGTGGTGGAGGATGGCCAGATCGTCATCAGACCGATGAACTACCTGGCGTTGTCCTATGACCATCGCATCATCGACGGGCGCGAAGCAGTGCTGTTTCTGATCGCAATCAGGGATGCGCTGGAGGATCCGTCGACGCTGTTGCTCGATCTCTGATCGCAGTCCGTGTCGAAGGCAAGCCTGCTGCGAGGTGATGGTTTTGGCTGTTCGGCTTCGGGCCTGGCATCTTCCTGACTGAAAGTTTCACTATGGCTAAAGAGTTTGATGTAGCGGTGATTGGTGCCGGCCCGGGTGGCTATATCGCGGCAATCCGCGCTGCCCAGCTTGGGCTGAACACGGTCTGTATCGATGACTTTCAGTCAGCCGAGGGCAAACCGAGCCTGGGCGGCACCTGCCTCAACGTCGGGTGTATTCCTTCAAAGGCATTGCTCGAGTCGTCCGAGAATTACGAGCGTGTGCTGCACAAGTTTGAGGACCACGGGATCAAGGCGCGAGACGTCTCGCTCGATGTTGCGGCAATGCTGGCGCGTAAGGACAAGATCGTGCAGCAGTTCACCGGCGGCATCGGGATGCTGTTCAAGAAGAACAAAGTGACTTCGATGCACGGCCACGGGCGTCTGATCGGTGGCGGACAGTCATACCAGATCGAAGTCAAAGGCAAGGAAGGCAGCGAAACGGTCAGTGCCGCTAATGTAATCATTGCTACGGGGTCGTTACCAAGGCAGATTCCCGGCGTGAAGGTGGACAATGTTCGTGTTTGCGACAACGTCGGTGCGCTGTCTTTCGAAGAAGTCCCGCCAAGGCTCGGCGTCATCGGTGCTGGTGTGATCGGCCTGGAAATGGGCAGCGTGTGGAAGCGGCTCGGATCAGAGGTCACCATACTTGAGGCGCTGCCGACTTTTCTTGGTGCGGCTGATGAAGGCATTGCCAAAGAAGCGTGGCGCATCTTTACCAAGAGCATTGGTCTGGACATCAGACTCGGTTGCAAGATCAGCGCGGTGAGAGCCGGGAAAAAGGCAGTAACGGTGCAGTTCGAACACGAGGGTTCCGACACCAAGATGGAGTTTGACCGGCTGGTCGTCGCAATCGGGCGTGTTCCAAACACAACGGAACTGGGGCTGGACAGCGTCGGCGTTAAAGTCGATGAGCGCGGTTTCATTGAGGTCGATGATCGCAATCGCACCGACGCGCCAAATGTCTATGCCATCGGCGACGTGGTGCGAGGCCCTATGTTGGCGCACAAGTCATCCGAAGAAGGCGTGGCGGTGGCGGAAACCATCGTCGGCCAGCATGGGCACGTCAATCTGGAACATATTCCATGGGTGATCTATACCTCGCCGGAGATCGCCTGGGTGGGGCGCACCGAACAGCAACTGAAAGCCGATGGCGTCGAATATCGCAGTGGGCAGTTTCCGTTTATTGTCAGTGGCCGCGCGCGCGCGCTCGGGGAAACCGCCGGCTTCGTGAAAATGCTGGCCGACGCACATACCGACCGCATTCTTGGCGTGCACATTCTTGGCCCGTTTGCATCAGAGCTCATTTCCGAAGCCGTCATTGCGATGGAGTTTGGCGCCACCGCTGAAGATGTCGCGCGCATCGTCCACGCCCATCCGTCCCTTTCCGAAGCCATGCACGAAGCGGCGCTTGGAGTAGACAAGCGGTTCTTGAGTCTGTAGCAGGGGCTGAACTCGTATGTCATTCGCGGCGTACAGGAGCGAGGCGCAGCAGGACTCGTTTCTCGATCATGCGCAACGTGCCGCACAGCGCCACAACTACCAGCTCGATGACGCGCAACTGCGTGCCAGCAAGGAACTAGACCGCCTGTATCAGCAACTGATTGAGGCGCAACGTGGAGCGGGCTTGTTGAGGCGTTTATTCCGGCGTGAACCACAACTACGAGGTATCTATTTCTGGGGCGGTGTCGGACGGGGAAAAACCTTCCTGATGGACGTGTTCTACGAATCCGTGCCGTTCCAGAGCAAGCAGCGGCTGCATTTTCACCGGTTCATGCAGGGTGTGCACTATCGATTGCGCGACTTGCAGGGGCAGGCCAGTCCACTGCGAGTTGTCGGACACGAACTTGCCGAGCAAAGCACGCTGCTATGCCTGGATGAGTTTCACGTCACCGATATCGGTGACGCGATGATCATGCGGCTGTTACTCGAGTCGTTATTCGAGCGTGGCGTGGTGTTGGTGACCACCGCCAACTGGCATCCGGAATCACTCTACGAGCACGGCCTGCAACGCGCCCAGTTTCTGCCAGCGATCGATCTGATCATGCAACATATGAGTGTCGTCAATATTGATTCCGGTACCGACTACCGCCTCGCTTCGCTGGAAAAGGCCGGCGTGTTTCACCCGACGACGGATACGCGAGCCGAAGAGGCGATGCTGAAAACCTTTTGTGACGTGAGCGGTGAACCCGGCGGGTCGGCATATGCAATAGAAATCGAGGGCCGTGAAATCGGCACCAGGCGCCTGAGTCAAGGCGTGGTGTGGTTTGATTTCCTCGACATCTGTGGCGGGCCGCGTGGCAAGAACGATTACATCGAAGTCTCGAAACGCTACCACACGGTGCTGATCTCCAATGTTCCGCCATTCACCAGGATCAACGATAACGAACGACGGCGTTTTACCTGGCTTGTCGACGAGTTCTACGATCGGCGTGTCAAGCTCGTCATCTCAGCACAGGGTGATTGGGACGCGATTTTTGCCGAAGCGCTGGGTGGTACCGAGACCGATCGCACGCACTCACGTTTGATCGAGATGCAGACTCGCAGCTATCTCTGTGAGCCGCATTTGCCTTAGCAGGCTGCCGTTTCGGCGTCGCCGGCGATACGGGTATCATTACAAAGTTAATCCGGGGGTATTGAATCGGCATAGTTAAAGCGGGCATAGTCGATCGCCCGCGCCGTGGAATCGATCGCGCTACTCGGCTCGAATCACCGCCAGTATCGAATCACCGCACAAAACACAACAGGACAATCAATACGGGAGGAATATGAGCACGCTCAAGGCGTATCGCATCTTTGACGAAGATGGCAAAGTGGTCAGCCGGTTTGTCGACATGAGGCTGGACGAACTGGACCCGGGTGAGGTAACCATCAAGGTTGCTTATTCGAGCGTCAATTTCAAGGACGCCCTTGCCGCAACCGGGGCTGGCAAGATCATCCGGCGTTTCCCCTGCAACGGCGGCATCGACTTGTCGGGCACCGTCGAGGAGTCGAGCGATTCTCGCTTCAAGCCGGGCGACCAGGTAATTGCCACCAGTTACGACATCGGCGTTTCGCATGATGGCGGCTATGGCGAGTACTGCCGTGTCCCTGCCGATTGGGTGGTGCCGATGCCAACCGGGCTCGATCTGCATTCGTCAATGGTGCTCGGAACTGCGGGTTTTACGGCGGGGCTGGCCGTTGTGCGCATGGAACACGAGGGCCTGAAACCGGCTAATGGCCCGGTCATCGTCACCGGCGCGACTGGCGGTGTCGGAAGTGTTGCCGTGGATATTCTCGCCGCATCTGGCTATCAGGTCGTCGCATTGACCGGCAAGGAAGCGGAAACCGGTTATCTCCAGCAGCTCGGCGCGGCCGAAGTCATGCTGCGTTCCAGTCTCGACCTCGCCAAGATCCGGCCGCTAGGCAAGGAGACCTGGGCCGGCGCGGTCGACAATCTCGGTGGAGACGTGCTGTCCTGGATCGCCAGTACCATGAAAGTCGGTGGTGCGTTGGCATCGATCGGGCTGGCCGCCAGTCATGAGTTCAAAACGACCGTGATGCCGTTCATTCTTCGCGGTGTCAGCTTGCTGGGCATCGACTCGGTGAATGCTGCAATGGATGTCAGAAAGCGGGTTTGGCAGCGTCTTGCCACCGACCTGAAACCGCGCCATCTGGATGCGATGGGTTCGACGGTTGAGTTTGCCGAGTTGCCGAGTGTTTTCGACAAGGCGCTCAAGGCACAGATCAAGGGCCGCACTGTAGTCAAGATTAGCGCGTAACCGATCAATACCAGTAGATCGGCGCGGGGGAGATCGAGATGGGAAAGAAGTATGAACAGTTCTACCGCAGATCCATTGAAGACCGGGATGGATTCTGGACCGAACAGGCCGCACTGATTGATTGGCACAAACCGTTTGATCAGGTACTCGAATACGAGAATCCACCTTTTGCTCGCTGGTTTGTTGGGGGCGAGACCAATCTGTGCCACAACGCGATCGATCGTCATTTGGGGGAACGCGGCGATCAAAAGGCGATGGTGTATATCTCGACCGAGACCGGCACCGAGCAGGCTTACACCTATGCCGAACTACATAAAGAAGTGATGCGTTGTGCGGCCGTGCTGCGGGGCCTCGGGGTTGGTAAAGGCGACCGTGTCCTGATTTACATGCCGATGATTCCCGAGGCGATATTTGCCATGCTCGCGTGCGCCCGGCTTGGAGCCATTCATTCGGTCGTGTTCGGTGGCTTTGCGCCAGCGAGCCTGGCGCTGCGTATCGATGATGCGGGCCCGAAAGTAATGGTGACCGCGGATGCCGGAATGCGTGCCGGACGGGTAATTCCGTACAAGCATCTGGTCGACGAGGCGATGAGTGTGGCGAAAACACCGCCGGAAAAAGTCGTCATTGTCAATCGTGGTCTCGACAAGGATATGCCACTCACCAAAGGGCGCGATCTCGACTACGCGCGCTTGGCAGCTGAGCACGAGGGTGAAGACGTTCCGGTAACCTGGCTCGAGTCGAGCGAGCCAAGTTACATCCTGTACACATCCGGTACCACTGGAAAACCCAAGGGCGTGCAGCGTGATACCGGTGGCTACGCTGTGGCGATGGCTGCATCAATGAAGAACATCTACTGCGGCAACGCGGGGGAAACCATGTTCACCACCTCGGATATTGGCTGGGTGGTCGGGCATTCGTACATCGTCTATGCGCCGTTGATCTGCGGTTTGACGACAATCGTCTATGAGGGTGTGCCGGTCCGTCCTGACCCCGGTATCTGGTGGAAGATCGTTCAGGATTACCAAGTCGGAGTCATGTTTTCGTCGCCGACCGGTGTTCGTGTGCTGAAAAAGCAGGATCCCGAATACATGACCAAGTATGACCTTTCGTCACTGAAGCACGTATTCCTTGCCGGCGAACCGTTGGACGAGCCGACCCACTCGTGGCTGACTGAGGCGTTGGGCAAACCCGTGATTGATCATTATTGGCAGACCGAGACGGGGTGGCCGATTCTGACGTCAGCGCCCGGCGTTGAAGAAACGCCGGTCAAGTTCGGCAGTCCCTCGTTTCCGGCATACGGCTACGACTTGAAACTGCTGCGCGAAGCGGATGCAAGCGAGGCCGATGCCGATGAGAAAGGCGTGGTTGCGATCATTCCGCCGCTACCACCCGGCTGCATGACCACGGTGTGGGGTGACGATGAGCGGTTCGTCACGACGTATTTTTCGACCTTCACCACCAAACTGGTCTATTCGACGTTCGACTGGGGCATTCGCGACAAGGATGGTTATTACTTCATTCTCGGTCGAACCGACGATGTGATTAACGTCGCAGGTCACCGGCTCGGTACGCGCGAGATTGAAGAGGCGGTTCAGGCGCACCCGAATGTCGCCGAGGTGGCGGTGGTCGGTGTCAATGACCAACTGAAAGGACAGATGCCACTGGCGTTCGCAGTAGTGAAAGATTCAGCGCAAATCTCTAGCGAAGAGACCAAAGTGGCACAAGAGAAGGAGGTCATGGCTAAAGTGGATGCGCAGCTCGGTGCAATCGCCAGGCCGCGAAGAGTCTATTTCGTTTCCGCGTTGCCGAAGACGCGCTCCGGAAAGTTGTTGCGGCGTAGTATCCAGGCCCTCGCAGAAGGCCGTGACCCCGGCGACCTGACCACGCTCGAAGATCCCGCGGCGCTCGAGCAAATCCAGGAAGCTGTGAAAACCTAGGCGCGCGCCACGCTTGTCCGATCGGAGCGGGTCATTGTCAGGCGCACATCGGCACAGACCGCTTGCGTGCGGGGGCCGAGCCGGCGTGTCAGACACGGAGGTTTGAATGAAGTGGTTGTTGCGGGTGAACGTGATCGCGGCAGTGGTCTACGCTTCTTTCGTCGCCGCGATTCTGGTCGCCGACGTTTGGGTATTCCCAAAGTTGAGTGAGCTGAAGCCGCCCCCTGAAGCGGTTGGCGTGGCGATACGGCAAGGCGATGATGCAGATGGCTTGCGCGAGATTGCATTGGTTTTGTTTGACCATGTCACCGAACAGGCACAGACGGTCAACGCACTGGTTGACAGCACCGTGTTTTGGGCACGGCTGCACTTCTTGCTCGCTCTTGGTCTGACCTGCTTCAACGTCGCCATGCTGATACGGCTACGCCGATTTTTGACCGGGACCGGTTCCAGTGAGGTCACCGGACTGTGACGGCGAGTCAGCGGCACACGGGTGCCGCGATGGCAGCGCGCCGCCTGGCAAAGCTCAGTAGTTGACCAATATCAAACGTGGCAAACGCTCTCCCCATACACTGGCAACGCTTTGCTGACTGGTTTTTCGACGATCGTGGGAGGGAACGAAATGACCTCGAACATGGGGAATGCGGATCGTGTGATTCGCTTTATTCTGGGAATTGCCTTGTTGAGCCTGTTCTTCATGGTGGAAGGCGGCGCGCGCTGGCTCGGCCTGATTGGTGTCGTTCTCATTGTGACGTCATCGGCACGTTTCTGCCCCCTTTACAAGTTGCTCGGGCTGAACACGACCGGGGCCAAGACTTCCTCGGACAGCACGGCTTCCTCACAAACCAAAGCGTCTCAGTATCAGAAGCGGTGAGGTCACGCTCTGCGCAGCCGTTCGGGGCGAGTCATAAACCAAAGCTGGCGACGCGCAATCGACAAGCAGGACATCACCTTTGGCCGAAGTTGTTGCGTGATGCCGGTCGGTGCAATTGGCAACCCGATGACCGCGCCGGATAACGCCGCTGCCTCCGAGGCGGGCGCCAAAGACTGCTACCACTGCGGACTGCCGGTTCCGCTGCGGGTCGAACACCAGGTTGTCATCGGCGGAAGTCCGCGCCCGATGTGTTGTGCCGGCTGCGAGGCGGTAGCCTCGGCTATCGTGGCGGCGGGTCTTGATGATTATTACACTCGCCGCGATAGCTACCCACAATCTCCGCGCGAAGCGCTTCCTCAGTTCGTTAGCCAACTGAAGGTATTTGATCGGCCTGAGATCCAGGCGCGTTTCGTCACGCAACCAGCGGCTCATGAGCGGGAAGCCTCACTGATACTTGAAGGTATCACCTGTCCGGCCTGTGTTTGGTTGAACGAGACGCATCTGATGCGGCAGGCCGGCGTTGTCGCAGTCAACATCAATTACACGACCAACCGCGCCACCGTTCGCTGGAATACGCGGCAGACCTCGCTTTCGCAAATCCTTGCGGCAATCAACGCGATCGGTTACCGGGCCTATCCGTATGATGCGCAGTCGCTCGAGGCCAGCCGCAAGCGCGAGTCTCGAAGCCTGTTGGCACGATTTGCCATTGCCGGCTTGGGCATGACGCAGGTAATGATGTATGCGTTGCCGCGTTATCTCGATGAAGGCGGTATCGATCAAGGTCTTTACTCTCTGATGAACTGGGCGGCGCTGATTCTGACCATGCCGGTGGTGTTTTATTCGTCCCAGCCGTTCATGTCCGGAGCGTTGCGTGATGTCCGGAACCGTCGGGTCGGAATGGATGTGCCGGTCGCCGCGGCAATCATCATCGCCTTCACCGCAAGTGTGCTAGCGACTTTGACTGGCAAAGGCGAAGTGTATTTCGATTCGGTGGCGATGTTTGTCTTCTTCTTGCTTGGTGCCAGGTATCTTGAGTTGAGAGCTCGTCAGAAAGCCGCCTCGCATCTGGAATCGCTGTCACACGCGATGCCGGCCACCGCAAACAAGATCACCGGATTCCCTCACTCGTCTGAGAGTGATGTCGTTCCCGCAGGTGTGCTGACTGCGGGCGACTACGTCCTGGTCAGGCCCGGAGAAGCGATACCGGTAGATGGAATCATAGAACAGGGTGATTCGGAAGTGGATGAATCGCTTCTGACGGGCGAGAGCATGCCGGCGAAGAAGCTGCAGGGGCAGCCGGTCACCGGAGGATCAGTCAATCGCGGCAACCCGTTGGTTGTCCGCGTGCAACGTGTTGGCGATCAGACGATACTTTCGGCGATCGTCAAGCTGATGGAACGCGCGTCGGCATCGCGACCGCGACTGCAACAGATCACGGATCGAGTCGCGGCGCGATTCGTGACGGTGATTCTGGTGTTGGCAGCGGCAACGGCGATCTGGTGGCTGAATCATGATGCGGCGCGTGCCTTGCCCATTGTGGTGTCTGTTCTGATTGTTACCTGTCCGTGCGCATTGGCACTGGCAACGCCGATGGCGATGGCGGTTGCAACCAGCTCCGCAGCCAAACGAGGTCTGTTGGTGACCCGTGCCCATGCTTTGGAGACGCTGGCACGCGCAACGCATTTCGTTATCGACAAGACAGGAACATTGACGCTCGGCAAACCGAGTGTGCACGCCGTCTACCCGCTAAATACCGACAAGGACGAAGCCCTGTCGCTGGCAGCGGCCGTGGAGCAGGGGTCCGAACATCCGGTCGCTACAGCGATGCGCGAGGCGGCATGCACCGCGCTGCACGCCGAACAAGTGCGCAACGTGCCGGGATGCGGTGTTGAAGGTGTAGTGGCGGGCAGGAAGTTGCGCATCGGAACCGAATCATTTGCTGCAGAGCTTGCTGCCAACGCCGACACCGGAGACGTTGAAGCACAGATTTGGCTTGCCGATGAAGAGCGAATGCTCGCCGGTTTCGACTTGCAGGACGAGCTCAGGCCAGACGCAGCAGGATTTGTCGCTGCACTGCGCGCGCAGGGCGCGCAGATCAGCCTGCTGTCAGGAGACCGGGATTCCGTCGTGCGGGATACGGCGATGCAACTCGGCATTAAAACATGGCGGGCAACTATGTCGCCGGAACAAAAGCTTGAGTATGTCAAAACCCTGCAGGCACAGGGGGCAGTGGTGGCAATGATCGGCGATGGCGTCAACGACGCACCGGTTCTGGCCCAGGCACAGGTTGCGATTGCGCTGATGAGTGGCGCGGCGCTTGCGCAGGGTGCTGCCGACATGGTGCTGCTGACTGGTCGCTTGTCGGATCTCACGAGATTGGTTCGGTATTCGCGACGTACGCTGCGGATTGTGAGACAGAATCTGGGGTGGGCAATTGCCTATAATGCGCTCGCCATTCCACTGGCAATGAGCGGCTACATTACGCCATGGATGGCAGCGATCGGCATGTCTGCCAGTTCGTTGCTGGTGGTGGGAAACGCAGCCCGGCTGGCCGGCGAACAGCGTACGCACCGGATGGTGCTGGTCAGCGACTGAATGCCGGTTTTGTCATCGACACCAAACTTTGTTGTGAAGCCAAAGTTTGTTGTGAATCGATGAGGTCGCAACCGGGAACATGGACCCTTCAATGGTATCCAACTCGCTACTGACATTTGAGTGAAATGAGACTGGTGAAAAACGTCGCGAGCGATCTTCAGCCGGGCGAGTACTCGTTTTGATAGAAACAGTGCGCAGGAACCGGAGTGTACGGAGGGAGTACATGAGGGCGAGAGCGGAATTGGCGCGGCACCGCCGCGCAGCGGTTCGATTAGAATCAGCCGCAGCGCCCGGGAACTACGTTGCCGGGCCGGACCGCCGGAGGCGGACGAGCACCGGTTCAAATCAACACGGGCGCAAGCCCGGATCAAGGTCGCGCAGTAGTTTTGCACCGGCCTCATAAAGGCCGATGGATATTCTTTTCCTGTTAATCCCGCTGTCAGTGGTGCTGGTGTTTCTGGTTGGATTGGCGTTCTGGTGGTCCGTGCGCAGCGGCCAATTTGATGATCTGGAAGGTCCAGCGCATCGAATTCTCGATGACGATGATGCCCCTGACGACAAGTGATTCAGCGCTGCGGAACAGAATCGTCCGGTCGCGAAACAAACTGCAGCAAACCTGACGGTACACTTTGCATATACTGGGGTTTTTTCGAGATCGTAAGCTGGAGAAAATGAATCGGCGTTTGTTTTTGTACCTGTCGGCCTTGTTAGCTGCGAGTCTGTCCAGAGTTAGCAGAGTCTTCGCGCAGGATTTACCGAAAGCCGCCGCCGTCCCCGGGGGAGTAGCAATTGTGCCGCTGGGGCCGTCGGACCAAGCCCCGCTGGTTCACCTGGCGGGAGACCGTGTCATGGTGGTGGCCGACGGGACGCGCTGGCAAGCGATTGTCGGAATCGCGCTGGCGACGAAAGAAGACAGCACCCTGAGTATTTCGGTCGAGTGGCCCGATGGCGACGACGTGACACTGCCCATACCCGTTGGCAGCAAGCGCTATGCGACTCAGGAGCTCACAGTAGAACCGGGCAAGGTCAACCTCTCGAAAAAGAATCTTGAACGTTACCGACGCGAGAGTGCGCACCTGAAGAAGATACGCGCGACTTTCTCCACGCCTTTGGTCGGATCGCTGGCGCTGATGCAACCGTGTCCGGGGAGGCGATCGAGCTCATTCGGTCTGCGGCGTGTTTTCAACGGGCAATCGCGAAATCCGCATAGTGGGATGGATCTGGCTGCGCCAGAAGGAACACCGGTGGTCGCGGCTGCGGGGGGTACGGTGATCGACCGTGGCGACTATTTCTTTTCCGGCAACATGCTGATACTCGATCACGGCCAGGGCTTGCTGACGCTCTACGCGCATCTCAGTGCCATGGATGTCGAGGTCGGCGAGCGGGTCGAGCAGGGCGTAACGATCGGTAAAGTTGGTGCAACTGGCCGGGTAACAGGTGCGCACCTTCATTTTGGCGTCTACCTCAATACCGTGCCAGTCGATCCGGCACTGTTCCTGGTGTGAGATCAAATCCTGGTTAGAGATCAAAGCGATGACAGCAAGTATTAATGGCGACTTGACGGCGCATTGCGCGGTCGATACGAGCGCTATGCAGTGGCAAGCGAGCCCGAGCGGCACGGTCTGGCGCAAGCGCGTGCATCTGGTGGGCGCGGCCGAGTCCGGTCAGGTAACGTCCGTGGTTCGCTACGACAGTAATTCGAGTTTTCCCGAGCACGGCCACCCGCAAGGCGAGGAGATCCTGGTGCTGGACGGGGTGTTTTCTGATCAGCAGGGCGATTGGCCAGCAGGGACTTTCCTTCTCAATCCGGAGGGATTTCGCCACGCCCCGTTCTCGCAATCCGGCTGTGTGCTGTTCGTAAAGTTGCGCCAATACCCGGGACTTGATCGGCGTCACGTTGCAATTGACACCAAGGCGCTCGAATGGCAAGAAGGGTTGGTCGAAGGTTTGGCACGCAAACCGCTTTATTCGCAGGAAAGCTACTCGGATAGTGTTGAGCTGCAGAAATGGGAAGCTGGATCAGATGCCGGCGAGATTGCTTACCCTGACGGTGCAGAGATCTTCGTCATTGAGGGCTCGTTCCATAATGAGCGTGGCAGCTACTCAAAGGGTCACTGGTTAAGACTACCCGCGGGGTCGACGCAGCATCTGCAAACCGAGGCCGGTTGCACCGTCTACCTCAAGAAAGCGGGGCTTAAGTATCTCGTATCGGAAACCGAATCAGCCAAACAATGACCGCTGTTAGCAATCCAAACGTTTTGCGCATTTACACTTTCGGCGCAGTTAGATCCTCTTGGACAACGAGCCCGACTCAACTCGGCGCTAAGGCAAGAGTACGATCAGGCGCTGAATTTACCGGCACGCTGATGCGGCTGGTCGACTTTGGCGGCAATTCATAATTACGCAAATCAAAGGAGAACTCATGCATTTCGCAATTTCGGCAACCTGGGGACCGACCGACCCGACCCGCTCGGCCTTGCCGTTCATATTTGCGGCTTCTGCGCTGCAAGCGGGCGACACCGTCACGCTGATGCTTTTTCATGATGCAGTGCATATGGCGACCGAAGGAACCGCAGACAAATTGGTGCCGTTTGGTCCGCCGCAAAGATTCGAGGAAGTCGTCTCGCACAAGAATGCGGAAGTGCTCGTTTGTAAACCGTGCGTCGTAGTCCGCCAGCTACCAGAGGACAAGATGGACAAACGCATCCAGATGGCGGGAATGAACGAGTTTCACCAAGCCGCGGCGCGAGACAACGCAAGAGTCGTTTGTTTCTAACCACAACAGCGCGCAGCGGCAGCGTAGACCATACTCGTGCTCCGTGTGCCGGACGAATGAATAAAGGTTTGAGAGGCGTCGTGTTGCGAGTGGCGGGTGTCTTTTCCATCCTGGTGCTAGCCGTTCAAGCCCAGGCCAGCGATGTATTTCTCATGGGAGACCATGCCGGCTACGGCGTTACCCGTGCATATGCCGATTCCTGCTTTGCCATTACCGCCGCCACGGTCGCATCGGAAGGCACCACGCTGTACGCAATTCAACCGGGCACGCGTCGCGTGCCAGCCGAGGTCAAGCGCACCTACGATGAAGGTGTTTCGATCGTGCGCATTGGCAATGACCGCGCGATTTGCGAGTCCGAAGCGTGGCCCGATGGCGACAACCTGGAAATCGCATTGGACCGCACCGGTATCGGAGCACTGCTGATCGGTGCCAGCGACGGTACCAGAGCCCACATGCACGTTCGTGTAGAAGAGATCGATCCAGCCGGTTATTTTTTAATCTCTCCGGTGCGTGAGTCGGACAGACTCTTGTCTGGCATGGTGGGCAGCCGGATTCTGCTTGAGGACATGGATGCCGGCATTCTGCTCGATGTCGACGAGGAGTCCAACCGCGGCCGTGTCATTCGGCAGGATTACCTCACCGGTCTGCTGACGCCTTTTTTCCAGTCGTGGGTAGAAGAGTTCGAGGTTGAACCTGAACCTCAATTCGAGCCCGAGCAAGTGGTGGGGCCTGGACCAACCATCAAATACCGGTTCTTCATCGGCAAGCAGTCGTGGCGCAACAACCCGAAGATTGTTGGCACGCGCGTTTTTGTCGGCAGTTCCGGGCGTAAACGCAATCAGCCCGACGTGCTCGATGGCGTCTATTCGTTTGATTGGCAGACTGGCGAAAAGATCTGGTTTGTTCCAACGCAGCTCGATTTCAATGATCTGACCTACATCAAGGGTCTGGTAATCGGCGGAACCGAGGCGAGCGACGTTATCGCCATCGGCGCACGGAGCGGAACGACTTACTGGACCAGACAATTCAATTCACCCGTTTCGGCGCGCCCGGTGGTGGCTCGCCAAGCAATAGCCATCGCCACAAATTCCGGTGAGCTCACGGTGCTGAATCCAAAGGACGGATCTACCCTGCTGACCTCGAATCTCGATGGTGGTGTGAGCGGGGGATTAGCGGCAGATCGAAACGGACTCTGGATTGCCACCGAAGCCGGTACTTTGTACCGCTACGCCGGATTTGGCGAGGTGCAGATGCGGCGAGACAGCAGCGTCTACTATCCGGACGAACTTGGCCATTCACTGTCGGGCAAAGCGATCCGCTGGTATGACCGGCTCGGAAACGGCAAAGGTTTGCGAGCCAAGTTCTCTGCTGCTCCACTGGTACTGCAAGACAGCATCGTTCTCAGCCTGGTAAGAGAGGATGACTATGACTACCCGCCGGTTATTTCTTTTCGCAAGGATGGCGCGCTGGGATGGATTGGTACTGATCCAAACCAGTTCGTTGATACCCTGTTTGGCAACTCGCATCTGACGCCAGTGTCGTGGTACGACCGCCTGATTCTTGCCGATGCGGTTTCCAACTCGATCTATTCGGTCTCACGGGATACCGGGGAAATTGTCTGGGCAACTGATCTGGGAAATCCCAACTTCCAGTTGTGGTCGTCACCGGTTGTATCCAATGATCATGTCTACATCGGAACCTACGACGGCTTTCTGCACAAGTTTGCTGCAGGCACGGGCGAACGGGTCTGGAGTATGTACCTTGGCCATCATGAGACAGCAGGGCGCACGTTCTACCATGACGAGCCGCCACCCGGCGCAAGCGATGATCCCGTATGGCGACCGGAACTGGCAAACCCAATCTTTGCGACACCTGCGGTTTCCGGCGATACGATCGTCGTCGGGACAGACGAAGGCTATCTGTACGTTATCAGCGATGCGGATTAGTGAAAGCGGCGATGTGGTCGAGACGTGAGGACGACCGTCCTGGTTGTCTGGCTTTGCCCTTGTTCACGAATACTCATTTTCACTCTGTAGCAGGCATGCTGCGAACCGGGTGACGCAGCACGACATTTCCTGTCGGTCCTCCCGCGGATGGCGCTTCGACGATGCGCGAAGTTAGCGGCGTGACAGTCGTACCAATGGTGACGACCCGCGTAGCAGGGCGCCAAATACTTCGACTCACAGTGAGCACGTTGCCCGTTAGCGTCGAGAATCGCATCACTTCATAACAGCTTGAGCCGCCCGTTTAATCGTTTTGATTTCAACACCTCACGTTGGGCCGGGTGTCGAAATCTGCACACCTCCAGGCGACGAAGGCTGGTCGATTTAGTCGAAGAAACGCGCCAAGTGCATAAATTTCATGCGCTAACTTGTTGTTTGATGAAAACTTCCGGTCCCGTGTGAACAGATTGTGGCGGGCACGCTACGTGCACTCCTTCCAATGTCTAGGAAGTAATAGAAATAAGAATTCTTCGGGCGAGCCTCTTACAAGATTATGAGCGAAGCGATCGTGGATCAAACTGACGCTGCCTTCGGCAGCACGTCGCTGGGAAAAAGCATTTCCTGGCTGACCAGGAGCAAGAGAATGCTCCTGATCGTTTCGCCATTCCTGACGATCGTGATCGTGCTCGTGGCGGTGGCGATTGCAAGTATCGACATTCTGGCCGCGGGGCGCGCCTACGTAGAGGGCGAAAGCCTGTGGTCAAAGAATCAGAAGGAAGCGGTGTTCCACTTGTTGCGTTTCGTCGAAACAGGATCAGATTCGGAACTTGTCAAGTTTGAGCGCGCCATTAGCCGCCCGCTGGGTTTCAGCAAGGCGCGACTCGAACTCGAGAAACCGCGTCCCGACTACGAAACCATTTACAGCGGTTTCATGGAGGGGGGCACGCACCCGGACGACATCGACGGTGTCGTCTCGCTCTACGAGCGTTTCCACCGTGTTGGCTATATGGCAAGCGTGGTCGACATCTGGAGAACCGGTGACGAGTTCATTGCCAGGTTGCAGAAAGCGGGCAGCGAATTGCGTGCGATTGATCCGGCAGACCCGGACAGTCTCGCCAAGCGCCAGGCAATCGGTGAGCGCATTATCCAGCTCGACCGAGAGCTCAGGCCTTGGCAGAACAAATTCTCCAATACGTTGGGTGATGCGACCCGTTGGATCAAGTCGACGTTGTTGATTGTTGTTGTCTCCGTTGCCGGCACACTTGTTCCGGTGGGCATCTTGTTGACACAGCGCATGGTGACTCAGGTCGACCGTGCCGAGCGCGAGCTCAAGGAACTCAAGCTGAGAGAAGAATTCGCTGCCAAGGTCGCCTTTCATGCAAGCCATGACCCGCTGACGGGTCTGCTCAACCGTCTCGAATTCGAGAATCGTCTCAAATTGGCGTTGCATACGGCAGAGAAACAGTCACGCCATCACGTGGTGATGTACATCGACCTCGACCAGTTCAAAATCGTTAACGATACATGCGGTCACGCAGCAGGCGATCGTCTGTTGCGCCAGGTCAGTACGCTGTTGAAGCAGCAGGTGCGTGAAGGCGACTCGATCGCGCGCCTCGGCGGCGATGAGTTCGGCGTTCTGCTCGAGAATTGTCCGATGCAGGATGCAATTCGTATCGCCGAAGAGTTACGTCAGTGCATCATTCAATTCCGATTTGTCAATGAGGACCGGTCGTTCACCATCGGCGCCAGCGTCGGTGTGGTCCAAGTCGCGGATGGCTTTCTGAATCTGACGGAAATCCTCGGTGCTGCTGATGCTGCGTGTTACGTAGCCAAACAGAAGGGCCGCAATCGGGTCCAGTACTACCGTCCACACGATACCGAAGTCTCACTGCGGCGCGGTGAGATGGAGTGGTTGGGTCGTTTGCAACGAGCGTTGGACGCCGGACGATTTGTTCTGTATCGGCAGGAAATTTTCTCGCTCAATGACGATCCCAAGGATGGCCGCCACTACGAGCTGTTGGTGAGAATGATTGATGACAACGGAAACGTGATTCCGCCAATGGCATTCATCCCGGCCGCAGAGCGTTACGGTTTGATGTCCTATGTTGATGAATGGGTTGTCGAAAACGCGTTTGCGGCGATTGCCGAGATGAACGATTTGAATGGCACGTATGCGATTAACGTGTCCGGCACGTCAATAGCCGATGATCGTTTTCTCGAGTTCGTGCGACGTCAATTCAAGATTCACAAGATTCCAGCCGGCACCATTTGCTTTGAGTTGACCGAGACGGCAGCCATTGCAAATTTCGACAAGGCGGCGAGATTCTTCGGCGAGATGAAGTCTTTGGGTTGCCTGTTCTCGCTGGATGACTTCGGCGCGGGAATGTCCTCGTTCGGCTACCTCAAGCACCTACCGGTTGATTTGATCAAGATCGATGGCAGCTTCGTCAAGAGTGTCGCTCACGATCCGGTTGACAGGGCAACCGTACAGGCGATCAATGATGTGGGACACGTCATGGGCAAACGCACCATTGCTGAATTCGTCAGTGGCACTGCGGGGCTGTCGGCGCTGCGGGACATCGGAGTGGACTACGTGCAGGGTGACTGGATTTCTCCGGCCGAGGCGTTCATGCCGAAGGACGCGCCTGTTTACGCCATTAGTGACTACATATCTGATGAGGAGTTGGAGGTACCAGCTTTATCAGACAAGGCTGTCGTATCAGACAAAACTATCGCAGTTGAAATTTAGGTTTATATAGCATTGAAAACTGAAGGGATGGAAAAAATGATCGATACCGCCGCCGTGCGTAAAATATCCTCACATCCGTTGTGGGTGGCTTCGCTGTACGAGTTCGTTGCGCCCTACTGGGACAATCTGGTTAATGGCCAGTGGGCCGACTCTGTTGCGTCGACCAAACTTAGCCTCGAGCAGATGCAGGGCTGGATTTTGCAGCTTTATCCATTCATCCACGACTTCCCAAAGTTTCTCGCCGAGGGCTTGATCAAGGTCGAAGACGATTTCTCACGCACCTTCCTGATCGAAAACATTCGTATCGAGAAGGCACACTCCGAGCATTGGTTGTGGATGGGGGAGGGATTTGGTCTGGAACGCCGGCAGATGCTGGACCTTGCCGAGGGCCAGTCTACAGTGTTACGCGACGTACAATCGCTGACGGACTGGGTGTGGCGAATCAATACCACGGGTACTTTGGCCGAAGCCGTGGCTGCCACCAGCTTCGCGATTGAAGGCGCCGCCGGCGCTTTGGCAAGAAAGGTCGCGGCCGGTTTTGAAGCCTATCATGATAACCCGGGTGTTGACATGAACCCACGGACGTATAAGTGGATTCGCGAACACGCCCACTATGACGATGAGCACCCGAAGTTCGCGCTGGAGATCGTCAAGCGTTATGCAACAACCGAGCACAGTCAGCGACAGGTGATGCATGCATCAAAACGCAGCCTGGAGTTACTAGACCTTGCGCTGACCACTTCGAGCAATATGTAGCGTGGGAATTTGCGGTTATTCGGCTACTGGAGCGTTCACCGCAACGGCGGACGCCGCCAACAAACTTAGCCGGGAAGAGTTTCCGCAAGGTATCAGGACGGGCCGGTACTTTACCGGCCCGTCTTTCCTTTACCGGCGGTTCCACGGTATCGCCAGGTACTGTCAAACCCCCTTCGTAGAGTA
The DNA here is from genome assembly GCA_020354125.1 of Betaproteobacteria bacterium. Taxonomy (GTDB): domain Bacteria; phylum Pseudomonadota; class Gammaproteobacteria; order Burkholderiales; family Eutrophovitaceae; genus SG8-40. Next base: position 1,346,580 of record CP070643.1, on the reverse strand, counting down.
CAAACAACACCAGCATTTGCGTGCACTGGCACCACCCCTTGCGCTGCAACAGCGAAGATCATTATTTTGCAGAGGAAGGAATATCACTGTCAGGAAAGGGTGGTAGAGCCAGCCCGCCTGGTTGAAAAACGCAGGAACATATAGTACGAAGGAAGTATTGTCGGCATACTTCGAGACTGACAAGCTTGGGGACCGTCGGGTACTATATATTTAGTATTCGGGTGACCTATCTCTAGCAGGCCATGGCTATCTCCCGCCAGCGACTCAGCACCAAATTGGTAGAGATCCTCGTGACGTTTTTGCTTGTCGCGTTGGTGGCGATCGGCGTGACGCTGCTGATGTCATGGGATCTGGAGGGCGGCGCTGCCGCGGTCAACCAGGCAGGCAGCGAGCGCATGCGCGCTTACCGCATCGCCATGCTGCTTTCTCAGGCCGCTTTGCCAAATGCTGAGCGCGGGGCGATGCTGAAAGCGGTCGAAGTCGAAACAGAAGAGTTTGAGCGCGTGCTTGCGGAACTGAAAGCGGGGGACCCCAGCCGCCCGCTGTTCTTGCCCCGCGAGCCGGATATTCAGAATCAGTTCACCGAGTTGGAGGAAACCTGGCTCGAGAAAATGAGACCGGCTATCGAAGCAATGACGGCACAGTTGCGCGCCGGGACTGTTCCGGAAGCGGTCGTTGCATACGGTGCTGCGACGGAGCGCTTCGTCGATCAAATCGACCGGCTGGTGTTTTCGATCGAGCGTGATATTTCACAGAAGACGACGTTGCTACGTTCGGTACAGATGGGATTAATTGTGCTGTCAGTGGCCGGAACCGTGACGCTGATCTATCTGATGTTTCTTTTGGTAGTGAGGCCCGTCAGCACACTTGACGAAGGTATGCGACGGATGGAACAAGGTGATTTCGATATCCGCCTTCCTGTCGAAAGCCGTGACGAGTTTGGATCGCTGGCCAGCGGCTTCAACCGCATGGCATCCCGACTGAGCGATCTGTATCGTAATCTCGAAGCCAAGGTCGCCGAGAAGACACGATCTTTGGAGCAGAAGAATCGTGAGCTGTACACACTCTACGAAATCGCTGCCTTACTCAACCGGCCGGGCACTCTCGAAGAGATGTGCCGGGAGTTCCTGGGTCGATTGATCAACACGCTTGGTTCCAAAGGTGGTGCCGTGAGGCTTGTTGAGCAGGAAACGGGGAAAATACATCTCTACGTTCAACAAGGTCTGTCGGTGCAACTGGTGAAGGACGAAGCGTGTATCGATCGCGGTGAATGTCTGTGTGGCGAGGCCGCGCGTGATGGCGCGTCAACGATTCGAATGTTTACCGGCCCGGATATTAAGGATTTGAATTATCCGTGCCGTCGTGAAGGATTCAGGACAGTAACGGTGTTTCCGATTCGCTTCAAGGATCAGATTCTCGGCGTATTTAATCTGTACTTTGAAACCGCGCGTGAGCTTTCAGAGCGGGAAAAGCACATGCTGGAATCTCTGGGGCAACACCTCGGCGTAGCTATCGAGAACCAGCGACTGATTGCCAGGGAGAAGGAAATGGCGGTATCCGAAGAACGTAACCTTCTTGCGCAGGAGCTTCACGATAGCATCGCCCAGTCGCTTGCCTTTCTAAATCTGCAAGCGCAGATGCTCGGCCAAGCACTAGAAAAGAATAATCTCGCAGAAGCGGCTGGCGGCCTCAAGCAGATAAGAGAAGGTATACAGGAAAGCTACGATGATGTACGTGAATTGCTCGTTCACTTCCGGACACGCTTTGGTGAATCCGACATCGAGACCGTGGTGCGGGCACTGCTGTCGCGCTTCGAAGCCGACACCGGCGTCAAGACGCGATTCGTGCTGACCGGAACCGGCGTCCCGTTGTCACCGGAGAAACAAATTCAGGTGCTGCATATCGTTCAGGAATGCCTGTCCAATGTGCGCAAGCACGCCGACGCGGGTTCGGTGACGGTGACATTGGAGAAAGGCCCGGCTTATGTTCTACGTGTCGCCGATGACGGGCATGGGTTTGACGCTTCGGCGCCAGGCGTCGAAGATGGTCACGTGGGGCTGGCGATCATGCGCGAGCGCGCTCAGCGAATCGGTGGCTCGGTCAATATCGAGTCCAGTCCCACAATCGGAACTGCGGTTACGTTGACCTTGCCAATCGTGCAGCAGGCGGCCGCATGAATGCGATTCGGGTATTGCTGGTGGATGATCACACGCTGTTTCGCAGCGGCGTAAAGGCATTATTGCAAAGGCATGATGGCTTTGAGGTCGTCGGCGAAGCGGCAGACAGTCTCGATGGCGTAAAGCGCGCCCGCGAGCTCAAGCCGGATGTGGTCTTGCTCGACCTTCATATGCCTGGTGTCCCGGGAAAAGACGCGGTCAAGCTGTTTCTTGAAGAGTCTCCGGGCACCCATGTCGTCATGCTGACCGTGTCTGAATCTGCCGACGACCTGGTGCATACCTTGCGCGCCGGTGCCAGTGGTTATCTGCTGAAGAACATAGAGACCGATACCTTACTCGATCTGATTCGTCGGGCTGTCGCCGGGGACTCCGTGGTATCGGCGGAAATGACAACCAAATTGGTCAAGGGGCTTCGTGCCGCGACCGGAAGTGCCACGGTCGTTGAGGATAAAGAGACGCTAAGTCCCCGCGAGCGTGAAATTCTCGGCTACCTCGCCAAAGGCGCCAGTAACAAGGAAATCGCCCGAACACTTGACCTGGCCGAGAGCACGGTAAAGATTCACGTGCAACATATATTGCGCAAGCTGAATCTCTCCAGCCGTGTTCAAGCGGCGGTCTACGCTATCGAGCACGGTTTAGCAACATCGAGTCGTTGAAAAGCAAGCAACCTAAGGCCGTACCCAGTCGCAGTCAACTCGTTTCTCACCTTTGGTTGGGGGCTCTGGCCCGCAATCTCACTCCGGAAGATAACCAAAATGTAATCACGGTGTCAGCGCGATAATATGGCCATTCGGGCAGAATGCACGATGTCAGATCGCTCGAATGTCGCGTGCAAATCTCGGAGAAAAAAATGCGCGTTTCCGCTAAGAAGTTGAACGGGTATCCTCTGTTTCTGAGACCATTTTTTTGGAATCAGAGGAGGAAGTATGGTGATGTACTTCAGCCAGCACTGCTGTGGGCAAGGACGCCGAGGTTGTTCGCGGCTGTTGCGATTCTTTTCGGTGTGCTCGACAGAAAGAGTTCGCCGTTAAGCCCGGTTTTGCGTTCATTGGTCACGGTGAGGGTATCCCAAATCAATTGGTGTCGATTTTGTGTTGATCTCAATTCGGCAGTGCTGGCGAAGCGTGCGGGTTCAACGGAGAAGGTGGAGCAGCTTGTTGGCTGGGAAGGCAGTGCCGTTTTCGACGACAAAGAAAAGGCAGTTCTGGAGTACACCGATGCGATTACCTATTCAGACCGGCAAGTCAGCGATGAAATGCTCGCCAGATTGAGGACGTTCTTTGACGAAGATGCGATCGTGGAACTGACCGGATTGATCGCATTTCAGAATCTGTCGAGCAAATTCAACAGCGCTCTGGATGTCCCGTCGCAAGGTTTTTGTCAGGTTCCAGATGCTCCGGTGCACAATCGGTAAACCTTGCGTGACGCGATGATCGCCACGAGTAGTCTTGGCGCAGAAGTTGAGGTGCACTTGCTAGCAGCGATTCCTCTAAAGGCCCGCCGCCGAGCGCGACGAAATCCGCATCGCATGATGTTGCCGTGTATGCTTCGCGTCATCGTGGGCCTCGAGCGGTTTGGTGCAAAAGCGCTAATTCTTGGCTTGTTTTCAGCTTCGTTCATCTTGTTCCCACATGAGGCCGTTCAACGCCTGTTGACTTCAGCCCAACGCGCGTAGATGTCATCGGGCCAGTAATCTTGAAAGAATGCGATAGTGTCGCGTATCTGGTCTCGATCGAGTGTTCCTGAGAAGCTCGGCATGACGCCGCCGAGCGGTATGCCGCCTTTCTCGATGACCCGAGCGAGCACCGGCAACGGGTGATGCCAGGCGTGCGCCGAGCCGTTTAACGGCGGCGGGGGATAGTTGCCGGTGGCATCGGGCTCTCGCCAGTTGCGGGTGCCCTCGGCGTTTTCGCCATGGCATCTTGCGCATTGTTCTGCGAATATCAGCCGTCCTCTCTCGACTTGAGTTTGGGTGTACCAGCGTCCCGGCACTGTTTCTTCAGCGGGAGTGCATGCTGCTTGTAGCGCCGTGACAAGCATCCCGGTGATCATTGCTTTCCAGGCATTTCTGATCATCTGTCTTCTGGTACTCGTATATCGCAGTCCGGGTCAGTGTCGGCGATCATTGTATGGGATCGGCTGCCGTGGCCACCGTACATCAAGTGGGCACCACATCCAAATCGCATCATCACGTAAAAAAATGGCGGCGAAGACGAGCAGTGATAACGTTCCTTACATCTGCGCTCTGTTCCGTGCGCGGCATAAACGCTCGCAGCTATAGCTTTAGTCTGTTAAGTCGCAGCGCATTCGTGATCACCGATACCGAGCTGAAGCTCATCGCGGCGGCGGCGATCATTGGCGATAACAGCAGGCCAAAGACGGGATACAAAACACCCGCCGCAATCGGCACGCCGAGCGAGTTGTAAACGAACGCAAAAAAGAGGTTCTGTCGGATATTACGCAACGTTGCCTGACTCAGTTTGCGTGCCCGTACGATGCCGCGGAGATCGCCCTTGATGAGCGTGATGCCGGCGCTTTCCATTGCAACGTCGGTTCCTGTTCCCATCGCAATGCCCACGTGTGCCTGCGCCAGCGCCGGCGCGTCGTTTATACCGTCACCTGCCATGGCAACGATCCGACCTTCAGATTGATACCGTTTGATCAGTTCAGTTTTGCGTTCCGGCAGCACGCCGGCAATCACGTCGTCGATACCGAGATTTCTCGCTACGGCCTCAGCGGTGGCTTGATTGTCGCCGGTGAGCATCACGATGCGCAGCCCTTGGGCATGCAGATCGCTAACCGCTTCGAGTGAGGTTTCCTTGATCGGGTCGGCAACGCTGATCAAGCCGGCAGCGCTTCTATCGACGACAACAAACATCACGGTCTGGGCTTCGGCACGCATTGCGTCTGCCTGGTTCGCAAGTGGTCCAAAGTCAATGTTCAGTTCGTCCATCAGCCGATTGTTTCCGATCGCCACAGTGCGCCCTTCAATATCTCCGCTCACGCCCTTGCCGGTATGCGACTCGAACCTGTCGACCTCGGCAAGCTCAAGTTTCCTGCCCCGCGCGCCAGCAACGATTGCGGCCGCCAGCGGATGCTCGCTGGCGCGCTCGAGGCTGGCACCGAGCCGGAGAATTTCATCCTCGCTAAAGCTTGCATGGGCGACGACCGAAACAAGTTGTGGTTTTCCGAGTGTCAGGGTGCCGGTTTTGTCGGTAACGAGCGTGTCAACCTTTTCCATGATTTCCAACGCTTCGGCATTCTTGATCAGCACACCACTTGCTGCACCGCGTCCAGTGCTCACCATGATGGACATTGGGGTGGCGAGCCCAAGAGCGCAGGGACAGGCAATGATCAGCACCGCTACGGCGTTGACGAGCGCATAAGCCAGGCGTGGTTCGGGGCCGACAACTGACCACACCACGAATGTCGCGGCGGCTACCAGAACCACGATCGGCACGAACCAGCCCGACACGACGTCGGCGAGGCGCTGTATCGGCGCACGACTGCGTTGTGCTTCAGCTACCATTTGAACGATTTGTGCCAGCAGCGTTTCTGCACCAACCCGTTCAGCCCGCATCAGCAGGCTGCCGTTACCGTTTACAGTGGCGCCGATGACCCGCTCGCCGGTGTGCTTTTCGACCGGAATGGGTTCTCCGGTGACCATCGACTCGTCGACCGAGCTGTGACCTTCCGTGACCACACCATCAACCGGTATCTTTTCGCCCGGGCGAACGCGTAGCACATCGCCGGGATGAACCTGGTCGAGCGGAACATCCTCGTCACTGCCGTCGCTGCGAACGCGCCGTGCGGTGCGCGGCGCCAAGCCGAGCAGCATCTTGATTGCGGCGCTGGTGTGGCTCCGCGCACGAAGCTCCATCACCTGACCTAACAGGACCAATGCCGTAATCACTGCTGCGGCTTCGAAATAAACCGGTACCAAACCACTTTCGCCGCGCAAGGTTGGCGGAAAGATCCCGGGCATCAGCAACGCAACGGTGCTGTAGAGGTACGCGACGCCGACCCCGAGCGCAATCAGCGAGAACATGTTGAGGTGGCGATTGACCACCGATTGCCAGCCGCGCACAAAGAACGGCCAGCCGCCCCACAGCACCACCGGCGTCGCAAGTAGAAACTGTGCCCAAATCGATGCCTTTTCCGGGATCAACCGAGCCAGTGCCGGCACGAACTCGGCGCCCATCGCCAGGATCAGCACCGGCAGTGCCAACGCCGTGCTGACCCAGAAGCGCCGCGACATGTCGGTTAGTTCGGCATTGTCTTCAGCCCCGACAGCGGGTGTCATGGGTTCGAGTGCCATGCCACAGATGGGGCAGTCGCCCGGTTCATCGCGAACAATCTCGGGATGCATCGGACAGGTGTATTTCACTTTGCCCAACTGTGGTGGCATCGCTGATTCCAGCGCCATGCCGCACTTTGGACAGCTGCCCGGATGATCCTGGTGTACCTCCGGACACATAGGGCAGATGTAGTCAGCGCCGGGTGAAGCAGGGTTTACGGAACGTTCAGCGACGTCCCGAGGAGACGTAAGAAAAGCTTCGGGCTCGGCGGCGAACTTCTCCCGACAGCGTTCCGAACAAAACCGATACTGGTGCTGCTCGTGGGTGAACGTGATGGTGGAATCGGGCGCGACAGTCATGCCGCAGACCGGATCCTTGTTCACGGATACGTTTGACATCGAGCACTCCTCGCAAGTACGCCGCTATGAAACTAGGGCGTGATCATTCAGGCCGGCTTGGTTTTGGTTAATCGATACAACCCGTTGTTAACTGGCCGGTACCGTAGCAGTCACAGCGACCAGCTGCTTTTGGCACGCTGTGCGTTACCCCCGCGATTATCGCACCCGGATGTGTCGCGCAACGACACAGGCTCGACGATACATCGGGTTATTGTAGTCTCCAATGAACTTCAGCGAGAGATGTAGAGCTAGAACCAGATTCGCACGCCCAACAAGTAACGCGTTTGTTCGGTTGGCTTGTTCTCGGCGCGTGCGAAGTCGGCGGTGCCGCCGTAAAGACCAGCCCATTCGACACCGAGGTACGGCCCGAAATGGCGGGTAAACTCGTAGCGAAGACGTAGCCCAACTGACAGGTTTGACAGTCCGCTACCCGTCTCCCGAATTTCATCGTTCTGGCCATAAAGGTTAAATTCGAGGCGCGGCTGAAGAATGAGGCGTTGCGTAAACAGCATGTCGTACTCGGCTTCGAAACGTGCGGCAGTATTGCCACGTTGGCCGGCGTAGAGCATCGCTTCCACATGGAACCAGTATTGCGCAAGGCCCTGGAAGCCGGCGGCCATCCAGTAACGGTTCGGATCTTCGCCGCTATCGTGGCGAAGGCCCAGTTGCGTGTCCCAGAACGGCGTGATGGCGTGACTCCAGAGTAATTCGGTACGCAATTCATGGATCTCGCCTGAATCGACTTCGCCTTCGAGTTGCAGATTGACCCGATCGTACGTCCGCCCATACCAGACCTGTCCATCGAACGCGGCCCAACTGTTCTCGTCTGTGTCGACTGCTTCAAGGCGTTCGATCAGCACCGCCCAAAAGTCCTTTTCATCAGCTAACCGTGGGCGCCCCAGCGGTCCAAAGTCCTCTCCTTCAGCATACGCATGCGGATCGCGCAATTCTTTAGTATCGTCGCCGTCATCGATCTGTGCTGTAGCCGCCGCGCCATGACCGGCATGCTCCGAGTGATCCATTTCCCCGGAGTCCATGTCGTGACCAGAATGGTCCATGTGTTGGGAGTGGTCCATCTCGTCCGAATCCATCATATGTTCGGAGTGATCCATTTCTCCGGAGTCCATGTCATGGCCCGAGTGATCCATGTGCTCCGAGTGGTCCATATCCTCGGCCTGGTTCATGTGCTGCGTATGGTCAACCGGGCCGGACGCTTCCTGGGCAAATGCAGCCGGCGACAGGATGAGGACGAATGCAAAAGTGGCGCCGCAAAAGAACGAATTCGTGGCTTGTTTTTTATGTCTACTGCGTACTTGATCGATCAATTGGACGGTCGTCACGACACGACGATCTCGCGGAACATCCCGGCATGCATATGGAACATCAGATGGCAGTGCCAGGCCCAGCGGCCAGGAGCGTCGACGTCAACAAGGAAGCTCACGCGCTGCGCAGGATGAACCTGGACGGTGTGTTTGCGTGCCTGGAAACGTCCATCCGCATTCTCCAGCTCGCTCCACATGCCATGCATGTGCATCGGGTGCGTCATCATGGTGTCGTTGTGAAGAATTACACGCAGCCGCTCGCCATAGCGGAAGCGGACCGGAGTCGATTTCCCGAATTCCAGACCGTCGAATGACCACGTGTAGCGCTCCATGTTGCCGGTCAGGTGTAGCTCGATTTCACGTTCAGCCCCACGCGGATCCATCGGTCCGCCAACGGTCGACAGATCGGCATAGGTCAGTACGCGACGGCCGTTGTTGCGAAGTCCGATGCCCGGGTCATCGAGATTGGTTCTTGGCGTATCAACGCGCATATCCACGCTCGCGCCGAATTCCGTTCGGGCATGACGCACCCGCTGTCCGGGTTTCGCCAATGGTCCTGCCTGGTGCATGCTGTGCCTGTCATGATTTGCGTGTGACTGATGATTCCTGCGGCTCTCGTGTCCGGAGTGACCGTTGTGATCGGCGTGACCGCCATCGTTGCCGTGACCATTATGTCCACTGTGACCGCCGTGTGCGCCGTGGTCCATTTCGCCCATCATGTCGCGGTGGGTAAGCCACTCAACTTCGTCAGTTGCAGGAACTTCAGCGCTCAGGCCTTCGCGCACTGCCAATGTGCCGCGCGCATAGCCGCTGCGATCCATCGATTGCGCGAAAATTGTGTATGCGTCATCGACAGGTGAGACGATGGCATCGAGTGTCTCGCCCGAACCAAAGCGAAATTCATCGACACTTACCGGTTCAACGTCCTGACCGTCGTTCTGAACGACTCGCAGTTTCAACCCTGGTATGCGCACATCGAAGAACGAATTTGCCGCCGCGTTGATGAAGCGCAAGCGTACTTTCTCGCCGGGACGGAACAAACCGGTCCAGTTACCGGCTGGGGCGGTTCCGTTCATCAGATAGGTATAGGTATAGCCTGAGACGTCGGCCAGATCCGCCGGGCTCATGCGCATCTCGTTCCACATGCGGCGTTTGTTGACTGCCGCATCGAAGCCCATTTCCGAGATATCGCGCATGAGCAGCGGAATTGTCGGATGATTGAAGTTGAAGTAATCGGCGTGAACCTTGAGTTTGTGAAAAACACGTTCGGGGTTCTCGTCGGTCCAGTCTGAAAGCACCACCACATGGTCGCGCATGGCGCCATTGGAACTGGAGTTCGGGTCGTCGACAATAATCGCGCCATACATCCCGAGTTGCTCTTGATGACCGGAATGCGAGTGGTACCAATAGGTGCCTGTTTGGTTGACCTTGAATCGATAAGCGAAGGTTTCGCCCGGCGGAATTCCCCGAAAGCTGATACCGGGTACTCCGTCCATTTCGAAGGGCAGAATGATGCCGTGCCAGTGAATGGATGTCGTTTCGCGTAGACGGTTGGTGACCCGCAGGGTGACGGTATCACCCAGCCGCCAACGCAGCGTAGGAGCGGGGATCGAACCATTGATCATTGTGGCCACCCGGGGTTTGCCGCTGAAATTGACCGGCTGCTCCTCGATGACGAGATTGAACTCGTCGCCGCTCAGCACCGGTACGCCACGATTTTTTGCCGCCATCGCCGACGGTGCGATATCCAACCACGGGGAAAGTGCTGCAAGTGTGCCGCCGGCTGCCAGTCCTTTTACAAATGTACGGCGAGTGAGCGATGGCGGAATCAGTAATGGTGATTTCGAGTACATGTTGTTTACGTGAGTCCAGAATGAGGGTGGATCGTTAGTGCTCTGCGAAGACTTTCGCGTTGCCCCCCGAGCCGATCAGGAGGGTCTGATAGGACTCACTGCGTGGGCCTTCCATTCCTGGTGAGCCCATTGGCATGCCGGGGACAGCGAGGCCCTTGGCCATCGGTCGCTCTTCGAGCAGGCGCTTGATATCGTCCGCGGGAACGTGACCTTCAATTACGTAGTCGCCGATTCGGGCAACGTGACAGGAGGCGTAACGGTTTGGCATGCCGAGTTTTTCACGGGCGGCGCCGACGCGTCTCGTGTTATGCGCTGTCACATCGAATCCCGCGTCTTGTAGATGCGCGATCCACTTGTTACAACACCCACAGTTGGGATCCTTCCAAACCTCAACCTGGGGTAGGCCATCGGCAAGGGAAGGGGTGATTGCGACGACAAACGCAATCAGACCAATGAAAGTTCGCACGAATAGTCTCATATAAACTCCTGACGAAAATTGTGACCGCGTAAGGCTGTCAGCATACTGACCGGAAGATTACATTCTCGTAATCTTTTTCTGCTAGAGCTGCATTGAATAGAGTCCGAATCGAACCGATAGTTCGCGGCCGCTAAGCATGGTGACATCGAGTCGCCAGCTTCCATTCTGGGCTGACGCCTGAAACCAGGTAGGGCAAAAGGTGGAATCGTGTTGGAGGCAATGCTATTGGCAATCCAAAAAGGTCGTCGACGGCGAGAAGCTTCAGGCACCTTCCGCACATGTGCCGACGCCGTTCGGCTGTGCCTGACTTCCGGCCTTCTACCGGCAGTTTAATAATTAGCCGGACGAAATGTGTCGGCACTAAAACGGGTCTTCGGAAACCCTACCCCGGGATGAACAAG
>CP070643.1:1323121-1335553 GCA_020354125.1 Betaproteobacteria bacterium | reverse complement strand
CCGAGGACACTGTCGCCGCTCGATACGGAAACGATTTGCGAGTCGGTCAGCAAGACCGGCCGCGCCGTCATCTGCGAAGAGGATTCGAGCTTTGCCGGCAGCGGTGCCGAGATCGCCGCCATGCTGGCCGACAAATGCTTCTCGGACCTGAAGGCGCCGATCACCCGGGTCGGATTACCGCATGTGCCGATGCCGTTTAGTGCCGGGTTGGTCGAGCACATTATTCCAAACGAGCAGCAGGTCATCGACGCGGTTCGCCGAGTCATGGCTTGAGTGGCGGGAGCGCGCGAAGATGGCAGTTCAATTTCGTTTGGCAGCGCTCGGCCACACCATGGAAAAGGGCCGGGTTCTGGAGTGGTTCGTTGCCGAGGGTGGCACGATCAAGGAAGGCGAGCCGTTGCTGTCGGTCGAAACCGATAAGGCCGCGGTCGACGTCGATGCACCGATCTCCGGCGTGTTACTGCGCATCGTCGGTCAGGTCGACGAGGAATACGAAGTCGGCGCCACGCTCGCCTGGATCGGCGAGGAAGGTGAGGAAGTTCCGGACACGCCGGAGCTAACGGCCGTGGCCACGGCTGCGGCCAAGACGATTTCGGCAGAAAAAAGGGTCACGCCAGTGGCGCGCCGGTTGGCGGAACGCCACGGCATCGACGCCGACGCCATCGACGGCACCGGGCCCGACGGCCGGGTGACCAAGGAAGATGTGCAACGGGCGATCGACGCCGGGCCGGCAGCAACCGGTGCCGCTGCGCCCGGAGGCAATCGGTTTCCGTTGACCGGAATCCAACACACGGCGGCCGAACGCCTCTCCGCCAGTTGGCGCGAAACGCCACTGGTGACGGAGGGCATCGAAGTCGATTTTTCTGCCTGCCTGGCGGCGCGCGCGGAGAAAGCGGCGGCGTGGCAGGAGGCGCACGACATCGAGCCGTCGATAAACGATATCGTGCTCAAAGCGACAGCGGAAACGTTGAAGTCCCATATGCGCCTCAATGCAGCCTATGCCGACGGTGCTATCGAACAGTTTCAGGAGATCAATCTCGGCGTCGCTGTCGACAGCGAGCAAGGCCTGATCGTGCCGGTTGTGCACGGAGCTGATCGTCTGAATATCGGCGAGATTGCCAAAGCGACGCGCGAGCTCGGCAGCAAAGCACGGGAGGGCAAGCTCGGGCTTGCCGATCTCGAAGGCGGCACCTTCACGGTGACCAATCTGGGCGGCTTTGGTGTTGACTGGTTCACACCGGTACTGAACCCACCGCAATGTGCGATTCTGGGTGTCGGCCGGGTTCGCCGAGTACCGGTGGTAGTGGACGATGAGATCACAGTTCGCGATATCGCCACCCTGGTGCTCAGCTTCGACCACCGCGTGGTCGACGGCGCACCTTGTGCGCGTTTTCTGGCGGATTTGAAAGCGCTGATCGAGAACCCGAGTACCTGGCTGCAATAGGCTTCGGCATCTCTTCTGGTTATCGACCTGCGTCGTGAGTGCCGCGTTGCGGATTGCGGCGGTGTGATCTGTTAAAAAGTCTGTCCCTTTTTGTTCTACACGAGTTTTGTATGTTTCCCGCAAGGGCGATGAAGCAGTGACTACTGACTAGTGACAAGTGACCTGTGAACAGTGACGGGTGACAGGTAACCGGCGAAGACACAGGAAACGCACGCCGGTTTCGGTAATGGCTGTTACCTGGCCGCCGCAAGTTTCGTGAGCAGCGCGTCGGGAGTGACTATTTTGAAAGGAATCTTTGCCTTGATGCTTAGCAGGTCGGCATCGCCGGTGACGAGAAAGTCCGCCTTGCCGACAACGGCGAGCTGCAGGAAGGGTATGTCGAACGGGTCTCGACATGGCGGCGTTTTGGGTGGCTCGTCGGGAATGACCACCGTGCGGCACCAGGGCAAGTAGTCGGCAAGAAGTTCGTTCTGCTCCGCCGGATCGAGTTTGAACTTCGGGTACGTCAGCGCGCGGATCAACTCATCGGCGGTCGATGTCGAAACAAGCGGTTCGCAAGCTCTGTTCTTCCAGGCGTCACGCAGTGCCGCTAAGCGCCCGTGCGCGAACACCAGCGCGGAAAGCACGGTATTGGTATCGAGCACGACGCACGGCACACGGCTCATTTCGCGCGACGCTTCGATTGCCTGGCCCACTTCACGGCATCAGCAATGTCCTGTTCATTGAGCCCGAGTTCCTCGAGCTTGGAGCGAACCGCGTCGGCGCGCTGGATTCGCACCGGCGTCAGGATGATCTGCCCGTCTTTAACCTGTACTTCGAAATAGTCGGCAGCGCCAACGGCGCTGATCAGGCTCTTGGGCAGGGTGAGCTGGTTCTTGGAGGTCAGTTTGGCGAGTATGGTCACAGTTGGTCATATTCCACAAGTAAGGATTCCTTACTTTACGCCAAACAACTATGGTAGGCAAGGAAATCATCGGTGGAAACTGCACCCATTTCTGCGAGCACGCACGAGAAGTACTGGCCACGAGTGGGCCGTGAGGGGCAAGGCGCGCTAAAACAGTGACAAGTGACGGGGCGACGAGTCGCCAGCGAGGTGTGAGGTGGAGGAGTAAGGGGCAAGGGGGTGAGCTCTCAGGCGGCTCTTGTTCGCACTCTTCGTTCAACTTTTGGTCAGATGGTTTGCCTTGCAACCCGGATGTCATAGTCCGCCTGCAATCCTACCCAGATCTCCGGCAAGACTCCAAAGTACTTGCCAAGTCGCAGCGCCGTATCTGCAGTGATAGCGCGTTTACCTGACAGAATCTCGCTGATGCGATTCGGTGGAACATCTAGGTCGCGCGCGAGCGCATTAATGCTCAGCTCGAGCGGCTTCATGAAATCCTCACTCAGAATCTCTCCAGGAGGAATCGGTTCAAGTAATTTAGCTGCCATGATGTCACCTATCAGTTCGACGAACAGAGCTACTGCGCAATTCAATTGCGGCGTCGCGTGCTCACTTACTCCTCGCCTGTTCTTGGAGTATGTAGCTCCGACGTAACATTCGCTCCGCGAATATTAGTCTTCACTGAAACTCGCTTCGCTCGTTTTCTCGTCGCGCGCTCCGCGGCTCCTTGCACTCGAATCGCTCGTAACGTTCTCTCCGACCGAACCGCAAGTCGTGTTAGTCAACAATTTCAACTTCCAACGCGTGCCCGCCGGACCAGCGAAAACAGATACGCCAGAAATGGTGGCTAGGCGGCTTCGCTCACTGGCTGAATCGCAGCCAACCGATCGGCAATGGCTTCACGTGCTTTCACAAGATCGTAATGCGACTGGAGGTTGAGCCAGAATTCGGCTTCCATACCAAAGAACACACCAAAACGAGCCGCGGTATCGGCGGTAATCGTCCGCTTGCCGGCAACTATTTCACCAATACGCCGCTGTGGCACGCCGATCTCTTTCGCGAGGCGATATTGGGTAATACCCAGCGGCTTCAGAAACTCCTCGAGAAGAATTTCCCCCGGTGTCGCCAAAGGAACTTTGCGTTTACCCATTTCCTGATTCCTCGTCAGTGATAGTCAACAATCTCCACGTCCCATGCCGCGCCATCTCGCCACACAAAACATACTCGCCATTGATCATTGATGCGTATACTCCACTGCCCCTTACGATCACCCTTAAGTGCTTCCAGTCGGTTTTGCGGAGGAATACGCAGGGAATCAATCCGCTGGGCGGCGTGAAGCATCTGCAGTTTTCTGATCGCTACTCTTGCGATGTTCGCAAAACGCGGCACCCGCTCACCTTCGAACAAACGCTGAGTCTGGCGAGATCTGAACGTTTTGATCACGTAAAAATACTATCGCCATGTGTTAGTATTGTCAATCGATAGTATCTGTTTTTCTCACAATCAGGTCTAATGTGACGACTAACACAATGTTTAATCTTCAGGAACATCGAGAGCGCGGATTGATGTGCCAACGACCCGACCCCGTGCACGGTCCTATGACTTCCACGTGACGCGTGACCGGTGACGGGTCGCGAAAGGCCCGATGCTGTTGTTGCGTTGTCGGTGTGTTAGAACGTTCTCCTGCAAAAAATGAAGGTGCCGAAACATGACGACATTGGCTATTGATTTCTACATCTCGATGCGATCACCCTATTCCTACCTGGTGACCCCTCGCCTTGCCAAGCTCACCGAGACCTATGACGTAGAAATAACCGCCCGGCCGGTCTACGCCCTCGCGGCGCGCGATCCCAACTTTTTCAAGAAGATCAACCCGCTGTGGCTGTCCTACTTCAAAAAGGACACACTGCGCACCGCTGAATTTCTCGGCGTCCCGTTCGGCCGGCCGCGTCCTGATCCCATCGTGCAGGATCTTGACACCGGCACTATCGCTGCCGACCAGCCCTACATTCGTGGCCTGACGCGTCTTGCCGCCGCCGGTAGCGAGCGGGGCCGTGGCTTTGCGTTGGTGCGAGAGGTGAGCGCGCTGATCTTCGACGGCACAATCGACGGCTGGAACGAAGGCGATCACCTGAAGAACGCGGTCGCCCGCGCCGGCCTCGACTTCGACGAATTGAACACCGCAATTAAAGTCGACCCCGACCATTACGACGCGATCATTGCTGCCAACCAGGATGCCCAGAAAGCGGTCGGACACTGGGGCACGCCGCTGATGGTGTTCAACGGCGAGCCGTTCTTCGGCCAGGACCGGTTCGAGATGCTGAAATGGCGCCTGGAACAGAACGGCCTGACGCGGCGCTCATGACCGTCTCAAGGCCATAGGAATTTCGAAACCCTCCTCATTATTTCGCAATAATGTCGAGGAGTTCTATCCCCTTTGGTTCTAGTGCATGCTGCCAGGCATGCCGCCATCGATTACCAGAACTTGTCCGGTCACCGATTCCGCGCCGCAGAAGGTCGTGACCTGCGCGGCGATGTCCTCGGCGCTCGCGGTTTTGCCGAGCACGGCTTGCTTGCGGGCGCCCTGAGCCATCTTCTCCGGTAGTCGCTGCGCCATGCGCGTGCCCTCGACGAGCCCCGGTGCGATGCAGTTGACCGTAATGTCGGGCGCCAACGCAACGGCAAGACAGTGGGTAAGGTGAATGAGCCCCGCCTTGCTGGAGGCATACGCGATGCTGCTCCCCCCGGGAAACAGTCCCGCCACCGACGCGATGTTCACGATCCGGCCGCTGCCGTGCCTGCGCAGATGCGGCGCGAAGACGCGTGCCAACAGGTAAGGCCCGCGAAGGTTGGTTTCCAGCACGCGATCCCAGATGTCGGCTGTGAGCGCATCCAGATCAGGAAAAGGGATGCCGATGTTCCAGGCGGCGTTGTTCACCAGGATATCGATACGACCGAATTGCTGCAGCACCGGCTCGACCGCGGCCTCGATCGATGCCGGGTCGCGCTGATCAAGTTGTACCGTAAGACTTTTCCTCCCCAGCGCCAGGATCGCATCGGCAGTCGCGGCGGCACTCTGCGCCTGCCCGACGTACGAAATGGCGACGTCCACGCCTGCGGCGGCCAGTTCCCGCGCGATAGCGCCGCCGATATCTCCGGAGCCGCCCGTCACGAAAGCGGTCTTGCCAGTCAGATTCATGCGTGTTTAGTCGCTGTGATAGAAATTTGCACGCCTGAGCCCAAGGGCAGCATGTGCCGATCCGTCATGGAACCAACACAATCGCGCCTGTCGTCTTTCTGGCTTCGATAAATCGGTGCGCGTTGGCTGCTTCGCTGAGCGGGAACGTCTTGGCGATGTTGGCCTTGATGATCCCCTGTTTGAGCGCCGTGAAAAGTCCTTCGGCAGACGCCAGCATGGCACTGCGCGGGACAAGGTAGTGCCAAATCGCGGGGCGGGTTATGAACAATGAACCCGGCACGCCAAGTTCCTCAATAATGTCGACAGGCTCGGGTGGGCCTGACGCATGTCCGTATGCGGCGCACATTCCACGCAGGCGCAGACATTTCAGCGACTGACGCAGAGTTGCTTTGCCGATTGACTCGTAGACAACGTGCACGCCCTCACCATTGGTAATTGCGCGCACTTCATCGACAAAGTCTCCCTTCGAGTAGTTAATGGTGTGGTGGCATCCGAGATCTTTTGCAATGCGTGCTTTTTCCTCGGTACTGACGGTTCCGATCACCGTCGCGCCAAGGTGGCGAGCCCATGGACACAGCATGTGCCCCATTCCGCCCGCCGCGGCATGGATGAGCACAAAGTCACCCGGTTTGACCTGATAGGTTTCGTGTAGCAGATACTGGGCGGTAATTCCCTTGAGTAGCACAGAAACCAGCTCTTCATCACTGAGTCCGATATCGTCAGGGACTTTTACCAGCTTTTCAGCGGGATAGATCTGTTCCTCTGCGTAGGCACCGAGCGGTGGCTGGAAATGACAGACCTTGTCGCCCACTGCGCACTCTGTCACATCCGGTCCGGTTTCCACCACTGTGCTCACTGATTCGAGGCCAACGACAACGGGCGGGTCACCAACGATCAACGGATGCGGAATGCCGGCGCGATGATAGGTGTCGGCAAAGTTGACGCCAATCGCGGTATTGCGTATCCGGACTTCGCCCGGACCTGGCGAGCCGAGTTTCACTTCTTCCCAGACGAAATTCTCCGGGCCACCCTTCTCGTGAATCACTTGCGCCATTACCATAATCTGGGTCTCCGGCTTCGTTAGCCACTTGTTTGTGCTCGATAGTCACAGTGTAAGGAAAAGACCACGTCTTCCCGTGCACCGCATGCGGAAAGTCTACCCGATCGCTTCTTGTTCGGTGGGCAAGCTGCCTTGCCAGGACACGCTTTTCTGCAGGGCGTTGAGGAATTCGATACGGATCGGGCGCGACATGACGACGGCACGATAGCATGGCGATGAGTCCAGACCGGACCCCATGGTCGCATGGGGCCCGTATGTCATATGTCGGTTAACATGCGGCCTGGACTGGGTCGGCTCTGGCTCAACCGGATCGGCCACCGCAATTGCGTACCTGGCCGGGTACGCTGCTGACCGGGCCATCCACATACAAACCTGAATACGACATATAGACATGAGACGATTCAATCACTTCCGCCTGGCGGCCAGCGTCCTGTTTTTTTTGACTGCGTCGTTTCTTTTAGCCGGTTGCAGCACTGAAGCGGACACGGGTCATAACAAACCAAAGCTGGTCCTGCAAATTACCGTCGACCAGCTTCGAGGCGATTTGCCGGGGCGCTTTCTCGAGCGCATGGGCACTGGCGGCTTTCGCTATTTGCTCGACAACGGTGTCGTGTACGCCGACGCGCACCACGCACACGCAAATACCGAAACGATTGTCGGTCACGCCACTCTTGCAACCGGTGCTCACCCAGCTGCGCATGGATTGATTGGCAACGTCTGGTTCGACCGCGGTTCGGGAAAGTTGACCTATAACGTCGAAGACGCACAGTATCCTTTGCTGAGTGCTGATGCCGACGTCGACAAGGACACGGAGATTGATCCAACCCAAAGGCTCGCCAGGACCGACGGACGTTCGCCGGCCAGCATCCTGGTATCGACCTTCGGTGACGAACTGGCCATCCATACGGCAGGCCAAGCGAAGGTCTTCGCGGTTTCGATTAAAGACCGCGGTGCCGTATCGATGGCAGGGCACGCCGGCAAGGCGTTCTGGTTCTCCAAAAAGACGGGCGAGTTTGTCTCCAGCCGCTTTTATTACGATCGTTATCCCGACTGGGTTACCTCGTTCAATGCCACCAAACCGGCGCAACGGTATGCAGGTGAGAAATGGGAATTGCTGCACGACAGAGACACTTATCTTTTTGGAGATAAGGACGACCGGCCGTGGGAAACGGCCATTGGCGAATTTGGGCGGGTTTTCCCTCATCCATATGGTGATGGCGGTGGCAAATACTTCACGACCCTGCTTACACTCAGTCCTGCGGGCGACGAATTGACGCTCGAGTTCGCCAAGGAATTGATAAAGGAAGAGGATCTTGGCGACGATGACGTAACCGATTACCTAGGGGTCAGCTTCGCATCCACCGATTACGTTGGTCATGTATTCGGCCCTTCGAGCCTGGAAGCCGAAGACAATTTGCTTCGCCTCGATCGCACGCTCGCGCAGTTGTTCGGCTTTGTTGACGATGAGGTCGGTCTCGAGAACACGCTCATCGTGCTTTCTGCGGATCATGGCGGGCCGGAGGTTCCCGGTCAGTTGAACGAGTTTGGTTTGGCGGCCGACTACGTCCGGCCCGAAGAGTGGGACACCGCATCTGGCATCGCGAACCTCAAGAAGCGCTTTGGCATCGGTGAGGAATTGATCGACACCTATTTTCACCCCTACGTCTATCTGAACCGCGCTGCCATACGAGAGCGCGGTTTGAGTCAGGCAGACGTCGAGACTGCGGTTGCAGAAGAGATAACGAAATTCAAAGGTGTGGCCCTGGCCGTATCCAGCACCGCTCTGATGACGGGTCGCGTGCCAAATACGGAAATGACTCGCGTAATCCTGAATAATTTCCATCGAACGCGCTCGGGCGACGTTTTTGTTGTGTTTGAACCGCACTGGTTCATCAACGATTTTGATGGGCTGAAAGTGGCGGCAACGCATGGCTCGCCCTGGCGTTATGACACGTTTGTACCCATCATTTTTGCCGGAAATGGTTTGAAGCCAAAAACGGTCTATCGCCGTGTCGATACAGTCGCTGTTGCTTCGACACTGGCCGCATTGATTGGCACCAAGCCGCCTTCTGCCGCGGCGGGAGGAGTTCTCGAAGAGGTTGGCCACCAATGGGGGCAGTGACCAGCGTTCTTCACCGGCTGGCTTCACTTCCAGGCGGTGTAACAGGAGTTAATGGCAACCCGGCCAGATATGTTCGACTGAGATAACGCTAATGCGTTGCTGGCGAGGGGCAGTTCGAGTGACCAGTGACCAGTGACCGGCGTACGCGCAAGAGCCTACCCGCCCCACTCTTTCTTGCGAAGCTCGACCCGGCGAATTTTTCCGCTGACGTTTTTTGGCAAGTCTTTCACAAACTCGATACGCCTCGGGTACTTGTAAGGCGCGGTTGCTTGCTTGACGTGTTCCTGCAATTGTTCGATCAGGTCGTCGCTTGCTTCAAAGCCTTTTGCGAGTACGACGAAGGCCTTGACGACCGCGCCACGCAATTCATCGGGGCTGGATACCACTGCCGATTCGGCCACCGCAGGATGCTCAATCAGTGCGCTTTCGACTTCGAAAGGCCCGATGCGGTATCCGGCCGACGTGATCACATCGTCGGCGCGACCGGAAAACCAGAAGTAACCGTCTTCGTCGCGCCGGCCACGATCGCCAGTGATGTACCAGTCACCGCGCATTGATTCAGCCGTTTTCTCCGGGTCGCGCCAGTACTCGGTCATCACCCCCACCGGACGCTCCGGTTTCACCCGCACTGCAATGTCGCCCTCCTCGCCGGCAGGCGCAACGTTTCCTTTCTCGTCGACGATTTGCAGGTCAAACCCCGGACTGGGCTTGCCCATGGAACCCGGGCGCACTTCAATGCACGGAAAGTTCGCGCACAGACTCACCGTCTCCGACTGCCCGTAGCCCTCACGAATGGTGAGCCCGGTGAATTCTTCCCACTTTGCGATCACCTCCGGATTGAGTGGCTCGCCGCCGCTCGTGCAATGCCGCAATGCTTTCGGTTTGTACTTCGCAACGTCCTGCTGCACCAGCATGCGATACACCGTGGGTGGTCCGCAGAAAACAGTGATCGGATAGCGTTGCAGAAATTCCAGCGTTTGCTCTGGATCGAATACTTCGCGCTGATCGACAAACACCGTGGTGCCACACCGGAACGGGCCAAAGTAGCTGCTCCAGGCCGCCTTGCCCCAGCCGCTGTCGCTGATATTCCAGAGCAGATCGTCCGGACGCAGGTCCAGCCAGTGACGGCCGGTGACCTCGTGACCGATCGCATAGGAAACATTGTTGTGTAGCACCATCTTCGGGTTTTTCGTCGTGCCGGACGTGAAGTAACACAAGGACGGTTCGCTCGCCGCCGTGTCGACTGTGTCGAAGGCATCGCTCGCCGCATCGAATGCGGAACGGTATTCCGTCCAGCCGGCGCGCGTTCCGTTGACTACAAACTTTGCGACAAGGTTTGGAAAGCGATCGGCTACTTCGTCGACTCTGTCTGCCACTGACGACAAGGCGATGACGGCTCTGGCATTGGCCGCTTCGAAGCGATACGCCAAATCCTTTGAACTCAACTGGCTGGTGCCGGGCGAGGCGATCGCGCCCATACGTATACATGCCGTCATTGCATCCCACCACGCCTTGTCGCGACCCAACACGAGAATCACCACGTCGCCACGGCGCACACCCGCGTCGCGCAGCACGTTGGCCAGACGCCGCGACGCTGCCGAAAGCGCGGCATACGTCACCCGTTCTTCCGTTCCGTTTTGGGAAACGCACAGCAAAGCCTGGGCATTGGGGTCCGCCTGCCCCAGTGCATCGATTACATCGCGTGCAAAGTTGTAGCGCTCGGGACGTTCCCACTTGAAGCTTGCACAAGTCTCGTCATAGTCGCGCATGTTCGGTTGCACATTGAACTCCAGGCGTCGTGAATGGCGAACGGGTCACTACCCGCGCGGGCAGCCGCAGACTACGCAGTGTACCGTGCAATGATCAGCACCAGTGACAAGTGCCAAGTGACGGGCCACGAGTGGCCGGTGAGGAGTGAGGCGTGAGGGCTACTGATGCAGTGACGATACAATTCAACCCGGGAACTCGAACAAGGATCACTGAAGAATTGAAAGGGATGCATGTTGACTGTCGATGAAGCCATTACCAGCCGCCGATCGGTGCGGGCGTTTAAATCCGACCTGGTACCACGCGAGACCGTGACGCATATCCTCGAAGTCGCGAGCCGAGCGCCGAGCGGCACCAACATTCAGCCCTGGCATGTGCATGTGTTTACGGGCGATGCGCGGACGTCGCTTTGCGATGCCGTGCTGGATGCTTATTGGAACGAACCCGAAAAGCACCAGAACGATCGACTGCACTACATGGACAAGTGGCGCGACCCGTATCTCGCGCGGCGCCGCAAGATTGGCTGGGACCTGTATGGCTTACTGGGAATCAAGAAAGGCGAACGCGAGAAGACGCGTGAATTTCATTCGCAAAATTTCAAGTTCTTCAATGCGCCGGTCGGGATGATATTTACCATCGACCGGGACATGGGTTGGATGAGCTGGCTGGACTACGGCATGTTCATGGAGAATATCTGCATCGCGGCGCGCGGACAGGATTTGCATACCTGCCCCCAGGCAGCCTGGGGTCAGTACCACGATGTCATAGAAAAACATCTCGGCCTGCCCGCGGAGCAGGTCGTCCATTGCGGCATGAGCCTGGGCTACGAGGACACAACGGCCGAGGTCAACAAACTGAGGACCGTTCGCGAGCCGCTCGATGAGTTCGTGATGTTTTACGGGAACTGAGGGCCGCGAGCGGCCGGTTAGGGGTTAGGCGTGAGGCGAAAATCGAGTGACGAGTGACCGGTAAACGGTGACGCGTGACGAGTTACAAGTGACGGGGCCGCACGTGACCGATGAGGAGTGAGGCACAATTCCAAATTCCTGGAAACCATGGGTGACAAGTCGCCCGTGAGCCGTAAGGAGCGCGCAAACGCAAAAGGCGTGCAATGCTGCAGGCCTACTGGATGATTGGCGCGCCGCCCAGGATTTGGGCTCTCCGTTGCCTGATTGCGCACCAATTTTGCATAATGACGTAATGGCGATTCGCGCAGACCTCCCTCCAAAAGGAGTTCCACGTACAACGATCTGAAAGGCTAAATAGACGTTATGAAACTCAGAGTAATAGTTCATGAAGCAGACGAGGGAGGCTACTGGGCGGAAGTCCCTTCGATTCCGGGATGCGCTACCCAGGGCGATACATTCGACGAACTCCTCAGTAACATATACGAGGCCGTCGAGGGCTGCTTGTCCGTTGACGTGAGGGACATCGAGCTAACCGACAAGGACAAGGTGCTGGAGATAGCTGTGTGAAGGCCATCTCAGGGAAGGAGTTGGCAAGGTTACTCGAAGATAGAGGTTGGCAACTGCGAAGAACAAAGGGCAGCCATCACATTTACTCGAAAGAAGGAAACCCTGCCCGGATTTCCGTTCCCATACATGGAAGCAAGCCACTGAAAATAGGCTTACAGAAGCACCTCATGAAGATCGCGGGAATTGACGAGAAGGAGTTGTGAACTTGAACTCGCGCTTTCTCGGCATCGAAGGTCTCAGTAAACACGTCGATCTGCTCCGAGGGTAGGCCGGGGTCAGCAAACTCAGGACTGTTCGCGAACCGCTCGATTCGTTCGTGACATTCCACAGAAGCGACGGGTCGCAAGCGACCAGTGACAAGTGACGAGTGACGGGCGGAACGCCAGTGAGGAGTGAGGGGGCACGACGGAAGGGAGGAGCAGGGGCCCCGCTTGCGGGGATGCGACCCCTGGAGGCGTGCAGGGCCTCCACGAGGAAAAAGT
>CP070643.1:1276609-1323021 GCA_020354125.1 Betaproteobacteria bacterium | reverse complement strand
ACGACCGTCAGACCGATACCAGTGTTGCCTGCCGTGCCCTCGACAATGATGCCGCCGGGTCCGAGCAGGCCTTTGTTCTCGGCGTCCTCGATGATGTACCGGCCGGCGCGATCCTTAACCGATCCGCCGGGATTCATGAATTCGGCCTTTCCCAGAATGTTGCAGCCGGTTTGCTCCGACAGCTTCCTGAGCCTGATTAATGGTGTGTTGCCTATGCTCTCGACCAGCCCGTCTCGTATGTCCATGCCGCTCTCTTCAGTGATTCCAGTGCATTGCAATCATAGCTGCTTCAGTTATGACTGCAGAAATTGGATCAACTGAGGGTAGATTTGTTTTGCATGCGGACCAGTGAGCGGTCCCGAGGGTCCTGCGAAGTGAAAAGTCGCTTCGGGTGTATCGAGAGGGGGCAGGAGGATATGTGCGGGATTCGGGCGACAAAAAGCAAGAGGCCACCGGACGCTTGTGGTGTCCGATGGCCTCCTCACGGAACGGGTTGATTCAACCCGAACAGTGGCTTAGTTGTGGGTGACCGAGCTCAGGTCGCCGAAGCTGTAGTTGCCAGCGGCTTCCGCGAAAGGCTTGACTTCGGTCTGCGGGCCGCCTGCGTTGCGATCGCTAAAGCGGGGCTCGCTGATTTGACCAACTTTCAGTTCCTGGCCGGCTTGCGAACCGTGCGTGACGTTTGACAGGTCGCTAACAGCAGCAACTGCGTTGAGGGACAAACCGAACAGGGCGGCGGTAATAATGGTCTTGATCATGGTAATTCTCCTAATAAAAAGTGATTCAGTGATTAAGTAAAAAGTGAGTAGTCATCTCGCTTGAAACATTTACCGTGCGAGTGGTTACAGATTACGGATATGAGGCCAGCGAAGCTGCGAAGCATGACGCAGCGAGAATGTGCGGAAATACCGGTTGGGAAAATGCAGCGGCGTGGAGGGGCTGATCAGGCGGAGGCGTTCAATACGGTCACGATCACGCGCCGGTCGCGCCGTGGCCCGTCGAACTCGCAGAAGAACACACCTTGCCACCTCGATAGCCCGAGCTGGCCGTCGATCACCGGAATCGTTTCTGAAGGTCCGACGAGTCCTGCCTTGATATGGGAGTCGCCGTTGTTGTCCTGTTGGTCGTGTAGCCACACCCCCGGCGGGATCAGCTTGCGCAGGAAGTTGACCACATCGGTGGGCACGCTGGCGTCCCAGTTCTCCTGAATCATGAGGGCAGCCGTCGCCCCGTGCGCGTAGAGAGCACACAGCCCGTCGCATATGCCGCTATCCTCGACGATGCGGCGCACGCGGTCGGTGATGTCGATCAATTCCTCCCGCTCGTTTGTAGAGAGTTCTATGATTGCGCGCATGGCTTGGAAGTTAATGAGACAGCGTTGATTGTAAAACGGACGAAAAGCCGCGGCACGGTTACAGCACCCGGGGGCAGGGCGAGCCTGTTGCTTGTGACCGGGCCGCCCGGCGTCGGCAAGACGACGGCACTTCGGAAAGTTTGCGGAACGTTGCAAGAATGGCCGATGCGCGGGTTCTGGACTGAGGAAGTGCGATCGGACGGTGTGCGCCAGGGATTCCGCCTGGTGACGCTCGACGGTGAGGGCTGCACCATTGCCGACGTGCGCCGCCCGGGCGTGCCGCGTGTAGGGAAGTACGGCGTTGACGTTGCCGCCATCGACGCGGTCGTGCGCAAGGTGCTGGCGCCTGATCCCTCAGTGCGACTGTTCGTCATCGATGAGATCGGCAAGATGGAATGCTTATCGGGCCCGTTCGTCGAAGCGGTGCGCGGCTTGATTACCTCCGGACAGCCGTTGCTGGCAACCGTGGCGCTCAGGGGCGGGGGGTTGATCGAGGAGGTGAAGTGCGATCCTCGGGCGCGCCTTATTCACTTGTCGCGCGACAATCGCGACCGCCTGCCCGGCGAAATCGCGGACATCCTGCGTGAGGCGTTGAAGTGAAGGCGGCGGCCCTGCACGAGTGGGACCTTACGCCCAAACAGGCAATAGCCCTCCAAAAAGAATTGCGGGGCCGCGTCATTCGCCAAGATCAGATCGGAGCAGTGAAGCACGTAGCAGGGGTGGATGTGGGCTTCGAGGAAGCCGGCAAAGTCACGCGTGCGGCGATCGCGGTGCTGAGCTTCCCCGAACTCGAACTCGTGGACAGCGTGCTGGCGCGGGAGCCGACGCGCTTTCCGTATGTTCCGGGGCTGTTGTCGTTCCGCGAAGCACCGGCCGTGCTAAAGGCCTTTGCGCGCCTGTCAGCTATGCCGGATCTGCTGCTCTACGACGGGCAGGGGATTGCACATCCGCGCCGCATGGGTATTGCCAGCCATGTCGGGCTGTTGCTCGACCTGCCTTCGATCGGCGTGGCCAAGACCAGACTCGCCGGTGAACATGGCCCGGTGCCGGCTGCCAAAGGTGACTGGACGCCACTAACCGACAAGGGCGAGACAATCGGTGCGGTGTTGCGCACGCGTGTGAAGGTCAAGCCGCTGTTCATCTCCATCGGGCATCGCGTCAGCCTGCAGACGGCACTGCATTACGTGATGGCCTGTGTTACCCGCTACCGCCTGCCTGAGACCACACGCTGGGCGCACCGGCTTGCCTCGGGGTCCAGGTCGACACCTGACGCTGTGATCCGCTGAGATGCGATCGGCTGCCGGCGGGACGCAGTCGTCAGATGTGTTCCACGAGCTTGCTTTTTCACCTTGGGGTGTGCGGGAACCGGAGCCAGACGTTTGTCCTGGAAACGGGTTAACGGTAAGTGGGCGCAGACTGCGCTGAGTCAGTTGTTCGCTTCGAACCCGGCAAATTCCTGCCAATGTTGGGGCGGTTGCGCTAGGCTGGGCGGAAGGGTGCGAATCGGCGCAGACGTCCGCGCAACGCAGCGTGACCTCGAAATGTTGGAGGATCTCAGTGACTACCGCATGTCCACGAATCCTTATTATCGATGAGGAAAATCAGGAACCCAAGTTCAATGCGGAAGGAAAAAGGTATGACCAAGACCTATAAATCAGAAGGAATATTTTCGCGTCTGGTAGAAATTCGGCGATCGATCCACAAACATCCTGAACTGGCGTTCGAAGAAGTAAAGACGGCGCAGACCGTAATCGCAGAACTGGAGCGGCTGAGTATTCCGTATGAGTATGGCGGTAAGGGTACCGGCGTCGTTGGGCGACTCATAACGGATGCGTCAGCACCAACGGTTGCATTGCGCGCTGACATGGATGCATTGCCAGGTGCGGAAAATACTGATTTGCCATTTTCTTCGACGATCAAGGACAAGGTCCATGCTTGTGGACATGATGCGCATGTGGCTATCGTGTTAGGTGCCGCCAACTTGCTAAGTAAGGATCCTCCTAATGGCAATGTGCGATTCGTATTCCAGCCAGCGGAGGAAAAAGGCGGCGGTGCGCGGGTAGTAATTGGCTCGGGAGCGCTGGAGGGAGTCAGTGCAATCTTTGGCGCGCACGTGACGCATCATTATCGCGTCGGCGAAATCATGGTGGCCGAAGGAACAATTACCGCGCAATCAGATCGTTTTAATATAAATGTGAAAGGCAAGGGCGGGCACGGTGCGAGGCCACATGAAGCGGTTGACGCCGTCGTCATTACCGGCCTTCTGATTGCAGCGGTCCAAACACTCATTTCAAGAGAAGTGAATCCGGTGTATCCCTCTGTCATTACCATAGGTCGTGTTGAAGCCGGCAGCGCGGCGAACGTGATCGCCGAAGAGGCATACTTGGAAGGAACGATTCGTACCACCTCGCCCGAGGTGCGCGATCTTCTGCACGCCGGGTTGCACCGAATGGTAGCCGCCTTCGGTGAGCTGCACAACGCCAAGATCGATATCGAAATCGAGCAAGGTTATCCCCCTGTAGTCAATACCGCGCGAGAAGCGCGTATTGCGCGTCGGGCAGCGGAGAAGGTAGTGGGAATGGACGGGTTGATGCAGATGGATCACCCTAGCATGGGCGCTGAAGATTTCGCCTACTATCTCCAGAAAATACCCGGTTGTTACGTAAGGTTCGGTGCGCGATTACGCGAGAATGAATACACACCCTTACACAGCCCCGAATTCGACGTTGACGAAAATGTGCTAAAGGTTGGTGCAGACTTTTTTGATCGAGTCGCTCGCGCTGCGCTCGACGAGTATCGCGACAGGTAAGAAAGCGGCGGACATGATCCTGAAGGGGTATGAAGGAACAGGAGGGCTGATCACCGCCAAGAGAAAATCATTCGTTCCCACGCTGGGCGTGGGAACGAATGAACTAAGCTGGAAACGCTGTGGATCAGCGTTTCCGGGAACGTGCCGTTATGCAGTGCGCTTGGCTATGTAACCGTGCGCCACATTGTCACGCAAATTGTGCAGACCTCCGGCGGCCTCGTAGTCGCGTTTGATCTGTACGAACCGGTCTTCCGACATGTTCTGTTGAGTTTCGGCGGTCAACGGCAGCCCGTAAAGTCCAGCCGAATTCAAGCCGAATATCTTGTTCTTCACGACACCGTCGGCCGGGCCCAGCGCGGCAAAACCGTGCTTCCTGCGCATGTCTGCCGGGATCTCCAGACGCCGGAACGCTTCGATCTGCCACTGCGGTGAACCGTACAGCACCGAGTCCGTACCCCACACCACGTGATCGTCGCCCAGACCCTTGATCCAGGTACCGAGCACGGCTGCGGCGAAACGCGGATTGGCGGTCGCTGAATTGGCAAAGCTCGTCCCCATCTCGGCATAGACGTTATTGACGCCGAATTTTTCCGGAATGCGTGCAAGCTCCGAGGCCCACAGGATCTCGCCGCTTCTCTCAAACTTCGCCAGATCCGCATCTGGAGATTCGAGAAACGCGCGCAATCCACCGTGGTAGATGACGAAATTGATTTGCGGCCAATCCTTTGCGGCCTGTCCGATGTCCCACGGCGTGTTGTATCTCCAGACACCAGCCCAGGATTGTTCATAGTCCGCAGGCATCAGGCCCTTGTGGATGCAGATGGTATTGATTCCAGCCTTGACGATTTTCTCGTAGAACGGATAGACCAGTTTCTCGTCGTCAAGACGCCACGGATACTTGGTCTTGGCTGACAGTGGATCGCCGATGGTGTACATCTTCCAGCTATCCGGCCTCAGTTCGAGCGCGTGATCGGCCTTATCCATCCAGCCTGGTTGTCCCGGTGTGATCACCGCATGACCGAGCATGCGGTGGCTGCCGGCGACGTTATTGACCATCTTGACCGCTTCGCTGATGGCGTCATTGGTGAGGAACTCCCAGGAAGAATCATCGAACGGCGCACCGCTCAACAGCGCTATTTTGGTATCGCTGTTGAGGAAGATCTGCCGCACGTAGTTCTCGAACTTGTAGATGCTTATGTCAGCCTCGCCACCAAGGGCCGGATTCCAGTGCTCCTTGGCAAACGCGGCCAAACCCAGGATTCCCTCCTGCGTATAGCCGTCGTGCACGAAATGCGTCTGCACGTCAAAGATGAACTGGTTTCTTAACGCCTTGGCGCGCTCTTCGGCGGCACCATGGCCCGCAGCTTCGGCCTCAGAGACCGAGAACAGATCGCCGAACACTTCGTTCATTGCCAGGAACGCGGCGGCCATCCCGCTGCTGGTGCGCAGAAACTCGCGCCGGTTCATTCCCTGCCTTGCGCCATGGTGGTCGGCGAGTTCCTTGATCCGCGCTTCGACTTTCTTTTGTTTTTCGCTTTGCGGTAAGGGGTTGAACTCGCCATTTGAGATCATCGTAGTCGGAACCGGGGAATGGAAAGCGTTCTCGGCCGGCTCGACTTGCTCAAGCTCGCGCTTACTTAGAAAAATACCCATTGTTTGACTCCTCCTTGTGACTACCGTTTTGAGTGTGGTGTTTGAGCCACGAGACTCACTATACAAGACGGGCGAGGCTTTGCAACTACCAGTTATATGTGCAGCCTGTAGACACAAGCGTCCGCCGTCTTGTGGGTGGTGTTCGATGACGCCGATCTCTCAGTTCAGATTAGCGTGGCAGCATATTTCTGCTGTACTGCAGTGCACCAGTTACCAACGTTCCAGCTGCCGTAAGCACCCATCCCGCCGAGAGGGTCGGACCCGTGATAGACGGGCACGTGGACCAGGCTGAGGCCTGGATGGGTGTGCGCTTCTTCGAGCGCCTTACGCAGAGCAGCCGCGTCATCACCGCCCCACAGCGCCTTTACACCGGTTACCGCATTGGCCATTTGCACGTAGTCAACCGGCACCGCATCATTGGTGCGGTAGTCTCGTCCGTACTGTGCAAGTTGCAGTTGGCTTATGGCGGCCATACGGCGGTTATCAAAAAGAACAATCGTGGCATGAACGCCATGTTCTATGCCGTCAATCAACACCTGCGGATTCATCATGAACGACCCGTCGCCGGTAAATGCGACTGCGTATCGTCCGCGTTCGGCCAGCCCGCCCGCTAGCAATGCCGAGACGGCGAAGCCCATATATGAGGCGCCTGATTCGGTGTAGGTCTCGCCTGGACGCTCATCTTCGACGATCTGAAAGCCGTTGGCCTGGACGTCACCAGCATCAAAGAATTTGATGGCATTGTGTTTGCGACAGAACTCATCGGTGATTTTGATTGCTTGCGGTTGTGTCAGCACCGGGCGCTGCCACACGTCGTCGTGCAAAGGCGGCGCGTTGAAATGCTCTTCCTTGAACGCTACCCAATCGGCCTTCTTCGCGGCACAGTCGCGCAGCCAGTCAGCGCTAACAGAAACTGCGTCGAGTGATTGGAGCTTTTCTGCAAGCGCCTCGAGAACATGGGTCGCGTCTCCGGTCAGTGCCAGCGTGTTGTTGTAATGCTGCACATCCACCGGATCGGCATTGATGTTGATGACATGGTGCACTTTGGGCCAGCCAATCCCTGAACAATCGCTCTGGCATACAGCGCGGCTTCCGACAACAACCAAAAGCTCGGCTTGATCCATGGCGAAATTGCCGCTGATTGAGCCTTTGGAACCGCCAACGTGCATGTTCTGTGGGTGGGCATCCGGCAGCACGCCGGTCGATCCCGGGCTGAGTACCACTGCCGCCCCGGACGCCTCGGCAAAACGTGTCAACTCCTTCGCCGCACGGCGCGCGCCGCCGCCGGCCTTGATCGCCACCTTTGATGAGGCGGCAACCAATCGCGCGACCTGGTCGATGATGTCGCTGTCGGCCGGAACGAGTCGCGGAAACTCGGGGCGTTGCGGCAAGGCATCCAGCCGCAATGAAACGTTTGCCGGCTGGGTGTTGAGCGGCAAGTTGAAATAGAAAGGTCCGGCTTTCCATGGATGAAAAACCGTTGCTGCGCCTTTGCGCAGTGCATCGCGTACTGAACCGGGCGCATGCAGTGTATACGCCCCGCCCATGGCGCCGGTGATCCGACCAAATAAACCCTGTTCCGGCTTGGGCACCTGTTGCATGTTGTAGCCTTCGCCATGCGTCGTTTCGTCACCGTAGATGTGATAGACGCCGACACCGTTGGAGGCTGCGGCAAGCGAGCCGGCCATGGCCTGCAGCGCACCGGGCCCGATTGAGGTCACTACTGCGCAAGGCTCATCGTAGACCCAGCGCAGTGCGGTTGCCGCGTGAGACATTTCCACTTCGTTGCGGAACTGAAAGCCTTTTATCAGCCCTGCGGTTTCGTATGCCCGCAGCGCTTCACCCAATGCGGTCGAACCGTGGCCGAAGATCACCAGGTATTTGCTGACCCCCTGACGCATCAGGCCGAGCACCAGTGCTTCGGCCAGGGGCATGGTGACGACTTCGCCGAGATAGCCAGCCCCAATAGCGGTTTCCAGTCCGCCTGCCTTGGCAAGCCATTCGGCACGAGCTTTGGTTGTCTCCGGGAGGCGGAGCGCACCCGTCTTACCAGCAGCGGATTTGTCTTGCTCGGTTTTCATTGTGATCTCCCGCCTTGAGTCTGCGTGATCCGATGACAAGCGAATGCGTCCGTGTCAATCGTCACATTCGCTGTCGACTGTCCCCTACAGCAGTTTGTCGACAAAGGCTTTTTCGCCCTCGACGATTTCTTCTTCCGAAAGCTCATAGCCGAAAGCTTGTGCCTCGTATTCGACCGAAAGTGCGCCGTCGTAGCCGACACCGCGCAGGCGTTGCACCAGGTCGGCAAAATCGATATCGCCTTGCCCCAATGGGGGAAAAGAAAACTCGGGGAAGTGGCCCTTGCCGTCTTTCAGGTGCACATGTCGGATCTTGTCGCCCAACTCATCGGGAACGCGCCGTGGTTCTTCATCTTGCACAATGAAATGACTCGGATCGAAATTAATCCAGAACGGCACGCTCGGCAGATCTGCGTAAAGGCGATGGAAGTCATCCACAGATCGAAACAACTGGCCGACGATGGCTTCGATCCCGAGTTCGATCCCCTTCGTTTGTCCGTATTCGGTGACTGTCTGCACAGCGTCAGCAAACCAGCGCCAGGCGTCTTCACGATCAACGGAGCTCGAGGGTTTTCCAGACAGAATGTGAACGAAAGGCACGTTGATGTCGGCGGCCAGGTCGATGCAACCGTTGACGAAACCGATCGCGTGTTCACGCATGCTCGGGTTCTCATCGACCATGTTCATTTTTGCCCCGAGTGCCGGAATGCGGATTGCATTAGCCTTGCAGGCATCAACGATTGCCGCTCTATCCTGAACGCTTGTTTCGGGTGTGACATGCGGTTTGGCAAATGGCAGCGTCTCGGCGTTGAGTTCAACGGCAGAATATCCTGCACGGGCAACCCGCTCGACCATCTTCGTTGGTGGCAATTGATGCAGTCCAACACTGTGAAAACAAGAATACATCGCGGGCCTCACGAATATGCCGGAATGTTGAAAGGTGCATCCTCAGGCAACGGGAGATCTACCCATGTGCCGGACTCGGCCGATAGGTAACTTGCCTGAACCACTTCTTGTGCGCGCAGGCCATCCACCCCGGAGACATGGCTAGGACGCTCCTCGCGGATGCTTGCGCAGAATTCCTGCAACTGCAACTGGTAGGGATTGCTCCGCGGCGGCTTGACCGTGATCCAGCCGCCGTCGAACTCCTTCCACCATGCATCCGGATAGCAGGCTTGTTGCAAGATATCCGGCAACTGCGACTTGGGCTTTTCCGTGTAGACGCGCAGCGGCGCAGAGTTGTGCGGGTTGATCGATTCAGTGGCGATGTGAATCGTGCCCTCGGTACCGAAGATATCCGTACCGTCGCCAATGTTCGGAGAGATGCGGTTGCTGGTCAGGCACCCACGCGCGCCGTTCACAAACTTTGTCAGCAGCCAAACGTTGTCGTCGACTTTCTCGGGCAGGAAACTGTGTTCAAGTTCGGCAAATACGGAGCTAATGTCTCCGACCAGATAGCGGGCAATGTCGATGCGGTGCACGGTGAGATCGATGATCGTCGCGCCCCCTGATTTCGCCAGGTCATAGCGAAAAGCAGTCGTTGCCGGATAAGCCGTCGACTTTTCCGAGTAAAGCGAGCGCATTTGGTGTATTTCGCCGATTAGGCCGGAATCAATAAGTTCCTTGGCGATCCGGTTCTGTGTCCAGAATCGCTGATTGAATCCGGTTTGCAGAACGACTCGAGCATCGTCGCAGGCCCTGATCATTCTTGCTGCCGAAGCGACGTCGATAGCCAGCGGCTTTTCGCACAACACGTGCAAGCCACGCGCCGCTGCGGCGACAACATTTTCTTCGTGGAAACAGTTCGGCGTAGCAACGATGACCGCATTCAGATCCGCAACCTCCAACATCTGCTCGAGATCATCGTAAGCTTGGCCGCCGAAAGATTTGGTGATCGCGTTTGCCCGCTCGAGCTCCGCGTCAAACACGGCGGCCAGTTCGGCGTCGGCGCTGGTATCGAGGGTCGGCGCATGGGCAAGGCGCATGATGGTGCCGGCACCGATCAGCCCGATTCTGATCTTGCTGTCAGCCATTCGGGAAGTGTAGCGAAATCGCGAAATGCGAACAGTGACATTTGCTGATCGACGAACGAGGTACTGAGCTTTCCAGGTGGGATCCGCCCAGAGCGTCGAGGCCGGCACTCGCGATTAGGCCAGGGCACGTTTGCCTGTAAAACAGCAAATTAGCACGGCTCATGCCCCTATCCCCCGAGAGCTTCTATCATTGTTGCTGACGGGAGAAAAGCTGCATTTGAGGGAGTGACACATGCAAAGCATCACGAAATCGACATTGACGGCAATGCTGGCAGAGGCCGGGATTACGATAAATGGCGACCAACCCTGGGATGTGCAAGTGCACGATGAGCGTCTCTATGGCCGCCTCGCGCGCGGTCGCACCATCGCCGCGGGCGAGAGTTATGTCGATGGTTGGTGGGATTGTGATCAGCTCGACGAATTGTTCAGCCGGGCGCTGGGAAGAAACATGGATCGACGCTTGTACAGTCCTGCCTTCGCCTGGCGCAAGCTGATCAACTCGATCTTCAACCAGCAAACACCCCGAAAATCCAAGGACGTTGCGAATACCCACTACAACCTGGGCAACAAACTTTATCGGGCCATGCTCGGCGAGAGCATGGCGTATACCTGTGCTTATTGGCTGCACGCCGATTCGCTCGATGCGGCGCAGTTTGCCAAATACGATTTGGTGTGCCGAAAACTTGGCCTCAAGGCTGGTGACAAAGTGCTCGAGGTGGGCAGCGGCTTTGGCGGCCTGGCCAAGTTCATGGCGCAGCGTTACGGCTGCGAGGTTGTCGCAGTGAGTATTTCGGAGAAACCGGTTGAATACGCGAGGACCTTGTGCAAAGGACTGCCGGTGCAGGTTCATCTCTGCGATTATCGCGACGTTGCCACCTATAATCCTGCTGGCGTCAAATTCGACAAGGTGGTCAGCGTTGGCGTCTGCGAGCACGTCGGCTACAAGAACTACCGGACGTTGATGAAACTGGCGCGCTTGCAAATCAAGGGAGACGGGCTGTTCATGTTGCATACCATCGGCGGCAACGTGAGCAAGAACTTCACGGAACCCTGGATCGACAAGTACATCTTTCCACACGGCATGCTGCCTTCGTTGAAACAGCTAGGCGCCAGCATGGAAAATCTGTTCGTGGTCGAAGACTTGCATAACTTCGGTGCTGACTACGACAAAACCCTGATGGCGTGGCACAGGAACTTTGTCGCCCACTGGGATCAATTTCGATCAACCTATGGCGAGCGCTTCTATCGCATGTTCAGTTACTACCTGCTGTCCTGTGCCGGCGGGTTCCGCGCCAGAGGCATGCAGTTGTGGGAGTTTGTGCTGTCGCCGCGCGGGGTCCCGGGCGGTTATCTTACGATCCGCTAAGGCGGTCTGAACATCATCGCACTCGATCAACAGTGGGCTAGAATGGGTTTAACCCAAGGCGCATTATTCTGATGAACCAACCGCGCGTTTTGTTTGCCAAGACGACTCGGCCGAGTTTCACAGGGGTAATTCCCCGGAAACGCCTATTCGAACTGCTTGACCGCGCACGCCAGAATCCGGTCGTGTGGATCTCCGGACCACCCGGAGCGGGCAAGACGACGCTCGCTGCAAGTTATATCGAAAATCGAGAGGTTAGCTCTCTGTGGTACCAATTCGATGAAACTGACGTAGACGTCGCTTCGTTCTTCTACCACCTTGAGGCCGCGGTCAACGCGCGTTCCAAGCGCAAATCGGTGCGCCTGCCACAACTGACACCGCAGCATCTTTCCGGGCTGACCGCCTTCACCCGGCGGTATTTCCAGGCGCTGTATCGGCGGCTCGGTGAAACTTTTGCAATCGTTTTTGACGGCTACCATGAAATTTCACCACGATCGGCTTTGCACGAGGTCATGGCCACGGCGCTGAGCGAAGTACCTCCGGGGGGATCGGTGGTTCTGATCAGCCGCAGCGACCCTCCGCCTTCGATGGCACGACTGCGTGCCAACCGCGCTCTTGACGTAATCGGTTGGCGTGATCTCAAGCTGACGCCGGAAGAGTCGGATGCAATTGTTGCGCAACGTGGTCTGAAGCTCGATGCTGAACGCTTGAAAGAGCTCAACGAGAAGACTGACGGTTGGGCCGCCGGCCTAGTGCTGATGCTGGAGCAGGCCGAGGTTGGAACATGGTCTGCGCCTGCCGATGTGTCGACGCCGCAATTGGTCTTTGATTATCTGGCCGGCGAGCTCTTCGAGAAAGCCGATGCTGCTACGCGCGAGGTTCTGCTCACCACGGCGTTTGTGCCGCAGATGACCGCGGAGATGGCAAGCACGCTTTCCGGGCATGCTGATGCCGGAGAGCGGCTCGATCATCTTTACCGCAACAATTATTTCGTCACCTTGAAGCAGACCACACCTCAGTCAATCTACGAGTATCACCCGATGATGCGCGAGTTTGTCGTGGCGCGTGCCAATGCCTCTTTGCCAAGGGACAAGCGCCTGGCGTTGCAGCGCACATCGGCTGACCTGTTGCTGTCTCAAGGCCTGGTTACGGAGGCCGTAGGACTTGCGCGGGCGGGCAGCGACTGGGAACGCATCGCCGACATCATTCGTCACCACGCGCGGGAGATGCTCGACTCGGGGCGCAGCGAAACACTCGCGCAATGGGTCGAATCGTTACCCAAGGAGTTCCAGGACCAGCACCCATGGACGTTGTACTGGATGGGCGTGGCGCGCACCGATTCTTCGCCGCGTGAGAGCCGCCGCTTGCACGAACGTGCTTTTGATCTGTTCACCCGTCGAACAGAACCCGATCTGCTTGGGCAGTTGCTCGCTTGTTCCGGCGCCATGGATGCCATCCTTTACGAAATGGATGATTTTTCCCTGGCTGATCGCTGGATCGATGTCATGGGTCAACTGTTGCGCGATCATCCCGACCTGGTATCGGGCGCACTCGAGGCACGAATCGTTTGCAGCTTGTTTACTTCACTGGTATTGCGTCAGCCGCATCACCCTGAAATCGAGTACTGGGCGGAACGCGCCTATCGTACATCGGTTGCACAGGCTGATATCAATGTGCGCATTTCGGTCGAGACACGCGTTGCACTCGGAGTTGTATATGGCGGGCATTTTCCGAAGGCGTGGTCGCTGATTGAAGGCGTACGGCAGCTGGTGAAAGAACACGAGGTCACGTCATTTGCGCTGACTTCGTTAAAGGCAGTCGAAGCGACTTACTTCATGCTCAGTGCGCAGGGCGATGCTTGTTACGCGGCGGTGCGTGAGGGGCTTGAGCTCGAGCGTACCGAAGGTGTGAACATCTTGTCCCGTCAGCTGCTTGCTTATGGCGCTGGTGGTGCACTTTTTTCCGGCGATCCAGATGCTGCGGAAGCGTTTCTCAAGGAATTGGAAACGCTTCCGGGCATACCGGCGCGCTTCGACAATTGTCTGTATCACCTGTTTTCGACGTGGCTCGCCATGCTTCGGCATGACGCGGTGAGCGCATACCAGCAGCAAAAGCTTGCACAGAGGATGGCAATCGAAGTCGGCTGCCCCGTGTTCGAGGTGATGTGTCGTATCGCTTCGGCCCACGTGCATTACGAAGGCGGTGAACCACGCGCGGCGTGGCTGCAACTTCAACAGGTCTACGAAGTGACCCGCCATATCAGCAATCATCTTCTCGAATTCTCGGGCCTGCTCTGCTTCGCCTACGTCGCGCTCGATAGCGGACGGCGGCCGCGTTCAGGAATGCGCGCCCTGCGCCAGGCGTTTTCAATCGCCAAGCCGCGTAATTATCTGTCGTTTCCGTTGTGGCGTCCGGAAATGCTGGCCAAGCTGTGCAGCACGGCACTCGAAGCGGGTATAGAGGCCGGTTTCGTCGCGAGATTAATTGAGGAGCGATCACTACAGCTCGACGCTACCAGTTCGGCCTTGCTCAACTGGCCGTGGCCACTCCGGGTTCAAACACTAGGACAGTTTCGCGTAACCAGGGATGGTCAGCCGATTGCGTTCTCTGGCAAGGCGCAGCGCCGGCCGCTCGATTTATTGAAGGTCGTGATTGCCTACGGCGGTCGCGATGTCAGCGAAGAGCGGGTCGTTGAAGCGTTGTGGCCGCGGATCGACGGCGACTCGGCGCATCGTTCTTTTGCGACCACGTTGCATCGTCTGCGAAAACTCCTCGGCGAAGAAAAAGCCCTGCAATTGTCCGATGGAAAGCTTACGCTCGACGGAAGATATGTCTGGGTCGATACCTGGGCTTTCGATCAGGTTGTTTCGCGCATCAACTCGCTTCTACATTCCCGGCCCGAAGAAGTATCACTTGATAGCGAGACAGCTTCTCACCTGTGTTCACAGCTGCTGGAGCGATACGTGGGACCATTTCTCGCCAGTGAGCCAGAGCAAGCCTGGGCCCTGCAACTGCGCGACCGTTTGCGCCAGCGCTTCGTACGTGCTGCAGTGGATCTTGCCCGCTATTGGCAGCAGATGTGCGATGCCGAACGTGCGATCGATGTGCTGGAACTGGCCGTCGAGCGGGACTATGCGAGCGAAAGCATCTATCGCAGTCTCATGGAGTGCTACGCCTCGCTGGGACGTCATGCAGACGCGGTCGAGACCTACAGCCGTTGCCGTAAAATGCTTGCTGCCACCCTGCGTGTGAAGCCCTCTCCGGAGACCACCGCCTTATACGAAAAGCTTACCCAGGCAGCGTGAGCCAGCGCCTCGACCGCCTGAACTTCACGCAAGCCTCTGATTAAGAAGCAATTCCATGCCCGCTCGCGGCAGAATGCATCTGTAACCGATCAGTAACCCTTCTGTAAGTCATTAGCAACCAGTCCTGCTTCAGCATGCTCCCTTCGCAGCTCGGCTGTTGCGATCACTTAAGGAGGGAACATGATGAAGATGAAGAATTCATTGAGAAGTGCACAAGCAGGACCGATCAACATCGCAACGCGCAACTGGTTGGGTGCAAGACGCTCCGCCCTCGTGGCGACGCTGTCCGCGACGGCGCTAACAGGCTGTTATGTGATGCCCGTTGGTCACGACGCGGAAGGTAAGACTGTATACGCTTACTCGCCGCTGGCGCCGGAGCAAGTACAGGGGACCGCGACGCCTGCAGGTGCCGCACCGGCGGGGCCAGCACCGCGTGCGCTCAGCGTGAAGCTTTACCCGATCAATGACCTCGCCAATCAGACCGGCGTGCTCACCGGTCAGGTTACCAATATGATGACTGGCAAGGGCCGCTTCACTTTCAATTATCAAGGCGAGACCCTGGTCGGTGAAGCCACACGCGTAGCCAACGATCAACGACGTGGCGTTGCCAGTGCCTATGGGCCTGGCGGCATGTTTGCCCGCTGCGAGTATCAGATGAGCAGTCCGACGTTGGGAGCGGGCACCTGCACATTTTCCAACAACGCCATGTACCAGGTGCACATCGGAAACTGAGTCTGATTGCGGTGAAGCGAGGTGAGTGCACCGCAGCCTGATGGCCGCAGTCATTGCGGCGTCAGGCTGCTATGCTCAACGCACTATATGGTCGGGCAGAATCCCAGGTCTGCATTGCCACCGTCACTGGTGCATACCAGTGCTCCGGCCGGGAACTGCAGTTCGCAGATTCGCACAGGAGCCTGCGGAAGCGCCAGCCGAAAGCGCATCGTGTCTTCTGAGATCTCTTCGTAGGTGATCTTCTGCGTATCATTCTCGAGTTGCAAGGTGTGTTTTTTGGCGTTGACCAGCATCCTGAACTCAGACTGCGACGACTCCAGATCGCACTCCAGCGCGCTCACCCCTTGCAGGTGTCGGTCCGAAACAATCGCTTGTACGGGCGCGACGCCGAGCATTCCAGCAAACAGGGAAATCCAACACACACGCGCAAATGATCGTGCCAAACAATGCGCAACGGATTTTCCTGGAACCTTTTCGGGCCTCGTCAAGCTGGCTTCCCCCCTGCTCGATACTAATTGTTATGGCGTTTCGTCTGTTTGTTCGAGTATCGTTATTTGTGGGGTTGGACAAGCAATCAGGCTACGTGCGGTAGATCCTCCGAGTCGGTAAACGGCTCGCCCATTCTAAAGCTGAATATCCGGTCGTCTGCTATGCGCAGGCGGCGGCTCAGCTCACGCGCGAAATTCATCTGGATCAACGCAAATTGCTCGAGATTGCGGTCACAGAGTCGATGGACAACATCCGTCGACAAGGCGATGGCCTTGCAATCGGATAGCGCAACTACCGACGCACTTCTGGGAAACAGATCAATCAATGCCATTTCTCCGAAGCAGTCTCCCGGGCCAAGGTGGCGAATTTTGTACTCTTTGCCGAGCCAGGATTTGAGGACTGCGACGGACCCGCTTTCGAGCACATAGATGAAGTCGGGGACTTCATTTTCGCGGAAGAAGTAACTGTCCTTCGGGACCTCGCGCGTCTGCGCCGAATCGACCAGAAATTCCAGTGTGTCCGGCTGCATGCCGCCGAAGATAGGCATCCTCTGCAATGCTTCAATGCGTGACTGTTGCATGATTACCTCCGGAATGACGCTTGACCAGAGGTAAATAGTATCAGGACATCCTCCTCAGACGGAGCGCTTCGTGCGCAAGTCAAGATTGCGGCGTTTTGCTTCTTGATTAAACTGAACGTTTAGATGCTCTAGAAGACCCGGATTCTGCGAAGGTATTACGAGTTGTTTCGTAAGGATGAAAAGCAATGCAATCAAGACCCTTGAGTCGCTATTTGTTCGGCTTGGCGTTCGCTGCGTCGTGTCTGGCTGCGACTGCGGCGCATGGGCAAGAGTTGCAACCGGGAGACGCGTTCCGAGATTGTCAGGCGTGTCCGCTGATGAAAGTGGTGCCGGCGGGTGCGTTCGTCATGGGCCCGCCACCGTCCGGTTCGGGACATTTTCACAACGAAGGCATCATCCGTACAGTCACCATCGCAAAAC
Source organism: Betaproteobacteria bacterium (assembly GCA_020354125.1). Taxonomy (GTDB): domain Bacteria; phylum Pseudomonadota; class Gammaproteobacteria; order Burkholderiales; family Eutrophovitaceae; genus SG8-40. The sequence goes on along the minus strand of CP070643.1, from coordinate 1,306,205 downwards.
CTTTTGCCGTAGGCCAGTACGAAGTTAGCGTCGAAGAGTGGAATGCCTGCGCCGCCGCGGGCTGGTGTAGCAAAGCTCCGGGCGGGGGTTGGGGTAGCTTCCCAGTGACTGGAGTCAACTGGGAACAGGCGGTCGACTTTACGCGCTGGCTATCGGAAATTACTGGTCGCGATTACCGCTTGCTTTCCGAGGCCGAATGGGAATATGCGGCGCGCGCCGGCCGGCCGCGATTTCGTTTTTTTGGCCTACCTCCCGAAAACCTGTGTCGCCTGGCCAACGTTTACGATGAACGCTCGAAGGCCGAGTATGATTTTGACTGGCCACACGTCGGTTGCGATGATGGCTTCGTCGGCCTGGCGCCGGTTGGATCAATGCAACCGAATGACTTTGGCCTGTACGACATGCTCGGCAATGTTTCGGAGTGGGCATTGGATTGCTATAACCGAAGCTGGCGATTTGCCAAGATCGATGGCAGTGCGTGGCTGGACGGCGATTGTCTGCAACGCGCTTACCGCGGTGGCTCCTGGCTTGCGAATGAGCCGCGTTATCTACGCACACCGGATCGCTACCGCTACTATCGTGCGAGAGCAGACGATCTCGGCTTGCGCGTCGGACTCTCGCTGCCGTGAATCGCTGATACGAGCGTCGAGGTTTTGTAGAAACTGGTCTGAGGCGAACTGGTCTCGGGTAAACTGCGCGAATGATTGTTAGTTGGGAGCAACACTCCCGACGAGACAGACGTTAGGGAGTGCACATTGTTCAGCATGTTTCGACGCCACGGGTTCTGGGCGGCGTTCTGTTTATTGTCGAACTGGTCGTACGTATATGCGCTGCAACCCGGCGACACATTCCACGATTGTGAAAAATGCCCGGAGATGGTGGTGGTACCAGCTGGTTCGTTTGTGATGCGAACCCCGCCCTGGGGCCCGGGACATCCGCACAACGAAGGCTTTTTCCACCCAGTGACTTTTCAGCAGGATTTCGCGATCGGCAAGTACGAAGTCACCTTTGAACAGTGGGATCTGTGTGTCGCTGACGGCAAGTGCCAGGCGATTGATGATGCGGAATGGGGTCGCGGCAGACGACCGGCAATCAACCTGAGCTGGATTGACGCGGTCACCTATACCCGTTGGTTGTCGTCAAAGACCGGTGAAAGCTATCGCCTTCCGACCAATTCGGAGTGGGAGTACGCCGCGCGTGCCGGTCTTGGCATGAACCGTTTCTGGGGCATTCCACCCGCTGAAGTGTGCAACTACGGCAATGTGTATGACAGATCAGCGCACGCGGAATTCGACTTCGAGTGGCAGCACCTGCCGTGCGACGACGGACGGGTGGTGACTGCACCCGTGGGATCGTTCCAGCCAAACGCGTTTGGCCTGTACGACACAATCGGCAACGTGTTCGAGTGGACTGAGGATTGTGCCAGCCCTGACTGGCGCGGTGCGCCAGGTAATGGCAGACCCTGGGTTGCGGGAGATTGCTCGCTGCGTGGCTATCGTGGCGCATCGTGGATCACCAATGAGCCCTACTACTTGATGGAATCGGACAGATTCAAGTTCCTTGGTGCGCGCGAGACGGATCTCGGTTTTCGGGTGGTTCGGGATTTGCGCTAAGCGCGGCCGGCCTTGGCAGGAAGTTACTCGGCGAGAACCGGAACCAGATACTTCTGGAAATAGGTTGGCGTCTTGCTGCCGTACTCGCGAGAGCGCACGATACCCTGGCGGTCAATCACAAAAGCGCGCGGAGTGCGATATTTCGCGCCGAAGCCGTTCTCCTCGAGCTCATTGCTCATGAAGCCCTCCAGATTGTAGAGCTTGACCATGCGTTCGACGCGATGGCGGTCCTGCGGACGATCTACGCCGATGTACACGACGACCAGCCCCTTGTCGCGATTCTCTTCGAGAAAGGCTTCGATGCTGCCGATCTCGAAGGCACATTGTTTGGAGTAGCTCGAGTAGTAATTGATCAGCACGACCTTGCCACGCATCTCGGCGAGGTCGAAGGGTTTGCCGGAAAACAGCGTGCCTTTCAGCGGTGGCGCCGGCTCGCCGATTTCCGGGACTGCCGCGGCGGGCAGTGCCGCGAACAGTGCCAACAAGAGTCCTGTGAACAGCTGGTTGTGAATTCTGATCATTGCCTTACCGTACTAGTCGTATGCGCCCTGTAACCATGGGCCAGGAATCCGTTGCTCGTCAAACCGTTATTATGACCGCCATGGCGAGTCAAAAAGCTTGAAGGGCTGTTCTCGCCTTGCAGAACCCGGCCGGCTGGGATTGCCGGCAATCTGCGCCCGACAACAACTCACCAAATGGAGGAGTCGCCATGATCGATCGTCATATGGTTCCCGGTCAGCCGAAACCGTACAGCCACTATTGCCACGTCGTACGTGCTGGGGACCATGTATGGGTGTCGGGCGCATGCGGAATTGATGCGGACGGCAACATTCCGGCGACAACCGTAGACCAGTTTCGCATCGCGCTCGCTGGTGTCGATGCCTGTCTTCGGCATGCCGGTGCGGGTGCCGAACACGTTGTCAAAGTGACTATATTCATGACTGACATCAGCGAGAGAGCGGCCATCAATCCGATGCGGATAGAGTACTTCGGTGACAATCGACCGGCCTCGACGCTGGTTGAGGTAAGCGAGCTGGTCGATCCGGCTTTCCGGGTAGAGATCGAAGCCGTCGCTTTCGTTGGTGCCTGACACTCTCGGCTGACGGCAAGGTGCGTCCGTGGCCCGCGGACCCTCAGAAGTCTTCGCCTTCGTCTAGTTCGGATTCCTCGTCGTCGCCGAAAAGGTCCTCTTCCTCGTCGCGCCAGGCTCCGCCCTCGAGTATCTCGTCAACGACGTCGTTGACGCGGTCTTCGACGTCTTGCAGGAACTGCCCACGTGGCCCATCGATCACGGCTCGCTCGTCCTCGTCGTCTTCAATCGAGATCTGTGCGTCAGGCCACTCGTCCTGGAGGGCGTCCAGCAGCAGATCCTTGAAGCGCTCGAGTTCGTCATCAGAGGGAACGCCGAGCATGTCCTGTGACACGTAGTAGGTGATAGACAGATCGTTCGCCATATCGGTTGCTTCACTATTTCAGATTGCCCGTTCATTATAGGGGGTGCAGACAGCGTTGAGCATATCAGGTTGCCCCAAGTGTTCGCGCTACAGACTCCTTGACTAACTGTTGGGACCGGGTATTTGCCTATTAGTTGGCGTCGGATCGTCAGCGGAGCCCCCGGTCGCTCGCATTTTGAGGTTGCATGTCGTTTGATTAGAGTTGAATTCATGCTGGGAATGATTGGTGCTTTTGGTTTTCACCATAAGCATTCTTTTGGCACTCGAGAGGTTTATGGCCCCGCCCCGCTACAGTCGTTCGGGAATTGCCTGTGTCAAGGTAGTCCCTCGTCTGATTCCGCAATCTCATACGGAATCGGGGTTCACCGCGGGCCAGCCAGTGAATCGCCGATTTTTGAGTCACCTGTCGCCGATGACGGACTGACGAGTGGCTAACGGGGTCGTTCCTTCCAGCTGGCTGCGCCGCGGACGCTATGCCTGGCTGCACCCACGCCTTTGGCTGCGGCGGATAGTACTCTGGTGCGGCGCCGTCGCCGTTGGTGTGGCGGCGATCGCCTTTGCCTTGTCAGCGGAGTTCGCTAACGATGTCCATCAGCGCATGGTCGACTTGCCCGCCCCGTTTGGTCCGGTACTGCCCTTTATCATCGGGCCGGCCGGACTGGCTCTGGTAGTCTGGATCACGCGACGGTTTTTCCCCGGTACTCAAGGCAGTGGTATTCCACAGACCATCGCCGCGCTTGGCGTATCGGATGAGAAATTGCGCGACAAGTTGCTCTCGCCCCGAGTTGCGATCGGCAAGTTTCTGCTTACCGTGCTGGGACTGTTTTCTGGCGCGTCGGTCGGGCGCGAGGGGCCGACGGTGCAGATCGGCGCCTCGATCATGCACTCGCTCGGTCGTTTGACCCGCTTTTCCCGAATCGAGGCCGAGCGTGGCTTGATTCTGGCCGGCGGCGCGGCTGGGGTTGCCGCCGCATTCAATACGCCGCTGGCCGGCGTTGTGTTTGCCATCGAGGAAATGAGCCGCTCCTTCGAGAGCCGCACCAGCGGTACCGTGCTCACTGCGGTGATCGTGGCCGGTATCGTCTCCCTGTGGTGGCTGGGCGACTACACGTATTTTGGTAGTACGGCGGCCGTTCTCGATGGATCGACGGCGTGGATCGCGGTCCTGACTTGCGGCGTTGTTGGTGGATTCGCCGGCGGCGCCTTCAGCCAGCTGCTGATTGTCTTCTCGCGACGAGGCTTGCCGGGACGGTTGGGAGAATACGCCCGCAGGCGTCCGATCATGTTTGCCGCGTATTGCGGATTCGCGCTGGCGGTTATCGGTGCGATTTCTGGTGGCAGCACTTACGGCACCGGATACCACGAGGCGCGCAGCATTCTCGAGGGAACTGGCGAACTGTCTGCCGCCTACGGCATTCTCAAACTCGTCGCGACCCTCGTTTCGTACGTCAGCGGCATCCCCGGCGGCGTGTTCGCGCCGTCTCTCGCCATTGGCGCCGGGCTGGGTGACAATCTGGCGGCGCTGGCGCCTTACGCACCGGCCGGCGCCGTCATTGTGCTGGGCATGGTGGCTTATTTTGCCGGGGTGGTGCAGGCGCCGGTTACCGCGTTCGTGATTGTCATCGAAATGACCGACAACCACGACATGATCGTGCCTTTGATGGCGGCATCGCTGTTGGCCGCAGGTTGTTCACGCATCATCTGCCGCCGACCGCTGTACAAGGCGCTGGCCGACCAGTTTCTCGATAAGAAGGGGCGCCAAGGCAAGCTAATGACGCCAGAAACAGTCACGCCGCCTGACGCAGAAACGCCGCGCGACGCAGAAGAAAACCCGCCGCGATCAGTCGACTAGCACGCTGCGGTCAACCGATGCCAGACTGGCGCAGCCGAGCAGGCCCAGTGCGACGTCTATCTCATCGTGCAAGATGGTCAGGGCCCTGTCCACGCCGGCTTCTCCGCCGGCGGCAAGGCCGTAGAGCCAGGGACGTCCGATCATGCACGCCGTTGCGCCCAAGGCGATTGCCTTGATTACGTCGGCGCCACGCCGCACCCCGCCATCGAGAATGATCGGCACGCGCCCGGCGACGGCTTTGGTAACGGCCGGCAGCGCGGCAATCGCGGAGATCGCCCCGTCCAGTTGCCTGCCGCCGTGATTGGACACGATGACTCCGTCCACCCCGGCATCGACCGCCTTCGCCGCATCGTCAGGGTTGAGCAATCCTTTCAGTAGCACTGGCCCGCCCCATGCGGCTTTGAACCATTCGACGTCTTGCCAACTCACTGACAAGTCCCACTGATTGGCGATGAACTGGGTAATCGTCATCGCGTCATCGGCGTTGACGTCCGTTCCTTCGAAGTTGCGGAATTTGATCTTCGGCCCCAGTCCGACGTCGAACAGCCACCGCCAGTGCAAGGCGAAGTCGGCCAGGGTTGCAAACCCGAAGCGTGGTGGCACCGTGAAGCCGTTGCGTATGTCGCGCTCGCGCGGGCCCTGCAATTTGGTATCGACGGTCAATACCAGTGCCGAACAATTCGCCGCACGGGCGCGCTCGATAAACGCTTTGGTGAGCCCGCGGTCGCGCAGCACGTAGAGTTGGAACCAGTTGGAGGCGTCGGCCGCATCGGCGATCTCTTCGATGCTGCGTGTCGCCATGGCGGAAAGACAGTAGGGAAGGTTTGCCCGGCTGGCGGCGCGCACGGCTTGCAGTTCGCCTTTCCGCGCCACTATCCCGGCCAGGCCGGTGGGCGCAAGAATTAGAGGCGAGGCGTAACGCTCGCCGAACAATTCGACGCTTTGGTCGCGCTGTTGAATATCAGTCAGCGTCCGCGGCAGAAAACGCCACGCCGAGAAATCGCTCTGATTGGCGCGCAGCGTCACTTCGTCCTGCGAGCCGCCGTCGATGAACTCGAACACCACGCGCGGCAGCCGGCGCCTTGCAAGTTTGCGCAGATCGTCGATGTTAACGGCGTTCAAGTCGCTTCAGTCCAGTATGAGATTGGCCGCGCCATGTACCGCTGGTGTTCAAGGACGCGGCGGGTTTTCTCCCCAGAAGATGGGAGTGTCGTAGGAGCGGGCGGCAGCCAGATCGTCAAGGTACAAGGACGGCTTCATTTCCCACGCGTATTCGTTCAGGCGAGCCAACAGTGCCTGTACGCGTTCCGGATTTCGCTTCGCCCGGTTGTCCTCCTCGGACGGGTCGTCAGCGACGTTGTACAACTCGAGTCGCGACGGCAGGGTCCCGTACAAGATCAGTTTCCAGTTGCCAACCATGACCGCGCCCCGAAACTCGTCGACATGGATGAGCATTTCGTCGCGTGAACCGAGTTCACCAGTGGCAATGACCGGCCATGCATCGATCCCATCGATCGGCTTAACCTGGCTCTTGTTATCCAGCGGCGCTCCGGCCAGGTTCAGCAGAGTCGGATACATGTCGGTCACATGGATGCGCTCCGAAATCACACCGGGCTCGATGCGTCCAGGCCATACCGCCAGCGCCACGACACGAATTGCACCTTCGTACATTGAACCACGTCCGTTTCTGAATGGACCATTGTTGGCGACGTTGCGTAATACGTCGCCGTCGCCACTGAGATACTTGTTTTTGACTGCGCCACCGTTGTCGCTGTGGAATATAAGCAAAGTGTTTTCGCTCATTCCTTTTGCTTCGATGGCGTCAACAATGGTTCCAACTGCGGCATCCATCTCACTAATCATTGCGTAGTAGACGCCTCGTTGCTCATCGCCGACATCCTGGTACTTGGCAACGTAATTGGCCGGCGCTTGCGGGGGTGCCGCCGGTGAAGGCAAGGACACGTACATGAACAGCGGACGCGAGGTGTCGTGGTCGGCAATGAATGCTGCCGCGTCGCGGGCAATCAATGACGTGGCGAAGCCGTTTTCCCGGATCAGCCTCTCGCCGCGATGCCAGTCCCGCTTACCAGTCAGATCGGTTTTTCTGTAGTGGTTAAGTAGCGCGTTGTGGTTGCCATAGAAGTAATCAAAGCCGCGGTGCGTCGGGAGGAGGTCGCGCGACGCGTGGCCAAGCTGCCATTGGCCGAACGCCGCCGTTCGATAGCCAACCATCTTCAGCGCTTGTGGCAGCAGCCGCTCGTCCAGCGGCAAGCCGTAACTACTCCATGGCAGTAGCGACAGCATCTGCATTCCATAGCGCATCGGGTAGCGTCCGGTCATGATGGCGGCGCGTGTCGGCGTTGAGTTGGGCTGCGTGTAGAAACGTTCGAGGCGCGCGCCTGACCCGGCAAGCGCGTCCAGGCGCGGGGTGGCAGGCCTGCCGCCGTGATAGCCAACGTCCTTCCAGCCGAGGTCGTTGGCCAGAATGTATACGATGTGCGGCTTGTCGGCCGCTCTGAGCTGATGTGGCCACAAAAATACAAGCGCCAGCAACGCGAGCGCAATGAATCTGCCCTGCAGCATGCCCATCAGTTCATCCTTAACAACAATTCTGTCGCTAATGTTACCTGAGTCCGGGTTCGCGGGTGCTCGTTCTCAGGCAGTTTACTCGCGGCGGGTCTAGCGCTGCGATACAATCGGGCCCGATATGAAAGATCGTGAAGTCATTATCGGGCTGTTGCGGAAAGTTGCCGCGCGAATGCGCCTCGCGCGTGTGCTGCGCGAGGCCGGATTCGCACTTTGTGTGGTGCTGTTCGCACTGGCCGCGTTCGTGCTGATACGCACGTCGCTGGCCGACGCGATCAACGGTTTCTACCAGTCTGTGCTGGTCGTGGCGCTGGTCGCTTTCTGCTTGTTGGTGATCTCTCGTGCGCTCAAGCGGGTATCGATGGCGCAGGCTGCCAGCCTGATCGACGCGCGGTTGCCGTTGCACGACGAACTGAAAAGCGCTTACTGGTTCGTGTCGCAGAAAGAACAAGCCGACGACGGTGCAGCTTTTGTCCGCATGCACGTGGCGAATGCTGCTCGAACGGCGCAACAAGTGCGTGGCGCGCGCGTTCTGCCGGTTAGAGTGCCGAGGAGTCTGTTGCTGGCCATTGTCCCTGCCGTAGTGCTCGCTGCAGCGATGTGGAGCGGTCCGAATCTGGTGCGTGCTGGTACTGCACCCAACGTCATCGCGCAAACAGAATCAGATTTGCAATCCGCACGTGCCCTGTTGGCGGCGGCGACGTCCGGAGAGGAAGAAATCAAGCAACTCGACCGCGCATTGGAAACGTTTGAGCGTAGCGGTGCATCGAGGCAGGAACGGCAGGAAGCGCTCATTCAAGCGCGTGACGCGGTCGATAAGCTGAATATGCAAGCCAGTGTCACCCGGGAGGGGCTGGCGCGGCTGGCGCGGGCAATGAAAGGGAAGCCCGGACTCGAGGAGGTCGCTGAAGCAATTGAGCAGGGGCGCATCGAGGACGCGGTCGGCATGCTGCAGGAGATGCGCGAAGAACTTCGCGGCGCAGCGGGCGAGGTAAGCGGTGAACAGCAAGAGTCGGCACAGGGCACACGCGCCGAATCGCCTGTCGGTCAGGATATCGGAGAGATCGCGCGTGATCTCACCAATATGAACGGTTCCATGAATGAAGAATCGGTTACCCGCCTTCTCGAAAATCTGGAGGACGCGCAGGAAACGATGCGAAGGCAGCAGCAGGCCAATGCCGCGCGCAGGACGATGAACGAGATGGATGAACTGGTCGGCATGACCCCGCAGTCAAGCGAGATCTCTCCGTCGGACTCCAGTTTCAAGGGCGAAACCCCGCTCGGCGCGCCTTCACCGGATACCGGAAAAAGTGATTTGCGCGGGGCCACCATGTTTCGTCAGGCAGCGATGGTACCTGGCGAGACCGATCAGGATGATGAAGGCAGCACAACGGGAGCGCCGAGCGGGAGCGCTGCCGCCAGGGCGCTCGAGGGCAGGGCGACCAAACGCCTGGACGCCGTTCTCAAGCTCGAACGCGTAAAAGTCAGCGGTGACGAAGAAGCGAAGGAAGACGACGAGGAAGATTCTGGCTGGTTCTACTCAGCCAGCCAGCAGGAGACATCAAAGGCCGCGCTTGCCGACGTCCGAGCGCGCGATGATTACAACCGTGCCGATGTGATGCAGCCGAGCCGTATCCCGATTGAGCAGCAGCAGGCGGTTCGCGATTACTTTGTCAATATTCACGAAGGCAGTAACTAATCAACTGCGATAACTAATTAACGGCGGTAACAAATGAGTACGGTAACAGAGGAACAGCGGCCACAAATGAGCGGTGAGGTAGAGCGACAGATCGAGGAGTTTCGGGATCATTTCAAGCGCGTATGCGAGGAAGTGTCGCGCATCATCGTCGGCAACGATGAAGTCATTAACGGTGTAATGACTTGCCTGCTCGTCAAGGGACATGTCCTGCTCGAAGGCATACCGGGCGTTGGGAAAACGAAACTTGTGCAGACGCTGGCTGACGTGACGCACCTGAAGTTTTCGCGCATCCAGTTCACGCCGGACCTGATGCCGGGCGACATTATTGGAACCAATGTTGTCAGAGAAGATGACGCAGGGGCGAAGCACTTCGAGTTCCAGAGAGGGCCCATCTTTGCAAACATGGTGCTCGCCGATGAGATCAATCGTGCCACTCCGAAGACGCAATCGGCTCTGCTCGAGGCGATGCAGGAAAACAGTGTTTCGGCGGGTGGTACGACACACAATCTCGACCAGCCGTTCTTCGTTTTGGCGACCCAGAATCCGATCGAGATGGAGGGCACGTACCCGCTGCCCGAAGCGCAAATGGACCGCTTCCTGTTCAAGCTGCGTCTCGATTTTCCGGCGGCTGATCAACTCTACAGCATCGTCGATCGCACGACCCAGCAGGCTGAGCCGGAAGTCAACCGAGTACTGGAACAGGAACAGATTCTCGAGATGCGTGATATCGCGCGCTCAGTGCCTGTTTCGAAGCCGGTCATGGAATACGCCATCGCGCTTACTCTTGCGACCCATCCGGAAAGTGAAAAAGCCCATGACATGGCGAAGAAGTATGTGCGCTTCGGCTCGAGCCCGCGTGGCGTACAGTCGCTGATTCTGGGCGCAAAAGTCAACGCGCTGATGAGCGACCGGGTGCACGTGAGCTGCGAAGATGTTCGCGCCGTCACACTAGCGGCATTGCGCCATCGTGTGCTGTTGAATTTCGAGGCCGAGGCCGAGCGAATCGAAACCGACGACATTCTCCAACGCATTGTTGAATCCGTCGAAGAGCCCGGCGCATGATGCGGTCAACCAGTTGTTGCCAGGCCAACACCTCAGGCCGCTTGATCGGCCAGCGCCAGTAGAGTTTCGCTTCTCATGTCGGTCGAACTTAGTGAAGAGTTCCTTCGCCAGCTAGAAAATCTTGCACTGGTCACGCGTCGTCCTGTGGCCGGACATCTGCGCGGTCACCATCGCTCGCGTCGCACCGGCACCGGCATGGTGTTCACCGATTACCGCCCTTATTCACCCGGTGATGACACGCGTAATCTGGACTGGGGCACGTACATGCGTCTCGACCGGCTCATTCTGCGCCTGTTCGAAGAAGAAGCCGACTTACCGATCTACATCTTTGTCGACGTCAGCAAGTCGATGGGAGTGGGCGGCACCGACAAGCTGGAGTTTGCGCGCCGTTTTGCTGCCGCGCTCGCCTACGTTGGTTTAATCAATCACGACCGAGTCAGCGTGATTGCCTTTGCAGATGGTGTGCTCAGCGAGATGCCGGCGCGGCGCGGCAAGAACCAGATGTGGCGCACGCTGCATTTCCTGGAGAAACTCACTCCGCAAGGAAGCACCAGTCTGCAAAATGCCTTTCGCAAGTTCTTTGGTGCCAAGCGCACGCGCGGTATGGTCATCGTCACTTCTGATTTTCTCGACAGAGCGGGATTCGAGCCGGCTTTTCAGGTGATCCGCCGCTTTGGTCACGACGTCTTTGCCGCGCATATTATCAGCCCGGAAGATCGCGAGCCGTCATTCGGCGATGATGTCGTGCTTGTGGATTCCGAAGACGGGTCCAGCCTCAAGGCGCATCTCACGCCGGAACTTCTGGATAGCTACCGCAAGGGCTTTGCCAAGTATTGTTCCGAGATCGAGGCTTTCTGCCGCAGCCATGGCTGGGGCTATTTGCGCGCTGATACTGATGCACCATTTGAGCAATTGATGTTGCGCGCCCTGCGCCAAGAAGGCCTGTTGCGATGAACGCTTTTCCGCTGTCTGCGCTCGTGGTCGGCGGCGCGGTTGCGGCAACACTAGCCGCAGTCATGCTTCTGTACCTGCTGCGTCCTCCTGCGCGGCACTTTTTTGTGTCTTCGAATTTGATCTGGCAGAAAGTCCTGGAGGCGACTCGGCGCGTCTCGGATCGCTGGCGCTGGTGGCTGTCGGTGCTGATTGCCTCGGTTGCCTGCGTCTGCATCGTCCTGGCAGTTGTTCGCCCCGGAACCGAAGGCGCTGCCGGCAGTGGCAAGGCGATCATCGTCGTTGACAACGCGCCGACGATGGCGACCAGAACCGGGAGCGGAGCGCAGCGCTTCGAACTCGCCAAAGATCGCGCTGTTGACTTGATCAACGATTTTTCCTCGGCGACTCAGGTGATGGTCGTCGACACGCAGCGCCGGCTCGTCACACCGGCATTCGAATCGCGCAACAAGGCCATCGAGACTGTTCTATCGCTGGAGCTCGGCCAGTCTTTTCAGCCCATCGTTCCGTCGGCGATTGCCTCGATTCCGGCAGAAGGCAGATATGTGGTGACCGACGGCGTGCTTCTGGGCCTGCCGCCTTCCGATTTTGTAACGGTTTCCGTTTTTGAGGCGGCACCCAATCTCGGCATCACGGCATTTGATTTCCAGAACGTGCCAGGTGATCCGGCGCAACGTGAGGCTTTTGTCGAGGTGTTTAACGCGGGCAGCGAGCCGGTGACAACAGAGGTTGTTATCAGTGGACTTGGCGAGCAGCGTGTGACGCGCAAGATCTCGATCGAAGCTGACAGTTTTGCTGGACACACGTTTGATCTTTCGGACTTTCCCGGGGGTCCGATCCGCGCTGCGTTGACGTCGGCCCGAGACGGCTATGCAGATGATGACATCGCCTACGGCTATCTTTCGTCTCGCCGTATTGTGCGAGTTACTCTGGTGACGAGGTCGGATAGTGATTACCTGGCCAAATCACTCAGTGCGCAGCCGCGGGTGCGTCTAAACACTGTGTCACCACGCCGCTACATGGATCAAGTGGTTACGAGTCCAAACCAGACAGACATATTCGTGTTCGATCGCTTTGTGCCGTCTGAACCACCGTCGGCCCCGGCACTGCTGATCGGTGCCAGATCGGTTGACTGGCTCCCTGCGCGTGCCGGCACCGCGAGCTTTCCCGAAATAGCGTCGGCCGATACCAGGCATTCCGTGCTGCGCGACATCTCGTTGCGCGATTTGTCTATAGAACAAGGCAATTACCTGCAGTCACCTAACGATGCATCGACAACGGTGTTGCTTCGCACCAGTGACGAAAAGGTGCTCGCGCTGGCGCATGACGGGGCGATGCGCTGGGTGTTGTTGGGATTTGATGTTGCCAGTTCCAATTTCGGCTTGCTGGCAGGCTTTCCGCTGTTTCTTGGAAACAGTATCAATTGGCTCGCCGATGAGCCGGAGATCCTGCGCGAGCAACCCGGCATGGTTACGGTTCCGTTTGACGACGCACGCGTGTATGCAATGGACGGTTCCGAGGTGCCAGTGGTCACAGTCGATGGCCGCAGTTTCTTCGATGCGACACGGCCCGGCCTTTACACCGCACTTGGCAGCGATCGCCCGTTGCGAATTACGGTCAATTTGCTCGAGCGGCGTATCAGTAACGTCAATCAAACTGCTGTTGTAGATGAGACGGAGGCCGACGCGACTGACGTAGCGGACCAGTTGCCTGTTGGATTGTCGGCGTTGTTGCTGATGCTGGCAGCTGCGCTGCTGTTCATTGAGTGGCTCACTTATCATCGACGCATCACGGTGTGACGTCATGATCAGTTTCGATGCGCCGTGGGCGATGGCCCTGCTTCTTGTTCTGCCACTGATCTGGGTGGTTGCATTCCGTACCCGAACCAATCTGTCGCGAAAGCATTTGCTGACGGTCGCGGTAATGCGTTCTATGGCACTGGCGGCAATCGTGGTTGCGTTGTCGCAACCGGTATGGCATGGCACGACGCGTGAGATATCGGTCGTCTATGCACTTGACGTATCGCGAAGCGTCGCCGCGGATTTTATCGATGACGCACTAACCTGGATCGACACAGCACAGCGCGAACACGAACCGTCACATTCAAACCTGGTGGTCTTTGCCAAGCAGCCGGCTGTGGTCGCCGACACGTTGGCGGCACGCGGCCTCAACGTGGTAGACGGCACAACCGAGGAAAATGCTACCGATCAGCCGGTCGACGCTATCGTTCAGTCGGCGACCGATATTGAGGCAGCACTGGATGAATCGCTGGGTGCTTTGTCGCGCGATCGGGTCAAGCGAATCGTATTGCTCAGTGACGGCAACGAAACCAACGGTGCAGTGGCCAATGTATTTCCGCGATTGAAGTCTGCTGGCGCACGCGTGTTTGCGCTGGCGGCGAAACCCTATGGCGCCGGTGATGTTTGGGTCGACGGGATTGAAGTGCCGGACCGCCTGCGCAGCGACGAGCCGACGACTATCGCGGTGCGCCTGTTCAGTCCGGAAAGAACACCGGCGCAGGTCTCGCTGGCCAGTGGCGGCCGGACGCTGGCGCGCAAGCGCACTCAGCTCAACCAGGGCATTAACCGGGTCAACTTCGACACGCGCATGCCGCAACCCGGGGCCGTGAGCCTGACCGCAGAGGTGCGCGCAGAGGGCGACACCGTCGAACACAATAATCGCTTGCAGATCTCGGCGTGGGTCGGTGACAAGGTCAAGGTGCTGTATGTCGAAGGCAAGCGAGGCACGTCGAAATACCTGGCGGGAGCGTTGCGAAAAGAGGGGCTCGATGTTGAAGTGGCCGGAGCGCAAGGCGTCGCCAGCTTGCAGACCTTGCTGCGCTACGACGCACTGATCCTGTCGGATGTTCCCGCCAATCAGTTCTCACCGGAGGCGATGCTGTCAGTCGAATCCTATGTTCGCGACCACGGTGGCGGATTGGTGTTTGCCGGTGGTGAAAATACGTTCGGTGAACAGGGCTACAGTGAATCACCGATGGAGAATGTGTTGCCGGTGGAATTCAAGGCGCAGGAAAAGCGTAAAGACATTGCGCTGGTAATTGCCGTTGACCGTTCCTACAGCATGAAGGGGCGCAAGATGGAATACGCCAAAGAGGCGGCGAGGGCGGCGCTCGATCTGCTCGAAGAGCAGCATCAGTTTGCGGTGGTGGCGTTCGATTCGCAGCCTTATGTTGCCGTGCCGATGCATCAGGTGCGCTCCAAACGCAAGGCCGAAGCACAGATCAGCCGCATTCAGGCGAGCGGGCAGACCAACATCTATCCCGCGCTGGGAATCGTCTACCGCATGCTGCGCAAGGCAGATGCGCGCACCAAACACGTCATTTTGCTGTCGGACGGTGATACGCACCCGGCCGATTTTGAACGCTTGCTCGAGCGCATGCGCGAACGAAATATCGTGGTATCGACAGTCACTATTGGTGAAGGCGGCAATCCGACCTTGATGCAGGCGATTGCCGAGTGGGGCGAGGGCCGCAACTACCTCGCCGCCCGCGCGGAGTCGATTCCACAAATCTTCACTGAGGAAACCAGGAAAGTCGTTGGCATCAATCTGGTTGAAGAGGCGATCTTGCCCGTTGTAAAGCAACGTTCTCACGCGCTGGCTGGAGTCGACTTTGCCGACGCGCCGCCGCTCGGCGGCCATATTTCGGTCAAGGCGCGCGATACTGCGGAAGTGCTGCTTGCAAGCCAGCAGGGGGCAGCGTTATTGACTCGTTGGCAATACGGTCTTGGCAAAGCCGTGCTGTTTGCTTCGGACGTGAAAAACCGTTGGTCGGCACAGTGGCTCGAGTGGGAAGACTACGGAAAACTGTGGGCACAACTGGTACGCGGGGTGATGCGGCAAGGTGGTTCGGAACTGGTCAGATTCTCGTTGGAGCGCGACGGAAACGACGCTGTGATCGAACTCATGCTGCTCACCGATGAGGGTCGGTTCCGCGACGGTCTGTCTCCCGTGGTGCGCACGCAACGCGGCGCGCAGGAAGATTCTGTGTCATTAAAGCAAGTCGGGCCAGGCGTGTACCGGGCGCGAGTAGACTTTGCTGCGACAGAATCGATCACGGTAAACCTGCGGGTTGGTGGGGGCGTTGACAAAGTCACCGTAGAGCGTGCCGGCACACGCATGATGTTCTCGGGATTTCCGGACGAATACCGATCGCTGCCACCGAACCTCGATCTGCTGCAGACTGTTGCGCATGAGACGGGAGGCAAGCTGGGCGCCACGACGGCAGAAATATTTGAAGTCGGCGAAGATATCGGGCAACGTTCCAGGCCGCTATGGCCGTGGCTCGCGCTGCTGGCACTGTTCGCCTATCTGATGGATCTGTTGCTGCGCCGGCTGCCGTACGCGTGGCGACGGCTGGGGTCCTAAGACCGCTCGGCGTCAGATCATTATTCTGCGTCCTTTGTTCGTGTGCGGTGTTGTGATCATTGTCGCCAGGGACGCGGCCGGAAACTGATTACGGGCCGATGCCAATCAGGCTGCTAAACTTTACGCAAAATCTGCCGCCCGCAACGAACTGACAGGCCGTTGCCGGCGGCGGAGAATAGAAACTGAATGATGAACAAACTGAGTGCAAGACAGTGAAGGAGAGTCTCATGCGTCGCATTATGGGCTTGTTGTTTCTGTTTGCGATGTCGCTGAATGCCTCCGCCGATACGCTCAAGGGCTTCCAGGCATATCAGAAGGAAGACTTCCAGACTGCGGTGACCGAATTCCGCAAGTCCGCCGCCGAGGGTGATGCACTGGCGCAGTTCTACCTGGGCGAATGCTATTTCAACGGCCGTGGTGTACCGCAAGATTTTGCAACCGGTATCGAGTGGTATACCAAGGCTGCCGAGCAGGGCCAGGCCGAAGCGCAGGAAGTGTTGGGCGGAATTTACTTCTTCGGCAAAGGTGTGGCAATCGACTACGCGCTCGCGGCGAAGTGGTATACGGGGCCGGCTGACAACGGCAAACCCTATCCGGCGTTTCTGCTTGCTTACCTTTATGACCAGGGACAAGGCGTCGAGCAGGATCCGGCAAAGGCAGCCAAGTACTATCAGGTCGCTGCCGAAGATGGCAACGTCGATGCGCAGGAAGCACTCGCCGCACTGTATTTTTTTGGTCGTGGCGTTGATCGCGATTACGCCGAAGCTGCCAAATGGTACGAAAAAGCGGCTGCTGACGGACGTGCCTATCCGCAGTATCTGATGGGCTGGATGTATGAGAACGGTCAGGGTGTCAGTGCCGATCCAGAAAAAGCGGCGCAGTGGTACCAGAAAGCGGCCGATCAGGGTGAGCCGAGAGCACAGGCCAGCCTCGGATTTCTCTATGCGCAGGGAAAAGGTGTGACGCAGGACGACGCGTTGGCGGCGCAATGGTTCCTCAAGGCAGCCGATCAGGGAGAAGTATCGGTATATTCAAGTCTGGCGTGGGCTTACCATCAGGGTAACGGTGTCAGCGCAGATGATGCGCAGGCTGCAAAGTGGTTCGAGAAGGCCGCGCAGCACGGAGATGTGCAGGCGAAGTACATGCTCGGTTTTCTCTACGAGGAAGGTCGCGGTCTCGAAAAGGACGGCGCGACGGCGGCCAAGTGGTATCGCCAGGCGGCCGAAGAGGGCAACCGTGACGCAATGGAAGCACTGGGTGCGCTGTACTTTTTCGGAACTGGCGTCGAGCAGGATTACGCGCAGGCTGCGAAGTGGTATCTCGAGCCGGCACAACAAGGCAGCACCTACGCGCAGTACCTTCTCGGTTACATGTACGAAGACGGCAAGGGAGTAGGCAAGGATCCGGCGGAGGCGGCAAAATGGTACAAGTTGGCTGCCGAAAAAGGTGATGCGCGAGCGCAGAGCAGGTTAGGCTGGATGTATTACGAAGGAACCGGCGTAGAGCAGGACCTGGTCGAAGCCTACATGTGGAGCAATCTGGCGGCGGCCCAGTTGAGTGGTGATGAACGCACGCAGGTCGAGAAAGTGCGTGATTTCATCGCATCAAAACTCAAGCCGGACGAACTCGCGCAAGCGCAGCAACGCGCGCGCGACTGGCAGCCACAAACGCAATAGCGGGCTAGCAGGGTAAGGCAGTCGCGCTTGGGAGTTTGAGGAACAGACAAGAGTCTTCTGTCTGGCATCGTCGCCAGATTACCTGGAAGATACTCTCCGAGTCTTCCTCTGCGTCCTCCGCGTACTCGGCGGTGAGATATTTCGGGAACTATCCCAGTTAGGGAGAGCACCGCCGTATCGAAAAAGCGTAGCGAGCGGTCCGAGTGCAAGGAGCCGCCTGTTTCGAAAGAATCGTGCGCGGGACGAAGACATACCAAACAGGTAGGCGAGGACGAAGCGAGCACGCGACGCTGTAATCGGTTCAATTGCAACAAGCGGTGCAGTAGCTTTTTCGACAGACCCTAGTTAACTCTGAAGCGCTTGACGGTTTCCTCATCCAACTCGATTCCCAGCCCGGGTTTTTCCGACAATTCAATTTCTCCCGTCGCCGGGTCGAGTGGCAGCGGTTCTTTCACCAGTTGCGTCATGAGTTCATGGGCCGGAAACACAGTCTCGGCCATGCTGCCATTTCGAACTGCACCGAGAAGGTGCAGTCCGGCGGCAACGGCAACTGCCGAACCGTGGATATGCGGGGCGATCGGCAAGTTGGCTGCTTGCGCCATGTGGGCAATCTTTAACGATTCAGTGAGTCCGCCAGCCCAGGCAACGTCCGGCTGCACGAAATGCACCGCTCGTGCCGAGATGTAACGAGCGAAATCGACGATGCCGTAGCTGCACGTTTCATAACCGGCGATGGCGATGGAAGTTTTCTCGGCGACTTCACGGCTGCCGTCGACGTCGTCCGGCCATACTGGCTCTTCGTACCAGTAGATATCGTATGGTTCCATCGCTCGCCCCATCCTGACCGCGGTGGCGACGTCCCAGGCGCCGTTAGCGTCCACCGCGAGCCGCACATCCGGTCCAATTGCTTCGCGAACGGCAGCGACCCGCTCAATATCTTGGGCAAGGCTCACCTCAGCGACGCCGCGTTCGCTGGAGGCACGCAGCGCAGACATCTCAATCTTGCTGTTGCGCCCTACTTTCATTTTTACAGCGCGAAAACCGGCGTCGACGTAGGTTCGCATTTCCGCGACGAGTTCGTTGATGCCTTTGCCTTCAGCATAGAAGCCACCTGTCGCGTAAGCGGGGACTCGCTTGCGGTATCCACCCAGTAAACGCCACACCGGCATGTCCGCCGCCTTGCCGCGCAGATCCCACAGTGCGATATCGATGCCACTGATCGCCGCTATCACAACGCCGCCGCGCGCGTGCTTATAGGCGCGCCGGTGCATGCGTTCCCACAAGCGTTCAATTTCGCTCGCATCCTCGCCGATCAGATAAGGCTTCAATTCGTGTTCAATGACTTGCGCCGTCGATGCCATCGGACCGCCAAAGTGGGCTGCTTCGCCAATTCCAGTTAAACCGTCATCAGTGTCTACCTCCACCAGCAAAGCAGGCTTGGTGGCCATGGTGTAGTTGGCGTCGAACACGGTTTGTTGAAGTTTGACTTCAACGGCGATGGTGCGGATGTCTGTTATGCGCATAGCTAATTTAGGAACGAGGCATTATGCACTTGTGATTTTCTGTCTCCGCCCGGCGACAGAGCTGATGAAAAATTGAGCAGTACAAAGAGCGCGTCATGTTGCAAAAAGAGTTTGTGTTCATACCGCGTTGCAATCCACAAGGTTATCCACAGAAATTGTGGATAGATGTAATCGACTTGAAACCCGATTGTCATGGCGTTCGCAAAATAAATCCACGTGCATGATGAATGAATCACGCTTAAATGCTCTCGCCGCAGTTCTTTTTCGTTTTTTCTTATTTCGGATGTTGCTATTGGTAAAGCGGAATATATCCGTAGAGAATATGCGCAATGCAAGCCGCACGGTGACTTATCAATACAAAACTGCGCAGTGAGATGGGGCGGCGCGTTAGCCTTGATTGGCGTCTTTAGTCGATTCAATGCCCTATTGAAAAGACGACCACTGTTGCGGCAGACCTCACTAACTTTGTTCAGGAAGGCGCACCGAAACGGTGCGCCTGCAAGTGTGGCTCATCCGGTTGCGGCTTCCAGGTCCTCGTCGTGAGCCAGCGGTGAAAGAGTGCCGTCGCGGTCAAACACAAATGACCGTGATGGCGAGATGATGCTGAAGCACTCCGGCCTTGCCTTTACTTCGGCCAGCATCGGCTCCGACACCTCGATCTGCGCCAGGTCCAGCGTATTGCGTATGCGGACGATGCGGCAATCTTCGGGCTTTACACGCACCACTGTCTTGACTGCGAGTGCAATCGCCTCTTTGTCGGAGTTCATGATGATTGGAATGGCCGCACCGCCCAGACTCATGGAGGTAATCACATTGGCATAAGTTGCGCCGATATCCATATCGCGGTACAGGCGCATGGTGATGACGTCGGCGCCGCCAATGCCAGTGGCATTGCCATGACTTACTGGCGTCAGGTTCAAAACGACGATTTTCTTGACCAACGGATCACTGGACCAGTCTACGTTGCGTCTGTTGCGGCCGGTTACGTTCGGGTCGAAGCCCGCACCACTGATGTTTTTGCCCATTTCTTCGATCACCAGCACATCGACCTCGGAGAACTGGATGCGAGGCATGTTGCGTTTGGCCATTTCCTGCAGTGCCGGTTCACGTTCGCCAATTTTCTCCGCTGCGATAAGTTCGATCACTGCAGTTTGATCGTAGGCGTTTTCCACGATGCCCACTCCAAACAGGACATTGCGCGCCTTGATATTGACGTCACGCACCTTCGGCAGCAATGTTGGAAACACGTCCATGCCATGCTGGTGATAAGTGGCAGCGCCAATGATCTTGCCGATACCGATGGCGAGCATCTTGGTAATGCCGCTCTCGGTAGGGCCGCGAAAAGAAGTGTGCGGTTTGATGCGATTGATTACGACAATGCCGTCGGCCTGCGCAGCGTTGGCGTCCATGTGTACCGGCGTGCCATCGTCGAGTTCTCCGACGATTGTGGTGTCCATCGTGGCGCGTATCGGAACGCCCATCTTCGCTTCCGATATCCCGTAGCCTTCCAGAACCTCTTTCTGGCCTTCCGCCGTAGCCGCCCCATGACTGCCCATGCAGGGAAAGATGAATGGCTTGGCTCCCAGGGCTTGTAATCCCTCGATGACCGATTTGGTGATCTTGGCGATATTGTTGATTCCGCGGCTACCACAACCAACCGCAATCACCTGGCCGGGTTTGACTTTGGAACGAATCTCCGGTTTTTCAAACTCGCTTGCGACCACTGTCGGGATATCGCCAACACGAGGCGACTCAAACTTTTGCCGTACCGTAACCATTTTCGGGAGGGCGATGTCGAGTCCACCGGCGATGTTTACATCAACTCTGTCGTCAATCATGCGTTACTCCTTCGCTATATCTTTCCGTGCGGTCCGAATCGGCCGTCGGCCGGTAGGCAGGCACGACATAAGGTCCCTCAGGTATAACTGCGACACTGGCGTCACCGTTGTCTGCGATGCTTTCTTCGACACTCCGACGTATCGTGTCGTTGAGCGAATCAACCGCGTTGACCCCTGTGATGCGCTTGTCCTCGTCAGACAATCCAGTGGTATAGAGGTGAATTGATCCAATGCGCATCGGCTTCAGTTGCATTTGTGTCTGCCACTCGTCGATATCAGCGTAATCCTTGGCGCTGATGTCGTCAAAGAAGCCATCGACACCTTTCTCGATCAGCCGGCGCTGGGCATCGGCATACTCACTCGAGCCGATTCCTTCAGTACATTCCGAGGCGATGATCAGATTGCCACCCGGCTCGAGAATGTCGGTTGGAACAACCATGCCCTTAACAGTCTGGTAATAGGTCTGGTCCAGTGGATAACCGGCGGCACTGGTGACCACTGTCCTGTACTTTCTCGAAATTGGAACGACGGTGTAGTCTTCGGTGAACTTAACGGCGTCGAGGTGACTCTTCACCACTTCCCCGAAATTGACGAACGACATGCGGCGATGTTCGTCCAATACCGTATTGACCGCCAGCACCTGTCCGAGCATGTTCACGATCTCGAGTTGCTCCTGATGCAGCGGGTTGCCATCGAGTATGCAGCTGTCGGCTTTCGTGTGCGACATAAACCGCGCGTTGTGGAATGTCGTAATAGTTTCCTTGTGCGCGATGCCCGGTGCGATCACCTTGCGGCCTCCCGAGTAACCCGCCATGAAATGCGGCTCGACCAGGCCAGTGACGATTCTCAGATCCGCATCGACGAAGCGCCGATCAAGTTTGACGAGTGTGCCCTTGGTTGTCGTACCCAGGTCGACGTGATCGGCATCATTACGCGCGAAGTGGTTCTCAACCCGGAAGTTGTCCAGCACCCACTGATCGCCGATCAATTCGGCTAGTTCCTCGCCTTCGTTAGGACGATGCAAACCGGTTGCGACCAGAATACGGATCGACTCGCGCGTCATACCAGCGGCGAGCAACTGGCGCAGGATCACCGGCAGCAGCTGGCTATTCGGCACTGGCCGGGTGATGTCGCACACCAGAATGCAGGCGCTGGCCTTGCCTTTGGCTTCTTCGACCAGAGCAGCGGAGCCGACCGGGTTGCCAAGCGCAGCCTCCACCGCATCGAGCGGGCTGGTCTCAACCGGCATTGTTGGCTTGCGGATCACTGACACGTCCCAGTTGGCGTCCAGATCAACCGGTAAAGTGCCTCTTCCGTAGTTCAGTTCGATGCGCATGGTAGCAATCTACTAATTGAAACAGCAATATAGCACCAAGCGCGGGCGCTCGCCGGGGGTAGCCCGGCGGCTACCTACCTTTAGTTCCGACATAACCTGGCTGTCGCCAGGTGAGCCTGCACTGAAACTTCGTTTTCTTGCGCGGCCAAAAAAGGTGGGCCAAAGAAGGCCGCCCCACTGAACCGCCCCTTTGTGGTGCCCTGCGTGACTCGAAGCGACGGGCGGCTGCGAAACTCATCCGCGCCTGAAACATGCGCGGACTCAGACAGTCCTCGCCGACTTCCCCGTCGCTTCTACTTTACTCGGCGGTTTAGAAGGGGAATAGCGTTTGCGGTGGTCGGCAGGCAACGCGTATCGTGCCATCGTTTGGCCAATCCAGCGCCTGGCAGGGCTGCGACGTCCGCGTCTATCCGAGGAACACCCGCCCCATCCACCGTATGAAGAGGCCAACGGCAGTGAGATTTAGCATCAACGCGAGCGCCGCGGCTGGCGCAAGCGCCAGCCGCAATCCGCCGTGCGCCGCCCCGAGCGCGCGCCAGGCGACGAAAGCGCCGCCCACCGCGATGGCTGGCAATAACAGTGCGATCGGCAGAATGACTATATATAGTAGTGTCGAGCCGGGAGCCGGGTCCGGCGTTTTTATCGATGCAGTGACGGACAGGGTTGCGACCCCGAGTATCGCTGCCGACAGCACGCCCACGGTGGGATTGCGCAGCCACCAGCGTGGCCGTTCGGCTGGCTCGTCGGCCGGTCCCATCGTCGTGGGTTCGTCATCTGAATTGACCCTGTTATCGGCAGCCACCTAAACTAGGGCCTGTTAACGCATATTGGATCGGTGCGACGGCGGCCGATTTGGTGTGAGACAAGGCGCAGCGAGCGCGGTGTGGCCATTCCACATGAGCGAGCTGTAACGCAGGATCGCGCCAAAGTGGGCCCGTCCCTTCGGGTTGCCCCCAAAATGGCGCCATGCTGTGTTGCTCGTCGTTTATTTGGAATAGCCAAACTGCACTCCTCACGCCTTGCCTGACCCCATTTTGGGGAGCAACGCATCGATCCAATATGCGTTAACAGGCCCTGAATCCTCAATACGGTTTTCCAGCATGGGTTTACCCGAGTCAGAGTCGTTCCGTCAACCGCCTTGCGTGTCACGCGCTGATGATGTTTCCTCGGCCGGACAGGATAATCACATTATGAGCACAATCGATCGCGTTGAAGTACACGAGTTTGCATTTGAACTGGCAGACGTTGGGTGGGACGCTGGTAAATTCAATATCGTCTACCAGCCGGACAATAGGTTATCGCTATCCAAATATGCCGTGGTGATTCGTACCGCGGATGGCGGGCGAGGCGAGTACGTGACGCTGTGGGGTGGCACGCCGATGGCGCTCGGGCAAACGCTGGCGCTTGCTCCGCAGTTGCTCGGTCGCAACGCGCATGAGCGCGAAAAAATTTACGATGATTTCAAGCGTGCGCACCGCCAGTACGACCATATGGGTTTCGGCTGTATTGATATCGCGCTGTGGGACTGGGCGGGTAAGCATTTCAATGCACCGGTGTCGCGATTGCTCGGCGGTTTTCGCACGAAGCTGCCTGCCTATGCCTCGACCTATCACGGCGATCGCAACGGCGGGCTTTCCTCGCCGCAGGCCTACGTCGACTTTGCCGAGCAGTGCTATGAAATGGGATATCGCGCCTTCAAGGTGCATGGCTGGTGCGATGGCAACGTCGCCGAGGAAGTGGCTACCGTGCTCGCCCTTGGTAAGGCGTTTCGCGGGCGCATGAGCCTGATGATCGATCCAGCTTGCGAACTGGGAACTTTCGCGGCCGCACTGGCAGTTGGCCGTGCCTGCGATGAAGCAGGTTTTTTCTGGTACGAGGATCCGTTTCGTGACGCTGGCTGGTCGCAGTTCGCGCACAGAAAATTGCGTCAGTTCATCAAGACACCACTGCTGCAAACAGAACATGTTCGTGGCGTCGAACCCAAGGCTGACTTCATTGTTGCCGAGGCGACTGATTTCGTACGCGCTGATCCTGAGTACGATCTGGGCATTACCGGGACAATGAAGATTGCCCACCTCGCCGAGAGCTTCGGGCTGGACGTGGAAATACACGCCTCGGGGCCAGCGCATCGCCACTGTATGGCGGCAATCCGCAATACAAATTTTTACGAAGTCGCGCTGGTCGGGCCGAAATGCAACAATGCGATGCCGCCTGTGTATACCTGCGGTTACAGCGACGAACTCGATGCGGTTGACGGCGATGGTTGCTTTGATGTCCCCACACGCTCCGGGCTCGGCGTTGCATATGATTGGGATTTCATTAATCGAAAACGGTCAAGGCTCCACATATTTGAATGAGCGCCTGATGCAGGATGCTCTTGCTCTAGTGCGGACTTGGATATATGAAAAGACGAAGATACACGATGTCAACGAGCTGCTTTGTCTGCGAACGACATCTTCACTGGAGTCTACTCGCTCTTCTTCTTGCTGTGCCATTCCCTGGCAGCAAGCTGCACGCCGATGAAACGGACTGGTACGCCGGCGGTCAGGCGGCGCTTGACGTAGCCAGACAGCTCGAGCCCGTTAACCAACGAGCGCGCAACGTTATTTTCTTTGTCGGTGACGGCATGGGCGTTTCCACCGTTACGGCGGCGCGCATTCTCGAGGGTCAGCTAAAGGGCGGCCACGGCGAGGAAAACGTGCTGTCGTTTGAGCGGTTGCCTTACCTGGCTTTGTCGAAGACCTATAGTGCCAACCAGCAAACACCCGACTCCGCGCCCACCATGAGCGCGATGATGACTGGTGAGAAGACGAACGATGGCGTTTTCGGATTCAGCGAAGCTGTACAGCGCAAAGAAAAGCAGTGGCAGGAGATACAGCAATATCGCCTGATGACGTTGCTGGAACTCGCCGAAACGAGGGGCTTGTCAACGGGGGTGGTGACGACGGCACGGTTGACACATGCCACGCCTGCGGCTTGCTATGCTCACACTCCCGAGCGGGAGTGGGAATCGGATGCAGATCTGCCGTTTGGTACCGATGTTCCCGACATTGCGCGCCAGTTGATCGAGTTTGCCTATGGTGATGGGCTGGAAGTTGCCATGGGTGGTGGCCGGCGCGCCTTTCTTCCGGCATCGGTCGTTGACGGTGAGGGCGAACTAGGCAGACGCAAGGATGGTCGCGATCTCACGCGCGAGTGGGTTGAACGATATGACAATGCCGCTTACGTGTGGAACACCGAGCAGTTTCACGAGATCGACGCCAAGACGACAGATCACCTTCTGGGGCTGTTCGAAGCGTCGGATATGGAATACGAGGCTGATCGCTCAGACGATTCGGCGGGAGAACCATCACTGACGGAAATGACAGAGAAGGCGATCCGGATATTGTCGAACAATCCGAACGGCTACTTCCTCCATGTCGAAGGTGGTCGCATTGACCATGGCCACCATGCCGGCAATGCCTACCGAGCGTTGACTGACTCCATCGAATTATCAAACGCCGTGCGCAAGGCGATGGAGATGGTTGACCCCAAGGAGACACTGATTATTGTCACTGCAGATCATAGTCATGTGTTCAACATGGCCGGTTATCCGAAACGCGGCAATCCAATTCTGGGTAAAGTCGTGGAAGCAGGGCAATCGGAGCCAGCCAGGGCCGCGGACGGAAAACCGTATACGACCCTGTCATATTCGAACGGGCGCGGTTTCGCTCAACTCGAGCGCGGTGGTGATACCCGCTACGGCAGACCGATTCACCACGGGCGTGCCGATCTGACCGGGATAGACACCACGGATGAGGGGTTTCATCAGGAGGCACTGGTGCCGTTGATAATGGAATCACATGGTGGCGAGGACGTGGCCATTTATGCAGGCGGACCGATGGCGCATTTGTTTCACGGCGTGCAGGAGCAACACTATGTATTCCATGTCATGGCCTACGCTCTGGGACTACGATGATTAAGCTACTGCGCGATCAGCGCGCTCTACGAGCGCGTGGCCAAACGCTTACTGCAGAGTACGCGCAGGGCGCAGAGGAAAAGCCCTGAGACTCGATCATAGGGAAGCCTAAACTCACGGCGTTCTGCGATTTGTAGGGGGAGATGGGTGGATGTCAGCAATTGACGATCGATTGAAGGAGTTGGGGATTACGTTGCCGGCGGCGAAGAAGCCGGCTTTTGAGTATGTCGCGGTGGCAGTTCATGGTGACTTCGCCTACGTCAGCGGTCAGTTGCCATGGCTTGACGCAGTTCATGTGATCAGTGGCAAGGTCGGTGCAGATATCGAGCTCGATCGCGCTCAGGAAGCCGCGCGGTTGTGCACCTTGTATGCTCTTGCCAATCTGAAACACGAGCTGGGTAGTCTCGATGCAATCGAGCGTATCCTCAAAGTGACTGGCTTCGTCGCCTCCGCACCGGGTTTCGCTGAGCAGCCCAAAGTTATCGACGCGGCTTCCAAATTACTGGGTGAAGTTTTCGGCGAGAAAGGTCGTCACGCTAGAAGCGCGGTCGGTGTGGCCGAATTGCCGCGCGGCGCCGCGGTCGAGATCGAGTTCGTTGTTGCCCTCCACCGTTAAAGTTCTGTCCAAAAAAGCGTAGCGAGCACGCGACACAGTTATCGGTTCGATTGCTACAAGCTGCGCAGTAGCTTTTTTACGTCGCCTGGTAGCGCTCGATTACGTCCTGATCCGGATCTAAACCCAGCCCCGGCCCATTGGGTACCACGAACTTGCCATCAACCGGAACGAAGTCGTCGCCGTAAAGGCGCGCTTCGCAGTCAAAGAACCGCCACTCGACCAGTGGGTCTGAAGCCAGGGCGGCGCAGCAGTGGATGGCGCTGAGCAACCCCGGGCCTTCATAGAAACTGTGCGGCACGACGCGCACGCCGAATTCGTCCGCCAGGGCGAACACGTCGCGCAGTCCACTCACACCCCCGGATTTTGCCGGACTTGGCTGAACGATATCCAGTGCACCGGCTTCGAACAGGTGCCGATACTGCTGCAGCGTTGCTGCATTCTCTCCGGCGGCAACAGGGATGCCGCCTTGTTTGCGAATGATGGCGAGCGATGTATGGTCCTCAGGTGGCCACACTGGTTCTTCAAGCCACGCAAGGTCGAATTGCTGCAACTGTTTGGCCATGTCGATTGCTTCGTCGCGCGTCCATGGGCAGTTCACGTCGAGCATGATTGCTACGTCGGGACCAGCGGCCTGTCGCGCTGCCGCCACTGCAGGCACGGTGATCTCGTGCAGCTTGATTGCCCTGAAACCAAGCTCACAGGCGCGTGTCACGTTTGCTGCGACCTGGTCCGGCTCGACATAACGGACTAGGCTGGCGTAGGCACTGACCTGATCGCGACTTTTGCCAGCGAGCATTTGATGTAGTGGTTGACCGGACGCCTTGCCAGCAATATCCCACAGGGCGATGTCCAGGCTTGATAAAGCATAGATGACCGGGCCGCCGCGGCCGAAAATGTGCAGCTTGCGGTAAAGGTCGAGCATCAGCGAATCGATGTCTTGCGCATCCGCGCCGATACAGATCGGTGCGATCAGTTCATTGATGGCCACGCGCGTAGCCGGAATCACGTTGTAGCCGAATGCCTCGCCCCAGCCGGTTATGCCCGCGTCGGTTGATACTTTGACCAGCAGCGCATCGGCGGTTTGCCATTCCTTGCCACCCCATGCACTGGTCTGCGAAGCAGAGCCAGCCGTGTAGGGTATGCGAACTTCGATCGTTTCGATGTTGGTTATTTGCATTGCGTTTCTCTACTTTCCGGAATTCTTTTTCTTGCTGTGAAGCGGCGTGCATATATTAGCCGCCCTCGGCTCCGCCTGCTCGCGCACCCTGCACTGATCGGATACACTGCCGTGCGCTTCGCGGTGTACACAATATATATATATACAAGTGCAATACAGACGCAAACGGGGAGATAGATGAAGTACAACGTTCTTGGTGGCAGCGAGCTCAAGGTTTCCGAGATTTGCCTCGGGACGATGACCTATGGCGAGCAGAACAACGAAGCGCAGGCGCATGAGCAACTCGACTACGCATTTTCCAGAGGCGTGAACTTCCTCGATGCCGCCGAGATGTACCCGGTACCGCCACGCGGCGAGACACAGGGACGCACCGAGAGTTATGTCGGCAGCTGGCTAAAGAAACAAGCGCGCGACAGTGTCATCGTGGCGACCAAGATTACCGCGCCGGGACGTGGCTTCGAATGGGTTCGTGGCGGACCGAAAGCGATCGACAAAGCCAGTGTTGAAGAAGCGGTGAACGGCAGTCTGCAGCGGTTGCAGACTGATTACATCGATTTGTATCAGATTCATTGGCCGGACCGTTACTTGCCGAACTTCGGCCAGGCTTTCTACGATCCGACCCAGGAGCGTATGGCGACCTCGATTGAGGATCAGCTGGTAGCGCTCGATGGTGTCGTGAAGGCGGGCAAGGTTCGCTATATCGGCTTGAGCAACGAGAGCCCTTGGGGGGTGATGCAGTTCCTGAGCATTGCGCGTGAGCGCAATCTGCCAATGTCGGCCTCGATTCAGAATGCCTACAGCCTGCTCAACCGGGCCTATGAGCCGGCATTGTCCGAGGTGACCCGCCGCGAGGGAATTCCGCTTATTCCTTACAGCGCTCTGGCCTTTGGCCACTTGACTGGCAAGTATCTCGACGGCGCCCAGCCGCCGGGCGCCCGCCTAACCCTGTTTCCACCGTTTGGCCAGCGCTACACCAAGGAGAATGTTGCGCCGGCCACCCAGGCCTATGTGGAACTGGCCAAGTGCCATGGCCTGAGCCCGGCGACCATGGCGTTGGCCTTTGTTCGCAGCCGCTGGTTCGTTGCCAGCACCATTATTGGTGCCACGACGCTCGATCAGCTCAAGGAGAACATCGATGTAGTGGAGGTCGAACTCTCCGAGGCGGTTCTGGCAGAAATAGATGCCATACATCTACGTTACCCCAACCCGGCTTTGTAGCGGTTTGCTGAAAAAAGCCGCTGCGCGGCGCTTTTTTGCCGCAAACCGGAGTGCCTTGTTGCCTTCTGGCCGGCCATCTGGAATCTCACGCAAGCGTTTGACACAGCGCGGTTAATTATCCATAATCCGCGGCTTCGTTCGGAGGGGTTCCCGAGCGGTCAAAGGGGGCAGACTGTAAATCTGTTGGCTCAGCCTTCGAAGGTTCGAATCCTTCCCCCTCCACCAAAAGAATCAGATAGTTAAGGTTTCGGGGGCGATTGGAATTCGATGGGCTTCGCGGGCGGCCTCGGCGCGTCGAATGATGAGGGTCAAGGGAAATCCCGGGTTGCACAAGGCGGGTGTAGCTCAATGGTAGAGCAGAAGCCTTCCAAGCTTACGACGAGGGTTCGATTCCCTTCACCCGCTCCAGGTTTTGCGCTGAATGCTGGCGCCGCCCATGTAGCTCAGTGGTAGAGCACTCCCTTGGTAAGGGAGAGGCCGCGCGTTCAATCCGCGCCATGGGCACCACACGATTCGTGAATCAGGCAGCACTGTCAATTACAGAGGTTAGAAATGGCAAAGGGAAAGTTTGAGCGGACCAAGCCGCACGTAAATGTAGGCACGATCGGCCACGTGGACCATGGCAAGACGACGCTAACGGCGGCGATCACG
>CP070643.1:1159295-1276509 GCA_020354125.1 Betaproteobacteria bacterium | reverse complement strand
CGCGCTTGTTGCGGTGGACACTTACCGGCGTAAGCCGGTTAGTGGGAGCCAAAGTAGGACACTGAAAAAATAGCCGAAGGGGAAGGCTTTTTTATTGGATCCTCGATGGGTGTCCTACTTGAGGAACGACAACACGCGCGCATCGAAAGGTAGATGAGAAGGCACCCAGTGTCAGGGCGTATCAAGGCGCATGGGAAGACGCGCGCTTGTTGCAGTGAAGACTAACCTGTGCCTTGGCGCAGGGTTATGTCGAAGCTAAAGTAGGACACCCTTACACCGAGAATTGCCGCAAGAAACGCGCTTGTTTCAGTGGAGACTCACCTTTGCGTTAGCAAAGGTTATGTCGGAGCTAAAGTAGGACACCTTGACGCTTACCAGGGAAGACGCGCGCTTGTTTCAGTGAAGACAAACCTGTGCCTCGGCACAGGTTATGTCGGAACTAACACGGACGCTCTACTTACAGTTTCGACCACCCCGGCTCGTCGCGATCGAGCAAACGCTTGAGCGCTTCGAAGTGCAATACAGATTGCTGCCGGTCGCCGCCAATCTGGTCGGCAACGTATTTCGCTTGCTCTACCGAAACCTGCTTGAGTTTCCCGCCAGTCGATTGTGCGAGCACCTGAACCATGCAAGAGCGTTCGAGGTAGTAGAGGTCGTCAAAGGCGTAGGCCATGTTGGTGCCACACACGAGTACACCGTGGTGTTGCATGAACACGATGTCGGCATCGCCAATTGAATTGGCGATGCGATCGCCTTCATCGGTATCAAAAGCGGCGCCACCGTAATCGCGATCGTAGCCGATGCGCCCGTAGTAGCGCATCGCATTCTGGTTTGCACGCAGATCCAGTTCGCCACCATCGAGCAATGTCAGCGCCGTTGCAAACGGCATATGCGTGTGCAAGACCACTTTCTTCTTCTTGATGACATGGATACGGCTATGAATGAAAAACGCCGTCCGCTCCACCTTGTGCTTGCCGTCGACGACATTGCCTTCGGCATCGACTGTGACAATGTCGCCGGGCGTAATTTCGGACCAATGCAGACCCTGGGGATTGATGAGGAACAACTGCGGGTTTCCGGGCACTTCCATGCTGAAATGATTGCAGACGCCCTCGTGCAGATTCATCCGTGCTGCGAGGCGCAGCGCGGCGGTGAGATCAACTTTGGCTTGTGTTACCGGATCGAAGCGTTTCATGCGCCCTCCCAAGGTTCAGCCGGCCCTGAGGCCGTGCTGTTGTCTAATCGGCTATTCTAACTGCCATCGGAGTCGCGTTGAACTTCGTCACGTTCGCGGTTCAACTTGCAACCAAATAGTGACCGGTCCGTCATTGGTCAGATTCACCTGCATGTCAGCACCGAACCCGCCTGCGGCCACTGGCGAGTGAAGCTCGCGTGCCCGGGAAACGGTGTGCTCGAAAAGGCGTTGACCGACATCCGGTGCGGCGGCGGGCGTGAAACTGGGCCGAGTGCCTTTGCGCGTATCTGCCGCGAGGGTGAACTGGGGCACCAGCAATAGTCCGCCTGCGACGTCCTTGAGGCTCAGATTCATTTTCCCTGCCGCATCGGAGAAGACGCGATAGGCAAGGACGCGGTCCAGTAGCCGATCGGCTTGAGTTTCCGTGTCGCCGCGCTCGGCGCACACCAGGACCAGCAGCCCGCGGCCAATGCTGCCGATCGTTTGGCCATCGACTTCGACGCTGGCCTGGCTGACGCGTTGGAGCAAGGCAATCATCAAAACCTGCCTGTAAAGAAACTTTCACAAAACACGGAAAACAAGCTTCTCATCGCACGCTTGTCATATTTCTCGAACATTCTTGCAATATTTTCTTTATCGCAGAGGTGCGATGCGTATCCTCATGATTTCCGACGTTTACTTCCCAAGAGTAAACGGGGTATCTACGTCGATCCAGACGTTCCGTCATGAATTACAGTCGCTGGGGCACGAGATCACGCTGGTAGTGCCCGATTATCCAGCCCCCCACGCCGATGACAACGGGATCAAGCGTGTCGCGGCACGCACCGTGCCGTTCGATCCGGAAGACCGCATGATGAAATCAGCCGCAGTTCGCGCTCTGACGAAAGAGCTGCAATCTGCGCACTATGACCTGGTCCATATTCAGACGCCCTTTGTCGCGCACTATCTCGGCGTCAAGCTGGCAAAGCGAATGGGCATTGCCTGTGTCGAGACGTACCACACCTTCTTCGAAGAGTACCTGTACCACTATATTCCGTTCATACCGCGAGCCTGGTTGAGAAGCCTTGCCCGCCGTTTTGCGCGTGCCCATGGTCGTGATGTCGATGAGTTGATCGTTCCTTCGAGCGCGATGCGCGACCGGCTTCTCGAATATGGCGTTACAACGCCGATGAGTGTGCTGCCAACTGGCATTCCGGAGGCCGACTTCTCCGATGCCGATGGCTCCGCGTTTCGCCGTAAGTACAACATCGAGTCGACCCGGCCGATGCTGCTGTTCGTTGGACGCGTTGCTTTTGAAAAGAACATCGATTTCTTGATTCGAAGCTTGGCCATCGCTGTTCGCAGTGTTTCGGATCTGTTGCTGGTGATCGCCGGGGAAGGGCCAGCGCTGCCTCGTCTGAGGCGCGAAGTTGCCAAGATGAAACTCGATGACAACGTTCTGTTTATCGGCTACCTGGACCGGGCGCGTGAGCTTCCCGGTTGCTATGCTGCTGCCGATGCGTTCGTCTTCGCGTCGCGTACCGAGACTCAGGGTCTGGTGTTGTTGGAAGCGATGGCCTTGGGGGTGCCGGTGATATCGCTTGCGGTGATGGGGACTTGTGACATCGTCAACGCGCGTCGTGGCGCGCTTGTGCCGAGAGACAATGAAAGCGACTTCGCGTCGAGCATCGTGAAACTCGCTGGGGATGACGAGCTTCGCCTCCGGCTCGCACGGGAAGCCCGGGAATATGCCCGGGAGTGGAAGTCGGGCGTGATTGCGGGGAAGCTGGTTGATTTGTATGAGCAGGTGGTTGACAGGCACTCGAGCGGCTGCGCCGGTGTTCAACCAGCCTGAACGGGAATTCCGTTTCGCGTTTCATCACCGTTGGTTTGGCTTTACACTCGCTGTATCGAGGTGAGTGAGGCGAGTAGGTCGTGTCGGAAAACGAATCAAATAAAGAGCGCGAAGAGGCGATCCTTGCCGGCGGATGTTTCTGGTGCCTGGAAGCTGTGTTCGACCGTCTGCAGGGCGTTGAAAGCGTCGAATCCGGCTATATGGGAGGGTCAATTGATAGCCCGACTTATGAGCAGGTGTGTCAGGGTGACACCGGTCACGCTGAGGTGGTGCGCGTGGAGTTCGATCCGGTGATCATCTCTTATCGTGAACTGCTAACCGTGTTCTTTTCGATCCATGACCCGACGACGCTCAATCGTCAGGGCAGCGACGTTGGTACCCAGTACCGTTCGGCCATTTTCTACCTGTCGCCCGAGCAGAAGTCCTCGGCGGATGCGGTGATTGACGAGTTGACGAAGCAGAAAGTGTTCGCGAAGCCTATTGTCACAGAGGTTGTTCCGGCCTCAACTTTCTACATTGGCGAGGGTTATCACCAGCGTTACTTCGAAAACAACCCGCAGCAACCGTATTGTCAGTTCGTGGTGTCGCCCAAAGTTACGAAGTTCAGGCAGCAGTGGGCTGACAAACTGAAGTGAGGGTAAGCAAGCTACCCGATCCGTCTAGTATGACCAGTCGATGCACCCCTGATCGAACGTAACGCTAGCGCACTGGCTCGATGCCGCTTGGTGGCTGACGTGCCGGCAACGAAATCTCCTGCCGGACGCCACCGTTGTCAAGTACTACGCCGTTGCTGGTTACCTGGCTAAGGGTAGTGCCTCCGCTTACTGTCTCCCCTGCTTTGAAAGCCATGGCGGGTTGATCGTTGACCGACAGCAGGGCGACTCCCTTGTCCTTTCCTCCCTGTGCAATTACGCCTACCACCGAGATGTTTGAGGTTGTCACGGATGGACCACTGGATCCAAATAACCGTGCAATCGGCGTTACGCTCATAATCTGCGTCCGCGCCGCGCGATCTGCGGTTGGCACGGGAACGATCCTCTCATCGGTTTCGCTCGGGCCGGAGAACTGCAGAATCCAGTAGGTCAACACGGCGGCAATCGCGATCAGCAGGATCAGATTCACGGTTTTTCTGGAAAATCTGGTTAGTTTGATCATTGCCTTGCTGCTCCTGCGAGCACTTCTGGTGCTTCCTTGAAGACGCCGTCCGCACGGGATAGATGGCAAGGTCCCCCGGAACTGGGCGTGGTCTTACACCAAGATTATTCAGAGATGGCAACAACATCGCAAGTTTCGGGCGCGTATCCTGATTGAGTATAGAGAGACGGTGCGATCGCCGTGGCCTCGCCCTGGAGCGAGACAGCGCGACGGTAGGTGGGGCATGGGCATATAATTTGATTGGTTTCGTCGAATCTGACAGCAAATGGGTGCCATTTGCATGAGCGTTCGCCTTGGCCGACTCAAACGACAACGTTACGTGACATGAGTGCGGCAGCATCGGGCAGCTCAAATCATTTGCAGACTGGAGAATCAGGCTGATTTCGCCGCGATTGGCTTGGTTATGCACTCGACGGACTTTGACGGTGGGATCTGTGCCCAGATTTTCTCGCTTCGGCTTGACGCGGAACGCATCGGTTGCGTTTGATGCGACCTATTTGCCGATGATGGGCTTTCTGGTCTGACTTCAGCTCAAGGGCTGGGTTTTCATAGCGGAACATAGGTTGTCGTCGCCTAACGACAGAGTGCTGAGGCTCGTCACGTATGCGAAACTACAGACTTGTTGGAGGGGTCCATGTACGAAAGAGCATACAAAGGTTTCACGCTAGTCGAGGTTATGGTTGTTGTGGTCATCCTCGCGGTGCTGGCTGCGCTGATCGTCCCACGCGTTGTTGGCCGCACCGATGAGGCTCGAGTCGTCGCGGCAAAGCAAGACATCGCAGCCATCATGCAGTCGCTCAAACTTTACCGAATTGACAATAGCCGCTATCCGACGACCGACCAGGGGTTGGAGGCATTGGTAACTCGACCGTCCGTCGGTCCACAGCCGACCAACTGGAAAAGCTATCTTGACAAACTTCCGAAGGATCCATGGGGTCAGACCTACCTGTATCTCAATCCCGGTGTGCATGGTGAGATTGACGTCTTTTCCCTTGGCGCAGATGGGCAACCTGGTGGTAGCGGGCCTGACTCCGACATTGGGTCCTGGGATCTTTGAGCGTTAGGCATGGCAAGTCCGCGTGCTGGTCGTGTGTTGACCTATTCTGGACGGAAGATGGCGGAGATGTTCTCCGTCAGGACGCGATCTTCCCTTCAACTCCAGCGAGTGCATAGAAGTCGAGGTCGGCTCGCCAAAGGATCGACGCTGCTGGAACTTCTGGTGGTGATCGTCATTTTAGGCGTCGTTGCCGGTATGGTGTCACTTTCAATTGCGCCGGGCGAAACCCGGCGAATGGCAGAAGAAGTTGATCGCCTCGCCGCATTGTTCAGACTGGCAAACGACGAAGCCCGGGTTTCTGGTCGACCCATTATCTGGCGCGCAGACGATGACGGATACCGATTCGTGCAGTCCGACGCGGTGCGCGGCGAAAGTGACGCGGAGGATCCCCTGCGGCCGCGTGGATGGCCGTTCGAAGTTCGACTGGTCGAGGCGCCTGAGATCGTATTTGGTCGCGAACCACTTATGGAGCCAACAAGGATTTACATTGCTACCGCGACACGCGAAATTGCGATAGATATAGACGCTCTTGGTCAGGTGACATCAATTCCATGACGGTCCGCGGTTTCACCCTCGTTGAAGTGCTGGTCGCCCTGGCGATTGTCGCCGCTGCGTTACTGGCGAGTGTAAGAGCAGTCGGCGAGATGGCGAACTCTTCGCGTGAGCTCGAGTTGAGGCTGTTGGCGGACATGTCCGCGCAAAACCGCATCGCGGAGGCGCGCGCGGCGCGGCAATTTCTTCCAATCGGATCGCGCGAGTTTGCGTGCCCGCAAGGCAAGATCGAATTCGTATGCCGGGAGGAAATCAAGGCAACGCCCAATACGCTGTTCCGGAGAATTGAGGTGCGGGTCTACGTTGGCGCTGATGAATCGCACCACTATGCCGAAGTCATTGGCATTCTTGGCAACGAGACAGGATCATGAAGAATCGGGGCGTGGCAGGGTTCACCCTGGTCGAGATGCTGGTCGCAATTTCGCTACTCGGTTTGTTGGGAATCATATCGTGGCGGGGACTTGATCACGTTGTTGACCAACGGATAAGAATTAGTGAACAGGACTCGCAGGTGGAGAGGTTGATCCGCACCATCGGGCAGTTGGAGCGTGATTTCGATGAATGCATCGCGGATTCACTTCTATCCGGCCCCATTGACACAGCGTCAAGGATACCCAAGTGTCTTACCATCACCCGGGATCAGCAATTGCGCGATAGCGTTACTATTGTTCGCAGACATCCATCAGGAACCGGTTACAGCACTGTCAGTTACGATCTGGACGGAGATGATCTTATCCGGATTACGACAAGTGACGGCAGCTCCCAATCAGTTCGAGTGCCGCTGTTGAACGACGTTATTTCTTTTCAGACGAGATTGTTGTCGGCTAACGGATGGGTTGATTTCGCGGAACAATCGGACACGCGAGTTAGGGCGATTGAGATTTCGATCGAGCGGAACGAAGCGGGTCGCTATAGGAAGGTGATCGCGTTGTGAGGACGCTGAAGCTGACTGGCGCGCAACAGCAAAACGGAGCGGCGGTTGTCATGGCGATGCTCGTCGTCGCGATCGTTGCGATGATGGTGACGGGCGTCTTCTACCGCCAGAGCATCATGCTACGCAATCTGGAGAATGTCACAGCGTCATCGCAAGCCCGCTGGTTAATGGCGGGCGCCGTCGACTGGATCAGAGTCATTCTTCGAGAGGATGCCCGTGCTTCATCGACAGATCATCTTGGAGAGCCTTGGGCGGTGCCCTTGGCGCAAACGCGCTTGAACGATGACGAACGCGACCCGGCGTGGTTGAGCGGCGAAATTCATGACGGCCAGTCTCGCATCAATCTTCGAAATCTGGTTGGTTCTCAGGAGCCGGTGGAAGCGGAGGTGGCTGTATTGGGGCGTTTGTTGGCGCTCGTCGGTGAGAATGAAAGGTTGGCCGAGCCGATTGCTCAACTCGTCCAATCACGTTTCGCCGATGCCGATGATGCTGCTTCTCCGTCGCGCTTGTTGCCAGCGAGTTTTGACGATTTGGAGTTTACCGATACGCGTCTTCAGGCCGCCGCCGAGAAAATCCGGCGGTACGTGATCGTTTTGCCTGTTCCGACTCCAGTGAACGCCAATACGGCACCAGCTGAGGTGTTGGCAGCGCGATTTGACGGGCTGAGGCTCGTTGACGCGCAACGACTCGTCGCAAGCCGCGACCGCGCCGCCTTCAAGGACCTGACGGATGTCGTCTCGCGTCTGGGAGACGTGTCTCTGACCGCACCGGCCGGGACGGTGGTTGTAGCAAGCAGGTTCTTTGTTCTGGAGGGGAGTATCGAGTACCGCCGGGCACGACTTCATCAGCGCGCGCTCCTCAAACGTGAAACTGGCCGTGTGGACGTGGTTTGGCGGCGTGAGGTTCGCACATGAGGCTCAGGCTTTGGATGCCTCCGATGGCGGAATTGCGCGCTGATTCCGAAATTTCGTTTGACCTGTTGGACAAGAACAGACGGGTACAACACCGAGCCACCTCGACTATTGCAGGATTGCCGAAGAACACCGATTGTGAATTGGTGCTCCATCCGTCGGATGTCGTTATCCTCGAGATCCATCTACCCAAGTTGAGCGGCTCCAAGCTTGCCAAGGCGCTGCCGTCGCTGGTTGAAGAAAGGCTAATCAGCGACGTGGAAAGCATTCACGTTG
Organism: Betaproteobacteria bacterium; assembly: GCA_020354125.1. Lineage (GTDB taxonomy): Bacteria > Pseudomonadota > Gammaproteobacteria > Burkholderiales > Eutrophovitaceae > SG8-40. The sequence goes on along the minus strand of CP070643.1, from coordinate 1,268,595 downwards.
TGGCCACTCCACGCGGGCCGGACGGAACAGCGGTTGCGGCAGCGGTAGACCGTGCGTTGTTGCGCCGCACACTGGACTTGTTCGAAAAGCTCAAACGGCGGGTGCTCGCGGTTGTGCCGGCCCCGTTCGCGCTTTCCTACGATGCGAATCGTTGGCGTGTGCGGATTGTCGATGGGGCAGGTAGCGTCCGAACAGGTGCCGAATCGGGTGTATCGTTCGAGAGTCGACATGACGTCCCGGTTGAGCTTGAGTTGCTGATCAAGCAGGCCGTTGTGCCACCGGCGGTAATCGAGGTCGATGGCGATTGCGATGCCGGCGCGTGGAGCCAGGCACTCGGTGTTGCTGTTAAACAAGTTGCGCCAGAGTCAAATGCGTCTCCCGTATTGCTAGACCTGCTTCAATATCAGTTTGCCGCGGGGCTGACCAACTGGGGCCGATGGCGGACATCAGCGGTTCTAGCCATCGTCCTTTTGGTGGTAATGTTGGCTGGCTTGAACTTGCACGCATGGAAGCTGCGTAGCGAAGAAAAAGTGCTGCGAGAACGAATGGCTTCGATTGTGCAAGAGGTCATACCCGGTGCTTCCGTGGTGCTGGATCCGATGGCACAGGTGCGCCAGAGGGTCGATCAACTTCGGAGTGGTGCTGGAATCAATAGCGGAGAGTTCCTTTCAATCGCTCTTGATCTGGCCGATATCGTCGACGTCAATTCTGTTCAGCGATTTGAATACCGCAACAAGGCATTGAACGTTGACTTCGTCGATGGGGTTCTTGATGGGGAAGAAGGGCGTCGTGAGTTCGTCACGCGCGCATCCGACGCTGGCTTGAAGGTGCGCTTCACGGGAAATCGGGCTACCGTGCAGCGGCGGGGAGGCGCGTGATGATGGATCGCTTGCGAACCTGGTGGACGGGCCTCGCTCGACGCGAGCGGATAATGACGATAACTGCCACAGCTGTTGTATTTCTCGGGTTGCTTTACTCCCTGGCTGTTGAGCCGGCGTGGAAGACCAGGGCGCGGCTCGCAGCTGAATTGCCGCGTCTGCAGGCGGAACTGGTGCAGATCGAAGCGCTAAGTGCGGAAGCAAAGCGGCTAGATGCACGTATCGGCGTGGGCCAGACCGCCGAGGCCTTACGCGACGCGGCTGAACAGTCGATCAGGCGAGCCAATCTGGCCGCTAACGTGGGCTCGGACGGCGAAAATACGGTGACCGTTAAGGCCACGGGCGTCTCGGCAAGTGCCTGGCTGCGATGGCTGGAATCGTTCACTCGGGAGACCCGTTCGGCGGTGGCGGCTGCGAGCATGCAGCGAAATGGCCCTGCTGGCCTTATTGATGCTTCCGTGTCATTTCGGACAGACGCGAGATAACAATGTCCCGCCGGTGGCTCTGGGGGGGCATACTCGTCCTGTTGGCAGTCACCCTGACCTGCGTGCTCTATGCGCCAGCGACGTGGCTTAGTGACATTGTTTCGGAGCACAGTCGAGCAAGGCTGATATATCCGAGTGGTACGCTGTGGAATGGATCGGCAATTCTGGCAATGGGAGACGGTCGATCCGCGCGTGCTTTGCCAGGCAGAATTGTCTGGGACGTGCAGTGGAAGGAGGTGCTACGCGGCAAACTTGTCGTGGATTTCCGTCACCCATCGGTCGAACGGGCCGTCAGGGTCCGTTACGATGGCCGGTCGTTTAGTTTGGAACAGGGCCAGGCATTGTGGCCGGCGGCCATGCTTGAAGTATTGGGGGCACCATTCAACACCATTTCGCCAGGGGGGCTGTTGGTGATCCGTTGGGGAGATTGCCGCTTTAGCCAAGCAGGGTTTTGGGGTTCCGTGCAAGTGGATTGGAACGATGCGCAGTCTGCCCTTTCAACTGTTGTGCCACTGGGAGATTTTCGTGTGGTCGTGGATGCCGCTGAAGGAACGGGAAGCGCCAGGTTGATGACGTTGAAAGGGCCGCTGTTGCTGCAAGGAGAGGGTCAGATAGAACAAGGCCGTGTTCGCTTTTCGGGTACTGCGGACGCTGAACCTGAGATGCGGGCCAGGCTTAATGGCCTTATCGGCGTGTTGGGCCCACGATCAGGTGAGAAGGTACTGCTGAGTTGGGAGTATCAGACGTGAGCGATGAAAGGATAGGCACGGTCTTTGTTGAAGATTAACGCGGTCGCTTATCAAAGAAGAAGCGCTAGTATGAAAGCCAAATCATGGTCAATCGCGCGCTCAGGAAGTCCAAGAGCCTGCACGATCGCGCACGTGAGGAACGCTGGAGTCGTTCACTGTGCATCGAGGTCGGGCAGCTAGGTTAGAGATGACGAGCTCATGCTGCTGATCGTAGCTCGACTTCAAAAAGGTGTTTCGCGCATTGATTGTGCGGTGCGCAATAGGTGCGTGCGTTTGCGACAGATACTTGTCCTGACTCTCTCGGTCTTGCTCGTGCAATCTGCGATCGCGCAGGAAAACGTCAGGCTGAACTTCGTAAACGCTGACCTGGACGCCGTTGTGCGAGCGATAGGTCACTACACCGGGCGCACGTTCGTAGTCGACCCTAGAGTCAAGGGAACACTCAACCTTGTTTCAGAAAAGCCTCTTAGTCGCTCACAGGCACTGGCGGCGCTGACGGCAGCTTTGCGTCTGCAAGGCTATGCAATCGTTGAAGTTGGTGGAATTTCGCGTGTCGTCCCGGAAGCGGACGCGAAGTTTCAGGGTGGTTCTGTGGACACCTCCAAAGTGCCCCGCAGCGTGCGAGGTGATCAGGTCATCACGCAGGTGTTCCGCCTGAAATACGAATCAGCTGCCAATGTGTTGCCAGTGATTCGCCCACTGGTACCACCGAACAATCCTGTTGTTGCCTATGCCGGCAGCAATGCGCTTGTGGTCACCGACTACGCTGATAATCTTCGCCGCATTGAGAAGATCATCAACGCCATTGACGTGGAAAAGGCGGCAGAGACCCAGGTGATTTCTCTGAAGCACGCTATCGCCACTGACATGGCAGCCTTGGTGGTGCGATTGAACGAGCAGCAGGGTCGCGGCGGGCAGCCGCCTGATCCGAACGAGCGCGTTACGGTGGTCGCTGACCCGGTTACCAATAGTCTCATCGTTCGTTCCAAGAGCGCCGGCCAAATGAGCATGGTTCGCAGCCTTGTGGAGAGTCTTGACAAGGCTGGTCAGGCAGGTGCCGGTGTCTATGTTGTTCCGCTCAAGAACGCTGCCGCCGGCACACTCGCGGAAGTGCTATCCAAGATCCGAATTGAGGGACGGGATGGCGCTAGTGCCGCGCCGGCGGCACAAGGCGGACCTGCAGGCACCGGAACGAGTGCTAGCCTCACCATAGTGGCGGACGAATCCTCCAATTCGCTCGTTATTTCGGCCTCGGAAAGCATTTATCGCAAGCTGCGAGGCGTAATTGACCGGCTGGACGTGCGCAGGGCACAAGTTTATATCGAGGCGTTGTTGGTAGAAGTGCAGAGCGACCAGGCAGCCGAATTCGGCATTCAGTGGCTCACCGGGCTGGAAGATATCTCCGGTGGCGGCACCTCGGTCATTGGTGGAACCAATTTCGGCGACGAGACGCAAAATATTGGCAGCGCAGCTCAAAACCTCACCAATCTCGGTGAGGGCCTGAACATAGGTGTCATTCGCGGCGAGGTAACCATCCCGGGGGTGGGGACCGTTACCAACCTGAATTTTCTCGCCCGTGCGTTGGAGAAGGAGGCGCAAGCCAACATCCTCGCCACGCCAAATATTCTGACCCTGGATAATGAAGAAGCGGAGATCATTGTCGGCGAGAACATTCCCGTCCTCACGGGCCAATACGTTACCCAGGGCGCGGTCAGCCCGAACGTCAATCCATTCCAGACGATTGAACGTCAGGACGTTGGTTTGACATTGCGCGTCAAACCCCAGATCAGCGAAGGTGGCACGATTCGCTTGGACCTGTATCAGGAAGCTTCGGCTGTCGAGGACGTCGTGACCAATGCGGGTCCGGTGACGAGAAAGCGATCGCTCGAAACGAATGTTCTTGTCGATGACGGGAACATAATCGTGTTGGGCGGTTTGGTCCAGGAGGAACTGACTGACGGAACCGAGAAGGTGCCAATACTTGGCGATATCCCGGTACTGGGGTACCTGTTCCGCTACGACACGCGACGACGGCAGAAGACCAACCTGATGCTGTTTCTGCGACCTTACGTGATCCGCGATTCAGAGGACTCGTATTCCTTGACACTGGACCGCTACGACATGATGCGTCAACTCGAACAGGAATTGCAGCCTGAGCCGCATTTTGCACTGCCATCATTTGAAGGTCCCATTCTTCCCGAACTGCACCTCGGGCAGGAGCTACCTGCGAACGTACCTTCCGAACCTGCTACTACACCGGGTACTGTGGAATGACACAGCAAGTCCCTTATGCGTTCGCGAGGTCACAGCGTGTGCTGCCCGCCGGGGAGCGCGACGGCTCACTGCTGGTCTGGGTTACGGAACGTACCTCGCCTGCGGCAATTACAGAATTGCGGCGCTCGCTGGCGAGCGACCTCACTCCGCTTCTGGTTACCGACGCTCAGTTTGAGGAAGGGCTGCGGGTCGCTTATGTCGACTCTGGTAGCGGCGCTGCTTCGGTGGTCAATGAGGTAGAGAGCGAGGTCGACCTGGATCGTCTGATGCAGGATATTCCGGATGTAGAGGATCTACTTGACGAAGCCGGCGATGCGCCGATTGTGCGGATGCTAAATGCCATGCTTTCCCAGGCCGTGCGCGAAGGTGCGTCGGATGTCCACGTTGAACCGTTCGAGTCGCATTCGGTGGTTCGTTATCGGGTTGACGGAACGTTACGTGACGTGGTTCGACCGCGCAGCGCCCTGCATGCGGCGCTCGTCTCACGGATCAAGATCATGGCCAATATGGATATTGCGGAGAAGCGGTTGCCGCAGGACGGTCGTATCATGTTGCGCCTTGGAGGGCGTCCCATCGATGTGCGTGTTTCGACGCTTCCGGCGGCTCACGGCGAGCGAATCGTGTTAAGGCTTCTTGACAAGGAGCGTGGCTCGCTGGCGCCGGAAAAGTTGGGAATGGCCCCCGATACGCTGGAGTCATTCTCTTCTCTTGTGCGACAGAGCCACGGCATCGTTCTGGTTACGGGACCGACTGGTAGTGGTAAGACCACAACCCTGTACGCAATGCTGTCGCGACTCGACACTCAGACGACAAACGTGTTAACAGTCGAGGACCCAATCGAGTACGACTTGCCGGGAATCGGACAAACGCAGGTCAATCCGCGTATCGACATGACATTTGCGCGCGCGCTGAGAGCGATTCTGCGACAAGATCCCGACGTTATCATGATTGGTGAGATACGAGACAGGGAGACTGCCCAGATCGCCGTGCAAGCCTCCCTTACAGGTCATCTCGTTCTCGCTACACTTCATACCAATGACGCAGTTTCCGCAGTGACGCGTTTGCTCGATATGGAAATTGAACCGTTTCTGCTTTCGTCAACCTTGCTCGGTGTATTAGGTCAGCGTCTATTGCGAAAGCTCTGCACGGCGTGCCGGGAAATGGATGACGATGGCAATTGGCACGCCAACGGGTGCCCGGCCTGTTCAAACAGCGGTTATGTGGGGCGCACAGGCGCCTATGAGCTTCTCCGGATCGAGGAAAGTATGCGAAACGCAATCCACGCGAAGGAAGCTGAAGGTGCGCTTCGAGCGCTTGCAGCAAAAGCCGGGTTTCGCTCAATTCGGGAAGACTGTGAGCGCTGGCTGAGTGACGGCACGACGTCGTTGGAGGAGGTCACACGCATCTCGCGCGAGCAGTAGGTAAGGTCGCATGGCAACGTATCGTTTTGAGGCTGCGCGGCAGACAGGAGCGGTTGAAAAGGGCGAGATTGATGCTGACAGCCCGCGCTCGGCGCGCAGCCAACTGCGTGCGCGGGGGCTCGTACCAATTTCGCTCGTAGTCCAGGGAGACGTTGAGTTAACAGCGGGCGGAGGGTCTCGCTATCGCATGCGCGAGGCCGAGCTGGCGTTAGTTACACGCCAACTCGCGAGTCTGATGAACGCGGGTCTGCAACTAGACGTCGCGCTCGCGACACTGATTCAGCAGGCTGAAGACGATGCGCAACGCGATATTTTCCAGACTGTCCGTGCCGACGTCCTCGCCGGGCATCGTTTCGCGGCTGCGCTGGAACGCCACCCTCGTGTATTCCCTCGCGTTTACTGTGCGACGGTGGCCGCTGGTGAACAAGCCGGCAGTTTTGGTCTGGTTCTCGACCGCCTAGCTCAGTATCTGGAGGACAGACAGGCCCTGCGCGGGAAGCTGCTGTCGGCCGCGACCTATCCTGTCATCGTTACTGTCATCGCGCTGGCGATCGTTATTTTCTTGATGACATACGTCGTACCCCAAGTGGTCGAGGTGTTTGAGCAGACGCGCCAGTCGTTGCCGTTGCCGACCCGGATGTTACTTGGTGTATCGGCAATTCTTGGAAAGTACTGGATCGGTTTGCTGATTTGTGGTGTCGCTTTGGCTTATGCAGGCTACAGACTACTGCAGCAAGAGAGGTCGAAAGCAGCGCTGGACCAGGTTATGGTGCGCTTGCCTGTCATCGGGCGCATCGTCCGCGGTATTGACACCGCGCGCTTTGCCTCAACACTGGCGATGTTAAGCGAAGCTGGCGTGCCCATGCTGAGAGCTCTGTCGGCTGCCGAAGCAACATTGTCTAATTCCTTGTTGCGAGCTGCTGCGACCGACGCCGTTGATCGCGTACGCGAGGGTGTCGGGCTGGCGCGGGCCTTGGCCGCAACCAACGCGTTTCCACCGGTGCTGATCCGCCTGATCGAGGTGGGAGAATCAACCGGTGACCTTCCAAGGATGCTTGCTCATGCGGCCCACATACAGGCGCGGGAAGTCGAGCGTCGGGTCAGCGCTCTTGCTACCCTTGCCGAGCCACTTCTGATCCTGATCATGGGTGGAATCGTTCTTGGTATCGTCCTCGCGGTACTGCTCCCAATCATCGAAATCAACCAGTTGGTTCGTTAGAAGCTGGAGCGCCCGTCATTGCAGTCTGCCTGCGACGATGGCGGCTTGCCTTCCAGCTTGACCCACCAGTTCATCCATAGGTATCGGAACGTACCAAGCAGCGTTTCTCTTTCGAATGCTGGACGTAGGGCTACGGTGTGCGTCCTTAAAGCAATCAAGCCGCTTGCAAAGCTTCAATATTTCAATTACTGTTGAAATATGAAAAATATGCAGGCAGCCCGGGCGCTCTCGGCGCTGGGGCACGAGACACGGCTAGCGATTTTCCGGGTGCTGGTGCAAGCAGGTCCAGATGGAATGGCCGCCGGCGACATTGCCCGGCGGCTTGATCTTGCGCCGAATGCGCTTTCTTTTCATCTCAAGGACTTGACCTACGCCGGGCTGGCTGTATCGCGCCAGTCCGGACGATTCGTCATTTACTCGGCGGTGTTCCCGGCCATGACCGGCCTGGTGGACTACCTCACCGAGAATTGCTGTGGTGGCGCCGATTGCGCGGTTACGCCACCCACTCGCGGCAAGCTTCGTTCGACGGGGAGCCAGACTGTTTCGGCGACATCTCCCCGCCGCAAAGTCGCGGGCAGCAGTTCTCGCAACAGCAAAAACAGGAGTAAGAAATGAAACGCATGCATGTGCATGTCTCGGTTAGTAATCTCGAGCAAAGCATCGGCTTTTACTCGAAGTTGTTCGACGCGCAACCGACTGTAGTTGAGGCGGACTATGCGAAATGGAAACTGGATGACCCGAGGGTGAATTTCGCAATATCGGCGTTGGGCGCAAAACCCGGCCTGGATCACCTCGGCATACAGGTGGACACCGGTGATGAGCTGCAGGAAATTCATGATCGTCTCGACGCGGCGGGGCAAGCAATGCTGACTCAGGAGGCAACGCAATGTTGCTACGCGCGATCCGACAAGCACTGGGTGACTGATCCGCAAGGGCTGGCATGGGAGACTTTTCACACTCTCGGTTCGGCGCCAACCTATGGCACCACTCGGCAAATCCCCGAAGAGACCGCCACTTGTTGTGCGCCTGAGGTACCGTCGGCGGCGGCCGCAAGCTGCTGCGGGGAGAAGTAGTCATGGCCAACAATAAACTTAACGTCCTGTTCCTGTGCACTGGCAATTCGGCGCGCAGCATCATGGCCGAGAGCATCCTCAATCACACGGCAAAAGACCGATTCCGGGGCTTCAGTGCCGGCAGCTACCCGAGCGGCAAAGTCAATCCAATGGTTCTTGATTTTCTCAAAGAGCAGCGCATACCAACGGAAGGTGCGCGCAGCAAGAGCTGGGACGAATTCGCTGCGCCAAATGAAACTGAGCTCGATTTCGTCATTACCGTTTGCGACAACGCGGCGGGAGAAGCGTGCCCGGTGTGGCCGGGACAGCCGATCACAGCGCACTGGGGGGTAGAGGACCCGGCGCAGTTCATGGAAGACACCGAAAAGGCGCGTAAGGTCGTTCACGACGTGTACCACGTGCTCAATCGTCGCATCCAGTTGTTTGTCAACTTGCCGGCGTCGAGTCTCGATCGCCTTGCACTCAGTCAGGCGGTGCGCGACATCGGTGAACAGAAATTAGCGCGCTTGTGACAGCGGAATAATGCGGCAGGCGCTGTTTGCGGAGTTTATCGGCACGGCCGGCTTGCTCACGGTAGTGGTCGGTTCGGGCATCATGGGGGAGCGGCTCGCCGATGGCAACACGGCCATTGCCTTGCTTGCCAATGCGTTGGCGACCGGTTTCGGGTTGTATGTTTTGATCTCGGTGTTCGGACCGGTTTCCGGCGCGCACTTCAATCCGGCCGTGAGCCTGGTTGAAACGGTTCGTGGACGGTTGCGTCCAAAGGTGCTTCCGGCATATCTGATTGTTCAGGTAACCGGTGCTATTGCCGGTGTCTGGCTCGCGCATCTGATGTTTGATTTACCGATCCTGCAAACCAGCGTGCATGCGCGTACCGGGCCGGGCCAGTTTGTCAGTGAGATCGTTGCGACCTCGGGTTTGATACTGACAATAATCGGATTCACACGTCATGCGCCGGCGCAGACCGGTGCCGCCGTGGGAATTTTCATCGCTGGTGCTTACTGGTTCACCGCGTCAACCTCTTTTGCCAACCCGGCTGTGACAACGGCACGCGCACTGACCGACACGTTCGCCGGTATACGACCGATTGATGTTGGACCATTCCTGACTGCGCAGCTGATTGGAGCAGCGGTGGCGCTCGCTGTTGCCGCCATCGTTGGTTTCAACCAACGTAAATAATCGGTCAGGTTAAACCAACGCAAATAACTGGTTGATTTCAACCAGTGCAAATAATCAGTCGGCCGGCCCGCTCGTTACAACTGGTAGCCCTTTTCCTCGAAACGTACCTTGACACGCTCGACGATGGTCGGACCGAGGCTTTGTCCCCACGCTTGGCCGATCTGCATGGCTTCGCGTGTGATCTGCGGCATGACGCGCACGGTCTTTGACCCGACCGGGGATTCATAGAATGCGATCAACGCATCCAGTTCGTCAGTGCTGAAGTGCTTCGCGTAGACGGGAATGATCAGGTCGATGAATCCGCCTTTAGCCACCATTGCCTCGGAAATTACGGCATTGGTCTCTTCCGCGACGATGTTCATTGCTTCCGCAGGAATGTCTGGCCGCGCTTGACTAATTGCATTAGTCATCTGACGCGTCACGGCTTCCGACATCATTTTCGCAATGTTCAGCGCGCCGGTGACTTCGAGCAACCGTTCGATGCGTTGGCTCTTCTCTGGCGTGACGACGCTCTGTTCAGGTTCCACATTCTGTGCGTGGAGCGGCAGGGTGGCGAGCAGTAGCGCCAGCGCCAGCAGGCAGGTGCGAGTCATCATTGTGTCTCTCCTCAACTCTGAAGCAGCAGCATAACGCGTCTGAAGCGTGACGCGTGAGGTTTTGTCGGTGTTGGGTGTCCGAGCCTGGTCAAAACGGTGGAGCAGTGCGTGGTTTGTACGATATGCTCGCTCCACTTCTATTTGCCCGGGTTTGCGCGCATGTCCCGGACCTCTACTTTGAGGAGCGGCAATGTCTGAATCGCAAAACTCTTACACTGGTCTCGTCGCTGAACTCGAAGAACTGCTCAAGCTGCGCAGCATTTGCGTAGCAATGAAGCTGTTCCGAACGGTAGAGGAGATGGAAGCAGTCCCTCGAATTCGACGCCCCAAGTCGATTCACACCACTGATCAGATTGTCGCGCAGGCGGCGCGGCTCGGATGGACAGTCGGAATCACCGGAGACGATTTGGTCGGAGAGCAGTGTCGGGCAGTTGTCGGGCTGGGCAAGGCAGACGCCGAATGGAAGTCGGGCAAACACATGACCGGTGTCTGGTTTGCGAGCGAAGCCGACGCGGCGCAGCATCAGGCAGCGATGCACATCGTGCCAAGCAAACAATACCAGGCGTTGGCTGTGTCGCCACTGGCGAGCGGCCGGTTTGATCCACCGGACATTGCGTTGTTCTACGCCACGCCCGGCGCGATGATCTACTTCATCAACGGCTTGCAGTGGTCGGGCTACAAACGTTTCGACTGGAGTGTTGTTGGCGAATCGGCGTGTGCCGATTCGTGGGGTCGTGCGCTCAAGCTTGGCGAACCCAGCTTGTCGATTCCGTGTTTTGCGGAACGCCGCTACGGTGGTGTGCTTGATGATGAAATGTTGATGGCACTGCCGGTCGAACAGCTGCGCAAGGCGATTACCGGCATGCGTGCATTGTCGCGAAACGGATTTCGTTATCCGTTCTCCCAGTACGGCATCCAACAGGACGTACGTGCCGGAATGGCCGTGAGTTATCCCGATCGAGCCGGCCCGGCCAAGTAACACGCATCAAATGATAATCATTCCGTAGCCGGGAGGCAGGCGCATTGTGTCGAGCAGGATTGACCAGGCTTTATTCCGGCCCGTAAAGTAATAAACATGAGGGCGCTTGCTACAGCCCTCGGGCCAGAACTGGCACCGGCACAGGAGGCGGTCATGGAGATTGCGGAACAGAAGCAAGTGGGTGGTCAATCGCGTTACGAGCAACGCGCACGCTATCTGGCGAATGAAAACGGTTTTGCGTTTTCTTATCCGCCGGTACCGGCGCACCAGTTCAAGGCTGAGCACGACCGTGCGACTGATCAAGATGCTCCGACCGGCGCAATCATGCTCGACGCGAGCGAAGCATTAGGAACTGCCTATCCTGCAACGACACCGACGCTGTTATGTCGCTACATCCGCATTCGGGCAGGGGAACAGTATTCAGTGACTTATACCGCGAGTGGCGAAGTCTGTTATGTGATGTCGGGCCGGGGAGAAAGCAAAAATGGGCCAGACCGTATCACGTGGCAACATGGTGATGTGTTCTGCTTGCCCGGTGGTGTGGAGACCACCTACCGCGCCGATGAGGATAGCTTGTTGTTCAACGTTACAGACGAACCGCTGCTGGCATGCGCAGGGGTGAGAGCGCCGACAAAGGATGGGTCTGCCGTCGAGGCCGTTGTCTGGCGCGGCGAGGAAATTGATCGTCTTCTCAATGACGTTTACCAGCGCCCCATCACCGAGAACACGACGGGGTCATCGGTGCAGTTCTCCACCCGGCGTACGGAACCGAACTACACGACGATCCCGTTCATCAATACCGCAATCAACACGTTGGCGCCAGGCTGCGACCAGCGCCCGCATCGGCATAATGGTGTCGCTGTGACACTGGCGATTCAGGGCGATGGTATTCACTCCATGATCGATGGAGAGCGCATCAGCTGGCTGACCGGGGTCGCCATGATTACTCCGGCGACGACATTACATTCTCACCACAACCGCGGCGACAAACGCATGCGCTCGCTGGTGATCCAGGATGAGGGTTTGCACGTCTATACCCGCACTCCGGGCTTCAGCTTTGCTTGAGCTTCGATTGGGGCTGGCATCCGGTATCGCATCAAGTGAGCAACAACAAAGCAGCCAGTGAGGCCGCTAACGAATTAGCGCACTATGCTTTTTTCCCTGAGTGCTGTACGCAATGCTTCCACCCGGCGGCGATTCACGCCGAAATCAGAGTAGCCCAGTCGCGATGCAGAGCGAACCGCGATAACGCCATCATGAGCGCGCAGATGCAGCTCCAGGTCATCGACGAAGCCAAGTAAGCTGCTCGCGCATTCTGCGTGGATATACTCCGTGCTGTTGCTCACAATACGTGTTCGCGGTAGATCTCGCACCGCTTGCTCGACCAAAGGCCAGGCCTCTTTGGCGTCGATTGCCGGCAGTAGCGCTTGTATTGCGCTCGAAGTATCGGTTTCGTCACTGCAGACACAATTCGGCGACGAAGGACAGGCACTTAGCTTGCCGTCAGTCAGGCCGAGCGTGCGCGGGCGGCCGCGCAGCGAAAGCAATGGCATGGAAATGTCTCCTCAGAGCCGTCGATGTGCTGGCAGTATGCCAGCGGGTCAAGCGCTTGTTGCGGTCATCCGGGTCAAGCGGTTCGCCACAGACTTAAGCATTGTTACCGCAAAGCGAGGACTGGACTTGACCATCATCAGAAAGTCATCGCGATTGACAGGCAGCAGTGATACGTCGGATTCGGCAAGCGTAGTGATTGCCCGGCTGGAACCGTCGACCAATGCGATCTCGCCGATCATTCCACCCGGCCCAACATTGTCGATCATGACTTTGTTTACGAATACGGCGACGCGCCCCGACAACACAACATACATGGAACCGCCGCTGTCACCTTCCCGGGTAATCATTTTCTTGGCGGGTATCTTCGTCGGTGGCCGGTTATCCAGCGCCGAGATCATTTCCTCGATGACTTTCTCCGAAAACACGCGGCCTTCTGCCGGAGCCAGGCGCTTACTGAGTTTGCCGGCGCGGGCAAGCAGCGCCAACGTGACGCGGACGCGGTTGATCATGATGCTCATCAGCATCAGGGCAAATTCCGGAGTCTTGCGCAGCGCTGTCCTGAATTGTTCCGGGTTGAGCTGCAGCGCGGTGCACGGAGTGATGGCAATGGCCCAGGCAGTACGCGGTTTACCGGTAATGGCGGCAATTTCACCAAATATCTCGCCGGGACGGACGATGTCTAATATGCGCTTGCGCCGAAAAAGGCGAACTTCGCCCTTCAGAAGCAGGTACAGGTTTTCACCCGGCTCGCTTTCGGCAAAGAACGCGTCATCTTTGGCGAGATGAATCGGCTCGCCGAGCGACTCGAAGCAGGCGCGCGCGATCTCCGGGTCGTACAGGTCGTCGCTGGCGGGCTTAGTGAAATCAAGGTCTTTCATCGTGTGGCTGGCACTGCGAGGCGAAGCGATTTCTCGACGTTATAAGTCTCGGCAACACAAGAAATGCAACAGATCGATGAGATTCAGTCGGCCGAACATCGTGCCATGAATTGCAGTAATCATGCCTGCTGCTGCACCCCAGGCCCCTATGTCGTTACGGATCCACCAATACGCCGGGATTCAATATCCCTTTCGGATCGAGCGACTCCTTCGCAGCCCGCAATGCTGCTCTGAATGGCAAAGGACATTGTGCGTCGTACCAGCGCCGGTGATCGCGCCCGACGGCGTGATGATGCGTAATGGTGCCGCCCGCGGCGATCAAGGCATCGGAGGCAGCATTCTTGATCGCGTGCCATTGCTCGAGTTCCGAGCCGCGCCTGGTGAGTGCATAGAAGCTGAAATAGGGGGCCGGTCCGTCAGGGTAGACGTGGGTGAAGCGACAGCTTACCGAGCCCTCATGGCCGGTTACCTCGCGGATGATGCGGCGCGTGATGTCGATGATGTTGGCGTGAAAATCAGCGAACCGCTCCCAGGTGATTGCCGTTTCAAAAGTGTCGTACATGACACCGATGCTGGTGAGCACTTCGCGGTAATAGGGCGCGCGCAGAAAAGCGTTTCGCCAGGCGCCCGATTCCCCGCTGCGATGCGCTTGTGCGTTTTCCAGCGCATCGGTATTCCATTGACCACCGAAGCTGGCAACGATTTCCAGGGCCCGCGCCATTAACGGCTCGACCGAGTGATCGGCGTTCTCGAATGCCAGCACCAAGATGTGTGCGCTTCCGTTGCCGACACCTGTTGTCGAGGCTTCTTCGCTGTCGATCAGTCGGCAGTTGGACGGATGCAGATCAGCCTGACTGAGCGCCCGCACCGCTTCTGCCGCCCGGTACCAGTCGGCAAAGCGCACCGATGTGGAGGCGCGAAAGCGTGGCCGCGACTGCAGTCGCATCCAGGCTTCGGTAATGACTCCCAGTGCGCCCTCGGAGCCGATGAAGAGTCGGTCTGGACTGGGACCAGCACCGGAACCGGGTAGGCGCCGCGACTCGCTAAGCCCTGCCGGTGTCACGACCCGTGTGCTCTCCACCATATCGTCGATATGTGTAAGACGCGTCGCGAAGTGCCCACCCGAGCGCGTCGCAATCCAACCACCTAGGGTCGAGTACTGGAAAGACTGTGGGAAATGCCGCAGTGTCACGCCGTGCGGTTTCAGTTGCGCCTCGAGCTGCGGCCCGAGTACGCCCGCCTGGATACGCGCTGCGCGTGACACTACGTCGACTTCGAGGACGCGATCGAGATTTTGCAGGTTTAGCGAAATGACTCCGCGATAATCACCGTCGACTGCGGTCTCGACACCGCCCACGACTGACGAGCCGCCACCAAAGGGGATTACTGCTGCATTCATCCCGTCAGCAAAATCGAGGACGCTGATGATGTCGTTTTCGTTTCGGGGGTATGCAATCAGGTCCGGAGGGTTGGGGAAGCTGCGCGCGAAGGCGCGCACGCTATCCGGGTACGACTTGCCGTAGCTGTGGATCAGCCGGTCTTCGGCGTCACTTGAACAGATCCCAGTCAGTGAGCCCGGTGCAGAAATGCGTGCTGCGGGTAAGGTTATTTCGTCAACAGTTGGTGGCGCGACTTCCGTCCAGTCTGACACCGAAAAGCGCTGTCCGTAAAAGCCCTTGAGCATCTGACGCTCAGTGGGGCTCGCCACTTCATCGGTATATCCCCATCCCCAGAACTTGAACTTACGCCGGCCCATGACTTATGCCCGCGAGCCGCCATTCCAGCGCAACAGATTGAGAAACTCGCGGCGTGTCTTTGGACCATAGGTTTGAAAATGTGGCTGCGGGTTATTCTGATACGCGACGCGCCGCCGGGCAATATGGTCAGACTTCGCATATTTCGAGACGTCGGCGACGTTGATGCGGTATGGCTTGGTCGCATTGAGTCCGAATACCTTGGCGCGAATGTCGGGTGTGATTTCCGGGTAGCCAAACCGTTCACGAAACTCCGGCGAGATCTGGAAGGTGCGAAACGCCTGTATCTGGTCCTGTGGTGAGCCATACCAGATCGAGTCGGTGCCCCACAGCACGTTGTTCTCGCCAACGTATTTGAGTAGTTTGCCAATGACATGGGCCGCGTTGTCCGGGTCGCGCATCACGAAACGCCAGGTGCTGCCCAGTTCTGCATAAACGTTGCTGTTCGGTGCGAGATCATTGTCACGCACCGAACGGATCAAGGTATCGACACCGTCGCTGTTGCTGCCTTCGACATAAGCGCGCTCGGAATTGCCGGGAACGAATCCGGAGTGGTAAACGATGAAACTGACGTCCGGAAACAGTTTCGCGACTTTTCCGATGTCACTGCATTGACTGTGCTGGTAAGAGCGCCGACCGAAGGGGAAGCCCTTGTGTATGCAGATGACTTTGACGCCGAGTTCACGTGCTTTCTCGATGAAGCGCAGGCCGACGTCATCGGACAGGAAGAAGCCGCGTCCGTCGGGACCCCACTGAGTGTAGGTTTTCCAGGCCGATACGCCCCAACGCTGTGCCAGCTCATCCATTCGTTCGACGTCACCCGCTTGATTCGGGTTGACCCGGCCGTGCAGCAGCAGCCGATGCGAGCCATCCATCTGGTCCACGATGCGGCGAACCGCATCGGCGGATTCAATCGTCAGTGGCTCGGCATCACTTCGCGACGGCACGAACGACAGCACCATCATGTCAGTATCGCTGTCGAGGAAGACGTCTTTGATGAACTCGTCCCCGTTCAGACACTTGAGATAGCTCATCTCGTCGGGATCGCTGGCAAAGTCGCATCGTCCCTTTGGTGCGAAGGTGAATCTTTTTACCCCGGGCGGCAGCTTTTTTACCCACTCCCCGGTCGGGTCGACGAAATGGCCTTGAACGTCAAAAATGAACTCACCTTTGTCCAGCTCTGACCCGGCGATCTGCGGATCGAGTGCTGCCTCGGGATCAAGATCGAACCAGCCCCCGGTCTTGCCGGCGGCGGCATGAGCCTGGTTGAACGCGAGCAGCGTGCTGGCAGCGCCGCAAGCAGACACGAGAAACTCGCGTCGGCTTAACGAACGCCGCTTAGCGTTTAGTGAAGCGAGTTCATGTGCCAGAAGATTGGCGCGTCGATTGGCGGCAGATAATGGCACCGGTACGAATTCGCCATTCGAAGTGGTATCCAGTTTGATGGGAAGGCGTGTTCCCTCAGGGTCGATTGCGTGTTTCATGAGGCGTCCTCCAGTATAAATCTAGGTATGTGTGACAGCGGGCACTAACTGACTCTCATTACTAGCTATTAGAACTGCTGAACCGTTGATCATTCCCGGGAACTCGAGGTTGCGCCTGCGTCCCGGCGAATGTTCGCTTTGTTGCAATGCGCAAAACCGGGTCTGCCTGGCCGGATTTCTGATTGTTCGCGCATCAGCCGAAAATTCCGATGAAACTTGCCTCAATTGGAGTTAGGCTTTTGTCCCCAGCACCCGTTCGTCGGCGATTCCCAATAACTATACGAACCGATAACTATACGAAACGGTAACTATACGAAAGAGGAGGTCATCGTGAAAATCGTGTTGTCTGCTGCAGCCATTGTGATCGGTCTCAGTTCGTTTGCCCATGCCGCCGAGAAAGATGAGCGCGGCGGAAGCTGTGAAGACGCAAAGAGCCAGTATCGCTACTTCTGTGACAAGGAAGGCTACGAAAAAGACATCATGTTGAATGCGCCGCTCGCCTGTAACAATGCCAAGCGCAACATGGCAGCGGCTTGTGAGGGGATTTCCGAAGAAGACTTCGCTTACCAGTTCAGCGAAGGTACGCCCAAACAATAAAAGACGTCGGCAATAAGGCGGCGGGCATCGAGCTAGACATCACGGTGGTGTTGTTGGGCAGGTGCAGTGCTGCCCAACCAACCGGAGTAATAGATGTCTGAAATGAAGTCGTATCGGGTCTGGGACGCGCCCACACGCTGGTTTCACTGGATCAACTTGTTGTGCGTTCTAGCGTTGATTGCCATCGGTGTTGCGATACTCAATGCCAAGGTTTTGGGCGTGACCAATGATGGCAAGGTGTTGCTCAAGGTTATACACGTATGGTTTGGCTACGTATTGGTGGTCAACCTGTTATGGCGCATGGTCTGGGCCTTCATTGGCAACCGCCATGCGCGCTGGGGCGCGATCCTGCCGGGCGGCAAAGGATACTGGAGTTCAGTGAAGAATTATTCCGCCAGCTTGTTCTCCGGTCGCCCGTCGCAGTATCTTGGCCACAATCCGCTCGCCCGTATCAGTATCACTCTGCTGTTCTTGTTGTTAGCAATTCAGGCCGTGTCCGGTCTGGTGCTGGCCGGCACCGATATTTTTTATCCGCCGTTGGGTTCCTGGATCGCCGGGTGGGTCGCGGCGCCGGGGGTCGATCCGGCCAGTATGCAGGCTTATTCACCACAGATGTACGACGAAACCGCCTGGGAGGAGATGCGGGCCTTCCGCAAGCCCTTCATCACGACTCATTACTACAGCTTTTACGCCATGGTCGTGATGATCGTGATTCACATTGCCGGTGTCGTCATGGTGGAGCTGAAGGAGGGCGGAAACGTCATCTCAGCGATGTTCACCGGCAAAAAGACACTGAGTGAAAAACCCGCTGATGAATAGCCGCGGCCAGGCTTCAGGTCGTTTGCGTTTGATGGTTTGAACATACCGTAAATGCGTGGCGTGTGCCGCTGGATCAGCCGTTCTCCTGACTCTCAGCCGCGGGTCGGTTGAACGACCGTCGTTGCGCTGTCATCTCGGCAATTTGTGTGGCAACCAGATGGTTAATGGTGCCTGCGGGGATATTTCCTTCTTCATCCGGAGCGCCCGCCGGTACGCCGGTGACTAGTTCAATCGCTTCATCAACTTCCGACACTGGATAAATGTGGAACTTGCCGGCCTTGGCTGCCTCGACCACGTCTTCGCGCAGCATCAAGTGGCGAACGTTTGCACTCGGGATCAACACGCCCTGATCGCCGCTCAGGCCACGCGCATTGCAGATGTCAAAGAATCCTTCAATCTTCTCATTGACAGCGCCGATCGCCTGCACTTGGCCATGCTGATTGACTGACCCGGTGACTGCCAGAGACTGACTGATTGGCGCATCGGAAAGTACCGACAACAGAGCACACAATTCGGCCAAAGAGGCGCTGTCGCCCTCTACCGGACCGTAGGATTGCTCGAATACGAGGCTGGCATTCAGTGACAGTGGCATGCCACGCGAATAGCGAGCCCCCAGAAACGAGCTTAGAATCATCACACCTTTGGAGTGAATCGCTCCACCCAATTCGACTTCGCGCTCGATGTCGATGACGTCACCCTCGCCCAGTCGAACAGTCGCCGTAATACGCACGGGGTGTGCAAAAGTGGCGTCGCCAAGGGTGGCTGCAGCGAGGCCATTGATTTGGCCGCTGCGCGTTCCTTCGGTATCGATTAGCAATACATCTTCCAGAATTGCTTGCTGAGTTTTTCGTTTTACGCGATCGGTGCGGTATATCTGCGCGCGCAACGCTTCCTCGACGTCTGTGCGGGAAATAACCTCGCGATCACCGCGGCGAGCAAAATGTTCCGATTCCCGCAACAGGTCGGTAATCTTGCGCACATGCGTGGTCAGTTTTTCCGAGTCGTCAGCAAGCCGTGAGGCATGTTCGATGACGCGGGCAACGGCTTCACGCTCGAGTGGAATAATCTTGTTTGCCCGCCCCAGGGTTGCGATCAATTGCGCATAGAGACGCGTGTTTCCTTCGTTTCGCGCGACGTCGTTCTCGAAATCCGCTTCGACTTTGAACAACTCCTGAAAGTCCGGATCATAGGCGCTCAACAGATAGTAGAGCAGGCGTTCGCCAACCAATACAACCTTGAGTTTGATCGGTATCGGCTCGGGTTCGAGTGAAAGGGTGTTGATCAAACCGTACACCTGGCCGAGTGACTCGATCTGTATTTTGTGCGCTCGTAGTGCGCGCTTGAGCCCTTCCCACGCGTACGGCTGTGTCAGCACTTTGGCTGCATCCAGTATCAGATAGCCGCCGTTCGCCCGGTGTAGCGAGCCCGCCTTGACCAGGAGAAAGTTAGTTACCAAGGTCCCCATCTGCGCAATCTGGTCGACGCGCCCGACCAGATAATGGTGTGTCGGGTTGTCTTCGTAGACCACGGGGGCGCCTTCAAGCCCCGAGTTATCGACCAGCAAGTTGACCAGGTATCGTTGCAGCGATATCTGTCCCACCATGCTCAGCGTATCGATATCACTCTCCTGGTGTGGTTGCTCGTGCAGTTGCTGGCCTGATTCAACGATGTCTTTCAGTACTGCGTTCAAAAACTCGATTACTTCCGGCAGATCCGCATAACGTTCCTTGAGTTCCTCGATCAGGTGACCAACGGCCAGACCCAGGGTTTCACGGCTCAGTTCGTTTACCCGCGCCATGGTTTCTCGGTGCCAGCGCGGCGCCTGCTGCATGATGTCTTTCAATCTTTCGGTGAGTTCAGCGACCTTGTTCGTAACGCGCGTTTGTTCCCGCTTCGGCAGCCTGGAGAACTCCTCCGGACTCATCGGTTCGCCGTCCTTGATCGGCGCAAAAGTGAATCCATGAGGCGTGCGTAACAAGGCGATTCCGTTTCTCGCCGCGTCGTCCCCCAGCTGCTGGAGTGCTGAGTCCTGTTTTTTCTTCAGCTCTTCCTGTATCGCATCGACCTGCTGCCGATACTGGTCGCTCTCGAAAGCAGCAGAAATTGCTGGCGCAAGTTCCGACACCAGCTTTTGCATGTCGTTGCGAAGTTTCACACCGCGCCCGGCTGGCAGGCGCATCGCGTTCGGTTTGCGCGGCTCATCAAAGTTGTTGACGTACACCCAGTCGTCTGGCACGGGAGCCTCTGCGGCCGCCTCGCCGAGCAAGCGGTTAACGAGCCAGTGTCGACCACCACCGTGATCACCGAGAACGAACAAGTTGTAGCCGGGTCGCTCGACCTCGAGTCCGAAGCGGATCGCCTCGGCCGCCCGGTCCTGTCCAAACACGTCATCCAGATCAGGTAAGTCGGCAGTGGTGTCGAAATCGAGTTCCGCCCGCTTGCAGGGTTGATACAGATGTTCGTGACCGAGTGGTGCGGTAGATATTTCTGCCATTGTTAGAATTGTGCAATCAGTAAAGTTTGTCGGGAATCAGAATGACCGAATACTCCTCGCCACGCTGATTTTGCATCAGTTTTGTCGCAGCCAAGCGCTTCATTCCCTTACTTATTGACTTCAGTCAACTTTTTTCCAGGCACAGATCTGTGTTTCCGTCATTCGAGCGAAAAAAGGCGTAACGCGCAACACCGGTAAGGTCGAAGCTCCTTTTCGGAGAACGCGATTCGTGAGAGCAGGTTCATGAGAGAACAGTGGGGTACGCGAGCGGGATTTGTACTGGCGACAATCGGATGCGCCGCCGGGTTGGGCAATATCTGGCGTTTCTCCTATGTGGCTGGCGAGAACGGCGGCGCAGCGTTCTTGCTTATATACGTTCTGTGCGTGACGATTCTCGGTGTGCCGTTGATGCTCGGCGAATTCTCTGTTGGCCGACGGGCGCAGGCAGACGCGGTTGCCTCATTTGAGAGCGGGACGTCGCGGCCCAGTTGGGCGACGGCTGGATGGTTGATGGCCGCCGTCTCATTTGTATTCCTTAGCTATTACGCCGTAATCGCCGGCTGGGCCTACAAGTATTTTGTCGACTATCTGACTGGCGCCACCTCAGAAATGGAAAGCGGAACATTCACCGATTATTTCGGCGCATTCGTTGCCGACCCGCTTGAACCGGTCTTCTGGCAGTTTATCGTGGTGACATTGACAGTGACCGTTGTCGCGGCCGGAATCAAGCGTGGTATCGAATCGGTTAACAAGATACTCATGCCCCTGCTTGGCCTCCTCGTTATCATTTTGGCCGCTTATGCTTTGTCGCTCGATGGCGCGCGCGCCGGTCTGGCATTTCTGTTCCGCCCCGATTGGGAAGCACTGTCTCAACCCGGTGTTTATCTGGCAGCACTCGGCCAGGCGTTCTTTTCGCTGGGTATCGGCGCCGGAGCCCTGTTAACTTACGGCAGTTACACCACCTCGGATCAAAAACTGGCGCCGGCGGCGCTGACTGTTGCTACCGGTGACACCTTGTTTGCCATCGTTGCCGGCGTCGCCATATTTCCTGCGGTATTTGCGTTTGGCCTCGACCCGGCGCAAGGTCCGACATTAGCGTTTGTGACGTTACCGGAGGTATTCAACGTACTACCGGCGGGCAGGCTCTTCGCCATTGCGTTCTTCGTCCTGCTCGGGCTGGCGGCACTGACCTCGTCTGTATCAATGCTCGAGGTTCCTTGTGCTGTTCTGATGCGACGACTGCAGTGGTCTCGTAGACGTACTGCCATTGTGATTGGTGTTGCTGCCTTCTTGGCAGGTGTGCCGTCAGCGCTTGGCTTTGGAGTGTGGCGCGAGATCGGCTTGTCCGGGATGGGCATCCTGCAAACGATCGACATGATTGCATCGAGCATTCTGTTGCCCATCGGTGGGCTGCTGATTGCCTTGTTTGTCGGCTGGACCTGGTCGGGCGCGGACGCGTTGCGCGTTGCGGGCATGGCCGACGGCCATGTCGGACGTGCATGGCTGTTTTTGCTGCGTTTCATTGCGCCGTGCCTGATCGTATTGATACTACTAGCGCTGCTGCTTGGATGAACCTGCGGCTTGCACAATGAAAGCGCGGCGCAACTCAATCAACCTTGTTTGTTGTGGAAACCGGATGAAACGTGTCTTTTTGACGATGGTTGCCGTTGTATTGTTGCCTGCGCAGGCAGCCGCGCCGTATCAACGACTTGCCGGTATTGCGGATGATACGGAGCCATTGATCGTTGCCGGTTATCGTGCGCTGTTCACCTGCTCCGCCCATTTCTTTGCCGGTCGACCGCTGGACGACATCAAGAAAATCGAACTAGTCGATGTCGAGGGACTGGGTTATCCCGATCCCGTGATAGACAGACAACGCCGCATTGTTACGGCGGCAGATGGTACGGGAAAGATCGTTCGGATGGCCGCGTTTCGTGACAGCATGGGTTGCACTCTTTTGCCTCCGGACTGGAGTGCCAGCGATGTCGCGAGTCTGCCTTTTGTCGCGTATACGAACCCGCGCGACGTATCAAGCATACCGTTTCCCGATGGTGATCAGGTCGAGTTGCCATCCGACGGCGTGGACGCACAATATCGTGTACTTCAACCGGTCATCGACCGGGCTTTTAGCGATGGCGTATATGCTGCGACACGAGGTGTCGTTACCACGTCTGTTCTTATTGCAAAAGACGGCGAGCTTATAGCCGAGCGTTATCTCCCTGGCTTTGGGATTCATTCAGGTTATCGTACCTGGTCGACTGCGAAAAGCATATCCGCTGCCCTGATTGGTGTTGCCCACCGCAAGCAGATACTGAATATTGATGACCCGGCGGCTATACCGGAGTGGGCTGATCCGGGCGATCCGCGACAGATGATCACCTATAAGCACTTGCTCTGGATGTCGAGCGGGCTGTTTAGCGGCGGTTCGAACACGAATGCCATTTATTTTGGCGGGCAGGATGTTATCAGTGCAGCCACCACGACACCGCTCGAAGTGCAGCCGGGGAAACGCTGGAAATATGCTAACAACGACACGCTGATATTGTTGCGTGCACTGCGGCATCGAATCGGCGACGATCTGCTGTACCTGCGCTTTCCGTACGATGAACTGCTGCATCCACTCGGCATGTATCACACGCGCATGGAGATCGACCACCTGGGAAATTTTGTCGGGTCGAGCCAGACCTACACAACCGGACGTGACCTCATGCGCTTCGGTCTTTTTCTCGCCAACGACGGCGTCTGGAACGGAAGGCGCATTTTGCCGGAGGGATGGATGCAGTTCTCTACCACACCGGCGCCAGCGAGACCCTCTCGATCGGGTCAGTGGGGTTATGGCGCCCAGTTCTGGTTGCTTGACCGGATGCCCGGCGTGCCCAAGGGTACGTACACCACTGCCGGTAACAAAGGGCAGTATGTCACCGTGGTGCCCGACCATAATCTCGTCATCGTCCGCACCGGTGTCGATCGGAAAGGCACGCGTTTCCTGCAGCACGCGTTCGCTGCCGATGTGGTCACCGCGTTGACAAGTCGTTAGATTGTCGGAAGTCGAAATAGTATTCGCCGATTGAGTAAGGAAGCCGTATGTACAAAGAAATCCTCTACGAAGTAAATGATCCGGTGGCAACGATCACCATGAATCGACCTGATCGACTCAATGCGTTCACGAGCCTGATGTTGGCAGAGATTAAACATGCGCTCGCGCAAGCGGAGAAGGATGAGCGCGTCGTTGGCGTCATCCTCACCGGCGCGGGTCGCGGATTCTGTGCGGGAATGGACATGGGTGCATTAGACAAGGCCTCGGCCGGTGACAGGGAGGAAGTCGAGGATCTAACTTATTTGGATGCTAATCCGGGTAACCCGGACATGGGCGATCAGTTTCCAGCGATGTATAGCCATCTCGGCGGCTTGCGTAAACCCGTTATCGCCGCTGTCAATGGACCGGCAGCCGGAATGGGCATGGCGTATGCGCTGCTGTGTGACATGCGCTTTGTCGACAAGTGTGCAAAATTCAGCACCGCATTTTCTCAGCGCGGCCTCGTTGCTGAGCACGCTATGAGTTGGATTTTGCCGAGACTCATCGGCCCGTCCAGGGCGCTCGACATTCTCTGGAGTGCGCGCAAGTTTGATGGCACGGAGGCGATGCAATTGGGTATCGCTGACCGACTTTGCGAGGTCGGAGCATCAGTGAATGATGCGCGCGCTTACATCACTGAGTTGGCCAAAGTAGCTTGTCCGACTTCGCTGATGGTTATAAAGCAGCAGGTCTACAAACATCTCGATCGTGATTTCGCTGCCGCGATGGATGAAACAGTGCGTCTGATGGATGACAGCCTGGAGCGTAGCGATTTCCGCGAAGGTGTGCGTTCCTACATTGAACGTCGCTCGCCGCAATTTGCGCGAATCTCGTTTGACTAGCGGCTGACGTCTCGAAGCCGGGTCGCCTCACTGCGCGGCACGGATGCAGCGACCCGGGATCTGTTAGTACGGTCCGCTTGGTTTTTCCGACGTTGATTCCGCTTCGCGCATTTCAGCAACGGCTTTCTTCGCTGCTGCAGCGAGAAAGGCGTTATCGGCGAGCATGGTGATGAACTGATAGCCGATTTCGACCATCTGTTTGCCCATCGCGGTTGAGCCGCAATGAATGCCGGCATAGATGCCGTGACGTTTGGCAGCATCAGCGATGACCTTGATCACCTCTACCGCTTTTTCTTCTGGTGGAAAACCGGGCTTGCAGCCGATCGACAAGGAAAGATCCGATGGGCCAACGTAGATTGCGTCCAGCCCCGGGACGCTGAGGATATCGTCAATACTGTCTACCGCCTTCTTGGTTTCGATCATCGCTATGGTGAGGATCGTTTCGTTAGCGTGTTGCCAGTAATCGGCCCCCGCGTACCACGCAGCACGCACCGGTCCGAAGCTGCGGTATCCGTCAGGCGCGTAGCGACAAGCACCGACGAACGCTTCGCACTCCTCGCGTGAGTTGATCATCGGACAGACGATGCCATAGGCGCCGGCATCAAGCAGTTTCATAATGATGCCGGGCTCGAGCCATGGCACCCGCGCCAGCGGTATCGTCGGCGTGGTGGTAATGGCCTGAAACATCGAAATCGCCGTCTGGTAGTCGACCAGTCCGTGCTGAAGATCGACAGTGAGGGAATCCCAGTTGGCTTGCGCCATGTTTTCCGCTGCCATCGAACTGGGGATGCCCAGCCAACCATTGACGACCGTGCCGCCTTCCTTGAGTATGGTTCTGACTTTGTTTTCTCTCATTATTTCTAACGAACGCTAGTTTTCGTTCCCCGATATTACAGCGGCTGAAATATCTTTGCTGAAATGCAGGATTACAGCACTGGCAAGTTTCGCCCTCGATGAGTTGAATCGCTGGCTTGAGGATTTGCCTTGCCGCTGCATATCCGGAGAATGGCTCCGGTGCCGCACCACGGACGGCGTGACATGATGATTCTCAATAAACAGGCGATTTTCAACAGAGATATTCGTGGAGGAGGAGACGATGAGCGAGGTCACGTGCGCGTGAAATCATGACCATCAAGATCGTTTTGCTGGATGCCACGAAGTTGCGCGACTTCGTTAAGCAAATCTTTACAAATGCCGGTTGTTCGCAGACCGAATCGGAACTCGTTGCACGTCTGCTCGTGGAATCCAATCTCGCCGGGCACGACAGTCACGGTGTGATCCGGGTGCCGCGCTACGTGCAGATGATGCGCGATCAACTGATATTTGCCGACCAGAAGGTCGAACTGCTGGTCGATGCGCCTGCGCTCGCCTTGGTTGACGGAAAGTATGGTTTCGGCCAGACAGTGGCTCTGCAGGCAACAGAAATCGGTATTAGAAAATGCCGGCAAACCGGATTGTCGGCAGTGGCATTGCGCAATGCCGGTCACATCGGCCGGGTTGCCGACTGGGCCGAACTCGCTGCCGCGGAAGGCTTCGTGTCGGTACATTTTGTTAACGGTGCCGGGAGTGTCATGGTCGCGCCGTTCGGCAGTTATGAGCGCCGTTTTTCAACGGCACCGTACTGTGTTGGCGTGCCTGTGCCGGATGCGCCGCCCCTTATTCTGGATTTTGCAACCTCGGTGGTGGCCGAAGGCAAAGTGTTGGTCGCCAGCCAGGGTGGCAAGCAACTTCGTCCGGACGCCCTGATCGGCCCGGACGGCAAGCCCAGTAACGATCCCCACCTTTTGTACGGTGAGTACGATGAGACAAGCCTGCGTGACCCGCGTGTCGGAGACGGTGCGATTCGCGCGTTCGGCGAACACAAAGGCTCGGGTCTGGCCATGATGTGCGAGATACTGGGTGGCGCATTGACGGGCAATGGCTGCACTAAACCGGGCCGTCGTTTTACCAACGGTATGTTCTCTTTCTATGTCGATCCGGTGCGAGTCGACCCCGACGAGTTGTTTCCAAAAGAAGTCAGTCGTTATGTTGCGTTCGTCAAGCAGGCGAAACCGTCAGAACCCCGTGGTCATACCCTGGTGCCTGGTGACCCGGAGGTGCTCAGCAAAGAGAAACGGTTGAGGGACGGCATACCGTTGCCCGAGAACACCTGGCAGTCGATCGTGGAAACTGCGGTTTCAGTCGGTATTGAAGAGGCGCCCGCCGCCAAGGCCACTCAAACTTAAAGGTCCGAGAGCCCAAATCAATCAGAACCTCTGTTTTCTTACCGGCGTCTGCTACACTTCGAGCGTGTCAATTTTGAAAGGAGGTGATCCAGTGAGAGTCAAACAAGGCAGTACCGGCCGGCATTACTCTGAGACCGGATCATTGTTGATGGTTAAGGAGTTCGGCGAGTAAGTTCGGTCGAACTGTCGGTACCAAAGCGCCCCGGAAGCGACAGCTCCGGGGCGTTTCATTTTCGAGAGTAGGCATTTGGTTTCACTGGCCAAGAAGGTTCTCACTGCAGAGGACGCTGAGTAGACCCAGGTCGGACTATGGACAGGCTAATTCCGAGAGCCTTCCGGGAGAGCTTCAGAAGTGGTTCTTCCTCTGCGCCTTGCGCGTTCTCCGCGGTGAATGTGTTTCCGTCTTTCAAAGTCTTTCAGGGGTGTTTAACCCCATTCGCGTTTCTCCAGCGTTTACAGAGTCGAAGCACGCTTTCTGACTTCACACGATCTTTGATCATTTAGGAGAACGCCATGATGAAACAGAAGTATTAGACCTTGAAGCTGGTCGTCATTGCTGTGGCGATGTCGGCCTGCTCAACCGATTCGGTCGAGCCAGTCGCACGCCCCGAGCCGGGTAAAACCAGCACCACGACCAAGCCTGCGCCGCTCCCAACAACAGTCAGAGAGCGGCGCGATCAGCCCGCTGATGCACGTAAGCATGACCAAGATGAAGGAAAAGGCGAGGCGGACTTGCGACAATTGGCGAGTGAAGAACCGCTTGCCGAGATTGTGGCGCCGGCAACGCCGGGAAGAGCGGTTGCCAAGCAGTCACGCGTGGCAAAAGAGCAACAATTCGCTGTTCAATCGGGCATTGCAGCTGCCAATCTCGACGCGCTTCGCGCGCCAAGCGAGCCACTTGATCGCGAGAACTACGCGCACTTCGACGACAATCCGCTCAAGCGCGTGGTGGACCATCCGGTTTCCACGTTCAGCGTCGACGTTGATACCGGTGCTTACAGCAATGCGCGGCGCATGCTTAATGCCGGCCGCCTGCCGGTACAGGACGCCGTACGGGTCGAGGAGTTCATCAACTACTTTGGCTATGACTACACTGCGCCGAGTGATCGCTCGCGTCCGTTCAACATCATCACGGAAGCCGGTCCGAATCCATGGAATGCGAAGACGAATCTTCTGCACGTCGGCCTCAAAGGCTACGAAGTGCCGAAGTCGCAGATTCCAGCGTCCAATCTGGTATTTCTGATCGATGTGTCGGGATCGATGCGGTCCGATGACAAGATCGGCCTGTTGAAGACGTCGCTGAAAATGCTCACTCGCCAGCTGCGTCCAGCCGACCGCATTTCAATCGTCGTATATGCCGGAGCCTCCGGACTCGTTCTCGAGCCAGTCTCAGGTAGCGAAAAAGGCAAAATCATCGCTGCGCTCGATGGGCTTTCTGCCGGTGGGCGAACAAACGGCGCGGCGGGAATCCGGCTGGCATATGCTATGGCGGAGCAGGCATTTGTCCCAGGCGGGATCAATCGCGTGCTGCTCGCGACCGACGGCGATTTCAATGTCGGCACCACAAACTTTGAAGCGCTGAAGGACCTCGTTGAAGAAAAGCGCAAGACCGGCATTTCGCTTACCACTCTGGGCTTTGGCACCGGCAACTACAACGATCATCTGATGGAGCAGTTGGCCGACGCGGGTAACGGCAACTATGCCTACATCGACACGCTCAACGAAGCGCGCAAGGTGCTGGTCGAACAGATGTCGGCGACACTGCAGACCATTGCCAAGGACGTGAAAATCCAGATCGAGTTCAATCCGGACGTCGTTGTTGAGTACCGGCTCGTTGGTTACGAAAACCGCATGTTGGCGCGAGAAGATTTCAATAACGACCAGGTCGATGCTGGTGAAATCGGTGCTGGCCACACGGTAACGGCGATCTATGAAGTCGCCCTGGCAGACAGCACTGGACAACGTGTCGAGCCGCTGCGCTACCAGAAAGAGCGGTCGCTTGAAGCCGGTCACAGTGGAGAACTGGCGTTCCTGCGGCTGCGCTACAAGGCGCCCGACGGAGATGCCAGCAAACTGATCGAGCAGCCGATTCGCAAGGCCGATCTGAGGCGCGAACTGGCCGATACCAGCGCGGACTTCCGCTTCGCGGCCGCGGTTGCCGGGTTTGGTC
This sequence comes from Betaproteobacteria bacterium, assembly GCA_020354125.1. Lineage (GTDB taxonomy): Bacteria > Pseudomonadota > Gammaproteobacteria > Burkholderiales > Eutrophovitaceae > SG8-40. Next base: position 1,239,849 of record CP070643.1, on the reverse strand, counting down.
AGTTGCTGCGCGGCGGCAAGTACATGGAGCAGTTTGACTTTGACGACGTGCGAACGTTAGCTTTGGGTGCACGCGGAGCCGACTCGTTTGGCTACCGAGGCGAGTTTGTCTCGCTGGTGAATCTGGCGCAGTCACTGTCGGGTCAGACCGCAGCGCAGGTGTCTCGATAAGTTTTCCCGGAACCTGAAGTTTGACGGCGCCCATCATTCAATGTGATGGGCGCTTTTCTATGTAACAGTCAAAGAAATACACAGCGCCAGAGATCATCGAGTCGCAACATGTCACATGTTACGTGTAACGACCGACGCCATTCTCAATTCGGAAACCACGCTGCATAAACTACGCTACGCGGTCTGGGCGATTGTGTCGTTGGGAATCCTCCCACGACCGAGTGAGATAATGTGTTTCGCGATCCGTCGCTGTCTCTTCTGGTCGGCGTTCCTAATTCCCGGAGCTAAGTCTTGCGGCACCGTGGAAACAGCTTCCCGCCGTCTCGGGTCACCGGACGTTAATGGCGCTTCCGGAGCACTTCTTGCTTTTTTAACTCGCCACGCCGTTGCCTGCGGAATGACACTGCATTGGGACTGACAGCTCGAGTCCTGCCCTGAGGAGTCCGCCAAAACGCAAATGGCCGCGACCAACTACTACATTTCTCTTCCACTGATCTATGCAGTCTCATTGCTTCCGTTTCGACTGTTGTATTTGCTATCGGATCTCACCTATCTACTTGTATACAGGTTGATTCGATACAGAACCAAAGTTGTACGTATGAATCTGGAAAACGCGTTTCCAGAGAAATCGGAGAGCGAAATCAAGAAAATCGAGACCGAGTTCTACCGCTATTTCTGCGACCTGATTCTGGAGACAGTCAAGACCCTCACCATCAAACCGGATGCCCTCAAGAAGCACGTCGCATTCGCCGACACCGCGGTTTTCGACGATCTTTACAGGCAAGGGCGGAGCGTGATCGTTGTGATGGGGCACTTTGGAAATTGGGAGCTTGCAGGTGCCCGATTCAGTTTATTCCCTTTGCATCAGCTGTTTGTTATCTATCATCCACTTTCCAACAAGCATCTTGACCGGTTGGTATACATCATGCGTACCCGATTAGGAAACAAGCTGTACGCCATGCAGGATGCTTTTCGGGGCATGATCCTCAACAGGAACGAAGTCACGGCCACGGCGTTCATTGCAGATCAGACGCCCTTACCCAAGGGTGCTTACTGGACAACCTTCCTTAACCAGGACACTCCTGTTTTCGCGGGTACGGCGAAAATATCCAAAAAGCTGGACTACCCAATCATCTATGTGTCTATCCAACGTCCGCGGAGAGGCTACTACGAAATCAGTAGTGAACTCTTGATAGTGGATCCGACCTCCCTCACAGACAAGGAAATCTCCGAGTGCCATACACGCAGACTGGAGCGCGACATCCGGGAGAATCCGCACATCTGGCTGTGGACGCATCGGCGATGGAAGCACAAGAAACCGATTGAGGAAACAAGCGAGTAGGGCGCTTATCACACATGCTTCAAGATAAAGAACTCATATTGGCAACGAGGAAGTATGCCCAGGAAGACAGGGCGACGAGCTGGCGCGTGCTACTTGGTACATCCTTTCTTTTGCTGGCGGCCTATGCAGGAGCGATTGTCAATGTCCATGTCGTTGCTCAAATAGCATGCGCACTGCTCGCCGGCATGATATCGGTGCGAATGTTCATCATCTACCACGACTACCTGCATGGAGCGATTTTGCGGCATTCTGTTTTTGCCAAAGTAATTTTCACTCTCTACGGCATGTTCATCCTTGCGCCTTCCAGCATCTGGAAACGCTCGCATGATTACCATCATGCGCACAATTCCAAGCTGTACACTTCCAGCATCGGGTCTTTCCCTCTGACGACCAAGAGTAAGTTTCTTGCGGCGAGTAAATCAGACAGAAGAATTTACCTTTTCATCAGGCACCCGTTGACCATCGCCTCCGGCTATGTATTCGTTTTTCTGTGGGGGATGTGCCTGAGAACACTCATGAAGAGTGGTGATAAGCACATCGACGCTTTATTTGCCGTCATCTTTCACTATTGCATCGGAATCGCAATTTATCTTGTATTTGGAATGCAAAGCTTCCTGGTTGGTTTCCTGTTACCCGCGTTGCTAAGTAGTGCTATTGGCGCTTACCTCTTTTACGCCCAACACAACTTTCCTTCGGCGATGCTAAAAACCAAAGAAGACTGGAACTACACTTACGCTGCGCTTCACTCGTCAAGCTTCATAAAAATGAGCAAGCTGATGCACTGGTTTACCGGCAACATTGGTTACCACCATATCCACCACATTAATTCCCGCATTCCTTTCTACGTTCTCCCCAGAGTGTTTAATGAGATGAAGGAATTTCAGCATCCTCTGACAACATCGCTGCTACCTTGGGAAATCTATCGATGTCTCCGCGTCAAAGCATGGGATCCTGGCCAAGGCAAGATGGTCGGATTGAAGGAAATTTACGCTACTTCGTAGCGAGCGAGGCACGTCTTCGCCTCGAATACTCTTTAGCATAGCCAGCAAACGAAACCGGGCGGCCGGGGCAAGGTCTAGAAATATACACACGTCCCACAATCGACCTTCCGCCTGATCAACGGTCTCCGGCTCGAACTCTCTCATCCTTCTGGCATGAGACAAACGCAGGGCGGCGTGGATGGCATGCCGATTTGCTTTTAAGCAGCGACTGATACGAAAATCGATAGCATTATGCTTGTTTACCCTTCTTCCTCTCTCCGTGAAAGATGGTCCAATCGTGAACCCTGACAGCGAAATGGCGAAACTGATGGCGACCTTTCCGCGACCCGGTGTGGTGCAATGGATTGGTGTGCGGTCAGAACGCCGCGCACCGCTGCTTGCGTTGGACGAAGTCGAGGCAGTCGCCGGTCACGGCCTGGCTGGTGATCACTACTCGTCGAGAACTAACGGTAAGCGCCAGGTGACGCTGATCCAGCAGGAACATCTTGCGGTTGTCGCGCAACTTCTCGGCAAAGCCGAAGTCCTCGCGGAGTCGGTTCGTCGCAACATCGTCGTTTCAGGAATCAACCTGTACGCGTTGCGTGACCGCAGATTCAGAATCGGTGAAGTATCCCTCGAGGGCACGGGGACCTGTGACCCCTGTTCGCGAATGGAGGAGGTGCTTGGCACGGGAGGTTATAACGCAATGCGCGGGCACGGCGGCATTGTTTGTCGCATCCTCGAAGGCGGCACGATCCGGCTTGGTGACGCGGTTATTGGGCAATAGTTATTTCGAATTTAATGCTATTCGAGTTCGTCAATCGAGCGCGGCCAATTCTTCTTGAGTAACCTCGATAGCGCACGGTCCGCAAGAATCTTTCCGCCGGTCTGACAGCGCGCGCAGTAGTTGGTCTCATTGCGCGCGTAGACGATGCGCTGCACCGGTGATCCGCACGCTGGGCAAGGTTGGCCGAAACGGCCATGCACCGCCATTCCATCTCGAAAGGCGGTGACTTTTTCCGGAAAACCGACCGCGGCTTCAAGACGCAGCCGCTCGGTCCACTCGCGCAATGTCGTACACGCTGCGTCAAACAGCCGTGCAATTTCGGCGTCTGACAGTTTGGTGCTCATCGCAACCGGAGATAGTTGCGCCCGGTGGAGGATTTCGTCCGAATACGCATTGCCAATGCCGCTGAAAATTGCCGGATCGGTGAGCGATCGCTTGAGCGTATGGTTTTCGGCCTTGAGTCGAGCGCCGAACGAAGCGCGGTCGAGTTCGAAGATCTCGACGCCGCCGGCATGCAGTGCCTGAACGGCGGATTCACCGGACACGAAATGCAGTGAAGCGCGTCGCTGCGTGCCGGCTTCCGTTAACACTAGCGTGCCAGTATCGAATTCGAACACCGCGAGTGCTGATTTTCCGGGCTGCCTTGCGTTCTTCGTCAGCCACTTCAGGCGTCCGGCGACTATCAAATGGATAACCAGGTGTAGATCGTCCTCCAGACTGATCACGATGCGCTTGCCCATTCGTCGAACGCCAACGATGCGCCGCCCTTCGGCTGAAGCAATCGGTGAAACGGCGGTGCGCAACAGAAACGGGTTGTTCAACGTTGACCGATTCAGTACCGCTCCGAGAATGCGTCGCTCAAGACTTTCTACATAGACTTCGACATCGGGTAACTCTGGCATGGTTACGATGTTACTGACAGTTAGTCGAACAGAGCATCGTCTCTGATTCTGCCCTATCTACTGATCGCCAGCATGTCGGGAACTTGAAGTCCCCGCAGGCAAGTAGATAATGCAGGCAACATCAGGTCAGGAAACTTGCGTTGCTCAGGACGCAGATTGGCGCATAAGGGGACAAACGGGCATGAAGCGGGAAGTCAGGGAAGTCAGGGGCGTAATTTCGTTGGGAACGATGCTTCGCGTAAGCGCGATTTCAGGCTTTGCGATCGGTGTGATGTTCGGCGTTTTTGCCGGGGTGGTCAGTTTCATGGCGCGCGGCAACATCGGCGACCTGATCCTCTTGGTCGTAATAACGCCGCCCGTTACTGCATTTTTTCTGACCTTCGTGATGCTGATTGGCCATCCTTTGTATGCCGCGCTCACCCGCGCCAGAATGGGCGGGCTGGACAAGATTGTTTACGAAGTTTCAGCGTAGTAAACCCTTGTTTCGGGCGCGACGTTGAGGAAAACGACGGAAGTCTCGCGATTCGTTCGCCGCAGGGCACCAGCCGAGCTGGGGTCGGTTCAAGCTCAGGTCAGTTGAAAGTTGCGTTCGTCAATTCCGTGACTGCCTGAAGGAAGACCGCGAGCGATGCGCAGCGGTTCCGTATCCTTCTTTGCCTTTTTCTCTTTCCCTTGCTCGCACAAGTCGACGCGATACGGCTCTCGAAGCGGCTCCTTGTCAGGCCCGCATACAACGAGAATTTGGGGTTTCAGGCGTTGAGTCTGATTTTGGCGAACAACGACCGCTGTTTCGCCCGATGACATCTCCACAATTGAGCCAACTGGAAAAGCACCAATAGCGTGAATGAACTGTTCAGTTAAAGGTGCATGAAACAGCGTCCTGCTCCACTCACTGATTTTTCTGAACGCTGCATACGGGGATAGAGGTTCCGCGTAGGGGCGTTCATTCGTCAGCGCCACGAAGGTGTCAACAATTGCAGCCATGCGTCCGAACAGACTGATTGTTTCGCCCGTTAGGCCGTTCGGATATCCGCTGCCGTCCTCGCGCTCATGATGCTGCGCGATGCCCTGTATAACGTCTTCGTGCAGGGTCGGCGCATCCTTGATCAGCTCCAGGCCCCTCTGTACATGACCTCTGATGAGCTCGAACTGTTGATCTGTCAGTTGACCGGTCTGGGTCAGGATAGCCAGCGGCAGGCTGGTCTTGCCAATGTCGAGCAAAGCGCCCAGTATGCCGAGCCGAAGCAGATAATCTGTCGGCAGACCGAGATGCCGACCCAAGGAAACGAGGTAGACGGCAGATCGTATCCCGTGCCCATAGAGTGTCGCGTCCTGCTGTTTTCGCATTGCCACCCACATCAGCGCGTCTGCATTCCTCAGCATGCTGTCGACTACTTCGCCAACAACAGCCTCGACGTTGTCCAGTACGAGCGGTTTTCCGGCCAGAATGTCCGCCACCATTCTGTTCATCGCGTACTTTGCCTTGTCGAAAATTTTCAAGGCGTTGTCGAATTCTTCGGCGATCGACCGCGTTTCGGAATGCGCTTCCAGTTTGATGGACGGAGGAATGAAGGCGTGCCGTATCGGTTCGGAAGGCGACTCATCGGTCGCACGCATACCGATAATCGCCTTGACGAGGCGTTTTGCAGAAGCGCTTAGCGAATGCTCGGAGTCACCGCCTTGCGCCATACGCATGAAGCGTCCGGTGTCGCTCAGCTCTTTACCGCTGGGCTGCTTCTGTCCGATAGCCACGAGTGTCGTGGAACCGCTGCCTCCGACAGCGGCATGCGAAGCCGAGGCGGGTGTATGTGCGGGTTTTTTTGTTTGCAGGCCCGGAGGCAGCGCATCGGCGTCAGATCGATCGGGATCGACGTACACATAGCTACAGTGTTCGCGGACGATATCCACGTGTTCTGGAGTCTGGATCAGGAAGCCCTGCATCAGAAACGGCGTATCGAGCCAGGGGCGGTCGAGTTCCGCAACATACATGCCGACCTTTAGATCGTGGGTTCCGAGTTTTAACTTCATGGTCTTGTGGTCTTATCGCTCCGCGGCCGACTCATGCCCAATCAAGGAGGCGGGCGGCATTGCCGTCGCCAAGTCGGCCTCATGGTTTGGCGATAGTCCTTGCAATATTCGAACCCGCTCCCGGAAGTACTGAACGGGAATGTCGGGCTCGCTCAAGGGCTGTAGCGAACTTAGTCCAGCCCGACGGCGACAAATCGCTTCAGTTGACCTTACTCCGGGCTGTCGATAGATTGGTTTCTTGCTAATAATGCGGTCGAGCTCCCTGTTAGGAGGGTGCGCTAACTGCGCAAGGGAGACGGGACAAACACTCATGGTCGAGACCAAACGACGACTGACAGCGATACTTGCCGCTGACGTGGCCGGATATTCTCGGCTAATGGCGGCGGATGAGCACGCTACCTTGGTATCGCTGAATGCTTGTCGGGATATTTTCAGGGAAGAGGTTGCGTCGCATGGTGGTCGGATCGTGGATACCGCCGGCGATAGCGTATTGGCCTATTTTGACAGCGTAGTCGAAGCAGTCAAAAGCGCGGTCGCTGTTCAGTCCAAAATCGACAAGCGTAACGAAGGTTTGCCGCGAGACAAACGAATGGCGTTTCGTATTGGCGTCAACCTCGGCGATGTAATCGAGCAGGAGGACGGCACGATTTATGGCGACGGTGTGAACATCGCCGCGCGATTGGAGGCTCTCGCTGAACCGGGCGGCGTAATGGTTTCAGACGACGCGTTCCGGCAAGTCAGGAAAAGACTCGATGTTGGTTTTGAGGATGCCGGTGAACACGAGATCAAGAATATTCCCGAACCGGTGCGAACCCATCGAGTGCTCCTGGGAACCACATCGACCGGTCGGGACCCTGAAGCTGCGTCACTTGCGCTGCCTGACAAACCGTCGATCGCGGTCTTGCCTTTTGACAACCTGAGCGGCGATCCGGGTCAGGAGTACTTCGCTGACGGAGTCGCCGAAGACATCATCACCGGACTGTCACACGACCGGGCCCTATTCGTTATTGCTCGCAACTCTACGTTTACCTACAAGGGAAAGCCGGTGAACGTAGTCCAGGTCGGGCGAGAGCTCGGCGTTCGCTACGTGATTGAGGGGAGCGTGCGCAAGGCGGGCAGCCGGGTACGGATCAGTGCGCAGCTGATTGACGCGACTAGCGGTAATCACCTCTGGGCGGACCACTACGATCGCGAACTGGAGGACATCTTTGCGGTTCAAGATGACATTACGAGCAGTGTTACCGCAACTGTTGCACCGGAGCTGATGGCGGCCGAGATGGATCGATCGCGGCGCAAGTCGCCTGCCAATCTCGATTCCTGGGATTTCTATCTGCGGGCAATCTGGTTTATCCACAAACACACTCTGCAGTCATTTGCTGAAGCACTGCCGCTTGCTGAGGAAGCGATCCGGCTAGATCCTGATAGCGCTCTGGGATTTACTGCGTTCGCATGGTGCCGCTTAAGCCAGGCGACTTTCGGTCCCGTTCGTTCGCGCGATGAGTCGTTGGTCGCAGGTTTAGACGCGGCGACTCGGGCAGTGACACTGGACCCAGGGAACCCCATGGCTCACGGCCTACTCGGGCAGGCTGATACACAACTGCGAAAATACTCTGAAGCAAGTCGCTGGTTGAAACGGGCGATCGAACTCGCCCCGAACTTCGCTCTCGGATGGGGCTGGCTCGGGTTGATATACGCCTGCACCGGTGAGCGCGAGCAAGCTGTCTACGCGATCGAAGAAGCGCTGCGACTCAGCCCGCGCGACCCTTTGGCAGCAACGTGGTTCTCTATCACGGGTCTCGCTGAGTTCAACGCGGAACATTATGACGCAGCGATTGACTGTGCACGTCGTGGCCAGGAGCGCAATCCTAATCACCCTGGAATATGGCGTGTCCTTGCAGCGAGTTACGGTCAAGCTGGGCGTCTGGAGGAGGCGGGCGCCGCAGTGGCACAACTCAGGCGCGTCGCTCCGGATATCACTATCGAATCCACCCGGGCGCAACTTCCGTGGAGTGACGCCGCTGTAGCTGAGCGCTACCTCGACGGCCTGCGGAAAGGCAGGTTGCCGGAGACTTAAAGCAGACCTGACTCACCACTTGAGCCGAAGCTACCTTATGCTGTCCGAAGTTAGACCGGCGTCAAAATCCGTGACTAGATGCTGTTTAGTAGCGCGATTTCTTCGACTCCATATTGGAGCGCACGTCGATCAGGACTGCCTTCCCATCGGCGTTGAAGCGCTTGGCCTTCTCCAGTGCCGGAGCCATTTCGCCGACCTTCTTGACAGTCAGGCCCACGGCGCCCATCGCTTCGGCGATTTTGGCGTAGTCGCCCAGCATGTGGGACACGCCGTATTTTTCGCGTGCAGTCGGAAATCCACCCGGATAGGTGGCCATACCGCCGTTGTTCAGTAAAACAGTGGTGATCGGAAAACCGGTGCGGGCAGACGTTTCCAGGTCGGTGCCAGACATACCGAAAGCGCCATCACCCATGAAGTTAAGGCAAAACCGGTCCGGATTGGCCATCTTTGCTCCGATCATGAGTGGGATGCCAAAGCCAAGATGGGTCGTTTTGCCCCAGCCGACGTAGCTGTGCGGAGTCGTTGCCGTGTAGAAGGGCACGATTGAATCGCGCGGCGCACCGGCATCGTGCGTGACCATGCTGTTTTCACGGTCGAGCGTTTGATCAATCTCGTAAATTACACGATACGTATTGAGCGGTTCCTCGTCCGATTGCAGTAAGGGCATCCACTCCTTTAGCCATTCGCTGCGCTTTTCCGCAATGATGGCCCGATTTCGTTTTGCCAGGTCCTCACGCGGCTTGCCGATCTGAGCCCGCACCTCATCGAGCAACGCCTCCAGGGTGAGTTTGGTGTCACCTAATAGGCCGATGTCGACCCATTCATCCTTGTTCATGTCGGCGGCGTTTTCGGTGTTCTGGATGAGAAACTTCTTGCCGCGGATTGACTGGCCGTAGAACGTTCGGGTCATGCTCGAGCCGAGAGCGAGCACCAAGTCACTTTCTTCGAGCCATTTACCCGCTGCCATTGTGGTCGCACCACTGCCGGCGCCGAGGCACAGCGGATGACGTTCATCCATTGCGGATTTGCCGGGCATGGTGCAAAAGACCGGAATACCGGTCAGTTCGGCAAGTTCTTTCAGTTCTTCCGTGGCGCGCGAGGTCAGCACACCTTGACCTGCCCAGAGCAGCGGGTTTGACGCGGACAACACGGCCTTGACGGCGTCCTTGATATCGCTGCTGGATGGTTGTTGCTTGCTGATACGCGGTGATTTGTAGTCGAGCGCCTGTTCCGGGACTTCCTGGCGACATACGTCGCCGGTCAGTTCGACGACCACCGGGCCGGCCGGGCCATTACGCAGCGCACTGAAGGCGCGTCGCATGGCGGCACCGACGTCTTCCGGACGATAGATGGCTTCCACGTGTTTGACGATGCCACGGTAATTGATGGTTGCCGAGAAGTTGGGTTTGACAGCGATCTGGTTGAGCAATATGCCTCCGGGAAGCACCAGTATTGGCACGTTGTCGGCATAGGCTTGTGCGATGCCGCCCATGGCGTTTTCCGCGCCCGCCTGGGCCTGGATCACGGCGACACCGAATCGTTGCCGGCCACTTGTGCGGCTGATGCCGTCGGCGGCCATGATAGCGCCTCGCTCATGACGAAAGGCGACCGGCCTGATGCCTTGTTTGGCGACTTCTTCGATAAGCGGGTTATTCGGGTAGCAGGTAATCAGCTCCACTCCCTCCTGCTTGAGAATCTTCGCGACGTATTCGTTGCCGTTCATGGTTTGGCCTATGTACTTTGTCTATTTAGATCAGTCGATACTACCTTTGCGGGCTGAGTTCAACGTCGGCTAACTGTTGAACTCCGTCAGCACCTGCCCCGGTCCCGAACCGAGCGGCAGGTAATCCTTGCCGTCGTGCACGCGGATGCCGTTAACCCATACGCCATGCACGCCTTCCGGTTGACGAATCATTCTTGAGCCACCACCCGGCAAATCGTTACGCCGCTGCAACGCGGACATGCCGACGGTTTGCGGATCGAACAGCATCAGGTCGGCCCAGGCGCCGATACTGATGCGCCCGCGACCGGGGATGCGGTATTTGTCCGCCGGGTCGGATGTCAGCCGCCGGACACCTTCGGCGAGAGAAAACGTTTCCGTTTCGCGCACCCAGTGATTGAGGAAATACAGGCCGAAACCGGCGTCGCATAGAAAAATCAGGTGTGCGCCGGCGTCGGACAATGCCAGTACACCGTTAGGATGTTTCAGCAGCGGTGCGACGCCGGCATCGTCGTTCTGGAAAAGCTTGGCGATATATTGCGTGTCGATCGGTTGCTCGAAAAACCAGTCCACAGGATCGCGTCCGGCTTGTCTGGCCAGTTCGGAGACCGGCTGTTCGTCGCGCTCGATCGTTGACCAGTCGCCGTAAAACAGGATGCCTGGCCGCGGGTTGTTCAGATTCTTCCGGAAGCGGTTGCGAAAAGCGGGGTCAGCGTAAATCTCCGGCAATCTTTCGGGCGTGGCTGCTTTGACACGATCGAAAGCATCGTGCGAGTAAAGCAGGTATGGATCGCGCAAGGTGAAGTCGAACGACAATGGATGCGGATTGGCGTGGATATAGACTTCGTGACCGCGCTCGCGTGCCTCGGCGCAGCGTTGGTAGTAACCTTGGGCGGCCTCCGGGTCTGCGTCGTTGTACATTGCCAGCACGGTCACCATGAACACTGGACGACCGGTGTCGGCGGCAAGTGACTCCAGGTATTCCGGGGTACCGCGAGAGCCGCTCGCCATGACGAACATGCCTTTTTCCGCCTCGCGCAGCGGCTGCATGAGTGCGCGCAGTTCCGCGTCGCTAGCGATAGTCGATGGCATTGGCCGGCCGCCGTATCCGGAGTGATTTGGCGAAAACGAAGACGCAAACCCGATAGCGCCGGAAGCAATGGCGTCACGCACCATTGACTGCATTTTGCCGAGTTCATTGGCAGTCGGCTCGGAGCGGCTGGAAGCATCATCGCCCATTACGGCGGTGCGGATCGTTGAGTGACCCACCAGTGCGGCGACGTTCGCATACGGTCCAACGCGGCGGATTTGCTCAAGGTACTCAGAGAACGATTCAAAATTCCAGTGCGTGCCCGTCAGCAAGGCATCGAGGTTCATACCCTCGACGACCGACAGATTCTTCAGCATCGTTTCTCGTTGATCTTTAGGGCAGGGCGCGATGCCAAAACCACAGTTGCCAATCACAGCAGTCGTCACGCCGAGCGATGGCGACGGCGACATGGTGCGGTCCCAGGTCAGCTGCGCATCGTAATGTGTGTGCACGTCGACGATGCCGGGCATCAGCGCCAGGCCGTTGGCATCGACCACTTCGCGTGCGTCGCCGCTGACTTTTCCAATTTCGGTGATGCGACCAGCGTCGACGGCGACGTCACCGCCATACGTTTCGCCGCCGCTGCCGTCAACGATGGTTGCCCCTCGAATGATCGTGTCGTGGGTGGTGTTCTTCATGGGTCTTTAGTAGAGGTATTTGGCCGTCGATAAGCGGCTCATGTCAGGCCGCGTAGCTGCCAACGCTAACATAAGCGCGCCTTGCTTGTCGCAACCCCAATGCGCGCAAGCCGGTGATTAGATGGCTTTTCAACGCCTATTCGGCGGTTTGCACTGTCGTGTGTGCGACGAGAATGTGATCGTTAAGAGACCCTGTGTTTTTCCTTGACTCGTCGCGCTTCAACTTCGCAATCGGTATCCGCATCCAATCAGGTGGCCGGCCACCTCGGCGATTTGCGCCTGTCTGAGGCCATCAGCCTGTTATCCCAGACCGGACAGATTCAGCTGGACGATGCTGCTGAACCCGATGTTCAATTGGTTCAACGCATCATCGACGGGCTTTGCGAACTGTCGTCTCTGGATGCGCTGACCGGCTTGGCCAATGTCCGGCAGTTTCGCATGGCGTTGGATCAGGAGCTCGATCGCGTTTCGCGGGGCGGCTCGCCAATGGCGCTGTTGATGATTGACGCTGATCACTTCAAATCGATCAACGACACCTACGGTCATGTTACCGGTGACATTGTCCTGCAGGCGATCGCCCAGTGTCTCAGGGACAACATGCGACCGATGGATACGTTGGCACGCTACGGTGGCGAGGAGTTCGCGGCGATTCTTCCCAATTGTTTGCCGCAGCATGCGTTACGCGCGGCAGATCGTTTTCGGGTACGCGTCGAAGCAAAGGAAATTGTCTTGCCCGACGGTCAGACAGTTCACGTCACGGTCAGTGTAGGGGTCGTCGGTGTAACGGCGTGGCGCGATTCAGATGCAAAGTCATTGATTGCTTCTGCCGATCGCCAACTCTACGAGGCGAAGCGGGCGGGGCGCAACTGCGTGGTCATGGAACCAACCAGCGCTACCGGTGTGTCCGGCAGTGAAAAATCAGCTCTACTCTCCGCAAACATGCAGGCCAAAGATGAGTAAAATCGGAATAGCAAGCCCACGATCAGCGGCGACCGTTTCGAAGCATTCGCGACCAGGTGCGGCGACCATCATCGCTGTCACCAGTGGCAAGGGCGGGGTGGGAAAAACGTTTGTCGCCGCTAACCTTGCAGCAGCATTGTCGAGGTCTGGCAAGAAAGTGCTGTTGCTTGATGCTGACCTTGGTCTTGCCAATCTCGACGTCGTGTTCAACATCCACCCCAAGATCACCCTGCACGATGTATTGACCGGAGGCGCCACGCTAGAGGATGCGATCATCGAGGTGACCGGCGGCATATCTGTTCTTCCCGCTGCATCCGGTTTGGTCGAATATTCACGGTTGACAGGCGAGGTGCAGGACGAACTCAGCGCGATCATCGATCAACTGGCACAACGCTACGATTATCTGTTTCTCGATACTGGTGCAGGCATTTCCGATCTGGTGCTCTATTCCGCGTCGTTGGCGCGAGAGGTTTTGGTAGTCGCGACGCCGGAACCGACGTCGCTCACCGACGCTTATGCCACCATCAAAGTGCTGGCAATGATGCAACAGCGCTCGATCTTCCACCTGCTCTTTAACCAGGTGAGTAAATCAGGAGAGGGCTCGCGTTACGCAGCGCAACTAGGCGACGTCGCCAATCGTTATCTTGAATCGCAGACGGCAACGCCAATCGAACTCCATCACGTTGGCGATATTCCGGAAGATCAGTCGGTGCCCGATGCGCTGAAGAAGCGCAAGCTGTTGATGCATGCTTATCCTGGTTCACCTGCCGCTTTGGCCATGAGCAAGATTGCCAAAGCGGTATCGCGTATTTGACAGACGTTGAGAGGCGGCGACGAACTGTAGTTGCCAGGATTGTCCGGTGACGAATCAGCGACGCGATGGGGAATGCTCGCTGCGCCACTCCTCAGAACGTTGCCTGGCTGTCGCAACCTCGTCTTCAGTCATCTTTTTGGCAATGCCGTCGCGGTAGCGAACCCCGGCACGCAAGCCATTGGCCGCCGCGATGTCGAACCACATGTAGGCGGTGACTCTGTCAATGCTCAGACTATTGCCATCGTAGTGCATACGCCCCAGCAGGAATTGCGCTTCCGCATCGCCTTGCTCCGCAGCCTTAAGAAACCATTCCGCAGCCTCTTCGAATTGGAAGCCACGGTACGCCGTTACGCCATTGAAAAAGGCGTTTTTTGCGTCCTCTTCTTGTGCCTGTGCGCTGATGTTCCAGCTTAGCAGCAAGCCGGTCAACAGACAGAGGATGATCTTCTTCATCGGTAGAGGTTCCCGATTGACTATTAGAGGAATTCATCGGGCGCTACAAAAGGCTGTAATTCGCGCTGGAGAAACTTCGCTGCGGTAATGCATTGCAGGTCGCCGTATTGCGGCCCGATGATTTGCACGCCGACCGGCAAACGCTCGTCGGTAAACGCGACCGGCGCAACCGTAGCCGGAAGATACACCATGCCCGACAGGCCGGCCCAGAAAAGCTGTGTGGTGGTTGGCTGTGGTCGTCCGTTGACCGGGATCATTCTCTGCCAGCGTTCTCCATGCTGATTATGCTCAAAAGCGGCGCTTGCAGCAGTCGGGCACAACAGCAAGTCCCAGTCATGGAAGAAACGAAGCCAGGCGTGGCGCAGGGCTTCACGCTTCTCGTTCCAGCCGTGCCAGTCGCGATGTGACATGGTCGTGGCGCGGATCATCCACGCCTGGTAGGAATCGTCGTCATCGCGCACGCGCGGGGCGCGGCGTCGCAATGTCGCGTAGTCCTTGTCACTAACTGCCGGTGAGGTAGCACCACGCAACAGATGAATGTAAGTGCGGTGCGCGTCGTGAAGATTAAAGTCTGGGCATGCCTTGTCGGAAACAGTGGCACCGGCGCGAGCGAAACATTGCGCCGCTGCAAGAACGCCCGCCTGTACGCTATCGTCGACCTCTGCGGTAGCGGCGTCGGTGAGAACAGCGATGCGCAGTTTGCGGATGTCTTGCTGCGGCTTTGGCAGATTGACGCGAATGCCTCGAGCAGCGAATTCGTCCGGTTGACCGATAATGCCAAGCACAAGGGCGAGGTCGTCGGCGCTGCGCGCCAGCGGCCCGATCACCACCATATCCCTGGTTGACAAGTTTGGCGGCAAGTTATGCCCGTGTATCGGGCAAAGTTGAAATGTCGGTTTGTGGCCAAACACACCGCAGTAATGCGCGGGATTGCGTATCGATGCGCCGATATCGCTGCCCAGTTCGAGCCCGGTCAGACCTGCGGCAAGGGCAGCGGCAGCCCCGCCGGAGGAGCCGCCCGGCACGCGGGAAACATCCCACGGATTATTGGTCGTGCCGTAAACCGGGTTGTAGGTTTGCCAATCGGCAAGTCCGACGGGGGTGTTGCTTTTGCCGAAGATAACGGCACCGGCACCCAGCAGCCGGTTCACCGACAGCGCGTTGTGACTGGCGATATTTTTGCGGTGGCGCATGTGTCCCCAGGTCGTTGCCAGACCGGCGATGTCGAACGATTCCTTTACCGTCATGGGAACCCCGTGTAATGGGCCCCACCAGTCACCTGTTGCCGCAGCGCGATCGGCCTTCTTCGCGCGCGTGCGGGCGCGTTGCTCGTCGAACACGACGATAGCGTTAATTCGTGGGTTGAGACGGGAGACGCGGTCTAGGTAATGATCGAGCAATTCGAGACAGCCTATCTTGCGCCGCCGAATCATGTCGGCGAGTCTGCTCGCTGAACTGAAGGCAATATCGGAACCGAGTGCGACTTTAGTGCGTTTTGCGGTGGGCATGGTTTGGTGCGCGTGGTGCGGATCTGGTTGGTCGGCGGTAGTTGGCGATCGTTCCTAATTCCATCTGTGTCTAATGGAGTACGTGTAGTTGAAACAGTATGGGGTTTGTGGGCAGCCTGTGGCGGTCTATGCTACCTGCGGCGCACAGTCGTGTTTCCCTTCTGACTGAAAGGAAGTGCGAGTTCTCCATAGCGGGTCATGACATCGAGTCTGCCGGATATGGCGTAGCCGGCATCGCTTCCGCTGAGCACGTCGAGCACGCCCGCGCCGAGTGCGCGAGGTGAAAGCGACAGCGGTATCTTCACTACCGCAGTCTGTCCCGGCGCAAGCTTGGGCGAGGCGCTCAAGCGCGTACTCGCTACTTTCCTGCCGCCCAGAGCCAGGTCAAACCGGACTCTGGTCAACTCGATTCGAAACCGATTGGTGTTCTTCACACGCAGTCTGGCTTCGGCACGAACCTCGTCAAGACCAAGGTCGCCGACGTCGAACGATAGCAGGGTGATCTGGGGTAGCGCAGGCACAGGAATCTCGCCATTGCGTTCGACTGGCAGCGTCATTTCTCCCACCACGGGCACATCGACTATCAAATTGAGCTGCGCCTCGTAGGGCACGACCGCACCTGGTTTGACGCCGGGCAGCGTCTTCACCACGCTGGCAAGATCGAGCCGGGCGGGAAGCTGTAGGACGCTCTTGCCATTGGCGGGCACCGATCCGGACGGCTTGATGCTGCCCGACAGGAGTTGCTTGCCGCCGCTGCCTAGCGTGTAAGTCAGATCGACCAGAGGAAGACTGACGTTGTACGGATTTGAAACCTCGACGTCGAATACCAGATCCAGGCTTTGCAGACTGAGGTTACGTACCCCGGCACCGAGTATCCTGGCGCTCGGTTTTGGCGCCGACTCGATGACCTCGTCGAGCGAACTGCATCCCGCGACCAGCGTTGCAGAGAAGAAAGCGATGATAGCTGCGGCAAAACCGCGTTGTCGCACGTCAGGCATGTTCAAGAAATCTCTTGCGCGAATCCTAACGCAGTTTGATCACTGCCGTGATTGTGAAGCGACGTTCTCCGCGCGATGTTGAATCTGTGTTGCGAGTCAACAAATCAGAAGACGCAGCGGTACAGGTGATGCCCGATTCACATCATACCCCTGAGAAGCGATGCGAACTCGTCGGGAATGTCGATCTCGAAATCGAGGATGCGCGAAGCAAGCGATTTGCCGTAGTTATCAAGGCACAGAGAGCGGGAAACGCCGCCGCCCAAAGCACCCTGAGCGACAAAGTTCAGGCTGTGCAAACCATCGACTTCATAGCGGGTGACCTCTCCGGTGACGACACCGGCATAGAACTCCCGGAACCTTTCTGCGGTGACTTGCTCGCGCAGCGGCTGATAGAGCTCCGGTGCATAAGCGATGACCGAGATATTGGAGGTATTTCCCTTGTCCCCCGAGCGGCAGTGGGCGACGTGCTGCAGTCGTACTCTCATGCTCTGCTCCACAATTTCATTCTCCGCTCCGCATTGGCTTTGTCAGCTTTCGATGATGTTGATCTCGGGAACGATTTTTTCACGTGGCACGAGTGACGACCATACCCCGATAATCTCCCGTGTGCGGTCCTGATGCGGCACACGTTTGCCGGTCATGCCCACACCCGACACCGCCATGCCGTCTACTTCGCGCCCGATCTTGTTCGCCTCTTCGCGTGTTTTTGTCCTGGCTGCCACGCGCACGGCGACTTCGTAGGGCTCAGGCGCATCAGACGGGGTCATGGCGCCATGAATCGCGTTGAGGCCGAGGAAATCGATGCGCAATTCCTCCGCGTCGAGTCCGACAATCTTGAAACGTTCTTCAAGAATCTGTTTAGCCAGTTTGGCGCGACGCATCGCGCCCGGGCCTGCATAGAAGAACATGTCTTCACCGATATAGCCTTCGGCACAGCCGATCGAAACCTTCAATGTCGGCGTGCGCGGCTTACCGGAAATATGACTGACGCGTACGCGGTCGGGTCCTATTTGCTTGAGGCGGGTCGTTGTGAAATCGACGATGGCATCCGGCGTGATGTAGTTTGCCGGGTCGTGGACTTCGTAGAACATCTGTTCTTTGACTGTCATTAGACTGACCGTGCCGCCAGTGCCCGCGACTTTAGTCAGTACCGCGGTGCCGTCGCTTTCGACTTCGATGATAGGGAAGGCTAGATCCCATGGTCTGGGCACATGCTTGAAACCCGGGTCAGCGAAATAACCACCGGTTACCTGTGCGCCGCATTCCATCAGGTGCCCCAGTCCATTACCGCGGCCAAGGTGAACGTGATCGAGCGCGTCCCAGCCGAACTCGTACATCATCGGCGCCATGAAGATAGACGGGTCGGCGACACGACCCGACACGACAATCTGCGCCCCTTGTTTGAGCGCCTCGACAAAGGGTTCGGCGCCGAGATAGACCTCTGCCGATACGAGGTTGCGCTGTAGCGTGGCGGTGGGCTGACCGTTTTCAAGAATCGTGTCGGTCAGTTCCAGTACTCGGTCGGTGATCAGGCTGCCGTTGACCGAGGCCACCTTGACGCCGCTCGCGCCGAGCTCGCGCAACCAGTGCACAATGCGTTGGGCGGCGCCGTCGGGATTGATCCAGCCCTGATTGGTGATGATTTTGGTTCCATGCCTCAGGCATGCCGGCAATACCGCCCGCATGCGATCGTCCAGCCAGGTGTCGTAACCGGGAAAGGAAGTGTCACGGCGTTTGCGTACCTGCGCGGCCGACACAGTGGCCTCGGCCATGGTCTCGAAGCACAGGTAGTCAAGTTCACCTTTGTCGGCGTTGAGGGCGGCTGGAGAAATGCGGTCGCCCCACCAGGCTGAGCCAGCACCGATTCGTAGGGTCATCCTTGCTCCATGATCTTCTTGCCAGCTACAAACGGTTTGTCAGCGAGTTTCGCAGCGCAAAACTCGAAAAAAATCCGATCACACATCGTATTGTTTTATATAAGCAATCGATGATTGTGCATTCCGGGATGCAAAATCCAGCGCTTGACAAGTGTACAGTCAGAAACAATGATTTGGTTTGGTCACGGCGTATGTCGGTGAACCTGAAGGGGGAGGATTCCATGTTTGCGGTACCGGGGCGAGTTAACTCGCCCCGGTACCGCATCTGCAGACCGCGCTAAAAAACAAAAGCGGCTGCGGCGCACGGACCCCGAGGCAATAAAGGGAAAGACTGCACTGACCGGTTCTGCTTGCCGGTCAGTGCGTTTTCCTGTCGCCCGGAACTTGTCAGCGACCGATTCGCTAGAAAAAGCCGTACCCGCCACTACCTGTGGCCTTGGTTCTAGAAAGTCGCGCAGCTCAGGCAACATTGCGCTAATAAGAAAGAAGCGCCAGAACAAGAAACGGGGGGTCGTCGATGGAGACATCTTCGCGCTGGAGAAAGCGTCCAGAAGGTTCTACCTGGGGCGATTTCGGTGGCGACGATCAGCTTGGACGGCTCAACCTGCTCACGTCCGGTAAAGTCAGACAAGGCGTGGCAGAGGTGCGCGAAGGCATCGCTTTCTGCCTCAGTCTGCCGCTCGATTACCCTGGCGGAAATGTCCTGAACCCTCGCCGCTTCCCGCCAGTGCTGCGCCCGACGCTACGCAACGGCAAGCCCAATATGAACTACGTGGTCGCGCGTGACGATCAGAACGCGACGGATGTCGTCAACGATGACGCCGTCATACTGCATCTGCAGTACTCGACACAGTGGGATTCACTGGCTCACGTAGGCCAACTTTTTGATGCCGACGATGATGGCACGCCCGAACCGGTGTTCTACAACGGTTATCGCAGCGGCAAGGAGATCATCGGACCGAGCAACCCTGACGATGCCGGAGCGATCGGCAGCGTGCCGGCGAAGACGACTACTGCTGTGCACGCTCTGGGCGTGGAGAACATGGCGGTTAAGTGCGTGCAGGGTCGCGGTGTGCTTATCGACCTTCACGCGCATTTCGGACGGGCCAGAGAACTGGTGGGCTATGACCAGCTCATGCGGGTGATGGATAAAGACGAGGTGATAGTCGAAGAGGGCGATATCGTTTGCCTGCACACCGGGTTTGCGCAATTGCTTCTCGATATGAAGCGACGGCCAGACGCGCAGGCCCTGGACGCAGCGTGTGCGGCGCTTGATGGACGTGACGCGATGTTGCTCAAATGGATCACCGATGTTGGACTGGCGGCGCTGGTTGCGGATAACTATGCTGTTGAGGCACTGCCGCCGGAGCGATCAGAAGGCCCTTGCGCGACGCTACCGTTACACGAGCACTGTCTTTTCAAGCTCGGCGTGAATCTCGGCGAATTGTGGTACCTGAGCGAACTGGCAGGCTGGTTACGTGAGCATCGGCGCAGTCGTTTTCTGCTCACCGCGCCGCCGTTGCGCCTGCCCGGAGCAGTAGGATCACCAGCAACGCCGGTCGCGACAGTTTGAGGTGAACAAAATGTTGACGCCTACCTCTAGACGTTGTTCGATGTATTTACGCTGGAACGCAGGCCGGGTCACGCAGTACTTCTTCCCCATGGGAGGTGGCTAGATGCCGGGCCGGGAATCATCGCTTTCGTCGGTCCAGAAGGCGTGCCGGATTCTCGGTGTGCTGGCCGACACGGGTCGCGCTCGCTTGACTGAAATCTCGGTTAAAGCCACGCTGAATAAGGTCACAACGCTGCGCATCCTCGAAGTCCTGGCGCGCGAAGGCTATGTCGAGCGCGACGAACGTAACAAGACTTATCGCCTTGGTGACCAGTCGCTGGTGCTGGCGAGTGCCGCGCGCACTCGTGACGATTTGCGTGCCCGCGCCCGTGCATCTTTGGTGCGATTGGCAGCGTTGTCCGAAGACACGGTATTGCTCTCGGTCAGGCAGGGTTGCGAGTCGGTTTGCATAGACCGGGAAACCGGAGCTTTTCCTATTCGTGCGTCATATCTCGATGTGGGTTCGCGCCGACCGGTTGGTGTCGGGGCGGGTGCACTGGCAGTGTTTGCCTGGCTGCCGGATGATGAATTGCAGGCATTGCTCGATGAAGCCACGCCAAAACTGCCTGCATATCCGGGTTTTTCCATCGAATCAATCTGGGACGATGTCTCAGCGGCACGAGCGCAGGGCTACACTATTTTGGTGAACCGGGTCGTCGAGCGGATGGGGGCCATTGGGGTGCCGATTATCGGGCTCGATGGACGTCCGTTCGCCGCGCTTTCGATTGCTGCGTTGAGCGATCGACTGGTGGCGCGTGAACAGGAGCTGGTTTCGGCTTTGCAACGCGAAGCAAGGCAGATCGCTGATCCGCGTGTTCCGGGCGCTGGCCTCGCCGATGGCCACTAGCACGCTACGTTGCCGCTGAACGAGACCGCCGCCAGGACGAGTTGTTAACGTGAGTTGGGTCACAGGCGTCGGACTGACTCCGTTCGGCAAACTGCCGCACAGCTCAACGCTCGACCTCATGAGTGAGGCCGCTCGAGCGGCACTGGATGACGCCGGCCTTGAACGCGGCGACGTAGACGGCTTGATTTGCGGTTATTCCACATCCATGCCGCATTTGATGCTGTCGACTTTGTTCGCCGAGCACTTTGGTATCCGCCCCCGTTATGCGCATGCAATGCTGGTTGGTGGGGCAACCGGTTTTGCGATGGCCATGGCAGCGCATCTCGTCGTTGAGTCGGGCGCTGCGCGTCACATTCTGGTGGTGGCGGGGGAGAACCGCCTCACCGGGCAGGGCCGTGATAGTGCGATACAGACCCTCGCCCAAGTCGGTCATATCGACTACGAGGTGCCACTCGGGGCGATCATCCCCGCCTACTATGGGCTGGTTGCGTCGCGCTACATGTACGAATACGGCGTGAGGGAACGCGACCTTGCGCAACTTGCCGTGTTGATGCGAGCACACGCGTTGATGCATCCCGGCGCCCAGTTTCGGTCGCCGATCGATGTCGATGCGGTGCTGGCGTCAAAACCAATCGCCTCGCCGTTGAAACTGCTTGATTGCTGTCCGGTGTCCGATGGAGCAGCTGCCTTCATCATTTCGCGTGACCTTACCAATCCACACAAGGTGAAGATCCGCGGTGCGGCGCAGGCCCACACGTTTCAGCACGTGTTGGCAGCGCCGAGCTTGAGCCATTTCGGGGCGGGCGCCTCGAGTGCGGACGCGCTGGCTGCGGCGAAGGTAACGCTCGCCGACATCGAATACGCTGCAATCTATGACAGCTTCACAATCACGCTGGCGATCCTGCTCGAGGAAATCGGACTGGCGCCACGCGGAGGTGCAGGAAAACTGGCTGCCGAAGGTCATTTCTCTCACGATGGAAGACTCGCGCTAAACACACACGGTGGTCTACTTTCCTATGGCCACTGCGGCGTAGGTGGGGCGATGGCGCATCTGGTGGAAACGCAGCTACAACTGACCGGGCGGGCAGATGATCGTCAGGCTGGATCGCCGAGGCTGGCGCTCATGCATGGTGACGGCGGAGTACTCTCTTCGCATGTCTCGTTGGTGCTCGAAGCCGCCTAGTACCGACAGCGTGGGTGCAGACAATGAATGAACCAAAGAAAACACGTGGCTGGATCGACGGAGAGCATGCCATCATCTATCAACGTTGCGAGCAGTGCGGACATAGCTGGTACTTCTGGCGCAGCTTCTGCCCTGGCTGCGGCGTCAGCGAGCCGGAGTGTCTCGAAGCGTCGGGTAGGGGGCAGGTCTACGCAGCGAGCATGGTGCATCGGGCACCTTCGCAAGAGCTGCGCACGCATGTGCCCTATCTGATTGTCATAATTGATGCCGATGAGGGTTTTCGCTTAATGGCGCATGGGGAATCAACACTCACGATTGGCGACCGTGTTCAGGCCCGTTTCGTTGAGTTCGGATCACGCCTGATACCCTACTTTGAAAAGACCGACGAGCCAGGTTGACTCGATTCTCACGACGTTCGCGTTACGGTGAGTTTGATAGAGCTGAAGGGACCGAAGAAGTGAGTTCCGATCGACGAGAAACAATGCGTGCCCCGCTCAACCCGAAATCGTTGGCGCGTGATCTCGTTACCGGCGAAGCCGGCCGGGCGCGGGGCGCTTGCGACACGTTAGCCGAAGGCTCGTCTGCGGGAGCAAGCGCAAAAGGCTCCGCACGACGGAGCCGGATCCGAAGACCATTGTCTTCATATAGGCGAGGAGTGCATGTTCACAACTGGCGGGGCCCGCGACAGCGGCCGCCGGACCAGAGGCAAGATGGTCGGCATCATGTGCTAGGGGGAGAAGTGTGAGTTCCAGTCCACGAGAAACGCTGCGCGCAGCACTGGATCCGAAATCAGTTGCCATCGTCGGCGCGTCAGACAATCCGAACAAAATAGGCGGGTCGCGCGGACACGTTACCGGCGAAGCCGGCCGTTTGCGGGGAGCGCGACAGCGGCCGCCGGACCAGAGGCAAGATGGTCGGCATCATGTGCTAGGGAGAGAAGTGTGAGTTCCAGTCCACGAGAAACGCTGCGCGCAGCACTGGATCCGAAATCAGTTGCCATCGTCGGCGCGTCTGATAATCCCAACAAAATAGGCGGACGCCCCCTGCTCTACCTTGGTCGCTACGGCTACCAGGGAAAGATCTATCCGATCAATCCGAACCGCAGCCAGGTGCAGAGGCACCAAGCGTACCCTGATCTCCTCTCCTTGCCCGACGCACCGGAGGTCGTGATCATTGCCGTTCCCGGAGACGGCGCAGTCGATGCGGTCGAGAAGTGCGCTGCCATGGGTGTCAAAGTCGCCGTTGTGATGTCCTCCGGATTCGGAGAAGTCGACGCGACGGAAGGCAAAGCCAAGGAAGCGCGCATGCGTGTTGTTGCGCGCAGCACCGGGATGCGCGTCGTGGGCCCCAATTCGCAGGGGCTGGCTAACTTTGGCACCGGTGCCGTTCTTTCCTTCTCAACCATGTACATCGAAATGCCAGCGGAGGACGGACCGGTGGCAATCGTCAGTCAGTCGGGCGCAATGAGCGTGGTGCCGTATGCGCTCTTGCGCTCTAGAGGGATCGGCGTGCGGCATTCGCACGCGACTGGCAACGAGTGCGACGCGACGGTCGGTGAGCTTGCTTCAGTGGTTGCAGAAGATTCTGACGTCAAGTTGCTGCTGCTCTATGTCGAGAGCATATCGGATGCGCGTGCTCTCGCGACACTGGCAGGTGTCGCTAGAGACCGCGATCTGCCGGTGATCGCGCTGAAGTCGGGCCGCACGGCAGCAGGTCAGGAAGCAGCGCGCTCGCATACTGGCGCACTCGCCAACGAAGACCGGGTTGTCGAGGCGTTTCTCGAGCAGCAAGGCATCTGGCGCGCGCGCAATATGGCCGAACTCGTGGCGTCTGCAGAACTGTATCTGAAGGGCTGGAAGCCGCGCGGCGGCAGACTCGTTGCGATCAGCAATTCCGGGGCTGCGTGCGTAATGGCGGCCGATACTGCGACGCAGGCCGGACTGTCTATGGCAAAACTATCCGGGGATACACGCGGCAAACTCGAGGAAGTGCTGCCGAGTTTTGCGACGGCAACGAATCCGATCGATCTCACCGCGGCATTGCTCACCAACAGTGGGCTGTTCTCCGACATCTTGCCGATTGTTGCCGCTGATCCTGGCGCAGATGCGGTCGTCATTAGCATTCCGGTTGCGGGTGAGGGGTACGACGTCGAGGCTTTCGCGCGTGATACGGCCAATTTTGCCAACGAGACGGGATTGCCACTCGTCGTGTCTGCACCTCAAGCGACTATTGCGGACGCCTTCCGTGACAAGGGACTGACCGTGTTTCCCACCGAATCCGAGGCAGTCGAGACATTGGCACAGTATCTTTCGCACACTAAGTTGATGTGCGAGTCCGGCGGCGCGGGGGCCATTCCTGAGCCGCGCAATTACGGCGAGGGAGTCATGCTCAACGAATCCGATGCATTGGATTTGTTGCGGCGATACGGTTTCCCGGTCGTGGAGCACCGTTTGTGCCGAACAGAGCACGATGTGGCAGCGGCGTTCGATGCTCTGGGACAGCCATTAGTGATCAAGGCCTGTTCGCGTGACGTAGTCCACAAGTCGGAACTGGGACTCGTTCGGCTGGGGATTCAAGATGTCGATGCTGCGCTCCAGCTTTTTCGCGACGTCGGTGAGACGCTCGATAGACAAGGCTTGGCAAATGACGGTGTGATTGTCGCGCGGATGTCACGAGGGCGCCGCGAGTTGATGCTTGGCGGCAAGCTTGACCCGATTTTCGGGCCTGTCGTGATCGTTGGAGACGGTGGCAAGTTTGTCGAGGCGATGCCCGACGCGCGAGTGTTGATCTGGCCGTTCCGGGAGGAGGATGTCCTCAACGTACTGGCCCGGCTTCGTATCGCACCGCTGCTCGCGGGGGTGCGCGACGAACCGCCGCTCGACGCGGCAGCGGTAGGCAGTGCTGCGGTGAAACTGGGTGCATTGCTCGCCGACGCGTCTGCCGGGGTGATCAATGTCGATATCAATCCCCTTTCCCTGGGAGCACGCGGCGAGGGCTGCAGGGCGCTTGATGCAGTGGTCTATCTGGAGGGGTGACTTATCTGAAAGCGATGCACGGATTCCCTCGGGCTTCTATCTGGAGAAATGACCGGTGAATAGCGGTCGCATTCAACGCATGGTTCTCCGGTGGTCCAACAATCTCACCTCGCAAAGTTGAACACTTTCCCTCTACAAAAGTATTGACAATGTTTGAGTCGCTGTGCATTCTCTGGACCGCATGCCGGATACGGCAGGACGAGAGAGAGTTTTTCGCGACCCACGTGTGATTGGCAACTAACAGGAGATTTCGATATGGCAGCTGCGAAGAAGAAAACTGCGAAGAAAGCTTCGGCAAAAAGGAAAAAAACGGCGAAGAAGAAGGCCCCGGCAAGGAAGAAAACGGCGAAGAAGAAGGCCCCAGCAAGGAAGTCGGCTAAGAGAGCCGCCAAGAAGAAAACCGCCAGAAAAAAGGCCCCGGCAAGGAAGAAAGCGGCCAAGAAGAAAACCGTAAAGAAAGCCGCTAAGAAGAAAACCGCAAGAAAAGCTGCCAAGAAGAAGGCCCCGGCAAGGAAGAAAACGGCCAAGAAGAAGTCACGCGCCAAGCGCAAGCCGAACGCGGCCTTCATGAAGGCCATGACGCCCAGTGCCGCACTTGCCGCGGTTATCGGCAGCAACGCCATGCCGCGGACCGAGGTAACCAAGAAGATCTGGGCCTACATCAAGCGCAATGATCTTCAGGACAGCAAGAACCGGCGCAATATCAATGCCGATGAAAAACTGAAGCCTGTGTTTGGTGGCAAGAGACAGGTGTCGATGTTTGAAATGACCAAGCTGGTCAATAAGCACTTGTCGTAATACCAATGTGAGGCCGGTTGGCCCCGCTACGGAGCCAACCGGTTATCAATCAAACATATCCAACCTGGGCGGTGCACGCCCTTAATCCTCTTCGGTCACGATGCGCCGGTACTCCTGTCGTGACGCCAAACTTGAAATCCAACCCTGATCTGACGAATTTCTTTGCCTTGCTGCCTTGCAAGGCACTTCTGACTTGATCTGTTCCAGATTCCTCGGCGAGAGACTTGGGTAGTGAGCGATGTCGCCGTTTGGAGACATGTGAAACGTTGACGTGTCACGCTGTGCACGCATAATTCAGAGTAGCAGCCGAAAAAACTAGAACCGGCGTCAACTCTCGTGTCGAATAATCAGCGCAAACCTCTCGCAACAACTTCGGCGCCTGCCTGGCCAGACGCGGATACGAGGCAAAGTAGCGCGTTCGGTATTGGCCTGATTGTTGTTGTCATCGCTTCACTGTTTGCCGCAGTAGTGGTCGGTGTGGCTGCGAGCAGCCCGGCTTCGGCCACACACGTGCTCGTTGAATTGCTGGTCGTTGTTGGCGCAGCCCACCTTGTGTCCGTGTGCGCCGGTCTGTCGTTCGCTGATCGTGATCCACGTTGGTTTGTGTTAGCGGTGGCTTTTGCGATCGTCGGCGTATTCTGTGCAGGGCAGTTAGCCGGCTACTTCGTGGAAGCGGGTACTTTTGTTGGTTCGACGACCGCCTGGGCGTGGGCACGTGACTGTACTGTGTCCGCTGTGCTGCTGCTGGCGGTGTTTGTGATATCTGCTCGGCAACTCAGCCCACGGTTGGCTGCGCTGTTAGTTGCCGTGTTGCTGGTTGGCGCCGCTTCATTGATCGCGTTGATGCGCTCCGGCCAGGATGTTGCCGGCATTGCAGCGATGATTAACGGCGGCTTTTACGTCGTTGCGATTGGACAAATCATCGTGACCTTGCGCTCACGCGGCCGAGACGACGTGCTAATCGCGCTGGGGGCGGCGGCCACCTTGGGCGTTATGCATGAACTCGCACGCTGGCTGGCTGAAGACGTGGCCGCTCACCTGGCGCTTGGTTTGAGGCTGGCGGTTTTCGCCGCCTTGTACTATGGGTTGTTCGTGCTGGCGCTGCTGCGTCCCTATCGTCGTGCACGACAAGCGGAGGCATTTTTTCGCATCCTGGTCGAGAGCTCGCCAGCGGGCATCGTCCTCAGTCGCGGTGACAGGATACTGCATGCCAACGAGGCGTTTCTCGAGCTGATGGGTTTCGAATCCCTGCAACAGGCCCGTGAGGCGTTTCTCTGGGACCTTGAGGTTCAGGACGCAGAAGAAAAAGACGGGCTGCCACCGGCGCGGGATCGTGGTCATCGCGGTGAACCCAACACGGTGGTGAGACGGCTCGCGGCACGGGACGGACGAATCATTCATGCCCGGGTCGAGCACGTCGATGTGAAGATGCCGGATGGCGATGCAACGCTGACTTACTTCATCGATTTTTCCAAGACCGTCGAAGCACAGGAGCAACTGAAACGCTTCACCAACTACGACGCGCTCACCGGATTGCCCAATCGGGCGATGCTGCGCGGACAGCTCGATCAGGCTCTGCGCGTGGCCAAGCGTGTTGGCGACATGGTGGTGGTGTTGTTTATTGATCTCGACCAGTTCAAACAGGTCAACGATACCCTGGGCCACGCAAGTGGCGACGAACTGCTGAAGATGGTCGCGCGCCGTCTGAAGGAAGTCTGTCGCAAGGAGGACACGCTGGGGCGCCTTGGGGGAGATGAGTTTATTGTCGTCGGGCGTCATATACAGTCGCGTAACGGTGCCGCCACGCTGGCGGCAAAACTGATACAGGCGCTGGATACGCCGTTCAATCTCGAAGGCCATGAGATCTTCGTTGGTGGGAGCATCGGTGTGTCGGTGTTTCCGCACGATGCAGAAGACGCCAGCACCATGATTCGTAACGCTGACGTGGCGATGTACCACGCCAAGCGTGGTGGCGGCCCGCGCGTCGCGTTCTATGAAGAAGAGATGAACGCGCGGGCGCTCGAGCGACTCGAGCTCGGCACGGAATTGCGATGGGCACTCGACCGAGACGAATTTGAGCTGTTCTATCAGCCGCGCGTTGATTTGAGAACCGGCCGGTTAGCCGGCGCGGAAGCGCTATTGCGTTGGCGCAGTCCGGCGCGCGGATTGGTCTTGCCCGAGAAGTTCATTCCCCGACTCGAGGAGTCGGGATTGATCGGTCAGCTCGGGCGGCAGGTCTTGGCAAAGGCATGTCACGCGGCGATGGAGTGGCGATCGCGCGGATATGGACGTATCCCGGTGGCAGTCAATCTGTCCGCCGCTCAGTTTCGCGGCTCAGTCGTTGAGGATGTCGAGTTGGCTCTCAGCGCTTCCGGCCTGCCGCACAAGGACCTCGAACTGGAGATTACGGAAAGCCTGCTGTTCCGTGATTACGAGCAGGCACGCGTTCCGCTCGAGAAGCTCACCGCGAGGGGTGTGCGCACAGCGCTCGACGATTTTGGGACGGGCTACTCCTCGCTGTCTTCACTGCATCACCTGCCAGTACATTTCGTGAAGATTGACCGTTCCTTTGTTCAGGCGTTACAACCGGGACGCAATACGATCGTTGCCGCCATCGTCAATGTTGCACATACGTTGGGAATGCGGGTCATCGCCGAAGGCGTCGAAACGGCCGAACAGCGCGACATTCTGATTGAGCTTGGGTGCGATGAGATGCAAGGTCATCTGTTTGCGCCGGCGATGTCTGCCGACGAGTTTCCCGGCTGGTTGAGTAAGCACAGCATGCCGCAACTGTTCGCCGTCAGCGACGATTCGTGAATGAGGGCCTGTTAACGCATCGACGTAATATGCGTTAACAGGCCCTGATCCGTTTTCACTCGAGCCTGATCAGGGTAACGGGGAATCCGATGCGTCGTGCCAGCGCTCGCGGCTCCATGTCTGCGTAATTCTCGTCAGCGGTCACGTTCTCGATGCCGAATTCGGCCATATCTTCGACCGAGAGATAGAAGAACCCGCGTATGCCGTACCTGTCGTTGCCGACGCGAGTCACATACTCGTCGACCCCGACCCGGAAGAAGAACTCGTCCTGCTTGCGGATGGCACCCGTCAGATAACTGACGTTGGCTCGGCGTGCGCGTTTGAGTTCACGCTGTTGCTCTCGCGGGGGTAGCCCCCGGGACGCGATGTCTTCTTCGACGAGCTGGTGCAGTTGCTCGAGCAGGCCGGGCTGTTTCGCGCTGCCGTGCCAGGCGACCACTGCTCCGGGGCGTATTTCCTTCTGGCGTCCGGCGGTGAAGACGTAATTTGCACAGGATGACAAGCAGGCGTGGTCGACTACGACATCGAGTTCGTGCTCTGCAACCCAGTTCCC
Source organism: Betaproteobacteria bacterium (assembly GCA_020354125.1). GTDB lineage: Bacteria > Pseudomonadota > Gammaproteobacteria > Burkholderiales > Eutrophovitaceae > SG8-40. The sequence continues at coordinate 1,210,663 of CP070643.1, read as the reverse complement.
GAAGTCCATGCCGACAACAATCTCACCACCGGCAGACTCAATTAACAGAGTTGTGACCTGTGGATCACCACTGGCGTTGCGCAAGGCATCCAGTCCCGGCTCGGTCAGTCTGCCGCGATAAATGACCGTGTCGCCACTGCGCTCGACCCAAATATCCTGATCGATCGACAGCGCCATATCGGATTTTTTTGACGCCGTATCAGCCGGTGCGGTTGATGGCACGTCGCCGCCGGTGGCGCACGCGGCGAGTAAGAGTGCCAGAGTGATCGATATCAGTGACCAGCGCATAACGTGATTCTAGTGTTTCCTCGGCCTGGCGCTCGAACTCGTCGATCCCAGCGCTCAGGTGTGTTTATCGGCAAGAGTCCGTCGCACCTGTGGACGTGTCGCTTTTGCCGGTAGAATCGCCCGATCGTCAACACAGGTATGCAAGTCGTGAGCCTGATTCGCCCATTCGCCGGTCTGCGTCCAGCTGCCGGCCGCGCCGCTGATGTCGCCGCTCCCCCGTACGATGTACTTTCATCGGAAGAAGCCCGGCAACGCGCCGAAGGAAAGCCGTGGAGCTTTCTGCACGTTTCCAAGCCGGAGATTGATCTGACGCCGGGCACTGATCCGTATTCGCCGGCGGTGTACGCCAAGGCGGCTGAGAACCTTGGTGACATGATTGCGCAGGGCGTGCTGGTCCGCGACGATCAGCCGTGCCTGTATGTGTATCGCCTGGCGACAGGCGATGTCGTGCAGACCGGTCTCGTCGCTGCTGGCTCGCTCGCCGAATATGACTCGAATCGCATACGCAAGCACGAGTTGACTCGTCCTGAGAAAGAAGACGACCGGGTGCGGCAAATTGAAGCGCTCAACGCGCAAACCGGGCCGGTGTTGCTTGCCTACCCCGACGCGGCGCAGGTCGATGCAATGCTTGCTTCTGCTGCAGCAGGTGATCCTGACAGCGACGTGGTGGCCGATGACGGTGTTCGCCATAGCATCTGGGTGATTCGCGATCCGGGCACGATCGAGCGCCTGGTGACGCTGTTTGAAGCGATGCCGGCGCTTTACATCGCCGATGGGCATCATCGCTCAGCGGCAGCATCACGCGTCGCCGCAGCGCGGCGCAGCGCAAACCCGGCAAGCACCGGTGACGAGGACTATAACTATTTCCTGGTGGTCGCTTTCCCCGAGAGTGAAATGCGCATCCTGCCGTACAACCGGGCGGTGCGCGATCTAAACGATATGACCGGTGAAGAGTTTCGGGCACACATTGTCGAGCGATTCGAAATCCAGCCCAGCTCCACTCCGGTTTCCCCTGAAACGCCGCGCACCTTCGGACTCTATCTCCAGGGTGCCTGGTACCGTCTGGCTATACGGCCCAAGTACATTCGCGAACAGGATCCCATTGCTCGCCTGGATGTCAGTCTGTTGGCAGACAATCTACTCGCGCCGATTCTCGATATTAGTGATCCGCGACGCGACGAGCGAATCGAGTTTATCGGTGGCATCCGTGGTCTGTCCGAACTCGAACGCCGGGTGGACAGCGGTGAAATGGCTTGCGCCTTTTCGGTGCACGCGACGAGTATGCGTGATCTGATGGTGGTGGCTGACGCCAACGAGGTAATGCCTCCAAAGTCGACGTGGTTTGAACCGAAGCTGGCTGATGGTCTGGTTTCCCTGCAGCTCGACTGATTGGGGGCGCGTCGAAGCTCTAACCCGGCGTTCCGCGCATCGAAAGCACCTCCCGCGTTACGCCCACGACGAGAGCATCAGATCGGGCAAATCTGCATATACCCAAGTACTTATTGTGGTCATTATTTGTATTTGGCGTTCACTCTGCGGTAACAAAGCAGTAAACTTACGCTCTGCAGGCTGATCGCGCCGGCCTTGGTAACACGCTTTGCAGGCTGATGGCAAAACAACAAAGGCGGCGACGGCCACAGTGGAGGTGTGTTAATTGAAGCCCACAGACATTGCCGTTCCCGACTATTTCCACAAGGTCGTGGACTGTCAGTGGGCGTGCCCGGCCCATACCCCTGTTCCTGAGTACATCCGCCTAATCGCCGCGGGGCGCTTCGACGACGCCTACATGATCAACTGGACGTCGAATGTGTTCCCGGGAATCCTCGGGCGTACCTGCGATCGCCCTTGCGAGCCAGCCTGCCGCAGGGGGCGCGTAGAGGAGCAGAACTTACAGAAGGCCGAACCGGTGGCGATCTGCCGTCTCAAACGCGTCGCGGCAGACAGCAAGGGTGATATCAGCAAATATTTGCCGATGACGCCGTCACAGAAGAACGGCAAGCGCATCGCTTGTGTCGGGGCCGGCCCGGCTTCGCTGACCGTAGCACGTGATCTTGCGCCACTGGGTTATGAGGTGACGGTGTTTGATCAGGACCCCCGAGCTGGCGGCATGATCCGCAGCCAGATCCCGCGATTCAGGCTTCCAGAGCAAATCATCGACGAGGAAGTCGGATATGTCATCGACCGGTGCGTCACGTTTCGCGGTGGGGTCAGGATCAACAGTATGAAGAAGCTGCTCGACGAAGGGTACGACGCAATCTTTGTTGGTACCGGTGCGCCACGCGGGCGCGATCTTGATATTCCCGGTCGCAAGGAGGCAGGAAAGAACATCCACGTCGGAATCGACTGGTTGTCATCGGTATCCTTCGGGCACATCAGCAAGATCGGCAAACGGGTGATTGTGCTCGGTGGCGGCAATACCGCGATGGACTGCTGTCGTACGTCGCGCCGTCTTGGCGGGACCGATGTCAAGGTCATTGTTCGCAGCGGATTCGACGAAATGAAGGCCAGCCCGTGGGAGAAAGAGGATGCCATGCATGAGGGCATTCCCATTCTCAACTTTCTGGTTCCCAAAGAGTTCGTCCACGATTCCGGCAAGCTCGCCGGAGTCGTTCTTGAGAAGGTAGAGGCGGTCTACGATGCGCATGGCCGGCGTACGCTGGTTCCGACCGGGGAGCCCGATGAGCAGTTCGAGTGCGACGATGTTCTGATCGCAGTGGGACAGGAGAACGCTTTCTCGTGGATCGAGCGGGATTGCGGCATCGAGTTCAACGACCGGGAAATGCCGGTCGTTGACGAGACGACCTTTCAGAGTTCGCTGCCAAGTGTGTTGTTCGGCGGTGATGCCGCTTTTGGGCCGAAGAACATCATTTGGGCCGTCGCGCATGGGCACGAAGCCGCGATTTCAATCGACCGACTTTGTAATGGTGAGGATACTCGTAACCGTCCGTCGCCGATGGTGAATCTGATCAGCCAGAAAATGGGTATCCACGAATGGACCTACGATAACGATATTTCCAACGAGTTGCGCCACAAAGTACCGCTCAGGGAACAGAAGATTGCGCTCAAGGACATCAACGTCGAAGTCGAGCTTGGCTTCGACCAAAAGCTCGCTTTCGATGAGGCGCAACGCTGTCTCAACTGCGATGTGCAGACAGTGTTTTCCTCGCCGCTGTGTATCGAATGTGATGCCTGCGTCGATATCTGTCCGATGGACTGCATCACATTCACCGAGGATGGTGAGGAGCAAGAGTTGCGCGAGCGGCTCAGTGCGCCGGCGCCGAATCTGTCTCAGGATCTGTATGTCGCCGGGGCGCTCAAGACCGGACGCGTCATGGTCAAGGACGAAGACGTCTGTCTGCACTGCGGGCTTTGTGCCGAGCGTTGCCCGACGGGCGCCTGGGATATGCGCAAGTTCCTGCTTAATATGACTCACGCGGGGCCAGGATGTCGCAGCCGAAAGTAAACGATTTTGTAATCAAGTTCGCCAACGTGAACGGCTCCGGCTCGGCGTCGGCCAACAGGTTATTCGCCAAATCGATTCTGCGGATGGGCGTTCCCGTCAGTCCGCGCAACATTTTCCCGTCGAACATTCAAGGTCTGCCCACTTGGTACGAGGTTCGCGTATCGGAGGCAGGTTACCTCGGCGCCCGAGGTGGTGTGGATCTGATGGTGGCAATGAACCCGCAGACCTGGGACAGGGACCTGCTCAGCATTGAGGCGGGTGGCTATTTGTTCTATGACTCCACCAAGGCGCTGCCGGCATCGAAATTCCGCGAAGACGTCAATGTCATTGGTGTGCCACTTACCGAGTTGTGCAACCGCGAGTACTCCGATCCGCGTCAGCGACAACTGTTTCGCAACATGGTGTATGTCGGCGCACTTGGTGCGCTGCTGGCGATTGATCTTGCCGAGATGGAGAAGCTCATCAGGGAGCAGTTCTCGAGCAAGGACTCCCTGATCGCCCCGAATATTCAGGCACTGCATTTGGGTCACGCCTATGCTGCGGAGAATTTCGAATGTCCGATCGGCCTGGAGGTTCGCCGTTCCGACCGGGTCGGCAAGCGTATCTTCATCGATGGCAATTCCGCTGCGGCGCTGGGATGCGTGTATGGCGGGGCGACGGTCGCGGCGTGGTACCCGATCACGCCGTCTTCGAGTCTGGCAGAAGCGTTTCAGCAGCATTGCCGTAACTATAGACGTGACCGTGAAACCGGCAAGAATCGCTTTGCGGTGATCCAGGCCGAGGACGAACTTGCATCGATTGGCATGGTCATCGGGGCCAGCTGGAACGGTGCGCGCGCATTTACCTGTACTTCCGGGCCGGGAATCTCGCTTATGCAGGAGTTCATCGGGCTGGCTTATTTCGCCGAGATCCCGGCGGTGATTTTTGATGTGCAGCGGGGCGGTCCGTCTACCGGCATGCCGACGCGCACACAGCAGTCCGATCTCCTCACCTGTGCCTACGCCTCGCATGGCGACACCAAGCACGTGATGCTGTTCCCGGAAGATCCGCACGAGTGTTTCGAATTCGCGGCGAGTGCCTTTGATTATGCTGAGCGTCTGCAAACCCCTGTGTTCGTGCTGTCGGACCTGGATATCGGAATGAACGATCGACTATGCGAGCCTTTGGTGTGGGACGATTCGCGCACCTATGAACGCGGCAAAGTCATCAGTCATGACGAACTCGAGGCGGGCGCTGAGTTCGGGCGTTATCTCGACGTCGACGGAGACGGAATTACCTACCGTACTTATCCCGGCACGCATTCCACGCGCGGGGCGTTCTTTACACGTGGAACGAGCAAGGATCGATACGCGCGCTACAGCGAAGCAGGTCCCGATTACAGCGATAACATGCAACGCCTGCTGCGAAAGTTCGATACCTGCCGCTTGATGCTGCCCAAGCCAGTCATGCGCAAAGCGCGTCGCAGCACTTCTCTCGGTGTTGTTTGCTACGGATCAACCAGTCCGGCGATGAACGAGGCGCTCGATTGCCTGGAAGATGAAGGTCTGAACCTGAATGCAATGCGCATTCGGGCATTCCCCTTTGGTGATGAAGTTGTGGACTTCATTAGCGAGCATGATCGCGTGTTTGTCGTCGAGCAGAATCGGGATGCTCAATTGCGCTTTTTACTTGTTAACGAGTGCGCGCTCGACCCGACCAAGCTGATCTCGGTATTGCATTACGACGGAACCCCGATTACCGCCCGTTACATCATGCAGGAAATATCCAGTGACGTTGCGGCGTTAAAGCCCAAGCCGAAGAAGAAAGTCGCACCATGAAATATGCTCAGCTATGACTTATATCGCTAAACCACGACTGCGACACCCGAACCTTAAAGCCAACAAGTTCGGTTTCACGCACCGTGATTATGAAGGCGCAGTCTCCACACTGTGTGCCGGTTGCGGACACGACTCGATCAGTTCCGCAATCATTCAGGCTTGTTTCGAACTCAACTTGCCGCCACACCGGATTGCCAAACTTTCGGGTATTGGCTGTTCGTCAAAAACGCCCACCTACTTTCTCGGTAATTCGCATGGTTTCAACAGCGTGCACGGGCGCATGCCTTCCGTACTGACTGGTGCCAATCTGGCAAACCGTGACCTGATCTATCTCGGCATTTCCGGCGACGGTGATTCTGCGTCGATTGGCCTTGGTCAGTTCGCGCACAGCGTGCGCCGTGGCGTCAACATGGTCTACATCGTCGAGAACAACGGCGTTTACGGGCTTACCAAGGGGCAATTCTCGGCTACCGCTGACCGTGGTTCAAAGAGCAAGAAGGGCGCGTACAATCGAGACGCCGCGGTCGACATGGTGATGCTCGCCATGGAACTCGGCGCCACCTACGTGGCGCGAGGCTTCGCTGGCGACAAGGCGCAATTGGTGCCGCTGATCAAGGGCGCGATCGCGCATCGTGGCGCCGCCTTTATCGATTGCATTTCACCGTGCATTGCGTTCAACAATCATCCGGGATCGACCAAGGGTTTTGATTATGTGCGTGAACATAACGAAGCGGTCAACCGGCTCGATGTCATGCTTCCCCGGGAAGCGATTACCGTTGATTATCAGCCGGGAGAGGTGGAGGAGGTGACTCAGCACGATGGTTCAGTGCTGGCACTGCGCAAGCTGGCCGACGATTATGACGTACATGATCGAATTGCAGCCATGCATCATCTGCAGAAGTCCAAGGCTGCAGGTGAGATTGTGACCGGCGTGTTACACGTCGATCCCGAGCCGGATGATCTGCATGCCAACCTCAACACGCTTCCGACCCCCTTCAACAAGCTGGCTGAAAAGGAACTCTGCCCCGGTTCGACTGCGCTGGACAAGTTCAACGCGGCTCACCGCTAGGCGTTGTTTGATAAGGCCAGAGCGCCAGCCGCGCCAGGCGTGGTATTAATAGGGCATCAGCGCGTGTTTGGGATCGATCCCGGGACGCGGTTTGCGAGGAAATCTGCATGCCATTGATAGAGTGGAATGACACGCTGGTTCTGGACGAAGGAGTCATCGATGACACTCACAAGGAGTTTGTCGACCTGTTGAACCGGATGTACGATGCTCCTGACGATGAACTGTTGCCCATCCTTGATGAATTTATTGCGCACACTGAAGCCCACTTTGCGCAAGAGCAGCGTTGGATGGAAGAGTTGGCGTTTCCGCCGTTGTCTTGCCATGTTGGCGAGCACGAGGGGGTAATGGAGATCGCCAGAGAGGTTCGCTGGCGAACTGCTGACGGCGATACGCGTTACGGAAAGGTCCTGGCCCAGGGCGTTGCCGAATGGTTCGCCAATCACGCAGCCAGCATGGACCTGGTACTGGCGCAGTTCATCAAGCAGCAGGGCTATGTGCCAACGCCGGGGTGAGTATCGCGCGGCAACCTGATGCCGGGAACCAAATGCCGCGCTCGCCGTCAGGATTGAAAGGCCCGGAAGCATCAAACGTTGATGGCTGGCGAGCGCTCTTTGGGTTACGCGCGCGCAGCGTGTATGGTTTCTGCTTGAAGATGCGTGCCGTCAAGGCAACAGGGGTTTTTGACGCGTACAACGTTCGTCGAACTCAGACGAGTGCGCCGGTGGGATTCTGGCATGCCGACGGACGCGGTCGGTAGATAAGGAGGCGAAATGCTCAAGGACGTCGGAGGATTTGAAGGCCTGTCTGACGAACAGATTGGGTTGCTGACCAATCGAGCCGCGGTGCGCACCTATCCCAAGGGTGCGGTCATTGTCAGCGAGGGCGATGAAGGCAACTCACTTTTTCTGATCCAGTCTGGATCGGTCAAGGCGTTTCTGAGCGATGAGAACGGCAGGGAGGTCGTGCTCTCGACACAGAAGCAGGGCGAGTACTTCGGCGACCTTGCTCTGTTTGACGACGCGCCGAGGTCGGCCTCGATCATGGCGCTGGAGCCTTGCAAGGTGATGATTATTACCAAGGCACAACTACGTGAAGCGATCAAAGAAGACCCGGAAATCGGTTTTTCCCTTCTCCATGGTCTTGCCAAGCGGGTGCGTATCCTCACCGAGAATGTGCGCACCCTGGCGCTGCTCGATGTTTTCGGGCGACTGGTAAAGACGCTTTATGATCTGGCTGAGGAAAAAGAAGGCGTCCTCGTGATTGAACAGCGCCTCACCCAGCAGGATCTCGCCAATCGCATCGGCGCCTCGCGCGAAATGGTCAGCCGGATCATGCATGACTTGATCCAAGGCGGTTACCTTGAAAGAGAAACAAGGCGCATTACCATCCGCAAGAAGATTCCTTCCAGCTGGTAGTTGCGCAGGGGCGGCGAATCGCCTGACCCTGGGCTCACGAACCGGGTCCTGGTCCTGGCCAGCAATCGACTATAAATCAATCGGTTACAGGATTCCTGCCTGGGAAAGTGTGAATTTCGCACAGACTGCGTGTGGCTTAATGCATGGTTTCTCAACGGCCTGGCACCTATCCTACGTCTCGTAGTGCACGGTTTTCTGATTCACGAGATTCTTAGGAGCCAACGATGCTTACCCGCTCTGCCATATTGATGATTGCTACTTTGTTTGCGCTTTCCGCTAGTGTAGCCGTTGCCAAGGTTTCGCCGGCCCTGGAAACGCAAGGACAATTCGGTGACCAGATGCTTCAGCAGCTGATCAATAAGCCACAAGCAAATGAGTCTTGCGAGATCGCTCAAATGAAGGACTTTGAAGCCGCTGGCGGCCGTGATTCCATCGGACCTGATTCGATCGGAACGGTGGCACTTGGCGCGACACTGACCAGCAAGCTCGATGATGCATGTCCGATTCCTGCGCCGTCTCCCGACCCGTTCGAGAACGTCGCTTACCTTTGAACAACACTCCTTAGTAACACCCCTTTCCTCAACTCTTCTCGAGTCTCTCCAGGCACACCGCAAGGTGTGCCTTTTTTTGGCAGAGGATGGTTGCGGCGGATGCGTTGGATGCAGTTATCGATCCACCGCCAGGGTCACCTGCCAGGATGAAATCAGCTCTGAAGATGCTGCATCAGGAATCCCGTCTGCTTTTCGATCGCGTCGTCAAATGCTTCACCGTGGTAAATGTCGAAATGACCGAACGGGTAAGCGATGACCTGCGCGTTGGTCATGCGTTTCGCGGCCTTGCGAATGCTGGCTGGCGTAACGAGGCTGTCATTCTCAGCAAGCATCAGTAGCGCCGGGCATCTGACCTGGGAGGCGAAACGAAGCGGTCGGTAAATGGGGAACTTGAACAGGATGCGGGCGCAGACCCGGTTCTGCCATCTGGTCTCATCGGGGACGATGGAAAGCATCCCCGGAAGCGATTCGGGTGTATTCATCGCCGCAAACTTGCCGGGCCGGTCGACCAGCTTCACGTAGTGCGGCTCTAACCCAAGGCGTGCTTTGATAACGTCGAGAACGCCGTGTGGTGTAGCCCAAAGCAGATGCGCCAGGCCAACATGCGCGATCGAGCTATAGGGGTCGAGAAACGGCACCTGAGCAATAACGGCGCTGATCGCCTGGTCCTGCGCAGCGCAGACGATGCAGTGCCCGCCGCTATAGGACGTGCCCCATACGGCGATTCTTTCGCGGTTGATTGTCGGGATGGTGCGAGCGTGGGCGATCGCCGCTTTCCAGTCGGCGACATGGTGAGCCGGGTCGACCAGATTGCGTGGCGTACCTTCGCTGTCTCCAAACGTTCTGTAGTCGAACAACAGCACGGCAATGCCGTTGCGTGCGAAATGCGCGGCATAGGCGGGCAGGCGAAACGTGCGTTCAGCTCCAAATCCATGGGCCATGACGACCAGCGGAGGATTCTGTGCCTGTTCGGGCAGGTACAGATCCGCCCTACAGCTCATCCCGGCGCTGAGAAATGTGCTGGCTTCGACCTTGTACCCTTTGGTCACGCGACGACCTTGTTGGTGAGGCGATGGCTGCTGTGCACTCTTGATGGCAGCGAGCCTGATCGCGGCGTCTCTGACAGAAGCGAGTCAGACAAGATCGAGCACGTTCTCCGGCGGACGGCCGATTACCGCCCGATCACCTTTGACCACAATCGGCCGCTCGATCAGGATCGGATACTCCGCAAGCGCGTCGAGCCATTCGTCATCGTTGAGTGATTTGCCCGCGAAGTGTTCTTTGAAGCTCGCTTCGCCGCGGCGGACAATCTGTTCCGGTTTCATCCCGAGTTTTCGGGTGATGGTCCCTAGCTCTTGCTTGTCAGGTGGATTTTTCAGGTATTCGACAACAGTGGGCTCAATACCGTGCTCCTCTAACAGAGCCAGCGTCTTGCGGCTCTTGCTGCAACGAGGGTTATGGTAGATCGTGACGCTGCCGGTAGCCATTGATTAACTCTCCTTCCTTGCTATAAGTCCGTCACATTCGGGCGGCACCGCGTGAATGCTCATGATGCGGCTGTGCTGGCCAAGCCAGCGATTTCACTCGGGTAACGCTCAATTCAGCGCGCGTGAGACGACCTCTGTAGTGTCGGGCGACAATTCCGGACTCACCTGAATGCGTTCCAGCGCGCGCCTTGCATGCTGTTGACGCTGCTCGTCGAATTTTTTCCAGCGGTCGAAACAACGCGCGATTCGCGCGGCGATTTGCGGATTGATCGGGTCAAGCTCAATGATCTGGTCCGCAACAAAAGCGTAACCGGCACCGTCAGCGGCATGAAAGCGCACGTGATTGGCGCCAAAGGTTCGAATCAAGGAATAGACCTTGTTCGGGTTGCGAATATCGAAAGCTTCATGCTTGGTGAGGCGCTGGACATTGGCAAGTGTTCCGGGCGAGCTCGAGGCCGCCTGCACAGCGAGCCACTTGTCGACAACCAGCGGCTCTCCCGACCATTCCTCGTAAAAACGCTCCAGCGCAATCCGGGTCTGGTCAGACTCGTGGTTCACCAACGAGGTCAGCGCGGCCATCGTATCGGTCATGTTATCGGCCTGTTCGAACTGCTCCATGCATAATCCAGATGAAGCCTCGTCAGCGAGTTCCATGAGGTATGACAGGCACAGATTGCGAAGCGCGCGCTGGCCAGCGGATGCCGCGTCCGGAGTATAGGCACCGGTTGTCGCGAACGCCTGATAGGCCAGCAGCAAGTCGCCTTTAAGCCTCTCGGCAATGCGTCGCCTGAGCGCGTTACGCGCCGCGTGCAGCGCGTCCGGATCGACTTCCGTGAGTTGTTCGGCGAGATAAGTCTCCGAGGGCAGTGCCAGAGCCTCGGCGGCAAAAGCCGGGTCGGTGGTCGCCTCGGATAGTATCTTTGAGAATGCGGCAAAAAAGCCTTCCGGAAATTCCGGCTCGCGATCGAGTTGAACGTCGCGCGTTGCTTTGAGAATGATGCTCGATGCCAGCCGTTGGCCTGCCTCCCAACGGTTGAACGAATCGGCATCGTGCGCCATCAGGTGGATCAGATCTGCTTCATCGTAGTCGAATTGCGCGATCACCGGCGCTGAGAATCCACGTAACAGTGAAGGTGTAGGCTTGGCTGCGATGCCGACGAAAGCGAACTCCTGTTCTGGTTCGGTCACTGACAAGACGCGGGTGGTGGGGCTCGGGTGATCTTCTCCGTCGAGTTGCAGCGGGATTTCCTGTCCGTCCCCGTCAATCAGTCCCACCGCGACCGGAATATGCAGCGGGGTTTTGGTCGTCTTGCCCGAGGTGGATTTGTACGACTGTCTGATGCGCAGCACGTAACGCTGTCGGTCAGCATCATAGTCGTCGCTCACATCGAGGAGCGGCGTACCGGCCTGGTCATACCAGCTACGGAACAGCGCCAGGTCGACTCCGGAAGCGTCCTGCATCGCCTGCACGAAATCGTCGGTCGTTACAGCCTGACCGTCGTGCCGGCGGAAATACAGATCCATTCCTTTACGGAAGTTCGTCTCGCCGAGCAGCGTGTGAATCATGCGAACGACTTCCGCCCCCTTTTCGTATACGGTAGCCGTATAGAAGTTGTTGATTTCCATGTAGGACTGTGGGCGTACCGGGTGCGCCATCGGGCCCGCGTCCTCCGGAAACTGGACTGCCCGCAGCGTGCGCACCTCCTGAATACGCTGGACCGGCCTGGAATAGGTGTCGGCGCCGTACTCCTGATCGCGAAATACCGTTAGGCCTTCCTTCAGACTCAACTGGAACCAGTCACGGCAGGTCACGCGGTTGCCGGTCCAGTTATGGAAGTACTCGTGCGCCACGACGCGGTCGAGAAACATGAAATCGCGGTCGGTTGAAATGTCGGGCCGGGCCAGAACGTACTTTGTATTGAAAACGTTCAGTCCCTTGTTCTCCATTGCCCCCATGTTGAAATCGCTCACGGCGACGATCATGTACTGATCGAGGTCGACTTCCAGGCCGAACCGTTCCTCGTCCCACTTCATCGAGCGTTTTAGAGCCTGCATGGCAAAGCCGGACTGATCCAATTTCCCTGGCTCGACGAAAATTGACAGCGTTACCTTTCGCCCGGAGCGGGTCTCGAATGTGTCATCGCGTCTGTCGAGTTTGCCGGCGACCATGGCGAACAGATACGACGGCTTTGGAAACGGGTCTTGCCATTTTGCCCAGTGACGGCCGTTTGGCTCCTCGCCTTGATCGACCAGATTGCCGTTCGACAACAGCACGGGAAAGCGATCCCTGTCGGCATGAATTGTCGTCGTATAGCGAGCCATCACATCGGGGCGGTCGGGGAAGAAGGTGATGCGCCGAAATCCTTCCGCTTCGCACTGCGTAAAGTAGCCATCCTTGGAGGCGTACAGGCCCATCAACTTGGTATTTTGCTGCGGATCGATTCGCACCTGTGTTTCGAGGATAAAGCTGTCGGGAGTCTGGGTAAGCTTCAGCTCTCGTCCGTTCTGCGTGTACTCTCGAGAGGACAACTTGCGGCCGTCGAGACAAACCGACTCGAGTTGCAGTTCGTTGCCGTAGAGCACCAAAGGTGCGTCCGGCTTCAACGACGCCGGATTGCGTGAAATCGACAGCTTGGCGCCGACAATCGTGTAGCCCTCATGAATGTCGAATTCCAGCTCTACGTGAGATACCAGGAAGGGGGGCGGCGCGTAGTCCTTTAGAAAGACCGTAGCGGCAACAGGGTTAAGCATGTTCAGTCCGTTCATTGGCCGTGTCACTTTGAGGTTTCGTGTGCAATTTTAGCGATCAAGTTCCGTAACGGGTTGCCAATTCGCCGAGAACGGGCTGTTCAGAGTTAGCGCGAACTTGAAATCGGGCAGGGTGCGTAGGGGGTAGGTGACGCGGGAGACGTGGTGGTGGATTCGTGTCCTCTGTCAGGTGCGGTCGCTGATGCTTCGCTCGCGCCATGCCGAGCGGCATGGAGAACAGATTTAGCGTGGCCCGGTGGCTAATTGCAGACCGATTCAGCAGGGACGAGTTGGCTCAGGTGCGGCAAGGATTTGGATAGGAAGAAGACCGCCGCCGACCTACTTCTCGATCTCGATACGGGTAGCCCAGTCGGCCTCGTCATCGGCCTCCACGGTCACCGACAGGTTGAAGCTCACCGGCGATCCGGCCGAGTGATCGAGGGGGGGTCCGGTTTTGAAACTGAAATAACATTGGCCAGGACGGGAGCCGGTTATCTGCGCGTGTCGCGCCCAGGCGGTCGCGGCGTCGCGCAGCAACGTGTCGAGCCGGAATGCTTCCTTCGCTGGATCGATGCGGTCCTTATCCTGTGCTGCAAAGTAAACGCAGCACAACCACACGGAGGGCGCCAATTCGACGCGCCCCGGCATGCCGTACCCGCAAGCGACTCGCGACACGTCGATCCATCCGGTCGCACGCGGCCCTTGCGTTAGCGCGCGTTGTTCGGAGAGATTCATAGAGGCTCGTGGGTAATCACTTCTGCTTTTGGCACTCAGAAATAATCTGCCAAGAGAGAGCCAGTTATAAGACGAACTAGTCGATTATTATTGTAGGCAATTTTCCTACCTTGTCCGGCATGACCCTTCAGCTGGCGTCAGTCGGCTCTGGCGGCTCGTGCAGCTGGTTAACAATGGCGTCAATGATCTTGTCGAATGCCGAGAAACCTTTGGGCGGACCCTTGTACTCGAGCCAGATTCCTGCGTTAGCAGGGTGCATCAACACGAAGCGCAGCGGTGTGGCCGAGGCATAATCGGCAATTGCGCCATTGAGTCGGGCATCGGCGAGCGGGACATAACGACAACTGTCGCGGCCGCATAAATCCTTTACCAGATCGCCGGGGCTGGCACCATCATCCTCGCGGGTGAACAGAGTCAAACGGGCGTCGGCGTGCGACGAGCTGCGCAAAACCAGAGTCGAATCATCCAGTGAACTCACATACGCTTGCTTGCCCGGAGAGATGGTCAGTTGCTGCCATGCGACGGTGTCGTCTTTGAAAACCGCTTCTGACAGTGGCTCGATCCAGCTAAGCGCGATGGAAAAAAGGATCAGGCTCATGCCGATACCGAGCAACAGGTACTGGCGGAAAGAAAACTGGAATATGGTCACCTGTGGCTAGCTCAACTCTCGCGCTGTTTGGTATTGCCCGGCCAGTCACCTGGCACTGTGCCGAACGCAGCTTTTCTTAGGTTGCCCGCGCCGCATCGTAGCGCGGGGCACGGCCAGCGCCTACGTTAACCGATCGAGCTGAACGCACTCAAGTGACTTATTCGACAGTTGCGCCGAATCATGAGCTTTGATATGCGGCGCGTAGCTGAAAGCGCGTGTGCCTCCAGAGCCAGGCGAGGATCACGAAGAAAAGCGTAAAAATTGCACTCGCTTGCCATTCAAGAACATTCTCCAGATAGTCGACGAATTGCTCATCGTCTACCAGATATTTGACCAGCAGATTGATCAGGCCGAACGCCAAGACCACCATGCACAGCACACCGAGCGCCCGGTCTGCATGCCACGGAACGCGTACCCAACCGCCCTGCGAAAGGCGAAAGATCCGCGCGCTGCTAAGCAACATGCACAGGTAGGTAAAGCCGAAGTAGAAATTGATTCCATAGCGGCGCAGCCACTGGTAGACCTCGCCCTCGCTGCCGAGGAAAGCCCCGTAGAGGACGAAGAACATGCCGGCGAGTACGCCGAGGACGGCGAGGCCTTTTGGCGGATCGGCACCGACCGGATCAATGCTCCTGAGCCATTGCGCGCACAGCAGCCAGGTCAGCGACTGCAGCGTCGCTGCCGGCAGCACCAGCGCGCGGAAAATGTGATTGGGCAGGTCGTGGCGGGCGGCGCGGCTAATAGACACGCAGCCCTCGAGAAACGGATTGCAGGATGAAATCAGGCCAAGCCTGACCGAGACCAGGAAGGCGGCGATTGTCGCGATTGCGGGTAAGAGACCTGCGATCAGAGGTAGCAGCCAGATTGACCGGATGGTTGTTCGCTTTTTTGCTGCTTCGGCCATGCCCAATGGTAACCCTACAAACCGAGCTTTTCGCATGCCCGGTAGTAGCGACCGGGAAGGCACAGAAACTGCTTTCGTTTTGCTGAAAAACAAGAAGTTAAGCGCTAAAATTCAACAACTTTTGAGACGGGCCGCGAAGCTTTCGGTCGGCCGGGGACAACTGCACCTGACGGGAAGGTGGGCCGTTTGAGACGTAATCCCTCCCCTCGGTGTGCTGCATGACGGTGACATTCGCGTTTGCGGCAACATGAACCGTAGGCGACGAAAGACGTTTTTTTGATTGGGGCTTGGGTAGAAGTTGGGAGGCAATTAGAAGGCAGAAATGCAGCTCCACGGAAAATTTCTCAAGAGCCTGCCGATCAACAGAGATCTGCTCAGGATCGTTTGGCCGTTTCTGGTAATCGTAGCGCTATTGGTCTGGATCTCTTTCGAGAGCATGGCCATCCTGGTCTCGATTCGCTCTTATGCTGAGGGCGAAAGTCTCTGGTCGAAAGGTCAGAAGATTGCTGTGTTCAGCCTGCTGCGTTACGCGGAAACGCATGACGAAGAAGACTATAGGCGCTACGAAGAAGCGATCGCTGTTCCACTGGGCGACAAGATCGCCCGGCTCGAATACATCAGCGATGATCCTGACCATGCCGTAATCTGGAAGGGGCTCATTCAGGGGCGTACGCACCCTGAAGAGATTCCCGGCAATATCAAGCTGACGCTTCGCTTCAAGAACCTTCCGTTCTTCAAGAGGGTTCTCGGTGTATGGGCGGAGGGTGACGCAATCGTTGAAGAACTTACCGTCGCCGCAGCGGATCTGCGCCAGTTGGTGTTGTCGGGACAGGCAGACCGAGCGTCGGTCCAGCCGATCATCGATCGCATCTACGACATTGACCGTAGGGTCACGCCCGTGTCGGATGAGTTCAACGACTCGTTCGGCGATGCGGCACGCATTTCCCAGACGCTGCTGCGTATTACCTATATCGTAGCGGTCCTCACCCTGGTGCCTCTCGGACTGTTTCTTTCGCAAAGAATGGTCCGTCGTAGGCAAGAAGCGGAGAACGCGCTCAAGCGCAGCGAGGAACGATTCAACCTGGCGGTGACCGGTAGTAATGACGGCTTATGGGACTGGAACATTCTGACGAATTCCATCTATTACTCCCCGCGCTTCAAACAGCTGCTTGGATTCAGGCCTGATGAATTCGAAGCAACGGTCGATGCGCTGATGTCGCGGTTACATCCGGACGACGAGAAAATGGTGCGGCGTGCCTTCAGCGACCATATCGAACATGGTCGAACATTCGACGTCGAAATGCGGATTATGTCGAAGTCCGGTCAATACCGATGGTTCCGCAGCCGCGGCCAGTCAGTCCGAGACGACGACGGTAAAGCGGTGCGAATGGCCGGATCAATGACTGATATCACCGACCGTCAGCTGGCGGCGGCCGAATTGTTCTCGGAGAAGGAACGCGCACAGGTGACGTTGTCTTCGATTGCCGATGGCGTGATTACCACCGACGCGGACGGTTGGGTTGAATTTGTCAACCCGGTTGCTGAAGAGCTCACTGGCTGGAGAATGTCGTCGGCGCGCGGCTTGCCACTGCAGGCGATTTGTCGACTTGTCGATGAAGGCAGCCGTCAGCCGGTGGCGAACCCGATCGAAACGGTGCTACGAGAGGAGCGCACCGTAGAAGTCGCAGCGACCATGCTGCTGGTGCGTAATGACGGTGTCGAGCTTCCAATTACCCATTCCGGTGCACCGATACGTGATCGCGATGGGCATATCAGCGGTGTGGTGCTGGTGCTGCACGACGTGAGCAACGAGCGCCAGTATGCGGCCAAGTTGTCCTATCAAGCGACGCACGATTCCCTCACCGGCCTGATCAATCGAGCCGAGTTCGAGAACCGCCTGAAGTTGGCATTGCAGTCAGCTTCACAGCTCGGTCGCCATCACGCCGTGTTGTATCTGGACCTGGATCAATTCAAGGTCGTCAACGATACCTGCGGCCATGCCGCGGGCGACCAACTCATGCGGCAGGTGGCGGGGTTGCTGCAGAGACGCCTGCGCGAGGGCGACACCCTGGCGCGTCTCGGCGGCGATGAGTTCGGCGTTCTGCTTGAGAATTGTCCTCCCGATCATGCGATGCGAATCTCCGAAGAGCTGCGGCAGACCACGCGTGATCTGCACTTCGTCTGGGAAACGCGATCATTCAATGTCAGTGTAAGCGTCGGTCTGGTCAACATCGATGACGGGCTATACACGCTTTCCGATGTGCTGAGCGCCGCTGACGCGGCGTGCTACATGGCCAAGGACAAGGGGCGCAACCGCGTGCAGGTCTATCGACGTGGTGACAGTGAAATCTCGATGCGCCATGGTGAAATGGAATGGGTCGTTCGAATCCAGAAGGCGCTCGATGAGGACCGGTTTGTCTTGTACTACCAGGAGATCGTTCCGATCGATGGCCGGCCTGTAAGCGGGGCGCACTGCGAGTTATTGATCCGCATGGTGGACGAAACCGGCAACGTTGTTCCACCCATGGCGTTCATTCCCTCCGCCGAGCGTTACGGCTTGATGCCCTCTATTGATCGTTGGGTGTTGCGCAATGCCCTGGCAACCATGACACGAGTCTCGGCTGTCAATGGCCGCGATGCGGTCGGCATGTGTTCGATCAACCTGTCGGGCGCGACGATCGGCGACGAGACCTTTCTTGAATATGTTCGCGAGCAGTTGGACCGTTTCGATCTGCCGCACGACCTGATCTGTTTTGAGGTCACCGAAACCGCCGCCATTGCTAACCTGGAACGAGCTTCGCGCTTCATCGAGGAACTGAAAGACCTCGGTTGCTTTTTCTCGCTCGACGACTTTGGCTCGGGCATGTCCTCATTCGGTTACCTCAAGCATTTGCCGGTTGATTTCATCAAGATCGACGGTGCCTTTGTCAAGGACATGGCGGAAGACCCGATCGATCGTGCCATGGTCGAGGCGATCAATAACGTCGGCCACGTCATGGGCAAACAGACCATCGCTGAATTCGTCGATAGCGATCAGGTGATGAAGGCGCTGGGCGAGATCGGAGTCGATTTTGCCCAGGGCTACTGGCTTGGCAAGCCCAAACCATTCGAACCACGCCTCGCGGTTGCCACCTCGGGCGCTGCATCCTGAATTGCCACCCACTTCTTTGGGCGGATATCAAATCTAAACAAACTCAACCAGTTGCTGGCGTACCGTGCTGGTGAATCCGGCGCGAAATCGGCGACTATTTGGTCGTTTTTGGGGCTTGTCAGCCTCGAGTTAAGAAGTATTGAAGA
The DNA here is from genome assembly GCA_020354125.1 of Betaproteobacteria bacterium. Lineage (GTDB taxonomy): Bacteria > Pseudomonadota > Gammaproteobacteria > Burkholderiales > Eutrophovitaceae > SG8-40. Next base: position 1,192,240 of record CP070643.1, on the reverse strand, counting down.
TAAATATGATGTGCACTCGCGAAACCTAACAAATTGATAGATTTGACAATCCGCAGAATGTTTTGCATCTTTTGTTGGCCTTTTAGTTGTGTTCTGCCAAGGGGATTCTGAAAGTTGTGCTGGGCAAGAGGCGAGGGGACACGCCGCATTCCGGTTATAAGCAACTGAAAAGAACAAGAGGGAGAGTGATAGCCATGGGCTCACTGTTGGACATTTCGCCGCACCCGGTATGGGTCGACTCGCTTCATGCCTACATAAAGCCTTACTGGGATCAGTTACTCGAAAGCGAATGGGCGGAAGGCGTCACCAACTCCACCCTGTCGATACCCGAAATGCAGGGATGGATGCTTCAGATGTATCCATTCATCCACACCTTCCCCAAGTTTCTCGCCGAGGCACTTACCAAAGTCGAGGACGATTACTCGCGCGGCTTCCTCATCGATAACATTCGCGTTGAGAAAGTGCACGCCGAACATTGGATCTGGATGGGTGAAGGGTTCGGCCTGCCACGCATCGCCATGCTCGATCTGGTTGAAGGTAAGACACCGATCCTTCGCGATGTTCAATCGTTGACCGACTGGCTCTGGTACATCAATGCCAAGGGTTCGCTCGCCGAGGCGGTCGCTGCTACTAGCTTTGCAATAGAAGGCGCGACCGGCGACCTTTCGCGCAAGGTGGTCGATGGATTCGAAGCCTACGGCAAGCGCACCGATGTCGACATGAAACCGAAGACCTACAAATGGATGCGGGAGCATGTGCACTACGACGATGAGCACCCGATCATTGCTCTCGAAATTGTGAAGAGATACGCGACCACCGAAAGACTGCAGACCAAGGTCATGATCGCCGCCAAGCGCAGCGTGCAGCTACTCCACAATGCGTTGACCACCTCGTACAAGGCCTATTCGACACGGAGTAAGGATTGCGGTCTAACTGTAATTGCGGAGCAGCGCTCAAATGACAGACGCGCTGATCGGAGGTTAATTAGCTCGGCAATACCTTTCCCGGAACGCCGATTCGGCGAACGCCGTGGAAGGAGCTGTCGGATCTCGGCCTGATGGGTTTGCTTGGCATGCCGGGATATGGATTGCGAGGAACCATCGGTTTGATTTGGAGTGGTTTGATTGGCATTGCTTGTGAGCGCGCGAACGTATAACTATCAACCCAAACTGGTCGACAAGATCGTCGTTCGGGAATTCGCGTTCGAGTTTCCGCAGGACCTGGATCCGGTTTGGCGGCGGGACAATCCAGTCATCGCGCATCTCTTCAATGGGTTGTCGCTTGTAAAGCCTTATCTTGAGCCACATCTTGCGAAGTCGACCCTGAGGGCTATTTCCCATATCGACGCGCCTGAGTTGATCGAAGATATGCGTGATTTCAGCGCCCAGGAATCGCGCCACTTTGAATGTCATCGGCGGCTCAATGAGATATTGAAATCCAATGGCTATCCCGAACTCGCGCGTGTCGAAGAACGAATGGCGAGATCGTATAAGCGGCTGACTAAAAAGAGCCTGCGTACTCAGCTGGCATACAACGCAGGTTTTGAGTGCATGACCAACGGTTTCACGAACTGGATGATCAACAAGAGAACCAAGTTGTTCGCCGGCGGTTCGCCGCACGTCGTGTCTTTCTTCCTCATGCATGCCGTGGAGGAAACAGAACACAAGACGGTTGCCTACGATGCCTACATGGCCTTTTCGGGCAAGTATTGGCCAAGAGCCATCGGCGTAATCCACGGGTCATTTCACGTCCTCGCGTTCAGTCTGATGGGCATGTTTACGGCACTGAAGAAAGACCGGCAAACAGGTAAACCTCGCAGTATGTTCAGTGTCGTTCGCGAAGTTGGCTCCATGGTCGGTCACATTGCACCTTATCTACTGCGTGCCCTGCTGCCTTGGCATAATCCGCGGTGCGACGACGATCCGCAGTGGGTCAAGGACTGGATACGTGGGCACGCGGCGTTGCCCAAAGGCGTAATGTTGCCGCTTATCGATACCGCTGACCCCGCCATGCCGGTGCCGTTCGCCTTGGATCCCGTCGATGGTCGGTCGGTAGTTGGCCAGTCTGACCGACGTAAGGGTGATCGCCGGCGCGATGTGGTGATTGATGTCGCCGCTGTCCTGGGCTTTCCCGATCGCAGGGTTGGCGATCGTCGCGCGACACCAGAGTTGGCCATTGCTTGAGATTGGATTTCCAAGACGACAAATGACCTAGACTGCTTATGATGGCGGTTACAGCGGACACCTTCGGGTGTCCGTTGTTGTTTCGGGCGCCAATTGACATGCCGGAAAGCAGTGTATACTGTATACAAATTACTAATGCCGGAAAAAGAACAGTGCGCGCTCTTCGCCGCATCGACTTTGCTCCCGATCTGACCGAACAGGTCTACGAACGCCTGCTCGAGGCAATCTGTAGTGGCGAGCTACCGCCCCAGACTCGCCTCACTCAACAGGAATTGGCCGCTTCTTTAAACGTGTCCCGCCAGCCGGTGCTGCAGGCGTTGCGCATGTTGCGCAAGGACGGTTTTGTGATCGACGCTGGCCGGCGTGGGTTGATGGTGGCGCCGCTTGACCCGCGTGTCATCGAACAGACGTATCAGGTGCGCGCAGTGCTCGACGGGTTGGCCGCGCGTGAGGCGGCGTTGCGCAAGGCACATCTTTCTGAGGATTTGATTGAGAAGGGGCGAAATGCAGCTGGCAGCCGCAGAATTGCCGCCATGATCGAGGCCGACCTCAATTTTCACCAGGCTTTGTACGACGCGTCCGGCAACCCTTTGATCAGCGAAGCAGCGAACCACCAATGGCAGCACATTCGTCGCGCAATGGGAGCGGTGCTGATGCACACCGAGATCCGCGACACGGCCTGGGACGAGCACGCCCGGATCATTGATGCGGTGAATTCGGGCGATGCTGCCTTGGCCGAGCAATTGGCTCGCGCACATGGCGAAAACGCAGGCCTGGCGGTGGCTGGTGAGCTCGACCGGTATGTGCAGCAGGCCTCCTAGAAATGCAATCAACAGCAACTGACACTCAGCAGGAGTAGCAGCAGATGCAAATTTCAGACAAGCAGATCAACCAGTTTAACGAGCAAGGCTACTTGTTCTTTCCGTCATTGTTCAGCGCTGAAGAGATTAAAGTTCTTGTTGCCGAGCTTGACGGCATTTTTTCCAGTCATCGTCCCGAAACCGTGCGCGAGAAAGGCTCGGATGCGGTGCGCACAGCATTTGGCGTGCATATGTACAACGCCGCCTTCGCGCGTCTGGCACGCCATCCACGCATGGTCGAACCGACCAAGCAGATCTACGACGAAGACGTTTATATCCATCAGTTCAAGGTCAATGCGAAAGCCGCATTCGATGGGGAAGTCTGGCAATGGCACCAGGACTTCGGAACCTGGCACGCAGATGACCAGATGCCCGAACCGCGGGCGATGAACGTCGCCATCTTCCTTGACGAAGTTAACGAATTCAACGGCCCACTGATGTTTATTCCGGGCAGTCACAAGCTTGGTGTCATAGAGGCTGGACACGACACCGTTACCACCAGTTACCCGCTTTGGACGCTTGATCAGGAGACCGTATCCCGACTTGTCGCCAAAGGTGGTCTGGTTTCGCCAAAAGGTCCTGCCGGTTCGATGATCCTGTTTGACTCCTGCCTGGTGCACGCTTCCGGTTCGAATCTCTCGCCGTGGCATCGGCGCACCGTGTATCTGAGCCTGTGCGCCGTTTCCAACCACATCCGCCGATTCAAGCGCCCGGGCTACATAGCGCAGCGAGAGTTCGATCCGATTCAGTGCTTGGCGGACGATTGTCTGCTTAGAGACTACCCGGTGTCGCTGCCATGGGAAGACGGCGCCCCCGAGTCCGCCCTGCAACCGCAGCTAGCAGCTTGAGGAGGGCGCATGAACCTGCACGCTAAACTGCAGCAACGTGCGGAGGCAGGTAGGCCATTGCGCGTCGGTGTGATTGGGGCCGGCAAGTTCGCCTCGATGTATCTGGCGCAAGTGCCAAAGACACCCGGCGTGCATGTCGTGGGAATTGCCGATCTCGCGCCGCAGAACGCGCGCAAAAATCTTGAACGGATCGGCTGGCAGCCGGAGCGTTACTCGGCCGATTCTCTTGGTTCGGCGCTTGCCAACGGCACCACGTTCGTTGGCGACGACTGGCGCTCGCTGGTTTCGCGGCCCGAGATTGACATCGTCATCGAAGCCACCGGAAATCCGGTTGCCGCCGTCGAACATGTGCTGTCGGCTTTCGAGCAGGGCAAGCACGTTGTCATGGTCACCGTCGAGGCTGATGCTTTGTGTGGCCCGCTGCTGGCACGCAAGGCGCACGAAGCGGGCGTTGTTTACAGTCTGGCCTATGGCGATCAGCCAGCACTAATTTGTGAACTGGTTGACTGGGCCAGAACTGCGGGCTTCAACGTCATTGCTGCTGGCCGCGGGCACAAGTGGTTACCGCATTTTGCGCAGTCGACGCCGGAAACAGTGTGGGGTCACTACGGCCTGACCGCAGAGCAGGCGCGGCGAGGCGGACTAAACCCCAAAATGTTCAATTCGTTCCTCGATGGCTCGAAACCGGCGATTGAGAGCACTGCGGTGTGCAACGCAACCGGCTTGACGCCGGCCCCTTCCGGACTGGCTTATCCGCCAGCGAGCATCGATAACATCGCCAACGTCATGCGGCCGAATTCTGAAGGCGGCCAATTGCATCACGCGGGCCAGGTCGAAGTCATTTCGTCTTTGGAACTCGATGGACAGCCGATTCCGTACGACATCCGGTTCGGCGTGTGGGTGGTGTTCGAGGGCGATACCGAGTATATCCGCCGTTGCTTCGTCGAATACGGCGTGCGCACCGACGACTCCGGACGCTACGCCTGCATGTACAAGCGTTGGCATCTGATCGGTCTCGAAGTAGGCATCTCCGTCGCATCGGTCGGTCTGCGCAATGAATCGACCGGAGCGGCGACCGGATTTCGCGCCGACGTTGTCGCCAGCGCCAAGCGTGATCTCAAAGCCGGGGAAACACTCGACGGCGAAGGCGGTTACACGGTTGTCGGTAGGCTGATGCCGGCGAGCGACTCGTTGTCACAGGGTGCCCTGCCGCTCGGTCTGGCGCATCAGGTGACGCTGCAGAATCCGGTCGCTGCCGGTCAGATTGTGCGCTGGACGGACGTGCGTCTCGAAGAGTCACTGCCTGCAGTCAGGTCGCGACGCGAGATGGAAGCACTGTTTGCCTCGCAGCCGCGTGCTGCCGCATAAGCCCTTTCGCGCGCACTCTCTTTCAAGGCTCAACCGGCGTAACAGGAACAGAGGTAGATAGCGTGTCATTGGCAGAGTCACTGCGTGCGCAGCTTTCGCTGCCGGTTATTGCTGGACCGCTGTTTATCGTGTCAAACCCGGATTTGGTGGTCGCTCAATGCACTAGCGGCGTGATCGGTTCCTTCCCTGCTCTGAATGCGCGACCGGCGGACACACTCGAGGAGTGGATCGATCGCATCGAGACCGGGCTGGCAAAGCATCGCGAGGCGCGACCGCAGGACAAGGTCGCTCCCTATGCAGTTAATCAAATTGTGCACAAGTCGAATGACAGACTCGATCACGACCTCGACGTGTGCGTGCGGCGGAAAGTGCCTATGATTATCACCAGCCTGCGGGCGCCAGACGATGTGGTCAAGCGGGTGCACGAGTACGGCGGCGTTGTTTTTCACGACGTTATCTCCGTGCGTCACGCGCAAAAGGCGCTGGACGCAGGGGTTGATGGCCTGATCCTCGTGTGCGCCGGCGCGGGAGGTCATGCAGGGACCCTCAGCCCGTTTGCCTTGGTGCGCGAGGTACGCCAGTTTTTTGATGGACCTATTGCGTTATCGGGTTCGATCACCGACGGCGCGGGAATACTTGCAGCCGAAGCGGTCGGTGCAAACTTTGCCTACATCGGCACACGTTTTATCGCGACTGCCGAAGCCAACGCGCCCGTCGATTACAAGGACATGATCGTTCGCAGTCAGGCGGCCGACATCGTCTATACGCCGTACTTCAGCGGTGTACATGGTAACTATCTCAAACCCAGCGTCAGCGCTGCGGGGCTCGACCCCGATGATCTGCCCGATGCCGACAAGACCAAAATGAACTTCGGCTCCAAACGCGAAAAGCCGAAAGCCTGGAAACAGATCTGGAGCGCGGGCCAGGGTGTCGGGAATATCCAGGACGTGTTGAGCACACGCGAAGTCGTTGAGCGCCTTGCCCGGGAATACCGCGAGGCACGCGAGCGAATTGCCGCGCCGACCTGAAATCCGGCGTACTGAAATCCGGTGGATTGCAGCGCACCCCGGGCACATCTATGTACTCCATCACCGCTGCTCGCAGTTCGTGGATAATGCGAGCCTCTGGTTAACTCGTTTGGCAAACTGATCAAGCATGGCACAGTATGTTTACACGATGATGCGGGTCGGAAAGTTGGTTCCGCCCAAGCGTGTCATCCTCAAGGATATTTCGCTGTCTTTCTTTCCTGGCGCAAAAATTGGTGTGCTGGGGTTGAACGGTTCGGGCAAGTCCAGTCTGCTGCGTATCATGGCAGGCGAAGACAAGGATTTCGACGGCGAGGCAGTGCCGATGCCGAACATCCGCGTCGGCTATTTGCCCCAGGAGCCGCAACTCGATGAGAGCCTGACGGTGCGTGAGGCGGTTGAGCAAGGCATGGGTGAAGTGGTCGAGGCGAAGCAGAAACTCGACGAAATCTACGCTGCTTATGCCGAACCTGATGCCGACTTTGACAAACTTGCCGAAGAACAAGCGAAATATGAAGCGGTGCTGGCGGCCAGTGGCTCGGACATCGAGCATCAGCTCGAGATCGCTGCAGACGCACTGCGATTGCCGCCGTGGGATGCGACCGTCGGCAATCTGTCCGGTGGCGAAAAGCGCCGCGTGGCGCTGTGTCGCTTGTTATTGTCACGCCCTGACATGCTGCTGCTCGATGAGCCAACCAACCACCTCGATGCAGAGAGCGTCGAGTGGATCGAGCAGTTCCTCCAGCGCTTCTCTGGAACCGTGGTTGCGGTTACGCATGATCGGTATTTTCTCGATAACGCTGCGGAGTGGATTCTGGAACTCGATCGCGGCCACGGCATCCCCTGGAAGGGAAATTATTCGTCTTGGCTGGACCAGAAGGAAAAGCGCCTCGAGATAGAGGAAAAACAGGAATCGGCGCGTATCAGGACAATCAAGAAAGAACTCGAATGGGTGCGCGCAAATCCGAAGGCGCGGCAGGCAAAGAGCAAGGCGCGCATTGCCCGCTTTGAAGAGTTGTCCTCACATGAGCACCAGAAGCGCAACGAGACGCAGGAGATCTTCATTCCGGTAGCAGAGCGGCTCGGTGACCAGGTGATTGAACTGAAGAACGTGTCGAAGGGTTTTGGCGATCGCCTGTTGATCGATAATTTGTCGCTGCAAATTCCACCGGGCGCGATTGTCGGCATGATCGGACCAAATGGCGCGGGTAAATCGACCCTGTTTCGCATGATCACCGGTCGGGAGCAGCCCGATCGCGGAGAGATCGTCATCGGGCCAACGGCAAGAATCGTGTCGGTCGATCAGATGCGCGATGCCTTGCCAAACGACAAGAGCGTCTGGGAGGCTGTGTCGAACGGGCAGGATGTTCTGACGGTTGGTAAGTTCGAGATGCCGTCGCGCGCCTACCTCGGCCGATTTAACTTCAAAGGTGCTGATCAGCAGAAGATCGTCGGCAACCTGTCGGGCGGTGAGCGCGGACGGTTGCATCTGGCAAAAACGCTGATCGAAGGTGGCAACGTTTTGCTGCTCGACGAGCCATCCAACGATCTCGACGTGGAGACGCTGCGCGCACTTGAAGATGCGTTGCTTGAGTTTGCCGGTTCAGTGCTGGTGATTTCGCACGACCGCTGGTTCCTCGACCGTATCGCAACACATATTCTTGCCTTTGAAGGTGATTCGCATGTCGAGTTTTTTGCCGGTAACTATCAGGAGTACGAAGCAGACAAGAAAAAGCGGCTTGGTGAGGAAGCAGCCCGGCCAAAACGTATTCGTTACAAGCCACTGAAAATCTAGAGCCGATCGGCCTGCCATGGAGTCGGATGAAATGAAGCGCGGCGCACGCGGCACCTATGCAAAGCGATCAATGATGATGTTGTTGCTCGCCGTGCTTTGCAGCGGCGCGCTATTGGCTGCGCAAGAGGCGCGCTTCGACGGCCGGATTATTGTCGAGTGGGTCGACGAGACTCCGTTCATTGCCTCCATGCGCCTGGTTGAGAATTTTTCCTTCACCCAGGCAAGCGGCAAGACCTGGCCGGTTCCGGCGGGCAGCGTTGTGGACGGCCGTTCCATGTCACCGCTGTTCGTGCGTTTTTCGGGGCATCCTTTTGAGGGGGGGTTCCGCCAGACGGCAGTTGTTTATGACCATGCGGCAAAACAACAGTCAGAGCCGTGGCGGGAGGCGCAGATTATGTTCTTCGAAGGTAGTGTCACTGAGGGTATTCTGCCCATTGAAGCCAAGGTAATGTATTTGCTAATCAATGCCACGGGGCCGCGCTGGGTTGTTCGCGGCGAGAGTTCCTGCTTTAACCAATGCCACCATACCGGGGATGCCGAACTTGTGTGGCGGCCTCTGGTCGACGATGAACCGGTTGTCGGCTTGATAAGCTGGGTGCGTGACGAAGATCCTTCAATGGAGGAAATTGAGCAGCGGGTGAGTGATGTGATTCTTCACCCGGGGCCGCACGTTTTTGGGCATGTCCGATAGACTTTCTAACCAGTTGGTCGTCGACCTGTCCCGACTGAGGTGAATGAGCGCTGATACGTGAAACAAATTCGCGGAACAGTTTCTTTGATGATGTCGATAGTTGGCATCGGTGTATTGGCTTTGTCACTTGGCACGAGTGCTGCCGACACAGCCGAACCGGCCGTCGGCAGGTTCGACGGGCAAGCCGAACTGGAACGACTCGATGATGATCCTTTCGTTCCGAGTTTCCGGCTGATCGGCGAATTGCGATTCCAACAGGTTGGCGGTCCGGTTTGGGTGACACCGTCGAACACGATTCTCGATGGACGGGCCATGCCGACCTTGTTCGTCCAGTTGTTTGGCCACCCGTTTGAAGGCCAATTTTTGAAAACCGCGATTAGCTATGAATACGCGGCGCAGAAGAAAGATCGCACTCATCAGGAAGCGCAACGCATGTTTTATGACGCAGCCGTAACGGAAAGGGTTGCCCCGGGAGAAGCCAAAGTCATGTACACGGTGTTAAGCGCGTCTGGCTCGCGTTGGGCAATGCGTGGGCCGAACAGCTGTTTCCGTCGATGTCATACAGATGCTAAGGAGCTCGAATGGCGACCGCGTGTCGATCACGAAAAGCTTGTTGCATTGCTGGAGTGGGTGCGGAGAGAGAACCCGACGCTGGACGCAGTTGATCAGCGCGCCAGTGAAGCGATACTTGAGGAGGGGCCGCACATATTCGGCAATCTCAATTAATCGTGACCGCACGAATAACTGCGGTTCACAGGTATGATCCGCTAAACTTGCACCAGTGTTAGCATGGTCTTCTGCGACGCTGTGTGAATCGCCGCTCAAACGATTAACGAAGCCCGCATGAACAAACTCCTCCTCATCGTCTCAATATTGGCATTTTCGACCGGTGTACTCGCTGCCGAAGCTAAGGACATCGATCATGGGTCGTTCCAAGGCCGTGTTGTGGTTGAATGGCTCGACGATCCCTTTGTACCCACCATGCGGCTGGCTGAGCCATTTGCGTATGAGCAGGCCAAGGGAAAGGTTTGGAAGGTTCCGCAAGGCTATGTCATCAAAGGCCGTGGCATGCCACCTTTGTTTCGCGACCTGATCGGGCAACCGTTTTACGGCGGCTTCCGCAAGGCATCGATTGTTTACGACCATGCCACTCAGGACATGAAGCAACCGTGGGACGAGGCTCAGCTCATGTTTCTTGAAGCGAGCATCGCTGAAGGCGTCAATGAGTCCGAGGCGAAAGCCATGTACATGTTGCTGCGCGCACAAGGTTCACGATGGGAAGTACCGGGTTCACGATGCTACGGCAGTTGCCACGGCAAGACTGAACCATTGCTGTGGCGCTCCACTGTTGACGAGGCGGTCGTCAACGATCTGCTCGCTTGGGTACGCCGCGATAATCCATCGTTGCTGCAAATCGAACAGCTGGCTGAAACAGCCGTGCTCGAGCGAGGGCCACACGTATTTCCACTCCAGCCGTGCCTGATTTTCTCGGGTTCAACGCTCGTCGGCAGAAAATGTTAGCGGCGGTTTAGCGTGGGCCGAGTGTGACGATGATCAGTCCGACAACCAGCACGATCAGTCCGATGATCTGAAGTCGAGCAAAGCTCTCCTGGAAAACACGCCGGGATATTACGTAGCTGAACAGCAGTTCGATCAGTGCCAGTGTGCGCACATGTGCCACCGGTTCGATTGCCATCGCCGTGAACCAGCCGGCCGACGCCGCGGCACCGCTGAATCCGGCCAGCAGCGAAGTGCGCCATGCGCGCAGCACCCGCGTGAGCAGGCCTGGCTGAGTCACTCTTAGGTAGACACACATCACCAGCGTCTGCAGTAACTGAGCGCCGACCAATGTGAAAGCGGCCGCCATGAGAAAAGAGGTGTCCAGGGCCAGCGCCGCGCCTCGATAGCCGACTGCGGACAGCGCGAAACCACCCCCTGAGGCGAGACCGAGCAGTGCCGGTCGTGTTGCCAGGCCGCGAACCAGGGTGCGCAGCGGTCGCTGCCGATCGACCGGTGTCAGCAGCATGACGCCAAGTGTGCCGAGAACGACTGCAGCCACCGTGGTTGAAGCCAATGGATCACCCAGGAACACAAAACCGAAGACGGCAACCTGCATCACTTCGCTCTTGGAGTAGGCAACCCCAAGCGTGAAATTCTGTTCACGCATGGCGCGCAGGAGCAGCGCGGTGCCATTGATCTGGCTCAGCGATCCGAGCACCAGCCATCCGGCGAAAGCGTGGCTGATCGCAGGCAGTTCATACTTGCCGATAAGCGCAACTGCGAGCAGCCATAGCGCGGCGAACGGCAGGCCGTACAGGAATCGCACCAGTGTTGCACCCAAGGTGCCGAGGTCGGTGCTCAGATGGCGCTGTGTGGCGTTACGGAGTGTCTGCGCTACGGCGGCCGCAATGGTAATCGCTATCCACAACCACCATGGCGGTGCCACGGCTGATCAGCCGCGGCCAACGAATGGCATCTTGGTCGCCATGATGGTCATGAACTGGACGTTGGTATCAAGTGGCAGGCTGGCCATGTAGAGCGCCGCTGATGCCACTTCGTTCACCTTCATCATTGCTTCCGGCTTGATCGAGCCGTCGGCTTGTGGCACGCCCTTGGCCATTCTGGCGGCGAGTTCGGTCATCGCATTGCCGATATCGATCTGGCCACAGGCGATGTCGTATTTGCGCCCGTCCAACGACGCACATTTGGTCAGTCCGGTCACCGCGTGTTTGGTAGCGGTGTAAGGCGCGGAGTTGGGCCGCGGCGCGTGGGCCGATATCGAACCGTTATTGATGATGCGTCCGCCGCGTGGGTCCTGGTCCTTCATGACGCGAAAAGCTTCCTGAATGCAGTAGAACATGCCGCTGAGATTGATATCGACCACGTTCTTCCACTGATCGACGGTGAGTTCTTCCAGCGGCACCCCGGGGGCATTGACACCGGCATTGTTGAACACGACATCAACCCGGCCAAACTTGTCGCGTGCGGTTGAGAAAAGGTTGGTGACTGCGGTCGGATCGCTGACATCGGTCGGGACGGCAATTGCGTTCGCGCCGTTCTCGCCTGCCTCCTTGATCGTGCCTTCCAGCGCGTCCTGGCGGCGTCCGGCAAGGGCGACGCGGTACCCGTCGTTGAGAAATGCCAGCGCCACCGCCTTCCCGATGCCACTTCCTGCGCCGGTGATGATTGCAGTTTTATTATTTGAAGCCATTTCTTCGTCCTCCATGATTGTGAATGCTTGTTGGTTCCGGCTCTGGCATGCGACTCGTTGGTCCCAGCGCTGGTTTGCGCCGTTTTAGTCTCAGCGCCATTTTGCGCAGTGTGATGGATGATACCGTTAAACGGCCCTCTGGAGCGTCGGTCTGACTCGTGCCGCCTCGGGCCACTTGCGACGGAAACAGCGCCAGAGGTTGTAAACTTCGCGTTTTGGTTTTGGAGAGGTCGACGATGGCTGTTGGGCAAAGCGTGCGCGCCGGTTTTGTCATTTGCCTGCTGATAACACCGCTGTTGGCGAACGGTGACGAGTTCCAGGGTGAGGATCCGGATCAGCGCGCTCTCAAGGAGGCTTCGGTTTCACGCCTCGCACACAGCCTCGATCCAGCCATGCCTGTGGCGGTCGGAAAAGTGGTCGTCAGACAGCAGGCCTTGCTAAGGGCGCGCGAGTTGCTCGCTCAGTATGGTCGGCGCGCCGGTCTCGACGAGGGCTGGAACAGCGAAGCGCCGGAGTGGCAGCAGGCCGAGCGCGAGTTGACCGAGGATGCGTTTGCGCTGATTGATAGCAAGATCGCTGTACCCGAATGGTTCTATGCGGTGCAGGAACGCGAGATCGCCAAAGTGCTGGACGCCGAAGAAGCAGACTACATCGCTACCCACTTCACGACGCCGATAGGTCGGGAACAGCGAATTCTTCTGCAAATGCGCTTGCTAGCCGAAGTGTTGATGACCAACTACTCGTTCACCAACAGAATCGACTCCAATTTACCTGGACTCGAAAACGACCTGGCCGAGTTGTCGAGCGCCTACTGGGACATGGAACCGTTTCGCAAGCGCGACTTCATGACCGATCCCGAGGCGATCAAGTTCGCAGGCCAGGCTGCTGGCCTCAAGTACACACGCATGCTGGCAATCGACGGGATTGAAGGATTCATTGCGCACATCGACGCGGTCGCCGCAGAGGCGCGCCAAGCGGTCGACAATGCCGAGCCGCTGATCGATGATTACATCGAGATGTATCGGCAACGCACCGGTGCCAGGCGGAGCTGAGACCAATTCACGTAACAGAAAACTGCTGCTGACAACGATGTCCGAACGACCACCGTTTCATCTGGCTTTCCCGGTCAACGACCTCGCTGAAGCGAGGCGTTTCTATGGCAAGGTCTTGGGCTGTCCTGAGGGCCGGTCCAGTGACGACTGGGTGGATTTTGATTTCCATGGGCATCAGATCGTTGCGCATCTTTGCCCGGAGCCAGTGCAAGCCAATTCAAGCCGGGTTGATGGTGACGATGTTCCGGTGCGCCATTTTGGCCTGGTGCTGTCGATGGACGCCTGGCAAGAGATCTCGCAACGACTAAAGTCGGCTGGAGCAAAATTCATTATCGAGCCGCACATCCGTTTCGCTGGCCAACCCGGCGAGCAGGCAACGCTGTTCGTGCTAGACCCAAGCGGCAACGCGTTGGAGTTCAAGGCGTTCAAGGACTCGAAGCGGCTGTTTGCGAAGTGAATTCCGATGTTCGATTGAGTTTGGCAGAGCGGGTTGGATTTTTTTGGTGACAAACGGAAAGTGACGTAGTGGAACTGATCAACAAACTATCAAACGTTCTCACTGGCGATGTCGCATGGATGAGCCAGGTATTCGGCATCGTTCTGCTCACCCTGATCGCGGGTGCGATCGCGCGTCGCATTATCAAGCGGCTCGCGACGCGGGCACACGATACCGAAAACCTGCTCGACGACGTCATCCTCGAAGCGATGATGGGACCGACGCGCGTACTTATCTGGGTCTTGGGTATCACCTTCGCTGCAAACATTGTCGGTGCTGAAACGGACGAGGCGATTTTTGACGCGGTGCCGATGCTCGGCAAAGTCGGCGTCATCCTGGTCCTGATGTGGTTTGGGTTGCGATTTTCCAGCGGCTATGAGCAACGTTATATCGAAGTCCGGAAGAAACGCGGCAAGGAAGTCGATATCACGCTTGTTCATGCTGCCGGGAAGTTATTACGGGGGGCGATCTTTGTCACGACTGCTCTGATCATTCTGCAGACCATGGGCATCAATATCGCCGGCTTGTTGGCATTCGGCGGCGTTGGCGGTATCGCAGTGAGCCTGGCGGCGCGCGACATCCTCGCCAATGTGTTCGGTGGACTGGGTGTTTATACTGAGCGGCCGTTCGCTGTCGGTGACTGGATCCGCTCGCCCGATCGGGAAATCGAAGGCACGGTGGAGGAAATCGGCTGGCGCCGTACTGCGATACGCACCTTCGACAAGCGTGTACTGTATGTGCCCAATTCGGTATTCACTACAATCTCGGTGGAGAATCCGTCGCGCATGACGCATCGCCGGATCAGGGAGAACATTGGTGTTCGCTACGACGACATTTCGCGGGTGCCCGTTATTCTCCAGGAGGTGCGCAAGTATCTGATCGAGAACCCCGACATCGATGAGTCACAAACGCTGATGGTCAACTTGAACGAATTCGGCGACTCATCGGTGAATTTCTTTATCTATACCTTTACCCACACCACGGTCTGGACCGAGTTCCACGAAATCAAGGAAAAAGTATTGCTTGCCATCAGCGATATCGTCGAGAAACATGGCGCCGAGATCGCCTTTCCTACCAGGACCATTCACGTGCCGGACGGGATTCAGGTTACCGAAAGCACGCCTGCCCAGAACGCCTGAAGGTCGACGTGCGCGCTCAACGATCAGCGCGACGCCGCAGATCGAACATCAGTTGCTTTCGAAAGTTTGCTGCGCGCGCGGTACGAAGGTCTTGGTGTTCTGCGTGAACATGAATTGGTTGCGCGCGTTGGCAAAGCAGTAGACTTTGCCGTCCTTGGGATTCTTCCAGGTGATGGAGCAATCCGTCTCTACCTTCTTGCCCTTAGCGAGTGACATCGCGTCGAGGCCGTCAAATTCTTGCGCTCCTGCACTCGCGGCAAACCACAGTAGCGCCGCGCCGATTACAAGTCTTAAAGTCGTAAGCATCTGGAATTGTCCCGTTGGAAATTCGGTGATAAAGCAACCGCGACTGGCCATTCATCATAGTACGTGAGCAATCATCGGCCGGATGTTTACTTTTCCCTGGCCTCATTAGTCTCGACGAGAAATGCTTCGATCGCTGGGCGAATGTCTTCCGGGATTGGTGCCGCGCGCGCCGCATCGAGATCCATGAATACGATGGTCTGAACAATTCGAAGGTGCTCTATCCCATCCTTCAGGCCAACGTACTGCAGATCTACCGAAGCATTGCCGATCTTGGTTACGCGCAACTCGAAACGCAGCGTGTCGCCGATGCGCAGTGGCTTGACGAAATCACAGTGAATGCTCACCGTCGGTGTTCCGATGCGGCGTTCGGTAATCAGCTCGGGTAAGGGGAATCCCAATCCATCGGCGAGCCAGTCTTCCATTGCGGCGTGCGCCAAGTCGAAGAAACGAGGGAAATAAACGATGGCCGCGGGATCGCAATGTGAGAATCGAATTAACTGATCGTGAAAGAAGACCTGGTTCATTCTGATCTATTTGCGCGAGAGTGATCTGAGTGCGGTTGGCGAGTCTATTTACAGCCGCGCACAAATTCGGCGTGGCCGCTCGCCGCATTCAGTAGCAGACTGATGTCATTTCCGGCCAGAATCAATCGCATGCCGCGACCGATGTAAGACTGCAACAGGTCTTTGGTGTAAACACCACCAAGACCAGCCCATTTGCCATGCTTATGGCATGCCGATACCACTTGGTCGATGGCTTCTGTCACGCGCGGGTGGTCGATCTGCCCGGGTATGCCCATCTCGAGGCACAAGTCGTTGGTCCCCATCAGCAGCACGTCTATGCCCGGGATCGCTGCAATGGACTCCGCGTTCTCTATCGCGCGAGGCGTTTCCATCATCGCCACCACCAATATTGACTCATTGAACGCGCTCACCACGTCCGCTGCGGCGGCAGGGGCAAATCCAAGTTGCGCATAGTTGCCGGCGATAGAGCGATGGCCTTGTGGCGCAAACCTGAACGCTTTCACCATCGCCTGCGCCTGCTCAACGGTGTCGACGTGAGGCATGACGATACCGAGGGCGCCGGCATCGAGGCAACGTGTCCCGAGGTTCAGCTCCCCTTGCGGCACGCGAACCAAGGGGGCGATGCCTGCGGAGAGCGCAGCGACGCAGAGCGACGCCGCTGTTTCGACGGACGTTGCCCCGTGTTCCAGGTCGATGAACAGCCAGTCGAAACCGGCGGTCTTCATGATTGAGGCGACCTCGACGCCGCGCACGCCTCGTACTCCGATGCCAATGGCCAGTTCGTCGCGACGGAGCCGCGCGCGTGCCGGGTTGGTAATGGTGGTCATATTGACTCCTGTGGTATCAAGCGCTGGTTGAAGTTTTCTGGGGCACGCAGGTCGTATAGCACGCCATCCTCGCCCTTGCTATAGCCGCACCCCGATGTTGCGCTGCGAAAAGATTTTTCTAACATCATAAAAATTCTAGTCTTTTTGATGCTGCAGTGGTATCGAGCAAAAAGAGGCTGGCGATCGATTTGACTCAAGAGTATGCTCGAACTGCGGCTGCGTCCTGCAGCCGAATTTGACGACGGAGGAAAGTGCCGATGTATATACAGCCACACGACGTTGAACATGAATTCCCGGAGTTCAAGCAGACTCTGCAGGAAATGAAGACACATGACGCACACCTTGCAGAGTTGATCGAAGAATACGAACAGCTTAACGCGGCAATCGTGGACATCGAAGAGAATGAAAAACCGTTTCAGGACTTCGAGTTTGAAGACATGAAGAAACGGAGATTGAAGTTGAAAGACGAAATCTATTTCATTTTGCGTGGCGCGCAACACTGAAAGCACTTTAAAGCACTGCTTTACAAAACGGGCACCTTCGGGTGCCCGTTGTTCTTTGAGCGTCCCGAAGCGAACCGGCGGCGCTATGTTCAGGACAGAAGTCGCTAACGTAGCTTTTCCGATTCGGACATCGCTTCTTTCAGCGCAATGATGTCGAAGCCGTCGCGTTTCGCCGCGTCGAGCAGGACTTTCTCGCGACGTGCCATCAGATCAATCGCTTCTGGCAATTTCTCCAGGTACTCAGGCGGTATGACCACGGCGCCATGGCGGTCTGCATGGACGATTTGCCCGGGGCTGACGCGCATACCGAAGATTTCGACTGGCTTGCCGATCTCTGCTACCTGCACCCAGGCATGGCTTGGAGAAAGGGAGCCGGCAAGGCACTGAAATTCGGGATCCATCGCGTCCAGGTCGCGCATCGAACCGTTTGTTACGGTTCCGATGCATCCCAGCCCCCGGTGGATGTGCGTATTGACTTCGCCCCAGAACGCACCTACACCGGGCCGCTCGTCAATGTCCTCGATGACCGCGATCGATGGCTGCTGGCCGCCCGCAATGTACTCGTAGTAGCTGACCCGATTCTGTTTACGCTGCGCCGGATCATAAGGTGTCGAGCAGCGGATCTTGGCGGTGCGAGCAAAACCGACAATTGCTGGCAGGTGTGACGATGCGGCGATCAACGTGTGTTGCGTGAAGCTGGAAAGTTCGCGCGAACCGCTCGCAATCTCCAGCGCATTGCAGATGGTAGGCGTGTCGAATTCACGCAGATGCGTAAACAAATCCTGAAAGTTCATTCATCGTCTCCGTCGTCTTCTTGTTTTCAGTTCATCCAGAAAAAATCGTTCGATATGCGATCTTCCATTGCGGCCTGATTGAGCCTGCTTGTTGTGAGGTTGCGCATAGTCGCAGCGTACATCGATTTGAGCAAATATCAGTCGGTGATAGCCCCGTAAACAAGCTGCCTGAACAACTTGCGGTAGTACCTGCGCGTTGGTCCCGGCGCCTGGCTCATGTAGACCGCGACGATACGCTCTTTTGGATCGATCCAGAAGTAGGTGCCGGCATATCCGCCCCAGGTGAACTCGCCTTCTGAGCCAGGGACACCAGCGATGCCTTGCTGTTCGCGCACCGCAAAACCGAGTCCAAAAGTGTAACCCGGTGTGCCGAGTAACAATTCACTCGGTGTCAACGCGGTCTCGATACGATCGCCAAGATGATCCGACGTCATGAGAGCAATCGTACTGCGGCTCATCACGCGTGTACCGTCGAGCTTACCGCCGTTGAGCAGCATCTGTGAAAAACGCAGGTAATCGGCTGCCGTCGACACCGCACCGGCGCCGCCGGAATCGTTCGCCGGCACGCTGGAGACGTCAAACAGGAACGGGGTTTTGTTGCCCTCAGCGTCGGTAGCCAGTGGCTCGGCAATCCGGCTGAGATCCTTGCGCTCAACCCAGAAGCCTGTGTCCGCCATTCTCAGGGGGACGAACAGGCGTTGCTCAAGGAAATCGCCGAGGCGTTGACCGGAAGCGGCTTCGACCACGCGGCCCAGCAGGTCACTCGCCAGACTGTATTCCCAGACTGTACCCGGTTGATGGGCGAGCGGTGCGTTCGAAAACGCGGCGATCTGTTGCGCCGGGGTCAGGTCACGAATATCGAAGCTTTTCGTTGCGCGAACCAGCCGGGCTTTTTTGTAGGCTTCTTTGACGGGAACATTGTTGCTGATTTCGCCGTATGCCAGACCCGCACTGTGGCGCAACAAGTCCTGAACCGTCATCTCGCGCTGCGCCGGGACCATGGTGTATGTCGTCTTGGCAAATTGCGCGTCGATGTCTGCGACGCTGACCTGCAAGTTCTTCAGCGATGGCAGAAACTTCGACACCGGATCGGTTAGCTGCAACACGCCGTCTTCGACTAACATCATGGCCGCAACCGAAACGAGCGGTTTGGTCATGGAGTAGATGCGGAAGATCGCGTCCTTCGCCATTGGTTTCTTTTTTGCCGGGTCGCGAAAGCCGAGTGCATCCGAGTAGGCGAGCTTGCCGTCACGCGCAATCATGAACACCACGCCCGGAAGTTTTCCCTCTTTGATGTGGGTGTCAAATATTCTGCTGATGTTGTTCAGTCTCTGCGCCGACAGGCCTAGCGACGCGGGTTCTGCGATTGGTAACGCCTGCGCGGTCGCGAATGATGCATAGGCACCAATCGCCAGAAAGCACAGCGCTGAAAGGATGCTTTTGGGCTTCATTGGTCTCCCTCCCGAATGACGTGTCGGCAACGACATCGTCTTTTTTGTGGTTGCTAGTTATTGTGTGATGCCGAGATGGTAGACCTTTTTTACGCGGGGCGTTGGGCCAGAGATTGCGGTAGAGAGCGCAGGGAAGCCTGCACGGTGCCTGGTGGCGTCGCACCTATGGAATTGGCGGAGAATTCTCTGTTCTAATCGATTGAGGCGAAGCGACGAGCCGTTTGATTCCAGTTGCGAACGAACGTGGTGAATTCGTCGGCCGGCACCGGCCGGCTCCATAGGTAACCCTGACCCATATCGCAACCGTTTTCTGCCAGAAACGCACGCTGTGTCTCAGTCTCGATGCCTTCGGCCACGATCTCTTTCCCAAGTCCCTGAGCAACACCGATGATGGCGTTAACGATTGAGTCCGAGCCATCCTCTGCACCAATGTCCTTGACGAAGGAACGATCGATCTTGAGCACGTTGAAAGGAATGTTTTTTAAGTAAGCCATCGACGAGTAGCCGGTGCCAAAGTCATCGATTGCGATGCGCACGCCGCGGTCGCTGAGTGCTTTCAGAGCATTGAGCACCTGCTCCGAGCTTTCCACAAGCAGGCTCTCGGTAATCTCCAGTTCGAGCGAGAACGGCCGTAGTCCGCTCGCGATCAGCGTGTTCTCAATTCGGTCGACGATGTCGTTGCGTTTGAATTCTCGGCTCGACATATTTACCGAAACACGCATGGGTGCCATTCCTTCGCGTTCCCACTGACGAAACTGCGCGCTGGCCTCGCGTCTGACGAATTCGCCGACGCGCTCGATTAGGTCAGTTTGTTCCGCGATGCTGATGAATGCACCCGGCATGACCATGCCGCGTGCGTGATGTTGCCAGCGAATCAGTGCCTCGGCGCCGATAATCTCGCCCTGCCGCAAATCGATCTGCGGCTGAAAATACAATGTCAACTCACTCTTTGCGATCGCTTGCCGAAGGTCCATTGCCAGAGCCGCCTGATCCTTGGCCTGGGCACTGCTTTGCGCTTCGAAGGTTGAGTAGGTCGCGCCGCCCTCCCTCTTGGCGGCGTGCATTGCGAAGTCGGCGCTACGCAGTAACGAATGCGCGCTTTTGCCATCTTCCGGAAACACGGCTACGCCAATCGTCGCGCTAAGATGGTGTTCGCGGCCCCCAAGTATGTAAGGCTCGGCAAGTGTGTCAATCAGCTTCTGCGCGACTGCAGCGGCATCCGTATCCTGAGAGATGGTCGGCAACAGCACGCCGAATTCATCGCTGCCGACCCGTGCTACCAGGTCATCAGTGCGCAGGCAGGTCTTCATCCTCATTGACGTTTGTTCAAGCAGTATGTCTCCACCCTCGTGCCCGAAGGAGTCATTGACCTTCTTGAATTCGTCAAGATCGACCAATAGCAGCGCGAGGTGCCTAGACTCACGGCGGGCTCGTGAGATCTCTTCGCTGAGACGGCTCTCGAAGTATTTCCGGTTTGGAAGCTCAGTCGTTGAATCGTACAGCGAATGAAACATCAATTGCTGACCACGCACGGATGACGTATACGCCACGCCGAGCCGGTGTGCGATGTCACGTGCCAGTGCCCGGGCTTGCCCACTGATTGCGCGTGTATCACGGTTTGCAACAATCAACGCACCTGCCGCGACTCCCTCCTTGTACACAGGCAGTAACAGGCAGTCGCGTAACCCGAGTTGGTGAAGTGGTCCCAGAATCGCGTCATCAGGTGCACTGATGAACCAGTCGCCGTCCGGCATTGATGCGGCACGGGATATTGAACGGGCTTCGAAGGCACTTTTGATGGCGCATTCTTCGCGATGATCATCCGGGCCCATGATCATCAGCTTGCTCTTGTTCGGATCGTCCCCATAGACCAAAGCGAGCGCCGTGGCGTCGCCCGGTAACGCCGCCGCAATACGCGGAAATACGCTTTCGGTGATCCGTTCGAATGCTGCGCCGGAGAGAATTGCACGGTCTATCTCGGAAAATAGCTTGAGTACTTCCAATGCCTGGTCCGGCGTTGTCGCGGCGAGCTGCGAATGGTCGGATATCGCGGCGGCCTTCTGGCTTAGGACCGGTAGCCTCGCGTCCGGGCTGGATGCAGCTCCCTGCCGAGCTTGCTCGCGGTTGCCGATCAATGTCGATCGTCCAGTCACCAGCCACGCCATCGTCAGGGTCGCCAGCATGCACAACATGCCCGCGCCCATATAGAACATGGACACATCTCGCGGCACCACGCCTGATTCTGCATTAGGCGGCCTAACCGTCACGATCCAGTCTTGCCCACCGTATTCTTGTGCGATTGGTAACAACGCCTGTCCGCCTGGTTGATCCTGTGAGTCAAACTGTTTGAAAAATTCCTCGCGGTTGGGCGGCGTCAATTGCTGGGTACCGACATGTGCCGTCGTTGGAGATTCATCGCAGAAGACCGGATTGCCGGCACCGTCATGCACGCAGATCTGGTAGCCGTTGTCCCCCCCTTCGGAGCGCTCGCGCCAGAGGAAGCCGGGAGCCAATTCCACGACCAGTATTCCTGGCTGCGCGACATCAGCGACATGAAGTGAACGCATTAGAGACGGACCTCGGTCGGAACCGGGGTACGGCGAAATGAGCGCAGTGTGTCCGTTGTTAATGTGGCTGAGCGTTGCCGCGTCGGGACGCGCAATGGTTTGTACATCGCCTTTGATGATGGTGGGGACCTGACCATCGCGCAGCACGACGACTCCGGTAAATGTATCCAGTACTGCTGAGTTCGACGCGCTGAACAAACTTGCGTCGAACAGTGTTTTATCCGACTCGACTCGCGCACTGACCAGGCGCACCAGGTTGTCTGCTGTTGTCAGACGCTCAAGCGCGCGGGCACCAATGACTTGTGCTTGTCGGGTGATTGCCTCTTGGTGGATTGTGCCGAGGGGGTTTGCGAAACGCGGTACTAGCAGCAGGGCAAGCGCGCATCCTGCAATAAGAGTGACAATCGCGGTGTACAAGGGTGACCACCGCCAATGATGCAGTCCTGTCATCGAGCCGGCACTGAGCGTGCCGGCTTCAATGTCCGGGTGTGACTGCTGCATTGGTTGGCTTTCCATGACGGCCTCAGGCTCTCGGAATATCGTCAGTCCGGTGTGATTCCTTAAACGAGCCACATTTGTCAGCCGTGACTGTTTGCGCGAAACACCGGTACAGAAGTGAACCAGCTTGGGAGGCGTCGCACGCAAGTTTCACGCAAGGCCTGATTGGGTCTCCGGCAGCCACGCAGTGGCACAAAAAGACCATTCGTGTATCACATTGACAGCGTTGCGCCGGGTGCCACGTGCCGCCGGCCAAGGCTATCTCTTGGCCCTTGAATTTGCAGCGCATTTTCCGTCGCGGAACGCGCTACCTGGCTCAAGTCTTGGTTGTATCAGACGTAACAAACGAGAGTGATTGGACTCACTCCGTTCGCACCCAAAACCTACAACTTGAACCAAATATCTTAAGTCCTAAGTGCCGACATCCCCCATACAAGAATGGCTTGACGATTTTTGTGACGACTCACCCGAAGTGACCGGAGGTGTCGTAGCACTCGGTGAGTCCGATGACTCGGCACCGCATGTTGTTGCCGTTGTCGATGCCAATGCCGCGAGGCCGGAAGACCTGGTCACAGCCGCGGCCGAATCGGTGCGTAAACGCTCCCCGGTACTCCTTGGGCCTGAACAGTCCGAAGCCGACGGTGAGCCGACGCCGGCGGTAGCGTCAGTGCCACTACGCATGGGCGAGAAAGCCGTAGGGGCGATTGCGCTGGAATTGCACCAGGACAGTTCGGAGAGCCCGCAGTCAGCTCTTGCGGGACTCGAGCAGGTCGCGGACAAATTCGCTACCGCATTACTGATCGAGGCTGACCAGAGATCGACTGCTGACGCGGCGAGAGTATTACAGGTCCAGGCGACGCTTTTAACACACGAGAATTTCCTGGAAGCGGCGACGGCGCTTGCAACCGAACTGGCAAACGTTCTCCGTCTCGATCACGTCGCGATTGGTTTTCGCGATGGCGCGTACTCGCGGGTTGAGGCTGTATCCAATTTCGCAGACTTCGAAGAAGACGCACAGGTCTTCCGGATCACGTCAATCGCGATGGATGAGGCGATCGAACAGGGCGCGTCAGTCGCTTATCCCGGCATTCCCGACGATCGGCCTCGCATTAACGTCGCCCAGGCGCAACTCGCGAAACGCCATTCGTGTGTGGTGTGTTCCATTCCGATCGTTGATCGCGGGCATGCCATTGGCGCGGTCACCATCGAGCGCGCTGGCGAGACGCCATTCAGCATGCAAGAGGTCGCTGAGTACGAGCAGATCATGTGCATCGTTGGGCCGGTTCTCGGATTGAAGCGCGAAAGCGAACGCCCATGGCAGTGGCGCCTGAAGAAATCCTTTCTGCGTGTCGCCGAGAGATTCCTTGGGCCGGGACACGTTTTCGCGAAGAGCTCCGCGATCGCCAGCATATTGTTTCTGGCAGCAGGTTTTTTCGTGAGTGCAGATTATCGCGTCGGTGCGCCAGCACGGCTGGAAGGCGCCGTACAGCGCGCGCTCGTTGCACCGGCAGACGGATATCTTGAGCACGCGCACGTTCGTCCCGGTGACCAGGTCAGTGCTGGTCAAGTGCTGGTTGAACTGGCGCGCGAAGATCTTGAGCTGGAACATCGCAAGTGGCAAAGTGAATTGGCGCAGCACGAGAATGCCGCGCCGGCCGCCTTGGCAAGAGGTGATCGCAGCGAGTTTGTTATCAGCCAGGCGCTTGCCGACGAAGCGCGCGCAAAGTTGGGGCTGGTTGAAGAACAGATGGCACGTGCCAACGTGCGATCTCCCTTCGATGGCGTAGTCATCATCGGTGATCTTAGTCAGAGCCTAGGTGCGCCAGTTCGGCGCGGCGACATGCTGGTGACGGTCGCGCCCGTGAATGAGTTTCGCCTCATTCTGGAAGTAGACGAACGCGACATTGCCGACATCACCATTGGGCAGACCGGAGATCTTGCGCTTGGCGCAATTCCTGGTCGCAATTTCGAGTTCGACGTCACCCGCATATCGCCGGTCGCTGCGGCTCGCGATGGCCGCAACTTCTTTGAGGTCGAGTGTGAGCTCGATGAATCACTCGTATCGATGCGTCCTGGCCTGCACGGTGTTGCTCGCATTTCTGTCGATCAGAGGCCGCTAGTCTGGGTTTTGACCCATCGGTTGATTGACTGGATGCGAATTGCCACCTGGTCGGTAGGGATCTGAGCATGCAGGAGTCGCTGTTTAGCCCATTGTGGTATCGCGTCTCGCAACGTCGCCCGCGTTTCAGGCGCGAGGTCAAAGTACGGCAAATGCGTTATCGCGGTCGCAATTGGCACCTTCTCATCAATGAAGCCACAGGACAGCAGCATCGCGCCAGCCAACAGGCCTATGAGTTTATCGGCCGCTGTGATGGCTTGCACACCGTCCAGGAAATCTGGGATGACCTGCTTGAGCGGCTAGGTGACAATGCCCCAACTCAGGACGAAGTGGTTCAACTGCTGATTCATCTTGATGAGCAAGGGATCTTTGCATACGAATCTGCACCCAATCCGGAGACGTTGGTACGTCGCCGCGAGGAGCGACTGAAACAGAAGCGCAAACCGCGCGTCAATCCGTTTGCACTGCGGGTTCCGCTTGGAAACCCGACCAAGTTGCTAAGCCGTATTCAATGGTTGGCGGGGCCAATGGTTAACTGGTACGTCGTTGTCATTTGGACTACAGCAGTAGCGCTCGCGCTGCTGGCGGCGGTCAGCAACTGGCCGGCCCTGAAAGCACACGGCGTCAACAACCTCACGACCCCGCATTACCTGTTTCTCATCTGGTTGAGCTTTCCTTTCATCAAGGCACTGCATGAGATGGCGCACGCACTCACGGTGGTTCGCTGGGGCGGGGAGGTCCGTGAATTCGGCTTCACGCTGTTCCTACTGATGCCAGCACCTTATGTCGATGCGTCTGATGCCGGTGGTTTTCGTCACCGCAGCCAGCGCGTGTTCGTCAGTGCTGCGGGAATCATGGCTGAACTGGCGCTGGCAAGCCTCGCTCTGTTGATCTGGCTGAATGTGCAGCCGGGGACGATGCGCGATGTCGCGTTTGTGACGATGTTCATCGCCAGTGTGTCGACGCTTCTATTCAATGGCAACCCGCTATTGCCGTTTGACGCCTATTACATGCTGAGCGACCTGATAGACGTGCCTAACCTCAGTTCGCGCAGCAAGAAGTACTGGAACAACATTCTGCGGCGAATGGTGTTGGGAGTGCACGGCGCTATTCCGGAATACGTTGCCCGGGGCGAAACCAAGTGGTTGTTTGGATACTTCCCGCTCTCGATGATCTACCGCATTTTTATCTTCGGCGCCATCATTGTGTGGATCGGTTCAAAGTCTCTCGCGCTTGGCATCGTTGCGGCAATTGTCGCTGTCTCGACCTTCATCGTCATCCCGCTGTGGAAAACGATCCGCGACATTATTGCATTCGCTTCATCGCAGGGGATTGGCCGGAGATCGTGGCTTGCCTTGAGTGGTATCAGCGCTGCTGTCTTTTTCTTGATCTGCGTTATTCCTGTGCCACATACCACGCTTGCTCATGGCGTCGTTTGGTTACCGGAAAAGGCGCGCGTGAGGGCCAAGTCTGGTGGCTTTATCACCGAAGTTCTGGTTCGCAATGGGGACCATGTGGAACCTGGTCGCATTCTGGTATTGCTTGAAGATCCGGCGCTGGTGGCAGACAAAGATGCTTTGGCGAGTCAGCTTGCACGAGCCAGGACACAGCGCTACACGGCGATCTCGGTCGATGCCGAGGGTGCTCGGAAAGCGGAAGAAGAAATCGAGCGTTTGCGCGCAGATCTGCGTCGCGCCGAGCAAAAGATCGCTGAACTCGAAGTTCGCAGCGGTGTGTCAGGAAGCTTGGTCATGCCTCATCAGCAAGATCTCGTCGGAACCTTCGTGCGTCAAGGTGGCGAATTGGGTTACGTGTTCGAAGCCGAGCAGGTCGGCATTCGCGCGGTGGTCCCCGAGTACGATGCTGCACTGGTGCGCCAGGACACGAAGCGCATCGCGGTGCGTGTAACCGACCATCCTTCCGAGACGCTGCTCGCCAACTTGGTCCGCGATGTTCCCGCGGCCACGCTGCAACTGCCGAGCGCAGCCCTCGGCGATCGTGGAGGCGGGCCACACGTGACCGACCCTTCCGACACAGAAGGCGTACTGGCGGTGGAGCCGGTGGTGCTGCTGGATCTGACTTTGCCCGATACCGTGCTGGAACGCGCGGGCGGCCGGGCACTAGTCCGTTTTGAGCACAGTGCCAAACCACTTGCTAGCCAATGGTACCGGCGAATCAGGCAGGTTTTCCTCAAGCAGTTCAATCCAGTGAGTTGACATGGCAAGTCTCAGTTTTCATATCCAGTGTTCCTCAGTGTTGGCTCTCATGGTGAACATGCAATGCAAGCAAACGCGGCAATGTCGGGAGTGGCCCATAACATGAAGAGCGAAGCACTTCCGGCACCGGGTATTGTTTTCGGCCCTTACCCGGAACGTTCGGCTTCCAACGACGCGGCTGTGCGTCGCCATGTATGGGGCCGGCCAGGTTTCCTGCGTGCCACCCTGGCAAAGCGCTTCACCCAAGATGTGCAACGAGCTCAACAACGCCGTGAGCAGCTTGTCGGTATGTCGGATGCCGAACGCGACCAATCCTTGCTCAATCTGCGGGCGCAAATGTCTCGCCACGGACTGTCTGATGACCTGGTCATTGAGGCCTTTGCGCATATTTCGGTACTGAGCGAGCGGGAAATCGACATGGTGCCGTTCGATATGCAGCTGTTTGCGGCGAAGATCATTCTCGATAATCGGCTCGCCGAAATGGCAACCGGCGAGGGCAAGACGCTCGTTGCAGCGATCTCTGCGGCGACGGCTGCACTCGCGGGTATTCCGGTGCATGTTATGACATCCAATGACTATCTGGTCGAACGTGACGCCGAGAAGCTGCGCCCCCTCTACCAGGGTCTCGGTCTCAAAGTGGACTTTGTCACTCAGGCGATGCAGGCCGAACGCCGTCGCCAAGCCTACAGCGCCGACATTACTTACTGCACCGCCAAGGAACTGACTTTCGATTATCTTCGCGACACGATGATCAGAAGAGGGATGCGGAGCGATTTGCACCTCAGAGTTGCGCGTCTCGTTTCGCACCCGCGCAATAGTCGAGATACGGTCATGCGTGGGTTGTGCATGGCCATCGTCGACGAAGCGGACAGCATTCTCATCGACGAAGCACGTGTTCCATTGATTCTTGCGAGCAAGCTCGACTCGTCTGTCAAGCAAGACGTATACGGCCACGCATTGCACATTGCCCGGACATTGGTTGAGTTCACAGACTTTCGTCTGAACGCGAACGGGATGGTGGCCACTCTGACAAACGCAGGTCGCCGCAAAGTGGAGAAACCGACCGTTGAGATGGTCGCCATGGGTCGTAACAGGCTGCATCGCGAGGAACTTGTCTGCCAGGCCCTCGCCGCGCTTCACCTCTATCAGCGTGACAAGCATTACCTCGTCGACAAAGCGGGTGTCACGATCATTGACGAAATGACCGGCCGCGTTGCCCCGGGAAGGATATGGTCGCGCGGCTTGCATCAACTCATAGAGCACAAGGAGAGGTGCGAAATCTCTGACGATCAGGTTACCTCCGCACAAATCACCTTTCAGCGCTTCTTCCAGAAGTATCTATGTCTGGGTGGGATGAGCGGAACCATCAGCGAAGCGCGCAACGAGTTGTCAAGCGTTTACGGGCTCGATGTGGTCACAGTGCCACTGCGTTGCAAGAGTCTGCGCCGATTGATGCCGACCGTCATTTATCCGGATCGTACTGCGCAGTCGAAAACAGTTGTCTCGGAGGTGCGGCGACTTCGGCAGATAGGCCAGCCGGTGCTGATCGGCACAGACTCTGTGGCCGATTCCGAGCAGCTCTCAGCATTGCTCGATATGAATGAGATCGCGCATACCGTGTTGAATGCGCGCCAAGACAGGTCGGAAGCCGATATCGTGGCTCAAGCGGGAACCGTGGGAAGGGTAACAGTCGCGACCAACATGGCTGGGCGCGGAACCGATATACCACTCGGGCCTGGTTCCGAAATACGCGGCGGTCTGCACGTCATTTCCTGTCAGCACAATACGTCACGACGCATTGACCGCCAATTGATCGGCCGCTGCGCGCGACAGGGCGATCCTGGGAGTGCGCAGACGTTTATTTGCTTCGATCAGCCGCTTTTTCAGCGATCGTTTCCGCAATGGCTACGCAAGGTGCTGTCACGCGCAAACGGGCTGTCTCGGCCGCGATGGCTGGTTGGGGTGATCGCACGTTTGCCTCAGATTCTGGAAGAGAACAGACAGCGCACGCAAAGGCGCGAAATGCTGGAGCAGGATCTGAAACTGGATCAAAAGCTCAGCAGTATCGAAGGATTCGACTGAAAGAACATCGATTGAAAGGAACTGGTGTCATGAAACAAACAAAACTCTGCCTCGCTGTACTCGGCTTTGCATACAGCCTGACGGCTTGGGGAGTGCAACCCCTGCTGTGCCTGATACAGCCAGACAACGAGGCGGAAGTAGGCAGTCCAGTCGTCGGTGTTGTGAAATCAGTCCATGTTGAACGCGGCGACGTCGTGCGCAAGGGGCAGGTTCTTGCCCGCTTACGGTCGCGGGTAGAGGCCGCGTCATTGAAAGTAGCAAAGACGCGCGCGCAGGCCGATGCTGATGTTCGTGCAGCACACGCGAATTACCAATATCTGAAAAAGGAGTATGTCCGCGCAGTTGAACTGTTCGAGCAGAATTTTATATCCGCAGCGGCGCTTGAGAAAGCGCGTGCCGAAACAAAGATCGCCGCAGAGAAATATTTCCAGGCTCAGAAGCAACTTGACGTCTGGAAACGCGAAGTCGAATTGGCAGAGGCGCAACTCGAGTTGCGTGCAATCCGCGCTCCGTTTGCGGGAATCATCACCGAACGCCATATCACGGTCGGCGAGCGCATCGAAGATAAACCGATGTTTCGCATTGCGCGCGTTGATCCACTTCGGGTTGAAGTCGTAGTTCCCGCGAACATGTTCGGTACCGTTACGTCCGATATGGTTGCCCGCGTTACGCCAGACTTGCCTAGTCTCGGGCAATTCGATGCCGAAATCGTTCTGATAGACCGCTTCGTCGATGCAGCCAGTAATACTTTTCGTGTCAGGGCGTCAATGCCGAATCCTGACGGTGCAATTCCATCAGGACTTCGCTGCACGGCACAGTTAATTGAAATGCCGGCGACCGACGGACCACACGATGCCAGCAATGAGACGGTGAATATCGACAAGCCATCTGCGCGCGCGTCGGCGGATCCGTCGATGGTTCGCAAATTGCAGGTTGATACGAAGATAGAGTCCGAGCTATCGAATACGCATCGGGGCACCAGTAAGCAATAAGGGATATGAAGTGAGTTACTTTGCACGCATTTATGAATCGCTACGCAACAGCGTGATACCGAGCCGGCCGGCCCGTGATCGCATGCTGGTCGAAGCGATCGAACCGCGCATCCTTCATTCAGCCGATATCAGTCCGCTGCAGCTGACCGATGAAGCCTCGGAGGGTGTTGCGGAAATGCGTTACCTTGATGGCGACGGAGAGTTCATCCACGAAACGTCAGCACAGCAGCAGGAACATGCGCGTGAACTGATTTTTGTCGACACTTCAACGCCTGACTATCAAGACCTACTCGATCATATTATTTCTGGATCTGATGATCAGAATCAGTATGAGATTGTCCTGATCGATCCCGAGAGTGATGGGGTCAATACCATTACGAATACTCTCGTATCGCGCAATGATTTATCTGCAGTTCATATTGTTTCTCATGGCAGCGATGGCAACGTCGAATTAGGGTCCACGAACCTAACAAATGAGTTACTGGCTCAGCGTGCCGGTGAAGTCACAGGATGGGCCAATGCGTTTTCTGAGCGCGGTGACATATTGATATATGGATGTAATCTCGCTGCAAGCGAAGTTGGTCAAGGTCTCGTCGACGACTTGGCCCTACTCACACGGGCCGATGTTGCCGCCTCCGACGATCTGACGGGGCACACTAGTCTGGGCGGGGACTGGGATCTCGAATACCACGCTGGAGAGATCGAAACAGACGCTATCGTTCGCAGCGACCAGGAGCCGGACTGGTCCGCTGTGCTTGCCGCGCCGGTGGCTAATGATTCCACTGTGTCAATTGATGAACACAGCGCCAATGCCATGCTAGTAACCACAGTGGACGCGACCGGTGAAACTGAGGGTAACTACTCGGAAGTCTATTGGGTAGATAAGTTTGATGGCGCGATCTACAAAGCCAATGCTGATGGCACTGGCGGTACAACTACGGTTTTGACTGGCATTAGCAACCCGGTAGGGCTCGCGGTAGATAACAACGGCGGCAAGATCTACTGGACCACCAATGAGAGTGGAAGCGCCAGCAGAATTCAGAGTGCCAACTTGGACGGTAGTAACGTCACTGATTTGGTGACGGGACTGGTTGATCCGGACAACATCGCGCTGGATTTGATCAATAACAAGATGTACTGGACCGATGACGGGGACGGGCAAATCAGAAGGGCGAACCTCGATGGAAGTGGTGTCGAGTCCCTGGTAGCCGGTCTCACTAGCGCTCAAGGCATTGCTTTGGACGTGGATGGCGGCAAGATGTACTGGACCGACTATGGGACCAACAAGATTCAGCGCGCCAATCTCGACGGGTCCGGTATTGAAGATCTTGTTACCGGGCTGACGGATCCTGACGATGTCGAGCTGGACTTGATCAACAGTAAGATGTATTGGGTCGATTTCGGTGCAGCAACCGTTCAGCGTGCCAATCTCGATGGGTCCAGTGTCGAAAATCTCGTAACGAGTGGCTTGAGTGCTCCTTATTACCTGGCTTTGGATGTGCCGGGTGGAAAGATGTACTGGAGCGACGACGGCAGCAACATGATACAACGCGCCAATCTGGATGGTACCAATATCGAGGACCTGGTGACGTCCGGAACTAATGACCCCCGAGATCTCGTGTTAGGTGCGCCCGGTACTCTGGCTGGCCCGTTGTCGTACTCAATCACGGCGGGAAACACGGGCAATGCCTTTAACATTGATACAAGCACCGGACAGATCACTGTTGCGGACAGCAATGTACTTGATTTTGACACGACGCCAACGTTCGTCTTGACGGTTCATGTGCAGGATACCGTCACTCTGTTAGCCGATACTGCGACTGTAACGATTAACTTGAATGACGTGAACATTGCGCCAGTTCTGACTGGTGCGAATAATCTGGCCACGATTAACGAAGACCCGGTGAGCAATCCGGGGACGCTCGTCTCTGATCTCATCTCCGGCCAGATTACGGATACCGATGCCGGTGCGCTCGAAGGCATCGCCGTGATTGCGGTTGACGATACCAATGGCAGCTGGGAGTACACCACCGACGGTGGCTCGAACTGGACTGCCTTTGTTGCGGTGGACTCGTCGAGCGCACGTCTGCTCGCGACTGATGCCAATACCTATGTGCGCTTCGTGCCGAATGCGAGCTGGAGCGGTACGGTGACCAATGGTCTGACCTTCCATGCCTGGGACCAGAGCAGTGGGTCGAATGGTGGCACGGCCAATCTTTCTACTGGTAGCAGTACAGGCGGTACGACTGCATTTAGTACTGCCTCGGCATCAAGTTCGATAACCGTTACTCCGGTTACCGCAGTTGATGACGCCTATAGTGTCGATGAAGACGGAACACTGGTTGTCGACTATCTCAGCGGCGTCCCGACAGCGGATCTTGCTCACTATTGGGACCTTGACGGAACGGCTCCGAGTCAGACCGCAACGGATTCGGGTGGCGCTGCCACGGGAACTCTCGGCAGTACCGGGGGTGTTGACGGTCAAGACCCGGTGTGGACGGCTTCGGGCCAGGTAGGATCCGGAGCGCTGAGCTTCGACGGCGTTGATGATTACGTACAGACGACCAGCAACACGCTCCAGACAGCGAGCAGTTTCACTATTTCGGTCTGGTTCCAGACCGATACCACCACGGGCCAGCACCATATGCTGTGGCAGGGTGTGAGCAGCGGGAACGGCTGGGGCATCCCAGGCGGCACGAACGCCAATTCAGAGATGCACTTGAGTGTCGGAACGCATGACCAGGACAACGTCATTACGTTCTTTTGGGGTTACGACGACGCCAACGCAAACTCGATTGAGATCGTCTCGAGCAGTTTTACTGACACTTCAGGCTGGCATCACGCTGCAGTCGTAGTCACTGATCTCGGCGGTGGCTCTGTATCGGCGGAGCTGATCGTCGATGGGGTATCTGAAGGGACGGACACAGGGAGCCAGACCGATCGTTCCACGTGGGATACCGATCTTCGTCTTGGCCGCCCAGGTACAGTCTCGCGTTACTTCGAAGGGAATCTCGACGAAGTTCGCATCTATGACCGTGCACTCAGCTCATCGGAACTCTCAAGTCTTCATCGGGGTGGTGTACTCCTGAATGATAGCCATACTGGGGGCGACACTCTTACTGTCAACACCACGCCTGTTTCTGGTCCCAGTAATGGGACGCTGACATTGCAAGCTGACGGCACGTTTACTTACACACCGGATCCCGACTTTCATGGAACCGATAGTTTCGTTTATGAAGTAAGTGACAGTGGTGGAAACACATCACAGGCCACGGCGACCATTACCGTCAACCCACTGGACGATGCACCGGTTGGTGTTCCGGCCATTAGCGGCACGACCACCGAGGACCAGATCCTCACCGCCGATACCTCGGGCATCAGTGATGACGATGGGCTGG
>CP070643.1:1090081-1159195 GCA_020354125.1 Betaproteobacteria bacterium | reverse complement strand
GGAAGAAGAGGCTACGGCCCGGATCCTGGGTCGGTTCGAATGGTTTATCAGCAAGATCCTGGAGTAGCAGGGGGTCAGACGTGACCGTGTTGACAACGCCTTACCTGATCTTGATCGCCGGCCTCCTGGCCTGCTGTGGCATGTGTCTCTACCGCATCGGCCGGGGACCCACGGCACCGGATCGCATGGTCGCAATCGATATTCTTGGGACGGTGGTGGTGGGATTCGTCGCCATCGTTACGGCTGCGACGGATATGAAATATCTCTTGAACGTGGCGATTGTGTGGGCCGTCGTCAGCTTCGTAGGAACCCTGGCGCTGGCCAGATACCTCGCGGGGAGAGCATCACATGAGTGACGCATTAGGGCTGACCATCATGTCCATCGGTGTCTTGTTCAACATTTTCGGATGCATCGGACTGGTGCGCCTGCCGGACGTGTATAACCGTCTACAGGCAGCCACCAAGTGCGTGACGGCGGGCACCTGCTTGATCCTGGTGGGCAGCTTGATCACGCTCGGTTCGGTGCCGGCCGCCGCGAAGGGCCTGATCTGCATTGCCTTCATCCTGATTACCTCACCCACCGCTGCTCATGCATTGGCACGCGCCGCTCATCACGCGGGTGTCAAACTGTGGAACAAGAGCGTGGTGGACCGTTACGAAGAGGACCTGCATGCGGCGCGCGCAAAGGAGGATTCAGCATGAAGCTGCCGGCTTTCCTGCAGCCGCGCGTCCTGAAACAAGTGCTGAGCGCTATCACGTCTGCGCGCTACACGACCGAATTCCCATATGTGCCGTATCGGCCGATCGAAGGCTTTCGTGGACGTCCGAAGTTCGATGAGACCGCCTGCATCGGATGTGGCGCCTGTGCGGAAGTGTGTCCTCCCAAGTGTATCGATGTCATCGACGACCTTGAATCAACGCCGCCCAGGCGCCGGTTGGTTCAGCACCTCGACGCGTGTATCTGGTGTGGCCAGTGCGAACGCCATTGTCCTACGCAACTTGGCATCAGAATGAGCAATGAATACGATTGTGTCGGGTTCTCTCCCGAAGATTTCGAAGAGTGTGTGGAGAAAGAACTCCTGTTATGCGAAGTATGTGGCACCACGCTCGCTCCCGTGGACCAGATCCGCTGGCTGACCCGCCGACTCGGCGCGCTGGCCTTCGCCAATCCAACTTTGATGATGTTCCGCGGACGCGAGCTCGGGCTGATAGATGAGGGCGTGAAGAGCCAGGGTGACGAGGTAGTGCGGAGTGACCGGCTAACCCTCCAATGTCCGAAATGTCGTCGCAAGACTGCCAATTTCGTTTAGCAGCGATGTTGTTTAGCGCCGATGTCGTTTACCACCGATTTGTTTAACACCGATGTCGTTTAGAGGGAGACGCCGTTGCACCGACCACAGAAGGGCGAATGGGAGCGTGACCGCGACAACGGTTGACAGGACCAAGGCCTTGGTCTCCCATCGGTTGAAAGGCCTCCTCTCTGGACGCGTTTGCGTTCTCGGTGTTGGCAATCGCCATCGGTGCGATGACGGCGCCGGTTCTCTCATCGCCGAGCGCCTTGGCGGTCGGACCGGGGCTCTGGCGATCGACGCCGGTGCAGTCCCGGAGAACTATCTCGAAAAAGTTGCGCGGTCCAGTCCTGATACCGTCCTCATTCTCGAAACCGTGGATTTCGGCGGCGCGGCTGGAGAGATCCGCATCCTTGACCCGGGTTCGATCGCTCTTTCGGGACTTTCCACCCATGCCCTTTCGCTGCAGATGACTGCGGATTATCTGACGGCCAGAACGCGGGCTCGCTTGGCGGTCCTCGCCATACAACCCGCCAACGTAGGATATGGCAGGAAGTTGTCCGCTGAGGTGACCAGCGCTGTCGGGTTGCTACACGAGATATTATCCGACGCCCTCCGTGAGCACGCGAGCGATCAGCACGACAAAGACGGCAGCGTGATCCGGGGCGAAACAGGTTGACCATGCACGAGCTGACCCTCTGCCATAGCATGATCGAGATCATCGAGCGGGAGGCGATCCTCCAAGCCTTCCAGCGGGTCAAGGTGGTACGCCTCGAGTTCGGCGCACTTTCCTGCGTCGAGCCCGAAGCGCTTCGGTTCTGCTTCGACACGACAACCCAAGGTACGATTGCGGAAGGCGCCCGGCTCGAGATCATCACCGTTCCCGCTGAAGCCAGGTGCCGTGATTGCGGCGCCGAGCGCGCGTTCCACCGATGGGGTACGGCGTGCCCGGATTGCGGCGGCCTTCGGCTTGATGTTCGCGGCGGGGACAAGATGCGAATCAAGGATCTGGAGGTTTACTGATGTGCACCACTTGCGGCTGCGGCAACCCGGACGGAAGAGGCATTGCATTCGACGGCGCTAGCGCCGGCCGGGCCACTGCCAAACATACGGTGCACGCGCACGATCACGCACATGCTCACCAACATCCTCACGATGGCGGCGATGTGGAGGCGCGCCTCATCATGCTCGAGCAAGATCTCCTGGCCAAGAACGCCGGTTTGGCGGAAGGCAACCGCAGGCTGTTCTCCCAACGAGGGGTGTTCGCGGTCAATCTCGTCTCCAGTCCGGGCTCTGGCAAGACCACGCTTCTTGCTCGCACGGCGTTGGACCTCGGGAAACAGTTTCCGATTGGAGTCATTGAGGGTGACCAGCAGACGTCGCGCGACGCCGAGCGCATTCGCGCCGCCGGCGTGCCGGCCATACAGATCAGTACCGGCAAGGTCTGCCATCTTGATGCGCACATGATCGGACACGCCGTCGAGCGATTGGAACTGAGCCGGGGCTACGTTCTCTTCATCGAAAATGTCGGCAACCTGGTTTGCCCGGCCGGCTTCGATCTCGGAGAACGCCACAAAGTCGTGGTCGTCTCGGTGACGGAGGGAGAGGACAAGCCGCTTAAGTACCCGGACATGTTTGCCGCCGCCGATCTGATGATCCTCAACAAGATCGACCTGTTACCGTACGTCGACTTCGATGTGTCGCGCTGCGTCGAATATGCCCGGCGCATCAAGCCCAGCATGGACGTGATCGAGTTGTCGGCGGCGACAGGCCGGGGCCTGGAGCCGTGGTACGCCTGGCTCCAGGCAGGTGCGGCGCGCGCGGCAGCGACTACATCGACGGCGGCCGATGCGGCCGACGCGTCAGAGTAGGGTTGAGCCGTGCCCTCCAGGGTCCGAGCGTGCGCCGAGCCCGTGGATCGCCTGCAGGTGAGCGGCGCAGCAAATCAGTGAAGCGGGACGGACTGAATGGATGACACAGATCAGATCGTTTTGAGCGTTGACGGACTACAGGTCCTGATTGACGTTCTGACGGCTGATGGATA
Organism: Betaproteobacteria bacterium; assembly: GCA_020354125.1. GTDB lineage: Bacteria > Pseudomonadota > Gammaproteobacteria > Burkholderiales > Eutrophovitaceae > SG8-40. The sequence continues at coordinate 1,155,862 of CP070643.1, read as the reverse complement.
CCGGGTGATCGGTCCGACCGTGAGAGAGAAAGCGATCGTCTATGACGATGTCGCCTCAGTCGCTGATTTACCCCGCGGCTGGACCGACGAGCAGGATGGTGGACGCTACCGCTTGGTGCGACGTGATGACAGTGCATTGTTCGGCTTTGCCGTCGGGGCCTCTTCATGGAAGCAGTTCCTGCACCGTCCCGTCGTCAAGCTGTGGCGCGCACGCCGAAGTAAGAATTCTTGGCAGGTTGTCCCGGAGGTGCCGCCCGTTGAGCGGCTGGCTTTCATCGGAGTTCGCGCCTGCGAACTTGAGGCGATCAAGCTACAGGACCAGGTTCTTCTTGAAGGTGAGCACCCTGATTCCCATTACCAGGCACGCCGTGACAACGTCTTCGTCGTGGCGGTGAACTGCGCGGTTGCCGGAGGTACTTGTTTTTGCGTTTCAATGTCAACAGGGCCGAAAGCCGAGAGCGGCTACGATCTCGCGCTGACCGAAATTTCCGATGGAGAGGAGGGAACCGTGTTTGTTGCCGAGGCCGGCAGCGGGCGTGGACGGTCGTTGCTTGCGAAACTGCCTCACCGGCCAGCTTCGGCGGCGGATCGCCAATCGGCCAAAGCGGTTTCCGAGCGCACGGCTGCATCCATGGGACGCGAGATGCGATCCGATGATCTGCATGAGCTGTTACACCGAAACCTCGATCACCCGCACTGGGATGCGGTGGCGCAGCGCTGCCTTACGTGCGGCAACTGCACCATGGTCTGCCCGACGTGCTTTTGCACCACGGTCGAAGATGCGAGCGACCTGACCGGAAAGGAGGCGTCACGCACGCGGCGCTGGGATTCATGCTTTACGATTGATTTCTCCTACCTTCACGGTGGTAGCGTGCGTACCAGTGGCGGCGCACGATACCGTCAGTGGTTGACACACAAGCTTGCGACCTGGTTCGATCAGTTCGGCACTTCGGGTTGCGTTGGATGCGGCCGGTGCATTACCTGGTGTCCGGTTGGCATCGATATTACGGCTGAAGTAGAAGCAATTCGCGACAGCGAAGCAGATTGAAGGAGGCGCATATGGCAAGCCAAAGCCTGGCAAAAATTATTACCGAACAACCTTTCTTTGTCGGCCTGGAGCCAGGGTTCTGCGACCTCGTGTCTGGCTGTGCCCGCAACGTACGCTTTGAGGACGGCGCCTACCTGTTCCGCAGAGGCGAGCCGGCAGATGAGTTTTTCCTGGTGCGTGAGGGGCGAGTCGATCTACAGATCGCGACTCCAGGGAGAAAGCCAATTACATTCCTCACAATCGGTGACAACGAGATCGTCGGATTGTCTTGGCTGATCCCACCCTATCGATGGTCTATTGACGCGAAAGCGACCGGCCGTGTCCGGGCAATCGGAATTGATGCGAGGTGCCTGCGGGGCAAGTGTGAAGCTGACCATCATCTGGGGTATGAGTTGATGAAGCGTTTCATGTCGGTGCTCATTGAGCGTCTCAACGCGGCGCGTTTGCAGGCGCTGGATGTCTATGGTGTACCGGCCTGAAGCAGTCAACACCAGGCGCGGTACGGCGGACGCAACCGTTCCGAGTGTCGCGCGGGTGAGACGGCGGTGGCGAGAAGGGCCGCACACCTGGACGCTGGAACTCGAACCCGAGGACGGAGAGCTACCGCAGTTCGCAGCAGGACAGTTCAACATGTTGACCGCCTTCGGTATTGGCGAGGCCGCTATCAGTGTGAGCGGCGATCCGGGCTCCAAGGGCACGCTGGTTCACACGGTGCGAGCCGTGGGGCCGGTCTCAACAGCGCTTGCCACGCTGCAGTCTGGTGACTACGTTGGACTGCGCGGACCGTTCGGCACTGGCTGGCCGATGCAGGAGGCGCAGCAACGCGACGTCGTCATCGTCTCTGGCGGACTCGGTCTGGCACCTTTACGCCCTGCTATCTATCACCTGTTGGCTGAGCGGCAGCGCTACGGCCGCGTCGCGGTCTTGTACGGTTCACGTAGCCCCGGCGACATCCTGTTCCGGCGCGAGTTGCAACGCTGGCGCGGCGAGCTGGATATGGATGTCAAGGTGACGGTCGACCATGCCCCGGATGATTGGCGAGGCAACGTCGGCGTCGTTACCTCGTTCATCCCACGCACTACTTTCGATCCGGCGAACAGCGTCGCGCTAGTCTGTGGTCCGGAACTGATGATGGCTTTCACGGTGTCTGCGCTGCAGGACGCCGGAGTAAGAGACGAGGCAATCTATATCTCCATGGAGCGCAACATGAAATGCGCCGTCGGTCTTTGCGGGCACTGCCAGTTTGGCACAACGCTGGTGTGTCGTGACGGCCCGGTGCTGCCTTTTGATCGAGTCAGAGACATGCTCACGATCCCGGAGATCTAACGTGGCGGCGAAGATTAACAAGCCGCGACTGGCGGTATGGAAGTTTGCTTCCTGCGACGGTTGTCAGCTCAGTTTGCTCGACTGCGAGGACGAACTGCTGGCAGTTGCCGGAGCGTTGGACATTGCTTACTTTCCGGAAGCCACGCGCGGTGCTGTGAAAGGGCGTTATGACCTGTCCTTGGTTGAGGGCTCGATTACAACGCGAGCCGATGCGGCACGCATTCTGGAAGTGCGACAACGTTCGCGGGCGCTGGTGACGATCGGTGCCTGCGCTACCGCCGGCGGCATCCAGGCACTGCGCAACTTCGCCGATGTGCGCGAATTCATGTCAGTTGTGTACGCCCGGCCGGAGTTCATCGACGCGCTGGCGACTTCGACGCCGATTGCCGACCACGTTCACGTCGATTTCGAGTTACGTGGTTGTCCGATCAGCAAGCGACAGTTAATCGAGGTGATTTCCTCTTATCTCGCTGGTCGGCGGCCGGTCACGCCGGGACACAGTGTCTGTGTCGAGTGCAAGCTGGCGAGCAACGTCTGTGTCACGGTGGCGCATGGCACGCCGTGCCTTGGTCCGGTCACTCAGGCGGGTTGCGGCGCAATCTGCCCGGCTTATAACCGTGGTTGTTACGGTTGCTACGGACCGATGGAAACACCAAACGCCACGTCACTGACTGACCGGCTGCGGCAACTAGGCATGGACGATAGTGCGATTCAGCGCATCTACCGCAGCTTCAACGCCGAGGCGCCTGCATTTCGCAATCAGGGGCAACGCCGTGGCTCGTAGAACCATCAAGGTCGATTATCTGGCGCGTGTCGAGGGCGAAGGCGCGTTCAAAGTGGTGGTGCGTGACGGAGTGGTGCGATCGGCGGAACTTAACATATTCGAACCACCACGGTTCTTCGAAGCGCTATTGCGCGGCCGCAGCCATGACGAAGCGCCTGACATCAATGCGCGCATTTGCGGTATTTGTCCGGTTGCCTACCAGATGAGCACGGTGCACGCGATGGAGGACGCATTTGGCGTCACCGTCGATGGACCGTTACGTGAACTGCGCCGCCTGCTCTACTGCGGCGAGTGGATCGAGTCGCATGCGCTGCACATTTATATGTTGCATGCGCCGGATTTCCTCGGTTACGACGGCGTGATCGATATGGCGCGCGACCATGGCCATGCGGTGCGACGCGGACTCGCGCTGAAGAAAGTTGGAAACGAATTGCTGTCACTGATTGGCGGCCGCGAGATTCATCCGATCAACGTGCGGGTCGGCGGCTTTTATCGGGCGCCGCGTCGACGCGAATTGGAGGGGATCGAGGAACAGCTGATGTGGGCACGTGATGCGGCTTTGGAGACGGTCAAATGGGTTGCCGGCTTTGACTTTCCGCCGCGTGAGCGCGACTACACTTTTGTCGCCTTGCGGCATCCGCATGAATACCCGTTCAATGAAGGCCGTATCGTGTCCAACAGGGGGCTCGATATACCGGTTTCGCAATACGACCAACATTTCGAGGAGTTGCATGTCGAGCGATCGACGGCGTTGCACTCCCGGCTGCGCAGCGGCGAGTCTTATCTTGTCGGTCCGCTGGCACGCTACGCCCTGAATTTCGATCGTTTGTCACCGCTGGCGCAGGAAGCCGCGCACGAAGCCGGTCTTGAGTCGATTTGCACCAATCCCTACCAGAGCATCATCGTGCGCGCGGTCGAGGTGCTCTACGCCTGCGACGAAGCGCTCAGGATTATCGATGCTTATGTCGAGCCCGAGCGCGCGGCAGTTACCGTCACGGCGCGTGCGGCGAAAGGTTTCGGCGCCACCGAGGCGCCCCGCGGACTCCTCTATCACCGTTACGTGCTGGCCGAGGACGGGACCATCGCCGAGGCATCGATAGTGCCACCCACTTCACAGAACCAGGCGAGCATCGAAGATGATCTTGCCAGCTTTGTCGGTGGCTATCTCGACCTCGATGACGAAACGTTGCAGCACCGCTGTGAACAGACGGTGCGCAATTACGATCCTTGTATCTCGTGCGCAACCCATTTCCTGCGCATGAACATTGACCGGAGTTGAGACGGTGCCAGCAAACCGGCGACGCCAGATCTTGATTGGGGTAGGTAACCCGGATCGCGGCGACGACGGCGCTGGACGAATGGTGGTGCAGGCTCTGGCTGGCGATCTTCCTGAAGACATTGAAGTTCTGCAACTCTCCGGCGAAGCCACAGATATCGTCGGCCAGTTGCAGCGCGCTGATGCAGCCATCCTGATAGATGCTTGTAGCTCTGGCGCAGCGGCCGGAACGGCGCAGCGCTTTGATGTTGTTGACGAGCCTTTGCCGCGAGAACTGTTTGCTGTATCAACGCACGGCGTCGGTGTTGCCGATGCGATCGAGCTTGCCCGCGCGCTCGGTGACCTGCCCGCGGTGTGCCTCGTTTATGCGATAGAGGGAAAGCGCTTCGACACAGGCGAACCAGTTAGCGCACCGGTCGCGGCGGCGGTGCCCGAAGTTGCAGCGCAGGTGCGTATCGAGTTTCAACAACTAACGGCCAGGGAGCGATGCGATGCATGAAGCCTCGCTCATTTTCACGTGCTGCAGGCGGAACAATTGCCGAAGGGGGCCAGCTGGAGATCCCCCTGTCCACCGATATACGTATACGCCACGCCGACGCCGAGTTGATCCGGCCCGAAAGCGTCGAAGTCGAGAACTGAAGCGATGACTCTGGCGGTGGCCGTTCCCGGGGTGGCAACGCAACGCAAACGCAGGCGCATGTTATTGCGCGGCACTGTGCAAGGCGTGGGTTTTCGACCCTTCGTATATCGTCAGGCAGTGGTGCTTGGGCTTGCCGGCTGGGTTGCGAACTCGCCGGAGGGCGTGATTATCGAAGCTGAAGGATCGGCCGAGCGACTCGGAGAACTGCTGCGGTTGATTGACACTGAATCGCCGGCGCACGCTATGGTAACCAGTGTCAAAGTGCAGGAGTTAGCGCCGCTTGGTGAAGTCGGCTTTGTGGTGCGACATAGCGAGACGGCGGGCAGGCGTAGCACACAAGTCTCACCGGACCTCGCCACTTGCGATGACTGCCTTAGCGAGTTGTTTGATGCGGCAGACAGACGCTACCGCTATCCATTCATCAATTGCACGCATTGCGGTCCGCGCTACAGCATCATCGAAAGCTTGCCGTACGATCGGGCACGCACGACCATGCGTCGCTTCCAGATGTGCGCTGCCTGCAACAGCGAGTATCACGACCCGGCAGACCGGCGTTTTCATGCAGAACCAAACGCGTGTCCTGAATGCGGCCCACGGCTTGCGCTTTGGGATCAAGCCGGAACAGTACAGGCAGATGATGATGAGGCATTGCTCGCTGCTGTTGCGGCTCTGCGCGAAGGCCGTATTGTTGCAGTCAAAGGCATCGGCGGTTTTCATTTGATGGTCGAGGCCGGCAACGAAGCTGCCGTTAGCCGATTGCGTTTAGCCAAAGGTCGCGAGGAGAAGCCGTTCGCTGTGATGTTTCCGACGCTTGCCGATGTGGGTTCCTGCTGCCAGGTCAGTGTCGCGGAAGCGGCACTGCTGTGCGAGCCGGCGCGGCCAATCGTATTGCTACAGAAACGTGTGTCGCTGGAGAAACGCGGATCGGTTCAAAAAAGTACATCGGTTCAAATAAGTATTAGCGCAATCGCGCCAGCAGTCACCGCAGGTAACGCACGTCTCGGGGCGATGCTGCCGTACTCGCCACTACATCACCTGCTGCTGCACGAACTGGCCATGCCGATTGTTGTCACCAGCGCCAATATGAGCGATGAACCGATTGTTGCCAACGAATTGGAAGCGCTGACGCGGCTCGCGGGTGTCGCCGACTTGTTCCTCGTGCACGACCGGCCAATCGTTCGCGCGCTTGACGATTCCGTTGCGCAGGTGGTGCTGGATGAACCTCAAATGCTGCGGCGCGCACGCGGTTACGCGCCGGCTCCGGTCACAAAAACTACACTGACCGGCGGCATACTAACCTTTGGTGGTCATCTCAAGGCGACCATCGCGCTTACCTGCGGCGCTGGAACGGTACTGAGTCACCACCTTGGCGATCTGGAGACAGTTTCCGCGCGCGACGGTTATGCGGCTGCGCGTAGCGATTTGTTACAGCTGTTCTCGGTTCAGCCGCGTGTCGCAGCGCGCGATTTACATCCCGACTATGCCTCCAGCCAAGCGGCAGAGTTATCGGGGTTACCCGTGGTTACAGTCCAGCACCACCTCGCACATGTCGTGGCCTGCATGGCTGAGCATGGGCTTGCAGCGCCAGTGCTCGGCGTTGCCTGGGATGGTGTTGGCTATGGCAGTGACGGCACGATCTGGGGTGGCGAGTTCCTGGCGATTGACGATGCGGGTTGGCGACGCGTTGCCCATCTGCGCCCGTTCCGCCTGCCCGGTGGCGAAGCGGCGGGGCGCGAACCTGCACGCGCCGCACTCGGGCTGTTGTTTGCCGCCTATGGCGAAGCGGCCCTGCAGATGACCGATCTGGCGCCGATCGATTGCTATACCTCAGCGCGCCGTGCCGTGTTGCACCGAATGCTGGTTCAAGGCATTAACTCGCCAGTGACGACCAGCGCCGGGCGCCTGTTCGACGCCTTTGCAGCATTATGTGGGCTGCACCAACGGTCGAGTTATGAAGGGCAGGCCGCCGCTGCACTTGAGTGGTGTGCGGATCACCGTGTACATGGTGCTGGTTATCGTATGCCGCTGCGCGAGGGGACTGACGGTTGTTTGCAGGTTGATTGGCAACCTGCCTTGACCGAGGCGATTACCGAACTTCGGGCGGGCCAGCCTGCCGGTGCAGTCTCGGCATCACTGCACAGCGCGTTGGCGAGCGCGATTGCCGCGGTTTCGAAAAGACTCGACGCGTTCCGCGTTGTGTTGACCGGTGGCTGTTTCCAGAACATCCTGTTAACCGAGAAGACGGTTGCGGCGTTGCGCGCGGTTGGCTGTGAGCCGTTCTGGCACCAGCGTGTTCCACCCAACGATGGTGGCATCGCACTGGGCCAGGCTGCGTGGGCTGCGTGGTCCGCACGGTCCGAATCCGCTCGATCAAAACAAGAGGAGCAAACACCATGTGCCTAGCGGTTCCGGGACTCGTACTCAGTACTACCGGAGATGATGCTCTGACCAGGATGGGGCGCGTCGACTTCGGTGGTGTGATCAAGGAGATCAACCTGATCTATGTGCCCGAGGCCAAGGCAGGCGACTACGTTCTTGTGCATGTCGGCTTTGCCATCGCTGTGATCGACGACCAGGAAGCGGCACGTGTGTTTGAACTGCTGCAACAGATCGACGAAGCAGCAGGCACGCAAGGAGTGGCAACTTGAAGTTCCGCGATGAGTACCGCGACGCAGAAGCAGCCCGACGCATGGTTGAGGCGATTGCCCGAACGGTTACGCGCCGATGGACGCTAATGGAAGTTTGTGGCGGTCAGACGCACTCGATCGTACGCTTCGGAATCGATCAACTGTTGCCAGACACGATCACGCTGTTGCATGGGCCGGGTTGTCCGGTGTGCGTAACGCCTGTCAGCTACGTCGATAAAGCGATCGAAATCGCCTCGCGCCCAGAGGTCATCTTGTGCACTTTCGGCGACATGGTGCGTGTGCCGGGCACCCAAGGCAGCTTGTCTACAGCAAGGTCACGTGGCGCTGACGTACGCATCGTCTATTCGCCAACCGAGGTACTTGAAGTGGCGCGGGCCGAACCGCAACGCGAGGTGGTGTTCTTCGCCGTTGGCTTCGAAACGACAGCGCCTGCCAACGCAACGGCAGCTATCCAGGCACGACGTGAGGGCTTGGGCAACTTCTCCATGTTGGTTTCCCAGGTTCTGGTGCCACCGGCAATCACTGCCTTACTTGCGGCACCCGACAATCACGTCCAGGGCTTTCTTGCAGCCGGCCACGTGTGCACGGTTATGGGTTATCAGGCCTACCGGCCGATCGCCGAGCGCTGGCAAGTGCCAATTGTGGTCACCGGCTTCGAACCGCTCGATATCCTTGAAGGCATCTACCGTTGCATCGTGCAGCTCGAGCAAGGCCGCGCAGAAGTAGAGAACCAGTACAGTCGTGCAGTGCGCCGCGGGGGCAATGCTGTTGCGCAAGCGGCAATGGACGAAGTGTTCCAGGTGACGCCGCGATTCTGGCGAGGCATGGGTGAGATTCCTGACAGCGGGCTAGGCTTGTCCGCGGCGTATGCCGATCTCGACGCGGAACGTCGTTTCGGATCGGTCACGGCGAAGCAAGAAACAAGAGGCGAATGCATGAGTGGGCTTGTGCTCCGCGGCGAACGCAAGCCGACCGACTGCCCGGCGTTCGGAAAGCAATGCACGCCGGACCATCCTCTCGGTGTAACCATGATTTCATCCGAGGGCGCATGTGCCGCCTACTACCGCTATCGCATCCACCAGCGGCAAGCCGTTACTGAAAGCGAGTGATGACAGAAAACACTGTTGCCGGTCTTGTGTGTCCGTTGCCGGAATCGGACACGGAAACAATACAGCTTGCCCACGGCGGTGGCGGGCGCATGATGGACCGCTTGCTGCAAAACATTATTCGGCCGATTTTCGACAATGAACAATTACAACGTCGCCACGACGGTGCGGCGCTCGATGTCGACGCTCCCGTTGCTTTTACAACCGATTCGTACGTTGTGCGACCGCTGTTTTTTCCTGGTGGCGATATTGGCACGTTGGCGGTCAACGGCACCGTCAACGACCTCGCCATGTGTGGCGCGCGTGCGCAGTGGTTCAGCGTCGCAATGATTCTGGAGGAGGGCTTCCCGATCGCGTCATTACGGCGGATCGCATTATCCATGCGCAGTGCTGCCGATGAAACGGGCGTGCAACTGGTAACGGGTGACACCAAAGTCGTCGAGCGGGGCAAGGGCGACGGCATCTATATCAGCACCACCGGTGTTGGCCGCATCGTCGCGCGGCAGCCGGTCGGACCCGAGCGTGTACGTCAAGGAGACGTTATCATCGTCAGTGGCGATATCGGCAGGCACGGTATCGCGGTAATGGCGGCGCGCGAGAAACTCGGTTTCGAGACGCCGATCGCCAGCGATTGCGCGCCTCTGTCGGAACCGGTGCTAGCGCTTCTGAACAGTGGCATCAACGTGCGTTGCCTGCGTGACCTGACACGCGGCGGACTGGCCAGTGCGGTTGTTGAAATTGCCGAGACAGCCGGCGTATCGATTGTGCTGCAGGAAAAGGCGGTCCCGGTTCCCGACGATGTTACCGCGGCGTGCGAACTGCTTGGTCTTGATCCGTTTCATGTTGCGAATGAAGGGCGCTTTGTCGTTTTTGTCGCGCCCGAGGATGTTGAACGCGCGGTCCCGGTTTTGCACCGTTACCCCGTATCCGGTAATGCTGCAGTTATCGGCGTAGTGGAAGATGGTCCGGCGGGGAGGGTATCCTGTGTCGGATCGCTCGGCGTTGCGCGATCGATTGATATGCTCAGCGGAGAACAGCTGCCGCGAATTTGTTGAGATGATGTGGTGGGCCGGATGGCATTATTCAGGCGCCGACTATTTGGTGACGTTTTCGGGCGTCTTGATCTATATCAATTGAACCGCTTGCGTCAGAGATTAGCATCGGGCCGGGTTGTCGATGCTCGAACCTGTTGATTTGTCTACGACAATTAACTGATTCGCCTGGCGTTATCCGCGTTCGCGGGATGTCGGGCGAATTTTCGATGAGGTGAGGGAGAACGCGTGCAAGAACAAACGACGTATAACTATCGAGTAGTCCGGCAGTTCTCGATCATGACAGTGGTATGGGGCGTGGTCGGCATGCTGGTCGGCGTCATCATCGCCGCTCAACTAATGTGGCCGGACCTGACTCATGGAGTCTCCTGGCTCGCTTATGGGCGATTGCGGCCGCTGCATACCAACGCAGTGATTTTTGCCTTTGGCGGATCGGCCCTGTTTGCGACTTCTTACTACGTGGTGCAGCGGACCTGTCATGTCAGGCTGTTCTCGGACAAGTTGGCGGCTTTCACCTTCTGGGGTTGGCAAGCTGTCATTGTGTTGGCAGCGATTACGCTGCCGCTCGGGATTACCACCAGCAAGGAGTATGCGGAACTGGAGTGGCCGATCGACGTACTCATCACGCTGGTGTGGGTGGCCTACGCAGTTGTATTTTTTGGCACCTTGTTCAAGCGCCGGGTACAACATATCTACGTCGCCAACTGGTTCTATGGTGCATTCATCCTCACCGTCGCCATACTGCATCTGGTTAACAGCGCGGCGATCCCGGTCAGCTTCTGGAAATCGTACTCGGTCTATGCCGGGGCGCAGGACGCGATGGTCCAATGGTGGTACGGGCATAACGCAGTTGGTTTTTTCCTGACCGCTGGTTTTCTCGGGATCATGTACTACTTCGTGCCGAAACAGGCCGAGCGTCCGATCTACAGCTACCGGTTATCAGTGGTGCACTTCTGGGCCTTGATCTTCACTTACATGTGGGCCGGCCCGCATCACTTGCATTACACGGCGCTACCGGATTGGGCACAGTCGATCGGTATGCTGTTCTCGTTGATCCTGCTGGCTCCGTCATGGGGCGGAATGATCAACGGCATCATGACCCTGTCCGGTGCCTGGTACAAACTGCGCACTGATCCGATTCTTAAGTTCCTGATCGTGTCGCTATCGTTTTATGGCATGTCGACTTTCGAAGGCCCGATGATGTCAATCAAGACGGTCAATTCGTTGTCGCACTATACGGACTGGACGATCGGGCACGTGCACTCCGGCGCTTTGGGCTGGGTCGCCTTTATCTCGATTGGCGCGCTGTATTACCTGATTCCGCGTTTGTTCGGGAAGACCGAAATGTACAGCGTGCGTCTCATCACCGCGCACTTCTGGATCGCAACTCTTGGTGTTGTCCTTTACATTGCGGCCATGTGGATCGCCGGGGTGATGCAAGGGCTGATGTGGCGCGCGGTCAACCCCGAGGGGACGTTGACTTATACGTTCGTGGAAAGTGTCAAGGCGACGTTCCCGTTCTATGCCATCCGCTTGCTGGGCGGTCTGTTGTTCTTCGCCGGCATGTTGATCATGGTCTATAACGTGTGGAAGACGATTGTTGGCGCCAAGGCGGTCGATGCCCCAGTGGTGGCGCCTGCGGCGGCTCACGCCTGAGATCGACAGCAAAGAATGGAGTTACCAAATGGCTGACATCAAATTCCACGACAAAATCGAGCAAAACGTTCCGTTGCTGGTGATCCTGATCATTCTGGTGATTGCCGTTGGCGGTTTGGTCGAGATCGTGCCGCTGTTCTTTCAGCGCTCGGTGACCGAACCGGTAGCGGGACTGAAACCATATTCGGCGTTGCAGCTCGAGGGGCGCGACGTTTACATCCGCGAAGGCTGCTATACCTGCCACTCGCAAATGGTGCGGCCGTTCCGGGCGGAAACGGAACGCTATGGTCACTATTCAGTTGCGGGCGAGTACGTGTACGACCATCCGTTTCAGTGGGGCAGTAAACGCACGGGTCCGGACCTGGCCCGCGTTGGCGGACGTTACAGCGACGAGTGGCATCGTTTGCATCTGATGCAACCGCGGGATGTGGTTCCGGAGTCGAATATGCCCGGCTATCCATGGTTGGCTGAGCGAACAGTCAACTCGGATATGACACCCAGGAAGATGTCGGCATTGCGGTCAGTTGGCGTGCCGTATACGGATGAGCAGATTGACAGCGCTTCCGAGCAGACCAAGGGCAAGACCGAGATGGATGCGCTCATCGCCTACCTCCAGGTGCTGGGCACCGCAATGAAGACGAGGTAAGTGATGGACATGCTGGGCACGGATACTGTCAACGCACTGCGTACGATCGTCACGGTGCTGGCGTTCACCGCCTTCATCGGCATTGTCTTTTACGCATGGAGTGGTGCCCGCCGCGAGAAATTCGCCGAGGCGGCACGCATACCCTTCGAGGAGGACGGAGCGCATACCGAGACTGAGTCGCAGGACTCGCTCAATATCGACAACACTGATACCAAAAGAATCGATGCTGAAAGGAGCGGCAAGTGAACGATTTCACGAGCGAGTTCTGGAGTTGGTACATATCGATCATCACAGTGGTGAGCATCCTCGCGTGCGGCGTGTTTCTCTGGAAACTGACCACGCGCCAACTCGCGCCGGGCGAAAAGCCCGGCACCATGGGCCACGTATGGGATGAAAACCTCGAGGAGTACAACAACCCCCTTCCCAACTGGTGGCGCTGGTTGTTCTATATCACCATTGTGTTCTCGCTGATTTATCTGGTGCTGTATCCGGGACTCGGCAGCTTTACCGGAATACTGAAATGGACTTCAACCAACCAGTACGAGAAAGAAATGGCGACGGCCGAGGAGCAGTTCGGTCCGGTATTCGCCAAGTACGCGGCGATGGATATACCTGCCATCGCCGCTGATCCGGAGGGACTTAGAATTGGCGAGAATCTCTATCTCAATTACTGCGCGCAATGTCACGCTTCAGATGCGAGGGGCAGCCGTGGCTTCCCTGATCTGACCGACAAGGCATGGCAATACGGCGGAGAGCCCGAGACCATCAAACTGTCTATACTGAACGGCCGGCAGGGAATCATGCCGCCAATGGCCGCGGCGTTGCCCGGCGAAGGCGTCAAGGACGTTGCGCATTACGTGATGTCCTTGTCGGGGATGACACACGACAACCTGCGCAAAACCCGCGGCGAAGCCCTGTTCCAGACTAATTGTGCGGTCTGCCACGGTGTCGACGGAACCGGCAACAAGATGCTCGGTGCGCCCGACCTCACCGATGAGGCCTGGCTGTATGGGAGCGGCGAGTCGACCATCATCGAAGGCATTGTTAACGGCCGTAACGGTGTCATGCCAGCGTGGGGCGAGTTCCTCGGCGAGGACAAGGTGCACATATTGTCGGCCTACGTTTGGTCGCTTTCCAACCGATAGGATATTTAAAAACTGCTGTGCGGCCTTGATCCGCGCTTGCGCCACTTTGATTTGAAACAGTGTTCGTCCGCGTTCCGCGGCCCGGCCCGGCTACACAGTCGCCGGGCGCTGCGAGCGGGCGCGCCATGCCGCGCGAATTACGCTCTCGCCCTCATGTATTTTTTCCATACACTCCGGTTCCTGTGCACTGGTTCTATCGAAACGGTGCGCACCCGGCTGAAAGCCGCTCGCAACCTTTTTCAACTCGCAACCCTGGACGCTTTGCTGGCCAGTCGAGACCGTAAGATTTACCGCGACGGCGCCGGTATCGCGCCGCTCTGTTGGATTCAGTCTGAATGAAGTCGCCGGCACCAACACAGGAGGCCACCGCCGAACCAGTTGAACAGGCGCTATACGAAGTCCGCAAGAAGATTCACCCGCGGGCGGTCAGTGGCAAGTTCGCCTGGTCGCGGTGGTTCTTCGTTTGGGCGACCCAGTTGGTTTTCTACGGCCTGCCGTGGCTGAGTTGGAATGACCGTCAGGCCGTGTTGTTCGATCTGGTCCACCGCAAGTTCTACATCTTCGGATTGGTCTTCTGGCCGCAGGACATCGTCTATCTGACTGTGCTGCTAATCATCTCGGCTTATTCACTATTCCTGTTCACTGCGGTTGGCGGCCGCTTGTGGTGCGGTTACGCCTGTCCGCAGACGGTGTACACCGAAATGTTCATGTGGATCGAACGCAAGATCGAAGGCGATCGCATGAAACGCATCAAACTCGACAAATCCCCTCTGACGGGACGCAAAGTCGGACTCAAGGCCGCCAAACATGCCGCATGGATCGCGCTGGCCTTGTGGACCGGCTTTACCTTCGTCGGCTATTTCACCCCGATAACGGAGCTTGGAACGAAAGTGTCCGCATGGTCCATGGGTCCGTGGGAGACGTTCTGGATATTCTTTTACGGCTTTGCCACCTATGGCAACGCTGGTTGGATGCGCGAACAGGTGTGCAAGTACATGTGCCCCTACGCGCGTTTCCAGAGCGCCATGTTCGATCGCGACACGCTGATCATCAGCTATGACAAGGGACGCGGTGAGCCGCGCGGGTCGCGTTCAAGGAGTGCCGACTACAAGGCAAAAGGATTGGGTGATTGCGTCGATTGCGGTATCTGCGTGCAAGTTTGCCCGACCGGCATCGACATCCGTAATGGCCTGCAATACGAGTGCATCGGTTGTGCGGCCTGCATCGACGGTTGCAACCAGGTGATGGACAAGATGGGTTATCCGAGAGGGCTGGTTCGTTACTCGAGCGAGAACGCGTTGGAACAGCATCTCGATTTTGGGCAGATGGTGCGCCGGGTGGTGCGGCCGCGCATTCTCATTTACACCGCCGTGTTGTGGACCATTATCATCGTTGCGGCATTCGCTTTGACTAATCGCGTGCCGGTCAAGGTCGACGTGATCCGTGACCGAATCAGCATGGCGGCGCCGGATGCCCCGCTGGTGGAAAACGTTTATCGTTTGCAAGTCATGAACACCTCTGAAAGGCCACGCCAATTCCGCATCACGGCCTCTGGAATCGACGGCATTGAGCTGGAGTCGCAGAGACAGCCGATCACCATCGACGGCGCCAGCCAGCGGGTAATTCCGGTGCGCCTGCGTGTCGAAAAGCAACTGACGAAACCAGGCGCGAACCGCATCGTGTTTACCGTCGAGACCGTCGGTGATGTCGAGTCCATCGTGATCGAGGAGGGCGCAACTCTGATTGCGCCAAAAAGCGATTAGGGGGAGATTATGAACATGCGAGTTATCACGAAGCAGACCGTTCCCTGGTACCGGGAACCATGGCCGTGGATAGTCTTCGCCATTCCGGGCGTCGCCGTGCTGGCCGGCATCGTCACTTTGATCATTGCCATCGTGCACCGCGACGGGCTGGTTGCCGAGGATTACTACAAGCAGGGGCTGGCAATCAACCGTGTCCTGGAACGGGAGGCGCGGGCGGCGCAAATGGGTCTTGAGGGGCAGGTGATGGTGGCGGACAGCAACATCAGGGTAACAATAGCGGGCACGGATGCATTTCCTGATGCTCTGGTAGTACGTTTTATTCACCCGACGCGCGCCGGTGAAGACCAGGAGATCGTGCTTGCTGCAATGTCGCCGGGATTGTACGAGGGCAGCATGCCTGGCCTGGCTCGCGGGCGCTGGTACGTCCAACTCGAGGATGCGCAAGCGACGTGGCGCTTGAGAGGCAACTGGACAACAGACCAGCAGAGCTCGAGCATTGGGGCCGCTGCTCAGTACTGATTGCGGGGGTGGCGTGACATCGCAAAGACTGATCTGGATTCTATGGCCGTCATTCATTGTCGGCGGTATCGCTGAAGTGTTGTTCTTCACCGCTTTCGATCCGCTCGACATGATGTTTTTCGGGTACCCGATCACCTGGAGCCGGGAGGCCGTCTATACCGTTGGCTTCTTCGTCTTCTGGGCAATATGTGCAACGTCGAGTGCGGCAACATGCTTCCTGCAACGTTCTTCGGGCGACATCAATCGCTGAGTTCCGACTGAACAGATCAACCGATCTGTTGCCGATGTCACCGTTCGTGACGACATGTGATCTATGTCATAAGCTCCCTGGGGCCGCAGCGGTAGTATTGCGCGAGGTTTGAAGAAGGAGCTGTGTTGCAACTAGAACATTTGTTACTTGGGGTGACCAGCGCGTTATTGGCGTCGGTCGCATTGGCGCAAGAGCTCGAGACTGCTGAAGTTCGCTATCGTGATGTCGACGAAACCTATGCCGTTGAGGCAGTGGTGGAGGCCATCAGACAATCCACAGTATCAGCACGCGTCACGGGCCGAGTGGTCGAAGTCAACTACGACGTCGGCGACTACGTCCAGCAGGGCCAGATCATTGTTCGCATCGATGAATCGGAAGCGAAGCAGGTTGTAGTCGGTAGCGAAGCCCAGGTTGCCGAAGCCGAGGCAGCCTATGAAAACGCAAAGTCGGCGTTGGAACGGGCCCGTGAACTGGCGGCGCAGAACTTCATCAGCAAGTCTGCCCTGGACAAGGCGCTGGCCGAGTTCAGGGTCCAGGAAGCACGTCTGAAGGCTGCCCGTGCGGCTCGCAGTCAGGCAACAACCACACGCAGCTATACCACTGTTGTCGCACCGTACAGCGGCGTGGTTGCAGAACGCCTGGTTGAAGTTGGTGAGATGGCCACGCCGGGCAAGCCGCTGATGACTGGTTTTGACCCGTCGGCGATGCGTATTGTAGCGAGCGTGCCGCAATACAAATTGCCAGAGGTCAGAACGAGTCCCAGGGTCAGCGTCGAAATACCTTCACTCAATCGTTGGATCGAAGGCCAGCGGACTACAGTTTTACCTGCGGCCGATCCACGCACGCATGCAACCAGCGTCCGCGTCGATCTTTCAGGTGACCAACGGGACTTATATCCAGGCATGTTCGCGCGTGCGCACTTTACCATCGGTCGAGCACGTAAACTGGTCATACCCGCTGAGGCGGTGGTCTATCGCAGCGAAGTCACCGGTGCCTATGTTGTCGGCAACGACGGGATTTTTCGCTTCCGGCAATTGCGCCTCGGCGAGCCAGCTGGGCAGGGGCTGATTGAAATTCTTGCTGGTGTAGCCGCCGGTGAGCGCGTCGCGCTCGACCCCGTCAAGGCAGGCATGGCAACTGTGCCGCGTTGAATCAGGTCGCACTGCGCAGGTAGATTTCATGAAATCGTACCGAGAACAACTCGCAGGCGGCAAGCGATGCGGAGAATTGAGTTTACGACTATCGAGGGCACTTCGCGGAGTCGCTTGTTTCCGGGTGGAAGTGAATCACGGTTAGGTCATGGGTATTTCGGGCCGGATCGCGGCGTACTTCCTTGACACCAGGCTAACCCCGTTGATTGCCTTGCTGGCATTGTTGCTGGGGCTGTTCGCAGTGGCGGTCACGCCACGTGAAGAAGAGCCGCAGATCAACGTCACCATGGCCAATGTATTTATCCCGTTTCCGGGGGCCGCGGCGCGCGACGTGGAGAGCCTGGTCGCAACACCCGCCGAGCAGGTGTTGTCACGTATCTCGGGAATCGATCACGTCTACTCGGTGTCGCAGCCGGGAATGGCTATCCTGACTGCCCAGTTCAAAGTTGGCGTTCCTCACGAAGTGGCAGTGGTGCGTTTGTTCGAAACCATCAATTCGCACAGTGACTGGGTGTCGCCGCAACTCGGTGTCGGGCAGCCGGTGATCAAGCCGATGGGTATTGACGACGTACCCATTGTTACCTTGACGCTGTGGACCGATGATCCGCAGCGTGGCGCATTTGAATTGGAACGCATTGCGCACGCTGCGGAGGTGGAACTCAAGCGCGTTGGCGGCACGCGCGATGTTTATACCATTGGCGGTCCGGGCCACGTCGTGCGCGTGCTGATCGATCCGGAGAGAATGTCAGCATTCAATGTCAGCGCGCAAGATGTCGCAACGGCGTTGCAGGTGGCGAACGCATCGCAGCCCTCAGGCACACTGACATCGGATAATGTTGACGTGCTGGTGCGTACCGGTTCGTACCTCTCGAGTGCGCACGACGTGAGGCAGCTGGTTGTCGGTGTTCGGGATGCGCGGCCGATTTTCATTAGTGACATAGCACGGGTCGAGGATGGCCCGGATCATCCCTCACGTTACGCCTGGTTCGGCACTGGCCCGCAAGCGGTGAGCAAGGACATCAGCACAGGTGGCGAACACCCAGCCGTCACGATTGCGATCTCAAAGAAGCCCGGAGAGAATGCGGTCGACGTCGCGGACCGCATTATCGAGCAGGTGCAGTTACTCAAGGGCACTGTCATACCGGAAGGTGTCGGAGTGACCGTTACCCGCAACTACGGCAAGACCGCCAACGACAAGGCGATGAAGCTGATCCAGAAGCTCGTCTTTGCCACTATTTCGGTCGTTGCGCTGGTGTTCTTTGCGCTGGGCCGTCGCGAAGCGGCAATCGTCGGCATCGCAGTCGTTTTGACCTTGGCGGCGACGCTGTTTGCCTCCTGGGCGTGGGGATTCACCCTGAACCGTGTGTCGCTGTTCGCGCTGATATTTTCCATTGGCATCCTTGTCGATGACGCGATCGTGGTGGTGGAGAACATCCACCGGCGCAGGGGCGTGTCGGGTGAACCGCTTGACAAGATCATTCCGCTCGCTGTCGACGAGGTAGGCGGACCAACCATTCTGGCCACCTTTACTGTGATTGCCGCCTTGCTGCCGATGGCATTCGTCACCGGGCTGATGGGCCCTTATATGAGCCCGATTCCAATCAACGCCAGCATGGGCATGGCGATCTCATTGGCAATCGCTTTCGTGGTTACGCCATGGTTATCACTGCAACTGTTGCGAGCGCAGAAGCACCATGGCGCTGCCGACAGTGCGTTCGACACCCGCCTTGAGAAGGCATTTACTGTCGGCCTGACACCGTTTCTCAAGGGTGACGCCAGTCGCTTATGGCGTTGGTTGCTGCTCGTAACCGTACTGCTCACTATTGGTGCAGCCATGTCGCTGGCGGTGGTGCAGCTGGTGGTCCTCAAAATGCTGCCGTTTGACAACAAGTCGGAATTTCAAGTGGTCGTGGATATGCCGGTCAGCGCACCACTGGAGCGCACCACTGCAGTACTGCGCGAAATGGGTGGATACCTGCAGACTGTTCCGGAAGTCACCGATTATCAGGCCTACGCAGGTACCGCCAGCCCGATCAACTTCAACGGGTTGGTGCGGCAGTACTATCTTCGTGAGAGTCCGGAACTTGGCGACATTCAGGTCAACTTGGTTGACAAGGATGCACGCAAGCGCAAGAGCCATGAAATCGCACAGTCGGTAAGGCCGGAACTGGAACGGATCGCCAGGCAATTCGGCGCTGAGGTGAAGGTGGTGGAGGTTCCACCGGGTCCACCAGTGCTGTCACCGATTGTTGCGGAGGTCTACGGGCCAGACTATGTCGGCCAGCTCGAAGTTGCCAAGCAGCTGCGTTCGGTTTTTGAGAGCACTAACGACATTGTGGCAATAGACGATTCGGTGGATGAGATCGCTGCGCAGAAAACGGTGCGCGTCTTGAAAACCAAAGCGTCATTGGCTGGAGTAGCACAAAGCGACATCGTCTCGACCATGCGCATGGGGCTCAGCGGCGAATATGTGACCCCTATTCACAGCGGTACCGCCAAGTACGAGATTCCGGTTGAGGTTGGACTGCCTCCCGAACGTGCAAGCTCGCTCGATCAGGTACTGAAGCTTTCTGTCAGATCGCGACAGGGTGATCTGGTGCCGCTCTCCGAGCTAACGCAGGTCTATCAGACCGAGCGGGAGCAGACGATCCATCACAAGGACCTGCTTCCGGTCGCCTACGTGGTTGGTGACATGGCAGGAAAGCTCGATAGTCCGCTGTACGGCATGTTTGCCATGCGCGGCGACATTGCCGGCGCCGAGCTCGAACAAGGCGGCCAGCTCGGCGAGTATTTCATTACGCAACCTCGCGATCGATACCGTGAGTATTCGATCAAGTGGGACGGCGAGTGGAAGGTGACCTACGAGACTTTCCGCGATATGGGGCTTGCCTACGCCGTCGGATTGATACTCATCTACCTGTTGGTGGTTGCCCAATTCGGCTCCTACCTCACGCCACTGATTATCATGGCTCCGATTCCATTGACCATTATTGGCATCATACCGGGGCATGCCTTGCTCGGCGCGCAGTTCACGGCGACGTCAATGATTGGAATGATCGCGCTCGCCGGCATCATTGTGCGAAATTCGATTCTGCTGGTCGATTTTGTGAATCAACAGACTGCCAAAGGCATGCACATGCAAGAGGCGGTCATTGCCGCCGCCAGCGCGCGGGCCAAGCCAATTGTGCTCACCGGCCTGGCGGCCATGCTCGGCGCATTCTTCATACTCGATGACCCGATCTTCAACGGCCTCGCGGTTTCCTTGATTTTCGGGATTTTTGTCTCAACATTACTTACGTTAATCGTGATACCGGTGCTGTATTACGCAGCGTTTTATCGACGGCAGGCTTAGTTGGTAGCGGAAAGCAACGAGAGCAAAGATTCCGGCTTGGGTCACGCTCATTATCGCTTGCCAAGATGGATTGAAATGCTCTTTGGAGGTATGTGTGATGACGATCGATAGATCGATACGAATTATTGCCGGGCTGTTTGTGTTGATTTCGCTGGCGCTCGGTGCACCGGCCAGTCCCCTGTACGTTTCCAGCTACTGGTTATGGTTTACCGCCTTTGTTGGCGCCAACCTGTTCCAGAGCGGGATCACCAAATGGTGCTTGATGGAAACGTTTCTGCAGAAGCTCGGGATGAGGCGGACCGAGACGGGTGCAGGGTAAGCTCACACGGGCAGGACAGGGCGGGGCGCGATTGTTCTGACGCGACTCAGCCGCCGCGACAATCGGAAAATCGCGCCATTGAATGGCGCCTTTCCGATCTCAGCAACTTTGGCCGACGATAGTGCGCAGCTTGGGGATGTCGAGTATCCGGATGTGCTTCTGCTGAACGGCGATCAGCGCTTCGTTCTGGAAGCGGGAGAAAACCCGGCTGACGGTTTCCAGTTTCAGTCCAAGATAGCTTCCGATTTCCTCACGGGTCATACGCAAATAGAACTCTGACGGAGAGTAGCCCCGTGCCGTCATGCGCTGCGAGAGATTGAGTAGAAAGGCGGCAAGCCGTTCTTCGGCCCGCATACTACCGAGCAGCATCATGACGCTCTGGTCACTGACGATTTCCCGGCTCATGATCTTGTGCAGGTGACGCTGTAACGAAGGCGCCTCGCGTGACAGTTCCTCGAGCCGGGAGAAGGGAATCACGCACAATTCGCTGTCTTCAAGCGCGACCGCGTCGCATGGATGCTGGTCGGTGCTGATGCCATCGAGGCCCATCAGCTCGCCGGCCATATGAAAACCGGTGACCTGGTCGCGGCCGTCTTCATTCAGGAGATTGGTCTTGAAGAAGCCGGCACGCACCGCATAGAGTGAGTCGAAAGGATCTCCTGCGCGATACGCATGTTCACCTTTGCGATAAAACCGGCGCACTCGTATCAGGCTGTCGAGCTGGTCTAGTTCTTCGTTGGAAAGACCACTCGGTAGACACAGCTCACGGAGATTGCATTTCGAGCAGGCACTGCGAAGCGCATCATCGTAATCGGGAACCGGTGTTAATTCGGCCACTTCTTTCTCCCCCCTGTCGCCGCAGGCAAATGCACCCTATTTGATGCTTGTCAAGCAAGTTTCAATGCTTGAGATTAAGATTTTTCGGTCGGTCAAATCCGCAGCTACGACCGGGTTTATGGCTAATCTTAGAAAAATATCGTTACCGGATCCCACGATCTTGAGGCAATTCTACACCGTCGCCCCCCGACATACCGCGTATCCCTCAACGGACCGGTTCGTCGAGGCATTCGGTCCGGACAATCATACCCTATGGTTGCGCAAAAGGGGCATTGGAGGGTTCAGCCGCCCCTTGGGAATGTATGTACATATGCCATTGTTGAATTCGGTGTGCCCCTCGTGCGGCCGTGAAGAGACAGTTACTGCAGATCGCGAGGCCAATTCACGCTACCTGGATTACTTCGAACAGGAAATGCGTCTCAATAGCAACTTTCTCGAGAAGCGGGCGCTGACGCACTTGCACTGGGGCGGAGATACGACGTCTCTGCTTCGCAACGATGTCCTTGGCGCAGCGCGGCGCCGAATGGATCGCTACTTCGAGCAGTCCGGCCAGACCCGTTGTTCGATCGAGATCCAACCGGTTGCAATTGACGATCAACAAGTCGCGAGCGTGGTCGAGGCAGGCGTGAACGAGCTATACGTCAACGTGCGGGAGTGCGACGCACAGAAGGCGGACTGCGTCGATTCCGACCGACTCATGGCAGTTGCGGAGAACGTAATTGCTGCGGCACGCGGGGCCGGAATCGGCTCTATAACCGTCAACGTCGTTTTCGGTGTTCCGGGGCAGACGGTAATGTCATTTAACCGGATGCTCAAGAAACTGCTTGCTTTGCAACCCGAGCGGTTGTCGTTGCAGGACTACATGCGATTGCCGAAGGCAACGCGAACGGCGCGCAAGGAGGATCGAGCAGATGCTCTTGCTGAAGAAACGCGCCTGCAGTTGTTCAGCGTTGCCGTAACGCGGCTGGCAGAGGCCGGATACGTTCACATCGGAATGAATCTGTTTGCCAGACCGCATGATGAACTGGCTGTCGCGCAGCACCAGGGCAGGTTGCATCGTGATATTCAGGGTTATTGCTCACATGGCGATTGTGATGTGCTCGGCATCGGGATCGCGTCGATCAGCGCAATCGGACCCACTTACAGTCAGAATGCCCGGTCGATCGAGGACTACTACAGCATGCTCGATGAGGACGTTGTTCCTGTTGCCCGGGGCATCGAATTGACCACCGACGACTTGGCGCGTCGCACCGTCATGAATGCCTTGATGTGCCATTTCGAGGTCGCATTCGAATCGGTTGAAATCGCTCATCTGCTCGATTTCACAAGATACTTTGCTGACGAACTGGAGGAGCTGAAAGCGTTTGCCGATGCCGGGTTGGTGGCCATCGATGATGGCTGGCTCAGCGTGACCGACCATGGGCGGTACGTGGTGTGGACAATCTGCCGGGTATTCGACCGCTATTTGCGTCTGGAGCGCAGGCGCGCCTCGTTCGAGAAATTGCTGTAATGGAGCACTGCCGGGAGGCCGCTCAGAGGCTTGCTGGCGCCGCTGGAGCTTAGCGTGCGAGTGGTATGGTTTTCCGCACTATGCTTTGACATTGGTCAAACCGGGGCGGGGTGCATCCGCTTGAAAATGGTGGTACTTTGTTCAAAAACCAGGCGAAATTGAATCAACACGTGCGCAACCTCGGTTCCACATCCCCCGTCGATATCGAGCTGATAAAGAAATTTGACATGGCCGGTCCGAGATACACCTCGTATCCGACGGCAGATCGATTCGTTGAGGCGTTCGGCCCGGAACAGCACGCTACGTGGCTGGCAAAGCGTCGTATTGGCGGCCTTCGCCGACCCTTGTCGGTGTATGTTCACCTGCCATTCTGTAACACCATTTGTTACTACTGCGGTTGTAACAAGGTTGTGACCAAGGACCACTCGAAGGCGGCGAAATACCTTCGTTACCTCGAGAAAGAGGTGAAGTTGCAGACTGAGCTGCTGGATGATCGCAGCATTGTTCAAATGCACTGGGGTGGCGGTACGCCGACTTTCTTGAACGATACCGAGTTGCGCGAGCTGGCGCAGATGTTATGCACCTATTTCGACCGCAGCTCGGAGTTGGAATGTTCAATCGAGGTCGATCCTCGTGGCGTAAGCGAGGCAACCGTTGGGCTGCTCGCCGAGCTCGGTTTCAACCGCCTGTCTGTTGGTGTACAGGACTTTGACATCGAAGTGCAGCGGGCTATCAACCGGATCCAGAGCGAGGCGCAAACGACGCAGGTGATTGCGGCGGCCCGTGCGGCCGGTTTCCACTCAATCAACGTCGATCTCATTTACGGCCTGCCGAAGCAGAGCGTGACCACTTTCGACCGCACACTCGACAAAGTGATTTCATTGTCTCCTGATCGGTTGGCAATCTACAACTATGCGCACCTTCCGCACGTGTTCAAGCCGCAGCGCAGAATCAATGCCGCTGATCTTCCCGACGCCGATAGCCGGCTTCAGATATTCAGTCTGGCAGTGCAACGGCTGACGCAAGCTGGCTATGTACACATCGGTCTGGATCACTTCGCCAAAGCGGAAGACGACCTCGCCGTGGCGCAGCGACGCGGACATCTGCATCGCAACTTTCAAGGCTATTCAACACACGCGGACAGCGACCTGCTGGGGCTGGGCGTGTCTTCGATCAGCGCAGTGGGCCCCACCTTCAGCCAGAACGTGCGCACCCTCGATGAGTACTATGACCGGCTCGACGCCAACACTCTGCCGACCATGCGGGGCATTGAACTAACCGCCGATGATCTGGTGCGCCGTGCTGTCATACTGGCGTTGATGTGCCATTTCGAGTTGGCGTTCGAATCAGTCGAGATTGCGCACCTGATAGACTTTCGCGACTATTTCGAGACTGAACTGAAGGAGCTCGAACCGTTCGTAGAAGACGGACTCATCGCCATTGAAGACGACTGGCTTACCGTTACCGAGCGTGGCCGGCATCTGGTACGGGCGATCTGTATGGTGTTCGACCGCCACTTGCGCGAGCAAAGGTTGCGCGC
The DNA here is from genome assembly GCA_020354125.1 of Betaproteobacteria bacterium. Lineage (GTDB taxonomy): Bacteria > Pseudomonadota > Gammaproteobacteria > Burkholderiales > Eutrophovitaceae > SG8-40. The sequence continues at coordinate 1,131,294 of CP070643.1, read as the reverse complement.
CTCGTACTCAAAGGTGATCTAGTGCCTCACGAATTGGGTCTGGCAGCGGTTTTTCTGGTTGGTTTACTCGGGGCGGGGCACTGTGCCGGAATGTGTGGCGGCATTGTTGGCGCCCTGTCGGCCCAGCCGGGCGGCGGCCAGGTGCGGCTGCACCTGGCCTACAGTACTGGCCGCATTGGCAGCTACTGCGTTGCCGGCGCGATCGCCGGATCGGTCGGGGGTCTCGGCTTGATGTTCTCCGAGGCGTTGCCCGTCCAGCTCGTGCTTTACGTGCTGGCGAATGTCATGTTGCTAATTCTCGGTCTCTATCTGGCGGGCTTGTCGCCTTTGGCGGCGCACTTCGAGGCCGCAGGTCGGTCGCTTTGGCGGCGCATCCAGCCACTTGGCCGGGGGCTTATTCCGGCCGACACAGTGCCACGAGCGCTGGCAGTGGGCGCGTTGTGGGGCTGGATTCCCTGTGGGCTGGTGTACGGGGTGCTGGCGACGGCGCTGCTGTCGGGCACTGCGGAACGCGGGGCGCTGATGATGTTGGCGTTTGGCTTGGGTACCTTGCCCAATTTGCTGCTGGCCGGCCTGGTAGTAAGGGGAGCGGCCCGGGTGTTTCAGGGGCGGACTTTCCGGACTGTATGCGGCACCCTGGTATTCGGCTTCGGCGTGTCGGGACTGGCTCACGCCTTTGACCTGGGCCAGAAAATCCGCACTGGTCTGCTTTGCCTTGGCTGACGCGGAACACGCTGTTGGCCCGCCAAGTGCCGCTTGCCGCGTGCTAAGGGCTGTCGCAAGGGCCGGACCGGCGATCTAACCGCCTTGATATCAAACGTAATCTCGGTATAATCCGCCGCTTCCTTGCCTCATCGGAGCCCGCACTTCGAGAGGCTTCTCGCCCGCTATCGGGCGGTTAATCCATAAGGAGTTTGGCGAATGCGGCATTACGAAATCGTTTTTATTGTTCATCCCGATCAGAGCGAGCAAGTCTCGGCAATGATCGAGCGCTATCGGACGCTGGTTACCGGTGGTAACGGAAACGTCCATCGCGTCGAAGACTGGGGCCGCAGACAGCTGGCCTATCCCATTCAGAAGGTTCACAAAGCGCATTACGTCCTGATGAACGTCGAGTGCGATCAGGCGGTGCTTGACGAACTTGAACACGCTTTCAAGTTCAATGACGCGGTGTTGCGACACTTGACCGTGACCATGACCAAGGGGGTTACGGAACCTTCGGCCATGATGAAGGAAGAGAAATCCAGGCAGATCGTCGGCCAGGCGGCGCAGAGTGCCAAGGCACAGGAAGCGCCCGCAAAGGCCGCGGCAACCGAAGCGCCGGCGGAGGCATCGACCTGATTGCCGCATAACACAGTCATCTTGCAGGCGAGCATCGTATCCAGAGAAGAGTTGCGATACACGCCGGCAGGAATTGCGGTTCTTGCCTTCACCGTTGAGCACCATTCCAGACAGACAGAAGCGGGACAAGGGCGAGACGTGGCATTGACGCTGGACTGTGTGGCAATCGGTGAAACGGCGCAATCGCTGAATCAGATTTCACCCGACACAACGCTGGAGCTCAGAGGATTCCTGGGAAACCGCAGCAGTAAATCCCGTTGGGTCGTTTTTCACGTAACCGAATTTGATTTGAAGTAAACGGGAGATAAACATGTACCGTCCGACCAAAAAACGCAGCGACAAGAAACGCAGTTTTTCGCGTCCTTTGTTCAAGCGTCGCAAGTTTTGCCGCTTCACCGCTGAAGGCATCGAATGGGTCGATTACAAGGATGTCGATATACTCAAGGATTTCATCAGTGAAACCGGAAAGATCATTCCGGCGCGTATCACCGGCACCAAGACGCGGTATCAGCGGCAACTATCGGTTGCCATCAAGCGCGCCCGCTTTCTGGCGCTGTTGCCGTACTCCGACGTTCACTGATTGGAGACGGGACCATGCAGATTATCCTGATGGAACAGATCCAGAATCTTGGCCGTCTCGGCGATATCGTCAAAGTCAAAGAGGGCTACGCCCGCAATTATCTGATCCCGCAGGGCAAGGCCAAGCGCGCAACCGAGGCCAATATCGCCGAGTTCGAGGAGCGACGCGCCGAACTGGAAGCGCAGCAAGCGAAGGTACTGGCCGACGCGAAAGAGCGCTGCGAAAAGATTGACGGCATGACCTTGGAGATTGCGCAAAAGGCCGGTGTTGACGGACGCCTGTTTGGCTCTGTTACCCATTACGACATCGCCGATGCGCTTCAGGCACAGGGCCATGAAGTGCCCAAAAGCATGATTCAGATGCCCGGCGGGCCGCTGAAGCAAATCGGCGAGTATCAGATTACAGTCGATTTCCACGCTGATGCGGTCGCAACCATCAACGTGTCGGTGATCGCCGAGCAGTAGTCTCGCGTCATTCGTTCTTTGCAGACAAGCCGCGGCCTTGGCCGCGGTTTGTTTGTTTTTGAGCCGGGCGTTGGAGCGAGAGCCGCGCATCGATTGGTGCAGAATCCGGCCGGAGCACGGCGACGGGTTGAGTAATCTTGCAGTTTGCCTTTGAGATTATGGCTCTTCTGCCTCGCGTGGATTGGGCGACTACCTTTGCATTCAAGGTGTTCGGCGCAGCTGAAAAAATAGTTCTTTGGCGCACGACGGATTTTTACTAAACTTGAATCATTCGAATCGCACAGCAGTGCGACGATTTCCGCGGGGGATGAAATATGGCGCAGGCATCGGTTCAACGTATTGAAGGGTCTGAAGTTGAACTGATCAAACTGCCCCCGCATTCGGTAGAGGCCGAGCAATCAGTGCTGGGTGGCTTGCTGCTGGACAATTCGGCGTGGGATCGCATCGCTGATTTTCTTTCCGAATCGGATTTCTATCGCGCCGACCATCGACAGATATACCACCACATCACACGCCTGATTGAAGCGAACCGTCCAGCGGATGCCATCACGGTCGCCGAAAGTCTGGAGAGCACCAAGGATTTGGAGTCAGTTGGCGGCCTTGCTTACATCGGCGCGCTGGCGCAGAACACACCGTCGGCTGCAAACATAAGGCGCTACGCCGAGATCGTTCGCGAGCGCGCCATCATGCGCAAGCTTGCCGAAACGGCAAGCAATATCGCAGAGCTGGCTTACAACCCGATGGGACGTGAGCCGGCGCAGCTGCTCGACGAAGCCGAGTCGAGAATATTCTCCATATCGGAACAAGGCGCGCGCGGCAGGCAGGGCTTTGTCGATATGCAACCGGTTCTGACCCAGGTGGTCGAGCGCATTGACCTGCTATACAACCGTGACAACCCGTCCGACGTTACTGGGGTGCCGACCGGTTTTGCCGACCTGGACAGAATGACATCGGGCTTCCAACCCGGTGACCTGGTTATCGTTGCCGGGCGCCCATCGATGGGCAAGACTGCGCTGGCACTGAACATGGCCGAGCACGTCGCACTTGATGCCGGGCTGCCAATCGGTATTTTCTCCATGGAAATGTCAGCGGCTCAGCTTGCCATGCGGCTGCTTGGTTCGATCGGCAGGCTGGACCAACACAAACTTCGCACCGGCAGGCTTGCGGAAGACGACTGGCGACGCTTGACCGACGCCGTTGGCAGGCTCAGCGAGGCACCAATCCATATCGATGAAACCGCGGCGCTGAATGCGTTGGAACTGCGCGCGCGAGCTCGCCGCCTGCATCGGCAATATGGCCAGCTGGGTATGATCATTGTCGACTATCTGCAGTTAATGTCGGCTACCGCACAAGGGGAAAACCGGGCCACAGAGATCTCCGAGATATCGCGCTCGCTCAAGGCGCTCGCAAAAGAGCTCAATGTTCCGGTGGTGGCACTGTCACAACTAAATCGCTCACTCGAGCAGCGGCCGAACAAACGGCCGGTGATGTCCGACTTGCGCGAATCCGGTGCCATTGAGCAAGACGCCGATCTGATTCTGTTCATTTACCGTGACGAGGTGTACAACCTCGATTCACCCGACAAGGGCAGAGCCGAGATCATCATCGGCAAGCAGCGCAACGGACCGATCGGTACAGTAATGCTGACGTTTCAGGGAGAGCACACGCGGTTCGAAAATTTCGCCGATCCGACGCGCTACTGATTTAGAAGTCGAGATATTCGCCGAACTGTTCACGGAAGCCGGCGTAGATGCGTTCAAAATCGTCATCCATGCCTTCACTTCGGTACACCGCCATCAGCTTGATCCACGAATCGCGATCGGTGGGCTCGCGTTTGATTTGAAACTCGAGCAGGCTGATCGCATTCTGAATTCGACCGAGAGTGATAAAGCGGTCGACATCGGAAAACATCGAGCGAGTGGCGTCCATCGCGTCATCCATCTCGGCACGCAATTGTGCAGGAGGTTGCTCGGAAGGCGAGGATGGGCCTTCTTCGGCGGCCGGCAGATGCGCGAACGGCATCGTCTTGGTGGGATCGAAAATCTCCGGCTCCGTATCCTCACTAACCACTCGCTCCGCTGCTTCATACACTTCTGGCTCGGCAGGGGGTGGCCCGGCGCGTGGCTCTGGTGCAGCGCCGCTAGCCTCAAACGCGGGTTCTGAACCGAGTAGTGGTGTCGCAGCGGCGCGTGCCTGTTCGAGCATGGCGTCGATGCGGGTGCGTTGCTTGACCAGTGCACGGTGCGTAAGGAACTTGCGGCCAAGCAATACGAAAGCAATCGCCAGCACGGCTAGCAGCGCGAAGACACCATAGGACTGCCACGCCGGTGGCCCTGCGGGTTCTGGTTCGGCTGGGCTGAGCCGGGGTACGACGGCGGGTTTGGCTGGCGGCCTAGGTTGTTGCCGCGTAACCGGTTTCGCTGGCGGCGCAGCTGGCGTTTTAGGTGGTTCCGTTCGGGTCGCAGTGGGACGCCTGGCCGGTGCCGGAGGGGGCGCGCGCTGGACCCTGGTCTGGAAGAAGGCGTTCTTCAATGACGTGGTAGCGGCTTCGAGGCGAGCCAGACGGTCGTTGATGCCATCTTGCAACTGACGAATTCGATCAGCGCGCGACGACAAAGCAGCGATCTGCGGCAGCGCATCTGCGCGTGGGCCGGCAACTACTTCGCTGTCGACCGGCCGCCTCAGCGCCGCCCGTTGTTGTTCTGTTAAGCCGCGCGTACGGCTGAGATCAAGACCGGTCGCGAGTTGCAGTCTCAATTCCCCACTCGCAATAATCTTGCGTGTTGACAATGCGACAGGTGCTGCTTCAGGGGCCGGTGCGGTCGTTGCACCCGCGTGCGGTGCCAGTGGCGCCGTCTGTCGCGTTGCCGCAGAGGAGGGAGCCGGCGCCGGTTGCTCTGCCGTGGCCACAACCGGTGACGGCGAACGGGCCACAATCGCTTCGACGGTGCGCAGGTCGGGAATTGTCAGCCGTTCGCCGATCTGAAGCGGCCGACCACGACCATCCGGAAACAATGCCGGGTTGGTCAGAATGATTGCCTGAGCCAGGTTGGCAACTGCCGTCTCCTCGTGCGGGTAAATCAGGCGGGACAGTTTGTAGACGCTGTCGCCGCGCTTGACAGTGATCGTCGTGCCTGGCAAATCCGAGTTAATCTTCGCCAATTTGTTTGGCGCCGATGTAATCGAATAGTGTCCCTGCAGGTACAGGTTAACTGGTCGAACGCTGATTCGGTTCGCGTCGCATTGCAAATGCAGACCGAGCGACACTGCGGAATTGGTTACCGGTGTCGAGGTGGTGATCTGAATCGGTCCGTGTTTCCCCAATAACGTCAGCTTCGCATCGCCAAGCAGTGCATGCTCCGGGTTCGAAAAGTCTTGACGATTGGCAATCGACAAACAGCTGCTGTCGAGTTCTTCTCCCGGCGCGAGGAAAATGCGGACGATCGCGTCGAGAGGCTGACCCAGCTTCGAGTTGACGGTAACGCGACCGATTTCCAGACCAGCGCCGGTCTGTGGCAAAAGGACGAAGATGATCCCGGCTACTGCCAGCCATGTCAGGCCGCGGGTGGCCAAGCGGCGAATCCGACTACTAGATATTGTGAATCCTTAGCACACAGCGAGCATAATTTGTGGTCGCAGTGTAGCGCCTGTACTTAGCCGCCGCAAGCAAGCGCTCGTGGGCAGTTTGCACTCAGAAACCCGCTGTCATAACACCTGGCCTGCGTGGTCTGCCAAACGAGAACGTTCGCCTCTGAGCAAGGTGACGTGTCCCGAATGCGTCCATCCCTTGAAGCGGTCCACCACGTAGGTGAGTCCGGAACTGCCCTCAGTAAGGTAAGGCGTGTCAATCTGCGATATGTTGCCAAGGCACACAACTTTCGTGCCCGGTCCGGCGCGCGTAATCAGCGTTTTCATCTGCTTGGGCGTCAGATTTTGCGCCTCGTCAATGATCAGAAATTTTCGTATAAATGTCCTGCCACGCATGAAGTTGAGCGACTTGATCTTGATGCGCGAGCGAATCAGATCACGTGTGGCTGCTCGCCCCCAGTCGCCCGCTTCGTTGTCCATGTTGTTGAGCACATCGAGATTGTCTTCCAGCGCGCCCATCCACGGTGTCATCTTTTCCTCTTCCGTGCCGGGCAGGAATCCGATGTCTTCGCCCACCGATACGGTGACGCGTGTGATGATGATTTCCGAGTAGATTTTCTGCTCGAGTGTTTGATTCAGACCGGCGGCAAGTGTCAGCAGTGTCTTGCCAGTACCCGCTTGTCCCAGCAAGGTAATGAAATCGATGTTCGGATCCATCAAAAGGTTCAGGGCAAAGTTCTGTTCGCGATTGCGCGCCGCAATTCCCCAAACGGCATGGCGGGCGTGCGAGAAGTCTCTCGCTGTTGCCAGTACCGCATTCGTTGGCTCGGAATCGATAACGCGCGCCTCGAAGGCTTTGTCGTCAGGCTGGAAGACGAATTCGTTTGGTAGCAAGCTGGAACATAGGGGACCGCTGATGCGGTAGTAGGTCTGACCTGACTCCTGCCACGATTCCATGTCCTTGCCATGCGTGTCCCAAAAGTCAGGAGGAAGTTCGCGAACGCCGGTATACAACAGATCGGTGTCTTCGAGTACCCGATCATTGAAATAATCCTCTGCCGCCAGACCCAGTGCATGCGCCTTGATGCGCATGTTGATGTCCTTGCTAACCAGAATAACTTCGCGCTTGTCCAGCGTCTCCTGCAAGTGTTTTACGACGCCGATGATCTGATTATCTACTTTGCCCGGCGCAACATGGCCCGGCAGATCCTCATCGATCGGCGCGGTTTGCAGAAACAGACGTCCTCCGGCCTGACTGTTACCGGTAACTGCAAGTTCAATTCCGTCTTCGATTCCGTTCGGCGCACTACTGACGATGGCATCCAGAAAGCGACTCGCTTGTCTCGCGTTGCGGGCAACCTCGGACACGCCTTTCTTATGTGCATCGAGTTCTTCTAGGGTTGCCATTGGAATGTAGATGTCATGTTCTTCGAAGCGGAACAGACTGGTCGGATCATGCATCAGCACATTGGTGTCGAGCACAAACAGTTTGGGACGTGGTGCCAGTTTTGTAACGACGGAGACCGATTCGCTATCAGGCATGTGTTCTATAGTTGTTGGTAGAAGTGATTCGTGTTGTGTCAGATGCAATCGACCGATGCGACGCGTTGCCGCGCGGCTTTGGCGAGACAGGTCTGCTGCCGGGAACATAACGGCAACGTTGCACAAGGTAGCGTGGTCCGAGTGTCATGGTTTCCTTTGTTGGCCTAACGGTCAAAGTGACTTCACGACATCCAGTACTTCGTTGGCATGACCCGGCACCTTCACGCCGCGCCACTCGCGTCGCAACACGCGATCGCCATCGATGACAAACGTGCTGCGCTGGATGCCGCGAACCTTCTTGCCATACATGTTTTTCATCTTGATCACATCGAACATATTGCACAGTTCTTCATCGGGATCGGATAGCAACTCGAAAGGGAAGTGCATCTTCGCCTTGAAGTTGTCGTGAGAGCGCAGACTGTCCCGCGAAACGCCGTAGATCGCGCATTTTTTCTTCTGAAACTCGCCATAGAGCGCAGCAAATTGACGCCCCTCTTCAGTACATCCGGGCGTGCTGTCTTTCGGGTAGAAGTACAGGACCAGCGGCTGGCCGCGAAGTTCAGACAGACGGAATTCCTTGCCGCCGGTAGACGGCGCTGAGAAGTCGGGGACTTTGAGCCCTGTCAGAATGTCACTCATTTTTTGTCTCCAGTTGTGGTTGTGTTTGTTGAGGGATGCGAATCAGCAAGGATAGTTCATTCACGCCCATCATATTCGCAGCTCAGGAACTCCTTGCCTTGCAGCGCAACAGTGCCGGGTCGGCCCGGCACAGGGCCGGTGATTACTTCGTGGTAAGGCAGTTCGCGCGTGTCGATCGACAGCATATAGTCGTGAAGCGATACGATCTCGTAACCCTGTTGGCGCCAGCCACTGAGCAGTTCTTCAAACTGCGGCAGCAGCTTGAGGCCTTCAAAAGCGGCATTGGCCGAGAACACATGTCCCCACGGCCCCGGTTCCTCGGTCAAGGCAAGCAGTTGCGCCACCACGTGCTGCGCCGAGATGCCGGCGTTGGCCATGAGTTCGTCCATGGTTGGCAGTGTGGTTGGCAACTGCGGGCACGAAATCACTTCGGCCTGAAACACCGGAATGAATGGATGCGTGCCCCGCGTATCAGAGCTATACAAAAACTCGAGCCGCTGCGTACAACGGTAGGCGTAGCGGTTCATCTTCCATCCTGCAGCAGCATGCACGCGCGCTGGTTCGCCAACGATTTCCTGGTAGCGGTCGCGGGCAAGTGCCATTTGCCGGCCAATCCAGGCTGCGTCGCTGCCTGCCGCGCTTTCGCACCACTCAATATAGTCATAGGCACGCACGCCGGTTTCAAAACCGGCATCGTTTACCGCGCGCAAAGTGGTCGCGGCCCTGACACCCAGGTCTGGCGCCGGCAGCAGTGAGCCATACAGGTAAGTGCGTAGACCATAATCGCGTGCCCGCCAGGTCCGCCACAACCGCCGCGGCATGCCGCGACGAAATAGTCGCCCGATATGCCGTCCGCTGCGGTCCGGACCAACGCTGAACAGGAAACTGGCGCCAGCGGCGGCTGTCTTCAATGCCTCGGCGAGACGTGGTGCACCTACCAGCGCCGGCCTGAGGCTGTCAACGTCGATCTTGATCGCCAGCTTCACAGGGAAAAGGCCATGCCGACTCGGCCCTGAGCTAGTACCCCTGCGATGCACGATACATCTACAGTACGACTACAACTCATGTGTTACGCCACAATCCTGGCGTGTCCGGCTGCACTGGCTCGGCGCGCCGGTTCTTCGGCAATTAGGTTTTGCGCCAAGGTAACGAACTCATCCGGACTTGCTTCAGTCACCTTCAACGTAGCCGCGTGCGTCATTTCTGCATAGTTCGACAGCGACGACTTGCGGTAGGCTGGGTCATAATGCCGCTCGAGCAACTCGCGAACCAGTGTTTCCCAGTCGTTGGCAGACGCGAGTGCATTCCATTGCGCTACGCGCTTGCGGCCATGGAGCCACACCAGTGCGTCCAGACGTGGAGTCAGCTCGGCGGGGCTGGATACCAGATGCCGATATTCACGTAACAGCAACTGAACGCGAACGGCTGTGGAAGCCTGCAGCGTAACGCACTGCGATGCACGCATGGCGTGCATCAAAGATTGGGGTAGGCGCAGATCGCCGATTCTCCGGCTCTCGGCCTCGACGTAAACCTGCCGCGACGGGTCAAAGCTATTCAGCGCTTGCCACACACGGCTTTCGAACATCTTTTGCCCCGGTTGCGTGCTGCCGGGCACGGCACCAAGAACCGACCCACGATGCTCGGCGATGCTTTCGAGATCGAGTACCTGCCCGCCCTCATCCTTCAGCGCACGCAGCAGCGCACTCTTTCCACTGCCGGTCAGCCCGCAGATTACGTTTAATGAGAGCCGGGCGACGAGATGATCCGTGTCGTTGATAACGTGGCGCCGGAACGCTTTATAGCCGCCGCCGAGCCGTCTTGCATCCCACCCCGTTTGGCGCAGCACGCTGGTCATTGACGCGCTGCGCTGGCCGCCACGCCAGCAGTAGATCAGTGGTCGCCATCTCTTCGGCTTATCGGCAAACGCTTCTTCCAGGTGTTGCCCAATATTACGCGCTACCAATGCAGCACCGATCTTCTTGGCAGCGAACGCCGATTCATGCGCGTGAATGGTGCCGACTCGGGCGCGCTCCTCATCGGACAGCACCGGACAATTGATCGCGCCCGGGATATGGTCGAGTTCGTATTCGGACGGCGAACGCACATCCACGATCTCGTCAAACTCCTGAAGTTGTGCTACGTTGACCGCGTCCTGTTTCATTTCCAATGGCGGGCAAAATGAAATGGTTACCGGGCTTCTTGCTCGGCTACCAACCCTAAGTTTACTACGTCTGATTCGGTTGCTTGTCCGATCGAATACATTCAAATCAGACTATATGCAAATCAGATTGACTGAATATGCCCACGGCGGCGGATGCGGATGCAAGATTGCGCCCGGAACGCTGTCGCAGGTGCTCGGTGAATCGGCCGCCGGCGGCATGTTTCCCGAACTGCTCGTCGGCTACGATCACGCTGATGACGCAGCGGTCTATCGCTTGAACGATTCACAGGCGCTGGTCGCGACCACTGATTTTTTTACCCCGGTGGTTGATGATCCTTTCGACTTCGGTCGCATCGCAGCAACCAATGCCATCTCCGACATCTACGCCATGGGTGCGTCGCCGCTCATGGCGCTGGCGGTTGTCGGCATGCCGGTGAACAAGCTTTCAGTCGAGGTCATTCAACAGATTCTGTCCGGCGGAGAAGCGGTCTGCCGGGAGGCCGGAATTCCCATCGCCGGTGGGCATTCGATCGATTCGCCGGAGCCGATCTATGGTCTGGTCGCGCTTGGACTGGTTCACCCGGAGCGACTCAAGCGCAACTCTGAGGCTCGCGCCGGCGACGAGTTGGTGCTGGGCAAACCGCTCGGCGTAGGCATCTTGTCTGCTGTGTTGAAGGACGGGCGATTGGAGCCAGCCGAGTATGCCGAGATGATCGACATTACTACGCGCCTCAATCGCCCCGGCGCACAGCTGTCAACGATGGCTGATGTGCACGCAATTACGGACGTGACGGGTTTCGGGCTGCTCGGCCACGTACTGGAAATCTGTCGTGGTTCGAAGGTCGCGGCGCGGATTGCTTTTGACGAACTGCCGTTTGTCGAATCGGCGTTGCGGCACGCCCAATCCGGAAGCGTGACCGGGGCATCAGCGCGCAACTGGGCAAGTTATGGCGCCGGTGCGCAATTGCCGGAAGGGTTTGCGGATTGGAAACGAAATCTTCTGACCGATCCGCAGACCAGCGGTGGGCTGCTGGTGTGCTGTGCGCCTGACGCGACGCAGAGTGTCATCGAGGTGTTTCGCCAAGGTGGTTTTGAAACGGCTACCCGTATCGGGCGGCTGGTGGCCGGTGATCCGCTGGTCGAGGTGGTGTAGACGCTGGAACCTGTGCGATAGGTTCTAAAGCAACGGCCTCAGTTGACCGTAAATATTCTCCATAATCAGCGGTTGGGCGTCACTGGTTGGATGGATGCCATCGTCCTGAAACAGCGCCCGATCGTCGGCAAAGCCGTCGAGCATAAAGGGCACCAGTGATGCACCGTAGCTGTCGCTGACTTCCCTGAACAGCGCGTGGAACTTTTCGCCATAATCGCGCCCGTAGTTAGGTGGTATGCGCATGCCAACGACGAGTGTCCTCGCCCCATGTCGCTGACAAGCATCGACAATGGCGGAAAGGTTTTCCCTGATGAGAGGGATGCGGATGCCGCGCAGGCCGTCGTTGGCGCCTAATTCAATCACTACAACATGCGGTTGATGGCGATCGAGCAAGCGCTGGATGCGTCGCTTGCCACCGGCGGTGGTTTCACCACTGATGCTGGCATTGACTACGGTGACCGGTTTTTCATCGGCGGCCAGTCGCGTTTCCAACAAACTGACCCAGCCGCTGCCAGTGGGAAGCCCATAGCCGGCTGACAGGCTGTCTCCCAGGACCAGTAAGGTATCCGCGAAGCTGGCGCGCCAGGCGCACACCAACAACAGAAACACCACGACACGCAAAGACATGGCAAATGACATAACAGCAGTTCCCATCGTTCAGGCGGTTGATTTGACCCATCGGGTCACCACCGGTTCACGCACGCTCACGATTCTCGAGGATGTTTCTGTCGAGATCCATAGTGGCGAATCGGTTGCCGTAGTAGGCGCTTCCGGCTCGGGCAAGACGACCCTGCTGGCACTGCTCGCAGGGCTGGATGTTCCGAGTTCGGGTCGCGTCTACACCGACGGGCAAGATCTTTCCGGACTCGATGAGGACGGACGTGCCCGCGCGCGGCGCGATCGCATCGGCTTTGTATTCCAGTCATTTCAGCTGTTACCGGCACTGACAGCGCTGGAGAACGTGATGCTGCCGCTCGAACTGTCTGGCCAGGCAGATGCCCGGCGCCGGGCTCGAGAGATTCTGCGACGCGTCGGACTGGACCATCGCCTGGACCATTACCCGCGCCAGCTTTCGGGAGGTGAGCAACAGAGAGTCGCCATAGCCCGGGCCTTTGTCGTCGGACCGAAAGTGGTCTTCGCCGATGAACCGACCGGAAATCTTGATGTACGCACAGGTGAAGAGATCGTAACCCAGATGTTCGATCTCAATCGCGAGCGCGGTACCACGCTGGTGCTGGTGACCCACGATGAGCGGCTGGCCTCGCGTTGCCAGCGCCGTATCGAGCTCGCTGCCGGGCGCATCGTCGCCGAGGTGCGCGTTTGAAAAACGCGTTCTCGATGTTACTCCTGGCGCTGCGCTTGTTCGCACGCGACTGGCGCGCCGGCGAGATGCGCATTCTGTTCGTGGCCTTGATTATCGCCGTGGCCAGTGTTACCACCGTCTCGTTCTTCGCTGAACGGGTTGGCCGGGCTATTGTGCGCGAGTCCAGCCAGTTGCTCGGCGGCGATCTGGTCATTGTGTCCGACCGGCCGATTGACGCTGCGTATGCTCAGATGGCCGGCCGAAGCGGATTGCAGACATCGTCCTCGGTGCGTTTTCGCAGCATGACGCAGTTCGCCAATGACAGTCTGCTGACGGCAGTAAAGGCTGTTGGTCCCGGCTATCCGCTGCGGGGACACCTACGCATCAAGACAGCATCTGACCGTGTTGACGTCAAACCCGACGCTATTCCGCAATCAGGTAGAGTGTGGGTCGATGCACGACTGATGCGCCGGCTGAGATTGTCGCTTGGAGACCAGATCACACTGGGTGAGCGGCGCTTCAACGTCGCGGCGATCGTCAGTGAAGAACCCGAGTCGAGTGCCGGTTTTCTCAACCTCTCACCGCGATTGATCTTCAACGAGCAGGACCTGGCGTCGACCGGATTGATCGTCCCCGGCAGCCGAGTACGTTATCGTCTCTATGTCGCGGGAGAAGAGAGCGCCGTCGCCGGATTTCGCGAATTTGCCGATGCAAGGATTCAACCGGGGCAACGTATTGAGACGATCCGTGATGCGCGTCCTGAAATTCGCTCCGGGCTCGAGCGCGCCGAGCGCTTCCTTGGACTGTCGACCTTGCTGACCGTGGTGCTGGCCGGCGTGGCAATCGCACTGGCAGCGCGCAGACACATGCAACGGCATTTCGATGCCTGCGCAATGATGCGCTGCCTGGGATCGGTTCAGGGTGAATTGCTCGCCTTGTACGGCCTTCAATTCCTGTTGGCCGGTACAATTGCCGCGCTCATTGGCAGCTTCGTCGGTTTGGGGCTGCAACAAATCCTCGTCGCGATTCTTGCTCCGCTGGTACAGGTGCAGCTGCCGCCGCCTGCACTGTGGCCAATGCTTCAGGGATTTGCCACTGGCTGCATTTTGCTCGGCGGCTTTGCGCTGCCGCCGTTGATTGCATTGCGCAAGGTCTCGACCATGCGCGTACTGCGGCGTGATCTCGGCGTTCCCGATCCGACCGGGTTGAGCGCCTATTTGCTGGGTGGCCTGGCCATCGCACTGTTGATCCTGTGGCAGGCCGGTGATCTTGATCTGGGCTGGACCGTTCTCGCCGGCGTATTTGCGACCTTGCTGGCCTGCGCCGCGATAACACTGCTGGCGATCCGTCTGCTGCGGCGCGTTTTCAGTGACGCCCAGTTTGGCTGGCGAACCGGGCTGGCCAACATCCGGCGCCGCAGTATGGGCAGCGTATTGCAGGTCAGTGCCATCGGACTCGGCTTGCTGTCGCTTATCCTGCTCACATTGGTGCGCAACGATCTGCTCACCAGTTGGCAACGAACACTGCCGGCGGACGCACCAAACCGCTTTCTGGTGAATATCCAGACTGATCAGATCGAGGAATTACGCGACTATTTTTCGCAGCACGGTCGAGCCTTTCCGGCGTTGTATCCGATGGTGCGTGGCCGTCTTGTCGAGATCAACGGCGAGGCAGTGGTGGCCGATGATTACCTCGACGAGCGCGCCAAGCGGCTCGTCAACCGCGAGTTCAACCTGTCGTGGCGCGGCTCCCTGTATCAGGACAACCGGATCGTCGAAGGGCGCTGGTTCGAGAACAGCGACCAGGGCAAGGGGATGATCTCGATGGAGACCGGTATCGCCGAAACCCTTGGTCTGGAGCTGGGCGACGTGATGCGCTACGACGTCGCCGGTGACATCCTCGAGGTTGAAATTTCTTCGCTGCGCGAAGTGCAGTGGGATTCTTTCCGTGTCAATTTCTTTGTGCTGGCGGCACCCGGGCTGCTCGATTCATATCCGATGAGCTGGGTCACGAGTTTTTATCTGCCTCCGGGCCAAGGTGAATTTCTCGATGACCTGATACGCCAGTTCCCCGGTTTTCTGGTCATCGACGTGGAAGCCGTGCTCGGGCAGGTGGTGCGCATGATGGATCAGGTCATCAGGGCAGTCGAGTTCGTATTCATCTTCAGCCTGATCGCTGGTGCTCTGGTGTTGCTTGCTGCGATTGCCTCGACCCATGACGAGCGGCGCATGGACGCGGCGGTGATGCGCACCCTCGGCGCGACCAGCAGGCAGCTCAGGCTCTTGCAGATCAGCGAGTTCGTTTTTATTGGTGGCGTCGCCGGCTTGTTAGCCGCAGTCGGTGCAACCGCGGTCGGATGGGGGTTGGCCGAGAAGGTGCTTGGCATTCCATATCAGATCAACCCGGCGGTGTGGATTGCCGGATTGGTAGCCGGTGTGCTGATAGTGACGCTGGTGGGCGTGGCTGGTACCAATCGGTTGATGCGAACGCCGCCGATGGAGGTGTTCCGGACCTTGGCCTGAAGCCGATAATTCGGCTCCCTGGAAAACACTGACGTCTTCGCTATTTGCTAAACTGCGTGGTTTTTTTGCGGCGGTTGCTTAACAAGTATCCGGCAAACTGAACATCCCGCGAACCGATTATGCGCGACAACATTCGTAACATTGCAATCATTGCCCACGTCGACCATGGCAAGACCACACTGGTCGACAAGATGCTGCGCCAGGCCGGTGCCTTTGCCGCCCATCAGCAAGTTACCGAGCGGGTGATGGACTCCAATGACCTGGAGAAAGAGCGCGGCATAACAATCCTCTCCAAGAACTGTTCGGTGCAATACCAGGGCACCCACATCAATATCGTCGACACACCCGGCCACGCCGATTTCGGTGGCGAGGTGGAGCGCGTGCTGTCGATGGTCGATAGCGTTCTGTTGCTGGTTGACGCAGTCGAGGGGCCGATGCCGCAGACGCGCTTCGTTACCCGCAAGGCACTGGCGCTGGGACTGCGACCGATCGTCGTGGTGAACAAGGTCGACCGTCCGGGAGCACGTGCCGACTGGGCGGTCAATCAGACTTTTGATCTGTTCGACAAACTCGGCGCGAGCGATGAGCAGCTCGATTTCCCCATCGTCTATGCTTCGGCACTGCAGGGCTGGGCAACACTCGATGTTGCAGAAGCGGGTGAAGACATGCGGCCCTTGTTCGACACCATTGTTGAACACGTGCCGGTGCGAGATGTCGACGCAGACGGCCCGCTGCAGTTGCAGATCTGCTCGCTGGACTATTCCAGCTTCGTCGGCCGGATTGGCATCGGTCGCATTGCGCGCGGGCGCATCCGTTCCGGTCAACAAGTGGCGGTGATGCATGGAGCGGATAGTGAAGCGAAACTAGCCAAGGTCAATCAGGTACTGGTGTTCAAAGGGCTCGAGCGTACCGTGGTCGAGGAGGCCGAAGCGGGCGACATCGTGCTGGTCAACGGTATCGATGACATTGCCATCGGCGAGACGCTGTGTGACCCGACCAGTCCGCAGGGCCTGCCAATGCTCACCGTTGATGAACCGACGCTGACCATGAATTTCATGGTCAACACGTCGCCACTGGCGGGCCGCGAGGGCAAGTTCGTGACCAGCCGCCAGATTCGCGAACGGCTTGAACGCGAGTTGCAGTCGAATGTGGCGCTACGCGTCGAGTTTGCAAAGGACTCCGACACGTTCATCGTGTCCGGGCGAGGCGAATTACACCTCACCATATTGCTGGAGAACATGCGCCGCGAGGGCTACGAGGTGGCGGTCGGCAGGCCTCGTGTGGTGTATCGCACCATCGATGGTGTCAGGCAGGAACCCTATGAACTGCTAACAGTAGACGTCGATGAGCAGACCCAGGGCGCCGTCATGGAGGAGTTGGGGCGGCGCCGCGGCGAGTTGCAGGACATGCAATCTGACGGCAAAGGCCGCACGCGGCTGGAATACCGCATTCCAGCGCGCGGCCTGATCGGCTTCCAGGCCGAATTCCTTACGCTGACGCGCGGCAACGGCATCGCCAGTCATGTCTTTGACGAATACGGCCCGCTCAAGGGCGAAGTCGAAGAACGCCGTAACGGCGTATTGGTCAGCCAGGTGGATGGCGCTGCTGTGGCTTACGCCCTATGGAAGCTGCAGGATCGTGGTCGCATGTTCGTCTCGCCCGGCGATGCCATCTATGAAGGCATGGTCATCGGCATCCATACCCGAGACAACGACCTGGTGGTCAACCCGATAAAGGGCAAGCAGCTCACCAATATTCGGGCATCGGGCTCTGACGAAGCAGTACGGCTGGTACCACCGATCGAGTTGACGCTGGAAAAAGCGGTGGAGTTCATTGCCGACGATGAACTGGTCGAGGTCACGCCACGCTCGATACGTATTCGCAAGCGCTGGCTGAAGGAGCACGAGCGTAAGCGGGCCGGACGCCAGCAGCAGGCCGCCTGAGCGGCCATCTGGGCAACCGGGCAACCGGCGCTACGAGGCGTGGCGCTGGGCTATACTGAATATTTATGCCAGATCTGACTATCAACCTGGCTCTGACCATCGTCGCGCTGATATTCGCACTGGCCACACTCGTGGTCGTTATCGCCGTCGCGCTGCGCCTGCGCACGCATCCTGCCGGCCTGGCGCGAACGCTGGAAGAGAAACACCTGCAGATGGTGCGCGACACCAACTCGGCACTGAACGAGCTGGGAGACCGTCTGTCGCAAGTGCAGTCCGGTGGCATGGGACAACTGCGCGACACGCTGGCCCAGGAACTGACACAAACACGAAGCGCGGTTGGCGCGCTGCAGGTCAAACAGGTGGAAGAGTTGTCAGCCACACGCGAAACGACCTCGCAGCGACTGTCGGAAATGAGCCGCGATATGCAGTCAAAGCATGACCTGTTGCGCAGCGAAGTCGTCACCAAAGTGCTCGAGACGCTGGCGGAGCAGAATCGCGCCGAGCAGGAAATGATTCAGACCAGTCTTCGCAATGCCTCCGCTCAGCTCGCCTCGTCGGTGGAACTGCTGACCAAAACGACCGACTCGCGGCTCGAGCAGATCTCCGGCAAGGTCAATGAACGACTTGAGGAAGGTTTCAAGCAAACCAACGAAACCTTCGTCAGCGTCATGCAGCGCCTGGCGACGATAGACGAGGCACAGAAGAAGATCGACGGGCTGACCAGTAATGTCGTCAGCCTGCAGGAACTGCTCGGTGACAAGCGCTCGCGTGGCGCATTTGGCGAGATTCAGCTCGAAGGGCTGGTGCGCAATATCCTGCCGCCATCGGCCTTCGAGTTCCAGTTTTCGCTATCCAATGGCAATCGCGCAGACTGCGTACTGAAACTGCCGGCACCAACTGGCATGGTCGTGGTCGATTCGAAGTTCCCGATGGAGAACTACCATCGCATGTTCGAAATGGAGGTGGGCGACAGCGACCGACTACAGGCGCGGCGCCAGTTCCGGGCTGACATTCGCAAACATGTCGATGACATCTCGAGTAAATACATCATTACCGGTGAAACGAGTGATGGTGCGGTGATGTTCGTGCCGGCAGAGGCGGTGTTTGCCGAAATACACGCCTATCATGCAGAAATTGTCGACTACGCCATGCAGCGGCGCGTCTGGATTGTTTCACCGACCACGCTGATGGCCGTGCTCAACACGTCGCGTGCCGTGATGAAGGATGTCGCGACGCGTGAACAGGTACACATCATCAAGGATGAGCTCGGCAAACTGGGCAAAGACTTTGCGCGCTTTGATGAGCGGATGCGAAAACTGGCCGATCACATCCGGCAGGCTCATGAAGACGCCGAAAAAGTCCGTATCAGCAGCGACAAGATCAGCAAGCGTTTCAGTGAAATCGAGCGGGTTGAGCTCGATGCGCCCGAACACCTGCAGCGCGTCAAAGCCGATCTCATTACGTCGCAATCGGTCACACCCGACTCCATCGAACGCGAATCGGCAAATCCCGTTTCGATTGAAGTGACGCGTTCGGGCCGTGCCAGTTCGGACCGCAGCAAGGGATAGGGAGTCGCGGAACGCGATGCTGAAGGCGTTCCGAGCGTGGCGCCACCGGCGCTTACTCGCCAAGTACTCACTTGATGACGGATTGTGGCAGCGGTTGTCGTCACGCCTGGTTTTCGTCACGCGGCTAAGCGAATCAGAGCAGGCGCGCCTGCGCGAGCTATGCGTACTGTTTTTGCATGAGAAACAGATCAACGCGGCCGGTGATTTCGTCCTCGACCATGAAATGAAGCTGGGTATCGCCATCCAGGCCTGTATTCTGATCCTCAACCTTGGTCTGGACTCGTACGACGACTGGGTCGAAGTTATTGTTTATCCAGACGAATTTATACCGCGTCAGGAATACATGAATGAGCACGGGCTGATGCAGACGGATCATCATGCTTACGCTGGCCAGGCTTGGCTACGCGGCCCGGTGATCCTGTCCTGGAGTAACGTGGAGACTGCCTGGCGGCACGACGGTGCCAACGTCGTCATACATGAATTTGCCCACAAACTGGACATGCGCAATGGCGATGCCGATGGCTTTCCGTCGCTGCACGCCGATATGAACCGTGAGCGGTGGACGCAGACGTTCACCCAGGCCTATGAAGACCTTTGCTGGCGGTTGCGGCGCGGCGAGCCGAGCGGGCTGGACGACTACGCCTGTGAGTCGCCGGCCGAGTTTTTTGCAGTCGCCTCCGAAGTGTTTTTCGAGTGTCCCGAACTGCTCGTCGAAAACTACCCGGAAGTCTACAGCCAGCTATCAATGTTCTACCGCCAGGATCCCGCCAGCAAGGAGCTCGCAGTGCAATGGGAGCCTGCGCAATGAACTCAGCGTTTGCGCGTATTGCATTGGCATGCTTGTTCGCGGCCGCCATCTGCACCACCAACATCGGGGCGCAAGATTTTTCCGCGCAGGTTGCTGCGCGAGATTTTTCCGCGCAGGTTGCTGCGCGAGAAATGCAACTCGAGGTCATCGAGTTGTATACGCGCAGTGCCGACGAAATGGTGCAGTTGCTCAAACCGATGCTCGCGCCTGGCGGCACCATCAGCGGCTCGCGTGACAAACTGGTGATACGTACAACACCACAGAATCTCAAAGAGCTGCGCATGATTATCGATCAGGTGGACGCACCGCCGCGGCGCTTGCGCATCACCGTGCGCCAGGACATCTTCGCGCCTGGTGATGAACGTGGTGTGGAAGTTTCGGGAAGCGTGGGAAACGACGGGGTCAGGGTGACCATCCCGCCCAACACATCGAAGAGCACAACATCGGGGGCAACAACGAACACTGATGACGAGAATCGCGTGCGCATACGTGTCGAATCGACGCAGACGCGTGACACCGGCAGCACGGTGCAGACGGTTCAGGTCAACGAAGGCCAGGCGGCATTCATCGCGCTTGGCGAATCGATTCCGATTCGCACTTATTCGGTCGCTGTCGGTGTCGTCGGTTTCGCTGCCGGCGAGACAGTCGTGTACCGTGACGTCGAGGCCGGGTTCTTTGCTGTCGCGCGAATGCGCGGCGACGAGGTCACGGTGCAGGTGTCGAGTAGTGCGGACGCCGTGCTGAGCCGGCGCACCGGAGCGGTGCGAATCGAGCGCGTCTCGTCGGTCCTCTCGGGTCGTGCTGGAGAGTGGCTGGAAGTCGGCTCGGTGACGCTGAGCGCTGATCGTGAGGAGACCGGCATCACTTCCTACCGGAGCAACGCGTCGCGCGATCAGCGCCGCACCCGGATCAAGGTGGAAGAGATCCGGTGAGTTCGACCTTTCCAGCGCCGGGCAGCAGTAACTCACGCCGATGGCTCGCCACACTGTTGATCAGTTTTGTCGCTGTCCTTGTCTGGTCGGGTTATGCACCGGCCAATCGATTTATCTGGATACTGGAAGCTACGCCGGCAGTGATTTATGCCGCCGTGTTGCTGGCGCTGTATCCGCGTGTCAGGTTGACCATGCTCGTCTACTGCCTGATCTGGCTGCATGCCGCGGTACTGCTGGTCGGCGCACACTGGACTTACTCTGAAGTTCCCTTTTTTGACTGGCTGCAGGAAGAATACGGGTTGGCGCGAAACTACTATGACCGCGTCGGTCATGTGTTTCAGGGCTTCGTGCCGGCGATGATCACGCGCGAAATCTTCATCCGCGCCGATGTCGTGCGCGGTCGCGTATGGCGCTATTTTCTGGTTTGTTGCGTCGTCTTGGCGATTTCGGCTTTCTACGAGTTCACCGAATGGTGGGTGGCAGTTGCCTCTGGGACGGCAGCCGATGCATTTCTTGCGACGCAGGGCGACGTATGGGATACCCAGTGGGACATGTTTCTTGCTCTGTCCGGTGCGGCTGTGGTGCAGCCCGTGTTGAGCCCATGGCATGATCGCCAGTTGCAGGCGCTTACCCGACAACAACAGTCGTTCGGTTGAGAAGGGGTCTAACTTGCTGTTGATATCGGCGGCGCAGCCAAGCTACCGGCGCGAGCAAAGAACTCCTTCCGCGTTACCAGATTCCAGGTCGCCAGGAACTCGGTCAGCGCGTCCGGGGGCAGGGGCCTGCTGAAAAGATACCCCTGGCCGACATCACAATCGTGGTCACAGAGGAATTTGAGGTGCTCGAGACGCTCCAGTCCTTCGGCGACAACGCTCATGTCAAGTGAGCGCGCCATATCGAGTACCAGCTTGGCAATGACGCCACCACGCCCTGCCGAGTCAATGGTGGCAATAAAAGCACGGTCGATCTTCAATGTGTCAATCGGCAGTCGTTCCAGATACGACATCGAGGAAAAACCGGTGCCGAAATCATCCAGGGCGATGCGTATGCCAAGCGACTTCAAGCGGGACAGAATCGGTATCACGACGGCAACGTCTTCAATGAGGACGTTCTCGGTGATTTCCATGCTGAGTGCGCTGCCCGGAATGCCGGTTTCGCGCAGTACGTTTTCCACCAGTTCGGTAAAGCCGGGTTGACGAAACTGTCGTCCCGAGACGTTCACAGCAATTCGATTGATGCCGATTCCCAGATCGCGCCAGCGGGAATATTGCCTGCACGCTTCCTGGAGAACGAATTCACCCAGGGCAACGATCAGGCCCGAATCTTCCGCGAAGTCGATGAAGTGGCCCGGCTTGAGCACGCCGCGCTGCGGGTGTTCCCAACGCACCAGTGCTTCCACGGCGCACATCGCGCCGGTTCGAAGGTCAATTTGCGGCTGGTAATGCAGAAGCAGTTGCTGTTTGCTCAAGGCATGTCGCAACTCGCGATCGAGCTTTGCGATGCGCACGACCTCGGCATTCATATCGTCCTCGAAGAACACGAACCTCGCCCGGCCGCTTGCTTTGGCGCGATACATTGAGGTGTCTGCGTTGCGCAACAGCTGGCCGGGATCGGTGCCGTCGTGCGGGTAGATGGCGACTCCAATGCTCGCCGAGACGAAATTCTCCGTTCCCGACAGCATGAACGACTTCTCCATCGCGGTGAGAATGTGCTGGGCGACAGTGCGGGCGATGCTTGCGTCGCTGAAGCCACCCAGCAAGATAGTGAACTCGTCGCCACCGACACGCGCCACCGTATCCGATCCGCGCACGCAATCTCGCAGGCGCTGAGCCGCTTCCTGCAGGAGCAGATCGCCTGCGGCATGACCAAGACTGTCGTTGATCTGTTTGAAGCGATCCAGATCAACGTAGAGCACGGCGAAGGATTTGTCAGAGCGTTGTGCCTCTGCAACTGCTTGCTTGAGCCGCTCAATCAACAGGAACCGATTTGGCAGCCCGGTCAGGCCATCGTAGCGTGCCTGACGGAACAGTTGCTCGTCGCGTGCCGCCGAGGAAAGTGCCACGCCGATTCGATCGGCGAATTCGCGGATGTAGCCGATATCGTCTTCATTGAGTTCGATGCGGCCCTCGAAACCCAGCATCAGCTGTCCACTGGGTCCGGATTTGGATCCAAACGGCAAGTTGAACAAATGCTGCGCCTTGGATTCAGCTTTGCAAGTCATACCACGCCAGCCCATCTCTTCTGGTGTCGCCCAGTAACCGTCGGTGTTGGCCAGCAGCACGTCGTGTATATCGGTGCCGGCATGCGAGTGTTTTGTCATCGGGGCGTTATTTTCGGAGCCAATCGAATACAGTCGTGTCCGGTCGTGCTTGTCGCGGTCGACCACCACAATGCCGGCGCATTCGAGGCCGTACATGATACGCAGTGACAGCAACAACTCTTCCATCAGGCGATCGATGTCGAGTTCGTACAAGATCGCGCGATCAATTGCCGACAGGGCCGTCATGACGTCAAATTGTTTGCCGAGCCGTTTGGCCATGGCGTTGAACGAGTTTGCCAACTCGCCGAACTCATCGTTGGAAGCGATTTCGACTTGGGCGGAGAAGTCCCGGCTGCCCAGCTTGCCCGTTCCCTGAATCAGTTTCTCGAGCGGGACCATGGTGCGTCGTATCTGAACCGAAGTTAACAAAAGCGCCATTAGTAGCGACATTCCCAGACTCGCCCAGAACATGGTCCTGAACGCTTCGAGTGAACCCAGTGCGTCCGACCTTCGTTGCGATGCGACGACAATCCAGCGCGGCACGGTGAATTTGGCTTCCAGGAACACTTCGCGAAAATGACCGACGTAGGGCTGGGCCTCATCTTTCCACTCCAGGTCACCGCTGATTTTGGCTGCTTCGCGCTGCAGAGCCGCGGACAGCCCGGGCAGTGCGAAGGCCTGGGTGCATGAGAGCGGTTCGAATTTCTGGTCGAGAACGCAAAGCTCGGTCAAATAGGGATTCGAATCGCGTTCTGCCCACAGGTACTGGTTACGAAGTCGTGCCAAAATCGTCCCCTTCTCGGGGCGCGCCGGATCGGCGAGGCGTGCGAAAAATACTTCCGGCTGATTGTCGGACCCAGCCTTGGTTAGCAGGGCAGTATCTCCATCGAGGAGTTGCTTTCGAATATGAGGTGCCAATAAGCCGAGCCGGGACGGGCGATCGTGCGGGGTTAGTTCCCCGTGTCGGTACGGCAGTCGCTCGAGAGACGCAAACATCGCGTCCACAGCGGAAAGAAGCTCGGCGATCTCAGTGTCATTGCCTATTTCAGCAGCCACGCCGCGCAGGGCTTGGTCGGCCAGCACTAAGCGGTCGTAGATTGCCGTGCTGTAGGTTGCACTTGTGCCACGTAGCCGACCCTGCGCGTGTTTCAACAGCAGTGCGCTCCCCTGAAACTGGTATAGCGCCGCTAGCATGATGATCGGCACAAGTGCGGAGGCGACGAAAAGCAAAAAGATGCGTTTCGCGACCCTGCCGCGCAAGAAGCTGGTGTCCATCAGTCGGGGTTTGGTCATTCGTAGTCCGAAGCAAGCCCGACGAAACGACCGTTATTGGCGCGAATAATGTCGTCGCGACTGGCTTGCGCCGTCAACGCCCCTTTGCTGTCGCCGTCCTCTCCACTGCTGTAAAGATCGTAGTCCGAGTTGATAGGTACGAGATTCTTGTTCTTCCGTACCTCCCCGGGGTTAGGGCCTGTGGTGAGATTCAGATAGTCGTAAGGATTGCCCCACGGATCGAGTAGTCCGCCTCTACCGATATCTGCGAGATTGTCTGGCAGGTTGCCGTTGTTATCCGCCTGGAATTGCGCGATCAGGACATCGATGTCGACAATGTCTGAAACCGTCTGGGCAACCATGGCGCGATGACGGTAGTCTTTGTACATCGGAACCGAGACTGCGGCGATGATGCCGAGCATCGCGACCACGATTAACAGCTCGACCATGCTCATGCCGCGCGGCTGATGCATCCCCGCATGAGTGGCCCAATGCTTGAAATGGAGTATGTCCCGGCCGCAGTCGGTCGGATCCCATCCACGACC
Source organism: Betaproteobacteria bacterium (assembly GCA_020354125.1). GTDB lineage: Bacteria > Pseudomonadota > Gammaproteobacteria > Burkholderiales > Eutrophovitaceae > SG8-40. The sequence goes on along the minus strand of CP070643.1, from coordinate 1,106,673 downwards.
AAGCTGCCTACTCCAGACAGTCCCGAGTCGACTAAATTTCATACTTTTATTCAAGGTGATAGGACGCCTTGAGAGTGATGTCCCAACGTCATAAACGCAACTTTCGTGCAGATCGCTGTCCGCAAGCGCATGTGTTTTTGACAGTGAAAAACCACTTTAGGTTGCAGATCTAAGTGGTTGTTGAGATTAGGAAGAATGTTTCGCATAAATTCTTCAAGACGGGCTTGAGGGCCATAGTCGCACTTGCAATTATTCGCAGCGCGACATATGTCACCAGCACACCGATTTTTGTCGTCGCGAGGCCCTCAGTCCCTTAGTTGACAAGTCAGATGAGCGATGACGAGAAAGCTGCAAGGGGTGTGTGCGATGGAACTGCGTTTCGGTGGCGCTAGGTTGAAGCGTGACAACACAACTTCTGACGTGAGCGCTGAAATAGGTGGCTGGGTCCGCCGCACACATCGTCTTGTCAGTCCAGTCGTGTTGCGGCGACGCGACATAACCATTCGACGCGTGCGCTACCGCGATATCAGGGGATCCTTTCGGTCTTAATGGGCCTCGCTTTTCTACGCCGTAGCACGCTCGGACAAAGCCAATTGCGACGCTTGGCGGAAGAAGTACAGCGAATATCTCTGAAATGGGTACGGGTTATTCGTAGTCAGAGACGAGGCCAACAAAACGTCCATTATTGGCGCGGACGATGTCATCCCGACTGGCCTTTGCGGTTAGCGGCCCTTTGCTGTCGCCGTCTTTTCCCATGCTATACAAATCGTAGTCTGAGTTGATGGGAACCAGATTCTTGTTCTTACGCAACTTGCCCTTGCCAATCACCTTCGTGATATTCAGATAGCCATAGGGATTGCCCCATGGGTCGAGTAATGCGTTCTTGCCAAGGTCCGCGAGACTCGCTGGTAACTGTCCACCGTTGTCCGATTGGAACTGAGCGACCAGAATCCCGATGCCCATGATGTCGGAAATGGTCTGCGCGACCATGCTGCGATAGCGGTAATCGCTGTACATGGGAATGGAGACTGCGGTGATTACTCCGACCATGGCGATCACGATCATCACCTCGACCATGTTCATGCCACGGTTTCGATCTAAACGGTGTCGATTTGATTCGGCAAGGTTCAGACCGTGCCCAAAGCGAGTCGAGCCTCGACGCTGCACGCCTTTCCCAGCAGCACGGCGAAACCGATTCCGCGACTTTGTCTTACAGTCACTTAGTTTCATACTTCTATTCAGGATGTTAATGCGCTCATCCGAGGTTCCAGGGACGACGCATCGCAACTAAATGCAAGTTCCATGCGGGTCACAAGAAGCTTTGAAGACTCAAGCTGGAATTGACTATCGACTTCCAGAACGCCTCATAACTACCTGATAATTAGAAATTGTCGTGCGGTGCCGTGGTGCTATTGAAGCACCTGCACAGTGTTCCGGTTCGCGTCGTTTGGCTTGCTGTCGTCAGGGAGACGGCGATGCTGAATCAGTCCGGAGTTGTCTGAGCAGATAGATTGCTGCCCAGCCAAGGAACGGGATAACGACAGCAGAGAGAAGAAGGAATTGTGCTTTTGCCGGCGTGAGTGGCTCTGCGGCCAATGTCATGAGTCCGATCAATGACCACAGCGCCATGCCGGCCACCTGGAACAGCGCATAAATGATCATGACGATGCTCGCCCAGACGTAACGCCGGAATAGGCCGAGGGCGAGTACGCCATGCAGGATGCCAACACACAGGTAGAGCAGGGCGCGACCGCCGCTGTATTGCGTAAACATTGCCAGCAGGACCAGTGCGCCGAATGCATTGACTATGACCAGCACCTTGATGCCGATTGGCCTGTTGATCACCCGCATTGGTTGGTCGTCAGCCGCGTATGGTGTGCCAGGCATGGGGCTAACCGGTTGGCGCTTCCTCGCCGCCTTCCGGTCCGTAGAACACGACCCAAGTGCAGAAATCGTCGGTGTACTGCTCGAAGCGATGTTTGATGCCGGCCGGCACGAACAGCATGTCACCGCTTTGAAAGGGATGACGCTCCGCACCGTTGACGAACCAGCCTGAACCATTGACGACGAAGTAGACCTCGTCGCGCGTATGTGGCGATTGCATATCTTCGGTTCCGGGACGATACATCTTGACCTGCAGCGACCCATGCTCGAACACGGTTGCCGAAGGCAATTCGCTTTTGACTTTGCCGATCGCATCGAGCGCATCCGACACACTGACCCGGCGGCGATCGCGCGCGCCGGCATGGTTTTTCTCCGGTTTCATCTGGGAAGTGTTCATAGCCGTTTCCTTACTTTGGCGAAAGCGCTGCAGCGTGGTGTTCACCAGCGCAGGTAATTTTGTCAGATCGCGCTTGCTAAGTTTGTAATTCCCGCCAACGAAAGCATTCCCTGCTGTGGTCATTGACCATCCCGATTGCCTGCATGAAAGCGTAGATGATGGTGGTGCCGACAAACTTGAATCCGCGCCGCTTGAGGTCCTTGCTCAGGGCATCGGATTCTATTGTACTCACAGGCACCTGATCAGCCCGTTGCCATGCGTTCTGTATCGGCGAGCCGTCGACAAAGCCCCAGACATAGGTGTCGAAGCTGCCGAATTCCGCCTGCACCTCGAGAAACCTCCCGGCGTTGGAAATGGTCGATTGAATCTTGGCACGGTTGCGAACGATACCGGGATCAGCCATCAGACGTTCGACGTCGCGCGTGCCCAGAGCACTGACTGCCCTCGGATCAAAGCCGGCAAAGGCGCGCCGGTAGCCTTCGCGTTTGTTGAGGATGGTTGACCACGACAGGCCTGCCTGCGCGCCTTCCAGTATCAAATACTCGAACAGCAGGCGCTCGTCGTGAACCGGTACACCCCACTCGAAGTCGTGGTAGGCGGTATAAAGTTCGTTGCCTGCCGGCACCCATTGGCAACGCGGCAGCGACACTCTGTCAGGCGCTCGCCGAGCGCTGCATGGCGGTGGCGTCCACAGTCTCCATTGATTGCGTCCAGCCATAGGGATCCGCAACGCGTCCATACTGGATGTCGGTCAAGGCATTGAACAGACGTTGCGCCACCGGACCGGTTTGATTGCCGTTGATGAGGTAGTCTTTGTCCTTGTAGCGGAACTGTCCAACCGGCGCGACAACCGCACCGGTACCCATGGCAAACACCTCTGTGATATGGCCCGACTCGATATCTGCCAACATCTCGTTGACGTCGATCCGGTCTTCGCTCACCTCGAGCCCCATGTCGGGTGCGAGAAGCAATATCGAGTCGCGCGTGACGCCTGGCAGAATGCTGCCGGAAAGTGCCGGCGTGCTGATGCGCTTGCCCTCGTAGACGAAGGCGATGTTCATTCCGCCCACTTCCTCAACCAGTCGCCGCTCGACTGCATCGAGCCACAGTACCTGCTGGAAGCCGTTCTTGCGGGCTTGTTCGGTGGCAAGCAGGCTGCCGGCGTAGTTGGCCGTTGTTTTCGCTTCGCCAGTACCGCCACGCACGGCACGCACATAGTCATGCGAAATGAACACCGGCACCGGACTCAGCCCACTTCCAAAATAGGGCCCGACCGGGCTGAGGATGATGAAATGAAGGAAGGTCTGGCTTGCACGTACTTCCAGGGTCGTCTCACTGGAAACCATAACCGGACGGATGTATAGCGCTGCGCCCGGCTGCGTCGGTATCCACTCGTGTTCCAGGCCCACCAGTGTTTTGATCGCTTCGATGTGCAGGGCTGCATCGATCTGCGGCATTCCCATGCGTGCTGCCGAGCGGTTGAAACGCGCCATGTGTTGGTCGATGCGGAACAGGTTGATTCTGCCGTCGGCTCGACGGTATGCCTTGACGCCCTCGAACACATCCTGCCCGCAATGCAACACCGCCGAGGCCGGATCGAGCGTCAGAGGCTGATAGGCAGTAATTGCCGCGTCGTGCCAGCCCTTCTCAGGCGAATAACGCTGCGTGAACATGCGGTTCGAAAAATAACGTCCGAATCCAAGAGCCTCCGGGAAGCGCGCAGGGCGGGGATTGGCCAGTGGTTCGATGCGGATGTTCAGGCGGCTGCTTGACATGATGTGCGTGGATCTCTCTGGGCGCGCAAGTTCCGGTAACAGGATTGGTTCGCTGTCCTTGACTGCCCGGCAGCGGCAGGCCGCGTCCGGGCGAACCTCTTCGTTACAAGTTTACTAGACTACGGCAATCGAACGGGTGAGCCGCGTGGCGCTGCATTCACAGAGGCTCGAAGCGCTGACATCACGCGGCGAACCCGAAGATCCGCGTCGGCAAATAATCACGCAACGGCTGTGCTCACGCCGTAGCTTGTGACGCCCGCTTGCGCATGTCGATTACTGCGAGGTAAATACCAGTCGCGTACACCAGCGGCGCGAGCAGCCAGGGTGACTGCGTTGCGCCGTCACTACCAGGGAAGAACATCGCGTAGATGCCATAAAGCACGCACAGATGAGCGAGGCATAGTAGAACCTGCGCCACAAAATAGCGGGCATTAGGCCGGCGGGCACGTGCCGCCGAGGACATGGCCTCGAGCCGAATCGTTGTCTTCGCTACGATGAGAACCGTCAGCATCAACGCCACCAACGTGTACCCTGCGATAAAGTACGGGACCAGAGAGGGCGTCACCGCTGCCACGATCTTAACCAAGACGAAACGCCCGGCGAAGTAGAAAACGAGCAGCGTCAGCATGGAAAACGCAAACAGTAGATTGATCCTCGCAAGCATGACAGCAATACTATCCGCTTTTGGCCGGAGCAGCGATGAATCGCCTGCCGGCTGGTTATGGAAAACAAGCCTGGCCGCACGCAATTGCGTTTCGGCAGGTGACTCGTGACCGCAATGCTGAATGATATTTTTGCCGATGGTGGTCTGCTGTCCCAGGCCATACCGGGATATCGGCTGCGAGAGCAGCAACTGGAAATGGCGCACGCGGTCACTGAGGCGATCGAACAGGCATCCGTGCTCATTGCCGAAGCGGGGACCGGAACCGGGAAAACTTTCGCCTACCTCGTTCCGGCGCTGCTCCACGGCGGCAAAGTCATCATTTCGACCGGCACCAAGACGCTGCAGGACCAACTGTTTGATCGTGACATTCCGTTAGTGCGCAAGGTCTTGTCGGTGCCGGTTACCATCGCCTTGCTCAAAGGACGCGCCAACTACATATGTCACCATCATCTGGAACGTGCCAAAACTGACGGCCGTTTCATGACGCGCGATGACGTAGTCCATCTGGCACGCATCGACAGCTACGCACGCACATCGGCCAGCGGTGATAGGAGTGGCCTTGCCGAGGTACCAGAAGATGCCGTGATCTGGCCGCTGGTGACATCAACGCGGGAAAACTGCCTGGGCAGCGAGTGTCCGCACCATTCCAAGTGCTTTGTGCTCGAAGCACGCAAGCAGGCGTTGGAAGCTGACGTCGTGGTTGTCAATCATCATCTGTTCTTTGCCGATCTGGTGCTGCGCGACGAGGGCGTCGGTGAGCTGTTGCCGGCGTGCAATAGCGTGATATTCGATGAAGCGCATCAGCTACCGGATACGGCGAGCGTGTTTTTCGGCGAGCAGCTGTCGTCCAACCAGCTCGTCGAGTTGGGACGCGACGTACGACTGGAAGTGGCGGCAAGCGCCGCCGATGCCACCGAGCTGCAACAGCAGGCACAACGCATCGAAAAAGCCGCGCGCGACCTGCGGTTACAGTTTTCGACCGAGGTTGCGCGCAAAACCTATCATGAAGTTGCTGCCGATGGTGAGTTCGTCGCGGCACTCGATCATGCCGAGCGGGAACTGCGGGAACTCATTTTGCAACTCGACATTCATGCGGCACGCTCTGAGGGCCTGCATCACTGTTGGGAGCGGGCGTCGCAACTGATAGACGCGCTGCAACGCTGGCGTAACGAAGCCGACATGAACCAGGTACGCTGGATCGAGGTGTTTGCCGCTTCTGTTCACCTGAATTCGACGCCGTTGTCGGTAGCGGATGCATTTCGGAACCAACTGGCGGGCCATCCGAAAGCATGGATATTTACCTCAGCGACCCTTTCCGTGCGGGAGGATTTTTCTCACTACCAACAGCAGATGGGGCTCGAGGCTGCGGCCACAGCGAGGTGGGACAGCCCGTTCGATTACCAGAACCAGTCGCTATTGTACGTTCCCGAAGGCATGCCCGATCCGAACAGCGCTGGTTATACGCAGGCAGTTGTCGACAATGCGCTGCCGGTAATTGAAGCCGCCGGTGGACATACGTTTTTCTTGTTTACCAGCCTCAGGGCCATGCGCGAAGCCAAGACCTCGCTCGCCAATTCAATGCAGGCGAAGGGGCTGGATTTACCGCTACTGATGCAGGGCGAGGGCTCGCGCTCGGAGTTACTTTCGCGCTTTAGAGGCCTGGGTAGCGCCATCCTGCTTGGCAGCCAGTCGTTCTGGCAAGGCGTCGACGTGCGTGGCGAAGCGTTGTCTTTGGTGATTATCGACCGGCTGCCATTTGCCCCGCCCGACGATCCGGTACTGGCGGCACGCATCGCCAGAATCAACAGCGAGGGCCGAAACGCCTTCATGGAGTATCAGCTGCCCGAGGCAGTTATCACTTTGCGACAAGGTGCCGGGCGACTGATTCGCGATGAACGCGACCGCGGTGTTTTGATGATTTGCGATCCGCGGCTGATCGGGAAATCCTACGGGCGGCGTATCTGGCAGAGCCTGCCGCCAATGCGACGTACGCGTGACGCGGGCGAGGTATGCGGCTTTCTGCGTGACCTCGGCGCCAATGCGGGCATCGCGGCGTGAGCGATAGTAACGATTCAACCCCGATCTAGCGCAAATTCTTACACGCGCTTGGTGAGCGCACGAAATAATCAGCGCCGTTAGCCGATCGCCGGGCGGGAGAATATGGATACCAGCCACCAGACAACCGTAATCCATATGACGATGACGATGGCTGCGCCGAGTTTGCTGCGTGGCCGCTCCTGACCTTGGGCGATCCAGCTGTCGGCGCGACTGCGGCACTCTTCGAGCAGTGGCGCCGGCATCAACCTGATCATCAACCATAGCCCGGCGGGCAACAGGATCAATTCGTCGAGGTAGCCGATGACCGGTAGAAAATCCGGAATGAGATCAATTGGTGAAAGCGCGTAGGCTATGATGAGGTAACCGAGCGAGCGTAACCACAACGGAGTGCGTCGGTCGCGTACCGCAAACCAAAGAGCAAGCGTGTCTCGCCTGACACGCGCCGCCCAGTTTTTCACCGCCGCCCACATGTCTCAGGTCGCAGTGCCGAACAGATCGTATTCGTCCGCATCGGTAACGCGAACTCGGGCGAACTCACCGGCACGCAAGCCATTGGCGCCGGAAACGTGAACCACGCCGTCGATTTCGGGAGCATCAGCACTTGATCGCCCGATAGCCATTTCATTCTCAACGGCGTCCAGCAATACGGTTTGTACGCTGCCGACTTTGCCGCGCAATTTTTCTGCACTGATGTATTGCTGGTGTTCCATGAAACGCGCACGGCGTTCCTCGCGCAACTCCTGCGGCACTGGGTCGGGCAGTTCGTTTGCCACGGCGCCCTCCACCGGGGAATAGGCAAAACAGCCAACACGGTCGAGCTGCGCCTCAGCCAGAAAGTCGAGCAACTCCTCGAACTCGGCTTCCGTCTCGCCGGGGAATCCGACGATGAATGTGCTTCGGATCGTAATCTCCGGGCACTGCTCACGCCAGTGCTGTATGCGCGTCAGCGTGTTCTCCGCGTCGGCCGGTCGCTTCATGAGTTTGAGAATACGCCGACTCGCATGCTGCAGCGGAACATCCAGGTAGGGCAGGATCTTGTTGTCTGCCATTAACGGGATGACATCGTCCACGTGAGGGTAGGGATAGACATAGTGCAAGCGGACCCAGACGCCCAGTTCACCAAGCGCACCGGCCAGTTCCGTGAGCCGCGTCTTGAGCGGACGACCGCCCCAGAAGCCAGTGCGATAACGCAGATCGACCCCATAGGCACTTGTGTCTTGCGAGATCACCAGCAATTCACGAACGCCGGCGTCAACCAGTCGTTGCGCCTCTTGCATGACGTCACCAATTGGTCGACTGACAAGGTTGCCGCGCATCGAAGGAATGATGCAGAAGGTGCAACGGTGGTTGCATCCTTCAGAAATTTTCAGGTAAGCGTAGTGCTTGGGAGTCAAGCGGATGCCATGCGGGGGCACCAGGTCGGTGAAAGGGTCGTGAGGTTTCGGCAGGTGTTTGTGTACCGCAGCCATGACTGCTTCAGTGTCATGCGGGCCAGTCACGGCAAGGACTCTTGGATGCTCGTCAATAACGACGTTCTTTTTTGCTCCCAGGCAACCGGTAACAATCACTTTGCCGTTTTCGGCGAGGGCTTCGCCGACGGCATCGAGCGACTCCTCAACGGCCTCGTCAATAAATCCGCAGGTATTTACGACGACCAGGTCGGCGACGTCGTAAGTTGGCGAAATAACATACCCCTCGGCGCGAAGTTCCGTCAGGATGCGTTCCGAGTCGACCAGCGCTTTGGGGCAACCCAGTGACACAAAGCCAACGGTTGGCAGCTTATCGGCAGGTTGGGAGGGCAATAGCGGTGACGGTGTAGAGGACTTGGTTGCGTTCACTGCCCGGCGTACTCCGAACTCCCGGCATGCCGGGCCCGGAGAACGATGCGATGCACTGTGCGAGAACGGCTAGCCGGATTTCTGATCTTCAGAGGCTTTTTCGGTCGCGGCTTGCTCAGTTGCGGGGGGCTGCTCCTTTGTGTCTGAAGGGGGCATACCAGCAAACGGGAAACTGCCAAACATGTTCCTCGCCTGTTTTTGCATCTGCTGCTGCATGTCCAGGAAGGCGTTCGCACTTTGCTCGAGGTAGTTCGACATCAGGCCCTGGATTGCCGGCCCTTGCATTTTGACGAACTGCGAATAGGTGTCCGGATTCAACATAGGGTTTTCACCCATCTTGTTGGCACCCTGTTCCTGCAGGCGGTGCTGGATATCCATGAAGGTATGAATATTCTTCTCGAGGTAGTTGCCCATCATCTCCTGTAGCGCATGCCCATAGAACCGAATGATCTGACACAGCATCTCCGAGGAGAAAATCGGTGCACCCGATCCTTCTTCTTCGAGAATGATTTGCAGCAGAATGCTTCGAGTCAGATCCTCATCGGTCTTCGCGTCCACGACCTTGAAAACAACGTTGTCCAGCACCAGCTGTTTGACATCTGCGAGGGTGATGTAGCTGCTGGTTGCGGTGTCGTAGAGGCGCCGATTCGGATACTTCTTTATAAGCCGGGTTTCATCAGCCATCGATTACCCCTCCAAAACAGGCTCATCTATTGTGTTGTTGCGTTTCGTCGCAACCGGCGATCGCTGCCTAACAGCGACTTCGCATGTTGTGACGCATTGCATGAGGGATGATTATAACCATCTGAAAACGTGGCCGAACAGTTCGTCGTGCATCGCGATATAAAGGGCATTGACAGGAGCCTAGCAGGGCGCGGATAATTCTTATTGTGCGCCGCAATAAGCGTTCCTTGCTGGCGACAACCGACGCCAAATAGAGACAATTAATCAGAAGGTTATAGATAGGTTCTCGGCGATATATTGATTTGGCACTGCAAAATTGTGATCCTGGCCAAGTCGATCGTTCAGGACTTCGGCGGCATGGAACGAGCCGATTTGCAGTCTAGAGTTTTAGATAAAAGCGATAAGTGGTTTCTTAAGCGTTTTTTTATTGCTGGCATAGAAACTGCTGGATGTCAACACAAAGGTGCTAAATGCCCGTAGTGATTGGGTTACGCAAAGACCTCCAAAGAGGTAGCACAAACGCAACGTAAAGGATTCAGGGTTGTCCTTAAAGTAGGGCAACCGGCTCAAGCGCCACGAGAGGCGTTTTTAAGGGGCCAGGGCAGCTAAATCTGCCTGGAAACAGGACATAAGTCTCCTCCCCCTTTACCTAAAGGTCTCGCCTTTAGTAAAGGTTCACCCCGATGGGTTTCCCATCGGGGTTTTTTTTGGCCATTTCAAAGTGCGGAAAATTGCCAACGCATGCCCCTCAGCGTCACTTTATCTAAGAAAAAATACTGACAAGACAAGTGGCTAGCACCTATATCTAACCCTGATTGCTCACAATCGCGGCTAACTGACTACTTTTGTCGCTTGCCGATGGCGTCAGTACATGTGTTGGCCGCCGTTGATCGAAATATTGGCGCCGGTGACAAATGCTGCTTCATTCGATGCCAGATAGATGATCAGACCGGCGACTTCCTCCGGTTCGCCAAGACGGCCGAGTGGGATCTGCGGCAGAATCTTTTCGTCGAGGATGTCCTGCCGGATCGCAGTCACCATCTTGGTGCCAATGTAGCCAGGCGATATGGTGTTCACCGTGACGCCTTTCCTTGCAACTTCGAGCGCCAGCGCCTTGGTGAAGCCGTGCATACCGGCCTTCGCCGCAGAATAATTGGTCTGGCCGAATGCGCCTTTCTGTCCGTTTACCGAAGACACATTGATGATGCGCCCCCAGCCGCGCTCCACCATGCCATCGAGTACCTGTTTGCACATGTTGAAAGCGCTGTCGAGATTGGTGTGAATGACCGCGTCCCAATCTGCCTTGGTCATTTTCCTGAACGTCATGTCACGGGTAATGCCTGCGTTATTCACCAACACGTCGACCGGTCCGAGCTTCTTTTCCACCGCCTCGATACAGGCTGCGCAAGAGTCGAAATCGGTGACATCGACCGGTTCGGCCAGGAACTCATAACCGCGCGCGCTCATCTCGGCCAGCCACTGATCGCTTCTCCTGTTGCTCGGCGAGTAGGTCGCGACGACAGCGTAGCCCTGGTCGGCCATCTTGGTACAAATGGACTCGCCCAATCCACCCATTCCGCCGGTAACCAGTACGATACGTTTAGCCATGTGAACATCCCCCCATGCAAGATGATTAAGTCAGACTCAAGATGATCTTCTCAGATTAGCGATTCGATCCGATATTGCGATCATACTTGCAAGTCATTCGGTTCGCGAACATACATGGCGTTCGCGAACATATCTGCCGGGCGCCGCCTCCAGTGGTTGATACTTACGGTTTCCGGTCTTTTTTCGGGCCGGCAGGGTGTTGCCCGATTGTCGCTGCAGCCAGTTCATCCAGTGCGGCCACCAGCTGCCGCCGGTCTCATGTGCTGTGTCCAACCAGATCACGGCCTGGTCGGGCAGCGGGCTCACATCACTGATCCAGTATTGCCGCTGGTTGGCTTGCGGCGGGTTTACGATCCCCGCGACGTGCCCGCTGGCTCCGAGTACGAATTCGGTTTCGCCGCCAAGAAGGTGAACGCTGCGGTACGCCGTGCGCCACGGAACGATATGGTCCTCGCGGGTGGCGATGACGATCGACGGCATGTCGATGGCGGCAAGATCGACCGGCGTGTCCTGCATTCGGAGTGCACCGGTCATTCGCAACCGGTTCTCCAGGTACATGTTGCGAAGGTAATAGGCATACAGCGGCCCCGGCAGATTCGCGCTGTCGGCATTCCAGTACAGCAAATCGAACGCCCGCGGCGAATCGCCGAGCAGGTAATTGTTGACCACGAAGTACCAGACCAGCTCATTGGCCCGCAAGCTGGCGAACGCGCCAGCCAGTTGCGAGCCGGGAACGAGTCCGCGCTCGGCGTAGCGCTGTTCGCAGCGTTCAACGTAGCCTTCATCGACATAGACGCTGATCTCCCCCGTATCGGAGAAGTCGAGCATCGACGCCAGTAATGAAAGCGAGCTGACTGGATTTTCTCCCTGCGCGGTTTTCACAGCGAGCGCGCTTGCAAGTAACGTCCCGCCGACACAGTAACCGAGAGCGTTAATGGTTTCGCTTCCGGAAATACTCCGGGCAACTTCAATCGCGTCGAAAATTCCCTTGTTGATGTAGTCATCCCAACCGAGATGACCTAGTTGTTCCGGGATGTTGCGCCAGGAAACGATGAATGTCGTGATACCCTGGTCGACGCAGTAGCGCACGAAAGAATTGTGCGGCTGCAGATCCAGTATGTAGTACTTGTTAATAAATGGTGGCACGATCAGTAGAGCACGTGAGTACATCTGCTGGGTCGTCGCCCGGTACTGAAGGAGTTGTATCAGCTCGTTCTCGAAAACGACGTCGCCGGGCGTTATCGCCAGATTGCGACCGACTTCGAAAACCGACTCATCGCTCATGGCAATCCGGCCGCGCGCCAGATCAGCGGCAAACGCCTGTGCTCCTTTGGCAAGACTTTCACCATCGCTCTGGAATGCGCGGGTAATAGCCTGCGGATTGGTGATGGGAAAATTGGCCGGCGACATCGCGTCAATCAGCTGCCGGCTGAAGAAGTCCAGCCGGCGTTTTGTGTCCGGCGGTAGCTCCACCAGGGCAGTCACGGCACTGACGAACTTGCTATTGAGTTGGTAAAGCGCGCGAATAGTCCCAAACCAGGGTGACTCGCTCCATTCCGGCGCCGAGAAGCGCCGATCGCCATGCGCTGATTGGTGGCGGGCGCCGCTGCTTCGCATGATCTCAAGCCAGTCTCGTAGATAGTTTTGCTGCAGCTCCAGTAGCCTTTGTCTGCCGTGCTCGGAAGTCAGCAGGGCGCGGTTCAGTTCCGCGACGTCCGCGTCACGCAACGGCAGTGACTGGACGAATTCCGAAGAATGCGCCTGGGCCGCGATAAGCAGCTGTTGCAAGGCGGCTTCGATCTTGGTCGGAGATGCTGGCATTCGAAAGAGTTTCGTCGTGGGCTGAATGTGATCGGTCGAATCTAAACTGTTACTAGTCAAACAGTGCGCATTGCACTAGCGGGTTGGACGCTGTGCATCACCCAAGCAAGAAGCGACCAGTCATATGACGCCATTAGCCGTCAATGGGAATCGGCAAAAAATCCGCTGACGACAAATCCGACCAGCACAATGGTACCGACGCCGATACCAATAAGCGTGACTTGTTCTGCGGTAGCGCCGATCTCTGGTCGTTTGTGCAATCCTGGAATCAGATCGGCCACTGCAATGTAGATCATGCTCGCAGCAGCAAGTCCGAGCAGCGGTGGCACAAGATTCTGCAGCGATTGCAGGGCAAAATAGGCAAGCAAGCCACCGCCCAGTGTGGCAACACTCGACAGCAGGTTGAAGGCGAGGGCACGGCCCCGCGAAAACCCGGAGTGCAGCAGAATGACAAAATCACCGACTTCCTGTGGAATTTCGTGAGCAATGATGGCAATGGTGGTGATGATGCCCAACTCAATGTCGGTCATGAATGCAGCGGCGATCAGGATGCCATCAACGAAATTGTGGAAGGTGTCACCGACCAGAATCATCAGGCCGGTGCGGCCATGATCGCCCGGATCGGCATCGCCTCGTTCAGTGCGGGGGTCATGCGCCTCGCAGGATTCGACGTGGCAATGCCGCCACAGTACGAACTTCTCGAGCATGAAGAACAACAGAATGCCACCCAGCACGGTTGCCGACAGCTGCTGGATGCTTTTCGCCGTCTCGACCGCGTGCGGCAATATTTCGAGAAAGGCTGCACCGAGCAGCGTCCCGACTGCATAGCTAATCAGACGTGACACGCCCGCTCGCGAAGCACGGTATGCGATTGCGGCGGCAGCTGAGACACTTAGCACCGCACCGACAAAGGTACTGAGCAGGATCCAGTAAAGGACGGTCATCGGGAGTCGTTTCGGGCGAAGGCCGGAGTATAGCCTTTGCCAGTGTACACAGGTGCTTGAAATCAGGACGACGACAACCAGATCAGGGCTGCCATGCGGCCGCTGATCTTGTCGCGCCGATGCGAGAAAAAGCGTGCCGTATCACTATAGGTACAATCGGTGCCGCCATAGAAGGCCGATACACCGGCGGTGCGCAGGCGCTGCCGTGCCAGCATGAACAGGTCGGCCAGCCACTTTCCCTCGCGGAGCGGCCGGAAGGCACTGACCGCTTGCGGGTCGCGCTCAATGAACGCGGTGCGGACTTCTTCACCGACTTCGAACGCCGTGGGTCCAATGCCCGGACCGAGGTAAGCGAGAAGGTCGCGTCCCGGTACGCGCATCGCCTCAACCGTGTTCTCCAGAACGCCGGCACACAGGCCGCGCCACCCGGCGTGGGCGGCGGCCACGACTTGCCCGCTGCGGTCGCACAACAGTACCGGAACACAGTCGGCAACCATGACCGCGCACACGGTGTCCGCCGAGGTCGCGACTGAGGCGTCGGCATCGACGATGCCAGTAATGTTTTCTGCACCGACAACTTGATTGCCATGTACCTGGTGCAGCCAGCGTGGTTGCGATGGCAGCACAGCTTCAAGCCGCCGGCGGTTCTCAGTTACGTTTTCGCTGGCGTCCCCGACTGCACTGCCGACATTCATTGATGCGTATACACCAGTGCTAATACCGCCGGAGCGCGTCGTTATGAGCGCGCGCACCGATGCAGGGCAGGGCCAGTCCGGCAAAATCCAGTTTTTGTCCGCTTTAGCCATTTTCTTGTTCACGATTAGCTTGTTGTTCGTGGCTGCGATGTTGTTCGTGACTGCGATGCCGCAGGCATTCGAGCAGTAATGCAAGGTCCTCAGGTAACGGCGAGGACCACTCCATCGCCTGTCCGCTTGTCGGATGCTTGATCCGCAAGCGTTGCGCGTGCAACGCCTGGCGTCCGAAGCGACGTGCTTGTTCCGGAAGGGTACTGGAGACGCGCTTTGGCTTGTAAACAGGATCGCCAATCAGTGCATGGTCAATCGATGAAAGATGGACGCGGATCTGGTGGGTGCGGCCGGTTTCGAGACGGCAGGTAAGTAGTGCCCAGTCGCGGCCGCTTTCAACAACTGCGTAATGGGTTTTGGCCGGCTTGCCGCGGGCTACTACTGCCATGCGTTTGCGATCCCGCGGGTGGCGGCCAATGGGCGCCTCGACAGTGCCGTCGCTCTTGACCTCTCCGTGCACGATCGCGGCATACTCCCGGCCCACAGTCCGTGCCTGCATCTGGCGAACCAACTCGGTGCGCGACTCGAGTGTTTTTGCGACTACCAGTAAACCGCTGGTGTCTTTGTCGAGGCGATGAACAATTCCGGCGCGCGGCAGTGAGGCGTTCGACGGTGCATGTTGCAGCAGGGCGTTGAGCAAGGTACCGCTCCAGTTGCCGCTGCCGGGATGGACGACGAGTCCTGCGGGTTTGTCGATGACCAGGATGGTATCGTCTTCATGGACCAGTTTCAGAGGAATGGCTTCCGGAAGGTAGGCGGTCTCCGGGCCATCGGCCTGTACTTCGACCAGCACTGTCTCGCCGCCCCAGACTTTGCTCTTCACGCTACAGCGCTTGCCATCAACGGTGACATGACCGTTACGGATCCACTGTTGCAGTCGGCTGCGTGAGTAATCGGGAAACACAATGGCCAGTGCCTGGTCAATGCGCTTGCCCGCGAGGTCGTCGGGGATGATGCCTTGACGGTTTTCGGCAACCGCGGATTGTCCTTTATAATCTGCCGCGTTCTTGACGGAGTTCACTCTTTTTGACTGTGTACCTTAGACGAAACTACAGCAGTTTATCCGCATCCAACGAATCCGTGCCGGCGATTTTGGCTTTGGCTGTGTTGTGTGTTTCCGTGCTGATTGGCGGATGTGCGCGTGGCAAGCCTGATGTTACTCGTGACTGGCCGGCGGACCGCCTCTATTATTCAGCGCGCGACCAGATGAATGACAAGCGCTACGAGAAGGCGATCGATTACTACCAGAAGCTCGACGCGCGCTATCCTTATGGACGCCTCGCGCAGCAGGGCAAAATCGACATCGCCTATGCGCATTGGAAAAACGACGATCCGGCATCAGCGCTGGCAGCCTGCGATCGCTTCTTGCGCGAACATCCGAATCATTTCAACGTCGACTACGTCTATTATCTGAAAGGCCGGATCAATTTCAACGACGACCTCGGGATTCTGTCTTTCATCTATGAGATCGATCCGACCGAGCGCGACCCGGTCGCGGCGCGCGAAGCCTATGACGCGTTCAAGTTACTGGTGACGCGGTTCCCGGAAAGCAAGTATGCGAATGACGCGCGCGCGCGCATGACCTATCTGGTCAACGCCCTCGCATCGCACGAGACCAGCGTCGCCGAGTACTACTTTCGTCAGGGTGCCTATATTGCGTCGGTCAACCGCGCGCAGGAAATAGTCACAACTTATCCGCGAGCCCCGGCAGTTGAACGCGCGCTCGCCATCATGGTTGCGAGTTACGAAGAGATGGGCCTGGACGAGCTGGCTGAAGGTGCCGAACGAACGTTACGCGCCAACTTCCCGGAAAGCAACCTGAAGGTACAGCCTCGCAGAACCGGCTGGTGGCGTCTGTGGTGAGCCACAAAAAAGGCTGTTGAAAAACGTCGCGAGCGGCCTTCAGCCGGGTGCGACCGGCGACTATGTAGTCTGGCCGGACCACCGAAGGCGGACGAGCACCGTATTGATCAGAACCGGCTGCAAGCCCGGATCAAGGTTGAGCCGTGGTTTTTCAACAGCCTGCTCATATGGCCGCAATAGTCAATAGTGCTGCGTTGTTTTCGTCGAGTTCGATCCAGCGATGCGACCACAAGCGTATAGCATCGACGAT
>CP070643.1:1074620-1089981 GCA_020354125.1 Betaproteobacteria bacterium | reverse complement strand
AAGGAAGTGAACATCATCGGTATCGGTGCACCGTCGTTTGCCAACCAGATACAGTCGTTGGTATCCCACGATTAACTAATAGCTTAGGAGTCAGAGCCGAATGGCACTTACTTAAGCGCCAAGTTGTGATTGCAGGAAGGAGACAGCTGGCTCGCTTCGGATGATAAGGTGGAGTTGCGACACAACCACCGCTAACCCGAGGAGCCAGCCCAAATGCATGCTAACGCCCTTGCGCTGAGACGACAATCCCGACAGGTAAAACGCCGTGTCTCTAACAGCGATGCATACTCGTTTTTCAATGTACTAACCGGCCCGGAACTGTTCGAACAAGTCGAGTCGCTGTTGCCGGCACATCGCGAACGCCTGTTCCCGCCCACCGAGACGCTGTCGATCTTCCTCGCTCAGGCGCTCAGCGCCGATCGTTCTTGCCAGAACGCGGTCAACGAAGCCGCACTCAGGCGCGTAGCGGGCGGGATGAGGGCATGCAGCACGCATACGGGGGCTTATTGCCGAGCGCGAGCGCGCCTGCCACTAGAGATGGTGCGCACACTGGCGCGCTACACCGCGCGATGGATCACGGCCCATGCGCCGCAAGCTTGGTGCTGGCGTGGCCGAGCGGTACGCGTGGTCGATGGTACGACAGTTGGGCTGCCCGACACCGCGGCCAATCAGGCGCGCTATCCGCAATCGCGCAGCCAAAAGCCCGGTCTTGGCTTCCCGTTGTGCCGATTGGTGGGCATGGTGTGTCTTGGCAGCGGGGCGCTGCTCGATGCCGCGATCGGCCCCTACCGGGGCAAGGGCTCCGATGAGCGAGCGCTGCTGCGCAGCCTGCTCGACAACCTCAAGTGCGGCGACGTATTGCTCGCAGATGCCTATTTCGCCACCTACTTCCTGTTCTGCGAACTGGCTGCTCGCGGTGTGGATGCCGTGTTTGAACAACACGGCTCACGCCAACGCACAACCGACTTTCGCTTTGGTCAACGCCTGGGACCACGCGATCACTTGATTGAGTTGCAAAAGCCTCGGGTCAAACCGCACTGGATGAGCCAGGCCGAGTACGAACATGCCCCCGAGAGCGTCACCGTGCGCGAATTGCGCGTGGCCGGCAAGACATTGGTGAGCACCCTGCTCGATGCCAAACAAACCTCCAAGGCTGACTTGAAGCAGTTGTACTGGAGTCGTTGGAGCATCGAGTTGGATTTGCGCAACATCAAGGTCACGCTGCAAATGGAGCGACTCAGTTGTCTGACGCCAGCCATGGCGATCAAGGAACTCTGGGTTTATCTGCTCGCCTACAACCTGATTCGGCTGATGATGGCGCAGGCAGCGCATCTGGCAAAGTGTCGACCGCGCGAGTTGAGTTTCAAGCATACCGTACAGCTATGGATCGCTTGGGGACATCATTGCTGCCACAACCAAAGCGATGACATGCTGCACATGCTATTCGTGCTCATCGCCCAACAACGGGTGGGGGATCGTCCCGGCCGCATTGAACCACGGGCGGTCAAGCGACGACCTAAAGCCTATCCGTTCTTAACCAAACCACGCCCGCTTGCACGCGAGCACGTACGTGAACATGGACACCCGAAAAAGATTAAGTAAGTGCCATTCGGGTAAGACCCCTTTATTCGCCTTTATTTTTGCCCAGTAGGCGCATGTGATCCTCGGTTGCGTGCCCCTCCCGACATCTATGTCGAAGGTGAAGTACGCGGCTAGTTGATCTAAGGCAAAGTCCTCTTCCGCTCGTGTGTGACATTGGCATGACAGTCGTGCCTATTCACGATGGACTCGAACGTGGGAGTTGGCAAGCCAAATCTCCAGCGCCAGACCCCGAACGCCCAGTTAGCCGAACACGGAGGAAGCCGATGGGCTGGATACTGTTTATAGGACTAGTCATTCTGGCCATATTCTGGAGAATACAGAAGGGCAATAGGAAAACCTTCGAGTATCTGTCGGGCCAGCTGTCCCAGCTGGAAGAGCGAATCAGCAGGATCGAAGCGGCGTTGCGACGCGCCAGACGCGCGGAAGCAGCGGTTCCAGAAGCGGCTCACGAGCGTCCGGTGAGTGCAGTCCCAGAAGAGAAAGAACCCCCAGCGGCTGCAGAAGAACATGTCGCTGAGCCTCTAATTGTTCCGCCAGTCGTGGAGGAGCCAGAACCAACTAAGGAAGTAATAGTAAAAGCTCCCCCAGCCGCGCCAATCCCCGCGGTCATCAAAACGGCTCCTGCTCCCCGTGCAGCCGAAAGACACGTGCCACTGGAACCGCCTGAATCTGCCGAGTTGCCGACGGAACCTGCGCGCCGCGGTCTGCTGGCCGACTTCTTCGCAGCGGTGAGCAAGAAGATGCCACGGCGCGGTATGTCTCTTGCCGAGTGGGAGACGCTGGTTGGCGGCAATCTGCTCAACAAACTGGGAATGATCGTATTCGTTGTTGGCGTTGCCCTGCTGCTGGGTTATTCACTTCGGTATTTTGGCCCGATCGGAAAAATCGCTACCGGTGCTGCAACGGGGGCGACGCTGATCATGGTTGGACTGATCCTCGAACGCCGTCAACGTTATGCGCTATTTGCCAAGCCGGTTATCGGTGGTGGTTGGGCGATTCTCTATTTCACAGCGTACGCGTCATACAACGTCGAGGCGGCGAAGATCATAGATCAGCCGATGGTCGCTCTATTGGTTATGGCGGCAGTCGCTACCGGGATGATCGTTCATTCCTTCCGATACCGCGCGCAGGTTGTTACATCCCTCGCCTATGGACTGGCATATCTCGCCATCGTCATTAGTCCGCTCACTGGATTCAGCCTGGTCGCCATTGCACTGCTCGCCGCGTCTTTGATCGGCGTGATGCGATTCCTACCGTGGTATCACCTGGCACTTGTCGCGGAGGCTGGTACTTATGTAAGCCACTTCGCCTGGATGGCCCAGGGAACGGGGGAGCCAACTACGGCCGCGCTCTGGTTCAACGAGAGCATCCTGGTCTTTTACTGGCTCGTGTTCACAGCGTTGCTTTTCTTGAGCCGCAAGAATGGCGAGCGTGGGGAGCGAACACTGCTCGCTATCAGCGTCGGAAATACGGCGGGGTTTCTCATTCTCGCCGGCTGGACGATATGGGCATCCGTACCAAATAACATTTACTTTCTGGCTGGTGGCACGGCCGTCGCCTATGCCGCAGTCAGCTACCTTCTGCACAGTACCGGCAGGCAGCCCCTTTTTCTATTCAACAGCACAATGGCGGTCTTGCTGGCTGCTGCGACGCTCCCCCTCGCGTTGCGGGCTATGCCATCACCGGATTGGGAATGGCTTGCTCTGTATTGGAGTGCTGAGGCAGGGATCGTTGTCGCTCTCGGTTTTCGCCTGCGCCAGATTGTGCTGCGCATCGAGAGCTATGCGCTTTGCCTTCTCAGCCTTGTAGCGATTCTCGCCATCAATCTTGGCGGCCCGACAGAAGGACGCCACTTACTCGTATGGCTTACTGTCCTACCGGTCATCGCGTTCTTCTTCTATCTCTTTGAGAGATTGAAGAAGGCGGCGGGCCGAGAAGATGTTCGCCAAGAGGCGCGGCCCCTCGCTATCGTCATGGGTTATGCCGCAACGATCCTAATAGCGCTTCTGCTCTGGTGGGAAGTTCCCAACGAGGTCGTCGGGTTGGCTTGGTTGGGACTCGGGTTGGTGTTCTTTGAAGTTGGTTTTCACACAAAACGTCCGCATGTGCGTGGACAGGGTTACCTACTCTCAACCCTTGCTGCAATTGCCTTCGTGTCAGTCAATTTGATCGCGCAAGTCGGTGCCGACCAGGCAAGGCTCGATTGGTCGAGCTGGTTACTCGTCACGCCCGGCATCATTGGTCTGTATTTTCTCTTCTGGCGAATGTTCAGGGTGTCGAACCAGGAAGTCCTCACAACGCAGGAGAAAAATGCGTTTGATGCGCCGTCAGTCGCCGCAACAGTGCTGCTTGCCATGCTGCTGTGGAAAGAACTCCCTGCAGAATTGGTCGGACTAGGTTGGCTGGTTGCCGGCCTCGCACTGTTCGAGGTTGGTCGCCGAGTCACCAGAACAGCACTTCGCTATCAAGGTTACGGTCTTGCCGCTATTGCGGCAGGCGCGCTTTTCCTGATTGACCTTTACGGTTTCTATGGCCCTGCCGCCGACGAAATGGTTGCCGGGCGATGGCTTATCGTGTTGCCGGCGGTCGCGATTTTCTATTACTTGTACTGGCGCCTGCTGCAAGACCGCGGACTCGGCGCTCTGTCGACTCACGAAGCCAAATCTGTCGACCTGCCATCGTATGTCGCTACGGCACTACTCGCTGTGCTTCTCTGGCGTGAGCTACCTTCGGTTGGCATCGCATTGGCTTGGGGCACACTCGGCTTGATCTTGTTTGAGATTGGCACGGTAGCTCCAATGCAGGCGTTGCGACTTCAGGGCCATGTTTTGTTCGGTGCGGTCTTTGTCCGGCTCTTCATGGCCAACTTCACAAGTACAACGGACACGTTCGGCATCTCTCACCGGATGATCACCGTTGTTCCAATCATTGCAATGATCTATTACCTCGTTTGGCGAGTACGGGAGCTCGCGGCAACGGACCAACGAGCGAACTTCGAACGCCGGCTCGACATCATTTACTCGTATGCCGGCGCCATACTCCTCGTAGTTCTCGCCCGGTTCGAATTTGGCCGAGCATACGCTGTCATCGCCTGGGCTCCACTGATGTTGCTCTTCCTCGCCTTAGGTGTATTACGTAACGACCGTCACTTGCGCTATCAGAGCTATATCCTGGCGATCATCGCCTTTGCGCGTAGCTGGGCGACGAACATGTACCTCACAGGTAGCTATTACGGCATTCCGGAACGCTATGCGACGATGGTTCCCATGGTTGCCGCTTTTCTGGCCGCCGCACTGTTTTGCATCAAGAAACGGGGCAGCTACATTGATGTCGAGCAGCGTCAACAGACCAAGAGCCGGTTAGGAAGATCGCTGAACTTTATCGATGCACATTCACAAACACTATTCTCGTTACTCGGTCCGGCATTGGTCGCGATTCTGCTATTCCATGAGGTCAGCGGCAACATGCTGACGATGGCCTGGTCCATCGAAGCGTTCGTGGTACTGGTGTTGGGATTTGTCCTTGTCGAGCGAAGTTTTCGTCTATTCGGACTGGGATTGCTGGCGGTCTGTCTGATCAAGCTAGTAGCAGTAGATCTCGAAGGGGTTGAGACGATCTATCGCATTGGCTCCTACATCGTTCTTGGTCTACTCCTGTTGCTGGTTTCGTTCGCCTATACGCGATTCCGCGACACGATCAAACGTTATCTCTAACAGGAGGCGGAATGCACAACCGACTCTTCGCTCTGACTGGAATTGGAATTCTTACCGCACTTGCCACCGTGTTATTGGTAGCAGGGCGCACGGACTATGAGGTAAGCCTCGACGCTGCGCTCGAGATATGGACGGATATCGTGCGTGATGCCGATTACATCGGATTGACTGTGACCCGTGTCTCCGCGGAAGACGAGATGAAGATTGGCCGTGAAATAGAACAGGACATTTTGCGTTGGTATTCGACCGGGGTCGACAAGGACTTACGGGATTATGTTGAAGAGGTCGGGCAAACGCTGGCGAAGGGAGCGATAAGGAAGGATATCGAGTACCGCTTCCATGTCATCAATGCACCATTCAAAAATGCCTTCGCCATACCCGGCGGTGGGGTATTTATTACTACTGGAATGATCGATTTTCTGGAGAATGAGGCCGAACTAGCGGCTATCCTGGGTCATGAGATCAGCCATATCGATCTCCGTCACTGCATCGAAAGGCTGCAATACCAGCTCGCGGCAAGAAAAGTGGTGGGTAACCTGTCCGGTATTATCCGCATGGCTCACGAATTGGTGGGCATTGGTTACAGCGAGCAGCAGGAGTTGGAGGCCGATAGACAAGGGGTTCTGCTCAGCATCAATGCTGGTTACGACGTGTTCGGCGGTCTCGACGTCTTTGTCCGTCTTGCGCGAACGGAGACTGCTTTTAGGGGACAAAGGGAAGTCGTGCCGCCTCCGAGGTTTATGTGGGGCGAGTTGATCGAGTCTCTTTGGGATGCGCTCGGTCAATACTTTGCATCACATCCACCTACACGACAACGTGCAGAAGATCTGGCTACGCTTCTTAGACAGAATGCGTCTGCCTCGCTGGGACAAAGGTTCTACGTTGGTCATACGAACTACGAGGATCGCGTCTCGCGTACATCAGAGGAGCGTAATGACGAGTGGGTCACGTACACCAGGATTCCCGCGTTGGTCGATTGCAGGGTGGCGGAAGGACTGATTGTGCCAATGCGCGCTGAGGAATGCCCCATGCAATGAGTTCCGGCTTATGGTGGCGGTGAAAATTTCTGAAAGACATTCTGAAGGGGCTCTGACCCCGTGAAATTGTGCTACCAGCCAGGGATGTTGCGCGGCTTTGCTTGGCTGCGGCTTGACTGTTTGTGCCTGTCTCGCAAGGAGTGAATTACAAACGTATACAGCCTGTTACCCTTATTTGCTGCCTTTGATATCGCGTGGATATCGTGACAAGAAACTTTTCTCATCGCTTTCGCACGTTCGTGTTAGCTGTGCTGACAGTGGTCTCGGTTCTCGTATTCGTGCTCCATGCTCTAGTTGTTTGGGGTTTGGCGCGGCACCCAAACGAAGCGAACGCTGTTGTCACGGGCGAGCCAAAGTTCGATGGGCGCTTGTGCCGAATTTGATAATAATGATGATGTACGCGACGTTCTGGGTTTTTATTTAATCGGTACACTCTTCGGACTTCGGGAAGCGGGGTCGGGCCATTGTCTTGTATTAGCAGGCGTTGCCAAGCCGAAGTAAGAGGGGCCAGACAACCGTTTATCACTAGAATGAGCTATGAGAAATCATGGCCGGCCCCTAATTACCTCTGTTGTGGCTGACTTTAATGAGTGTTGCGAGAGTGCGTCTCTCTCTTTTCCGTTTCTCCAAGACGGGCTTGCTTGGCGTTTTGTCGGGGCGGCGAAGCGAGGATTTCGCCCAGCTTCTCTCCAAGTTGTGCCATGTTATCTCTCGAAGCGCCCTCCAGTACTTTCCTTGTTCGCTCGGTGCCCATAAAGACCTGGGATGCAGAGAGTTCAAAGTGAGAAAAAATGTTCTCACTCCAAGTTTCTCGATTGCTTGTGGCGTCTCTGAGTTCGTATCGAACAAGTAGTAGTGCGACGTTGCTGACGGATCCAATCAGTCGCTGTCCCACTATATCTGTTGCTAACGTGTAATCTGCATTGTTATCGGTCCTAACGTCCGAAAAAAGACCGGTGCGACGAAGCATCTCCACAGTAACTTGATGGAATGTTTCGTTGTCTAGCCTTAGAGGTTCGTTCATTAAGAAACCTGGTTTCGGGTTAGGACGCATCGTGACAGGCATGACGTAAATAGTTTTTCCGGTGGATTCGAAAGTAGCAATATCGGTGGGAATCGATTCAGCTTGCTGAGCTGTTGTTGCACATCCACCGAACAGGAGTGCATGCGTTAGGATCAGGCAGTAAAGATGCCATTTGACGGTCGTCATTTGGAGACCTCCCTGGATGCGAGTTCTATGTCGAGAAGCGCGGCCAATTCTTCAGTGATTTTTCGTGCTGCATTCTCCAAAACATACTCTTCGGCACCGACAGTAAACATGCCGCCGGAACCCACTTGTTCGGCAACGATAATATCGGCGATTTGTTGCTCGGATGCACTGTCAAAGAGGTAGGCTCTAATGATACAAATCGCCGCCCCCTCCCCGAACCCGACCCAACGACCTCCGACGCTGCCAGATTGATAATGGACAAGGCTGAGCCGGAGGCCCACGTCGGCAGTGTGTCGTCCTGCGACATGGTCAACAACATTTAATCCCGCTTTCTTCAACTCTGTTCGGGTCGCGTTTGTGAGCAGACCAGTGACGTCGATCTCAAACTCATTTCCCGTGTCATTTGACGTGGGATATAGTTCAAGATTGTCGTTTCCCTCTATGGAAACACCATCCGCAATCCAGACAATTGCCTCTTCTTCTCCCGCAAACGAGTAGTCGCTAAAGAGTATCAAGGAGATCGAAATACACAGGACAAACGATGTTCTCGAAAGCATCCGGCACCCCCAATTCACTAGCCTAAACTGAGCAAATATTCCTAATTGAACGGAGCAAGAGAGATCTCGCGCCCTGAAGAGACCCTAAGCCACGACGCCAAGATGACCGAGTCGGTGCGCATCGAATTGCCGACACATCGGTGTATCGGTTTCTACTCCGTCTTACTTAATGGATCTCTCACATTTCCTGCAGAATCATTAACGCTCTCGACACGTTCCAATTTTGCAGGTGTATAACTTACGAATAGCATACCGATTGGAAATACAGCGATCACGAAAAAGGGAGGGGGGTACTACGGTCGGCCCTGTATTGTTGTATTAGCGTGGTTCGCCAAACCAGCCATGGCAGAGCCGGTGCTATGATGGTCGCGTCGTCCGCATTCCTAGTAAACGTGCTGCCATGGCGGGTTATTCACGTACGGTCGGTGCGCAACGTTATAACTTTTCCGACCTGAAAACCTTGTTGGCGAAAGCCTCTCCGGCTCGCTCGGGCGACCGGCTGGCCGGCCTTGCAGCGGACAGTGAGGAAGAGCGCGTCGCGGCACAGATGACGCTGGCCGACACGCCGTTGCAGTCCTTTCTTGACGAGGCCATTGTGCCGTATGAGAGCGACGAAGTCACGCGGCTCATCATCGATTCCCACGATGAGGCGGCGTTCGCGCCGGTGGCGCCACTCACTGTCGGGGAGTTCCGCGATTGGTTGCTCGACTACCCAACCGATTCGAAAATACTTTCGGCGTTGGCGCCCGGCATCACGCCGGAGATGGCGGCGGCGGTGTCAAAGATCATGCGCATCCAGGACATGGTGCTGGTTTCGGGCAAGTGCCGTGTTGTTACACGGTTTCGCAATACCATCGGATTGCAGGGACGGCTGTCGAGCAGACTGCAACCGAATCATCCGACCGACGATCCGAAAGGCATCGCGGCCAGCATCCTGGACGGCTTGATGTACGGCTGCGGCGACGCGGTGATCGGGATCAACCCCGCCACTGATAACGTCGACCAAACTGTCATGCTGGTAAACATGCTCGACGAGATCATCCAGACCTACGGCATCCCGACCCAGTCGTGCGTGCTGACGCACGTGACGAATGCGATGCAAGCCATCGAACGCGGTGCACCTGTCGATCTGATGTTCCAGTCGGTTGCCGGCACCGAGGCGGCCAATGAGAGTTTCGGCATCAATCTGGGTTTGCTCGACGAAGCTAGAAAGGCGGCGCTAAGCCTCGAGCGCGGAACGGTCGGTAGCAATGTGATGTACTTCGAGACCGGGCAAGGTAGTGCGCTGTCGGCAAACAGCCATCACGGCATTGACCAGCAGACCTGCGAAGCGCGTGCCTATGGTGTTGCGCGGGCGTTTTCGCCGCTGCTGGTGAACAGCGTGGTTGGATTCATTGGTCCGGAATATCTGGATGGCCGCGAGATCATCCGTGCCGGCGTGGAAGACCATTTCTGCGGCAAATTGCTCGGGCTGCCAATGGGTATGGATGTTTGCTACACCAACCATGCGGACGCCGACCAGGACGACATGGATACGCTGCTCACACTGCTTGGCGCCGCCGGCTGCAATTTCGTCATGGGCGTACCGGGTGCCGATGACATCATGCTCAACTATCAAAGCACGTCTTTTCACGATGCGCTTTACCTGCGCCAGCTGCTGGGGCTCAAGCCCGCACCGGAATTCGAAGCGTGGCTGGAACAAACGGGCATCTTCGAGAACGGTACGCGCCTGAGCACGGTGGCCTCCGGGCATCCGCTGCTTGGATTGGCAGAGCGCTGAGCAGTTAAAGATCGAATCATGGCGAAGCCTCCTGCGAGAACGAATAGTGGCGTGCGCGCGCAACGTGATTCGTGGAGTACCTTGCGCCGTTTCACGTCGGCACGTATCGGTCTTGGCCGGGCCGGGGGCAGCATTCCGACTCGGGAACTGCTCGAATTTCAGTTGGCGCACGCACGGGCGCGCGATGCGGTCAACCACGCCTTCGACGTTCCTGCGTTCAGTGAAGCACTGAGCGCAAAGCAGATTGATTCGTTGTCACTCGGCAGCGCAGCCGGCGACCGTCATACTTTTATCCAGCGGCCTGACCTGGGACGCATCCTCGACGATGAGTCAAAGGCTTTGCTGCAATCCAAGACGGGCGATCAAGGCTGCGACGTCGTGTTCGTGATCGCCGACGGCCTGTCGGCGCTGGCGGTCGAGCGTCACGCGCTGCCGGTGATCGAAATGACGCGAGCTCATCTTGTGAGAGAGGGCTGGCGCATTGCGCCGTATTGTCTCGTCGGCCAGGGGCGCGTCGCAATCGGCGATGAGATTGGCGCTCTTCTTCAGGCGCAACTGAGTGTAGTGCTGATCGGTGAGCGACCCGGATTGAGTTCGCCCGATAGTCTGGGCGCATACCTTACGTTTGACCCTCTGCCGGGTCGCAGCAACGCTGAGCGCAACTGTATTTCAAACATCCGCCCGGAAGGCCTGGATTACGCCGCGGCGGCATTCAAACTACTGCACTTGATGCGACAGGCGCGGGCGCGGAAGCTTTCCGGCATTGCACTCAAGGAAGATGCACCACTTCCTGCGCCTGCGGAATTACAGAAGCTGTTTCCCAATTCGGCCTAGACACCTATCGCTGATCTGTCGAGCCGCCCGCTCGTATATCTTTAACCCGCGTTAAAAGTTAATCTGTTCACCAACTGGCGTAAAACGGCCAATAGCAATGCAACAAATGCCAGAAATACATATCGTATTGATTCAAATCGCTGCGATACTGCTGGCGGCGCGAATTTGCGGTGAAGTCGCGCTGCGTTTGCGGGCGCCCTCTATTATTGGCGAACTGTGTGCAGGCATCATTCTTGGTCCCAGTCTTCTAAACTGGATAGCGCCGAACGAGATACTCAGTTTCCTGGCTGAAATCGGAATCATTCTGCTGTTGTTTGAAGTTGGCCTGGAAACCGACCTGGAACGCCTGGTCAAGGCAGGGCCGCAAGCTGCGATCGTGGCGATTGCCGGTTTCGTGATGCCATTCGTTCTTGGCGCTTCTTGCAGTTACTGGATATTCGATTTGTCTCCGATGGTGTCGCTTTTTATTGGCGGCACTTTGACGGCGACCAGTATTGGAATAACCATTCGGATCTTGACCGATCTAGGTCGCCACCGCGCATTTGAAGGACAAATCGTACTCGGCGCCGCCGTAATCGATGACTTACTCGGCGTATTCTTGCTCGCGGTCCTGTACGAGTTCACCGTGAGCGGCTCGGTGACGTTAGCCAATACCGGGCAGATCGTACTTTACGTTGGCGCGTTTTTTGTTTTCGCGCCGATTGTGGCGAAAGTACTGACACCGATTTTCAAGCGATATCACGACTATAGTGATCTGCCCGGAATGATCCCGGTCGTGTTGGTATCGATTGTTCTCATATTCGCGGCGCTTGCTCATGGTGTTGGTGCACCGCAATTGCTCGGTGGATTTGTCGCGGGTATCGCACTTTCCAGGCGCTTCTTCCTGCCGTTTGGCGCGGCATTGCATGTCGATCCCGGGTTTACGCAGCGCGTTCACGATCAGATGCGCCCCATCATTCAACTGTTCACGCCTATTTTTTTCGTCGTCGTGGGGCTTTCGCTGGATTTCACCGCTATCGATTGGTCGTCCTCTTTTATCTGGGTATTTTCGATCTTCATGGGAGCAATCGCGATCATTGGCAAGCTATTGGGGCCATGGCTGATAAAGGTGTCGATACCGATGCGCATTGCCATTGGTATGGCGATGGTGCCGAGAGGCGAGGTTGGCCTTGTATTTGCCGAACTCGGGAGAGCAACAGGCGTCTTCGATCCTGCCGTGTATGCCGCTATCGTGCTCGTGATCGCTTATACGACCTTGGCATCTCCCTTCTGGATCAAGAATTATTACCAACGATATGGTGGCCGACTACCCGAGCGAGGTGAAGAAGGCCTTCAAAAAAAGACTGAGGGGGACGGGTAGAGAAATGAAAACAATGTCGGCAGCTTTGTTGGTCGCGGTAGCGATGTTTGCACTGCCTGCTCAGGCGGTCGATGGTAATGAGCTGTATAAGTGGGGAAGGGAATGGAAGCGAGGCGATGCGGAAGACTCGCGTAATGCCGGTTCATACGTCGGATACATCCAGGGGTTTATTGATCTGCACACTGATCTGTCAGATCCCGAGATTGGAATCATAAAGACGAAGTTGTTTTGCTACCCGGCCAATGCGCAACTTGGTCAAGCATTGGATGCGGTGATGTGGTATCTCGAGGCCCATCCCGAAAAACTTCGCTTCACCGCCAGTAGTCTGGTGTCTACCGCGCTGTGGCAAACCTTTCCCTGCGACTGATGGACACCAAGAAAAGATCCAGGCCTTTTCGGGTTCGGTTTTCGTGATCTGAACTCAAGGGTCAGCGTCCTTGCGCGGAACGCGATAATTCGGCGCCCGCAGGTTGCCGGGTGCAAGAAGGAAGGGCAGGTCGCACCGTGCACCTCAGACTTCTCGCGCTCCGCCGGTTCAGTCACAGCAACTTTGTTGAATTTGTCCTTTCAGACTGTGCGATTTTTTACAGTCACTGCCTGCTCGCACGTTTAGAGTCGAAGTCATTCTTGATGACGAATGAATGCCGCCTGTGGTGGCACACATCCGAGACTTTGACCTATTAGACGGAGCAACCATGCGTACCTGGGGATCTATGATTGCATTTCTGGCGGCGGCCGCCGCTCTGATGGTTTGTGTGACTGTTTCGGCAGATAACGTCTACGCAAAGCCGAGATCGCAGGCGACCCCCATGGCTATGTACGACTCGATCGCCGCTTGCGAAGAGGTACGGTACAGCGGCGAAAGCCCCGTCAACTGCGTTGTTACAAATATACAGGGGCACCCCACGCTGGCCGTGGAGTTTGCCAACGAACCGAGCATGAACGCGTATCTTGGTGAGTTTTCAGAACGCATTGCGACGCCGTTCTGTGAGGCGGCGAACAAGGATAACCAAAGCGCGTTCTTCGTCGTGGCGTTGAAAAACCCGAGAGTGGGGTCGGTCTCGTCGTGCGAGACGGGTGAATCAAGCGAATGGGTGACTTTGGATAGCCTGGGGCAATCCAATTAAAGTGGTCGGAGCGCTTCGGCCTCTGTTTTCAGCTCTAGTTTCAGGCCGAATACAGCTTGTCAGAATCGCGTAACAGATAAAGCGCTATGCAGGCAGCGAGCATCGGCCAGGCAGCAAAGAACAAAAGATTATGTCCCTCGAACGGCGCAAGATACCTGCCGAACGACGCGAGCGTTGAAACACCGTGCAGCACTAATACCGCACCATACGTCCAGCGTTTCCACAATCCGGCGACAAACGCCAGGATCAACAGTAGCTCCGCGCCGCCGATGACATACGCCGCAGTGCTACCCAGACCGCTAATGCCGTAGAAACGCTCGAACACCGAAGCCATATGATCGGGCCGTAGCAGTTTGTCCAGCGTCCAAATGAACATCACCACGAAAATGCTCAAACGCAGTAACAGCAACGAGATTTTCAGGCGCTGATCAGATGTCATTTGCGTGCCCTCCAAGTTTCTGAGAGAGAGGAATTCCAACCCTAACACGCGTGACGCGAGAGCTTAAGGCGCATTGTCGGAAGAGCCCTTTTCTGTTTACCGCGGGACAGGGAGTTGCGGTCGTGACGCAGTATGCGAATATACGGATCTGATCCCAATGCTCGCAGGTCTGATTCAATCCATCACATGAAACCGAGTCATTTAGAGCGCGCAGACATCGCCGCACAAGCCATCACCGAGGCTAGTGCACAAATTGAAGCCGAGCGTGAGCTACCGGCGCAGGTTCTGCACGCGATGCATCAGCAAAGGTTGTTTCGTCTGACCTTGCCAGAGTGGTTGGGAGGAGACGAACTCGACCCGGCGCGCCTGTCGCAGGTGACCATGCGCATTGCGACGGCCGATGCGAGTGCCGCGTGGTGCCTGGGTCAGGCATCGGGCTGTGCTATGTCTGCTGCATACCTGGACGAGGAAGTCGCCCGTGAGGTGTTTGGTCCGGAAGATTCCGTGCTTGCCTGGGGTGCGGGCCCACAAGGAAAAGCCGTTGCTGTGGACGGTGGTTTTCAGGTGAGCGGGAGTTGGCGGTTTGCCAGCGGGGGTAAACACGCCACCTGGCTGGGCGGGCACTGTAAGGTGTTTGAAGCCGATGGCAGCGAACGTCGCGATCAAGCGGGCAAACACGTAGAACGAACCGTTTTGATACGCCGCGATGTTGCGAAGATTGCAGACGATTGGTACGTGATTGGGTTGCGCGGCACGCGCAGCGAGGGCTACACGATCGACGACGTGTTCGTCGATAACGCGTACACCTTCCACCGGGACGACGCAAAAGAACGCCGCTCAGACGCGCCTCTGTACGTTTTTCCGACAACCTATGTATATGCTTCAGCGTTCTCGGGCGTGGCGTTGGGCGTTGCGCGCGGTGCACTGGACGATTTACGGAATCTTGCTGCACACAAAACCGCAGCGTTTGCGCGGACCTCGATGCGCGAGAGTCCTGTGTTCCAGACCGAACTTGCAGAACTCGAGGCTAAATGGGGCTCTGCACGCGCATTTCAGCAGACGACGTTGTTGGAGGTCTGGGACGACGTGAGTGAAAGGCGCGTGCTGAACATGGAGCATCGTGCTCGTATCCGTCTGGCAGCAACTTACGCGATCAATCAATGCACGGAAGTGGTTCACACCGCTTATCGCCTGGCAGGGTCCCATGCAATATTTGAATCGGGACCGTTTGAACGCCGTTTCCGCGACATGCATTCCGTCTCTCAGCAAATTCAGGCAAGTCGCACTCATTACGAAGCGGTCGGCAGGTTTCTGCTTGGTCACGAAGATGACATGTTGTGAGAATGAGGGGCATGGACACCTATCTCGAGTGCACCCTGTACGCGACATGCGAACTCTGGTAGCGTCATCTCCATGACACCAAAAATCACTCTCTACACTGCCGCTCCTTCTCAAAACGCGGTGCGACCCGAACTCACGCTGCTCGAGAAGGGTATTCCCTTTGAGAGGGTCGAGGTAGATCTGTTCGGCGGTGAGCACAAGCAGCCCGCGTACGGCAAGGTCACGCCACGACGCCAGGTGCCGACGCTGATCTACGGCGAGGGTGACGAGGCCATTACCCTCTACGAGAGCGTGGCCATTATCCAGTTCCTCGACGACATGCACCCGAAGCCGCCCCTGATGCCGCCGGTCAGCGAGCCTG
>CP070643.1:1005847-1074520 GCA_020354125.1 Betaproteobacteria bacterium | reverse complement strand
AACCGGTGCTCGTCCGCCTTCGGCGGTCCGGCCCGGCAACATAGTTCCCGGGCGCTGCGACTGGTTTTAATCGAACCGGTGCGCGGCATGCCACGCCAATTCCGCTCTCGCCCTCATGTACTCCTTAGAACCTATCTCATAGTTGCTCGCGCGTGCGATGGCGGCGATTTTCGTTTCCGGCTAGGCGCGAGCGATGCCGTTTGGCCGGTCCAAACAAAGAGCGAGCAACAACGCTGGAAGCGAAAACTCGTCCCATCCCGAAGGGTTACGCGCAGAAAACGCACGGGTTATATTTTCTTGCCTAACAGCGTTTATGTTCTGAACGTAACGCATCGTGTGGTCAACTATGAGATAGGTTCTGGGTACACTCCGGTTTCTGTGCACTGGTTCGATCAATACGGTGCGCACCCGACTGAAGCCCGCTCGCGACGTCTTTCAGCACCCTGCTAGCTAGCGAGGTCAATTTGCGCCGCATTTGCCATGACGAACTCGGCGATCGCGTCATAGTCAGCCAGCGCGAACTGCGGCAGTCCGGTTTCGATCACTTCGTCTGTCGCGATGCCAACAATATGCGGATCTTCAGTAAACAGTAACGGCGCGCCGTGCGCCTTGCGATGAATCTCCAGTTTTGGAATCGGTTGTTTCTTGAAGCCCTCTACCAGCACGATGTCGCAGACTGACATGCGGCGCAGCTGCTCCGGCAGTTCGGGCTCCGGCTGATCACCGATTTCGTGCATCAGCACCCAGCGCTTCGCAGAAGTCAGCATAACTTCCGTTGCACCGGCCTGTCGATGGCGATACGAATCCTTGCCGGGTTGATCGACATCGAAAGCGTGATGCGCATGCTTGACAAGCGATATGCGCAAGCCACGCCTTACCAAAAGCGGAATGACCTGCTCAATGAGCGTCGTCTTTCCGCTTCCCGAGTAGCCAGCAAATCCAAACACCTTCATGCCACACCCTCCAGATGGCCATCGCGCATGTGTAATCTCACCACCCCGTCAAGGCTGAGAAGTTCGCGGTCATGGCAGGCGATCAGCAAGGTGCGGCCCTCCCGGGCAATGATATCGATCAAGTGCGTCACCAGTACTCTGCCGTTCTCGTCGAGATTGGCAGTCGGTTCGTCCAGCAGGTACATGGCCGGGTCCAGCGCGTGGGCGCGTGCCAGCGCGACACGCTGTTTCTCGCCGGCCGACAAAGCCTGTGGCGGCCGATTAGCGAGTGATCCGATGTCGGCCCATTCGATCGCTTCATCAGTGCGCCGTCGCACTTCGGGCCGCGACATTCCCGCGGCGCGCAAACCGAAAGCAATATTGTCCGTAACCGAGGTAGAAAACATCATCGGATGATGATGCACAAAGCCAAGTTTTGACCGCATCCGCCGCGGGTAATTGGCAAGATCGATCTCGACACCGTCAAACAGGAATTGCTTGCAGCGGGCTTCGTCGAGACCGGCCAGCACCCTCAGCAATGAGGTTTTACCCGCGCCGTTCGAGCCGGACAGCAAATAGGTACGGCCGCGCTCGAGCTCGAGACGCTCGACGTCCAGAATATTCTGGCCTGCAACGACTCGCCGCAAGCCACGGCATGTGAGCAACATGTGCTGTCCGCTAATTAATCCTCTGACAGCGTCATGGCGCTGGTTTAGTACGGTCGCGGTCATCGGAGTTGTTCTCCCGCGCCTTGCGCCCACGACATGGCGAAATTTACGCCCAGTGCCAAAACCATGAGCACGATGCCCAGCGCAACGCCCTGTGCGAATTCGCCTTTGCTCGTCTCCAACGCTATGGCCGTTGGCATGTTGCGGGTCATTCCAGCGATGTTGCCACCGACCATCAGCGCGCAGCCCACCTCCGAAATCACGCGGCCAAAGCCGTTGAAAGCCGCCGCCATAACACCGAAACGCACTTCGCGAAGGACCGTCAGCGCAGTACGCAAGCGACCGGCACCCAAAACCATCGCGGTTTCACGGATACGCACGTCCGAGCCCTGAACCGCGGATAAGGTGAACGCAATCAGTATCGGTGCCGCGATCAACATCTGACCAATCATCATTGCAGTCTGCGTGAACAACAGGTTCAGTGAGCCAAACAACCCCTGCCGTGACAGCAGCATGTAGAGCACCAGGCCCACAACCACCGTCGGAAACGCGAACAGCGCCTGAACAGTAACGATGATCATGCGCCGACCCGGGAAACGTTGCGTCGCCAGCAGGTATCCCGCACTGATTGCGATCGGTGATATCAGAAGTAACGCAGCAATGGAAACCTTCAGCGAAACCCATACGATCTGCCACAACTCGGCATCGCCCGAGATCAGAAGTAACAATGCCTCGCGGCTTGTATGTAACAGTTCCACGGTGTGTTATTGCTTTGCGCCAGCGTTAGTACTTGGCATTTGGAAAAAACAGCCGCTTCCCATCGACCTTGAAGTCACCAATCGCTTGCTGGCCATCGGACGAGGTGAGCCAGCCGATCAACTGCATTGCACCTTCGTAGTTGATGTCCGGATACTTCTGTGGATTGACCGCAATCACGCCATAGGGATTGAAAAGCCGCGCGTCACCTTCGACCAGCAGTTGCAGATCGAGCTTGTCTTTCATTGCGTTATACGTCGCGCGGTCGGTCAGCGTGTAGGCTTTGAGCTCGACGGCCATCAGCAACACCGCTCCCATGCCTCTTCCGGCTGCGCGATAGTTCGGATTGTCTGCCGGCGTGCTGCCGAGTTCGTTCCAATAGCGCATCTCCATCTTGTGGGTACCGGATTCATCGCCTCGCGACACAAACGCCGCTTGCACGAGGAATATCTTTCCAAAAGCGTCAATCGGATCGCCTATCCCGCGAACCCCGGCAGGATCATCGGCCGGTCCGACGATAACGAAGTCGTTGTACATGACATCGTGACGATCTACGCCGTGACCTCGCTCGACGAATTGGTCTTCGTCGGGGCGGCTGTGTACCAGAATGACGTCCACGTCACCGTTTTCTCCAAGCTTGATCGCCTTGCCGCTTCCGACACTGATCACGCGCACCACGATTCCGGTTCTTGAGTGGAATTTCGGCAAAAGTGCGTCGAGCAATCCCGAGTTATCAGTGCTGGTCGTGGTTGCCAGTCGCAGGTCGCGGGCGGGCGCCTCACCTGCCACCACGCAGAAACTGGCGGCGATAACGAGCGACACCATCCACAGACGTACGACAGACTGCATTGCTTCCTTTCCGCATTTGGCCCCATCCGGCGAATCGTCACCGGCAATGTGTTCCGGGAAGAACCGATGTGTCCAAAGAACCGTTGTGTATGAACGAATATACCGGTCGACATTATCGCAGATTCCGGCAACGCCGAGTTCGCCTGGTCAAACTTCAGCGGATTATCGGTTCAATAGGAATGCGCAGAATACGAGCAGGCGCAATAGCAACCAAAGCCGCGCGGTCTCAGTCGGTAATGTCACGGCAAGACCTGCTAGCGACCCGATTGGGAAAAGAGACCGCCACTAAACACTCGGATTGGGTTTCGCGATCCGCCGGCAGCGGCTTAACAGGCTGTTGAAAAACGTCGCGAGCGGCCTTCAGCCGGGTGCGCCCGGCGACTATGTAGCCAGGCCGGACCGCCGAAGGCGGGTGAGCACCGTATCGATCAGAACCGGCCGCAAGCCCGGAACAAGGTCGCGCAGTAGTTTTTCAACAGCCTGTTACGACTTCACCTCATCGAACCAGATTTCATGATGTTCCTTGGCCCAGGTCTCGTCAACGTAGCCGGTACGCATTGCCTGATAGGCACCCTCGGTGCCGATCGTGCCCATGTAAATATGGCCCAGCGACGCCGCAATGAATATCAGCGCCCCGACACCATGAACGATGTTGGCAATTTGCATGGTGGCGCGCGTCTGATCGAAGTTCGGGAAGTCAAGAATCAACCCGGATATGCCCACGACCAGTCCGAGGAAGGCTACCCCACCCCAGAACCAGCCCTTCTCCGCCGCGTTGTATTTACCCGACGGAACGTGCGCCTTGCCGCTCAGAACCTGCGGCGCTTTCTTTAGCCACTGCCAGTCAATGCCGTGCCAGACGTTATCGCGCACGAACATCACGAACATGCACGCCACAGAAACGATGAACAACGGACCAACCAGGTTGTGCAAGTTCTTGGCAACTTGTGCGAACCATGCGAACGCGGCGTGGCCGATGAGCGGAATCAGCAACGACCTGCCGAAAAGCAGCAAGATACCGGTTACCGCGAGCACCACAAACGTAATCGCGACTGACCAGTGAATCAGCCGCTCCCAGTAGCTGAACCGCTGCACCAGCCGGCCAGTCGGCTGGCCGTGCAACTGCAACGGTCCTTTCCACTGATAGAACAATCCGATGGCAATTGGCACCAGGATCAGAACCAGCCCGCCATACAGAGTAATTGGCCCATTGCGAATCTGACGCCAGGTTTCTCCTGCCGACTGAATCAGCACACCGGCTTCACGCCCGCTGGCCTGTGTCGAATGCTCGGCACCGTAACGAACCGCTCGCCACACCGGCGCATTGTTGAGCGGTTGTTCAATCCATGAGGCCGTACTGTGGCAGGTGTCACACGATGCTGTCGTGGCC
Organism: Betaproteobacteria bacterium; assembly: GCA_020354125.1. GTDB lineage: Bacteria > Pseudomonadota > Gammaproteobacteria > Burkholderiales > Eutrophovitaceae > SG8-40. The sequence continues at coordinate 1,069,925 of CP070643.1, read as the reverse complement.
GGATGATTTGCGCTCATGCCAGTCGCGGTCATACCGTCGTGACAGGTAGAGCAGGTACCGGGCGCAACCTCGGGATGTGAGAACCCAGCCGCCTGCCCCAATGCCTGAGTGCCAGCCGAGTCGTCAGCAGCGGCCGCAAACGCCCCTCCATTTATCGACGCACCCCCGGCAACGCTGCACAATGCCAGCCATACCGACAGGAACAAAGCGCGTGAGACCATATCAGGCGCCCCCGGGCCGCGTGTATTCACTTTGCAATCGGGTACGCCGCTTGATTTCCCTTTCCCAATTCTCGCGATTTCCATCAAATGCTGCACCTTCCCAGTTAGGGGTATCAGGCTTGCCCGCGTACCTGCCGTCCTGATACTCGACTCCCTGAGATGGCTCGGAACACCCGATCTGGAAAACGACAACGAATGCAACCACTACTGCACTGATGACGAACTTCACGATGATCGCTCCGTTTGTTTGCCGGCTGACCCGGCATCGGACTGCTGCTCGGGTTTGCCGTACGCGGTACCCCAGCCCCAAACTTCCGAGCCCTTGCCGCGCACCGTAACGCGCTCACGGTAAATGTCGGCGAGTATGTCGCCATCGCCACCCAACAGCGCCTTGGTCGAGCACATTTCGGCACACAATGGCAGCTTGCCTTCTGACAGCCGGTTACGGCCGTATTTACTGAATTCAGCCTCGCTGCCGTTTTCTTCCGGACCACCGGCGCAGAACGTGCACTTGTCCATCTTGCCGCGCGCGCCGAACCAGTCTGTCGCTCGGCCGTCCGGGGTGCTTGCGTTGGAGGCGGGAAACTGTGGCGCGCCGAACGGGCAGGCATAGAAGCAATATCCGCAGCCGATGCACAAGTCCTTGTCGTGCAACACCACGCCATCTTCGGTCTTGTAGAAACAATCGACTGGGCACACTGCCATACAGGGCGCATCCGAACAGTGCATGCAAGCGACCGACATCGACTTCTCGGCACCGACTTGACCGTCATTGATGGTCACGACACGGCGTCGATTGATTCCCCACGGCACCTCGTGTTCGTTCTTGCAGGCAGTTACGCAGGCGTTGCACTCGATGCAGCGTTCGGCGTCACACAGAAACTTCATTCTTGCCATTGCCAGATCTCCTTAGCCTTCGTCTGTCCCACGGACCTATGCCCGTTCCACCTGGCACAGCGATGTTTTGGTTTCCTGCATCATCGTTACGATGTCGTAACCGTAAGTTCCTGCGGTGTTGATCGCTTCACCGCGGATAATCGGCGCGCTACCCTCCGGATAATGCGCGGCCATGTCTCGGCCTTCCCACCAGCCAGAGAAGTGGAATGGAACGAACACCGTATCGGGGCCGACGCGTTCAGTGATCAACGCCTTGACCTTCAGTCGCACACCGACAGGAGTCGTCAACCAAACATACTCATCATTGCGAATACCGCGATCGGCAGCCGCCTTCGGGTGCAGTTCAACAAAGTTGTGCTGCTGCAACTCGGCAAGCCACGGATTGGAACGCGTCTCTTCCCCACCGCCTTCGTATTCCACCAACCGCCCGCTGGTCAGCGTCAGCGGATATTTTTCGTGCATATTGTCGGCAACGGCTTTGTCCTGAATCGACTTGAACAAAGTCGGCAACCTGTACAGCGACTTCACATCGTCATGCGTTGGCCATTTGGCAACCAGATCCGGACGAGAACTGTATAGCGGCTCGCGATGCATCGGTACGGCGTCTGGGAAATTCCATACCAACGCCCGCGCGCGTGCATTACCGAACGGCACACAGGCGTGCTTCAGCGCAACACGCTGGATACCGCCCGACAGATCAGTTTTCCAGTTCTTGCCCTCGGCTTGTTGTCTTTCCGCTTCGGTCAAGTCAGACCACCAGCCGAGTTTCTTCAGCAATTTGTGGTCAAACTCGGGATAGCCGGTGGTGATTTCACTGCCGACCGAGTGCGAGCCATCACCTGCAAGCAGATCGACTCCATCGCGCTCGACGCCGTAACGGGCGCGGAAGGTACAACCGCCATCCATGACGTGTTTCGAGGTGTCATACAGATTTGGTGTACCCGGATGCTTGACCTTGTCTGTTCCCCAGCACGGCCACGGCAGTCCGAAGTAGTCGCCGGTCAGATCGTATCCGGTCTGCTCATCCTTGCCGCCAGCCGCGCGCAGCGTTCTGACATTGAACACATGCATATTGCGCATGTGCGCCTTGAGGCGCTCCGGCGTCTGACCCGTGTAACCTATGGTCCAGGTACCACTGTTGATTTCGCGCAGGACGTCTTCGATATCCGGCTCCGACAAACCGTCCTTGCCGGGTATGAGCTTGATGTTTTGCTTGCCGCCGCGCTTTCCGAGCAGCTGATCGCCGAAGCCAAGCTTCTCGGCCAACTGATACATGATCATGTGATCGGTACGCGATTCGAACAGCGGCTCGATGACCTGTTCGCGCCACTGCACTGATCGGTTCGACGCGGTGATACTGCCGTAGGTCTCGAACTGCGTACACGCCGGCAGCAAATAGGCGCCCTCCTGCCGCGCCATGGCGAACATGGCTGCCGATGCCGACGGATAAGGATCGATCACCACCATCAGATCGAGTTTCTTCATTGCCTCGACCTGGTCGACACCACGTGTCTGTGAGTTCGGTGCGTGGCCCCAGAACACAATGGCACGCAAGTTGGTTTTCTGGTCGATGTTCTCGCTGGCTTCAAGCACGCCGTCGGCCCACCGCGAAACCGTGATGCCGCTTTTGCCCATCATGTCCTCAGCAGCGAAACGCCCTTTCAACCAGTCCAGGTCGACGTTCCAGACACCGGTCCAGTGCTTCCAGGCGCCGCCCGACAAACCATAGTAGCCAGGTAACGTGTGCGCATTGGGGCCGACATCGGTCGCACCCTGCACGTTGTCGTGGCCGCGATAGATGTTGGTGCCGCCGCCGGTGCGACCGGCGTTGCCAAGGGCCAGCATGAGGACGGCGCTGGCCCGCGTGACGGCGTTACCGTTGGTATGCTGGGTCTGCCCCATCGCCCAGATGATGAATCCGGGCCGGTTATCCGACAGCATCTTGGCGGTTTCGAACATCTCCTGTTCCGATACGCCGGTCACTTCCTCGACAGCAGCTGGCGTATAGCGCGACATGACTTCTTTTCTGACCCGATCCATGCCGTAGACGCGCTTGGCGATGAACTCCTTGTCTTCCCAGCCATTGGCAAAAACGTGATACAACAGGCCAAACAGGAAGGCGACATCGGTGCCAGAGCGCAGGCGAACGTATTTGTCAGCCTTGGCTGCAGTGCGAGTGAAGCGCGGGTCAGCGACGATCACCTTGGCGCCGTTCTCCTTGGCATGCAAGGTGTGCAACATGGAAACCGGATGCGCTTCCGCAGCATTCGATCCGAGGAAGAACAAACACTTCGAATTCTGCTCGTCGTTGTACGAATTGGTCATCGCCCCGTACCCCCAGGTATTGGCGATGCCGGCCACCGTGGTCGAGTGGCAGATACGTGCCTGGTGATCGACGTTGTTTGAACCCCACAGTGCGATCCATTTACGCAACAGATAGGACTGCTCGTTGTTGTGCTTTGACGATCCCAGCACGAACAATGCATCCGGGCCGCTCTCCTTGCGGATGGCGAGCAGCTTTTCCGAAATGTCCTGGTACGCTTCGTCCCAGGAAACCTTCTTCCACTTGCCGCCTTCCAGCTTCATCGGATACCTGAGCCGATGCGAATCGTGCGTGATACCGTGCTCACGGACTGCAGCACCTTTGGCACAGTGCGAGCCGAGGTTGATTGGCGAGTCGAACACCGGCTCCTGCCGAACCCAAACACCGTTCTGCACTACCGCATCGATGGCACAGCCAACCGAGCAATGCGAACAGATGGTGCGCTTGATCGTGACTTCGCCCGTTGCCGCAGTCGCAGCTTCTGCCTTTGCCTTGCCGACCATGGTGTATGGCAGTTGCGCCGCGACGGCGCCTGCGCCCAGCGTCAAACCGGAGCGCTTGAGAAACGTGCGCCGATCGATCGTCTTGCCAAGCACGCCGGCGACACTGCGCGAAATGCGCGACGTGGATGCAGTTGCACCCGCGGATTTCCTGGTCAGCATCATGGGTATTCCTTCCTGGGGCCTGTCAACTCACCCTAAACTCGCGTCGTGCGGTAATACTTGTTGATGTGCTCGGACACACGGTAGCCGCGCTTGCTGCGCTGGTCATTCTGGTCGGCTTCGCTGACGGTTTCGGGTGCCACCGCGCTGACAGCGGCCGCGGCGGCGGCAACACTACCTGTGCCTACCGATATCAGGAAGCCGCGGCGTGAAGACGAAACACCGGATTTGGCCATGTTTCTCCCCCTTTCCTGAGGACCCCCGCACAACGCGCCAGATGATGTGCAATGGGTTGTTCTTGATATTGATTGCTGGCGCTATTGTCACATGGCGAACGCTTCATGTTCAACGAAGAGAAAGCACTTGGCAAACCGCGCCACAGAGCGAAAGAAGCGCGCCCGCGGATGTTCTGATATTGCGTCGCACAAAGATACGCCCCCGGTCCAAAGGAACTGATCGAAAAAGCGCTTCTGCTCGTCGACCGTACTAGGCTGCACATGGATCAAGAACCGCATGATTTCGAACAGCATTGCGATGTGATCTTCCGGCTCGTTTACGCCAGAACGCCGCTCCAGACCATGCTCGGCTAGGAAGCGACGCAGGCCCACCAGCATCGTGTCGACGCTGCTTCGAGCGGTATAGGCACCAACGTATAGAGAGACCTCCGGGCGCCCGGTGCCGACAAAAAGATCGTGATACTCGTCGGCAACTGCAGCCTCCTGTGTATCGCCGGCAGTCTTTATCAGGTCTCGCCAGCCCACCGCAAACTCACCGGCATCATCTGCACCCGGTTCGCCGCCTGATTCATCGCCTGAGGCGATGGCGCGCAACAGATCAGCGCCAGCAGGCGCCACGAACAAGCGCGACAGCAAAGCGTAAACATTGGCGCGCGCCTGCTCCTCTGCTTCAAGCGTGACCTCTGCGTCACCTGTCATGGCATTCATTTGTGTTTCGTATAGTCAAAAATCGATGGCTCTTCAGTTGACTCGACCATGTCGACAACGCGACACTCGGCACACATTCGCAGACGCTTGAGTGCACCCTCTGCCGAGAACATCGAGTGCTGCTCGAGCCTCGCAAGCATATTGTCGACCATCCGGCGCGAACCAAACGGCTTGCCACAATGAATGCATTCGAACGGTTCGGCTTCGTTCAACACCACTGGTAACCTTGCATCTGCGGTTAACAGCAATCGCGGCTGCAGGCTGATCGCTTCTTCGGGACAGGTATTGGCACACAATCCACATTGGATGCAGTTGCGTTCGATGAAGCGAAGTTGCGGCAGCTGCGGTGAGTCCTGAAGCGCGGCGGCCGGACACGACCCGACGCACGCCATGCACATGGTGCACTTGTCGCGATCCACTGAAACCTTGCCAAACGGCGCTCCGCCTGGCAAAGCGATTTGGTCTTTGCTTTGCGGAGCATGCTGCGCGAGGTGATTGATCGCGAAATCCAGGGTCGTGCGCTTTTCCGGCGAGAAGTTGAAGCTGGCGGGCTCGGCAACCGTCATCGCCGGTGCGATTTCCCACAATGTTTGCTCTAGACTCGTTGCGTCCTCGTTTCGCAGCAGCCTGAAATGCGCGCCGCCAAAGCCAAGCCCGCTCAAAATGGCCTGCGCTACTTTCATCTGCGTTTCGATCGCGTCCTGATAGGCCTCGGAACGGCAATTGCCGGACAACACCAGGACCTGACTGGCGCCATATGCAATTGCGCCAAGCAGCGTGTCGATGCCAACCGATGCCACATGAAAGACGCCGAGCGGTATCGTCCGTGACGGCAATCCCCTGCCCCCGCGCACCGCATGACGCCCAACGTTGGCAATCAGGCCAGCACCATCCTCCAAATCGTGCAACAGCAGGCAGACATTCTCGCCACCGGCCTTCTGGTAGGTCGATAGCATTGCCTTTAACCGGGTGCCGACATCAGGCATGCGCGCGTATTCGTAGCGCATCGCCCCTGAGGGACAGACCGTTGCGCAGCCACCGCAACCGGCACACACGTGCGCATTGACGCTGACATGCTCACCAATGCTGGTTATGGCACCTGTCGAGCACACGTCAATGCATCGAGTGCATCCGCTGCGTCCCGAGTGTGCGTGCGCACAGATGTTGTCCCGGTATGCGGTAAAGCGCGGCTTCTCGAACTCACCGACCAATTGAGACAAACGCGCCGCAGCCAGTGCCTGTTCGAGCGGATCGTTGCCGGGCGCGGCATATCCTTGCGGAAGGTCCGGCAAACGGATCAACGGCTGCGCGGAAAGATCGAACACCAGATCGAAGTGCTCTCGTCTGGTGCGCTCGCCGCGCTCGAAATCAATGGCACCGATATGCGCGCACGCGTCGACGCAGCGCCGATGGCTATTACATCGGTCAGGATCAATCTGGTAGAGAAAATCAATTGCACCCTCGGGGCACCGGTCGATACAGGCATTGCAGCGCGTGCAAATATCAAGGTCGATGGGGTTGTCCTGCTTCCACTCCACATCGAAGGCGCCGAGGAAGCCGGATACACGCACTGGCACGCCCGACCACACGGGGAAGTTGCGGTCGACCGGCAACTCCCCGCCTTCACTTCGGGTCATCAACACGCTGACATTGAGCTGAGCAACGCTGCCATCGGAAAGCCTGCGGGCCCAGTCGAGTGCCACGGCTGACGGACCGATAATGAGGATCTCGCCGGCCGATTCATAATCGACTGATGCGACCGGCTCAGGCTCGGGCAGGCTTGCGGCAGCGAGCAGCGCAGCTATTTTTGGTGTCACCCGATCCTTTTCGGCTGACCAACCAGCCGCCTCGCGCACGTTGACAAAACGCAGGCCAGCATCCGAGCCTTGTTCATCAGCAATCTCGGAGAACAACTGCGCTTCCTGAGTGCAGGCGACAACCACATCCGGATCGTTCAGCGATTCGGCAAACACGCCCGCCTGGCGACGACACAATGCGTCGTGGACCTTGAGTGGTCCGCCAAACTCAAGCGCCTTGCCTAGTGCCGCGGCATCGACCGACATGGTCTTGTTGCAGCTACACAACTTGATTGTCTTGCCGCCGGTTTTGCCTTGCATCGTCTTTATTCCGAACTGTCCGTAATGCCGAACCAACGATCAGTTTTTGTCACTTTCAGTGTGCAGTGTCTCGGAAGCGAGTTGCTGCGGTTCTACTTGAGCGATTTCGACCTGTTGGTAATCCGCCTTATTCGATTCGAGCTCGCTAGGCCCATCGTTGGCTTGAGCGTGCTCGACTTCGGTCTCGTCTGCCTTGCCAAACAGTGTGCGTTTTGCGAATCGGAGCGCCGCAACCATAGCCGGCGTCAGTTTTTCCAGCTTGGTATAGTCCTCAGCGTAGACATCAAGCCCATCGGTGACATTAAAGTCCGGATCACGAAACAAAGTCTTCAATGCGGCGCGGCGCACGTCGTCATCGACTCTTGGGTCCATGAATGCCGCAAAGTCCGAGTCCGGAGCAAGCTCGTCAATCGACGGCAAGTCGGGCGCTTCTGCCGCGGTTTTTGCGCAGTCACTGTCCGGTCTCACGCCTGGCGGTGTCGATTCAGCAACAGCGCGGACCGGCGCCGATTCACTGGCAGCGCGGACCGGCGCCGATTCACTGGCAGCGCGGGCCGGCGCTGATTCACTCACAGCGCCAGCCGGCGCTGTGTCAGTCACGCCACAGTCCGCTATCAGGCCATCGCCTTCGTTGCTGGCGGTCGATTCACGCTTGAGACGCAACCAGCGGCCGAGAAGCCCTTCCTTTCTGTTGTCAGCCTGCTTGACCATTGTTCGCCCTGGATATGCCCGCGCCAGTCAGTGACGCGAGCGCGGGCCCTGCACCTTTGACCGGAACGAGCGCGGCCGAATCCGCTTTTTCGGTTCGGGGCGATAGTGTTGACGCGCAAACGCGCTCACGACATCGTACATGTCAGGCGGCATCGCCACCGAGTCGACCTGCTCGCCTGCGTCCATCCACGTGCATGCATCGTTATAACTGGCAGTGACCTGTTGCGGCACGCCGCGCTCATCATCGATATGCCACTGCACGAATACCCTCGGTTGCTGTGTGGATATATTCAGGTAGTAACCTTCGGCCTCCTCGCGTCGCAGTGTCAGTTGCAATCCATGAAATACCCAGCGTTCCACACCGCCTGATTCCATGATCCGCTCGGGCCCTTTTTGCGTGACGGTGTCAGCCATTACCGCCACCGGTCCCCAAATCTCGGACTGCCAGCGATTGTCGATCGGCCGCTTTTGCATGACGACCGCTAATTCAAACCTGGGTTGCTGCATGCGCCTCCTTATGTTTTATCGAAGCACTATGTTTTATCGAAGCACTATAACCCAGAGTAGCGGCGCCAAGTACTACAGCAGCAAGTAGCACGGCGCCAAGCAGTGCAATACGAAGCACGCCTTGCAACCGCTGCATTTATCAGCATTGATATGAACGATTAGTCAGTCTGGCACACACGGACTTTTGCTCGGAGCCGATGAAATTCGAATGATCGGCGACGGCAACCGGGATCGTTAGGCGGCGACAACCGCGTTGTGTTCAATCATATATAATGCTCCGGTTCTCGCCACAACCATCTTCTCGAACGGATCACATTCATGGCCAGCCTTTCGAGCGATACGCCAGCTCCCGCCCTGGTTACCGACACACGGAGTCGCCACCTGCGCGACCTGCGCATTTCAGTGACCGATCGTTGCAATTTCCGTTGCACGTACTGCATGCCAAAGGAAGTATATGGCCGCGACTTCCAGTTTCTGGAACGCAGCCAGCTACTTTCGTTTGATGAAATCAATCGACTGGTAGGGATATTCAAGCATCACGGTATCGAGAAAGTTCGTATCACCGGCGGCGAGCCTCTGGTACGCCGACAACTCGAACGGCTTATCGAGAAGCTTGCCCAGGACACATCGCTTGATCTCACATTGACAACCAACGCCTCACTGCTCAAACAAAAGGCGCGTCTGCTGAAAGATGCCGGCTTGCAACGAGTGACCGTCAGCCTGGATTCACTCGACGATGCGGTATTCCGCGCCATGAATGACGTCGACTTTCCGGTTGCCAAAGTGCTTGCCGGCATCGAAGAGGCTGACCGGGTTGGACTCAATCCGATCAAGATCAACATGGTAGTCAAGCGCGGCGTCAACGACGATGCGGCGGTCGACATGGCGCGCTATTTCAAGGGCAGCGGTCACATACTGAGATTCATCGAGTTCATGGACGTTGGTTTCACCAATGGCTGGCAGATGGAGCACGTCGTGCCATCACGAGAACTCGCCGAGCGGATTAACAACGTCTTTGCCATTGAACCGGCGCAACCCAATTACCTGGGCGAGGTGGCCGAGCGCTGGCACTACAAGGATGGGTCCGGCGAGATCGGATTTGTTTCGTCGGTAACCCAGGCATTCTGCCGCGATTGCACGCGCGCCCGTCTGTCCGCCGAAGGTTCCGTATACACCTGTCTGTTTGCAACGCGCGGTACTGACCTGCGTTCGTTACTGCGCAACGGTGCTTCTGACGAGCAGATATCTGATGTTATTGCGAGCATCTGGCGAGCGCGCAACGACAACTACTCCGAGGTACGGACGGCGGAAACGGCAAAACTGAGAAAAGTGGAAATGTCTTACATCGGCGGCTGATCTGCCACCGGCGCCTTTCGCTAACGGTTAAACCATCCAAATCGAGTTTGCAGCACTAGAAAATTCCCATGTCTTCTTCCAAATCACTACGTGAACTGTCCTGCGCGGACGACTATGATCCGAACTCGATGCCGGTCTCGAAAGCGCGCGAGTACATTCGCGCCGTGCTCGAACCGGTCACCGCTTTCGAGCGCCTGCACATTCGGGATGCGCTTGGGCGCGTCCTGGCAGCCGACGTAATTTCCCCGGTCAACGTGCCCGGACATGACAATTCAGCTATGGACGGGTACGCGGTGCGCTTTGCCGATCTGAAGCCCGATGCGGAAGCTACGCTGAAACTGGTCGGCACGGCATTCGCAGGTAAACCATTTGAAGGAGAAGTTGGCACTGGCGAAACGGTGCGCATCATGACCGGCGCGGTTTTGCCGCAAGGCGCCGATACGGTCATCATGCAGGAGCGCGCCAAAACCAGTGGCGACAGCGTGTCGGTTACGGCGGTACCGGAAGCCGGGACGAATACGCGCAAGGCCGGCGAGGACCTGAAGAAAGACGAGCCGGCACTGAAAAAAGGGCAACTGGTCAGACCCGCCGAACTCGGCCTGATGGCATCTCTTGGCATAGGCGAGGTTCACGTGTACCGCAGACTGCGTGTCGCCTTCTTCTCCACCGGCGATGAACTGGTCAGCATCGGCCAGCCGCTCGGTCCCGGACAAATCTATGACAGCAATCGTTACACCTTGTACGGCATGCTGACACGCGCCGGGTGCGAGCTTCTCGACATGGGCGTGATCCGCGACACGCCCGAAGCAATTGAAAAGGCGTTCGCCGAGGCCTCTGAAGCGGCCGATGTCATCATTACCAGCGGCGGCGTTTCAGTTGGTGAGGCGGATTACGTGAAGCAGATTCTCGACCGTCTCGGCGAAGTGCTGTTCTGGAAGATCGCCATGAAGCCAGGACGGCCGATGGCATACGGCAAAATTGGCCGGGCACACTTTTTCGGACTGCCCGGCAATCCGGTGGCGGTGATGGTGACTTTTTACCAGTTCGTGCGTGAGGCGCTGGCCGTGCTGCAGGGCCAAACAACGATCAAGCCACTGCCGACCATGAGAGCGCGTTGCACGGCGCCGATCAAGAAAGCGCCCGGGCGTACTGAATTTCAGCGCGGCATCCTTTCGCGCGCGGAGGACGGCGAGTGGACCGTCAGACCGACCGGCGATCAGGGATCCGGCATCCTCTCGTCAATGAGTCAGGCGCATTGCTTTATCGTATTGCCGACCGAAACGGGCCGACTCGACGCCGGCGCCATTGTCGAAGTCCAATCGCTGGAAGGGCTCGTCTAGTCAGCCGCTCGGGAAAGCCGCGGTCCGGGAATGGCCGCCTTCAACTTGGCAAAACAGACGGATCGATTTCATACGCGGCGTTCGCGATTACGCCGATCGGCAAAATCGATTTCGACCTGCTCGCGTCGCCGATCTGCAGATGCCATCCGGCGGTAATTCCCGTCCGGTACTTTTATATCACGCTGTAACTCACCGGCACCATCAAAGACACGAACCTCGCAGGGTTGATGGTAATCAGCCCACGCAAGAGCAAACGAAATCGCCTGGCCCTTGGACGGGAACAGGAATGGCTGTTCGTCCGGGTACAGCTCGACGCTCCATTCCTTTGAGCGCCAGGGAAAAACCCTCACAATTTCTCGATAACTTGCAGGAAATACCTTCACCATGGCTGCATTACTACCCGCTGTGTTCGGGGAGCGGTCAGACTGAAAAAGAGGCGATATTTTTTTTTTGACGTTGCCGATAGTAATGAAATCGCCGTGTCGTCTGGCCCTCGCGCCCCGTGTCGCTTGCTGTATTCGATTCTTGGGCATCATCATCTTTCTTGTCTCCCTAACGAAACCACACTCCTCCCTCAAGCATCGTCGTCTGCTAATTCCGTACCAGCCGATCTTTTTGTTCAATCACCAAAAAAGCCACTCATTTTTAAGTAATTAACTTACGGCACTTGAATCAGCGAATGATGAACTTACGACAAGTGACGAAGTCCCAACACTCGGTCAACCACGCCACGTCAAATCAAACTATCGTGGTCAATTAATCGACAATGTTTATATTATCGGAATATTTCATCGGTTTTCTCGATAATATGTTTCGGAGACTTTCCCTCATGGTTGTGTGCAGACCGTCAGCGCAAGGCTCCGGCCTGCGCCAAGGATGTACGATCTCGCGGGGAGACAGCTTGCTGCAATGTTCGACGGTTTTCGCCAACACGAATCCAACGCGGAAGACGGCGATTACGGCGCGCGGCGTGTACACAGAATCTCGCTTGGATGCACCAACGCGAATACAATGGTCAATATGAACCGCAAGATCGACAAATCCAAGATTGACAAAACCGATGAGCAATGGCGCAAAGAGCTTTCAAAAGAGCAGTACCAGGTGCTGCGCCAAGAAGGCACTGAGCGAAGCTTCACGAGCCCGCTGAACGACGAGCATCGCAAAGGAACATTCGTTTGCGCCGGATGCGGTCAACCGCTGTTCACTTCCGACATGAAGTTCGACAGCGGGACCGGCTGGCCAAGTTTTTACACATGCGTCGATAACGCCTTCGAAACAAAGACAGATCGAAAACTGTTCATGGAACGCACGGAATATCATTGCGCTAGCTGTGGCGGCCACCATGGCCATGTTTTCGAAGACGGACCGGCTCCGACGGGATTGCGCTACTGCAATAATGGCGTAGCGTTACGCTTCATACCCGACTGACTGCCGAACAGACGCCGGCGGCACGAACTACAACTTTACGAGCATGTCCTGAGCGGTCTTTCCACCGCCAAAGCTGCCAGGCGAAGGCGGTTTGCCACCCTTGGTGACCCTAATAGCGCAATATTTGAACTCGGGAATCTTGCCAAACGGGTCAAGTGCGGGATTAGTCAGCTTGTTCGCCGCCGCTTCGTGGTAGGCAAAGGCAATGACAACCGTTCCCGGCGGTGTGCCATCATCAGCGCGCGCATACAGTGAGATGCTGCCGCGGCGCGATGAGACGGTTACAACTTCACCCGGCCTGACGTTGAGCATATCGAGGTCGAGCGGATGCATTAGTGCAGTCGGCTCAGGCTCGATCGCGTCCAGCACGCCGGATCTTCGTGTGATAGCGCCGGTATGCCAGTGCTCGAGCTGCCTTCCGGTGATCAGTACCATCGGGTATTCACGGTCCGGATGCTCCGCCGCGGGAATGATGCCCGCTGGAACAAATTTGCCACGCCCGTCGGCGGTTGGAAAACGGTCGGCAAACACGACCGGACTGCCCGGGTCGCCCTCGTTTTCGCATGGATAAGTGACCGAGTACTCTTTCTCCAGACGCTGCCAGGTGATACCGCCGATTGATGGCATCGCTTGGCGCATCTCTTCGAACACCTCGTGCGGTCCCGAGTAGTGCCAATCCAGACCTAACCGGCGCGCTATCTCTTGTATCAGCTCCAGATCGGGCCGCGCCTCGCCTGGTGGTTGCAATGCCTGATGCCCTAACTGAACCATGCGATCGGTATTGGTCACAGTGCCGCTCTTTTCCGGCCAAGCGGTGGCCGGCAGCACGACGTCGGCCAGATAAGCCGTCTCGGTCAGGAAGATATCCTGCACCACCAGCCAATCGAGATTGGCCAACGCAGCACGCGCATGGTTCAGGTCAGGGTCCGACATCGCCGGATTTTCGCCCATGATGTACATTGCTTTGATGTCACCATTGTGCGCGGCGTCGATGATTTCTACTACTGTCAGTCCCGGCGCATTGTCCAGTTCGGTATTCCATAATTTCTCGAACCGCGTGTGTGCCTGGGGATTGTCGACGCGCTGGTAATCTGGAAACACCATCGGAATCAGTCCGGCATCAGAGGCACCCTGGACATTGTTCTGACCGCGTAACGGATGCAAGCCGGTGCCCGGGCGGCCGATTTGCCCAGTGGCCAGTGCCAGGGCAATCAAGCAGCGAGCGTTATCTGTGCCATGCACATGCTGCGAAATCCCCATCCCCCAAAAAATCATCGACGCTCTTGACGTTGCGTACAAACGGGCGATGTTGCGAATAGTGTCTGCCGGAATACCGCACTCTGGCGCCATCGCCTCAGGACTGTAGCTTTTGACGTTATGACGCAGCGCCTCAAAGTTGCTGGTGCGTTGCTCAACGAACTGCTCGTCGACCAAGTCTTCTTCGACAATAACATTTAGCATCGCGTTGAGCAGCGCAACGTCGGTGTCGGGCTTGAACTGCAAGTAGTGCGATGCGTGGCGGGCCAGGTCCGAGCGGTGCGGATCACATACGATCAGCGTCGCCCCCGCTGCGGCAGCGTTTTTCATCCAGGTTGCGGCCACTGGATGATTGCTCGTGGTGTTGGAGCCGATGACCAGGATCACCTCGGCTTTGAGCACGTCGCTCACCTGATTCGATACCGCGCCCGACCCAATGCCCTCGAGCAATGCAGCAACCGACGACGCGTGACACAACCGCGTACAATGGTCGACGTTGTTGGATCCAAACCCGGTGCGTACCAGTTTCTGGAACAGATAAGCTTCTTCGTTACTGCATTTGGCCGATCCGAATCCTGCCAGCGCCTTGTTGCCGACGCTATCGCGTATCTCGCGCAGCCTGTCGGCGGCAAGGTTCAGCGCTTCTTCCCAGCTCGCCTTGCGAAAGACCTGATGGAATTTTTCCGGGTCCATCGCGGCATTAGCATCCTTCGCCGCGCCAGGCTTGCGAATCAACGGTGTGGTCAACCTGTGTTTGTGATGCACGTAGTCAAAGCCATAGCGTCCCTTGACACACAATCGACCGCGGTTCGCTGGCCCGTCGCGGCCTTCGACCCACTGGATGCGGTTATTCCTCACGTGATAAGTAATCTGACAGCCGACACCGCAATACGGGCAGACCGAGTCAACTTCGCGATCAACTTCTTCTAAGGCCACCTCGCGTGCCGGCATCAGTGCTCCCGTGGGGCAAGCCTGCACACACTCGCCGCAGGCGACGCAGGACGAGTCACCCATCGGATCGTCAAAGTCGAACACGACTTTCGATTGGTCACCGCGAAACGCGTAACCAATCACGTCATTCATCTGCTCTTCGCGACAGGCGCGAACGCAGCGGGTGCACTGAATGCAGGCATCAAGGTTGACCGCTATCGCCGGATGCGAGATATCGGCTGCCATCCCCTCGCGCGGCGCAAAACGCCGCTTGCCGAGCCGCAACCTGCCGGCCCACTGGTCCAGTTCCGAGTCATGCGTATAGCGCTTGTCCGGCATGTCGGAGAGCATTAATTCCAGAACCAGTCGCTGCGAGCGCTCGGCCCGCTCGCTGTTGCTTCTTACTCGCATACCTTCAACCGGCCGTCGACAGCACGCCGGGGCCAGCACCCGCTCGCCATCGATTTCCACCATGCACGCTCGACAGTTGCCGTCGGCGCGGTACCCCGGTTTGTAACAGAGATGGGGAATCTGCACTCCGTTACGCAGCGCGGCCTGGAGTATCGTTTCGCCTGATTCGGCATGCACTACCGCCTCGTTGAGCCGAAACTCGACTCCGTTTGAATTCGCGGGGCGATCCGTATCCGAGGTCATAATCGTTTAGCCGTTTATCCGTGCTGCCAGCTCGAAGCGCTTACCTGTTATTTCAATTCTTCGCTGAAATGGTTGATGACACTAAGCACCGGATTGGGTGCTGCCTGGCCCAAGCCACAGATTGAAGCATCTGCCATCACCTCCGACAGTTCTCCGAGCAACGCCGTGTCCCATTGCTCGCTTTGCATCAGTTTCAGCGCCTTCGCCGTGCCAACGCGACAAGGCGTGCACTGGCCGCAAGACTCATCGTGGAAAAACCGCATTACGTTGAGCGCCGCGGCACGCGCCTGGTCCTGGTCCGACAACACGATCACGGCTGCCGAGCCGATGAAGCAACCATATGGCGCAAGCGTGTCGAAGTCCAGCGGCACGTCTGCCAGCGATGCCGGCAATATGCCACCTGATGCGCCACCTGGCAGATAGCCATACAAGCGATGCCCGGCGAGCATCCCATCGCAATATTCGTTAATCAATTCGTTGAGGGTGATGCCGGCGGGTGCAATATGGACGCCCGGTCGGTTGATCCGCCCTGACACGGAAAACGAACGCAGCCCTTTGCGGCCACGTCGTCCCTGCCCGGAAAACCAGTGGGCACCTCTCTCGACGATGTCTCGCACCCAATAACAGGTTTCCATATTGTGTTCGAGCGTCGGCCGTCCGAACAAACCAACCTGCGCTACATAAGGCGGGCGCAATCTCGGCATACCGCGTTTGCCTTCGATCGACTCGATCATCGCCGATTCCTCACCGCAAATATAAGCACCGGCACCACGCCGCAAATGAATCGGCGGAATGGCACAGGGAGGATTACGTTCGAGAGCGGCCAGCTCATTCTGCAGGATGGTACGGCAGCCGGCGTATTCGTCACGCAAATAGATGTATAGCTCTGAACAGCCCGTCGCCCAAGCAGCGATCATTGCGCCCTCCAAAAAGCGGTGTGGGTCGTGTTCGAGAAAATATCGATCCTTGAATGTGCCCGGTTCACCTTCATCGATGTTGATCGCCATCAACCGCGGCGCAGCTTCGGCCCAGACGATGCGCCATTTCTTCCCTGCCGGGAAGCCGGCACCACCGAGGCCCCGCAAGCCGGACTGCTCCATTGTCGCGAAGATCGCTTCGCGTTCCAGACGCCCCTTGAGACAGCGCGACAACAGTCGGTAGCCACCCTCCTTACGGTATTGCGCATAGCCAATGTACTGACGAATGGAACACTCAGTTCGATCAGACTGCACCGCTGTTGTCACCGTCTCAGCTGTCGCCTGCTCAATCGGGTTTCGGTGAACCACCGCAACCGGCGCCGCGGCACAACGCCCGACACAAGGCGCGGTCAAGACACGGACCTCGGTACCGAGCGTGTCTCGCAACTTGCCGAGCAGCGTGCGCGCTCCAGCCATTTCGCACGACAAAGAGTCGCATACCCTGACGGTTAGCGACGGCGGCGCTTTGGAACCTTCCTTTACAACGTCAAAGTGATGGTAGAAGGTGGCCACCTCAAAAACCTCGGCCATAGGCAGACCCATTTCACTCGCCAGGGCAGCAAGATGCGCGGCTGATAAATGTCCGAACGCGTCCTGAATGCTGTGTAAGTGCTCGATCAGAAGATCACGCCGGCGCGGCGCATCACCAAGCACTCGGCGCACGCGTGCCAGCGCACCAGCATCAACCTGCCGTCCTTTCAGCGTGCCGCGCCGTTTCCTGGATCGCTCCATTGCTGACTCTCCATGACGGTGCTTTCATACTTCACCAACTACACACGGCGCATTCGCGCGAAATGCCGTCCACCCCCCATAACGGCAGTGGTCGCCAACGGCATGCATGCCGTTAGCGTGCGAGTCCGGGCATCTGTACTGTGCCATGGAATGCGATAATCACATTCATGTCTGAGCAAACGACCGTTCGGGGGCGAAAACACCGTGCCAAGCATACTGCAGGAAGGGCGGCTCTGAAAATCACCGATGAGGCGCGCCCGGCAACGTTCGTTGTCGACGCGCGCAACGAACATGGCGAGAAGGTGGCGACCGCGATCGCCGGCGAACACCCGTTGACGATCTACCTCGACAAGCGCGAGATTGTGACGCTCATGACACTCGGCCAGGCGCCGGAGGCGCTGGCGCTGGGTTACCTGCGCAATCAGCGAATGGTGCACCGCATCGAGGACGTTGTATCGGTCCAGGTCGACTGGGAAACGGGGGCCTGTGCCGTCACAACGGCAGCGCCAAGCAGCGGATTGGCCGGCCGGCTGCGCAAGCGCACTGTCACGACTGGCTGCGGCCAGGGTACGGTGTTCGGGGATCTGATGGACGAGATCGACCAGGTCGAGCTGTCAACCGAGGCAAGCATCGATACGCCCGGCCTGTATGCCCTGCTTGATGCCGTTCGATTGCGCGAAACTGTTTACAAACAAGCGGGCGCGGTACACGGCTGCGCGCTGGCACGCGATGGCAACATCCTTTATTTCGTCGAGGACGTGGGCCGACACAATGCTGTTGATGCCATTGCCGGGCTCATGTGGCTCGATGACGTGCAGGGTGACGACAAAGTGTTTTACACGACCGGACGTCTGACTTCGGAAATGGTGATCAAGTGTGCGCAAATGCAAGTGCCAATTCTTGTGTCGCGCTCAGGTCTGACGCACATGGGATGGGAAGTGGCACAGAAGATCGGGCTGACCATGATTGGGCGCGCCAAAGGCAAGCATTTCCTGCTCTTCACCGGGCGCGAACGCTTTGCAGAATAGGCAGGAGAACCAGATTAGCGGCGTTATTCTCGCCGGCGGCCGGGGCCGACGCATGGGCGACGTCGACAAGGGCCTGCAAGCCTTCCGTGGGTGCGCACTGATTGAGTGGGCGATCGCGCGGCTGAAACCGCAGGTCGCAGAGATACTGATCAACGCCAATCAGAACCAGGAACGTTACGGCGTATACGGTTACAGGGTAATTTCAGATCTCGTACCTGATTATGCCGGGCCGCTGGCCGGCCTGCATAGTGCGCTCAACAGCGCGTCTCATGATCTGGTTTTGACCGTTCCATGTGACTCGCCGTTCTTACCTAGCGATCTGGCGCAACGCTTGCACGCCGCCTTGCGCAGCGCATCGGCCGACGTCGCCGTTGCCCGCACCGGTGCCCAGCCACATCCGGTTTTCTGCCTCGTGCGCCGCTCGCTGCTGCCGCACCTGAGTGATTTCCTCCAGCAAGGCGGGCGAAAGATTGATGCCTGGTACGCTGATCTCAAGTCTGTCGAAGTCGCCTTCGACGATCAGCCGGAAGCCTTTTCCAACTTCAATACCCTGGCCGAACTCAACGCAGCGGAAAAGAGATCCTGACTGCGACCGGATTACTGATCTGCTTCGCTGGCGCCTGGTTCCGGTTTGAGCACCTGAAAGAACACTTCATCCGATTTGATCATGCCCAGTTCGGTTCGAGCACGTTCCTCGATGGCATCGAGACCAGTCTTCAAATCGAGAACTTCGGCATTCAGCGCCGAGTTGCGCAAGACCCTTGTTTCATTATTCGCCCGCTGTTCGTCAAGCTGCTGATCCAGGTGCCAGACGCGCAACCAGCTTCCCTTTCCAAACCACAGCGGATACTGGATGGCAATAATGAGAGCAATCAGGGTCAGCGTAAGTGGACGCATTCAGGCGAGAACCTATCTCATGATCGCTCGCGCGTGCGATGGCAACGATTTTCGCTTCCGGCTAGGCGCGAGCGAGGCCGTTTGGCTGGCCCAAACAAGGAGTGAGTAACAACGCCGGGGGCGAAAACTGCGCCCCGGACTCGGACTCTCGAAGAATGGAGCGGGAAGGGACGCAGAGGCTGCGATACACGGCTCTGGACCGGGGCTTTAGCGGCTGCTCCCGCACCAGCGCTTCGCGTACCGAGTCGCAGCCGCCATCCCGCTGGGTTACGCCGCGCACTGGAGCGCGGAGCAGGGGCCCCTTGGGGATGCGACCGCAAAAGTGCGCAATAGAGCGCGCTTTGGCCGTGCGCTGCTTCTCGCTCCGGGGTCGCATCCATTGGCAAGCCAATGGAACCTGCTCCTCCCTGCGCGATCGCACACGCCTCCGCTGTGTTGTTCGGCTTGTCAATACGACCGGTATTGACTGCACCTCTCGCCTTGCGGCCATCGTGTTCTGAAAGTAACGCATCGTGCGATCGATTATGAGATAGATTCTAGATTGTAGAAAGCGCCGCGTCCTGCGTAACTCGCCGAATCACCAAGATCTTCTTCGATGCGCAACAACTGATTGTATTTGGCAAGCCGGTCGGAACGCGACAGCGAGCCGGTCTTGATCTGTAACGCGTTGCTCGCCACCGCTAGGTCGGCGATGAAGGCATCTTCGGTCTCACCGGAACGATGCGAAATCACCGCCGTGTAACCGGCTCGCTTGGCCATCTCGATAGCGGCAAATGTTTCGGTCAACGTCCCAATCTGATTGACTTTGATAAGAATCGAATTGGCGACTTTCTGTTCAATCCCTTCTGACAGTATGCGGGTATTGGTTACGAACAGATCGTCACCAACCAGCTGGACTTTATTGCCGAGCTTTTCAGTCAGGACTTTCCATCCTTCCCAATCGCCCTCTGCCATACCGTCCTCAATGGAAATAACCGGGTACTTCTCGACCCACGCCGCAAGGTAGTCGGCAAACTCGCTCGCTCCAAGTTCGAGCCCTTCGGACTCGAGACGGTATTTGCCATCTTTGAAAAACTCCGAACTGGCACAGTCGAGCCCGATCGCCACCTGCGATCCCGGTGCGTAGCCAGCCGACTCGACCGCCTCCAGAATGAATTGCAAAGCCGCTTCGTTGTTCAGTAGGTTCGGAGCAAAACCGCCTTCATCTCCGACAGTGGTGGGCATACCCTTGGAGTCAATCAGTTTGCGCAAAGTCTGGAAAATTTCCGCGCCGCAGCGCAGGGCTTCGCGGAAACTTTCTGCACCGACCGGAATGATCATGAATTCCTGCAAGTCGAGGCTGTTGTTGGCGTGAGCGCCACCGTTGATGACGTTCATCATCGGCACCGGCAATTGCATGCGTCCGGCTCCGCCAAGATAGCGGTATAGCGGCAACCCGGCTTCATCGCCCGCCGCCTTGGCTACGGCGATCGACACGGCAAGCAAAGCGTTTGCACCCAACCGCGACTTGTTCTCGGTACCGTCGAGTTCGATCAGCGTCTGGTCAATGAACGCCTGATCGATTGCATCGAGTCCGACAATCGCTTCGCATATCTCGGTGTTAATGTGTTCGACAGCCTTGAGAACACCCTTGCCACCGTAGCGGTTGTCGTCACCATCGCGCAATTCCACCGCCTCCCGACTACCGGTCGAAGCACCAGATGGCACCGCGGCACGCCCGCTGATACCCGATTCGAGGAGGACGTCCGCCTCGACTGTGGGGTTTCCCCGGGAATCAAGAATCTCCCGACCAACAATATCGACAATCGAGCTCATACTGTTCCTTGATTATCCTTTTCCTTAGGATTTATTGCGCCAGTCCCTTGCACTCTGGTTATTCGCTCGCAGTGACCAAATTCTCCTCGAAGCCACGCTGTTTTACTGTCTCATCGATCGTCCTGAGCGTTTCCAGCATTGGCTTCATGTACTTGAGCGGCCACGCGTTGGGGCCATCGGAAAGTGCCCGCTCGGGGTTCGGATGGGTTTCCATGAACACGCCGGCCACGCCGCTGGCAACCGCAGCGCGTGCCAGAACAGGTACGAACTCTCGCTGTCCGCCGCTCGCTCCGCCCTGCCCGCCTGGCAACTGCACCGAGTGCGTTGCGTCGAACACGACCGGGCAGCCGGTTTCACGCATGATCGCAAGCGAGCGCATGTCCGAGATCAAGTTGTTATAGCCGAACGATGCGCCCCGCTCGCACACCATGATGTTGTCCTGCCCGCTCGCCTCGCGTGCCTTATCGACCACATTCTTCATCTCATGCGGCGACAGAAACTGGCCCTTCTTGATGTTGACCGGTTTTCCCGCGGAGGCGACGGCACGGATGAAATCGGTCTGACGACACAAAAAGGCCGGCGTTTGCAGCACGTCCACAGCCTGTGCAACGGCGGCGACTTCATCTTCAGTGTGCACATCGGTCAACACCGGAATGCCGAGTTCTTCGCGGACTGCTCGCAGTATCTCCAGACCCTTGTCCATCCCGATGCCACGGAACGAGGTCCCGGAACTGCGGTTCGCCTTGTCGTAGGATGCCTTGAAAATATAGGGAATGCCGATCGACTCGGTCAGCTCCTTCATCTGGCCGGCGACATCAAAAACCAGTTCGCGCGATTCAATAACGCAGGGCCCGGCAATCACGAACAAGGGGCGGTCTAAGCCCACTTCGAAATTGCACAAGTTCATACAACGTTGTCCTCTTGCTGGGCCCTTTGCGCGTCTGCACGGTCGCATCCCCGTGTGCCACGGGGCCCCTGCTCAACCCTCCGACGCGCGCCTGCAATCAGGAAAACCGGATGCTCAAGCCCTACGTCAAAACCACACAGGTTCACGCAATTTCTCCTGTAGTACGGCCCCTGTGCGCGTCTGCACGGTCGCATCCCCGTGTGCCACGGGGCCCCTGCTCCGCGCTACGACACGCGCCTGCGATCAAGAAGATCGGTCGATCTGACCCTACTTCGAAACCGCACAGGTTCATGCCAGGCTTTGCACGCGTTGTTGCGATGTGTTCGATCCGCTGCGCTGGAGCCGGTACTGGTACGCAGCGCGAATAAAGGCGCTGAACAAGGCGTGCCCGTTACGCGGTGTGGAGGTGAACTCCGGATGGAACTGGCAGCCGACAAACCACGGATGATCGGGCAACTCGATCATCTCGCACAGTCCCTCACGCGGCGACATCGCTGCGACTTTCAAACCGGCTTCCTTTAGAACCGGAAGGAACTGGTTGTTCACCTCATATCGGTGGCGGTGACGCTCTACAACGCGCTCGGCCTGATAAATGTCCCGCACTTTGGTACCAGGCAACAAAAGCGCTTCCTGACCTCCGAGGCGCATGGTGCCGCCCAGATCAGAGTCTTTGTCACGCGATTCGCGCCGGCCGTCTTGCGCCATCCATTCAGTAATAAGGCCAATCACGGGATATCGCGCGTTTTCGTCGAATTCGGTGCTGTGCGCACCATCCAGGCTGGCAACGTGGCGGGCAAACTCGACGACTGCGAGCTGCATCCCGAGGCAAATACCGAGAAACGGCACGCCATTCTCGCGAGCATAACGAATCGCTTTGATCTTGCCTTCGATGCCACGCTCACCGAACCCGCCAGGCACGAGTACCGCGTCCACATCTGCCAGCGAATCAGTGCCGTTGCGATCGATCTCTTCCGAATCCATGTAATGGATATTGATGCGGGTATCGCAGTGGATTCCGGCGTGCACCAGCGCTTCGGACAAGGATTTGTACGATTCGGTCAGATCGACATACTTGCCGACCAGAGCAATGTCGACGGCATATTTTGGATTTTCCAGTTTGTGCACCAATTCCTGCCAGATCGACAGATCGGCTTCCGGCGCATCGATGTTGAGCCGCTTCAAAACGATGTCATCGAGGTGCTGTGCATGCAACAGGCCGGGAATCTTGTAAATGCAGTCGACGTCGACCGCCGAAATGACCGCTTCTTCCGGCACGTTGGTAAACAACGCGATTTTGCCGCGCTCGTTATCCGGGATCTCGCGGTCGGCGCGGCACAGCAGCACGTCGGGCTGAATACCGATTTCGCGTAATTCCTTGACCGAGTGTTGCGTCGGCTTGGTCTTGATCTCGCCGGCCGAGGATATATAGGGCACCAGCGTCAGGTGAATAAAACAGGCGTTATCACGACCGAGTTGAATACTCATCTGCCTAGCAGCTTCGAGAAACGGCAACGATTCAATGTCACCGACCGTGCCACCGATTTCCACCAACGCCACGTCTGCATCGCCCGCCCCCATGCGAATGAAATGCTTTATTTCATCCGTGATATGGGGGATGACCTGGACCGTGCCGCCCAAATAGTCGCCGCGCCGCTCCTTGCGAATCACGTTCTCGTAGATCTGACCAGTGGTGAAATTGTTACGTTTCGTCATCCTCACGTTAACGAAACGTTCGTAATGCCCCAGGTCAAGGTCGGTTTCGGCGCCATCCTCAGTGACGAACACCTCGCCATGCTGAAAAGGACTCATCGTTCCCGGGTCTACGTTGATGTAGGGATCGAGCTTGAGGAGAGTCAGTTTGATGCCGCGCGATTCAAGAATCGCAGCGAGAGAAGCGGAAGCGATACCTTTGCCGAGGGAGGAAACAACACCGCCGGTGACAAAGATATATTTGGTCATGCGCTCGCTTTGCGGTTGGCCCAAAGAATCATAGCGCAAACCTCAGGCCGGCGACAGGGTCGGCAGCCATAACGACCCCGATCGACCAACAATCGGGCATCTAGGGCCTGATAACGCATATCCGATCAATGCGACGGTGGCAGCTTTGGTGCAAGGCAAGGCGCTGCGAGCGCGTTGTGGCTAGTCCACATAAGCGAGCTGTAACGCGGGATCGTGCCAAAGCGGCCCCGTCCCTACGGGTTAACTCCCAAAATGCAGCCATGCTGTGTTGCTCGTCTTTTATTTGGGCTGCCCAAACTGCAATCCTCGCGCCTTGCCTCGCTGCATTTTGGGGGCAACGCATGGATTGGATTGCGTTATCAGGCCCTACCTCAGGCCGCCGCCTTCGATGCCAAATGCTTGCCAAGGTAGAGCCAGGTGTCAACCACCGTATCCGGATTGAGCGAAATCGTCCCGATACCCTCATCGGCCAGCCATTCCGCCAGATCCGGATGGTCGGAAGGTCCTTGGCCACAAATGCCGACATACTTGTTGTGACGCCGGCAGGCATCGATAGCAAGGTGCAGCATCCTTTTGACGGCGGGATCGCGCTCATCGAACTGGCCGGCGACGATGCCAGAGTCCCGGTCAAGCCCCAGCGTCAACTGAGTCATGTCGTTGGAACCAATCGAAAAACCGTCGAAATACTGCAGAAACTCGTCGGCCAGCAAGGCGTTTGAAGGAATCTCGCACATCATGACGACCCGCAATCCGTTCTTGCCACGCTCCAGGCCGTGCCGTGCCAGCAGTTCTATCACCTGGCGAGCCTCATCGACGGTACGAACGAACGGCACCATGATCTCGACGTTGGTCAGCCCCATGTCGTCCCGCACCCGCTTGAGAGCGCGACACTCGAGTTGAAAACAGTCGTGGAAACTTTCGGCAATGTAACGCGAGGCACCACGAAAACCGAGCATCGGATTCTCTTCTTCCGGTTCATATAATTCGCCGCCAATAAGCCGTGAATACTCGTTGGACTTGAAGTCGGACATGCGAACGATCACCGGCTTCGGGAAGAATGCCGCGCCCAGCGTGGCCACCCCTTCGGAAAGTTTGTCAACATAGAATGCGACCGGATCAGGATAGCCACGTGAATGCAGTTCAACAGCTTCCTTGGTCTTCGCGGGCAGCTTCGGGTAGGCCAAAGCGGCTTTCGGGTGCACGCCGATCATGCGCGCAATGATGAACTCCAGCCTGGCCAGCCCGACGCCTTCGTTGGGCAGCCTCTGAAAATCAAAGGCAAGTTCCGGATTGCCGACATTCATACCGATCTTGACTGGAATATCCGGCAGCTTGTCCAATTCCAGGTGCAGTACTTCGACGTCAAGAATACCCTGGTAGACAAAACCGGTGTCACCCTCGGCGCATGAAACGGTCACGCGCGCTCCCTCGGACAGAGCCTCGGTCCCATTGCCGGTACCAACGACGGCGGGAATGCCGAGTTCACGCGCAATGATGGCAGCATGACAGGTGCGCCCACCACGGTTGGTCACGATAGCCGCCGCCTTTTTCATCACCGGCTCCCAGTCCGGGTCGGTCATATCAGTAACGAGAATGTCACCGGCAAGCACGCGATGCATCTCGGAGGCATCCTTGACCAGCCGCACCGTGCCAGTTCCTATCTTGTTGCCGATCGCCCGGCCCTCGACCATTACGTCGCCACGGCGCTTGAGCCGAAATCGCTCCTGAACCGCAGTATCGTCTTCCTGGGTCTTGACCGTCTCGGGACGCGCCTGCAGGACATAGAGCTTGCCATCCTTGCCATCGCGCCCCCACTCGATATCCATGGCACGGCCGTAATGCTTCTCTATGCCCACCGCATGGCGCGCGAGTTCTTCGACTTCGGCGTCGCTAATTGAGAAACGATCGCGGTCCGCCTCGGGCACGTCAACGGTTCGCGTAGAAAGCCCGGCCGTCTTGTGTTCCGCGAATTCCATTCGCAACGCCTTGCTGCCAAGAGTGCGACGCAAAATCGCCGGTTTACCAGCTTCCAGACCCGGCTTGTAAACATAGAACTCGTCCGGATTGACCTGGCCCTGCACCACTGTTTCGCCAAGCCCATAGGCAGACGTAATGAGCACCACCTTATCGAAGCCGGATTCGGTATCGAGCGTGAACATCACGCCGGACGCACCGATGTCGGAGCGAACCATGCGCTGCACGCCTGCCGACAGCGCTACATCGGCGTGTTTGAACCCCTTGTGCACGCGATACGAAATAGCCCGATCGTTATACAGCGAGGCAAACACCTGCTTGATTGCCTCGAGTACGTTATCGAGGCCATGAATGTTGAGATAGGTCTCCTGCTGACCAGCAAAAGAAGCGTCCGGAAGGTCTTCGGCGGTGGCCGAAGACCGCACTGCGAATGACATGTCGTCGTCTTCGCCATTCACCAAAGACGCATAAGCCTCACTGATATCCTTCTGCAAGCGAGGCGTCAGCGGCGCATCAATGATCCATTGCCGAATACGCTTGCCAGTCTCGGTCAGCGCTTCCAGATCCTCTGTATCGAGCGCGTCTAGTGACTGGTCGATCTTTGCCGTCAGACCCGATTCGTTCAGGAAATCCCGAAAGGCCGCGGCTGTGGTGGCAAAGCCGCCCGGAACCCGTACACCAACACTGGACAGCTGCGTAATCATCTCTCCCAAAGACGCGTTTTTGCCACCGACCTGTTCCACGTCGGTCATACGCAGTTCTTCAAAGGAGATCACATAACGCTCATCGCTCATCGCTGCTTTGGTCATGACATTGTGCAGTAGGGATCATAAAAAAATGTTATTTTACCGGCCGATGCGTCATCTTGCAGCACAACAAACATGCCTCTGAACTGTACCGCTTTTTTCGTCTCAGACCGCACCGGTATCACCGCCGAGATGCTTGGACACAGCATTCTTACCCAGTTTGATGATGTAATTTTTAACGAGATCACGGTGCCATTTGTCGACACCGAGGACAAGGCCTGGGAGACAGTTGCGCGCATTAATCGAACCGCGTTGAGTGACGCCAGTCGGCCGCTTGTCTTCAGTACCCTGGTCAACGAAGAGTTGTCCGCAATCGTACAGCAGGCAGAGGCCCTCTATCTGGACTGCTTTCAGGTTTTTATCGCGCCGATCGAGGCCGAACTTGGCATCAGGTCGTCGCACACGGTGGGACGTTCACACAGTGTCCGTAACAATGAGTACTACAACCGCATGGAAGCAGTGAACTTTGCTCTTGCCGCTGATGACGGCCAGTCGATCAAGGACCTGGAAGCCGCCGATATCATTCTGGTCGGGGTATCGCGTAGCGGCAAAACGCCGACCTGCCTCTACCTCGGGCTGCAGTATGGTATCCGTGCCGCTAACTATCCCCTCATTCCGGAAGATTTCGACGCCATGAGACTGCCGGGATCAATTGACAGACATCGCAGCAAACTGTTTGGCCTGACCATACGACCGGAGCGCCTGCACCGTGTACGCAACGAAAGACGGCCGGGCAGCCGTTACGCGTCGATGGAAAATTGCGAGCACGAGGTGCGTGCAGCCGAATCACTGATGCGCCAGGAGGACATTCCCGTCCTCGATACCACGACACGTTCCATCGAGGAGCTTGCTACTGTCATCCTGCATCAGGCTAACCTGCAGCGACACATATATTAGTGGCTTTCTGACACTAGAGACGCCTTGCTCCGTGGCCCTCTATCAGCCCTGCTCGATGACAGCGCGCACGGGAACGAAACTACGCCGATGCACTGGGCTGGCGCCATGTTTTTTGAGCGCCTCAAGGTGGTCTCTGGTTGGATAACCCTTGTGCCGGTCGAACCCGTAAGCCGGGTATTGTTTATGTAATTCAAGCATGTAGCTGTCCCTCGCGACTTTGGCGACGATCGACGCCGCCGATATTTGCTGCACCGTCGCATCGCCGCTCACCACTGGGCGCGATGGGTAAGGCAGTTCCGGACATCGATTGCCGTCCACCAGTATCTCGCTTGGCGCGACTTTGAGCATCTGCACCGCACGCTTCATGGCAAGCATGGTCGCCCAGAGGATATTGAGGCGGTCAACCTCCTCCACACTCGCGGTGGCAACCGACCACGCAAGCGCGTTGGTCTTTATCCGCACGGCAAGCTCGCCTCGCCTGCTCGCCGCCAATTTCTTCGAGTCGGCCAATCCAGCAATGGGACGATTGGGATCCAGAATCACGCAGCTGGCGAACACGGCTCCCGCCAGCGGACCCCGGCCAGCCTCATCGACACCGCAAATCAGGTCAACAGACCGATTCATCGGTTATTGACCTTGGCAGCAAGTAATGGCTCGAGCGCATCGACAGCGCGTTCGGCGGTGCCCTGGCGCAGATCCATGTGCATCGAGTGAAACCGCTCTTGCAGACGCGCACGAAGGCGCGGGCTTCTCAGCAGGTTGCATACGGCTTGCGCCAGGTTCTCGGGCAAAGCATCCTCCTGCAACAGCTCCGGAACGATGAACTCACCGGCGATGATGTTGGGCAAACCGACATAAGGCAAATAGCCCTTGCGCCGCATGATCCACGCTGACAGCGCCGGCATGGTATAGGTGACCACCATTGCGCATTTCAACAAGGCTGCCTCCAGCGTGGCGGTACCCGAGGCAACCAGCGTCGTGTCCGCCGCCGTCATCGCCTCATGCGCGTGCCCGAACAGTATCGTCAGCGGCAAGTCTTCGGCATCCTGTTGGTACAGAGCATCTTCAAAAATCGTTCGCGTCTCGCGACTGACCAGCGGCACCAGAAAGTGCACATCGGGGATTTGTTCACGGATTCGCAATGCGGTTGCAATCATCAGTTCCGACATCTGGCGTACCTCGCTTTGCCGGCTACCTGGCAATAGCGCGACCACACTCACGCCGGAAGGTATCTTGAGCTGCTCACGCGTCCCTTCATGGTCCGGGAACTCTGGTAGCTCGTCTGCCAATGGATGCCCGACATAAGCCACCGGTATCCCGGCCCGCTGATAGATCGGTGCCTCGAAAGGAAACAATGCCAGAACCTTGTCGACCGCCCGCTTGATCTTGTGGATGCGTTCGCCACGCCACGCCCAGATCGTCGGACTGACATACTGAACCGTTGTAATCCCCGCTGACCTGAGCTTGCGTTCCAGTTCTAGGTTGAAGTCGGGCGAATCGATGCCAATGAATATGTCAGGCCGTTCGCGTATCAGGCGACGTTTGAGTTCACCACGCAGACGCAGCAACTTTGGCAGGCTACGCAACACCTCTACGTAGCCGCGTACCGCCAGTTGCTCCATCGGGTACCACACGTCCAGGCCTTGTTGCTGCATCTTCGGTCCGCCAATACCGAATGCGCTCAAGTGCGGAAAGCGTGACTTCAGTGCCGCCAGCAGATGGCTGCCAAGCAAATCGCCGGACGCCTCGCCCGCCAGCATCGCGACGCGCAGCCTCCGATTGACCAGTTCATTCATACCGGTTCATTCATACCGGTTCGTTCATACCGGTTCGTTCATACCGGTTTGTTCATACCGGTTCGTTCATACCGGTTCACTTGTAACGGCTCAGCGAATGATGCTTCGCTTCGATGTCGTGGCAAGAAATTCGGACAGCAAAGCCAGTTCGGGGCAGTTCTGCGCCTGTTGCGCGATTGCGTCGCGCGCCTCTTGAAGCTGCAAGCCCGACCGGTACAGTGTTTTGTAAGCGCGACGGATCTCCCTGATGGCGTCCTTCGAATAGCCGCGGCGCTTGAGTCCTTCGGTATTCACTCCGTGTGGCTGCGCGGTATTGCCCATTGCCGTAATAAATGGCGGCACATCGGCTAACACGACTGAGGAGACTCCGGTGATCGCATGGGCACCGATGCGGCAGAACTGGTGCACACCGGTGAAACCGCCGAGAATCGCAAAATCGGCGATGTCCACGTGCCCGCCTAGCTGAACACAGTTCGCCAGTATCGTATCGTTGCCGACCACGCAGTCGTGAGCCAGATGAACATACGCCATGATCAAGTTGCGATCGCCAAGCCGCGTATATCCCAAATCCTGAGCGGTCCCAATGTTAAAGGTACAGCACTCTCTAATGACATTGTCATCACCGATTTCCAGCCGTGTTGGCTCCCCGGCGTATTTCTTGTCCTGCGGAATCTCGCCAAGAGAAACATGGTGAAAGATACGATTGCGGCGCCCGATTCGAGTACGACCGCTGATAACTGCATGCGCGCCGACGCTAGTGCCTGCGCCGATCTCAACGTGTTCGCCGATAACAGAGTACGGCCCAATTTGTACATCTTCGGCCAGCTTCGCGGACGGATGCACGATTGCGGTTTCGTGGATCATACGGTTCTCATGGTGCACATCAGATTCGCTTCGGAAACCACTTTGTCATCGACATAGGCCTGCCCTGTGAACTTCCAGATGCCCTTGATGCTGCGCAGAATTTGCGCCTTGACGACGAGTTGATCGCCCGGCGTGACCGGCTTCTTGAACCGCGCGCCATCGATGCCGACAAAATAGAAAACGTTGCTGTCTGACAACTCCAGATCGAACGTCTTAAACGCCAGTAAAGCTGACGCCTGCGCCATCGCCTCGATGATCAGTACCCCCGGCATGACCGGAAAATTGGGGAAATGGCCGCCGAAAAACGGTTCATTGATCGTCACGTTTTTCAGCGCAACGATTTCCTTTCCCGGCTCGTAGGCAAGGACGCGATCGATCAGCAAGAATGGGTACCGGTGAGGCAGCAACCGCATGATTTCCTGGACATCAATTTCGTCGCCCGTCATTGACCTTTCCCCGCTCCGTGTTGTTTCATTTGTCTTCATCAGCGCGCCGGCTTTCGAGTGCGCGAATCCGGTCCCGCAGATCCCGCAGGCGCCGGGTCAGCGACGCATTTATGATCCAATCCCGGTGCTCACTCATCGGAAATACCGCGGTGTACTTCCCGGCCTTGTTTATCGAGTTCGGCACCAGAGTGCCACCCGACACCTCGACATTGTCGGCAATCTCTATGTGGCCGTGAATCATGGCAGCGCCACCGATGCGGCAGTAGCGGCCGATCCGGGCACTTCCGGCAATACCAACGCAGCCGGCGATGGCAGTGTGTTCACCTATGTGGCAGTTGTGGCCGATCTGGACCTGATTGTCCAACTTCACGTCGTCTTCGATAACGGTATCGTCGAGCGCACCGCGATCAATCGTGGTGTTGGCGCCAACCTCGACATCGGCGCCGATGACAACGCGTCCAATCTGCGGAATTTTCAGCCACTGCCCTTGATCCATCGCCATGCCAAAACCGTCAGCCCCGATCACGGCACCGGAATGAACGATGCCTCGCTCACCGATAACGCACCGGTCATATATAGTGACATTTGCATGCAATAGCGTTCCGGCCCCTATCCGCACCCCGCGACCAACGTAGCAACCTGCGCCAATCCGCACGTCAGCGCCGATATCGGCATCGTCGTCAATCATTGCGCCTGGCCCAACGCTGACACTATCAGCAATACGCGCGGTCGTTGAAACCTGGGCACGCTCGTGAACGCCAACCGGATAACGATGAGGCGGATTCAGTAACGCGCAGACTCTGGCGTAGTAGGCATAGGGGTTGTCGCAGACGATGCGCGCAGCAGCAGTGGCGTCAACCAACTGGGGGCTGAGGATGACGGCGCTGGCGCGCGTTTTCTCCAGCTCTGCCTGGTAGCGTGCGCTCGTGATGAAAGTCAAGTCACCAGTCTGAGCGGAATCAAGCGACGCAATGCGGGAGATCCGGATCGAAGCGTCGCCGATGACTTCGCCACCGAACAGTGCCGTCAGGTCCGTAAGTGCATAGTCCTTGCTGAGGGGCTCAGTCATCGCACCCGCGTGCAACAATGTCCTGGCGTTATCAAGCCCGTGTGCCAGACGCCCGTTTACTTTTCGGAAAGCGCCTCAATTACCTTGTCGGTGATGTCCAGGCGCGGGCTGCGGTAGACCGCTTCTTGCAAAATCAGGTCAAAATTTTCCTTTTCGGCAATTTCCTGGATGACCTTGTTCGCCCTTTGCAGAACTGCGGCCAGCTCCTCGTTCTTGCGAAGGTTCAACTCCTCACGAAACTCGCGCTCCAGCCGCTGGCGCTCGCGGCTAAGCCTACCCAGTTCGGACTCGGCTTCGCGTCGTTGCGAGGCGCTCATGGTCATGCCCTCTTTTTCCAGCTTAAGCTGAATCCCGCGTGCCTCGTCGTTAACTTTCTTGATCGCGTCTTCGCGCGGCTTGAATTCCTTTTCCAGACGTTTCATCGCTTCGACAGCCGGCACCGCTTCGCGAAACACTCTTTCGGTACTGACAAAACCGATCTTCAGCTCTTGTGCTGCCACTTGTGCACCATAAATCAGCGCAAGGAAAGCGACAGATGCCAGCAACAAATTCTTCACTTTAGATGTCTCCTTAAACCTTCATCCCAGACTGCCAGATTGACCATGCCTCAGAACTGATTACCGATTGTAAACTGGAACTGCTCCAGATCGTCTCCCGGCTCGTCATTGAGCGGTTGCGCCCAGCTAAAGCGCAGCGGTCCAAGCGGCGAAAACCAACTGAAAGCGATGCCGGCCGAAGCACGCATTTCCTCAAATATGTAGTCATAGTTTGGTCCCACCATACCCGCATCGAGAAACAGTGCCATCCGGGTCGACTGATCCTTGGAAAGCCCCGGTACCGGGAACAACAACTCGAATTTTCCGATTACCTGCCGCGGTCCACCAAGGGAAGCTCCGTTGACATCTTTTGGTCCGAGGCTCCCCGGAGCGTATCCCCGAACAGTGTTAACACCGCCAGCAAAGTAATTCTTGTAAAACGGCAGCCCCTGATTGTCGTAACCGTCACCGTAGCCAAATCTTCCTTCAGTAAACGTTGTCAGGTTCTTCGTCAGCGGATAATACCATTGAACCCGATAAGTCAACCGGTAGTAGGTCAGATCACCCAAAGGCACGCTTAGTTCGCCGTTGACCCGCTGAGTTGTTCCCTCGGTCGTGTAAATCACACTATCGCGCTTGTCCCGCGCCCAGCCCAACGTCAGCGGCCAGGCATCGGTGATATCGCCGAATTCCTCTACGAACTCGATGTAGCGCGGCGGGCTGTTCTCGAACAAATCTAGATCTGTCAGTTCATAGGCGAAACCGTAGTTGATTCTATCGAACTCACTGATCGGCACGCCAAAGCGTATGCCGGCGCCAGTCGTTGAGGAATTAAAAGCACCCACACTGGTAGTGGTCGAATCGGTATCACGCCGGTACAGGTCGAAGCCTCTGCTGATGCCATCGTCAGTGAAGTAGGGATTGGTGTAGGAAAGTGCGTAGGTCTGATTAACGCGGCCGGAGTTGATGTTGAATGACAGGGAATTTCCCGAACCAAAAATGTTGTTCTGTGACAACCCCGCGGTAATCACCAATTTCTCCGTCGTCGAGTAACCAAGACCCAGGCTCAGGTTTCCAGTCTGGCGTTCGGTGACTTTGATTTCCACGTCGACCTGATCGGCAGTCCCCGGAACCGATGGCGTATCGACCACCACTTCGGAAAAGAAGCCCAGTCTGTCAACTCGCTGTCGTGAACGGTTGATACCCTTGGCCGAATACCAGGCACTTTCGAACTGGCGTAACTCGCGACGGATAACCTCGTCACGGGTTGTGTCGTTGCCCGAGATCCGGATACGCCGTACATAGACTCGTCTGCCCGGATCAACATAGAGTGTAAAAGTGACTTCCCTGTTTACCCGATCGAGTTCCGGCACTGCATTGACCGATGCAAAGGCGTACCCATCGTCACCAAGACGATCAGAAATGAGTTTGGTCGTCTCGGTGAGATCCTCTCTCGAGAAGATCTGACCCGGCTCTACTTTGACCAACGCCTCCAGTTCCTCTCTCGGTACAACCATGTCCCCTGCCAGGGTAATACTCTTGACCGTGTACTGCTGCCCTTCGCTCATGTTGACGGTAATGAAAATCTGCTCCTTGTCTGGCGAAATAGACACCTGCGTCGAGTCGATGGTGAACTCGATATAGCCACGATTGAGGTAAAACGAACGCAGCGCCTCCAGGTCGCCCTGCAGCTTGGGTCTGGAATACTGGTCGCTATCGGTATACCACGTCATCAGTCCAGACGTGGTAAGAGAGAATTCGTCAAGCAGGGTCTCTTCGTCGAATACTTCGTTGCCGACCAGGTTGATCTCCTTGATCTTTGCAACGCGACCTTCGACGATTGAAAAGCTGATGCCGACACGGTTACGCTCCAGAGGCGTCACAGTGGTGACGATCTGAACGCCGTATTTGCCGCGGCTGATGTACTGGTTCTTCAATTCCTGTTCTGCCCGATCGAGCAGTGCCCGATCGAAAATGCGCGACTCGCGCAAGCCAACCTGGCGCAGACCCTCCTCGAGTTGCTCCGCCTTGAACTCTTTCGAGCCGCTGACGCTGATCGACGCAATGGCGGGTCGCTCCTGCACGATCACAATCAGTACGTTATCGCGTTGCTCGAGCCGCACATCATTGAAGAAGCCGGTCGCAAACAACGCCTTGACCGCCGCGCTCGCCCGCTCCTCATCAACCACGTCACCCACTTTGACGGGGAGGTAACTGAATACTGTACCGGCATCAGTTCGCTGGATGCCCTCTACCCGGATATCACGCACCTCAAACGGCTCAAATGCATGAACCGCACCTGCAGAAAAAAACACCCACAGAGCGAGGGCGAGGAAGCGCTTCATTCTTCTCAGTTAGCTGGCGGCGAGCCGGACAATATCGTTATAGATTGCAAACGCCATCAGGGCAAAAAGCAACACCAGGCCGACCCTCTGGCCAAGTTCCAGTGCGCGCTCAGAGACCGGACTCCCCTTTACGATCTCGACCAGGTAGTACATGAGGTGCCCGCCATCGAGCACCGGCACCGGCAGCAAATTGAGCACGCCGAGACTGATACTGATAAGGGCAAGGAAGTTGAGATAGGCAATCCATCCCACCTTCGCAGACTGGCCCGCGTAATCGGCAATTGTAATTGGGCCCGAAAGATTCTTGAGCGAAACGTCGCCGACGATCATGCGTCCGAGCATACGAAGTGTGAATACCGAGACCTCACCCATTTTCAGGGCTGCACGGTAAAAGCTGACACCAACCGGATAACGTACATGAACGATCAGCCGCTCAAGCCGTTGCTCATCAATTTGTGGCGCCGCACCGATTCGGCCAATTTTCGACTCGCCGTCGTCAACCGCATCGGTCACGACGGTCACCGTGAGCTGTACTCCGTCTCGCAAAACGCCGAACGCTACTGGTTGTGCTGGCGCCGCTCGTACCGCCGCAACGACCTCGGCCCATTGCTGTACCGGCGAGCCATCGACTGTTTCAATGAGATCTCCCGGCAACAATCCGTCGCGGCTCGCTGGATCGCCCTTGAGAACCTCGCCAATAATCGGCGCAATCGGTACGTCGTAACGCACCACCCCGATCTTCTTCATCAAACCGGCGTCGAGTTCCTCGGGCCCAATCCCGGAGAGGTTCAGTTTCTCGAAGCGAATGTTTCCCTCCTCGCTCTCGAGTTCCAGCTCAACCACATTCTTCGCCACCGCATGTTCGAGCAACTCCCAGCGCAGCTCCTGCCAGGTGTTGACCGGCACCTGATCAATTGCTCTGACGATGTCTCCCGATTCGAGCTGTGCGGCAGCCGCCGGCGTATTCGCAGGCGGCTCACCGAGCACAGGTCTCAAGCCGGGTACACCCGTCGCAAACAGAATCCAGTAGAGCAGAATCGCCAGTAGAAAATTCGCGATCGGCCCGGCTGCAACGATGGCGATGCGGCGCCACACCGACTGCCGGTTGAACGCCCTGTGACGTTCAGCAGGATCGACTTCGCCTTCCCGCTCGTCGAGCATCTTGACATAGCCACCAAACGGAAAGGCCGCGATAACCCATTCGGTTTGATCGCGCCCCAAGCGCTTTTTCACCAACGGCGTTCCGAATCCGACGGAAAACCGCAGCACTTTGACACCAGCCAACCTGGCAACGAGGTAGTGGCCATACTCATGGAAAACGATCAGAATGCCGAGCGCCAGAATGAACGCGCCCAAAGTCAGAATCAACTCCATCAGTGATGAGATCCTTGAACTGCCGAACGGCCACTGGCGTTCAACGCGCTGCTCGCCGACTCCGCACAAGCGCGCGCCGAGCGATCGGCCGCCACGATCTGATCAATTGATTGAACCGGCACTGACGACAACTCTTGGAGCACGGTTTCGACAATCTCCGCAATCGCGGTTAACGCTATTTCGTGATTGAGAAACCGCTCTACCGCAACTTCGTTTGCTGCATTCAAGTAAACCGGCGCGCTATCACCCGCCTCTAATGCCTGGTAGGCGAGGCGCAGGCAAGGAAAGCGCTGCATGTCCGGCGACTCGAACTCGAGACGCGCCGCCGACAGCAGGTCGAGGCTGGTCACGCCCGCCTCGACGCGCTCCGGAAATGCCAGCGCATGCGCAATCGGTGTGCGCATGTCGGGATTGCCCAA
The DNA here is from genome assembly GCA_020354125.1 of Betaproteobacteria bacterium. GTDB lineage: Bacteria > Pseudomonadota > Gammaproteobacteria > Burkholderiales > Eutrophovitaceae > SG8-40. The sequence continues at coordinate 1,033,737 of CP070643.1, read as the reverse complement.
TTGCGCGATGACTGATCCGTCCACGTACTCCACCATCGAATGCACAATACTCTGCGGATGTATGACCACATCGATTTGATCGGCGTTCGCGCCGAACAGGTAATGCGCTTCGATGACCTCCAGGCCCTTGTTCATCAGCGTCGCCGAGTCGACCGAGATCTTGCGCCCCATCGACCAATTCGGGTGAGCACATGCCTGATCCGGCGTTGCACTGACAAGCGCTTCGGCTGACGCATGTAGAAATGGTCCACCAGACGCCGTGAGAATCAACCGGCGAATGCCTGCTGCGTGCATATCGCGCGAGTAGTCAGCCGGCAATGCCTGAAAAATTGCATTGTGTTCGCTGTCGATTGGCAAAAGAATCGCGCCGCTCTCTTGCGCGGTATTGATCAACAGCGGGCCGGCCATCACCATCGATTCCTTGTTGGCCAGCATGATCTTCTTGCCCGCTCTTGCTGCGCCAAGCGTTGAGACCAACCCAGCCGCACCAACAATCGCCGCCATCACGGCGTCAACGTCTTCGTGCGCAGAGACAAACTCCAGTGCAGCCGCCCCACCCATGACATCGCAATCGACGCCGGCAGCGCGCAAGCGAGTTTCGAGCTTCTCGGCTGCGGCCTCATTGGCGAGTACCGCGTAGCGGGGTCTGACGGCGAGACATTGCGAAAACATCGTATCGACATCACTGTTGGCGGCCAGCGCGAACACATGAAACCGCTCCGGGTGCTGTGCGATTACAGCTAACGTACTGAGGCCTATGCTGCCAGTCGACCCGAGCACAGTAACTGACGATGCCCTGCGCGGATTTATCATGGCATTACCCCTTCGAAGAACAGAACCGCAAACGGCATGGTCGACGTCACGCTGTCGATGCGGTCGAGAATGCCGCCATGGCCTGGCAGCAAATTGCCACTGTCCTTGGCACCGGCCTGACGCTTGAACCAGGATTCGAAAAGATCGCCCTCGACACTGAGCGAAGTGACGATGAAACCGAATACCCATAACGACACGTAAGTCGCGAATTGTGCCTCGGGAAGATATACACGCAACACGATGGTGATATAAACCAATACCGCGACATATGCACCGACAAGGCCTTCAATCGTCTTACCCGGACTGATGCGGGGCGCGAGTTTGTGTCTGCCGAATCGCCTGCCGGTGAAATACGCTGCCGTGTCAGCGATCCATATCGCACCAAGAAACAGTAGCAACAATACCGGCTCTCGCTGCATGACCACCGTCGCCAGCCAGGTCGGCACGAGCACCAGCCAACCCATTATTGAACCGGTCAACGGATGTCGCAACTGCCAGTGAAAATGCAGCACTGCCGGCGCCAACAGGATCCAGAACAAGGTCGCCAAAAGGCACAGTGGGTACAGATACCAGCTGTCAAATTGATTCTGCGGAAGAAGCAGTGACAGCAGCAGCAATATCGCGCAGGACACGGCAACCACCGCAACAAATAGCGAACGGCCAACAGGTGAGAATCCGGCCAGCCGCGCCCATTCGAAACCGCCCGCTGCGACTGCAACCGCCAGAAGCGCTGCCCACACCGCGTTGGGAGCCAGAAACATCAACCCCAGCAACAGCGGCAATATCACCGCTACGGTAAGCAGTCTCTGCTTAAGCATCGCTCATGGCCGCAAACACACGGTTCAACGGGCCGGGGTTTTTGACTCGACTTGCCGTTGCGCGTCTGTTACCTGTTCACTGGTACGGCCGAAGCGGCGTTCTCGAGATCGATACGATGAAAAAGCACGGGCCAGCGACTCTGAATCAAAATCGGGCCATAGCTGGTCGGTGAAAAAGAACTCTGCGTATGCGAGCTGCCAGAGCAAGAAATTACTGATCCGTTGTTCACCGCCGGTCCGAATAAACAGATCGGGTTCAGGGGCATAACTCATAGCAAGATACGGCGCCAGATCCTCCTCGGAGTAGCCGTCCCGTTTGTTCGGGTGTTGTGCAACCATCTTGTTGACCGCTTGCAGAATATCCCAGCGCCCGCCGTAATTGGCGGCGATCGTCAACGTCAAACCAGTATTGTTCTCGGTCTTCTTTTCGCCTTGCGTGATCAACTCCACCAACCTCGGCTCGAGAGCCGAGCGATCACCAACGACCTTCAGACGGATATTGTTCTCGTGCAGCCGGGCAACTTCCTGCTGCAAGGCAATCACGAACAATTCCATAAGAAAAGACACCTCCTCCTTCGGCCGCCGCCAGTTCTCACTTGAAAACGCGAACAGCGTCAGATACTCGACGCCGGCTTCGGCGCAGGCGCGCACCGTCGCGCGCACCGCTTCAAGTCCGCGGCGATGACCAGCCACTCTGGGCAGAAAGCGGCTCCTGGCCCATCGCCCGTTACCATCCATGATGATCGCCACGTGGCGCGGTACGCCGCGAACCTCCGGGAGGGTGGTGGTAGTTGAGGAGAACACGATAGTCAGACCGCCATCAGATCTGCTTCTTTCGCTGCCAATGCCTCGTCGATTTGCGCTACATGACGATCTGTGAGTTTCTGCACGTCGTCCTGCGCTCTTCGCTCATCGTCCTCCGAGATGTCCTTTGCCTTCAACAACTCCTTTAGTTCGTGATTGGCATCCCGGCGAACATTCCTGACTGCAACGCGCGCGTTCTCGGCTTCACGTTTGACAACCTTGATCAGGTCTTTGCGGCGCTCCTCCGTCAGCGGCGGCATTGGTACGCGAATCACGTCGCCGACCGCGGCCGGGTTCAATCCGAGGTCCGAATCCCTGATCACTTTCTCGACCACTGCCACCATGTTCTTTTCCCAAGGCGCGACACCAAGCGTTCTGGCATCAAGCACGCTGACATTGGCAACCTGGTTCAGCGGCGTCGGATTGCCGTAATAATCCACTTGCAGGTGTTCGAGTATGCCGGTGTGCGCACGCCCTGTGCGTATCTTCTGCAAGTCCGTCTTCAGTGTCTGCACGGTCTTGTCCATTTTCTGGTCGGCAGACTTCTTGATCTCTGTAACGTTTGACATCGTTACCTCCTCGCCTAACTATGAACCAGCGTGCCTTCATCTTCGCCGAGAACAACCCGCTTCAGCGCCCCTGGTTTGACTATGCTGAAAACACAAATGGGAAGTTTCTGATCCCGGCACAGCGTGAGCGCTGTTGCATCCATGACCTGCAACTTCTTGACAATCGCTTCGTCGAAGGTGATTTTCTGGAAACGCATCGCATCCGGGTGCGTCTTGGGATCTTCGGTATAGACGCCATCGACCTTGGTTGCTTTCAATACCACGTCGACGTTCATTTCCATTCCTCGCAAAGCGGCCGCCGTATCAGTCGTGAAAAATGGATTGCCGGTGCCGGCAGCAAATATCACCACTCGTTTCTCTTCGAGATAACGCATGGCCCTGCCGCGGATATAGGGTTCGGCTACCTGCTGGATGGTCAGCGCCGAGAGCACGCGGCTGCGCAGCTTGACCCGTCGCATCGCATCTTGCAGGGCCAGCGCATTCATCACCGTGGCGAGCATGCCCATGTAGTCGGCCGTGGCCCGATCCATTCCGGCGGCAGCCGGCGCCATGCCGCGGAAGATGTTGCCACCACCGATGACCACACCAACCTCGACATCGAGATCGTGAACCTCCTTTACTTCGGAAACGATCCGGTCAATGGTCTCACGGTTCACACCGTACGGGTCCTCGCCCATCAGGGCTTCGCCCGACAACTTCAGCAAAATCCGTTTGTAAATCGGTTTCATTGAGTTGCGGGCCACCCGTGGTTCACCAATCCTCGCTCAGCGCGCCTGCGCCGTCTGTGCCGCGACTTCGGCCGCGAAGTCATCTTTCTTTTTCTCGATACCCTCACCAACGACGAACAGGCTGAAGGAAGAGACATTTGCTTTCTTTGACGCGAGCAGTTTTTCAACCTTGGTCTTGTCGTCCTTGACGAACGGCTGCCCGTGCAAAGTGATCTCGGACAGAAACTTCTGCACGCTGCCATCAACGATTTTCTCGACAATATTCTCCGGCTTGCCGGATTCCAGCGCCCGGGCTTTGGCAATTTCGCGCTCGCGCTCGATCGTTTCCTGAGGTACTTGCTCACGCGACACAGCGATGGGCTTGGACGCAGCAATGTGCATCGCCAAATCCTTGCCGAGCGTATCGTCACCACCAACGACGTCAACGAGAACGCCAATACGGATTCCGTGCAGATACTGTCCGAGTTTTCCATCCGCCCGATGCAGCGCGGCACGACGAAGGGTGATGTTCTCGCCCAGCTTTCCAATCAGGGCCGAGCGCTTTTCTTCGACCGTTTCACCGGATGGAAGCTTTGCCTGACTGAGTTTTTCCACATCGGTCTCACCGGAACTGGCGACCAGCTCTGCCAGACCGTTCACGAAATCGAGGAAATTACTGTCCTTGGCAACAAAATCGGTTTCGCAATTGACTTCAACCAGCGCACCGAGCTTCGCGTCCGAACTGACATAAATGCCAATCGCGCCTTCCGCGGCGACGCGGCCGGCGACTTTGTTGGCCTTTGCCCCGCTTTTAATGCGCAGCAGATCCTCGGCCTTCTTCATGTCACCTTCAGTCTCGACCAGCGCTTTCTTGACATCCATCATTCCCATGCCGGTGCGTTGCCTCAACTCCTTGACCATGCTTGCGGTAATTTCCGCCATGACTACCAACTCCTTACACGTTTCTTTACGCTGCCCTCAGTGGCAGCGTCGGATTACTGTTCAAGTATCAACTCAAAAATAAAGGGGCCGAGGCCCCTTTACTTCCCGCCCCGGTTGATCAGGCTGTTGTCTGCTCCTCCGAGCTGTCCACTTCGACAAACTCGTCGTTGACGATTTCCTCCACGACTTGCGACCGCCCTTCGATAATGGCATCCGCAATTCCCCGCGCATACAAGCGCACGGCGCGACTGGCATCGTCATTGCCCGGAATGACGTAGTCAACGCCGGCCGGCGAATGGTTGGTGTCAACCACTCCAATCACCGGTATGCCAAGCTTGTTGGCCTCCTCAACAGCGATTTTCTGGAATCCGACATCAATAACAAACAGCGCATCAGGTAGGCCGTTCATATCCTTGATCCCACCAAGACTGCGGTCAAGCTTGGCCATCTCACGCTGATAGTGCAGGCTTTCTTTTTTGGATAGCTTGTCCATCGTGCCGTCTTCGACCATCTGCTCCATATCACGCAGACGCTTGATCGACTGCTTCACAGTCTTGAAGTTGGTCAGCATACCGCCCAGCCACCGGTAATCGACGTAAGGCGAACCGCAGCGAATTGCTTCTTCGCGCACGATTTCCCGTGCCTGACGTTTTGTGCCGACAAACAGAATGGCACCCTTGTTTGTAGCCAGCTGGCGAGCAAACTTGGCCGCCTCCTGGTACATCTCGAGGGTCTTTTCCAGATTGATGATATGGATCTTGTTGCGATGGCCAAAGATGTAAGGGGCCATCTGAGGGTTCCAGAATCGGGTCTGATGCCCGAAGTGCACCCCCGCTTCGAGCATTTCCCGCATCGTAACGGACATAATTTCTCCAGTCTGGGTTAAGCCTCCGCCCGCTGGAACCCGGTACTTCCGGGCACCCATCTGTGTGCGAGCGTGCGAATTATCCCGGCGCACTTTGAGCGCCGGAATTGGGCGCGAAGTCTAGCATGGCCACCCCTGGCTGCTCAAGCATTTTTCCAGATCGTCAAGGGCTTACGACTTCGCGCTGGCGGTCTCCTCGACCTGTCGCTGGCGCCTTGCCTCATATAGGCAAATGCCGGCTGCGACCGAGACATTGAGGCTCTCGACCGTTCCACTCATCGGAATCGCCACCAGTTCATCACAGGTTTTGCGCGTCAACTGCCGTAACCCCTCGCCTTCGGCGCCAAGCACCAAAGCCACCGGCCGTTTCAGGTCGCAACTGACCAACGGGAGTGGCGCGCCCTGAGACGCACCGACGGTCCAGATGCCGGCTTCGTTCATTGCCTTCAGTTCACGTACCAGATTGGTCACCACAACATATGGCACCGTTTGCGCGGCACCTGAAGCGACCTTTTCAACGGTTGGCGTGAGTCCGACCGCCCGGTCCTTGGGTGCCACCACAGCGTGGGCGCCAAGCGCATCAGCCACACGCAAGCACGCACCAAGGTTATGCGGATCCTGAACTCCGTCGAGAACCAGTAGCAATGCCGGTTCGTCCAGGGTTTCAAGCACATCGGCCAGGCTGCGCGGCTGGAGCCCGCCTTCGACCAGAGCCACGATGCCTTGGTGGCGCCGGCTGCCTGCAACCTCGTCAAGCGCCTTGCCCTGGGCGGTGCTAACCCGCAACCCTCTTTCCCTGGCGGCAACCAGCAGACGTTTCAGGCGTGGATCACGACGATTTTGGTCGAACAGGATTTCTTGAACCGATTCCGGTCGATGCCTGATGCGCGCCGTGACCGCGTGAAAGCCGTAAACCGCTGCAGGTTCTGACATTAGCGTCGTCGCCGTCGCCGCGGGCGCGCCTGCTGATCTGGCAGGGTGAAGTCGATCCGCGCCTGTTCCAGGTCAACGCGCGCCAGTTTGACGCTGATCCGGTCACCGAGACGATAACGCTGTCCGGTGCGCTCACCCAGTAACTGATGGCGCGCCGCATCGAAGTGAAAATAATCCGCCCCCAGTTCCGACACGTGCACCAGCCCTTCGACATAAACCGCGTCCAGCGCGACGAACACGCCGAACCCGGTCACCGCGCTGATTGAACCATCAAAACATTCGCCAATACGGTCAAGCATGTAATAGCTCTTCAGCCACGACTCAACGTCGCGTGTGGCTTCATCGGCGCGTCGCTCGGTTTCGGAGCAATGTCGCGCCATATCGTGCCAGTCGTCCGGCGAGTATTGCTTGGAGGCCAATGCCGCCTTGATCGAGCGATGGATCACCAGATCCGGATAACGGCGTATCGGCGAAGTGAAGTGCGTGTAGGAGTCATAGGCCAAGCCGAAATGGCCTTCGTTGTCGGGACTGTACACCGCTTGCTGCAGCGAGCGGAGCATGACCGTTTGCAGCAGCTGTGCATCGGGCCGTTGCCGTATCTTGTTCAACAACCGGGCGTAATCCTTGGCATGCGGATCGTCCCCGCCCGACAGCTGTAGGCCGAACTCACCAAGAAACTGGCGTAGCGCGAGCAACTTCTCCGGCGTCGGGCCCTCGTGTATCCGGTACAGCAGGTGGTGCGAGCGCTGCTGCAGGAAATCCGAGGCACTGACATTTGCGCACAACATGCACTCTTCGATGATGCGATGCGCAACATTACGCTCGACCGGCGTGATCTGTTCGATTTTGCCGCGCTCATCGAAATGCATCCTGGTCTGAATCGTCTCGAATTCGATTGCACCGCGGCGTTTGCGCGCATGCGCCAGTAAATCGTACAAGGCATGTAGATTCTTCAGCTGAGACATCACTGGCTTGAGCGACCGTGCCAACTTGCCTTTCGGATGTTCAAGCGCAGCCGCCACCGCGTTGTAGGTCAGGCGCGCATGCGAATGCATCACGCCCTGGTAGAACTGGTAGCGTTCAATCTGCCCTTTCGCGCCGATATCCATCTCGCAAACCATGCAAAGCCGGTCTACCTGCGGATTCAGCGAGCACAACTGGTTGGACAGGACTTCCGGCAGCATCGGAATGACCCGCCGCGGGAAGTACACCGAATTTCCCCGCAGCCGCGCTTCCTTGTCCAGCGCATCTCCCGGCTTGACGTAGTGGCTGACATCAGCAATGGCCACCCATAGACGATAGCCCCTTCCGCGCGGCTCGCAGTACACGGCGTCATCGAAGTCGCGAGCCGTCTCGTCGTCAATGGTGACCAGTGGCAGGTCACGTACATCAGTACGGCCACGCAGCTCTTTGTCAGTGACACCATCTGGAAAGCGCGCAGCGCGCCGCTGCACGTCGCGCGGAAACTCATATGGCAGGTGATGCTTGCGCAAAGCAATCTCGATCTCCATACCCGGGTCGTCATAATCGCCAAGAACTTCAACGATGCGACCGATCGGCTGCGCATGCCGTGTCGGCTGCTCAACGATCTCGGCCACGACGACCTGGCCCGGTTTGGCGCTGCGCCGCGCTCCCGCCGGCACCAGTACGTCCTGGCTGATGCGCCGTTCTTCCGGCACCACCACGCCAATGCCGCGCTCCTGCAGGTAGCGCCCCACCAACTGCTGGTTGACGCGCTCGAGCACCTCGACAATCGATGCTTCGCGCAGACCGCGTGGACCGATTCTGCCCGGGCGGGCCAGAACCCGGTCCCCGTGGAGTACACGCGCCATTTGCGCGGCACTGAGAAAGAGATCGGCGCCGCCCTCTTCGGGGATAAGAAAACCAAAACCGTCCGGATGACCTTGCACACGGCCGCCAACCAGGTCCATCTTGTCGACGACACAGATTGCGTTTCTCCGGTTACGGATAAGCTGACCGTCGCGCTCCATCGCCGCCAGCCGCCGCGCCATCAACGGCTGCTCGCGCTCGTCAATGTCGAGCAAGCGAAACAAGCGGATGTCGCTCACCGGCGCGGCCTGCTCCTCGAGAACCTGTAACACGAACTCGCGGCTCGGCAGTGGGTTGTCGTAGCGGGCTTGCTCGCGCTCGAGGAACGGGTCGCGCTCGCGCAGCGAAACTGCTTTTCGGCGCCGTGCTGTCTCCTGCTTGCGTCTTCGTGTCATCAAGACTAAGCACGCCACTTCACACCTTGCCGGGTGACAAGGCGCTGCGTGAGCGTCGGCTGGTGTTCATTGACAACTGCGGCCATGACCGTTAAATTCTGCGCCCTCCGTGCCGAGATGGCGGAATTGGTAGACGCGCTGGCTTCAGGTGCCAGTGGTGGAAACACTGTGGAGGTTCGAGTCCTCTTCTCGGCACCATCTCTATTGAGCACCCTGCTCGAAGTGATCCCAAGGCATTACACGTGGCGTCGTTTGTCTGCTTCGATCAGGATCCACTTATCCGTCAGATCTGAATGGATGGCTGATCACGATTGTCTCGTCGCGGTCGGGCCCGGTCGAGATCAAATCGATCGGCACGCCACAGATCTCCTCGATGCGGCGCAGATAACGGAGGGCGTTTTGCGGTAAATCGTCAAACTTGCGCACACCCACTGTGCTTTCCGACCAGCCGGGGATTTCCTCGTAGTCGGGTTCGCACTCCGACAGCGACTCGGCGCCGACCGGCAAAATGTCGATACGCTGGCCTTCCAGACGGTAACCGACGCCGATCTGCAAGGTTTCAACGCCATCGAGCACGTCCAGCTTGGTCACGCATAACCCGGATACACCGTTGATCTGAATTGAGCGCTTCAGCGCCGCCGCGTCGAACCAGCCGCAGCGTCGCGCACGACCGGTTGTCGCGCCAAATTCCTGGCCGCGTGTGGCCAGATGTTGGCCGACCTCATCTTCCAGCTCCGTCGGGAATGGACCGCTCCCGACCCGCGTCGTATACGCCTTGGTGATGCCGAGTACGTAACGCAGCAACTGCGGGCCGACGCCGCTGCCAGCCGATGCCGCACCTGCGACGCAGTTGCTCGAAGTCACAAACGGGTAGGTGCCGTGGTCAATGTCGAGCAGCGTTCCCTGGGCACCTTCGAAGAGCAAGTTCTCGCCCCTGGCATTGGCTTCGAACAACATGCGCGGCACGTCGCCCAGCATTGGTCGAATACGCTCGGCCCGTGCCAACAATTCATCCAGCGTACGTTGGAAATCAATCGTGTCACTGGCAAAGTAGTTTTTCAGGACAAAGTTGTGAAAATCAAGCACTTCTCCCAGCTTTGCTGCCAGACGTTCGCGATAGAACAAATCCTGCAAACGAATGCCACGGCGTGCCGCTTTGTCTTCGTAGGCAGGCCCTATTCCCCTCCCGGTGGTGCCGATCTTGCCTTCGCCCTTGGCCGCTTCGCGCGCGCGATCAAGAGCAATGTGGGACGGCAAAATGACATGACACGCTTCGCTGACACTGATCCTGCCGTCGATCTCGACGCCGGCATTTTTCAATGTATCGACTTCCTCGAGCAACGCATGCGGCGATACGACGACGCCATTACCGATGTAGCAATGCACATCGGCATGGAGAATGCCCGACGGAATCAGATGCAGCACCGTCTTTACATCACCGATCACCAGCGTATGTCCGGCATTGTGCCCACCCTGAAAGCGCACCACGCCAGCAGCATGTTCAGTCAACCAATCGACGACTTTTCCCTTGCCTTCGTCGCCCCACTGGGTCCCGACTACCACAACATTGCTTGCCATTTGCGTCCGACTAACTCGTGTTGGTAACTCACTTTGCCCGGTCGCGCGGCACAACGACCCATTGTCCGTCGCGCATAACCAGCTCTTCATGGCAACCAAGCTCGTCCCGATTGTCCTCGTGTCCCGGCAAATCAACAATGACGATGTTGCCCGCGTCGCGAAGTGCCTGGATCGCTGCCTGCAACCCGGCGTCGTCCAGCTTGTGCGAAGCCATGATCCGTTTGCGCTGACCGTCGCCATCCACCAAGCTGGCAAGATCACGAAGATCTATACTGAAACCGGTCGCCGGCCGGGCGCGGCCGAACGACTTGCCGATCTCATCATAACGCCCGCCCCTGGCGATCGCTTCGGTCTGACCGGGAACGTAGGCCTCAAAAACCGCTCCGCTGTGGTAGTGGTAACCACGCAACTCGGCCAAATCGACACACACTTGTGCAACGTCTTTCGAGAGTTGCTCGGCGAGAAACTCGAGCGTATCGAGACATGCAGCCAGTTCGGGAAGTTTCGGCAGCCTTTTGCGCGCCTCCTGCAACACCTCGACACCACCGTACAACTCGGGTAGCGCGCACAAGGCACGACGCACATCCTTGCCCAGCGATCCTGTCATTGTGTCAAGCGCCGCCACATCCTTGGCCTGCAGGACCCGAAACAACTCGGCTTCCGATTCGCGATCAATGCCCGCCCACTGTATCAGTGAACGGAAGATCGCCACGTGCCCAAGATCCAGATGCACATTGTTGACGCCAGCCACGGCCAGCGCGCGCAGCATCAGCAGCTGGATTTCTACGTCACTCTCAACGCCAGCATGACCGTAGATTTCCGCACCGATCTGCAACGGTTCACGTGTCTTCAGCATTCCGGTGGGCAGCGTGTGCACGACACTGCCCGAATAGCAGAGCCTGGTAATGCCTTGGCGATTGAGCAGATGCGCATCGATACGTGACGCCTGTGGAGTGATGTCGGCACGTAACCCCAGTGTGCGACCGGAAAGCTGATCGACCAGCTTAAATGTGCGCAATCCGAGATCATGTCCGGAGCCAGTCAGCAACGAGTCGAGATACTCGACCAATGGCGGCATCACCAACTCGTAGCCGCTGAGCGTGAACAACTCGAGCACGGACGCGCGCAGCTTTTCTATCCGCCATGCCTCAGCAGGCAGGATATCGTCTATATATTCTGGCAGCAGCCACTTCTGCGTCATGAGTTATCTCTCGCTGTGAGAGCCTGTTTGAGCAAACGCCTGCCCCGGCTAACTGATCAACAACAGCAGAAGCAAACCTGCGATCATGGAAGTCAGTCCGATGAAGCGGATTTGGCCGTCGGTAAGCTCAATGAAGCGACGGAACGCCGTCCGCCAGCTGCGCGGAGAGAGAAACGGGAGCAAGCCTTCCAGTACCAGCATCAGGGCAAACGCCGCAATTAGAGTCCCCCAATATCCTTCCATAGCATTCAGCGACCCACTGCGCCCCCGGAACCGTCAGACTGCCGGGACGGTCTTATCTGCCGCCGCCACGCGGCGATTGCATGTACTTGAAGAAGTCCGAATCGGGCTCGAGGATGAGCAGATCGCCTTTGCTTGTGAAGGTTTCGCGATAGGCATCGAGGCTGCGGTAGTAGGCGTAGAACTCAGGATCGCGCCGGAAAGACTCGGCATAAATCGCCGCTGCTCGCGCATCGCCCTCACCCTTGACCTGCTGGGCATCACGATAGGCCTGGGCAATGATGACCTCGCGCTCACGGTCAGCATCGGCGCGGATTTTCTCTGCATCGGCAAAACCGGTTGATCGCAGTTCGTTGGCCACGCGTTTACGCTCGGCCTCCATGCGCCGGTACACGGCTTCACCGATTTCCTGGGTGAGATCGACACGTTTGAGCCGTACGTCGAGCACCTTGACGCCGATCTTTTGCGCATCGTCATCGACTTTCTCGCGCATCAGTTCGATGATTTCGTCACGCTCGCCGGAAATCACCTGATAGACAGTGCGCTTACCGAATTCGGCGCGCAGACTGTCATTGACTGTCTTGTTGAGACGGTCCCGCGCTCGCCGCTCATCTCCGCCGACACTGACGTAGTACTGTTCGACGTCGGCGATTTTCCACTTTACGAACGAATCGACCAACACGTTCTTCTTCTCGGAGGTCAGGAAGCGCTCCGGCTCCTCAGCATCCACCGTGTGGATACGGACATCAAAAAAGCGCACATCCTCGATCAGCGGCAATTTCACGTACAGGCCAGGCTCGTCCTTGATGCTGACCACCTCACCCAGCCGGAACACGATGGCATTTTGCCGCTCGTCGACGGTGAACAAGGACATGCTCGCCAACACCAGGATGACGACGATTACGATCAGGCCAGTGGTTATAGAAGCTTTCATCGTGCCTCCCGGTTGCGGGTTCTGAACGCTTCCCGCGTGCGCCGGCTCTCGCTCGTCGTAGATGGCGTCGTGCTCGTTCCGGTACCGCTTCCGTCCATGGCGGACGATGTTTCAACCCCAGCGGCAGCGGCCTGCATCAACTTGTCCAGCGGCAGGAACAGCAAATTGCTGTTGTCCTTCTGGTCGATAACGACCTTGGTTGCATTCGACAGGACATCCTGCATCGCATCGAGATACAAACGGTCGCGCGTCACGCGCGGCGCCTTCTTGTATTCGGTCAGTATCTGGTCAAAGCGCGATGCCTCACCTTCGGCCGCCGCAATCACCCGCTGCTTGTAGGCTTCGGCCTCCTGTGTCAGCCGTGCTGCCGTACCCTGCGCTTTTGGCACGACGTCGTTGTAGTAAGCCTGCCCTTCGTTTTTCTGACGTTCCAGGTCCTGGTTTGCCTTTACGGCGTCATCGAACGCCGCCTGCACCTGCTCGGGTGGCTGGGCGTTTTGCATCGTCACCTGGCTGACCGAAATGCCGGTTTGATAGCGATCGAGCACCGCCTGCATCAGTGTTCGCGCGTTGGCGGCAATCTCCTCGCGTCCTTCATAGAGCACAAAGTCCATCTTGCTTTTGCCGACAATTTCACGAATCGCCGATTCCGCGACCTGCTTCACGGTCTGATCGGGATTGCGGTCGAAGAATAAATAGTCTTCCGGGTCGAGTCTGATGTACTGCACGGCAAATTGCAGGTCAACGATGTTCTCGTCTTCAGTAAGCATCAAGGACTCTGATGGCACCTTGTTGCGCACGTTGTTGCGGTAACCGACCTCGACGGTGTGCACTTCCGACACATTGACGATTTCGACACTTTCGAACGGCCAGGGAATATGCCAGTGCGGGCCAGGCATTGTGGTGCGAAGATACTCGCCGAAGCGAAGTACCACGCCGCGTTCACTGGCATCGACAATGTAGATTCCGCTGGCCGCCCAGATCAACAGGATCACCACGGCAACAACGCCGAAGCCACCGACTGGACGCGCGCCTCCCGGCCCGCGGCCGCCAGCACGCCCGCCACGACCACCGAACAACGAGTTCAATTTCTGATTAAAGCGGCGCCACAATTCATCAAGATCAGGCGGGCCATCGTCACCGCGCCGACCCCATTGCGGATCATTCATAGACATATTTGAGTTCTCGGATTCGGGAAAGTTGCCCGATTCAAGCCACCTCTAGCGAAGTCACCGGACCGGTGGCACACTGAAATTCATCGTACAACGCTCGCAGCTGGTCGATTCCGTCACCAGTCGTTGCACTTACGCGAACCGCGCGAATTCTACCACACGCGTCTCTCTCAACGCCGGGCGAAAGTCCGGCCAGATCGATCTTGTTATAGACAATGATTTGCGGCACTTTGTCTGCACCGATGTCGGCAAGAACCTTGTTTACCTCGGCAATTTGCGCGTCACGGACCGGGCTGGCAGCATCGACCACATGCAGCAGCAGATCCGCTTGTACGGTTTCCTCAAGGGTTGCACGGAACGCGGCAACCAGCGTGTGCGGCAGATCCCGGATAAACCCAACCGTGTCCGACAACACAATGGTTCTTGTGCCCGCCATGCCGGAACGCCGCGATGTCGTGTCAAGTGTTGCGAACAGTTGGTCAGCTGCGTAAGAGTCACCATGGGTGAGTCTGTTGAACAGCGTTGACTTGCCGGCGTTGGTATAGCCCACCAGTGACACCGACAACACGTTGCCGCGCGATCGTCCGCGGCGCCGTGTCATGCGCTGCCGTTCAAACGCAGCAAGCTTGTTGCGCAGCACTCGCACCCTCCTTGCCAACAGTCTGCGGTCGGTTTCGAGCTGCGTCTCACCGGGTCCACGTAGTCCGATACCACCTTTCTGCCGTTCAAGGTGAGTCCAGCCACGTACCAGGCGCGTGGCCAGGTGGTCCAGTTGCGCCAATTCAACCTGAAGTTTGCCCTCGTGACTTCTTGCGCGCTGCGCAAAGATGTCCAGAATCAGGCTGGTGCGGTCTATGACACGGCATCCAACGCGTAGTTCAAGGTTACGATGTTGCGCCGGGGAAAGATCGTGATTGAAGATGACGAGATTCGCCTGTTGATCACGGACCAGCCTGGTCAATTCCTCGACCTTGCCTTTTCCCGCGAAAGTCGACGCGTCCGGCCGTTGCCGGCGTCCTTTCAGCACGGTGACAACCTGCACACCGGCACTGTGTGCCAGGCGCACTATTTCCTCGACGTTCTCGGCGTAATCGGGATCACCGAAGTCGAGACAGACGACAACTGCGCGTTCAGTGGCGCGCGTTCGATCGAGCATCAAGGGGAGATATTAGCAACTGGCGTGCAAGCCTGACCGGCCATCAAGACTGAAAAAGCCCCGCCATCGTCATAAAGGAGTGAACCAAGCCTACACCGGTTATCAGTCGGCAGATCCCTGATCAACCGACAGATTGACGGCCCGGGCCGGCACGACTGTGGAAATCGCGTGTTTATAGACCATTTGGGTGACGGTGTTTTTCAGCAACACCACGTACTGGTCAAAGGATTCAATTTGCCCTTGTAGCTTGATGCCGTTAACGAGGTATATCGACACGGGCACGTGCTCCTTGCGCAGCGTATTCAGGAACGGGTCTTGTAACAATTGCCCTTTCGCGCTCATGGCTGCTCCCTTTTTGTACTTATTGAGCTTGGTACTTTACTGGAATCCGGGCCTCAATACCATCCCGGAAGCATAAACCTCACCGCCCGCGGCCGCCCTCAGTGAAGGGGTTCCTGCCACTCTTGAATATCACCCTGACCGGGGTACCGCGCAGCCTGAATGCCTGCATGAAAGCCCGCTCAAGGTAGCGCCGGTAGTCCGCGGACAAGTCCTGCAGGGAATTGCCGTGCACCACAATTAGGGGCGGATTGACACCTCCCTGGTGCGCATAGCGCAACTTTGGCCGCCGGTAGCCACGACGTGGCGGTGCCTGCTTCTCGGTCGCTTCCTGCAATATGCGCGTCAGTTTCGGGGTCGGCAGCCGCGACATTGCCGCCCGGAACGCAGCATCGACCGAGCGCATCAACGCGCCAAGCCCGCTTGGCGCGGCAGCCGAGATCATGTGGACACGGGCGAATCCGAGGAAACCCAGTTTGCGTTCATACTCGCGCTTGATGCGTTCGCGGCCATGGGCATCAACTGCATCCCACTTGTTGATCGCCACCACCAGCGCCCGTCCGGTCTCTACGATGAAACTGGCGATATTGGCATCCTGATCGGCAATTTCCCTGGTCGCGTCAAGCACCAGAATCACCACATTGGCATCCTCGATGGCCTGCAAGGTCTTGACCACAGAATACTTTTCGACCGCCTCATCAATTCGGCCGCGACGCCGCACGCCGGCGGTATCGATAACGGTGTACGGCCGGCCATTGCGCTCGAACTCAATATAGATGGAGTCCCGAGTAGTGCCCGGCTCGTCGAATGCGATCATGCGGGTCTCCCCAAGAAGCGCGTTCACCAGAGTCGATTTGCCCGCATTCGGCCGGCCGACAACTGCAATCTTCGGTTGATTGGCTTCTTTTTCAGTCGACTCGGGACGCTGCTCGCTGGCGAACGGCCGCACGATTCGCTCCATGAGCTCGCGTACGCCGTCGCCATGCGCGGCCGAAATCGCGATCGGCACGCCGAGCCCAAGCTCGTGAAATTCGGCCGATACCGTTGCCGCGTCCATCCCTTCGGCCTTGTTGACTACCAGCCAGATGTTGCGGCCGGTGCGGCGCAACTGCTCGGCAATAATCCGATCCTGTGGCGCCAGACCGTCGCGCACGTCGACCATGAAGACGATGGCATCGCCCTCATCGACTGCCTGCATCGTCTGTTTCGCCATCTCTCGTCGAAGTCCGTCTCCCGAGGCCGGCTCAAGCCCGCCCGTATCAACCAGAATGATCGACTTGCCGCCGACGGTGGCATGCCCGTAATGGCGGTCCCGGGTCAGGCCTGGCGCATCAGCCACCAACGCAGCGCGTGAACGAGTCAGGCGATTAAAAAGCGTCGACTTGCCGACGTTGGGACGACCAACAAGGACGAGAGTGGGATTCATTGAAGCAGTTTCAAGAAAAGTCAGCGCGCCAATCAAGCGCTGCCGGGTATCACGCCGATCGCTCGACGCCAGTTAACCGCGATTCTGCAGATCAATCATGTACAGGCTGCCCGCCTGCGTCTGCACCAGAGCACGGTTCTTCACCTCGAGCGGAGCGGCCACGATGGCACTACCATCAGTTGGCAGCTGGGCAACGAACGAACCGTCTTCGCGCGAAAGAACGTGTACGTAACCTTCGAAGTCACCAACGACAATCCAGTCGCCAACCACCACAGGCGCCGAGACCTTGCGATAGAGCAGCTGATCCTGCCGCCACAAGCTGGCACCGGTGGACTTGTCCAGCGCCACGACAATGCCATCGGATTCGGTGTAGTAGACGGTTCTGGTATCCGCTACCAGGCTGCCGGCGCTCGACGCACTGCGAGCCCAGATCTGTGCACCTTTGTCGCTATCGAAACACCCGATCCGGCCCTGAAACGCCACGGCGCAGACCCAACCATTCTCCAGAATCGGCGTGCCGGCCACGTCGGTGAGCCGCTCCAGCTCATTGTCGCCACGCGGCGTTGCGACCGCGATATCCCATAGCAGCGCCCCGTCGCGCACGTCGAGCTTGACCAGTCGCCCGCCGGGAAATCCGCTGATAACAGCAGTATCGTCGAGAATCGCCATGCCCGGGTTGGAGCGCAGGATCAGCGGCTGCCGATTTGACTCGTACTCCCACCGCGGTGTGCCGTCCTTTGCGCTCAATCCGAACACCTTGCTGTCACCGGCGCGTACCACTACGATCGAGCGCGAACCAGTCGGTGCGCTGAGCACCTCGGTCGACACCTGGGAGCGCCACAACAGGGTCCCACTCAGGTCGTATGCCAGCACCTCGCCCTTGGAACTGCCCACCAGAAGCATGTTTTCGCCGCCGCCAACGCCGCCCGAGAACGAAACACCGGCCCGCCTCACCCACATGCGTCGTCCGTTATCGGAAGAAAAGCAAGACAGGCGATCGTTGCCGCCGGCCGCGCAAACCATGTCCCGTGAATGGGCCGGCGAGAAGATGAAAATACCGGCCTTCCCGACCGTCGCCTTCCATGCCGTGCGCGCACCGATCTTGGGCTCGAACTGAGGTAAAGGCGACGGCTCGAGACCCTTCGAGCCGCCACAAGCGGCAAGCAAACCTGCCAGCAACGTGGCGAAAATTGTCCGCCGGGCAATCATTACTCGCCGCATAACATTACTCACTGCGCAGGCATTAAGCACTGCGCAGGTATTACTCACTGCGCAGGTATTACTCACTGCTCAGTGCGTCGAGCTTGAGTTGCACCACATCGCGCCAGGCACTGTTCTCTCTCGACTGTTCCAAGGCCTGCTCGTACTGCGCGCGCGCCTCGGCGGCCTTGCCCTGGGCGACCAGCACATCGCCGCGTAGATCCGCGTATGCGCCGACGAACGCCTCGGTGACGTCATGATCCAGTAACTGCAACGCCGCGTCGTACTCGTCCTGGTCGAGCAACACTGCCGCGAGGCGCAGCCTGGCCAGCAATTGGACTTCCTCAGTCCGCGCAGTGTCGACCACCCATTCAAGCCGCTGCGCCGCAGCGTCGAGGTCGCCGGCTTCGCGTTCCGTCTGGGCTACCACCAACGCCGCCATCTGAGCGTACGCCGTACTTGCGTACTCGGTAATGATGTCCTGGGCAACATTGCGAATCTCGTTAACATCACCCTTGCCAACCGCCTCTTCCAGCTTGACGAACTCCAGGGAGGCCTGCTCGGCCTGCGTGCGCTTGTAGTGTTTCCAGCCCTGCGTGCCACCAACACCGACAATAAACGCCACGACCGCTGCGATTATTAGGCGTCCGTAATCACGCCAGAAATGTTTAAGGGCATCTATTTGTTCCTGCTCTTCCAAGTCGTAGGTCGCCATCAGTTAACTTTCCATATCCATATCCCGGTTTTGTTGTTCTGCCTGTTACTGGCAGGGCTTTCGAATCATCTCTGTGGCCTGCTCAACGGTAAGCTTGCGCTGCTCGCCTGTGACCCGCAACGGTTTGATCGACACGAGTTCGCCCTGCGCTTCATCATCTCCGATGATTGCCGCGAACCGCGCCCCGCTGCCGTCGGCGCGCTTCATCTGCGACTTGAAGCTGCCCCCACCGCAGTGCAGGATGGTTGCCAGCCGCGCATCGCGAAACATCTCCGCTACTTTCCAGGCAAAGCGACTGGCTGCCTCCCCGGCGTGCACTACATATACGTCGGGCACCGGTAATGAAGGCGCCTGGCCTGAATCGGCCATCAGTGCCAGCAAACGCTCAAGGCCCATCGCAAAACCACAGGCGGTGGCGGGCTTACCGCCAATTTGCTCGAACAATCCGTCATAACGGCCACCTGCGCACACCGTGCCCTGTGCTCCCAATCTGGTGGTGATCCATTCATAGACAGCGTCATTGTAATAGTCGAGGCCGCGCACCAGCCGCGGGTTGATCTCGAACTGGACATCGGCCGCGCTCAATAACGACTGCAAATGCTCGAACGCTTCCAACGACTCCGCATCAAGGTCATCGGCCAGCCGTGGCGCCTCTCTGACAACGTCTTGCATCGCCGGGTTCTTGCTGTCCAGCACGCGCAGCGGATTGGTGTGCAAGCGGCGACGCGAATCGTCGTCGAGTTCGTCACTGCGTGATTCGAGGTAGGCGACCAGGCGTGCGCGGTATCGCGCCCGGCTCTCGTCGCTGCCAAGCGTGTTGATCTCAAGCGTAATGTCACTTAGCCCAAGGCGCTGCCACAAGCGCGCACCCATGATCATGTGTTCCGCATCGATATCCGGTCCGCGAAATCCAAGTGCTTCGACCCCGACCTGGTGAAACTGCCGGAATCTGCCTTTCTGTGGCCGCTCGTGTCTGAACATGGGCCCCGAGTAAGAAACTCGACACGGTCCGTTATACAGAAGGTTGTGCTGGATGGCCGCGCGTACGCACGATGCCGTGCCTTCCGGGCGCAAGGTCAGACTTTCTCCATTGAGCTGATCGATGAAGGTGTACATCTCCTTCTCGACAATGTCTGTCACCTCACCAATCGAGCGCACGAACAGATCAGTCTTTTCCAGCACCGGCATACGCATGTTCCGGTAACCGTAGTCACTGAGCCAATCTCTGACCGTCTGCTCGAAGAACTCCCATACCGGAGTCTGGTCCGGCAAGACGTCATTCATTCCGCGGACTGCCTGGATCGGTTGCATGCTGTCTTCAGGTTATTTGATTAGTTCGGCTGATTAATTCGGCTAATTAATTCGGCAATCGCCGCTGTCAACCAGGTATTTCGGATACGTGGTCACTCGCGCCCGCCTGCTCTCCGGCACTGCCGAAGCGTCGTTCCACGTACTGCTCGACAATCGCCTGGAACTCCTCGGCGATGCGTTCACCCTTGAGCGTTACGGCTTTTTCACCATCGATGTATACCGGCGCAACAGGCCGCTCGCCGGAGCCCGGCAGGCTGATACCAATATCCGCGTGGCGGCTCTCGCCTGGTCCGTTTACAACGCAACCCATTACCGCGACGCGCATGTCTTCAACACCGGGATAACGATCACGCCACTGTTGCATCTGGCCGCGCAGATAAGCTTGAATGCTACCGGCCAACTCCTGAAAATAGGTACTCGACGTTCTGCCACAACCCGGGCAGGCGATCACCAGCGGCGCAAACGACCGCAGGCCCATGGTCTGCAAGATTTCCTGCGCCACCGTCACTTCACGAGTACGATCTCCTCCCGGCTCCGGCGTGAGGGATACGCGAATGGTATCGCCGATGCCCTCCTGCAAGATCACCGCCAGCGCAGCGGTCGAGGCAACAATGCCCTTGCTGCCCATGCCCGCTTCCGTCAGTCCCACGTGCAGAGGAAAGTCGCAACGTTGTGCCAGCCTGCGATACACCTCGATCAGATCCTGCACGTCACTGACTTTGCAGGACAGAACGATACGATCGCGAGGCAATCCCAACTCCACTGCCTGTCGCGCACTGTCAAGCGCTGAGGTCACCAGCGCTTCGCGCATTACCTCTTCGGCATCCCACGCTTCGGCGCGCGCCGCGTTCTCGTCCATCATGCGCGCCAGCAGTTGCTGATCGAGGCTGCCCCAGTTGACGCCAATGCGCACCGGCTTTTGGTAGCGGCAGGCCGCTTCGATCATGGTGGCAAACTGCTCGTCACGCTTCGAACCCTTGCCGACATTGCCCGGGTTGATACGGTATTTGTCCAACGCCTGCGCGCAATCAGGAAACTGCGATAACAGGCGATGACCGTTGAAATGGAAGTCCCCTACCAACGGTCCTTCGATCCCCATTTGATCCAGTTTCTCGCGCAGCGGGGCAACTGCCGCGGCCGCCTCAGGGGTGTTCACCGTGACACGGACGATCTCGGAGCCGGCGGCAAACAACTCCACGACCTGTGCCAACGTGGCCTTGATATCGGCCGTATCGGTATTCGTCATCGATTGCACGACGATAGGCTCGGTGCCGCCGATGACCACGTTGCCGACACGAACCGCTGTCGTATTACGCCGAGCTGAAGCCTGCGTCGCCATAGTTGCGCTCGCTACTCCAGGGTGAGCCGTGCGACATCCACCCGCGTATACGGTGCCAGATCGATCGCCTCGTCGTTATACGTCAGAACCGTACCCGCAGCGTTCCCAATGACGATAGTCAATGGCGGATGTCCGCTGATTCTTTGCGACACGCCCGGCGGATTGAGATCCGAGTAAATGATCTCACCGTAACGGTCGGTGACCTCGACCCAGGATTCGTCAAAGAAGTCGAACCGTAGTACTGAGCGCGGGCCCTCCTTCACCACAGGTGTGGGCGACGCGCCGGTTGTCGACGGAACTGCGCCAGAGGCCGCCGGCTCGGGCTGCGGCACTTCAGCGCTGATTTCTGCGCCGGGTTCAGTCATCGGCGCATCACCTGATGACGCCGTCGCGCCTGCGGACTCTTGCTGCGCAACCATACTCGCCTCATCCTCCTCAGGCGCCGGTTCCTCATCACGGCTAAGTACCCAGCCAGCGATCCCGGCAATCAGGATGGCAGCGGCGATAAACAGCGGAACCACGCTCTTCTGACCGTCGTCGCCGGCTGGCTGCTGGCCAGCTTCCTCGTGGCCAGAATCTTGTTCTGCCGCGATTGTCTCGCCGCGCGTCGCCAGCCTTTGGTCAGCCGATGCAATCAGCGAAGTGGCGTCGACCCCCAGCAGCTTGGCGTAGTTGCGCAAAAAGCCGTGTACGAATACCGGACCACCAAACATCTGGTATTCGTCGCGTTCGAGCGCTTCGACCTGGCGAACCGACAACTTGAGATGGCGCGACACGTCACCGACGCTGAACTTCTGTCGGCGCCGCTCGGCATGGAGGATCGCGCCAGGCGAGTCGCTCGGAGTGCTGTTTTCTTCGCTCAACTCACTCACTAAAACAACCCACGGTTAAACGAACGCGTTTGCTCGGAATCGGGAAAACGCCGGTTCAGTTGTGCACCGTAAGACTCGAGAGCGACATTGTTTCCCATACGCTTCTCGATTCTGGCAGCAAGCCACAGCGCATCAGGACCAGGCACAACGACCCGCAGATGGCGGGTAATGAAATACTGCGCGCTCTCAATCTCACCGTTGCGGAATTCCAGGTCCGCGATCTCATAAAGCGCCTTGGGTTGGTCCGGAGCGACCGCAAGTGCACGCCGCAGAAACTGTTCCGCCCGCTCGTATTCGCCCTGGTTCTTCAGACAGACGCCGGCGTTGACGTAGGCCAACTCGGGAGTGCGGTAAAGAGGGTCACTGAGCGCCCTCTCGAAATAGCGCATGGCCTCGGCGGTATCACCCTGGGAACACAGCAGCATGCCGTAATTATTGTTGATCGACGGATTATCGGGATCGAGTCGCATCGCCCGCTTCAATTCGCGCTCGGCGTCCTCAGTCTGACCAAGTGCCAGATGAATCAGTCCCAACTGATTCACCGCCGGCAGGTACTTGCTGTCCGCCTCTAACGCAATTTGCACTTCTTCGAGCGCGACGTCGTACTGCCCCGCGCCGTAGTAGGCGGTGGCAAGTTCGGTATGCACCCTCGCCCGGTTGCGTTCGGGCGATTCGCCGTCGTCAGGGGCTGTAGTCTGCGGTGTTTGCGTGCATGCCGCCAACAAATACGAACAAGCCACAACCACCAACCAGCGATTCATAGACGTTCCCCCGCCACCGATCGTACCCGCATCGCCGACTCACCGGCCCGGCGCGTGCGCCGATCACGTACCCGTCCGGCCAACTGTCCACAGGCGCCGGAGATATCGTCGCCGCGCGTTTTGCGCACCGTTGTGACCAGACCGGCATTCACAAGAATTTCCTGAAACGCGCGTACCCGCGATTCGGGTGAACGTGCAAATCCTGAATCTGGAAACGCGTTGAACGGGATAAGGTTGAATTTGCACGGCACATCACGTGTCAGCGCCACCAATTCGCGCGCCTGTTGCGCGCTGTCATTAACGCCATCAAGCATGATGTATTCGAAAGTTACAAAGTCGCGCGGTGCTCCTTTGCGCTGCCATTTGGCATCGGAGATTTCATCACCGAGCGAAGCATCAACATAGCGTCGGCACGCTGCCAGTAACTCGCGCAACGGGTACTTTCTGTTTATCGGCACCAGTTCGTCGCGCAGCGCGTCGTTGGGCGCATGCAACGACACCGCCAATGCAACCGGGCATTCTTCACGCAAACGATCGATCGCCGGCACAATCCCCGACGTTGACAGCGTCACCCGGCGCCGCGACAGGCCATAGGCGTGATCATCAAGCATAATGCGCATGGCACGAACGACGTTGGCGAAATTGGCGAGCGGCTCGCCCATTCCCATCATGACGACGTTACTGACTGGCCGTGTATTGCCTTCCTCGCCAAGTCGCGCGTTCCGTGGTTCGCTACCGAGCACGCGTACAGCCCACCACAACTGGCCAACAATCTCCGCGGTGGACAGGTTGCGGTTGAAACCCTGCCGCCCGGTTGCACAGAAAGCACATTCCAGAGCGCAACCGGCCTGTGAGGAAATGCACAACGTTCCTCGAGTTTGCTCTGGTATGAACACTGTCTCGATGGCATTACCCGCACCGACAGAGAGCAACCATTTACGTGTACCATCAGTGGCCTGCGGCGCCGAAACACAGTGCGGAACCTCGACCACTGCACGTGTGGATAGTTTTTCACGCAGCGCTTTCGACAAATCCGTCATTTGCGAGAAATCGGTCTGCCCTACCTGGTGCAGCCAGCGCAGGACCTGTCGCGCGCGATAGGGCTTCTCACCGATCCCTGCAAAGAACTCGGTCAGTGCGCGCGCGTCCAGGTCCAGCAGGTTTGTTTTCATCAGCGCGAGTAAACGTTCATAGTCGGAAAGAAATAGGCAACTTCAACGGCCGCCGTCTCCGGCGAGTCGGAACCGTGTACCGCGTTGGCGTCGATGCTCTCGGCGAAATCAGCCCGAATGGTTCCCTTGTCCGCCTCTTGTGGGTTCGTCGCTCCCATCAGTTCACGATTCTTCTGTATCGCGTTCTCGCCCTCGAGGACTTGTATCGACACCGGGCCTGAGGTCATAAACTTGATTAGGTCCTTGAAAAAAGGCCGGTCCTTGTGCACGGCATAGAAGCCAGCGGCCTCCGCCTCCGAGAGCAGCGCCATCTTCATAGCAACGATCCTCAAACCGGCCGCCTCGAAGCGCGACAGGATCTGCCCGATGACGTTCTTTGCCACGGCGTCGGGTTTGATGATCGACAAGGTGCGTTCAACAGCCATCATTTCTCCATTTTTCGTGGGGTTTCTTAAAAATTTCAGAAGGATAGCATTTTTCCGTCAGGCACAGAAAAGATTCGTTGCAGCGCCGCACAAACCATCACAAGAGCCCGACAAACGGCCTCTGGTGGAGGCCATTAGGCAGCGACATCTGCGGTTGCAGCCGATGCGGCGAGGCTCACGCCTGCGCCCATTCGATCTCCCACGACTCTTCATCGTCACGGGCCTGAAATTCTGCAGCAGCGCCCAATCCGGGCACAAACACCAGCTCTCGCCCGCAGTAAACCAGCGGCGTACGCTCACGTAGCCACGGCGCAACACCTGCCTCCTGGTAGTGTTTTTTCAGTTCACGATGCGGTCGCTTGTCAGCCAATGCCATGCGCTCGCCCCCGGAACGGAATGCAATGCTCACCTTGTTGCCTCGCAGCGCCGCGGCAGACAACCCGCTGCCGGTGCTGCGTCGAAACCGCAGCTGACCCAAACCAGACGGAAGAGCCAGTTGGCTTTCGCCAGTCCAGACCGCCCGCCAGGCGAGTGGCACTGGTACGTTCTTGACGACAAATAACGCTCCCCGGTAACGACGCAGGCTGGACTCGCCAAAATCGACCTGTACCCGGGCATCCTGCCGCGCTTCGAATGCCTGACGCAAAGCCTCGGTCAACACGGCTCGGTGTGGCACCGCACAATCCAACGCGCTGACCAGGCTACGCAGGGCATTGAGCGCACGCGCCGCTGGCCAGGACCTCAAGGTGTCAACTAACAAGGCTTCACCGACGCGTGCCTGTTCGAGATCCTGCTGCCCCAGAATCTCCGCCAGTTCGGCCGCCTCAGCGAGATTACGGCTGACGCGCGACAATGTCGATCGATACGCCGGAAAGCGTCGTTCGATCACAGGCAGCACGCTATGACGAAGATAGTTACGGTCCAACTCCAGGTCCGCGTTCGACGCATCCTCGATCCACTCCAGTCCATTGGCAGCAGCGAAGTCAGCGAGTTCTGAGCGAGTCAGTGTCAGTAAGGGCCGAAGCAGCCTCGGCCCGCCGTCTCCTATTGATCGTTCCACTGGCATCGCGCTCAACCCCTTGGCACCGGCGCCGCGCAATAATTGCAGCAGAAAAGTTTCGACCTGATCATCCTGATGATGCGCCAACGCCAGGAATTGCGTCTTCACTCTGGCAAACACTGCATATCTTTCAGCACGCGCCGCCGCTTCGATACCGAGCCCGGAGTCGCGGGCAACCACGACCTTTTCGACCGTCAGCGGCACGCCGAGATTCGAACACAGGTCGTGGCAAAACCGGGCCCAATCGGCAGCAACTGGCTGCAAGCCGTGATTGACATGAACGGCTCTGACATCTAGCTCGAAACTGTTCGCCAGCCTCGTCATTGCTTGCAGCAGCACGACTGAGTCAAGACCGCCACTCAACCCGACACACACGCTGCAGCGCCGGACGCCGTGGGCGTCGAGCACGTCGCATGCTGCTGACATCAACTCAGACATAACGCAATACGTAACGACGCCACAGCTTCAATGGCACCGAAGAATTAAGGGAACTACAGATTTAACGACCCTTAACAGGCTGTTGAAAAACGTCGCGAGCGGCCTTCAGCCGGGCGCGTACTCGCTTCGATAGAACCAGTGCACAGGAACCGGAGTGTACATAAGGAGTACATGAGGGCGAGAGCGGAATTGGCGTGGCATGCCGCGCACTGGTTCTCTTAAAATCAGTCGCAGCACCCGGGAACCATGTTGCCGGGCCGGACCGCCGAAGGCGGACGAGCAGCGTTTTGAATCAATACGGCTGCAAGTCCAGATCAAGGTCGCGGAGTAGTTTTACAACAGCTTGTTAAACAAAATACCCCGCCAGGGCGGGGCAACTTGACGGACTTCAGAGCAGTTTCTAATCGTTGGCACGGAACTTTCCGTAGCCGAGCATACGTTCGAAGCGTTTTTCCAGCAATTCATCCATCGACGTGCGCTTCAGGGAAGCCAACGCCTCCTGCAACGATTTCCTCATGATCTGCATCATTGCCTCATGGTCGCGATGCGCGCCACCCAATGGCTCGGTTATGACGTTATCGATGAGGCGCAGGGTCTTGAGGCGCTTGGCAGTAATTCCCAGCGCTTCGGCTGCCAGCGAGGCTTTTTCGGCGCTCTTCCACAGAATCGAAGCGCAGCCTTCCGGAGAAATCACCGAGTAAATTGAATACTGCAACATCTGCACAATGTCACCGACTGCGATCGCCAGGGCACCACCAGAGCCGCCCTCGCCGATGATGGTGACAATAATCGGCACACGCAGTTCAGCCATCGCAAAAAGATTGCGACCAATGGCTTCCGACTGGCCACGCTCTTCCGCACCAACACCTGGGTACGCACCCGGTGTGTCAACAAATGTCATTACCGGTATTGAGAAGCGCTCAGCCAATCGCATCAGCCGTAACGCCTTGCGATAGCCTTCCGGTTTGGGCATACCAAAGTTACGGTGCAACTTCTCTTTGGTGTCGCGACCTTTCTGGTGGCCAATGACCATGATCGACTCACTTCCGAACCGGGCCAGCCCGCCGACAATCGAGGGATCATCGGCAAACGCGCGATCACCGTGCAACTCTTCAAAGTCGGTGAACAATTCGTTGATGTAGTCGAGCGAGTACGGCCGCTGCGGGTGTCGCGCAACCTGTGAGATCTGCCACGCTGACAACTTGCCGTACAGGTCCTTGGTCAGTGACGCGCTTTTCTTTTGCAGGCGCGCAATCTCTTCTGAAATATCGACCGCAGAGTCGTCCTGAACATAGCGAAGTTGCTCGATCTTCGCCTCGAGTTCAGCGACCGGCTGTTCGAAATCCAGAAATGTCGTTTTCATTCGCTTCTACTTGTACTTGGGAACTGCATCTAAATTGAAACTGCGTCTAATCGAGGACTGCGTCTATTTCGAACCGCGTCTATTCAAGAACTTCGTCTATTCCAAAACTGCGCCTATTCTAGAACCTATCCTGCATTTGTTCACGCCAGGCAAACTGACCTTGTCCGGTTTGGAAACCAACTTCGAAAGCACGCGCGAGCGCAGCGAAGCATGAAGGCTGCCGAAACGAAAGCGTAAACAATGCCAGGTGCATGGAACGGCCATGTTGAGCATCACCAAAAATGCCCGCGATGGCTTTTGGCAGGCGGAACCTGAAAGCCGCCAGGCAATCGGGCCGGAAGCTGTAAGTCCAATGATCGCGGATCGCAAACCGGTCCTAGAACCTATCTCATGATCGATCGCACGATGCGTTACGTTCAGAACACGATGGCCGCAAGGCGGCCGTTTCGATTAGACCCGATGCAGTCAATACCGGTCGTATTGACAAGCCGAACAACGCAGCGGAGACGTGT
>CP070643.1:1004639-1005747 GCA_020354125.1 Betaproteobacteria bacterium | reverse complement strand
GCCATGGGACAAGTTCGCGATCCAGTTCGGCGGTTTCGTAACGACATCCGATACCACCCTTCAGCTTAATTCCGACACGCTCGGCCTGGGTGCCGTCATCAATCTTGAAAATGTGCTGGGCGTCGAGAGCAGCTTCAGTACCTACCGTCTTGACGCGAGATATCGTTTTGGCGAAACGCGGCGCCATGAGCTCGAGTTTCACTACTTCACGTCCGAGCGCGACGGTAGCCAGACGCTCGATAGGGACACAATAATTGGCGACATAGAGTTCAAGGCGGGCGACGGCGTCTTCACCGAGTTCGAGCTGCAGTTCGCAAACATCGATTACGTCTACAACTTCCTGATGGACGATCGTGTTCGGCTTGGCGTGTCGGTGGGACTGCATACCACCGGAATCCGGCTGGCAGTTGCGTCAACCAACGGCGTGGACAGGGAGGAAGAAGAGTTCACCGCACCATTGCCGATGCTTGGATTCCGTTCGGAGGTCATTCTGGCCAAGCGCTGGCGAGCCATAACCGATCTGAACCTGTTCTATCTCGAATATGATCAATATACGGGCAGACTCGCAGATATTTACTTTGCTCTCGAGTGGCGGCCCTGGAAGCGCTTTGGTCTCGGCGCCGCACTCAATGCCATCGATTACGAAGTCGAAGCCAACAGTGACGCCGATCTGGCGCTGGGGGGCTGGAACGGTCAACTCGAATATCGGATGAGCGGATTCCTCCTCTACGGGAAGTACTTCTTCTAGGCTCAGAGTGTAGTTGCACTCCGAAAGAGGTTGACTGTCTGTTTGCGCAACTGCGTGTGGCAAAGATCAACGTTGTCCGGTAGGCAGGATTGGACGGATATCCGAGGCGGGGCCTTTCGTGAACAACAAAAGTATGGCGTCGAAAATGCCTACCAGCACAGGGGGAGAAGCCGTTATGTTTGCCTTTCTGAGAGTTGCAGCAGCTTTGACGGGGGCGGTTCTGTATGCTGGTTTCGCCCATGCACAGACAGATTATGAGCTGCCATGGGACAAGTTCGCGATCCAGTTCGGCGGTTTCGTAACGACATCCGATACCACCCTTCAGCTTAATTCCGACACGCTCGGCCTGGGTGCCGTCAT
>CP070643.1:1003413-1004539 GCA_020354125.1 Betaproteobacteria bacterium | reverse complement strand
GCGAATTCAACTCATAAGTGCAATTTTTGGTTAGATCAACGGTACGAAGGTGTTGGCGAATATCTCGTTTGGTGTTTTGTATTGTCTGGTCTTGCGTGGTCGGTTATTCAATAAGGCCAGGGCATGATCGATCTGCTCGCCGGTCACCATGTTGAAATTGGTGGCCTTGGGGAAGAACTGCCTTAGCAGCCCATTGGTGTTCTCGTTAATGCCGCGCTCCCAGGACGAATAGGGGTTGGCAAAGTAGGTTTTGGCGTTGAGCGCGGCTGCGATCTTCTCGTGCTCGATGAATTCGCTGCCATTGTCGAAAGTCAGCGTCTTGACCTTGTGCGAGACCGGGCGCAATAGCGCGATGATGGCTTTTGCAACCCCTTCGGCTGTCTTGTGGGCAAGGGGCGCGCACAAAGTAAACAGGGACTTGCGCTCGACCACCGTGACCAGCGCACTCTTGCGATCGGTGCCCACGAGCGTGTCGCATTCCCAGTCACCAATGCGGCCTTTGCGTTCAACGAGCGCCGGACGAGCCTCGATCGGGGTGCGATTGGGAATGCGCGTAGCCCTGGCCCCCGAGCCGTAACGCCGACGGCGCTTCTTGCGGCCATGGCGCAGGTAGCAGCGCAGAACGCCTTGCGCGCTGTTGGCTGTGTAGATGAATCGGTAGATGCTCTCATGGCTAAGCGATATACGCTGGTGCTGTCTCAGATAGGCGCTGATTTGTTCCGGGCTCAGGCAGCGTTTGAGCAAGTGCACGACTGTTACCTTGAGTTCATCGGTGAGCTTGCGGCACTTGTGCCTGTTGGCAAAGCGCTTCCTTTGGCGCAGGAAATACATCGCCCACTCGTAGGTATACAAATAGGCGCTGGGCCACATATTGCGCCGCATCTCACGACCGATCGTTGAAGGGTGGCGCTGCAGCGCCCGGGCGATATCGGCCTTGCGCTTTCCCTCGCGCACGGCCTGGTGGATGTAGAACCTTTCCTCGCTGCTCAGGTGTTGATATTGTTTCATCGTGCAATTCCTTTAGTTGGGTCGGTTTGTTCGGCAAAACAAATCTAGACCGTTTCACTAACTTTAGGAATTGCACTTATTGTATGAATCCGCGCTCTCTTATGAGTTGAATTCGCGG
>CP070643.1:1002167-1003313 GCA_020354125.1 Betaproteobacteria bacterium | reverse complement strand
AGCGCGTGTTCCACCATCGCCTTTTCGGCGGGCGACCAGTAACTGTTGATGTCGTCGATCGGCGGGGGCACCTGGGTCGGCTTGCCACGCCGCAGGTTGATAAACGATTGCTGTTGCGACGTAAAGTTGCGTCGCGCCTCTTCTTCGGAATCGGCAGCAAGCACGTTGGCCGCCAGCATGGCGTAGGGTTTGGCTAGATACTCAGAGGCTTCGAATCGTTCACGGTAAATATCGAATGCCTGTCGCAACAGGTCCGGCGCGAAGTGTGAAGCAAATGCAAAGGGTAGCCCGAGGATCGCCGCAAGTTGCGCACTGAACAGACTTGATCCGAGCAACCAGACGGGGACCTGCGTTCCAGCGCCCGGTACCGCGCGGACCGTTTGTCCCGGGTGTGGTGGTCCAAGCAGGAAAAGCAGTTCCTGCACATCACTGGGGAACTGTTCCGCCGCTTGGTGCACATCGCGCCGCAGGGCGCGCGCTGTGGTCATATCGGTGCCGGGGGCGCGGCCGAGGCCGAGATCGATACGGTCGGGATATAACGACGCGAGCGTGCCGAACTGCTCGGCGATGACCAGTGGCGAATGATTCGGCAGCATGATGCCGCCTGAACCGACGCGTATGTTTTTGGTACCCCCGGCAATATGACCGATGACAACCGATGTGGCCGCACTGGCGATACCCGGCATGTTGTGGTGCTCGGCGAGCCAGTAACGCTGGTAACCGAGGCCATCTGCCCTTTGTGCAAGTTCGAGTGAGTTGCGCAAAGCGACTGCCGCCGTTTCCCCTTTGGGAATCGGCGAAAGATCGAGAATGGAGAACGGGATCATCTTGACTTGTCGAGAATGCTAAAGAGTTATTGTGCGCGAATTCGGTCTATGCGGCGGCTTGTTCGCCGCGGCCCTTTTCCTGATATGCCCACGGGCCAACGTAGCCGGCTGACCAGTCCGGCGGCAGTTCGCAACCGCGCGGGTCGTGACACGAGTAGCGTGCCGGCTTGCCGCGCACGATAGCGCCGGCGTACTCACTCGGAATCGGGTTCGCGCAATAGGGCATGCTGTCAGCCGAGGAATAAACGTTGAGCAGCAGCGGACGCATATGCGCCGACGCATTACCTGCCGATCCATGGATGGCGCGGCAACTGAGCAG
>CP070643.1:1000905-1002067 GCA_020354125.1 Betaproteobacteria bacterium | reverse complement strand
GTTGCCGCCCGTGCCTGTGAATAAAAACGCAATCCGCCCCTGCCCGCCAGCAATCGCTGGCAAGTCAGCAGTAAACCCGCCTCCACTTGTGTTGACGAGATGCGTCTCACCAATGACAGCGGTGAAAGTTGCCGTTTTGGCTGTGCCTGAGAGAACGCGCGGCGTGTATGCCTCGGTGCCTGCAACCGTTGTATTGTTGCTGACCTCGGTGTCGAAGTCGGTCACGTCGCTTGCCGTGTGCGTGTGGCCTGGTTGGCTTGCTGAGTCGGCAAGCGCCCCCTGTGCCGATGTGGCGAAGCTGGAGGCACTTACGAGCGCGTCCTTGATAAGTTTGCCAGTTGTGCCGTCGAATGCTGCGAAGTTGCTGTCAACAGCACTCGCCGGACCAACCACGTCGCCATTGCCTGCCGCAATAGACAGAGCGGAGTTCCATGCGTTAGCGTCGAATGATGCGTTGGTTGTCGGATCGGCTGCGAACGAGTCGAGCACGCTGGCAATCGCCGTGCCTGAGAAGGCACTGGCTGGCATGTTGCTCTCCTCGACAGTTACGACCTCGCGGGCGACTGTCGTGCCGTTGAGCTTCACCTCCAGATAAAACGGCTCGCCACGCTCAAGCACCATGGCTTGAAGTAAGCGCGTTGTATTGAGCGCCACTGTGGCGTTGAACCCGTTGGTGATCGTTGACCACGTTGGCTGGTAGATAGCGGGCTGGCGTGTCACCTCGATGACCTGCTGGGCGTATTGCGTGCCGCTACCTGTGACAGCGATGGAGCCCGTGACGGTGCTCTCTGGGTAGAGTGAGACACTCGCGCCTGTCAGTGCCGTCATGGCTCCCAGCGTGCGGAATGTGATCGCGTATTGCGTGTCGCTGACCTTCTCAACGTCCACCAGGCTGGCGGTGCCGAGGTTCGGGCCGGTGTTGCTGTTGAGCGCATTGAGCGCGTCCTCGACGTCCTGACCGCTGGCCCCAAAGCTGAGAGCTGCCGTGGTGTCAGTGCCGTCTGTGAGCGTGAACGTGCCGCTCTCGGGCTCGCTGACAGGCGCAATGGCGAGCTCTACGGTCTGCCCCGCTTGCCCGCTGGCCGCGTCATACGTGCCGTCGTTCTGGACAAAATAGAGGTTAACGTCATAGGAGCTGCCAGCCACCCAGGCGCTCGCTGCG
>CP070643.1:999601-1000805 GCA_020354125.1 Betaproteobacteria bacterium | reverse complement strand
TTGCAGACCGGCGCGGCATTCTTGCCGATGACTCTGCTCATTGGTGTCGGTTCGATCTTCGCCGGTGCCTTGACGAAGCGATTCTCCGAGCGACAGGTATTGGCGGTTGGCCCGCTGATTGCGGGGCTCGGCTTCGCCGCGTGCGCCCTGCCCGGCACCGACACACGTTACCTGACTGACTGGCTTCCGGCTGTCGTGCTGATTGGTATCGGCCTGACGCTGTGCGTTGCACCGCTGACCACGGTGGTGATGAATGCAGTTGACGATGATCGCGCCGGGGTTGCGTCCGGCGTCAACAACACGGCGGCACGTCTCGCTGGTGTGCTCGCCATCGCACTGCTGACCGCAGTCGCGGTAAGTGCATTCTCATCATCGCTTGAAGGCCGACTGCAGGAAGCGGCTGTTTACGAAGACGTGCGCCAGCAGTTGGTTGCACAATCCGCCATGTTGGCCGAGCTCAACGTGCCCGAATACACAGAGAATGCGGCCGGCATTGGTGCAATGATCGATCAGAGTTACGTCGATGCCTTCAGGCAGATTGCGCTGTCCTGCGCGCTCGCCGCGTTTCTAAGTGCTGCCATTTCCTGGTTCACACTCCGGCCGACGCGAGTACTGTCGTGACGGTCAGTGAACGGGTCGCCCCGCGAAATATAAACACAGAGCAACTTGGTAAACAGAGAATGAAAAGAGCCAGTTATGAGAAAGACGATCGCCCTGCTGATTTTTGACGATGTCGAAGTACTGGATTTTGCCGGACCGTTTGAAGTGTTCTCGGTGGCCGACGAACGTCATGACTACAAGCTGTTTGACATCACCGTTGTCGCAAAGGCGAACAAACCGGTTACCGCGCGCAACGGCCTTTCAGTGAATCCGCACCGCACGATCAATGACGTGTCTCAGGTCGATATGCTGATCGTGCCCGGTGGTCTCGGCACGCGGCCGCTGATTAATGATCGGGACGTTGTCGACTGGGTTCGACTGGTCGGTGAGAATGCAACACATGTCATGTCAGTGTGCAGCGGTGCGCTGGTGCTCGCCAAGGCCGGTCTGCTGCATGGCCTCAAGGCAACGACCCATCAGGGTGCGATGAAACTACTCAGGGAACTCGCGCCGGACACTGAGGTGATTCCTGATATCCGATTCACTGACAATGGCAAGGTGCTGACTTCGGCCGGCATCAGTGCAGGAATCGATATGAGCCTGC
>CP070643.1:998190-999501 GCA_020354125.1 Betaproteobacteria bacterium | reverse complement strand
GCTGGTCGCCTTGCTAATTCCGATTACTTGGTACGCATGCGTTGGTTGGTTGATGCCCTTGAGTGCTTGTTCACCCAGGTCGGCGTATTCGAAGCTGCCGCCCGCCAGTTGCCGCACCCGCTCACTGACCACAATAGCGTTGACCGGCGCTACCGCCTGCAAACGCGAGGCAAGATTCATCGTCTCACCGACCGCACCCTCCTCAGCAGATGCAACCACCACCATACCGGTGGCGATCCCAATGCGTACCGACAAACGTTCGACTTCTGGCACCGCCAGGGTCGATAGTGCGTCAATGATGTCCAGACCGGCACGAATGGCGCGCTCGGCTTCACCTTCGTGCACTAGCGGATATCCAAAGAACGCGACAATGCCATCGCCTAATCTTTGAAAGACATAGCCCTCGTAGCGGGTAATCGCTGCCGCGCAGGTGTCTTCGTAGCTGCGGACAATGGTCTGCAGGACTTCGGGATCAAGGCGCGAAGCGAGCTCGGTAAATCCGACCATGTCGCAGAACAACACTGTGAGCTGACGGCGCTCCGCTTCAGCTGGCCCACCAGCTGGGCCACCCTTTGCGGGAGATTCAGTCTTGTCGGGGGTTGCGGCCGCCGCTAGAAAGCGTTTGCGATCACCCAGATTGAGGCCGAGTTCGCGTAAATCGTCGTCATTCAGGCTTGCAATGACGTCGAGGTCTATCCCGTTCGCGTGAAGCTTGTCTGAATACTGATCCAGGCCATTGGCCCGCAACCAGTCTCGCAATGAACTCATGCCTCCCCTCGCGTAACCTTGATGTCGTCTGACCGCCATTTTGTTGCGATCGGGCAGTTTCTTGTTGTGCGGCGCGACATGATCGCGCCGGTGCTCTTACCGATTATCCGCCACTACTGCAAAACGGCAAGTCAGTGTTCAATGAGAAGCCCTCGACCCGACTGGCGAAAAACATGATCTCCGTTCGCTTTGTTGGCACCAACAATTATTAGATTACGCAAGGACTTACGGATAGCTTACCGATAGCGGTTAATCCCGACCCTTGTACCAAGGCAACGCGCCAATAATCACCCGGACCGCGCAAAACAACCAATCTTCGTTAATTTCACACAACTACTTCGCGCCATAGTACGCAGTCTTTCTTGCCGGTCGTAGGTAATCTATAGGCGTGAATGCAGCGTGATGCTGGCTAGCCAGATTCTTCGCTGCACCAGGTTTGCTTACCCTCCTCTCTCTCTCTCGGGCTTAAGCGCATCCTCCAGACTGGCGGATGCGCTTTTTTTTGCGACGCGACAAAGCAGCTTGCGACACTTTCACCGTGAC
>CP070643.1:996719-998090 GCA_020354125.1 Betaproteobacteria bacterium | reverse complement strand
GCCGCCGCCGAGTTGTTGTAGATGCTGAACGCATCGCCGGCCGAGAACACGTTGGCCGGTACTTCCACGTTGCCCGTCGTGGAGTAACAGTGCCCTCGCCCGGTCGTGGCCGCAGTGCCTCCGGCTGTCCCAGTGTGGACAATGTTGCGGTAGCCAACTTCCTGACCGCCATAGCTAAACACACCCGCCGCGCTAATCGTAGCGCGAGAAACATTCGCGGTGCGCAAGTCAATCGTTCCGGCCGCGTTGTTGGCGTTAACCGTCAGCGCTCCAGAAGTTGTACGGATTAGGGTGGCGGCGCGGACAGTATCGTCGTTGACATCGAGTTTGTACGCTGGCGCGTTAGTGCCGATACCGACGCGGTTGTTGCTTGCGTCGATGTACAACGTATCGCTGTCAATGTTCAGGTTGTTGGGAATGTTGACCGCCGTGCCGTTGACTGTCAGCGTATCGCTCGCTGCGTCGCCAAGCGTCGTGCTACCTTGCACTGCCACATTTCCGGTAAACGTCGCTGTGCCAGAAAAGGTGGGGGATACCGTCGAAAGGCCGCCGGAAATGTTGTCGATTGTCCAAACATCCACGTCAGTCGAAGTCTTTAGGGCAAATTTGTAGGTGCTGGCCCCGAGCCACACCGACGCCTCGCCGCGAGAGTCGAGGATGACTGGGTTGGGGTTGGCCGCGCCGCCCGACTGATCGGTGTACGTTGCCAGCGGCGTCGTCGTCCCCGCCGCATAGGTGTACAGCTTTCCGCCCGCCAGCGGCGTGCCGTCGGCGGTGAAGAATTGCAGCTTGGGCTGCGGGGAAATCAGTGCCATGTTAAATGCCCTGCCAACTAATGTTGTCTGTAACGGTGATGATTACGGACGGGATTGCCGGATGAACGGCGCTCGCAACTTCCGAAAGAATCTGCGTATTGGTGTCATCGGTCGCCCACATCAATTCAAAATAATCCCCTGCGTTCATTTGCAGGAGATAGTTCCACGCCGCTATCGTTTCGGCGTTGTTTCCTTGGATTCGTATTTGCCCCGCGGAATCAACGACATCTACGCCGTTGTGCCGAAGCCAGATATATGTAATCGACGTGCCGCCGGTTGTTTTGTCAAGCTGCGCGGAAAACTGAATGTTGTAGATGCCCGCGTTATCCACGTACACCCTTGAAGTGGGCGATCCAATCGTGACGCCAAACGATAGGTCGGTAGAATTTAGCGTCATGGCATACGCGGTATTGATCGCCGCCGCTGTTTGCGTCGTGGTGTCGTAAAACGATCCGTACCGCAACCGCGACGTGTGAGGCGTCAACACCGGGGCTAAAGCCAGCCCGTCAATCTCGTTCTGTAACTCCGCGACCTGCGACGACTCGCTGCTGGTTGG
>CP070643.1:995173-996619 GCA_020354125.1 Betaproteobacteria bacterium | reverse complement strand
GTCACCCATCGCTTGACCGCGGGCGGCTGGACGATAATGCACTCGACTTCTTTGGCGCCCTCGAACACCCAGGCCGTTGATTCTGTCCGCATGGCGGCGGCGGCGTAGAACATGAGCTGCGGATTCTCCTCGGCGTCCACGGCCACGCCGTCGCCGAACTTCCAGTCCAGCACGATCGCGCGGTCGCCCAGACGCCCGAGCAGGTCGGTCGAGCCGAACACGCCTTCGAGCGCACCCGCGAAGCCCACACGGGACTCGACGGCGTATTCCATCTGCTTGTCGGGATCGATCTCATCGAGCGCCGCCAGCGCCGGGAGGAGCTTTTCGTCGGCCAATTCCTGCGTCAGCGTGATGCCGGCGTAGGTCATGCCAATAAACGATTCGAGCGGCTTGCCGCTCAAGATTTCCGCGATGACGTTGTGCAGGAGCGTGCCTTTCATGGCGTATTCCGACGCCGGGGCCGGGGGCATCTGCTGTACCAGCTTGACGCTGCCGGGGCACTTCATCACCCGCTTGGCGGTTGAGCCGCCGACGATATTACTGTGTTGCATCTTGCACCCTAGTTGACTCTTGGTGATGCGTACCCTACTCTGCATCAAGGTCAAAAACAAGGGGGCAATGTGAAGGAATCGGAAATCGAGCGGTATTTCGTCTGGGCGGTACAGAGGGCCGGGGGTAAGACGTGGAAGTTTACCAGCCCGGCCAATCGCGGCGTTGCGGATCGAATCGCCTGTTTCCCGGACGGCAAGACTTGGTTCGTTGAACTCAAGCGCCCCGGCGGTCAACTGTCTGCGTTGCAGGCCATCTTCGCCGACGACATGGCGGCGCTCAAGCAAAACTATGCACTACTGTGGAGTAAAGAGGAAATTGACCAATGGCTAAAGTTTTAGTGGCTTGTGAGTACAGCGGCGTTGTACGGGATGCGTTTCGTGCGGCAGGTCACGATGCGCGGTCGTGTGACTTGCTGCCGACTGAAGCACCAGGAATGCACTATCAATGCGACGTGCTGGAAATTCTTGGCGAGCCGTGGGATTTGATGATAGCGCACCCGCCATGCACTTACCTTTGCAGCAGCGGTTTGCACTGGAACAAACGCAGGCCGGAACGCGCCGCGTTGACGGAGCAAGCCTTAGCGTTCGTCCGCGCGTTGCTGGACGCGCCGATTGCGCGGGTCGCGCTGGAGAATCCCATCGGCTGCATCAGCACGCGCATTCGCCGCCCGACGCAAACGATTCAGCCGTGGCAGTTTGGGCACGACGCCAGTAAAGCAACGTGCCTGTGGCTCAAGAACTTGCCAAAACTGACCCCGACACAGTTAATCCCTCCGCGCATCGTAAACGGTAAGCGGCGGTGGGCGAATCAAACCGACAGCGGGCAGAACAAGCTGGCGCCAAGCGAAGACCGGTGGAAAATCCGCAGCGAAACGTATGCCGGAATTGCCGCCGC
>CP070643.1:993547-995073 GCA_020354125.1 Betaproteobacteria bacterium | reverse complement strand
TTTCGGCGCGGTACGCCACCGGACGCTATCTACACCTTTAAGCACGCGCTCGTGCAGGACGCTGCCTATGACTCGCTGCTAAAGAGCAAGCGACAGGATCTGCATGGGAAGATCGCAGTGGAAATCGAGGCGCACGATCCGAAAACAGCGGACACAGAACCTGAGGTGCTGGCACATCACCTGAGCGCGGCGGGTAGTGCCGAAGCGGCCATTCCGCTTTGGCAAAAGGCTGGTGAACTTGCATTGAAGCGAATGGCACTCACCGAGGCAATTTCGCACCTGAATAAAGGGCTGGAGTTGATCGTGACTCTGCGCAAATCGCCAGAGAGGGATGCAAGCGAGCTTGCGCTGCGTACCACTCTGGGAACCGCGTGGCTTGCTCTTAAAGGCTGGGCTGCGCCGGAAGTCTGGAACAGTCTGCACCCAGCTCTTGCTTTGGCAAAGTCGCTTGGTCGAATCGACGCATTAGGGCCAATCTATTGGGGCCTGGTGCAATACGTTATGACGCAGGGGCGCGCTGCCGAATCCCTCGCGTGGGCCCAAGAGATGTTGAACGAAGCAAGGGCAAGTGGTGATGCGGACCTAATGGTGCAAGGGCATATGGCGGTTTGTACCTGTTACTACTGGATGGGCAAACTAGTCGAGTCGATGGAGCACGCTGATAAAGTGCTGGCGCTTTACGATGATAAAAAGCACCGCCATCTGGTGAAGCTGATTAACAACGACCCTAAAACGGCTGCCCGTGTGTATGCGTCACAAGCGGCATGGAGATTAGGCTACCCGGACCGGGCGGTACGGTTGAGCGATGAGGCAGTCAAGCACGCACGTTCGCTCGGTCACCCGTTTGACATTGGGTACGCTTTAACACTCGGAGCGGACGTGTTCGATTTGCGCTGTGAGCCTGATGAGTTGCGCAGGCGTGCCGAAGAAGCCGAACGCCTGGGCCGCGAGAATAGTCTGCCCTTACTCTGGGCGTACTTGGTGCCATGCCGCATCGGCATCTCCCTTATGCGCGAAGGAAAGAGCACCGAAGGTATCGTGCCACTTAGGGCCGGTGTGGCGGTTTGGGATCGCACGGGCGGCAAGATCCGCAGCCCTTACCTTAAAGCGGTACTGGCCGAAGAAATGGCAAAGCTTGGCGATCTCGAAGATGCCTTGCAATTGCTCGACGCGCAGATTGAACAAGTCGAACGGCCAGGGTGGGACGAAAAGCCGAACTACGCCGAGTTACTGCGGCTCAAGGGTTGGATGCTTTCGTTGAAAGAGGATTTTAAGGGTGCCGAGAAGTTTTATCTCGCCTCACTACGTTTTGCGAAGGAGCAGCAGGCAAAGTCATGGGAACTACGTACGTCGACTAGCCTTGCTCGCCTGTGGCAGCAGCAAGGCAAATACAAGGAAGCGCATGACCTGTTAGAGCCGGTCTATAGCTGGTTCACCGAAGGTTTAGACACCAAAGATCTGAAGGAAGCGAAAGCGCTGCTCGAAGAACTCGAGGTTGCCGCATGAGCGACGTGCGCAAATGGCTC
>CP070643.1:991910-993447 GCA_020354125.1 Betaproteobacteria bacterium | reverse complement strand
CAAAAAAGCGTGAGCGGGAATGGAATTGATCCAATACCATAGGAAAAGCCCCATTTGCCAGGAGCGGCGATTTGCAAAATCACTTTCAGTGCGGCAGACACAGGTTGCTCGCCGTGCGGTAGGCCCGCACAAACAACTCGCGGTGATGATAGTCCCGAGGCAACTGCAACACGTTGCGCCCCGCCGTGCGCACCAACCGCGCCGGCACGACCAGCAAATCGGTGCGCAGTGTCTCCAGCGTGGCGTGCAGATAGTGGGGCGGCAAACAGAGCCGCTTGAACCAGTGCGCCAGATCGTAGGCCAAGAGCACCAGTTGGAAAAACGCCACGTTGGGCAGCCAGTGCGCGCTGGGCACTTTGCCCAGGGGCAGATCGTAAAGCAGTTCGCGAATGTTTTTCTCGATGGTGGCGCGCGGACAGTAAAAGCGCCACACCCGCCACGGGGTCAACTTCAGGTTGGTGACCAGCACACTGTAGCTCCACCCCCGCTCGGTGAAGAGCGTCAGTTGCTGGGCCTCCTCGGGATCGGCGGGCTTGGGGCGGCGCACGACGACAAACCGACGCGGTTTTTTCCAGCCGGTGGGCGCGTAGCGAAATTCTCCCACCTCCCAACCGTGACGCAGTTTCTGGAAGTGTGCCGCCTGCGCTCGGGCCTTGATCCTGCGATGCTCGCGCGCCACCACGACATAGCCCAACGCCTGTGTTTCCAGCCAGCGGACGAGTTTGCCCGAAAAGTAACCGGCATCGGCGCGCACCCGAATCCGGGATCGGGGGATGATCGACGGTGCCTTGGCCAGCACCCGGCGCAGGAAGTGGAGCACGCCCGTGTTGGCCCCCGTGTCGCCGCGCCGCAGGGAGCCGTGCCAGAACTCCTGCCGTCCGGCCTCGAAACACAAGAGCGGGTGGTAGGAGCGGCGGCCTTTCTTCTTGGGGTTGTAGCCGACGCGCGCGCCCTGTTGCTGGCCGTAGAGCGTGAGCACGACCGAATCGACGTCGAAGATCAGCGCGCTGGCCGGGTGCGGGGCCGTAAAGAGCAGCCGCCGCAATTGATCGTGCAGCCGGACCAGTTGCCGGATGTTGTCGGGCGTCAGTCGCCGCAGGAAGCGGCGCAAGCTGGACTGATCGGGGAAGCGCTCCAGCCCCAGCAGCGAGAGGAAGGTGCCGTTGTATTGCAGGACTTCGGTCTTGTTGATGCGGCGCAGGCCGGCGATCACGGCAAAGAGCAGCGCCAGGATCAAGTCGGCCGGAGCGTAATCGCCGCGACGGCTGGGCAGGTGCAGTCGGTGCTGGAGGCGGTGGCGCAAATGGAGCTTGCTGCAAAAACGCTGAACCAACACCATGCCGCCGAAGTGAGTCAGCGAAGCGTCGGTGAAGGAAAAGTGCAATGTTCTTGGGCCTTTTCGCATGGGCCGGAGGCGAAGATACCCGTTTTGGGACCCAGGCCAAAACCTTCACTAAAAGTGAGGGTTTTGGCTCCACCACGCAAAGCGCGTTTCGACCATATCCCACCGATGTTTTCACGTTGTTATGCTAGTCCG
>CP070643.1:990238-991810 GCA_020354125.1 Betaproteobacteria bacterium | reverse complement strand
GCATAACCTTCAGCGATGGGGTCGGTGGTGTAATCAGATGCGACGATCGGGATCGTTCGCGTGGCTGCGTAGGCCGCCCGCAGCGCCGGAGCGCTATTGGCCAGGATGACATCGACCTCAAGCGCAGCGAGTTCCGCGGCGGCTTTGGCAAAACGCGACGGATCGCTGCCCGCGCTCCGGTAAGCGAACATCAGGTTGTTTCCCTCGCTCCATCCATGTTCGGCAAGGTCGCGACGAACAAGCTTCACAAATGAATCCAGGTTCGGATCATCAGTAACCGCGGAAAAGGACAGAATCCCTACCCGCGCAACGTCTGCTCGTCCCCACACGTCTTCACTCAACGCAGCACTGCTCAGCACCGCAGCTGCAATCACGAGCGCGGCAGCGACTTGCCGCCTCATATGCCATCGCGTACGTGCGCAGTGATTGGAGTGCGTTATCAGCATCATCGAATCAACTCATCGGCCACCACCGGGATCGATGCCGTGATGATGGACCGCAAAATCATGCCGATCACCAATCATGAGAATCAGTTCGCCGCCCATTTTTCCGAGTCCTCCACGGTTGCTTCTGCGGCATCCACACCCGGCGCCGGCTCCCGCGCGCGTGAAGTCAGCGGCAACGTAAACGTAAACGTCGCGCCCTGACCGACCACGCTGTCGACCCAGATCCGCCCACCATGCAGCTCTACAAACTTACGCGCCAAGGTCAGCCCCAGCCCGGTGCCTTCTCGCTTGCCCTCATGGTCGCCACCGACTTGCTGAAATTCCTCAAAAATCTTCGCCTGATCCTCAGGCGCAATGCCAATACCGGTATCACTGACGGAGATCTGCGCAGCATCGTCTACAACGCACCCTGTTATCTCTATTCGCCCTCCGTCAGCTGTGAACTTGACCGCGTTCGACAGCAGGTTGAGCAGAATCTGACGCACCTTCCGTTCGTCAGCCTCGATCTCTCCCAGCGCCTCGTCCAGCGCAAGATCCATGGTCAGCCCATGGCGGGTGGCCCGCTCACGCACCAGGGTGAGTGTTCCTTCAATGGTGCTTGGCAGGTCAAATCGCGAGCGGTCGAGTTCGACCTTGCCGGCTTCGATCTTGGACAAATCGAGAATGTCATTGATCAGTGAAAGCAGATGACGACCCGAGGAATGGATGTCCTCGACATATTCCACCTGCTTGTCGTTGAGGTCGCCGAACATTTTCTGCTGCAGTACTTCGGAGAACCCGATTACGGCATTCAATGGCGTGCGCAGTTCGTGCGACATGTTGGCGAGAAAATCGGACTTGTGCTGGCTGGTCGCTTCCAACTCCTGGTACAAGCTGCCCAGTCTTTCGCCCATTGAGTTCAGCTCTGCCGCCAGCGCGCCCAACTCGTCGCGGTTGTCGACTTGCACCGGGTTAGTGAAGTTACCGGCCGCAATTTCAGTCATGCGCTGTTCCATGGCCCGGAGGGGGCGAATGACTGAAGATGAAAAGCCGTAACCCAGCCCCAAAGCCAAAACGATGCTGACAACCGCAAAAATCGCGACCAAACGGGTCGAGTTTGCGTAAGCGAGGGCGTTGTCCTCAACCC
>CP070643.1:988535-990138 GCA_020354125.1 Betaproteobacteria bacterium | reverse complement strand
GACTAGCACCTATCCGCAAGTCATGTGGGTCAACATGACGTTCCCGGATATTGAGCTGTACGTCTATCCGGTGCCGACCCGCGTGCTGGAGTTTCACATTGTGTCGGTGGAGGAGCTGACGCAGCCGGCTACGCTGGCGACTTCGCTGACGTTCCCGCCGGGCTACCTGCGAGCGTTTCGCTACAACTTGGCTTGCGAGCTGGCGCCCGAGTTTGGCGTGGAACCGTCGCCGCAGGTCCAGCGCATTGCAATGGCGAGCAAGCGCAACCTGAAGCGCATCAACAACCCGGAGGACATTATGAGCCTGCCGTATATGCTGGTCGGCAACCGGCAGCGGTTCAACATCTATGCGGGCAACTACTAAGTGAAGTCGCCTATCCTCGGCCAAGCGTACCTTGTCCGCAGCGTCAACGCTGCGGCAAACCGCATGGTCAATCTTTACCCGGAAGTGCTGGCCGATGGCGGCAAGGAAGCGGCGTATCTGAATCGGTGCCCCGGCTTGCGACGGCTGGCGACGGTCGGCACAGGCCCAATTCGCGGGCTGTGGCAGTTTGGCGGGTATGGCTACGTCGTGTCCGGCCCGACGTTGTACCGCCTTGACGCGTCATGGAACTCGACTTTTTTGGGCGCTATTTCCGGCACCGGGCCGGTGTCCATGTCCGACAACGGCACGCAGTTGTTTATCGCTGCAAACCCCGCCGGGTACATCTACAACGCCAGCACAAGTGTTCTGGCGCAGATCACGGACCCCGACTTTCCCGGCGCGGTGACGGTTGGCTATCTTGACGGGTACTTTGTTTTCAACGAGCCAAACTCGCAGAAAATTTGGGTTACCAGTCTTCTTGAAGGCACTCAGATCGACCCGCTCGATTTTGCCAGCGCCGAAGGGTCACC
This sequence comes from Betaproteobacteria bacterium, assembly GCA_020354125.1. Lineage (GTDB taxonomy): Bacteria > Pseudomonadota > Gammaproteobacteria > Burkholderiales > Eutrophovitaceae > SG8-40. Next base: position 989,244 of record CP070643.1, on the reverse strand, counting down.
GGATGGCGTGGTGTCCTTATTGATCGACCACCGCGAGGCGTGGATTTTCGGCACCAATTCAGTTGAGGTCTGGTACGACGCGGGGCTGCCCGATTTTCCGCTGTCGCCTATCCAGGGCGCGTTTAATGAGATTGGTTGCGCGGCGGCGTACTCGCCCGCCAAGATGGATAACTCGGTGTTTTGGCTCGGCGCGGATGCCCGCGGGTTCGGCATGGTTTACAAGGCGTCCGGGTATCAAGCGCAGCGCATCTCGACGCACGCCATCGAGTTCGCCGTCCAAAGCTACGGGCGCATCGACGACGCTCGGGCGTACACCTACCAGCAGGACGGCCATGCCTTCTATGTGCTGGTTTTCCCGACAGCGGGCAAGACGTGGGTGTTTGACGCCTCGACGGGCGCATGGCACGAACGCGCCGCTTTTGAGCTTGGGCAGTTTGTCCAACAGCGCCCAATCTGTCAGATGAATTTCAACAACGAAATCATCGTGGGCGACTACCAGAACGGCAAAATTTACGCCTACGATCTGGACGTGTACGCCGACGACGACGCCCCGCAAAAGTGGCTTCGCGCTTGGCGAGCGTTGCCAACGGGGACCAATACGCTCAAGCGTACAACGCAACATTCGTTGCAACTAGATTGTCAAACCGGCGTCGGCTTGAACGTATATGACCCACCGGAAATTTTTGAGTCTGAAAACGGGATTTTACAG
>CP070643.1:986831-988435 GCA_020354125.1 Betaproteobacteria bacterium | reverse complement strand
ATACAGCCGTCACGGAGGGCCGCGTTACCCGCGTTCCTGTCGATCAGGCTTATCCGGTCTGGCCGGTGCTGGATATTGGCCTGGATGACTCTACGGCGATCTGGTACGTCCAGGCGCTGCCCGGCGGTGCATTGCATTGGGTGGACTATTACGAAGCCAACGGCGAACAGGTAAAACACTATGCAGACCAGATCAGGGCAACCGGCTACTCGTGCCAGCACGTTATTTTACCGCATGATGGTAACCATCATCGTATCGGTATGCCCCGCAGCGTGGCGGAACAGTTTGAAGACTTGGGCTTTCAAACGACTGTGCTTAAGCAAGCATCCAACATCCAGCCCTATATCGAGGATTGCCGCGTTGCTCTGGCTAAGTCTTGGTTTGACAGCGAAAGGACAGAGCGAGGGCGGGCGTGTTTGAACGGCTATCGCCGGGAATACGACGATAAACGGCAGGTATTTAAGGAAAAGCCGCTGCATGACTGGGCATCGGATGGTTCCGACGCTTTCCGCTATGCGGTGCAGGCATACAACGAGGGGCTGTTAATTGAGCAGACTTATGCCCCGTTAGATTATTCAGAATTGAACAGGGCAGCAATTTAACATGGCAAGAATGACCGAAGCCGAGATAGTCGGCGCAATCTACAGCAACCTGGAACGCAGTACCGACTACGCGAACACTCAATTACGCGAGATTCGTAAGAAATCGTGGGACAGGCATCTGCAGCGCCCGCGAGGCGACGAAATGCAGGGCCGCAGCAAGGTGTTAGATACCAGCATCGCAGACACCACAGAATCAATCATGGCGATTCTGTCGGAAACATGGCACACCGAGAATATATGCGACTTTGCGCCGCAGGGGCCAAATGACGAGGATAGCGCAGACGCAGAAGCCAGGGCGCTAAATAGCCTGTTCTGGTCAGATAACAATGGTTACCTGGAGCTAATGCAGGCGGCCAAAAATGCCCTAATGTTCCGTAATGGCGTGGTTAAGGTCTGGGTGGACGATCAGCCGGACTACGAGGTGCGCACATTCCCTGACGCGGCAGCACTGGCCGCAATCCCCGAGGAACAGATTGTAAAAACCGAGGAAAACGAATACGGCACCCAGGTCACCATCGAGATACCGCAGCAAAAGCTATGCTTTAAGGCCATCGAACCGGCGTATTTCACTTGCGATCCGAACCTAGACACACAGGATCTGCAGCAGGCGAATTTTATTTCCGAGCGTGTTTTCTTCACCCGCGCAGAGCTGCGAGAGATGGGCGTATCGCGGAAGGTGGTGCTAGAGCTGCCGGAATCGACCGACGAAAGCGTAACGGACGGCGTAGGCCAGTCTAATACGGACATTATGGCGAAGCTGATCGACGGCCAAAGCGACAAAGGACACGCGCCAACGCCAGATCAGCAGCTTGTCCAATGCCATTGGGTGCATATGACGATTGCCCTGGACGGCAGCCTAAACGCGAGCAAATGGCGGTTCCTGGTGTCGAACCGGCGACTGCTGCTGAAATCGAGCGTCACCCATTGGCCGTATTCAAGTGCCTCAGCGTGGATTGTGCCCAACAGGTGGTCAGGTTTGGGCGTATACGACAAGCTCATTCA
>CP070643.1:985106-986731 GCA_020354125.1 Betaproteobacteria bacterium | reverse complement strand
ACCCGGAAACGGTAATCTTCTTCAATACGGCCGACACCGTAAGCGTGCGATAGCCTGCCCACGATCAGCGCAACGCAAAGCGCATGTACGACGTGAATCATCCCGTTGCCGGCTTCGTACATATATATCAGTAGCAGTGTAAGTGGCACGTACTCGGCAAAGTTCGCATGCACTCGCATCGAACGCAGCATCTGCAAATCGTTCTTGTCGCCGACATCAATGTTGAGCCGACGACGCAATCGCAAGGTACGCACACTCAAAGCGACAAATATCAGTCCAAGGATGGCGGCGTAGACAGGTGTCACGTACACGAGACTCTTCCCTCCGGGAAACTGCAACAAGCCCGCAATCTATAACACAGCCAGGTTGAGGGAAGTGCCCCGGAGTAGCCGGCTTGGGCCGCCATCAGGCTCGTTAAGGCTCTGTCGCAAGGCAGGCGCAGCCGTTCACGAATCCAGCGGCGAAGAATAACTGCGCCCGCCACCCGCATCGCTCCCAGCCTCCCGCCTTTGGGCAGGCTCGCGCATACACCGTCCGGCTCGAGAATTCTGTGAACTATTACCGTTGACACGCCCTGGAGATGTGCGGATAGTTTTGTCCTAGACAAATGGATACTCTGCTTGGATATAAATTTGGACGTCCAAGCTTATATACACTTATTTTCAAGGGGATAGATATGTTTACGCGAATTACCATCGCTCTTCTGACTTGGACAATGTCGTTGTCTGCTCACGCTGCAGGCGAGTGGGTCGCACTGGCCGACAGCAACTCGGACACCACCTTCGTCAACCGGAGCGCGATCAACCGCGACGGGCAAACCGTGGATGTTCAGGTCCTGCGCAACTTCGCCGAGACCGTCACGCTCGGCAACGACCCCGAGACCGGAACTCCGATGTATCCCCACCGCTCGGTAACGCTGACCTACAAAGTCGACTGCGACGCCAACCGACTTGCGGTGAGCGAATGGCAGATGTTCGACGGCAATCTGGCAACCGGAGGGCTCGTCTGGGATCAGAAGAATGGCGCCGACCTCGGATTCATTCCCGCCGTCAACGCTGAAATGTACGCAGTGATGCGTTCGGCGTGCGCAACCAACACTGTCTTGCGCTAGCGAATTCGCGCCAGCGCAGGAGATTGAGATACGCGGTATTGGTTCGACGCAGGCATCCCGATCCAAGGCGAGCGCCCAGTGCGACCGGAGGAGACTGGCGCAAGCGCAAGCCGCAGATGATGAACAGCAGGCGTTAAACCAATCCGCGTTTTAGCAGCACCAGCAACTCCTTAACTACTTTTTTCAAGAGGCCCAAAATGAAAGTTGTGAAAACCCTTGCAGTACTCTTCTTCGCCGCGGCTTTGGCAGCGTGCGCAAACACCTACAACAACGACATGAACAAGACCGAAGCCGCAGCGCAACAAGACATCGTTGACATCGCTGTTTCGGCCGGGTCATTCAATACCCTTGTTACCGCCGTTCAGGAAGCCGGACTGGTTGACACGCTGAAGAGCGACGGCCCGTTTACCGTGTTCGCGCCGACCGATGAAGCTTTCGCCAAAATTCCGGAAGATCAGCTCAACGCCCTGCTGGCCGACAAAGAGATGTTGACCAAGGTTCTCACCTACCACGT
>CP070643.1:983362-985006 GCA_020354125.1 Betaproteobacteria bacterium | reverse complement strand
GAAGCCTGTATTGCCAGTCGTGGCAGAAAACGTCGAGAAGTTTCTCAGCATCTCGCCACTGACGTGGGCCGACGCAGGCTCGCTGCTGCCGGGCGGGCATCAAATCAACAAGTACAAACATTTGATGACGCGGGTAGATAGCAAACAGATCGACGCACTGGTTGAAGCCAATACGGAAAGTCTCGAACCGACACCGCAGTCGCACTCGCGACAGCGCCACGCGCAGCATCAGGAGAACGTAGTGGAGAAAAATACGCAGGAAAGCAAACCCGAAGAGCCACAAATCATCACTATTGATGACTTTGCAAAGGTCGATCTTCGCGTAGCAAAGATCGTCGACGCGCAACACGTCGAGGGCGCCGACAAATTGTTGAAACTCACGCTCGACATTGGCAGCGAAACACGACAAGTATTCGCCGGTATCAAGTCGGCATACGACCCCGAATCACTCAAAGGCCGCATGACCGTGATGGTTGCCAACCTCAAGCCGCGCAAGATGCGCTTCGGCGAATCGCAAGGCATGGTGCTCGCCGCGAGCGGCGATGGCCCGGGCATTTTCCTGCTCTCACCTGATGACGGCGCAGAGCCAGGTATGAAAGTCAGATAACCGCCACACGTTCGAAGGCCGGCATTACGCCCGATGAGTGATGCAAATATAACCCGGCGGCTCGTGATTCATGGACGTGTGCAAGGCGTCTACTTCCGCGACTCAATGCGGCAACAGGCGCGAAAACTCGGTGTCAACGGTTGGGTGAGGAATCGGGTGGACGGCACAGTTGAAGCCATGGTGCATGGCGAGCCGGACGCGGTTGAAACGATTATCGAGTGGGCCAAGGAAGGGCCCACCGCAGCCAGGGTCAGCGAGGTGCGGGTGAAGGAAGCTGAGGGAACATTCGACGGCTTTGAGGTGTTGCCGACGCCTTGAATATCAGCCGCCTATGTTTATACCGATATACAGCCTGACTCCATTGTTCTTTCAGAAAGGCGAATCCGTGGGCTTGATTGCTCAAAACTTAAAATGCGAGTCGTGCACGCAAGCTGAAAACCCATACCTGGTCCTCGTCGGGATTCAAGGCTGGATTGAGTAGTAACTGAACATCTGGAGTCACCTGCAGGTGCTTGAGCAGCTGCATTCGATAATATGTCTCGACGGTATACTGATCATCATCGACGGTGCCGTAAATTTCCTTATTCGCTCGGCCCCAGCTCACCCCCACGCCAAATCGATCAGAACTATGACCAGGTGAGTACCCGAAACCTGTGCTGACGTTACGGTCAAGTATCGCGCCACCGCCATCGCCATAACCCACGCGCAGGAAAGGCAACCAATTGCCCAATTCTTGACTGAACGAAAAAGTCGTGCCCCAGCCATCAGGCACGTTGGCTTGGGTACGCTCGTCAACCTGCCACAGGGTCAGGTGAATGTTGTCATTAAAGCGTTGCTCCCATGAACCGACCCAACCGAACTCGATATGCTTGAAATATTCATGATCGTCAAACAATCTGTCAAAACCTTCTAAGGGTTTTCCCGGGTCACCATTCGCGTCGGCCAGACCGGCAAGCACGTAATAGTGATTCTTGATCGTCCAGCGCAATGCGCCGCCGAGGCCCTGGTCCGGAGCAGGTATCGTGGGGTTGGTAGTA
>CP070643.1:981564-983262 GCA_020354125.1 Betaproteobacteria bacterium | reverse complement strand
TTGAGGGACAGACCGAACAGAACGGCGGCGATGGTGGTTTTGATCATGGTGGTATCTCCTAATAAAAAATAAAAAAATGGGTTAGTAGTCGTCTCGCTTGAAACATTGACCGTGCGAGTGGTTACAGATTACGGAGATGGCGCCAGCAAAGCTGCGAAGCATGGCGCAGCGGTTCTGTGTGGAAATACCAAAACGTGTGAACCAAACAGCCGCCTTATAAGGACGAGGTGAGTGCGCAAGCGGTTAAATTGGGTGATGCCCGCTGACATGTCAGCAGGCTGTTCTCAATGTCGACGACGGCTAATCGGGGTAGGGACCAACAGCGCCTTTGCTTGTCTGCAGTTGGCTCCCGCGGCAGAATCGACAAGTCATTTTCCGGCTAGAAGCCGGCGCGAGCAGCATGTCAAGGGCAGTCATGGACAGACGCATCCATGGACAGACGCATCGTGAAACTGATTTGTACAACAGGCCTGCAATATCTCTTGATAGTGATATTCCTTGCGCTGCCCCAGACGGCAAATGGCCAGACTGTATCGACGGTGAGGACCTCCGGTTAGCATGTAGCTCGGCGGAACACTTCTCGGATTGCGTCTTTTTCCTTAAGACGGTCCACCAGACCGCAAAGGCCATCGACCATTTTTCGGATGGTGAGCCGCAAGGCTCTATTGGTTCTTGTGCCCCGGAACAGGGCATCGACACCGTGCCGTTAGTGATCGCGCTAAAACTAGCATGGCAAGAGTACGCCGAGAGGTCGCCGGAGCGGATGCGGAATCCGGTAGCTGAAGAAGTCTTGCTTGCATACGAAGAGCGCTGGCCGTGCCAGCGCTAATTGATCTTGCGCCTTGCGGTCGTCTTTTAGACGCGAACTATCCCACAGGCCTTAAGCATCCCGCATGGGTAACCTGGGCCAACAGTGACGGTGCGAACTAGCTGTTCGCAAGCACGCCCTCCAACCATTTTCATAGTTGGAAGCGTGCGCCAACGCATGGCTAACAGAGCTGGGTAAGACCCAAGCTTAGAAGGCGTTGGTAAGCAGAAGAATCATTAATGCGAAGAGCATCAACACGCGGACTTCCATCACACGAAGCGCCGCGGAGACAGTCTCTTTAACGAACGAGACCTGACGTGACATTGTCCCCCCTTATAGCAAGCGTCGTTATAGTGTTTGTGTATGTTTAGGAGGGACTCTACGCCTCGATCTGCTTGCTGGTCAAATCCAATAATTTCAGAATGTTAGGCGCCGCTTCAACACCTGCCGCTAACACTGTATGGAATAAGAAAAAAGCAGAGTAGTGCAAGGCCCGATGAACTGGCCAATCAGAAATGCGAAAGGGGCTGTCAGACAGGTTCTCTGCCTGACAGCCCCCTGGTTTGGTCGGTAAACCGACCAGATCTAATTCAATCAGACTGGCTGATTAGTTGTGCGTGACCGAGCTGATATCGCCGAAGCTGTAGTTGCCATCAGCTTTCGCGAACGGCTTGGCTTCGCTGCGCGGGTCCTGCGCATTGCGGTCGCTCCAGCGCGGCTCGCTGATTTGGCCAACTTTCAGTTCCTGGCCGGCTTGCGAACCGTGGGTCACGTTCGACAGGTCGCTAACAGCGGCAACTGCGTTGAGGGACAGACCGAACAGAACGGCGGCGATGGTGGTTTTGATCATGGTGGTATCTCCTAATAAAAAATAAAAAAATGGGTTAGTA
>CP070643.1:979688-981464 GCA_020354125.1 Betaproteobacteria bacterium | reverse complement strand
AATTTCCGGCTGGTGTCCTTTATTTGAAATTCGCTTAATCCTCAAAAATGCGCGAACGGCCATATTTTTGCCCTGCTTCCGAGGAGAAGCAAAGGTCTGTCATTTGCAAATTCGGAAATTTCGAGGCAACCGCAGGCGATCGACCTTGCGCGACGCTTCGAGAAATTCGCGCTGGTAGTGATAGTCGTGCGGAAGTTTGACGACATTGCGCTTGCTCTCGCGCACCAATCGGGCCGGAAGCACCAGAAAGTCTGTACGGATAGTGTCCAACGTTGTTTTCAGATACTGTGGCGGCAAACATAGCCGCTTGAACCAGTGCACGATATCGGCTGCGAAGAGCACCAGTTGGAAGAAGGCAACATTCGCAATCCAAGTATCGGTTGGAACTTTGCCCAAAGGGTAATCGTAGACAAACTCCCGGATGTTTTTCTCGATCGTTGCCCGCAGGCTGTAAAAACGATACACGCGCCAAGGGCTCAGGGTGAGATTGGTCACAAAGACATGATAAGCGTACTTGCGATCCTTGAACAGCGTCAGTTGGGCCGAGTCCTCGGGATCCGGAGGAATGGGACGGCGTACCACGACGAAGCGGTGGAAACGCTTCATCTTGTGATGGATCTTGGCGCGAAACTCGGCGACCTGCCAGCCGTTGCTGAGCACTTGGAAGCGGCAAGCTCGGGCGCGTGCCTTGATGTTGCGATACTCCCGCGCCACCATCACGTAACCGCATCCCGAGGCGTCCAGGAAACGAATCACACGGCTGCCGTAGAAGCCCGAGTCCATGCGAAAGCGCATGCGCGAGCGGGCGATGGTCGAAGGGGCCTTCGCCAGACAAACTTTGAGGAAAGGCACGGCACCGCTGGAGGCGCCCGCGTTGCCCGGGCGCAAGCTTCCATGCCAGAACTCCTGGAAACCCGCTTCGAAGCAAAGCAAGGGATGGTAGGACCGGCGGCCTGGTTTCTTCGGATTGTATCCCACGCGAGCGCCTTCGGCCCGACCATAAATAACGAGGACCGTAGAGTCTACATCGAAGATGAGGGAGTTGCGTTGATAGGGCAAGGCGAACAGATAGGCGCGCAGGCTGTCGTGAAGACGTACCAGTTGTCGAATACTTTGGGGAGGAAGACGCTTCAAGAACCGACGCAAGGTACTTTGGTCGGGGAATCTCTCCAACCCAAGCATCTCCAGAAACGCACCGTTGTACTGCAGGATGTCGGTCTTGTTGATACGGCGCAACCCCATAATGATCGCGAAGAGCAGGGCCACAATCAGCTCGGCAGGGTGATAGGTGCTGGTGCGGCCACTCACGTTGACATAGCGTTGGATCAGACGCCGCAGCTGCAGCTTGTTGCAAAAACGCTGGATAAGCCACATCCCACCGAAGTGGGTAAGCTGGCTCTCGTCGAAGGAAAAACGGACCAATCGCGTTCCTTTTGGCATGTGACACAAAGTACCCTATTAGGGGCATTTGTGTCACGGAGCTTTTTGAACACTGATTGCGCAGTTTTACGCTCTGAAAATTAGCAATTTGCATGACCCAAAAGTTCGCCTTCACGCTTTTTTGAGGATAATGTTAATGCTGCCGTTCGCCCTTCGACACGCTGCTCAGGACGACCGGGTAAGGTGCCAAATTCAGGCGTATTGGTATCCGTTCGTGGTGAGCCCGTCGAACCATGAACGGAGCTTGACGCGGGAGATCTAGTCGTTGTCCGGGGTGAAATCGAGCAGGCTCTGGAACTCCAAACCATCGATCTCCTGGAGCGAGCGGCCGGCGAT
>CP070643.1:977794-979588 GCA_020354125.1 Betaproteobacteria bacterium | reverse complement strand
GCTATAGGGGGCGGTGTCATAGGCGCCCCGCTTGGACCGGCAGGCGTTGTCGGCGGTTCCGCGCTTGGATATGCCGGGGCGAAACAGTTAGAGCGAACATTCGACTCATTGACCGGCGCGGCACCAACCCCCACGCTGTCCGAAGCAACCGTTAACGCGCTTGGCGATGTTGCAACGGGGGCTGCCTATGAAATGGGGGGCCAACTGGTTGCAAAAGGACTCGGGGCGGGCGTAAATGCTCTGTTGCAAAGATACGGTAAGCAAGCGGCTGAGACGGCCCAAGCAATTAAAGCCAAGGCTAACCAAGCGTGGAGTAAAGTAACCGCGTCAACAGATACGTATGATATTTCACCTATCCTGCCCCGACTAGACGACATTCGCGCTAGGTATAATTACGACCCGGCTACGCACCCAAAAGTTACGGACGCGCTGTCTAGGGTGGAACAAGCAGCTAGATCGGGTAGGGGGGTTACATTAGCCGAGCTTAGAACGCTTCGCACGCTTTTGCAGGACATAGAAAGCGCACCCGCGGTAAAAGGTCATGACCCTATAGTTCCTCAAGTCGGCTCCACGTTGCCGGAAAAGGGAATGGCGGGGCAGGTAAAAGATTCGGTAGATGAGATTATTCTTTCGCAACCCGGACAAGGCGCAAAAGATTGGGCAACGGCACGCGAGCTTGAAAGCCAACTCTTTAGATCCCGCGACGTTAAAAATATTCTGACCGCGGCAAAAAAATCTTCTAGTGCTACCAGCGTTGCCATACGCGATAAATTTTCGCAATTAGCTAACAGCCCTCAGATTCGTGCGTACACGCCCGAACAACAGACTTTAGTGCGCCGCATTGCGGCGGGAGAAGATTTGCCAAACACGCTTGAATTTCTAGGCAATATCGCGCCAAAAAGTTTTGGCTGGTCGCGTTTGGCCGCTTTAGCGGGTTTCCCTACAGCCGGAGCGCAAATAGGTGGAGCCACGGGCGCGGTTGCGGGAACGGCGCTGTACGGGGCGGGGCTTAGCGCACGAAAACTTGCGGATGTTATGTCCACGCGTAGCGTAAACGCTTTAGAAAGGGCTATCCGTGGGGAGCGGCTTCCGCAAGAATTTGTCATGCCTTACGCCACGACTAGAGCTGGCGTTCCGGTAAATGCGCTGTATCAGCAAAATAACGAAAACGCGTTGGCACAGTAATCATGGACTACCAGGTACTTTTTAACCTTGCCGTCGCTGTTGCAGCGTTTTTCGGCGGGTGGGTTCTGAACAGCATTTACCGCAGCATCGAGCGGCTGGATAAGGACGTGCGCGATCTGCCGCACACTTACGTTTCAAAAGACGACTATCACCGGGATATTGACGAGATCAAGTCCATGCTCGGCAAGATATTCGACAAGCTGGAAGCCAAGGTAGACCGATAGAGAGGTTTGCATGAAATGTCTATCGATAAACTTTCGGAGATTGCAGGCGCGGCCAGCAATCCGCTAAACGCTGCTGAATCGAGCCTAAAAGCGGCTCGCGGCGTCATCAACGAGGGGTACGGTCTGGTCGAGGACGTTCGCGCCATTGCCGAAAAAGAGGCACAGCGACGCGAGCAAAAGGCTGAACAAAAAGCCCCTAGCAAGGTTCACCAGAAGGTCGTCAAGAAGGTCGCACGGCGCGACGTATCGGAGGCTGCGGACAAGTACAACGCTGCGGTCGCTTCCAATCAAGCCCTGATGCGTCAGGTCTTGATTAAAGAGAAGCAGGACGCGGAAGAGCGAGCAATGTACAACGCCATGACGCTCGAACAAAAGCGGGCGTATG
>CP070643.1:975864-977694 GCA_020354125.1 Betaproteobacteria bacterium | reverse complement strand
TCAATCGGTGACGGCTGGACGTGGCTGCAGGACACAATCACGGAAGGCTTCCTGTACATCACGACGGTCGGCGGTTTCGCTTTCGACAACTTTGGCAAGATCGCACAGCTGGCATTCAAGACCGCACAACTCGGAGCGGTTGTTTTCTTCAATGACGTGGCGTTCTTCTTTACAGACAAACTGCCGGCGTATCTGTCATGGTTTGCTGACAACTGGCGCGACGTTTTCATAACTGCGATTGATTTCGTCGGCACCGGGTTCCTGAACTTCGGCGAAAACATCAAGAACAACTGGACGGCAGTTCTGGACTTCATTACGGGCAGTTCCAGCAAGCTCAACCTGACATGGAAGCCGCTGACGGAAGGATTTAAAAGCTCGATCAAAGAACTGCCAGACATTCCCGAACGCAAAATGACGCAACTGGAACAGCAGCTCACGACCGACGCTCGAATGATCGGGGACCAACTCGGAGAGGATCTAAGTTCTCGGCTAAAGAACGCTTTCGCGACACTGGACGAAATGCGGGAAGGCGAAGCCGCACGGCAAAAAGCAGTGACTGCCCCAGGGGCTGCAACTGGGGCAGGTGCTCGTGGGGCAGGCGGGCCAGGAATCGCAAAGGCAATGGTCCGGGGCAGCGGGGAAGCCTTCAAGGCGATTCTGACAGCACAGCAAAAGAAGAAAGACCCGAATCTGGCAGAGAATAAGAAGCAGACAAAGATCATGGAAAAGCAATTGGACATCGCACGCGAGCAAGTGAAAGAGCCTACGTTTCAGGTCGCAGTTGCAGCAGGGTTTTAATCATGGCAGTTGACGGAAACGCACACGAGCGATGGCAGGGCCGCACGGCGTCCTATGACGGCGGAACGTGGACTTACACGCGTGAATGGCTGGTGCAAACGACAAGTGCAGCAGACCGCGAAAGCGTCGTCAGCGGTGCCACTGGATTGCCGAGTTACGGCGAACCACATCCGGCACCAATTGCTCAGCCAGCCTATGCAAAGACGATCGATTACAAGCAGAAGTCAGAAACGCCACTCGGGTGGATTGTCAGCGTCAAGTACACGTCCGAACGCGGCAAAAGCGACGACAACGACGATGACGCGACAAACGATGAGATCCTCGTCAGCTTTGCATCCGAACTTTATCAGCAGGAGATTTTCGCAGACGTTTATGGAGATGCTTTACTGAACTCGGCAGGCGATTATCTGATCGATCCGACTCCCAGCCGGGAGCAAAGTCATTTGATAGCGACCATTAAAGCAAACCTGCTGTCGATTCCTGCATGGTCCGTCAATCTGCTGAACACAGTAAACAGTGAAGACATCACAATCGGCGGGCTGTCTGTTGCTGGAGGTACGGCAAAGCTGCAGAGGATTACGGTCGGCGAGAGACAGTACCGGGAGACTCAGGCGTTTTATCCGTTCACGATTGAGATCCACATAAACGCCAATGGTTTTCTGTACGAGCCAATGGATGCAGGGTTCCGCGAGAAAGAAGGCGAAACGTCAGAGTTTCCGAGTAAGCCATCTGCTCGACAGCAAGCGAAAAACGATGGTGACGACCTTGAACCAAATACGCCGATTCTGCTGGATGGAAAAGGCAAAGCACTGGCAGATCCGACTCCTGAGAATGCTAAGTACCTGAAGTTCCAGATTTATCCTTCTGAAGACTTCAAAGCTCTGCCAGGGGTAAGCTGATGGCTGACGGTTTCATTCTATCGCCTGAAGCGATGCGGCAGGTTGAGCGTGTCGTTTCCGAACGGATTCGGGAAGCTCGATTTCCGAGGCAGACTCGCAATCGCTGGCATAAAAAAGGCGGCGGCGGTGAAAC
>CP070643.1:973930-975764 GCA_020354125.1 Betaproteobacteria bacterium | reverse complement strand
CTCGGGTCGCGAGCGGACGAGTTCATCGACAACTACAAGTTTCACATCGAACCGGCAACAGATGACAAGCCGTACTTCTTTCACTTCTTCAAATGGAGCTCGCTACCGGAGGTCATGGCGCTGCGCAAACGCGGCGGCGAGAGCCTCATCGAGTGGAGTTACCTGATTCTGATCGGCACCATCGCGCAGGCGACAATTGCCGGTGCGCTACTGATACTGCTGCCATTGTCGCGCATGAAACGCACCTGGCCGGCCGGCACCGGTGCGCGGGCGGGCACTTATTTCTTTCTGCTCGGTCTCGCCTTCTTGTTCGTCGAGATTGCATTCATTCAGAAGTTCATCCTCTTCCTCAGCCATCCGCTCTACTCTATTGCTATTGTGCTCAGCGGCTTCCTCGTGTTTGCCGGATTGGGAAGCGCCTGGTCTGAACGGTTCAGGCAGCGAGCCGAGCAATATGTCCGCTCGCCGGTCACTATTGCCGTTGCCGGCATAGCACTCGTGGCGGTTTTTTATCTGCTCTTGCTACCGCCGCTTTTTGCGCAACTCATGGGGCTTGCCGACGGCATCAAGATGGCGATATCCGTTCTTCTGATCGCGCCGCTCGCATTCTGCATGGGTATGCCGTTTCCGATTGGGCTGACGCGGCTGGCAAACAGTGCGCCGGATTTCATTCCATGGGCATGGGGCATCAACGGCTTCGCGTCGGTCATCAGTGCATCAGTGGCAACCGTGCTCGCAATCGAGTTCGGCTTTACTGCCGTCATACTGATCGCGCTCGCCTTGTACTCGGCCGCCGCAGCAATTATTCGTCGTTAACTTCGTCCGAAGTTGGAAGCTTGGCCATATTGCCAGTTGCTTTCCACTACTCAATAAAAGCCGCGGCCTCGTAATAACTGCCTATCGTCTCCCACTGGCCGCTACGGAAAGCTCTGCACTTCGCCGTGACCCTCGCCGCTTGCACAAGAAACTCTCGCGTCGGCTCAGTCTGATCAGTTAGTCCTATTGGCTGAAAGCCGAAGCCCAATTCTGACTTCACGGGATATTCTGATTCTGCCGGGCTTCCTCTACGGTCTCGTAAATTCTTGGCGACAATTTTCGCGCGCCGAGTTCCTTGCCTAGCTTCAGACGCAGAAATGCACTGGTCGTATAACGATGAACGCTTAGGTAGTAGTTTGACTGTACATGCTTGACGAGATCGGCATACTCGTCCATCACATCTTCGTCGATTACAAAATTATCGTAATTAACGACCGCATGCATCCGTTTGCCAACCGCTTGCATAGGTGGTTCGATGGCATCGCGTATATCTCGCACGTCCTTACTTGTCCGTACGCGTAAGCCGGCAAGGTTAATAAATATCGTATTCAAACTGGCGTTGTAATGAATCCGGTCGGACAGGCTCATCGAAAGCATTTCGTCCTTTAACCCCATTAGTTCGGGCGAGAACAAGCGAACATCCATGAGCTTTGGTTCCCTGACGATTGGCTCGAATTCGAGACCGGATAGCACGTCGCGCTCGAGATCAATACCCGGCGCAATCTCAACGACCTCCAGCCCGTCCGGTGTCAATCTGAGTACACATCGCTCGGTCACAAACAGGACCGGTTGACCGCGCGCAACGGCAACCTTCCCGCTAAATGTAATCTGCTCTACCTCCTTGAGGAATTTCCTGGCCTTGCCTTCCTGGCGGATTTCAAGCGCCCCATTTTCAATTGCGATCTGCAAGCCTCCGGCACGGAACGTCCCCACGAAAACAACTTTGCGACTATTCTGACTAATATCGATGAATCCGCCACATCCAGTTATCCGCTTCCCGAATTTGCTCGAATTAACG
>CP070643.1:971956-973830 GCA_020354125.1 Betaproteobacteria bacterium | reverse complement strand
GCCCGCGTCATGCTGGCATAAGCGTCCGCCATCGTCGGCTGCCGTGCGGCAGGGATTTCGGACGGCGGAGCAATAGCAGCAACCCCAAACCGCTGCCGTATCGCTTGCTGAGTCGCCGCATTTGCTTCGGTAAAATTCGGATCCTGTGCTGAATACTTGTCAAAAATAGCGCGTTTTGTCGCGTCATTTGCGTTGACGTAGTTAGGGTCTTTCAGAATCGCTAACAGTTCGGCCACGAACGCGGCTCCTTACTTCTGCTTGACCAACAATGGATTATTAGTGTCTACGCCGTCCGCGCTGCTTGTGCCCGACGTAGGCGCCGCCGTTTTAGGGCCGCCGGGCGCGCGCGTGCGACCACCCGTGCGTTCACTAGGCGTGGCGACCGAACCGTTACCAGACGTTTGCCGCGCATTCACCCAATTTTCCAGATTGTCCAAAGTTTTTATGTTGGACTCATAATCTCTCGACGGATCAGTAAGCGCCTTCAAATATGTCTGAAGTTCTACGTTAGAATTAAGTTGCTGCGCGGACATCCCTGTCGCTTGCTTAACCGCGTTCAGCAGCATAACACGGGCGTTAGAGATAATATTGCGCTCCGACTGAGCTTTCGTGCCCAGTACCCGACCGATGTTTTGCCCCAGTCCAGAAGTTTCGGCGGAAATTTTGGCGTTCTCTGTTGCGGTAAACGTGGTGCTAGGGATTGCTTTCATTTCAAACAACGCGTCATAGGAGCGTCGAATTTCACCCATTTGCGTGTCAAACAACTCTTTTCCAGCAGTCATTTTTTCCGCAGTCTTAGCCGAAGAGGGTTCTTTGCCGGATACGCCAAGCACGCCGGCACTGCCAAGCGAGCCGCCCCGATAGGTTTTAGCATCGACACGCAACATCCGCGTCGGATCGCTAGGGTCAACCACTTCTGTCATCGTCGGCGCTTCGGGCTTATTCAGTTCCCGCTCCCGCAATTCAAGCTGTTGTTCCTGGACAGCGGCAGTTCGGCCCCTCAGTTGGCTGTCAATTACCTTATCCAAACCGTAGTCCGATTCAAGCATAAACGCAGTCCAAGACTCCGGCGTTTTTGCTGCGTTAAGAATTTGTGCTCGGCCTCTATCAGCCGTCGCGCCCATGTTTGCCAAATATGGCCCAAGCACGGGGTCTGCATGAACAGCGTCATGAACCGCAAGCCTATCTTCTGGCGTACGGGCGCTTTTTTGGATATCTTTGACCGCCTTAAGTCTGTCTGTAATCAACTGTTGTTGCGCCACAGATGTTTGAAGGGTTGCAGCCTCGGACTGCTGAAGTGCCCGCTGCGCTTCAAGCCCCGGCGTGCCATATCGAGCCAACCCCCGCCGCGCTTCCGGCGTGCTTAGGTCAGCACCCCTAAGGTATTCGCGCAGCGCGTTCTCTTGCTCAATGCCCTGTTTAAGCTGGCCCATCTGAAGATCGCGCAGTGCATTTTCCTGCTGCGCGTTCCGCATCGCCATAAGCTGACCCACCTGGGCCATCGCATTGACGGGCTGAATTTGCGGGGGTTGAATCTGCGTAGCAAAAGGTTGGATAGCCATAAGTTAAACCCGTTACGGCCCAAAGTTATACATGGACGCAATTTGCGCGTTGCTCATCCGCGGTTGCGGCTGGTTTAGAAACTGAGACAGTAGCTGATTCTGCCCATACCCCTGCGCCGCACCCGCAACGCCGGACAGCGCCGCGTTCAGCGCATTGGCCGATCCCGCATACCCTGACGCCCGCGCCGCGCCGACATCCGCCAACGCTTGCCCGCCCGCCGCGCCAAAGCCGCCCGCGGCACCGGACAACGCCCCGGCAGCCTGCTGGCCGGAAGCCATGAGGTTCTGAAGCGGCGCGTACCGCGCCTGACG
>CP070643.1:969977-971856 GCA_020354125.1 Betaproteobacteria bacterium | reverse complement strand
CGGAGTGTACACAGAAAGTACATGAGGGCGAGAGCGGGATGTGGCGCGGCACTGCCGCGCCCGCTCGCAGCGCCCGGCGACTAGGATCGCCGGGCCGGGCCACTGAAAGTGGGTGAGCACCGCACAAGCCCGGATCAACGCCGCGCAGTAGTTTTTCAACGAGGAGCCATGATGGCATTGCGGTACTCAGCCGACTCCCCCTCAACAAAAATCGGGTGCCCGCCAAGAATGCGGATGCCGAGCCTCTCATACAGCGCCTCGTATTCAGGGAAGGGGCGCTGGCGGATTTGCACTTCGAACAACTCGGAAAACACCGCTGTACCGGTTGCAGTGTCAAGCCTGGCTACGAAATCCTCTGCGCGCCAGCGGTACATCTCATTCAAACAGCATTGGTGAATCTCATGCAACGCGTCACCCAACGTTTGCGAACCGCCGCTCAACTCCCGCAAGCGCAGATCGGCAGCAAGCATATAGGCTGCGCCACCCCAATAAACACGGCGATACAAGCCGCGCCTGCCCAAGCGCTGCCCGGCTTCGTAGACAGTGAACTGCCCACCGATGTTTTTGGCGAAGTCGAATCCCTCATACATGCGCCGCCAGGCTTCTTCTGGCGGGATCAGCCCGCCGCGAGCCATCGCCACGTTCTGATAATAGGTGGGGAGCCCTTCGACCAACCATGCATCACCCCACTCCAAATACGGCAAGAACAAGTGCGACATCTCGTGCACCGCGGTCCAGTCGCGCATGAACTCCGGCTCCGGGTAGCGGCCTTGTGCGAACAGATGAATCGCCGGGCCGCCGCCTCTGGAAACATATGCCCATGGCACCGGTTTTTCGCCACGCGGCGTTGGGGCAATGACGACCTGCAACTCTTCGACTGGAAACGAACCGTAAACCGTCACCAACGACCGCGCTGCGCGCTCGATCCAGCGCTCGAGCATGTCGCGCAGCGCCGGCGGCGGGCTGTCGATCATGGCCACGTTCAGGCGGCCGCCGTCGACAGCGATGACGATCGGCTCGAATCCACCGAGCGCGACTACCCCCGGCCATTCCCGTGGCGTCGCGCCGGTGCGAAATACACCGTCTGCTACTTGCCGCCAAGGTGCTGACACCGAAATCCCCGGTGGCAATTCGAAACGCACTTCAATGTCGTCGCCTTCAGCCATCTCAGCCGGACGCCACATCCAGTCGCCAATCGAAGTCAGCAAGTCACGACCGACACGACGCGTTTCCGGCCCACCCATCTGTACACCGTTTGTTTGCGGGCGAAGCTGCACAACGTATTCGATGCATGCATCCTCTGGCAGGCCGGTGAGAATCGCCCGCCAATCGTTTACTTTCAGTTGGCCGATGCCCGGCGGTTGCAGCTGCATCTGCGCCAGATGCAGCATCGCCGTGTCGTCTGCCACCAAACTGCGCGGCGCAGGACCATCAAAACAGACCATAACGTCGAATTGCTCGAGAGAGGAATCAACGGTGACGCTATAGCGATGCAGCGCTGCCGACGCGCTTGCGGGCAGCCCGAACATAATGGCAGCGATCGCTGCAAGACCGAAGCGAAAGACTTTCAACTCGAGCTGGGCTGCAAACCGATCCCGCGTGCCGATAAGGAGGCTGCCAACGGGACAACGAGGAACAATATCGCTTCCGCGGTGAGGTAACGCTTCACAAAAAGCACCATGCCATGCTCGGGTACTTTCTCCGTGCTGGCCTCCCGGTGCCACTGCAGAATGATGCGTGCCGGTGTGATAGCAATTAGCAGCATTGCAGCAAACACTGCGAGCTTGATGTAGAAGACCGGATTACGCAGGTAGAACGCCACACCACGTTCCGGCCAAACGAGCAGTCCCACGCCGCTTATCAGCATGACACCCGCAGC
>CP070643.1:967920-969877 GCA_020354125.1 Betaproteobacteria bacterium | reverse complement strand
GGAAGTGCAACTGATGGAGCATAAAATGGCTTCTAAGAAGGGTCTGTACGCCAACATCCACGCCAAGCGCGAGCGCATCAAGGCCGGCTCGGGCGAAAAGATGCGGAAAGCGGGCGCTGAAGGCGCACCTACGGCCAAGGCGTTTCGCCAGTCGGCCAAGACGGCCAAAAAGAGGAAGTAACCATGCCTCTGGTCAAGTCGGCCTCGAAACAGGCGTTTCGCAAGAACATCAAGGCCGAAATGGCCGCCGGCAAGCCGCAGAAGCAGGCGGTTGCCATTGCTTACGCGACCAAGCGCCGCGCAGCGCAAGGTAAGAGCGGGTCGTCAAAGAAGAAGTAATGGCAACCATCAGACAAGACCCTTCGGGCATCAACGGCGCGGGGAAAGTCGCAGGCCGCGGCGGCCCCGAGGGGAGCGGCAAAGACCGTACCGATATGCTCGATACGATGCGCCAGCGCCTTCGCGTGGCGTTGGCGGCGTATTCGGATACCCGCGAGGACGAGCTGGAAGACTTGCGCTTCTACGCCGGATCGCCGGACAACAACTGGCAGTGGCCGGCGGATGTGCTGGCAACCCGCGGCGCGGTGCAGGGGCAGACGATCAACGCCCGCCCGACGCTGACGATCAACAAGCTGCCGCAGCACGTCAAGCAGATCACCAACGACCAGCGGCAGAACCGGCCGTCGGGCAAGGTCATTCCGGTCGATGACAAAGCTGACGTTGAAGTTGCCGAGATTTTCGATGGCATGGTGCGGCACATCGAGTACATCTCGGACGCGGACGTGGCCTACGACACGGCGTGCGAGAACCAGGTGGCTTATGGCGAGGGGTACATCCGCATCCTGACGGAGTATTGCGACCCTCTCAGCTTTGACCAAGACATCAAGATCGGGCGCATTCGCAACAGCTTCTCGGTCTACATGGACCCAATGATGCAAGACCCCTGCGGCGCCGATGCCAAGTGGTGTTTCATCTCCGAAGACATCACCAAAAGCGAGTACGAACGTCTGTTCCCCGACGCACAGCCTGTAAGTTCGCTCATGGCGCAGGGCGTGGGCGACCCGTCGTTTGCCGAGTGGATGGCAGAGGACATGGTGCGGATTGCCGAGTATTTCTACATCGAGCATGACCAGAAAACCCTGAACCTGTACCCCGGCAATCAAGTGGCGGTCGAGGGATCGTCGCAAGACAAGCAGATGAAGGCGATGGGCCTGAAACCGGTGCGTACCCGCACGACTGACATTTCGATGGTCAAGTGGGTCAAGACCAACGGGTTCGAGGTGCTGGAAGAACGCGACTGGGCGGGCAAGTACATCCCGGTCGTCCGCGTGGTCGGCAACGAATTTGAGGTCGAGGGGCGGCTGTACGTCTCCGGCATCGTCCGCAACGCCAAGGACGCGCAGCGGATGTACAACTACTGGACCTCGCAGGAAGCGGAAATGCTGGCCTTGGCTCCCAAAGCGCCGTTTATCGGCTACGGCGGGCAGTTTGAAGGCTACGAAATGCAGTGGAAGACGGCCAACACGACGAATTGGCCGTACTTGGAAGTCAACCCCGACGTGACCGACGGCCAAGGCGCGGTGTTGCCGCTGCCGCAGCGAGCCATGCCGCCGATGGCGCAGAATGGCTTGATTGCGGCCAAGATGGGTGCGTCGGACGACATCAAGGCCACTACCGGACAATACGACCCGAGCTTGGGGCAACAGTCCAACGAGCGATCGGGCCGTGCGATTTTGGCGCGTGAACGGCAGAGCGACACGGGAACATATCACTATGTAGATAATCTAGCCCGCGCTGTCCGCTACGTCACGCGCCAGCTTGTTGACCTGATCCCGAAGATTTACGACACGCAGCGCATCGCTCGCATCGTCAAGATCGACGGCGAAGTCAGTACGGTGCGGATCGACCCGATGCAGGCGGAACCGGTCCGCAAGATCGTGGACCAGATGGGCGTCGT
>CP070643.1:965857-967820 GCA_020354125.1 Betaproteobacteria bacterium | reverse complement strand
CGTCCGAGCAGGGACATGACAATACCACGCCCCTGCAATGCTACCGAGCGCAGGTTTGGCGCATCCATCACGGATTCGAACCCTGCGAGTGCTTCGATCAGATTGCCTGCGCCGAGATTTGCCTCGGCGACGCCGAGACGGGCTTCAAAGTTGTCCGGCTGAATATCCAGGACCGCACTAAACTTGTGGTGCGCCTCCAGATATTTCCTCGATGCGAGAAATTCTTGGCCTTGCAACAGGGCCAATTCGGGTGACTCAACGGGCGTCGTCTGCGGTGCCGGCAGCAGTGGCCCGCCGTACAGTTCATTGCTCTCGACGGTGCCGGCGCAGCCACCCAGCAACAACAAACCGCAGATCATCGCGGCCCTCCGGAACGCGTTTGTCCGGCCTGTCTTATCGACCGATGCCATGGTCACACCCCCCCTTTGGCGACGAGACGCTGACTGTCGAAATCCAGCGCATCGCGGCCGAAGAGCAGACGGATGTCCGCCGGCTGCTCTTTCACGAGCCTGAATTCCATCGGAACTGGAAACAGGTTGGATATTTCTCGCGCTTTGTCGGCATACCCTTCGCGGTAGAACACGGTGCTGGTCGCAAACCCGAAATGGCGGGCATTGGTGATCCTAGAAACCCGTATTCCCTGATCCTTCAAAAACTGGCGCGTGCGTGCGGCCATATGGCGCCGCCCGTTGCCGTTGGACACCTCGATCGACACTTCGGCGGTAAGCGCCAGCTTCTCGCCCACCGGCGTGCCGATTGGTGCTGGCAGGGTTTCCGCCTTGACCGCAATCACGGGAGCCGCTTCGACCATCGGCATGCTCAGTGCCGCGTGAATCAAAACGGGTTCCCCCAGTGGGCCGCCGGAAGCCTTATCGTGCCGGACCTCTTCCATCGCGATTGCCGCGGTGCCCGACCCGGCCGCATCGAACGGAACGGCAGCAGCGTACTCTTGGCCATGCCTGGTCCCCGCAATAATCTCCCTGGGCGACTGAGGCACCATTTCCGCAAGTGTGGCGGCCGCCCCTGATTCGACAGGTCGCGGCAGACCTGCCATCGCGCCATTTTCCGCCGTCTCCAGCGAGATCAGGTTCTCCCCGACAATGGTCTTGTACTTGCTGTCCGTTGCGGCGACTGTGGCGGCCTGCTCCAGATAGCGGCGGGCGCTCACGTAATCCTCCTGCAACAGAAAGGAGTAACCGACATTGTTCAAGGTCGGGACCGATCTGGGATCGATCGCAATCGCGCGGGCATAGTAACGCTCGGACAGATCGAAACGTCCGAGCTTGTCATAGGTCGCCGCCACGGCATTCAAAAAATCGACGGAACCAGGTTCCTTTGCAAGCGCCGTCCTGAAGCTCTTGAGGGCCATACCGTACAGCCCGCTCGCAAACTGCCGCTTGCCAAGCTGGTAGTTGTCCGCCGCCTCGATCGCCGAGCGTTGGTCCAGCCGATATGCAAGGTTTTGCCTGGGCCAGTCTGCCGAGCAGCCGGAAGCGAGCATTGCCGCGCTTGCCAACAAGGCCAGTTTCAATGCAGATCGGCCAGATCCGGATGTCTTATTGATCATATTGCTGTCTCCCCAATCAAAATCATGTGCGGCCTGAATTCGGCGTCAGCCCCGTTCAATAAATGCCGGCAACACTTCGCGTATTATCCTGATCACGACAGGCGTCATGATCACCGTCATCAGGGACGGCAGTATGAAACAGACAAGCGGAACGGCCATTTTCGCCGGAAGCTTATTAGCGTTATCTTCCGCTCTCACCAGGCGCCGCCGTCGCATTTCATCGGCATGGACCCGCAGGCTCTGGCCGATACTCGTGCCCAGCTTTTCCGATTGAAGCAGCAACGTGACCAGCGATCTGACCTCGTCAATTCCAATACGGTCGGCCATGTTACGTAGCGCCTGTTCCCGGCTCTTGCCGGCCTGCATCTCGAGCGCAACCAGTTTGAATTGTTCGCC
>CP070643.1:963791-965757 GCA_020354125.1 Betaproteobacteria bacterium | reverse complement strand
CCACTCCCCGCTCGATTCGTCATGGCGAAGGACATACAGCGAACCGTCATCTGTCCGGCACCTGAAGTAGCGCTCGGTCGGCCCCATCCAGCGGTCGACGATCTCGCATACCTCAAGCTTGCGTTCACCAAGCCAGAACGAGCGTGGTTCCTGCTCGCCGCGATAACCCGCGTAACACTCGACTTTGATGGTCATGGTCTTTTCATGTTATTCCCGACAGACTTTCAGCACCATTACTTATCAACACTTATCAACGCCATCACCTATCAAGACGATAACCTATCAACACCATGACGACTGATCGGCCGGCGTTCGTAGCAGTTCACGCACGTTGGCTTCGATGACGCGGTAACCGACATTGCCAGTCAGCACCTGGCGCCCTTCGTTGAACAACATCGTCGGGCTGGCGCGTACCGACTGGTCACGCGCCATGGCAATATCCTCGAATAACAGTGCATGCGCCGCACCATTGTCGAGCTTGGACTCGATCTCTGAGACCGGCAGCTCGATTTTCTCGGCTATTTGCAGCAACTCGCGGCGCTGCGAAATGTCCACCAGGTCCCGGAAGAAAGCTTCGCGCAACGCCCACGCTGCTCGCTCGAACGCCGTGTTCCCCTCGGCATCCACCTCCCCCGGTTCGATCAACTTTAGCGCACTGAGAAACAAATGCGCCGGCAACGACGAGCGCGGCGCATTGCGAACCCAGATATCGTCATGCAGCGAAACGTGTCCGAACCTGCTCACCACCTCCTTGACATGCTTTCCATACGCCTGCGCGCCGCCGCGGTGCGCCCATTGCGCTTCCAGCTTCTGATGCGCATGGCCGAATACCTGCACAAAATGGTATTCCATCTCGAGCTGGGCACCGAACTCCTGCTTGAGTTCGTCGACGCGTATCTGGGATACATAGGCCCAGATACACAATAAATCAGAAAAATGCTGGATCTTGACCTTGTCCATAGCGACTACTCCAAATAGTGATGCGGTAATACGCGATTCATTAATGATTGGATAAAGCATACCAGCAGCAATCCATTCCAATCTGCGTTACGCTTGCACCATGCTGATCAAATTCCAAAGTGAAGTCGGCACCATGACCATGTTTGATGATGTCGCCGTGCCGCTGCTCAAGCTGATGGGGCATAGCGGTACCGTGCCAAGCGCCATCATGCCCGAGGACATTCCCGCGGCTTTGGTCAAACTCAAGACCGCCGTGGCCGCGCAACCTGACTCGCCGGATCCTGCTGCCGCAACGCGCGGTGATCAGGAAGAAGGTGAGCTTCCGGTCTCGCTGAAACAGCGCGCCTTCCCTTTGATCGAACTGCTCGAGCGGGCGGCGAAGCGTGAGTGCGAAGTGGTCTGGCGCTAGGAATCTGCCGTAGGAAGCTACTGCGCAAGCGACGCTTGTTTCTGACAAATTCACATTATTTGAAAAACGGTCGGATTAAATACAAACGATGAGCAGGCATTTTGAAAAAATTGCGACCAATGACGTTCGGCTGCGCTGCGTCGTTGAAGGCGATGGGCCACTGGCCATCATGGTGCACGGCTGGCCGGAGTCATGGTATTCATGGCGGCATCAGATCGAACCCGTGTGCCAGGCTGGCTATCGCGTCGTCGTTCCCGAAGTGCGCGGTTATGGAGATAGCGACGCACCCGAGCCAATAGAAGCCTACGACATGGAGAACCTGATCGGAGACGTGCTCGGATTGATCGACCACTTTGGGGAGAAACAGGCGGTGCTCATTGGCCACGACTGGGGCGCGCCGATTGTATGGAATACCACCGCTTTGCATCCAGACCGGGTGCGTGCCGTTGTCGCCATGAGCGTCCCCTACGCACCGCGCGGAAAGATTTCGTCGACGCAGCTATGGAAGAAACTCTATCCGAATCGTTTTTTCTACCAGCTGTATTTTCAGGAACCGGGCATTGCCGAGGCAGAGTTCGAAGCCGATATTCGCACCGC
>CP070643.1:961619-963691 GCA_020354125.1 Betaproteobacteria bacterium | reverse complement strand
CGCCCTCAGTGCGGACACGATTTCTCGTCCTTTCCCTTCTGCGGCCTCTCGCAACAACGCGCTTTTCGGGTCCAATATGTTTGCAAACGCGCCGACCGCACGGCCGCCGATGTTGACCGCCGGCTGAACTATAAGGCGGTTAAGGATCGGGCCGCCCATTTCGTAAGCCGCACCTGTCGCTAAATTGACCGCGGGTTCAACGATTGCTTGCGCGCCTTGTCGCGGTGCCTTACCGCCCAGGTATATGTCGGCCAGTTCCGTCAGTTCCTTTGCGCCCGAATAGCCAAGCGCGCCGCCCGCAATACTGCCCGCTGGACCAAGCGCGCTGCCTACTACGCCGCCGGCCAAACCGCCGGCCATTTCAAGGGCTGGAGCGACATAAGGCCGCGCTCGTTCCCAAGTGCTGAGTTGACGCGCAGCGGGAATTTCAGACGGAGTAGCGGCGGAAGTGACCGGCGCCGCTTCTTGCTGCTCGGCTTCATACCGCGCACGAAAACGGGCTTCGCGTTGTTCGGCTTCGTACCGCGCACGAAACCGCGCCTCTTGTTCAGGGGTCATTATCGCGCTCCCGACTGTCTACGCTTCCACTCTTGATACGCCGCTTCTTCGGCTTCATCTTGAAAAGCGCCGCCGCCTTGCGGCGAGTTTGAAGTTTCGTCCATATACGTCTCGTCAAACGCGGCCTGAACAGATGTCTTAGACTTTTCAATACGCTTGATTATTTTTCCGAGCGAATTCTTGAAATCCTCCAACTGTTGACGTTGGTTTAGCCCGCCAAACGCCCGTCCAAGCTGTTCAATTTCAAAGTTGCTGACGTTACCGAGCGCGCCCCCAGTCGGGGAAGCCAAGCGCATCTCTGCCAACTCGTTAAAGATGCCTTCCGCCTTAATGGTGTCCAGCAATGTTTGCGCGGCAATCGCGTCCGGGCGAACGCTAGGCAACGCACCTTCGACAGACCCCGTAATATCGTCAAGGCCCGGATGATTTTGCAGTTCCCGTAAGTTAGCGATGAGGTCATCGGACTTAGTTATTGTGTTCGTCAGCGCCGCTTTCGCTTTCGGGTACGAGGCTTTTAGTTTTGCGCGCTCGCGCGCATCAAGTTTCTCCTGCTCCGTCGGTTTTACGGGGGCGCTAGGCACTTGCCCATCACCGCGCATATCAAGCTCGCGTTCCCGCAGTTTGGCCTGCGCTTCTTGAATACGCGCCGTCCTTTGTTGTTGCGCCAACTTCAGGCGCTCCAAAATGGGCGTTGCCATCTGAATCTGACCTTGCACCCAGGTGGGGTCAAATGCCGCAGGCGCGTCTTGTGTCGGCAGGCCAAGCCTCTTGGCTTGGGCTATCGCTTGCTGATATGACGGCTCATCAACCGCCGACGTGAGGATCTGACGCGCCATGTCGAGCTGGTCATACGTGCGTTTGATTTGCGCGTCTTCTTCCTCGCGGCTCATCTTGCCAAACTGCTGCGCTTCCGGCACAAAGCCGCCCTGCATCAGGCGGTTCTGAATGTCGCCACCACCGCGGTAAATGTCGAGCAGTTCATTACGCCGCGCTTGCTGCTGCTGAAGCTGCTGCATCTCCATCTGCCGCATCGCATTTTCTTGCTGACGTTGCCGCAACGCCAGCACGTTTGATTGCACCGCAGTAGGCGATTCAAACTGCGGCGCTACAATTTGAGTGGCAAAAGGTTGGATAGCCATGAGTTACACCATGCCCCCATAAGTCGGGCCTCTATAATCCACCGCCATCGTGGGCGTCGGCGCAACCATTCGCCTTGATGCCGCGCCCGTAATTTCATACGGCTGCAAAGATTGAGGCTGCCGCATTGCCAGACCGTATTGCAGCGCGTTAACACCGCCCGCCAACGCCTGCTGAAGCGCGTTGGTCTGCCCGACGTAACCTGACGCCCGCGCCGCGCCAATGTCGCCGAGCGCCGCACTGCCTCCTGCGCCGTATTCGCTCGCCGCGCCGCTCAATCCCCGGGCAGCCTGCTGGCCGGAAATCATCAGATTCTGCAACGGGGCGTACCGCATTTCGCGTTCCTGCTGGTATCGCTGAAAGGCGTTCTGATACTC
>CP070643.1:959321-961519 GCA_020354125.1 Betaproteobacteria bacterium | reverse complement strand
CATTGTCCACACTGGGACAGCCGGAGGCACTGCCGCCGCGACCGGGCGAGGGCACTGTTACTCCACGACGGGCAACATGGAAGTACCGGCCAACGTGTTCTCGGCCGGCGATGCGTTCAGCATCTACAACAACTCGGCGGCGGCGGTGACAGTTACGCAGGGCGCGAGCCTGACTTTGCGCCAAGCGGGTACGACAAACACCGGCAACCGGACGCTCGCGGCTCGCGGGCTGGCAACGATCTGGTTCAACTCGACCACGGAAGCCATCATCAGCGGGGCCGGCTTGTCATGATGCTTCAGGCTTTACTGGGGGCTACTGGCGGTTCGGCGATTAGCGTCAGTACGGGCGTCATTACCGGCGCTACGTGGGTGTCCGGCATATCGACGTATTCCGGGTTTGACGCCACGCACGGCAGCAGCACGGGAACGTCGCTCCCTTCGGCCCGGACGCTGACGGCCATGTACGATGTGGTAAATTTTGACGAGTATGTGACCTCCTATGAAGCAGTGCTGGTCATCAGCGGCTTCGGTAGCGACCCGGGCGTTGAAGGGTACTTTTCCCAAGTGGCGGTAGGCGCAACGACCCTAACCGCTGCGACCGCCAGCTACTCCTACGCGGCGGGCGCGGCGCAATGGAGCTGGCCGTACCAGCAACTCGGGATCGCGGGGTCGGGCACAACTGACTGGACGCTGACGTAAGAGGACGCCATGACCGTATCAGCCAAAAACATCATCCCCGGCAAGATCGCCGAGGACTCGACGACCACGCAATACACGGCGAACAACGTCACGGCTATCATTGACAAGTTTACCGCAACAAACTTTGATACGGCTGCCGCTACGATTACGGTGCATTTGGTGGCCCCCGCCGGGTCGGCCTCAAACGCCAATATCGTGACCAAGGCCAAGACGTTGCAGCCGTCCGAGGTGTACACTTTCCCCGAGTTAGTCGGGCACGTCATCCCGGCGGGCGGGTTCATCTCAACCGTCGCGGGCACCGCGCTCGCCATTTCAATCCGCGCCAGTGGGCGGGAGGTATCGTGACGGAAGTGGCGATTCAAGAGCCGGTGACGGCGCTGAAGGCAGAAGTGCTGAAGCTGCCTCAGATTGAATTGCCGACAACGCATACGTTCCACGGCGGGATGTATTGCCGGCAAGTATGGCGGCCGGCGGGCGCAGTCATTATCGGAAAGGTTCACAAGAAGGAACACTTTTACATGGTGGTGGCTGGAACGGTGTCAGTAACGACTGATGAAGGTGTCATCACAATTACGGGGCCGCATTTGCTTTGCAGCAAGCCTGGCACGCGGCGAGCGGTTTACGCGGAGACGGACGCGCTGTGCATGACTATCCATCGCACGGACGCGGACGACGTAGAAACGGCGGAGACAGATTTGGTTGAGGACGAACCCGACAGCGCCTTCGGCATCGGAAACGTCCTAAAACAGAAACCTTACGAGGTGTTGACATGACTTTTGCTGTTGCTGCCGGTATTGCTGCCGGTGGGTCGATTTTAGGGGGCCTGATCGGCTCCAGCGGCGCCAAGAAAGCCGCCCGAGCGCAAGAACGGGCAGCGCAGCAGCAGCTTGAGCTGCAACGCGAGATGTTTGGCCGGCAGCAGGAATTTCTGTCGCCGTACCAGCAGGCCGGACTGGAAGGACAGAACGAGCTGATGCGCCTTCTTGGGCTGCGCGGCGACCGCACCTCCGCGGGCTATGGCTCACTGACGCAGCCGTTCAGTCAGACCCAATTCGAGGCCGACCCCGGCTATGGATTCCGCATGGCCGAAGGCATGAAGGCGCTTGAGCGCAGCGCAGCGGCGCGGGGCGGCCTATTGTCCGGCGCGGCGCTCAAGGGCATTCAGCGGTACGGGCAGGACTTGGCTTCGCAAGAGTATCAGAACGCCTTTCAGCGATACCAGGCTGAACGTCAGGCGCGGTACGCGCCGCTTCAGAACCTCATGGCTTCCGGCCAGCAGGCTGCCGGGGCGTTGTCCGGTGCCGCGGGCGGCTTCGGCGCCGCGGGCGGGCAAGCGTTGGCGGATGTCGGCGCGGCGCGGGCGTCGGGGTATGCGGGGCAGGCCAACGCGCTGAACGCGGCGTTGTCCGGCGTTGCCGGCGCGGCGCAGGGGTATGGGCAGAATCAGCTACTGTCTCAGTTTCTAAACCAGCCGCAACCGCGGATGAGCAACGCGCAAA
>CP070643.1:956891-959221 GCA_020354125.1 Betaproteobacteria bacterium | reverse complement strand
ATCACGGCAGTGCGAAGAGCAATGGCGACGTCCATGTCGCCACTGAAACCAAGATAACCAACCGCGCCGGCGTAAATGCCGCGCTTGGTTGGCTCCAGTTCGTCGATGATTTCCATGGCCCTGACTTTCGGCGCGCCGGACACTGTGCCGGCGGGAAAACTCGCCTTGAGCACCGCCATGGCATCGAACCCATCTTTGAGCTTGCCTTCAACATTGGACACGATGTGCATCACGTGCGAGTAGCGCTCGACGATCATACTCTCAGTCACCTTGACTGAACCGATTTCGGCGACCCGGCCGACATCATTGCGCCCGAGATCCATCAGCATGACGTGCTCGGCGCGCTCTTTGGGATCGGCCAGCAGATCTTGTTCAAGAGCGAGGTCCGCTTCGCGCGTAGCGCCGCGTGGCCGGGTGCCGGCAATTGGGCGCAGTGTCACCACGCCGTTTTCGAGGCGTACCAGAATTTCCGGCGAAGAACCGACAATGTAGAAATCGCTCATGTCGAAATAGAACATGTAGGGCGACGGGTTGAGTGCGCGCAGGGCGCGGTACAGCGACAATGGTTTCGCAGCGAACGGCGCACTCATACGCTGCGACAACACCACCTGCATGATGTCGCCGTCGTAGATGTATTGCTTGGCGCGCTCGACCGCCTTCATGAAATCGGGCTGTGCAAACTCCGATTGTGGTTGCACTGCGTTGCCGGTTTTCTCGGGGGGGACCACCACCGGCTGGCGCAACAACGCCAGTAATTCCTCGAGACGCTTCTGCGCCTGTTGCCATGCGCCGTCCTCGGCTGGATCAGCGTACACCACCAGGTAAAGCTTTCCCGAAAGGTTATCGAACGCCACGATCTCTTCCGACAACAGCAGCAGAATATCCGGCGTCTGAAGCCGGTCTGGCTTGTCGCTGGTGGCGAGGCGCTTTTCAATATATTTGACCGTCTCATAGCCGAAACAGCCAACCAGTCCGCCGAGAAAGCGCGGTAATTCCGGGCGCGGCGCCGCACGCACCCGTGACTGCAACTCGGCGACCCACTGCAGCGGATCGTCCTGCTGCGACTCGGCCACCACCTTCTTGCCGCGCAACTCGCGGCAAAGATGGCCGCGAACTTCGTATCGCGTCTGTGCCGGCAGGCCAATAAACGAATAGCGGCCAAACCGCTCGCCCCCTTGCACCGATTCCAGCAAGTAGGAATAAGGCTGATTGGCCAGTTTGAGATAAACCGAAAGCGGGGTATCGAGGTCCGCGAAAGTCTCCAGCACCAATGGAACGCGGTTGAAACCCTCAGCGGCGAGTTGCCTGAACTCTTCTTCTGTCACGACTGACTCCGGACAACAATGAAAACAGGACGAACGAATGCGTCAGAAACGACGCCAGCACAGACGGCGCCAGCGGCGGCGCGGCTGCAGTGAATGTCCCGAATTTGCACGTCTTGCGGAAGTCATCAATGGTTGTTGAGCCGGATCAGTAGCCTGGTCGAATAAGGTCGATCAAATCGCAAACGCTCGCTACTATAGCATCGCAGTCCAGTTCATGCAGTTCCATCCCAGACCGGTAACCATGTGGTAGGCAGATAATCGGGCAACCGGCGCCCCGGGCGCACAAGGCATCAGTCTGCGAGTCGCCCACCATGAGCAGAGTGGCCGGTTCAATGCCGAACTGCCCTGCAAGGTAGGTCAGGGGCAGCGGATCGGGCTTCTTTCTTTCCAGAGTATCGCCGCAAATGACTTCGTCAAACAGCTCGAGCACACCAAGCTTGTCGAGCAAAGGGCGGGTAAAGGCCTCAGTCTTGTTCGTCACGCAAGCCAGTTTCAGGCGCAGCGCCTTTAGTTCGTGCAGCGTTTCCTCAGTTCCGGGAAACAGCCGCGATTCATTGGTGAGCAGTTGCCGATAATGGCCGCGCATTATGGTGCCGGCTCTCATTAGCTCGTCGGGTTCGGGATCACCATTTGGGTCACCTGCGAGTAAACGTTGTACGAGCCGGTCAATGCCTTGGCCGATGTAGTTGCGCACCGTCTCACGGTCGACGGGATCGAGACCCAGGTCGCGCATCGTCAAATTGGCCGACGCGTACAGATCGGGCAGCGTATCGGCGAGCGTGCCGTCCAGATCAAAGGCGACGGCTGAGATGTCGATAGGAAAGTTCACGGCGGGAGATTTCGCACCTGAGTCAATCAGTGCCCAAGGCACCTGATGTTAGATGGCGCTTACGACTAGATGGAAAGGTACTCAAGCCTTTGCCAACTCGGAGCGCATCGCGTCGATCGTCGCCTTGTAGTCGTCGCTGCCGAAGATGGCCGAGCCGGCAACCAAAGTGTCAGCAC
>CP070643.1:954437-956791 GCA_020354125.1 Betaproteobacteria bacterium | reverse complement strand
GCTCTACAGTCGCAAGAAGGAAACGCTGCGCATGTTGGTAGAAGCTTTCCTTGCGCTTGGCATCATTTTCGTGACACTGGCAATTCCGCTGGCAGTTGATGGACGCTGGACATCGGCCGCTTGGGCACTTGAAGGTGCTGCCGCTTACTGGGTCGGCGTGCATCAAGGCCGTCGGGCACCACGCGTATTTGGCTTGCTGCTGCAGTTCGCTGCCGGCGTTGCCTTCATCGGTGATTTCGGATCCAGACCTGGCGATATTCCGGTGCTGAATACCTTCTACATGGGCACCGTATTCATCGCACTGGCTGGTCTGTTCTCGAACTTCACCATCGAGCGCCACGCGGCCAAGGTCGGTCACACGGCAATGAAGGTGGCGATTGCCGTATTCGTGTGGGGCCTCGCGTGGTGGGTATACGGCGGCCTGAACGAGATTCACGAGCACATTCCAAGCGCGCAGCGCCTGAGTGCATCGCTGCTGTTTCTCTCGATCAGCTGCGCCGTATTCAGTCTGTTGTTCGGCCGCGGCTGGTGGATTGCCCGGTTTCCTGCGCTCGGGCTGGTTCCAATCATGGCAGTGGCGCTACTGTTACTTTACATTGGTTTCCGGCCGGCACACCCGCTAGCCGGTTTGGGATTACTTGCCTGGCCAATCGCGTTTGCATTGCACTTGTTCATCCTGCGGCGCGATGACACAGTGCGCACTACTCAATCCGAGCGCGGCATACCTCAACTGGACTATGTACCCGTCGCCCACGCCGCCGGTGTCTGGTTGCTTGCGGCGGCCGGAACACTGGAACTTTCATGGCAAATCGACCAGGTAGTGGCGACCACGCGTACCTGGTCACTCATTGGCTGGGCGCTGGTTCCCGTGGCACTGATGATTGTCGTCTTGTCACGTACGGTACAAGCACACTGGCCAATCAATGCGTATTCACAGTCTTATCTGTGGAACGGCGTCGTGCCACTAGTCGGTTTTGTCTTTTTGTGGTCGCTGTACGCCAATTGGGAAAGTAATGGCGATCCGGCACCACTACCCTACTTGCCATTTTTCAATCCGCTCGATATTGCACAAATGCTGGTGTTTGCCGCAACCATCTTGTGGTGGCGTTCACTGAAGCCGGCAGGCATCGAACAAGCAGCACGTTTGCCGGCAAACTGGAAATGGGGCTTGTTCGGCGGTACCGTGTTCTACTGGCTAAACGGCGTACTGGTGCGCTCACTACATCACTGGGGCAACGTGCCGCACGATTTCGGCGCGATGATGCAATCGGCTCTGGCACAAACTGCCTTCTCCATTTTCTGGACCGTGCTCGCACTGGCCGCCATGCTGGTTGCAACACGCCGGGTCAATAGATGGTTGTGGATCGCGGGTGCCGCGTTGATGGGTGTTGTCGTGATCAAGTTGTTCGTCATCGATCTGGCCAAGGTCGGCGGCGTCGAACGCATCGTGTCGTTCCTGGCAGTTGGCGTACTGATGCTGGTTATCGGTTACGTCGCACCGGTGCCACCAAGACAGAAACCGGAGGCAACATGACAAACCGTTTGTTGGCCGCTTTCATCGCCGCATGCGCACAGCTGCCGATTTGCACCGCATCGTATGCAGCCGAAACACCCGAAGACTTTGCTTACGCGTTGCCAATCGAGAATGTTGGCAGCGATGCGCTGTATCGGATCGTCATAACGCCTGCAGTATATGAAGGTGTCGCATACGCCGATTTGCGTGATGTGCGCGTATTCAATGGCGCCGGTGAAGTGGTGCCACACGCGTTTCGCCCACTGCAGGCAAAGCGTGAGGAACCCGCACCGGTGAACGTGCCGTTCTTTGCGCTGCGCGGCACGAGTGGTACCAAGGCTGCCGACCTCGACATTGCGCTGGAGTCGAACAACGGTCAGCTCAGTCTGCGCGTGAAGTCACGCGATCAATCGTCCGAGGCAAGCGACCTGCTGGGTTACCTGGTCGACCTGTCCTCAAGGGAAGAGAAGTTTTCCGAACTAATGCTGGACTGGGAGCCACAACCGGGTGGATACATCGGCAGTATCAATATCGAGTCGAGTGGCGACCTGAAGAACTGGTCGCCGGTGGTACGCAACGCGCCGCTGATAAGTCTGTCGCAAAGCGGACAACAACTGGAACGCAAAAGCGTGTCACTGAGAAATGGCCGCTACAAATACCTGCGGCTGACCTGGCCGGAACCAACCAAGATCATCGAGCTAACCAGCATGTCAGCACAACCGGTCGACAAGCGCACGCCACTGGATCGCGTGTCGAAACAGGTCAGCGCCGATGACGACAGCGGCAAGCAAGGCGATTACGTCGCCGACATCGGCGGTCCATTCCCGGTTGACCGCTTGAC
>CP070643.1:951844-954337 GCA_020354125.1 Betaproteobacteria bacterium | reverse complement strand
GCCGTACCAGTCGGCGAGCACAATGCGCTCGCATTGATGCCCGTCTACGTTGTGGTGATGTATTGCCGGTCGATGCGTGTGACCGTGGATCAGGCGTGGATAGTCGTGCTCGCGTAGTACTGACTCAACCGCGTCGTTCGCGACGTCCATGATGTCCATCGACTTGATTTTCTTTGCTTGCTCGCTCTCGGCACGCACCGCCTGAACGAGTTGAATTCGCTCTGCGATCGATTTCGCGAGGAATTGCGCTTGCCAGGCCGGGTTTCGCACCATTTTTCGAAACTCCAGATACTCGGTGTCACCGGTACACAACGTATCGCCATGCATCAGCAAGGTCGGCACGCCGTACAACGTAACCATGAACGGGTCCGCTAACAGGCGCAGTCCTGCGGCCTGAGCGAATCGTTCGCCGATGAGGAAATCGCGGTTGCCGTGCATGAAGGACACCGCCGTTCCACTTGAACCAAGTTCGCATAATGCCGCGGCAACCTGTGCTGGCATCGGTTCATCGAGCGCTTCGTCTCCGAGCCAATATTCGAACAGGTCGCCGAGGATGAACAGCTGCTCGGCTTGTCTCGCCGTTGAGCTGAGGAACTTCAGCAGCGTTCCGGTGCTTTGCGGCCGTTCAGCAGCGAGATGAAGATCTGATATGAAAAAGCTTGGTGCCACGGTCAGCGGGGTCCGGCAAACTCTTCTTCACTCACACGCGCTCAGCGCGCTCGATTACGACGTCCTCGACCGGCACGTCACTGTGAAAACCTGCCGAACCGGTTTCTACACCCTTGATTTTGTCGACCACGTCCTGGCCCTCGACAACCTTGCCGAATACGCAATAGCCGAAACCCTGTGGTGTCGGAGCCGAGAAATTCAGGAAATCGTTTTTTGCCACGTTAATGAAGAATTGTGCGGTGGCAGAGTCGACGTCGGACGTGCGCGCCATTGCGATCGTGTAGGCATCGTTTTTCAGGCCGTTTTCGGCTTCGTTGGCGATGGGATCGCGAGTCGGCTTTTGCTTCATGCCGGGCTCGAATCCGCCACCCTGGATCATGAAGCCATCGATAACGCGGTGGAAAACCGTACCGTTGTAGAACCCGTCGTCGACATAGGCGAGAAAGTTCTCGACTGTTGCAGGCGACTTCTCCTCGTCGAGTTCAAGAACGATATCGCCGCTCGATGTGCTGAGTTTGACTTGTGTGCTCATTTTGCTTTTTCCGTTGGTTTTGCCTGCGTGATCGTCACCATGTCGACCGGGACGTCTTTGCGGAAAGGACCTGCCGCCGTGGTTGGGGCATTCGCAATACCGTTGACTGCGCTCATTCCCTTTACCACTTTGCCGAATACGGTATAGCCGTAACCGCGTGTTGTCGGAGCACGGTAATTGAGAAAGGCGTTGTCGGCTACGTTGATGAAGAACTGCGATGTTGCCGAATGCGGGTCGCTGGTGCGCGCCATGGCAACAGTGCCGATGTTGTTCTCCAACCCATTGTCTGCTTCGTTCCTCACCGGTTCGTTGGTCTGTTTTTTCTGGTAAGCCTGGGTATAGCCGCCACCCTGAATCATGAATCCCGGAATGACCCTGTGGAATATCGTGCCATTGTAGTAGCCGGCCTTCACGTAGCGCAGAAAATTCTCGACCGTGGCCGGCGCTTTGTCCGGATACAGTTCTATAACAATGATGCCTTTGTTGGTCTGCAGTTCGACTTGCGGGTTGGCTGCCTGGGCGGTGACGCAAAAAGCGATGGCCCACAACCCTAAAAGAAGTTGTTTCATTCGTGCCCCTCCGGGAATTGGAATTCTAGTTGTGGCGAAAGATGCTCGCCGCGGTTGGCTTCAGGCGCCGCCTTCGTAGAGAATCTTCCAGCTATCGCCCTCTCGAACCCAGTACTGGCGTTTTTGCATACTGTTGACAAGATTGCTGCTCGCGTAATCCTGTTTGAAGCTCACCACTGCCAGCGAAGAATCACCGGGATAGAGAAACATCGAAAGGTTGGAGATGTCGACTTTGATCCACGCTTTCTGTGCATTGACGCGATGTTTCCTGACCGACCATTTTTTCAGATTGGTGCCGTTGGCGGAGAAGTGCTCAGAGTAGTGCTGCAAATACACTTCCGTCTCGCGGCTTTCCCAATCCTGGCGCCATTGTTCCACAGAAGCAGAAAGCTCCTGGCGCACTATGTCCGTTTGCTCCTGGTCGCCCCACTCAATACTGTCGGCGATAATGACCGGTGTTGCGCCCGGCACGACGTATTGGTCCAGCGCCAGCATATCTTCGTTTGACAGCACCACGCAGCCGTCGCTGGCCCGTGGCGGGCGGCTGTAGGTGTCAAAGGGCGTGCCGTGCAGCCATATGCCGTAGCCGTCGCGCCCGCGCAGCCGGTCCCATTCGTTCGGGTAGTTGATTGGGAATGCACCGGTGCCGTAGAAATCGGTCAGCTTCTCTGGCGTGAGTTTGCTGGTGATGTGGTACACGCCGAGCGGCGTGCGCTTGTCACC
>CP070643.1:949106-951744 GCA_020354125.1 Betaproteobacteria bacterium | reverse complement strand
CTCTCAATGTTGCAACCAAACGACTCCTTGTAGCGGCTGGCGTCGATGTGTGTGCCATAGATCGCCCAATATAGCCAGTGGGCCCGCCGCAGCCGCTCCCCTGCCCGCATTACCAAAGCTGGTCGCGCAGCCATGCTGTTGGCGTACTCGGGAACCGAAAATGTGTTGAACCAGAACACGCCGGCGACCTTCGATCCCGCCCCTGCTCCTAATCCGACGTAGTCCTCGTGAGTAACAGTGGAATAGGGCGAGAGACCAGCTCGTGTAAAACTCCATACTGACGTGCGCTGCAAACCACCCCCACGACACACCCGCGACACCGCCTTCAGCGCTCGCAGCCGCTCCCGCTCTCCAAAACCCTGGACCCGGCCGTTGCGCCCAAACGGACTGTGCGCGAAGCTAAAAAGCGGATAGGCCGAGATTTGATCGACTCCGGCCGCAAGGCAGCGTTCGGCATCCGCTGCACAGTCTTGCGCGCGCTGTCCCGGGATCCCAATAATAAGGTTCACGTCCACGCACCTGAAGCCAGCGGAGCGCGCGGCCCGAATTGCATCGAGGGCGCTCTGCGGTTCATATCGACGCGCGAGCTTTCGCAACAAATCGGGACTCAAGCTCTCGATGCCGAGACTGATTCGATTCACCCCCGCCTCACGAAGACGTGCGAGCAGTGCAGGCGATGCGTCGGCCGGGTGTACCTCTACTCCGATCTCGGCTTCGCGGGCAAGCTTAGAGCGCACCATCGCCACCACTTGTTCGATCAGTTCCGGTGTCTGGCTTGGTGTGCCACCACCGAAATACAGAGTCTCAATCGTTGGCAAACAAGGCCGCTGCAGATACGCGGCTACCTCGCGCTCCAGCGCCAGTCCGTACGCCTTCACAAGATCGCAGCGCAGAAGTACTCGGTTATAGGGACAGTGAGGACAGATTTGTTTGCAGAACGGCAAGTGGACATACAGATTGGAGCTTACTGGCTGTGGTATGTCCGTGTCGGCGGACGGTGCCCGAAACACCAGCGGCCACGCGTTCGGTCCAGCCAGCCAGCGAGATAAACCGGCACGTGTCCAGCGCGCCAGCTTGCTGTGCCGTAGTCTGAGGTAATCCATGCCGAGTTCGGCCACGCTTTCACCAAGTGTGCAAGATTGACCGGATGGCACCGGGACGGAAATTCCGTGCGAGCATGATCTCGGCACAACTGGAATAGCCGCACTGACGACACACCTCGGGCTGGCTGATGGAACGGCAGCACTGGTAGTCGCCGCTGCGGTCCACTACCTTATAAAGTTTCGTGGGATGCGGATAGTCTCCGGTTCGCATCGCCTGCAAACCCGCTTGCGAATTCATCACCGGTAATCCTGCCTGTTTGCATGCCGCGATGGTGTCGATGGCGCCGAATTTCTGTTCCGCCGACAGGCAAAGCTCGTCTACTCCGTAATACGGCGTATGGAAGAAGAACATCACTCGCCGTGCGGGAAGGCGTGTTCGCACGAGCTGTAGAAACGGTTCGATTACGCCGCAGTTGATCGTATTGACAGTGAACACGATGCCGCACCGTCCGCCGAAAGCGGCGGCATTGGCAATTACTGAATCCGCGCTGACACCGCGCAAAGCGAGGTTTATGTCATCCGGTCCGTCGATGCTCACCCAGGTAAAATCGGCCGGCGCGTTGATCGGACGCGTGCCGTTGGTGTAGACGTGCACGCTGAGATAGCCAACCTGCCGCGCAAGTGCAATCAGTTCGGGCAAGCGACGCCGCCGATCGCGCCAGAGATAAGGTTCACCGCCCTCGTAATAAACCACACGCGCGCCGCGGCGCCAGTTCGATTCCAGGTGGTCACGCACTTCGTCATAGCTCATCATCTCGCGCCGGTCGTTCGCAACTCGGCAATGCCGGCACGACAGGTTGCAGATATCAGTAATTGACAAGCCCAGAACGTAGGGGCGTTCTCGGCGAAGAATTGCGAAGTCGACACCGAGTCGAAGGAATTCCATCATGTTCACGGCAGCATCCTCTTGTCCCTCAGACTTCAACTGCCGCCACCATCGCCCCGTACCTCACCTATCCCCTCGCTCGAAAGCGGTAGATACGCCTAACGTATGCTCCTTCTGGCTGGCGTGCGTAATGAGAAATCCACATCATCATAATCATGAACTAAGATTTCATTGGGTTGGCTCCGACTCGTATTAAGCTAGGCTAGGTAATCTCAACTCGGGCACATTGACCTCGGTCAAGAAATTGTCCGACCGAGATTCAGGTCAGGACAACACCATATTGGCATAAAGGGCACTGAGCCGATCCTTATGTTCCTCGTTCGGTTTAATTACAAAACAGTAAAATCCCGTGCATGACCGTTACCCGGCCCATATTGATTCTGCAACTGCGCCCAGAAGACGAGACCTCCGACAGCGAATACGGTTGTTTCCTCAAATACGGTGGATTGCGCGCCGAGGACACGCGCAGGATACGTATCGAGACGCTCGGCATCCCTGACGACCTCGACCTTGATGATTATTCCGCCATCATTGTCGGCGGCAGCCCGTTTGATATCAGCACGCTGGAAGACAAGAAAACGCAGATCCAGAAAAAGATCGAGACCGATTTCAACAAGCTGCTCAAACAGGTGGTGACGCGTGACATCCC
>CP070643.1:946350-949006 GCA_020354125.1 Betaproteobacteria bacterium | reverse complement strand
TTATCAATACGGTCCTCAATTTCATTATTGTCGCCTTCGCTATCTTCCTGCTCATTAAGGCAATCAACCAGCTGAAACGAAAGGAGGAGGCGGCCCCTGAACCCGCACCAACCACGAAGGATTGCCCTTTCTGCTACTCGCCCATTCCGATCAAGGCGACCAAATGCGGGCACTGTACTTCGCAGCTCGAAACCGTATAGGCATTGTCGCGATGCTTTGAAGTTGGCCAGCCGGGGTCATCTCTGGTGGGTTGGTTGCGACTTATCGGAAATGATGGTGGCCGCGGACGAGGAGCTAAGTCTGTTGAATGGCTGCTCTTGGCTGAGGCTGTTGACGAACTCGGATTTTGGGAGTTTTTCGATGTCCGCTTTTAGTAACAGCGGACATTCTTGTTTCGGCCTCGGTGCGAGGCCGGCTCGGGTTTGCGTTTTTGGTCTGTTTCCGGTTTGGCTTTGTGCATGGGATCAGGCGATCAGGGGTCTCGGCGGGGGTATGGCGACGAGATTTGCCAGCCGCCTGAGGTTCTGCACGATGGCGGCGAGGTGGAATTCGTCGCGGGCACCGCTCAGGCCTCTCAAGCGAAGCCGCGTGAGGCCGAGATTCCATTTCAGGTCGCCGAACCTGGTCTCGATCTTCTTGCGTTCGCGTCTGGATTGGACGAACGGCTCTGTGCCCATCAGGGCCCGGGCATGGTCGCGCGCCGCTTCGTTGACGTCGCGCGGGATCCGCCGTCCGGGTGCTTTGGGACAGCACCGTGGCTTTAACGGGCAGCGTTCGCAGTCGAGCTTGCTCGCCCGGTAGTACAACGTGTTGCCCGCGAACACCCGCCCGGTCGTGCGCAGTGTCTTGCCGGCGGGGCAGAGATAGACGTTGCGTCCGGCATCGAAGACGAAGTCCGCCCGAGAGAGGGTTCCGTCCTTGCGCTTGCTCATGTCCTTGATCGGGATATGGGCGTCGATATCACGCCCCATGAGCCAGTCGAGCATCTCACCCGTGCCGTAGGCGACATCGGCGGCGATGCGCTTCGGCTTAAGGGCGAAGCGCGCTTCGGCACGCTCGATCATTGTCTCGGTCGCATCGACCTCCTTGGTGATTCGCGTCGATGTCGCCTCGACATCGACGATGATTGCCTCTTCGGTATCAATCAGATAGTTGAGGCTGTAGCCGAACATCACCTTGTGGCGGCCGCGGGTCGTCCACGCCGCGCAAGGATCGGTCGGCGACAGCGCCTTGGGCGGGCGCTCAGGATTGGTCGGCGTGTCCTCGCCGTCGAGCGCCGTCAGATACTCCCGGACTGGTCGCCGCGCGCGTTCCGCGTCCGTCCAATCGATCTCGGCGCCTTCGATCCGTTTGAACCGGCTGGCATTCGCCTCGATCACGCTGGCGTCCACGGCAAAGCCCTCGCCCTTGACCAAGCCTGCTTCCATGCACCGGCAAACCACGCTCTCGAACACCTTGCGCAGGATATCGCTCTCGCGGAACCGACCATGACGGTTGACCGAGAACGTCGAATGGTCGGGCACACGGTCTTCCAGCCCGAGCCGGCAGAACCACCGGTAAGCCAAGTCGAGCGTGACCGCTTGGCACAGCTGGCGATCGGAGCGGATCGAATAGCAGTAGCCGATCACCATCATCCGGATCAGCAACTCCGGATCGACCGAAGGACATCCCGTATGGCTGTAATAGGGGGCTAGATCCCGGCGAAGCCAGCTCAGGTCAAGAACACTGTCGATCCGGCGAAGCAGATGCTCAGCAGGCACCACATCTTCCAGGCAGAACTCATAGAACAGACGGTCCTGCCGACCCAACTGCTCGCCCATCATGACACAGACCCCATCGCTGTAACCGACAGAGCTACAGAATCACGTCAGGAATCTCAGTTCAACAGGAGTTCTTCAACAGCCTCAGCCATGAGCGGAAGTTCGGGCCAGTCGTTGTGGCGTTGGATCGCTGCAGTTGTTACCGGCGTTTCACGGACCCTTTTGGGCGCCAGCAATCCAAACTGCGTGCGAGATTTAATCCATGTTACCTAATCGCATAACGTACGAAGTACTCGCATGACGGCAAACCGTGATCGCAGTGGGGTCGCCGGATAAACTGCGTGATTTTCGATATCGAGTCTGCAGCTAATTCTTGGGTCCTGCTAGTATCTCATGCCGGTGGTCGGGGCTCCGCTGTAGGTGGTCGCAGCGGAGACGGGCATGTATTTCGCGTCAATAGACAAAATAACGCTGATAAGTTAGTCTGGCTTACCTGCTGATTTTCTTCAATTGTTCTGACTGAACGGTAGTCAGTTCAGCGTGCGCCAGCAAGATCGGCCGGAGGATGGCATATGGACAATACAAGAATGTGGCACCGGCCCGATGGAGCGCAGTTCTATCTGCTAATTATTTTCTTTTTGTTTGCGAGTAGTCCCGTCGCGGCGCAAATCGAATTTTCACGCCACGTAAATTACATCGTCAATGTCGAGCCACAGGTGTTAATCCTCGACCGAACCGAAGAGTTCCGGCCGGACAGTCCGATAGGCAAAGCGTCGATCGTGCTGGTCCCCGACCGTAAGATTGAGGCCAAGAACGATGATGACAGACGTGGACTTGCCGCGCTCAGCCAAATGGTCGCGATCCTAAGCGGTACGTATCCGCGCCAATCGGAGATC
>CP070643.1:943539-946250 GCA_020354125.1 Betaproteobacteria bacterium | reverse complement strand
ATGTGACGAGTGACTGGCGACAAGTCGCTGGTGAAGGGCAGTTTGGGTGAACAGTAACAAAGTGACAAGTGACGAGTGACGAGTGACTGGCGACAAGTTGTCAGCGAGTCGGAAACGTGAGGAGTAAGGCCGCGCATGCTTTCCTGAAAACGCCTTAGCCCTTGCGCAGTGCGCGGATAGTGGTCCACTCAGTACTTCCAGGGCGCCGGGCCTCCCAGAAGTTCCAGCCGTTAACCGGGTTTCCGGTTACGGAGACCGCCGCAGCGGAAGGCGAAGCGAATGACTTGCTGTTGAGAACAAGCGCGCCTCGCTCGACTCGGCCCAAATAGATCTGCCCTTTGTACTTGGCTCGAAGCTCGGTACCCGCCGGGAAGCGAACACCTTTCACCACCCAGTCGTCCGCTGATGATGGCGTTTCCCCGACGGCGCCATGTTCTCTTGGAGGAAGGCCCAATAGCTCACGGAGCACATCGTTCTCGGTGACCGCCTCCGATGGACGACGTATGGTAAGCGCCTTGAACACATCAAAATCAACTTCAATTGTCCTCATCGAACATCCTAATACTATAAACTATAGTTTACTATAGTACTTTTTCAGGATCTGTCAACTTATCTGTTTTAAATAGACTATATGGGTTGCAATCTCTCTCCAGGAAGCTATGATGTTAAATATACTTAACATCATCGCATGTCATGAGGATTCAGGAACTGGGCTTTGAGATTCGCAAGAAACGCCTTGCGCTCGGCCTTACTCAGGCCCAGTTGGCCGATGCCGCCGGGGTGTCTCGGACCACCCTCAATCAGCTCGAGCGGGGAGTATTTCCAGATCTTGGTGTCCGCAAGGTACTCTCCCTCTTCGACCAACTTGGATTGACCTTGGCAGTACGGCCGGCCCAGAAGACGCAACGCGATTTCATCCAGATGGCGTGTACAACGGCCAGTGTCAGCTATCGCACCACTCTGACGGAAGACGAGTTGATTCGCGCTTTGCTGACCGGCAAGGTCCCCACGCGACGACAAGCGCATTTGCGAACCTTGCTCGACGAAGCGCCGGCCGCACTACTCAATGGCCTGGTCACGGAAGTCAGTCGCTGGAGCACGCCCGGGCGAATCGAGACGAATCTTGACCGGATTGCCGAGCAGGTCGGCGCAACAAGGAGGCCGCCCTTTGACTGACGAGAAACCAGGAACCTGGGAAACACTGTTTCGACGTGCGCTCGAGATCATCGACTCGGCACAGTCTGCCGGCGTGACGATCGAGGGTTGGAGTTTCGGTGGCGGCACTGTACTGATGCGCCGTCACAAACACCGCTTGAGTAAGGACATCGACATCTTCCTGCCTGACCCACAGTATCTCGGTCACCTTACGCCGAGGCTGAATACGATTGCAGAATCGCTGACCTCGAACTATGTAGAGCAACACGGTTTCGTTAAGTTGCTTTTTCCGGAAGGCGAAATCGATTTTGTCGTCGCGGGGCATTTGACGCCCGAACCAGTCGTGAAAGAGATCATATTGGGCCGAGAGGTGATGGTCGAGACATCCACGGAGATTGTCGCCAAGAAAGTTTGGTATCGAGGCGCCGAGTTTACGGCGCGCGACATTTTCGATCTCGCAATGGTGGCAGAACTGGAGCCGCAAGCGCTTGAAACCATCGCACCGGTCCTGCGCGGCCGTCGAGAAGAGGTGCTCCGTCGTGTCAAGCAACAAGGCCAACGGTTACGGGAGACATTTGAACAACTGGAGACGCTCGA
Organism: Betaproteobacteria bacterium; assembly: GCA_020354125.1. Classification (GTDB taxonomy): domain Bacteria; phylum Pseudomonadota; class Gammaproteobacteria; order Burkholderiales; family Eutrophovitaceae; genus SG8-40. The sequence continues at coordinate 944,498 of CP070643.1, read as the reverse complement.
CTATCAGAGAAGTTATGACGAGTGCCTTGAGATTGTCATGCGCGCACTCGCCTGACGGTTGCGATGATGGCCGTATGCAATTGTGCTGGTCTGAACTGGAGGTTGACGGGGCGGTTGACCAAACAGCCATGAGGCGGGCGGGCGCGAGGGCTTCGCCAGCTTAAGTTTGATTCTGGCGGGCTGAGCGCCGCTTTCAGGAGCTGCGGGAAAGCATGGGACAGCCGCAAAAAACTAGATGCGAGTAATTTCACCCCTAACTGATATCACTCGCGTGTAATTTCCAGGCGGCAATAGATTACCCGAGTTCAATGGGCGGCGCCCTGAAGAAGTGAGTAGTGACTAGTGGCGAGTGACTGGTCGCAGGCGATCAGTGACGCGTGACAAATGCGTCGTGGCGAGTGGCGTGTGCTCAGGAACTACAGGAGAGCATCGAGCAGCCTGCACGGGTGCGGGCCCAGTCGGGGCGGCGTGCGGCAAAGGCTTCGCGGCCGGGTTGATCGTCGTAAGGCCGGCGCATCACATCCAGTAGCTCATGAATCCCAGCGTAGTCGCCCTGCTCTGCCCGATCGATTGCCTGTTGTGCGAGATAGTTGCGCAGCACATACTTCGGATTGGCCTTGTGCATTCTCTCGCGGCGCTGTTGCGGTGATCGTTTGTCATCGCGCAAACGTGCCGCATAGCTTGCCAGCCATTCGTTGAAATCGTTTTCCGACTTATTTCGTTTGGCCTCGTCGTAGAAAGCATCTTCGAACGGCGCCAGAGTCGGTTTCTCAGTATCAATGTCCGACAACGCGCGGAAGAAGATAGTCATGTCGACTTCAGCAGCATGCATCAAAGTTTGCAGCCTCTGCATGAGCATGATGTCGTCATCGCGACACTCGGCGAGCCCGAGCTTTGCGGCGATGTCGCTGCGTGTTGCGTCGTTGTAGACATCGACGTAGCGCTGCAGTCCGGCTTCC
>CP070643.1:940658-943439 GCA_020354125.1 Betaproteobacteria bacterium | reverse complement strand
GAGGTTGAGAATCTGCGCCTGGATCGTCACGTCGAGCGCCGTGGTCGGCTCATCGGCGATCAGCACGGCCGGATTACATGCCAGTGCCATGGCGATCATTACCCGCTGGCGCATGCCGCCGGACAGTTGATGCGGATATTCGTCGATGCGTCGCTCGGCTTCAGCGATGTGCACCAGGTTCAACATTTCGAGCACGCGTTGGTGCGCATCGGACTTGCTGATGTCCTGGTGCAGCAGCAGTGCTTCGGCGATCTGATCGCCGATGGTCATCACCGGGTTCAATGACGTCATGGGCTCCTGAAAGATCATTGAGATTTGATTGCCGCGAATCTCACGCATGCGCTGCTCGGTCGCGGCAACCAGATCCTCACCCATAAACATGATGGAACCGCTTTCGATGCTCGCCGGTGGCACTGGCAGCAGCCTGAGAATGGACAGTGCAGTGACACTCTTGCCACAGCCGGATTCGCCGACCACACCGAGCGTTTCACCGCGCGCCAGATCGAAGGACACACCATCGACAGCGCGTACCGTCCCGTCGCGCGTGTGGAAGTAAGTCTTGAGTTCATCTACCCGCAGGATCGGATCACTCATTTGCGTGCTGTCGCTGGAAATTGGGTTCATGGCGCGCTGATTCATGGCGTTGGTTACATGCGCCTGGCAATGCGCGGATCGAGTGAATCGCGCAAACCGTCACCCAGGATATTGACCGCCAACACCGTGATAGCAAGCAACAGCCCGGGGAAGAACAGAATCCACGGCGCGACCTGGAAGTAGGTGCGCCCCTCCGCCATGATGTTGCCCCAGCTTGGAATCTCGGGCGGCGTGCCGGCGCCGAGGAAGGACAGAATGGCTTCGATGACAACCGCCGAGGCGCAGACAAAGGTCGCTTGCACGATCAACGGCGCGATCGTGTTCGGCAAGATGTGCTTGAACAGAATCTTGGGTAACGGTGAGCCAACCGAGACGGCTGCCTCGACGTACGGTTGCTCCCTGATCGACAACACCACACTTCGCACCAGCCGGACCACACGCGGAATCTCCGGAATCGTGATGGCGATGATTACGTTCATCAGGCTGGCGCCGGCGACTGCAATTAATGCAATGGCGAGCAGCACGCCTGGGATTGCCATGATGCCGTCCATGATTCGCATCACGATGGCATCGATCCAGCGTACGTAGCCGGCGACAAGACCAATAACCAGACCAATGGCGACGCTCACCAACGCAACGGCGCCACCGACAATCAGCGACACGCGAGCGCCGTAGATGGTTCGCGCAAAAACCTCGCGGCCGAGAAAATCAGTGCCGAACCAGTACTGCTCGCCCGGGGGTTTCAGACGGTTGATCGGGGTGAGCTTCATCGGGTCGTTGGCAATGAGCGGCGCGAAGATCGCGATCAAGGCCATGACGAATAACACCGCGGCCCCGGCGACCACCGTCGGATGCCGTCTTGCGTAGTCCATCGCGCGCGCTGCGATACGCGGCGGCGGGCTGGATGCAGTCAAGTCAATGGTGCTCACTGAGATGGCGCCTCAGTACCGAATCCGCGGGTCGAGCACGGTGTAGGTCAAGTCAATTAGCAAGTTCACGAACACGTACACGCCCGAGAATACGAGGATCACGCCCTGGATAACCGGGTAGTCACGGCGCAGCACGGCATCAATCGTGAGGCGCCCCAATCCTGGAATGTTGAAAACACTTTCAGTGACGACCACGCCACCGATCAACAACGTCAGGCCGATACCGATGATGGTCACGATCGGCACGGCGGCGTTTCTCAGGGCATGGCGCAGCAGCAGGCCGGCGTTGTTGAGGCCTTTGGACTTGGCGGTTCGGATGTAGTCTTCGGTGAGCACTTCGAGGACGCTCGCGCGTGTAATTCGCGCGATCAGGGCGGTGTAGACCAGGCCAAGCGCCACCGTTGGCAAGGCAATCGACGACAGGAAGGGCCAGAAACCTTCACTGATCGGTTTGTAGCCTTGCACCGGAAACCAGCCGAGCTTGAGCGCGAACACGTACATCAAGACATAGCCGATCACGAAAACCGGTACTGAAAACCCCAACACCGCAAACGCCATGATGGCACGGTCAGTCAAGGCGCCAGCTTTCCACGCCGCGATGATGCCCATCGGCACGGCCAAAAGAATCGCGAAGATCATGGTTGAAACGGACAGCGCGATGGTTGGTTCGAGGCGTTGTCCGATGAGGTGGGTTACCGGCAAGTTGGAGAAGATGGATGTCCCGAGGTCACCCTGCAGGACGGCGCCGGCCCAGGTGAAGAATTGCACATGAATCGGCCGGTCGAGGCCGAGTTTCTCGCGAATGCGTTCGACGTCTTCAGGGCTCGCGTAGTCGCCGGCGATAACGGCCGCCGGATCGCCCGGCGTTAAATGCAGCAGCAGGAAAACAACGAGTCCGACCACGACCATGACGGGTATGGTGGCGAGAAGGCGTCTGATTATGTAGCCGTACATAACGCGAGACCGGTCTTGAAACGAGCGACTTTGACCAGCCTAAAACCTATCTCTTTTCGATGTTCCAGAAGAACGGCACGGGCGAGACCAGCACACCTGACAGGTTCGCACGCCATGCCATCGGTTGGAACCACTGCCCATAGTTCACGTAGGGCACGACTTCGAACAAGCGAGTCTGCAGGGCTTCGACAATCTGCGCTTTTTTCTTGGCGCTTTGCGCGCGAGCATACGCATCACGCAGTTGTTCGGTCTTTGCGTCGGTCGGCCAACCGAACCATCCTCTCTCGAGGCCGCCGCCGGAAAC
>CP070643.1:937724-940558 GCA_020354125.1 Betaproteobacteria bacterium | reverse complement strand
GAGCGCGTGCTTAAAGGTGTATTCGACATCGGGATACAACCCCGCCTCATAAACGAATTCCCGTGCCTGCAGGCGGACCAGCCCCTGCATCAGGTCATCCTCGCTCATAGCGGCGATGGCCTTCAACAACTCGAATGGCACATCTTTGCCGATGACCGACGCTGTTTGCAGCAAACGCTTGTCTTCTGTGTCGAGGCGGTCGATACGCGCGGCGAGCAGTGCCTGTACCGTTGGTGGCACCTCGCTGGTAGTTAATTCTCCCCCGGCGCGGTAAGCACCCTTGTCACCAGCCAGTTGCCCGGTCTCGGCGAGAGCGCGAACGCTCTCTTCCAGAAACAGCGGATTGCCTTCAGTGTGCTGGATAAGCTTTTGTCTGAGCGAATGCACGCTTGGGTCGTCGCCAAGTAGGCTATCGAGCAGATCCTGCGCGCTCTCCGTTGATAGCGGATCCAGACCCAGTTGCGTGTAGAAGGTCTTGCTGCCCCAGGGGTGTTGATATTCAGGCCGGTAATTGAACAACAGCAAGATGGGTGAGGCGGGTACCTTGTCGAGCAATTCGTTCAGAAACGTCTGCGTCTCCGAATCGATCCAGTGTAGGTCTTCAAACACCAGTACCACTGGTTGGTTTTGCGCTTCGCGCAGACACAGCTGCTTGAGTGCTTCGAGCGTCTGGCGGCGTCGTTGCTGTGGTTCGAGCTGCTGCCACTGCTCTTCGTCGGCCGGTTGATCGAGAAGGGCAAGTATTGGCGATAACTGGGCTTCGAGCCGCCGGTCCAAGGTCAAGATCTTGCCGATGACTTTCTCCTTCACACTTCTTGCATCATCGCGCTCGCCAATTTGGAAGTAACCTTTTAATAGATCAATTACCGGTAGGAATGAGGTGGCCTTGCCATAGGAGACCGAACTGGCTTCCACTACCAGACATTCATGGGTGTGGTGCGAATGGGTGAATTCCCAGAACAGGCGTGACTTGCCAACGCCCGGTTCTCCAACTGTGGCCACCACCTGGCCTTTACCTTCTTTGGCACTCTTCGCTGCATCAGCTAGCACTTCGAATTCGCGCTGACGGCCCACAAACTGGCTCAGGCCACCGCTGGCCGCTCTGGCTTGTAGCCGCGAGCGGCGGGTGAGTGCGCTGATGAGTTCGAACACCTCGAGGCGTTCGCTCATGCCCTTGATCGCCACCGGGCCGAGCGATTTGACCTGTACGAAACCTTCGGCCAAGTGCAGGGTATCGGGGGTAATCAAGGTCGTCCCGCCCGCTGCGAGCTGCTCCATGCGCGCCGCCAGGTGGGTGGTTTGACCGACAGCTGAATAATCCATCTTCAGATCACTGCCAATGGATCGCACCAGCACTTCACCCGAATTGATACCCACTCGTGCCTGGACGCTCACACCGTAGTCAGCGCGTGTCTTCTCGCTTTGCTCCCGAATCGCAGCCTGCATGCGAAGCGCGGCATAACATGCGCGCACGGCATGATCTTCTTGCGACAGCGGGGCACCAAACAGCGCCATGATGCCGTCACCCATCACCTGATTGACCGTGCCTTCATAGGCATGCACCGCATCCATCATGTGACCCAGCACCGGATCGAGAATGGCGCGCGCTTCTTCGGGATCGCGATCGGCGAGCAATTCCATCGAACCGGTCAAATCAGCAAACAGCACCGTGACTTGCTTGCGTTCGCCTTCAATCGCGGTGCGGGATGTCAGGATTCGGTCGGCGAGGTGTTTAGGCGTGTAAGAGGCCGGTTGTGCTTCTTGCTGCTCAGGAGATGCCGATGCACTGGCGGGGTGAGCGCATTGTGGACAGAACTTGGCGCGTGGCCGAAGTTGCGCACCGCAATTTGAGCACGTGCGCGCCAGGGGCGCAGCACATTCCTCACAGAATTTTGCGTCGGCCAGATTCTCTTGACCGCATCGCGAGCATTTCATTGGAGTCCCCCCGCTCCCTGCTGCTGCGTTAGCAAAGCCGTGCAATCAGCGTATACCGCGGTGCTGGAACGGTCAATTGGATAGCTTGGGTCCAGACGCCAATCGGATCGAAATGACGGCAACTCAGCAGAGAGGGACGTCAGAACTCGACGGTGTGGTAACTTTGAGGCATGTTAGTGAGCTTGTTTCGGGGCAGGTGATGAGCAGGCTGGAGCAGAACAAGAAGACGGTCACCGATTTCTACGACCTGATGTTCAACCAGAACAAACCGCGTGAAGCGATCGAGCGGTATGCCGGAGACTCATATACTCAGCACAACCCGCATGTGGCGGATGGCAAGGAAGCCTTTGTTGCCTATTTCGAACGCATGGCAAAGGAGTTCCCCGGCAAACGCGTGACCTTCAAGCGGGTGTTTGCCGAAGGCGACTACGTCATCCTGCACTGCCACCAGGAGTGGCCGACGGACAAGGACCGGGACTGGGCCGGAATCGATATCTTTCGCTTGGATGCCGATGGCAAGGTCGTCGAGCACTGGGACGTGCTGCAGGTTATCCCCGAGAAATCAGAGAATCCGAATACGATGTTCTAGCAGATGGTGCAGTCGGCCTCAGATGAGACCTACTGCACCGAAACGGAGCCCGCTTTCTTTCTTGTCCGGCGTTTGCCGACCTTTTCACGCCTGAGAACGCGTAGCAGGCCTTCACGAATAATGTTCTCAAGGTCATCAACGGTAAGAGCTTGTTCGTAGAGTGCAGCGGCACCGGCGGAATCGTTGCTCGCTTCCAGTTCTTTCCCTGCGGCTGCGACGATATTCACGAATTTGGCACGCATGCACTCGCGCATGCGTTGACTCCAAGGGGAGTCGAGCTCGTCAGGTAAGAATGTGCCTTGGTACAAGT
>CP070643.1:934762-937624 GCA_020354125.1 Betaproteobacteria bacterium | reverse complement strand
AGGCCCGGTGTCCCCGCTTCCGCGAACTCGTACCGGGCACGCACGATGGGTTTCTTGACGTCGAGCAAGGCAGCGAGATCGCAGGGCGTTGCCGAGACCACGACTTCGGCGTCGGCGGCGTTGATTGTGTCCTGCAGCGCGCGTAGTTGCTCGGGGTGATAGCCTAGTGCCGGCAAGACCGGGCCGATGTGAGGGTGCTGGGCGTAGACCTCGGCAATCTCATCGGCCGCAAAGGCGCGAGGATCGACGAGCTCTTTCGCGTTGGCCTCGGTGGCAGCGACATGCCCGGCGCCGTAGGCCATGCCGCCATGCGTGATGGTCGGGCCATCTTCCACAACGAGGACGCGTTTGCCATTCACCCGTTCAGGCGCATCCAGCGTGACCGGCGAAGTTCCACACACAATGCTCGCACTCGGGTTGACGCGCCGTACGTTTTCGGTCACCCGTTGGATATCGGCATCCGCTGCCGAGTTGACCTTGGCGATCAGCGCGATATCAGCCATACGCAACACCGCCTCACCGGGGTGGTGCGTGTCTTCCTGGCCCGGGCGCAGCGGATCAACCAGGACGATGTGAAGGTCCGGCCGAATAAACGGGAAGTCATTGTTGCCCCCGTCCCACAGTATGACATCGGCTTCCGCCTCGGCTTTTGTGACGATCTCGATGTAGTCCACACCGGCGTAGACCACATTTCCCAATCTCAGATGCGGCTCGTATTCCTCACGCTCTTCAATAGTGCATTCGGCCGCATCCAGGTCAGCGTTGCTGGCAAAACGCTGTACGGCCTGTTCCTCGAGCTCGCCGTAGGGCATCGGATGACGAATCACTGCCACCTTCAGACCGTGCGTCTTGAGCTTGCGTGACAACCAACGCGCAGTCTGCGATTTGCCGCAGCCGGTTCGTACTGCGCAGACTGCGATCACCGGGATCCGAGCGGTGAGCATGGTGCGGTTTGGCCCCAGCAGCAGGAAATCCGCGCCAGCCGCCAAAACGAGCGAGGCCTTGTGCATGACGTGGTTGTGGCTGACATCGCTGTAGGCAAAAACGACCTGATCGATCTGCGCGTCACGGCAGAGCGCTTCCAATTCGGTCTCCTGCACGATTGGGATGCCATCGGGATAGAGTTTTCCCGCAAGTGCGGGCGGATAATGGCGGCCGGCGATTTGGGGTATCTGCGTGGCGGTAAAGGCAACGACCTGGTAGGCGGGATTGTCGCGATAGACCACGTTGAAATTATGAAAGTCGCGCCCGGCAGCCCCCATAATGACTACGCGAATTGGTGCTTCTTGTTGCGACATCATTCTGTTCCCGTCGATTGATTCTTGTGCTTCAGGTCAGACTTGGCGTCACGTTGTTAGGCACTTTCGGTCTTTTCGCTGCAGCCATATGCTGGCGTGCGTAGCCTTCATTGGACGGAGCGGCGGCTCAAATTGGGTCCAACCTTCGCCTTTCCAACTCGCCACTGCGGTCTGTGCAATAACCGTGAATCCCAAGTCAGCAAAGCATAGGTTGAAAGACATGGGATAAGATCCGGCCGTCAATCATATCCGAAGATTGAAAATCAGATCTAATGGCTCTGAAGCGGCAAGCTGGACCGTGTAACGTCAGGGACTGGAGGCTTATCTTACTTCGACGGTCACTTGGGCGAACTTTGAGGTAACGGTGAGACGAGATTGTCGTACAGGCGCTGTTTGGCTCGGGTTTTTTTCCCCGCCCTGGCCATCACACCACGCACGACCAATCTCGTTTGTAACGTTTTGTTTCTTCCTGGAGTGCTCGAGCCTGATCGCGAGCCCTTGAGGTTAGCGCTGTCAGTTCTCGAAATTCCGCAATCAGGATCATTTACTGGGTGAGGTGGGCGACCGCTTGCCTGGCGAGATTCTCGATCCCTTTCCAGTCTTCGCTTTTTGTCAGTGCTTTCGGTGCTACCCACGATCCGCCGACGGTGACAACATTTGGTAGCGCCAGATAGTCTCGCGCATTGTCGATAGTGACGCCGCCTGTCGGGCAGAACACAATGCCTGACAACGGTTCGGCCAGTGATTTCAGCATGCGGACCCCGCCTGCCGCTTCGGCCGGGAAAAATTTGAGAACGCGGTATCCCCGGTCAGCCAGACGCATCACCTCGGTTGGACTGGCGCAACCGGGAAGAAACGGCAAAGCCGATGCGTCGACGGCATCCATCAAGCGCTCCGGTGCGCCCGGGCTGACCCCGAACTGGGCTCCCGCGGCGACACAGCGTGACAGGTCCTCGGGAGTGCGCAAGGTGCCAGCACCGACGATGGCGTCCGGGCACGCTGCCCGCACAGCCTCAATGGCGTCCAAGGCCGTTTCAGTACGCAAGGTGATTTCCAGTACGGACAAGCCGGCGGTCGCCAGTGCTTGCGCCAATGGAACGGCGTGATCTACATCTTCGATTGTCAGCACCGGAATCAGCGGCACTGACGCACAGATCATCTTGATATCAGTCATTAATTGCGTGCTTTCTTGATTCAAATCGGCAAGTAGAGCTTTGCATTCACTAATACCTCGTGGAAGGTTACCTGTTAACACGGTACCGCTTGCTCGAGGGTGATCTACGCGAGTTCGATACCGGGATCCCCGGTACGAAAATCACGTTCGGCAAGGCGTGCGGGTTAGACTACCACCTTGGTCAGTACTCGAATGCGATCGATTCACCCGGCTAGATGGAGCGAATTACCTCCGCCCAGAATTCCACCCTGAAACTCGCGCGCAAACTATCGCAGTCGGCGCGCGAGCGAGACGAACGCGGAAAAATCGTGCTCGATGGAGTCCGTCTCGTCGATGATTTCGCCCGGCGTCTCGGATTAACCGACGCGAGTCTTGTCCTGAGCGAATCTG
>CP070643.1:931798-934662 GCA_020354125.1 Betaproteobacteria bacterium | reverse complement strand
GCTATTTACTTCCGCTTGTGACCGATGCTGTCGAAAAAGTCAGTTTTCCGTTGGAATTCCGGCTTGGCACTTGATTTGGGTTTCGATCAGGCACGCCCCTCTGAGGGTTATCTGATCTAACCGACGCTCACTCACGCAAGCACTGCGCGTTTGGGAGGTGGCCCGAGGGCGCGGAGTGCCAAGGTCTTTAGGTTCTGCACGATGGCGGCGAGATGGAATTCATCGCGGGCTCCGGAGAGCCCTCGCAGTTGCATGCGCTCGAAGCCATGATGAATCTTCAGATGAGCGAATCGCATCTCAACGCGCTTTCGCTCGTCGCGTGACTTGAGGAACGCCTTCGTTCCCATCAACCTGCGCGCCACGTCGCGGGCGTTTTCGTGAAGATCACGGGGGATTTTTCGAGCGGGCTCCTTGGGACAGCATTGCATCTTGAGGGCACAGACATCGCAATCGAGCTTGGAGGCGCGATAGAGAAGCGTCCGGCCTTCGTGCACGGTACCGCTGGTATGCAGGACTTTATCGTTGGGGCAAATGTAAATGCCTCGCCGTTTGTCCCACCGGAAATCCGAGCGTGAGAGGGTGCCGTCGTCGCGGGCACTCTTGTCCCAGACCGGAATATGCGGCGCGATGCCGGCGTCAAGCAGCCAGCCAAGGAACTTGCCCGTGCCATAGGCCGTATCCGCGGCAAGACGTTTGGGCTTGAGCCCCATCCGCTTGTCAGTCCGCTCGATCATGGTCTTGGTGGCGGCGACTTCGTCGTAGGTGCGGGCGGGCGTGGCCTCCACGTCGACAATCACTGCATTCTCGATGTCGATAAGATAGTTGAGGCCGTACCCGAACTGCACGCGCTTGTTGGCTTTGGCCGTCCAGGCTGAGCATGGATCACTGGGCGAGATGACCTTCGGCGGCTTGCGGTCGGGGTTGGGCTCGTTCTCAGCTTCCAAACCCGCGAGATATTCCTTGACCGCACGCGTCTGCCGTTCGGGCTCGGCCCACACCATCTCATCCGGTGCCTTGCCGTGGTAACGACTGGCGTTGGCTTCCATGACGCTGGCATCGACGGCGAAGCCTTCGCCTTTGACCAGGCCGGCTGCCATGCATGCCGCAACGACGCGCTCGAAGATGTGGCGAAAGACATCACTCTCCCGGAACCGGTGCAGCCGGTTCTCCGAGAAGGTCGAGTGGTGCGGCACCTTGTCGTCGAGGTCGAGGCGGCAGAACCAGCGATAGGCCAGATGCAATTCGACTTCCTGCGCCAACCTGCGTTCAGACCGCAGGCCAAAGCAATATCCGACAATCAACATCCGGATCATGAGTTCGGGATCAACCGACGGCCGCCCAATCTCGCTGTAGTAGAGCTTCAGCTGCTCGCGCGCATGGTCCAATACGGGCGCCACAAACACATTGATGCGCCGCAGCAGGTGATCCTTCGGGATGCGATCTTCCAGCCGAAACTCATAAAATAGACTCGCCTGGTCGCCAGTCTGCCGCCCCATCATTGCTGCCTCCAGCGAGTTGATCCTTGGAGCCAGCGGAATCACTGTTCGTCGTAGTTCTCAAGCCTTTTTCGACAGCATCGGTCACAAGCGGAAGTAAATAGCTTTCACTTCCATGTCCGTTCCTGTCCCAATAGCCGACATCGGAGCACGTCGGATCAATGTCCGAAAAGTGCCAACAAGGACTTTTGGATTTGAGACCAGGTACTCTCGCCTTCCGAATCCAAATGCAGCCAATCGGTGTCGGGGGCTACGGAGTAGCGACGCCCGTAACGATTCGGTCCAGTTTGCGCTATATGTTTCGGGTTGAAGATTTCCGCTGCTAATATCGGGCCGACTAAAAGTAACCAGGAATCAATGCTGTATGACACGCTTATGTTGCCGTCCACAAATTGAAGCATATGCGTTTCAATTATGTAGCCGCTTTGACAATGCCAAACTACTAGCAAGGGGGATTGAGATGAACCGTATTAAGATAATGTTCGTGGCCGGGCTGTTTTCGGCCATCGCTGCTGCTCCTGCGTCAAGCGGTCAACCAGCTCCTGCTTGGGTTGCGGGCTCAGGATCAAGCGCCGGGCCATGGGTTGTTGGCGTCTTAGGGGTATCGGTGCTCAGCTTGATTGCGTGCGCGCATAAGGTCGGCTCCGACACCGGTAAGGAAATGACGACTCGACAGGCTTATAGAGCAGCCTTTCTGCCCTTTAGCTGCTACTGGCTGCGGCCTCCGAAACCACAATTTTAAGCGATAGGTCGGCTGGCATTTCTGCCGATTGGCGAGACATTAGGGCATCTTCGGCGTAACTAAGCGCATTGAGCGTACTCGCCGTCGACGCACCGATGCTGTTTGACCCGGGTCCGCAGATGAAGCGCGAGCCCGCGAGTGGCATCGACTTTGCAATGGTGGATAGCCTGAAAGTGCGTGCCCCCAACCGGCCGATTAGAGAAGCGGACATCTTTGATTGCCGGCGGCGAGCCTAAGCATTTATCAATCTTACTGTTTTCGGTTAGAAAATTTTCTTATAAGAATGAACATTAGCAGGACGTGCAAAGAACATTGCAGCATCAATCCACTCGATGGCTAACTCTAGGCCAGGTTGGCTCATTTCTCGACCGGCCGTCGCTCACCTCAAACAATGTACCCTCGGTAACAGACGTTCAACGAGGCCAGCATTGTGTCTGCTTAGCGTAACGCGAATCGCTCACCCATTTGTACATTCAGCATCAATCCAGCTTGGCTTTTGCAAAATGTGCATTGCGATCGATTTTTTCCTACTGTTGCATGATTGCGATAGCCGGGCTCAGCGAGTTGCTGTAGATGAACTTAACAAGTGGCTCCAAGGCCGCATCCAAATCGCTTGTGGTTGCCGT
>CP070643.1:928758-931698 GCA_020354125.1 Betaproteobacteria bacterium | reverse complement strand
GGCTGCTAAAAGGGCGCTGGTAATAATGGCTGCGGAGCATCTGGATCTGATTTCTTTGACTGGCATGCGGGCGGCTCTCAAGTAGTGGTCCCGGCCCAGACTGCAATCTCCAGGCCAATGAAAAAAACGCTTTGTAAGCCGATGGTTAGTGGTACGTGGCTTCTCGCACCAGTCGCTTTCAGGCGACGGTTTCTCTGTGAAAAATAGATTCAAGGGGAAAGGCCGCGTCGTGCCTTGGCGACAACTGCGCGCGAGGGGTAATCTGATCGTCCGATGCAGTAGCGAGATGAGGCTCTGTTTAGTTGCCGGGCTGTGCATGTTCCTCGAACCTCCCAGGTTCGGCGTGCTCTCGTCGTTGGCTTCAAGAGGACGCTGGAGGCCGGAGAAACAGTTGGAAACCGCACGGTCGGCGCGATCAGTTTGCACTTGATTCGGCTCACTGGCGGTTCCGCTGTCATGGGAACGTTTCGTTCCTGTAGACCGGTTACTTTGCGTCCCCGCCTTTCGACGGGTATGCCTTGTTTCAGTGTCAAGGACCCCGATTCAATGTGGGGTCATCCGATATGGCGAGAAGCACGGTGGCACAGGAAGCTCAAGGCCGGCAATCCAACGCGCGACGGACGGTCGGAAACCCCCGACGGGCGGCAGCTCACTACTTTTCGGGTGCTCTAGAGTCAGCTTCCTGCTTGGCTACACCTCCTGGTGCTGCAAGCGCGGATTAACCTGGGCCCGATGTTTGCCCTGCCTTTGCAGACCTCAGCAACGGACAACAGCGGTGGATTGCGGAATTCGCGGTTTAACTTTGGCGCCAATTGTGCTCTGGGAATTATTGTCGTTTCACAATGGGCTTTGTAACTAGAAACAGCTGGCGCCGCACCGTCCAAATGCGGTGCTTTAAAAGTTTTGTGCTATTTCCTGGCGGCAGCCGCTTTCCTGGAGGTGGTGACAACTGAGTTGACTATTACGTTCGCGGCCAAAGCGGTACACGGTTCTTGCTTCTGCAAACATCGACGATTGCTATTCTCGGCTGCTTTCAGTACGAGATCAGCGATAACGTAAAATGGGGTGGTGAAGGCTAGAGACCAACCCGTTCTGCCATCGCCGAGGAATTGCCAGGGGGGCCTGAAACTCGGTTGTCGAGGTCGCCGCGACAATAGGGGTTTCGGGGGCTTGCTGCTAAGTTGCTTGACAGCATTGGGGTGTCAACGGAGACGGGAATTAGCCTCTGGTGATTTGGCTGGCGAAGGACGGCGCTAGCCAGATGTTGCCGATCAGCCGGATGAGTTGCTGCGTCTGTATCTTGTCGTCGATTCTGGCTCGATGAGGATGCCCGAATCGTAACTAGGCAGCGGCGAGTTGAACGAGGAAATTTGGGAACAACAAGAATGAGTACGGTTGCAGTAGTCGGACTTGGATATGTGGGTTTGCCGCTTGCAGTCGAGTTCGGAAAGAAATGCAAGACCATCGGGTTTGATCTGTCGCGAGCGAAAGTGGACAGCTATCGCAGCTGTGTTGATCCAACTGGTGAGGTTGCGAACGAGGATCTGCGTGCCGCTGATCAGCTCGTCGTGACTACCGATCCGGCTGCACTTGCAGAAGCGAATTTCATTATCGTGGCGGTTCCTACGCCGGTCGATGCGGCCCGCCAGCCCGATCTTGGTCCCCTCGTGAGGGCAAGCGAGTCGGTTGGCAAGCATATGAGGGAGGGCGCGGTGATCGTCTATGAATCGACGGTCTTTCCCGGTGCGACGGAGGAAGTGTGCGTTCCGATCCTCGAACGAGTCTCGGGAATGCGGTGGAAGCAGGATTTTCACGTTGGATATTCACCAGAGCGGATCAATCCCGGGGACAAGGAACACACGTTGACGAAAATCCTCAAGGTTGTTTCGGGTGATAGTCCCGTCACCCTCGAACGAGTCGCCGAGCTTTACGAGACCGTAATCGCTGCCGGGGTATACCGGGCGTCCGGCATTAGAGTGGCGGAGGCTGCCAAGGTAATCGAGAACACCCAACGCGACCTGAACATCGCCCTCATGAATGAGCTGGCGATTCTATTTGACAAAATGGACATCGACACGCTGGAGGTGCTTGAAGCTGCTGGCACGAAGTGGAACTTTTTGCCTTTTCGGCCGGGTCTGGTTGGGGGACATTGTATAGGTGTCGACCCATATTATCTGACACACAAGGCGGACCTCATCGGGTATCACCCGCAGGTTATTCTTGCGGGCCGGCGCATCAATGATGGCATGGGCAAGTTTATCGCCGAGCAGACCGTAAAACATATGATTGGCAACGGGACGAAGGTTAAAGGGGCAAAAGTGAACGTCCTGGGATTGGCCTTCAAGGAGAATTGTCCTGATATTCGCAATACACGGGTAATCGACGTGATTCGGGAGTTGAAGTCATACGGTATTGAAGTTCATGTTCACGATCCGGCATGTGACGCTCGAGATGCGCAGGAAGAGTACGGGATCCAGCTCGAGTCGTGGGATGAGTTGCCGCGCGGGGCGGCCATTGTCGTGGCGGTGGCACATCGGGATTTCGTTGATAGACCAATCGCCGATTATGTTTCAAAGGTGGTTGAAAGAGGCTGCTTTATCGACGTGAAGGGTAAGTTCCGCATGGCGCAGTTGGAGAACGCGGGCCTTACGGTCTGGCGACTGTGAACCACCATCGATTACCATGAACCGCGTCTACCAAAAGGCCCTTGAGGCGCTCCGGCAGCGTCCGCGCCGATGGTTGATCACCGGTGCGGCGGGCTTCATAGGCTCGCATCTTCTTGAATGGCTGTTACGCCTTAATCAACAAGTTGTTGCGCTCGACAATTTTGCCACCGGTTATCAGCGCAACCTGGAAGACGTCCGGAGAGCTGTTGGTGAGCCGGCTTGGAAAAATTGCCTCTTCATCGAAGGTGATATTCGTCACCGGTCTGATTGCCGT
>CP070643.1:925701-928658 GCA_020354125.1 Betaproteobacteria bacterium | reverse complement strand
GCGCGGAGTTTGTGGGGCGTTTTCATTGAGGAGGCCGGCGTTTCGGGGCTGGCTAGGCCCTCATCGCCTCTATCAGCGGCCGGATTCCCATGATGCTCATCACCCTGGTCATGTTGTAGGCCAGCACGTGTAGCGCCATCTCGGAGGCGACCCGCGGCAGCGTCTTCATCAGGAAGTGAGTGGCCCCCATTCGAGCCTTTATTGTGCCGAAGGGGTGCTCGACCGTCTCACGTCGCTGACGCATTTTCTCCGGATGCTCATCAAGCCGGCGCTGCACCGCTTCGAGAACATGCTCGTGCTCCCACCGAGTGATGCGTCGCTCCTTGGCGGTCGTGCAAGTTTTCTTGATGACACAGTCCTGGCAGGTATTGGTCCAGTAGCGGCGTAGCACCAGTCCGTTTTCCTGGGTTGTATAGCGGTAGGGCAGCTTTTCACCGGCGGGACAGATATAGGCGTCCTCGCCGGCCAGGTAGCGGAAGTCCTGTTTGCCGAAGCGCCCTTCCGCCTTCGCGTTGGAGGTCATCGGCTTGGGCAGCGTGACCGTAATGCCCGCCTTGTCGCAGGCCAGAATCTCTTCACTACTGAAGTAGCCGCGGTCGGCGACGGCATCGAGCTTCTCCACTCCCAACGCCGCCTTCGCAGCTGAGGCCATGGGTGAGAGCTGCGCCCGATCCGACCCCTCGTTGATCACCTCATGTGCGACGATCAGATGATGCTTGATGTCCACGGCGACCTGAACGTTATAGCCGACAACACCGGAGCCTCGGCCACTCGTCGCCATTGAGCGGGCATCGGGATCGGTCAACGAGATCTGCTGGTCAGGAGTGGCGAGCATTCGCGCCTTGAGGGCATGCAGACGCTGCATTTCTTCCTTCAGCTTCGCGATCTTCTCCTTCAAGCGGCTCGTCTTCGTCTGAAGCGCCTCTGATGGCTCCTGCCGGTCGGCCGTGTCGAGCTGCTGCAGGTAACGGGCAACGCTCTCCTCAATCTGGGCCATGCGCCGTTCCATCTTGGCGCGGGTGAAGTTCCTGTCGCGGTTGTTCACCGCCTTGAACTTGCTGCCATCAATCGCAACGCTGGCCTCCGTCAACAGGCCCATGGCACGGCAAAGCTCGACAAACCGGACACAGACTTCACGGATGGCACGGCTGTTGTCCTTGCGGAAGTCGGCAATGGTCTTGTGATCCGGAGCGAGCCGGCCCAAAAGCCACATGACCTCCACATTGCGCAAAGCCTCGCGTTCAAGCCGCCGGCTCGACTGCACCCGGTTCAGATAGCCGTAAATGTAGAGCTTCAGCAGCACCGACGGGTGATACGAAGGTCGGCCGGTGATCTCCGGATCGACACCGCCAAACCCAAGCGCGCCAAGATCGAGCTCGTCCACAAAGACATCGATCACCCGAACCGGGTTATCGTCAGCGATCCAATCTTCAAGGCTTTCGGGAAATAGCGTGCTCTGCCCGCGATCCAATTCCTCAATAAAGCGCCGCATCCGATCCTCCGCAAATCGTGATGCACGCGCAGAATCACATTGAAGTTGTCATATCAAGCGCCACGTTTTTACACATGGGGTAATTCCGGGCTGGAGCCATACTGAGGCTCTGGGAATCAGCTCTCCAAGAAACGACAAGGTCCACCTCATGGGGCCTTGCAAACATGGAGAGCCGCAATGGAACACTATGTCGGACTGGACGTGTCGCTGAAGCTGACAGCGATCTGTGTGGTGGATCAAACGGGATCAGTCGTGCGAGAGGGCGTGGTCGATTCCGACCCCGAGACGATTGTTGAGTTCGTGAGATCAAATGCGCCAAGTGTAGTTCGGATCGGCCTTGAGGCCGGACCAACGGCCACGTGGCTGTGGACCGAGCTCAAACAACTTGGCCTGCCAGTGATCTGCATCGACGCACGCCATGCCAAGGCGGTGCTCAAGATGCAGATCAATAAGAGCGACCGCAATGATGCGGCCGGGATCGCCCGCATCATGCAGACTGGCTGGTTCAAGGAGGTCCGCGTCAAGGATCTCGACAGCCACGCGGTCAGGGCGCTGCTGGCGAGCCGTGCGTTGCTGGTCAAGATCAAACGCGATCTTGAGAACCAGATCCGCGGCCTACTCAAGAACCTCGGTCTGGTCATCGGCCGCGCTAAGCTCAATGTCTTCGCCGTGCGAGCCGAGGAACTGATCGAGGGTCGTCCTGATCTGGTGGCTGCAGTCAGACCGCTGCTCGAGGCGCGCAAGTCCATCGAGCTGCAGGTCGACGATCTCGATCGCAAAGTGATGCGGCTTGCCCGCAATAATGCTCAGGTGCGACGGTTCATGACGGCACCTGGCGTGGGCCCAATTACGGCTCTTTGCTTCCTTGCAACGATCGACGACCCTACTCGCTTCAAGAGGTCGCGAAGCGTCGGAGCCTATGTCGGACTAACGACCCGACGATACGCATCCGGCAAGGTCGACTGGACGGGCCGAATCTCGAAATGCGGCGATAAAATGCTGCGAAGTTACCTCTACGAGGCAGCCAATGTGCTGCTCACCCGTGTCGCAAAGTGGGCGGCGCTTAAAGCCTGGGGCATCCGGCTTGCGAAGCGAAGCGGGCTGCGCAAAGCAAAGGTTGCCGTGGCTCGAAAGCTTGCCGTCATTCTGCACCGGATGTGGATCGAAGGCACCGAATTCAAGTGGTCATCAAAGGAGCCTACTAATCAACCTGCATAGCAGGACAACCGAATTCCCGCCGAACAGCGGGAACCAACGTCCCTGCCGGGACGCTGGCGTTGGTGCGATCGCCCCTGGCTTTGCGATGCTCAAGACAGCAAAACGCGCTTTACACATTGATCCGCCAGCGTCATCTCACGCCATCATGCGGAGGGCACGCCCCTACCGCGGAGAGAACCCTGAACCCGGCAAGGATGTTCATGGAGAGCTTGACCCCACACCCGGAATTAGAGAACAGCCAGGGTCA
>CP070643.1:922567-925601 GCA_020354125.1 Betaproteobacteria bacterium | reverse complement strand
GTGCCTCGACTTCCGGCTGCTCCAGATCAAGATAGTTCTCGGATTGCGGGTCAACGAACTTCCGCGCAAGCGTGGTCTTGCCCGCCTGGCGTGGTCCCACTAGGACAACCACACGAGAACGATCAAGAGCCGTTGCGACAGTACTTTGGAGGCGAGAGCGTTCGATCATGAGCGCTATGGTAGCGCAATAGCCTTGAAAATCGAAAGTCTAATGTTCGATTTTCAAGGTCTCGCTAATTTGGGCAAGCAAGGCTGCTTGCTGTACCGCGCAATTCGCGGCTCATTGCCGCCTCGTGAGTACTGCATTGGATAAGGCGAGGACCCGTACGGCGTCAATGAGCAAAGCGCCATGCGCCGGACACAATTTGCGCATTGCGCCGCACGAACCCAAAAGGGGCAGCCTGAGCTGCCCCTTGATGCTGTTAGCTGGAATTTCCCTCTGATTTTCTCTGCGTCCTGTCCGGTGAGTTTTTCGTAGCAGTTTGCTGAGCAAGCGTAGCAAGGGCCCGACTAAAGGACGTGTCATTACAGGGCATTGATAAACGTCGCGAGCGGCCTTCAGCCGGGTGCGCCCGGAGCGCAGCAACCGGAGTGTACACGGCTAGTACATGAGGATTGGTAGCACCGCGCAAGCCCGGATCAAGGCCCCGCAGTCGTTTTGCAATGCCCTGTTAGTCGAACATGTCGGGCTGAGTCGCCTTCAGCTCTTCGTACACCGTCTGAAAATGCAGCCAACCAATATACTCACTGCCCACATGCTCGCGGCTGTAGCGCGCACGGTCTTCCGGCACCAGGATCGGTTCCTTTCCCGTTGCCAGTATTGCCAGCTCCTGCTTGCAGCAGCGTTCCAGCGCCATGAACCAGAACGCCGCGGCATCGATGCTGTGGCGGCTTAGCGACAGCAGGCCGTGGCTCTGGTGAATCACCGCTTTCACACCACCGAGTGACTTGCACACGTTGTAGCCGGCGTCTTGCTCCACCGCCACCTGGCCAGCTTCGTCCAGCACCACTGCGTGGTCTTCATAAAAGGCGCAGGCGTCCTGGCTGATCGGTGCTAATGGTTTTCCGAGCGAGGCGAAGGTGGTGCCGTATTCGGTATGCGCATGGCACATCACCACGATGTCCGGATGCATCTTGTGCGCTGCGCCGTGCAACACGAAGCCGGCCTGGTTGATGGCGTGATCGCCTTCGACCACATGACCCTCGTGGTCCGCCAGAAGAAGGTTCGACACCTTGACTTGGGAGAAGGGCACGCACATCGGATTGGTCCAGTACAGCTCCGTGCGCTCCGGATCGCGCACCGTCAGGTGCCCGGCGAAACCATAATCAAGGCCCCACAGCGCAAACGCCCGGCAGGCGGCCACCAGCCGCTGCTTGCGATGCTCGCGCACCTCGGCCGGCGAATCCGACTTGAACTCCCAGGGAAAATTCGCCCCTCCTGTGCCGGCTGATTTTCCGGATTGGGCCTCCGTATGGCCCAGAAAAGTAATTTAAAACAGTAGGTTAAGAAAACACAGCGGAAGCTATTCATAGGTTTTTTGATCGAATTTCGGATGTATTTATACAGTCTATAAATATGAACCAAAAAACGCGCCCATATTGTTAATTTGAATAATATGGATCAAAATGCGATCGCATATTGCACAGACGAATAATTTAGTGAGAAAAATACGCCAAAAAAGGCGAATTTTTTGACGAGGAAAAAATATGTCCCGAAGCGGGAGCTTTCGGCAGACCTTGCAGGGCTATACGGCTTTCTTCCCGGCCGATCTCCCACCAGTCCCCCCAGTAAAGATGGAAGGGGAGTTGCGGCTGCTGTTATCCCGCGCGGACCAAGCTCTCGGGGCGATTAACACCATTGCAAGCGTGCTCCCGAGCCCGGAGCTTTTTGTTGCGATGTTTATTCAAAAGGAGGCCTTGCTGAGCTCCCAAATCGAGGGCACTCAGTCCTCGTTGGTCGACGTACTTGGTGTTGACGCTGATCAGGAACCGGTTGCCGACGTGGGCGAGGTTGTGAACTACATTAAAGCCATGCGCCATGGTTTATACCGCCTGCTAAAAGAAGACTTTCCCATGTCCCTCAGGCTAATTCGAGAAATTCACGGTGTGCTCATGCAGCAGGTCCGTGGCGGCAAGCTCGCTCTTGCGCCAGGGGAATTTCGAGATAGTCAAAACTGGATTGGCGGCACCAACTTAGCCAATGCCAGGTTTGTCCCGCCGCCGCCGCACGAGATGCTTTCGGCGCTCGATAATCTCGAGAAGTACTTGCACATTGAGGACGATGAACCGGTCCTCGTTCGGTGCGCGTTAATCCATTATCAGTTTGAGACGATCCATCCGTTTAACGACGGTAACGGGCGACTAGGGCGGTTGTTAGTGACGTTTTATCTCGTTTGGCGAGGAGTCTTGAGCGAGCCTATGCTTTATCTGAGTGCGTACCTGAAAGCTCACCAGCAGGAGTATTACGACCGACTGCAACAGGTGCGCACCAGTGGTAATTACGAGGCGTGGGTGACTTTTTTTCTGGAAGGTATTGTCACTGTATCCGCTCAAGTCGTAGAAACCACAAAAGCGATCCAGCAGCTAGAGCGGCGTGACATCGACCGAGTGCTGGAAAGTAGTGCAGGGCATGCGGGCGTGCTTCTGCTGCGCCAGCTGATGAGGCAGCCGGTTGTACGCGTGCAAGACATCGAGAGAGCGCTAAAGATCAGCTACTCTAAAGCTAACAACCTTGCGGCCGACATGGAGCGACTCGGGATCCTGAAGCAAATTACGCAAGGCCGCCGTAATCGCAAGTTCAAATACGACGAGTACGTGCAAATTCTTTCGGAAGGCACAGAACCCATCCCGCTCGGATAGCGTCGCTACCAAGCGATAACCGCATGCACGGCGGAAAAAAAGGGGCAGCGTAAGCTGCCCCTTGGTATGACTGCGAATTGATTTCCTCTGCGTCCTCCGCGTACTCTGCGGTGAGAGAGTTTTGGTTCTAATCGAACATGTCAGGCTGAGTAGCCTTCAGCTCTTCGTACACCGT
>CP070643.1:919360-922467 GCA_020354125.1 Betaproteobacteria bacterium | reverse complement strand
CATCCGCGCAACAAGTCCGACGAGGAGCTGAAGTTCATCGCCGATCACGGCGGCTTTGTCGGCGTGACGATGTTCCCGCCGTTTCTTGCCAAGGGCGTTGATTCAACAGTGGACGACTATGTTGCGGCTGTTGATTACGTTATCAATCTGGCGGGAGAGGATAACGTCGGCATCGGCACCGACTTCACCCAGGGTCATTCTCAAGAGTTTTTTGAGTGGATTACCCATGACAAAGGCAACGCCCGCAAACTGACCGAGTTTGGCGAGATCGTCAATCCGGAAGGCATTCGAACGATCGGAGAGTTCCCCAACCTCACCGCGGCGATGGAGCGGGCTGACTGGTCCGAGCCAAAGATTCGCAAGATCATGGGAGAGAACTGGGTGCGTCTGCTGGGCGAAGTCTGGGGGAAGGATTAAAGTCGGATCTTGGGCTGAGGATTTATCCGGTTGGAACAGTTCGAGTCCGCCGCAAATCCAACCCGACAGGGAGAACAATTAAATGCCCGCGCAAATTCCTGAACGCGCCAGTGCAGCGATCATTGGCGGCGGCGTTATCGGGGCCAGTGTTGCCTATCACCTTGCCAAGCTAGGGTGGACCGACGTGGTCTTGCTCGAGCGCAATCAGTTCACCTGTGGCACCACCTGGCATGCGGCCGGATTGGTGGGGACGATGCGTGCCAACGAATCGCACGCACGCCTCTGCGAATACTCGATGGCAGTGTTAACCGAACTCGAGACCGAGACCGGCCAGTCAACCGGCTTCAAACAGGTTGGCTCAGTCACCGTCGCACACAGCGAGGCGCGCTTCGAGGAACTGAAACGCGTTGCGGCAATGAACAATGCGTTCGGTGTTACGCGGGTAGACATCATCACCCCAAGCGAAGTCAAAGACCTTTACCCGTTTGTCGAAACCGGTGATCTGCTGGGAGGTAGCTGGGTGGCACAGGACGGTACCGCCAGCCCGGTCGACGTCACCCAGGCTTTCATCAAAGGCGCGCGCGCACGCGGTGCACGGTGCCTCGAAGGCGTACGCGTCACCGCTATCAAGCAGAAGAACGGCCATGTTACCGGCGTGTCCACGACGGAGGGTGACATCGCTGCGGATTTCGTAGTCAATTGCGCCGGCTTGTGGGGACGCGAGATCGGCCGTATGGCCGGTGTCAACGTGCCTTTGCACGCTTGCGAACACTATTACGCGCATACCGAAAAGCTGAATGACCTGCCGAGCAATCTGCCAGTGCTGCGCGATCACGACAATTGCGCCTATTACCGGGAAGATGCCGGAAGTCTGCTGGTCGGCGGTTTCGAACCCAACGCGGTGCCGTGGGGACAAAATGGCATCCCGCTCGATTTCGCTTTTGAGGAACTCGAGGGTCATACAGAGGAACAGTTCATGCCGATCCTCGAAAAGGCACTGGAGCGGGTGCCGATGCTGGCAAAAGTCGGCTGGCGGAGTTTTTTCTGCGGACCGGAAAGCTTCACTCCGGATGATCAGTTCCACATGGGCGAAGCGCCGGAGTTGAAGGGTTTTTACGTTGCTTGCGGCTTGAATTCGGTTGGAATCCAGACCTCAGGCGGGCTAGGCCGCGCGCTGGCCGACTGGATGCACACCGGCAAAGCACCGATGGACCTGTGGGGCAACGATATCCGACGGATGTTTCCATTCCAGTCGACGCAACACTATATCGAGAACCGTGTCACCGAGACCCTGGGATTGCTCTACGACAATCACTACCCGTACAAGCAAATGCAAACCTCGCGCAATCTGCGCCTGTCGCCGCTGCACGAGCGCCTGATGGAGCACAACGCCTGCTTCGGCGAAGTGGCCGGCTGGGAGCGCGCCAACTGGTTTGCGCCGAAAGGAGTCGAACCGAAATACGAGTACAGCTTCGGCAAGCAGAACTGGTTCGAATACAGCGCCGCCGAGCACAGGGCCACACGCGAAAAAGTCGTGCTATACGACCAGAGCTCGTTTTCCAAATACCTGGTGCAAGGCCGCGACGCAGTCAAACTTTTGCAGCGGGTATCGAGCGCCAACGTCGACGTCGAACCCGGGCGCATGGTTTACACCCATTGGTTGAACGACCACGGTGGCATCGAGGCCGATCTGACTGTAACGCGCGTTGCCGAGGACGAATTCTGGGTGCTCAGCGGCGCGACACAGACGATCAAGGATCTTGACTGGTTGAAGTCGCATATCAAGGAAGGCGAGCTGTGTTGCATCAGCGATATCACCAATGCCTGGGCCATGCTCGGTGTCATGGGCCCCGGCAGCCGGGAACTGCTCGCGCAAACATTGCGCCACGATATGAGCACCGAATCGTTTCCATATGGTTCGTTCCAGCCCGTTGAGCTGGGCATGGCGCGCGCCTACGCCGGACGTGTGTCTTACGTCGGCGAACTTGGCTGGGAGCTATACGTACCGGTTGACCAGGCTCGCCACGGCTTCGATTACCTGTGGGAAAACGGTGAAAGCCACGGGCTCAGCCTGGCTGGCATGCACGCGTTGAACTCGTGCCGGCTGGAGAAGAAATTTGTGCACTATGGTCACGACGTTGCCGATCACGACACCCCGCTCGAGTGCGGCATGGGTTTCGTCTGCAACTTTGAAAAGAGCATTCCGTTCATCGGTCGCGATGCAATCCTCGAACAGAAAGAGAGCGGCGCTTTCATGAAAAAGCGCCTGGTGCAGGTCCTCCTCGAAGATCCGGACGCAACGCTGTACCACCACGAACCGATTGTGCGTGACGGCGAGATCGTCGGGCACTTGACCTCAGGTGATTATGGCCATACGCTCGGCGGCGCATTGGGTCTGGGCTACATTCACTCCGAAGAGGAAGTGAGCCAGGACTATATCGACGCGGGCCGCTTCGAAATCGATGTCGCGGGTGAGCGCATTCCGGCGAAAGCTTCACTAAGTGCAATGTACGATCCGAGAGGAACGCACATGCGCGGTTGATGGTGGCTTTTTAAACCGATTAACCAGTGCACGAAACGATAAATCATCTGCCAGCGCTCAAGAGATGAAAACACACGCGCGCGTAGTCATCATCGGCGGCGGATCGCTGGGCATCAGCCTGCTGTATCACCTCACTCGTGAGGGCTGG
>CP070643.1:916034-919260 GCA_020354125.1 Betaproteobacteria bacterium | reverse complement strand
GGGCCGGGAGTTCGAGGTTGAGCCGCTCGTGCAGCAGCTTGAGTTCTCGCTCGGGCTCGGTGTAACGGGTCAACACCAGTTCGCGCCCATCGGTGGTGGGGATGTGCACGTCGAGCATCTGCTGGTGCGCAAACTTCTCCAGCACGCTGCGCGGGGTGAGACCGCTGGCGTGCGCGCGCAGCTGCTGCGCCAGCGTGACGTGTAAGCAGTAGGCGAGGAAGGCGATGAAGATGTGCGCCTCGATGCGGTGCTCGAGCTGGTGATGGATGGGGCGCACCGCCAGGTCGCCCTTGAGATCTTTGAAGGCCTGTTCGACCTGGGTGAGCTGGATGTAGTAACGCCACAGCTCGGCGGGGTCGGTGCTGGTGAGGTTGGTGCGCAGCAGATAGCGCCCTTCGCGGCGGCGCACTTCTCGCAGCTTGTTGCGACGCAAGGCGTAAGTGAACGCTGCCGCCTGGTCATCGACCGTCACCTCGACCAGCCGCCATGCCGAGGGCGATTGGCTTTGCGCCGCGCCGAGTTTCATCAACAGCGCTTCACGGCTGAGCTTCATCGCCGAGAGTCTCCCCAACCGTGCCCACAGGCGTTTGAGCTGGCGCTGGCGCATCGCGCGCTCCTTAGCAATGCGGTCGTGGCTTTGCGCAAAGATGTACATCTCCTCGTCTTGGGGCAGCAGCTTGACCTGCACCCCGGGGCGCGCCTCCTGCCAAGGCTTGAGCAGCAGCGCCTTCTCCAGACGCGACAGTCGCCCCTTGGGCGTACCGACCAGGTAGTGCACCGGCGGGTCGCTGTCGCGCATCTCACTGAGTACCGCCTCGGTAGGAATGCCGCGGTCCATCACCCACACCCGGCGCGCCTTGCCATACTGGCGCTCGATACGCGAGAGAAAGTCGCGCAGCGTGGTGTTGTCGGCGGTGTTGCCGGGCAACACCTCGTAGGCCAGGGGTAAACCTTGCGGGGTCACCACCAGCGCGATGACCACTTGCACGCAGTCGCTGCGACGGTCGCGGGAGTGACCGAACTTGCGCTTGTCTGCCTCATCAAACGGTGGGCTCGCCTCGAAGTACGTGCTCGTCAGGTCGTAGAGCAAGACGTCGAACTCGACGTTGAACAAATCCTTCCATCGGCCCACCAGATGATCGAATACCGCCGTCTTGTGTTCCAGTAGCCGGTCGTGACAGGCATACAGCTTGTGAATATCGCACAGGCGTTCATCCGCCCCGAGCAGGTCTTTCAGCGCACTGCGCTCAAACCACTGCCGGTGCAATCGCCACTCGCTGCCCGGCGACAGCAGCCGGTAGGCCACCAGCACGAACAACACTTGGTCCCAACGCGTTCCCTTGCGGCTTCGCGATAAGCGCTGCGACCAGAAGCGGTCCAACTCCAAACGCTCCCATAACTTCAGCGCCAGCCAGCACGAACCCCACACACGGGGTTGACACAACCGCAACTGCGACAGACGCAGCCGTACCACCGAGGCGTCCATCGCGCACTCATCGATGCGGTCTTCGGGAAACAGCGCCACGGTGCGCGGCGCCTCCTCGCGTTCATCCAATACCTCGATGGAGCGCCGCCAGGCGCGTGCCTGCGAATCGTTGATCTCACCCAGATACAGCACGTGTCGTTGCAACACGCGCCCATCGCTAAGGCGTCGATTCTCTACGACGCTCCAGTACCGATGCGTCTTGCCATCCTTCTTGCGAGTCGTCGCACGCAGAAACATGGTGACCCATTATCCGCATGCGTACCGCAAAGAAAACCACCAAGGTCTTCACTACAGCCGCTTTTCAACGCCGACGAGAAAGCGCGTCTATGACAAACAATCAGTTACGTGGCGTATGCCGCCCAAATTCGCCAATTCTCGGGGTGAATCCGCTAAGTTGGGCTAGTAGGTCTCGCGCGTGCAGGATGCCGACGATATCGTCGCGATGCTCTGCGAACACCGGCACTTTGGTGCGCCAGGTGCGTCTGAGCTCGGTCACCGCCGCCGCCAGCGGTGTAGAAACGGGCAAATAGAAGGTGTCCGAGCGCGGTGTCATCACGTCCGCTAGGGTCTTGTTGCCAAACTCGAAGATGTGATCGATAAATTGCGCCTCCAGGCGATCCAAAGCCCCCTCTCCAACCGCCTCGTGGGCCAAGGTGCGGACCAGGTCTTCGGTGACGATGTTGCCGCGGGACCGCTCCCTACCGACGATTAGGGTAATAAACCATTCCGATATCAGACGAACCAGCCACCGCACTGGGGTGATCAGCTTCGCGAAAAGCTGGATGGGCCGGCACACGAAGTTTGCGAACGCAACGTTGTTGCGCACAGCAAGGGTCTTGGGGGTGATTTCGCCCACAAGCAGCAGTACGGGCACCATCACAAAAAGGTTGATCCATTTGTTCTCGGCGCCAAGGAATTGAATGATGACAGCGGCAGAGATCACCGATGCGGCAACGTTGACCAGCTCGTTGCCGATGAGGATAGTGATGATTAACCGGCGAGGCTCGCTCAGCAGCAGCTCGATAAGACCGGAGCGGGGGTGACTATCCTGGCGCATCTGCTCGAGCCGAACGCCGCTCAAGGAGAACAGCGCGGTTTCGGAGCTCGAGAAGAAAGCCGAGAACCCCATCAGAATGACAAACAGAAGCAGTTCGAACCAGAGCGTCACGTCCATCCGACGTGTTCCCGATCGATCAACGTCGAGCGCTTGGCCTGTACTTGCCCTTGTTGCGCGGCTGCAGCGATCCATTTCACGCAGCAAGCGGCCACGCGGCGGTCATCACCGGCGACAGGTGAATTCATGGACTTCGCTGGCATGCAGGTCGTCAATAGCCTAAGCCGATTTCTCCAACAATACCTCCGGGGTCACGGTCTTGGCCATGCGTTTGGCGAAGTAGTAAATGCGCTTGAGCTTTTCGATGATGTCGATCTCGATCGTGTAGGCAGGGATGCGATTCGGCTCTTCCGCCACCAGTCGTTTGGCCTCATGCATCGCCGCTGACTCCGTCAGACGATTGATGTCGTCTTTCATATTGGTCACCATCTGAGCCGCCACTTCGCTGTCCTGAGACACGGCTTGGATCGCGGCATCCACCGACTTCGCCACCGTGGAATGAATATCGCGTAACACCCTGCTGGTCGTGTCGCTGATGGTGACTCCTTCGTCGATGAGCTTGTTGCCAAGCCCGACGAGGTCGGTTTCGATGATGTCACCGATGTTCTCCAGATTGTTCACTGCCT
>CP070643.1:912639-915934 GCA_020354125.1 Betaproteobacteria bacterium | reverse complement strand
GGCGTGCAATCGCTGCGCTTCCAGTGTTCGCCTTACTACATCAACAGTGCCTTCTGGCCGAGCATCGACAACTTCGAGCGGGCGTTGAAATTCGATCGCGACGAAGCGGACGAATCGAAGCTCGACAAACTCGAAGCGCTGGTCGTCGGCCAATATCAACGTCCGCTCGCCGACGTGCGCTTCATTGCCTCGATGCTCTCCATCCCGTGTGACGAGCGCTACGGTAGGCTAGCGATGACACCGCAGAAGTTCAAGGACGAAACACTGCGTACCATGGTTGATCTCATAGAAGCCGCAGCGAACAAACAACCCAGCGTGCTGTTGTTCGAAGACGCCCACTGGGCCGATCCGACCACGTTGGAAGTACTTGACCTGATGATCGACCGGGTGAGGGCGATGCCGCTGCTCATCGTGTTGACGCACCGGCCTGAGTTCCAGAACCGCTGGGCTGATCATGGTCATGTAACCGGACTGAACTTATCCAAGCTTACCCGCGCGCAAAGCAGCGCGTTGGTATCGAGCGTGGCCGCTGGCAAGGCGCTGCCCAAAGATTTAGTCGAGCAAATTCTTGACAAGACTGACGGCGTGCCACTGTTCGTCGAGGAACTGACTAAATCGATTCTCGAATCCGGCGAATTGAAGGAATTTGCGGATCGTTACGAATACGCGGGCACCGGACATAGGGTGACTATTCCCGCCACGCTCAGAGACTCGCTGATGGCGCGGCTGGACCGCTTCACGCCGGTCAAGGAGATCGCGCAGATCGGTGCCGCCATCGGGCGGGAATTCAGCTACGAACTCATCTCTGCAGTTGCACCACTATCGAATACCCAGCTAGACGACGCGCTGAGCCAACTCATCGACTCGGGCCTCGCGTTCAGACGTGGCACACCACCGGAGGCGAGCTACACCTTCAAGCACGCGCTGGTACAGGATGCGGCTTACGACTCGTTGCTCAAGAGCCGGCGCCAGGAGTTGCACGCGAAGATCGCGAAAGTGATCGATGAGCACTTTCCACACACCAGAGAGACTGAGCCGGAAGTATTGGCACACCATCTGAGCGCGGCTGGGCAAACTGAGTCGGCGATTCCCCTGTGGCAAAAGGCCGGCGAGCTGGCATTACAACGTATGGCTCTCACCGAAGCGATCTCGCATCTGAACAAGGGATTGGAGCTCATCAACTCCCTGCCCGCATCGGTTGAACGCGATGCCAGCGAGCTTTCACTGCGTATCCCGTTGGGAACGGCGTGGCTGGCGCTCAAAGGGTGGGCTGCCTCGGAAGTCTCGACTAGCTTGCATCCGGCACTGGGCTTGGCGACATCGCTCGAGCGCAATGACGTGCTGTTGTCCATTCAATCAGGATTATTCTGGAACGCCCTGACGCAAGGGCGTGTGGCTGAATCCTTGCCATGGGTCGAGCGTATGCTAGCGACTGCAGAAGCCACTTGCGACGCCGACCTCCTGATTACCGGTCATATGCTTGCCAGTGCCTGCTTCTACTGGTCGGGCAGACTCGTTGAGTGCATGGAGCATCGCGACACGGTGCACGCACTATACGAACCGGAGAAGCATGCTCATCTTGTGGGCCTGCTCAATCACGACCCCAAGACCTTGGTTGGTACCTTTGCGTCAAACTGCGCATGGATGCTGGGCTATCCAGACCGAGCGGCGGAATTAGCTGTTGACACGGATGCGCATGCCCGACAGGTCGCTCATCCTTTTGACCTTGGATGGGCATTGTTCAAAGGCGCAGGTGCTTTCGATTTCCGCGGCGAGCCCGAAGTGCTTTATGAGCGTCTCAAGGAATGCGAACAGCTTGGGCGCGACAATAGTATGCCGGTACTATCGGCACTGCTGGCATGTCAACGGCGCGGAATCGCACTTATTCGCGAAGGCAAAGCCGCTGCGGGCATCCCGACGCTCAAGGCAGCCAACGATATCTGGAACGCGAGTGGCGGCAAAGTTCACGATCCCTACATGAACGCAACCATCGCAGAAGGTATTGCGATGATGGGCAACATCGACGATGCCCTGCAACTCATCAACGAGCAAATCGAACAAGTTGAACGCCCTGGCTGGGAAGAACGCCTTCACTACGCCGAGATTCTGCGTCTCAAGGGTTGGATGTTGACGCTCAAAGATGATCTCGAAGGTGCCGAGCAAAACTATCTCGCCTCACTCGACTGGGCGCGCGAGCAGCAGGCCAAGTCATGGGAACTGCGCACCTCCACCAGTCTCGCGCGACTGTGGCAAAGCCAGGGCAAGAAAAAAGAAGCACATGACCTTCTCGCCCCGGTCTACGACTGGTTCACCGAAGGTTTCGACACCAAGGACCTGAAAGACGCAAAGGCGCTGCTCGAGGAATTGGCGCAGTAGGATTTTCCGTAGCAGTTTAATGAGCTAGCGTAGCGATTAGGGCACGCTCGTTACGCCTCACTCCTAACCCCTCACCCCTAATCGGCCACTCGTGGCCCGTCACGCCGTGACGCGACTGATCGACTGTTGATGGATCGCCGCATATTTTGCGGGATCGTTACGGAATGTTGTCCAGCATCCGTCGCAGCAAAAGTAGTAACTCACGCCTTCGTACTCTTCTGTGTGTAACGGATTCTCGGTGCTCACAGCCACGCCGCAAACTGGATTAATGAACTTGCCCGCATTCGCCTCGCTTCCTGATGTGGCCTGTGAAGCAGTGCTTGCATCGGCTTTTTTCCCCTTATCAACGGTATTACCAAGGAGTTGTTCGCGCCCGCGCAACAATGCCAGCACTGCGACGATTGCAACCAGTGCGATTTCACCGGGTGTCTTGGCCCCGGCGTCTGGCCCTGCTGGTGCGTGCAGGCGAGCAAGCTGTGATTCGTCGATACCCCGGATACGCATCACTTCGCTCAGCCTTTCTGCTTTGCGTCGGCTTGCAATCAAGAGCACGTGTGACGCGGCGCTGCGCAGTGCCGATTCGAGTGCGTCCTCGTCGCCTTGCCCTTGCGTTGCGACCAGAACGACGGGCGCTTCGCCCGGCGTATCGGTGAGCCGGATTCTGAGCCGTTCGGCAAGAAAACGCGCTTCGTTGGCAGCCGGCGTGCTGCCTAGCACACACAGCGCGCTGCGCACGCTATAAGGCTGAATGAACAACTCAACGGTACCGTTGCTGGCGCACGACATGGCGTAGTGTTCGACGTCGTCTTCCGGGTAAACCTTGTCATTACTGATGCGAACCAGTTTCGGTTCGCCGCTCTCAATGGCATTCTGCGCAGCGTTGATCACCACGCTTTTGGCACAACCGCCGCCGATCCAG
>CP070643.1:909182-912539 GCA_020354125.1 Betaproteobacteria bacterium | reverse complement strand
TGCTGCCCATCGGCGAGCAGGCAAAACGAACCCGCAGGGCGATCAATGATCGTCAGGCCGTAGCGCTCCAGTTCGAGATCCCGAATGATCTTCGGATCCAGCAGACTGACTACGTATGAGCAGACCGAATTGCGGAAGCCGGGATGAAACTCTTCTGTGACGGCGGCGCCACCTACGACAGCGCGGCGCTCGACAACCTTGACCTTGTAGCCGGCACGCGCCAGATAGCCGGCACAGGTCAGGCCGTTATGGCCGGCGCCGATTACGATGACATCGAAATTATCGTGGTCATCTGAGGACATGAGCATTCCGGCAGGAAACGATTGAAAGTCGCATTGTCATTCTTGCATTTGTTCCAAAGGGTCGAAAGCCTGAATTGCCTGCAGCAAATAACGATGAAAGCAATACCAAGACCCGCCCCGACTCGCTGCGCTCACGACAAGAATAGCAGCCGGTTCTGGTATAACCCTCAGATGGAAGTTTTCCCCAGATCTCTCTGGATGGTTTCCGTCGCCATGGTCGGGCTAATGCTTATGGCCCTTACTTCGGCCGAGATCGGCTTCGCGGCAGAGACCCAAGCCAAAGCCAGTGAATCGTTCGCAGTCCGCTATCGCGGCTGCCAGTCAGGCGGATGGTGCCGGTTCGAAATCGAGACGGCGGCTTCAGGTACGCAGTCGCTTTATCGCGTTTATCCGGATGGTATCGCGCGAGACGCTGAAAACCAGGCGGTAGCAATCGCAATTCGAAACCGGCTGAACGCGCTACTCGCCAACATGATTCACCAGTACAAGCACGTCGAGCTGCGTGAATTGCGTAGCGTTGGTGAGGGATATTTCGCAGCCATCGTCATCGTTGACGGTAACGATGTCGCCTCGGATCCAATCTTGCTCGAACTCCAGGGAAAGCCTGCCAGCAATCCCCGGTAACGCCACGGCATGACAGCGGGGCAAGCGCCAGCCCGGAACACGGCGCAAAAAAATCCCGGCGGCAACCACCGCCGGGATGGAGTCAGCAAAACTGAACTACTCTTTGGTGATCGTCCAGACCACCGCTGATTTCGGCGTCGTATAGAACGGCGATTCCATCTGGTAGTTCACATACAGCTCACCGTAGTCAGCGATGTACATCGTCCTGCCATCGTTGCTGAATTCAACATCGTTGGTCCGCTCGAACCCGCCGCGGTTTTCCGGCTTCTGGTAAGCGTTCGGTCCGGGCTCGATGTTCTCGGCAAAGATTGACCACTTGACGCCGGTCGGGTTGAGGAACTCGACTTTCACGATAGCCGGCCACATAGGACGAAGGCTTTCCGGACCGTTGTCGATGATTCCGAACACGGCGGTATAGATCGTATCGGTCGAGCCAAACGCTTTCGGCGACCAGGCCAAACCGTCCATCGGGTTATTGGTATCCCATTCCAGAACCGGATTGACGTAGCCGTTGGGATTGGGGTTCGCCACAATCAGTGGTGTTCCCCGCACGCCGATCGAGTGGTCGATGAAGCGATACGGCGGCAGCTTCGGAATGAATGGCTTGTTTCCGATGTACAGCTGCGGATTCGGTCGCGTCGGGTCGTACTTGTTACCACGATACACGTCCGGCCCCGATCGCTTAATGTTGACGAAGTTATCACCGTCCTTGTCCGGGAACCCTGCGTCCTGCCCCTTCTCGGTGAAGATGAACAGCCGCTCAGCAGCATTCGCGACACGCCGGTTACCTTTGTCGTTGTGGCCGTTGTCACTGACTGCCAGCGCCTTTTCAAATCGCGACCCCTTCGGACCGAAGGCAACACCCGAGGAGTTGCGCAATCCCATCGCATAGACTTCCCAGTCATCGCGGGTGTAGTTGCTGTTACGCTTCAGCCGCGCCCGATGGACCGCGCCGCCGCAGGGTTTCTGTGCCGGAATCACCTGGCCCGGCTTGGAAGGCGTACCTTTCGGCAGGAATGCGCCGGTCAGATTGCCCTCGCTGTCGCGGATGTTAAGCCCGGTCAGCACGATGTCACGGCAAGGCGGGTCACGCGGCAGCGGCGGGATTCCCGGAGGTGTGCGCTTTTCCCAGTAAGGATCGACTGCATCGGTCCAGCCGTGGATATCCGGGTCGGAAAAGCCTGAGTTAGTCGGCGCGCCGACTGCGTAATACAGCCAGCCATCCCGGCAAGTGATGCCGCCCATCGCATGGTCACCGATCGGAACTTCATCCATGATCAGCTTGGGCGTGCCTCTGACACCATCGATTTCCCACAGGCCCACGCTGTAGTCGCCGACATAGGTGCGACCATTTTCCGGGCAGTAGGCGATTTCGTTCAGAGCAAAAGACCTGAACATGCCCAGTCCGACGTTGTCGCGAATGATTCGGCCGCGCTTGTTGAAGATCTTGACGTGGGGCTTGTCGATACCTTTCGGCGGGAAGCCGAAGGTGTTACCAGAAATGGCTACCCACACATTGTCATCGCCATCGACAGTGATCGAGGTAATCGTATCCAGCCCTTTGGCAAATACGCCGACCTTGTAGCCAGGCGGAACCTTGATCTTGCTCGGGTCCGGCGTAACAGGCGTGCGCTTTGCCCATTTACCGGCCCGGCCACCCGGCTCGGCCACTCCGCCTTCCTGCGCGTAAGTGAATACCGGAACGGCCCCGAGTGCGAATGCAAGCAATGCTGCAATTGGTATTTTCATTTTCATCTCACTCTCCTCCTCCGTTAATATGCCTCTATCTGCTCGTCGTGCTGCTCCTTCATTGACTACACACCAATATCGACGCTCGCAAATGTCTACGATCGCCGTGGGTCCTTCGTAGCAAAAGCACCAGTCACTGCGTAAAAGTCCGGATGTGAGTCACCAGACCGCGCATTTGCTCTTCCGATAACCGTTTCTCCCAAGCTGGCATGGTGGCGATTTTGCCCATGAAAGCGCCCCCTTTCGCGATGATC
Source organism: Betaproteobacteria bacterium (assembly GCA_020354125.1). Lineage (GTDB taxonomy): Bacteria > Pseudomonadota > Gammaproteobacteria > Burkholderiales > Eutrophovitaceae > SG8-40. The sequence continues at coordinate 909,610 of CP070643.1, read as the reverse complement.
AGGTAGATGTACTCGTCGGGCACCTGCGCCATGTACTCCTTATCGGCCAGAGTTCCGACGTGAGGGCTGAAGCCGCCCCGGTGTCCTTCACCACCATCTCCGCGGAAGCCATGACATCCAGCGCACATCTGGTCGAACAGATCTCTGGCTTCGCCAGGAGATATCTCGGCTGTTGCAGAACAAGGCATCATCGCAAACAGCATTACAAGGACTGTAATCGAAACCTTCATGTGCACACTTCGGCCAACGGGTAGAAAAGCACCGTATCACCAACCGCGTACAGGCTCAAGAAAAAGCAACCGGGGGATGACAAGCCAACTGACGCACGCGCGTCTCAGGTCCGTACCGTCGGTCGCTCCTTAACAGCGTTGCGGCAGCGCACAATCGAATCATTTCTTCGCGTGTTAGAGACAGATAATCAACAAGTT
>CP070643.1:905668-909082 GCA_020354125.1 Betaproteobacteria bacterium | reverse complement strand
CGATTTCGTGCGGCAGTGACAGACGATTCTTCGCCTGCACTGCTGCGGTCTCACTGGTTCGGAGGTATCGCTCCGAGTCGCCGACTGCGACCGTTCGCGTCTTCCCGAATCCTTGGTCTTCCTTCTTCGTGAACGTGCGATAAGAAGCAAAGAACACTTCGTCGCACCATTCCTGCAGCCTTGCCGCTGCGTACTTGTGCAGGGCAGGCTGGTAACGGTCGTACCCGTCACCCTGCGGATCATCAAACCGGATCACCTGCGAGTGAGCCAGCAGGATGATCATCATGCGTTTATTCGCCCGCAGCCACTCCAGAGCGTTCAGGACGTCGTCCCACTGCTTCAGTGCCTGCTTATAGCCGTTGCCATACGGGATGTCGGCGATGCTTTCCGCGTTCCTCCCGACCGCGACGTCTCGGTGAATCGCTCGTTCCAGCCAGTCGGCTGAATCAATTGCGATCGTTTCAAAGTCGTGGTCCTCAGTCGCCAGCCATCGCAAAGCCGCCATCAGTTCTGGCAATTCGTGCAGATGCTCTGACTTCGCACAGTCAATGTCACTCAGTCCGTCTTCGAAGTCCAGAAAAAGCACTTCGGGAGCTTGCGCCGCCCACGTGCTTTTGCCGACTCCATGCACGCCATACAGCAGCACTCGCCGTGCCTGTGGCGTCTTTCCTCGGATCACTTTCATTTGCTTTACTCGCTTTCTTACTTTCGTTTGCTGACATTGAAGGCTGTCAGCGGAAGCCTTTAACCGAGCTCCTGAATCTTCACCCAACAGCCGGTGTCTTCATTGATCTCTGCCCATCGCTTCATCGCGAACAGGCTGAATACCTGGCAATCATCGACGATCGCAGCACCTGATAAACCATCGAAAACGGCCCGCGTCAATTTGTCGAGATCGGGCTTGAACGTGTGCCGCTGCCGTGCTTTGTCTTTCAGCTTCTCCGAGTTCCTGCCTGTGCCGTAGTGGCTTTTGGGACGCTGCAGGCTGAAGACGAGAGAAACCATCACATCGCCCGCGAATGGCCCATCAGGAAAGTTCAGCCTTGCCCCCGTCTGAACCATTTCCCGCCATTGCTTCAAAGCTGGACCAGCAGATTCTGTCAGGATAATTTTCTGCGTGTGCGGATGCAGAAATGCCCGCTTGCTGCCTTGTGGTTTCGGCGTGCCGCCGACGAAGAACTCTTTCGTGACCATCCGCTTTGCTTTCGTTCAAAAAAAGACAAGCCGCCGCGACTTCGTGCCACGGCGGCTCGCCGTGCAGACCACCCTAAGCGATTCATTCGCCCCCGCCATCCGTGCCAGAGTCTAAAGGTCCATCCTCAGCCCGCATATTTGCAATCAATTCAGTGCGGAAGATCTGCACTTCAGGCGGTGCATCAATTCCGATTTTCACGCGTTGGTCGCCGAGTGCTTCCACGCTTACGATGATGTCTTTCCCGATCAGTATCTTTTCTTGAAGTCTCCTGCTCAAAACTAACATGCTTTGCCTCCTGTGCTGGCATGAAAAAACCGACTGCTGAAACGTGGTAGCGAGCACGAAACAACAGCCGGTAATGGAGATTCATTATCAGGCACTCGTAAGAGTTCGCTACGCCTGTGCCGGGAACAGTAGGCAATGTCTCGAAATAATGGAACCCACTATTTCCAGATTTTTACATCATAGCCGCGAAACCGTACGTGCAGTTTGCAGCGGCCCGAAGCCGTGCACGTCCGCCCGCCCATGCCTGTACCAACAAAACGCACGCCTGGCGGAGTCCGCTGATAATGCCCGACGCCATGCCGTGCGACCAGTCGAGCCTCACGCTTCGCCCATGCCCGCAGGCCAGCGTCAGCAGATGCAGTGAGCAGAAGCAAACAGATCAGGAAACGCATTGTCAGTTCTTTCCGAGTTGATCGAGCAAAGCCTGATTGCTTTCTCGCATCAGGTCTTTGAGTTCGCGAATGTCGTGCGTGTTGCTTTCCACCCGCATCGAAACAGTCCCGAGCCAGAACGCACCGACTGCGATCGTGGCGACAAGTGACAGAGCGATCGGCGTGCTCTGCGTGATGCTTTTCAGATCTGGCTTTGTCATGGCAGCAGCTCCTGACAGATCACAGAGTGATCGCAGGATTCGGAACGTAGATTCTGACCTGCACAATTGATGTCGTCTCTGCGACGAACAGTTCAACCACGCTGTCCGAGGATCCGAGATCAGCAAACGGGGCAATCTTCCCCGCAGTGCCTGACCCGCTCAAAACGTATGCCTGCCCCTTCGTCAGCGTTGGCCCTGTCAGTTCAAGCCGCGACCCGTTGCCGGCGAGAATTGGATAGTCACCAGACGAGCCTGACGTGATGCTGATTCCCTTCACTCCCAGTTTGTTTGTGTCGGTCGCGTCAGCAAGTGCATACTGAGCAGTAGAAACATACATCGGCTGCCCGATCGCAAAAGCCTCGGACGCCGTTCTGTCTGTGATGAGAGTTGCAGGATCAACGACCGTGATCGCGGTGATTGAAAGATCAGCCATTGTTCGTTTCCTTGTGTTTTTGCCGTGCCTCTGCGATTGCAGATCGCACAAACTTCCTGACGATGATTTTAACCAGTTCCTGCCCGACCGAAGATCCTAAAACCGTCCGAGAAACCAGATTCTGCTTGTTCAGTTCTGCCGCGTTAGCCAGTATTCCCTGCGTGATTTCTTCAAAGTTTTCCTCGCACCAGTCCGCCCCGCTCCTGTCCATTTTAGCCGCCAGTGAATTGCAGGAACTGCATCCGCCGCTGGACTTGGCGATCCAAGCGAATTTGCGCGCGAGGATTGTGCCAACAGGCTCCCGCGTCGGACGCTTGCCCGGCTTCTCACGGACCTGAACTCTCGGCGAGTCTTCCGGATCCCACTCCGGCAGCTCGTAACCCTGCTCGGCAAAGATCCGGCGATACCCTTCGACCTTGCTTCGCGACAGTGACGTTTTGCCGGACGCGATCAGATACTTTCTGCCGGACAGCTTATTCATAGATCTCTGTCCTCACGTCGTTTGGCACGATTCCCGGCACGCAGCCTGAGTTGAAAATGTCCTGAGATCCGAAGTCGAGATACAGCGGATCGCATGTCTCAGAAGTCGGATTGTAAATTTGCGACAGTGACCCGATAACGGTCTGAGTGTTATCGTAAAACGTGAACTTCACATTCCAGACACTCGTGAGGCAGTAAAGACTGATTCTCCAATAGGTCAGGCTCATCGAGCTTCCGCCTGTGCATGGCGACCAGTTGAGCAGCGGACTGTCCCATGAGGCAATGCCTGCACCGACGACGTTGCTGCTCGAATCAAAAGTCAGTGTATACAAACCTTCTGTGCAAGAGCAGTCGTCTGCTCCGGGAATCGGATTGACCGGGTCTGCTGTCAGTTCTGCAGTCAGCGTTCGCGGTAGCAGATTGGAACAG
>CP070643.1:902121-905568 GCA_020354125.1 Betaproteobacteria bacterium | reverse complement strand
GAGCCATTTGCGCACGTCGCTCATGCGGCAACCTCGAGTTCTTCGAGCAGCGCTTTCGCTTCCTTCAGATCTTTGGTGTCTAAACCTTCGGTGAACCAGTCGTAAACAGGAGCGAGAAGAGCATGCGCTTCTTTGCGTTTGCCCTCCACCTTCAGGACGTTAGCAAGCGAGGTAGCGGCTCGCAATTCCAGTGATTTCGCCTCCAGTTGCCTGCTGACCCGGATCGCTTCGAACAAGCTTTCCTTTGCCGCATCCGACCGAAATTGCCCGGCATGCATTAGCATCTCTCCCTTCATCCGGTAAAGCTCCGGCTCGAAATAGTGCTCATCATTTCTCGAAACCATCGTCAACGCTTCGTCTACACAGGCAAGCGCACCATCAAGGTTATTTAGCTTTCTCAAGGCATCTGCCTTGAGGCCCAAGTAAAAAGAGAGCTGCGTATGCAGGCCCATCCACTGGATATCACGGATAGCCTGGTCCATCATTCCAAGTCCTTTCGCATCTCCCTGATGCACCATCGTCCATCCGATAGACGCATTGGCCCATGCAAGCGTTGCGGGAAACCCGTTTCGCTCGGATATGTCCAGCACCTTCCGCGCGCCTTCAGCAAACCTGCCAACATTCTCTTCAAGGAAGAAGGTTTGCATTACCAATGTGCCGATTAGAGCCGAAGTGAATGGATGGTCGAGTTCAACCATTTCCTGGTACGTTTCGTCGCGCGCACGGGCAGCTGAATCTGGATATCCGAGACACCACAAAGAAAACGAGCGGAACGAGCCGGCACAAACTCGTGGATCATGCCCGCCATACAGAAACTTGTGATGCTCATCGCGCACCGGGTGATACAGGCGCCGCCCTTCGTCGGCCGCATCTATCGCGACGCGGAAATTGCCACTCCATGTTTGTATTGACCAGCACGTATGGTGCGCCTGCACCATCAGACCCGGATCGCCAGACGCCGCGTCGCTTGCCAGCAATTCAGCGGATAACTCCCGTCCAGCCGGCAACTTTCCCGAAAGGAACTTGTTCGTCCACAAGTTGAACGTGACACCAAACATCGTCTTTTCTGCGCCGACATTGACACACAGTCGACGTGCACGTTCGTAGAGCAACCTGACACTGTCTGACCCTTGTCCCTCAGTCGCCATGAGCACCGGTCCCAGCGCCGTGAGCAGTTCAAGCTCAATCCTTTCGATGGTGACTGATTTCTCCAACAACTTCAACAATTCAAGGCCTTCGTTGAATTGCGACTGTGCCTCTCGATATGCCGATCGGGTCCTTGCTTGCTCGCCCGCCCGCCGCCGGTATGCGATGGCTTCTTCCACACGATTCGCGCGTTCAAAGTGGCGTGCCAGCAATTCGGGATCGTTATCCCGAATGTCGGGAAATGAATCCTCTATCGATTGCGCGATCGCTTTGTGGAGTACCTGTCGCTTGCTTTTGAGCAACGAATCGTAAGCGACATCCTGCACAAGTGCATGCTTGAACGTGTAGACAGCTTGTGGAGGCACGCCCCTTTGGAACGCGAGCCCGGAATCTGTCAGTTGCCTCAGCGCATCTTCCAGTTGGGATTGCGGCAGGGACGCAACCGTGTGAATCAATTCATAGCTGAACTCGCGACCAATCGCTGCACCAATCTGGGCAATTTCCTTGACTTGCAATGATCGGTCAAGGCGTTCCATGAGTGAATCGCGCAGCGTGGGCGGGACGATCATGCTCTCAGCGTCGCCTGTGTACTCGTAGCGATCACCACAGTCGGCCAACTCACCGGACTCGAGAACTGATTTCGTGACCTCTTCTACAAACAAAGGAACGCCGTCTGTTTTTTCCACGATCTGCTCGACCAGATCCTGCGGCATGTCTTTTCCGCCAGCCAACGTCGAAACGATCTCGCGGCTCGGCGCCCGGGCAAGCTTGGCCAGCTTCAACGTGGTGACATGGCCATGCTCTGGCCAAGGCGGTTCGAACTCCGGTCGAAACGTACAGACGACAAGAACGCAAGCGCGTTGTGCCGCATCGATGACAGCGCCGAGCACCTCACGACTCGTCGGATCCGCCCAATGCAGATCCTCGACAACAAACAGCAAGGGATGCTCACGAGCAGTCATCATTACCCGTTCGCTCAGCGCCGCAATGGTACGTTCCTTCTGCTTTTGTGGGCTGATATTGAGCGGTGGATAACGACCCGCAACCGGAATTGACAAGGCTGCTGCAAAGAGTGGCACGACTTCGGCTTGATTGAAGCTCAAACTCGAAAGATGGTCTTCCAGTTTATTTAGCTTGACCTCCGCATCGTCGTGACGTTCGAAACCTGCTCCGCGCGAAAGTTGGACAGCAATTGGATAGAACGCCGTATTGGCATGAAACGGGGAGCATTGCGACGTCATCAACCGATGCGATTCCCCTTCCAGGCGTTGCCGCAGTGCATTCAGAATCCGGCTCTTGCCAATGCCAGGCTCGCCTGAAAGTAATACCGCCTGCCCTTCTCCCTCGCGAGCAAGCTGCCAGCGGTCCATGAGCAGTCCGAGCTCATGTTCTCGCCCCACTAACGGAGTGATCCCGCTACGGGTTGCGGCCTCAAACCGGCTCGCAGCCGCACTTACACCGGTTACTCGATAAGCGCTTGTCGGGCGGGCAATACCTTTGAGCGCCTGCTCGCCGAGATCTTCGTAGTCGAACGCGCCACCGGCAAGATGCCGCACGCGCTCGCTCACGACTATCGTGTTGACTTTCGCAATGCCCTGCAACCGTGAAGCCAGGTTCATGGTCTCACCGACGGCACCCTTCTCTGCTGACGCGACCACTACGAGCCCAGTCGCTATGCCGATACGAACAGAAAGTCCATCGACCTCAGGAATGTCGAGTGCAGACATCGCATCGAGAATATCCAGCCCGGCACGAATCGCGCGCTCGGCTTCGCCTTCGTGTGCAAGCGGGTATCCGAAGAACGCGACAATGCCGTCACCGAGGCGCTGAAACACGTAACCGTCAAAGCGTGTAATCGCTGCGGCGCAGGTGTCTTCATAGGCACGGATAATCCTTTGCAGGACTTCGGGATCGAGCCTGGAAGCCAGCTCGGTAAACCCCACCATGTCACAGAACAGTACCGTTAGCTGGCGACGCTCACTATCGCGTTGGGGAGCGCTTGCGGACTTCAGCTCGTCTTTGCCTGAACCGGCTTGATCATGATCCGATGCAGTGATCGCAGAAATCGCCTCGAGCACCCGCTTGCGCGGCCCGATCGGCAATCCCATTTCCTTGAGATCCGCGTTATCGAGTTTCTCAAGATCCTGGAACTCGATCTGCTCGGACTCGAAAACTTCGGCGTACTCTTCAAGACCCAAATCGTCGAGCCATTTGCGCACGTCGCTCATGCGGCAACCTCGAGTTCTTCGAGCAGCGCTTTCGCTTCCTTCAGATCTTTGGTGTCTAAACCTTCGGTGAACC
>CP070643.1:898511-902021 GCA_020354125.1 Betaproteobacteria bacterium | reverse complement strand
CGTCTACATCACATCGCAGGCACCACACCTGGTGCGCACCGTGGTGGCAATGCTATCCGGCATTCCGGAGAGCAAGATCCGCATTATCGGTGGTGACATCGGTGGCGGTTTCGGTAACAAGGTGCCAATCTATCCGGGCTACGTTATTTCCATCGTCGCCTCGATCGTCACCGGTGTGCCGATCAAATGGATCGAGTCGCGCATCGACAATATTTCCACCACCGGATTTGCACGCGACTACCACGGTGTAGGCGAACTGGCAGCCGACAAGGACGGGCGCATCAAGGCGCTGCGTTTTTCTGCGCTGGCCGATCATGGCGCGTTCAACTCGCACGTGTCGGCGACCAAACTGCCGGCCGGCCTGTTCAGTATCTGCACCGGTTCGTACGATATTCCAACCGCCTACTGTCGCGTCGATGCGGTCTACACCAACAAGGCGCCCGGCGGAGTGGCTTATCGCTGTTCACTGCGCGTGACTGAAGCGGTCTACCTGATCGAGCGCATGATGGACATACTGGCGCAGAAACTCGATATCGATAAGGCGGAAATTCGCCGGCGCAATTTTGTGAAGACGGAGAAGTTCCCCTACACCACCAGTCTGGGATGGACACTGGACAGTGGTAACTACGATGCCGCGCTGGACAAGGTGCTGAAGGCAGTCGATTACGAAGGCCTGCGCAAGGAACAGGCGGAGAAGCGCGCCAAGGGCGAGCTGATGGGCATCGGCATCAGCACCTTTACCGAGATCGTTGGTGCCGGGCCCACCAAGGTCTGCGACATTCTCGGTATCGGTCTGTTCGACAGTTGCGACATTCGCGTCAATCCGACCGGCAGTGCCATTGCCCGTCTCGGCACCATGAGTCAGGGCCAGGGGCACGCCACCACCTACGCGCAGATCATCGCCACTGAACTGGGTTTGTCTTCGGACGAAATCCAGATCGAGGAAGGTGATACGGATAAAGCACCTTACGGTGCCGGCACCTGGGGCTCGCGTTCGACACCGGTTGCCGGTGCTGCCGCAGCGCTGGCCTCGCGCAAGATCCGCGCAAAGGCGCAAGCGATTGCTGCGCATCTGCTCGAAGTGGGCGAAGGCGATCTGGAATGGGAAATCGACCGCTTCCAGGTCAAGGGCAACCCGTCGCAGAGCAAGACCATGAAAGAGATCGCGCTGGCCGCGCACACCAGCAATATCCCTGAGGGAATGGAACAGGGACTGGATGCGAGCGAGTACTACGATCCGCCCAACATGACTTTCCCGTTCGGCGCCTATGTCTGCGTGGTCGATATCGATCGCTTCACCGGCGAAACCAAAGTCAGGCGCTTCTACGCGCTGGACGATTGCGGCACGCGCATCAACCCGATGATCATCGAAGGCCAGATCCATGGTGGTCTGACCGAAGCCTTTGCGGTGGCCTTCGGCCAGGCGATCCCGTTCGACGAGAGCGGCAACCACCTAGGCAACAGCCTGATGGACTACTTCCTGCCAACAGCCGTGGAAACACCGTATTGGGAAACCGATCACACGGTCACGCCTTCGCCGCACCACCCAATCGGCGCCAAAGGCGTTGCCGAATCGCCACACGTTGGCGGCATTCCGTGTTTCTCCAATGCAGTGATTGATGCCTTCTCGCACCTTGGCGTGACACACATGGATATGCCGCACACGTCCTATCGCGTATGGCAGACAATCGACGAGCTAGGGATCAACAAACGATGAACGACACGCCCGGCAGTTGGTTGAAAAACTACTGCGCGCCCTTGATTCGGGCTTGCGCGGTGCTCGGCCGCCTTCGGCGGTCCAGCCCGGCGATCAGAGCCGCCGGGCGCTGCGAGCGGGCGTGGCAGCGCCACGCCATTCTCCCTCTCGCCCTCATGTACTCCCTTTGTACACTCCGGTTCCTGCGCACTGCTTCTATCGAACCGGTGCGCACCCAACTGAAGTCCGCTCGCGACGTTTTTCAATCAACTGCGAGTACAGCAGAATGAAAGTCAAGATCGATAAATCCTTTCCCATGCCGTGCTCGGCGCCAGCGGCATGGGTATTTCTGCAAGACCTCGAAGCGGTCGCCGGGTGCATGCCGGGCGCGAAGATCACCGAGCGCCTCGACGAAGGCCGTTACAAGGGCACGGTAACGGTCAAGGTCGGCCCGGCCAAGCTTTCCTTCAATGGCGAAGTCGAGATGAAGGACATCGACACTGCCAACCGGACGCTGCACCTGCTTGGCAAGGGCACTGACAAGTCCGGCAGTTCCAGTGCAACGATGGACCTGAATGCGCATATCGAAGACGCTGAAGACGGCCTGTGCAACCTGGTGGGTAGCAGCGAAGTGTCGATGAGCGGCAAGGCGGCGACCTTTGGCGGACGCATGATGAACTCGGTGTCCGACCAGATACTGAAGCAGTTCGCAGCCAACTTCGCAACACAGGCCAGCGCGCTGCAGGAACAGCACGCAGAGCTTTCCAAAAACAACAACACCGAAAAGGCAACTGAAGCAGCACCGAATGCGCCAGCCGCAGCCACCCCTGCCCCGCCGCCTGCAAACGAGCTGAACGGGCTGGCACTAATGTGGTCTATTTTCAAGGACTGGCTGCGCGGTCTGTTTTCCGGGACGACCAAGTGAACATCTCCGAGCAACGCATGAACGACGTGATCGAACTGCAGGGTCAATTGCAGGGCGCCGGTTATGTTGCCGAACCGGCACTGGCGGCAGCGCTGCTGCTGACACTCGATCTGCAGCGCCCGATGTTGCTCGAAGGAGATGCCGGTGTTGGCAAGACTGCAATTGCCAAGGCGCTCGCCACTGTGCGTAACACCAGGCTGATCCGTTTGCAGTGTTACGAGGGTCTGGACGTGCACGCCGCCATGTACGAGTGGAATTATCAGCGCCAGTTGCTGGCGATCAAGCTGCTCGAACACGATGATCGTCCGACCGCGGCGAAAGAGCAGGACATCTTCTCGGAACGTTATTTGTTGAAGCGCCCGTTGCTCGAGGCAATCAGCTGCGACGAGCCGCCGGTGTTGCTGATCGACGAAGTCGACCGCGCCGACGAAGCCTTTGAAGCATTCTTGCTCGAACTGTTGTCGGATTTCCAGATGTCGATTCCGGAACTCGGTACCGTGCAGGCAGTGACACGGCCGATGGTGGTGATCACTTCCAATGGCACACGCGAGTTATCCGACGCACTGCGCCGCCGCTGTCTGTACCAGTACATCGATTATCCGGACTTCGCCAAGGAACTGGCGATCGTCGAGATCAATGCACCACAGGCGGCCGGAGATTTCGCCCGCCAGGTGGTTGCGTTCGTGCAGAGCGTGCGCCGCATGGAACTACAGAAAACACCCGGCATCGCCGAGACGCTTGACTGGACGGCGGCACTGTTGCGCCTGGGTATTTCCACGCTCGACGAAGACGGAGCCAAGCAGATACTCGAAACATTGAGCGCACTGATCAAGACTCGCGCCGATCGAACCGGCTTTACCGAGGAGGTCGTCGCACGGATCGCGGCGGC
>CP070643.1:894719-898411 GCA_020354125.1 Betaproteobacteria bacterium | reverse complement strand
AGCGCAGTAGCTTTTTCAACGAACTGTTAGGTCATGACCTATCCGTATCTATCCATTGATCTAGACAAGATCGAGCACAATGCGCGGACAATTGTTGGTTTTTGCGGGAAGCACGGCATCGAAGTGGCGGGCGTGACCAAGCTGGCATGTGGCCACCCCGAGGTTGCACAGGCGATGTTGCGCGGCGGTGTGACAATGATTGCCGATTCCCGCCTGGAAAACATTCTGCGGCTACGGCAGGCCGGCATTGCCGCACCCATGATGCTGCTCAGGTTGCCACCACTGTCCGGCGTCGAGGAAGTGGTGGCGTCAGTGGCAATCAGTCTCAATTCAGAGTTCGCTGTGCTGGAAGGTCTGTCGCATGCGGCCCGCAAGCATGGCACCCGTCATGAAGTCATCCTCATGGTGGATCTGGGTGATCTGCGAGAGGGTGTCTGGCCCGACGAGCTAAATCCGTTGGTCGAGCAGGCGCTGCGACTACCGGGTATCAATATCGTTGGCCTCGGCGCCAACATGGCCTGTCTTGCCGGTGTCGTGCCGACCGAGAAGACGATGCTGCGTTTGGTGTCTCTTGCCGATGGTCTCGAGAGTCAGCTCGACACCAAGCTCAAATGGATTTCCGGAATCAATTCGAGTGGCCTCGAGCTCATTGCATCGGGCAAGATGCCAAAGAAAATCAACCATGCCCGAATCGGCGAGGCGATCCTGCTGGGTCGCGAGACGGTACATCGCAACCCATGGCCTGATACGCATCAGGATGCGTTCATCCTGCATGCGGAAGTGCTCGAACTGAAGACCAAGCCTTCCGTGTCCGTTGGCGAGAGATCGCAAGATGCTTTTGGTGAAAGACCCGTGCTCGAAGATCGTGGCACGATACTTCGGGCGCTCGTAAATGTTGGACGCGAAGACGTGGACCAGCGGGGTATCAAACCTATTGATCCAGGACTGCAGGTGCTGGGTGCCTCGAGCGGTTATCTGGTGTTGGACGCGAGCGCATCGGCAGGAAAGATCAAGGTGGGTGAGGAGCTGAGCTTTTTCCTGAACTACGGTGCTCTGCTCAGGGCGATGACTTCGGAGTACGTGAAAAAACGGCCTTGGCACGAAAGCCATTCGACACGGAGTGCCTGACGTATGCCTGCCGGTGGTGCCAGGCCCATGAGCTTGACCAAGGCCCTTATCCATCTGGATCACCTTACCCATAACCTGGAGCTGCTCCAGGGACTTGTCGGTGAACGCCCCATGTGGCCGGCGATCAAGGCCAACGCTTATGGTCATGGTGTAGACGTCGTGGCACGACACCTTGTCGGTCTTGGATATCAAACCTTGTGTGTCGCGCACGTGACCGAAGCTATCGAACTGATCGAAGCCGGAATTGACGCAACCTACCTTCTGCTTTCCGCGAGCGCGCCCGAACACAGCGAATCGATTGTCAGCCATGGTTGTGAGCCCGTGGTCTGCACCCATGAGATGTTGGAAGCGTTGGCCACTGCTGCGCAAAGGCTGTCGACGTCCGTCGCTATCCACCTTAAGGTCGATACCGGCATGGGACGGATTGGTATTCAGCCGGATGAGGTCCCCGCCTTTCTGCACAGATGCAGCGCCCTTCCTCGCGTGCAGGTACGCAGCCTCATGAGTCATTTCTGCTGTGCCGACGAGACTGACAAGACCCTTTCCAATCAGGCGATTGAGCGATTCCAACAACTGGTAAGTGAAGCACGCGCCTCTGGCATCAACTCATTCCATATGGCCAACAGCGCGGCGATTTTCGATCTGCCTGCATCCTACTTCGACGTGGTACGACCCGGTATCGCCATCTATGGTTTGCGTCCATCTTGGGAGATCAGCAATCCGCTGGTGGAAGAGTTGAAACCGGTGCTGGAGTGGAGGACACAGATTACCTTTCTTAAAGAGGTGCCAGCCGGCATCGGACTCAGTTACGGACATACCTTTCATACTGAACGGCCATCGCTCATCGCCACGCTGCCTGTCGGTTATGGCGACGGTCTGCACAGAGGCCTGTCGAACAAATGCGAAATGCTGGTGCGGGGCGTGCGCTGTCCACAGGTCGGTCGTATTACCATGGACCAGACGCTCATTGATGTGACGGCATTGCGAGGTCAGATCGGCTTGGGCGAGGAGGTGGTGATTATCGGCGGACAGGGCGATGAAGTCATAACCGCAGACGAACTGGCGGACAAGCTTGGGACCATTAACTATGAGATTGTCACCGCGATATTAGAGCGGGTGCAGCGGGAGATAGTAACCGGGAGCTAAGCCATGGTTGTCGATCTTCGACATCGCAACTTCCTCAAACTGCTTGATTTCACGACTGAGGAAATCCGCTACCTGATAACGCTTGCCAGGGAACTGAAGGCGAACAAATACGCGGGCACCGAACAGCAGCGCCTGAAGGGCAGGAATATCGCGCTGATTTTCGAGAAGGCCTCGACGCGCACCCGCTGTGCCTTTGAGGTAGCGGCATATGATCAGGGCGCCAACATTACCTATATCGGCCCTACCGGATCACAGATCGGTGTCAAGGAGTCGATGAAGGATACCGCGCGGGTGCTGGCCAGGATGTATGACGGTATCGAGTACCGGGGCTTTGATCAGGCAACGGTCGAAGAGCTGGGACGTCATGGGGTTCCTGCCTGGAACGGGTTAACCGATGCGTTTCATCCCACCCAAATTCTCGCCGACCTGTTGACCATAGAGGAGCACTCGAGCAAGCCGTTGGCTGACGTTGCGCTTTGCTACGTGGGCGATGGTCGCGGCAATATGGGAAATTCCATTATGGTCGGTGCAATAAAAATGGGCATGGACTTTCGCATGGCAGCACCGCTCAAATTGCAGCCTGACCGGGCACTGGTGAAGCAGTGTGAGGGAATCGCCAGGGAAACGGATGCAAGACTGACCCTGACGCAAGAGATTGAAGATGCCGTAAGCGGCGCCGATTTTGTCTATACCGACGTGTGGGTCTCGATGGGTGAGCCGGCAACGGTCTGGGAGGAACGCATCACTTTGCTCGAGCCCTACCAGGTCAATCGATCACTGCTCGAGCGGACCGGTAATCCGGCAGTGAAGTTCATGCATTGTCTGCCGGCATTCCACAATCGCGAAACGGAAACCGGCGAGGAGATCTATCAGCGGTTCAAGCTCGAGGCGATGGAAGTGACCGACGATGTTTTTGAATCGGCAGCTTCCATCGTTTTCGACCAGGCAGAAAATCGCATGCACACCATCAAGGCTGTGATGGTCGCGACACTGGCCGATTGAACGATGCGTATCGTCATCGCTCTGGGAGGAAACGCACTTCTTCGTCGCGGTGAGTCCTTGACCGCTGCCAATCAGCGGGAAAACGTAAAACTCGCCGCTGAAGTGTTGGCGCCGATTGCGCGTGACAATGAACTGATCATCACCCATGGCAACGGACCGCAGGTGGGACTACTGGCGCTGCAGGGAGCAGCCTACAAGGCTGACGAGGTGTTTCCGTTGGACATACTGGATGCGGAAACCGAAGGCATGATCGGCTACCTGATCGAGCAGGAGCTCCGCAACCATTTGTCACAAGAGCGTCGCTGCGCAACCTTGTTGACACAGATTGAAGTCGATCCGGGGGACCCGGCGTTCAACAATCCGAGTAAGCCCATCGGTCCGGTCTATGATCAAGCGCAGGCACAGGAACTTGGGCG
>CP070643.1:890884-894619 GCA_020354125.1 Betaproteobacteria bacterium | reverse complement strand
TGGCATTTTCGCGCGAGTTCACCGGTTACAGCCTCCCGGCTCTGGGCTTTGCGCGCTCAGCGGTCATGCGTGCGCTCGACCTTCCGGTTGCCGAAGGAGTCAAGATCGAAGCGGACTTATCGACGCTGGCGTTCGGCATGAAGGACGCCGAAGAGGGCATGGCTGCTTTCGAAGCCAAGCGCAAACCGGAGTTTCGCGATGAGTGATCCTCTCTATGTAGTCACCGGCGCCAGCAAGGGTATCGGCGCCGCTATTGCTCGCGAACTCGCTGCGCGCGAACTGAGTGTGGTTTGTCTGTCTCGCACCGGCGGCACGCCGGCGGGGCAGGGCATGGTGTGCGACATGGCCGACGAGAAGCAGGTCAAGGAAATCTTCGGCGTCATTTCCAAACTCGGCCCGATTGCCGGCCTGGTGAACAATGCCGGTCTGCACCGCACCAATGCCAGTGCCGAACTGGAAACGCGAGAATACGAACGCGTCATGCACCTCAATGCGACATCGGTCATGGTCGCGTGCCGCGAAGCCTATCCTTATCTGAAAGCATACGGTGCCGGGCGCATCGTCAATATCGGTTCATTCTTTGACAAACTTGGCGTCAGCGGCAACCTGGCTTACTGCGCCTCGAAGGCGGCGGTTGCTGCGATCACGCGATGTCTTGCCGTGGAGTGGGCGGCAGACGCCATTCTCGTCAACAACGTTGCACCGGGCTACATCGAGACCGATCTGAATCGGGATTTCGTCACACGTGACAAGGTCAAGTCGTGGCTGGCCAAGCGGATTCCGGTCGGCCGCATCGGTCAGCCGAACGAGGTCGCGCAGGTTGTCGCCGCGCTGATGACCGGGTCAATGACATTCCTGAACGGGGAAACCATCTACGTCGATGGCGGCCATGGGATAAATCACTGATGAAGCTGTTCGAACAACTTGCACGTCAGCGTAACTGGCCTGACGAGGAGCGCATCGTCCTCGATCAGCTTCAAAAAGTCGCAAACGATGTCATTGCACCCAATGCGGCACGCTATGACGAAAGCGGTGAATATCCCTCGGAGAGCGTGGATGCGCTGATGGCGCTTGGCATGAACGGAATTTTCGTGCCGGCCGAGTACGGTGGCACGCCGATGTCGTATGCCCTGTACCTGGAATGCGTCAAGGTTATCGCCGCGGCTTGCGCGTCGACTGGTGTTATTTATGCGACCAACTTCAACGGCGTCAAACCGCTGGTGGACTTTGGCAACGAAGAACAGAAGCAGCGTCTGCTGCCGCGCATAACCAAGGGCGGTATCGGAGCCATTGCCATTACCGAGCCAACAGCAGGATCTGACGCCACCGGCATGAAGACCAGTTTCACGCCGGTCGGCGACGAGATCGTCATTAATGGCTCGAAAACCTTTATCAGCAACGGCAGCGTCGCTGAACTGGTTTTCCTGTTCGGAAAATGGTCGGAAATCGACGATCGCAGGGGCGCGATTTCCGCCGTCATCGTTGAGAAGGGCGCACCGGGTTTCAGCGTTTTGCGCACCGAAAGAAAGATGGGGCATCGGGCCGCACCGACAGTCAGTCTGGCGTTTGAGAACTGCCGGGTTCCGCGTGCCAATCTCATTGGCGAACCCGGCACGGGCCTCGCGACCCTGTTGGTTGCGCTCAACAAATCGCGACCGAGCATGGCTGCTCATGCACTCGGTATTGCCCGCGCCGCCTTTGACGACATCGTTGCCTACACCAACGATCGCAAGCAATCGGGGCAGCACGTGATCGACTTTCAGGGTAACCAGTTCCTGATTGCTGATCTCGCCAGCGAGTTGGCAATGACCGAGCGATGGCTCGATTATGTTGCCGGATTGGTTGACGGCGGCGCATCCGAGTTTGGCCTCGAGGCATCAATCGCCAAACTACGCGCCTCCGATCTGGCGATGCGCATGTCGACCGAAGCAGTACAGATGCATGGCGGCTATGGTTACTGTTCGGACTATCGCGTCGAGCGCCTGATGCGTGACGCCAAAGTCACCCAGATATGGGAAGGCACCAACCAGATCCACCGCCAGCTCATCGGTCGGAGTTTCAAGGTCAAATGACACAGGTGATCAAAACAGTCGGCGTATGCGGCGCAGGCGGCACCATGGGTGCCGGTATTGCCATTGTTGCGGCGCGCGCCGGGTTCGAGACGGTGAGCTATGACCTGAAACAGGAAACGCTGGAGCGGGCGGCCAGTCAGACGGCCGGCTTCTTCGGTAAATCGGTTGAACGCGGCAAGATGAGCGGTGTGGAGCGTGATACGGTCCTCGCGCGTATGAGTACCACGACAGATCTTGGTGCGCTCGCCGGGTGTGATCTGGTTATCGAAGCGGTGTTCGAAGAACTCGGCATCAAGCAGCAACTGTTTCGTGATCTGAATGGGGTGTGCGCCGAGCACACCATTTTGGCTTCCAACACCTCGACGTTGTCGATTACCGAAATCGCATCCGCTTGCGGCCGCGAGGATCGTGTCGTGGGAATGCATTTCTGCCTGCCGGCACAGTTGATGAAACTGATCGAAATGTCGCCCGGCATGAACACGTCGCAACAGACGTTCGATACGGCGTGGGCGTTCGCGGAGCAGGCAGGGCAGACACCGGTCAAGACGCAGGACAAACCGGGATTCATTCTCAATGCCTTGCTGGTGCCGTTCAACAACGACGTGATTCGTGCGGTCGAGGCTGGTGTGGCAACACCGGCCGACATAGACGCTGCGATCAAAACTGCGCTCGGCTACAAGATGGGACCGTGCGAACTGCTCGACCTGATTGGACTCGACACGCAGTTGCGCCTGTGCGAGGCGTTTTATCCGGTGACGCTCGATGTTCGGTCGTCGGCGCCACCGCTGTTGCGTCGGATGGTAGCGGCGGGTCACCTTGGACGAAAGTCAGGCCGCGGTTTTTTTACGTATGAGAACAAAGCAATGTTTGGTGGCTAACGGTGACAACGGACCTTTACGAACGATGAAATATTCGATAGTCAAGATTGGTGACAGTCGTTCTTTTGCCGATGGCGATGCGTTCATAACGGGCGCTGTAAAAGAAGCGAACGTTGTTATCTACCTTGGTGCTTTTCTTTCACCCGGTTCACATCAAGTCGATGAGACGAAACAAGCGATTCTCATCGAACTCGACACCGAGTGTCTCGGCGTGCACACCGGAGAGAGTGCTGGCGAGGAGGGGGGCAACGTAATTGGCTTTGCCCGTTACCGCAACGGCGATGACCCGCCAGCGGATTTGGTCGAACTCGTTCGCCAGCCACATACGGCGCAATCAGTCATCGACGCGGCGCGTGAGGTGTTTGAGGGCGCCGGCCTGCAGGTCGTGGTGAGCGCAGATCAGGCGGGGCGCATCATCGACCGGCTGGTGCGGCCGAAATACAACGCCGCATTGCGCTTTCTGGATGAAGGGCTGGCCAGCGCCAAAGACATGGATCTGACGTGCCGGCTCGGCCTTGGCTACCCAGATGGTCCAATTGAACGCGTCGAGCGCGGCGATCTTGCCCGGCACTATGACATTACGCAGTCCTTGTTCGAAACCTATGGCACGCCGGGGTTTGCGCCAGCGCGCCGGGCGATCGTGGCACACGAGCGAAAGCGGAGAGGAAAGGAAGACTGATGACAGGGCCTCTTGGCGGCGTAAAGGTACTCGACTTCTCGACACTGTTGCCCGGTCCGATGGCAACATTGTTTCTCGCCGAAGCGGGCGCCGAGGTGATCAAGGT
>CP070643.1:886871-890784 GCA_020354125.1 Betaproteobacteria bacterium | reverse complement strand
AACACCTTCAGGTTGTTTTTGTTATGTTCCCGGCTGGCCGTAACTGCTTTAGCGAGACTATCCCGCACTGGCTGCGGCATGGCTTCACGGCATAAATTATCAAGTGTGCGGTGAACCAACGGAACAACGCGATGTGCGACAGCTAGCTTGTGAAATTTTTCCCAATCTACCCGCCCGCCAACTATCTTCTCGGTATTCCGGGATGCTTCCGCATCAACTTGTACTCGCGCGCAATACAGCAACAATTCTGTTTCCGGCGATGCTGGACTACTAAGCCAGTGTTTGAATCTGCTTGGCATTACTTCACCATCCAATAAATTATTGTTAATCCGCCAACAGGAAGAATAAAAGTTTTATTACCCGGAGTCCAAATTTATTGAATAACCCCCCGACATTCTTTGCATTCTGTTTGCCACGAAAGTTTGCCGAATTCTGCCGCCCTTGCTTGAATTATTCCCTGTTCTACATCCCTTTGCAGCCAATGCCTGGCTTCACACCAACAATCCCCTTGCCACTTCCGTTAATGGGGAATGGTTGCTCCCTGATGATCGGTCAAACCAGCAAACCATTGGGGGGGCCCGGCCCTGGCTACCGGATCGTTTTAGTTTGAGAGGCTGTTTCATCCAGGTGCGTCAGTATCTTCTTAATGACCACCGGATCTTCAATACAGACAATGACCTTCATGGCAGCGCCACAAGCCTGGCAGGTAGTGATGTCGATGTTGAACACGCGCTTGAGGCGTTGCACCCAGGTCATGGGGGCATGGTGCTCAGCGGGCGTTCGATCCTGCGTGTTGTTGGTGGTCTTGGGCCCTTGCCGCGCCCGGCGGGGGTAATCAATGCCCGATGTTGGCTGTTGGGTGCAAACACGCCGTGAAAGCGGGTGAGGTTGACGCGGGGTTTGGGGATCAGTGCGGCAAGGCGGGCGATGAAATCCAGCGGCTCGAAGATCACGTGGGTCGTGCCGTCACGCCAGGGGTTTTTGAGGGAGTAGCGAACTTGGCCGTGTTCGGTGAGTGACAGGCGCTTTTCGGATACGGCGGGCCGGGTGATGTAGCGGCACACGCACCGATCGCCAGAACCGGCCCGATGACCGGCCGCGGGCAGCAACACTTCGACAAATCGCGGTATACTTAGCGCTGCGTCGAGACAGGAGATCCAGGCGAGTGGCAGATCAGAACGCCAAACAATATGTTGTTGATTACGAGGGGTTCTGCCCCGTCTGCGAGAACACCGTACGCTTTCGTTCGACGCACCAGTGGTTTCGCGACAATCTCATCTGTCCCGCCTGCCCCAACGGCTCCAAGCCGCGGGAACGCGCCCTGATGCTGGCCATGAAACAATATTGCGCCGACTGGCCGTCGCTGAGCATTCACGAATCGTCGCCCATGGACCGGGGCGCATCCATTGTGCTACGTAACAAATGCACGAACTATACACCGACGCACTTCTTCCCGGACCAGCCGACCGGAAAGGTAGTCAACGGCTACCGCAACGAGAACCTGGAACGGCAGACGTTTGCCGACGAGTCGTTCGATGTCGTCGTCTAGCTGGACGTGATGGAGCACGTCAACCGGCCGGACCTGGCCTTCAGGGAAACCGCGCGCACCCTCAGGAAGGGTGGCAAGTACATTTTCACCGCGCCGACCTACAAGGGCCTGGAGAAAACGGTACGCCGGTCGATCATGCACGATGACGGCACGACGGAACATCTGATAGAGCCCCCGGAATACCACGGCAACCCGATCGATCCGAAGGGCGCGCTGGTCACCTTTCAATACGGCTACGACCCTGCTACAACTGATCAAGTGCTGGAGCGGTCTGGACGTCACCCTGATGAGATTCCACGATCATCATCACGGCGTGATCGGCGAATTCACCGAGGTATACATTTGCGAGCGATGCTAGTCCGCGCATGCGGCGGACGGGAGCGCGTTCGTCATGCACGCCGGGCTCGCAAGGGCCATCGGGTCGTGCCGGTTGCCCCGCGCCGGAGAATGACATGAAGCTCACCATGCACATCGGACTTCACAAGACCGGCACGACGGCGCTGCAAAACGCCTGCCGTGACGGCAGCGCAATGCTGGCCGATGCTGGCGTCCACTATTCGACGGCAGGCTTCTCTACCATGGGTACAGCGCAGCATCTGGCGCTGTCAGGCTCGCTGCGCGGAAGCGCTCCGCTGCAAGAAAGCACGGACGTGCTTCTGCGAATGCGCGACGAGAACCCGGATGCCGGAACGATGCTCGTGTCCTCGGAAGATCTCAGCACGTTTTTCGGCCTTCCCGCGTTCGAGAGCAAGGCGCGGGCGCTGCTGGGATGGAACGCGGAAAACTTCGACGACCCGGAATATTTCTGCGTGATCCGCGACGAACTCAGCCTGATCCGCTCAATCGTCATCCAGACGGTGGAAGGTGAAGGCTTTCCGCGGGACGGCAGGCAGTTCGTCAAACAGCTTGCCGAAAACCTTCTAGGCAAATGCGAACGGATCGCGTCGACCGTCGGGCCGGCGCTGCGCGTGGTGCAGTACGAAAAGATCCCGCGCGATACCTATTCGTCGAGCCTGCTATCCGTCATGCTGGGCAAGGAACTGGTGGTCGGCGAGCGCCAGGCCAACGTCACGGCCAACAAGGATATCCTCAGGACCATTTTCGGCTCCAACCTGCGCCGGTTCTTCATGAACACGCTGGACGCCGGGCACCCTTACGCCAACGAGGTCAACGTCGCATGGAGCGAGATGATGAATGACCTGCATATGGAAACCGGCAGGAAAGCCCGGCTGCTCGACGCGTTTACTGAATGGCTGGACCGTACTATCGAAGAACAGGTGGCGTTCCAGGACGAGGCCCGGTCCCTGACGCGGATCTTCGAGGGATCCCTGGTCGACATCCCCGCACCGCCGGCAGCCGGACAACAGCAGGACGCCGTCTGACCGCGCGAACGCCCGCCGACCCTTACAGAATTATCGACCTGTATCCGGCGCCCTGCGCGAAGTGGCAGAATCTTCTCTCGATGGCGAGGACCAGCGCGCCGTTCAGCTGGCCGTCCTCGTCCGCGAAGTCCTCGAACCGGAACTGCTTTGCAAACAGTCCGTCCAGCGCGTCCGGCCTGAACCAGAACATGCTGCCCGACGGGAAGAACGGGCTGTCGTTCTCGCTCAGGGCGATGCCGGTGGCGTCGAGAAGTTCATTGGTATGGTTGAGGTTGGCCCCCCAGTGGATGTGGTCGCACAGACGCCAGTAGTGATGCGGAGAGACGATGCCGACATCCGGGCTGCGCGAGCGTATCCAGAATGGCCGTCACGCCTTCCCTGCTGCCGAGCAACCATTCCAGCAGATAGTGCAGCCAGCCGGCGAACTCGCTGTTGCAGTCCGATTTTTTCGTGTGCAGGTGCATCGCATAGGTGTAACCGGGAAGCAGATCGCCGAAGCCGACGACGAACGGTGCGATATCCCGGCCGCGGTTTTCGAATACCCGGAGACTACCTCGCCGTTGCTGTAATCATGCCTCAGCCCTCCCGCCTGCGAGAGTTGCATCCATCAAAATACTTATCGAATAGCATCTGCAATTGAACCGCACCTTCCTGTAATCAGGGAGACAGAAATGTTGTCGATGCCCAGTCGATCACAGATATCCAGCCAGTGTTCCTTTAAACAGCCGTTGTCGCCAGGATGGTTTTTGATTGATATACGAGGTGACATTATTTGGCACTTACATGCATATTAGGTGCTTATCTAATATATAGTCTGGGTATTACAAATTCGCATGACAATCATTCAATCAGGTCGTTAGGCGCTTTGATGAACAATTAGCCCGCATATATAATTCTAATACCAAGCTCAATTGTAAAATGCTTGCCGCTGTATAAAGGTAGTATTTCTACCAATGGCAGATCTGTTGCCAATGTACTATCT
>CP070643.1:882752-886771 GCA_020354125.1 Betaproteobacteria bacterium | reverse complement strand
ACGCTGCGAGGGCGAATCCACATCCAAAGTGCACCATATGAGGTGAGGTAGGACACGATGGGTGTCTGGTAGTGTGAGGAGTGCGACCTTCTCAACTACTCAAGGAACAGCCCACCATGTCCTACCAGCAGCTTACACCCGAAGAGCGTTACGTCATTGCCCATTTGAACATCTATGGGCTGAGTCTTCGCGAGATTGCCCGGCGCTTGAAGCGCCACCACAGCACCATATCCAGGGAACTCAGGCGTAACGGCCCGCCGCCACCGTTCCTGGCACGCTACTGGTACGACAGCGCGCAGGCACGCTGCGATGCGCGCAAGGCTAAAGCACGTCACCGCCGGCGTTTGCACAACGAAGAGCTCTATCAATATGTCGTGCAAAGCCTGCAAGCACGCCTGTCACCGCAACTGATCAGCGGGCGGTTGTACCTGGACTATCCGCAGCAAGCGCGCATGCGTGTGAGCACGGAGCAGATCTACCGCTGGGTCTATCGCGATGCGCTCAGTGGCGGGCAACTCTACCGGTGTCTATGCCGATTGCACAAACGCCGTAGAAGGCAGCGCCGCTATGGCTCATTGCGCGGGCTTATCAAAGGCCGAGTGCCGATCCATGAGCGCCCCGCTGTCGTGACCAAGCGCAGGCGCTTTGGCGACTGGGAGGGTGACACGCTCTACGGTGGCAAGACCAGGACGTGCTTGCTCACCCAAGTCGAGCGCAAGAGCCGTTACTTAATCGTGAGCAAAATTTCCAACCGCGAAGCGGCAACGGTGGCAAGTGCGAACATCGCTCAGTTCGAGCAGTTACCGCGAAGCTGGCGCAAGACGCTCACCCTGGATAACGGCAAGG
Organism: Betaproteobacteria bacterium; assembly: GCA_020354125.1. Taxonomy (GTDB): domain Bacteria; phylum Pseudomonadota; class Gammaproteobacteria; order Burkholderiales; family Eutrophovitaceae; genus SG8-40. The sequence continues at coordinate 885,925 of CP070643.1, read as the reverse complement.
AATTCGCGGATTTCAAACGCGTCGAGAACGCCACAGGCTTACGCGTGTACTTCGCCGATCCGTATGCCGCCTGGCAGCGCGGCAGCAACGAGAATGTCAATGGACTGATTCGCCGAATCTATCCGAAGGGCACTGACTTCTCGAAAGTGAGTGACAGAGAGCTTGCTGCTGTGGCCCACTGGATCAATAATCGACCACGCAAGTGCCTCGGCTACCGAACACCACATGAGGTCGTGCTACAAGCCACAAGTGGTGCACTTGGAAAGTGAATTCACCCGGTCTGCTTCGAAGATGGGGAGTTGATCATGGGTGTGAACATCATGCTTATGGGCACTGGAGAGATTATTCACTGCCCAACGATTTCTTATTTGATGGATGGGCAACACATAAATTGCAACCGATAAATTTGGCTGTGTCTGCAGAGAATGCGGTCAGGTTGAACTGTCGCGTAACGCTAAGGCGGCTCAGCCTGGAAACCTATACGACCTTTAAGGAAGTAACGTTCGAGCGGTTAGTCGACTTCATCACTCGCACCGCGAACGCGCCGAGTTCTTAATTCACCAGCCCGCATTTATAAGTGCGACAAGGGAAGCCAGCCTTTCGGATCCCTTCCATGTATTGCTGAATAAAGGACTCCTGGAAGTTCCAGATTCGCAACATCTTCGCGACCCAGTCGGCGGAAAAGTTCGGGACCGCCGCTACACACTTGTCCCAATGCTGCTTCGCTTTTTGCGGTTCGCCAAGCTGGCCGTGCGCAGCAACGTACTTCCATTGCGTCTCACACAATGACTGACCAGGGTGGGCCCGTGCGTCCTCCAGCGCCAGCAGATACTCCCCCTTTCGATAATGGTCATAGTGCATCGCCGCGTAGTACCAGCCGCCGGCAGAGGCTGGGTTAAGCTCATATGCCTTCTTGACGAGACTGCGCCCCCGGTCCCACTGGCCGCTAAACAGGAATGCCGCTCCCAGCTGCGTAAATACATCAGCGTTGTACGGAGCAAGCTCGAAGGCTAGCTGGGCTTCGCGCTCAAACAGATCAAACTCGCGCTCAAAGAAGAAGCCGTACGCAGCAGTGCGATGTGCGAGTGCATCGTTGGGATCGAGCTGGATCGCCTTGATGGCGTTCTCCTTGATCTGGTCAGAGGGCAGACCATTCTTCTCGAAACGAAAAATCCAACCCAGTAACTTGTGCCACGCATACTCCTGACGTGCGCGTGCATAGTTTGGATCGATCCGGATGGCCCGCTCTAGCAGCGCAGTGGTGTCGTCGTACCACTTCTGCGAATTTGGATAAGAGGCCGTCGCGCGGAGAACCAACTCATATGCCTCCAGGCTCTCGGGCGGTTTCCTGACCGCCCTGCTCCGGGCGGAAGCGACCATCACACCCCCGCTACCCGTCGCAATTGAACCGACGATCCGGCTGGTGATCTCATCCTGCAGGGCAAAGACATCATTGATCTTCCGGTCATAGCGTTCGGCCCACAGATGCACCCCGCTCGTCACATCGATGAGCTGTGCTGTGATCCGTAGCTGATCCTCGGACCTTCGCACGCTGCCTTCGAGCACGTATTGAACCCCGAGCTTGCGCCCCACCGCCTGTATGTCCACTGCCTGTCCCTTGAACTGGAACGTGGTGTTGCGTGCGAGCACGTGTAGTTCTCGTGCGCGCGCCAGCTCGGTAATGATGTCCTCGGTTAACCCATCGCTGAAATATTCCTGCTCCGGGTCACCGCTCAAGTTTACGAAAGGAAGGACAGCAATTGAAGGGCCCTTAGGCAGCTCGAGCACCGAGCCCCCGGGTACCGTTTCGGGCGTCGGCACACCGAGGTTTCGGTAGTACCACGCACCGCCTCCGCCCAGCAACAGGACCAACACCAAAGCTGATGCGATCGCCTTCCACCGCACACGCTGCTTCGACGGCGTACTCACGGGTGCTAGCCCATGCTCGGCACGCACCCGGTAGACGCGGATCGGCCTCGGAATGTTCTTGACCTGTTGGTCGCCAAGATAATCGAAACCGAAGGACAGTTTGCCTTCGACGGCATCGAACACAGTCGAGGAGATGCAAATTCCGCCGGCATCGGCAAGGGCCTCCAGGCGCGCCGCAATGTTCAACCCGTCGCCATAGAGGCTGCCATCAGATTCTTCGATCACATCGCCAAGATTCACTCCGATGCGGAACTGCATGCGGCGCTCTTCATCAAGTTCGATGTTGCGGCCTTCGAGCGATTTCTGGACATCGACCGCGGCCCGAACCGCCTCGACCGCACTCGGAAACTCGGCCAGCAGCGCATCGCCGGGCGCATCAACTACGCGGCCGTCGTGGCGTACCACCAGGCGGGTAATGATGTCGCGATAGGACTTGATCGTTTGGACGGTGGCGGCCTCGTCAGCCGCCATTAGTCGCGAATAACCGACTACGTCTGCACTCAAGATTGCTGCGAGTTTGCGCTTTTGAGACATGGTACTTCCCGAACGCGGCAAGCGTGTGACGTCGCCCTTTAACTTACCCCATTTTTAACTTATAGCCGACATAGCGCTGGCGCGCAATCAAGCCCGCCTTGCCTGCAACTGCCTCAGCGCCTCGACGAGACCACCCCCTGAGTACTCCTCGGCAGCGACAGAAGCCTTACCCCAACCTCGGGACAGAACGTGTTCTGCGGCCGCACACCGCGCCGTAGCTGGCGCGGCAGTGTCACGCATCACTTCGAGCAACACCTGCACAGATTCCTCCGTGTGCTGCATGCATAGCTGCCGCAGATCGCCGTAGCCTTTCGGCCTGCCGCCCGGATTGCCTGATTCGCCTTTTTGCCATCGCATAAACTCACCTGTTAAACGCGTGATCTCAGGAATTCTATCACCACTGTGTATTTGCCCAGTATCCGCAACATGGCCGAAATGACCTTCTGACGATGTTGGCAACCATCTGATATCTCTACCAAATTTTTCCCAGAAAGCGTTCTTGGCAGATAGTGGTGTCGGGATTGTGCGATGAGAGCTTACATTTGCATTAGCACCCCCTCTGCGGGGCGGTGTTGGCCTTCCTCACAGGGCGATAAAAGAAGCCACCTCTACCCCCGTCTTCGCTTGCCGGAAAACTAGGTGCTCTAACCTACTACCAGAGAGTAAACGGGGACTTATTCGGGGACCTAGACGAACAATCAGGGGTATAC
>CP070643.1:878527-882652 GCA_020354125.1 Betaproteobacteria bacterium | reverse complement strand
GCGCATCCTTGATCAGGTCAGGGGTGGGGTGCTGCGGCTCACCAATGGAAAGTCGAATCTGGTTATACGCCGCGTTCGGCGTGATGTTCGCCAGAATCTTCGAAAATTTCTGAAACGGATAGGGCTGCAGAAGGCCGAACGCGGGCGCGAACTGGCTCATCTTGCCCTACCTTGGTGTATTGGATTCATGTTTCGTATGCCTCGGTTCACGCTACGCCGCTCACCGAATGGCTGTCGTTTGAAGCGAAACTGCTAATTCTAAACGTTTGGCCTGTGCCGCCGCGGGCGTCATTGTTTTCTCCACGGCGCAGTACGTAGTGTCACGGTTTGTAATTTGCTTGTAACAATGGCTTCATGACAACCGAATGCACACTAATTTGCACACTTTGGAAGATTTCGCGACGCTGTTGGCTTGCATCCTTTGCTACCTTGTCAAACGTACTATCAATCGAAGGTAGAATTCGCGTTTGCAATTCGGCCTGATTGACGCGTAGCTGTTCGCGCAACGTGAACCCAACAATAATTCCGCTGTGTCCCCTTTCTGCATGACGATTGCATGATCTGGCATTCGGTAACGGCGATGACGATTATCGACGTCATCATCATCGCTATGTCGGTCGTGTCGCTGATCATCATCCACAAGTACCGCGCGACGCTTCTGCGACTCGGACTCATGCCCAGTGTTGGCCTGATTTCCATTGCCATTGGCCTGATCGCCCTGTTCTATTTCGGCGACCTGGTGATCATGCACGTGGTTCCATTGTTTACTTCGCCAGGCTTTGCAATGGCGCTCATGGAAGAGGCACACCTCAATTGGAGCTGGGTCGTCTTCCTCGGTGCGGTGTTTGTCATAGCCTCGGGGCTGATCCACCTGGTCCGCAAGGTTGCTCCCAGAGTCGAACGGGCGGAGCGGGAACTTCGCGAAAGTCACGACGCATTGGAAGCGCGGGTTAGAGACCGGACACGGGCGTTGCGCGAAGAGATCACCGAGCGCAGGGAATCGGAACGGGCGTTGCGTGATAGCGAAGTGCGATATCGCTCAGTGGTGGAAGATGTGCCGGCCATGATTTGTCGGTTTCTACCCGATGGGACTCTGACATTTGTTAACGAGCAATACTGCCGCCATTTGAATCGATCGCGGCAGCGGTTAATGGGGCAGGATTTCTTCAAGCTTGTGCCTGAGGAAACTCGACAAGGGGTTCGTGACGCTCTTGCCGGGCTCACACAACAAAACCCAGTCACTACTTACGAGCACAGTTTTGCTGCCGAGGGCGGCACACAGCGCTGGCAACGCTGGACCAATCGCGCACTGTTCGACGCACAGGGTCGTCCGACCGAGTACCAATTGCTTGGAGAAGACATTACCGAAAGCAAAAGGCAAGCTGAAATCTTGCGCGACAGTGAGGAGCGGTTTCGCAACCTCATTGGAGGCTCGGTTCAAGGAATCTTCATCCACCGCGACTACGAGCCGTTATTCGTAAATCAAGCCTTTGCCGAGATCCTCGGTTACGATTCGGTGGACGACCTGATCACAAGCGTCAACAGCCTGGAAGAGCATCTTGCGCCTCACGAGCGTGACCGCATGCGTGGCTATGCTGAAGCGCGCATGAAGGGGGAGGAGGCACCCGTCCCCTATGAATACGATGCGCTGCGGAAGGATGGCAAGGTGGTTACCCTGCAAAACGCCGTCAGGGTGATTAACTGGGAAGGCGAGCCCGCGATTCAAAGCACCGTTATTGATGTTACTGAAGCACGCAGCCTGTCGGAACAGCTTTCTTATCAGGCCAGCCACGACCCGCTGACGGGCCTGCTTAACCGGCGCGCGTTTGAACACCGGCTGCAACAATTACTGGAAAAGGCCCGAACCAACGGCACCGAGCACGTCTTGTGTTACCTGGACCTCGACCAGTTCAAGGTCATCAATGACAGCTGTGGCCATACCGCAGGCGATGAGCTGTTGCGACAGCTCGGAGTCGTGTTGCAGCAACTGGTTCGGGGCCGCGATACGTTGGCGCGGTTGGGCGGCGATGAGTTCGCCATTCTGCTCGAACGCTGCTCGATCGCGCAGGCCGAACGTGTGACAAGCGCCGTGCGGAATGCCATCGAGAAGTTTCGCTTCGCTTGGGAAGACAAGATTTTCAGCGTCGGTATAAGTGTCGGTGTCGTACCCATTGACCACACCAGCGAAAGCATTGCGAGCGTGCTCGGCATGGCGGATGCGGCCTGCTATGCGGCCAAGGACGCTGGTCGCAACCGCGTGCACATCTACCGCGAGGACGACGCAGACCTTGCCAGGCGACGCGGTGAAACGCATTGGGTGGCCGTCATCAACCGGGCATTTGAGGACGATCGCTTCCTGCTTCATTCTCAGTCGATTACGCCGCTAGGTAAGTCTAATGGCGCGCGCGCGGGACATGAGTTGCTCGTTCGCATGCGAGATGACGATGACCGCGTTGTGGTGCCGGGCTCGTTCCTGCCGGCTGCTGAGCGCTATAACTTGACGCCAAAGCTTGACCGATGGGTCGTGGGATCCGCCTTTGATTGGTTCAGTTCACATCGAGAGTATCTGGGCAGTACGCTCATGTGCTCCATTAATCTGTCGGGCAGTTCTCTTGGCGAAGATGGATTTCTGGAATTCGTTGTACAGCAGCTCCGTAAACACGACTTGCCGCCAGAGAAGATCTGCTTCGAGATTACCGAGACTGCGGCGATTGCCAATCTGACCTACGCTACGCGCTTCATCAATGTGTTGAAGAGTCTAGGCTGCCGCTTTGCGCTTGATGATTTCGGCAGCGGCTTGTCTTCCTTCGCCTATCTCAAGAACCTGCAGGTTGACTATCTGAAGATTGACGGCATGTTCGTGAAAGACATGATTGATGATCCGATCCACCAGGCGATGGTCAAATCCATCAACGATATGGGGCACGTCATGGGCAAAGAGACGATTGCCGAGTTCGCCGAGAGTGACGCTGTCCTTGAGATGCTTAAAGATATCGGCTTCGATTACGCCCAAGGCTACGGCCTCGACCAGCCTCGACCGCTTGAGGAAATGACTGCAAGCTAGCGGTTCTGTTCTAGCTCAGGCGGCGGATTCGATCTCATTGTCCCAACCAGGAAATACCAGTACGGCAGGGTGACACTTCAGGGCCCGCGCCAGGACTTTCGCACGCTCGACGCCAAGGTTGACTCGCCCATTCTCGATTGCGGAAATTGTTGTCTGAGGAATTCCCGTCAACTCGGAAAGCTGATTTTGACTGAGTTCCTGAAGTTCCCGAATAATCCGGACGGATTCGCCCACCGACACTTCGACTCGTTTCTTGGCAGGACGAAATTGTTTCATATCAAACTCTCCGATAGTCATGAGGCGTGACGTGAACTACCTTGACTAACAGCGAACGAGCATCAATGCGATAGATTATTTGCCACTGAAGTCCGAGGCGCGAAGAACGGTATCCTTTCCATTTGCCGTCTAGCTAATCTGTTCACCAACCCTGTTCGCTAAATTCGATCAGGTGAATTGTCGGGTCGCAAATCACGTTTTGTGATTTAGACGTTTCTGTGCGTACTCGGTTGTTTTGTCAGCTTAAGGTCTCCGCTACAAACTTAACAATTTGTCGGGTTTGCTTTCGGGCTAATCTTTATCTAATCTCGCATCAATAATAAGAAGTGAATTGACTCGTGCGCAGAAGGCTACTGTCTCCTCTAAGGGGGGAGGCTGGTAGCACATTCAAGGGAGGACGCAGGCTTCGGGACCCTGTGTCCGGTTTAACAAAAAAACAAAAACCGGAAGTGGTCGATTATGGACCGTCACTATGGGTTACCCGTAGACGGTGCAGACCTGATATGGGCGCTTGCAACCATTTCGGGTCTGCACCGCAAGCCTTTCGACGCGCAACTGCTGTTGCAGCAGTTCCCGCCGCCGTATTCTGTTGCCTCGCTCATCTCTGCAGCGCACGCGCTTGGTTTTGACACCCGCTTCGGTCCGGAGAACCTCAACCACATCAACCGCGCGGATTTGCCGTGTCTGGCGGTACTGATTGCAGAGCCGGCAGAATTGGAAAACCGGGTAAGCGCTGCAAAACCGGCAGCCAGTGAGTATGAGCCCACCAAAGGCGAAGTTGTTCT
>CP070643.1:874256-878427 GCA_020354125.1 Betaproteobacteria bacterium | reverse complement strand
GGCCTCAAACAACTGATTGATTCGCTCGAGCCGAATGAACTGATGATCACTGCACACATTTACAACCAGCAAGCGCGGCTGCGTTCGGTCGAACTCGTTGCTCAGGTTCGAGACAGGATGGCGGTCGGTGCAACTTCGCAGCAACCGTCCAGTGACTTGACCGCTGAGGCTGACTCGGCCTCAGCGAATTAATGAGAACTGCTGAACGGTGATCCCTAGCGGACGCGAATTGCAAGGAGGAGAAACGAATGGCGGATAATCAGAAACACCCGAGCGTAGCAATCGCGGCGATCATCAGCGGCGTATCCCTCGTCATTGTCGTGATTATCGCGGTGCTGGCGAGGGATCAGCTTTCCATCGCGGCGTGGATTGTGGCGGCGCTTGCCGTCATGGGAATGGGTCTCGGATACTTCGCCTCATACCCACCCCGCTCCTGACGACTGTAAAGAGACGGGGAATTCTCCATTGTATGGATTCGATCTGTTGCCGATTGAATCTTTGAAGTGTTTGAAACAACAGGGATCGGGAGTAAACCACCGTGAGCTACGACAACGACAACATCTTCGCCAAAATCTTGCGAAACGAAATCCCTTGTGAGCGCGTTTACGAAGATGAACATACCCTTGTCTTCATGGACATCATGCCGCGCGCCGATGGACATGTCCTGGTAATTCCCAAGACGCCCGCGCGTAACGTGCTCGATGCGACGCCACAACAGCTCGCCTCATGCATGGCAACTGTGCAGAAACTTAGCCACGCACTAATGAAAGCGTTTGGCGCCGGCGGAATCACCATCCAGCAGTTCAATGAAGTCGCTGGCGGACAGGAAGTGTTTCACCTGCATTTTCACGTCTTGCCGCGCCAAGCCGGTGTCAAGTTGCGCCCGCCCGGCAACATGGAAAAGCCGGAAGTGCTCAAACAACACGCGGACAGGATTCGTACAGCGCTGCCTACGCTCACATAGCACGGGCACGGGCGCTAGAACCTGCGCACGACGGAGGCAATAACCGCCTCGCGCGAGACATCCTCTCGCCGGCTTCCTGGTCAGTACTCAGTACACGCACCAAAAATGTTGATCGCACCCTGCAATATGGCAGCAGTCGCGACGAATCGGCCGGTGTCGTTCTCGATCGACAGTGTCCATCCCACGCCATCTGGCCGGTTCGGATTTCCGTCTTCAGCGCCCTGTAATATCAGGCGATCTTCAATGCGCGCAACACCGCGAATTTTTGTCGGTGGTGCATCCTTGAGGACACGGATTTCCTTGGCCCGGACGTTAACGCGCATGAAAGTGGGCGCAGCGACGTCTTCCGGCAGCACCGCCTCGCAACCACGGCCGTCGATGCATTCGTAAACTTGCATCGAAGCGCACAAAAATGGTTTCGAAGTATCGATCGCCGACGCGGACCCCGCCGCCAGCATTGCAATGAGGCCAACCAGAAACCTGCTTGTAACTTTCATGATCTTGTTCTCCCTGTTCGCGTCACTGCACGCTATAGCCGCGGCCTTCCATACAGGCGGCGTACGCACGGTTATAACTGCTGCGGCCCGCTTGATATTGCTGGGCTTGCTGCTGTTCCCACTGCTGTTGTGCCGCCGCCTGTTGGCGACGCTGGTCGGCACGCCGCGCACCACCAATCACCGCACCCGCCGCTGCACCGGTCTTGGCGCCATCGCTGCCATCAACGATGCCGCCGACAGCTGCGCCGCGCAGCGCACCGCGACCGACACCGCCTTTCGGCGCCTGTTGCTGCGGCGGCGGCGCAGTTGCCGTAGGCACGGCCATCGGGTCGAATCCGCTTTGGCCTTTGGCCCAGCCATAGCATTCATAGTTGTCCTTATCCTGCTGCTCTTTGGATTGCCCTTCCTTTGGATAGACCATCAATTCGCCCTGCGACAAGGCGGCGCCCGTCAAGAGCATCAACAACGCTCCGAGAATGGAGCCTCTGCACATCGTCATCTTTACCTCTTTAATTTCAGTTTTAATTTCAGTACGCTGTTGCGAGAACTTGGCAAAACGCTCGAAACACGGCGCGGGAGTTTCAACCAGAATTGTCCCGTATAGTTTTGAAAGCGCGAAGATCAGCTCGCGTTCCGATATCGTAAGTCAGCCGGTGGTATCCGAACAACAGTGGCGTAATTTTTCCGAACCGTCCGAATACGATCAGTGATACACGACCCACCAAATCGCAATCGCCGTTTCCGCCACCGGCGCGGCAAGGTTAACAGAACAACGTCAACGCCTTGTTATAGCTGTTCTTCGATTGGCAGCAATGAATAGAACCATCTTCCCAGACGCTGGGACCAGCCTCTTGATGGTTCCTTGGTGGTTTCACCTTGATCGGATATCCAGTAGAGCCGATAGCGGCCGGTCTTGTTTCCATCAGCGCCCCCGGTCTCGACGTAACGTCTTTCGACACGCCAACTGCTGTCCGGGCTGAGATCCTCTGAAAAATGTCCAATAACCTCGTTGGCCAGAGCTTCGCTCTCAACGAGCAAGCCGAGTTCAGTGTTCCAGTGCGCGGCGCGTGGATCGAAGTTCATCGATCCGACATATACCCAACGCCGGTCCAGAACGACGACTTTTGCGTGCAAGGCAACGAACTTGGCTTGTGACGATTCGGTGCGGTGCAATGACCACATCGCTGCGTCGGGGCGCAGTTCGTAGATTTCAACACCACGACTCAGTAGTTCCTGGCGATGATTGTAGTATCCCGAGAACGCGTAGGTATGGTCGGTAGCCGCAAGTGAGTTGGTCAGCAAGCGAATGTTCACGCCCGAATCGATTACACCGCCAAGAAACTCCCGGAACTGCTCCAAAGGTACAAAGTAAGGCGAGACGATCAGAGTTTCATTCTGCGTCTGTTTCATCATGTTGCGCAGGGTGTAGGCCGACTGAATCGGAAACTGGTCACCGCCTGGCGGTGGGCAGTCAAAAACTGAGCGGGCACGCGCGGTGATGAGTTGCGACTGCGCCGCGGCGATTCGGGCAGACCAGTCCTGCGGTTCACGCTCGAATTCGGCATCGAGCAGCGCCGACTCGGAAATTTGATCGTCAAGCTCGGCGCGCAAAGTATCGATCTCTTCAGCCGGCACATCGCCTTCGGGCAGGTCCCGCACCGGGTCTGACCAGACGCTGTTCCAGTAGGTTTCGAAACTGTCCTTCAGCTCCTTCGCGATCGGGCCAATGGCGATGAGATCGTAGTCGCGATAGTCCAAAGGCGAGCCAGCGCCGAAGTACTCATTGCCTATATTGCGGCCGCCGACAATGGCTGCCTTGTTGTCAGCCAGCATCAGCTTGTTATGCATACGATGATTTAGCCGGTCGAGTTCGGTCAGAAACTCCGTACTGCGGCCGGTCCAGCCACCGCGTTTCTTCTGGAACGGATTGAAAACGCGAACCTCGATATTCGGGTGTAGGCTCAATATCGCCGCGCGCTCATTCCAGGCAACCGAGTCGAGATCGTCCATCAGCATGCGAACCTTGACGCCGCGATTGGCTGCCTCCACGACACGACGAATGAGCAAGGCACCAGTATCATCGGTGCGCCAGAGAAAATACTGCAGGTCGAGGCTTTCGGTCGCACTATCAACCATCGCCAGCCGCCACTCGAAGGCGCCCTTACTAAGGTTAATGGTCAGAAACGAAGACTCAGGCGCCGGTTGCCCGGATTTGCGCACCATGACCGGACCATCTGCCTCATAGTGCTGCATGCACTCGTAGTGCTGCGCATCGAGTTCCGGGGGAATTTCCTCGAGCGTTGTCCCGCACCCGGCCATTGCCGCCATGATCGATGCGCTCGCGCAAAGGAGCCGGAAAGAGAATCTTGAAACGTCGCGCTTCGCACGACGCCGTCCTGTCCAAATATTGATCTTAGTTTCGAGAGCCATCTGAATCTCGCGTTCGCTGCCTTCAATCGATACCAGGGCACCTTCCAAAATCGCCTAGTCGAGTCCGGGCGGAACCTTGCGCCAGTCGTAGCCGTCGAGGGCCAGTTCGTAGCCGACTTGATAGAGACGATTCATCTCTGCCTTGTCAAAAGTCTCTTCTCCCTGCCATTCAAAGTCGTCCGGTATCGCCGCGTAATTGAAATCGATACCGCGGTTCTGAGTGATCGTATAGACCCGATAAAGATCTCCCCATGACATGGCACGCACCATGTTGTCCAGA
>CP070643.1:869950-874156 GCA_020354125.1 Betaproteobacteria bacterium | reverse complement strand
AGCGGTGCGGCTAATTCCTGGCATGGAAATCGACCTTTCTGCTCGCGAGCATAGACAATCTTTTCCCGCAAGACCGTCTGCAATATCCGAGTCTTGTCAATGTTATTCACATCGATGTTATTCACATCAATTGCACACGGATTTCGATTGCGCACCAATTTTGACTGCGCACCAATTTTAATTGCGCACGAAGCGAAAACACGTTGCCAGCCGACATTCACGACGATGGCACCTCTGCCGACCGCTCCAGAATAATATACCCCCCTGTGCCGATACGCACGTCGAAGCCGCGCGCCACTACGGTTGACGTCTGGGACTCGCAGATGATGGCGGGTCCGCTCAGGCGCATACCCGCAGACAAGCTGTCGCGCGCATACACCGGTACGTCCTCGAATTCCGCCCGCCGGGTATTGAACAAACTGCGCCGACCATCGGCTGCCGGCGGACCGACTTCGGCCGGCTCGCCGACCGGCGCCGGCTCTGCCACTGGTGCTGTCAACGTCAGTCCCCAGGTCAGCACCTCAACGTCCATATCGGGAATGATCCGTCCGTAGTGACTGGTGTAAGTCTTGTCGAAAGCCCGCTGCAGCGTCTCGGCATCACCCTGCTGCAGTGGGCGAAGCGGCAGCGGCACACTTACTTCGTGCCCCTGACCAACGTAACGCATATAGGCAATACGCTCCTCATTGAGCTCCCCGCTGGGCGCACCAAGGCGTACGACGGCCTCCGCCTCCTCGCGCATGCCAGCGAACATCGCGCTGATGACCTGCGTATCCAGCGAACTCAAACGCATATAGTGACTGCGCACTACCTCATAGGAGACAGGTGCATTCAGGAAGCCCACCGCCGAACCGACGCCGGCATCGGTGGGAATGATCACTTTGGTGATGCCTAGTTTCTCGGCAAGCCGCGCCGCGTGCACCGGTGCAGCGCCGCCGAAAGCGATCAACGTGCGCCCGCCAAGGTCCTTGCCGCGCTCGATGGCGTGCACGCGCGCAGCGTTGGCCATGTTTTCGTCGACCACCTCGCTGATCGCGAAAGCCGCCAGCGACACGTCCAGGTTCAGCGCGTCGCCTACGTCTGCGCCAACCGCGACGCGGGCACCGTCGGCGTCGAGACGCATGCTGCCACCGGCGAAACTTTCCGGATCGATACGTCCGAGCAGCACGTCGGCATCTGTCACCGTCGCATGAACGCCGCCGCGACCGTAACACGCCGGGCCTGGCTCGGAGCCGGCGCTCTCGGGACCAACCGTGACCCGTTTGAGATTATCGACTTGGGCGATAGAGCCGCCGCCGGCGCCAATCTCGACCATTTCGATGACCGGGATGCGCAATGGCAGCCCGCTGCCTTTGGTGAAGCGGTAGACACGGGCCACCTCGAAGCTGCGCGAGGACTGCGGTTTGCCATTGTCAATCAGACAGATCTTGGCGGTTGTGCCGCCCATGTCGAAAGACAGCACTTCATCAAGGCCATGGGCCGCGGCGATACGACTCGCGAGTATCGCGCCACCGGCCGGGCCCGACTCCACCAGGCGAATCGGGTGGCGCGCAGCAGTCTCGACGGTGGTCAAGCCACCACCTGAAGTCATCAGCAGCAGCGAACACGCGAAACCGGCCTCCTTGAGGCGCATTTCCAGATTGCGCACATAACGCGCCATGACCGGCTGCACATAGGCGTTGGCGCAGGCCGTGGAGAGACGCTCGTACTCGCGGATCTCGGGACACGTTTCCGAGGACAAAGTGATCGCCACATGCGGCAGCGCATTGGCAATACGCTCGGCAACCTGCTCCTCATGGCTGCTGTTGGCGTAACAGTGCAGCAGTCCGATCGCGACGCTTTCCACGTCGTGCGCCACGAGCTTCGCGATCGTCGCATCCACCGAAGCAAGATCCAGCGGAACCAACACCTCACCGCGGGCGTTGATGCGCTCCTTGACCGGCAGGCGTAAGTAGCGCGGCACCAGCGGCTTGGGCTTCTGCACCTCGATGTCGTACTGCTCGAAGCGATTCTCGTAGGCCATCTCGACGGAATCGCGGAAGCCCTCGGTAACCACCAGCGCGGTGCGCGCGCCTTTGCGCTCGATGATCGCGTTGGTAGCGAGCGTGGTGCCGTGGATGACGACGCCGACGTCGGCGCTGCCGATTCCGGCTGCCGCCATGACCTGCGCGATGCCAATCATGACGCCTTTCTCCGGGGCCGTCGCCGTGGTCAGGACCTTGCTGGTGATGTTCGTGCCACCAATAGCCAGCGCAACGTCAGTGAAGGTGCCGCCGATGTCGACAGCAAGTCGATTGGACCTGTTGCTCAATATGAATCTCCGTTATGCCAAACGCATTGGCTGCGCAACCGCCGACCCGGTACCAGTTCCAGCACTTGAACCGATTGAGCCAATCCGGTTTGATCGGTCAATTTTGAAATTAAACAATAGCGCAGGAGGTGTCGCATGGGAACGCAAGTCAATAAGATCAACAAAACGTGCCAAGCGCGAATGCGACCGGGTCGCCCATTAGCCGCCCCGTGTAAAGAGTGCGAACGAAGCCCCTCGAAACCTCAGGGTCAGGTCTTTAATCGTAGCCATGTTATTCCACCGTCACCGTGTCACGCCCTTCCCGTATCGAATTCTCCGACGCCCTGTATCTCGCGGCCGCGCACGGTGACCCGGCGCGAGCATATCTTTGACGACATACCGATCGGCACGCCTTGTGTGAGTATTTGCGCCCAGACCATCGCGAGCCCGCATGGGCAAGCAACAACGTGATGATGTACAAATACCCGCCGCCCATCGACGTCCGACAGACTTTACGCAGGCGTATCAGGTGGGCCGGGTAAGGTCAAGGCTATATTTCTAGACCTCACCCTCGTGTTTTCCAGATGCGAATGCCGACGCTGTCGATTGTAGAAGATCTCTATATACTCAAATAGGCTTTGGCGAGCTTCACCATGGTTACGATAATCCTCGTGATCGACCAGCTCCGTATTTCAACGTGCCAAAGAAGCTCTCCGCCACCGCGTTGTCCAGACATTCTCCTTTGCGACTCATGCTGCAAATGAGACGATGCTCAGTGAGCAACGACTGATAGCTGCTCGAAGCATAGGTGCTGCCCTGATCGGAATGAACGATTACCCCATTTCGTTGCAAGAACGAGAGCAAGATGTTTAGAGGCACTCCAGGCTGGATCGCGTTAGCGTTAATCGCAGTTTTGGTTTCGGCCTCAGCAGCCTATATATGGGATATGAATCGAGCCTATGACCGAATCCACGCAAAGGGCACGGTCATTCCGTCGCCCTATGGGGATATCGAATACACCGAAGGTGGTTCAGGCCCCCCGGTTCTGGTGATTCACGGGAGCGGCGGCGGCTACGATCAGGGCGAACTCATGGTGCGGGCGTTGCTGAGTGAGCAATTCCACTGGATTGCACCTTCGCGCTTTGGATACTTGCGCTCGACCCTTTGTGAGGGTGCCACATTTGACGACCAGGCGCATGCCTACGCGTTTCTGCTCGACCGGTTGGGCGTGAAAAAGGTTGCGATCGTCGCGTTATCTCACGGCGGCCCTTCGGCTCTCCTGTTTGCCGTATTGCATCCTGAACGGGTGTCCTCGCTGACGCTGATCTCCGCAGGTGTGGCTTCATCAACCGAACAAGACCAGGCGAAGGCGAACCAGAAGGGCGACATGCTGATGACGATCTTCGAGCATGATCCGCTTTACTGGGTCATCAGCAAGGTGTTCAGGAGACAGCTGATGGAACTGATGGGCGCAAACGACGCGGTCATTGCCGGTCTTACGCCCGCGCAACGGGAATTGGTCGACCAGATTATCGATTTCATGAACCCGGTTTCGCCGCGATTCGCCGGCGCTGCTTTCGACAACAAGGCTGAGATGCCGAATGAGCGAATTTCTGCGATTCGAGCCCCGACATTGATCTTCCATGCCACAGACGACACTCTGCAGCTTTACCGCAACGCAAAATTTGCTGCGTCCACCATCCCGGGTGCGAGGCTGGTCCGTTTCGAGGAAGGGGGTCACCTCATCATCAGCGTCGAGCAAACGACCATCCGTACAACCATGCGGAAACACATCGTCGGCCATACGAGCGAGTAATGCCCATTTAAGGGTTCAGAGCCTCATGGCACTACCTTAAGCGGTAAAGTGCTTAGGCTGTAAGGAAATTGGGGGTGGCTGAGAGCCTCACATGGTTAAG
>CP070643.1:865473-869850 GCA_020354125.1 Betaproteobacteria bacterium | reverse complement strand
CAGTTGGTTAGAGCAGAGGACTCATAATCCTTTGGTCGTAGGTTCGAGTCCTACCGGGCCCACCATTAGCGGCAATGACGAGGGCGGGGGACGGCAAAGATCTTGAAATTACTCAAAGAGCATTGCCCGGAAATTGTCCATCAATTCACTTGAGGTTCTACGCGCGACGACGTACCGCACATGGTCCGCGTCGCCCGCTTCCGGTGAAACCTCGATGCTCCAGAGACCGGCTATCTGGTTGGGTAACATGGAGTAGCGGATATCTGTAATACGGTTCGGATGGTCCGGTTGCAGCGCCACGTAACCATCGGAGAACCAGCGAAAGCGCTCTATATCCCGGGCCTGCTGTGAGTTGTGATCGAGCCAGGGAAAGTCCCGTTCGAGGTCGAGCTTCGGCACCGAGTCGCCAGGATAGACTTTGCCATCTGCCAGTACCCGGACCGCATCGACATAGTACTGACCGTCGTTTTCGTAAACGATCTTCCACAAGACCACATTGGCGAAGCTGGGCTTGGCTTCCAGATGCACCGGATCGTGACCACGAGCATGGGCCAGTTCCCAACCGATGGTCTCGGCGCGGTCCCGCTGCACCATGCCAATCACCGGGTAGGCTACCGCCCAAAAGAGTGCGATTTGCGCCAGCACAGCGTAGCGCCGATTCAACGAGAGCAAGATCAATAGCAGTATCGGCAAGGTGAACAGCGGGTCGACAACCGACACGGCATTCCATGCGAAGCGCACATCGCTGAAAGGCCAGAACAGCTGCGTGCCATAGGTGGTGCAAGCATCCAGCAGCCCGTGCGAGGCATAACCCTGGGTGCAGTAGAAGACACTGCGTCGCAGTGACACACCACGACGTTTTCCCAGCAACTGGTGCAACAACCAACCGCAGAGAAATCCACCGATGGGGATAAAGACCAACGCATGGGTGAACTGGCGGTGGTATTCGAGGAACAACAGTGGGTCTGTGCCGGAGCGAATGAACATGTCGAGATCGGGCGCCATGCCCGCCAGGAATCCGAACAGTACGGCGATACGAGCGTGTTCTGGCGGTGCTACCGATCTCGGCACGGCGGCACCCAGTACTCCCTGACTCAATGGATCCATTTAAAGCTTGTTCGCTTGGTCTTTACTCGATTACCGCACGGTCTCGTAGTTGCGTGGAGTCACTAGGTTGAGCGGGAGCACATCCCGACCCACCGCTACATTTGGCGCTACGGGCTGAGCCCCGAAGAGACCATTTCGTCACATACCGCTGCCAACTCTTCGCTGTTACGGTCCGTACAGCGGATAATCAGTTAGTTCGTACTCGAGTAACTCGTATTTCGACTGCACGAAGGCAATCAGATCGGTTAATTCAGTGACCGTCATGACATCGTTGTAGACCTTCATCTTCGACTGACCGCCGACCGATACCTCATCAACAGGGTAGTCCTTCGCGAGTCGGTGCGATGGGTTGATGATCGATGTTACGAGCTCGCCGTAGGTCTGGATGCGTGTAACTTCACCGCCCAGGGCAATCGAAAGTTCAGACTCTTCGCCCGGCGCCGTTTGTTGATCAATTTCGTCGATAGTGTGGCACGCGTTGCATTGAAAACGGATGTAGTTTTCTTTTCCCGCTTGCGCGTCGCCTTCCGGCAGAGTGAATCCCTTGCCCGACTTCGGCGGTGGCGTTGCGCATCCGGATGTCACCAACAATGCCGCGGTCATTAACAACCAGAAAACTGATTTAGCCATTACTCTCCTTCGTTCGTAAATATTGTCAATGTCGAGGCGTGACATACGCGCGATTCAGCACGTAGTCGTTATCCATCGAATTACCCATCACTGTAGCCGCCATCTCCGACCGGTGCCAATGGCCCACGGCACACCGCCTCGATAGCCACCCTAACTACATGAGAGTTGGCTGGTTTTGACTATCGTCAAGATTGGCTTTGTCGTACGGTGCGATAAGACGTCTATGGCACGAGAGCAGGATAAATGGCTAGACTCGTTTTATCCTCGACGGCCAACCGTCTGCGATGTTCTCTGTCTAAGAGGGCAAGGGCACTGACCGCTTGAGCCTTTGGATTTAGGAATGAGAGCAGAATCCCAACCAAATGGGCTATCGATGCGACGGGTGACCTTGTGCAAGGCGCTTTATCTTCTTCTGTGCGTCTCGCTAGCAGGTGCCATTGGCAACGCCGTAGGTCAGACCGCGTCGGTGGATGCCATTGAGCCGCACGAGTATCCAACACTTCAGGGTCGCTTTGCAGACGAACCCATACAAAATCCACTGGTTGCTATGGAGGCGTTTGCCGGCGAGAGTGAGTTTTATATCAGCTATCGGGATGGGGATGGAATCGTATATGCGGGTGGCAACTGGGCGAGCCGGATTGATCTGACGGCGGTGGCGGATGCTGATGGCACATATTCAGGACCGTACATCTTGCCGATCGAATACCAACAACGTGAGCGATGGACCGAGATACCGGAATCGCGGATCATCCCGCGACTGCTCAGCATCGAACAGTGGCGTCGGTTCCGTAACCAGCTTTTTGCATCGGTATTGCCAGCAAAGGCAAAGTCCGGAGTCGTCGTGTACTTTGATAATGACGACTATTTCCTCTATTACACCGAACCAGAGCGCTTTGAGGCGCGCAGGTTGGTCGACAAACCAGCCGATTACTCGGTTCAGGAGAGCATATCGTTTGAAGAGTTCCTTCGGCGTGGCTTGCCTCAACTCGAATCGTTTCTCGCCGGGGAAGGTATAACTGAACGTCGTGTTCTTTTCAGTACTGGCGACACGGGCGAGTATTCTTTGCCGTTTCTCTATGTCAATCTTGACCTGCCGATTGGTGCGTTCTTGCGCTACCCCTCGCGGTCCAGGAGTGCGGGCCCAGAGGACGGACGCACACAAGCCGTTCAGTCGGTTGGCCATCTCGCGCAAAGTCATCTGGGCGGTCTTGTTCTCCGTCCAGTGTCATCTGCCTTGCGCCTGCTGTTCGTTACGACGGAAGCGGCAGCCGAGACTGTTCGGCCCTCCTGGCTGGTTACTCTGGAGTCGCAGCCCATACCGGGGCTTGCCGACGGACCCGGTATGGATCTGGAGGATTGGGAGGATCGGCTCGATAAGATCACTGGTCGGCCAGCGGTCAAGGGCACCATCGACTACCTGATCGATGGGGAGCAGTACTTCACTCACCTGATTGACGCGATCACGTCAGCTCGCGAATCGGTACTGATCCGAAGTTACATATTCGATAACGACGATTTTGCGGAGAAGATCGGCCAGTTACTGCGCCGTCGCTCCCGCGAAGGGGTTGACGTCAAGGTATTGCTGGATGGCCTGGGAACCATCATCGCCACCGGCGCTGAAGATGAAAGCATGCCGAAAGACTACGTTCCTATGGAGTCAGTCCGATTGTTTCTGGAAGAGGGCTCGGATATCAATGTGCGTCAGGTTAGCAATCCCTGGCTTACTGGCGATCACGTCAAGACGACAATAATAGATGGCGAAGTCGCGTTCGTGGGTGGCATGAACATAGGCAGGGAGTATCGATACGTCTGGCACGACATGATGATGGCAGCGCGCGGACCGATCGTGAGCGTTCTTACCGAGGAATTCTACGGCGCCTGGGTGCAAGCAGGCCCGTTCGGCGATATCGGTAGTTTCTTCCGCCAGGCTAAACCCCGGCGCTCCGCGCCATCAGAAAATGGTTATCCGCTACGCATTCTGCATACACGACCGGGCGATCCCGAAATCTTTCGGGTGCAACGCGAGGCGATTCGCAATGCGAAGCGTTACATCTTTGTCGAAAACGCGTACTTCTCAGACGACACGATGCTCTATGAGTTGGCCAGGGCGAGGCGGCGGGGCGTCGACGTTCGCGTTATTCTACCGTTGGTCACTAATCACGGAGCGCTGAATCAGAGTAACGTGCTGGCAGCTAATGCCATGCTGGAGCACGGCATTCGCGTCTTCCTCTACCCGGGTATGTCCCACGTCAAGGCGGCTGTCTTCGATGGTTGGGT
Organism: Betaproteobacteria bacterium; assembly: GCA_020354125.1. Classification (GTDB taxonomy): domain Bacteria; phylum Pseudomonadota; class Gammaproteobacteria; order Burkholderiales; family Eutrophovitaceae; genus SG8-40. Next base: position 865,836 of record CP070643.1, on the reverse strand, counting down.
CTGCCTAGGTTCTGCCAACTGGGACAAGCTGAGCTTTCGTACCAACAAGGAGCTCAATCTCGCGACGTCACACCCGGAAGCTGTCGAGGAACTGCTTGAGCGCATCTTTAACGAGGATTTTGGCAAATCGGTAGAGTTGACCGAGCCCTTTCCTGAGCGCTGGTCGGATCGTTTAATGGAAATTGTCGCGGATTATTTGCTTTAGACGGTTCCTCGACGCGGTTTGCCGAACAAATCTGGCTATTGCTTAATTGTGTGGGCGGCATCATCGCGCCGTTTTGATCACCAATGGATCAGTCAATGCAACAACCTAGGTCGCTAACTGTGAGTTCATGGCGCGTCGTGGCTGCGCTCTTGCCGGGC
>CP070643.1:860652-865373 GCA_020354125.1 Betaproteobacteria bacterium | reverse complement strand
CACTTTTTCAACAATCTGGCATTCGCTTTGTTTGGTGCTGTACGCGGCGGGCCGGCCAAGGTGTCCATTTTCGCGAGCGGCTTGATGGGTTCCGTATCGGGAAGCATCGTATCCAACGTCATGACCACCGGTGTCGTAACCATCCCGACCATGAAGCGCATTGGTTTTTCGCCCGCTTATGCCGGCGGCGTCGAATCGTGTGCATCGACCGGTGGCGTGTTGATGCCGCCCGTCATGGGTGCCACTGCGTTCGTTATGGCTTCTTTTCTCGGCGTGCCATACGTAACCGTTGCGCTCGCCGCATTGGTTCCATCGATACTGCTCTACTTCGGTTTATTCATGCAAATCGATGGCTATGCTGCGCGCCGCGGTCTCAAGGGTTTGCCGCGCGCAGAATTGCCTTCTGCGGCAAAAACCTTCCGTGAGGGTTGGCAATACCTCCTCGTATTCGTATTGCTCGTCTGGATGTTGCTGGTACTGCAGCAAGAGGCGGTCGCGCCTTTCTACGCAACCGCATTGCTTCTGGTCATCAACCAGTTTTCAAAACTGTATCGACTCAATTGGAAAAGACTCGGTGGCCTGATCGAAGGCATTGCCGGCGCTCTGGGTGAACTTTCCGCCCTCCTGGTAGGCGTTGGCCTGATCATCGGTTCGCTGTCGGTCACCGGACTGGCCGGCACACTTGCCAATGACCTCGTCTATCTCGCTGGCAACAATGTTTACGTTTTGTTGGTAATGGGTGCGATTACCAGTTTTGTCTTAGGCATGGGCATGACCATCACCGCGTGCTATATCTTTCTGGCAATCGTGCTCGCCCCGCCGCTGGTCGCGGCCGGTTTCGATCCAGTCGCAGTGCACTTGTTCATGATGTACTGGGGCATGGTCTCTTTCATTACGCCCCCGGTCGCCATTGCCGCATTCGTGTCTGCGGGGATTGCGCGCGCCGCACCGATGGACGTAGCCATGCGCGCTGTGCGTCTGGGCAGCACCATGTACTTCGTGCCGTTCTTCTTTGTGCTAAATCCGGCACTCATCCTGCGCGGCTCGATTGACGAAATCATCATCGTCGTGGGCACCGCAATCATCGGCATCCTCTTGATCGCATCGGCTCTCGAGGGTTATTTACTCGGTCACGGTGCACTGCGCGGGACCTTGCCGGGGCTGGCGGCACGGTTGCTGCTATTCGCCGCCGGTCTGCTGCTGGTCATTCCGGGCGGCGGTGAAACCGGTTTAAGCCATTCCGATCTCAATTTCATGGCACTTGCCCTTGCCATACTGAGTATCGTTCTCGCCCGCATTCATCGCAAACTGTTGCCGGCTGCTACCGACCTCGGCACGCCGAACGAATAGCTGTCACGAGAGCCCTACCGATCGGCTGAGCACTCCGTATCACGCAGGCCGTTTCGCCAGGATGTGCACGATCGACATGGTCAGGACGGTTTCGTCGCGCTGGTTCACCATGCGATAACCCATGCGCAAGATTCCGCGATCCGGCTTCGAACCTGAAGGGCGTTTTTCCAGTACTTCCGCTTCGGTATAGATGGTATCGCCCGGCCTCACCGGCGCCGTCCACCGCAACTCATCGACGCCTGGTGAACCCATACTGCACGCTTTGAACAAACCTTCCTGCAAGAACATGCGCCAGCCAACCCCGAAAGTGTGTTGGCCACTGGCGATGAGGCCGCCGTAGGCCGACTTCGCCGCTGCTTCCGTGTCAATATGGAATGGTTGCGGATCATAGGCCATCGCGTAGTCGATGATGTCGGACTCGGTCATGGTCGCCCCTTTCGAGCGGAATCGTTCGCCAACCTCGAAGTCATCAAAGTAGCGGTCCATTGGTTTCATATTTCCAGTTCCAATCTACGAATCTCTATTCAAGTTCCTCTTCTGACCTGCTCAAACACTAGGCGAACACTTCTTTGTTGACGACGTGATCCATGTTCGGCTTGCCATCCAGCACATCGAGCATGTTCTGCACGGTTGCCACAGCCATGCGCTCAAAAGCCTCGATGGTGATACCTGCCATGTGAGGGGCGGTAATGACGTTCGGTAACTTCAACAACGGATTGTCCGGTTGCGGCGGTTCCTGATCGAACACGTCCAGTCCAGCGCCGGCGATAGTGCCATCGGTCAGTGCCGAATGCAGCGCGGCTTCGTCGATGATGCCGCCGCGCGCAGTGTTGATGAGGTACGCCGATGATTTCATGCGCGCCAGACGATTGGCGTTGAACATGCCTATCGTTTCGCTGTTCTTCGGGCAATGGATGGTGACAAAGTCAACCTCGCCCAGAACGGCATCAAGCTCCTCGACACGAGCACAACCTGCCGCAGCCATGTCCGCCGCGGCGACGTAAGGGTCATAGACGCGCACGGTCATGCCAAGCGCCAGGCAGGCGCTGGATATGCGCGACCCGATACGGCCGAATCCGACCACCAAGACCGTCTTGCCGAACAGATCAACCGGAAATTCGTTGAACCGCTCCGCCCAACGGCCCTCCCGCACCATCACGTCATACTTTTCGCCACGTTTTGCCAACGCCAACATGAAGAACAACGCCTGCTCTGCAACAGACGGCGAGTTGGCGGTGCCTGTCACCATCAACGGTATGCTGTGCTTTGTAAGGAGTGCCACGTCAACGGCGTCGTAACCTACTCCTATGCGAGCGACCACGCGCAGGTTTCGCGCAGCCTGCAGCTCTGCTTGAGCAAACGGCGTGACGCCGAGAGCAACACCGTGCACGTCCCCAAGCAGTGCGTGAAATTCCGCGGTCGGCATATTGACGTCAAATTCGGCCGTCTCGACATTGTCGCGCGCCTCGGCAACTTCCCAGCCGGCACGCGCCATCGTCGAAGGCAACAAGAGTTTCATCTTGTCGTTGGACATGGTCGCACTGTTCCCAAAGTTGGTTCTTCGCTACGAAGGCCGCCCAGCAACACGATGTTCCAAAACAATCCGCGACTAAGGCGACAAGTGCGTGCCGGGCCTATTGCATTATTCTATGCGAGATACCAATCGGTGATCCGCTGTTGCGGGGGATGCAGCCTCGCTCGGCGATTGCAGCGACTGTTCGCTGTCATTGTGCGCTGGTCGCTCGCTTGAGCTATCGGGGCCTCAAGGTCTGCCGCGTTTCAGCGGCATCGACAATGTCATCCCACTCCCAGAGTTGGGGAATGGTTTGAACATCGGCCCACATGCGCGCTTGATCGGCAAAATGCGGACTGCCGGGATGACCGGAACTGCCTAGCGGAACGATCCAGCGCGAGCGCCGCCAATCCGATGGATCGTGAATATAGCGATTGACAGACATCAGTATCTGCACAAATCGATCGACCATCGAATAGCCGCCTGCCTGGGGAGTATCGCCGTCGCCATCGGCCGGAATTTCCGGTGGATCGAGAAGATGCGCATGCTCCGGGAACATCCGGGACAGCGGGTGTCGCGGTCGGGTATGGTGAATCGCCCCCCACGTCCAGTCTTGCATGTCCGCGCCCAATCGATCTCGCAGTTCGAAAACAGCGCTGGCGATCGCCTGTTCAATCAAGTTCGGCCAGTTTTGACCCGGATCGAGACAACCGCCATCGTCTGCGGCCATCGCGGCAACAGCTTCGGCATAGAGTTGATTGGCATGTGTTGCCGCACCCCGTCCAATGCCGCTCGGCGCACCGAGGGCTTCCTCGGACATTGTTCCTAATTCCGCTTTGATGACGTCTTCATACAAGTAGCTGCGTGCCGTGCCATAGATCGCCGCGGCGGCAGACGTACGATCCATTTTGGCATTCCACTGCCGCAAGATGTCACACGCTTTCGCCACCTGCGGATCGGATGAGTCCAGCTCCTTCAGGCGGTCAACAAGAATGCGTGCCGGCAGCGACACCCGGTCCGCGTGAATGGCCGCCATATCTGAAACTGTTGCGCCCTCGGAAAGATTCTGAAGCCGCGTCGTAATCCGCCGGGCGCGGAAGTCCGGGGCGAAAAAGGTATTGATGTAATAGGGATAGTCAGCGCCCGCGGGAGCGTTGTTGCAGGTCACGACAAACCCGGCCTCGGGGTTGCGTGCACGTGGCAGTTCCTCGAAGGGAATCTGACCGTCCCATTCATGTTCACCGGTCCATCCCGGTACGGGCGACCATGCATTTGCCATTGTGCGTAGCGGGATCCGCCCCCGGTAGCGATAACCGAACTCGCCGTGCACATCTGCGTAGACGAAGTTGTTGACCGGCTCCGTCCACTCGCGCAACGATTCTTCCGCTTCGTCCGCGGATGTCGCGACGAGAAGCTCATAAATGCTGTTGGCCCAGGCGGTAGCGCTGTTTGTCCCCGTGTGGGAGAAGGCGATGCCGTGGCCTGCCGCCGGATCGCCCGCAATGATCGGCCCGTGACGGGTTCGCACCACCTTCAAGTGCTCTGCCTCGCCGTCGTGCACTTCCAGTTCTTCGTCAGACACCTCAGCGGGCAGCCACGCATCCTGGTACGCATATTCAAGGCGACCGTTTTCAGTGCGAAAGCGCTCGATGTACAAATCCTGGTAGTCCGCAACACCGTGGGTCATGCCCCATGCGACGTACGCCGTATGACTGAAATGCGGCGCACCCGGTAGGCCGGGCAGCGCGTAACCGCTGACGCGAAATGCCGGGCAGTTCATATGCACCTGGTAATAAACGTTGGGTGTATCCAGAGCGCGATGCGAGTCGCCGGCAAGCAGCGGCATGCCTGATTCCGT
>CP070643.1:855594-860552 GCA_020354125.1 Betaproteobacteria bacterium | reverse complement strand
GCTTCGGCCTGCTCGGTGCTGTTCGTACAGAAGGCCCTCGCGCTCCCGCAATCCTGAACGCCATGGACGGGTCCGTCGGTGAGTATTACTGGGCCGGCTACGCGGGCACCTACTTCTGGGTCGATCCCGCGGAAGAACTGATAGCCGTGTACATGATGCAGTCGGTAACGCACCTGCTCTGGTACTCCACGATGTTCAAGACCCTGGTGGTGCAATCGATCACCGATTGAGTGCAGGTCCCGTGTGCACTTTCGGCGATACTTACTGAGATAAAGACCGCGGTACAAGCATCAAAAAAGGCAGAGGAGAAACCCTCTGCCTTTCTCAGACTTATCGACTGCAGCGACTATTTTGTAGTCTCTGTCTGACTACCAGTGCCCCCGCTGTTTCCATTCTGTGAATCACTTTTGGGCGGCGCGACCTTGGCACCCGATTGCGCCGCGGCCGATGCAGCAGAACTCGGCGCAATGCCGGCGACGGCAACCGAGCTTGCAGCTGCAAATGCGAGCGCGATGACGAAAACAGTTACTTTCATCTTCCCTTCACTCCTCTTTCTTCTACGTGCAAAAAACCGCCGCAGGATATCGAGCCAAAAGCTGCCCGTCAACCAATCGAGTCAGTCCGGCAATCGGGTCAATCGGACCTGGTCACCGGCAAAACCATCACCTCTGCGACTCCGACGTGTTCCGGCTGCGAGACTGCGTACATGACTGCCCGCGCAACGTCATCGGCTTTCAATGCCTGTGGTTTGGGCGTGTCAAAAAATGGAGTATCGGTCATACCAGGCTCTAGCACGGTGACACGTGCGCCGGTACCGGCCAGTTCTTCGCGCAGGTTGTAGCCATATCCAGTCACGCCCCATTTGGTTGCACCATAAACAGAGCCTTTCAGCGTGTTTCGCCCTGCCCGCGAACTGGTGATCAGAAAATGCCCGCGGTTGTTCTTGAGCTCATCGAGGCAGACCTTGGCCGTAAGGATAACGCCGTAAAGATTGGTGAGAACCATGTCGCGCCAGTTCTCCGGGTCACCTTGCTCCGTGCCGAAGCCCGTTGAACCAATTCCGGCGTTGGCGAACGCGACATCGATTCGACCAAACGCCTTCAGTGTTTGCTCCACCATCGCCTGCTGTTGCTCGTAGGATGTGACGTCACACTGAATTGCGATCGCCTCGTCTTCGCCACCGACTTCGCTAACGATCCTTTCCAGTTTGTCGACCGAGCGTGCCGCGAGCGCGACCCGATAACCTGCCTCCACTGCCATTCTTGCCGTTGCCTCGCCGATACCGGTCGATGCACCGGTGATCAGCATGGTCTTTGTTGTGGTCAATTCATTTGTCCTTTTCTTCAATGATGCGCGTCTTGGATGATACGCGCTCGCGCACGCGGACACTGTGCGTTTCAGTCAATGCCGTGCCCTATGATCATTTATCGGCTGTGCTGACAGCAACAGAATGGATAGCGCGGCACTTCAGATTGGCCAAGTGTAGTTCGACGTGTGACAGGCTCGCCTGGCCCTTTCCTCAGACTGCCATCTTTTTCGCGATGTCACCATCGAAGATGCGAATACAGTTGCGGCCGCTGCTCTTGGCTTCATAGAGCGCCTGATCGGCCCAGCTCATCCACTCGCGCGGGCTCGAGACCTGCGGCGACAACTCGGCGATACCAATGCTCACCGTCATGCTAAAACCGGGTTGTTCGGAAACCGTGACCTCTGCCAACGCAGTCTGAATCCGCTGCGCAACCTTCAGCGCATTCCCTACAGGTGTCTCAGGCAGAACCAGCGCGAACTCATCACCACCATATCGACCGACAAAATCGACCGCACGCGTTTGCTCTTCGAGTAGCCCACCGATAAGGCGAATGACTGTGTCACCCAAAAGATGGCCGTGCGTGTCGTTGATGCGCTTGAAATAGTCGATATCAGCGAGCACGAGTGTAGCTGGTCGACTATGACGCCGCGCACGGGAGAACTCTTCGTTAAGCCTGATTTCCCAGTAGCCGCGGGTCGCCAGTCCCGACAGTGCGTCGCGCTGGCTGAGCGCCTCAAACCGGCGCTTTTGCTGACTGAGCTGTTGTGACAGACGGTAGCTGATGACACCTACAAAGACCGGATACGTCACCATGAACGGGATGCTTGCGACGATGACGTGGAGGCTCGAAGCCAATTCCAGATAACCACCGAACAGGGGCAATCCCACCAGCGCGCCAATCACTATCGACATAAGGCCCCGAAACAGCAAACGCGCGCCACCGACCGACACATTGTTCATACATAGCATGGTCAACATCAGCACCGAGGGCACCAGATTGAATCCGATGGCCACAAGCCAGAAACCGCCGCATGCCGAATCGAACAGCAGATTGCGGTGTTCTGCGTCGTAGGGGCTATCGCTGCGGATTGCCCAGAGATATGCGATGTGGGGCCAGAGAAGTCCATTCACCACCATCAAGCCCCATGCCCACGGCGGCGCGCCAACCTGACGAAGCGCGGCAGCAACCATAACCAGGGCCAGTCCCATGCCGACAATGCGCGGCCAATACATGCGCTTTACGAAGCGGCTGCCACGTCGTGGGAGCAACGCGGGATAGGAGAGTTGCTCCTTCCCGGGCGCAATGCTCTTGTCCGCCCCCTGGGCGGCCGCGTCACTTCCGGATGGATGGAGGTCGTATATGGGATCGTTTTTCATTCGCCGGGCCGTGGCATGCAAGGAATCGGCCAGTCCCGGCCCGGGATTTGCGCCGCTGTCCAAGGGCGCCCAAGGCCCAGTAACAGGCGCACAGTCTGTAGACCGTTTTTACTCAGGCTCGCCTGGTTCGAACGAGCTGCGCCCGATTTGGATTAGGCGCGCCTGGTCTTAATCAGGTACGTCAATGCGCGCAGACCGTGCACATAGGAATCGATTCCGAGCCCCATAATCATTCCGTCCGAAGCAGTGGCGGTGACGGATTGCATACCGCGGCTCTCCAGATTTGTCATATGCACTTCGATGCGCGGCAGCGATACCGCCTTCAGACAGTCACGCAGGGCGTAGCCAGCGTAGACGAACCCTGCCGGGTTGAACAGCAGTCCATCGACTCCTGAGTTGTCGGCCTCATAGATCCAGTCGATGGCCTCGCCCTCGACATTGGTGTAACGAATGTCCAGGTCAACGCCAAGTGTCTTCGCTTCCTTGAGCAGAAGTGCGTCGAGTTCAGCGGCCGTGGTCGTGCCGTATAACTCGGGCTGTCTTTTTCCGAGCGCTACCATGTTGGCGCCTTGTAGTAAGAGTATTTTCATACGTGTCGCATCCGATCTTTTAACCTCTCACCGCTGAGTACGCGGAGGACGCAGAGGAGAGCAAGAATCCGGGAAGTCGCGTATTCGCCTCTGCACAGGCCACCTCACTCCCCATTCCTCACCGGCCTCCACAGAAGACTCGCAACCTTTCCGCGAATGAATACGCGCTTCGTAAACTCTATTACATCTTCTTTGTGGAGGCCCTGCACGCCTCCAGGGGTCGCATCCCCGCAAGCGGGGCCCCTGCTCTTCCCTTCCGTCGTGCCCCCTCACTCCTCACCAGCGACTTCGTCGCCTTCAACCTCTCATCGCCGAGTGCGCGGATGACGCAGAGGAAAACAATTAGAAATCATTGGCGCCACGGCTCATACCATCACGTGTGCTAGCACTCCTGAAATCCAACGCAAACAAGAGAGTCGTTTACCGCAGCGATTCAGCACGGAGTTCGCACAACAATTGATAGGCGCCGATCTGTGCCTGATCACCCAGCGTCTGGAACAGCGCATCACAGGTATCGAGTGCATCTTGTTCTCGCATAACGTGAAAAACCAAAGCTGCGCCAACCGATTCATCGGGTCCGTCACGGTATTTCGATTCTACCGTTGCCCCTGCATTGGGAACCTCCACCGCTTCCCACGCTTCCGCTCCCGTGACGCCAGTCGCCTCGATAAGCGTGTTCTGTATCTGGGCAACATCGGCCGGCAATGCTTTCATTCGCGCGGTCACTGCGTGGCCTGCAACGAACTGACCCATTTGCGACACGCGGCGACATACAGTGCGGTTCATGTTGCGAAACGAGTGCATGATCTCCGCCGTTTCCAGCGTCGGATTCGCGAGTCTTTCGCGGTAGGCATCCGACCACAGCACTTCGGGAGTATCGGTATCGTAGAAGGTAAAGTAGCGAAGATCGGCTGCCACCGCCTGGTAGCGCCGGCCGATCCTGAAGCCGGGCACGCCCACCCGCTCTGGCAGATGCTGCCCCATGTACCAGTCTTCATATTGTTTTTCGGCTTCCGAAAGACAATCGTTCCAGATTGCCAGTATTCCCGTGTGCATTCTTACTACTCCGTGTTTGTACGGTCTGCTACCCCGCCTCTCATTTGAGCATTTCGTCGTTGTGCGCACCAAGCGGTGAGGCTCCAGTTTCGTCGTCACCGTGCGCGCGCAGCGACGGCACGATTGGCATCGGCGTCGCTGGTAGCGTATCGCCATTCTCATTGACAAGTTTCGCCCGGAACACACCGCGATGCCGGAACTGATCGTCTTCCATCGCTTCACGCACTGTCTTGACGATGGTGCAGCAACAGTCTGCCTTGCGGAGCAAGGGCTCCCAATGCGCAGCGTCGTGTGAGGCAATAATCTCTTCCACGCGCCGCATCGTCGCGCCCGGGTTCTTGCTGTCGTCACGATATTCCGCTTCGAGTCCAATCGCCTCAGAAAAGGCAGCCCAGAATTTGTCTTCCAGAGGACCGGCAGCGACGAATTTCTTGTCCGCGGTGGGATACAGCCGGTAACGCGGCGAGCCACCAGTTACGAGATCCTTCCCGCTTTCGGGCCACTTGCCGGCACCCATTCCATTACCAATCGCCCAATACATGAAAGGCAGCACGCCGTCGGTCATGGCGATATCGAGATAACAGCCCTGTCCTGTTCGATCACGCTCGCGCAACGCCAGCAAGATG
>CP070643.1:850388-855494 GCA_020354125.1 Betaproteobacteria bacterium | reverse complement strand
GGCAAGCCGGCTTACAAGGCCGACGTAGCTGTCGCCGACGGCAAGATTGTCGAAGTAGGTGAGCCGGACGACTCGGCGAAACAAACGATTGACGCTGGCGACTGTGTGGTTTCGCCGGGCTTTATTGATCCGCACACCCACTACGACGCGCAGATTTGCTGGGATGGCGCCGTCACACCTTCCTCATGGCACGGCGTCACCTCTACTGTTCTCGGTAACTGCGGTGTTGGCATCGCGCCGTGCAAGCCGGAGGCGCGCGAAGTTGCCATGCATGACCTTGTGAACGTCGAAGCTATTCCCTTCGATGTGCTCAACAAAGGCATCACCTGGGACTGGGAAACCTTTCCCGAGTACATGGATGCTGCCGAGAAAAGAAAACCATCGGTCAACCTTGGCTTTCTTGCGCCACTGACGCCGTTTCGGCATTGGGTCATGGGCGCAGAATCGATGGAGCGTGCCGCAACGCCTGCCGAAACCAAAAAGATCGCCGGGCTGATATCGGAAGCAATGGATGCCGGTGCGTTCGGTTTTTCCAGCACTATCCTCAATCAGCACATGGGCTTCGGCGGTAAGCCGCTCGCCTGCCGGCTTGCAAGCGATGAAGAACTGACTGCTTATTGCAACGTTCTCAAGCAAAAGAACAAGGGCGCGATCGAAGTCGCGTTGACACGTCAGATCGGTGTGCTTGAAGAAGATCAGTGCCAGACACTCGACTTGTTGCTCACTGAAAGTGGCCGACCGGTGACGTTTATTGCGCTGTTCGATCGCGACGATATTTCCGAAGCGGTGCGCAACACGTTGAAACTCGCTGCGCCGCAAATCGCAAAAGGTGCAAGACCGCAGACGTCGCCGCTGCCGCTCACGCGCGAAGTTGATATGCGCAATCCGTTTGCCTTTGCTTCGTTCCCGTCATGGAAACGCGTGTTCGAAGACAAATCAAAGGAAGCCATGATCGCGGTCTACCGCGACAAGGCTTTCCGCGATCAGTTTCGGGAAGAACTGAAGAACCCGATGGGTGTAAGCGATTTCTCGCATGTCAGGCTGCACGAAGGTCATAACCAGGAAGTGAAGCGTTTTGAAGGAATGACCGTCGTCGAGATCGCCGAAGCCCAGGGCAAGGATGTTGTCGACACGCTCCTTGATCTGACGATTGCAGATGACTTGCAGCTCGAGTACACCATCACGTCGTTTAACACACGCGTCGATCGCATGGCCGAGTTGCTCAACAACCCGGCGATCCTGATTGGTCTGGGTGACGGCGGTGCGCACGTCGATATGCTGTGCGACTCGGGTTATCCAACCTTCTTGCTCGGCACCTGGGTGCGCGAACGCGGAGTGCTGACGTTGGAAGAGGGCGTTCGCAGGCTAACGTCCGACCCCGCCGACTTCTTTGGCATCAAGGACCGTGGTCGCCTGCAATCAGGGCTCGCTGCGGACATCACCATCTTCGACCCGAAGACAATCGGTTCACCAAGCCACGGCGAACGCCGCTTCGATCTTCCCGGCGGCGGCAAGCGCATGGTTATGCCGTCGCATGGGGTGCGACATACGTTTGTGAATGGTGTGGCGACGTATGCGGATGGAGAACTGGTTGGTGCTGCGGCAGGGAAGGTGTTGCGGTCGTGACGATGGCAGAGCCTGGTCAACGACGAAAACTGGCCGCGCTCATGAGCGCGGACGTCGCGGGCTATTCGCGTTTGATGCAAGACGACGAGGAAGCGACGGTTGAAACGCTGACCCGATATCGCTCTATCTTTAGCAGCCTTGTCAGCCGGCACGAAGGCCGCATTGTCGATTCTCCGGGCGACAATATCCTTGCCGAGTTCGCCAGCCCGGTGGAGGCGGTCCAGTGCGCGGTCGAAGTTCAGCGCGAATTGGCTCGCCGCAACCTGCAACTCGCCGATCACCGGAAGATGCATTTCCGCATTGGCATCAACCTTGGTGACATCCTCAGTCGTGACGACGGCAGCATCTATGGCGATGGGGTCAACGTTGCCGCCCGGCTTGAGTCGCTGGCGGAGCCGGGCGGCATCATGATTTCGGAATCGGTGTGCGTTCAAGTGCGCACCCTGATTGACGTCGGCATTGCGGGCGCGGGCGAGTATGAGGTCAAAAACATTAAGCAGCCGGTGCGAGTCTATCGGATCGTTCAGGCCGGTACGCCGTCAACGCGGCAAGGTTCGCGCAAAAGCTCACGCGCACTCATTGTTGTCGCGGCGGTGGTGGCTTTTACGATTGCCGTTGTCGCTGCAGTGATTTTCAGGCTAGATGACGCGCCTGGAGACCCGGTCCTGGCCATGCCCACTGGGCCCACGATAGCGGTGCTTCCCTTTAAGAATATGAGTGGTCATCCGGAGCAGGAATACTTCTCCGATGGCATGACTGAACAGCTCATTTCCGAGCTGACCCGATTCAATGATTTTCACGTTCTAGCCGGTAGCTCGACGTTTCAATACAAGGGTAAGTCCGTGGATGTTCGCGAAATCGGTAGGGATTTAGGCGCAATTTATGTCGTCGAAGGCAGTGTACGTCGTGGGGAAAACGATGTGCGGGTAACGGTCCAGTTGCTCAATGCGAAAAATGGCTCTCACATTTGGGCGGAGAGCTATAACCGGAAGCTTACCGGTGCAGACCTGCTGGACATACAGGACCAAATAACCCAGCAGGTCGTCGCGAAGATCGCTGACCAATATGGCGTAATTAGTATGTCTCGATTGCAACAAAAAAGGAAAGATGAAAATACGGACTTCGACGCGTACGAGTGCGAACTCCGAGTAATTGAGTTTTACAATGCAATATCGCCGGAAAAACATCTTGAAGTCAGAACTTGTATTGAAGATGCTTTGCAGCGGTTTCCAGACAATGTCGACCTGCTTGCCTGGCAGATGCTATTAACACTCGACGAGCATCGCATGGGCCTGAATCCCCGACCGAAACCTTTGGAGCGGGCATTAGAGATAGGACATAGAGCGGTATCGCTCGATCGAGACAACACTCGTGCGCAACAATTCCTCGCCGAAGTGCTATTTACTGCAAGAAAGCTGGACGAGTTTCTTGTGGTGTCTGAGCGCGCAGTAGCTATGAACCCGAATCGACCAAGTACTATGGTCGGCATGGGGTTGTTCAATATATTGGCAGGCCGGTTAGAACGAGGTATTGCGCTAACGAACAAAGGATTTGCACTGAACCCTAGGGGGCCGGGTTGGTATTACTTTGCACCGCAGAATTACTACTATGCCAAAGGCGAATACGAGAAAGCGCTAGACGCAGCGGTCGAGATGAAGATGCCGGGATTTTGGTGGTATCACTGGTGGTTGGCAGCGGACTACGCACAATTAGGGCGAATTGAAGAGGCTCAAGATGAAATTCAAAAGTTGCTCGACGCGCATCCGCAATTCGGCGTGGACCCACGGGGCGAAATGGCCCGTCTGCTATGGAATTACGACGATTTACTTGAGCAATATGTGGACGGTCTGCGAAAGGCTGGCCTCAACGTTCCCGACGAGCCGGATGCTGCCAACTGAGGAAAATGGGGTCAGATACTGAGGTCTCCCCACGAATATTGATTGAAGTTCAGCGCGTTAGGTTATAACGTGCGTGTAAAAACAGCACATGCACGGCAGGTTTAGTGTCTCTTTCGTAGCGACCAAACTGCGAAGGAGAACCCGCCATGCATGCGATCTCGATCTGACACCGCACGCTCCACTCATTCGTAACGCTGCTTCCACTCACGTGTCAGGTGCTGTGCTTCGGCGATTTTTTCGGGGGTCATCTCGCCTTCGACCTCATCAAGCATAGCTCTCGCCCAGTCAACCCCTTGCGCAGCGGCAAGGCTAAACCACTTGTATGCCTGAACGTAATCGCGGGAAACACCGAGGCCCGCGTAGTACTCTAACCCCACGCCGTACTGCGCACCTGCGTGTCCTTGTTCAGCCGCAAGGCTCCACCATTTGAATGCCTCTGCATAGCTGATGGGAACGTCTGTGTCCTCTCGCGTATACATCCAACCTAATTCGTACTGCGCCTCTGCGTGTCCTTGCTCGGCGGCTTTGGTAAACCAGTAAATAGCCTGATCCAGGTTCCTGGGAACTCCTTCACCCTTCTGGTACATCCTTCCCAAGTTCATCTGCGCCATCCATAGTCCTCGCTCAGCGGCTCTGGTGTGCCAGTGGATAGCCTTCTCATAGTTTATTGGGACACCTTTACCATCGTGATACATTGACCCCAGGTTGTTCTGTGCAATCGCATCCCCCTGCTCAGCCGCCTTGGTGTACCAATGAATCGCTTTGGCATAGTCTCTTGGTGTGCCATTACCTTTCTCGTGCGCGACCCCCAAGCCTAACTGGGCGGGTGCATACCCCTGGTCAGCTGCTTTAGTCCACCAGAAGACTGCCTGCACGTCATCCTCGGGAACACCTTCACCCCTTGCGTACTTGATTGCCAGGTTGTACTGGGCAGGGGCAATTCCCTGCACAGCGGAATTGGTGTACCAGTGGATAGCCTTCTCGTCGTTTCTTGGGACGCCTTTACCCTCTTGGTACATTGCCCCCAAGTTGTTCTGTGCCTCTGCATGCCCCTGTTCGGCTGATTTTCGATACCAATAGACAGCTTGTTCGTAATCCCGGGCTACGCCCAGACCTTCGCTGTACAGGATACCCAGGTTGTACTGCGCCCGCGCATCTTCCTGCTCGGCGGCCCTGAGCCAACTGGAAAACGCAGTCGCATAGTCTCCCTTTTCGTAGGCGGCAAAACCATCTTCATAGTCGCCAGCAAACACAACACCTGAGGCCAGCAGCAAGCCGACCAGGACATGCATCGTTGTTTTCATGATTCCCCCCTTACAAGCTCACGCGGTTGGCTTATTGTTATGGACAGTTCTGCTGAATCACGTCTACTACTTCTGCTTCACTGTCTGAGACTGCCAACTGACATCGCTGCTTTATGTTTATCTAATCTGCAACGTACACTTGATCGTAACTGATTTCAGGCCGCAGCGATCTGTCTATCGCTTTGTCGTTCTTACGTCGATTGCGTGAAATGTGAACGGCGAGCACGATTGATTAAAGGGGGTGAATTCACTTTCCAAGTGCACCACTTGTGGCTTGT
>CP070643.1:845078-850288 GCA_020354125.1 Betaproteobacteria bacterium | reverse complement strand
CAATAATCTGAAGCTCTACGTCCAACGATCCGGCAGCACTGCGCACAGCTTGAAGGTGAGTGGTGCCTGGCGCAGGGTCCCAAACAACTGCGACGCGCGACAGATCAGGAAATGTCGCCTTCAACAGCTCAAACCACTTACCAGCGAACTCCGGTGCGTCGAGAAAAACCCCGGTCAAGTTTCCACCAGGCCGAGCGTAGCTCTGGATATAGCCTTCGGCAATGGGATCGGTGGTGAAATCCCACCCCACAATCGGGATCGTGCGCGTGGCGGCCTGCGCCGCACGTATCGCTGGCGCACTGGTCGCCCAGATCACATCGACCTTCATTTCGACAAGTTCAGCGGCGGCGCCGGCGAATTGCGACGGGTCACCGTTCGCGCTCCGGTAATCGAAAGATACGGTCTTGCCTTCGATCCAACCCTGTTGCGCAAGATTACGGCGGAATAGCTCCATCCATGTCGTCCACCACGTGCTGTCCTCAGTCATGGGGAGAAAGGAAAGAATGCCAACACGTGCAAGCCGCTCTTGCGCCCACGCTTGCCCAGTCCAAGCCGCACCGATAAGAAGCGCACCCGTAAGGACCAGCGCAACAGTAAGGCGGACCTTGTAATGGCGTCGTGCTCCTGGGTCGCGCCCGGGGTGCGTTACCGCCCTCATCGAATCACCTCATCGGCCCTGACCAGTATTGACTGCGGGATGGTGATGCCAAGGGCTCTAGCGGTCTTGAGATTGAGCACCAACGTTAACTCCGACAGTCGCTCGACGGGTGTCTCTGCCGCGTCTGCGCCTTTGAGCAGTCTATCGACGTAATACGCCCCGCGCTCCCAGTTATAGGCGCCATCGGTTCCATAAGACAATAGGCAACCACTGTGCGTCAGGACCTGCATGTCGCTGATGGTTGGCAGCCTCGTTTCGATCGCGATCGCTGCGATCCGGCTTCGGTTAACCCAGAACACCGGAGAGAAGTTCATGAGCACTGCGCCGGCTTTTCGCGCTTTGGCAGTCTTGATCGCCTCGTCCAGATCGTTGGCATCCGCGATCTCGATCAAGTCGAGCTGAATGTTTAGTGCGCTGGCTGCGCCCCGCAACTCTTTGAGCTGACGCTCGCTAAACGCATCCCACAGGACCGCAACTCGCGAAAGATTCGGTAACGCATCCCTCAGGATCTCGAGGCGTTTGCCGCTCAGCTCCGCGTGGACGTTGAAAACTCCTGTGATATTGCCGCCAGGGCGGCCGTAGCTTTCGATCACACCCAACTCGACCGGATCGTCAATGAAACCAATCATCACAATGGGAATTGTCCGCGTTAGCTGTCTCGCGGCGTCAAGCGCCACCTCGTTGACGACCACGAGTACGTCAACCGGGAGCCCAACCAGTTCCTCGATTAGCATCGGGACCCGGCCGAGTTGACCCAACGCAGTGCGCACCTCCAGCTTGTAGTTCTTGCCGTCCTCGTACTGATACTCACGCATGCCGGCACGGAACATGTCGACAACCACATCGTCAACTGGCGGATGCGTAATCAGCAGACCGACTACCGGCACCCTGTCTCCCTGCTGGGCACCAACGCGAGCGGCGATCGTGGCCAGGCTCAGCGCAAGTACCCGCAGTACCATGCGGCGGTTCATTCGATCACCTCATCGGCTCTTAGCAGGATTGATTGCGGGATTGTGATACCGAGGTCTCTTGCGGTCTTGAGGTTCAACACAAGCTGGAATTTTGTGGGTCGCTCGATCGGCAGGTGCGCCGGCTTCGTACCGTTGAGAACTCTTGTTGCGAGGACTGCCACACGTTCAGCTACGGAAAGCGGCTCGGGACCATAGGCAACCGTCCCACCAGCTTCAGCGAACGTTAGAAAAATGGACGTTGCCGGCAGCCGTTCCTTCAATGCCAGCCTGGCGATTCGTGTATTTTCAGAGTACGTCATGGGTGAAGGCAAGACAATCAGTGCCTGCGGCCGTCCACGCAACTCAGTTCCAGCCCCGTCAATGCCTTCGGGCTTGCTCACTTCGATGACCTGGAGTTGCACGCCCAAGGACGGCGAAATTGCTTTGAGCGCCCGCAAGTGCGCATCGCCCGGGCTCGGGTCCCATAGGACCGCCACCTGCGACAGATCGGGAACGATCGCCTTCAGCAGCTCAAGCCATTTGCCCGAAAACTCGGGTGCGTCGAGAAAGACGCCGGTGACGTTTCCACCGGGCCGGGCGTAGCTCTCTGCATAGCCTGCCGCGACCGGGTCGGTCGTGTAATCGCCTGTGACAATGGGAATAGTGCGGGTCGCCGCGTAGGCGGCACGTAACGCTGGCGCACTGTCGGCCCAAATGACGTCGACTTGAAGTCGAACGAGTTCAGCGGCAGCCTCTGTGAATCGGGGAGGTTCGCCACGGACATTGCGCACCTCGAACGAGACGTTTTGGCCCTCGATCCAACCCTGATCAGCGAGCGCTTGCAGTATGACCTCGGACCGGTCGCCTGCGGCAGGCGCATCGGAGGTTGCGTCGACCAAAATAATCCCCACGCGCGGAAGTTTCGATTGCCCGCAGGCCTCTCTAGTCCAGCCGAGGGTGGTCAGCATGAAAACGGCGAGAAGTAACGCAGCCACACCTCGAATCTGCATATGAGGTTGCACACAGGCGTAGCGCCTGGAGCGCGTCATCTTACTCATCGGATCACCTCGTCGGCTCTGAGCAGTATCGAGTGAGGGATCGTGATGCCGAGTGCTTTAGCGGTTTTAAGATTGACCACAAGCTGGAATTTTCTGGGTCGCTCTACGGGAAGGTCAGCAGGTCTAGCGCCGCCGAGGATTTTGGCCAACAAAGCTGCAATGCGTTCGTCGTCCCAAGTTAAGTCAGGGCCGTAGGAGATCACGCCACCGGCATTCGCGAAATGAGGCGCCATCGATGTCGCGGGCAGTCGGTACTCCAGCGCCAGCCTTGCAAGTCGCGCACTCTGCCACCAATTCATTGGCGACGGCAGGATGACGATTGCTTGTGGTGATCCACTCAACGCATTAAATGCCAAGTCGATGTCGCTGGCTTTGCGTACCTCGAGAACCTGTAGTTTTATGCCCAACGAATCGGCGACAAATCGCACAGCCTCGAGGTGATTGGCTCCTGGAGCGGGGTCCCACAGCACCGCGACGCGCGACAAGTCAGGAATCATGGACTGCAATAGCTCGAACCACTTGCCGGCGAACTCGGGCGCGCCAAGAAAGACGCCGGTGACATTGCCACCAGGCTGAGCGAAGTTCTCGACATAACCTTCGGCCACGGGGTCAGTGGTGTAATCGGTCGCCACAATCGGGATCGTACGGGTCGCTGCATGGGCGGCACGCAGCGCCGGTGCGCTATTGGCCAGGATTACATCGACATCGAGTCCAACGAGCGCTGTGGCTGCAGCTTCAAATTGCGACGGCTCACCTTTGGCACTGCGGTACTCGAACACAATGTTCTTCCCTGCGATCCACCCTTGATCGGCAAGATTCCGGCGCAGCCGTTCAAAGTCGGACGCCCACTCCGGTTCACCGGTGAGCGTAAAGAAGGAGAGGACCCCGACACGCACCGGCTTCTCTTGCGCATACGCTTGTCCGCTCCAAACTGCGCCGTTAAACAATGCGCCTGTAACGATTAGCGCAACGGTAAGACGTAACTTGCAATCGTGTCTTGCTCGTGCGTAGCGCTCGGAGTGCGTTGCCGTGGTCATCGGATCACCTCATCGGCTCTAAGCAGTATCGACTGAGGGATGGTGATACCGAGTGCGTCGGCGGTTTTCAGGTTCACCGTGAGCTTGATTCTCATCGCCTGCTCGATCGGCATCTCGGCTGCCTTGGCACCCTTCAATATGCGCTCGATGAAGTGCGCGGCTCGCGCCCAGTTGTAGGCGGTATCGGATCCATAGGTAAGCAGCCCCCCGGCCTCTGCGGATAACGGCGTGGCCGAAATCAACGGCAGCGATGCGTTTCGGTAGATCAAAGCCACTTGATCGCGATAAACCCAGAACACCGGAGACCAGGTCAGCATAACCGCACCGGCTTTTGCTTGCTTCGTGGTTTCGAGAGCGGCCAGGAAATCTTCGGCACGCCGAACTTCAATTGCAACCAACTCCAGCCCCAGCGACCGGGCGGCATCTTCAATGTCCGCGACTTCCCGTTTGCCGAAAGCAGGATCCCAAAGAACCGCCAACCGTGAGACGCCGGGTACTGCTTCTTTGAGAATCTCCAGACGCTTGGCGCCCAAGGACAAGTCGACCGTAAAGACACCCGTGAGGTTACCGCCCGGACGACGATAGCTTTCGATCAAACCGGTGGAGACGGGATCATTGATGTAGCCAACCAATACGATCGGGATTTCACGGGTCGCCTGCATTACCGCGCGCGCCGCTACTTCGTTGACAACCACGATGATATCCACTGGAAGCTGAACCAGCTCTTCTGCCAGCGCCGGTACCCTGTCGAGCCGACCCAGAGCACTGCGCACCTCGAGCTTGACGTTCTTGCCGTCCTCGTACTGATACTCACGCAAGCCGGTGCGGAACAAGTCAACAACCGCATCGTCAACCGGCGGGTGCGTAATCAGTAAACCAATCACCGGCACGCTACCGGATTGTTGGGCACCCACGCGAGTGGCGATCGTGGCCAGACTCAAGGCTAACATTCGCAGTGCCATGCGCCGGTTCATTCGATCACCTCATCGGCCCTCAGCAGGATCGACTGGGGGATGGTGATGCCGAGCGCTTTAGCGGTCTTGAGATTAACTACAAGCTGGAATTTTCTGGGTCGCTCCACGGGAAGTTCAGCGGGGTCAGCTCCACCGAGTATCTTGGCCACCAAGACCGCGATACGTTCGTCCGCCGATGTCAGCTCCGGTCCGTAAGCAAGTGTACCGCCTTCAATGGCGAAGTAAGGGGCCATCGACGTGGCGGGCAAACGGTGCTTCATCGCCAGCGCGGCGAGTAGCGAGCTTTCTCCATAGATCATCGGCGAGGGCAGAATGACAAGAGCTTGAGGGCTTCCGCGCAACGCCGAAAAAGCCGCGTCGATGTCGGCAGGCTTGCGCACCTCGAGCACCTGGAGTCTTATGTCTAACGATTTTGCGACGCTGCGCACTGCGTCCAGATGCGTGGCGCCCGGAGTGGGATCCCACAAGACAGCAATACTCGAAAGGTGGGGGATCAACGCTTGCAACAGTTCGAACCACTTGCCGGCGAACTC
>CP070643.1:839764-844978 GCA_020354125.1 Betaproteobacteria bacterium | reverse complement strand
ACGGCAGGCCGACTCGAACGGCCTTGTGCACCACGACGATACGCAGTACGAAAGGAAACTGCTCGCCGCTGCTGCCGTCATCGAAGCCGCCCTTTGGATTCTCCCGCACTCGGCAGCGCTACCACTCACGGGAGCGTCAGGAGCGGCACCGACGCCAATTTATCGCGGGCTAGGCCGAACCGATGGCGGTTCCGGGCACGGTGGCGGTAGACCACCAGGACACAGCCGTACGACGCCACGCATGTAGGGCTCTCGTAGCGTTTTCGTCAACAGGCAACCGACAGAGTTGCCTAGCGTGACGCTGATGGCGAACAACCCTAGACTCCAGAGCAACAGCCACCGCAGTGCCTTCCGATCCGCCTTTCTTGAATCCTCATGGTACTCGTATCCTGTCATGGTTAAGCCTCCAAAGTGCCGGTGTGCCCCCGGCTCGCTCACCACTATGGCAGGTGACGCCTGTCGGAGGGAAAGAAGCCATGCCCCACCCGACTTCTCAGCCGGATGGAGCGGGGTTATATTCGCCCAGCAGTCTTACATACACCGCAAGTGCAGCGTATGTCGTGCATCGGCATCACCCCCTCTAAACGTCCCAAGGACCACGTGTCGGATTCATCGGCGTTACTCCCCTTCCCGCAATCCAGCCTTGACCGCCTTCCCGATACTCAACAGAGCCGATTGCAACCGACGACTAAGCGGTTGCGTATGGCTAATCCGCACCTCATCCTGCGCATCGACGATGATCGTGTGATGCGGGCAGGGCAGCGAATGGCCACACGTTAGCGATTCTGGAAAGTCCTTGTCGGGCTGCATGCACATCATCGGCATCACTCCCCTTCAGCGGCATTAGGTTGCCGATGCCGGGACCATACATCACAGTAGTGTATCTGATCTTCCGGGTAGCAGCGTCCACAGTTGTCGCACCAGCGTAGAGCTGGCTCCGGTTCAGGTCGCGTCAATATCTGCCACGCTGCGACCACGGTATGTTTACCCAGTTCCGTAAGCACCGCACAGCCCGACGTCAGCAGCAGGGCACTCAATAATAGAATACCACACGCGTGTCGCATCCTAGAGCCCCCGCCAGTATGCGGCCCACGCCTCGATCGACTCGAAGAACGCGTTAACGATCGCCGGATTGAGCACTAGCAGTGCCCCTAGAATCGCTGCAATGATTTTTGTCCACACTTTCAGTCTCCTTTTTCTCTTCGCCGCGCGACAAGGCGGCGAGGTCTAGATCCCAGAGCCACGATACATTGCACTGGTTATATTTATTAGCATGGAACCACTTGTACACAGGGATATCCGCCCCAGTACGGTCGCATCCGAGTTCCCGCCCGGTCTGAAACTTCTGATCAGGTGGCCCCAGCAATTGACAGGCCCCGCATCGTTGTTCCGCTATCCATTCCCGCACCTGCTCCGGCGTGGGCTGGGCGGCGTAGCGTTCGAGTTCGCGGATGGCCCAGAGCAAAGCGCACACAACGTCAGGCTCCATGTCCCGGCGGTGCGTTAGTGTATGCAGTATCCCAAGGTAATAGTCCGCCCCGCGGCCCGTGTCCGAGCGAGCCGCGGGGCTTGCCACGTCGGAGGTCGCGGAGCGATCCGCGCCTGCTGCTGCCGACTCGTGTGGTCGTTCGCTCATCGTGCCAGCCTCCGGCCTGGGCCGATGGGTTTGCGGGATGTCCATACCCAGCGATCCCCATGGCACTTCGGGCATGTCGCCGTATATTCCTGTCGCGTCTTCCGATTCCGCAGTATCACAAAGCCAGCCTTGTGGCACCGTGGGCACGGTATCCGCCGCAACCGTTTGAGTTTCTCTGGCGTAAGCGTAAGTGGATCTATCCGCTTGGCCATTCTCTCACCTGCACGCTCTGCTGTCCTTGCTCATGCCGTCGCCTTTGCGGGTAGCTCTAGTGCAGAACTCTCAAGCTGCGGCGGTTCCCGGAATCCGCGCCGTACCAAGACCTCGTTCATCGCCTCCGTGAAGCCTGCGATTGCAGCCTTCATGCGGGCGATGCACTCTTCGTCGCGCTCGACTTCCACGACTACTGGCGGAAGCACGTCGATCAGGGGATTATAGCTCAGCAAATACCAAAGCCTGAAACCTGTAACTGCCAACCCACCTTGAACCTGGAGACGATACTTGTCAACGAGCGTCTCGGGTCGTTCTATATACCCGACGTGCGTGGCCCGCTTAGGCACTTTGATCTCGAGACCGGCAATAGGCTCGCCGTCCGAATAGATCAGACCATCCGGCGAGCAGCCCATCGTTCGCTCGTCATCGGTTATGAAGCCTACCTGTCGCACGATGAGGCTCCGATCGAATGCAAACCAGTTCAGGGCTTGCAGCTCCAGCTTGTGCCCGCGCTCCATGTATTGCGACGACTCTTCGTCTTCCACCGTGCCGGTCAGCTCTTCGGCCAAACATTCACAGAAGTAGCCCCAGGACTGAGCGGACATCTGCGTCTTTTTCGGTGTCAGCAGCCGATGGAATTGCGAGGCAGTTGGAATACCGCATCGCAGTTCATGCCACTTAGGCGAACCTTGTTCGCAGTCGTGGACGATCATACTGGAACTTCTTCGGTGGCTTCTACAATCTCGCCATCTTCGATAAATACAGCACTCGGTGAGGCTTTGTCCGCTACGCGCTCGATGAACACCTGGGCCTCGTTCTCTTCGGCGATCGCGTGTAGGGCCTCTAGGCTCTCTGCATCGAGCGACGAGCCATCACGGATCAAGATGACTCGACAACGCGGCTTCTGGGCAAGGCCGATTGCTACGCCAGTCCGCCACTGCTCAGCCCGCGAGGCTTCAGAAAATGGGATGCCATCAAGCGTCACACCGTGCACGTCTATGCCGAGTCCTTGAAGCGGGAACTTCGCAGCCGCTAAGGCTCCGGCCTTTTCCTGATCGATTGCTTCAAGACGCTGGGATAGAGCATCGGCTTTCCGTGCCCAATCATCCGCAATGGCCTGACGTTCTTGGAAGCCCTGATAGGCTATGATTGCTTCGTTGTGCTGTTTTGCTCGGTGAAGCTCGCCGCGAATATCTCCTAATTCTACCGGCTCCATCTTGTTGGCATCGGCGCGAAGTGCTAACGCCTTCTCGGCAGCTTCTTGGGCGGCCGCACGCATCTGCTTCAATTGCTCTTCGGCTTTGGCAAGAGTCCTGCGTGCATCGCCAACCGCATCCTCGGCGTCTGCGTGTTGCTTTTCAGCTTCAGAAGCGAGTCGGCGTATTTCGTTTATATCCTGATTGTAGGTTAGCGCCTTCTGTTGCTTCTCGGCAAGTTCGGCTAGGTCGATTGGCTTCATGCTCGCTGGCTTCGTTACTGGTGTGCCGACGCGAGCTTTCGCCGCTTTCGCTTCACGGTTGACCGTCGTGCGCTCGGCGAACTTCGCCTCGCGCTCGGCGTCTAACTTTGACCAGTCGAGACCCGCGAGCCGCTTGAGCGTTGCCGTTTGGTCGCTCGGCTTCATATTGACGAACTCAAGCGGATCAAACGTACAGTCGCCAATCAAGGCATCGAGCACTTTCTGTGGGGAGCCGAGGCGCTCGCCGCTTTTCTCCGTGACGATGAGTGTAGTTCCACCGACTGCTGTCCAGCGACGTTCAACGGAATAGGCCCGCTCGTTGGAATCGCCGAGGTCTACTTGCACGCGGGCTTTCTTCTGACCAGCACGCACGGGCAAAGCGGGCTGTTCCTTACCACCGCCGAGAGCAGCAGCAATAGCATCCAAGACGCTCGTCTTGCCAGCCGTGTTCTTACCTTCGATGCGGACAAGCGTTTGGTCTGGTGCCAGGCGCACAGCCTTTAGCCGCTTGACGTTCTCGGCCTCTAAGTAGATGATCCGAAGTGGTCCGTTCTCGTCTCCCATGTTATCCCTTTCTCTGCTTTGCAATTTTCTTGATCAGCCCGTCTTCGCATACCTTGAATAGCCGAGCTGGAATCTGTCCGACGCTCTCACGCTCCGTGTACTTCAACATCGCATCACGCGCCTGCGTGTCGCCCAGGTCCTTGAGTTCGATCAGCAGATCATTCAGGCGTTGCTGTTGCTCGTCGGTAAGCGTCGTGTCGTCTTCTGCCGGTGCTTGGTTGTCCAGATCACTTACGGGCACGCCCAGCATGTTGCCGAAGAGCAGGCGGCGCAGGTAGCTCGCAGCCGCCATTACCTGGTTTTGTGGATTCTTGAGGAAGTTGCTGCTCAGTGGCATCTTTGCTTTCTTGGTCTCGCTATGTCCACCTGTGTGTGTCAGCGTACATTCCATGCGAGCCCAGCCGTCTTCTATATCCAGATCGCCGAAGATGCGCGTGAAACCATGCTCGGCAAGCAGCGGCAAAGCGGTATCGAGGTCCGCCAACGTGCACCATGTAAACCGAATCTGCGTTCCCGGCCCAGTCACTTCGTTTGAACGACCAGTGCGCGGCAGCGGTTCGCATTCGCTTTGAAAGGCCAGAAACGCCGCGTTGTACTCCGCCTCCGCCTGATCGGCCTTCATCAGCTTGTACAGTTCGTGAAGCTGCTTGAGTTCCTCGGCCGACCGTCCAGCCTGCAAGGCAGCGTCAAGAACGGCTTCGATAGAACGTGGCTGGTCGGCTGCCGCCAGCGGTCTTGTTCCCGCTTTCTCAATCGCCGTCGGTTGCTCGGTCATGGCTGTTCAGCCTGAAACGCTGCGATCAGCAGATCGGACATAGCCTTCGCTCCAGCCAAATATGCGAGACGCAGCATGTAGTCCTCATGTATCGTCGGTCGCCGATAGCCATAGACGTCACGCCACCAATCTTGATGGTGTAGATTCTCGGCGAACGCATCCACCAACTCTTTGGCCGGTGGCAGGCTCAACTCGACGGGCGGGGCTTGCGTGCACCGCTCTGCCAACTTGCTCGCCTGCTGAACGAGCGCGTCTAAATCCGACAGGGTAACCATTTTAAGCTCCAACGTGTTGCGGTTTCCTGAGTCGCCACCGGGCGGGTGATGGTTATTCACAGCGTCACCGCTTCAACACACCGATTCAATTCCGCCGCCAAGCGTTCAGCATGTTCTTGCGAGATACACGCAAAACGTCCGCGGCTGACGTATTGGCAGCCCGTTGGCATACCTTTTGGGTCCACTTCGGCGTCGCCGTTGTCAAAGCAGCCCGTCACGTTCCAGACTACAGACTGATCCGAAAGTACGTCCGCTTGTTTTTGCCAATTCGTTTCCATGATCTCAGTCTCCT
>CP070643.1:834365-839664 GCA_020354125.1 Betaproteobacteria bacterium | reverse complement strand
GGGTGTTGACGCTTGATATTGCCCGGCACGTCGCCCGCGTATGCTTCGCCCAGATCGTGGGTCAGGGCGTGGGTGATAGCAAAGACGCTTGACAGCGGCCAGTAATTCAGCAGCAGGAGCGCAACGCGGGCCGAGTGACCGCCAATCGGGTCGTTGGTGTCGGCCAAGTCTGGGTTGCGGTGCCAGCGCTTGACAAACGTCGCCCGCCATTGGGTCAGTAGCGCGGTGTTGCACGTCGGGTGTGGTCGCGTTATTTTTTGAACAGTCATAGCCGGGTTGTTCCTTTCCCCTTACCGGTGTGATTAGGGCGAGGTCTGAGCGCAGCAACGCTCCCTCGCCCGCCAAGACTAGCCCGAATGATTTGGAATTTGCAAGCCCTCTAAAACGGGATCGGGTCATTTATCGGCTCGTTTGTCAGATTGAGGCTGGTTATGTCGCTATCTGGGAATGCGGCTTTTGCCGCTTCGGTCATCTCTGCCAGCTTGGTCTGCTTGTACACTCTGATAGCAATGGCCACCTCCCGGCGAGACAAGGTATTCAGATCTGGATAAGCCTCGCGCACGCGCGGCCATGCACGATCATCAATTAGGATGCCAAACTGGTGGCCGTCAATTTCACAGATGACGACATCATCAGATGCTGGCCGCTTGCCCGCCGCTGTTGCCTCTGCATCCATTGCAGCCATCCCCCTGACGCAAACGGCGGCTCTGGCGGCAACCACTGCGCTATCGCCTTCGCTGATCGCCTGGTTTAGCTTGGCGAGCGCTGATCCGTATTTGGCAGCGGTTTCTGGGCTAACCAATTCTGGCAGCGTGTCCACGCCCCACTTGTAATCCATTTCTCTGGCGGCACGGTCGAACGGCGCAATTGCCAGGTCGCACTTGATTTCTTCAGCGCGAGCGTCGGGCTGAATTAATCGGTCATCCAGCTTCTTTCTGCGGGGTCGTTTAGCCATGTCAAAATCTCCGGTTGTGTTCTGATTGGTGGCACTTCCTGCACAACAAGATCAGGTCTTCCAAATTTTCATTGCCCACGTTTTCATAGGTCAAGTGATGAACGTCTGTGCCGACATCCCCACATCTGCAGCATCTGCCATTGTAACGCGTGACAACTTGGGACCTGATGTTTTGCCAAAATGGTGAATTCAAGTGTTCCCGATAAAACACTCTCCATCTCCACCACTCTGCCCACATGAGCCTTTCATCCAGTCCAGCATACTGCAGGCTCTCTCTATCAATGGCCATCTCCACCCTTATTGAGCCAAAAATACTCTCCGCACTTTTCTTGCTGACTCCGGATCGCATAGGGATTCTTGCGCGCTGGCAGCACGGGCACACCTCACGGTAAAGGGGTCCTATTTTGCTGTTGTAACGCTCAAGCACGAAAAAGTGGCAAAAACACGCCATCCAAGAATGTTCAGTTCTCCCAACACCGTTCTTTTTTTGCAAAGAACACGCTTGATCGCTTGGAGGGATTTCCCGTGTGACAAAACCAAGATCAATTTCTACCATATCATTTTTCTCCTTTTCTGTCCTGCTATCTGTCCGAGTGTCCGACTGGGGGGTTCTAAAGAAACCCCCCCCAGTCAGACAGGCACACTTTGGCGTTCATCTTTGGTAGGTGTCCGACGGCGCTCGGACAGCCAAGCCGTTGGTTTATTGTAGAAAAAATAGTGTCTGTCCGACAACTGTCCGACAAACTGTCTGACAAAAGATCGGACAGTTTTCGGACAGCCGTCAGACACCCTTTCAGACAGTCATTCTCCGGCACTGTTGGCTCCCAGATAAGCGCGTCCGCCATCGGTTAGAACGTACGTTTTTGCGTACCGCTTGATCAGTTTCTCGGCCTTAGCCGTGCCGATGATTTGATCCATGCGATAGCGCGAGATGGCGAAACGCACAGCACCTTCGCGCACTGACATCGGCTGCCCAGCGTCCACGCTGAACAGGTAGTCGCGCAGAATGGTGTCGTTGTGAGTCTCGCGGCTTGACCGCTCCACATTTGTCTCTGGTCGGCTGACAGGCAGCTTCAGCGGCGTGCCGTGAATGTCTGTCAGGTGGTCAAAGGTATGCACTTGCATTATCCATTCCATCGGGTCAAAGCCAGCGCCTCGGAACTTCTGGCTGTGGTGCAGCGTTTGGCTGGATGCGTCCTGCGACCAGACGGTCAGATTGCCGTCAATTTCGTTCAGGAATGCGCCACCGCCGCGCGGAACCAAGTTGTCTTTCTGTGGCGTCTTGCCTGCTGGGTGGGCAATGACGATCTGTGCGGGCCGCTGGGAGATGTCGCATATTCTGCGCATCTTGTGAGCCATCTCGACCATCTGCGTATTGTCGTTGTCGTTGTCGCCCTCAAAGAAGGCTTGCAGGCTGTCCACGATGATAAGCTTTAGGTCTGGCATGGCCTCTAATTTGGCTCGCAGCACATCGGTCCATTCTTTGATGCTGAACCTGCCTTGCACAAAGTAGATTGGCACATCCTCTGGCTTCATGTCGCGTGCTGCCAGCGCGGCTGCGTATTGCCACTTGACGTTGTACGGGTTTTCCCCGGCTAGGATTAGGACGGAGCCTTGGCTTGTGTCGCGGTCGCCAAACATTTCGCCTGTCGCCACGCTGAGCGCGAATTGCAGGGCCAGGGTTGTCTTGCCGTGTCCCGCGTGGCCTGTGAGGCTGTATGTTACGCCAGTGGGTAATAGGCCGTCAATTAGGTATTCCAGCGGCTTGAGATCGGCCAAGAACGCCGCGCTGCTGTCAATGTGGAAGTCTTGTATTGTGGTCGCCGTGACGGGCTGTGGCTCTGGTTCAGGTGCGTGTTCTTCTGGTTCAAACTTTGGGTTGCGGCGGGTGCGGTCGATCATGGACTGCACTTCGCGCGCTGTGTCATCCGGCGTGTAGGGCGGTATCGTTAGCGGCTGAGTCAGGGCGTGGATTTCTTCGTCCGACATTCCTTTACGAACGTAGCTGCCGACCAACTTAAAGACCGCGTTGTTCCATTCCTCGCCGGAGAGTGCCTTGATTTTTTCGCGTTCTCGGTCAAGTGGCTGCTTGCCTAAGTCAATCTTAATGCCCCCTGAGAGCGGCTGTGTGACGGCCTGAGCGCTGACTTGCGGCTTTAGATGTCCGAATAGCCTGTGCATCTGTTCAAAGGCCACGGGTTCTCTGTCGTCGTCGTACACCGTACGAATGGTGGCTATTTCTGTTGTGTAGCCCCGTTCAATTTTATTTTTGGCGGGATAGGTTACGGTTCCGCCAAGGCGCATAATTCTGGAAGGGTTTACGACTTGATCGTCTGAGCCAAAGTGGACGGCGATGCCCTCTTGTATTTTGCGCCAGGCTTGCATGTTCAGGCAGGGTTCTTCCAGTTCCCAATATGTATGCGCTCTGACATGCGGCACTCGGCCTGTGGTGACTGCGAAGTTCCACTTTGGCCCATCAAAGCGAAAGACGTTGTTGGATGCTGCTTTGTCGTCGCAATCTGCCCAGACGTAGAACGCGGCGACAACGTCTTCGTCTTTCGCCGATCCTTTGCAGTCGTGGCGGATCGGGTTGCGGGTAACGTAGAGGTTAAAGCCGAGGCGGTTTAGGTCTTCCGCCCATTCGACGGCTTCGTCAATCCAATCTGCGGCGAATTTAGCGGACTGTGGATTTTTGTTTCTGTCCGGTGCGATGGCGCGGAGTTCAAAAACGACTGGGCTATCCAGTTCGTGCCACCGCTGTGTCATTGTCGTTAGATCGCGCTTAATGTCCGCTAATTGTGGTTGCGCGATATTGCTGCACATCATATTATATCCTCGTCATTGCTTTGACTTTCTCCTTAGCCCAATTAGCCCCCAGCGCTCCAATCGCTGGGGGCTTTTTTATGCCGCTTAGAACTCCATGTCGTCAAGCACAGCAGCTTCGACAGGTGCGGGCTGCACTGGTTGCGGCGCAGGCTGCGGGGTTGGCTCCAGCGCAATGCCAGCCGCGACACCTTCCTTCAAGCAGTCTGGCCGATCAACCCATTTTGCGACTTCCAGCACTGGCACGACGGTTGAACCGCGCTTGAACTGAAGATGCTGGGCTTCTGTCATGAGTACCAGCGGCAGCTTTTGAGCATCGGGCCGCTTCGCCAGCTCCGGCGCAAGGCCGGTCAGTGCTTGCCATACGGCTGCACCGGATTGCTCCCACGTTGCGGTCTGCCCGCCACCGATGGCGCAGCGAACGGACATGCCTTTCTTCCATTCCTCGCCGGGCGATTGCATCATTTGGCTGGGCGTGGGGTTCCACTTCCATTCCGGCGCTACGCCGACAATGCCTTCCGATTTCTGCCAGCCAGTTTTGAGCGCATCGATGTCCATGACAAACCCTTTGGACATATCCTGCGGCTTCTTTTCACCGCCATCGCGGACGAAAAAGGTCTGTGGCGGAACAGCGCCGTCCTGTGTGCCGCGTGCGCTCCAGGCCAAGAATGGACCGGCTGCGCCGTCGTTTCCGAGATCAATTGCAAACATGATGTTTTTCCTTTGTCGATGTGGCCGATATTGGGCCGTTTGGAGGCCGCTGAAGCCCAGCGGTCAGGCATCTACGGGTTTAGCCATAGAACTCTTCACGCAGCGTTTCAGCGCCGCGCCAATAGAAGGATGATGGGTTGTGCGGCACGATGGCCTTCGCAGCATCTTTATCGCAGTGCCGGAGAAATGCTTCCATGCGGGCGATCTGCTTTTTTGCCTTGACCAGTGTTTCAGCCACGTCGCCGTCATCTAGCATGGCAGACTTTTTGGCGCTGCAATACAAGAACTTCACGCCCATATTCCCCTTAGCCTTTTGATAAATCGCACGCTGAAGCTGATGTTCCGGCGACATCTTAGACGGCACGCGGGTCGTGGTTTTCAGATCAATCACGACACCGTGCTGCGGGAATACTAGATCCAGGTAGCCAATGACCGGAATCTGCCAGCCGTCGCCCTTCGCGGTGATGCTGATCTTTTCTTGCCCGCCACCATCTGGGAACTCAGGTTTGCCGAACTCAATTAGTTCCTCGATTGCCAGTTGGATCATCGGCTGGATCAGGTCGCGTTCCCGCATGGTCGTATCGTCCCCCACAATGAAGCGCTGATCAAATTTAGCCAGCGCAGCTTTGGTGGCGTCCTGCTCCGACCCGCCTTGCAGCGTGGCAACCACGGCGTCTTCAACGCAGATCCCGCGCCAAGGCGCTGGCCCCATTGGGGTGCGCAGACCGTGGAGATACTGCATTACCCAAACGTCAGGCGCGTTTGTCCAGAGGTTGATGCTGCTGGCTGAGAGGTGGTTGATTTTGTGGC
>CP070643.1:828951-834265 GCA_020354125.1 Betaproteobacteria bacterium | reverse complement strand
TCCGACATCACGTTTGCTACGCAAACATGAGTCTTCACTGAAACATCGACAAGCTCGGCCTTTCAGGCCGCTGCCGACGCCTTGATGCCAGCGTCGGCCTTGAGCGCCTCAACCTTGTCGATGTTTTCCCAAGTGAATTCGGGTTCGTCACGGCCAAAATGACCATAAGCAGCGGTCTTTTCGTAGATTGGCCGCAGCAGGTCGAGCATCTGGACGATGCCTTTCGGACGCAAATCGAAATGCTGCTCAATCAGTTTGGCAATCGTATCGTCGGCGATCTTACCGGTGCCGAAAGTCGTCACGTGGACACTTGTGGGACGCGCCACACCAATGGCATAGGACAATTGAACTTCACACTTGCTGGCCAATCCCGCTGCGACGATATTCTTTGCCACATAACGGGCGGCATAGGCTGCCGAGCGGTCGACTTTGGATGGATCCTTACCCGAAAAAGCGCCTCCGCCGTGATGCGCTGCGCCACCGTAGGTATCCACGATAATCTTGCGGCCGGTCAGGCCACAATCGCCGTGCGGGCCACCTATGACGAATCGTCCGGTCGGATTCACAAGATACTTGATGTCACCCTTGATCATCTCGTTCGGTAATACCGGCTTGATGATTTCTTCCACGACTGCTTCGCGGATCTGTTTCACCTCGATTTCCGGGGCGTGTTGTGTCGACAAAACGACAGTATCGATCGCCGCGGGCTTGCCGTCGACATAACGCAATGTCACCTGGGACTTGGCATCGGGGCGCAGCCACGGCAGACGTCCGTCGCGCCGTAACTCGGACTGGCGCTCCACCAGTCTATGCGACAGTTGAATCGGCATGGGCATGTACGCCGGTGTTTCGTCGCACGCGTAACCGAACATCAGTCCCTGGTCACCGGCCCCCTGGTTGAGCGGGTCGTCATGCGCGGTATCGACGCCTTGTTTGATGTCGGGGCTCTGTTTGCCATATGCGACAAGTACCGAACAGCCTCTGTAATCAATACCGTAGTCGGTATTGTCATAGCCGATGCGCTTTATCGTGTCACGAGCAACCTGCTGGAAGTCAATGACTGCATTGCTGGTAATCTCGCCGGCCATCACTACCAGCCCGGTATGCACCATAGTCTCCGCCGCTACGCGCGCAACTGGGTCATGGGTTAAGATTGCATCGAGTACGGCGTCCGAAATCTGGTCCGCCACCTTGTCCGGATGGCCCTCCGAAACCGATTCGGAAGTAAACAGGTAATCGCTCATCAGCTTGTCCACCACTACTGTTTCGAGAAAGTCGCGCAGGATAACAAAGGCTCGCCTGAAAGCCAAAACCGGAATGCGATGCTGACGGGCCTCCTGCGCATTTTTGCAAAGCTGCCCCTGGCCTGGTTGCATTCCACCGGCCGCATACTCGGCTGGCTGGCCTATCTTTTTTCGCCATCATACGCCAAACGCCTACGCGACAATTTGCTCAACAGCGGCATCTGTCCCGATCGACCGGAATTCGACAAACTGCTCAAGAGCAGTATCGAGGAAGCCGGCAAGGCGACCGCCGAACTGCCCGCCATCTGGTTCCGGCCACAGCACGAAAGCACGTTATGCGTGCGCAAGGTGTTTGGATGGGAATTCATGGAAGCCGCCGTTCAAGAGGGTAACGGCGCCGTCGTTCTGACACCGCATTTCGGATGTTTCGAAGTCCTGCCACAGTATTACGCTGAGAAGTATCCGGTCACGATTTTGTACCGACCGCCGCATGTCGCTGGGCTCGAGCCGGCCATGCGCGCCGGTCGCATGCGCCCCAACATCCATCTCGCCACTACCGATGTGAGCGGCGTACGACAATTGTTCAAGGCTTTAAGACGAGGCGAAGCGGTCGGCTTGTTGCCGGATCAGGTGCCGGGGTCGGGCGATGGCGAGTGGGCTGATTTTTTCGGCCGTCCCGCCTATACCATGACGTTGTGGTCGCGGCTGGCGGAACGTAGCAAGGCGCCTGTTTTGTTGGCTTACGCCGTACGGCTGCCTTCCGGCGCCGGATTCGAAGCGCATTTCGAGCCAATGCCGCCGCGTGAGCCGGGTGAAAGCGCGGCACGCCACGTCAACCGGGCGCTTGAAAAGATCATCCGGCGCTTTCCCGAGCAGTACCTGTGGGCATACAACCGCTATAAAGCGCCGGCCGGAGTCCAGGCGCCCTCAGTTCCCTCAGCAACGAGCGGAGCGCCGTAACGAGTCGAGTCAGGATGACGCGCTTATGCTAACGAGAATCGCGCTGGCACTGATGTGGTTGTTGCATTTCCTGCCATCGACATTGCTTGCCAGCACCGGCGAGCTGCTCGGGCTGTTAATTATGGGCCTGGTTCGCGAGCGGCGAAACGTGGTGCGCATCAATCTCGAACTGTGTTTTCCCGACCTGTCGAAAGCGCAACGCAAGCGCCTCGCGCGCGCGCACTTTCGCGCTTTTGGCCGAGCTCTGGCAGAGACAACAATTGCCTGGTGGTCTGACGTCGAGCGAGTGCGCGCCTTGGCAACGGTCGAGGGGAAGCAGCACTTCGATGTGGCCAATCGCGCCGGACCGGTTATCGTTCTCGCTCCACATTTCGTTGGCGTGGAGATTCTCGCCATCCGCCTGTCTATCGAAGAAAATGCTCAGTCGATGTACAGCCGTCAGAAAAATGCGGTGTTCAATCGCTTTCTGATTTCGCGCCGCACCCGGTTTCGTCCCATCAGGCTCGCCTCGCGTCAGGACGGAATAAAACCGCTGGTGCGTGGGCTGAAAGCGAGACTCCCGTTGTTTTATCTCCCGGACATGGATTTTGGCCCGCGCGATGCGATATTTGTCCCTTTCTTCGGTGTGCCGGCCGCCACTATCGACGCGGTGCCAAGACTGGCTGCACTGACTGGAGCCGCAGTCGTTCCGGTACTGATCGAGCAAAAGCCCGCCGGGCAAGGTTATCTGATTCGATTTCTGCCGGCGTGGGAAAATTATCCGACCAGGGATTTTTCCGCCGACACACTGCGCATGAACCGGTTTATCGAGGACTGCGTCAGAGCCGCGCCTGAGCAGTACTTTTGGATACACAAACGCTTCAAGACCAGACCGCCTGGTGAGAAGAGGGTTTATTAAACTGATTCTGTGCTGAGCTGATTTTTTGTAGAACCGATTCTTTGCCGAACCGATACAGTGCTGCTATGTTGCTGAAGAACGATGTTTTCGAACCCTGACATAGGCGAAATATGCAATTTGCTGCGCGATGTGAAAACTATTGCGATGGTCGGATTGTCGCCCCTGCAGAAACGCCCCAGCTATCGCATCGCGCGCGGCTTACAAGGTCTCGGTTACAAGATCGTGCCGGTGCGCCCTTTGGTGCCTGAAATACTTGGCGAGAAAGCCTACTCGAACCTGTCAGAAGTGCCCGATCCGGTCGACCTGGTGCACGTATTCCGGCCGGCTCGTTTCCTCGATTCGATTGTCGCCGAATGTCTGGCGAGGAACTTCAAGCGTCTCTGGATTCAGGAAGGTATTATCAACCAGGCCGCTGCCGAGCGCGCGCGAGACAACGGCATCAAAGTAATCATGGATCGCTGCATCTGGCGCGACCGCAATGGGCCGTGCGGGCCTCTACTGGCGAACGACCTATGACGACTGGTAGCAACGATCAGGCACACATCTCGGCAGTATCAGAACAGGACGTAGACGCGGTTGCCCAACTGGCACGCGAGATCTGGTATCTGCACTACCCCGGAATCATTACCGTGAGTCAGATTGATTACATGCTCGCTCAGCGCTACCAACCCGACGACATCGCCTCACAAATCAAGACCGACGAAGCCTGGTGGGACAAGATCGCCGTCGGACCCGAATTGGTCGGTTTTGCCGGTTATGAAACCGGGTCGGACGCGGCATCAGTCAAACTCGACAAACTGTATATACATCCGCGCGTACAAGGTCGCGGTTTCGGCTATGCACTGGTGCGACATGTGGAAACACGCTCTCGAGAAAGAGGTTTCTCGCGGCTGTACCTTCAGGTCAACAAGGGCAACACGGCATCCATTGCGTTTTACCGCCGGGCCGGCTTCGCTGTTACGGAAAAGGTTGTGGTGGACATCGGCAATGGCTATGTCATGGACGACTTCATCATGTCCAAGCAGCTCGAGAACCCGGTGCCATGAAACGCCTGCAATTTACAAAAATGGAAGGCACCGGCAACGATTTCGTCGTCATCAATGCAACGCAGCGAAAGTTTGCGCTCAGCCCGGCACAGATTCGGCGCTTGGCGGACCGACATACCGGCATCGGATTTGACCAGTTGCTCGTCATTGAGCCGTCGCGCACAGCCAGAACCGATTTCTACTACCGGATTTTCAATGGCGATGGTAACGAGGTCGGTCAATGCGGTAATGGTGCCCGCTGTTTCGTTCGTTATGTTCACGACAAGGCGTTATCGAACAAGCAGACGATCCGTGTTGAAACAGCCTCTGGCGTCATCGAACCGCGCCTGGAATCGGACGGCAATGTCACAGTCGACATGGGAGCACCGCGTTTCGAACCTGCCGACATTCCGATGCGTACCGCACAGCGCGAGCGTTCCTACCCAATCACGATCAACGATGCTCAGATCGAGATTGGTGCGGTGTCGATGGGCAATCCGCACGCGGTGCAACTCGTTGCCGACGTCGATACGGCACCGGTCACGAGCCAGGGACCATTGATCGAGGTGCACGGGGCATTCCCTGAACGCGTCAATGCCGGGTACATGCAGATTGTCGATCGAAGTACGATTCGACTACGCGTATGGGAGCGTGGCGCCGGAGAAACTCTCGCGTGTGGCACTGGTGCCTGCGCTGCTGTTGCAATTGGTATCGAGTGGGGGTTGCTGGACTCGCCGGTTTGCGTCCACACTCGCGGCGGGCAATTACGTATCGCGTGGCAAGGCGAAGGCACGAGTGTTCTGATGACAGGTTCAGCACGAACCGTGTTTGAGGGCGAGGTCGAAATTCAGGGAGAGCAATGACTGACGCAGAAGTGGCGCAATACTTACAGGAGCATCCGGAATTTCTGGATGCTCACGTGGACATACTGGCAAAAATAAAGATTCCTGATCCGCACGACGGCCGCGCAATCCCGATCGCCGAACGGCAACTTTCGCAACTGCGCCAACGCAACAGAATTCTCGAGGCGAAACTGGCGGAGCTCATCACATTCGGCGAGGAAAATGACACGATCAGCGCGCGCATGCATCGTATTACGCTGGCATTGATATCGGCTCCCAGCCTCGACGATGTGCTCGGTACGCTCTATTTTCATGTACGCGAGGATTTCTCGGTTCCTCATATCG
>CP070643.1:823401-828851 GCA_020354125.1 Betaproteobacteria bacterium | reverse complement strand
GCACTGACGGCGGAGGATCTCGCGCGTGGCGAGAAGAAATGGGACACGGTCGCGCCAACCGAAGTGCCCATGGCTGAAGGCCACATCGTGCCGCACAAACTGTCCATTCCCGAGCTCACCGTGCTCAAGGACGACTGGGTAAAAGCCGGCAAGCGCGCGATCGAAGCCGGCTTTGACGTGCTTGAAATCCACAATGCCCATGGCTACCTGATGCACCAATTCCTGTCGCCGATTTCAAACACGCGCCATGATGGTTACGGCGGCGACCTGAAAGGACGCATGCGGTTTCCACTCGAAGTGGCGGAAGCGTTGCGTGAGACGTGGCCGGACGATAAACCGGTGTTCGTGCGCGTATCGGCAGTGGATGGCCTGGAAGGCGGCTGGACCATGGATGACACGGTGGTCTACGCGAAGGAGTTAAAGGCACGCGGTATCGATGTCATCGACTGTTCCTCAGGCGGGCTGTTCGGCTCGGCGACCGCGGCGCGCGTCAAGCGAAGCTGGGGCTTTCAGGTGCCGTACGCTGAGCGCGTGCGTAGCGAAGTGGGCATCAAAACCATGGCGGTCGGGCTGATCATCGACCCGTTGTTTGCCGAAGACATTCTTCAGAAAGAAAAAGCTGATCTGATCGCCATTGCGCGCGAAGCACTGGTTAATCCGTGTTGGCCGCAGATGGCAGAGATTGCGCTGGGACGAAAACCCATCGATGCCATGGACGACTGGCCGGTGCAATACGGTTGGTGGCTAAAACACCGCGAGCGCACACTCGAGCAGATCCGCGCCGACGAAACGGCGGCACGGCAGAACTAACGCT
Source organism: Betaproteobacteria bacterium (assembly GCA_020354125.1). Taxonomy (GTDB): domain Bacteria; phylum Pseudomonadota; class Gammaproteobacteria; order Burkholderiales; family Eutrophovitaceae; genus SG8-40. The sequence goes on along the minus strand of CP070643.1, from coordinate 828,037 downwards.
ACATTCAAGTCAGGTTATCCAAATCGGAAATGCATCCGCATATCTTGACTCCGCCTGCTTTTCTGCCGATGAGATTTTGGTTCAGTACAGGCTTTTGCGCGTTATTGCTCGGACTGCTCGGAAGTTGCAGCACACCATCACCGCGTCCCGAAGTAGTGCGCGTCGAGGTTCCGGCTGTCGTTCGCGACCTCGACAGCGACTCATTGGCACCAATTGCGCAAGCTGCTTACCTGGAGACGGGCACTCTCAATATTGAGGTTCGCAGTGACGGGACAATTCACTACCAAACTGTATCGACCGACCGAATTCTTTTTGGCAAAAGCGAGACAAGGCCAGTACTGCCATCCGACAACGCGGAAGCGCCCGCGATCGCAGTAATGGACAGCCTGCCTGCGCAGAACTGGGACCCTGAAACCGGCCTGGATGTGCCTGTCTTCGACCTGGCGTACTGGCAGCGAATTCTGGATTCCGTGCAGGCATCGATAACACCGACCGACCGGCGCTATGGAAGCGTTGTCAACGTTCTCGATGAACAAGACCTGTTTCACTACTACGACGAGTTCGGAACGCTGCGAACGGTACCCCTCGTCTTCAAACCCGACGCGGTGCGGGTGAAAGATACCTACCGACTCGATCAAGTCGTCGCCCAATCGATGCCGCGAGTACGACAGATGGTAACCGAGGGAGATGACCCGCCCCTCTATGCGCTACTCAATACGGGCGATGAGTCAGAAGGCGGCTACCCGTTCGTGTTCCTTGACTTCGGACAACAGCGCGCTTTCTTCCTGCGCTCGATGGCTGAGGAACAACTGCAAACGGAAGTGCTGCCGATGTCAACGACAATCGAAACTGCTGGTCATCTCACCACCAGTCACGTTCGCGTCATCGTTGAGCAACCTGTTTCCGCCTTGACCCGCCTGTTCACTCTGGCGACTCGCTCGACGTCCAACATGCTGGACCCCCGCGGTCGCTTACCAATTGCGCAAGAACCGGTGCCGTCGGTGGTTGACCGGCCCGGCATGGACCTCGACAAGTGGGAAGCAAGACTGGACGAAATGACTGGTCAGCCGGCACCGAAAGGACACATTACCACCTTGATTGACGGTGAAGAATTCTTTCCTCGATTGATCGACTCAATCAGCGGCGCAAAAGATTCGCTACGTCTTCGTACTTACATTTTCGATAACGACGACTACGCATTTACGTTTGCCGAATTACTGAAGCGGCGCTCTACCGACATTGACATTCGCGTCATGGTCGACGGGCTGGGCACAATCAGCGCCGCTGCGGCGCAACCGGAGTACCAACCCCCAGGCACTACGGCTGGTGGCCCCGTGCTTGAATATCTGACATCAGATTCGAACGTTGAAGTACGCATGCTGGCCAATCCATGGCTGACCGGTGATCACACCAAGTCGATCATTGTCGACGATCGGATTGCTTTCGTTGGCGGCATGAACATTGGCCGCGAGTACCGTTACGAGTGGCACGACTTGATGTTCGAGCTCAGTGGCCCGGTCGTTGACGTATTACGCAAGGACTTTGATAAGACCTGGACGCGACAGCGGCCTCTTGGTGATTTTCTGGCGATGCTCAAGATAGTCAGACCGGTCAACCCCGAGACGGACGACATGTACCCAGTGCGTGTGCTGACCACTAGTCCCAAGGACACACAGATTCTGAAAGCGCAGATCGCTGCGATTCGTGCCAGTCAGCAGCGCATCTATATCCAGAATGCCTATTTCACTAGTGATGCCATACTTTATGAACTGGTGATGGCGCGCCGTCGCGGTGTAGACGTGCGCGTCATCCTGCCTTTGCGCAGCGACTTCGGGCTGATCGATCGCGCCAATGCGATCGCGGCCAACAAAATGATCGCCAATGGCATCCGTGTCTTCATTTATCCCAAAATGTCGCATGTGAAAGGCGCGATCTACGACGGCTGGGCTTGTCTGGGATCAGCCAACTTCGACGCACTTAGCCTGCAAGTCAACCAGGAGTTGAACATTGCGACCTCTCATCCACCGTTCGTCGAGGACTTAATGCAGCGCGTATTCTTGGCCGATATGGAAAACTCGGTGGAACTGACTGAGCCATTTCCCAGTCAGTGGCACGACTTCCTGACCGGCCTGATCGCCGACATTCTGTAGGCGAAACCACACTTGGCAGGCCAAGATTAATGCGGTGATGCAGGACCTGCCAGGATGTATGAAGAATGCTGGCAGGGTTTATGCGAGGGCTTCTGCGCCTTCACATAGCGAAGAAAACGCGGCTTTGATTGTGATCTTGCCTGCTGGCCAACAGCGATATTTTTCCAGTGTGAATGTCTCCGCGAGCAGACTGACGCTACCTGTCGCGCGTTGTTGCCAGTTCGCGACACCAGTGTGTCAGCACGTATGGACCCCGGACCATTTGGCGATCGCGTTTCCGATGACATTGCTCCCTGAATTGGATTGAGAGGATCTCTGCTTTGCGCATTTCGGCATTTATCGAATACTGCCTGCTTGGCGCCGGCGTACTGGGAATCGTCGCCGGAAAGATTTTCGGGCTACCAAAAGGCGTTGAGCTCGGTATCGCTCTCGTCGGGCTCGGGTTCGTGCTCGCCGGCCTGGAAGCAGTTGTCAGCAGGCAGATGTCCATGCGCTTCTCCGACTACGGTTGGGATGACTGGATGGGAGCGCCGGCAGTGATCGTTGGATTGATGCAATTACTGGTCGGGCTGGCGGTGATTGGCAGCGCCTATGCTCTGAACTTCGGACTTTGGCCGCGCTTGATCAATTTCCTCTCTGCACGACCCGGCCCGGTGCTCTTCGGCATCGGGCTGCTCATGGTCGGCGCCGGGATGGTGATCTTCATGGTGGCAGATCGCTACGGCAGCACACTGCGTTTCATCTTCGTCGGATTGCCGCGCATCACGATCGGCGTGTTATCGCTGATACTCGGGATTGCTGTAATGAGCGCCGGTGCCTGGGAATGGTTCCATCATCCCAGCTTCGAGCGATTTGCCGACAGTACGGCACAAAAACTCAAACTTTCTTCACCAACACAAGCCTGGCGAAACGCCGTTGCGAAACTCAAGTGACGTGGATGGTTGTCGTGGCTGGCCTGCGTGAACCGCGGCACACATCGGTCTACGCTCCCACGACTTCAATGAACCGCTCGCCGAGCACCTTGTAGCGCTGCGTTTTTGGCTTCGCTGCGTCTTCAGCATTGACATAGCGAATCGACGGGCGCCCCTTGCAGCTGCGCGGTAACACGAAACAACGCACGAAAGCGGTCTCCATCTCTTTTGATGTAATCGCCAGTACCGGCGCAAGGCCGCTCTCGAACCACGCTTCGCCCGGCCCAAAATAGTCGCTGCGTCCCTCGCTCTGTATCTCGATCTGCCCCTCAAGACAATAACGAATGCCGGGCCCCTGATGCACATGGGTGTAGGCGATGCCGCCTTTCGGAAAACTGACCCGGTCGCATCGCATTAGCCAACCGAAACGTGAATCGAGACCGATCTCTTCCGAATGCTTCCCCTCGGAGCCGGCGCCCGGTGCAGCAACCAGCATCCCGCGATCGCCGGCAAACTCCGTATCAAGCTCCCACCGCAAAACTCTCGCGCCGTCCGGACCTGGGATCAAGGCGAGTTCTTCGCCACCAAGCCATGCGGAACCGGTTGCCTGGTAAGCGCAGCCGCTGGCGAATTCAACGGTCGCATCACCCTCGAGTACGTAAATGACCCGTTCGATCGCGGGCAAATACGCCGGTGCACCACCGGCAGGCAGTCGATCCTCGTTCAAGCGCAAAACCATTGACATGTCGGACTCCGTGCGTGCTCGTCAGGGATTTGGCGTAAAGGTGTGCATTCCAGGGCGCTGGCGGCGACCTTCCAGCGCCCTGGTTGTCATCCAGCTATGGGAAAGAATTGGGTGGCGCGCTAAGAGCGCGCTGCCCAACCTGCAAGGCGACGATCAGGCTTCTTCGCTTCCTTCGGCGACTTTGCCAAACCAGTCTTCAACGCCAATCAAGCCGCCGGCCTGTTCTGCCCTGCCCTGGTCTTTTTCCGGAAGCGCTTCCTGCACGATGTCGATTCGCTTCCATCCGGCCAGCGGCGTTTCACCGGCCTTCTGCGGCACGTAACGCGACGTCTTGACCTTTTCGTAGCGGTGGATGTAACGCGTGCAATTCGGCCAGACCGAGTCCACGGTTACGCGCACGATGCCCTGCGCTTCAACATACTCCATCATCAGTTCATCGTTCATGTCGACTTTGGCCGTACCTTGAACGCGCAGACGGTAGGGTTTCTCAAAATCGATGAACAGCATGCCGACCTTGGCGTTGCCGACGATATTTCCCCACGAGTAGAACATACCGTTGCCGTCGTAGAAGGGGAAGGCGATGGTCTTGTTATCGACAACCCTGACAAAACCAATATCGCCGCCTTTGTAGGAAACCGTCGGGTTGCCGTTCTGGTCGATAGTTGACAGAAAAAACATGTCCTTCGACTCGATGAATGCCTTGGCAGCGTCGTCGACTTCGCCAACGACGAAACCCGCCTCGAGCAAGTCGGCCAGACGCCGCGAGTCGAACTCGTCTTGCAGGGAGCGATGCTGCTCGCCATAGAAACTTGCCATTTCCTCCTCCTCAG
>CP070643.1:817757-823301 GCA_020354125.1 Betaproteobacteria bacterium | reverse complement strand
CGTCCTCGACTACTACGACATGTTCATCATCCGGCCGATCGAGGGTGGATCGGATACCAACATCTGGCTCGAACTGCGCGGAAAGACGGGAGACTGTGAAGACCCGGATATCCCGTGCCCCGAGATCGAGCACGACATCGTGCAACTTTACAGGTGACGCGATGTTGGGTGGGATCAACACATTTCTGCGGCGTTTCCGGTCGGATGAGACCGGAGCCTCGATGGTGGAATTCACCTTGATGGCCCCGATCCTGATCGCACTCGGCTTCGGTGCAGGTGAGTTCGGACGGGCGATCCATCAATACCACGCGGTAAACAAGGGCACCCGTGACGCCGCAAGGTTTCTTGCGCGTGTGCCGGTGACCTGCCCGCCAGGAGGTGGCGTCGGCTCTTTCGACGACGCAAACGACGTTACGCGTGCAAAGAACCTGGCGATGACGGGCTACGCGGGCGGCGGCTCTCCGATCATCGGGTACTGGACCGACCCGTCGACCGTCACGATCTCGGTGGATTGTTACGACAATTCCGACGGAACGTTTCGCAAATACAGCGAAATTCCGCGCATCAGCGTGTCCGTCGCGCTGCCCTATCAGGACATGGGCTTCCTAAGCCTTCTCGGAGTCTCGGACACGATCACAATGCAGATCGGCCACCAGCAAATTCATATCGGGGAATGATTGGGGAATGCTGAAGATCGTAACGAGCTTCTGCCAGGACGAGAGCGGCGCTTCGATGGTCGAAATGTCGATCATCATGGTGCTCCTTCTCTCCACGACATTCGCCGTGGTCGACATCGGTTTTGCCCTTTGGCAGTTCAACAGTGCCAACAAGGCAAGCCAGATTGCGGTCCGCGCCGCAATCGTGTCGGACCCGGTGGCCGCAGGTCTCGAGAACTTCGACTGCATGACCGCGACCGCGATCCCTGGCACATGGTGCAACGACCCGAATGCGCAGAGTTTTGGCGTGATCGTGTGCGAGGGGAAAACCGCGAGCTGCACCGATGGTTATGCGTTCTCGACCGCTACTGCCAACGAAATTCTCGCGAAGATCGCCAAGATCAACGGGACCATAACATTAGACAACCTGGTTTTCGAATATGAGGATCTGCGGCTGGGCTTCGCCGGACGTGGCGCCCCCATCGCCGCAGTCACCGTCCGCCTCGTCGGCCTCACATTCGAGTTCATCTTTCTTGACGCGTTCATCGGCAGCGCCGGGCCGATTTCGATGCCGGACTTCCGGTCTACCCTTACAACCGAAGACCTTTCGAGCACAGGTTGAAAACACCAACAAGGAGCCGAAGAAATGGACGGTAGGCTAGCGATAATGCCCGGAAGCGTACGCATCCTGGCGATAATGCAAACGCAGGATGGTGTCGACTCGTTGCGCAAGACGGTCAATGGCCTGCCGGTGGCCAGCCTGGAAACCACCCTGAAGGACCTGGCGGCCGTTGCCAGCGACCTCAAGGGCGACGCCGTGCCTGATATTCTGCTGGTCGATTTGGCCCTCGAGGACCGGACACAAGTCGATCTGCTCGCGAGAATAATCGGTGACCACAAACCCAACATGGCGGTGATCGCGACGGCGGAGCGGGCAAGCCTCGATGGAATACGAAGCCTCATGCGGATCGGGGTTGCCGACTTCGTGCCGCAGCCGCTGACCGCCATCGATCTGGGGAATGCGCTGGATTCGGCTATGGCGAAATCGGCTCACGGCAACGAGCACTCCGACGCTCGCGGTCAGGTTGTCTCCTTCATCCGGTCGTGCGGTGGTGTCGGTGCGACAACCCTTGCAATCCAGACGGCCATGGAGCTGGCAGGTATCGGCAAGAGGAACCACTCGGTCGCCCTGCTCGATCTGGATCTTCAGTTTGGAGATGTCGGATTGTCGCTCGACATTCCCGAGCGGGGGGGACTTCCGCAGATTCTGGAATCGCCCACGCGCCTTGACGACGATTTCCTGAATGGGTCGATGTCGATGCACCAGTCAGGTGTACAGATCCTCGGCGCGCCCAAGGATATCGTGCCACTGAACGCCCTGCGCCCGGAAACGGCTGTACGCCTGGTAACCATTGCGCAGAACGCCTATGAGTATGTCGTCTGCGACATGCCGCACGCTTGGACGGGGTGGACCGGAAGCGTGCTGCGCGCATCGGACAGGATCGTTCTGGTCACGGAACCATCCGTCCCCGCACTTCAGCGCAGTCGCCGGCTTCTCGACCTCATGGACCGCCAGGCGCTTCGGCATGCGCCTGTCTCAATCGTAGCCAACGGTGTTGATACCGGCTGGGGGTGGGGAAGCCGCCGCAAACAAGCCGAAGAGGCCTTGGGGCGACCGTTCGACTTCGTCGTCCGGGCGGATCAGCAAACCGCGCGCGAGGCGCGCGACCGGGGCGTTCCACTTCGCGAGGTTCGTTCCGGCAGCCCAATTATCAAGGACGTTCGCTGCGTCGTCGAAGAGTTGCGCAAGCGAATGACCGCGGAGCCGGCCGGCCTGGCCAAGTCCGCTTGATCTGGACATTCAGGGAGATGGATTATGTTTGCCCGACTGATACGATCGACCGCCGATAAACAACGGCCCGATGACCTCTGGTTCAGTGCTGAAATGGAGCACGTCGCGGATGTCACTTCGGACAACCGGGCCGAAGCGCGTCCCAGCAAGGATCTAGAACGGGCACCGACGTTTCAGGCATCGTCGAGCTACCTGGAATTGAAGGTTCATATCCATACGAAGCTCCTTGACACCATCAACTTCTCGGCCATCGAGAACATGCGGCCGGATGAATTTCGGGCCGAGCTGGAATCGATGATCCGCGATCTCCTGTCGGAGGTCGAAACCCCCTTGAATGCGAGCGAACGGGTGGCGCTGGTCAGTGACGTGATCGACGAGGTCCTGGGGCTGGGGCCGTTGGAGCCGCTGCTTAAAGATCCCACCGTTTCAGACATCCTCTGCAATACGCACGATCAGTTGTTCGTGGAGCGCCACGGGATTCTCGAAGAGACATCTGTCCGTTTCAAGGACGAGAGGCATATGAAACGGATCATCGACAAAATCGTTTCGGCCATCGGCCGGCGCATTGACGAATCATCACCGACGGTTGATGCCAGGCTGGCCGACGGTTCCCGTGTTCATGCGGTCATTCCGCCGATTGCTGTCGACGGCCCACTGTTATCCATACGTAAGTTTGCCAAGATACCATTCACCGTTGAAAGGCTGATCGAGATTGGCGCAGTCACGGAACAAATTGCCGAGTTGCTGAATGGAATTGTCCGGAGCCGGCTGCAAGTCCTGATCTCCGGGGGCACCGGCAGCGGCAAAACCACCATGCTGAACGCGATTTCCAGCTTTATCGACAATCGCGAGCGCATCGTGACCATCGAAGATGCCGCCGAACTGCAGCTTCAGCAGACGCACGTCGCCCGGATGGAAACGCGGCCCCCGAACATCGAGGGCAAGGGGGAGATCCCTCAGCGCGAACTGGTTCGCAACGCTCTGCGCATGCGTCCGGACCGCATCATAGTCGGCGAAGTGCGTGGCGCGGAGGCCTTCGACATGTTGCAGGCCATGAACACCGGCCACGACGGCTCGATGACCACCATCCACGCCAATACTCCGCGCGACGCTCTGAGCCGTCTTGAGCAGATGATAGGTATGACCGGCATCGATCTGCCGATGACCTCTGTCAGAGCGCAGATCGCATCGGCAATAAATGTCGTGATCCAGCTGAGCCGCTTGTCGGACGGCACGAGGCGGATGGTCAGTCTGCAGGAGATCACCGGCATGGAAGGCGATGTCGTGAGCATGCAGGAAATCTTCCGCTACCGGCAACTCGGCATCGACGATGAGGGAACGGTCGTGGGTGACTTTTTTGCGACCGGCATCCGGCCGAAATTTGCCGATCATATGGAAACTCGCGGCATCCACCTTGCCTCGGAAATTTTCGCCGCTGACAGGCCTCTCGGGTGACGCGCCATGGTGTATGATCCACTCCTGCTGCTCTACGGAGCCACTTTCGTTGGGGTGCTGTTGCTCGTCGAGGGTCTGTACCTCCTGCTGCGTGACAGGCGGGAGGGTTACCAGCGTGCCATGAACCGACGCATGCGTATGATCGCGTCGGGCAGCGACACCCGGACGACGCTCCGGAAACTCCGCCGCGAACATCGCGATCGACTGTCGCGAATACTGGTGAGCCTGCTGCCCGGCCTGGAGAAGTTGATGGGGCAGGCCGGGATGACGATTTCGCCCATGCGGCTTGTGGTGATCGTCTGCGTACTGTGGGGTCTTGTCTTCAGTTTGATCAGGCTAACTATCCCGATGTACGCCGAGATCGGCTTTGCCATCGCAGCCCTAATTGGCATTTTGCTGCCCTATCTGAAGATAATTTGGAACCGCTCCAGGCGTCTGAAGAAGTTTGGAGAACAGTTGCCGGATGCGCTCGACCTAATCGTCCGCAGCCTGCGCGCAGGGCATCCCGTGCCCACCGCACTCACCCTGGTATCGAACGAGATGAGCGATCCCGCTGGCACCGAATTCGGTATCGCGGTCGATGAGATGACCTACGGCCTGGACCTGACAGAGGCTCTGCAGAACCTCACTGAGCGTGTGCCGCATGAAGATCTCCGATACCTGGTCGTTACTGTACAGATCCAGTACATGGTCGGCGGCAATATGGCGGAGGTACTCGCAAATCTTTCCAAGGTCATTCGCGATCGTTACCAGATGTTTGCGAAAATCAAGGCGATCACAGCGGAGGGCCGGGCGTCCGCGATTATTGTCGGCATTCTTCCGTTCTTCGTGGCCGGCGCCATTCTCCTCTTAAGCCCGCGATTCTTCCTCGATGTGGCCGCGGATCCACTCTTTTGGCCACTGATCGGGTTGGGAATCGGGCTGATGGTGCTTGGACAGATAACGATATATCGCATGGTCAATTTCAAGTTTTGATGGAGGCCACGCAATGAACGATTTCATTCCTGTGATCCAAGAGGCGGTTGCCAGCCCGATCCTGATCTTTTCGGTCTTGCTCTTTGCCGCAGTGTTTCTGCTTGTCTTGGGTAGCGCTGCTGTCATGACCGGCGGCAATCCTGTCGAGCGTCGCTTGCGCACTCGGGTGGCCGGCGAAGGTAGGGCACATCGATACCCGAAACGGTCGAAGGCGACCCGCGAGCTCCTCCGCAGGCTGGAGCGTAAGACTGCGAAGGATAAGGAAAAACTTTCGGCGATTCGTTTGCGGATGACTCAGGCCGGTTACATGGGTTCACACGCAGTCGGCGCATATTACGCGGCTCGGATTCTGCTGTCTGGAGGGCTTCTGATCGGATCGGTGGCGCTGCTGCCTTTGCTCGGAGGCGCTATGCCAACCGAGCAATTGATGTTGACCGGCATGCTCAGCGCCGCCCTCGGTCATTTCATCCCGGTGTTCTGGGTGTCGCAGAGGATCGACAAGCGTCAGGCGGATGCCCGGGCCGGTTTTCCCGATGCGCTGGACATGCTTCTGATCTGTGTTGAGGCTGGCCTCAGCCTCGCTGCAGCTCTTAACAGGGTCGGGGA
>CP070643.1:812109-817657 GCA_020354125.1 Betaproteobacteria bacterium | reverse complement strand
TTTCGTCGTCAACCGTCTCCATACGCTTCTTGGTCAACGGGCCCGTGTCAACCACTTTCTGCTTGCCGCCGGGCAACGCCCATGAATGAATCACGCCGCGCGGACCAAAGCGCTTCTTGAATTCCGGATTCTTTGGATAGTCCTCGTTCTCCGGCTCTTCCTCGGCGTTGAGGTGATAGAGATTGCCGAGAAACTCGTCAAATCCGTGGTTGGTCGGCAGATGCTCATCCTTGTCACCAAGGTGGTTCTTGCCAAACTGACCGGTCGCATAACCGCGCGCCTTGAGCAAAGCAGCGATGGTCGGGTCTTCCTTCTGCAGCCCGAGATCTGCACCCGGCAGCCCAACTTTGGACAGCCCGGTGCGGTAAACGCTTTGCCCGGTGATGTAGGACGAGCGCCCTGCAGTACATGACTGCTCACCGTAGTAGTCGGTAAACATCATCCCTTCTCGTGCAATGCGGTCGATGTTCGGTGTGCGGTAACCGACCAGGCCGAAGGTGTAAGCGCTGATGTTGCTCTGGCCGATATCGTCACCCCAGATGACGAGGATGTTCGGCTTGCTCTGCGCAAACGCCGTTGACGAAATCACCAATCCCGCGATCAGTGCACATAGTCTCTTGACACTCATTCGTAGCCCTCCATTTGTTGTTTGCTTTCTGTCTTGCCACCCCGAGCGGCTTAGCATGCTTGCCTTCGCGCAACGCGCCCTGTTGTCTAGGACAATGCACACGCGTAGCCGTCAGACGTGGACACGCCGCGCTGTTCAAGCGCAAGTGTAACGCAACACGGTTACAGCTATCGTTCATCAAGAAAACGGCGAGCCGCTATGCGGTCTTGCGTGCCCGTGTTTGTCGCACAGACATGCCGGAACCGGAGCCGGCTTTCAAATTCAGCCAACTTCCCGTGAAAACAATCGCGGCACCCACAAATATCCAAAACTCCAAAGGCTCGTTGTAAAAGATGAAACCAATCACTGCGATGAACGGCAGGCGCAGAAAGTCAATCGGCATGACCACGGCGGCGTCTTCGAGCATGAAGGCACGCGTCAGGCAGTAGTGCGCGGCGAGCGCGGCGGTGCCGACTCCAAGCACCCATGGCCACATCGCCAGCGACGGCCAGGTCCAATCATGCAGCGCCGGTATGAATGCCAGTGGCAACTGCACGGCCGTCGTATAGAACAAAATCGCCATCGGCGGGTCGGTGCCGGACAGGCGCTTGGTCAGTGCATGGGCGAAACCGTAGGCGAGCGCGGCAGCCAGCACCGCCAGCGCCACGGGGCTGACCACCGCGATGCCAGGGCGTAGCATCACCAGTACGCCGGCAAAGCCAATCGCAATTGCAACCACGCGCTGCTTGCTAATTCTCTCGCCGAGCATCAGTGCAGCAAATATCGCTGTCCAGATCGGCATGGTGAACTCGATGGCGAATACTTCGGCGAGCGGGATTAGCGCGATGCCGTAAAACCATCCGTACTGTCCGCCATAGTGAGCAACGTTGCGAATGACATGAATAGCGAAGTGCTTGGTTTTCAGTTGCCACCAGCCGGTGCGGCTGAGCAGCACCACCATCAGAACAAAACCGGCGAGGCTGCGAAAAAACAGAATCTGGAAGGTGGTGAGTTCAGCTGATAGCTCGCGCCCGGCGATGGCCATGGTCGAGAAAGAAATGATGGCACCGAACATCCACAAAGTAGCGCCGACGATCGGCGCAGGAGTGCAGAACGACATTCAGCAGACAAACTGGAGTAGCGCAGCCCCCGGCAGTTCCCATGTTGTCACAAGCGCTGGCCAATGACCAGGTACGCACTGCCTTGCCCGAGACTCGAATAACCGTAGCCAATTGCAATCGCGCCGAGAATAGTGTCAGCGCCCCAGAACACCGAGCCAGCAGATACCCAATCCCAAGGGTCTTTCATCAGCGGATCGTTAATGCGCCCCCCCTCAGCAGTAAACCCGGCATAGATGCCACGACCCAGTTGCGTTGGCATGTCTCCGATTCGGCGGTAAGCAGTCAGGGTTCCAAGGTTGTAGCGGCTACCAGTGAGCTGATCCAGAAAAAGGCCGGACAGCCTTCCAGACCCGCCCAATTCGAACAACTCATAGGATGGCAACACTCCCGATGTTCGCTCACCCCATTCGGCAAGCAAGGCGAAACTGTTCTTGCCGAAGCTCTTCACCCCTCGCAAAATGATCTGGGCAACGCCGAATTCGTCATCCGATCCCCAGCGTTCGTCTGTCGCACGGTACTTCAGTGCCGAGAACCACCCCGACCGCGGAAACGTAACGCTGTCGAGATAGTCTGCGATCGCAGCCATGTTCAGCCCGACCTGAGTTACATCTACCTTCGGCAGGACCGGAGACACAACGCCGAACTCCGGTTGAGTACGGATCGAACTCACGTAGGGACCGAGCCGCAGCTCACCCAGATTAGCGGTCAGTCCAAGGTCCAGACCGCCTGTTACAGTTCCCACGCGCAGTTGACCAAGCCTGAGTTCCTCGCTATAGAACTGCGTATAGGTGCGCCGCCCTAACGCATAGGGTGCAACGAACACGCCGTCGCGAACCTGTAGCGGCTGTAGAAATTCCGTCCCCAGGAACGAGTCGTAGCCAATCTGCCCGTCGACACGCCACTCCGCCCCGACTGAATTAACCCAGGTGCGACGATAGCTTGCCGCGAGATTGGCCTGGGTCGGACTCTCGAAATCCGAACGAATGTCAAAACCAAATTTTACGTAGCCGGGCCCCCACGGCTTGGCTTCCGCTTCGATCAATACGGAATCGCCATCAGTGCCTGGGAGGACGGAGTAACCGAGATAAGAGAAGTCACCACGACCATACAAACGGGCAAGGTCATCGTGAAGTATCTCGTATGAGAAATTCTCCCCAGCCTCCACTTCGAGATCACGTTCGACAGCGTCTGCACCGAATCGCTCGTTTTCCTTGATGTCGATCTGAACGATACGCGGCTCCGGCAGGCGCCGGTTTTGACGTTCGGCGAGCCAGCGCGCGTAAGACTCTTCGTCAACAGAAAACCCCGCAAGCGCCTGCGCGTTTTGCCGTGCTGCCTCGAGCCCACGCTCGACAATGGGCCCGGCAGCGCTGAAATCGCTCGATGAGAACCCCTCCAGATCCGGCTCGATGAGGACATCCGCTTCCGTCAATTCGGCCAGCGAACGCTCGACATTCTGCTCGGTCAGCAAATTCATTGATTGCCCGGCAATGCCGATTACACTACGAACTTCCTCAAGACGCTTTAGCGGTGTTCCGAGGTTGACGGCAATCACCACGTCTCCGCACACCGATCTACCCACATCGACCGGCAGATTGCGCACCAGTCCGCCGTCGACGTAGGCACGACCGTCTATCCTGATTGGAGCAAGTACGGCCGGTAACGACATGCTGGCACGCATTACCAGAGGAAGATCCCCTTCCTCGAATACCTTCATCTCGCCGTTTTCGAGATCGGTTGCAACCGCCCGGTACGGTGTTGGCAGGTCATCAAAATCTATATTGGCAACCGAGGCACCGGGCCCCACCAGATCTCTCAGAAACAGCTCGACTTTATACCCGGCCGAAGCGCCAAAAGGGAGCTGCACCTTGCCACGATTGAATCCCAAGGTAATGTCAAACAGTGGCTTGTAATCATAGCCCTTGATTCGCTGCGGAATTTGCGAGCGTGGCGGTGCATCGACGAATAGCGCGTCGATATCAGTCGTTTCCAGCAGCTTACGCATTGTCTCGGGCTCGACGCCCGCCGCGTAAGCGCCTCCAACGAGTGCCCCCATGCTGGTACCTACGACGCAGTCAACCGGGACCCTGAGCTGATCCAGCACCTGCAACACCCCAACATGCGCCAGGCCCCGCGCGCCGCCTCCAGATAGCACCAGAGCCACCCGCGGGCGATCATTCGCGAACGCGTCTTCAGACTGGGCGAGTGCGCTGCAAGTCAGGCAAAGCCCAACCAACCCGACCAGTAGCCGAACCACCTGGCCGCCAACGACACATCCACGGCTGGAAAGAGCAAGTAGTGTCATTTGCCGCTACTTTAACCTGCCTGCTCGATTTGCGTCAGCCGACGCTTCGCTCGGGTAGGCAAATCAAACGTCATCTGGCACCGCGTTGTGTATATTTATGGAATGTTGCGAACGGAGGAGAGCCATGACCGAAACCAGAGAAGCATTGCTGAAAAGACTCGAGACCGAAGCACGTAAACTCAGACGTAACGTTTGGCGGGCCCTTCGCGCCGGAGGCGGCGGTCACGCCGGTGGTTCTTCGTCGGCGGCAGATATATTAACGGCGCTGTATTTCCATCGCATGCACCTGAAGCCAAGCGAGCCCGACTGGCCGGATCGCGATCGTTTTGTCTTGTCCAAGGGACACGCCAATGCTGCGCTCGGCGCAGTGCTGGCGCAGGCCGGCTTTCTGGATGATGCTCTGCTAGATCGCTTCTATCACTTCGAATCGCCGTTCGGTATGCATCCAGACATCAAGCTGCCGGGAGTGGAAATGTGTACCGGTGCATTGGGACACGGTCTGGCGATCGCCATGGGTATGGCATTCGGCGCGCGCATACAGAAGAAGAACTTCCATACCTTCGTCATGCTGGGTGATGCGGAGCTGCACGAAGGCTCGAACTGGGAAGCGGCGATGGCGGCGGGCCATTATCGACTGGATAATCTGACTGCGATCGTCGATCACAACAAGATCGGCCAAAGCGGGCGCATCGAAGAGCTAATCAGCCTCGACCCGTTGGCGGACAAATGGCGCTCGTTCGGCTGGGAAGTGCGGGAAATCGATGGCCATAACATGGGTGACATTGTCGACACCTTTGACACCGTTCCATTGCAAAAAGATTGTCCGACTGCGGTCATCGCGCACACCGTCAAGGGCAAGGGCGTGAGCTTTGCCGAAGACACCTATTTGTGGCACAGCGCCGCCGTTGACGACGAAGTCCACGAGAAAGCGCTCAGCGAACTGGGGGACGACGCATGAACACGGCAACAAGTACGGATACAAACTGGCGCGCAAAGTCGGACAGCCAGACCCGGCTCGCTTTTGGACAGGCTTTGCTCGAAATAGGCGAACGCGAACCGCGTTCGGTCGTGCTCTCTGCGGATACCCAGGATTTGCTCGGCATTCGACCGTGGATCGCAAAACATCCACAAAGGTTCATCGAAATCGGCATCGCCGAACAGAACGCCATCGGTGTCGCCTCCGGTTTGGCCACTACCGGCTTGGTCCCTTACGTCTGCGCTTACGCGCCATTCATAACTGCGCGCAGCATGGAGCAGATACGCAATGACGTTGCCTATGCTAACCAGCGGGTCATCATCGGTGCCGCGGCAAGCGGAATCTCTCTCGGGGTTGCCGGCGGCACCCACCACGCTCTCGAGGATTTGGCCCTGATGCGCAGCCTGCCGAACATGTCGGTTGTCGTGCCGGCGGACGTTAATGAGGCCTATTATGCGACGCTGGCAACGCTCGATATCGACGGGCCGGTTTACATGCGACTTGGCGGGCGGGTGCCCGAGCCGCAGGTGACCGAGAAC
>CP070643.1:806426-812009 GCA_020354125.1 Betaproteobacteria bacterium | reverse complement strand
CCCATCATGGCCGTATTCTGGGCGATTCTCGTGGCCTATGCGGTGAGTTTCATCCGCCGCGACTCGCGGCTCAATCCGCCGCGTTTGGGGCAGGCACTCGCCGCGGGGTCAACGGGTGTGGTCAATGTCGCTGTCACCTGTGCCGCGGCCGGCATCATTGTCGGCGTCGTTACGCTGACAGGACTCGGGCTGAAGTTCTCGTCGATCGTGGTCAGTTATGCCGGCGGCAGCCTGTTCCTGACTGCCATATACACCGCGCTGGTGGTGTGGGTGGTGGGCCTGGCGGTACCGGTTACCGCTTCGTACATCATTTGCGCGGTCATTGCTGCACCTGCGTTGATTCAGGTGGGTGTGCCCGATTACGCGGCGCACATGTTCATTTTTTATTACGCGGTTTTGTCTGAAGTCTCGCCGCCGACCGCGTTGTCGCCATTTGCCGCCGCAGCCATTACCGGGGGTAATCCGTATCGAACCACACTGCAAGCGTGGAAATACACGCTGCCGGCCTTTATCGTGCCGTTCATGTTTGTTCTCAGCCCTGAAGGGACCGGACTGCTGCTGAAGGGCGAGCCGGTCTCGATCGCGTTGACAACCGGCACCGCCGCTATTGGAATTATCGGACTGGCCGCAGGAGCGCAGAATTGGCTGCGCCAGGAAACGCAGTTGCATGAGCGCATAATGCTGGTGGTTGGCGGCTTGTTGCTGACTTACCCGGGAGTGACGACGGACGCGGCAGGTTTCGTCATCATGTTTGTTGCGGGAGGATTGCATTGGTTGCGCACGCGATAACAGCGCGGCGGGCAGGCGTTGATTTCGATGCCCTGTATCGCGCGCCGTTTGCCGTACTGGGAATTCGCACCAACGGTGAATCACTTGCTGGTTTGGACTATTTGCCACTCGATGTTGCACCAGCTGAGCCAAGCAGTGAATTTGCACGCGAAGTCATCAGGCAGATCGAGTCCTATCTCGCAGACCCGCGCTTTCGTTTCGACTTGCCTCTGGAAATTAAGGGTAGTGAATTTCGCCGCCGCGTCTGGCAGGTGATGTGCCAAATTCCTCCAGGCCAAACGCTGACTTACGGCGAGGTGGCGAAGCGTCTTGATTCGGCTCCGCGCGCGGTTGGCGGTGCTTGCGGCGACAACAAGATCCCGCTGGTGATTCCCTGTCATCGTGTCGTTGCACGCAATGGTATTGGCGGATTCATGCATACGACCGGTGATCGCGAAACCGGTATAAAGCGCTGGCTGCTTGCGCATGAAAGCGGTG
Source organism: Betaproteobacteria bacterium (assembly GCA_020354125.1). GTDB lineage: Bacteria > Pseudomonadota > Gammaproteobacteria > Burkholderiales > Eutrophovitaceae > SG8-40. Next base: position 810,743 of record CP070643.1, on the reverse strand, counting down.
CGGTCCAGACTTAGCGGTGCATGGAAGATAACGCCGCTCTGCTCGATGAATTTTGCGACGCGCTTTGGCTCGAGGACGGCTTGTCGCGCAACTCTCTCGACAGTTATCGCCGCGACCTGCGAATTTTCTCTGAATGGCTGGATAGATCAGAGCGGAAATCCTTGCTAGAGGCTGAGCACAGCGATCTGTTGGCCTACCTGGCAAATCGCTTCGAAAATAAAATCAAACCGCGTTCTGCGGCGCGCTTGCTCTCCAGTCTCAAGCGCTTCTATCGTTACTTGCATCGTGAAGGGCGCATTCGCATCGATCCGAGTCTGGAAATCGACACCCCGAAGTTGCCGCGAGGTCTGCCGGGCGTACTGACTGAAGACGACGTGCAAGCGCTCATCATGGCGCCAGACGTGCGCACCGCGCTTGGACTGCGCGACCGAGCGATGCTTGAAACACTCTATGCCAGTGGTCTTCGCGTTACTGAGCTGGTATCGCTCACCATCTCGCAACTCAATCAGGACGCTGGCGTGGTGCGCGTTCTCGGCAAGGGAGCGAAGGAACGCCTGGTTCCACTTGGCGAGGAAGCGCTCGATTGGATTCGCCGCTATTTGGCGGAGGCGCGGCCGCAGCTGCTGGGTGCACGTAGCTGTGACGCTCTGTTCGTCACCGCACGCGCCCAGGCCATGACGCGGCAGGCCTTCTGGAATTTGATCAAGCGCTACGCAGAGGCTTCGGGCATACGCAAGAAAGTCTCGCCTCACACCTTGCGCCACGCGTTTGCGACCCATTTGCTTAATCACGGCGCAGACTTGCGCGCTGTGCAGATGCTGCTCGGGCACACCGATATTTCCACCACCCAGATCTACACTCATGTGGCGCGTGAGCGGCTCAAGGATCTGCACGCCAAGCACCACCCGCGAGGCTGACGGAGCCTGACTATGTCGAGCCTTGTTCTGATCCTCGGCGGTTACCTGATCGGCTCGATTTCGTTTGCCGTATTGATTAGTCGCCTGATGGGCTTGCCCAACCCGCACGACTATGGATCAGGCAATCCGGGCGCGACCAACGTGCTGCGCACCGGCAACAAGACGGCGGCAGCGCTGACATTGGTCGGCGATGCTGTCAAAGGCGGGTTCGCGCTGTGGCTTGCACAGCGTTTCATATCAGCGGGTGTAGTCACGCCGGCTTCCAGTGAGTTCGTGCTCGCCGGCGTCGCACTGGCGGCCTTTCTCGGACACTTGTACCCGCTGTATTCCGGTTTTCGTGGCGGCAAGGGTGTTGCGACGACCGCCGGGATTCTGGTTGTCATGAGCCCGCCACTGGCCGGGGTGGTCTTCGGCGTGTGGCTTTTGGTTGCGCTGGTGTCGCGTTACTCGTCGCTGGCGGCAATCACTGCCGCGTTGACCGCGCCTTTTGCTGCAGCTGCAGTGTTCGGACAATCCTGGTACACCTTGGCTGTGGCGTGTATGACGCTACTGCTACTCTGGCGTCACCGCGCCAACATCGGGCGACTGCGTGCCGGAACCGAAAGTCGAATCCGTTTTGGTGGGTCGCGCAAAGCGCCGCCGTCAGGCGATGGCAGGGAGTGAGTCGAGATCCCAACGCGGCCGCGCGCTAAACGGTAACGCGCCGGTCTGACCATGCTTGATGCGCATGGCGCCGGCCAAAGCGACCATGGCTGCGTTGTCAGTGCACAATTCAACGGGTGGATAGAAAACGCGAAATCCGGCCTTGTCGGCCGCGGCATCGATGCGGATGCGCAAACGACGGTTGGCGCCGACACCGCCCGCGACAACCAGTTGTGACATTCCGGTGGTGTCAATGGCGCGTACGCATTTCGCCGTGAGTACGTCGACAATGGCCTCCTGAAAGCCGGCAGCAATGTCCGCCTTGTCCTGTTGCGAGCATTCCGTGGTGCCAGTACCAAGTTGCTGTGTGCCAAGTTGCTGCGTCAGGTTGGCCACCGCCGTCTTCAGTCCACTGAAACTGAAGTCGAGGTTGTCCTGGTCCAGCATTGGTCGCGGCAGTCTGAAGCGCGCTGCATTGCCGGACTGCGCCAGCTCGGCCAGCGCCGGCCCACCGGGGTAGGGTAGTCCCAGCAGCTTGGCTGTCTTGTCGAACGCTTCCCCGGCCGCATCGTCGCGCGTCTCGCCCAGCAGGTCGTAGTCGCCCGGTGCCTTTACCGCCATCAACTGGGTGTGGCCGCCAGATACCAGCAAGGCGACAAACGGGAACTCGGGTGCCGGGCTGGACAGCAGCGGCGAGAGCAAATGTGCCTCCAGATGGTGAATGCCTACTACCGGAATCGACAAGGCATAGCCAAGAGCCGAAGCCACTGACCCCCCAACCAGCAGGGCGCCCGCAAGGCCTGGCCCCTGGGTGTAGGCGATGCCGCCGATGTCGCGAACGCTGTATCCGTGTTTCGCGAGCAAGGCGCTGATCATTGGCAGCAGGCGCCGAATGTGATCGCGCGATGCGAGCTCCGGCACCACGCCGCCGTATTCGGCGTGTAGCGCTACTTGTGAATGCACGGTATGGCCGAGCAGGCCGGCGTCGGTGTCGTAAAGTGCGACGCCGGTCTCGTCACAGGAGCTTTCGATTCCCAGAATAATCACGCTCTTAGGCTAGCGCGGACGGGTCCGCTTTGATTTGCAAATCAGGCAATTATTGTTAAAATGCGCGGCTTTCGCAAAATCCGAGCATCAGCGTAGGAAAGATCAATCATTTATGCCGACCATTCGAGTCAAGGAAAACGAGCCGTTTGAAGTCGCATTGCGGCGTTTCAAGCGCACCGTAGAGAAGACCGGGCTGCTGACCGAGTTGCGCGCCCGCGAGTTCTACGAGAAGCCCACCGCAGAGCGCAAACGCAAGCACGCCGCCGCCGTCAAGCGCCATCACAAGCGGCTCCGCAGCCAGCTCCTTCCGCCAAGAATGTATTAAAACCGGCGAATGTATTAAAACCGGCGAATGTACTAAACAGCGCTCAGCGCTGTACCAATCGAACGGTGAGTGGCTCTCGGTCATTCGCCGTTTTGTTTTTTCTGGGGCACGTTCTCCGAATCCGGATCGTCCCGGCAGGGAACTGCAGACCAGGTTCGAAACCAGTTAGTTTCGCAGCATAAGCGCGAGAGAATCCCATGGGGCTCAAAACACAAATCAACGAAGACATGAAAGCGGCGATGCGCGCCAAAGAGGCGCAGCGCCTGTCGGCGATTCGCTTGTTGCTCGCCGCCATCAAGCAGCGCGAGGTCGATGAGCGCAAGGAGCTTGATGATCAACAGATCATTGGCGTGGTCGAGAAAATGATCAAGCAGCGGCGCGAATCGGTCGCCCAGTACGAAAAGGCATCGCGAAATGACTTGGCCGAGGCAGAGAAATTTGAGCTCGGCATACTGCAGACGTACATGCCACAGCAGCTTTCCGACGCCGAGGTTGAAGCAGCTGTCGCTGCCGCAGTGACCGAGTCCGGCGCGCAGAGCGTGCGCGACATGGGCAAGGTCATGGCCATACTCAAGTCGAAGCTTGCCGGGCGTGCCGACATGGGCGCCGTTTCGGCACTGGTTAAGGGACGACTGGGCAGTTAGCAGGCGGTTGAAAAACTACTGCGCGACCTTGATCCGGGCTTGTGCGGTGCTCGCAATCCTCATGTACTTCCTCTGTACACTCCGGTTCCTGCGCTCCTGACGCACCCGGCTGAAGGCCGCTCGCGACGTTTTTCAACCGCCTGTTAGAGAGCCGACCGGCTGGCCGAGGCATTCTCCCCTATAATCGGAGCCGTGTTACCGGCCAGTGCGAGCGGCAGCCACCTGGTCGATATACGTCGCCTTATTAGAACAACCTTCGGGGCAAGCCGGGCGCAGAGGAGATGATTCCGCACTCTTTCATTGAGGACCTTCTGGCACGGGTTGATGTGGTCGACGTCGTCGAGTCCTATGTCCCGCTCAAGCGTTCCGGATCCAATTTTTCCGCCCGCTGCCCGTTCCACAACGAGAAGACGCCGTCCTTTACGGTGAGCCAGACCAAGCAGTTCTACCACTGCTTTGGTTGCGGTGCGCACGGCACGGCCATTTCCTTTCTCATGGAATACCAGGGCATGGGATTTGTTGACGCGGTCAAGGAACTCGCTGCCCGCGTTGGAATGACAGTGCCTGAAAGTGAGAGGCCGCAGAACAAAGCGGCTGACACGGGCGAAGACCTGATCGGCGTGGTGGCGCGAGCGGCACGCTTCTACAAGCAATCTCTCAAGCAGTCCGGCCGCGCTGTTGCTTATCTCAAGGGCCGCGGCCTCAGCGGTGAGATTGCCGCCCGCTACGGTTTGGGCTATGC
>CP070643.1:800656-806326 GCA_020354125.1 Betaproteobacteria bacterium | reverse complement strand
GGTCAGGAACTGAAAGTTGGCCAAATCAGCGAGCCTCGCTGGAGCGACCGCAATGCGCAGGACCCGCGCAGCGAAGCCAAGCCGTTCGCGAAAGCTGATGGCAACTACAGCTTCGGCGATCTCAGCTCGGTCACGCACAACTAATCAGCTAGTCTGATTACGATCTGGTCGTATAAACCGACCAAACGAGGGGGCTGTCAGGCAGAGAACCTGTCTGACAGCCCCCTCGCTATTTTCTCCCACCGACTAGCGGTAGTCGGGATTCTCGAAATGGAAGCGGCAACCAGCATCCCACTCCGAGCGTTGATTGCCATGCGCAGGTACGCCCCCGGCATCCTTGATCATGCGCGCCATGTGTAGCAGATTCCATGTCATGAATGTCGTATTACGATTGGTGAAGTCGTTCTCGGGACCACCCGATCCCTCATCGAGGTAGGACGGGCCAGGGCCCGCTTCGCCGAGCCAGGCCGCATCAGCTTGTGGCGGAATGACGTAACCGAGGTGCTGCAGCGAATAAAGGATATTCATGCAGCAGTGCTTCGCGCCGTCCTCGTTACCGGTAATCAGGGCGCCACCGACGCGGCCGTAGTACGCGTACTGCCCGCTTTCGTTCAATTGTCCGGAAGAAGCGTACAGCCGTTCGATCACCTTGGTGCATACGGAAGACTTCTCTCCCAGCCAGATCGGCGACGTGATAACCAGAATGCTGGCGGCCATGACCTTTTCGAGAATCGCCGGCCAGTCGTCTTTGTCCCACCCGTGTTCAGCCATATTGGGCCACACGCCGTACGCGATGTCGTAATCGACCGCGCGCACCACATCAACCGATACGCCGTTCTTCTCAAGGATTGCCTTGGAGATATCAATCAGCCCCTGTGTGTGCGAACGTTCAGGTGAGCGTTTCAGAGTGCAATTGATAAAGAGCGCCTTGAGATCCGAGAAATCCCATTTGCTCTGAGTGCACAGATCCAGTTGTTTTTCGTTTAACGATGCCATTTCAAAGCTCCTCTGTTCTCCCGAATGTTTGACTGAACGGTTCCTCACTGACCGGCATGTTTTCTTCGCAAGGTCCCATTGATTGCGAGAGCATGCCATAGCGGCGAGCGGCCGGTCCTGCTGTTACACCATGGAGCAACACACTGAGCGCCACCGTGAAGACTACGACAGTGAATACCGTCGCCTCGTTCTCGAGCTCCACTTCTTCCAGAATCAATAGAACGAACAGCACCGAGGCTAACCCGCGCGGGCCGAACCATCCCAGAAAGCCAGACGTCACCGGTTTGATACCGGTTCCCATCAGTGACAGGTGAACCGGCAACATGCGCACCACCGTGAGCGCAATAATTGCAAATGCAAGGTATCCCAGTGTTGCCGCACTCATTGCTTGCGGCAACATCGCCGCGCCAAATGCAGCGAACGTCAGCAGTATCAGGATCTGTCCCTCGGATTCAGCGAATTCGTACAAAAACTCGCACTTGTGCTGCAGCGTGTTGCCGAACGTGAGTCCTGCGACGAAAGCGGCGATGAAGCCATTGCCATGTATCAGTTCGGCCAAAGCGAATGCACCGAAGGCAAGTCCCAGCGCGATCATCCCTTCAGCAGTTTCCGACATCCATTGCGTGCGATAACACCTGGCTACAAGTTTGGCGCCAACGTAGCCCATCGCAATACCGGCGATTGGCCCGAACACGACTTGCTTGGCACCGAATAGCAACCAGTCGCCTGCACCGGTATCGACATGCATGGCGCTGGCAAGCGCAGCAAAAATCAACACGAAAGGTAGCGCGATGCCGTCGTTCAGGCCGCTTTCCACGTTGAGTGCCTGGCGTATCCGCACCGGCACCAATCTGTTGCTTACCACTGCCTGGCCCAATGCGGCATCAGTCGGCAAAAGAATGGCGGCCAGCAGCGCCGCTTCCCAAAAACCGAGATTGCCGAACAACAGCAGTGCCGCCGCGCTACCCAGCGCTATGGTCAGCGGCATACCGATCAGCAGCATACGCACCGGCAGGTTATGGTCACGTCGCAGCTGGCTGAGATCGATGTTCGCTGCGTCGGAGAACAGCACCAGTATCAAAGTCACCTCAGCCAGCAAATGCACGGACTGGTTGTTGATCTGCAGTGGCAAAATGCCGAGCAAGGCCGGTCCGGCTACAAGTCCGAAGACGGTGAACAGCATTGGCCCTGTCAGAACTGAACCTTCGAGTTTGCGGCTAACTAGTCCGTAGGCGATCAGCGCAAGCATAACGGCCAGTATGGCGGTGAGATTCACGAGAAACGATGCCTTCTTGTCGGAACGCTAAGCACTAACGCAATACGCAGAATTCTGGAGCAAGGTACTAATACGCTCGAGCGAGTGATCCGGATTTACCTGCACTTCGCAAAACTTCATCAACCAGGTGAGTCTTTGTTCTCAAGCTCGCGGTACATCAAGAGGTGGCGCTGTGTTTCATTACCCACCACATAGGGGCGTTCGCCCACCAGCTCGAACGTGTGCCTGCGATAGAACTCCTGCGCCCGTGTGTTCTGATCCCACACGTCGAGCCAGATCCCGCTGCGGACACGATGACGAGCTTCAGCAAAGCAGGTGTACAGGAGTGCTTTGGCGATCCCGCGGCCTTGCCATTTGCCGTGCAGATAGAGTCGCTCCAGCTCAATTGCCTGCGCATCCGTAATGCAGGAGGGCGAAATACTTTCGCTGAGCTTCGCGTATCCGGCAGTTTGCCCATCAGAGGATGCGACAAAGAACACGGTACCTGGTTCAGCCAGTTCGGCTGACTGTTGCCGCACGCCGAACCGCTTGTCGGCAAAGGCCGTCAGGTCGCCGTGCGAAATTTGCCCGGCGAATGCGTCGATAAACGTCCGCCGTCCAAACTCTGCAAGCAGTGCCGCATCACTTGCTTCGGCAACACGAATTTCGAGTGCCATAAATGAGCTGGCCATTGTGCCTTGATAAGAAGTTGTGGCTCGATATCACCCACTAGCAAGCACACCCAAACACGAGCTTGCCCGCCCCCCTGCCTTGCTAGGGTTGATCGACGGACGATCCTGGGTAATTCAACTCCTGCATTTCCTTGATCGCAGTATCCCGGTCCGTGAATTGCGGAGATATCGTGTACAGAAACAAGCCTCCGGCATCAACAGTGATGCGTATGAATATCTCTTCGCCGGCCTCCATCTCGAACCTTGCGGATTCATTGGTGGCGGCATCGATAACCACTTCATACTCATCGGGCTCCTTGTCAACGTAGACGAAACCACCGGCGGAAGGCACCCGGACTTCTTCACCGTTCAAGGTCACGGAACCGACATACAAGAAGCTCATTTGCGGTCGATAGAGATAGACGCGACCTTTTCCAGCCTCGATCGCCGGGATATCGGATTGAATCTCCTTGTACTCCGGCCCCGTGGCACAACCCCACATGAGCGCTACGAACAAAGCTGGCAGGGTCCTGTGAAGACGCATGGTTGATCCTAATTGGGCCTGTCGTCGGGGTGTTGACCGTCAGTATTTATCACATGTTGAGAGAACCTGCCTGTCGCCGGCCGGAGGAGCGCCCCCCAGCCAAAGCACTTCGCACTGCCGCGGGTGCTGCCCACCCGCGTTCATTCTTGCGAATTGGTAATTTCGCACATTTTTGCTGCGGCACCCTTCGCAGTCCTGCCTGCGCCCAATACGTATTCTGTCACCACTCGCACGGTTAATGATTTAAGCGAGATGACTACTCACTCGATATTTGAAATTTAGGAGATACCACCATGAAACTCGTTACAACCATCATCGCCGCCGCTCTGTTCGGTCTTTCTCTCAACGCTGTTGCCGCTGTTAGCGACATCTCGAATGTTACGCACGGCTCCAAGTCTGGCCAGGAACTGAAAGTTGGCCAAATTACTGAGCCACGTTGGAGCGACCGCGCTTCGATGGACCCGCGTAGCGAAGCCAAGCCTTTCGCGAAAGCCGCTGGCAACTACCGCTTCGGCGATATCAGCTCGGTTACGCACAACTGAGCCATTAGTTACCAGCAATTAGTTACCAAGTCGTTCCTCCGGTTGATATGATCAACCGTGCGAGGGGGCTGTCGGGCAGAGACCCTGTCCGGTGGTCCCCTCGCTGTTTATGTTGGCCCGCGCTAGAACGCAATCGAGCTTCGTCAGCGCACGGCCCTGACTTCCCGTGTTTTAGGCGCAGTGCCAAGCAGCGTCCTCAGGCCAGGCACCCATCGGGAACAGAATCCGATACCGAATGCCAGGGGTACTGCCAATATCGTCACCAGCGCAAACTTGACGAGGGCTGGTAGTTCAAGCCCCAGGATTGCGGTTTGAATTGCCACGACGATCAACAGGTGAAGAACGTATGCCGCATAGCTCGCCATGACCATTGCGGCGAGCAAACCGCTCGCGCGCTGGATCAGCGACCGAAACAAGACGATCAGTCCAATAGACAGGCCTACGCAAATCACTGCCTCCAACGCACTGAGACACAATGAGCGCACATTGCGACCACCAGTCGCCACGAGATTGCGCCACATTTCAAGGTCAACCAACATCACAGCATAGGCACCAGCAGCTGCAATGAGGCCGATGGTCAGCCAGATCATTCCCTTGCGAAAGGAAATACGGCGCAGCCAATTGCCTCGAAAGGCGATCACACCCAGGGCAAACAGCGCCACATACTGCGGAAGGTGGGCGGGTTCGGCGGCAAGCACGAAAAACAGTGGCACCCAGGTATCGATCGGATAACGCCAGCGCACTAACCAGGTAACCAGCGCCAGAATGATCACAAAGCTGACGATCGCCGCGTGGCCGGGCACCGGCCAGTTTCTGGATGCTGTCTTTTCGCGTCTATCAGATATCTGCCGCCAGAGCGCATAGACGCCCGAGTAGAGCAGCACGTGCCCGAGAAACCACAGATGCATATACACGGGCAACAACCCTCCCGCATACAAGCCGCGGAAGAGTTCTGTCAGCGCTGGCCGCCCCGCGAGCAAAAAAACCAGCGGTATCTGCACCAGCACAATGAACACCCCCATCGGGACCCCGATGCGCAGCCAGCGACCGCGCATGAAACCGGCGGCACCTCGGCGATCGTATGACTGCGGCGTGAAGTAACCAGCGAGCAGGAACAACAAACCCAGGCCGAAGCTGGCATTGACAAAGAAGAACGGGCCGAGCAATGCACTGCTGACCGGATCCGCTACCGGCCACGCACCCCCGGTCGGACCATATGGCTGCGCCGCATGGTGTGCGATGACCATTGCGATCACCGCAACCCGCAGTGCGTCGGCGAATACCAGGCGCCCAGCGTTTGACTCGGCGGTCGTACGAGGCGCTTTCGCCGAGCCTGTCGTTCCTTCAGACTGCGGCTTCAACGCCCGACAGCCCAATCACACGTTTGACTCCAGCTCGGCAATCCTTTGAGCCGGAACACATCGCTCAGCCGCCGCGTATCGCCGGGATGAGATGAATCTCGCTATCTGGCTTGATGGGTACAAACCAGACATCCTGGAAAATTTCGCCATCGATCGCGATGGCGAAACTATCCTGCTCGAGGGCCGGCGCCAGCGCCGGATAACGCTCACTTAACTCACGCAGCAACTGCTTGATGTTCTGGGCCTCGATCTCGACCTCAGAATCACCGTCGGCGAGTTGCTGCAAGTTGCCGCTCAGTAT
>CP070643.1:794789-800556 GCA_020354125.1 Betaproteobacteria bacterium | reverse complement strand
TAGTTAGTCGACTAGCAGGGCATTGATCTCGATTTGTGCTATGGCGAACCATCCGGGACTACCTTCGTAGCATCGTCACCAAGGAGACACTAGTTATCTTGCAGAGAAAATCCGTCGGCCAACTTGCCGGCAGTTTCGTCCTCAAGCCTTTTAACCCTGGATAGTGCGCGCGACCAATAAAACAAAAAGCGAGTCCTTTTCAGACTCGCCTCTTGTTCCAGTGGCAGGTTACGTGAGTAGCACGCAACCTTAAATGACCCTGGCACAGAAATCAGCGCAGTAGCTCTTCAGGCAGCTTCGCGCTTGGCTTTTTCTTCCGCGGCCTTAACCAGATCCAACGCCACGTCGACAATCATGTCTTCCTGACCACCCACCATGCGGCGGCGGCCCAGCTCGACCATGATGTCGACCGTCTTGAGACCATACTGCTTGGCAGCTTTCTCGGCGTGAAGCAGGAAGCTCGAGTAAACACCGGCGTAACCAAGCGCGAGCGTTTCGCGGTCAACACGCACCGGCCGATCCTGCAACGGACGCACGATGTCTTCAGCGGCATCCATCAAGGTGTACAGATCACAACCGTGATTCCAGCCCATGCGATCGGCGGCAGCGATGAACACTTCAAGCGGCGCGTTACCGGCACCGGCACCCATGCCAGCAAGACTGGCGTCGATCCGGTCGCAGCCTTCCTCGACCGCAATGATTGAGTTCGCCACACCAAGACTGAGGTTGTGGTGCGCATGCATGCCGGTTTCGGTTTCCGGTTTGAGCACATCCTTGAAGGCGCGGAAACGGTCACGAATGTCGTTCATGTTCATGGCACCGCCAGAATCAACGACGTAAACGCACACAGCGCCGTAGCTTTCCATCAGCTTCGCCTGCTCAGCCAAACCCTGCGGCGTGTTCATGTGGCTCATCATCAGAAAGCCAACCGGCTCCATACCGATCTCGCGCGCGTACTCGAGGTGCTGCTTGGAGATGTCAGCTTCGGTGCAATGCGTCGCCACCCGCACGACACGCGCACCGGCATCGTACGCGGTGCGCAGATCATGCACCGTGCCGATGCCAGGAATCAGCAAGGTTGCGACTTTGGCATGACTGAGTTCACCGGCACACGCCTCGATCCATTCCAGATCGGTGTGGCGTCCAAAACCATAGTTGAATGAAGATCCCTGCAGGCCATCACCATGCGCAACTTCGATTGAATCGACCTTCGCCTTGTCGAGCGCACGCGCAATCTGCTTGACTTCTTCAACGCCATATTGATGGCGGATGGCATGCGAGCCGTCACGAAGCGTGACGTCAGAGATGTAAATTTTCTTGTCCAATTTCTTGCCCATGGCGTTTTCCTCCTCAGGCCGCTTCAACTGCAGCAGCAGCATGCATGCGCTCAGCGAGTTTCTCACCGGTGGCGAGCGCAGCGGAAGTCATGATGTCGAGGTTACCTGCGTAGGCGGGCAGATAATGCGCGGCGCCTTCTACTTGCAGGAAGACCGATGTCTTCAATCCAGCCATCTTGCCTACCCCGGAAATATTGAGAGGACTTTTCTCGTCAAACTTTTCAAATTGCACGCGCTGCTTGAGCTTGTAGCCGGGTACATAGCCATTGACTCGCGACACCATTTTGTCGATCGCCGCTTCGACCTTGGCAGTGTCGACCGCCTCCGACAATACGTATACGGTATCGCGCATCAGTAGTGGCGGTTCGGCCGGATTCAGAATGATGATGGCCTTGCCTTTCTTGGCACCACCAATCACTTCAATGCCTTTTGACGTCGTCTCGGTAAACTCGTCGATGTTGGCGCGTGTGCCGGGGCCGGCTGACTTGCTGGCAATCGAAGCGACGATCTCGGCGTAATGCACTGTGGCAACACTGGCCACCGCTGCGACGATCGGAATCGTCGCCTGACCGCCGCAGGTCACCATGTTGACGTTATTGGCATCGAGGTGCTCGTCCAGGTTCACTACCGGAACGCAATACGGACCAATCGCCGCCGGTGTCAGGTCAACCACCTTGATATCGGGCTTGGCCTCTCGCAGCCGTTTGTCATTGGCGATATGGGCGCGCGCCGAGGTGGCGTCAAAGACGATATCGATGTCAGCGAACTCAGGCATTTTGACCAGCCCTTCGACACCTTCTGCGGTAGTCGCGATACCGAGCCGCTTGGCGCGGGCAAGGCCATCCGAATCCGGATCAATACCGACCATCACCCCCATTTCGATGTTCTTGGCATTTCTCATGACTTTGATCATGAGGTCGGTCCCAATGTTGCCGGATCCGATGATCGCGGCTTTCAGTTTTGAATTCATAAGCTTGTTGCCCTCCAGGCCGGTCCGACACGGGGAATACGCGGGTCGCGCCAACGCCGGGACGGCGTCGCGTGCACCGTAACTTATCAAGTATATCGCTCATGACGGCCCGTTGCCCCTCCGAATTAGGTACTTGTGACCCAATTCCAGGCAGCGGCGGATGGTCCGTGGCTTGAGCCATCTGTCTCCTTTAGTATTCTGGTTTTCTCGCGAGCCATCGTACGGGTACCTTTCAAGGCCGGGGCCGCGCACAAGGGGGAGTCTGAAAAAATGAACAAGCTCGATATGCAGGGCCGCAGCGCCGTTGTCACCGGCGGCGCTTCAGGAATCGGAGAGGCAACCATCCGGCGCATGGCCGAATCCGGCGCCAACGTCGCCATCTGGGACATGAACGAAGAAGCAATGGCGAACATCGCCGGAAGCATTAAGGGTGTCAAAACGCACACCTGCAAGGTCGACGTGTCGAAACTCGATCAGGTGGAAGCGGCATTCAAGTCGACGGTAGATGCATTCGGCAAAGTCGACGCACTGGTCAACTCTGCGGGTGTTGCCGGCGTCAACGCCATGGTGTGGGAATATCCGGCGGACGAATGGCAACGGGTGATGGACGTCTGCCTCAATGGCACTTTTTACACCTGCCGCACAGCCACGCCGCACATGATGGAAAACGGTTACGGCCGTATCGTCAATATCTCGTCTGTCGCCGGCAAGGAAGGCAACCCCACCGCGTCGGCCTACTCTGCCGCCAAGGCCGGCGTCATTGCACTGACGCGCTCGCTGGGCAAGGAACTGGCCACCAAAGGTGTTTTGGTCAACGCGGTCACCCCCACCACGGTCAACACGCCGATACTGGCACAGGTGTCTCAGCAGCATATCGATTACATGAAGTCGAAAATACCGATGGGTCGCCTGGGCGAAGCGGAAGAACTCGCCGCAATGATTACCTGGCTGTGCACCGAAGAGTGTTCGTTCAGTACGGCAGCAGTATTTGATGCGTCGGGCGGACGAACTACGTACTGAATAAACCGAAAAAGCTACTGCGCGAACCGATTGCTGTGTCACGTGCTCGCTTAGTCCTCGCCTACCTAGCCTGGTATGTCTCGTCCCTCGCTGCGCGGTTCCTTGCACTCGGATCGCTCGCTACGCTTTTTCGTCACACCGGCGCCCTTGTGGCAGTGAACGTTCGCAGTTGTCTTGTTTCAAATTAATTCGTAAGGAATGGAAGCATGAAAATTAGAGCCGCTGTCATCAGGGAAATGGGATTGAAGCAGCCCTATGCCAAGTCACAACCATTAAAGATCGAAGAAGTTGATCTGGCTGCGCCGGGAGAGCGCGAAGTTCTCGTGCAAATCAAGGCAGCCAGCCTGTGCCATTCCGATCTGTCGACGGTGAATGGCGACCGGCCGCGGCAAATGCCGATGGTGCTCGGTCATGAAGCCGCTGGTGTCGTTGTCGAATGCGGTCCCGGCATCACTGACGTCAAACCTGGTGACCACGTGGCACTGGTGTTCGCGCCCAGTTGCGGAGAATGCATTGCCTGCCGCGAAGGCCATCCGGGACGCTGCGAGCCAGGACAGAAAGCCAACAATGCCGGCACGCTGCTTGGCGGTGCAATGCGTCTGAGCCAGAACGGCGAACCGGTCTACCACCATGTCGGCGTGTCCGCGTTTGCCGACCATTGCGTCGTCAACCGCGGTTCACTGGTCAAGATCGACGATCAGTTGCCATTCGATGAAGCCGCCCTGTTCGGCTGTGCCGTGCTTACCGGTGTCGGCGCGGCGCTCAATACCGCTGACATGTTTCCGGGAGCCAAAGTCGCAGTGGTCGGCCTCGGCGGTGTCGGACTGAACGCATTGTTCGGCGCCAAGGTCGGCGGTGCTTCAGAAGTGATTGCGATCGACGTGCATGACGACAAACTCGAACTGGCAAAACAACTCGGCGCCACGGCGGTCGTTAACGCCAAAGATGAAAAAGCAGTTGAGCAGGTCAAGGACTTGACCGGCGGCGGTGTCGACTTTGGTTTCGAAATGGCTGGCTCGGTTCAAGCGATGGAGTTGGCCTATCGAATCACGCGGCGCGGAGGCACCACTGTCACTGCCGGCTTGCCGCATCCTGATGCACGCTGGCCCCTGCAACACGTCAACCTCACTGCCGAAGAGCGAACCGTCAAGGGCAGCTACGTCGGATCGTGCGTGCCAACGCGTGATGTGCCACGTTTTATTGACTTGTACCGCAAGGGCATGCTGCCGGTGAACAAGCTGATGAGCGACCACATCAGTCTCGATCAGATCAACGAGGGCTTCGACAGGCTGGCATCGGGTCACACCGTGCGCCAGATCATCATGATGTGATTTTCTTAGTTTGATTTCCTCGACTCGCTCGATCAGATGTGCCGGGTGATCATGCAATCGGGTGATGATAATTGGGTGATCACTAAATACGGCATGCGCCGCAGGTTCTCGTCGCCTCGATCCCACTAATAACACGATTACCCGTAATGCGTTCCGAACGTTACAGCGCCCCGGCGCTGATTGATTTTGCGACTGCACTGCTCAATACGGCAGGCATGGAGCATGACAAAGCCGCGACCGTTGCCGAGATACTCGTCGAAGGCGACTTGCTTGGCCATGACACTCACGGGCTGCAACTGCTGGCTAGCTATCTCGACGACATTGAGAAAGGCGAACTCGCACTCAGCGGGCAACCTCGCGTAATTGCCGACCTGCCCGCCGCAGTGGTGTGGGATGGCAACAGATTACCCGGCACGTGGCTGACCGCAAAAGCTGTCGACCTCGCCTGCGACCGTGCGCAAAGCCATGGCACCTGCACCATCGTGATTTCACGCGGACATCACCTCGCCTGTCTCCAGGCCTATCTCAAACGTGCCACCGACAAGGGCATGATGCTGATCATCGTCGCTTCTGCCCAGGAACTGCAGACAGTTGCACCACATGGCGGCCGCAGTGCGGTACTCACGCCGAACCCGATTGCGGCCGGTTGGCCCACTAATGGCGATCCGGTCCTGCTCGATGTTTCGATGTCGATCACGACGAATGGCATGGTTGCGCGTCTGAATGCCGAAGGCGGTCGCCTTCCGGGCAAATGGCTGGTCGATGCGAACGGAAACGCCACTGACGACCCCTCGGTCATGACCCAACAGCCGCCGGGCGCATTACTGCCGATCGGTGGCATCGAATATGGCCATAAAGGCTACGCGATGGCGTTGCTGGTAGAAGCGCTCACCATGGGCCTATCGGGACACGGGCGCGCGGAGCCAATCGAAGGCTGGACCAACGAGGCGTTTGTTCAAGTACTCAACCCGGAATTATTCGGTGGTCGAAACGAATTTCTGCGCCAGATGACGTGGCTCGCCGACGCTTGCCGCGATGCGCGACCGCGACCGGGGGTGAAGCGCGTGCGACTGCCCGGTGAATCCGCTTTGCGTCGACGCGGGAAACAA
>CP070643.1:788618-794689 GCA_020354125.1 Betaproteobacteria bacterium | reverse complement strand
GCTGGTCGCCTTGCTAATTCCGATTACTTGGTACGCATGCGTTGGTTGGTTGATGCCCTTGAGTGCTTGTTCACCCAGGTCGGCGTATTCGAAGCTGCCACCAGCAAGACGGCGCACCCTTTCGCTCACCACGATAGTGTTTACCGGCGCGATACCTTGCAGCCGCGAGGCCAGGTTCATAGTCTCACCGACCGCGCCTTTCTCGGCAGACGTGACCACCACCATGCCAGAGGCGATACCAATGCGTACCGAGAGATGGCCCACTTCCGGAACATCGAGCGTCGACAATGCTTCGACAATATCGAGCCCAGCGCGAATCGCTCGCTCCGCTTCGCCTTCGTGCGCGAGCGGATAACCAAAGAAGGCGACGATGCCGTCACCGAGACGTTGAAAAACGTAGCCTTCGTATCGCGTGATCGCTGCTGCGCAGGTGTCTTCGTAGGCGCGCACAATGCCCTGCAGCACTTCCGGATCGAGACGGGAAGCCAGTTCGGTAAATCCGACCATGTCGCAAAACAGAACGGTAAGCTGGCGGCGTTCTCCGCGCGGTTCTACGACTTTCGGTCTGTCGCCCAGACCCATATCCCTTTCACTCGGCGCCGCACTATTGTTCTCACGCAATTGCTCCGCCGCCGTAAGAATAGTCTTGCGTGGCCCAAGCGGAAGGCCGAGTTCTTTTAGGTCACCATCAGACAGCGAAGGCAAATTCTCGAACCTCACCTGCTCGCGCTCGAACAGTTCCACGTACTGAACGAGATCGAGACTTTCGAGCCATTTGCGTACGTCGCTCACGCAGTCACCTCCAGCTCGTCGAGCAACGCCTTCGCTTCTTTCAGATCCTTGGTATCGAAGCCTTCCGTGAACCAGTTGTAGACTGGTTCGAGAAGATCATGCGCCTCCCTAGGCATTCCTTGTTGTTTCCATAAGCGTGCAAGGCTGGTCGAGGCGCGAAGTTCCCAGGATTTCGCATGTTGCGATCTTGCGACATCGGTGGCTTTCTTGAATAAACCAACGGCCGAACCAACTTCCCTCTCCCCTAACTTCGAAAGGAGCATCCCCTTATGCTCGTATAAACCAGCAAGGTAGTACCTCTCATTGATTTCGTCCGCGACCTCAATGGCTTCGTCGATGGCGTCTAGTGCTTCGGCTACCCGCCCGTCACGAAAAAGCGCATCTGCCAACGCGTAGAGGTGCCGCGTCGAATGAACTTTCGCGCCGCTGGAGCCATAGGTAGTTAGCCCCTGACGGATTAGACTGATTCCATGATCTTGCTGGCCTTCGCAAGCAAGTGACCAGCCGAGAAGGACCCTCGCCATCCCCAGCATATCTGTTAGGCCGTGGTCCTCAGCGAGCTCAACCGCTATCTTTGCATTCTGCATGGCTAAGGCAGGCTCTCTCAGCCTCACAAAGACATGTGATCCATCGCCTCTCGCAAAACAGCGACTGAACACATGCCCCCCGGCATCGGCATGAGTACTTGCATCTGATATTGCTTTGATTGCGCAATCGGGATAGCCAAGAATCCAAAGCGTTTGCGCCAAATAGCAAAGCCCCAGGACGCGCGGGTCGTGACCATAAAGATCGATCAAATCACGGCGGATCCCTTTTCCGTAGCCAGCGAGTGCAGACTCTAAAGCATCGCGTGCTCCCTGAAGGTCACCGAGAATGAACCGATACGCCCCGAGGCAGCGCTCCGAAACGACAGCGGCACCTTTATCACCAAGCTCTTCGGCCTCTGCCAGGAACGCCTCTGAATGTTCGCATGCCGCCATCAGTTCGCCTTTAACGACTAGATGCGCCGCCAGGCCGAAATGTATTTGGAAGATTTCCGGAACCTGCCTATAGGTTCGCGCCAGCGACAGAGATCGAACATGATTGTCACCGGTTTCTTGCGCGGCGAATCCCATCACGGCGTACAGCGAGTTTCCAAGCACAACTCGAAACGCCAGTTCGATCTGGTCGCGCTCCGCACTTTCCTCTTGATCGAGCAACACTGATAGTCCCTTTTGGAGATGCGCTATCGCCTCCTTAAGGGCAGAGCGAGTGTAGGCATTCTCACCGGCTTTCAACCAGGCCTTGATGGCAGACGCCGTCTTCCCCGCTTCCGTGTAGTGATGTGCTAACAGCTCCGGCCGAGTGTCCGCGGTCTCTGGGAAGTGTTGCTCAAGTGCCTCCGCAATTCGTGCATGCATCTCGGCACGCTTGCTCTTGAGGAGTGACTCGTAAGCGGCATCTTGTATCAGCGCATGCTTGAATATGTGCACTGCGTCTGCGGCAGAACCGCGTTTGAACACCAGTTCCGAGTCGATCAATTGCTCGATAGCATTGTTGAGTTCTTGTTGCGAGAGCGGCGAGACAATTGCCAGCACTTCATGACTAAACTCTCTGCCGATGCAGGCACCAGTTTGTGCGATCTCCTTCACCGGAACAGACCGATCTATCCGCGCCATAAGCGAGTCGCTCAGACTCGCCGGTATCGCCAAAGGCGATAGTGTTCCGATCAAATCGTAGTGATCCCCTTGATCAGAGAGCAAGCTCGAATCGAGTACCGCCCGAGTCAATTCTTCTACAAACAGCGGGACACCATCGGTTTTCAGTGTGATCTGCTCAACGATCTCTTTGGGCAGTCGTTTGTTACCCGCCACTCTAGTGACTACCTGTTCGGTCTGCTCGGCGTCGAGCCGACCAAGGGTCAGGGCAATAACGTGCGGCTGGCCGATCCAAGGCGGTTTGAACTCGGGACGGTAGGTCATGACGATCAGCCCACGGATTCCCTCGCGGTTGATCGCCAACTCGATGTTTTCCAGGGTAGTAGGGTCTGCCCAGTGCACATCTTCGTACAACAGCAAAACCGGTTGCTCTTTACCCGCGTGCTCGGTCATATCAATGAGTACCCTATTAGTTTCCTCCCTGCTCTTCTGTGGACTCATTTCCAATGGCCCGTATTTGTCATTGACCGGGAGCCCGAACAATCGCCCGATAAGATTCACGTCCCGATCACGGCGCCCGAAGCGATCCTTCATCATGGTTTCAAGCCGCTCGAGACGTTGCTCGGGTGAGACATTGCGATCGAAGCGCAGCAAGCGCTCAAAGTGTGAAACGAGTGGATACAACGCACTGTTACTAAAGTAGGGCGAGCACTGGAACTGCCAAGCTTGTGCACCCTCCTTGGTGAGCTTTTCGCGGATCGCGCGCAGTACGCGCGACTTTCCAATCCCCGGTTCGCCGCAAAGCAACAGAACTTGAAGCTTTCCCTTGCGTACCCGTTCCCATGCGTGTAGCGCGACATCGAGTTCCATGTCACGGCCAACCATGGGTGCCGCCATTCCACCGGTCGCGGCATCGAAGCGGGTCTCGACTTCTCGCACGCCGCTAACGTGCCACACTTTCATAGGCTCATTGATGCCTTTGAGCTGGTGGGCGCCAAGATCCTGATAGTCAAATGAGCCACCAGCAATCTGTCGCGTGCGCTCGCTGATCACAAGCATCCCGGGTTCAGCCAGAGATTGAAGCCGGGCGGCCACATTGGGCGCATCACCAATCGCGGTGCGTTCCTGCTCGTCTAGTGCTTCGCCCTGACCGATCACCACAAGCCCCGTGTCAATACCGATTCGAACCTGCAGCTTGTGAGCTGAGGAAAGTTCACCGACACGCTTGACGATGTCCAGGCCAGCACGAATCGCTCGCTCGGCTTCACCTTCATGTGCTTTCGGGTATCCGAAGTACACGAGCACACCGTCGCCGAGAAACTGTGCGATGTGGCCCTCGTATCTGGCCACCGCACCAGCACAAGCATCCTGATATTGACGAATCAGGCGACGCAGTTCCTCAGGGTCGAGTTTCTGCGAGAGCTGAGTAGAGCCGACAAGATCACAGAACATCACGGTGAGTTGGCGGCGTTCGCCATACACTTCAGAACTAACCGACGCGTAGTGCGCCTCATTTTGAGGCTTATCTAAATGCGTTGCCGATTCTTTCTTAGCGCTTAATCCTGTCGCCGCACGAAGAATTCGCTTGCGCGGCCCCAAGGGTAAGCCCAAGTCTTTGAGCTCTGTATCGGTGAGTTCGGAAATATCGGCAGGCGTGACCTCTTCTCGCTCAAATACGTCTGCGTACTGACCGAGATCAAGATCTTCCAGCCATTGCCGCACGTCACTCACACCGTGACCTCCAGCTCTTCGAGCAACGCCTTTGCTTCTTTCAGATCCTTGGTATCGAAGCCTTCCGTGAACCAGCTATAGACCGGTTCAAGGAGATCATGCGCTTCCTTGCGCTTGCCTTGGTCTTGCCACAGCCGTGCAAGGCTCGTTGAAGTGCGTAACTCCCAAGACTTCGCTTTCTGTTCTCTCGCGACTTCCAGCGATTTGACGTAACACTTCTCTGCGCTATCGAGACTAGCCTTCACCAAGAACATCCAGCCCTTGAGACGAAGCATCTCGGCGTAGTACCAGCGATCTGACCGCCCAGGATCCTCGACCCACTCGATCTGTTCGTCGATCAATCGCAGGGCATTGTCCACGTCGCCATTCAATGCCATGCCTTCGGCAAGAACTGAGTTGAAATAGGGGCTCCCGAATTTGCCGCCGGCGGAATTCCAGAGATCCAGGCCAGCTTTGAGCGGGATAATCCCTTCAGCGTGGTCGCCTTTCCTTACTGACGCAATCCCTGAACGGATCGGAGCAAAGATTGAATGAAGGGCCGGGATGCTGTTTTCGCGACCCAAGCGCTCGCATTCTTCGGCGCATTTGCGCGCGTCTTCCGGCTCGCGCCGTAAATCGAACAGGTCTGCCCTGAAGACCAGTGCACCACCGAGATCGAAGGGGTGAGCGCGTCTACGAGAATGCTCGATTATTTCATCGCTGATTCGCATCGCCCGGTCAAAATACCCCAGACACCAGGTTATCATTGCACCGGTCTGCCCCGCGGCCGTTTTTGGATCCGGGTTGATGATGTCCGCCAGGTGGTAATGTTTCTCGTCA
Source organism: Betaproteobacteria bacterium (assembly GCA_020354125.1). Classification (GTDB taxonomy): domain Bacteria; phylum Pseudomonadota; class Gammaproteobacteria; order Burkholderiales; family Eutrophovitaceae; genus SG8-40. The sequence goes on along the minus strand of CP070643.1, from coordinate 789,710 downwards.
TCGTAGATGGCCATCACCTGGTTAAAATGTTCCAGCGACTCAGCGAATCTTGCCAAATTGCCATACATCGCATTGGCTTGCGCGTGTCCCGCGACCAACAGATCAGAATCGCCGGTTGACTCCGCCAAATCGAGCGTCTCCTGCGCCCACACCAGCCCGTCAGCAGGCCGGCCTCGCGCCAGGACATAAAACGCCAGTGCGTCGAGGACCGGCAGTAGCGCGTCGCTTTGCTTGAGCGACTTCGCCAGCGCCAGCGCTAAGTTAAAACAGTCCCACATCTCGGGGGACGCCCATCCTTTGAACGTCTGCAACGCTATTCCAAGTGATGTGCGCAGCGCGAGTTCGCTCGCATCCCGTCCACGCGAGTGCCGCAGAGTAGCGACCAGTTCCAGTCCGCGGTTCAAGTGCGCAATTGCCTCGGCGAGAGCCATGCGTTTCAACGCCAGTTCACCCGCTTTCTGCCAAAGCGGAATTGCGTCTTCGGTACGACCGCCCATGGTCAGGTGATGCGCCAACACTTCAGGTTCAGTATCACTCGTATCAAAGAAACGCTCGCCGAGAACTTTGGCGATCTTGCCGTGAAGTTCCTGCCGCTTGCTTTTAAGCAGTGAGTCATAGGCGGCGTCCTGCACCAGCGCATGCTTAAAGGTGTAGATAGCGTCCGGTGGCGTACCGCGCCGAAACGCCAAGCCCGAATCAGTGAGCTGGTTGAGCACATGGTCGAGTTGTTCTTTTGGCAGCGGCGCGACCGACGCGATCAGCTCGTAACTGAACTCCCGCCCGATCGCCGCCCCGATCTGGGCTATCTCCTTGACCGGCGCATAGCGGTCCAGGCGCGCCATCAGTGAGTCCCTCAGGGTTGCGGGAATGGTCACGCTGTGCGTGCCTCCGGCATACTCGTATCGATCGCCCGCCTCGGTGAGTTCGCCTGATTCGAGAATCGCTTTGGTCAGCTCCTCGACGAAGAGGGGGACGCCATCGGTCCTGGCCAGAATCTGCTCTAGAAGATCATCAGGCAGCGCTTTACCATCGGTGAGCTTTGAGATCATGGCGCCACTTTGCGCTCGTGTCAGCTTCGACATATTCAAAGCA
>CP070643.1:781852-788518 GCA_020354125.1 Betaproteobacteria bacterium | reverse complement strand
CAACGAAACCGCCGAACTCGACTTTCTTGACGTCGTTCCAGGTCAGTCCGGCAAACGCCAGCATTGCCGTAACGTTGTGATTCAGAGCCGGCGCACCGATGACCCATGCGACGCGCTTGCCTTTAAGGTCCGCAAGCGTCTTGATGCGGGCGTCACCCGCGGCGACGACGGTCAGAATCTGGTTAGAGGTGTTTAGCATGAGCGCGCGTACCAGCTGCGGTCCCCATGCCGGCGCACCGAATTCGTAGACACCTTCTTGAGCATAGTAAGTTGCACCGACACCATTCGCGGAGAACTGGACGCGGCCGGCCCGCAGCGGAAGAAGGCGGGAGATATCGTTCTTGCCAGGAAGAACCCGCAGACTAACGTTGTATTTCTGTTTGAAGGCGTTACCGATCGCGACTGACTGGTTGTAACCACCCGACCCAACGTCATACGCGCTCCACGCCAGTTGCTTGGGCAGCTCCGACGGCGGTGTATCTTCACAGCCGGCGATGCTGACAGCGACAGCCGCCAGCAGAGCGTGAGCCCACTTGTGCGGCGCTCTCATGCGAACCTCCCGGCAGATATTCTTGTTTACGCCGCTTATGTTATACCCAAAAAACGATCTGTTGCGACATCGTGCTTGATCTGCTGCCGCCTCGTCTTGTCGGGGTTGGGCGGATCCTTTCTTGTCAACGTTGTTTGTCGCGATTGGTTAACTGGCCGGCGCCTACGGTACAGCGGCGCCATGGCCGGATACCGATACTGCACCTGTCGAAGTGACCTCACTGGAGGTAATCATGACTCAATGGACAGGTGAATTTGACAACCACACTCCGCTTTATGCCGACCTGGACGAATTGTTGGGTACACAACAGCTCTGGCAGCGCGACAACAAGCTGAACGAGTTGTACGAGCGTTACGGCCGGGACGCTGTTGATGCCCTTTGCCGGCGCAGACCGGACCTCGATTTGAGAGATATCGCGGAACTGCTGAAGGTGCTGACACCCGTCACCAGTGACCGGTGACAAGTTGGTGAAGTGTGAGGCGTAATAACCGCAACCTCGCGCCTGCTTCTCGGGTAGGGATTTTGCGGGGAATCGAGGGTATCCAATTGCTGATTGACTCTCGTGGTGATGAGCAACCTGAGATTTCCCGCCTTCCTGCCAATCGCCTGCATTGCCCTCGCCGCCATTTTGGCCGTGACCGGCGATCTACGGGCTCGCGAAATTGAGTACGAAGTCAAAGGAGGGAAGCTAGTGGTATTCGGACACGTGCTTGAACCAGTCTATAGCGCCCCGGAAGCTCAAGCCGAAGGTCGCGTCGTCTTTTTTCATCGTTCCCCGGACAAGAAGTGGATCGTCATTCAATCGGGCTACCGGATTGAAGTAGATCTCTGGCTTTATAACACTCGGACAAACGGAAAACCGGTTCGGATCGAGTGTGAACCCGGCAATCACACGACAGCAAAGTGGTATGGAAGTAAAGTATTCGAGATTAGCTGGGGCGGCATGGGCTACGAGATGAGCCAGTTGTTTCGAGTGGACGATACCCGGACCGGAAAACGAGTCGACGGCATGCTGCTCTATGAGCCGCATCGCGACGTTTACGTCTCGCTCGTGATTGATGATTCGCTCTCTTCAGTCATTGAGGTGGGAAGAGCGTTCAACGAGCAGCAACTCGAGCGATTCAAACTCGATCTCGAATACGAATATGTCTCCGAGGCACGGTTTGCCATCAACGACACCAGAATCGTTGGCAATAAGCTGGTGGTGACTCACACCAGGCTAAATGGCGACAAAGTCGAGTCGGTGTTTTCTCCTCAACTTCTGCAGCAGTGACACAGTGACTAGCGACACCCGCCTGAAGTCCTTGTCGAATACGCTCCGCCAGTTAACGTTGTAAGATCAGTTTCGGACAAACGAAAGTCGATACGCCCGAAACAAACTACATGCGTCGATCAGTTCATCGGCAAATTCATCGAGTACTGCCAGTGTCCCTGGCGCTGTTGCTCGCGACCGGTTGCGGGAATCAGGACGAGAATGGCGATGGGCCTTACGACGAATTGCGAATTCTGCCCGGGCACTTCGCCGAAGAACCCATCACCAAACCGTTAGTTGCCGTCGAGGCGTTTATCGGCGCAGATGAATTCTTCGTCAGTTACGAGAGCGAGGGCGGACTCGTTTATTCCGGCGGTAACTGGTCGAACCGGGTTGACCTTGCAGCGTTGAAGCCGGATCAGCGCGACGGCTATACGGGTCCCTTCATCCTGCCGCTCGAGTATGTGCAGCGAAATCGCTGGCCTGAGCTGCCAACGACCCCCGTTGTTCCCCGTTTGCTCAGCAGCAAGTACTGGAACCGGTTCATCGACGAGGTTTTCGAATCGGTCCTGCCAGAGGCCGATATGACCGGCATCGTCATGAAACTAGGGGAAGAAGACTATTTTCTGTTCTACAACAAGGCCAATAAATTTGAAGCACGGTTGATCATTGACAAGCCGAAGGATTACGTTGTTGCCGAGGCGATCGACTTTGCGGAGTTCATTGAGCGCGCGCGGCCTGTTATGGAAGCTTTCTTGACGCAAGAGGGCATCGAAGAGCGGCGTCTGCTGTTTAGCACGGGAGACGCAGGGGCCTATTCCTTGCCGTTCGTATTTATCGATCGCGATCTGCCTGTCGCAATGTTTCTGCGTTACTCGCCTGCACCAATGGAAGGGCCCATTGCCAGCAAAGCTTCGCAGCGCGCCCAGACGGCTAGCCATGTCGTAAAAAGCCATCTTGGTGGTGTGCTGTCGCGACCTGTTACGTCGATGCACCGGCTGTTTTTCGTTGCCAAGGATGTTGCGGTCGAGGCAGTGACGCCAAGCTGGCTCGGTGCGCTTGAATCGGAACCGATACCAGAACTCCGTGTTGGGCCAGGCATGGATCTCGACGCCTGGGAGGCACAAGTTGATGACATTACCGGACGTAGCGCAACACGGGGAACAATTGAGTATCTTGTCGACGGTGAAGAGTTCTTTATCCGGTTTATCGATGCAGTCACTACGGCCGGCGAGTCTGTCGATATACGAACCTATATATTCGACAACGACGACTTCGCGATGCGAATCGGCGATCTGTTGCGGCGCAGATCGAACGAAGACGTAGATGTCCGGGTGCTTCTGGATGGGATTGGGACCATTGCTGCGACTGGCGTCCATGACGTTACTCAGCCCGAGGAGTATCAAGCCCCGAAATCAGTTCGAGCGTATCTCGAGAAAGATTCAAAAATCGATGTGCGGCTGTCCATAAATCCCTGGATTGTCGCCGGCGATCATGTAAAAACCACGATTGTCGACGACGATGTGGCATTTGCCGGTGGAATGAATATTGGTCGCGAGTACCGCTATGTCTGGCACGACCTCATGGTGGAGTTGAGGGGGGCCGTCGTCGAGCGGATTAGCAACGAGTTCAATAAAGCCTGGGCGCACGCCGGTCTCATGGGGGATGTTGCTTACCTGTTTTCAAGACTCAAGCGCGTTAGGCGCGCCAGCGACGATGTCGGGTATCCCCTGCGCTTGTTGCACACCCGTCCCGGTGATCCCGAGATTTACCGGGTGCAGCGCGCGGCGATTCGGAATGCGAAAAAGTACATCTACATCGAGAATGCCTATTTCACGGATGACGCAATGCTGTACGAATTGGTGAAGGCGCGGCGACGCGGAGTCGACGTGCGCGTCATCCTGCCGCTGGTCGGTAACCACGGTCCGATCAACAAGAGTAACGCGCTTGCTGCAAACGCAATGCTCGAGAATGGTATTCGCGTGTTCCTGTATCCGGGAATGTCGCACGTCAAAGCAGCGGTATTCGACGGCTGGGCCTGCCTGGGATCAGCGAATTGGGACAAACTGAGTTTCAAAACCAATAAAGAGCTAAATGTTGCGACTTCGCATCCTGAATACGTTGAGGGACTACTCGACCGTGTATTCACGCCCGACTTCGAGCACTCGGTTGAGCTACTCGAGCCGTTTCCTGCGCGGTGGTCAGATCATCTGATGGAAGTTGTCGCCGACTACGTTGGCTAGCAGATTGTCGAAAAACTACTGCGCGACCTTGATCCGGGCTTGCGCCGGTTCGATTAGAAACCGTGCTCGCCCACCTTCGGTGGCCCGGCCCGGCGAACTGAGTCGTCGGGCGCTGCGAGCGGGCGCGGCAGTGCCGCACCTATTTCGCTCTCGCCCTCATGTATTTTCTACATACACTTCGGTTCCTGTGCACTGGTTCGATCAATACGGTGCGCACCCGGCTGAAGGCCGCTCGCGACGTTTTTCGATAGCCCGCTTGCGGGATGACGGTAGGACTCTCGAATTTTCAAGCCAGTGTCATGCGGTTTGCGGTGGGCACGTCAACCGCCGGCTACCCCTTGCGTATTGACGTACAGTGCGTAAACGCTTTTGCTTGCGGCCATGAACAATCGGTTTCGATGGCGGCCACCGAAGCAAAGATTTGCGCATCGCTCCGGAAGCACGATGCGACCAATCAGTCTGGCATCCGGGTTGTAGATCAGTACACCGTCGAGTTCGGCGCTTCCCATTCCCCAGCCAAACCAGATGTTGCCGTCCACATCGCAGCGCATTCCATCCGGTGTGCCGGCGCCGGCATCGAGGAATTTGCGTTTGTTAGAAAGACGCTTGCCGCCATCGGTTACGTCGTAAGCATAGATGTTCCGCGGTGTGCTTCCGGATTCCACCAGGTAAAGAATTGATTCGTCAGGCGAGAAACACAGTCCATTCGGCCGGTTCACTTCCGACTCGACAACAGTCATTTCGCCGGTCGTGCCATCGACACGATAGACGTTCATCGGCAATTGCTGCTGGGCAACACGACCCTCGTAATTGCCAAGCAGACCGAACGGCGGATCGCTGAACCAGATCGAACCGTCGGATTTGACCACCACGTCATTTGGCGAGCTGAGCGGCTTGCCATCGAATTCATCGGCGATGACGGTGATCGTTCCATCATACTCGGTGCGCGTGACGCGGCGACCTCCATGCTCGCAGGTAACCAGCCGGCCCTGTCGGTCGCGTGTGTTTCCATTGGCAAAATCGGAGGGTTGCCGGAACACGCTGACCGCACCGGTTTGCTCTTCCCACTTCACTATCCGGTTGTTTGGAATATCGCTCCATAGCAAATAGCGGCCGTCACCGAACCACACCGGGCCTTCGCACCAACGAAAACCATGTGCGATTCTCTCCACCGAAGACTGTTTTATGCGATAGCGGTCGAAGCTCTGGTCGAGGATCTGGATCGCCGGATCAGGATAGCGCTGGCTGGGTTGCCATGGCACGGCGTTGGTGCTGGTAAGGCCGGGTTGGTCGGAGGGCATAAGAGGTTCCCGCTGGAGACTGACGGACGCAGTCTAGCGTACACTGCTTAGGCATGAGGCGTGAGGCGAATCGCAGTCGACCAAGTGTTTCGTGACACTTTGGGTTTTCCTCTGCGTCCTCCGCGTCCTCTGCGATGAGAGGTTTTGGTGGTGAGGGGGCACGGCGGAAGGGAAGAGCAGGGGCCCCGCTTGTGGGGATGCGACCCCTGGAGGCGTGCAGGGCCTCCACTAAGAAGATGTAACAGAGTTCACGAATGCATATTCATTCGTAAAGAGGTCGCGAGTTCCTGTGGAGGCCGAGGAGCGACAAGAAAAGTGCGAGGAGCAACGAGTGACAACTAAACCCTACGATGTATTGATTCGCAATGCGTTGGTCTATGACGGTAGCGGCGAACCGCCGACCGAAGCGGACGTCGCTGTGGAAAGTGATCGCATAGCAAGGATTGGCAGTCTCGATAGCGGTTCTGCGAAGCTCGAGATCGATGCAACGGGGCTAGCGCTCTCGCCCGGGTTCATCGACGTGCATACGCACGATGACTTTGCCGCCCTGTTGCACCCGGACATGGGATTCAAGTCGCGCGGTGGCGTGACTACATGCATCGTTGGCAATTGCGGTTTTGGGGCGGCACCTTTTGCTGAAGCCGTTGATATGCTTGGCAAGCTGGTTCCGAGCGCCGAAATCGAGCCGTACGAGGGATATGCCGGATACGCCAATGCTCTGCAGTCTATTACGCCCGGTGTAAACATCGCTGCGCTCGCCGGGCACGGCACGATTCGCAAGGCGGCCGTCGGCAGCATCGATCGCACGCTTACTGATCAAGAGATGTCAGCCATGAAAGCGCTATTGCAGGAAGCGTTGGAAGCCGGTGTGTTCGGGCTTTCCAGCGGGCTGATCTACGATCCCGGTCGCTATGCCGGAACTGATGAACTGGTGGAGTTGGTCTCAGTGATGCAGGGAACGGGTGCACTGTATGTCACCCACATGCGCAATGAGGGCGCCGGCTTGCTTGATTCCGTGTCAGAAGCCATCGAAATCGGTTCCCGCGGCGGGGTTGGTGTGCAGATCTCGCATCACAAGGCGCGCGGCCGTGAAAGCTGGGGGCTAGTGAACGATTCCCTGAAACTGATCGAGGACGCTCAGCGCCGCGGTGAAGATGTTCACGCGGATCAGTATCCGTACACTGCCGGTAGCACTTCGCTACAAACCGTGCTCGAAAATGGTGCCTTCGCCAAGGAAAGCCAGTTTGGCGAGATGAGGACAATTCCCCCGGACGATGTCGTCATTGCTGCGGCGCCGGGGCATCCCGAATGGGAAGGACG
>CP070643.1:774966-781752 GCA_020354125.1 Betaproteobacteria bacterium | reverse complement strand
CCGTCGCATCCCACGAAACCGTGGGGCCCTGCTCCAGGCTTCGCCGGCCCCTGCTCCTCCCTGCGCGGTCGCACACGCCTCCGCTGTGTTGTTCGGCTTGTCAATACGATCGGTATTGACTGCATCGGGTCTAATCGAAACGGCCGCCTTGCGGCCATCGTGTTCTGAACGTAACGCATCGTGCGATCGATTATGAGATAGGTTCTAGTTCCGCATAGGCGAGATCACCGGGCACCAACGCTTTGCGTGCTGAGGCAAACTGATGTGCCGTACGTCAATCGATGTCGATCAACTCGTCGTCATGAGTGTGAGCGAACAACAATCCAACTTCTTCGAAACATTCGCGAACAGCGTCGACCCAGAAGAACACGCTCACCCCGTAGTCGTCCGCAGGGTGAGCGTGTATTGGCAAGTGTTGTGCAAAACGACGTCAGGGCAACCTGTACCTGCCTTCACAGGCAAATAGGCCTTCCCCTTCAATGTACGAACCAGTCTCCCTGAAGGCGACATCCTGGTAGGTACATTCCATGTTCCCGGCAATCCCTTGATACTTTCCGGTTCCACCTACAAAGACATCTTTCGATTTGGTATGTGTAATCTCTGCGCCAGCACCTCCAGTGGTGGACTGAGCATGAGAGCGCAGAAAGATCTGGTCACTATCCTCATCGGTATAAATGCAATAGCCTCCCGTTTCCACATCAGGACCATCGATGTCGGCTGTCGTGGCACAGACGTACGAGGCGTTGTGCAGAAAGCCCCCTTTCTTGTTTAGGACGACGCCTTTATTAGTCCCAATCCAGAAAATATGATCCTTCCCCACGGCGTAGTTTGTCCCCGCCCAATGTCCCGCCTGATTCGTCTTAAAGGTTCCCTGCTTGGCCAACTGTGCCTGAGCTTCTCCTCCAAACACCATCACAAGCGCCGCTACAGCCAGCGTTTCCAGTACTATTTTGATGCGCATCGCTTGTCCTCCGCAAAGATAGTTGGTGCGCCTTCCGGGTTGCAAATGCACGATAAGGATCAACATCAAAACTACACTTTGATCGCATTGGCATCGACGGCGGCCTGATGGAAATTGCTTAGGTAAAAAATGATCAGCCCGGCGCCTGCCGCAGATGCGCAGATCCCGATATTCGTGCACCTAGCGACAACCCTGCTCCTTTGGGCGCCAATCCAATCTATCGCAGGGCGGTATTCGGCCGAATGACGAATCAATGACCAAATTCTGACCGGACCTAGAAAAAGGTCGCAAAGGACTTGAAACTGCCATCTATCGCTTTTCGCCCACTGGGGCAGCCTGCTCACTCCTACTCAGTGGATCACGGCTGGTGGCGGGGCCGCGTCTATTAGCCTACCTGTAGCTTTTTCTTTTCGCCGACGACAAGGACAAAAAGCCGCGATATGACGATGCTTTTACTCCCGCGCGGCATGCCCCGCGATCACCTGCGCCACGCAGGCAGTCAGTTTTTTGGCGTAGGCAATATGCAAGAACTCATTCGGGCCGTGCGCGTTCGACTTCGGCCCAAGCACACCGGTAATCAGAAACTGCGCATCGGGGAATGAATCGCCGAGCATCGCCATGAATGGAATGGTGCCGCCCTCGCCCATCATCATTGCCGGTTTGCCGTAGAACTGCTTCGATGCCGCGTCGGCGACTTCCTTCAGCCACGGTGCGGTTGGTGGCGCATGCCAGCCAGTCGCCGACTGGTCGGGTTCGAAACTGACCTTGGCATTTTCCGGCGGGTCGGCTTCGAGAATACGCTTCAGGTCTTCAGTGGCGCGCTGGCCGTCGACCAGCGGCGGCAGTCGCAGACTGAGTTTCAGCGCGGTCTTCGGTCGCAACACGTTGCCGGCATCCTTGATTGGCGGCAAACCATCTGCACCCACGACTGACAGGAAGGGGCGCCAGGTACGATTGAGCACCGCCTGACCGTGATTAGTTGTCATCGGCTCAGTTTTGCCGGCAAAGGGAAAACGGGTCAGCATCGGATCGCCGAGTGTCCTGCCTGCAAGTATTGCCTGCTCGCTGCGTTCGGCGGGAATGTCGCAATAAAACTCGTTGGGAATAATGTGGCCGGTGCTTGCCTCTTCAAGTCGGTCGAGCAGCAAGCGTGCGATACGGAAGCTGGATGGCACAATGCCACTGGCGTCACCCGAATGCACGCCTTCATTGAGCACTTCGACTGTTAGCGTACCAGCCGCCAAGCCGCGCAAGCTGGTGGTCACCCACAGCTGTTCGTAGTTTCCACAACCGGAATCAAGACCAATGACGAGATCGACATCGCCGACGCGTGACTTCAACGCGTCGAGGTAGGACGGTAAATCGTAGCTGCCACTTTCTTCACAGGTTTCAATCAAACCGACAATGCGCGCGTGTGCAATGCCCTGCTCTTTCAGCGCCTGCAATGCCAGCAGCGAAGCAAAGATCGCATACCCATCGTCCGCACCACCACGCCCATAGAGCTTGCCTTCGTGCAGTACCGGAATCCACGGTCCGTAGCCATCACGCCAGCCAATCATTTCCGGCTGTTTGTCGAGGTGGCCGTACATCAGGATGGTGCCAGGCGCATCGCCTGCGAGCTCGAATAACAGCACCGGCGTGCGGCCTTCGAGTCGAACAACTTCGATTTTCAGTCCCGGTATCGGCTGATCGCGCGACCAACGCTCGGCTAGATCTACTGCCTCGTCGATATGGCCGTTAGCTGCCCAATCTGCATCAAAGTGCGGTGATTTGCAGGGAATGCGAATGTACTCGACGAGGTGGGGAACGATGTCTTCATCCCACTTGCGAGAGATCAGTTCTTCGAGTTCTTGTGCGTCGATTTCCACTGCGGTTGCTTGAGGCATGAGGGGATCCTGAGGCTAAGGTCAGTCAGAGTTGGACATTGTAGGGGCTTCGCCGCAAACGAAGAACCACGGGTAGCGTTGCGACCCGCGACGCTCAGCGCAGGAGTTCGGCGGCCTTTTCGCCAACCATGATCGCCGGTGCATTGGTATTTCCAGAGGGCATGGTCGGGAAAATCGATGCATCTGCCACACGCAAGCCTTCGATCCCGTGTACGCAGAGACGCTCGTCGACCACCGTGTCCGGGCCCTGGCCCATACGGCACGTCCCAATCGGATGATAGGCAGTCTGTGAATTGTTGCGAATCCAGTCGAGAATTTGCGCGTCAGTTTCCACTTGCTTACCCGGCGAGAATTCCTCACCGCGCAGGCTCTGCATCGCCGGCGCGTCCACGATCCGTCGCATTATGTGAACGCCCTCCACTAGAGTACGTCGGTCCACCTCCGCGTCCAGGAAATTGAACCGGATCGCCGGTGCCACATCAGGATCGTCCGAGCGGATATGAATCGAACCGAGACTTTCCGGCCGCAACTGGTAACAGATGATGGCCATGGACGGAAACTCCTGCAACTTGCGTGTCTTCGGGTCCTTGACCGAGTACGGAACAAGATGCAGCTGCACATCAGGCGTAGCGAGATCGGCGCTGGTTTTCAGGAACGCCAGCATTGGTGCTGATGGCAGGCTGAAAAATCCGCCACCGGTAAACAGATACCGCAGCGCCTCTATTACAGATCCGATACCGCGCGCCTTGTGGTTGTAGGACAGGCGCCGATCCTTCACTCGCCAGATAATGCGCGGCGTAAGATGGTCGCGAAAGTTCTCCCCTACAGCCGCCAGCTCGTGCTGCACCTTGATGCCATGCGGCTCCAGGATTTCTGGCTTGCCGATGCCGGACAGTTCGAGCAACTGCGGCGTGGCCACTGCCCCTGCCGACAGAATGACCTCCGCCCCTGCATGCGTGGTGACTTCCTTCCCCCGGCGCGAATAGACAACGCCGACACAACGCTTACCTTCTAACAGCACGCGCCGGACACTCGCCTCGGTCAGCACCGTTAGATTGGGCCGCCGCATTGCCGGTTCGAGATAACAATCAGCAACGCTCATCCGGCGTCCACGCCGAATATTGGCCTGGGTCTTGCCGATCCCTTCCTGATCTTCTCCGTTGTAGTCGTGATTGGTTCGATATCCGACTTCGCCGGCGGCTTTGAAAAGCGCGTCATAAAGTGGATTCTGGTCCGGCACGATCGATACGTGCACCGGCCCACCATCGCCACGGTCGGCTACGCCCTTTCGCTCGAAATCCTCGATGCGATCAAACAGCGGCGACACATCCTTCCAGCTCCAACCGGGCGCACCCATGCTAGCCCAGGTGTCGTAATCGCTCGGCTGACCACGCACCCACACCAGGCCATTGATCGCACTCGAACCGCCCAGCAGTTTTCCGCGCGGCACCGGTATCGGACGTCCGGCGGTGACTTCCTCCGGTTCGGATTCGTACAGCCAGTTCGCCGACGGGTGATTAATCAACAACCCGAAGCTGATCGGGAAGCGCGAGTAAACGTGACTGGCACGCCCTGCCTCTAGCAGCAATACCCGCGTGTGCGGGTTCTCGGTAAGGCGCGCCGCCAACACTGCGCCTGCCGACCCGGCGCCAACAATGATGTAATCGAACTGGTCCATGATTTCCGCGTGTTTTGCTCCCGATCTTGCATTATCAGGGTGTGAGGCCGGGGACAGTTATCAGCATGCCACAACGCCGGTATTCAACGCCAATCCTTACGGAAGCCAGTATCGGGCGGATACAAACGCAATCCTGAATACGTGACCCGAACACCAATTGGAAGCGCCCCCTGTTGCAGCACTTCACAATCCCTCACAGACTCGTTGATACAATGCTGCGATCAACAATTTCATTCGCGCGCGTGCCCTGCCATTGCATGACTCTCGAAACGGATAACACATTTTGACCTCGGACTTAGGATCAGACTACGGCCTCGAAGGCAAGGTCGCCATCGTCACCGGTGGTGGTGCCGCTGGTGATGGCATCGGCAACGGTCGCGCGGCGGCGATTCTGCTGGCGCGCTCTGGGGCACGCGTGCTGGTGGTCGATCGGCAAATTGATCTTGCCGAGCGGACAGTACAGATGATTTCCGACGAAGGCGGAGAGGCTGCAGCTTTCGCCGCTGACGTGACCGACGAAGATCAGTGCCGCGCCATGGTTGAGCATGCCGTCTCGCAATTCGGCCGACTCGACTGCCTCGACAACAACGTCGGCATCGCCAGCGTTGGAAGTGTCGTCGATGAAGATCCGCATGTCTGGCGGCAGCTGATGCAAGTCAACGTGGAAAGCATGTTTCTCACATCCAAGTATGCGATTCCGGCCATGCTCGCCACCGCGAAGGCGGGCGCGATCGTCAACGTCGCGTCGATCGCGGCGCTGCGCCCGCGCGGCATGACTGCCTACTCCACCTCGAAAGGCGCCGTCATTACCTTGACGCGGGCGATGGCAGTTGACCACGGAGCTGACGGTATTCGCGTCAACTGTGTCGCCCCGGGAGCAGTTTATACGCCGATGGTATTCGCGGAAGGCTTGAGTGACGAAGCGCGTGAGCGGCGGCGCAAGGCGTCACTATTGGAGGTCGAGGGCAATGGTTGGGACATCGGCTACGCAGTTCGCTTTCTGCTCTCTGATCAAGCCCGTTTCATCACGGGACAAACACTGGTCGTCGACGGTGGCATGACGCTGACTGGCCGGCCGCGAGCAACTGATTCGCAATAAATCCAGTTCTCAATTGAAACGAGACACAATGACAACCGACATGACGAGTTATCGCATTGGCGACATTGTTGTTCACCGCATCGTCGAGTCTATCTGCACTGACTTCGAGGCACTGAAGTTTTTCCCGGAAACGACTCCAGAGGACTGGGAGCATCACAGCAAATGGATGGCGCCTTGGGCATATGTTCCCAAGACGGGAAACATCGTTCTGACGATACAAGCGTTTCTGGTGCAGACCCGGAGACACAACATTCTTGTCGACACCTGCGTCGGTGACGACAAGCCGCGGCCCCAGCGGGCTTTCTGGGACATGCTGAAACTCAATACCTTCCTGCCGCGACTCAAGGCGGTTGGCGTGACGCCAGACAAAGTCGATTATGTGATGTGTACGCACATGCATCCGGATCATGTCGGCTGGAACACGCAACTGTGCAATGGTCGCTGGGCGCCGACATTCCCGAATGCCAAGTACCTGTTTACCGAGATCGAATGGCAGAGCACGCAGGCGCTGCACCAGCAAAGACCTCTACCCCACTTCGTTGACAGCGTGTTGCCGGTGATGGAGGCCGGTCAGGCACAATTGGTTAATACTGATTTTGCGCTCGACGACGAAGTGCGACTGGAGCCGTCACCCGGCCATACGATGGGACATGTCTGCGTGCGTCTTTCGTCGCACGGGCAAGAGGCCGTCATCACGGGTGACTGCATTCATAGCCCTGTGCAATGTCTGGAGCCCGAGTGGGTTATGCGCGCCGACATCGATTCAGCACTTGCTGCGAGGACCCGTCGCAGTTTCCTGGTACGCTGCTGCGAGAGCAGCATTGTAGTGTGTGCAACCCACTTTCCGGAACCTTCGTTCGGACGCGTTGTCGAGCGCAAAAATATATTCCACTTCGAGTATCTGTAGCTGCATAATCGGCAAATCGGATAGCATTTATCCTAGCCATGGTGGAACGCTCTGATACCCGCAGACTCGCCGCCATCCTCGCAGCCGACGTGGAAGGCTATTCGCGCCTGATGGGCGATGATGAAAAAGCCACCGTCCAGACGCTGACCGATTACCGCCAGGTCTTCACCGAATACATCGAGCGCCATCAGGGGCACTTGATTGATACCACCGGCGACAGTGTGCTCGCCACCTTTGAGAGCCCCGTCGAGGCAG
>CP070643.1:767824-774866 GCA_020354125.1 Betaproteobacteria bacterium | reverse complement strand
ACATCGTCACCGGGGTCGTCGAGATGCACAGCCTTGCCATTGATGAGCAATGACCATTGATCAGCTTGCGCCGGATTTGCGACCAGTAGCGCAAACGCCAATACGACTAGGATGCACATCTGAATCCGACTTAAGGTCGGTCCTGCGATATATAGTTGGCGATTACTGTTTCCGCCTTGTGTCTCTCGCATGCGCCCGGACTACTTCGTACCGCTGTAACTTGGCGCTGTTACAGAAAATTGCGCCGCCACATTTGCGTCGTCGCGAGCAGCGCGAAAATCAAGATGACACGCCTTCGCTCAGGCAAGGTGGTTTCGCGGTCGGTCCTGGTGGTATCTTGTCGGTAGAACAAAATCAACCGTATGCCTATTCGGCATCAGTGAAGCTCGGATTAACACCATCGAGTACAGATGGCTAAACAGATTCACAACGCTAACCCCGTGTCCGCGCAGGAGTTTCGCTCTTTTGCGCGGCCGCCTTCCAGATTAGGAAACTGAGAATGCTACTCACTACCCCAACAGTAGAGACCGGCTGGCAAGCACAGCCATTCACCTTGTCCGACCCTGACGGCCAAGCCTACAACCTGAAAGACCTGTTCGGTGAAAACGGGCTGTTGATCGCCTTCATCTGCAATCACTGCCCATATGTGAAAGCAGTTGTTGACCGTTTCGTGGCCGACGCACGCGTACTGCAAAGCGAAGGCATCAACGTCGTCGCGATCATGCCAAACGACTATCAACATTACCCCGATGACAGCCCGAAAAACATGAAGCGTTTCGCGGCCTTGCATGAATTCAGCTTTCCATACCTCGTCGACCGAGACCAATCGGTCGCCCGCGCCTACGATGCCGTTTGCACGCCAGACTTCTTCGGCTTCGACCGCAACGGCAAACTGCAGTACCGCGGACGCCTCGATGATGCGCGTATGGGCGATTCAGCCAACCGTAAGCCCGAACTACTTGAAGCGATGCGTATGGTCGCCACCACCGGTAAAGGTCCCGAGGAGCAGCACGCGAGCATGGGTTGCTCGATCAAGTGGCGCGAGAACGAAACCGTATCTTGAGTTTGGCAAAAGACAAGCGCTGAATCCTGGCTAAGCCCGGCAACAGCTGACGCTGGTCCGGCGCCGACCGCCCGATTACTGTACTACGCCCGGATCAAGGCGTTGTGCAAGAATGGCGTGGATTGCGCGCCACGTAGCGTGCCGGTCCAGTCCGACCGGCCGCGTATCTACGTGAGCTAGCCCGTCGATCACAAACAAGTCCGATTGTCCGGGCGGTACGGCGGCGGCTAGGGCCACACTTTCGGTGTAGGGAATGATGTTGTCATCCCTGCCATGCAGGAGTATCAAGCGTGCTTGTAGTCGGGACAGGTCCTTGTTCGCCAGATTCAACGCTTCCATTTCCGCACGAATCTCCGCCGGCAAGCCAGCTATCAGCTCAGGTGTGCGGTCCCTGTCGCGGTTTTCCAACAAATCCACCAACGATCGCCCCTCCTCGGTGAGATTACCGCGTAAATCTGCCACCGATGCCGAAGGGTCTTTCAACTTGCGTTCTGCCATCTTTCGCAACGTCTTGCGATCGCGCGCATCCGAGAAACGATCAGTATTACTCAGCACGAACACCCACTTGCCGTATACGTTGGGTTGCAGGTATGCCCATTGTGCGTCCTTGACAAAGTATCCGGTTGTGAAAAAGTTCACGACACGATTCAAGTCGTGATACCCACCAACGCCCAAAACAAAATCTACGCGCGCGCGCAGGTCGGGCTCCATTGCCGCGAGTACGGCGGGGCCCACCGCATAACTGAAGGCGCCGATTCCTGCGCGAGCGTTGCCCGGAAGTTCTGGACGCGATCGCAAATGCCGATAGGCGGCCGCTATGCTCGCGGCATCTTCTGCTCTGACTTTCAAGGCGCGCAGGTTCGGCAAGTCTGGAACGAGGACCAGAAACCGCGTGCGCGCCAGCGTAGTCGCGAAGGCAACCAGTCTTGGATCGTTCTTTCCCTTGGCTGCCGCGCCCGGCACCAACACAATGCCGGCGAGGGCGGGCTCCCCTGGCAGATACAAATCGGCCAGGAAATTACGGCTGTCCTCAACGTATACCGCTGAACGGCGCACTGGCTTCGGGGTGCTGCGTTTTAGCCGGCTGTCCTCGAATCTCGCGGCGAGATCCTCCAGCACCCACGTTGCCTCATCGTCCGGCAACGACGGACAGCCTGCGAGCAGCAGCGCGACGACCAGTACAAATTGTGTGAACGGCCAACCAGATTTCGTTGATTTGCCTTCCATTAGGCCCCTGTTTTTGCTCTCAAGTGAGAACAATACCGGGTTATACGGGTCGAAGTTCAAGCTCTGAGAAAATGGGGACAATCATGCATCGCCGAACTCTATTGGCAGGACTCGTTGCCCTACCTTTCGTGCAATGGCGGTCAACGCTGGCGGACGAAACGCAAGTAGCTGCCGCAGAACGAAAGTTCACGGCGCTCAACAAGTCGAAAGCCGAGTGGAAGAAGCTATTGGAACCGGCTCGGTACGAGATTCTGTTCGAGGAAGACACTGAGCGGCCGGGCTCCAGCCCCCTGAATCGGGAAAAACGCGCCGGCCTGTACATCTGCGCCGCCTGCTATTTGCCGTTGTTCGACGCCAAGCACAAATACGAAAGCGGAACCGGCTGGCCGAGTTTCACTCAGCCCATCGAAGGCCGTCTCGGCACCAAGAAAGATTACAAGCTGGTCTGGCCACGCATCGAGTATCACTGTGCGCGTTGCGGCGGTCATCAAGGACATGTCTTCGACGACGGCCCACCGCCACGCAATGAGCGCTGGTGCAACAACGGCCTTGCACTGCTCTTTGTTCCGGAAGGAAAGCCGTTGCCGGCGCTGCGGGCCTGACCCGGGCGCTCTTTCCTCAGGCAGAGATCTTTCCGCCGTCGTCGGCGTCACGTGCGACTGCACACTGATCGCGAGTACCGGCTCAGTTAATCACGCGTCGCCGGACCTTCTTTCTGACCGTTGAGCCGGAGCACGATATCGACCGCTTCCGGAATGTTGCGCTCACCGAATCCCATATTGATACCGATCTTCAGTACCTCCAGCGTACTGGCCGACATCAACGTTGCGGCGTTGTGTTTGTTGGCCAAGCGGTTGTAGTAAATCATGTCCTTGTGGCAATTCGAAAGCGAAAACTGATGCGCATTCGGATCGCCGTCACAGATGTACTTGGAAAAATTCTGGAAATTTCCGCAGTTCATACCGGTATTGGCGATCAACTCGCGCAGCACCTGCGGTTTGAGTCCAACCTTATCCATCATCGCATAGCATTCCGACCAAAGCGCTGCGTATCCAACGCTGATGAGATTATTGATCAGCTTCAACGCATGGGCCGACCCGACCGCACCTCCGGTGGGAATAATGACGCTAGCCCACGTCGACAGTAGCGGACGCCAGGTTTCCACCAATTCGGCTGGACCGCCAACGAAGGTAGTCAATTCACCTTCCCACGCATGCGCAGGTGTGCGCGACAGAGGTGCGTCAAGTAAGTTGATACCGCGTTCCGCGAGCTCATTATGCAGACGTTCCGTCACCTCCGGATCCGACGTCGAGCTGTCGATGATGGTCAGGCCCTTCCTGGCGCCGGCAAGGATGCCGTCGGGCTTGCGCAGTGTCTCTTCAACCTGGGGTGCACCCGTTACGCACAGCACAATCACGTCGACCTTTTTTGCCAGCTCCTTCGCACCTGCTGCTTCGGTCGCACCACGACTAATCAGGTCGTCCACGGCTTCGCGCTTGCGATGCGCGACTACCGTTACCGGATAACCCTTCTCTACGGCGTTCTTCGCCATGCCTTTGCCCATCAGACCAACACCGATGAAACCGACTGCAGGCTTACTGCTCATTTTTGTCTCCCCCAATCATCAAAAACAATTCAATTTCCGAAATACCAGGGACACACCAGTCCCTGGCAAAGCTAACTGCAACTTAAAGAATCAGCGCCGAGGCGTATTCTCTATTGCGTTGTCTTCTCTATTGCCTGTTCGCGCCGCGCCCGCTGCTCTGCGATCAGTTTGTAGGCCAGGTAGTACTTGTAAATGTTACTGACGTACTGCAGCGTCTCGCGGCCAATCTCTTCGGCCGCCATCAGCTCGACGTTATCGAACCAGATGTCCGGATCGAGACCACGCGATTGCGCTTTGCGTCGCAATCGCCGGATGCGATTGGGCCCCGCGTTGTATGAGGCAAACGCGAACAGCGTTTGCTGCAACTCGTCGAGCTCCTCGTCAGCGAAGTAGGTATCGACAATCCACCGCATGTATTTGATGCCGGCATGAACGTTTGGCTCCGCTTTTTCAATGTTCCTAATGCCAACTGCAGGCTCAGCCGCCGTGGACGGCAGAAGCTGCATGATGCCGATTGCTCCGGCTGAGCTACGCACGCTCTGGTCCAGACGTGACTCCTGATAGCCCTGAGCAATCATCATCAGGTAGTCAAAGTCATACTGCTCCGAGTACTTTCTAAAAAGATCGACCGTTCGATCAAAACGCTTGAGTTCTTTTCCGGAGCCGGCATTACGCACCCACTTCGTATCCTTCAGGTAACGCGTAAAGAGAACATTGCCCATCAGCGTTCCCTTCTTGAACTTGGCAGTAAAGGCGTTGACCTCCCGCGCAAGTTGCGGACTGTCCTTGCGAAACATCCAGGCGATCTGACCACCTGTACGCACAGCCAGATCGTCATGCACTGTAATTTCGTCGAACACCTGCGACCAGAACTCCGCAATGTGATTGTCAGCAATCGTGATGCCAATAATGCCGGCATTGACCATTTCGAGCAGATCCTCTGTTTCGAGATGCTCGTCTGCAGCACGAATCACAACTGGCGACTTGCCCTCGGCCCCGAGCCGGTTGTTCAGATCCACCAGGCTTTCGTGAAAACTGCTGCTGGTACGAACCCAGACTTCCTGCCCCGACAAATCATCCAGGCTCAATATCGTCGGCGCCGCCGGTCCCGTCACCACCAGTTCACGCACATCGGACAAGAAAGGCTTCGAAAAGTCGACCACCCTGCGCCGTTCTTCGGTATCAGTCAGATTGGCCGCCACCAGATCTCCGTAACCGCCAATCAGCGCAGGTGTGAGGAGATCTCGCGTCACAGGCAAAATCACGACATGGACCTTCTTCTTGCCCCGTTTGAGACGTTTGTTGAGGAACTTCTCGAATTCGACCATCGACTCGTAGGTCACGCCGCGCTGCACGGCCCCGTCGAGAAAATAGTTCGTACGGTTTGGAACGACCAGCACCCGGATTACGCGACGCTCTTCCATACCGTCGAGGTCACCGGTCCACGAGCGGGCACGTTGCAAGGATTCCATCAAGTCCGGCTCCTGCACTTGCGGATCGACAAGTTTGTGGGCGCCGCTGCCCGCCGCAAGCGCCTCGACCTCAGCTGACCGTAAGGTCTCGCTGATTTCTGGTTCCGTATCCTCATTCGGTTCGCAGCCGAAAAGCGCAAACCCCAGAGTCAAGGTGACGATCAGACTGCTCACTTTGCCAGGCGCGAGCCGCTGGCGTGACATTACACGCATCGTCTCTCCCTCCTGAGTTGCCGGTCCTTGGTTGCCACAGTTTCGCAATTCTGTGTCAAACATGTTCGCGTCAATAACTGCAATGTAGCATCTGCGCGCTCATTCATGCCGGCTGGCAACGGTAACATCGGCCGGCTCTCCGGTTACAGTCATTTCCGGCAAACGGTTTTCGAGCACCGCGTGGCAGGCAACTTTGCTCGCGTTCTTTTCTGTCAAAGTCGGCACCTCCTGGCGGCAGCGTTCATTGGCGTAAGGGCAGCGCGGGTGAAAGTGGCAACCTGACGGCGGGTGAATGGGATTTGGCACCTCCCCTGCCACTGGGGAGCGTTGCCGGCCGCTCAATTCCAGATCAGGTATCGCATCCAGCAACATGCGCGTGTACGGGTGCCAGGGACGCTGAAACAACGTTCGCTTGTCAGCCCACTCAACGAGTCGTCCAAGGTACATCACGCCGACAAAGTCGGAGATGTGGTAGACAACTGCGAGATCGTGACTGATGAACAAGTACGTCAACGCGAACTGACGTTGCAGGCGTGTCATGAGATTGAGAATCTGTGCCTGCACGGACACGTCCAGTGCAGACGTGGGCTCGTCGCATACGAGAAACTCAGGCTGGCTGGCAAGCGCTCTGGCTATGGAGATTCGCTGGCGTTGTCCACCAGAGAACTCATGGGGAAACTTGACCCCGTCAGCAGGCGCCAGGCCGACCTGCACCAGCAGTTCAGCCACGCGCTGTTCGATCGACGTTTTGTCAGCGATCAGTTTGTGCGCACGGATCGGCTCGGCAATGATATCGCTTACCCTCCAACGCGGGTTGAGGCTCGCGTAAGGATCCTGAAAAATCATCTGCAGGCGTTTACGAAACGGCTCGAGTTCCTTCTGCGTCTCGAGCGTCGAAATGTCGATACCGTCGTAGACGATGCTTCCGCGACTCGGCCGGTACAGACCAACCACCAGCTTGGCGACGGTGGATTTGCCGCATCCGGACTCACCCACCAGGCTGAAGGTTTTGCCCCTGGGAATATCAATACTGACACTGTCGACAGCCTTGAGTACAACTCGATCCTGACGTTCCAACAACCGGTTCAGAAACGGTGGAGACACGTCGAAATCTTTTCCGAGGCTGGTGAGTCTGACAAGCACGTTATTGGCGCTCACGCTGGCCACCTCACGTCGCACTGTTAGAGGCCGGTTGCCGCGCGTCGTTGTACAACCAGCAGGCCGCCCTGGTAGCACCCACGTCAACTAGCTCGGGACGTTCCATACGACAAGCCTCGAAAACTTTCGGGCAACGCGGATTGAATGCACAACCGGAAGGAATATCGGTCAATCGCGGCATAGAGCCGTCGATCTGTACCAATTGCTCCACGTCGTGGCGGATTACTGGAATCGATTTCATCAACCCACGCGTGTAAGGATGGCTGGCACGCTTGATAACGTCTTGCACAGGGCCGATCTCGA
>CP070643.1:760663-767724 GCA_020354125.1 Betaproteobacteria bacterium | reverse complement strand
GCGAATGCATTCGCCGATGCGCAGGCGCTGCACGGTTTACAACTGCTCGCTCGCGGCCTGCCGAGGGTGAAGGAGGATCCGGCCGACCTGCAGGCGCGCCTCGACTGCCAGATGGGAACCTGGCTATCGATGGGCCCACTCGCGAGCGGCGTGCCGATGGGCGCGAGCCACGGCATCGGCTACGTGTTGGGCGCCGTGTTCGACATCCCGCACGGTCATACATCGTGCATCATGCTGCCCGCGGTGATGCGCTGGAACAAACCAGCGAATGCCGAGCGTCAAAAGCTGGTGGCCACCGCGATGGGTCATCGCGGCGAGGACGCCGGCGACGTGCTCGGTCGTTTCATCGCGAACCTGGACATGCCGCGCAGCTTGGGCGCCGTCAAAGTGGGGGCCGAATCGTTCGACCAAATCGCCGAGCAAGCAATGGACACGGTCTGGATGCCGCACAATCCCAGGCACGTCGATGGCCCCACGCAACTGCGCGAGATCCTGGAGCTTGCCGCATGACGAACACGAAATATACGGGCTAGTTTCCGTAGCCTCTGCGACATCGGTTTCTTATCCTTGGAGACGGGGCCTTCGGAACAACAACTACCCTACAACATCATGAATAGTTGGATTTTTTAAAGGCGCCTGCCCCCTTTTTAATGTCTGGTTAATGCTCCGGAAAGAAGGAGGAACCTGTATGGACAAGCGTAGACGAACGTTTCTGAGTTACGCAACAGGACTTGCAGCGGGAGTTGGCGTCGGTGAAGTGACCACCGCTTCGGACCAAAAGCACTTCCCTCGATACAGACATTCCGTTAAGACCCGAGAGTTGCTTTCAATGTTCGGGCTCAAATATCCGATTCTGCAGGCACCTGCCGGCGGTTCCACCGGACCAGAGTTGGCAGCCGCAGTCTGCAACGCCGGCGCGATGGGATCGATAGCGTTGACCACAGCCAGTATCGAGACGGCGAGCGAAAGGGTCAAGAAACTGGTTTCGCTCACCAAAGGGACGTTTGCTGTCAACTACATTCTCTCGTCCCCCCTCTCGTCGGAACCGAAGTCACTGCCTGCCGTGCTCGATGCCGGCGCACCCGTCGTGCAGTTTTCCTGGGGAATTCCGAATGAGCGCCAAGCCGCAACAATCCACGCTGTGGGTGCAAGGTTCGGCGTGCAAGTTGCAAATCGTGAAGGTGCTCGCGCTGCGCTCGCTGCAGGAGCGGACTATCTTGTATGTCAAGGAATCGAAGCAGGTGGTCACGTTCAGTCTACAACGCCGCTGTTCGAAGTGATGGAAGCAGTACTGGCCGAGGTTGATCAACAACCAGTTTTTGCGGCTGGCGGAATCGCAGACGGCACAGGCATTCGCCGCGCGCTCGAGGCAGGAGCCTCCGGTGCATCACTGGGGACCCGATTTGTCGCAACACAGGAAAGCCGTGCCCACCTCGAATACAAGAAAGCGCTGCTGGAAGCGCGGGACGGAAGTCAGACCGCGCTGAGCGTTTGTTTTGTTGATGGCTGGGCCAATGCTACGGCCAGAAGCTTGCGAAACGACACCTTTGTTCGTTGGGAAGCCGCCGGCTGTCCAACCGCCGGCAAGCGACCGGGTGAAGGCGACGTGCTGGCGACTAAACCTGACGGAAGGCCCGTGCTGAGATACGCGACACTGTCTCCGACGAACGTTCTGACCGGTAATGGCGTGGCCGATTGCGCGCTGTGGGCGGGCATGGGAGTCGGCCTGATCAACGAACTCCCGTCGGCAAGCGATCTCGTACATCGGTTGTGGGCAGAGTGCGAAGCGGCGGCATCACAATCCTGAACAGGCTGACGCCGTACTTGGTGGGTGCCGGTCGGGGCGAAGCAGGTATTTAAAAAGTCTGCTCCCTTTTCTTCTTTTCTGGTGTCAGTTTGAACCGACCCGGACAGCCTCGTTGTGGCAGCTCAACTAAGTAGTGCTTCCTAAAATATCAAGGGAAACCCCTGACCTGTCCGACAGTGCCTTTCTCAAACAAGATGTGTGGAATTACGACAGGATTTCCGTTGTAACTAAAGCCTTCAAGTTTTAACTCGAACGTGTGATCGGGCTGTGGGTCGGTATCAAACCAGAACATAAAACAGCTCGCCTTTTTTAGAAGGATAGGTTCGTCCGAAGGCCTGAATATCCCCATTTCGTTATCGGCTCGGTTCACAGCCTCCTGCGATACAGCGAGCCTCGTAAGGCCGATCCCCGTGCGGTAAAAGCGCGGCCCGCATCCTGCCGCCAAGGCACGGGGACTGAACCAGGCCGTATCCGGGCCCAAATAGGCAACCGTTGGCGTTACCTGACCATCGGATACGAGGCTAATTCTCGCTGTGTTTAGTCGCACCGAATCGGACTTGGGCTCGATGTTGAGCCAGAGCCCAAGCGGAGGCAAAAGATATTGCCCGCTCCAGTTGATTGCCTGCAACTGCGCCTGCACGGTCAACTCGGGCAGGTCGAGTTCAATCAGGTCGCTTTGAATCCTGCCCTGCGAGCCCGTCGGCAATTGCGGAATCGCAGTCTCGTATCTAATCGGCGCTACACAGGCCGAAAGCACCAGCGCCACAAGTACCGACACCCGACCCGCAAGAACGCGAAAGCCCCTTCGACAGATAAACATCATGAGTGCAGCCTTTCGACTCAGGCTTCGAGCTACAGCTTGTTTGAGTGCTTCCTCGTCGCAACCCAACCGATGACACCTAACCCGGTCAGCATCACGGCGTAGCCTCGACTTTTATCATGATGGCGACCTGAGAATCAGCTGGTTTTGACCATGATCAATATTGGCCTTGACCACACTCAGACGCTGGCCGTTTGAAAATGACGCAACGTGCTATTTGTTCGTAGACTGCTTGCGCCAGTCTGGTCTCGGCAATCCAGAAAGCTAAGGCATGGGCATCATGTTGCCAGACAAGGTAGAACATCGACAAGTCTGAGTCAGTGAGAGCCAAGGAGTAAAGAACTGAACCCGTTGCCCGGACTCAGTCGTCAGCCCGGAACGGGTGGACGTTTTCAGGGACGCAAAAATGCGAAGGGACCATCAGACAGTTCTTGCCTGACAGTCCCCTCGTGTGGCCGGTTAGCCCGGCCATGCCCAACTCAATCAGACTAGCTGATTAGTTGTGCGTGACCGAGTTGAGGTCGCCGAAGCGGTAGTCGCCCGCGGACTTCGCGAAAGGCTTGACTTCGGTTTGCGGGCCACCGGCGTTGCGGTCGCTCCAGCGCGGCTCGCTGATTTGGCCAACCTTGAGTTCCTGACCGGCTTGCGAACCATGGGTGACGTTTGAAAGATCGCTAACAGCGGCAAAGGCGTTAACGGACAGACCGAACAGAACGGCGGCGATGGTGGTTTTGATCATGGTGGTATCTCCTAAAAAATAAAATAAAAAGTGAGTAGTCATCTCGCTTGAATCATTGACCGTGCGAGTGATTACAGATTAAGGCTCTGAGGCTGCAAAAGCTGCGAACGGTGTCGCAGAGAGAAAGTGCGGAAATACCAACTCTTGGTGGAACAGGAGATCGATAGCAGGGCAGACGTCTTGTCGCAAAACGCTGTGGTCAATAGCTCAATCAGTGGCCAATTTGTAAGTCCGCTTTTGATAACGTGATCCCGACGCTATTCTGCGTTTACCTCGTGACGAAACGGGGTTAATCCTGATGAACTAACGGTTCTGTATTTCGTTCATCAACTTACAAGGAGTTGGGGGGAGATATGTAAACAAACAGAATTATCGGTTCAGGACTGATTTTCGCGATCGCGACATTTGTTTGCGGGGGAGCGCTGGCGGATAACTGCAATGGACACTGGTCCAACACGGCGCAGTCGGGCGAAACCATTGACTTGGGAGATGGGTACACGCTCACGACTTTCTTCGCGCGAGGCAGTGTAAACGGTGACAACTCCCCTATGAAAATCGTGGGCGCCTGCGGTGGCTATATGTTGACAACTCCGGATGCAAAGTCCTACTTCGTATACGCACGCTCGCAAAAACGAAGCTCAGATCCCATTTTTCACGGACCATGCAACGCAAATCGCCGATCATGGCACACCTCGGCATCAAAGAGCTTTACTCAATTACCTCATCTGCTCGCAGGAGAATCGATTGTGGGATGGTGATCCCCAGCGCTTCGGCTGACTTGTGATTAACAACCATTTTGAAACGGGCGGGGCGCTCCATTGGAAGATCGGCCGCTTTGGTTCCCTTTAATATCCGATCGATAAAATAAGCTGCCCGTTCCCAGTTGTAATAGCGTTCCGATCCATATGAAACCAGGCCTCCCGCATACACGATCGGAGTGAGTTCTGTGATCAGTGGCAGTTCGGCCTGGAGCGTGAGCATTCCAATACGGTCGCTATTCACGTAGAACACGGGGGACCACAACAACAGCAGCGCGTCAACTTTCCGCGCTTTGGCACGCCTGAATGCACTGTCCAAGTCGTCAGCACCTTTCACTTCAATGAGTGCGAGCTCAAGTCCCAAGGCGTCGGCCGCATTCTCCACAGCTTTGACCTGTCTATGACCGTAGCTGTCCCAGAAAACCGCTACGCGCGACAAATCGGGCAGCAGGTCCTTGAGGATTTCCAGGCGCTTGGCGCACAGTTCTGCGTCGAGTGAAAAGATTCCGGTGACATTTCCCCCGGGATGGCGGTAACTTTCGATCCATCCAAGGGCAAGCGGGTCGTCAGTGTAACCAAGCAACACAATCGGAATGGTGCTTGTTGCGCGTAATGCCGCCCGGGCTGCAGTTTCATTAACGAGCACGATCGCTTGTACGTCGAGTTCGACCAACTCCTCAGCAAGTGCCGGCACCCGGTGCAGCTCGCCCATGGCGCTGCGTACCTCAACCCTGATGTTTCTTCCGTCCTCGTATCCGTAGTCACGCAGCCCCTTGCGTAAAGCATGCACGACTCGATCGTCAGGAGATGCGTGAGTGATCAACACACCGATGACAGGAACCCCTTCGCCCTGCGCAGCCGCCATGCCCGGCCAAATGAGCACCATGATTAGCGTAACGAGTACGCGATGCAGTTTCACTCGATCACCTCATCTGTAAACAAAAGGATCGACTCCGGAACCGTAATCCGGAGCCCGTTAGCGGCTTTGGCGGCCCGACGCGTTTTGCTGATTTCGACGCCGACCTCGTAAGGCTCAAACCTGACGCGACCTCGGTTGAATAGTGCGCCGGCTCTTCGGGCAACGTATGCGGCAACGCAGACCATCGCGATCATGGCGTTTGCCTTTACCACTGATCCGGCCGCTGCGGATCATGCCACCGTGTATGACTACCCACGGTATAGGAAGTTCAAAACCTTTTTTCATGATTTCGCAATTTATGCATGTTTCCCCTCGCGTCGCGGGGCAATCTGCATTTTTCTGCGTATGGCTTTACTTGTTTGCGTGGGAATGGTGCTTCAGTACTACTGTTGGCGAACCGTATCTAGAAACATCGACATAAGACTTGCGGCAGCTTCTGGCGCTTATCTTAGCGTGATAGTGATCGCACTACTTGACTTTAATCAAGAGACAACCGTCGAAGCGCTGCGTCTAGCGCAAGTTGCAACCCACACTGTGTCCCGGGCTGAGTTCGCGCATCGCGGGAATCTCGGCTTTGCAGCGTGGCTCTGCGTAAGGGCAGCGAGTGTGAAAACGACAACCTGAGGGCGGGTTGATCGGGCTTGGCACGTCACCGGGCAGGATGATTCGCTTGCGTTTGCGGGTTGGATCAGGAATTGGCACAGCTGACAGCAGCGCTTCGGTGTAGGGATGTTGAGCATTGGTGAACAGCGTTTCCTTGTCCGCGACTTCAACGAGTTGACCGAGGTACATCACCGCAACGCGATGGCTGATGTGTTCCACTACACCAAGGTCGTGACTGATAAACAAATAGGCGAGATTGAATTCGCGCTGCAAGCGGACCAGCAGGTTCAACACCTGGGCTTGCACGGAGACATCAAGCGCCGAGACCGGTTCGTCGGCAACAATCAGGCTCGGGTTAAGCGCGAGAGCGCGCGCTACGCCGACTCGCTGGCGCTGACCACCGGAGAACTCGTGCGGGTAACGTTTGAGCGCCTCATGACGCAGGCCGACGCGGTCGAGCAAGTCACTGGCACGTTCGCGGCGCTGCGTTCTGGAAAACTTCTCGAAGTTCTCGAGTGGCTCCATGATGATGTCGCCGATTGTCAGCCGCGGGTTCAACGATGCATAGGGATCCTGAAAGATCATCTGCATTTTGCGCCGCGCGTCGCGCAACGCTTCGCCGGAGACCTGCGTGATGTCTTCTCCATGCAGGTGAATACGGCCGCCAGTTGGATCGAGCAGACGTAACACGGATTTACCAACAGTGGATTTACCCGAACCACTCTCGCCAACCAGACCAAGTGTTTCGCCCTGGCGAATGTGCAGGCTGACACCGTCAACGGCGCGAACCTGAGCGACGGTACGCCCGAGAAAGCCTTTCCTGACCGGAAAGTGCTTGGTCAGGTCCTCCACGTCGAGTACGACAGGCGCATCAGTCATTAGTCTGTGCTCATTACTTTGTCGCGCCCGGTTCATTCAATAATTCACCGGAGCGCCAACAGGCGGCGAAGTGGCCGTCGCGTTTTTGTTCGAAAGGTGGATACTCCCGGCGGCAACGCTCTTGCGCTAATTCGCAGCGGTCAGCGAAGGCGCAGCCGGGTATGGGTTCGAGCAAGGTCGGCACCACGCCAGCGATCTCGTGTAGCTCCGTGCTTGTGTCGCCGGCAGTGGGTTTGTTCGTGCTCGGAATGGAACGCAACAGGCCGCGGGTATAGGGATGCAGCGGGCGTTCAAACAGCTGTTCGACTGAGGCCTGCTCGACTTTGCGTCCCGCATACATGACCACCACTCGCTGCGCGGTTTCTGCGACGACACCCAGATCATGGGTAATCAGGATGATGGCGGTACCGAGGCGCTCTTTTACTTCCAGCATGAGGTTGAGAATCTGCGCCTGGATCGTCACGTCGAGCGCCGTGGTCGGCTCATCGGCGATCAGCACGGCCGGATTACATGCCAGTGCCATGGCGATCATCACC
>CP070643.1:753443-760563 GCA_020354125.1 Betaproteobacteria bacterium | reverse complement strand
ACCGGACACCAGTACGCGCCATAGAAGCGTGCATCTGAATCGCGAAGATGCATGGCAAGCGCCTTCAGATATGGTTTCTCTGGGCCGGCGGCAGGGTCGAAGAAGCCGCTGAAATGCATGAACAACAAGGACACGACCAAAATTCCTGAGCCAATCGGAACCGGCAGCGATTTGGCCCACGCGTGCTCCGGCATGTGGGCGGGCCTGCGCAGCAGCAACAGCACCAGCAATGCATTCATGATTACGAAAGAGATGAGACAGTAGGTACAGGTGGCTTCGATCTCGAAAATCGAAACGGCGGTGAGATACCAGCTCACACCGACGCCGATGCTGGTGACAGTCAGCGCCAGCTGCCAGGATCTCGGGCGCGTGCGCATACGCCACACCAGCCGCGCGAGCAGCGCGTAAGTCAAAAGCCCCCAGAACGCAATCGGCAAACCGAGTAAGACGGACCAGCGGCTTTGCTGCACCAAATCGCATTCGGATTCCGCTCCGCAGAACGCCGGACGCTCGCCGAACCACGCGACAAACGTCAGGTAGGCGGTCAGCGCGATTCCGGCAGCAATCAGCCCGAGCAGCCATTTATCGAGCGGGTGCGGACCGCGCCCTCGGGGGGCTCCGGCCCTATTTTCCGTTACTCGTGCCTCGGCGCGCTGCTCTGTGCCCGGGTTCTTTTCCCCAGATCGATGCTTGCCAGATCGGCGTTTCTTTTTCGACATATTTGTATGGAACGTCAGATGGTGAAAATTGAACAGCAAATGATAAACGCTAAACGGTGGGGAGTGAGCGGTGGAAGAAGGTGGGCGGACTGGGCTGATCCAGGCTGCCAGACCAGGTCGCGGCTACTACCGCTCATGGTCATTTTGGCACCTGACATAACGAAGGAGAAGCCTCCACGCAGCCGCCAGTGCAAACGATTCCGCTTACGGAGTCTTTTGTGACGAAGCCGCCGCGTTGGGAAGAGCAGACGATTACGCCGCTACTGTTCTCCATGCATTGACCATAACCACAAACGATGCGGCCGGTGTTGTCTTTCATGATGCCTCCGTTTGCCGGGGCGCAAACGGGCTTCCCGAGAGAATCGTTGAGACACCCGACGTGAGCAGATACCGTTGTTACAGAAAACGCAAGCAACAAGAAAACAAACAGATCAACGCACCTCGAGCCCATCACTTGTGTGCCCCTTCGCACTCGTCTGAGTCTATTCCGTATACTAATCTGTGTCTGCTGAACAATGCGGCTATTGGATTCTTGGCGAGGATATCTGGTGTCACTGTTTGACGAAGAAACATCGATCACGCGCGTGGGTGAGGGCGTTTGGGAAGCTCAACTTTGCGCTAACTGGAATATTGGAGCCAACAGTAATGGGGGATACGCAATGTCTCCCGTGCTTCGAGCGCTGGGCGAGCTGACCGGCCAGCCAGATCCGATCTCGGTCACGACGCATTATCATCGTCCCGTTCAAGGCGGCAGCATTGGGCGCATTGAAGCCAGGTTGATTCGAGCGGGTCGGACAACGGCGACGGCGCGTGGAACGTTATCCGTCGACGGGAAGGAGAGGCTCGTCGTCATGGCGGCATTTGGTGATGTTGAGACGGAGGTTGGCATTGGCCCCGAGATGGGCCCCATCCCTCCTGAATTGCCGCCTGTGGAGGATTGCATCCCGCGTGCTGATCTGAATCAGGGTGTCGACTTGCCTTTGTTGTCTCGCGTCGAATGCGCCCTCGATCCGGATTCCGTAGGACCAGGCGAAAGAGCGGTGGTCGAAGGATGGATTCGATTTGCTGACGGTGCTGCTGCAACGACGTTATCGCTGCCATGCCTGGTGGATACGTTTCCGCCGGCGCTTACGGCGTTGGTCGGAAATACTGGATGGGTACCAACAATCGAGCTAACGACCCATGTTCGGCGTGCGCCGAAGCCGGGTTGGCTACGAGCCAGGTACGAATGCGACGACCTTCACAAAGGTCGCATGATAGAAACCGGTGCGTTGTGGGATTCGAGTGGCGCCGTCGTTGCCCGCTGCCGTCAAATCGGTTTGCTGTTGGCGAAGTGAGCCAGGAGGCTTGAGCGAGAAGGTTCGAGACAGGCTCCGCGTTAGATGTTCGACAAGGTGTCTGAAGTTACTTGCAGAGCGTGATCGCTCGTTCAAACGGCGTCTGAACGTCGCACTCCATGCCGCTGTCCAAATCGACATGAATCGCGATGGTTGAGCCTTGTTCGTGGTCAACGCCAGTAATTACTGACCACGAACCGTCAACGACATTTTGCGTATACAAGTCTGTTCCCTGGTCTGTGTCGAGTACGATCGGTTGCGCCGCGGAACATGTTCGCCACTTCATGTTTACCCACTCCCGGCGAACGCAATTCAAGACCGTTCTGGAATCCTTTGCGCTTTCAAACTGGGAAACGGGCTCTCCAAGTTCGACGTTTTCTGGCGCAGACGCGGCGCATCCGTTCAGCAGCAGCAAGAGCAAAAGACAAGACTTTTTCAAAGCAGACCCGATACTTTCTGTTGCGTAACTTTCTAAAATGTTTCGATTACCTTGTTCTAGAGATTCTGTGTGCTTGGGCGCTCCGACAGCGCCTGGTGCCAGCGATTTACATTAGGATACGGGCCTTGAATATCCATCTCCAAAGCCTTTGCCATGTTCATCATGAAATATCCGGTGATGTCCGCAATACAGAAATCTGGACCGGCGATGAACTCCGATTTCGCAAGTTGCGGCTCGATGCGCCCGAGCAACACTTTGAGCATGTCCTTGCCACGCTCTACCATGGCGGGCAGTTGTGGTAGTTCACTGCGGGTGCCGGGTATCACGCGGCCCTTGAAGAACGGCACATGATTCCTTACGGCATGCAGGATTGGCATGAAGCCATCGATCTCGATACGGCGATTCCACATATCGATGATTGCGCGTTCTTCCGGGTTGCGACCAAACAGCGAAGGCTCCGGATGCCGTTCCTCGAGATAACGGCAGATGCTGACCGATTCCGCAATCACGGTGCCGTCATCCAGTTCCAGGAATGGAACGCAGTTGAACGGGTTCATGCTCGCGAAAGGTTCCTTGTATTGATTTCCTTCACGAACGTTGAGTTCGACCATTGGAACTTCCAGGCCTTTCTCGGCCAAGAACACGCGCACGCGTTGAGCGTTCGCAGCAGGGGCAAAGTCATACAGCTTCATGAGACCGATCTTTCTTTTTTCTGGAAGGACTGGAAGCGTCGGTATAACGCCTGAGGTCGAATCTGGCAAGTCCGGGGCTCTGGGTACACACAATAGGGATGACCCCTGAAACGGAATACCTGAGTTGGTGTCAGGGTCGTCCCAACCCGCGATGATGGTTTCGTCCCCATGGTGGTTTCAGGCGTTCGTGACCGGCTGAAACAGCCGTCTGTAATCGCGAGGGTTGAGGCCGGTGCGACGTTTGAATAGTCGGCGGAAGAAGGACTGGTCCTCGTAACCGGATTCGACGCTGATCTGGTCCACCGGCATTTGTCCTTCTTCGAGCAAGCGTTTCGCTTCCTCGACTCGTAGGTTTTGCAGATAATCGATCAGCGTGGTGCCCGTCGCCGCCTTGAACCGCCGCTTCAATGTTCGTTCCGGAACCTTGGCGAACTCGACGACTTGTTTGATGGCGTCAGCTTCCCTGAAGTGTTCGCTGAGCCAGTCTTCACATTTTCGTACCACCGCATCGGCATGTGGACCTCGTCGTACCAGTGTTGCGTAAGGTAGCTGGCCTTCGCCGTGCCATTTCAGCAAATAGACCTTGGCAATGCGCAGCGCTTCACCTGGACTGCAATGCCGGGAGATGATGTGGATGGCCAGATCGTGCCATGAGGTCGTCCCGCCCGCAGTGACTATTCGGCCAGCCGGGTCAGCGAAGACAAGATTCGGTTCGGGCCGAAAACGCACTTTGGGGTAGCGGCTGCGAAACAAATCCTGATAACCCCAGTGCGATGTAGCTTCGCAACCATCCAGCAGGCCGGTTTCTGCGAGCATGACGGCGCCGGAACATGCCGAATAGAGCGTTACACCTTCGTCGTGCTTGCGGCGGATCCATTCCATTAACTGCGGGTAACGTCCGTGGATATCTTCGTCTGGGCCCAGCCAGAGTTCCGGGAGTATGACGATCGCGGCCGTTGGCTCGTCAGCGATGGCGCAGTCAGGGGTCACCGGGATTGCATTGCCACAGACAAACGGCTTTCGGTCGGGCGCAACAATTCGGACCCGAAAAAGTGTGTGCTCGGAGTCCGTTCGCGCCAGCGTTTGCCAGATATTTCCAGCCGCTAAAAGCACGTCGACCATTCCGTAAAGCGCCGAACCCGCGGTCTCGGGTACCGCGACGATGAGTACTTCCACTGCTTTCTGGTGTAGCTCGTTCATGGCTCAAACTCAATTAGTGGCACAAATGCCCTGTTTTTGTCCAAATTCCATCTTATGCGGTCGTTTGTCAAGCCCTATCGTTCGTCCCACGTCGCCTCTACCCAGTGGATTTTCCGGGCGACCCATTCAGTGACCCAACTTTATTAGGAGAAATGACATGACTGACCAAATGACCAAGAAGCAGCCGCAGACCAGCAACGACGGAACCGTGAACGGTATTCATATGGAAACGTTGCAGGGGACCGTCGACGCGATCGCGCAAGACCCGGAGCTGGGTGCCTGTAAATTCCGCGCCCGCAACAGGTGGATGGGTGGCAACCATAACTGCACCACGGTTACCGGTTTCTACGGCGCCAAACAGGAGATCGCCCACAAGCAAAAGTTCGTGCTGCACGCAGACGAGCCAGCGATCCTTGCCGGTAATGACGAAGGAGCCAATCCCGTCGAGCACTTGCTAAACGCCCTTGCTTCCTGCGTTACCACCAGCATGGTGGCGCACGCGGCAGTCCGCGGTATCGAAATAGAAGAATTGGAGTCTGAACTCGAGGGCGACATTGATCTTCGTGGTTTCCTCGGCCTGGCAGACGTCGTCCCGAAGGGCTTTACCAACATCCGCGTCAAGTTCAAGGTGAAGGCCGACGTCGACAATATGGAAAGGCTGAAGCGGCTAACGACGTTCTCGCCTGTCCTCAACACACTCACGCAGGGCGTGAAAGTCGACGTTCAGGTCGAAGCCAAGTAATCGTTTAACCCCTCAACCAGCCCGGATGCTGAGTCGCCATGCAGCGTTCCGGGTTGGTTTCATTCCCTGCATCAGGGCAGAGTTGAGGACTCGTTTTCTGTTGGTGCTGGGTTCGAGTGCGCGTTTCGATACTGGCGCATCTGCATGTCGCATCAGTCAGACGTCTAGATAGTGCTTCACCTCGTTGTATTCCTTCACGGTGTCGTCGTAATCGTCAAAAGTGTGCTTCATGTACTTTTCGGTTGCCATGGAAAACTCCCGCAACCTCTTGTGATACACAAGTGCAAGTGCATGCATGGCCTCGGGCGAGAACCGATCATCCGACAAGCCTTTGTATAACTCGTTTAAGCGCTGACCATACATTTGCTCGTACTTGTTCTTTCTGAAGCCATGCAACTTCAGATAAGTCTCAATTTCGTCGAACAAGCGTTCAAGCTCGTACTTATAGGCGCGAATAAAGTCAGCCTCGGTTTTTACGTGAGGAAGAAACATTATCTTTACTGCTATGACGTGCAATTAGATACATCGGATGTTAGTGGGCCATTGCTACCCAGGGCATAACGGTACGTGCCAAGTTATTGACCGTTCTCGCCATTAGTTATCGCCCCGTTTGTTATCGCCTTTTTAGTTATTGCGCCATCAATTGGGGCAGGCAGTTGGCCAAGGATTCAAGTGAGCTATTTGAAAGATAATTCCTGCTCGACCTTAGTGAGGTTCACAACGCCATGCTGGCCGCACTAACACTTTTGATCGTACTCAAGCTTGCCATACTCGTGGTTCGTGCCGGCGCTGTCGCGCTGCGACTGACCGGTATCCCGCCGGAGGTCGCGCGATTTCAGGCGCGCTCCGCCTTTACCGGCGCTGGTTTCACCACCTCTGAATCGGAAGCGATCGTCAATCACCCGGTGCGGCGACGAATTGTCAGCACGCTCATGGTGGTTGGTAGTGTCGGGCTGGTGTCGGTTGTGACCACGATCATCGTTTCACTGGTCGGCGTCGACGCCGAGGGTGGCTTGTTGAAGCAGATACTTTGGCTGGGCGGAGCGCTGCTGGTGCTGTGGTGTGTGGCACTCAACCCGAAGGCTAACCGCATCATGTGTAACGGTCCGGCTGTGTCAGGCGCTGAATGAATACCGTGGTCCCTGTTAGCTGGGGCTTTCTAGGACGTCGCTGATATCCCGGGAAGTCGGATTGTCCAGCCAGGACGGCACCGGCAGGTTCTTCTCCTTCAGAAACTCTGGATTCCACAGTTTGCTGGCGTAGCGAAAGCCCGAGTCACAAAGGATGGTGACGATGGTTTTCCCGGGCCCCAGTTTCTCGGCCAGCTTCACCGCACCGGCGAGGTTGATGGCGGATGATCCACCCAGGCACAGACCTTCGTACTGCAGCAAATCGAACAGGACGGGCAGGGCTTCCGCGTCGGGAATCGCAAAGGGCTCATCTACAATGGCACCCGCCACGTTGTCAGTGACGCGCCCCTGACCGATACCCTCGCTGATTGAACCGCCTTCGGTCGACTTCAGTTCGCCATCTTTGAAGTAATGAAACATACTGGCCCCGAGCGGATCTGCGAGGCCAATGGTCACGTTCTTGTTTTTGGATTTCAGGTACTCGCTCACGCCTGAAAGCGTGCCGCCGGTTCCCATCGCACAGATAAAACCATCGACTTTACCGTCAGTTTGTTCCCAGATCTCGGGGCCGGTACTGACAAAGTGTCCCTTACGGTTGGCGGTGTTGTCCCACTGGTCCGCATAGAGAACCGGGACATCGGATTCGCCTTTCAACTTCTCCGCCAAACGCTTGGCGACGTGCTGGTACTGGTTGGGGTTCTTGTACGGCACAGCGGGGACCAGAATAAGCTCCGCGCCCAGCAGCCGTAGTGCATCCTTTTTCTCCTGCGACTGTGAGTCCGGCATGACGATGATGGTCTTGTAGCCGCGGGCATTGCCGACGACCGTCAGACCGATACCAGTGTTGCCTGCCGTGCCTTC
>CP070643.1:745956-753343 GCA_020354125.1 Betaproteobacteria bacterium | reverse complement strand
CTCGACTGCAGTTCGTTGAATAGCCGCGTGTTCTGGATCGCAATCACGGCCTGGTCGGCGAAAGTCTGAAGTAACGTGACAAATTTTTTCGTGAAAATATCAGGCGTCTCGCCCGACACGACAATGGTGCCGATGACCTCCCCGCTCGATAACAACGGAACCCCGAGGACACTTCGATATCCCACGGTATGAGCGGCTTCCTTGTACGGGTAATCTTCGTCGAGGCGCACGTCGGCGATTTTTACCGGCGCTTTTGCCAACACAACGCGTGAGCTCATCGACCCGTGTGCGAGTTTCGCAGAAAAACTGGAGCGGATCTTCGCTCTTTCATCTGCAGGCACGCACGGGTCAAAGTCAACGCCGATCAATTCCAACTGCTTACCGTCATAGCGTGTCGTTATGCCTACACGCGCCCCGCATAGCACCCTTGCGCGCTCGGCAATAGCCTCGAAAACCGGCGTTACGTCGGTGGGCGAGCTACTGATAACCTTGAGGACCTCGGCGGTCGCAGTCTCCCGCTCCAGCGCCTCCATGGTCTCGTTGAACAATCGCGTGTTTTCGATCGCGATGACCGCCTGGTCGGCGAAGGTTTTGAGCAACGTTATATGACGCTCGGTGAATCGCCTCGGATGTATGCTGCTGGCACTGATAGCGCCGATCGGGATACCACCACGAAGCACCGGCACCGATATCGTGCTGCGATAACCGGCCGATTGCGCAAGTTGGCCCAGACGGTAACCCTCATCCTCGAGAACGTCTGGGATGTATGCAATCTCACGCATCAGAATCGAACGGCCGATTGCACTGCCCGCGTCCGCCTGCATTGGATACGACTTGGCGTTTTCTTCGACTAAGCGCTTCTCCATTGCCTGGTCGTCACACGCGGCCAAGTGCAACAACTGCCCATCGTAAGTGTAGAAGACCGTCCACGACGAATCACATAATCTCGTTGCACTCGTGCAAATCGTCTCGAACACCGGCTGCAAGTCCGTTTGCGACTCGCTGATAACTCGCAAGATTTCACTGGTCGCGGTCTGCCGATCCAGCGCTTCGGTCAGCTCGCGGGTGCGTGCCTGTACCTCATTAAACAAGCGCGTGTTTTTGACAGCAATTACCGCTTGGTCGGCAAAGGTCTGCAGCAGCGCGATCTGGCGGTCCGAGAACATATCGGGTTCCGCCCCCATCACCGTGACACCACCAAAAACCCCACCTTCCAGAAGCATCGGCACCGTTACGATGCTTCGCCACCCTCCCGCACTTGCCGTATCCTTTAAGCCGTAGTCCTGGTCTTTGTCAACGTCCGGCACATATGCGGGTTTGCCTGTTAGAAAACATCGCCCCGCATTAGTATCGTTACCGATTGGCCTCGGAAACGCTTGCTTGAGCGCTTGATCCAGTTCCGGCGTTTGACTGTCTCCCGCCGCCCACGTGATGAGCTTTTCTTTTACAAGCCCAACTTGCGCGCTGTTGCCATGAGTTAACTTGCGTGCATTAACGGCGATCGCCTCGAATACCGGTTGAACGTCCGTTTGCGACTCGCTGATGACCCGCAGAATGTCATTTGTCGCGGTCTGGTATTCGAGCGCTTCGGTTAAGTCCCGATTACGCACCTCGAGCTCATTGAACAATCGCGTGTTCTCGATTGCGATCACGGCCTGGTCGGCAAAGGTCTTGAGCAATGCGATCTGCCGCTCCGTGAATGGACGTGGTTCTGCGCGCCGCACGGCGACCCCGCCGATAGCCTTGCCCTCCCGAAATAGCGGGACAGCAAGGACACATCGGAAACCCACCTCAGAGGCATTGCGCCTGGTCTGATCGAATTCACCCGGAGTCAGCGTCAAGGCATCTGGCACATGGATGGTCCTGCCCTCAATCACCGCGTTACCGATGGCGAGCTCTCGACTCAAAGGCAATACAGTTCCAACGCCGTCAGCCAGCTCTTTTCCATGCTGAGACGCGACCCTTAGTTCGCCGTTCTCGGCTAACAATATCTGCGCATCGTTGGATTCGCATAAGTGCGCAGCGCTATGCGAAATTGCATCCAGCACGGGTTGAATATCGGTTGGTGAACCGCTTATTACCTGGAGAATTTCTGCCGTCGCTGTCTGCTGCTCCAACGACTCGGTTAGATCGCGGTTACGCGCTTCGAGCTCGTTAAACAACCGCGTGTTTTCAATTGCGATCACCGCTTGGTCGGCGAAGGTCTGCAACATCGAGATCTGTCGATCACCGAACATACTCGGTTCGGCACCGACAACGCTGATGTATCCGATCGCTTTACTTTCACGGATCATCGGCACCGTGACGATACTTCTGTACCCTGCAAGAGCGAGATCCTTTACATAATGCGGATCCTTCTTGACGTCCGGGATATATGTCGCTCTTTTCGAGAGAATGCACCTGCCCGTCGCGGTGTCATTACCGATGGGTCGTGGAAACGCTTCCTTAAACGCTTCGACCAGCTCTGGCTTTAAACTGTCTGCAACTACGAAATGGATGAGATCGTCCTCAACGCCACCGATTTGGGCGCTCATGCCATGAGTCAATCTACGCGCCTTCTCCACGATCGCCTTGTAGACGGGGTGAACATCGGTCTGAGATTCGCTGATCACCTGCAAAATTTCACTGGTCGCCGTCTGCCGTTCCAAAGACTCAGTCAAATCCCGGTTACGCGCTTCGAGCTCGTTGAACAACCGCGTATTCTCGATCGCGATGACTGCCTGGTCAGCGAAGGTCTGAAGCATCGCGATCTGGCGCTCCGTGAACATTTCAGGCGCCGCGCCAGTCGCGACAACGTAACCAAGCACCTTGCCTTCGCGAATCATCGGAACCGCAACGATGGATTTGTAGCCGACTGATTGCGCGATTCTCAGTTCGTATTCCCGATCCTTACTCACGTCCGGGATGTACGTAACGGATTTGGAGAGTACACACCGACCCCCAGCGGTGTCGCGGCCGATCGGCCTCGGAAAGGCACTTCGCATCGCTTCCAGTTCCTCGGCACTTACACTATTAGCCGCGCCAAACCTAAGGAGATCTCCGTCGACGAGACCGACATACCCACTCGTGCTGCCAGTCAATATCCGGGCGTTCTGGGCAATCGCATCGAACACGGGTTGAACATCGGTCTGTGATTCGCTGATCACCTGCAAGATTTCGCTAGTCGCCGTCTGCTGTTCCAGCGCTTCTTTCGTCTCCTTGAACATCCGTGCGTTCTCGATCGCGATGACCGCCTGATCCGCAAACGTCTTGGCGAGTGCGATTTCCTCTTCGTTGAAAGGTGCAATTTTTTCCCTGCGCATGGCAATAGCGCCTATTGCCTCGCCCTTGCTTAGCAGCGGTACGCACAAGATTGTGCGAAAGCCTAGCTTTCGGGCGAATTTCTTTCCGGCGCCGTATTCGTCGTCCGATTCGGCCAGCACATCCGGGATATGAATCGGCACCTTGTCGATGATCGACCTGCCGAGCATCAAGTCGCGGCGCAACGGAACACGTTCTTCCGTGAAGATTTCCTTGACGCTGGTGTTCGACGCAAAGTAAGCGATACGTCGATATGTATCGCCCTCTCTCTGGGCAATAGCGACACCGTTCGCGGCACAGAGTCGCGCGCTAGTGACGGCTACCGCATCCACAACCGCCTGAACATTACCGGGATCGTTGCTAATGGCCTCCAGAGTCTCATCGCTCGCGGCCTGCCGCTCGAGCGCCTGATTCAGCTTTCGCTCACATTCCTCGAGACGTTTTTCGAGGCCTGGCGGAGATTCCCCTGATAGTTTGGCCGACTTGCGGGATTTGACCGCTAGCGCGAGGCGTCGACGCGCTCCGACGGAGAGTCCCAGCTTGTCCAGGTCCGCCTCCGTGAGCATTGGCAGCACATCAAAGTCGATCTCGTTCTTTGCGAACGACTCCGCGTACTTGCCCAACCCTTTTGTCTCAAGCCACTCGCGAATGCTCGTCACGCCGCAACTCCTCCAGCAACGCTTTTGCCTCTTTGAGATCCTTGGTATCGAAGCCTTCGGTGAACCAGCTATACACCGGTTCGAGCAGATCATGCGCTTGCTTGTGCTTGCCTTGGCTTTGCCACAACCGTGCCAGACTCACGGAAGTACGCAATTCCCACAATCGCGCCTGTTGCGTGTGGGCCATTTCTATGGATTTTTTGAAGTCCTCCTCAGCTTGGTCGTCATGGCCTATAGATTGAAGCAGCAGGCATCCACGTATGCGAAACA
The DNA here is from genome assembly GCA_020354125.1 of Betaproteobacteria bacterium. GTDB lineage: Bacteria > Pseudomonadota > Gammaproteobacteria > Burkholderiales > Eutrophovitaceae > SG8-40. The sequence goes on along the minus strand of CP070643.1, from coordinate 749,114 downwards.
TCTCCGGCAAGGCCCAATTCTCTGCGCCATCCTCAGCAATGCCTATCGCCTTGTCGATGCGTTCCAGGCTAGCGCCCAGTGCTTCGGGTGTCGCCATCATGCTCGTAGACAGAACAGAACAAAAAGTTGTGAAAATGATTTTGCCCATTAGCCGGTCAGGCCAACTCGCGTGCGGATCATTTTCTAAGAAACAACCGGCGCTTAATCTTTCATCGTTGCAATGCGCGAACGCGAGAAAGAACTGAGACATATCGAACCAAAAACGAAAGCCCTGCGCCTTGGACACTGATGCGAGTTCATTTGCACGATATATTAAGGTTTCACTGTCTCCCCGAACCATAGTTGCCGCACATCCTGCCCAAAACAAACTGTAACAATGGCTGAACGGGTGGCCCATTTCTTCCGCGCGCTTGATTGCCTGATGTTCAATGTCTGCGGCTTGTTGCGAATACCCCATTAGGGACAATACAAGCGCAAGGTACGACAGGGCAGCAACGTTTGGGTCTTGTCCAAAGACCAAGTGCAGACCTTTATCTGCATCCGGTTCATAAGTCGAGATGGCGTATTCGAGATAGTCTCTTGCCTCTTTTAAGTTCCCCGTCATTGTTTTGAGCACCCCCTTCATGCGGTAGCCTGTCAGGCGACCCACGCGATCGTCGTATGTATCGGCAAAGACGTGGATACGATCAGCTATTGACCACGCCTTGTGATGCAGGCCGCTCGCATGCAAACTGACACATTGGCCGAACAGTGCGGGGAACAGTAACGCTGGATCATCCACACGATCACACAGCTCAGCCGACTTGTCGAAGTTTTCGCGCACTTGATCTGAGGCATGAGCTAGATCGCTACTCGCGATCAGAGGGGTCCCGAGGGCGACCCGCAACCTTAGTTCCGTCCGATCTCGATGCTGCGTATGCTCCAACGTTGGAACCAACTCCAAAGCGAGTTCGAGTTGACGTACTGCCTCAACATTCGCTGAGCGCCTCGTCGCGCGCTGACCTGCAAGCAGCCTGTGCGCGATCGCCTGGTCGGTCAGTCCGGCCCTCTCCTCATGATGGGCCAAAACTTCCGGTTCGTTGCTTGCGATTGCCGGGAAACGCTCCTCGATCACACGGACGATCTTCCCGTGAAGTTCCTGTCTCCAGCTCTTGAGCATTGAGTCATACGCTGCGTCCTGCACTAGCGCGTGCTTGAAGGTGTAGTTGGCCTCTGGTGGTGTGCCCCTCCTGAACGCCAGCCCCGAATCCGTCAACTGTGCCAACCCTTCGTCAAGCTTGCCCTTTGGGAGTGGCGCGACCGCCGAGATGAGCTCGTAGGTAAACTCGCGCCCAATCGCGGCACCAATCTGCGCAACCTCTTTGACCGGCGCGGTGCGGTCCAGGCGCGCGGTAAGCGAGTCGCGGAGCGTGGCCGGGATGGGCACGCTCTGCGAACCACCTGCGTACTCATATTGATCACCTGCATCGGTAAGTTCGTCTGACTCGAGTATCGACTTGGTCAACTCTTCAACAAACAGCGGAACGCCGTCTGTCCTGGCCACGATCTGCTCGAGAAGATCATCGGGTAGCGCCCTGCCGTCCGTCAGCCCGGAGATCAGCGCGCGGCTTTGCGTGCGCGTGAGCTTGGACAGGTTGAGCGAACTAACATGACCGTGTTCACTCCAGCGATTCTGAAACTCGGGGCGGTGGGTCATTACGATAAGCAACGGGATGTCTTTGATCCGATCGATGAGTAAATCGAGTACTTCTAATGTTGTGGGATCTGCCCAGTGGACATCTTCGAATAAAACCTCGCTGGGACGCTTCTTCGCTGTCGCTTCCGTCAGATCTACCAGCGTGCGCAGTGTCTCGTCCTTGAACTTCTGCGGGGTCATGGATATTTCCCCGTAGCGCTCTTCGCAGGGTATCGAGAGCATCCCCGCGATGAAGCGCACGTCGCTCAAAGGCCGGCCATAGTGACCAACAATCAGTGATTCGAGCTTGTCTAATTTCGATTCTGACGATTCGTCGCGAGTGAACTTCAACGCCCGTTCAAAGTTGACAATTGTCGGCCAGAACGCACTGTTCACATGGTAGGGTGAACAGTGAAAATGAAGCGACTTCACGCCCCCGCTTTCGAGACGCTCGCGCAAAGCGCTCAGGATTCGGCTTTTTCCAATTCCGGGCTCGCCGGACAGCAACACTACTTGGCCCTCGCCTTCTTGAGCATGTGCCCAGCGATCCATGAGCAACCCAAGTTCGAGGTCTCGACCGACCAGCGGCGTAAGACTCTCGCTATGCGCCGCTTCGAAGCGACCAGTCGCTGTACTCACTCCGACTATTCGATAAGCGTGCGTCGGCGCAGAGATACCTTTCAGTGTTTGCTGGCCGAGGTCTTCATATTCGAAGCTGCCACCAGCAAGACGGCGCACCCTCTCGCTCACTACGATAGTGTTTACCGGAGCGACCGCTTGCAAACGCGAGGCTAGGTTCATGGTCTCACCCACTGCGCCTTTTTCAGCGGAGGTGACCACAACCATGCCAGTGGCAATGGCGATGCGTACCGACAAACTCTCTACTTCAGGGACTCGAAGGGTCGATAGTGCGTCGATGATATCCAACCCAGCGCGAATAGCGCGTTCGGCTTCGCCTTCGTGCGCCAAGGGGTAACCAAAGAAAGCAACGATACCGTCACCCAATCGTTGATAGACGTAACCATCGTATCGGGTAATCGCCGCGGCACAGGTGTCTTCATAACTGCGGACAATGGTCTGCAGCACTTCGGGGTCAAGGCGTGAAGCCAGCTCAGTAAACCCCACCATGTCGCAGAACAAAACGGTAAGCTGGCGACGCTCAGCGTCTTGCTCGACGATGCTCTCTAACGAACTCGATTGGTCATGTGATGCCGTTTTACTCTTGGCCGCAGTGTTGATCTTGCTTATCGCTTCGAGGACGCGTTTACGCGGCCCGATCGGCAGCCCCATCTCTTTCAAGTCAGCTGCATCGAGCCTGATCAGGTCTTCCAGCTCGATTCGCTCGTTCTCGAATGACTGAGCGTACTCCCCAAGTCCGAGTCGTTCGAGCCATTTGCGCACGTCGCTCATGCGGCAACCTCGAGTTCTTCGAGCAGCGCTTTCGCTTCCTTCAGATCTTTGGTGTCTAAACCTTCGGTGAACC
>CP070643.1:738459-745856 GCA_020354125.1 Betaproteobacteria bacterium | reverse complement strand
GAATCGGTCGATAGCGACGCCTTGGTGATACCAAGCAGCATGTAGTCATAAGTGGCCGGCTTCTTGTCTTCGGCGACAAGGCTGTCATTGACCTCCAGCACCTCGGAACGCTCGACCTGCTCACCCTGAATGAAGTGCGAGTCACCAGCATCGGCGATGGTCACCCGCCGCAGCATCTGGCGAACGATGACTTCGATGTGCTTGTCGTTGATCTTTACGCCTTGCAGACGATAGACATCCTGCACCTCGTCGATGATGTAGCGCGCCAGCGCTTCAACACCAAGGAGCCGCAGAATGTCGTGCGGATCGGACGGTCCATCGACGATCATCTCGCCGGCATTGACCACCTGGCCATCGTGCACCAGCACGTGCTTGTCCTTCGGGATCAGGAACTCGTGCGACACGCCGTCCAGATCAGTAATGACCAGACGTTGCTTGCCCTTGGTGTCCTTGCCGAACGAAACGGTACCGGTCACCGCCGCCAGCACGCCGGCATCTTTCGGCGAGCGCGCTTCGAACAGCTCGGCAACGCGTGGTAAACCACCGGTGATATCGCGGGTCTTCGACGTCTCCTGCGGGATACGCGCCAACACCTCACCAACGCCCACGTCCTGACCGTCCCTGACGGTAATGACCGAGTGAATCGGGAAGGTGATGTTGACCGGCGTTTCGGTCCCGGCGATCTTCGCCTCGACACCATTTTCGTCGATCAGCTTGACACTCGGCCTCAGCCCCTTGGTCTGGGCAACGCCGCGCCGCTTCGGATCAATAACCACCAGTGTCGCCAGACCGGTCACTTCGTCGATCTGCCGCGCCACCGTCGTACCCTCTTCGACGTTCTCGAACTTCACGCGACCGGCGTATTCGGTGATGATTGGTCGCGTATGCGGATCCCAGTTGGCCAGCACCTTACCAGCCCTGACCGCAGCGCCATCGGTCACACTCAGCATGGCACCGTACGGAACCTTGTGGCGCTCACGCTCACGGCCAAGGTCATCGGCGATGACGATCTCGCCCGAGCGGGAAATCACGACCTGCTCACCGCGCGCATTGCTGACATAGCGCATCTGCGGCGAGAAGCGAATCGTGCCATTGGACTTCGACTCGATCTGGCTCGCTACAGCAGTTCGAGAAGCCGCACCACCGATATGGAAGGTGCGCATGGTGAGCTGGGTTCCCGGCTCGCCAATCGACTGTGCCGCAATGACACCCACGGCTTCGCCTGTATTGACCGGTGTGCCGCGGCCGAGGTCACGGCCGTAGCACTTGGTGCACAGGCCGTAGCGCGTTTCGCAGGTCAGCGGTGTGCGGACCTTCACCTCGTCGATGCCGAGTTCCTCGATGCGGTCGACCGCTTCTTCGTCCAGCAACGCGGTCGCCGGCACCAGCACTGAGCTGTCTTCCGGATTGATCACGTCGTTGGCAGCAACACGGCCAAGAATGCGGTCACGCAGCGGCTCAACCACTTCACCACCTTCGATCAGCGCCTTCATGGTGAAGCCCTCGACGGTGCCGCAATCTTCCTCGACGACCACCAGGTCCTGTGTCACATCGACCAAACGCCGCGTCAGATATCCCGAGTTGGCGGTCTTCAGCGCCGTATCGGCCAGGCCTTTGCGCGCCCCATGGGTCGAGATGAAGTACTGCAGAACGTTCAAGCCTTCGCGGAAGTTCGCCGTGATCGGTGTTTCGATGATCGAACCGTCCGGCTTGGCCATCAGGCCGCGCATGCCAGCGAGCTGGCGAATCTGCGCCGCCGAGCCGCGTGCGCCCGAATCGGCCATCATGTAGATCGAGTTGAACGACTCCTGCATCACCTCGTGGCCCTTCTTGTCCTTCATCGGGACCCAATCGTCTTTCTTCACGTCCCACTTCATCACCGGTTCCTTGCCAAGGCGCTCCATCATTGCCTTGGCAACCAGATCACCGGCGCGGCCCCAGATATCGACCACTTTGTTGTAACGCTCGCCCTGGGTCACCAGTCCGGAGGTGTACTGCGCTTCGATGTCCTTGACCTCTTCTTCGGCCGAGCCAATCAGCGTCTCCTTCTCCTCGGGAATTTCCATGTCGTTGACGGCGAACGACAGGCCGGCACGGGTGGCATAACTGAACCCGGTATACATGAGCTTGTCGGCGAAGATGACTGTCTCGCGCAGGCCGCAAACGCGGAAGCTGGCGTTGATAAGGCGCGAGATCTCCTTCTTCTTGAGCGCCTTGTTGATAATCGAGAACGGCAACCCAGCCGGCAGAATCTCCGACAGTAACGCCCGGCCAACGGTGGTCTCGTGACGCACGATCTGTTCATCGAACTCGCCTTCGGTTGCAGCGGGTGTGCGCTCGACCAATCGCACCACACAACGAGCCTGCAGATCAGCCAGACCATTGTCGTAGGCGCGCTGGACTTCCTTGACATCGCTGAACGCCATGCCCTCGCCACGCGCACCGAGCTTCTCGCGCGTCATGTAGTACAAACCGAGAACGATGTCCTGCGACGGCACGATGATCGGCTCGCCGTTGGCGGGCGAAAGGATGTTGTTCGACGACAGCATCAGGGTGCGCGCCTCCATCTGTGCTTCGAGCGACAGCGGCACATGCACTGCCATCTGGTCACCATCAAAGTCAGCGTTAAAGGCAGCACACACCAGCGGATGCAGCTGAATCGCCTTGCCTTCGATCAACACCGGCTCAAAGGCCTGAATGCCCAAGCGGTGCAGTGTCGGTGCACGGTTGAGCAGCACCGGGTGCTCGCGAATGACGTCTTCGAGAATGTCCCATACCTCGGGCACTTCCTGCTCGACGAGCCGCTTGGCCGCCTTGATCGTAGTCGCGAGGCCAAGCACTTCGAGCTTGTGGAAGATGAACGGCTTGAACAACTCCAGCGCCATTTTTTTCGGCAATCCGCACTGGTGCAGCTTCAGTTGCGGTCCCACCACGATCACGGAGCGGCCGGAATAGTCGACACGCTTGCCGAGCAGGTTCTGACGAAAACGGCCGCCCTTGCCCTTGATCATGTCAGCGAGCGACTTCAGCGGGCGCTTGTTGGCGCCGGTCATCGCCTTGCCGCGGCGTCCGTTGTCGAGCAGCGAATCGACCGCCTCCTGCAACATGCGCTTCTCATTGCGCACGATGATCTCGGGCGCCTTCAGCTCCAACAGTCTTTTCAGCCGGTTATTGCGGTTAATCACGCGCCGGTACAGATCATTCAGATCCGAGGTGGCGAAACGGCCACCATCGAGCGGCACCAGTGGACGCAGGTCCGGTGGCAGCACCGGCAGCACTTCCATGATCATCCACTCCGGCTTGATGCCGGACTTGTGGAACGCTTCGAGCACTTTGAGGCGTTTGGCGATTTTCTTGATCTTGGTTTCCGAGTCAGTCGCATCGAGTTCCGCACGCAGCTTTTCGATCTCACCGCTGAGATCGAGTTTGCGCAGCAGTTCGCGCACGCCCTCGGCACCCATCACAGCCGAGAATTCATCACCAAACTCCTCCACCTTCTCGAGGTAGCTGTCCTCGGAAAGCAGCTCGCCGCGCTTGAGCGGCGTCATTCCCGGATGGGTGACGACGTAGGCTTCGAAATAGAGCACTCGTTCGATGTCGCGCAACGGAATATCGAGCACCATGCCGAGACGCGACGGCAGCGACTTGAGGAACCAGATATGCGCAACAGGCGAGGCCAACTCAATGTGCGCCATACGCTCGCGACGCACTTTCGACAAAGTCACTTCAACGCCGCACTTCTCACAGATGACGCCACGATGCTTCAGGCGCTTGTACTTCCCGCACAAGCACTCGTAGTCCTTGACCGGACCGAAGATCTTGGCGCAAAACAACCCGTCACGCTCGGGCTTGAAGGTGCGGTAGTTGATGGTTTCCGGCTTCCTGACTTCGCCGTATGACCAGGATCGAATCTTGTCAGGTGATGCAAGCCCGATGCGAATCGCATCGAACTCCTCTTCCTGGGTTACCTGTTTGAACAAGTCGAGCAATGCTTTCATTGTCTGCTCCTTAAAATTCCTTAATCAGTTAGTCCGTGGGCTAGTTAACTAGACTCTTGGCAAAGCGTGATCAGCGCCGCTCGAGATCGATATCGATCACCAGCGAGCGAATCTCCTTCACCAGCACGTTGAACGATTCCGGCATGCCGGCATCGATCTTGTGCTCGCCCTTGACGATGTTTTCGTAGACCTTGGTACGTCCCGATACGTCATCGGACTTGACTGTAAGCATCTCCTGTAGCGTGTAGGAGGCGCCGTACGCCTCGAGCGCCCACACCTCCATCTCGCCGAAACGCTGACCACCGAACTGCGCCTTACCGCCCAGCGGCTGCTGGGTCACGAGCGAGTACGGGCCAGTCGATCGGGCGTGCATCTTGTCGTCGACCAGGTGATGCAGTTTCAGCACATGCATGTAACCGACGGTCACCGGCTGATCGAACGGCTCGCCATTGCGGCCATCAATCAGCTTGATCTGGCCGGTGTTGGGCAACCCGGCGAGTTCCAGCATGGTTTTGATCTCGCTCTCCTGAGCGCCATCGAACACCGGCGTGGCGAACGGGATGCCATCCTTGAGGCTGTGGCACAACTCGACCACTTCATCGTCGCTCAGCTCGTTGATGTTCTCCAGCTTTCCGCTCGAGTTGTAGACCAATTCCAGCGCCTTGCGCAGATCAGCAATCTTGGACTGCGCCTTAAGCATGTCGTTGATACGATTACCCAGGCCTTTCGCCGCCCAGCCAAGGTGTGTTTCCAGAATCTGTCCAACGTTCATCCGCGACGGCACCCCGAGCGGATTGAGAACGATGTCCATCGGCGTTCCGTCTTCCGTGTGCGGCATATCCTCGATCGGCACGATCTTGGAAATCACGCCCTTGTTACCATGGCGTCCGGCCATCTTGTCGCCAGGCTGCAAGCGCCGCTTGACAGCCAGGTAGACCTTCACCATTTTCTGCACGCCCGGCGGCAACTCGTCGCCGGAGGTCAGTTTCTTTTTCTTCTCGGCGAACATGCCGTCGAAATCAACCCGAGCCTGGTCGAGAATTTCTCGCAGCTGCTCGAGTTGCTTGGCGGCGTCTTCGTTGGCCAGACGGATGTCGAACCACTCGTAAGGCGACGTTTCGTCCAGATAGGCCTTGGTGATCTTGGAACCTTTGGCGAGGTTGTTGGGGCCACCGTTGGCGACCTTGTTAACCAGCAAGCGCTCAATACGTCCAAACGCGTCGGTCTCGACAATGCGCATCTGATCGTTGAGATCCTTGCGATAGCGCTTCAGTTCCTCATCGATAATGGTCTGCGCGCGCTTGTCACGCTCGATCCCCTCACGCGTGAAGACCTGCACATCGATGACCGTTCCCGACATGCCGGACGGCACTCGCAACGACGTATCTTTCACGTCTGATGCTTTCTCACCGAAGATCGCCCGCAGCAGCTTCTCTTCCGGCGTAAGCTGGGTCTCGCCCTTGGGCGTGACCTTGCCGACCAGCACGTCGCCAGCTTCGACTTCGGCGCCGATGTATACGACACCGGATTCGTCCAGCCGCCCGAGCTGTGCCTCGGATAGATTGGAAATATCCCGCGTGATCTCTTCCGGCCCGAGTTTGGTATCGCGTGCAACGACCGACAATTCCTCGATGTGAATCGAGGTGAACCGGTCTTCGGCTACGACACGTTCGGAAATCAGAATCGAATCTTCGAAGTTGTAACCGTTCCACGGCATGAACGCGACCAGAAGATTTTGCCCCAGCGCCAGCTCGCCCATATCGGTCGACGCGCCGTCGGCAATCACGTCGCCGCGCGCAATGGCGTCGCCCGGCTTGACGATCGGACGCTGGTTGATGTTGGTGTTCTGGTTGGAGCGGGTGTACTTCACCAAGTTGTAGATATCGACACCGACTTCGCCTGCCGAGGTTTCGTCGTCGTTGACACGCACCACGATGCGCGAAGCATCAACGTAGTCAACCACCCCGCCGCGCAGCGCCTGCACCGCGGTTCCCGAGTCCACCGCTACAGTGCGCTCGATTCCGGTACCGACCAGCGCCTTCTGCGCCCGCAGACAAGGCACCGCTTGTCGCTGCATGTTCGATCCCATCAACGCGCGATTGGCGTCGTCGTGCTCCAGGAACGGAATCAGCGAAGCGGCCACCGATACGATCTGCGACGGCGCGACGTCCATGAACTGCACGCGATCGGCCGGCATCAGACTGAATTCGTTGCGATAGCGGCAGGAAACAATTTCGTCGAGCAGCTTGCCCTTGTTATCGACCGCGGCATTGGCCTGGGCAATTACGTACTGCCCCTCGTCAATGGCGGAAAGGAACTCGATATCGTCGGTTACCTTGCCATTCGCAACACGTCGATAAGGCGTTTCGAGAAAACCGTACTCGTTGGTGCGCGCATACAACGCCAGGGAATTGATCAGTCCAATGTTTGGACCTTCCGGCGTCTCGATCGGACACACCCTGCCGTAGTGGGTCGGATGCACGTCACGCACTTCGAAGCCGGCCCTTTCACGCGTAAGCCCGCCCGGGCCCAAGGCCGACACCCGGCGCTTGTGGGTAATCTCGGACAGCGGGTTGGTCTGGTCCATGAACTGCGACAGCTGCGAAGAGCCAAAGAATTCACGTACCGCCGCGGAGACCGGTTTGGCGTTGATCAGGTCGTGCGGCATCAGATTCTCTGATTCGGCCTGCGACAGACGTTCACGCACAGCACGCTCGACGCGCACCAACCCGGCCCGGAACTGGTTCTCCGCCAGCTCGCCGACCGATCGCACACGGCGATTGCCGAGGTGGTCAATATCGTCGATGTCGCCACGGCCGTTGCGCAATTCGAGCAGGATGCCGATGACGGCGATGATGTCGTCGTTGCTCAGCGTGCTCTCACCTTCCGGCCCGCGTTTGCCAACCCGCGCATAGAAATTCTTCATCCATTCCGCGGTCTTGTCGTCTATCTGATCCGGGTAGGCGCGGCGGTTGAATTTCATGCGACCAACCGACGACAGGTCGTAGCGCTCCGGTGAGTAGAACAGACCATTGAACAGTGTCTTGACCGCGTCCTCGGTCGGCGGCTCACCCGGTCGCATCATGCGGTAGATAGCGACTTGCGCGGCCAACTGGTCGGCGGTTTCATCGCTGCGCAGCGTCTGCGAAATATACGCGCCCTGATCGAGTTCATTGACGTAAAGGGTCTTGATCTCCTTGACGCCCGCCTCGGTCAGTTTCGTCAGCACCTCCTCGGTAATCTCGTCATTGGCGTTACCAACGACCTCACCGGTCTCGGTGTTGATGACGTTGTGAGCCAACGCCCGACCAATCAGGAATTCCTCGTCAACGACCACTTTCTTGAGACCTGCCTGCTGCATATCGCGCACGTGCTTGACCGTGATGCGCTTGTCTTTCT
>CP070643.1:730573-738359 GCA_020354125.1 Betaproteobacteria bacterium | reverse complement strand
CAACCGATGACTGCGCTTCGCGATCGTCGGGGCCTCGTCGTCATCGACGAGGTTCAGCGAGCACCAGGCCTGTTCAAGGTTCTTCGTGTTCTCGCTGACCGCGAACCGCTTCCGGCGAAGTTTCTGATTCTCGGCAGTGCGTCGCGGCACTTGCTGAGACAGGCGAGTGAATCGCTCGCCGGGCGAACGGAAGTTATCGAAATCGAAGGATTTGCGCTCGATGAAGTCGGTGCGGAATCCACAAACACACTGTGGTTTCGCGGCGGCTTCCCACTGTCGTTTACAGCCAAGTCGGATACCGAGAGCCGGATCTGGCGCCGGGAATTCATTCGCACGTTCCTGGAACTGGATTTGCCGCAACTTGGCTTGACGACGCCGTCTCCGGCCATGAGACGATTCTGGACGATGCTGGCTCACTACCACGGGCAAACCTGGAATGCGGCTGAGCCGGCCCGTTCTCTTGGCGTATCGGAACCCACGGTGCGCCGCTTGTTGGACTGGCTCTCCGGAACGTTCATGGTGCGCCAACTCCCTCCCTGGCATGAAAACCTGAGCAAGCGGCAAGTCAAGGCGCCGAAAATCTATTTGCGTGATTCCGGATTGCTCCATGAACTGCTCGGCATTGCGAGCCCGGCCGCGCTGCTCGCGCACCCCAAGAGCGGCGCCTCCTGGGAGGGTTTTGCATTGGAGAACATGTTACGCATATATGGCCCGGACGAAGCCTATTTCTGGGCGACGCACGGCGGCGCTGAACTCGACTTGCTGATGATCAAGGACGGAAAAAGGATTGGTATCGAGTTCAAACTGGGCGATGCCCCCAAACTCACACCTTCCATGAAGACGGCGCTGAGCGATCTGCGTCTCGAGATGTTGTACGTGATCTACCCCGGCACGCGCCGCTACACGATCACGGACAAAGTGGAAGCGATCCCGTTTGCGACGCTCGGCAGCCCGGCAATCGGCAAGGCTTAGAATTTACCGGCTACAAGGTGTGCAAGTCACCTGCCGCCGTGAAAGCGGTGATTCACCAAAGCCACGGTTTGCTGTCATTGAGCCGCCACAGCATCGATGCCGCGGCGTTCTGGTTCATGGCGCTGGAGCGTTGCTGCAAACAAGAACTCGCGGTATTAGCAACAGGAAAAGAGCCGATTCTCGTGGCGGATAATCCCGATATGTTTGAATGAAATCGAAACTCTCTCACCGCAGAGGACGCCAAGGACGCAGAGAAAAGCGGAGACAAAATAGTGAGTGTGTTGGGTGGTTGCAGTTCCAAACCGTCTACGAACAACTCGTAGCGCATGATCCGGATACGTTCGACTGAGGGGCGCAATTTTGACTCAGTGGCGCAATTGCACGTCACCGATTTCATCGCGCAATGGAATCGCTATTTGTCTCAGCCTGAATCGCTCGGGATTTCCAGACCGGCTTTGCGCAGTCCGTCAATGTAGCGGTCTATATATTCCGGATTCGGCCAATAGATTGACTCCAGCTCTTCTCGCGCCTTCTTGCCGAAGTCCGGGTAGAGCATTAATAACTTCTCGACGGCCGCACGGGCGTCATCGGTCCGCCCGAGATGACCATAGGCCGTCGCCGCTTTTGCATGCATCCAGAAGAGATCAGGCAAGCCAAGCTTCTCCGCATCGGCGGCGGCCTGCTCGTAATTTCCGGCGACGGCGTGTATATGGTAGAACGTGAAATAGTAGAACCCGGGGAAACGTGGATTGATACGCATTGCTTTACGGACCATGCCCTCCGCTTTCTCGACGTCGCCCGACCAGGCGAACGGCATGCTCAACTCAGCGAGCATGGTTGCGTTGTTCGGGTTGATGGAGAGCGCTCTGTCTGCGTATTGTTGAAACTTGTCCAGGTCACGCCGGAAATAATAGTTCCAGGCAAGAAACCAGTGTGCGACCTGATTGTTCGCGTCGAGCTCAATGGCCTTGAGGCCGGCATCGAGTGCGCGATCGAGAGGATTCGGTAGCGGGTTGAATGCATCGACATATTCCTCGTTGTAGATCCCGGCTAACCAGGCCCAGGCGTCGGCGTAATTCGGGTCGGTCTTGACCGCACTTTGCAAGCAGTCACGCGCCTTCGCATGCATTTCAGGGCTCAAGACTCTAAAGAATTCGTAAACCAGGAGTACACATTCGTAGGCGCCGAGGGTGCCCGGCGGGCTGGATCTCGCCTCCGCTTTCCGAAACTCGCTGATCGCCCCGTAGGCGTCCGCAATCTGTGCAACCACTTGTTGGGCGATCTCATCCTGGATCGTGAACACGCTGCCAGCAGAGAGCGTGCGATCAAAATTTTCTGCCCAGATGTGAACGCCGCTGGTTGCATCGAGGAGCTGTGTCGTTACGCGAATGTCTTCTGCGTCGCGGCGAACACTGCCTTCGAGCACAAACTGCACTCCAAGATCACGCCCGACCTCACGCACGTCCACTGCTTTGCCTTTGTACTGAAGCGTTGAGTTACGCGCGATGACGAGCAAATCGCGAAAGCGACTCAGCCCGGTGATGATGTCTTCTGTTATCCCATCGCTGAAGTATTCCTGCTCGGGATCCCCGCTCATGTTGGCAAATGGAAGCACTGCTATGGTCGGACCGGTCGGCATTGCGAGGATAGGGTCTTCCTGCCCGCGTTTCGACCAGGACACGATCGCCGCAACAAGAAGGAGAACCACCCAGATTCCTACGACGACGCCAAGCGACTTTTTGCGATTTCTTCGCGGCACTTGTGTTGCCGCCGCTTTATCGTCCAGCACGACCCGAAAGGCGTGAACCGGCTCGTCGATGTTCTTGACCTTGTGGGTCCCAGCATCGACGAAGCCCGCCATGACCTTGCCGCGGGCATATCGAAAAGCGTCATCAGACACCATTACCCCACCCGCGTCGGCAAGACTCTCGAGCCGAGCGGCGACGTTGACTCCGTCACCGTAGATGCTGCCATCCTCGCGAACGATGATATCGCCGAGGTTGATACCAATACGGAAATTCATTCGGCGATGGTTGGGCAGCTGCTGGTTACGCTCGGCAAATTCATGCTGGACCTCGATGGCTGCCTCGACTGCCTCTACAACGCTGTCGAAGATTGCCAACACGCTGTCCCCAGCGGTGTCTACGATGCGACCTTGATGCGCATCGACGCGCTTGACAAACAGTTCCCGGTATTGGGTCAGCGTACGGACCGTCGCCCGTTCGTCATCTGCCATCAGCCGCGAGTAGCCAACGACATCCGCGACCAGGACTGCCGCCAGCTTCCTGTACCCCTCCTCAACCACCATATGGCTTAACTTCGCTGGAGATTAGCGAGAGGGTACGACTTGGCTGTCAATTTGGAAAGCCCGACGGCATCACCACGCAGTGGGCCCCGTTCGATTTGCGTCGTGTTGCTCAGGTAGCAATCCCAAAGATTGGCGTCACGGAGCGTGCCTCCATCAGCTCGCGCATGGCTACGTCATCCGGCCGCTCTTCGAATCGGCCGGCTGCATCGAGGACCATGGGCAGCAAGTCACGGTCGCCAACGGTGTTGATGAACACGTCACCGCGGCCCATCACCCAGTGGATGGCGCGGTCGATGTCTGCTTGCTCTTCCAGCGGTTGATACCAGGTGTTGCGGTTCTTCGCCGTGATGCCCCATGGCCCGCGGGCGATGGACTTGATGGTCTGCACTGCGACTTTCTTTTTCTTGCACATTGCGATGACGGCGTCGAAACCCTTTCGGTAGCGCTCGTTGTCATACATGAGAAAGTTGAGCGGCATCAGCACCGAATCAAAGTCGAACTGTTCCAGCGAGCGCTTGTGCATGGCGGCGATGGTCCAGCTGTGGCCGGTGATGCCGATGAATCGAGTCAGCCCTTCCTCGCGCGCTTCGACCAAGGCTTCCAGTGCGCCCTGCGCGCCGAACACCTGGTCCCAGTCATCGGGATGCGCCATGGAGTGCAGTTGCAGCAAGTCGACTTGGTCAACCTGCAGCCGATCGAGCGAGCGCCGAATTTGATCCCGTGCTGACTGGTAGTCGCGTTCACTGGTCTTGGTGGCCAGAAAAAACTGCTTACGGTGCTCGCGCATCCACGGCCCGATAAGCAGCTCCGAATCACCGTAACGCGGCGCGGTATCGATGTGGTTAACACCGTACTCCAGCAACACCTCCAGCGAGGCGTCGGCTTGCGACTGAGTGGCGCCAAACATGAAAGCAGCACCGCCGAACACGGTGACGGTGCTGTCATGGCCGGTGCGGCCGAACGGGCGTTTTTCGATCATGTCAGTTTCCAAAGTTGCAAGATTGCCGTCATCGGATCCTACTCCCCCTCCTAGTCTAGTTTACGGGTCAGGAGCGAGTACATTGGCTGGTTGCATTTCCAGACGATGTACGCCCAGTTAGAAGCAGAACAGCCAGATATGGTTGACTAAGATCGAAACTCTCTCACCGCAGGGGACGCGAAGGACGCAGAGGGAATCGAGTCTTGCTTACACAAGCTGACTGAGAAGGACGCCGCCCGGTGCCACTCTTATGCCGTCGGCGGTCTCGAAGTCTTTGCTGCCCACGGCACTTAGCTGCCAAGCCGGGACCTTTGGAAAGCGCTGCCGCAGATAGCCCAGCGAAGGCGAAACCTCCGCATCACCCAACTTGCATTCCACAAACCCGATAGGCTGCGTCTCGTGGACAAGAACGAAATCAACCTCTCGCCTGTCGATGTCGCGGAAGTAACGCAGTTCGATTGCGTGACCCTGCGTGTCGGCTTGATAGTGGGCCCACTTGAGCAGGTGCGACGCGACCAGATTCTCGAAGCGTGCCGCCGGATCGCCAACCACCGTCCAGTCGAAGTGATAGTGTTTCTGTTCTTTCTTTACTGCACGAAGCCGGGGAGCGCCGAAGGGCGGAACCCGGAATATCGCATACAAGCGCTCGAGCACATCCAGCCAGCGCGCGACGGTCGCGTGGCTGACCTGGAGATCTTCGCGCAAGGCGTTCACAGAAAGCGGGCTGCCAACTCGCGAAGGCAGCGACATGGCGAGCAACTCCAGTTTGGCCAAGTCGCTAATCGACTCGAGGCTCGTAACCTCTTCCCGGATGAGCCGTTCACGATAGGCCAGTGACCAGCGTCTGGCCTGAGTCGCGCTCGAGGCAAGGAACGGCTCGGGGAATCCGGACAGTTCCAGCAGCGCAGCAAGATCCTCAGGCGTTTTGCCGCCGACCTCGGCCAAAGACAACGGGTGAAGCCGAAAGTAGACATAGCGTCCCTGAAGTGAGTCGCCCCCGAAGCGGTAGTAATCGAGCTTGGCACTGCCGTTCACCAGGATCCGTTTGCGGGCGCCGGCGGCATCGTACAGACCCTTGAGGTAGTTTCGCCACGCCCGGTATTTGTGGATCTCGTCGAAGAACCACGCCGGCGTCGCTGGCAGTTCTCCCTTGAGGATAGCGCTTCGGTGCTCGGCGATATCGTAGTTCAGATACGCAGCCGGGTCGGGGATGATCAGCTTGCCCAGTTGTGTCTTGCCTACCTGCCGCGGCCCGCCGACAAAGACCATCTTGCGGCCTAAATCGCTTTCGATCGGTTCATGAAGATACCTGGTGAGCAATGCCATGTGCCAGCCACAAAGAAACCAAGATGCGAGTAATTTTACTCCTACTTGAAATTACTCGCGTGTAATTTCCAGTCGGCAATAGATTGCCCGAGATCAATGGGCGGACTTGCCTGGATAGGCACTCAACATACGCTCGGATGAAGGTGAGAAACGACCCGCCTTACTCAGGAATTGCCGGAGAGCATTGAGCGGCCCGCGCGGGTGCGTGACAAGTCACCTGTGAACAGTGACGAGTGACCTGTGACAGGTGACGGGTGGCGGGCGACAAGCCGCCAGGTTAAATCAGCGCGAGAACGATCTCCGGCACTGCGATGATCAAGATCACCATCAGCAGCATGATCACTGCGAACGGGAAGGCGCCGGCGAAGATGTCGAACAGGGTGATCTTGTCGTCATTGATGGTGCTCTTGATGACATAGGCAGCGATACCGAGCGGCGGGGTCAACAGACCGATTTCGACAGCGATCACAGTGATGATGCCGAACCACACCAGATCAACTTCAAACGGCGCGACCATCGGCAGGAACAACGGTACCGTGATGAGAATAATCGACGTCGAGTCGAGGACCGTACCAAGCAACAATAACAACACGACATAAACCGCCAGCAGACCATAGCGCCCGAAGTTTCCTTGTTGCACGAAGTCTACGCACTGGCAAATTTGAATTGCACCGATTCTAATTTCACCGATTGGGTGATGATTCGAAAACTGTCTTGCCGACCGGCAATGCCTGGCGAATAGCCGGTTTTACGAGGAATCTTGCAGGCGGGCGTGACGACCACTGCCAAAATCTGCAACAATGATTTCCCTGAGAGTATGCCCGGGAGGAGAAGAATGACATTAACGGCAGAAATCGCAAAAAAAATGTATCTCGACATGTGGCGCATCCGTCACTTCGAAGAGGAAGCCAATCGTCAGACCAGCCTCGGCTCGGTTCAGGGTGCGCTGCACATGTATTGCGGCGAAGAAGGTGTTGCGGTCGGCGTGTGCAGTAATCTGCGCGACAATGATTACATCACCGGGACCCACCGCAGTCACGGTCACTGCCTGGCCAAAGGCGCTTCGATGGACGCCATGATGGCCGAACTATTCGGCAAGGCGACCGGCAGCTGCTCGGGCAAAGGCGGTTCGATGCATGTCGCCGACCTCTCGCTCAACATCCTTGGCGCCAATGGCATCGTCGCCGGTGGCATCGGGCCGGCGACCGGGGCGGGCCTGGCGATCAAGATCCGCGGCACCGATCAAGTCTCGGTCTGCTTCTTCGGTGACGGCGCCTCTGCACGCGGGCCGTTTCACGAAGCCTTGCAGATGGGTTCGCTCTGGAAACTGCCGGTGGTCTATGTCTGTGAGAACAACCAGTATCAGCAATGGGTACCCCGGAAGAGTGTCGCAGTCATCGACTCAGTGGCCGACATGGGTGCCTCGTACAACATTCCGGGTGTTTCCATCGACGGACAGAACATTGTCGAGGTCTACGAGACCACCCGCGACGCCATCGCCCGGGCGCGCAAAGGCGAAGGCCCGACGCTGATCGAAGCCCGAACCTATCGCTACTACGGTCACAGCATTGGCGACCGTGAGGAATATCGCGGCCGCGAGGAAGTCGACGAGTGGCGGACCAAACACGATCCGATCGCGCTCTTGAAAGCCTACATGGTCGAGCGGCAATGGCTTGACGAGGACGAGGACCAAGCCATGCAAACGGCTGCGCGGGACCAGGTTGCCAAGGCCGTCGCCTTTGCAGAGGAAAGCCCTTATCCACCCACGGCAGCCGCGCTGCGCGATGTGCTGGCAACGAGCGATGGAGGCCAGCCATGACAACGATCAGTTTCCGCGATGCGCTGCGCGATGCCCTGAACGAGGAGATGGAGCGCGACGACGAGATCTTCGTCATCGGTGAAGACGTGATTGCGCACGGCGGCCCTTACGCTGTGACCAAGGGTATCAACGAGCGGTTTCCCGGCCGCATCTTCGAGACGCCGATCGCCGAGGCCGGTATTGTTGGCATCGGCGTCGGCGCTGCGCTGGCGGGCATGCGGCCGGTGGTCGAGTTGATGTATCTCGATTTCGTCACCTGCGCGATGGACGAAGTCGTCAATCAAGCAGCCAAGATGCGCTACATGACTGGCGGCCAGGCCAGCGTGCCGATCACGATCCGGCTGCCTTGTGGGCACGGCCGCCTGTTGGCCGCGCAGCATTC
>CP070643.1:722019-730473 GCA_020354125.1 Betaproteobacteria bacterium | reverse complement strand
CCGGCTTGGAAAAATTGCCTCTTCATCGAAGGTGATATTCGTCACCGGTCTGATTGCCGTCGTGCTTGCGAAGGCGTAGAGCTGGTCTTGCATCAGGCCGCGTTGGGCTCGGTGCCAAGGTCGCTCGAGGACCCGCTTACAACGCACGATACAAACCTCACCGGGTTCGTGAACATGCTGGTTGCTGCTCGCGATGCCGGCGTTGCGCGATTCGTTTACGCGGCCTCCAGTTCGACCTACGGTGACCACCCGGGCCTGCCCAAGGTTGAGGATGAAATTGGCCGGCCACTGTCGCCTTACGCATTGACAAAATACGTCAATGAGCTTTATGCGGATGTCTTTGCGCGCTGTTACGGCTTGACCTCGATCGGCTTGCGTTACTTCAACATTTTCGGGCCGAGACAGGACCCTGAGGGCGCGTACGCCGCTGTTATCCCGAAATGGATCGCGCAATTCGTTTCCGGTGAGCCCGTCGATATTAATGGTGATGGTGAGACCAGCCGCGACTTCTGTTATGTCGACAATGCTATTCAGGCAAATATTCTTGCCTCGATAGTTGACGACCCTGCAGCACTGAATCAGGTATACAACGTATCAGTAGGGGAGCGCACGACGTTGAACGAGCTGTTTGAGTTGCAACGCCGCTTACTGTCCCAGTACGTACCTGACGTTGCTGACTGCAAGCCGCACTACCAAGCGTTCCGCGAGGGCGATGTGCGTCACTCTCAAGCGGACATCTCGAAGGCGAAGCGCCTTCTAGGATATGCGCCTACGCATCGCTTGGAGGACGGTCTGGCGGAAGCGATGGCGTGGTACGTGGAAAACTTGTCCGCAAAGGTGTGACGCACTATTGACGATGTGGCGGTGGGAATTCTGCAGCTGGCCCTTGAACTCGGGCTTGGGCTTTCGACGCCACCAGCAATCGGACGTTTCCCAAAGACACAGAGTCACCAACTGGTACGCGTATTTCCAAGTCGTGGAGTCGCGACGCGCAAATTCTGCCTGGCTTGCGCCCATGCCTCGCAGGCTTGAATCGCAGAGGAAAGGAAAACTTGCATTGCAACGCTGCGCTTGCGGGACTAACAATGCCTCCCGGAAGCTGATGGATGAGCGTGGCTGACGGAAAATCGAAGCTGTCTTTGGGTCACGGTGTCCGGCCTCGGATGCGTTCTCGATGAATCCACTCGGGCAGACGAAGATAGCTGCACTTGTTTCAGGCGAGGTGAGTGAGAAGGGTCAGCATGCCGCGGGCTTGGAGAGCACAACTGGTGCCCAGCGGCAGACACAAATTGTTTCATTTTCTCGCAATAGCCATGAATCCTCTGTTGACTCGCACTCGGCAAACTGTAATCGTTGAAATTATGAACGCAATTCGGTCGAGTGAATTTCGCCCAACTCCGTCCTATTCACGCGGTTCTCTAATCAGCCGGAAGCTGGCGTGCTCGCTCATTATTTCTTTTTGCAGTTTTGTTATTGCGCGTCGGACAAGGCCCGGAACCGTAGACGCCATTTTGCACGATTATGTGTCATTCGTTGATAATCTGTCGCTAGGCACAAAGAATAAGCTGTGTGACTCGTCGTGCAATAATTGATTGTTCGCCAGAGCCAAGGCCAATAATGAGATTAATATCGTGCCAATGCTGACAGGGTAGGGATTCCATTCTGATTCTCATTCTGAGGCGATCATTGGTATTCGGCAGGCATTGCATAATGCAAGGAAAGTTCTGGATGACAGAGATGGGATCAAGGACATTCTTGATCCAGAGAAGAACGCGGGTGCCAAGTGTGTTGTTGTTTTTCTTTTTCCGCGGAAGTGTACGGCGCGCTAGTTGGAATTCCCCTCGCCGGAGCTGGCACGCGCCTTGATTTGAGCCTGCCTGATGCCGCAGTGAAGAAGGCAGGAGAGGCGTTTTTTCAGGAGCTATCAGCAAGAATATAATGTGGACTACACGCCGTTTTGCAAACAAGGGGGATGATTTCTCGCAAGCCCAACGTCGCCAAAATGCGAGAGATTTTGAGGTGCAATCTGATTCTCCTTGCCCAAGGAATAATGCGAACACCCGCAAGGTGGCGGGACGTAGTAGGCGCCTAATCGCATCGAGAGCTGCATCGAGACGGGTGTGCAATCCATTGCGCAATGATTGGTAGAATGATCCCCGTTGGGTGAAGCTGGGCAATAGGTTGATGACAGTTCTGGTCACCGGCGCAGCCGGATTCATTGGCTACCATGTTGCTAAACGCCTCCTCTCGGCTGAGCAGCGAATTGTGGCTGTGGACAGCCTGAATGCCTACTACGATGTTGGGCTTAAGCGGGCGAGATTGAGAAATCTCGAGGCATATCCGAACTTCACGTTTCATAAGATGGATATTGCTGACGCGGCGGCGCTTCAGAGAGTATTCGAACAGTATCGCCCCGGTTGCGTGATTCACCTCGCTGCGCAAGCCGGCGTGAGATACTCAATTGAGAGTCCTGATGCTTACGTAACGAGCAATCTAGTGGGGTTCGGTAACATCCTTGAGGCTTGCCGGCATTTCGGAGTTGGACATCTGGTGTTTGCCTCCACGAGCTCTGTGTATGGAGCCAACGTTACTGTGCCGTTCTCGGAACACCATTTGACCGACCATCCAGTTTCGTTTTACGCGGCTACAAAAAAAGCAAACGAGGTCATGGCACACAGCTATGCGTGGCTATACGGTTTGCCATGCACTGGGTTGAGGTTTTTCACGGTGTACGGGCCATGGGGAAGGCCGGACATGGCACTTTTCAGATTTACAGATGCCATCTTGAGTGACGACCCAATCGATGTATATAACAATGGCGACATGGTTCGCGATTTCACTTACATTGACGATATCGTGGAAGGTGTAATACGCATCCTCGAAGTACCACCTCGAGGAGACGCGATGTGGAGAGCTGAGGATCCGGATCCAGCAACCAGTTCTGCTTGTTTCAGGGTGTTCAACTTAGGCCATGGCAAGCCGGTTCCTTTGATGAGCTACATTGAGGTGCTTGAGCGGTCTTTGGGAAAGAAAGCTAAGGTGCGGTTCCTGCCAATGCAGCCAGGTGATGTGTACAAGACCTACGCCGACACGACGGAACTACGGGTGGCCGTTGGATATGAACCAGTCACATCCGTAGAGGACGGCGTCAAACAGTTCGTCGATTGGTATCGCGATTACTACAAGCGGCAAGCTGCCTTCTAAGCCTATAGTTAAGGGGGCAGCAAGCGTAGAGGTGCCGTCGCGCCCTCTTTTAGCGATCGTTGATAGTCGCGCTGAAGGGCTGCAAGCTTTTCTTTCTTAGCTGAACGTAGCCATGGGCCCTTGAAGGTATGGTCGGTGGTCACAAGGGGCCCAAAGAAAATGCGAGCCACGCTGCTGGCTTTGCGGCATGCCGGAGCAGGATTGTTCATGCGTTCCCCAATGGCGATCAGTCCTTATTTCTTCTACATGTCATTCAAACGGTGTGCCAACCAAGGCGCTGAATAGGCTCAGCTTGCGGCACTGGTCTTGCTCGTTACACTTCTTATGAAGGTGGACATCTAGTGTCTGCTTCTGCGAGCTCCGTACATCCACGACAATGACATCACATCGCCGGGTACGAGCGACAATCCGTATCACGACAAGGTCATTTTTGCGGTCATACCGCTGCGGCCGTTCTTTTGACATTGCGCGCCAGCCGAGTCGCGCGAGTTGCCGGCCTATGGACACTTCACGTTGGGCAGATGGCAGATTCGCCAAGGCACCTCTTTCGGATTTTCGAAAATGAGCTTCACAACAAGATGGATCAGCATGGCCTTGTCTGCCCGGGCGACCATCACGCTTCATGCCAAGGAATACGAAGCTTCACGGCTGTGCGCGATTGTTGGACTGACCGACATTAGCCGCAGTGCCGAGCGCCGTCATTGGTTGTCCGATACCGTCGCTGCTTCTTTGCTCTGCTGGGGCGTCGGCACGTTTATGTGGAAGCTGAACCGTGAGCGCGGAGAAGATGGCGATGGTGATGCCGAGATCGGTGCATGCGACGAGGACGTACTAGCTGCCTCAGCGGCAGCAGTGACGAGTGACGAGAAGAGGCGGATAGACCTCAACCCTCGGTTTTTAAGTTGTTTCTGGCGAGTTTCGGCACCGGTTCAGCGCCATCTCCTATCTCTCGTACGGCATCCCGATTAGGTGGGGCTGGCATCCGGTGGATTCTTTCTTGCTTGTAAGACGGCGGGGTTATTTCGTAATCAGCCCCGGACATTGATGGATGTTGCCGCCGATACGGACGCGGCCCTCTTCGAAGGAGAGAAAAAAGATGAAGGCACTGCTTGCGGGTTTTGTGCTCATGTTGGCCGCTTCGACGGCACTGGCAGCCGATTTCGAATATTCTGGCTGGTACATCGGCGGTAGCGGCGGACAGACCAGCCTCGAGAACGCCTGTGGCAATTTCGAAGCCGTGAATCTGGCAGAGACCTGCGATGACGAGTCGGTCGGCTGGAAGGTGTTCGCTGGTAAGTGGATTTACAAGTACACCGCCCTCGAGCTCCAGTACATGGACGCGGGTGAAGCGAGGCTGACCGCGCCGAGCGCCACGCCAGGGAATCTGGAAATCAATCCGCGCATGGCCTCGTTGTTCTTGAGGCTGGAAGTTCCGGTCGCTGTACAAGGCCGGTTTGGAGTGTTTTTCAAGTTTGGCGCGAATTACTACGACACCGAGTACAAGGGCACCGGCAGCTATGTCGGGGTAGTCCCGGAGAGCGATGACGGTATCGATACCGCGTTGGGCGGAGGCTTCTCCTGGCGCTTCTCGAAAGCATTTAGTGGGCTTTTCGAGTGGGAAAACTTCAATGACCCCGTTGCTGGCAACGGCGACGTGACGCTGACCAGCGTCGGCTTGCGGCTCCACTTCTAGGCGCGCTTTGCAGGTGGCCCGGTATGATCGGGCCGGTGATGTATCAAGGGCCGCAACTCAGCAAGGCCGGACGGCGCCTTTATTAATTTGCGGCTTCTTTTGTTCATTTGTCATTGTTGTCGGCGGGCGACTGCTTGAACGGGCTGCGCTCGTTGAGTTCGTCGACGTAATTGGCGATACCGCTCGTTTCTCTACGTAAATAGTCTTCAATCGCCTGCGCAAACTCAGGGTGCGCCAGCCAGTGCGCCGACATCGCTTCCGTTGCCATCAGGCCACGCGCCAGCTTGTGTTCACCCTGCGCACCACCTTCGAAGCGGCCAATGCCGTGTGCGATACAGTGCTCGATACCCTGGTAGTAACAGACCTCGAAATGCAGTCCACGCTGGAACTCCATCGTGCCCCAGTAGCGGCCGTACATTGCGCCGTTGCCGATCACGTTGAGAGCGGCGGCGATTCTTTCGCCGTCGTGGCGGGCGAAGATCAGCAGCAGGTTGTCGGGAATCGACTCGCCGATGGTTCTGAAGAAATCGAGGTTCAGGTAAGGCGTTGACAGGTGCTCACGGTAGGTCCGCCGGTAGCACTTGTTGAAGAACAGCCAGTCTTCGGCGGTTGCCTCGTTGCCGGGAATGCGCTCGCAGGTCACGCCGTTGTCTGAAAGCCGGCGCCGTTCCTGGCGGATTTTCTTGCGCTTGTTGTGGTTCATGTGTGACAGAAAATCGTCGAAGTCGGCGAAGCCGTCGTTTTGCCAGTGAAACTGCACGGTTCGGCGCGTCATCATTCCGCAATCGCGCCAGACATCGATTTCGTCGGCGGACGGGAACAGGCAGTGCAGTGACGACATTTTCGTCTGCCGCGCCAACTCGAGGGCGGCTTCAACAAGGATGCGACGTTCGTCTGCGTTTCTTGCCAGCAGGCGTGGGCCCCTTACCGGTGTAAACGGCACGGCACTGACAAGTTTCGGGTAGTAGCGCAGCCCGTTGCGATGATAGGCGTCAGCCCACGCCCAATCGAAAACGTATTCGCCGTAGGAGTGAGTCTTGATGTACAGCGGCATGGCGCCGGTCAGCTGCTTACCTTCCAGCAGCAGAACATGTGCTGGCAGCCAGCCCGCCTCTTCGCCGATACAACCGGTCGTCTCCAGCGCGCTCAGAAACGCGTGTGAAACCAGCGGCTCGGGTCCGGCCAAAGCGTCCCATTGCTCGGCGCTGACGCGGTCCAAAGAGTCGACGATGTTGATCTGTTGCTTCGGCATATATTCCTGACCCGAATGCTATAGTACGCGCATGAAAATCGCGATCGCCCAGATTAACTGCACTGTGGGCGACCTGCCGGGAAACGCAGCGAAAATCCTCGATGCTGCTGAGCGTGCCAAGGCACTTGGCGCCGACCTGGTGCTGACCCCGGAGCTTTCCCTGTGTGGCTATCCGCCGGAAGATCTGCTTCTACGCGCTGATTTTCGTGCTGCCTGTCAGCGTGAACTGGCGGCTCTGGCAATGCGTATTCACGGCATTCTCGCAGTGGTTGGACACCCGCACGCGATTGGCCGATCTCTCTTCAATGCCGCATCGATCCTTGGCAACGGAGCGATCGAGGCGACCTATCACAAGTGCGATCTGCCCAATTACACAGTGTTCGACGAAGAGCGCTATTTCGAGTCCGGCAGTGGCAGCTGCGTGATCGACGTTGCCAGCACGCCGGTCGCAGTCAATATCTGCGAAGACGTATGGGGCGAAGAGGGGCGGCTGCCGTCGCACGATCACGATCTGCGCGAGGCGCAGTCGTCGGTGTGGGAGGCAACGGCTCCGGCTGCCGCAAAAGAGGCCGGCGCCAAGTTGTTGCTGGTGCTCAACGCGTCGCCGTTTCATCTCGGCAAGCTGCAGACGCGTTACGACATCGTGCGCGCCCGGGTGGAGGAAACCGGACTGCCGGTGGTGTTCTGCAACATGGTCGGTGGACAGGACGAACTGGTTTTCGATGGCCAGTCGTTCGTCATGGATGCCCGCGGCGAGATCACACATCAGTTACCGGCGTTCGAGGAAGCCCTGGTGGTTGCCGAGTTCGACGATGGTCAGCCGTTGCCGGGCGAGAAAACACCGGAATTGTCACTCGAGGCCAGTGCCTACAAGGCGCTGGTGCTTGGCGTTCGCGATTACCTGGGCAAGAACGGTTTCCCCGGTGCGCTCGTCGGCTTGTCTGGTGGAATCGATTCGGCATTGACCGTGGCGGTGGCCGCCGACGCGCTTGGCCCCGAGCAAGTCCATGCGGTGATGATGCCATCGCAGTTCACTGCCGACATCAGCGTCGAGGACTCTCGCGCCATGGTCAAGGCGCTGGGCGTACGCTACAGCGAAATCACCATCAAGCCGATTTTTGACGCATTCATGGAAGGCCTGGCTGACGAGTTCAAGGGCCGCGAATTCGATACCACGGAAGAGAATCTGCAATCGCGTATCCGCGGCACTATTCTGATGAGTCTGTCGAACAAGTTCGGTGCGATTGTGCTCACCACCGGCAACAAGAGCGAGATGAGCACTGGCTACGCCACGTTGTACGGCGACATGGCCGGTGGGTTTGGCGTTTTGAAAGACCTCACCAAAGGGCTGGTGTATCGCCTGGCGGAGTATCGCAACACGGTCTCGCCGGTAATTCCGGAGCGGGTCATTACGCGTCCGCCGAGCGCCGAATTGCGGCCCGATCAGGTTGATACCGACAGCCTGCCACCGTACGACGTGCTCGATGCCATTGTCGAGATGTATGTCGAGGAAGACCGCAGCGTCGGCGACATTGTCGCGGCGGGATATGAGCGAGGCTCGGTAGAACGTATTGTCAGGCTCATTCACATCAACGAGTACAAACGGCGTCAGGCGCCGCCGGGTATTCGAATCACGCATCGCGGCTTTGGCAAGGACTGGCGTTATCCGATTACCAATCGATATCGGGGTGGTCTGAAATAGCGGCGGTTTGAAATAGCCGTCGCTAAACGTCGGGAAGCAAGTCGAGCGCTTTGGCCGCTTGGGGTGGGGTAAGATCATGTCGCCGCTCGATTTTCGGGAAAGGCTCCGTTTTCGGAATCTGCCGCGGGCGACTATACTTGCGTATTCTGTTCAATACGATAGCGTCGAAAACGGCGCCTAGATAACAACCGCAGGGAGTTACCATGAAAAAAGTCGAGGCCGTCATCAAGCCGTTCAAACTGGACGAGGTGCGTGAAGCACTTTCCGCAATCGGGGTAGCCGGGTTGACGGTGACCGAGGTAAAGGGCTTTGGCCGGCAGAAAGGTCATACGGAACTTTATCGGGGTGCGGAATATGTGGTCGATTTTCTGCCGAAAGTGAAAGTCGAGGTAGTGGTCGGCGACACTCTGGTCGAGCAGGCGGTCGAAGCGATCACCCGGGCGGCGCGTACCGGCAAGATCGGTGACGGCAAGATCTTTGTCACCGCAGTTGAACAGGTGGTACGGATAAGGACCGGGGAGACCGACGAAGCCGCCCTCTGACGAGTAAAGCTGCTGCGCGACCAGATTGCTGTGTCGCGTGCTCGCTTAGTCCTCGCCTACC
>CP070643.1:713093-721919 GCA_020354125.1 Betaproteobacteria bacterium | reverse complement strand
GCTTAAGGTAGTGCCATGAGGGTATTACCCCTTCTTTGTCTGCTGAATACGCTCTTCGGATTGACGGCGCCCAACCGGGACCACTACATTGCAAGTATCACTCGAGAATGATCCTGCATTCCTGCGGAAAGGACATCTGATGCCCAACGAACTGACGACGGCGGCACGTAACGATATTGCCCACCATCTGCACTCCTACACCAATCTGCCCGAGCACGAACAAACCGGCCCTCTCGTGTTGAGCCACGGTAAGGGCATCTACGTCTACGACGAACATGGACGGGAATACATCGAAGGGCTGAGCGGGTTGTGGAACGCGTCGTTGGGTTTCGGCGAAGAAGCCTTGGTCGAAGCGGCCGTGGAGCAGATGCGCAAGCTGCCCTTCTATCACACGTTCGCGTCCCACGGCACCGAGCCCCCGGTCAAGCTTGCCGAGCGCCTTAAAGCCCTCGCGCCCACACCGATGTCCAAGGTCTATTTCACCAATTCCGGATCGGAGGCCAATGACACCGTGGTCAAGATGATCTGGTACTACAACAATGCCGCAGGCCGCCCGAAGAAAAAGAAGATCATCAGCCGTATCAAGGGATATCACGGCGTGACTGTAGCCAGCGGCAGTCTCACCGGCATACCGATAAACCACAGGGATTTCGACCTGCCGATCGCCAACATTCTGCATACCGACTGTCCGCACCATTACCGCTTCGCTGAGCCGGGCGAGAGTGAAGAGGAGTTTGCCACCCGGTTGGCTGAGAACCTGGACAAAATGATTGTTGCGGAAGGACCGGACACAGTGGCAGCCTTCATCGCGGAACCCGTGATGGGAGCCGGCGGCGTAATCGTCCCGCCCGCCACATACTTCGAGAAGATTCAGGCTGTGCTGAAAAAGCACGATGTGCTGATGATCGCGGACGAAGTCATCTGCGGCTTCGGGCGCACTGGAAACTTTTGGGGTAGCCAGACCTTCGGCATTAAGCCAGACATCCTGGTTTGCTCCAAAGCGATTTCGTCAGGTTACCTGCCGATCTCCGCCGTTCTGATCAATGAAGCAATCTATCAGGGTCTGGTGGACGAGAGCCGAAAAATCGGTGTGTTCGGCCACGGCTTTACCCAATCCGGCAATCCAACCTGCGCGGCAGTAGCGTTGCGCACCATCGAGCTGATGGAAGAACGCAACCTTGTGGAACATGTCCGGTCGGTGGCGCCCCGCTTTCAAACACGGTTGCGGGAATTTTCAGATCACCCGCTGGTAGGCGAAGCAAGAGGCGTCGGTTTGATCGGTTCAGTGGAACTGGTGGCAGACAAAAAGACCAAGGCCTCGTTTGACCCGGAGAAAAAAGTGGGCCTCTACGTAACCGCTCGCGCCCGCGAGCAAGGCTTGATCCTTCGTTTCCTTGGTGGCGATGTCGGCGCCTTTTGCCCGCCGCTCATCATCGACGAGACACAAATTGACGAGATGATGCAGCGTTTTTCAAAGGCGCTCGATGCGACCTGGGAGTGGGTGTCCAAGAACTGAACGAACAGAGATAACGCTCATCAGCCCGCTAAACCTGTCGGTCGCCCTTACGGAGTTGAACAAATTTGCGGGTTCCGGTGGGCCCATGGCTTGGCCTCTTCAAGCTGCGCGGCCAGTCGCAGCAAAGTCGCTTCCTCGCCAAAGCGGCCGACGAAATGCAATCCCACAGGAAGATTGTCCTCAGTCCAGTGCAGCGGCACCGACATCGCCGGTTGGCCGCTAGCGTTGCTGATATACGTGTAGGGTGAAAACTTTGCCATGCGACGGCGCAGTTCGAACGGGTCACCTTCATAGGTCAACGTACCCAACGGCAATGGCGGCTGACCCAAAGTGGTCGTCAGCCACATGTCATGCGTTTCGAAGAACCGGCTCAACGCGCGCACCTGCACCTGAACATCCTGGATAGCGAGCAAATAATCCGACGCGCTCAATGCACGACCACGCTCGGAGAATGCCCACACGAATGGCTCAAAGAACTGTTCGTTGATTTCGCGCCCGAGCCGGCGCTCCCAGTCCGCCAGCGCCCAGGCCACGCCACCTGCAAGGACCGTGGTGAATTTCTGCCAGAGCTCCATGGTCTCGAAATCGGGCGCCGCCTCGAGCACGTCATGTCCCAGTGACTCGCACAACGCCGCAGTTTCGCGGATCGCCTTTTCGCATTCGGGATCGAGCGGGTCGCCAAGCGGCGTCTCGCACGAAAACCCGATACGCAGTCGGCCGGGCGTGGCACCCACTTCGTCGACAAAAGGTCGGCTCGGCGCCGGCGCATTGTACGGCTCACCGATCGCCGGTCCCGCTGCAATATCCAGCAATGCCGCTGAATCACGTACCGAGCGGGTCAGCGCATGTTCCACGAACATGCCGGAGAACAAGTCACCATACAGCGGGGCCAGCGAAGTTCGCCCCCGTGTCGGCTTCAACCCGAACAACCCACAGCATGACGCCGGAATACGAATCGAACCCGCGACATCATTACCATGCGCGGCCGGCACGATGCGCGCCGCCACCGCCGCGCCGGAACCACCACTTGATCCGCCCGTCGTGCGTCCCGGATCCCACGGATTGCGTGCTTTACCAAACAAACGCGGTTCAGTTGTCACGCCGATCGCAAACTCTGGCAAGTTGGTCTTGCCGATGGTGATCAAACCGGCCTTTCGGTAGCGCCGATAAGTTTCGCTGCTTTCTTGTGGGACGTAGCCTTCGAGAAACGCACTGCCTTCGGTGAACGGCACGCCTTCGATCTCGGCAACAAAGTCCTTCATCAGAAACGGCACACCGGCGAAAGGCCCGCCGCCCAACGGTTGGCTGGCCGCTTCGCGCGCCCGATCGAACATGTCAATGATCACCGCATTCAGTGTCGGATTAACCTGTTCGCACCGTCTGATCGCGTCATCCACCAATTCCACTGCGCTGACCTCGCCTTCACGCACCAGCGCGGCCATAGCGGTAGCATCCATCATTCCGAAATCTCCGGCCGTGGCCGTCATGTTCGTCATCCCCCTGATTCAGGAGTCAAAGAGGTCCAGCTGCTTGCTCCGAATCGCGGTCTGTCCCGAGCGCTTCGTCATTCGAGATCGGGTTCGGACAAACTAAATGTGACAAGCGCAACGCAACGGGATCTGGCCCCTGTTACTGGGTGCCTAGGCCTTGGCGCTGGGCCGTTGCGATATTGACTCATACCATCGCGCGAAATGCTTGCAGTGATCGGGAATGGTTATCTCGGCCCTCTTGGCAAATTCGACTGCGATAAAGGCGGTGATATCGGCAATGGAGAAAACCGGGCCGGCAACAAAGGCGTTGTCGGCGAGCTGTTGGTCCCACATCTCGAAGAAGCGCGCCATGCGTTTCTTGCCCCGCTCAACTAATGCGGGGATTTGCGGAAAGCCGCTGGGTACACCGGCGATTGCCCGGTCCTCGAACATCGGGGCAAAGTTGCGCACTAACTCGCCCGCAGCATTCATACCCTCCAGCTCGGCACGCCGCTCCCACATCTCGATCACGGCCTGTGCTTCGGCATCCCGCCCCATCAGCGGCGGCTCCGGGTGCAGTACTTCGATGTAGCGACAAATTGCGACTGAGTCACCAATACACGTGCCGTCGTCAAGTTCCAGCACGGGTATCGTACGAAACGGATTGATTTTGCCGAACTCGGGTGAAAACTGTGCCCGCTCCCGGGTGTTGACCTCCACGGTAGGAATCGTCACACCCTTCTCCGCCAGAAAAATACGCACGCGGCGCGGGTTCGGAGCAAGTTCGAAGTCGTATAGCTTCATGTGGCTTTTCTCCTAGGTAGTGCCTGTACTGTCGAACGCGTAAGTTCCGCCCGTTTCGATCGCGCGTCGATACGCGGGTCGCGCCTGCATACGTCCAAGATATTCGCGGAGCTTCGTATGCTTATCGGTTGCCAGCCCCGCAAACACAGCGAACTCAAGGGGAAACCCCATTTGTATATCGGCGGCGCTAAACTCCTCGCCCGCGATATGTGAACTGCGACCCAGCTCGTCCTCGATCAAGTCGAGCTCATTGCTAATCATGACTTCAACACGGCCTTGCATTGCCTTTGCCGCCTCACCGACCCGCGTAAGGTACAGGCGCGACACCAGGTGCAGCATCAGGGTTCCCTCGGAAAAGTGCATCCAATACAAATAGCGCACGCGTTCGGGAGTGCCAGGCCGGGGCGCCAATCGGCCGTCACCGTATCGCTCGAGAAGGTACTCGATGATCGCGCCGGACTCCGGCAAGATTAGGTCACCATCCTGCATGACCGGCGACTTACCGAGTGGGTGGATGGCGCGCAACTCCGGTGGAGCGAGGTTTGTTTTCGGATCACGGCTATATTTCTCGAGTCGATACTCGATACCTAACTCCTCCAGCAGCCAGAGAATTCGCTGCGAGCGCGAGTTGTTCAAGTGGTGTATGACAATCATATGCCTCGCCTTTACAAGTTTCTCGCCACATCAGGGAATCAGAGCCCCTTCGCTGGCGTGATGAAACCAAAGGAGTGAAGGTGGCTCACCCCTTTTTTTCTTCAGTATAGAAATCCGGGGCTTTCCCCCATTTACTCCGAACGGATCGTCCTAGAGCCGGCTGTTCACATTCTGATTAAACGCTGCCAGCGCGCCCTCAAACCGGCCGAACGTCAAAACTTCGTTGGCGCCGCTTTTCAATCCCACCTGGATACTTTCCCCGAGACTGAAGTCTTCATCGAGTGTGGTCCACGTCATCTCCTGGTTATTGGCCCAGTGCGCCAGATCTTCTTCGCTCTCCAATCGATCTTTCGGCGCCAGGATGCTGAAGCGCACGCGTGTCGATGTCGGGCTCAAAGGTTCGTACTGAATCGTCTCAATATGGTCTTGCACCGCCACGATCTGTGTCGCCGGGAAGATCGTGTACAAGATCGCCGCGTGGTCGCGCAAATGCCAACGATCGGACGGCATATCTTTCAGTTCGCTGAGCGACTTCCTCGAGATTGCTGACCGAAGATGCGGGCCGAAACGTTGGTACGTCGAGAGATTGTCGTTGAAGAGCTTTGCAACGGTTCTGGTATGCGCGACTATGAAGTGGTAAGACTCAAGGGCGCCTTCTATCAGAATCTTCCAGTTCGCTTCGCGAATCGCCTCGTCGGAATGCTGTACGCGAAGATCAGCTGCGGCAAACCATTCGAAATCGGGCGCGAGCCCGGCCAACAAGCCGTCGACATCGGGTGCGTCTTCGCCAGAAGGCGAGACCCAAATCCAACCGTATCGTTCGACGCATCCCAGTCGTTTTAGCCCCATGCATTTGCGATCCATCTCCGGAAAGCCTTGCTCTTCATGCGGCACACCAACCAGTTCACCCCGGTTACTGAACGTCCAAGCGTGGTACGGGCAAGAAAAACGATGCTTGCGGCCGCTTGTTTCCTGAACAAGCTGGTTTCCCCGATGGCGACAGATATTCAGGAACGCATGTGCTACGCCGTCACTGTCACGGGTTAACAAAGCAGGCAACCCCGCGATGTCACGCCTGAGAAAGGAACCCGGCTGCGCCAACTCCGATGAATGCGCAATCGGCCGAGGGTCTTTTCTCAGGATCTGGTCGCACTCAGCTTCAAATCGCCTGGGATCATAGTAGTTCCCGACAGGATTCGAGGTGACAGTCTCATCCAGAAAGGCTGACCCTTTCTCTTGAAGCGTAATCAGCTCTTGCAGCAGTTCGATTTCGGTACTTCGTTCCATGGCACTGCGTACGATACATCAAGAAACGATCGCACGTCGGAGACAGTGCAAGCCGCTGGGGGCCATGATTCGCCTCCCCTGAGTTTTGTCACAAGGGGTAAACGCCGTGATCCCTTTGCCCTTGCGACTCTCAATTAGCCCTATACCATGTAGAAAATAGCGTTTCTCCCGACCAGGATTCGTATTTATCGCTTCCAACACGATAGATGTCAAAGCAGCGATCTTGAGCGTATCCAACGGCACATTGTTGGTCATTAACTATCCTGGCGGTTCCGGTAAGCTCGCCGGTAGTCATGTAGATATGGCTTCGCCAGTAGATATGACGTTTTCCGTCACCTAGAGCCGTGCCTATCCACACTGTATCGTTAACGTGGTCTACACCAAAAATGACCTTCCCTCGTGTAAACAGTATTTCCTTGATTTCATCTCCTGTCAGTTTGACCCTCTCCTCCGCCTGAATGGGCGGCGCCAAGAATAGGGCCAAGACGACAAGCAATGGAAGCGCGAGCAGTAAGCCACTGGACCTTTTCATAATCAGTACTTCCTTTTGTAAGAGTGCCTCGTTTGAGAAAGCGTGGCTCTGACGGAGAGTCAACAAGAAATATCAAGACGTGTTGCTTTCCTTTCCGAGCACGTTATAGATTCTGACTTTGAACCGACAGCGTGCTTGACCTATATCAAGAGTCGCTGCTACCCACTAACTGGCTGAGTGGGTCTCTGCATGTCGCCGACCTCAGAGACCGTGAGCGAATCAAACTTCTGATAGCAGAATTTCCGGGAGGATCCAGATCATGACAAAGGCAAAGCTGCGAACGGGTATCGTTGGCGCAGGCTTTTCCGCCAGTTTTCACTTCGAAGCGGTACGCCGCGTTTTCTGCGCCGATGTTGAAGTGGTCGGCGTCCACGCCAGGACCACGGCCAGCACGCATGCTTTTGCCGAGAAGCACGCTATAGAGGCGTTCGACGACCTTGACACGTTATTGGACGGCATCGATGTGCTGCATGTCTGCATCCCCCCTGCCCTTCATGAGAGCGTCGCGATAAAGGCCCTGGCACGCGGCGTGTTTCCGATCGTCGAGAAACCGTTGACGGGCTATTTCGGTGAAGGCGCGGAAGATTATGACGGCCGCACCGCCTCGATGACCGAGGCGCGCGACGGTGCACTGGACAGCATCAAACGGATACTCGACGCCGAGGCGAAATCGAAGGCGCGCATCCTCTATGCCGAGAACTGGGTTTATGCGCCGACGATCCAGAAAGAAAGGGAAATTCTGGAGAAGACCAGCGGACAGATCCTCTGGATGCATGGCGAGGAAGCCCATTCAGGCTCGCACGCTCCCAGCTATGGCCATTGGCGCCTGGCGGGCGGCGGCTCAATGATTGGCAAAGGCTGCCATCCACTTACCGCTGCGCTGTATCTGAAAAAGGTCGAAGGCCGGACCCGTTTCGGCAAACCAATTCGACCTGCAACGGTAACCGCACGCGCCCACGCGCTGACGCAACTGCCTAATTTTGTCGATACCGGGCACATTCGTGCCGACTATAACGACATCGAGGATTTCGCCATGATTCACGTCACCTTTGAAGACGGGACCATCGCAACCGTGTTCGCATCGGATATCGTGCTGGGCGGTGTGCACAACTGGTTGGAAGTGTGTGCCGGCAATCACCGCGCGATATGCAATCTCAACCCTTCGAACCAGATGCAAACCTACAATCCGGTGGAAAGCCAGTTTGACGATATTTATGTAGTGGAAAAAATCGGCACCAAGCAAGGCTGGGCCATGACCGCGCCGGATGAAGATTTCTCGCACGGCTTTCCGCAGGAGATCGAAGCGTTCTACCGAACTGCGGCCTATGGAGACGATGTGGAAAGCGATAGCGAGCTGGCAGCCGACTGCATCGCGACAATCTATAGCGGCTATGTCTCAGCTGCCAATGGCGGTACTGAAGAACCGGTAACTTTGCTTTAGGCAAGCAGCGGAGTGCTGAAGGGATTCCCCCCTTTTTACGATTTGCTGTCCGCCTCGGCAGTGACCAGCAATTCTTCCAGTTTCAATCCGGTAAGAACATGAATGCGTCGCCACAGCAAAAAAATAATCGTGGCCATCATCAGCATGGATGGAATCGCAATCACCGGGTAGCTGAGCAGGGTCATGCGTCCCAGTTCTTCATTAAACGCCACGCTACCTGTTGGGCTGGTGACAATCCAGGTTGCCAGCAGGTAATTCATCACCGCCGAGAAAAAGAAGGTCCCGCCTAAAAGATAAGTGGCCTTGGTCAAGCTGCCCAGAAAGGCATCTTCATGACCGCGCTCGCGCAGAATCCGGTTGACCTTTTCGGTGTCCATCACCATCGGGTTATATAGCAGTACCTTGATTAACGGTTTGCCAATTTGCGCCGAGCCAATCACCACGATTCCCAATATCGCAGGGATTGCCGCCTCCTTGATTGCGAGCCACTCGGTGTCGAGTTGCAAGAGCCCGATGCCGCCAGTCAGCAGCACGCTGATCAAACCCAGTAACGCGATGAAATTCTTTACCCGATAGCGTAAGAGTTCATAAAGACCCAAGCCGATTGGAAACGCGAGCGCCAGCACCAGCGCACCGACGGCACCCAGATGCTCATCGCCGCTGAACCTCATCAGGATGATCGATGGCAGAACAATACTGACCAATAAATCGATGAGCGGTCGGGGTTTATGGGTCGGTTTATGTGTCATGTCAGGTCAAGAACGAAGAAATGGCGGAAACGAAAAGCGGGGTCCAGTCTTGGAGGGGGTTTGACCCCTTAAGTTTTCCCGGGTTTCAGATTCGGCCAAACTCCTTGAGCAGGTCCTCAACGGTTTTACCCTTGGCAACCCATTTGCGCGTCTCTTCTTCGCGGTCAGCTTGCTCCTGCGCCAATGCGACGACTTCCTCGGCCTTTTCAAGGGGAATGACCGTCACCCCCATCAGGTCCGCGACAACAAAGTCACCCGGGTTCACAACGATCCCGCCGCACTGAATGGGCACATTGATCGACAGCTCTTCCTTGCGGCCCGAGAACATCGTGTGCGTACCGCGTGGTGTGATCGCGCGGGTCCAGATTGGCCAG
>CP070643.1:703914-712993 GCA_020354125.1 Betaproteobacteria bacterium | reverse complement strand
CCCCACGCGGCCCATGAGGAGACTGACTTATGCGTTTGTTCTTTAACCAAAAAGCAACACAACGACAGGCGTATCTTGCGGTCGCAGTATGTTTTATCGCTGCGCTCCTGCTGGCAATGCTGCCATCAGTGACCGGAGCGGACGATGACGATGATGACGACGACGAACGCTGGGAGCGTGTTTCGCTCTCGGGCAGTCACCAGGAGCAACAGTTTCTCGCCGGCGAGCGAGTCGAAGTAAGCAACGTCACCACCGAAGATGACATCTTCGCCGCAGGAGGCGATCTGGATTTCGATAGCGTCGTAGCAGAACTGATCGTCGCAGCAGGAGGGTCGCTGCGGTTCAGAGACATCGAAGCCGATGATCTTATAGTGGCTGCCGGCGCGTCGTTGTCGTTCGAAGACGTCAAGGCCGAAGAACTGATACTGGCCGGCGGTGAAGTCAGTTTTTCCGGGCAGGTGGAGGACGACGTGATTGCGGCCGTCTGCCCGTTCTGCCCAATTCATGGTCATCTGCACCTGAAGCAGCGCGCTGAGATTGGTGATGACGCGCGGCTCGCCGGGCGCGAAGTAGTCGTCGACGGCCGCGTCGGTGGTAATCTCTATGCGGCAGGACAGCGTGTCGAGCTATCCGGACAAGTTGGCGGAGACGCCGCTCTCGAAGCGGAGCGGATCGTCCTCAAATCCGGCGCACGGATCGCGGGCGATCTGCGCTACGCCTCGCCCAACGAACTCGAGCTTCGCGATGGCGCGAGCGTTGCCGGCCAGATCATTGAGGTCGAACCACGCATACCTTTTGACAGGGAAGCACCCGAACACCCGGTGTGGATCGCCGTGCTGGTCATGCTCGGCTTTTTCCTGGCGCTGGTGGTGCTCGGCGTCGCCCTTCAACTGGCGATCCCCGGCATTTTGATCGGCTCCAACGCAACAATCCGTAGCGGACTCTGGGCATGCCTCGGGCGTGGCCTCGTGCTCGCCTTGTTGGCTCCCGCCGTCGCGGCACTGCTTATGTTTACCGTAATCGGGGCGCCGATCGGCATACTGATCTTTGCGTCATTGGTTCTGCTGTACGCAATGGCGTTTGTTGCCATTTCGTACAGCATCGGCCTTTATGTCAGCCGCCTGTTTGGCAAAAGCGAAACGGCAACCGGAACCGGTTCGAGAGTCCTGTGGACGACTGTCGGCATTCTGCTACTGGTCATCATTGGGATGATTCCCTTGATCGGGTGGGCGTTTGGCATGCTCGCGATCATCTGCGGACTGGGTGCCGTGATAAGTCAGCTCGGCCCGGTGTTTCGGAGAACCGGTTCCACGCCGGCAGCAGCTTGATGTGAGCAACACCCAATGAAACGCAACAACCATTGAGTTGAGCAACGAACGAACACGCGTTCAAATACCAACGGGAGATAACAATGTCTTCACAAACGCCAACACCCATGCAAATGTGCCCAATGGCAGAAACCTGCGGGGCAATGATGAGCAAGCCTTTCTCTCGTACTACCCTTTTGCTCCCAGGGCTGATTTTTATAGCACTTGGCTTTTTGGTCGTAATCTATCCGCTGGTTCTTGTCTGGCTCGTGGCAGTCGCATTCGTATTTGTCGGAATCATGATGTTGGTCATGGCAACCTTCATTCGCAAGATCGGTACGCGGCTAGGTAGCTAACCAACGTTGGAAGGTCGGTCAACAACGATACCGATAGTCACGGACGCAGTACCGGAGGATCACACAATGAACGACAGAGAATCCGAATCACACATCCATCATGGCCGAAGAGAAAAAGGTGCGCTATCCCACAAACTCGACGCCGTCGGCTGGGGCCTGTTCTTCATCTGGATGGGCATTGCATTCTTGCTCGATGTCGGCTGGGGATGGGGCATGATCGGCATCGCCGTCATCATTCTGGGAGAGGCACTGATCCGCAAGAAGATGGATCTGAATGTCGGCGGGTTCTGGGTCGTTGTCGGACTGTTGTTCCTCGCGGGTGGCCTTTGGGAACTGCTGGATATTCAGTATTCCATTGCGCCGTTCGCCATCATTGCGATTGGCGTGGCGGTGTTGTGGGGTGCTTTGTCAGGCAAGCACGTGATGAAGAAATAACCGCGTGCCGAGCATCAGGAACGATGGCTGTTCTTGACCTCAGCGGCTTTGGTGCTCAGTTCGCATCACGACGCGAATAGCGCCATTGCCATGGCGCCATTGGTCTCGTGCCACGCCACAAGCCACGACGCTCTTGTCTGGCTTTTGTCTCGCAGTCCTGATAAGTCCGTTGCTCGGCAACCGGTAGTTGGTAGATATATTTGTCGAAGACCCAGGCATATCCGGCGCATACCTGCGCCAGTCCCACATCCACGTCTCCAATCCACACTCGCGCCAGCAACCGTCCGTAATCGTCACGACCTAGAGAAATCAGGCGAACGTCCCGGCGACCAACCAGACTGTAGAGGTGCTGACGCGAGCGCTCCGAGTACGGTTGACCCGGAACTCCGCGACGTCCTTTCTCCGGCGCGTCGATACTGACGATTCGGACATTGTCGCGGTTATTGTTATCAACTTCGATAACGATGGTATCGCCGTCGTTAACGTAGACGACGCTCGCAACAAACCCGTCCGGCGCTGACCATGCGACGAATGTAAAGGCGGCCAGTATCGAGGCCAGAAAAAGGCGCATCGATTTGCCTTCCGCGAATCCGCTCAGCGACATCGTACCCGTTTGCAGCGCGTATGCGGCGACACTCGGATGCAGACGTCAGGAATGACCGGGAAAACGCTTATGAAGGTACAGACTGAGCGCTATTTGGGCCAATCGAGCATGGTTCCGCGGCAGTTTTCCGAACCGCAGTGGCAAGCGTATCTTTTGCGCTCTTTCTTCTTGGGTTTGCCGTCGACCGAAAGGCGGTAATCGTAGTTCAACTCCTCCCCCGGCTGAATGGTGCGCATGGCGTAGATGAACACACTGCCATCCTCTTCTTCAATCGCCTCACAGTTCGGGTCACAGCTGTGATTGATCCAGCGCGCCTCGTTACCATCTACACTGGCATCGATGACTTTGCCGTTGTCAAGGCCGAATATGAACGTGTGGTATGGGTCATCCGGGTCACTCAGTGGCCGTTTCAACGCTTTCTTCCAGCTCGAACGTTTGCCTTGATACTCGATAATTCGAGTACCTTTGCGAATCTTCCGGGCGGCGAAAGCGCCATGGCCATGTGTGGGTGAAGAGCGAATGGAGAAATAGGGTTTTTTTGAAGCAGGCATTCCGTACAAAACTCAAAAATTGATCTATCGGCTCACCGTGAGCGCAATGAAGCGCTCGCGATCCGCGGTGAGTAAGCAAAATGTAAACCGACGCCGTTGACGGCGCCCATTCGCGAGAAGCAAAAGCATACTTGGGAACAGACAGGACACGGTCTCATTTGCTTACGGAAATGTTACTACAAGGTGGCATTCGATTTGTTACGAAACTGATACGGCGGTTCCGCTACGCTGTTTTCCGCTAGTTGCTACTCGCGGCGATAAGCATTGTTGCAGTCCCCAATGCTGCGTTGCTCAGAAAGCATGACGTAAACAGCGCGCAACCAAACGTTCATGCATATGTCACAACGGCGTTACGGCATTCTTTCCGGGGCACCCATCTGCATCATCCACTTCACAAAACAGTCATCGCGCTACCATTCCCCTTACATCTGGATTCTCCACATTGCCAGGTGCGCGCTCACGCGCGCGCTTCGGACTAATCAATGGAGGAGCATCTAATGGACTTCAGGTTGCGTGCATTTGTGTTCTCAGTGTGCTTTGCAGCGATGTCAGCGTTCACGATAGCCGCACATGCGGATGACGATGATGATCGCTACTTCAATGGGAAACACGAAAACAACAACCTCGGCAACGGTGACCTACTATGCCACGCATGGGATTGAGGTAGCAGCGACTATCGGAACAGCGCAGCCCGAAGGGAGGTGCTGCGTTGCTCCAGCGCCGGATAGCTGGATGTTAGCCGAGGACAAATCCTTCATACATTTCGGCACAGTCAGTCAGTGCATTTTGCCTCCTGGGGGGGGTCTGGCGCCAGCTCATCCAGTGTCGCAAAAGTGCCATATAACTCATTAAGGTAGATTGATTTTAGCTGCAACGTCAGCCGGCCAGGATTGACTTCCCGCCGGCACTGTCTTGCAAGGCGTTGACGCCAGACAAGAAACAGGCGTAGCCTGTGCCTCGGGTCGCAATTTCGCAGTCAAGACGAAAACACCGGCTCAGCTGGACGTTGCTAAAAAAGGGAGGAATTATGGAAGCGTTTCAATGTCCGCACTGCGGGCAGTCCCACTTCGCCACAGTCTGTTCAGACTGCCTTGCCGAAGAGATTCGCATCCAGGAAACCAGATCAGTGTTTCACATCGGACGTTGTCATCGCTGTGGCCATGTCGACGATGAACCGTGCCTGGCACGCATCGGGTCAAGCGAGACAATGAGCCGCGCCTGGCAAAACAAGGGTGCATCTTTGAAGAAAGTCACCGAGAAAGCGGCCAACCTTGCTACGCGCGCCGCGAATATAATCAAGGGCCACTCCTCCCGCGCGCGCTAACGACCAGTCACACGGGGAGCGCTGACCGGGGAGTCCGGGCCGGGTTTATGTTTGCAAAAGCACGAGTCCGCCTCACCCCTCTCCCTGGCCAGCGCCTTTTTTTGTTTTAGATTTTTCTTGCCGAAGCGTGGCGGCCGATCAACCGGCCGCCATCTGTCGCTTGGCCAGCTTTTCGAGCTCAAACATCTTGTCCAGACTGGCACGAGCACGGTCTGCAATTTCAGGATCAATTTCGACGTGCTGACGCGGATCTGGATCCTTTAGCGCCTTGAGCACGTCTTCGAGCTTGATCTCCTTCATGTACGGGCAAAGGATGCATGTGCCGACAATCTCCTTGTTCTGAAACTCCGCCTTGAAACGGTCGGTCAGTCCGCACTCGGTGACCAGCATGAAGGTCTTTGCCGGCGACTTCTTCACATAGTTAAGCATGCCCGAGGTGCCGCCGGCATAGTCGACCAGGGAAACAACACCGGGGGTGCATTCAGGGTGCGCAAGAATCTTCACATCGGGAAAACGTCGGCGAATGTCCTTCACGCTTTCCTCATTGAATCCCTCATGCACGATACACGTACCTTCCCAAGTGATGATCTTCTTGGAAGTCATGTTACGCAGGTTCTGCCCCATCAGTTTGTCCGGGATGAAGATGATCTCATCCTGCGGCATGGCTTCGACCACGTCGACCACGTTGGACGAGGTCACGCAGACATCGCTCTCGGCTTTGATCTCCGCATACGTGTTCACGTAACAGGCAACCCCGGCTTGCGGATACATTTTGCGCATCGCGCGCACCTGCTCCACTGTAATTGAGTCGGCCAGAGAGCATCCGGCCACACTGGGCACCAGGACTTCTTTCCGGGGATTGAGCAACTTAGCCGTCTCGCCCATGAAGTAGACCGAACAAAAGACAATCTTTGAGGCTGGGTGATCGGTGGCCTTGACGCTGAGACCATACGAGTCCCCGACATAGTCACCGACACCATACATGATGTCTGGGGTTTGATAGGAGTGCGCCAGGATAACGGCGTTCTGTTCTTGTTTGAGCTGGTTGATCTCAAACGTCATCGGCGCGATCTGTTCACAGTCCTCTTCTTCCCAACCCAACTTGTTGAGCTTCTCGTAGAGGCGCTGTGTCTCGTTCTTGAGTTCAGACGGCGATAGATTCATGGCGATCACCTGTCACTAACAAATTCATGCGATAACTCACCACAATCATGATGGGGGCGAACCCCCTATATTGCAAGTTTGCTGCGGGTCAAGCTCCTGTCTACACCACGCCGTAGGCGACCATGGCGTCGGCCACTTTCTTGAACCCGGCTATATTCGCGCCCCGGACGTAGTCAACGTAGTCGCTCCCCTGCTCCGCGCCATATTCCACACATTTGTCATGGATATCCTGCATGATGTTGCGCAGTAGCGACTGCAATTCCTCCTCTTTCCACGTGATACGCGCACTGTTCTGGCTCATCTCGAGCCCGGATATGGCCACGCCGCCTGCGTTTGCCGCTTTGCTTGGCGCAAACAATACTTTTGCGTTGACGAAATCCTTGATGCCTTCCTGTTCGGTCGGCATGTTGGCACCCTCCGACACACCGACGCAGCCGTTGCTGATCAGGGTTTGCGCCTCTTGCCGGCTGATTTCGTTCTGCGTCGCGCACGGGAAAGCAAGGTCACAAGCTATGTTCCATGGCCGCTTGCCGGGATGAAATTCCGCCTTGTATTCCTTCGCATAATGTTCGAGTGAGTCACGACGCCTGGTCTTCAGGTCGACGACGAACGCCAGCTTGTCCTTGTCGATGCCATCTTTGTCATAGATGAAACCGGACGAGTCGGACATGGTCACGACTTTGCCGCCAAGGTGGATTAACTTCTCCGTCGCGTACTGGGCGACGTTACCGGCTCCCGAGATGAGGCAGGTCTTGCCTTCGATGTGATTGTCGACACGCTTTAGCATATCTTCCATCATGTACACGGCGCCGTAGCCGGTCGCCTCGATGCGAATCGGGCTGCCACCATACTCCATGCCCTTGCCCGTCAGCACCCCGGTAAACCGGTTCGTCAGGCGCTTGTACTTGCCGAACAAATAACCAATTTCACGCGCCCCGACGCCGATATCACCTGCAGGCACGTCAATGTCATCTCCCACGTGGCGATACAGTTCGTCCATGAATGACTGGCAGAAACGCATCACCTCATTGTCGGACTTGCCCTTGATATTGAAATCCGAGCCCCCTTTCGCGCCTCCCATCGGCAGCCCGGTCAGGCTGTTCTTGAACGTCTGTTCGAAGGCCAGAAATTTCAGAATGCTGAGATTGACACTGGGATGGAAACGCAGCCCGCCTTTGTACGGACCAATGGCGTTATTGTTCTGCACACGGTAGCCGCGGTTGACGCGTATATTGCCTTTGTCATCTTCCCAGCAGACCCGAAACACGATGATGCGATCCGGCTCCGCGATACGCCGCAGAATCTGCTTCTCGTGATAGACCTCCTTGTCACTGATGTAATCAAATACATTCGCCGCGACCTCGTACACAGCCTGATGGAATTCCTTTTCATGAGGGTTGCGGCGCTTCAGCCCCGCCATGAACTGATCCAGATTGACGTGATCCGTGACAGCCATCTTCCGTACCTCCCGTTCAGATTTCAGGCGCACAATACCGAAGCCAGTGTGATTTGTCTGCGCGTCGTCTCCTGTCATGAGACATCACGCTCTTGTTCTTGCAAGATGCGCTATGTTTGACAACCTATCCCAAAGCACCCGGAATAGCTGCCGTAGGGGCTCGCCTGTGCCGCACAAGTTCATCTGGCTGCCCGCTGTGACCTTCAGGGGTCGAGCCCGCGTTCCTAATCAAGCGACCCTCCGCCGATGCCGGCCTGCAGGCCCCTGCCACAGCCGGTCCAAAAGGACCGAAACCCAAGGTAAACTGATACTTACACGCATCACTTGTAGCCATGGCGTATGGGCCGCAGGTATCGGGCGGCCGAGCAAGAATTCGAGGAGGCGCATGAAAGCACCCGCAATACCCGAGAATGAAGAAGAGCGTATCGATACACTTCACGCGCTCGACGTGCTGGACACTGAACCGGAAGAGCGTTTCGACCGCCTCACCAGGCTGGCCAGACGCCTTTTTGACGTGCCGATTGCTCTGGTCAGCTTGATCGACGAACATCGCCAGTGGTCCAAATCAGCCCAAGGGGTCGAACGCTCCGAGAGCCCTCGGGAGGTTTCCTTCTGCGGCCACGCCATTCTCGGCGACGATGTTCTGCTCGTACCGGATACCCAACTCGACGAGCGCTTTCGCGACAATCCACACGTCACAGGTGAGCCAAAAATACGCTTCTATGCCGGCTGCCCACTAAAGGCGCCAAACGGCAGCAAACTCGGCACACTGTGCATCATCGATCGCGCACCGCGTGAATTCGGCGAGGAGGAAATGAACTTGTTGCGCGACCTGACGCGCATGGCGGAGCAGGAAATCGCCGCGATTCAGCTGGCAACCATGGACGAACTGACCATGCTGTCCAATCGGCGGGGTTTCGAGGCATTGTCGCGCCATGCGCTGGAATTGTCGCGGCGCCTGAAGAAACCGGCCGCGTTTCTCTATTACGATCTGGATAGCCTTAAGCAGATCAATGATCAGTTCGGCCATGCCGAGGGTGACCACGCGCTCAGATCATTCGCCGAGCTTCTGCGACACACCT
The DNA here is from genome assembly GCA_020354125.1 of Betaproteobacteria bacterium. Taxonomy (GTDB): domain Bacteria; phylum Pseudomonadota; class Gammaproteobacteria; order Burkholderiales; family Eutrophovitaceae; genus SG8-40. The sequence goes on along the minus strand of CP070643.1, from coordinate 704,714 downwards.
TCCGCGAGTCGGATGTCGTAGGCCGGCTCGGCGGGGATGAATTCGCGGTGCTGATGACCAACGCCAGCGGCGCGGAAATCGACAATGCCCTGGAGCGGTTGGAGGAATCGGTTAGTCAGCACAATAACAAAACGGCACGAGGCTACGACATTGAGTTCAGCTTCGGCAAGGTCACGATTGATGCGGACGGTCACGCCAACGTCGCCGACCTGATGGTCGAGGCTGACGCCCTGATGTACAAGCAGAAGAAGAGCAAGAAAGACTGACCAGCTTCCCGGCCCGCGTTCGCATGGGTCGTCCCGGTCGCTTCGCAAGCAAGTGACAAGCAGCTGTCCTTTGCCGCCGGGCGCCAAGGCCCACTCAGACGCAACCATCTGAATACGCGCACTGTCTGCCGCGCTGCGACCCTGCCAGGCTAGTGTCTGCCAGTAACCGATCTGGCCCCACACCGGTGCGGTAATTCCGCACATCCGTGCTGCGTCATGCTTCGCAGCTTTGCGAGCCTTGAATCCTTAATCTGTAACCACTCGCACGGTAAATGATTCAAGCGAGATGACTACTCACTTTTTACTTAATCACTTAATCACTCTTTATAGGAGATACCACCATGATCAAAACCACCATCGCCGCCGTTCTGTTCGGTCTGTCCCTCAACGCCGTTGCTGCCGTTAGCGACCTCTCGAACGTGACCCACGGTTCGCAAGCTGGTCAGGAACTGAAAGTTGGCCAAATCAGCGAGCCTCGCTGGAGCGACCGCAATGCGCAGGACCCGCGCAGCGAAGCCAAGCCGTTCGCGAAAG
>CP070643.1:693078-703814 GCA_020354125.1 Betaproteobacteria bacterium | reverse complement strand
AAGGAAAGCTGGGCGTCATTGAAGAAGGTGCCTATGCCGATATTATTCTGGTGGATGGCAACCCGCTGGAGGACTTGTCTGTGATTGGAGCATCACCAAAAATGTATGGTGTTGCTCCTCGCCCCACATCGTCCGTGGATACTATTCCGCTGGTCATGAAAGACGGAAAGATCTACAAGAACACGCTCCAGTGAGCAGGGAGTAACAAGTATGAGAGCACGACTGGTAATCGCTATTCTCGCCGCATGGATGTTGGCAAGCTGCGATTCGCCAGATTCAGGTGACGCGCAAACGACGATGTCGCCGGACCAGAGCGGCGACCCCACGGCGTATTCCGATGGGTCTCGCGTTACTGCGACCTCGAAGACCGATTTCGAGATGCGGCCGCGACCGACCGATGAAAATGACTTTCCGGAATACATCCAGTACCTCGTCGATGTAGCCGAACCGCGAACCGCTGACGAGCGCACGGCAGACGTTGACGTGAAGAGGAAATTCCGGGGTGCGCTGGTAATGGATGCGTTATTCGTTGGAGGGCCCGGTTTCCCTGCCGGTTTCTCTGACGAGCAGTACGAGGAGGCGGTGCAGCACTCGATCGACAGCCAGTACGACTTTATTTCGGCGACGATCACCAACGGGCCCCCGGAAGATACGCCCGACGTTGTCAAGGAACGGATGGCACGAGTTAACGAGTACTGGAAGCAGCAGCCCGAGCGCTACGTTCAAGTGTTTGACGTTGATGACATTAGGAAAGCGGTGCGGCAAGGCAAACTCGCAGTGATGCACAACTTCCAGAGCATGATGCCGCTTGGTGCGGATCCTGAACTTGAGAAAACTCTCGCCAATCTTCGCACTTACCACGAGCTTGGCCTGCGTCAGATGAACTTCACTTACAACATCGACACGATCTACGCCGATGGTGGCGTGTCCAACGACGACGGTATCGATCAAGGCGTTACCGACTTGGGCGAAGCGGTCATTAAGGAAATGAATCGACTTGGTATCGTGGTCGATTGTTCGCACTCGAGCAACAAGACCTGCACCGAGGCAGCGGCGATTACGCGCAAGCCGATGATGATGTCGCATTCGAACCTGATGACTTACCAGCCAATCGGTCGCAACGTTTCGGACGAAGCTATTAAGGCCGTCGCCGCGACGGGCGGCGTCATTTGCGTGAACTTCATCGGCGGGTTCCTCAATCCCAATGGCCTGGCGCGGCCATACGACATCGCCAAGCACGTGCAGTACATCCGGAAACTGGTCGGGCCGGAAGCAACTTGTGTTGGCCCGGACTACGTTTACAACTACGCAGACGCGTTGCTGTGGATTTTGCGCAATCCCAAAGACTTCCCCGTCGAGATGGGTTACGCGACACCATCACACATGGGCAAGCCGGGTGAAATCTGGGGCGTCGTTCGCGAGTTGCAGGATCGCTACGGCTGGACCGACGATGAGATTCGCGGTTTCCTTGGGGAGAACTTGCTGCGCCTTTACCAAGCGAACTGGGAGTAAAGGCTGCGGAGCGTTTCGCCGGGCGTGCGACTGATACAGTTACTGGTACTGGATGAGTAGACTGTTCATCGCCGCACTTCTGGTCTTGTGCTTCGGTGCAAGCAGCGTGGCGTTCGGTCAGAGTGACGGCACCGGCTTCAAGGCGGGGTCGACGCAGACAACACCGTTTGGTGGGCCCAACTCCCCGGGCGGGCAGTTGGACGAAAGCAAGCGGGTTCGCGAGCCGGCGTTCCGCTTTCCGGCCGCTTACGACGCATTCGAACCGTGGCGCAACTGGAAAGAGCGCATGAGCGATGAGCACGGGTTCGAGTTCACTGGCCACTATACGACGCTGTACCAGACCCTCAGCGATTCGCTCAGCGGCGAGGACACGGCTTCCAGTGGTGTATTCAGGGCGACCGCAAAATGGACCCTTTTTGGGCGGGGAACGAAAGACACGGGTTCGCTGGTGGCAATGATCGACAACCGCCACAAGTTTCGCGATGTCGCTCCCGCAGACCTTGCTTCACAGGCAGGCTATGCAGGCGTGACCGGCACGCTCTACAGCGACATTGATTGGGCGTTGGTAAACCTGAACTGGCAGCAGGCTTTCAACGACAGGACTGCCGGGTTGCTGATCGGACGCTACGATCCCAACGACTATATGAATGTGCTCGGCTATACCAATCCGTGGACGACATTCTCGAACCTCGCCATTTTGCTCGACGCCAGCGTGGCGTTCCCCGATGCCAGTTGGGGTGTTGCCGGCGGCTCATGGTTTCGGGACCAGGTCTTTGCAATGGGCGGTGTCAATGATGCCAATGGAACCGTCACCGACAACCTGGAGTTTTTCGATGACGGTTCGGAGTTCTTCACTTGGGGGGCGTTCGGTTGGTCGCCAACGCAGGGCGACCGTTACTTCAAGAACGTGCATGCGACGCTTTGGCACGTTGACCAACGCGAGCAAGCCGGCATTGATTCGGGAAAAGGAATTGCGCTAGCCGGCAATTGGACCTTCAATGACCAATTCATGCCGTTTGTTCGTGCCGGCTTCTCGGATGGCACGGCACCGATTTACAACCGCTCGTTCACGCTGGGGTTCATCAAGAAGTTTCTTGTCAGATCTGATCTCGTCGGCATTGGCTTCAACTGGGGCGATCCAGCAGCCGATGGGTTGCGTGAACAGAAGACGATCGAGGCGTTCTGGCGCTTTCAATTCGCGCAGAACTTCGCGATCACGCCGAGCATTCAGTGGCTGATCGATCCTGCGTTGAATCCGGAACGGGACGAAGTCGGATTATTCGGCCTGCGCCTAAGGCTCACGTTCTAACGGTGTGAGCTAAGTCCCTGATCGGCAAAGAGCAAATAATTCTTGACCGAGCGTTCCAGAGATGTTCCAATGCGAGTCATGGGACGAACCAAACAATTCGACAAGCAGGCCGCGCTCGATGGCGCCATGCAGCTGTTCTGGGCCAAAGGTTTTCACGGCACCAGCATGCAGGATTTGGTGGATAACCTCGGCGTGAACCGGCAGAGCCTGTACGACACCTTCGGTGGCAAGCACGAGTTGTTCGAAGCTGCGCTCGAGCGTTACCGCGAGCTTCAGGCGCTGCCGATGCGGCGTTTGCTCGAGAAAGAGGGATCAGTCGCCGAGATATTACGCAGTTTTTTCCAGGAGATGGTCAGCGGCATGCTGAACACTGAGGGCAAAGGCTGTCTCATGGTCAATAGCACCACCGAGCTGGCTTCGCAGGACGAGGCCGTTTTCGGCACCTGCTCAGCGAATGCCCGTCAACTGGAAGCGGCTTTCACTGGACTGATCGTGCGTGCCCAGCAGAGCGGTGAAATTCCGGAAGACCGTTCGCCGGTGCAGCTCGCGCGATTCCTCTTGTCGACCATGAACGGCCTGGCGGTCACCGCCAAGGCAACCCGTGATCGCAAAGTACTGAATGACGTGGTGGAGGTGGCGCTGTCCGCGCTTGGCCTCTGATTTTTTTTGCCTTTTTTAGACCAATCGTTCCAAAAAGGAGATAGCAATGAAGAAACTTCAGGACAAAGTAGCAGTTATCACCGGCGGCACAACGGGCATCGGACAGGCGGCCGCCAAGTTGTTCCACGACGAGGGCGCGCGAGTGTTCATTACCGGGCGCAACGAAAAAACACTGGCCGAGGCGAAGGCGCATCTACCCGCGGATGTCACCGCCATCCGCTCCGATGCTTCGAACCTCGAGGATATCGACGCGCTCGCTGCAGAACTGAAGGAAAAAGCCGGTCATATAGACGTCTTGTACGTCAATGCCGGAATCGCCAAGTTCATGCCGTTCGACTCGATCACACCGGAAATTTTCGACGAAATGTTCAATGTCAATGTGCGTGGTGCCTACTTCACCGTACAGAAACTGCTGCCGCTAATGGGCGAGGGCAGCTCGGTGGTGCTGACTACTTCGATCGCCGCCGACCTTGGTATGGCCACGTCGAGCGCTTATGGCGCCACCAAGGCCGCGCTGTCGTCGTTCGCGCGTACTTTGTCAAACGAACTGGCGCCGCGCGGCATTCGGGTCAACGAAGTCAGCCCCGGGCCTATCGAGACGCCGATCTACGACAAGCTGGGCATGCCCGCTGAGCAGGTTTCGGGCTTCAAGGGAATGATGTCCGACCTGGTGCCGGTCAAGCGTTTCGGCGCGGCCGAGGAAGTGGCGAAAGCGGCGCTGTACCTGGCGTCGGATGATTCCAGTTATCTGCTGGGATCCAAGATTCGAATCGACGGCGGTTTTGCTCTGAACTAAAAGAGCGCAAACAACAGGGGGCGAGCGCCAAGCGCGTTCGCTCCCGGAACCTATCAATATTACTCAAGGAGAAACGAAATGAGAAAGTTACTCGTTGCTATAGCCGCAATCATGGCGATGCAGATCTCGCCGGCATTTGCAGTCGAAAGAGATGTCATCGAGCGAGCCAAGCTCGCTTTCTCGGAGCAGCTCGGGTTGACCAGTTCGACCATTGGCGAGTTCGCGTGGATTGCTGAAGACGCGGTATATCAATACCCGCTCAACGACATCAACGTGAAACTGCGTGTCGAGGGCCGCGACGCGATCGCCGTGCACCTGCGCGCACTGTTTGATGTCGCGCCGAATACGGAAGTGGCGAATGTTAGTTACTACCCGACCCTGGATCGCGACGTTGTCTTTGTTCGCTACGACCTCGTGGCGGTTGACGGCAGTGACGAACGCCGCAGCACAGTGGCGATCATCACAATGCGCGGCGATCAGATCGTGGAGTTCACCCAGCTGAACCAATCAGCGCAGAATCTTGAGGTGCTGAACAAGTCCTCTGGATACTTCAACTGAGGCGCCTGTTTAAATTAAGGCGCCTGATTAAATTGGGGCGATTTGTTCACTGACCACTTGCTGTGTCGAGCTATTCGAGATTGGCCGCACTAAGTTGTGTGTGCGTGGCCGCGAACAGCTCGTCGAGTTGGTAGGGCGACGCCGCGTTCAGTTTACGGGCGCGATGTTGCCAAGGGCCGAGTTACAGAGCCGCGCCCAGACGTAACGGGGCGGATCACGTCAGCTTCCCCGACTATTTGCGAACATGCAGGAGCACAAGATGGAAGCCATTGAGAAGCGCGTTGTCATTGTACTTGCCGACATCAGCGGTTACACGCAGTTCATGGTTGAGAACCAGATGTCTGCGGTCCACGGTCAACAATTCATTACTTTTCTGATCGAGACACTGATCCGGGAAATAGACATTCCGTTACGCCTGCAAGAAATTGAAGGCGATGCGTTGTTTCTGTATGCCGAAGATCCCGGAAGCGAGAAGGAATGGAGAGACGTCCTCGAGCAGATCCCCGCAATGCTGTCACGCTTTTTCAACGCGTTCTACGAAGCTATCGTGCTGGGAATGGAGGCGACGCCGTGCAAATGCGCTATCTGCCGGAACGGCAAGAATCTGGCGCTAAAGATCGTTGTCCATTCAGGTTCGGCGGTTTTTAATCAGGTTGGCGGTTTTAACAAGGTTTCCGGTCCGGATGTGATCCTGGCCCACCGGCTTCTCAAGAACTCCGTACCTGATAGGGAATATCTGCTGATGAGCGAGGCCGCCTACTCGAGTATCGGTCACAAAATTGACGGCCCGCTTCTCAGGGGAATAGAAATGTATGAAGGATTTGGCAGTATCAACACGGTTGTTCGATTCAATGGCGATATCAAGGAGCATCATCTGAATTCGCTATACAAGTTGCCGCGAACGTCGCTGGTGATGCGTGCACAGAGTTACACAATCGGTGCCATAGCGGGGTTGTTTCCTGCACTCGTCAGACATCTGCGCTCACCGATTATCGGGTCGGGATGGTTCAGTCGACTCCGGTTTGCCGTGATGCTTGTGTTGCTTGCTCCGATGATGACGATGATGTACATGATTAGTGCTCCGCGGCGACTCCTCGCCCAGCGGGTTGGGCCGAATCGCATGCCAATCGAGAAAGCAGAATTGACTTGATCGATCGGGTGGGTGAACGCAGCGGTTTGCATTGCTGCAGGTCGATGCCGAGGACAATTAAAGGCCGTCTACGATCAGGGCTTGACCAGAGCGCAACAAAAAAGGTGGCGGTTTCAGGCGGATTCGAAAGTCTTTCGCGTCTTCTTATGCTGCGTCACCTTCTTCACTTGCGACTCGCCGCGTCGAGCTGTTCGAGCTGGGCTGCGTTGAGCTGCAGGCGAGTCGCGGCGAACAGCTCTTCAAGCTGTGCAACGGAAGTCGCGCTAGCGATGGGCGCGGCGATGCCCGGCTGGGCCATTAGCCAGGCAATTGCCACGCGCGCCGGAGTGGACGCGGTTTCCTTTGCGACATTGTCCAACGCGTCAAGAATGCGCAAGCCGCGTTCGTTCAGATATTTCTTGACCATGCGCGCGCGCGGTTTATCCGCGAGGTCTGCTTCCGAGCGATATTTACCGGTCAAAAAACCGGCGGCTAAAGAAAAGTAGGGAATCACGCCGATTTCGTTATCAAGGCAGATTGACTGCAACCTTTCCTCAAAACCGGCTCGTTCCGCCAGACTGTAGTTGGGCTGCATCGTTTCGTAGCGTGGCAGTCCGTGCTGCTTGCTGATGCCCAGGGCTTCTTCAAATCGCTCAGCAGTGTAGTTGGAGGCGCCAATCGCGCGAACCTTGCCGGCCTTGATCAGTTCGTCGTAGGTGGCGAGCGTGTCGGCTATTGGCGTCGATTCATCATCCTGGTGGGACTGATAGAGGTCGAGATAGTCGGTCTGCAGGCGACGCAGCGACTCTTCCACCGCGGCTCGGATATAGTCAGGCGCCAGACCCTTCTTGTCGGGTCCCATTTCCATGCCAACTTTGGTGGCGATGATCACCTTGTCGCGTTTGCCACTCTTCTTGAGCCATTTGCCAATGATGGTCTCTGATTCTCCGCCCTCATTACCTTCTGCCCAGCGCGAGTACATGTCGGCCGTGTCAATGAAATTGAATCCCTCGGCAACAAACCGGTCGAGCAGCTGAAACGAGGTTTGCTCATCAACGGTCCAGCCAAACACGTTGCCACCGAAGGCGAGAGGAGAGACTTGCAGGCCGGAGCGGCCAAGTTTGCGAATGTTCATATCGTTTCCTTCTGAACTGGGTTCTTTCTGTGTGTGTCCTGTCTGATTGGTGATTCTGCTAGTTGGTGTTATCGGTCAAGCGGATTCTGGCGCCTTGCGCATCGACTTGTGTAGCCTGAGCGGTGCGGCCGAAACCTTGCGCATGCGAATGTTGAGCATCTCCACACCGACCGAGAATGCCATTGCGAAGTAGATGTAGCCCTTTGGCACGTGCACGTCAAATCCTTCCACCATCAGAGTAACCCCGACCAGTATCAGGAAGGACAGTGCCAATATCTTCACCGTCGGGTGCCGGTCGACAAAATTACCAATCGGTTCTGCGGCAATCAACATGACGGTGACCGCAAGAATGATGGCGATTGCCATGATCGAGACGTGATCGACCAGGCCGACTGCGGTAATCACCGAATCAAGCGAAAAGACAATGTCGAGTACTGCAATTTGTGCCAGCACCGAGCCGAGTCCGGCGGCAACCACAGGTTTGCCGCTTTCCTCCGGACCTTCGAGGCTGTTGTGTATCTCGTGCGTAGATTTGGCGAGTAGGAAAAGTCCGCCGCCAATGAGAATAATGTCACGCCCCGATATTTCCTGCCCCAGAACGTTGAACCAGGTCTCGGTCAGACCCATCACCCAGGAGATCGAGAACAGCAACGCCAACCTGGCGACCATTGCCAGGCCAAGACCGAGACGACGGGCAAAGTTACGCTGATGTTCGGGCAGTCGACTGACCAGGATCGAGATAAAGATGATGTTGTCGATACCGAGAACGATTTCGAGTGCGGTCAGCGTACCCAAAGCGATCCATGCTTCGGGGGAGGCGAGCCATTCAAACATGCCAGTCTCCTGGACGGAATGAAGATGGCGCAATAATGCCCGATCCCGGCTGATTCGAACAAATGGGGTCTATCAATCGGCGTGATTGACGGGTGCAGCGAGATCGCGGTGCAGGTCGTGTGGCTCGACAGATGAAATCGGCTCATCGGTTAAACTTGCCTGCAAACAAGACAAAGTCCGGCATTTGCAGGCATGCGCCGGTCCTAACAGTTTGTGATGAAAGCGTAGCGAGCGATCCGAGTGCAAGGAGCCGCGGAGCGCACGACGAGACATATCAAGTAGATAGGCGAGGAGGAAGCGAGCACGCGACACAGCAATCGGTTTGCGCAGTAGCTTTTTCAACAAACTGTTAACGCATGATGCCTATGAAGTATGACTACGTAATCGTCGGTGCTGGTTCCGCCGGCTGTGTGCTCGCCAATCGCTTGAGCGCCAATGGGCGCTACAAGGTTCTACTGCTCGAGGCTGGACCCAAGGACAGCAACCCGTGGATTCATGTGCCAATTGGCTACGGCAAGCTGTTCGCTGAACCGAAGGTCAACTGGATGTACCAATCCGAGCCGGAAGCCGAGTTGAACGGTCGCCGTGTGTTTACCCCGCGCGGCAAAGTACTTGGTGGTTCGAGTTCGATCAACGGGCTGGTTTACGTTCGCGGCCAGCGCGAAGACTTTGACGAGTGGGCGCGACTGGGCAACGCTGGTTGGGGATTTGACGATGTCCTGCCGTATTTCCGCAAATCGGAAGCGTTTCAGCGTGGCGCCAATACGTATCATGGTGGCGAAGGTCCTCTCGCTGTCAGCGAGCTGCCCGACAAACACGTGTTGTGTGATTCGTTCATCGAAGCTGCGACGAGTATCGGCATAGCGCGCAATGACGACTTCAACGGCGAGCAGCAGGGAGGCGCTGGTTATTACCATGCGACTGCACGCAATGGCCGTCGTGCGAGCAGCGCCGTTGCCTACCTGCGCCCGGCGCGCAAACGGAGGAATTTGCGTGTGCTCACCGATGCGCTCGTGACACGCGTCAGTTTCGCCCAAGGGCGCGCTACGTCGGTCGAGTATCGCCGGGCCAACAACGATCACATTGTCCATGCGCGAAAGGAAATTTTGTTGTGTGGGGGATCGATCAATTCACCCCAGTTGCTGCAACTGTCGGGCGTTGGGCCACGGACTCTGCTCGAACGAAACGGAGTATCGGTTGTCGCAGACGCGCCTGGTGTTGGAGAAGGTTTGCAGGATCATTTCTATGTGCGCACCGTATGGCGTTGCAACAGTCCGTGCACTGTCAACGACGACGTGCGAACGCTCGTCGGGCGCATTGGCGTGGGGCTGCGATACGTATTGTTTCGGCGCGGTCCGCTCACCGTGAGCGGCGGCTACGCCGGCGCCTTTGTCAAATCGCGTGCCGATGTTAAGCGTCCGGACATTCAACTGTATCTGATCAACTTCAGTACCGACAAAATGGGAACGAAGTTACATCCGTTTTCGGCATTCACGGTATCGATGTCGCCCTTGCGGCCGGAATCGCGAGGCAGCGTACGTATTCGCAGTGCCGATCCGGCCGAGGCGCCGGCCATTCAGTACAATTTTCTGAGTGCCGATGCGGACAAGGGTGTTGTCGTCAACGGATTGAAGTGCCTTGACAAGTTGATGACCACTCCGGCCATGCAAAGACATGTGGTTGAACGATTCGCGCCCGAGCCGGGCGGACTATCCGACGAAGACTGGCTCGACTATGCGCGTGAAGTCGGGGGCACGGTCTACCATCCGACCACCACATGCCGTATGGGCAGCGATGAGTCCGCCGTGGTGGACGATCGACTGCGGGTGCGGGGCGTGAGCGGCTTGCGCGTTGTCGATGCGTCGATCATGCCGAATGTGGTGTCGGGCAACACCAATGCTGCCGTCATCATGATTGCGGAAAAAGCGGCTGACATGATTCTTGAAGACGCCGAAACGGTCGCATGACAGCCGCGACGGTCATCTTGGCCGCGATGACACATTGCCTTTGAACGATAACCAGGCTAGCGAGACCGCTGCGACGGTCAGTGCCGGGATCATCGCGAACTGAACGGCCGGCCATCCGTAGAGATTGAGCAAGGCGCCGGAGCTGAACGACGCAAAGGCGACCAAACCAAATACGAGAAAGTCGTTCAGTCCCTGGACTTTGGCGCGTTCCTCACCGGAGTGAGCGGTGGCGAGCAGGCTGGTTGCGCCAATGAATCCGAAGTTCCAACCAATGCCAAGCGCGAACAGTCCCCAGTAGAAATTCACCAGCTCGACGCCAGCGACAGCAATTACTCCGCACGCGCCGAGCAATGCGAGCCCAAGGCCGATGATCTTGCCATGTCCAAAGCGTCCGATCAGCGAGCCGGTGAAAAAGCTCGGTGCGAACATAGCGAGTACATGCAGGCGCACGACATTGGCGGCATCATCGGTCGACAAGCCGTGGTGATGCATGGCAAGCGGTGTCGAGGTCATTACCAGGCTCATCAGGGCGTAGGACACCATGCCGCACAGCACAGCGACGATGACGGTGGGCTGGCGAGTTATCTCGCTTAGCGGGCGTCCTGTGTCGGCTGTCTCGACATCGGTTTGTGGTAAAGGGATACGCAGAAATATCAAACCGACTGCGCCTACGACATTGATGACGACCACCATCATGTACGCGCCGGCGAAAGGGATTGGCGCCATCAGGTCGCTGGATAGATGCACGACTTCCGGGCCGATGAAAGCAGCCGCGAGTCCGCCGGCCAATACCCAGGAAATGGCTTTTGGTTTGAACTGATCGGAAGCGGTATCGG
>CP070643.1:681068-692978 GCA_020354125.1 Betaproteobacteria bacterium | reverse complement strand
AATTGAAGCACTTTGAAATTGAACAGCCAACGGCGAGATATCAATACAGTCAGCCAGACAGGGGAACACCGCTCGCTCACAAGGTCGAGAGAATTGAACGTGTTGTAATAGACAACAAAACGGATGATGTGTTGGCCAAAGAAACTAAATACCGCCGGCGTTCTCCATGGTTTTTCGTGGGCCTAGATAGGCCTGTGATGCTATGTCCAGCGGCCGGTGAACATCCGCTCGAAAGATATGGCTCCATATACAACTTGGCTCTGAAGCCCAAAAGGACTGATCGATAGCGGCGTTTGTTTGGAGCGGGTAGATGACAACGATTCTTGATTTTTACAAGTATTCGGTGCTCTCGGCGGCCGCCTATGTTCGTATGGGGACGGAGCCGCTCACAGGCTTGAACTTCGTGGAAACCGCGGAGGATGATGACCGTCTTCCCAAGTCGCTTGCGACAGCGTTTTTCAATCCCGCCAATCCTGATGCTCAGCGATGGATCATCGCCCACTACCACGCTGGTGATACTGGTCGAACGCCAGATGACACTGGACTCGGTGCGACGCTGTTTCAGAACGGTGAAGAGAGTGTGCTCGCTGTTCGCGGAGTCGAACTATCGGTCGATTTGTTGGGAGGCGACGACGGTGACCCTATTCAGGACCTGTTCGGTGCCGGTTTTGGTGGCATTGGCATGCTTGGGGTTGCGGTCACCCAGCTTGTCGAGCTGGCAAACCTTATCGAGCAACTTTACAAAGCCGAGGACGGCAGCAGCACGGTCACACAAGTCAGGGCCTGGTTTACCAGAAAGATCCCCGAAGGCGAGAAGGTCAAATACCTTACCTTAGACGGTGAGGTCGGCCCATTACCGGGTCCACCGGTATACCTTGCGTTTGAGACCTATCAGGATAAGCGTCTCGGAAAACTGGAACACAACGAAAAGCTTACGCTTACGGGACACAGTCTTGGTGGGCATCTGGCCGCGGCGGCAGCGCGAGTTCTGCCCCACCGCGTTGGCGATAATGTCGTGGTTTTCAACAGCCCCGGCTTCGACCCAGTTAGTTGGTCCATCGAGCTTGTTTCGAAGCGGTTCCCCTGGCTTGCGGCGACGCTAGGCAACTTGTCCTTCGTGGCGAAGTCGGCAATGGCAGAAGCATACGGCGTCGACACGCTATTTCTTGCCACGAAGAGCCAACTCCGAAGCGAAGATATCTTCGCAGTACTTCGCAATCTGTTCGGCACGGCGGCAGCCGACCAGCCACCAATTGTTCAGCACCTTAAAGGCGAAGATAGCTTGCGGGGCGATGATTTCAGCGTGGTAGCGAGTTGGTTCTCCGGCACAGTACCACCGGGTGCCGAAATAACCATCCCGACGGAGGAAAACAGCCACTCAATTGAACAGATGATGGATGCACTGGCGCTTCATGCCGTTTTCTATCGTCTGGATGACAAATTGACGCTCGAACAGATCAAGCAGTACGTCGATTACGCGCGCAACGTCGGGGGGGCGAGTGAGGAGTTTCTCATTGAGTCGTTGCATGGGTTGTTAATTGATAACAGCAGGTTCAAAGGGATTGGCTTGCAGTTGCCGATCTCCGATGCCTCCGAGGGAATCGACCGGTGGACAGGGAAAGGAGAGCTAGCAGCGCGAGAGGCGCATCACATTGCGTTGCTTGAGCTCAATGCCGACATCGACGGCAACCCGAACAGAAAAATTTCTTTTGCCTCGCTGATTGAAGAGAGTGGTGCGCCAATGACCGAGGCGCAAATAAAGGACAAGGCGAAGAACGATCCAAATGCGCTTGCGTATCGCTACGCGCTGAAGAATGGACTTCCGTTTGCGGTGATCGGGGCGGACTACACCAGACACAATAAAGGCGCCCTTGAATTCTACGACGCGACGAACAACACGGGTGATCTGAGCGAGGCGTGGCTCGATGATATTGCGGAGTTCTATTACTGGAAAAACCGCGCGTTCATCGCTGACCTCCCCGGAGTGGGCGATGTCGGAACGCCGCCTCGATCCTACGTCCAGTTAACTTCCGATGTGAGTTTCTACGTTGCCCCGCATCCGGAACCAGACCCTCTATCAGGAGAACCAATGGGTGATCTCTTTGCGCCTCCCGAGCCAATTAACCCGCCCCGAACTATTTTCGGCAGCGACTTATCGGACGAACTGTTAGGTGGGCCGAGCGAAGACCGATTGTATGGAGGCGCCGCCCCTGATTTCCTGCTTGGCAATGAAGGTGATGATTACCTCGAAGGTGGGGTTGGTCTCGATGTCTATCAATACGGCGCGTCTAAAGAGTTCGTCGAGTCTGTGTATGTCTATGACAACGATGGTGCTGACACCGTTCTGGATACCGATGGCAAGGGTGTTTTGCGATACGTTCTCTCTGATTCGCTTGTGGCATTCCCGCAAATCAGATTGCTTGCTGGGACGGGCATCAACGTGTCAGGCGAGCAATGGGAGAGCGTGGACGGACGCCTCCTGTTCTCGATGGAGCCGACAACGGATCCGCTGCCAACGTTGAGAATCGACGTTCCCGGCGAGCCTGGCGGAACCATATATCTCGAAGACTGGGAGGACGGCGAATTCTTTATCACACTCCAGGATGCGCGCGTCGACCCCATCACAACCACTTCGATATTTGGTGATCTTGAGCCGCTTGACGCCGACCCGTCGACATCAGAAGTCGAGTTGCAGTTCGATGCTTTGGGAAACGTTGAGCGCACCAGTGTTCCCGAGGCCGGACGAGACGACGTCTTGTTCGGTAACCGGCCAACTGCGGAGGCTCCTCAAGATGTACCAGGCGAGCGGTTCGAAGCCGGCGCGGGCAACGACACCATCCTTGCAGACCGACCGAATGGCGCAGAAGACAACGGATTAGGAGATGCCGACTCGATCTCTGCTGGAGAAGGACGTGACTGGATAGAGGCCGGCACCGGGCATGACCTGATTGAAGGAGGTGGCGGAGGGGTCAGCAGTGGCGAGTTCGGCGGGGAAGTGATTCACGCCGGCCCCGGCGACGATCAGGTTTACTCGGCACAGAAGGTCTCAATTTCGGAGGCCATTGCCGAAGGTGATAGCTCGTCGTCGCCTAACTTCAAGGGTGACTTCACCTATGGCGGAGCCGGTGACGACTGGCTGGTTGGGAGTGCTCTCAATGATGTGCTGAACGGAGGCGAGGGACGCGATCTCATCGTCGCAGGTGGAGGCGACGATGTAGTTGATGGTGACGTGCGGGAATGGGCGACGACGCTCACATGGGACTTGACACGCAAAGTGGTCGATCTCGGTGCAGATCGCTACGACTATCTTGTGTCTATTGTGGGCAGCGAGTTACCAGATGGTCAGGATCCAGACAGTGGCAATGACGATACCATCTATGCGGGCGCCGGCGAGGATGTTGTTTACGGGCGCGGAGGGAACGATTTCATAGATGCCGGTAGTGACAATGACTACGTGTTCGGGGGTGCCGGGGAAGATGTTGTTATCGGCGGCGAGGGGAATGATTTTTTGGCCGGTGACGGGCCCGTCGCTGGCGAGGAGAAAACGGCAGACTATATCGACGGCGGTTCCGGGAACGATACCTTGTGGGGTGGTGGCGGTGACGACTTCCTTGTTGGCGGCAAAGGCGACGACATCCTCGCAGGCGGTCCCGGAGCGGACGTTTATCTGTTCAATCGCGGTGATGGTGACGACATCTTTCGAGATACGCTCGCATCGGCAAGCTCTGCCGAAGCGAGCGTGTTTGTGTTCGGGGAAGGAATCCATCGCGAGGATCTGACGTTTCTCCCTGGCAGCCTGATCATCGACCTTGGGGCGGCCGACGCCAGTGACCCGATGTCGGCGCACGACACGATCTACGTCGAAGGGTTTCATGTAGACGATCCTTTCTCTACACCAGTCATTGCAGCGTTGTATTTTGCTGACGGCGACGTCATGTCGTTTGAGGACATCGTTGAGCAGGGTTTCGACATCACCGGAACCGAGTTCAGCGATAAGGGCGAAGACCCACAGTATCCCGCCCTCGTTGGCACAGAGATCCGTGACCGCATCAATGGGCTGGCCGGCAACGATGTGCTCATCGGACTGGGTGGTGACGACGTTCTCGATGGTGGTTCGGGTGCGGACACCATGCAAGGCGGTACCGGTGACGACTCGTACTTGGTTGACGCACTGGACGAGGTCATTGATGCAGAAGGCAGTAACAGCATCAAGTTTGTTGACGATACTTCTTTGGGTGCTGTCCAGGTTATCCGCACCGTTGATTTGGGCGATGAGTACTTCGGTGTCTATGTTGGGAGCCACGGCATCGTTGCTATTGACCCCGCGCAGCCCGCTTTCGATTCGTTTTCTTTCGGAGACGAAACCACTGTCAATTACGAAGAGTTGCTTGGAGCCCGTTTCTTCGAGGCACAAAGCCTCGTTGGTAGCGACGAGGCCGATGACTCTATAGTTGGGCACGCTGGTAACGATCAGCTCATTGGTTTGGGCGGTAGCGATGTTCTTCTTGGTTATGACGGCGAAGACGTGCTCGACGGCGGCGCCGGTAATGATGTCCTTGATGGAGGGGGTGGAAGGGACGAACTAATCGGCGGTGCAGGCGCCGATATCTACCTACTCTATGCGGGCTCGGGCAATGACCGGATCGTTGAAAACGGCGAAAGCTACGACTACGACTTCGTTGCAGTAGAAGAGGGCTTGACTTCCGCCGACGTCAACCTCGAGCGCCTTTCGAACGGCAACTTGTCCGTCACACTCTCCAGTGGCGATGGCATCGAGGTCAAGGACTACTACAACAATCCTCGCGCGAAGGTCGAAGCGCTGGTGTTCACCGACGGTACGGTGATTGATACCACGGTGCTCGACGCACTGGAAGTACCACCGATCGTCGGGACGGCGGGCAACGACACCCTCACTGGTACCGAGTGGGCCGACACCATGGAAGGCCTGGCCGGGGACGATGTATTGATTGGTGAAGGTGGCGATGACACGATTCTCGGCGGTGCGGGCAACGATACCTTGTCGGGCGGCGCTGGCGATGACTCGCTCGAAGGCGGACTCGGCGCTGACGTTTATCTGCTGGAGTTTGGCGGTGGACAGGATGTGGCAACTGACGATGGCGGTGTGGTTCGACTTGGCACGCCGCTGACGTTCGCTGGGGTCGACGCCTATCAGGAAAATAACGATCTCAGACTGAGAATTCGCGGAACACCTGATTCACTGGTCGTCGTTGGTTACTTTGACGCGCCTCAGAAATGGTCCATCGAAGGCGCGCTGGGTGAACCCGGCAACGTTCAGGAGCTGCTGACCGCAACCGCCGAGCTGGGTGCGCGCGGTTTCGAGCGGGCAGCAGCGGACTACGAGGCGGCCCGCAAGGCGCAGTTCATAGGTGACTACCGCTCGCAGGGCTATCAGCTCACTGGAGATCTGACGTTGTTCCGGCGCCAGTTTGATCCGGCGTATGCGAGCTACGTAGCAGGCACGCAAACAACTACAACCACAACTACCTTATTCAGCAATCCGGACAATCCCACGACCACTGTCGCGACGTATTCGCTGAACAATTGGGCTTACGAAGATAGCGGTGGAATAAGCGATGACACCGTTACGTTGAGCAAGGAAGTCATCGTCAGCGATGATGCGTCGATTTCGGGGTTCGTTGGGACGACGCAAGAATGGGATTACGACTACATCTGGGCCAGTATCGACTGGGCGGAGATCGGAATTCCAGAGTCTTCTGTAAACGTATGGTCTTCAAGCGGGTTCATTAATGGAACGGGCGGCGTTGCCATCGGCACCGTTGAATATCTTTACGAGACTTTTTCCACTACCGGTGCTGCGACCAGTGTTCTTGAAGAGTTGCATCCCGGACAGAGCTTCCCTTACCCAGAGTACGCAACGCTCTATCCTGACAAGCAACAGCTGGAACGCACCACGACCTCGACCTTTGAAAGTTACTCCGAGGTGCGTGCCGGAGATTCAGACAATTACATCGAGTATGGCGGCATCGTCGACGCTGGCGGCGGTGACGATGTTGTCTTTGCCGCACAGGTCGCTTATGGCAATGACGGTAACGATTCGATCTACGGTGGCCAAGCGGTATTCGGCGGAACCGGCGCCGATACCTTGTCGGGCGCGCTGCTGCAAAGCGGCGGAGAGGGCGATGATGTTCTAGAAGGTCGCGAGGGGGCTAACCGGTTTGTTTTCTTTGGTGGCGAACCCGGCCGCGATTTCGTAATTGATAGTGCCGACTTCACCGACTCAGTGAAGTCCTGGTATTACGACTCGCAGCTCGGCCTTGCTGACTGGGAAGTTCGTGATGAGTTCGGCAGTGGCTACTTGCTTCCCGGAGACTGGTTTGATGCCGACTACTTTTCCGTTACTCAGGCCGTCTCGGACTGGTTGCTTGACCCGGTGGCAGGGATCGAGACTCATCCCAATTACGAATGGATGGATGAGCACGAGATCGAAGCCTGGCTCGAGACGAGAAACCTGATTCAGTCAGACCCTTCTCTCATAACTTACATCGAGCCATTGCCGCCGTTACCGGTCACTGGCGCAAATGACTATGCTGCCTTGCTGCCACTGTATGACCAGGGCGTGTTGTCGGAGCCGGACACCGTTGAATTGCCGGAGAGCATGACGGTGGCGAGTTTGATCGCCTCGACAGATCTGGTCGAATTTCTTCTGGAAAACCAGGAAAGCGATCACATCGAAACGTACGCGGCCCTGGATATTGCGATGGGCGCTGGGCAGTCAGCCGTGGTCGTGATTCCCCACGCGGAAGACAGTCTTGGCAGCGGGGTGGAGTGGTTCAGCTTTGCCGACGGCAGCGCGCTGAGCATTCAGGAACTGCTCGATGCTTTGGCAGTTGCACCCGCAAGCCTCGATCCGCAAGACCTCGATAACACGATCGAAGTCACCGCGAGCGACAACTACGTATACGTGGACGGCAGTGGATATGAGATTGCCGGTCGCGCGGGCAACGACACGATTGTCGGCTCTGCTTTCGACGACATTCTATACGGTGACGGAGGCGACGATACCCTGCTGGGAAATGGTGGTGACGACTTCCTGTATGGCGGAGACGGCAACGACGTTCTGGAAGGCGGCGCGGGAAGCGACTATCTCTTCGGTGAAACCGGTGACGACACATATCGATTTGGCACCGGTACCGAACGCGATGTAGTAGAGGAGCAGGGAGGTGGACTCGATGCGGTTCGCGTTGCTGATGGTTTTGCGCCTGCCTCTCTGACCATCGCACGCAACGGCGACGATCTGACGCTAGGGTTGAACGGTGGAGCCGACCGGATGACTCTCGATAACTGGTTTGGCACCACCGATCGGGTCGAGCAGATTGTTTTCGGCGAGGGCACCGTTCTCGACGAAGCCGCTATTGCGGCGGCGGCCGACCACACTGTGACCGCTGTTGATGATCAAGCGTCGCTACTGGAAGACGACGGATTAGCAGCCGGTAACGTTCTCGATAACGACTTTTCTTCCGACCCGGGTGCCGGTCTGAGCGTGGCCAATCCGGGAGAGTACACTGGTGCCTATGGCGTGTTGTCGCTGCACACTGATGGCAGTTATGCATACACGCTCGATGTAAGCTCGGGCCAGGCCCTCGCTGAAGGCGAGACGGCGGCGGATGTCTTCTTCTATTCGGTCGAAGATGATTTGCTGACAGGTGCGGACGCTTTGTTGCGGATCGACATCACCGGGCAGAACGACGCACCGGTGATCGAATCGGCTGACATCGCTGGTTTCGTTACCGAGGATGCCGGCGAGTTGATGCGGGTGCCGGCTGGCGAATCGCTGATTGTGAACGGCGGATTCGAAACAGGAGACACAACTGGCTGGACTATAAGCACTACGAACCCTTACTCCGTATCAACCGGTGTTGGCACCTGGAACGTGCGTACTGGTGCCCATGCTCTCACCGCGGTGTCGGACTACTACGTCGAGTCTACTGAGCAGCAGGTAGTGACTGCTCTCGCGGAATCCTACACCCTCGAATTGTGGTTGCAGGGCGGATTACAACCCATTTTTGCTCCTTGGGGGTTCGAGAACTGGTTGACCGTAGATTGGGCAGGAGAGACGCTGCTTTCACTTGATAACGTCTACTTCGAGCAGTATGAGCAGTTCCAGTTCGAACTGACCGGCAGTGGTTCGGAAGAAGCGTTGGTCATTGAGCTGCTGAGTGGCGGACCGGACGACTGGTTCATCGACGACGTCTCGATTCGTAGAACGGAAGACGTGATGGTCATTCCAGAATCGCAAACCACTCAGGGCGTCATCGAATTCGCGGATCTCAATGTGGCTGACGCGCACATCGTCAGTGTCGCGAGCGGCGATGTAGATTATCTCGGGACCTTCGATGCGCAACTAGTCCAGGACAGCACGGACACTGGAACTGGCAGTATCGAGTGGGACTTCTCGGTGAACAATGCCGACCTTGCATTCCTCGCTGAGGGTCGGTCGCTCACGCAAACCTACGATGTCACGATCGACGATGGGCTACCTGGCGGCACAATTTCTCAGATGGTAACGATCACCATTAATGGTACTGGTGACGGGGTGAACACTGCGCCAGTCGCAGCAGACGACACGATCAATGCACAGGAAGACGGTGGCGTCGTCATCGTGCCGTTTGCAGCACTCTTGGTCAACGACAGCGACACGGACGTTGGTGATATCCTGACGATTACATCTGTTTCGGCCACGGCCTCAGGGGCATTGGTGGAACTCGGACCGGATACCATCACATACGACCCCGGTGCCTTGTTCCAGTCATTGGGCGAAGGCGACGCCACCACCGACAGCTTCACCTATACGATCGCCGACAACTTCGGGGAAACGTCAACAGCAACGGTGACTGTCAATGTGACCGGAATGAACGACCAGCCGTTCACCGTGGCACCGCTTGCTAAACAGTCAGCGACCGAAGAAACAGTATTCGCCTACACCATTCCTGCCGATGCTTTTGGCGATGTTGATGAAGGCGACGTGTTGACTTTGAGCGCGTCGCTGGCTGGTGGCGCGCCGCTGCCTGACTGGCTTGCGTTTGATTCCGTCAGCGGGACTTTTTCAGGGACGCCGCTTGCCTTTGACGTCGGGGCGACAACTGTTACGGTCACGGCAACCGATTCCGCCGCGGCAAGCGCATCGCAGGATTTTGAACTTGTTGTGCGCTACCTGGATCGGGTTATCACGGGGAGCGACCTGGCTGATACGTTAAATGGCGGCGGTGGCAACGACACGATAAGCGGCGGAGCCGGGGCGGACACGCTCACCGGTGCTGGTGGCAACGACTTGCTAAGCGGCGGTGCCGGGAGCGACACATACGTGTTCAACCCCGGAGATGGCGTTGACACGATCGTCGATGCACCTGTGCTCGCCGAGGTCAACACGCTGCAGTTTGGAGCCGGCGTCACGCCGGACATGCTGTCGTTGTCGCTGGGTTCTCTGGTTATTCACGTTGGCAGCAACGGCGACGCAGTTCATCTCGGGTCGTTCGATGGAAGCGACCCATTCAACAGCCTCGACATTACGCGTTTCGTCTTTGACGATGGGACCGAGTGGGCTCCGGGAGAGTTGCTCTCGCTTGGCATTGGTATCGAAGGGACGAGTGACAATGATCTGCTCATCGGCACGAAGCTAGACGATCGTATCAGTGGATTGGGCGGCAACGATCAGATCTTCGGCAACGGCGGCACGGACGCGATCTATGGTGACGCCGGAGACGACCTGCTTGACGGCGGTGCGGGCGCTGACTTGATGATCGGAGGCACGGGCGACGATACCTACTATGTCGATAAAGCCGTAGGGCGCGGTCGGTGGACTCAATGGTTCGGTGACAGCGAGGTGGATACAGTCGTCGAGTCTGCCGATGAGGGATGGGACACGGTGTTTTCGTCTGTGAGCTATACGCTTGTCGATCATGTTGAGGGGTTGACGCTGACAGGAGCGCGCATCCTTGCCGGCACCGGCAATGCACTCGATAACGTCGTCATTGGCAACGCGAGCGCGAACAAACTGAAAGGGCTGGCCGGAAACGACTATCTGCTGGGGGGCAAGGGACTCGATCTTCTGCGAGGCGGCGAGGGCGTGGACATTCTGCAGGGTGGAGAAAGGGCAGATTTTCTTCGCGACGTTTCAGGGATAACGCTATTTGATGGCGGTTCAGGCGTTGATGCGCTGGTCGGAAACGATCAGAACAGTCTTGTCATTGGCGGCACGGGCGCGGACCTGATCCGGCTGGGGGCAGGCCATAATGTTGTTCTGTATAACCTTGGTGACGGTTTGGATGCAGTCACGAGTAAACCGGGGGGAGGCGATACGCTTTCGCTCGGCGGTGGGGTGTCACATTCCGATCTGAAAATGCGGAAACTGGGTGACAACCTGGTGCTGAAGGCAGGTACCGGCCAATCCATCACGCTGAGAGACTGGTACGCCTCGCCCCAGAATCAGACCCTTGCCAATCTGCAGGTAATTGCTGAGGCCATGGCGGAGTTTGATTCAGCTTCTGCAGATCCGCTGCTCAATAGCAAAGTTCAGACATTCGACTTCAGGGCAATCGTTGACGAGTTCGATAACGCGCGCGTTGGCAAGTCGTGGTTCTGGCAGTGGAACGTGATGGATGGGCTGCTCAACGCGCACCTGTCCAGCAGCGACACCGAAGCGCTGGGTGGCGATCTGGCATACCAATACGGACTTAACGGCTCGCTTGCCGGTATCGGCGTCACGGCTACACAACAAGTGTTGAATGCGCCGCAGTTTGGTTCAGAGGCGCAGACACTGCGCCCCATTGACGAGTTGCAGCAGGGGCGCACGCGTTTGAGTTGAAGGCGAGGGGGAGGAACAAGCCATGAATGAGAACAAGATCACAAGACACCATGAACTGATGGCGTTCTCTCCGGCAATGCTGGCACTGCAATCCGATGCGCCCTCGCCGATGCCGCGTACGATTTTGTGGATGCTGGTTTTCCTGGTTGGTGGCACGGTGTCCTGGGCAGTGTTCGGCAAGCTTGACATCGTTTCGGTGGCTGAAGGGCGGCTGGTGCCGCAAAGCTATCTGCAAGTCGCGCAGCCAGCCGACGGCGGCATTGTGCGCGAGATTCTCGTCGGTGAGGGGGAAGTCGTAAAGGCGGGCCAGGTCTTGGCCAGGCTCGACCCAGTGCTCTCGGAAGCGAATAGCCGTCAGATCCAGAGTGATCTGCAGCTGGAAAGATTACAGCTTGCGCGCGTTGAGGCGGAGTTGACCGGAAGTTCGCTGAAGCGCAGTGACGATATTCCACCCGAATTGTACGCGCAGGTGCTGTCGCAGTTACGCGCCAACCGGCGAGCTCATTTCGATGCGCAAGATGCAGAGCGCAGCGTGAAGGCACGCGCTGAACAGGACTTGCGCAGCGCCATTGCGCATGAGAGCAAGCTGCGGCAAACCGCGCCGATCTATGAAGCACAGGAAAAAGGCTGGAAGAAGCTCGCTGATGAAGGATTTGCCGGCAAGCTGATGGCAATGGAACGTGAACGTCTGCGCATCGAGAACGAACAGGAGCTTCGGGCGCAAGGACACACAATCGCCGGCCTTCGAGCCACGATCAAGGAAGCCGATCAGCGTATCGCACAGATCACATCGAATTACCGGCAGAAGCTCGAAGCCGAGCGAATGGAAACGCTCGCGCAATTGAAGCGGCTCGAAGAAGACTGGAACAAGCAAACCCACCGGCACCGGTTGCTTGAATTGCGGGCTCCAAATGACGGTGTCGTTAAGGAACTTGCCACCCATACCGCTGGCGCGGTGGTGCAGCCGGGGACGGTGCTGTTTACTATCGTGCCGCACGATGAGCCGCTGCGTGCCGAAGTCTGGGTGTCAAACCACGATGTTGGCTTTGTGCACGAAGGGCAAACGG
>CP070643.1:669011-680968 GCA_020354125.1 Betaproteobacteria bacterium | reverse complement strand
GAGAGCTTCTGGATTGAAGCTGTCAATCTCGACCCAGAAAATGTCAAGGTGTGCAATGGCGCGCAGGATCTTCAGGTAGCCCTCGGTCTTGGCGTTGAAGTTGAGGTCGAGCAGGATGTCAACATCCGGCCCGGCGCCATCACGCAGCGCTTCGAGATGCATCACCAGATTTCTCAACACATCTTTCTCAACGTTGAGTTCGGGTCTGAACGGAACACCAAAGCCGGGCCGCCAGCCTTCGGGAGACGTGCGGTCGGCTTTGTAGGTGAAGATATTGGTCTTGAGACCGGTGAAGCCCTTTTCACGTACTTCGCTGCCGATCGCCTTCACACCGTCCAGATCGGTAATCGCCGGTTGATAATGAGTCGGATGATTGATTCGCCAGGTTGCGCAATGCGACCAGTAGACGCGGATGCGATCGCGAATTTTTCCGCCAAGCAATTCGTATACGGGTACATCCAGCGCTTTGGCTTTGGCATCCAGTAGCGCGTTTTCGATCGCGGCCATCCCGAGCGAAACAACGCTGCCCGCACCGGGGCGGGTCGCACAGTACAGTTCGGCGTAGATGCGTTCGTGGTCACTGACTTCCTGACCGATTACCCGCGGCATCATTCGCTCGATCACGGCGCTCACGCCAGGTGCGCCGAAACCCTCGTCATATTCGCTCCAGCCGACGATGCCGCTATCCGTAGTGAGCTTGACGAAATGGTAGTTACGCCAACCTGCGTCACAGGCAAGTGTTTCGATACTCTTGACCTTCACGTTTTCCTCCCGGTGACCCCGGTTTGTGCCTAATTATCAGACCAGATTCGGTTCCAGACCCTGACCAGATCGCCCGAGTTGACTCTCGTTCCGAGGCGCTCGGGTGGTAGTGCCTTCCAGTGTGGGTTGCCGTGCACTGCGACAGCGTAGCTGAAAAAGTATCTTGGCTCGATACCCATTCGCAGATCAGAAAGAACCAGCTTGTTACCCTTGATTTCCGTTTTGAGAAAATCGTGAGAGAACCAACGAAGGCGAGCCACGGCCCATACATCGCTGGTTTGCTCCAGCGTTACGTGATCCGATTGATAGGCGTTGAACCGTATCGGGCCATCGTCCGCAATCAGCGAATGAAACCCTTCAAGATAGCCGTCATCGGTCATAACGACAACGCGCCACAAAATAGTATTGAATGGTGTCGGAATCGAGAAACGATGCGCGTCTTGTATTCCCATCGGTCTGAGTACCGCTACGACCTCGCGCTCGACCAAAGATTTGGCCATCCAGGACCAGCCAACGTATACGGTGCTGATTACGAGGCCGGTTGCGAGTCCGATACTGCCAACCTTCCTCCTCGGAGCCACAAGCGCAATCAAAACTCCGATCAATATCGGTAGCGTGTATGCCGGGTCGATTATAAACAGCGTCGACCACATCACTGGAGGTGTGGTCATTGGCCAGAGCAGTTGCGTGCCATACACCGTATGCCCATCGAGCAGGGGATGCGTCACCAGCGTGAGCATGATCGCCGCCAGCCAGGGCCCCGGTGCATCGCGTACCGGCGCCCACCATCGTCGCAAAATCAGCCACAACAATGCCGAGAACGGAAACAGCACAAACAGGGAATGACTGAAGCCGCGGTGATAGGTGAAGTTGGATACCGGATCGCCGTAGTCAATCAGCACATCGAGATCAGGCAAGGTGCCGAGCGCGGCGCCAAGGGCCAGCGCCTTGCGTCGGTGTTCCTTGGGTGCGCAGATGCCGGCGAGACTGGCGCCGAGCACTGCCTGGGTTATTGAGTCCAAATTGATGTCCGAGAACAGCGGGAATTCATACTCTAGCAGGTCCTGGCCGACGCTCGGGGGTAAGTGTTGTTAGCAAATCGCGCACGTTTCATGATGCGGTTATGAACTGCTGATGTCGTGCACCGCGGCTGGCCAGGCAACAGCTGCGTGATTGTCTTCGCCGAAAGTGCGCGTTAGCATCACGGGCACGTAGAGCGCGTGTGCCGGTCCGAGAGGATATATGGGCGTACTTGCAAAAGTCCTGCGAGCATTTTCGAAGTGGCGATTCAGAATGCTTGGTCTGGCAATGCCGGATTGGTTCAAGTCATGACTGAGTCGAGACCATTCAATCCGATAAGGGATGTTGAAGACAGCGCCATCATTCTCGATCATGGCAAGTGGCCAAACTTTCATGATGCCGAGGTGCACAATCTGAATGTTTGGCGCGGTGATATACGGCCGGAAGACAATGTCTGGATTGGCCCGCTCATCGAGGTCACGTTCGAGTTATGCGCTTTGAAAGAACCCTATCTTGTGGTTCTGAAATTTCATGATTGCGACGTTATACGCATGCAGGAATTCAATCATCAGAATGCAATCTACGATTTGTCGTTCGCATTCAAGGACCGAGGGATAAATGAGAAGACGGGCACGCCGCTGCCGCCCGCAATTTCGGTGCGATTCGAGCAGGCGTTTGGTGTTGCGCTTACCTTCGAATGCTTCCGCGTCCAGGCAGTTGAGCGGATCGAGATCGATAAGGCTCGGGGCGCGTAAACGTCGAAACGATGCGCACTGTCGACATCACGTAGCATACTTGACGTTGTTCCCGATGATGACTGACGCCGGTTGTACTAATATCTCGCTCCAGCTTTCCGGTGGCAATCAACGCGCGCAAAAGATGTATCTTCGCCACGGTTTCGCGCCGCGAAGCGGTTACTCGCTTCTTGAGAAACAGCTGACGAATACCTGAGTTCGAGCGGTTGGCATGGCTGCGATTACTTGTCGGCTGATACCCCGTCCGGCAGCGGTGTTCCGCCGGTGTAGTGATTCATCGCCGAATCTTCGCAACGGCTCATCGTGTACGATGTCGGCCGCGTTTGATGGAGGTATGCGAAAACGTGGCGTATTTGCTCTACGTGCTGGTGAGTGCCGCCGGTGGATTGCTCGTTGGCGTGCTCGGCACCGGAAGCAGTTTGTTGCTGCTGCCGTCGCTCGCCTTCATTTTCGCAGGCACTTTTTCTGATACTGATTCGCTGCGGCTGGCGGCGGGGACGACCATGGCAACGATGGCCGTCGGCGCGCTCGCCGGGGCGTTGACGCGATATCGCGCCGGTGACGTTGATGTGCGTCTACTGCGATTGATGATGCTGCCGTATATTGCCGGCAGCCTGGTCGGACCGTGGATCAGCCGCTCGTTGCCGACTGAAGTTCTCGGCATCTACATTGGACTGATACTCGCCGTCGTCGCTCTTCGTATGCTGTTGGCAAATCGGTCTGTCGCTAGCGTGTCGCGCGACTACCGTGGCCGCGAACTCGAGATCAGCATCGTGCTCCTGGCAGTCGGAATTTGCAGCAGCGTCGCCGGCGTCGCCTCAGGCGTATTTGCGATTCCATACCTGGCGCGATTCGCGCTGCCGATGCGCACCATCATTGGCACCTCGACGGCGGCAGCCGCGATCTATTCGACATTTGGTGCTATCGGATACGTTAGTGCAGGGTGGTCAGCTGCCAACTTGCCGGCAGGCTCGTTCGGATATGTTTACTTGCCGGCCTTTGCGATCCTGGCGCTGACCGCTGCCGCCTTCACGCCACTTGGCGTCCGATTGGCACGTCGCCTGAACGACAAGATCTTGCGTAGATTCTTTGCGCTATTCCTGCTCATCGCTGCGATCGTAATCGCCTTTATGTAGCAACGCTGGTCAACTTCTTTGCCTTTGTGCGATGTGCGTGCCTACCAGCGCCGCAACGGCGACTGCGATGTAAAGCTGTCCCAGCACCGCCTCTAGTGAAGCCAACGTTCGCGCCATAGGTGCCAATGGTGTGATGTCCCCGTAACCAAGCGTCGACAACGTGACCAGGCTGTAATAGATAAAAAAGCGGAGGTCTCCGAACATCGGATCAGCCTCCACATAGGTTGTGAGCGGACCGAATTTGAACGCATCCGGCACAATCATATAAACCATCGCGTAGAAAAACGCCCAGGTGACACCAATCAGAAGATAGGCGGTCACGGCGCCATAGAGCGTATCCGCGTCGACCTCCTCACTTTTCAAGACCCCACGCAACAGCACGCCCACGATGTACAGGAAGAACGCCGCGGAGAACACAAGCCCGACAAAAGCTAGCAGTATTGAGTCCTCGACCCGGCCGCCCACCCAGAAAGCCGTTGTCGGCAACGCAAGAAGGATCGCTATTATGAGCACCTTTCGGTTTTTGCTCACGGCATATGCGCTGAAGATCAGCACGCCAAACAAAAGAACATCGAGAAGCAGCGTGCCTGCCGTTGATCCGGAGACCAGAGGGCCAGCCACAAAGAAGCCGATCAGTGCAAAAAACAACCAGGCTAATCCGGGATTATCACCCAGTACTGTCCGCCAGATGCTCTTGTTATGGTCTGCGCTCATCGTGGCCTCCTTTCTCCTGCAAACAGCCGGCTAATCACGAATTCAGCGATGACCTTATCAGAATCGCAGATTTTCGCGTAAGCGGCGCATGCGGTACTCTGATGCAGCAGGCAGCGGCTCGGGACTGAAAAGAGTCATCAAGGTCGAATACGATAGGTTTGCATTGGCCAAAAAATGAAATGTGAAGCGGCCGTAATGTCCGTCTCCAATCAGCTGGGGTACCATGGTGAAGTCGGAGTGTGCAAAGGAGAATACATGCGGACCAGAATAGCTTTCCTCGCCATATGTTTCTCTGTGTTCTGCTGCGCGGGCGCAGGCTTGGCGCAGGATGAGGAGAACGCTGAGTCAGATTCCGCGCCGCAATCCGATGCGGCACTGTCAGCCGAAGCGCAGGCGAACAATCCTTTGGCGGATTTCAGGGCGTTCAACCTGCATAACTATTACATTCCGGAGTTCTCGGGGCCCACCGAGGAGACTGGCAACAATTTCATACTGCGCTACGCCCAACCATTCGGAAAATGGTTGATGCGCGCTTCGTTACCGTTCAAACGCTTGCCCACCGGGATCAATTCGACCGAGTCGGGGGTTGGCGACCTGGATGTTTTCTTTGCCTACCTGATGGATACTGGCAATCCGGCCCGCAGTTTCGGCCTCGGACCAGCGTTTTCATTCCCCACGGCATCCGAGGACGCCACTGGAACCGGTAAGTATCATGCGGGCCTCGCCACTGTGTACTTCGACGCAACTTCACCTGCCTTTCAGTGGGGCGGGTTAATAACCTATGTTACGGATTTCGCCGGTGACGGCGATCGTTCCGACGTCAGCGTGTTTGCCGCGCAGCCGTTTTACTTCCTCCAGCTTGGTAAAGGTAACTACGTGCGCGGCGCGCCGATCTGGGTGTTCAACCTTGAGAACGATACCTATCACGTGCCAGTTGGCCTGGGAATCGGCAAGGTGATCCCGTCAGGGAACACGGTTTACAACATCTTTATCGAACCGCAGTTCACCATTCTTGATAAGGGGCCGGGACAGCCGCAATTTCAGCTGTTCATGGGATGGAATATGCAGTTCAAGTAACGAATCTTTTCTTTGCCTCGGTTCTGGCCGGGTAGCTCCGGTGGCAGACTTTATGGCCGGGTGAAGAATGCATGCAAACGCTTCAGTTGTTTGACCCGGGATTGCTTTGACTGCCCGATGAACAGACCGGATTCAAGCGAGAAATAGACGACGAACGCACGCGTGCGCATATCCAGCTCTTCTCCCTTGAAACCTATTTCGGCGAACAGCGAGCGTACGTAGTCTATCCGGAACTGATCTGCTTTCCTGACGATACGCGACGCAGCCGGGTCGTGCTTGGCCCAGGCACGCACCGCAAAGTCATAGCGCGCGAGTTTGCCAACGATGATCTTTTCCATCAGTGCCAGCAATCGATCCTCTGCGTTTCCCTTGATGTTTGCTAACTGTTCGGCCGCGATCTGGGTGTGAGTGGTGAACCAATACTCGGCCAGTTGACTAACAAAGTCGGCGCGGTCTTTGAAGTGCCAGTAGAAGCTGCCCCGGCTTACACCAAGTTGCCGGGTCAAGGTATCAATGGTTAGTACCCGCTCGCCTTGTTTAGCCAGCGCATGGAGGGCGCGTGACAGCCATTCTTCGCGCGTTAGTCGTTGAGCAGCTGGTTTTTGAGCCATATCAATCTTCGATGTTGCAATACGGGCCGACTCGCCGTAGGCTACTCCATACATTTATGTATGGATAACCATACAATAGTGTCTGGGTGGTGCAAGAGTGCGCCAACCATATTGACTGAATATACAAGATCCCAAACTTGAGGGGAACGCGATGATTCGACGTCGAAAAACGCTGACCATAATGGCCATCGTGGTGATTTCCGCTATCGGGGGACATTTCGTTGGTGAGCGCGTAACCGAATCACTTGTGCCATCGGTCGATGCGGCTGGCGGACAGGTTAAGGGAGCCAATGCCGTAGCGCCGGATCGCTACGTCTACTACCCGGGCACCGAAACACTGGCGAGGGAAGAAATCCGCGTCATTGCCTGCGGCACTGGCATGCCGGCGGCGCGCCATGGCCAGGCAGCGACTTGTTTCCTGATTGAAACCGGCAACGGCGACAAGTTTATTTTCGACATCGGCACCGGATCGATGGCGAATGTCGCTGCGCTGATGATCCCCTACCAGTATCTCGACAAGGTGTTTTTGTCGCATCTTCACACTGACCACATGGGTGACATCGACGCGCTGTGGGCCGGCGGCTGGACTGCGGGTCGGCCGAATGCACTCAAGGTCTGGGGTCCCAGTGGGCAGACCCCGGAGATGGGCACCAGGTACGCCATGGAGCACTTCCTCAAGTTCGTCAACTGGGATGCGGTAACCCGTTCCTTCAAGATTACGCCGGTGCCCGGCATGATCGAGGTAAGCGAGTTTGACTACAAAGGCGAGAATCAGGTGGTGTACCGGGAGAATGGCGTCACCATCCGCTCCTATCCGGCGATCCATACCGGCGATGGACCGGTCAGTTACGACCTGGAATATGCCGGCATGCGCATCGTGTTCAGTGGCGACACGGTGCCCAACAAGTGGTTCGTCAAGTATGCCAGGGACGCCGACTTGGTGATCCATGAAGCCATGATGACGCCGCAGCAGTTCATGACCTTCTACAACCAGCCGGCCCAGCTGGCCTGGCGCACCTGCTGCGAATTCCATACTTCACCGCAAGGTTTCGGCAAGATCATGAGCACCATCAAACCGCGCCACGCCGTGGCCTACCATTTCTTCAACGAGGAAGGCACACGCTACGAGATCTACGAGTCGATACGCGAGACCTATTCCGGACCGCTGTCCATGGCGACCGACCTGATGGTCTGGAACGTCACGCCGGAAAAGATTACCGAGCGCATGGCAGTGGCGACGGAAGAAGCCTGGTCGGTGCCCGGCACGGCAAAACAACCGCCGCCGGAAAAGGGCCGTCCGAATCCGACGTCGGCCGAGATCGCCGCTGGGCGCTGGGATACCACCGATGTAGAGAAGGCGATGCTCGACGCCTGGGCGGAAGAGCACAACCTGCAGGACCAGGACTGGCGGAAGATGAAGAAATAGAAATAGGGAGTGCTGTGGTCTCGGGTCAACGTGTTGCGAAGCGTATCTTGGCTAGTTTCGTGAGTGTTGTCGCGTTCCGCCAAGCTTCCTTGGCGTGTTGACTTATGTCAACGATCAACAAGCGCATTCATGACAGGTTGAACATTCGAATAAGCGAAGAAGCAGGGAGGGCATCATGAGAACTGTTTTGGCGCCACTTGTGTCGGCGGTTATCTGCGCAAGTGTGTTGAGTGTCGCAGCACACGCCAAGCCGGACAAAGTCGACGGTGTGAACGTGCCTTTCGGCCGCGTCCCGCAGGAAATCAAGAACAATCGCTATCCGCGAACCTACTACCCGAACGCCGAAAAGCTCGGCCGGAACGAAATGCGCATTACCGCGCTGGGTACCGGAATGCCGAACCAGTCGCCGAGTAATGTTGCGGCATCGTTCCTGGTTGAACTCGGCAACGGCGAATCTTTCCTGTTTGATCTGGGCACCGGTGCGACTGACCGGCTGGCCGGTCTCGAAGTCGACTATTCGAAATTGGACAAGGTATTCGCCAGTCACCTGCATACAGACCATGTTGGCGATATCGCAGCGTTGTGGGTTGGTGGTTGGCTCAACGGCCGCTACACGCCGCTACATGTCTACGGACCGTCCAGTTCATCTCCTGAACTCGGCACCAAGGCCCATGTAGACCATATCCGCGAAGCCTGGGCCTGGGATGTGACCTCGCGCGCCGGCACCTTGCCGAACGCCGGCGGCGAAATCGTTTCCCACGAGTTCGACTTTTCCAAGACGGCGGTCATTTACAACAAGAACGGCGTCAAGGTCACGACCTTCCCGGCCATTCACATTCGCGACGGTTCAGTTAGCTTCCGCCTCGATTGGAACGGATTGAGTTTTGTTTTCGGTGGCGACAGCGTGCCGAACAAGTGGTTTGCCAAGGAGGCCAAAGGTGCCGACGTCGTGGTCCACGAGTGTTTCTTTACTCCAGAACAGTGGATGAGAATCTCAGGCTTCCCCTACAAACAAGCCTATTGGGTCACATCGCAGATTCACACACCACCCGAAGCGTTTGGCAAGTTGATGTCGATGGTGAAACCGCGCATGGCGGTTGCCTATCACTACTGGAATCACCGCGACGTCGAGTTCGAAATATTCGAGGGTGTGCGCAAGACCTATGACGGGCCGTTGACGATGTCGGATGATCTGACCGTCATCAATGTCACGAAAGATCATATCGAAGTGCGGGAGGTCACCTTCAACCATGAAGCGTGGCCGCAGGGAACCAGCAAGGAATGGGATACCGCGCCGCGTGGCGACCCGGCCACCGGTTTGATGTCGGACTGGTTGAACAAAGGAAAACTGGAAGGCTTGGTTCCACCACCGAAGCAGTCGATTGACTGAAGGTCTTGGCGAACAGGCCGCTTAGATGTCCGTCGTCAAGGTCACTTTGCTTGAGCCGTGCAATAGGAGGAGCTGTCATGAGAAAGCTGAACAAGATGAGCACCTTGTTGCTGGGTGCAATGATCGTCGCAATGGCTGGGTTGCAGCCGGCGATTGCCCAGCAAGACGATGGCAAGTGGCGTCACCAGCTCACGCCGCTGTACCTGTGGGCGATAGGCATTGATGGCGAGGTTGGCTTTGGGCCGGTCAACGCGCCGCTCACCGTCGAGTTCAAGGACGCGCTCGACGATCTGGAGGCGGTCTTCACGATTCATTACGAAGCCTCCAAGGCGAACTGGACGATTCTCGCTGACTATTCGTATGTGAGGCTCGGACCGAGCGCGCAACTGCCCAACGGACAGTCCCTCAACGTTGATTTCAAGAACCCTCTGGCTGAAATCGGCGCTGCCTATCGCTTTGACAATTCGGCATGGGAACTATTGGGCGGTGTTCGTTACCTGGGCATGGACGTGACGGTCAACTTGCCGAACGGCACGAATCTCGCGAAAGTCGAGGAGGATTTTGTCGACCTCTTTGTCGGAGGCCGAGTCACGGCCAAACTGTCGCCGAAGTGGACGTTTCGCGGACGGCTCGACGTTGGCGCCGGGGATTCCGACTTCGTCGGCAACGCAGCCCTGTTGTTCGACTGGCGTTTCGGCAAGATCACGTCATTGTTGCTCGGATATCGCTGGCTCACTTATGACATCGAAACCGGCAGCGGGCTCTCGCGCTTCAAGTATGACGCAACACTTCAGGGCCCATTGGCTGCATTGACGTTTTCCTGGTAGCGCTTGGAAGTTTCGGCGTGCGGTGTCAGGTCGGTCGGTTGTTTCGCGCCGCTGAGTCCAGGGATTCAACGCGATCGAATGCGGTGCATAAATTCAGAACATAGCGCCGTCTGACTTCAAGAGGCGAGGGGGACGAATGAAGATCCGGAATATTCTAATCATCGCATTGGTCGCCAGCATGCTTTGCGCTTGCGCGACGACCAGCGTTCCCGTCGGCGAACGCGAGCGTGTGCGGCAGGAATTGAACGACAGCGCCGAGGAAACGCTCGCCATGTTGCTCGAACAGAAACCGGAGCTTCAGGCGTCGCTTGACACTGCTGTTGGTTACTTCGTCGCGCGCCTTTCGGGAGCTCAGGTCGCGGTGATCGGCGGCAGTGTTGGCACGGGCGTGTTGTATGACAAGGAAGCCGCTACCCGCACCTATATGAACGTTACCCGCTATGACCTGGGTCTCGGTGCCGGCGCAGGTGCGTACCGTGTCGTCATCTTGATCCAGACGCGCGAGACGCTGGAACAGTTCCGCTCCGGAACCTGGAGGACGGCCGTGCGTGTCGAGACCGGGGCGGGTACTGCAGCGGCCACAACACCTGTTGGTCTCGGTGAAGGCTCTTCCGTGCACGTCATCGCGGACAGCGGTGCAATCGTGACGGCCACGGCGCGCTTGATCAGGCTTACCGTCAACACTGATCTCACCGATGTCGGTGTGTCGGAAGTGAGCATCCCGGGCCGGGGATTTACGCGCGTCGATGAGCAAGGTGACGATGCACCGCGGGTATGGAATCGTGCGCTGCCATTTTTTGCGCAACAGGTTATCGATAAGGGATACGATCTGCCGCTGCCGTACGGTATCGGGTTGACCTATGCCCATGTCGATCAGGAACAAATACTGAGCGACCTCGAGGTCGGCCTGAATGGCGGCGCGAAACAACCGTTTCCGTTTGTCGGTTTCGATAACGCTCAATCGGTGAGCGACAGCGTGCAGGTAAAGCTCGACGCTTGGCTGTTCCCGTTCATGAATGTGTTTGCGTTGTTGGGCCGGGTCGAGGGAGAGGCGCCGCTGAACGTCTATATCGACGGTAATGGGATGCTCGACCAGCTTGGTGTACCGACTTGCTCGACTCCACCACCGCTTCCCCCGACGGATGCACTGTTGTGTGGTCTGCTGGCGGACCAAACGTTCAAATTGGATATCGAGGCAAAGTTCAGGGGAAACACCTACGGTGTTGGCACTGTCCTCGCCGGGGGCTGGAATAACTGGTTCGTTACCGTGCCCATTAGCTATACCTATGCCGACATGGAAGGAAAGGAAACGGAAGGAGCCACTACCAGCATCACGCCGAGGTTCGGTAGGGTCTTGAACCTGGGCGATCACGGCAATCTGGCTTTGTACACTGGTGGCAGTTACTTGCGGACGAAACTGACCGTCCAGGGCACGGAGGTCACGCCAAATGGATTGCTGACGATCGATTACACGATCGAGCAGAAGAACAAGGACCGTTGGACCGTGGTGCTCGGCGGTAACTGGGATATCAGCAAACGCTGGTCGGTCTCTGCCGAGTACAACGGCTTCGTGGGGTCCCGCGAT
The DNA here is from genome assembly GCA_020354125.1 of Betaproteobacteria bacterium. Lineage (GTDB taxonomy): Bacteria > Pseudomonadota > Gammaproteobacteria > Burkholderiales > Eutrophovitaceae > SG8-40. The sequence goes on along the minus strand of CP070643.1, from coordinate 669,665 downwards.
TCGTTCATTACATCGCTGGTTCGCAGGTTCTAGCGGAATCGAGAATTCGGCAAGCGGTACGCCTGACCGCAACTATTGTGCAGGGGAGATTGGGGAACATGAAGCTGCACTCATTGCTTGCACACCGATGGCTTGCAATTGTTTTGTCCGCCTCCGTTTTGACTGCATGCTCCGATGAGGCGAGCGTGTCGTCGCAAAAGGTTGCCGGCGAGCGCCCCAACATTCTGCTTATCGTTGCTGACGATCTTGGTTACAGCGACATCGGTCCCTTTGGGGGTGAGATCAGCACACCAGTGCTGGATCGGCTTGCCGAACAAGGCATGCGTTTCTCGGCATTTCATGTGCTTCCGACCTGTTCACCGACGCGTGCTGCGCTGTTGTCCGGCAACGACAATCATGTCGCCGGAATGGGCGTCATGGCCGAGTTCATTTATCCAGAAATTGCCGAACTGCCGGGATACGTAGGTCATCTCGCCGACCAGGTTGCGACAATTCCGGAACTGCTTCGCCAGTCCGGCTATCACACCTACATGGCCGGCAAATGGCATCTGGGCGAAGACGATGCGCAAAGTCCTTTTGCGCGTGGCTTCGAAAAAACTTTCACGATGATGAACGGCGGGGGCAGCCACTGGGCAGACATGAAGCCTCTTTCGC
>CP070643.1:656807-668911 GCA_020354125.1 Betaproteobacteria bacterium | reverse complement strand
ATATCTGGTCAGCACTGAAACTGGGCAACCGCCTGCGCAAGCTTTCACGGCGGCAGCAAACAACGCTGGCCGAACTGATGACGATGAGCGTCGGCGATTATCTTGACCGCTGGTTCGAAACTGATGCGATCAAGGGCGACTTTGGCTTTGAGGGCATTGTCGGCAACATGGTCAGCCCCTACCACCCCGGAACGGCCTATGTCCTGTTGCATCACGCCTTCGGTGAGGTCAACGGCAGGACCGCTGCATGGGGTCATGCCAAAGGTGGTATGGGTGCGATTACCCAGGCAATGGCACGCTCGGCTGAGGCGCACGGGGCGCACATCGAGGTGTCCGCGCCTGTGCGTGAGGTCATGTTTGAGCACGGGCAAGCGCGCGGGGTGGTGCTGGAAGACGGTCGCAGCTTGCGCGCCAAAGTCGTAGCTGCCAACACCAATCCGAAGCTGCTGTTCCTCAATTTGATGGATGAGAATCTTTTACCCGAAGATTTTCGCAAGCGAATGACGCACTGGCGTTGCCGGTCGGGAACATTCCGCATGAACGTTGCGTTGAGCGAGCTGCCGCGTTTTGACTCGCTCGATGGCTGCAATGACGAAGCAAAGCTGACCGGAACCATCAATATCGCACCTTCACTCGCTTACCTCGAACGCGCCTATAACGATGCCAGGACCGAGGGCTGGGCACGCGAACCGGTGATATCGATGTGCTTGCCATCCATACTCGACGACAGTCTGGCGCCAGACGGTTGTCACGTAATGAGTCTGTTTTGCCAGCACTTCAACCCGGAGTTGGCGAATGGCCGCTCATGGGACGGCGTGAAGGAAGATGTGGCCGATCTGATCATCGACACGGTAGCCGACTATGCATCCAACTTTCGGCGGGCGGTGATTGGGCGGCAGGTATTGAGCCCGCTCGATCTGGAGCGTGAGTTTGGCTTGATCGGAGGTGACATATTCCACGGCGCGCTGCATCTTGATCAGATCTATTCGCTGCGTCCTGCAGCGGGCTATGCAGACTATCGAACGCCCGTGAAAGGTCTCTACCTGTGCGGCTCAGGCGCGCACCCCGGTGGTGGCGTTACCGGTTTGCCGGGACACCATGCGGCGCGGGCGATCAATAACGATCTGAAACGCGGCAAGGTCGCCGCCTGATGCCGGCGCTTGTAAGTCCGGCCGTTAAGCGATCCGCTCCCAAAGCTCGGTTTCTGCGTCGAGCCGGGCTTGTTCCAGACCGCGAAAATCACCTTTGGAAACGATGCCGATTACTCGGTTGCCGTCGGTAACCGGCACGTGACGGTATCCGCCGTCCTGCATCAGGTGCAGTGCCTCGTTTGCAGTCTTGCCGGGGCCCATACTGACCGGGCTAGCGGTCATCACTTCCTGAAGGGTTGTGTTTGCTGAATCGCGCCCCTCAGCGACGACGCGGCAGACGGCGTCGCGTCCGGTGAAAATGCCGACCAAGTGGTCTCGATCATCTACAACGAGAATTGCGCCGATACGGCGCTCGCGCATCAGTTCGCAAGCTTCCTTGACTGACTTGTTCGCCGTCAACATGACCGGATTCTGATCATGGATGATGTCCAACATGTGTCGTTCATTCATTTGTCGCTCCTGCTCTAGGCGGTACCGAACGCTGCTAATGCACCTGATAACTTCACACAAATCAACATTATCTGGATTGATTTGCGTCAAACGGCTGGTAGTGACGAGCAACGCGGGACTGGAATATTTCCCTTTGGTCGGAAGCACGGGTCCGTGTCCCGTTGGTACTTGTCTACGGTGCAGAGACAGACAGGCATTTGACTCGCCGATCATCAGAGTGGCCAGACAATCAGCAACAGTGGGATGCTGACCACGACAACCAGTATCTCGAGTGGCAGGCCAAGACGCCAGTAATCGCCAAAGCGAAATCCGCCAGGCCCAAGTATCAGCGTGTTGTTCTGGTGCCCGATCGGAGTGAGGAACGCGCACGAAGCGCCAATCGCGACTGCCATCAGAAAAGTGTCTGTGCTCACGCCCAGGGCTGACGCCGCACCAATCGCAATCGGACACATGACGGCTGCCGTGGCAGCGTTATTCATCATGTCGGAAAGGAACATCGCTACCACCAGAATCATCACCAGACCGACGATGGCGTGGCCTTGAGCGACGCTGTCCAGCAGAAATTGCGCGATCAGATCGGCCGCGCCGGTGGATTCCATCGCACCCGCAACCGGAATCAGTGCACCAAGCAGGATTATCACTGGCCAGTCGATGGCGTTGTAAACCATGCGCAGTGGGATGGTGCGCAACGCCATCGAGGCCAGAACACCGATCGCGAACGAGATCGCGGCGGGCAGCAGTCCAAAGGCTGCACCGCCAATTGCGGCGGCCATGATGACTACCGCCAAAGTTGCCTTGCGTTTGTCCGGAATGCGCAATTCACGTTCAGCCAGCGGCACGCAGCCGGTGTCGGCGGCGAATTCGTTGAGAGCATCGATCGGACCCTGCATCAACAGCAGATCGCCTGGCTGCATCCGCAGCGTACGCAGGCGCGCTTGAGAGCGCCTGCCCTCGCGCGATACCGCCAGCAGGTTGAGTCCGTAACGGGTACGCAATTGCATGTCCTTTGCCGAGCGACCGGCAATTGTTGCCTCGGGACGAACTACGAGTTCCATCAGGACGATCTCATCGGCGGACGGCGCTTTTTCCTTGGCTTCGCCCTGTTCGTCGGTTTCGCCTCGGCCGCTATCGGCTGTGTTGTCTGCCGAACTTTCCTCCTCACCATCTTCTTCTTTGGATTTCGGGGAAACGGCCTCTTCCAACTCCAGCCCGAGACGGGACAGCACTTTCGAAAGCGAGTCCACTTCGGCTTCGATGATCAGTATGTCGCCTGCCAAAAGCTTGCGTCCGGATTGTGGCGCAGTCATGCGCACCTCGTTACGGACCAGACCTACGACCTGCGCATCGATCTCGTCAAACTCGGCCTCGATATCACGCAGGGTCATGCCAGTGGCCTTGCTGTCCTCGTTCACGCGTACTTCCGTCAGATAGGCACCGGTCTCGAATCCTTCGGTGGCTGCGTGCTCACGGCGTGGTACTAACCGCCAGCCAATCAGGATGATGAATGCGGCCCCGGTAATTGCTACCGCCAGACCAACCGGGGTGAAATCAAACATGGCAAAACTGCCGGCGCCGGTCTGGGTGCGAAAGCCCGACACGATCAGATTGGGTGGCGTGCCAATCATGGTGGTCATACCGCCGAGGATAGTGCCGAAGGCAAGCGGCATCAGTACTCGCCCTGGAGGCAGGTCCGACTGATTGGCAAGCTGGATTGCCACCGGCATCAACAGCGCCATCGCGCCAACGTTGTTCATGAAACTGGAGAACAAGGCGCCCAGCCCGACCAAAGCTGTCAGACTCTGCATAGTGCCGGCATCCTTTGGCAGAACGTGGCGGGTGAGCGCGTCGACCGCGCCTGAGATCTGCAGCGCTCGGCTGAGTACCAGCACGCAAGCGACGGTGATCACCGCCGGGTGGCCGAATCCGGTAAACGCGTCCACCGGTTTGATCAATCCCGCCAGCACGCACGCCAGCAACGAGCCGGCAGCGACCATGTCGTGCCGCCATCGCCCCCAAAGAAACATGGCCATCGTTGCAGCCAGGATGACGAAAATGAGGGTTTGATCGTCGTTCATGCCATTCGCCCGTAGCGACTCAGACCCATGGCTTCCACGACCACCGACGGCATACAACTACTGGCGATTGTCTCTGTTAACTGCGTCATGCCAGACATATGTGTTTCGCAACATTGGTTCTTAATTACAAGGCCGGTCGCGTTTCGCATTATTTATGTTTGCCAGTGATGGTTGTCCGGAACCGCACTGCCACGCAGTCGCATCGTCATGATACTCGTACCGTCAGTACTCGGAATCAAGGCGGCCACGATTTCCTGTCGCTTGCCGGCGGCGTGCTGGATAGCGAAAACTTTTCGCTGACGCATGAAGAGCTGGCCCTGGATCAGCGTGTCACCTGCCATTGCGGGCGAGAGGGGTGTTTGGCTGGTATGCTTGGTGACGTCGTTCAACGTGTTTGGTTTTCGCCCGAAACAGAAGGTGCGCGAGATGAAAAGACTGGAAGGATGCACTGCCCTTGTCACCGGTGCCGGTCGTGGTATCGGTGCCGCCATTGCCTTGCGCTATGCACGCGAAGGTGCCACGGTCGTGGTGGCGGATCTGGATGAGAACAACGCCACCGAGGTGGCAGAGCAAGTGCGCTCGATCGGGGTGGAGGCCGACTCGCTTGGGGTCGATGTGCGTGAGCCGGCTCAGAGTGCCGCAATGATCGAACACGTAGCCAAGCGATACGGGCGGCTCGATGTGCTGGTTAACAATGCCGGCGTAATTCGTGTGCGCTCGGTGCTGGACACAACACCGGAGGACTGGGACGCGGTACAGTCGGTGAACGGGCGCGGTCTGTTCTTCGCCCTGCAGGCCGGTGCGCGGCAAATGCTAAAGCAATCGCCGATGGCTGATGGCCGACCGTGCGGCAAAATCATCAACATGGCATCGATCGCGGGGCGCAATGGTCGCAAGCTGATGTGTGCCTATTCTGCAAGCAAGGCGACGGCGATCATGGTGACCCAGGCCGCGGCGGTCGAATTCGCGCCGAAGCTGACGGTAAACAGCATTTGTCCGGGACCGGTCGGCACAGAAATGTGGAAGCAGATCGACCGCGAGTGGGCCGAACACGAGAACCGGCCAATCGGTTCGGTGTGGGAGGAGCGAGTTGGACTGATTCCCCTGCAGCGTATCGAGACGCCGGAGGATGTTGCGGCAATGGCGGCGTTTCTTGCCAGTGCTGATGCCGATTTCATCACCGGGCAGTCGTATCACGTCGACGGCGGCTTGTTGATGTTGTAGGCAGAACCGCTATAGAGTATCTGTCGTAAAGGTGCGCTCACCATGAAGATAGACATCAAGGATTATCGAGTTCCGTCGGGTAACAAAGTCAAGCTCGACAAGTGGCCGACGTTGGTGGAGCCCATTTACAGTTCCAAGCAAGAGTATAAGGCCTTGCTCGATGTCCAGGTTGCGGCGCTCAGCGAACAACAAGAAATTCAGTATGCATCCAACCGTTACGCAGTGCTGGTCATATTGCAGGCGATGGACGCAGCAGGTAAAGACAGCGCCATCAAGCATGTGATGTCGGGCGTCAACCCTCAGGGCTGTCAGGTGTACAGCTTCAAGCACCCTAGCGCATCAGAGCTGGATCATGATTTCCTGTGGCGCACCACGCGCGAGTTGCCGGAACGTGGACGCATCGGAATATTCAACCGTTCCTATTACGAAGAGGTGTTGGTGGTCCGTGTACATCCGGAGATTATGGAGGCGGAGCACGTTCCCGACGGCATCATGACTGACGATGAATTCTGGCAAGAACGCTACTACTCGATAAACGGACTGGAGCGGCATCTGCATCACAACGGCACGCGAATTATCAAACTGTTTCTGCATTTATCCAAAGAGGAGCAGCGCAAGCGATTGCTCGCGCGGATCGACAAACCCGAGAAGAACTGGAAGATCCAGCTTCAGGATGTAGAGGAGCGAAAGTACTGGGATGATTACATGCGGGCTTACGAGGCTTGTCTGAGTTCGACCAGCACTCGATACGCACCGTGGTATATCGTTCCCGCGGATGACAAAGCGAATTCGAGACTGATCATTTCGCAGATTATTCTCGAGACGTTCAAGTCTCTCAAACTGACTTTCCCGACTCCGAGTGAGGAACACCGGAAAGAGCTGCAGTTGATCCGCAAGCAGCTGCTGGAGTAGCCGGTCAGAAAGCAAGATCGCCGCTGTCGCTGGTGTCGGAACAAAAGTGGTGTCTAAACGATAAACGAAAGAGGGGAGACTGACTAATGCGAGAGATTTGCCGCGGGTTGAAGTTCCCGGAAGGCCCGGTCGCGATGGCCGACGGCTCGGTGATACTGGTCGAAATCGAACGCAAGACACTCAGCCGGGTTACCCCGGACGGGAAGGTCAGTGTCGTAGCTGAATGCGGCGGTGGGCCCAATGGCGCGGCTGTCGGTCCTGATGGCAGGGTTTACATCTGCAATAACGGCGGCTTTGAGTGGATGCAGCAAGGCCCGTTTCGGCGCCCGAGCGAGGTACTGGCAGCAGATTATGTCGGCGGCAGCATTCAGGCGGTGGACATCGGCACTGGCAACGTGGAAACGATCTACACCGAGTGCAACGGCGAGCCGCTCAAAGGCCCCAATGACATCGTGTTCGATGCGCAGGGCGGTTTTTACTTCACCGACCTGGGCAAGCGGCGTGGCCGCACTTTGGATCGCGGCTCCGTGTTCTATGCAAAGCTGGATGGCAGCAGCATCGAGGAGATCGTCCACCCAATCGAAACGCCTAACGGGATTGGTCTTTCTGCTGACGAAAACACGCTTTATGTTGCCGAAACATTTGGCGCACGACTTTGGGCATTTGATATCAAGAGCCCGGGAAAACTCGGTCCGCCAACACACCCGTTCTTTCCCGGGCGACTTCTCTACAAGTTCCCCGGCTACGAGCGCCTGGATTCGCTGGCAATGGATTCCGAGGGCAATGTGGTTGTCGCAACGCTGGGCACCGGTTGCGTGACGGCGGTCTCGCCGCAAGGGGTAGTGCGTGCAGTCGTGCCGGTTCCGGAGTTCGATCTGATGGTGACCAATGTCTGTTTTGGCGGGCCGGATTTGCGAACGGCATACATCACGTCGTCAGGTTTAGGCCGCCTCTACGAAACGCAGTGGCATTGTCCTGGTTTGCCGCTTAACTTTCTGCAGAGTAAATAAGCGTTACCCAGGAGAAGATGAAGTACAAGGACTACTACGAAATCCTCGGTGTGAAACGCGATGCGAGCGATGACGAGATCAAGAAGGCGTATCGCAAGCTGGCGCGCAAGTACCATCCCGATGTTTCCACCGATCCGAAAGGTGAGGAGAAATTCAAGGATGTGTCCGAGGCTTACAAGACGCTGAAGGATCCGGAAGCGCGCGCTGCCTATGACAATCTGGGCAAGCACCAGCCTGGCGAAGACTTCCGACCTCCGCCTGATTGGGGGCAGGGATTTGGCGCCGGTGATTTCTCGTACGAGGACATTGACCTGTCGGACCTGTTTGCCGCATTTGGCGGTCGCCGGAAACGCGGCGGAGCCATCCCTATTCCGGGACAGGACTACGAGGTCACGGCGCCGATTACCATCGAGGACGCATTTCGCGGAACCGAAATGGAACTCAATCTCAGCGTGCCTGAAATCGACGCACAAGGCCGGATGCACCGTGTGCCGCAGGTATTCAAGGCGCGTATACCCAAAGGCGTCACGGATGGCGAACGGCTGCGACTCAAGGGCAAAGGCGGTAAAGGCATGAACGGTGGCCCGGACGGGAATCTGTACCTGAATATTGAATTCAGACCGCACCCCGTCTACCGCGCCGATGGTCACGATCTTTATCTGGATCTGCCGTTGTCGCCATGGGAAGCGGCCTTGGGTGCCAGCGTTGATGTCCCGACGTTGGCCGGACCGGTGCGCCTTAAGGTGCCGGCGGGGACCAACACTGGAAAGAAGTTGCGCCTGGCCGGGCGCGGTCTGCCGAAACGCGGCTCGGGTGAAGGCGATCTGTTCGCGATCGTTCAGATCGTCGTGCCCTCTGAACCCACGGAGCGCGAAAAAACATTATTCAAGGATCTGGCCGATGCTTCGCAGTTCGATCCGCGCGCGGCACTTGCCGAGGGAGGTGGCAGATGAAAATCGAAATTACCGATGCGCAATGGTTGAACGAGCGTGCTGAAGTCACGCTGGAAGAACTGGTCGAGCTGTCGGGCCTGCCATCAGAGCTTTTGATCGAACTCGTTGACTATGGCGCGCTCGCGCCGGTCAAGCCACAAACTGAAGCGCAGCCGGCGCGATGGCGCTTCGGTGCCGATTGCGTCGTCGCCGTGCGGACCGTAAGCCGGCTGCGCGGAGATTTTGATCTGGACGCGAACGCGTTGTCAGTCGCGTTAATGTTGGTCGAGCGTATCCGGTCGCTCGAAACCCGGCTTCAGGCCTTACAGTGCCAGTTACCACAGGTCACCAAGATTCGTCGCACCTGATGGGTGCTGCGATAGGCAGTTCGTAACGGTCATTTTGCAAGTTCGGGCTTGCGGTCGAACCATGGAAGAGCTGCCTCCAGTTGTGCCCCGAGTCGAAACAACGTTGCCTCATCGCCAAAAGGTGTTACTAGTTGCACTGCCAGCGGTAGGCCGCTGTCGCTTTGTCCGAGCGGCAGCATCATCGCCGGTTGTCCGGTGAGGTTGAACCACACCGTAAATGGCGAAAAACGAAACACCCGCTGCCAGTATTCGTCGACGTCATCCATCATCATGTCGATCCAGCCGAGCTTCACTGCAGGTGAGGCGAGACCCGGTGTCAGCAGGACGTCCCACTGTGAATGAAATGCTGCCATCTGCCGACCGAGGCGATGAGCAGCTTGTGTTGCACTCACGTAGTCGGGTGCGCTGATTTGTTCACCCAGCTTCGCGGTCAGCCAGGTGATGCGTTCGACTTCGTCTTCGTGCGCCGAGCGGCCTTTGGTCGGATGTGTTGAAAGATTTACGACGGTGTTCGCCGCGGCGAGCGTCACAAAAGTCGGGACGATATCGCCGCCATCAACTTGTGGATCGCATTCCTCGACTTCATGTCCGAGCTCGCTACATAGCTGCACCGTTTGTTCGAGCAGCTGCAGGCACTCAGTGTCAACCTGCGCACCATTTGGCGCTTTCGCAGTCCAGGCGATTCTGAGTTTGCCGGCTGCGTTTTTCGTTTCTTCGAGGAATGACCGCACCGGCGGTGGCGCAACATACGGATCACCTGGACCGGAACCGTGAGTGGCGTCGAGCAATGCGGCGCTATCGCGTACTGAGAGACTCACGGCATGCTCCGTCGAGCAACCACCGAGACCTTCACCAAGAACAGGCGCAAAGGTGTTGCGGCTTCGGGTTGGTTTGAGCCCGACCAGACCGCAGCATGCCGCCGGTGCACGGATCGAACCAAAACCATCCGATGCATGGGCAAGTGGCAGCATGCGCGCCGCGACGGCAGCCGCAGCACCGCCGCTTGATCCACCGGAAATATGTTCAGTGTTCCAGGGATTTCGGGTGGGCCCGTGCAGTTGCGGTTCGCAGGTCAGCGACAGACCAATTTCGCAGGTGTTGGTGCGGCCGAAGATAACCAGTCCGGCCTGCTTCAGCCGTTTGACATGTTCGCTGTCGATAGAAGAAGGGGGCGTGTCTGCAAAAAACTTCGAACCGCGCGTCATCTTCACGCCGGCTACTGATGCAGTGAGGTCCTTGACGAGAAACGGTACGCCGCGAAACGGGCCATCCGGCAGTCCATCGGCGATGGCTTTTCTACCATAGTCGTAGAGCTCCATGGTGACCGCATTAATCGCCGGATTACGCGCCTCTACGCGCTCGATTGCCGCTTCGAGCAAATCCTCCGGTGTGACTTCGCCGCGGCGCGCCAGGGCAGCGAGCCCGAGGGCGTCGAAGGTTTCGTACTCTTTGAATGCACTCATCGATAATCCTCCCTGAGCGATTGTACCGGCTTGGATTTAACTTACTATGTAACCCGGTGTGTCCGCTAGGTGCTATCACAGATAACATCAGCGGCGAATTCATAAGGATCAGCCATGAAGATTGATTCACTCGACCATGTAGTTCTAACCTGTGCCGACGTCGAAGCGACGATTGGCTTTTACACCAAGGTGCTCGGAATGGAGGCTGTCAGCTTCGGTGAGGGTCGCAGGGCGTTGCGTTTCGGTTCCTCGAAGATCAACCTTCATCAGCAGGGCAAGGAATACGTGCTTGATGCGCAGCATGCGATACCGGGCTCGGCGGATCTTTGTTTCATCACTTCGATGCCGATCCAGGAGGTGATCGACCACCTCGCCGATTGTGACGTAGCGATTATCCATGGGCCGGTGCCGCAAACTGGCGCGACCGCGCCACTTCGGTCCGTTTACTTTCGTGATCCCGACCAGAACTTGATTGAGGTGGCGAATCTAATGTCTGGTTGACTGTAAGTGGGGCATTCCAGCGTTCGCAACCTCGTCGAAACGCAACTGGGATACCATCTTTTTCGGAAACTTGGACGACAGTAAGGAATTAATCATGTGGGAATATCGAGGACAGAAAAGACCGTCGTTTGCATTGCCAACGCTGCCGGGTCAGGAATCCGTATGGGACTACACCCGCCCGCCCACGCTGCAACTGTGCGATCGCCAGGTGGTGGTCGAAGCGGTCGGCGAGACGCTGGCGCGCTCGAGCGGGACCTACCGGGTGATGGAAACGGCGAGCCCGCCGGGCTTCTATATCCCGGAGACAGATGTCGATTGGGACAAGCTGGCACCGGCGCCGGGCAGTTCGGTTTGCGAATGGAAGGGCACTGCCAAGTACTGGCGACTTGCTTCGCAGCCGGGTGGCACTGCGGTGGGGTGGAGCTATCCGGATCCGATTACCGATTTCAGCATCCTCAAAGGCTACATCTCGTTCTATCCTGGCCGCGTCGACTGTTATGTCGACGGGGAAAAAGTGCGCCCGCAGCCCGGTGAGTTCTATGGCGGCTGGATTACCGACGACGTGGTGGGACCTTTCAAGGGAGCGCGCGGAACGGGACACTGGTGATTCTGCCAGGTCCCGCGCTGGCACGATTTGCATGAACAACTTGCAATGATTAACGGAGGACTAGCAAGCAAATGCGGAATATCTTGAGAACGTTTACGCTGGTAGCTGCGTCATTCGTGGCTTCGGGAGTGCTGGCTGCAAATAGCATAAACATTCCTTCGCAGGTGACGCTCTTTAAAAACGTCAAGATCTTTGACGGGAAGACAAACAAGCTTCACTCGGGGCTAGATGTCCTGGTGGTGAAGAACAAGATCCATAAGATCGACAGGAACATCCCGACCACCGGCACATGGGAGATTGACGTAACAACCGGTGGCGTTGAGGAAGTCCAGGGATCAATCGGCGGGACAGACACCTATACGTTCACGATCTTCAGCGAAGGGAAGTCAGAAAAGAAACAAGCCAAAGTGAACATTATCGATGGCGGTGGAAGAACATTAATGCCTGGCCTCATTGACGCACATGTGCACCTGAATATGCAGCTTGTTGGTCACGGCACTGATCGTGGGATACAGGGGACAAACTTGATGACATGGGAAGAACTTGGTGCGTTGGCTTATGAGTCAGCTCGTGAGTTCTTGCCTGCTGGTGTAACAACAGTTCGTGATCTGTGTGGTGCATCTAGTGGTCTGAGAAAACATATCGATTCTGGCGCACTCGATGGCCCTCGCATTTATTTGTCAGGCGCATGTATAAGTCAGTCATCAGGCCATGGTGACTGGCGGTGGGACCCTGACGTACTTGATCCGCATCGAAGGAACAAGAGCAACATCGAGAAGCTCGGCATGACTCGGCTTGCTGACGGGGCGGACGAGGTTCTAAGTGCCGCACGTAACAACATGGCCGGTGGTTCCGATTTTGTGAAAATGATGTCGGGTGGCGGCGTTACTTCCGAACGGGACCCCATCGAGTCGATTCAGGGAACGATGGCAGAACTTAAAGCCATGGTTACTGCAACATCACAATTTGGCACGATCGGTGCGGTTCATGCCTACCACGATATCTCGGTACAGAACGCTATCCGAGCAGGAGTGAAATCGATTGAGCATGGCAACCTGATGGCTGACCCGAAAACCTTCCAGATGGTTGCCGAGGCAGACGCGTGGATTGTGCCCGCCATGGGTGCATTCGCAGATGAGATCTTCGAGCATCCTTACTATGGCAATCCCGATTTGCCTGCATATCACAAAGTCAAGAAGATCATCACGAATGCTGAAAATTGGATAAAACTGGCGAACAAATACAAAGTCAATCTCGGGTTTGGCAGTGATGTCGTTGTGGTCACCAAACCGGTCTGGCGGAGTTCGCGAGACTTTCAGATCACGCAGTGGGGAAGGGCGTTTGGAAACTTCCGTACCCTCAAAGCCATGACCTCCGATAACGGCCGCCTGATGGCCCTGACCGGGGTAAT
>CP070643.1:644278-656707 GCA_020354125.1 Betaproteobacteria bacterium | reverse complement strand
CCTCGACGTGCGCTGGCTGCAGGCGCATGTCACCGCGTCCGAACAGCGGCACAATCGGGAAGCGCGTGGCCAGCTCGAGCGAGGAGATGAACGCATCGTGCGGCCCGCACATCACGCTTGGTCACAGCACCACCACTCCCGGAAAAGCGGCGGTAACCATCTGCTCTCCAAGCGCGCGGGCGCGGATGAAAGTCGACGATGATTCCGTGTCCACGCCGATACCAGAGACATGCAGCAGGGCCCGCACCCCAGCTTCTGCGGCGCTGCGTGCCACCCGTTGTGCGCCGTCCACGTGAAGCGAGCGAAAAGTGACTCCGCCGCCCTCCACATACAGTGAAACCGCGTTGACCACGGCCGACGCTTCGGCCACTGCCGCTTCAACCGACTCGGGATCGTGAATGTCGCCATTGAACAGCTCGATGCGATCGCTCCCGAATTGAAAACGCGCGCGCTCGGCATGCCGGGAGGCGACACGAATACGATGTCCCCCAGCGAACAGCCGTTTCACGATCTGCTGACCGAGAAATCCGGTGCCGCCAAAGACGGTGACAAGCTCAGCACACATCACCGGATGCCCCAAAAGTACCTTGCACAGGCCCCAACCCGGTTAGCACGCCGTAGAAGGGTGTTGAAAAACGTCGCGAGCAGGCTTCAGTCGGGTGCGCACCACATTGATCGAACCAGTGCGCAGGAACTGGAGTGTATGTAAAAAATACATGAGGATTCTGAGCACAGTTTCTAATCGAACCGGTCGCAAGCCCGAATCAAGTCCGCGCAGTAGTTCTTCGACACCCTGCTAGATCGGCGACTTCGGATCGAACTCAGGCCTGCGCTTCTCCAAATGTGAAGCAAGGCCTTCGCGCACCTCCTGTCCGGCAAAACCAAGCATCTCCAACGCAGTCGAGACGTCGAAGGCCGGGCCCATCATGCGGTACCAGTTGTTAAGCGTATATTTCGTCCAGCGGATTGCGCTCGGCGCACCGGCAACGAGACGCTCGGCGATCTCTACCGCCTTGTCCTGCAGCACGTCATCCTCGACGCAGAGCGAGACGAGGCCGTATTTCTCGGCATCCTCGCCGTTCACAGGCTCGCATAACATCAGCAGGTACTTCGCTTTCGCCATGCCGCACAGCAACGGCCAGTTGATCACCGCGCAATCGCCTGCGGCAACGCCAAGACGTGTATGACCGTCGACAATCTTGGCTGCCTTGCCGGCAATCGAGATGTCGGCGAGCAACGCTGCGACCAGCCCGGCGCCGACAGCAACACCATTGATTGCGGAGATGATCGGCTTGTTGCAATTGATGATGTTGTAGACGAGATCGCGCGCTTCCTTCCATGCCTGCATACGCGCCATCGAGTCGTTCATGTTCGTCTCGATCATTCCGAAATCACCGCCTGAGGAAAACGCCTTGCCCTTGCCGGTCAGGATCACGGCGCTGATGTCGGGATCATCGTCGATGTGGCGCCAGATATAGGTGAACTGGTTGTGGCCCTCGGCGTCCAGCGAGTTGTAGGTCTCCGGTTTGTTCAGCGTGATGCGCAGCACGCGCTCGGCCGGACGGTCAAACTCGAACTGGGTATATTTGGCGTAGCGGTCAGTCATATCGTTTTTCTCCGTGGATTTCAGTTGTAGATGCGCGTCGATCGACCATGATTCAGTCAAACATGGTCAGGCAGCCACTAACACTCTGCACCTGTCCCATTTAACAGTCTTGGTAACGGAAATACGAAGCCTTACCCCGAGAGCCGTATGCCGGCTCAGCCACCGAACAGGTGACAGGCGACCGAATGGCCGGAATCGATTTCCTTCAGCTCCGGCGTGACCGTTTTGCATTCGGCTCGCGCCATCGGGCAACGCGGATGAAAGCTGCAGCCGCTCGGCGGGTTGATCGGGCTTGGCACTTCGCCCTCGATGATCCGGTGGGCGCGTTCGGCCTCGAGCGCAGGGTTGGCCACCGGCACGGCTTCCAACAATGCCTGTGTGTAAGGGTGGCTGGGATTGCGATAGAGGTCTCGACGCGAGGCAATCTCAACGATCTTGCCCAGATACATGACTGCAACACGCGTTGAAATGTGTTGTACGACGGCCAGGTCGTGGGCGACGAACAAATAGCTAAGACCGAATTCCTGCTGCAAGTCTTCCATCAGATTGATGATTTGCGCCTGGATCGACACATCGAGAGCGGAGACCGGTTCGTCGCAAATGATAAAGCTCGGATTGACCGCAAGCGCCCTGGCGATGCCGATACGCTGGCGCTGCCCGCCCGAGAATTCATGCGGATAGCGATCACCCATATAACTGTGCAAACCAACGATTTCCAACAGCTCGTCGGTACGCTGCCGATATTCCGCCTTACTGCCTGCAAGATGGTGCACGGTGAGCGGTTCGCCAATGATGTCACGAACTTTCATCCGCGGATTGAGCGAGCTATAGGGGTCTTGATAGACCATCTGCATCCGTTGACGAATCGGCCGTAGCTTGCCGCGGCTAAGCTTGCTGATGTCGCGCCCTTCGAAATGGATGCTGCCGCCGGTCGCCTCGATCAGACGCAGCGTTGCCAATCCGGTCGTCGACTTGCCACATCCGCTTTCGCCGACCATGCCCAACGTCTCCCCCTTGAAGACATCGAAGGTCACACCGTCAACGGCTTTGACCACACCGATCTGCCGCTTCACAACGCCCGAAGCGTGAATCGGAAAATGAACCGACAGATTTGAAACGGAAACAAGTTTCTCCGGCTCTGCTGTGCTCATTCTGCCCATTGTTGTGTCAACTCCGGACATCGACCCAACACGCCTTGTAGTGCCCGACCGCGACCGGTTCCAACGTCGGCCTTTGCTGGCGACATTTTTCTACGGCGAACTCGCAACGGGGATTGAATGCGCAACCCTCCGGCACGTTGGCCAGATCCGGCGGCGCACCGGGAATCGGTATGAGTTTCTCTTTCGTATCCTGATCCAGCTTCGGGATCGAATTCATCAGTCCAATTGTGTAAGGATGATGCGGCCGTTCAAAAATGTCCCGGGCCGTACCTTGCTCGACGATCCGGCCCGCGTACATGACAACGATGCGATCGGCGTAACGAGCGACCACGCCCAGATCGTGTGTGATCAGGATCAGCGACGAATGCCCTTCGCGCGTGAGTTCCTTCAGCAACTCGAGTAGCTGCGCCTGCACAGTCACATCTAACGCCGTGGTCGGCTCGTCGGCAATAATCAACTTCGGCTCGCAAGCCATGCCCATGGCGATCATCACCCGCTGCCGCATGCCGCCGGAGAGCTGATGCGGGTAACTGCTCACGCGTTTGTCATGCTCGGCGATGTGAACCTTGCGCAGCAGGACCTTGGCCATTTCCAGGGCCTTGTCGAGCGGGGCCTGCCTGTGCAGCTCGATCGGTTCGGCAATCTGCCGGCCAACGGTCAGCACCGGGTTAAGCGAGGTCATCGGCTCTTGAAAGATCATGGCGATTTTGTTGCCGCGCAGATCCTGAACCTGCTCATCCGTCATCTCCAGAATGTCCTGGCCTTCGAACCGTATTTCGCCATCGACAATCTCGCCCGGCGGGTTTGGAATCAGGCGCAGGATCGACATCGCGGTGACGCTCTTGCCGCTACCGCTCTCGCCGACGATCGCCAGCGTTTCGCCCGGCTCGACGTCGAACGACACGCCGTCTACAGCCTTGACGACACTGCCTTCAGCAAAGAAATGCGTGTGCAGATTCTTGACTTCGAGCAAAGCCACAGTGCGCGAACTCCGTAACTGTCGAGAAACAAAGCAGTGACGCCGAACGCATTCGGCGTCACTGCAGTCGAATTCAACTAGTAGCCCATCTTCTTCTTCAATGCTTTATCGATCCACATCCTGGCGTAGATCGGACCCGGGCGAATTGCGCCGACCGCCATCTCGCCGTGATAGTTCTTCACCCACGGCCACCAGGCGCGATAGACAAACGGCGTCGGCAGCCAGACATAGGGCACGCGTTCCTCAATAATGTAGCGGCTCATCTTTGTGACGATGGCATCTTGTTTCGCCTGGTTCGTTTCCGCCAGAGCCTCCTCCCACATCTTGTCGTGCTTCGCGTCCGAATGCATCGCAGAGTTCCAGGTTTGATCGGTCTTGAGATAAGCGCGAAGGGCGGTAATCGGATTGTTGTCGGCGATCTGTATCAAGTAGCCCGGGGTCTGTGTGTCTTTGCGCATCTGTGAGCGAAAGGCCGCATACTCCAACGGCTTCGCGATCAGCTTGACACCAATCGCTTCGTAATAGGCCTGCAGCATCGGCACCAGATCGACATGGTAGGGATTGTTGGTTGCATACTGCATCTCGAACTTGAAGCCGTTCGGATAGCCCGCTTCCTTCAACAACGCCTTTGCCTTGTCCGGGTTGTAACTGAATAACTCCCGACCCGCTGGGCTCAATTTTTCGATGGGGGTATACACACTCGACCAGCCCGCCGACATCGGGAAATTCAGCAAGACCCCCTCGCCGTTCAACAGGGCATCGAGAATTTCCTGCTGATTGACTGCCAGGTTCATTGCCCGGCGAACCCGCACGTCGCTGAACGGTTTCTTGTCGTTGCGAAGCGCCAGCAACTGGAAGTTCGGCGCCATGTCACCCTTGATGATCAGGTCCGGGGCCGATCTCTTCAGTTGGCCAACAAACTGCCAGCGAATAGCCTCCATAACATCGGCCTTGCCAGTGCGAATTGCCGCAATCGCCGTCGCCTCGTCCTTAATGAACAAGTACTCGACGCCCTTGTTCAGCGGCAGTCGATACTCTTTCCCGTTAATGGTCTGGGTCTCGAAGTAGTTTTCGTTGCGCGTATAGGTGACCTTGCTGCTCTTCTTGACGTCAGTGACCATATACGGGCCGGCACCAACGGCATTTTTCCAGTCGGCTCGCTGCTCGTCGCTCAATTTGTGCCATTCCGGCGGCACCAGTGGCGAGAAATAACCCCAGCCAAATCGATACGGCCAGTTGCCGTTATAAAAATTCAGATAAGCGACGGCCTTGTACTTGCCTTCGGCCTTCCATTCCTTGACGAAGTCCCAGTAGGTTGGAATGTAGCGTTCCCGCTCTTTCATCAGATTGAAGTGATAGACGATGTCTTCAGCCACGACCTCGCGCGCGTCCATCACGCCTTCCTTGGCCATCCACATCACACCCTTGCGGATGTTGAACTCGATGCGCAATGGGTTTTGCTTGACTTCCCAACTTTCGGCGATTTCGCCCTTGGTATCCTCGGGCGGAATCCAGCCTGGGGCAATGAACTTGTTGGGTCCGCCATTGAGCGGACCTTTGTCCAGGTCGCCCGCCAGCAATTGCGTCGTATGCAAGCCGTCGAAGCTGGTCTTCCAGACCCAGCGGTGGAAATCCCAACTCAACGGATTCAGGGTGTGGAAACGGGTAATGATCTTGACCGAGCTATCGGTCTGCGGTTCCTCCGCCTCAACCGGGGACGTTATTCCAATCGTAAGGGCGACGGCGCCGATTACGCTGATCTTCAACCAATCATGTCTCATACCATCTCCTCCTTCGCTTGTTCTGTTTCACCAGTTTCTAGTTACCCCGATTTTCTATTTACCCCGATCAACGCGCGCCCGGCATGGGCGAGGCCGACACCTGCTCACTTCGCTGAACGTCGTTTCACGCCGCCGCCCTTGTAGGACATACCGCCTCCCCGCATTCGGGGATCAAGCAGGTCGCGCAACGCGTCGCCAAAAATATTGATGCCGTAGACGACCACCGTGATGGCAATGCCCGGAATGACCGCCAGCCACGGCGCCTGAAACATGTAGCTGCGCCCGTCTATGCTGAGCATGCCGCCCCAACTGGGCGCCGGTGGCGGTATGCCCAATCCCAGAAAACTCAATCCCGATTCTGCCAGGATCACCGCGGCGAGGCGCGTCGTGAACAATACGATGATCGGCGCCATGACGTTGGGCAGGATATGTTTCAGCAAAACCCGCCACGCCGGTGTGCCGATCGATTCCGTGGCTTGCACGTAGACGTTCTCCCGAACGCTGATGACCGCGCCACGAATAATGCGCGAACCGGCGATGCCTAACAGCAGCCCGAGGACGAAGATCACCTGCCACATGCCCGGCCCCAGCACGGATACCGCGACGATCAAGATGACCAGATCCGGAAAACTCATCCAGGCATCGACAAAACGCTGTACCAGCATGTCAAACCGCCCACCGAAAAACCCAGTTGTAAGCCCCAAAACAACGGAGATGACAATCGACAACGTCGTCGCCGAAAAGGCGACGATCAGCGAAAGCCGGGCGCCGTAAACCATACGGCTGTAGATGTCGCGTCCAAGCTGATCGGTACCGAGCCAATACTCCGACCCCGGTGGTGTGAAGCGATCGATCGGATGAATCTCGTTGACTTTGTCGATAGCGATGAAGTCGGCGAATACTCCAGTAATCAACAACGCCAGAAATATCACGCCGCCGAAGGCGCCCAGCGGCTTTTCGCGAACCAGCCGTACCAACAAGTCCAGCAAGAAACCGCGCGGCCGTCTGGTTTTGATAACACCAGCTTGCGCGACCGTCGTATCAGCCATATCGCACCTTCGGATCGAGATAGGCGTAGCAGAGATCGATCACCAGATTCAGCACGATGATCAAGAACCCGATAATCAGAGTGATGCCGGTGATGAGCGGATAGTCGCGCGTCGAAACCGAATCCAACAACAACTGCCCCATTCCGGGAATGGTGAATATCTGCTCAATGATCACCGCGCCGCCAAACAGGAACGGCACCAGCAGGCCAATCAACGTCACCACCGGAATCAAGGCGTTCTTCAAGGCATGGCGCAGAACCACAACACGTTCCGTCAAGCCTTTCGCCCAAGCCGTGCGCACATAATCCTGGCGCAGCACCTCGAGCATCATCGTGCGCGTCATGCGCATGGTCACGGCCGACAAGGAGAACCCCAGGATCAGGCTCGGAATAATAAACACCTGCAAATTTGCCACCGGATCCTCGAAAAATGGCACGACTTCGGTGGGCGGTGACCAGCCCCACCAAATCGCCGGCAGGATGACCACCATGGTTCCGATCCAGAAACTGGGAACAGCCAAACCTAGAATGGAGACGGTTCGGCCGGCATAGTCACCAATGGTTTCCTGGCGGACCGCCGAGTAGATGCCAATCGGAATCGCCACCAGCAAAGCGATCAAGAGCGACAAAACGCCCAGTTCAATCGTGTAGGGCATGCGCTCCGCGATGTCGTCGATAACCGGCGTGTTCTGCCATAACGAATTGCCGAAATCGAAACGAAACAGGATGCCCCCGATCCATTCGAAATACTGGACGTAGATCGGTTTATCCAGGCCGAGGGCCTTCTCCAATTCGGCCCTGGTTTCTACGGTGTCGGCGCCGAAGTCGCTCTCGCTCAGCATCAAGTCGATGATGTCGCCCGGCACCAAACGCACGACAGAAAAGACGATCATGCTGGCAAACAGCAACGTCGGCACAAGCGCAATCAACCGGCGGACGAGATAGGAATACACGTCAGCCTACGCCTCTACGCAACACGAAAGCGGACCAGCGCGCCAGACTTCGGGCCATGAAATAGACGCTCCCCCAGGTTGTTGTTGTCATCGCCTGATCAATGTCAGGATGGATAGTATTCCCGCGTGTCACCCGGCCAGTCAATGGCAGAAACCATTTTCGAAGGCCAGTTGGCACGGCTGATGCATTCATTAGCTCACGATTTTTCGTGCTGAGCCTGGCCATCGGGGTCGGACCACAGTCGACATATCGCCAGGAGGTCGCCTCAGTTCAATCGGTTAGGCTGATCCGACCTCGTTTACTGGTCCCAGCAGGCGAACCTGCGCCGGATGGACAAGAGCTTGGAAAGTCAGCTTGAAGAATCAGTGCAACGTGTCCAGACACGCCCCCTGATTGAAGGGGATGGTGTGACAAAGATTATGTACGAGTGCAGACGCAACCCATTAAGGAGAGAAAATGACTTATAGCAAGATCGCAGGTTTAGTTGTTTTGACGATTGCGGCCACTTCCTACCCTGCTATGGCCGATATGTACGCACCGAGCCACACTTGCGTGCAGCCAATCAAACCTTATGAATTCAATGACAATGACGAAGTTGCCATGTTCAATGATGCAGTGAGCGAATATAAACAGTGCATCTCTGCCTTTGCAGATGAACAGAACCAAACCGCGGCCGTGCATCGAAGCGCTGCCGACGAAGCAATCGACGAGTGGAATACTTTTCTTGATGACAATGATTTGAATTGAATCTTGCAGGTCGCACCACCGCAAGAACTATATTTGACTACACGATGCTGCAAAACGCCCACTAAAAGGGCTCTGAGCTGACCCCGAGAGCGTAACTGACCCCGATGGACGCGACATCGGTAGTCTCGAATTCACTCAGCTTCCCTATTCAGTCGAAATCTGATTATTGCGTAACAGAATCGGCCCACCATCGCTCTTCGCGGAATTGGAAGACGCGGGCTCAAGCCAATCTCGTGTCTGTTCCGCATAGAAAGTCATACCCATGTCGAGGTACAGTGCTTGCGCGGTCAAGATCTCCTCATCAGCTTGAGGGTTGTGGCGTTGCTTATAAAGCTTCCCCAGGCCGAAATGGCAATGGGCTTGAAGTGGACGCATACCCAGTTCCTTTGCAAACACGAGCGCTTGTTGAAAGGCATGCTCGGATTTTTCCAACCCGTCATCGTCTTGAGCGTAAGCGTCAGCCAGTAATTTCAAGCTCCATGCTTCCCATGCTCGCTGCGGGTGCGCGCGTGCTGTCGCTCGCATTTTTTCGGCTAAGCGCAGAGAATCGCTTTTCCGCCCGAGGAGGAGATACGCCTCCGCCAGGACGGCAATGAATGGATACATTCCAGCGAGGCGCAGTGCATGCAGTCCTTCGTCGGCTTCCCCCACTAAAGGAAGGGCGTCTGTCGTCCGCCCCAACCGGAGATAAGCCAATCCCAGGCATGCGGCAGATAGCGGTATCAGCATGCGGTGTCCCATCTCCCGACCCAGCGAGAAACCAGGTTCCAGAACTTGCGCTGCAGCCGTGAAGTCTCCCTGACGCAGGTGCACATAGGCGAGCCAAGATTCAGCCCACTCTTGACTAATCGCGTGCTCGCCATTTCGAGAAACATTAATGGCCTCACTCCCGATCATTGTCGCCTCTGTGAACTCACCTCGTTCCACCAGCGGCAATGTCAACCAAATCCGCGCCGCTGCCGAAGCCACTGTCGCCAACCCAAATCGCTCCCCTGGGGGGGCTTCATCGGACAGCGCAATCATGTTGCGCAATGGCTCGATGGCGCCACATGGATCGCCTCCGTGAAAAAGCGATTGGCCAAGATAATGGTTGGCAACAACGCTCAAGCCAACGTCACCAAATTTCTGCGCCAAGCTCCTGGCGCGCAGCGCGGCTTCGCTCGCACGGGCATGCTCACCGAGAAAATCCAGGGGATTTGCCTGAAACGCAAGCACCCTTGCTAGCCGGCGCTGGTCCCCAATGGACTCCGCCAAGGCGCAAGCCTCTGCGAGAAGCTCGGCTTGCTCCCGCAGCTCGCCGAGGGGGTGAAGAGCAGCGCGTTGCTCGAAGCAAAGGTCGATCAATTGTTCGGTGCGCTCGCGGGATTCCGGCAGCGCTTTGAGAGCGGTTTGCACCTGCTCGAAGTAGGAGAGCGCCTCGCGCGCGGCCGAGTGGTCGAGCGCCCGACGGCCCGCTTGCCGGTTATAGTGCACCGCTTTGTCCCACAACTGCCCTCGCATGGCATGGTACGCAAGCCGCTCCACGTACTCTCCCAGCCGGTCGGCGTACACGCGTTCGATGGCCTCCACGATTCTCTGGTGCAGGACCTTGCGCTGTTCTTGTAGCAGGCTGCCGTAGGCGACTTCGTGGGTCAGCGCATGCTTGAAGGTGAATTCGAGATCCGGGAACAAACGCGTTTCGTACATGAACTCCGCTGCGCGCAGACGATCAAGACTTTGCTCTAGCTGCGCCTGGGACTGTTCTGAGATTTCTATCAATAGCACGTGGGGCACGTCCTTGCCGATCGCCGACGCGGTCTGCAACAGTTGTTTCGTCTCTTGCGGCAGACGGTCCATGCGGGCGGCGAGCAGAGTCTGTACCGCTGCGGGCACCTGCACGGTCTCCACCGGCCGTGTCAGATGGTAGCTGCCGCGCTCACCGGCGAGCACGCCGGTCTCCGCCAGGGTGCGCACGATTTCCTCAAGATAGAAAGGGTTCCCCTGCGAGCTCAGCAGTCGCACCACCGGATCGATGCTCGAATCATGGCCAAGTAGCGCCTCGAGGAGTTGTTCGGTGCTTTCAGCTGGCAAGGCATCGAGACGCAGTTGCGAATACAGGGTCTTGCTGCCCCAGCGGTGCTGGTACTCGGGACGGTAGTTCACCAAGAGCAGCACGCGCGCGGACCCCAAGCTTTCTACCAGGCTGTCGAGCAACGCCTGGGTCTCGCTGTCGATCCAGTGCAGATCTTCGAACACCACCAGCAGCGGCTGCTCTTGCGCTTCGCGCAGGAGCAGGCGCTTTATCGACTCAAGTGTACGCTGGCGCCGCTGGGGCGGATCGAGGTTCTGCCATCTCGGGTCTTCGACCGGGATATTAAGCAGTGCGAGCAGTGGCGACAGTAGCGGCTCGAGCCCGCGCTCCAGGCCCAGCACACGCCCCAGGACTTTATCGCGCATCTCCCGGTGAGTGTCGCGGTCGCCGATCCCAAAGTAGCCCCTGAGCAGATCGATCACCGGAAGGTAGCTGGTGGCCTTGCCATAGGAGACCGAGGAAGCTTGCACAATCATCCAGTCTTGCACGCGATGCGAATGGGTGAACTCGTAAGTCAGGCGTGACTTGCCCACACCCGCTTCGCCCACGATGGCGACCACTTGGCCCTGGCCTGCGGAGGCGTACTCCAGCACGCGCCGCAAATGTTCAATCTCCGCATCCCGGCCGATAAACCGCGTCAGACCTCGCAGCGCCGCCGCCTGTAATCGCGTGCGCGCACTACCCGCGCCGGCCAGCTCGAATGTTTCGACGGGTTGCTGCAATCCTTTAACCGGGACCAAGCCAAGTGAGCGCACTTCGACAAAGCCTTCGGCAAGGCGCATGGTATCCGCTGTCATTCGCACACTTCCCGGAGGCGCGAGCTGTTCCATCCGCGCCGCCAGGTGGGTCGTCTGGCCGACCGCGCTATAGTCCATGCGAAGGTCGCTTCCCACTGAGCGCACCACGACGTCGCCGGAATTAAGGCCCACACGTATTTGCACTTCCACACCATGAGTGCGGCGCGCTTCTTCGCCATAGGCTCTTACCGACTCCTGCATGCGCAGCGCCGCATAACAGGCCCGCACTGCATGATCCTCGTGCGCTAACGGCGCCCCGAACAAGGCCATGATGCCGTCGCCCATCACCTGGTTGACGGTGCCCTCGTAATGATGCACCGCCTCCATCATGCGCTCCAACACCGGATCGAGAATCTTGCGCGCCTCCTCCGGATCCCGGTCTGCGAGCAACTCCATCGACCCCTTCAAATCGGCGAACAATACAGTGACTTGCTTGCGCTCGCCTTCCATAGACGCCTTGCTCATCAGGATCCGCTCGGCAAGGTGAGCGGGCGTCTGAATTCGCGGAGTCGCTGAGGCGGATTCGCTCGCAACGCTACCGGGTCCGAGCGATTCTCCGCAATGCCGGCAAAACTTTTTCCCCGAGCTAACAGAAGCTCCGCAATGCGGGCAAGCCAGTTCTAGCTTGGCGCCGCAGTCCTCACAAAATGCCGCATCCGCTGGATTCTCGGCGTTACATTTAGCGCACTGCATTTTGCTGAAATTCTATTCGCGAAAAACCAGTTGGGCGGCCGTTGGCATGGTGCGCGCATTCACTCGCGGATAAGTACCCGCTCTGGCTCGATAAGCGGCCAATCTTGGGCTCGGCTTCCATCAAACTCAAGCAGACGTGAAGGATAGAAAAATCCAACCGTATCACGCCACCCGGTGGGGCTCAATTCAGAGTGTTGGATGGGACTGCGGAAGCGGCAAAAGCGCTCGGGATTAGGCGGCAATCGTTCTCAGGGCGACCGGAAGTAGTCAGTGGGCGCCACCCTTCACGTTTTTGCGACCTGCGCGGCAACAGGTGAGCATCAAGGGCGACGACTTGAGCGAGGATGTCCAAAAAGGCGTGCCGATCGGCATCGTCTTCGAAGATGTCCTCGCGCCGGTCACCGTGCGAGGTGACGTGACACACGGCATCGCGGAATTCGATGCCGATGGGGCGCGACATGAAGGCCGTAGGTTAGCATGGCTATGAATCTAGACCTGAACATCCCGCTGTAATTTTCAAGCGCCGTTTGTTCGTTCGGCCTGGAGATCGTTGTTGCGCAATTCGTAATCGCGATCGTGTCTGATCATCGAAT
>CP070643.1:630395-644178 GCA_020354125.1 Betaproteobacteria bacterium | reverse complement strand
GCTCGCATTTTCGATAGTGCATTCGGTCATTTGCGCATATGCATTCCGATATCGATCGAGCAGTTGTTCGTCTTCTTTGAGAAATCGCTTCACCCAATCAGTGCTGCTGTGAATCCACAGCACCGTGGCTTGAATCCGTTTCCAGATTTCGATCGCTTCCTCGTAACGGTAAAGAACCGGATTGACAATTTTGTGATTTGGATCGGCGCGCAATTCAAAGCGGCCGGGCTCTATTTCCCTGGCCCAATGCGGTGCCAGGAAGTTGGCGCGCTCTTGCCCAAGTGCCGGCGTGTTGGCAAGCAGACGTTGCGCCACTTCTTCTAACGATGCGTAGGGTCGCAGCCTTGGTGGTTGCAGATTCTGATCGAGCCACTTCGAAACCCGTTTCGGCGCTTGCCCCGGTACGGTCGGCGGCATGCCAAAGCCTTCCGCGAGTATCAGACGAGCGACCCGCTCGGGTCGAACGCCGGCATACAGGCCGGCGATGTTGCCGCCCATGCTGTGACCAACAATGGTCGCAGGTTCATCGGGCGACAGTTCGGCAAGCAACCAGTCGAGGTCGGCGACGTAATCGGGAAACCAGTAAACGTTCTTTCCCCATTCGCTCAGTCCGAAACCGCGCCAGTCAGGCGCAAGTATCTGCCAGTCGCCTTTCAACGCGTCGGCGGTGAACTGGAACGACGCTGACACGTCCATCCAGCCGTGCAGCATGAACAGTTTCGGCGCCTCCGGATCACCCCAGCTGCGAACGTGATAGCGCAGCCCGCGAATGTCGACAAAAAGACTGCTCGACTCCTTCATGCCGGGCGCTTTCGTCTTGCTGCTCCCTGGGCAAGCTGGTTGACCGGGTCGAAAACATTCTTGCGTATCGCGTCCGGGTCCTTGAGATAGTCGATAAAGAAATCGGTAGTATCGTGGCCCCAGAACAATTCGTTGTCGATGACAAGCGTTGGTATTCCGAACACCCCAGCTGCAATCGCCGCATCAGTGCTGTCACGTAACGCCTGCTTGATGGAAGCATCCGACAGTCGTTCGTCGTTCGAATCGACGCCAGTCAGTTGGGCGAGCTGGTTCCAGCCCTCCGGATCATCAGTGTTGCCGCCATCACGCCAGATGAAGTTGAAAATGGTCTGCACCGCTGCGATGCTGCAACCCAACACCAATGCCAGCCGCAGCGGCGGCAGCGGATTGAACGGATGTGCCGGCGGCAACTTCATCGCGATGCCCTGATGTTGTGCCAGCCACAACGTCTGCCTGAAAACGAATTGCCTCTTCGGCGGGATCTCGGCTGGTCCGAGGTGGCCGTAATGATTCAGCAAACCGGCAAACAGCACTGGCCTGAGGCGTAGTTGTACATGTTTCGCGAGGTCGCCCAGTCGGGCGGATTGCAGATATGCGTAAGGCGAGATGAAGTCGAAGTACCAGTCAGCGGTTTTCATAAGAGCGTGTACTCACAAGAAAGATCAGGAGCCGGGTCGCTGTCGCGCAAAAAGACGCATCATATAAGGTGTGTGAAGGCTCGCGGCCGGACGCATGTCATTGAAATTGCCGAAGATAAAATCGGAGGCGACAAGACAGGCAACGGCGGCCACACGTCAGTGGCCGCCGCCGCAATGAGCCAATCATTTTAACGGGCAATCTCGTTGATGCCCGAGACAAACAACGCGTCGTAGAATAGGCGTATGGAGGAGAACCCGCGTTTCGTACACTTGCGCTTGCACAGCGAGTACTCGATTTCGGACGGAGTCGCGCGGATCAAGGGCGCTTGCGCCAAAGCCGCGCAGGACATGATGCCGGCGCTAGCGCTCACTGACCTTGGCAATTTGTTTGGCATGGTCAAGTTCTACCAGGCGGCCCGCGGCCAGGGCCTGAAACCCATCATTGGCTGTGACGTCTGGATCAGCGGCGAAAGAGCCGACCAACCGAACCGCTTGTTGTTGCTGGCGCAGAATCGCGAGGGCTATCTGCGATTGTGCGGCTGGCTCACGCGCGCCTATTTGGAGAATCAGCAGCGTGGCCGAGCGGAGTTGCGGCGGGAGTGGATTGCCGAAGAGGGCACCGACGGGTTGATCGCACTCTCTGGCGGACCGGCGGGAGACGTTGGCGAAGCTTTGCTTGCCGGCAACAAAGCGGTGGCTGAATCGAGTGCGCAACGTTGGGCGCAGTTGTTTCCGGACCGCTATTACCTGGAAGTGCAGCGCTCAGGACAGGCGAACGCCGAAACATTGGTACGGCAGACCGTGGCGTTGGCGTCACAACTGCGACTGCCGGTAGTCGCCACCCATCCCATTCAATTCCTCAGCCGCGATGAATTTCTGGCCCACGAAGCGCGCGTGTGCATTTCGGAAGGCTACGTGCTGTCCGATCAGCGGCGGCCGCGGCCGTATAGCGAAGAGCAGTACTTCAAGACTCAGGCGGAAATGGCGGAGTTGTTCGCCGATTTGCCGCAGGCGCTGGAGAATTCAGTCGAGATTGCGCGTCGCTGCAGCCTGATTCTGGAGCTCGGCAAAGCGCAGTTGCCGCAATTTCCGACGCCCGGCGATATACCGTTGGAGCAGTATCTCTCTCAGCAGGCGGCGGCAGGACTTGAAGAGCGCTTGTTGCACTTGTACCCGGATGATGCCGAGCGCAGCGAGGCATTACCGCGTTATCGCGAGCGGCTGCAGTTTGAAATCGAAACCATCGTGCAGATGGGGTTTCCCGGTTACTTTTTGATCGTTGCTGACTTCATCAACTGGGCCAAGGACAACGGCGTACCGGTCGGGCCGGGTCGCGGCTCGGGCGCCGGGTCACTGGTGGCGTACTCGCTCGGCATTACTGACCTCGATCCGTTGCAATACAACTTGCTGTTCGAGCGCTTCCTCAATCCGGAACGGGTGTCGATGCCCGACTTCGATATCGATTTCTGTCAGGACGGCCGCGACCGCGTCATCGAGTACGTGCGTCAGAAATACGGCGGCGAGTCCGTATCGCAGATCGCAACGTTCGGCACCATGGCGGCCAAGGCGGTAGTGCGTGATGTCGGCCGGGTTATGGAGTGGAATTACGGTCGTACCGATGAGCTTGCCAAACTCATTCCGTTTCAGCCGGGCAAGCTGATCACGCTCGAGATGGCCCGCGAGATGGAGCCCAGACTCAAGGAACGCGAAGAGGCGGAGGAGGAAACGCGGGAACTGCTGGCGCTTGCCGAACAACTTGAAGGGTTGACGCGCAATGTCGGCATGCATGCCGGCGGCGTGTTGATCGCGCCGGGCAAACTCAGTGATTTTTGTCCGCTGTATTGTGCTTCGGGCTCGGAGCATGCAATCTCGCAACTGGATAAGGACGACGTCGAGCAGATCGGGCTGGTCAAGTTCGATTTTCTTGGCTTGACGACGCTGACGATTCTCGACTGGACAGTGCGCTTTATCCGCCGCCTCGATCCGGATTCCGACATCAACTTGCAGGATCTACCGCTGGATGATGCTGCGGCTTACAAGGTCTTCGTCGATGGCAACACGACTGCCGTATTCCAATTTGAATCGCGTGGCATGCGCGACCTGGTGCAGCGAGCCAGGCCGGACCGCTTCGAAGACATCATCGCGCTGGTTGCATTGTTTCGCCCGGGGCCGATGGATCTCATTCCGGACTTTGTCGAACGCAAGCATGGCCGCCAGCAGGTTTCATATCCCGATCCGCGCGTCGAACCGATCCTGTCCGAGACCTACGGCATCATGGTCTATCAGGAGCAGGTCATGCAGATGGCGCAGATCGTCGGTGGTTACTCGCTCGGCGGAGCCGATCTGTTGCGCCGCGCCATGGGCAAGAAAAAACCGGAAGAGATGGCCAAGCACCGCACCATTTTTCTGGAAGGTGCGGCAAAGAATGGTCTATCCGCGCACAGGGGCAACGAAATCTTCGACCTGATGGAGAAGTTCGCGGGCTACGGCTTCAACAAGTCGCATGCCGCAGCCTATGCGCTGATTGCCTATCAGACCGCATACTTCAAGGCACATCATCCAGCACCGTTCATGGCCGCCAACATGTCCGCGGTAATGGACGATACCGACAAGGTGCAACAGTTCTATAACGATTCGCTTGCCAACGGTTTGAAGGTCCTGCCCCCCGACATCCACGAATCCGAATATCGATTCGTGCCAGTGGACAGCAGTTGCATCCGCTACGGTCTCGGTGCCGTGAAAGGGACCGGCGAGTCAGCAATCGAACACATTATCGCCGAGCGTGCCAATGGGCCGTTTGCCGATCTGTTCGATTTCTGCCGGAGGGTTGACCGTCGCCTTGTTAACCGCCGTGTCATCGAGTCATTGGTACGTGCCGGTGCCTTTGATTCGGTTGACCCGCATCGCGCTCGACTGTTCGCCTCGGTCGGTATTGCCATGGCAGCAGCCGAGCAGGAAAGCCGGGCGGCAGCGCAGGAAAGCCTGTTCGGTGACGACGCGGCGCAGGTCGGTGGTCTGGCCATGGTCGACAAGGCGCCATGGGACGAAAGGGACCAGCTGCAGAACGAGAAACTGGCACTCGGTTTTTACTACAGCGGCCATCCGTTCCGTTTCTATGAAAAGGAGTTCGCCTCCTTTGTCAGTTCGCGACTCGACAAATTCCAACCACCGTCCGCTGATGAAGGTGCACGTCAGCAACTATTCGCAGGTGTAATCGAATCGGTGCGCATGCAACGCACCGGCAACGGCCGGATGATGGTGATGGTGATTTCAGACGGCACCGCGAGTCAGGAAGTGATTGTCTATGACGAAGTGCTGGAACGGCACCGCAACTTAGTCAAGGAAGATGCAGTTGTTCTGGTCGAAGCGAAAGTGCGCTCGTTCCGGCGTGGCGGTGACAACGGTGACGCCAGCGTGTTCGTGCGTATCTCGGCCGAACGCATCTATAACCTTGCAGGTGCGAGGGAACACTATGGTCGCGTACTGCGTTTGGATATGAATGGCGCGGCCGATGCACAAAAACTGCGGCAGTTGCTCGAACCCTACCGCAACGGCAGCCTCAGAGTTTGCGTTGCATACACCAGCACAAAGGCACAAGCCGAGTTTGATCTTGGTGAGGACTGGAAGGTCAGACCGGACGATGCGTTGATCTCGGAACTGGGCAGTTGGTTGCAGCCTGAGAACGTGCAGGTCGTCTATCAGTAGGTTTGGTCACGAACCACACGGCGTAGCTAAAAATTTCGCTGGGTGCGCAAAACAAACAAATTGCTACCGATAACGCGGAAAATATTTGTATTTCATTTTTTCTGTGTGCATATATGAAGGTGTCCCGCTGCGTTCAACGACGTAAGATGCAGTAAGTCATAGCATTTCGGCAAGCATGGTTGCCGCACGTTTCGCGCCGTCGGTTTCTACCTCCCGGGAACGCACCTCCCGATTTAGTTCCTGCACCATCGAATCAGCAATTGCATCCGGATTCGCAGCGGCGTAATCCAGTCGACGGCCAGCGCAATAGCGCTGAAGCCGATGGTGAACGTGGAAGTTCTGCTCAAAGTGATTGCGTAAGGGAAAGTAAATGAATGGCGTCCCAGCGGCAGTCAACTCCATGCACGTGGTGAGACCTCCCTGAACGAGCGCCAGATCGCATGCCGCCAGGTGCTTGTGCAAATCGGCAACGAAGGCATGCACCTCGACACCGCTCGGAGCGTCTAGAGACTCGGGATCGATACGCGGCCCCGCAACGATGATCATCTTCAGTTCCGGCAGCTTGGATTTAGCTGCCGGATATGCCGCCAAGATTCGACGCAGAAGGGGCGCGCCCACACCAGAGCCGCCAACGGTAACGATGCAGACTTTCTCATCGGAACGATAGCCGAACTGCGCACGCAGCGCGTCCCGAGTGCCGAAGCTTTTAGGGTCGAAACCCGTTATGTACCCGCAAAAATCGAAGTGCTCCTCGGTCCATTCACGGATAAGGGGCAATTCGGGGCCGAACGCGCCGGGGACGATGTCCTCGGGGCTGCCAACGAAAATCGCCCGGTCTCGTAGTCGCGGAGAGCGCTCCACGTGTTGGATCATTTCAAGGTTGTAGTCGGCAGTAAGGTAGGCTTCGTGCTCACCGCCTTCTGGCATAGGTAGAAAACCCACGAAATCGGTGAACCAGGCAAGCTGTGTTCGCTTCAGTTCTGGATGTTCATGCCAAAAATGGTCGACGTCCCACGCCTCATCGGCGATGACTAAGTCGTAATGTTGCCGTTCCAGGACCTCCTGGAACACCATGAAGTTGGCAACGAGAATCTCATCCATGCGTCGGAGCGACTGGAAGCAATTCAGATCGTGCTCGCCGGCTTCCTCCTCGAGATGTCGCGACTCGTTTGCGAGCATTGAACTTGCAGGATGGATACTTTCGTTGTTCGCTTTTAATAGCCGTGTTACAGGATCTTGCGCCAGCCAGTCTACCTTGACGTCTGGCCGCAGTGTTCGTAGATCTTGCGTAATGGACAGATCGCGTCGAGCATGTCCCAACCCGATCGGCGACGACAAATACAATACCCGCGTTTCATTACTGCGTTTTCCACCGCGTTCTGATTGGGATCTTGCTACCGACGGTGTTAACGTCCGGTCAAGGAAGTTCCGGATTAACGTATTTATCTTTGCAGGAAAGCGTCCCGCAGGAAGATGTCCGGCCCGTGGGAGAAGAACGAGTTCAGCGCCAGTTATTTCCGCAACGACTTTGCTCTTGCCGGCAGGTTGAATCTGATCCTCTTCGCCGTGGATCAAAAGCAAAGGACATTTGATCTGGCTGAACATTTGTAGGCCGACCTTATATCGCGCCGAGGGTAGCAGACGAGCAAGAACAGTCCTAGCCAGAATATCTCCTGATGTCTGCATGCCCCACTCAACACCGTCTTCGAACTGCTTTGTCGAGTGCGGTTCCGAGAATACTCGACCAGTGAAAAACTCGACAAAGTCTCTATAGTTGGACTCCCAGTAGTGACGGTTGTACTTCTGCCATCCCTGAGGATTGTTAAATTGAGCATTGAAGTTTTCTGGGGTCAAGAACCCGTAGTCGGGCTTTATCGGGAACGCGCCGCCTATCATTACGGCGGCACGCACCCGTTTGGGATGGTTTGCGGCGAGCGCCGCGCTTAGAACTGCACCAAAAGACAGACCGATGACGATCGCCTTCTCGATGCTTTCCTGATCAAGAATGGCCAGTGCATCAGCGACAAATTCGTCAATGCGATACGCATCTACCGAACTAGGTCGATCAGATTTCCCGTTTCCCCGGGGATCAAACGCGATGCATCTGTAATGCTGGCTGAAAAAGGGTAATTGCCCTTTCCACATTCGGGAGTGGCCAATGGGAAATGCGGGCATGAACAATAAAGTGTGTTTTCCCTGACCATAGATTTCATAGTGAACCTTAACGCTGTCGCGCTCAATGAAGGATTCCTTATCGGGTAGTTTTGCGCGCATCGCTATCCCCCGTTTGCTGCCGGTCCCTCAAACTTCCGGATCAGCCGGCCAAAACGCCTTACTGCGCACCGTACCGGAAAATCCTTTTGTTCGTGACCGGACAGAATATTAATCTCGGCCCCAAGGAAAAGACTGCTGACCAGCGCAGCAACATCTCCCGGTTGAAAGGGTCCTAGTCCATCAAAGCGCTTTGATGCCTTGCGTGCCACCCGGACAAGCAGAGACTTCCAACCGCTCATCGCTTGCCGCACCGCTTCTGCAACTTGTGGATCAGACCAACCGACGACGGCCAACTCATTCATGATGCGCACGTAACCCGAGCTCAGATCATCGTCGAGAAAATCGCAGGCGATTTCCCACTGTCGCCATAACGGAAGGTCATCTTCGAACATCTCGGTTTGCCGTTGCAATAGGCGTTCGTTCAGGGTCTCGAACAATGCTAGGAGTAGACCTTGTTTCGAGCCAAAGTGATAGTGGATCTGGCTGAGCGGGACGTTGGCGATCAAGGCGACTTGCCGCGTCGAAAACGCTGCGTACCCATTTTCGCGAAGACAGTTTTCGGCGGCAGTCAGCAAGTTTGCACGGGTTTGCGCACTGTTCATCGGCCGTTGGCGCGGACTGCGCCTCAGATCTGACTTCTTGCTTTTATTTGACAGTTCGGCTCGCATATGCTGCAGGGCTCCTTCCAAAGATGCGGTAGCACCGCGGGGCCACTTTCCGCCCATGTATAATTCGGTCGACCGACCGAATCTTATCAAAAGCGCCCCACGCATGCAAGGCTCATGGCTAGGATAATTAGACCTCACCGGAGCGAGGGAGCGCTTCGGTCGCGCACTACGGCTGGGGATGAACGGTGACGCCGACGCACAAAAACTGCGGCAGTTGCTCGAACCCTACCGCAACGGCAACCTAAGAGTTTGTGTCGCATACACCAGCGCAAAGGCGCAAGCGGAGTTTGATCTCGGTGAGGACTGGAAGGTCAGGCCGGACGATGCGTTGATTTCGGAACTGGGCAGTTGGTTGCAGCCTGAGAACGTGCAGGTCGTCTATCAGTAGGTTTGGTCATGAACCACAGGGCGTGGGTTCATATCCTGACGGGCGCGCCAAGGAATAAAGGGTGTGCATTTATGCAGGCCCTTTTTGTTAGTTGCTGCCAACGATCACTTCTCGCTAACTGGCAAGCGGATGGGGCCCTACCGTGCAAACTTCTGCATGTACTCAAGAATGCTCTTCATCTCTGCACTGCTCGGAATTTCAACGCCACGCCAGTTTCCTCTCCGGAAGTTCTGCATGTTCATTTCCATCCGTGACGTCACCGCCTCCCATTCTGAAGCCGTATGGAGTTTTGGTGACGGTTCTGCGTGGCACTGAGTGCAATACCGGTGGACCAACTTCGCACCTTGTGAGTCTGGTGCAGGCAGAGGCGCTAATGCCTGCCCGCCGGGTCCACCGCCCCACATCCAACCCATGCCGAGCATCGTCTGCATGTTTCGATACATACCTTGCCAATGTTCTTGCATTAAGCGTCGCCGTTCGGCGGGGTCGGGAGTGGACCATATGTTCGCCATTTGATCGTGCATCTGTTGCATGTTATCCAGCATCTGGGAACGGTATTGCTCAGCATCCATTTCGGGCGGAAGTTGCCAACCGCCTTCCGGTCCGCCCACCATCGGACAGCCCATCATCCAGTCGCCGTGGTGACGCCAGCCCATCATTCCGCGTCCCATCATTCCCGGGCCCATTTCGCGACCGTGCATCATCCACGGCATCGCTTGCATTCCCTGCATATATTCCAGCATCGACTGCCAGTTTTGCTGCATTAGTCTCTGCTGCGACTGTGCACCCTGCGTGTTGCCAAGTGTGTCCAGTTGTTTCTGCAGCTCGCGAATCTGGCCCTGCAGTTCTTGAATCTCTTCATCGCTGGGGGCTGATGCAGCGTTGACATCTTCCGTTCCGCAGGCCGACAAACCTGAGGCCATGATCCCAAGAACAACCGGGACCAAAATTACTGAAAGCATCTGCCGAGCGGTCATGTTTCCTCCTTACC
This sequence comes from Betaproteobacteria bacterium, assembly GCA_020354125.1. Lineage (GTDB taxonomy): Bacteria > Pseudomonadota > Gammaproteobacteria > Burkholderiales > Eutrophovitaceae > SG8-40. Next base: position 634,713 of record CP070643.1, on the reverse strand, counting down.
CGAACGTCGACTACATGATTTGAGACGTTTGTCTCCAGTTGACCGAAGAACGCGTTCAAAGCTGCTGCTGGTTATCCACATGATATGGTTTCTTTCTTACGCAGGACGCACCGAAGCATTGCTGCATTTGCGAATCGTTAGTCGCAGCAACCAGCTGAACTGTCGCCTCTGGCGCGCGCTTGTTGTATTGGTGGGCAAGGAACGGTTCCGAACGAGCAAAATACGCAACAGTCGCCGCGGTCGGGGCGCATCAAAATACCACAGCCCTTGCACTCGTAGAAAAACTGGCAAGCATCAGTTGGCATGGTTTCGGTTTCACTGTGTCCGCACTCTCGACATGTAATTCTTGACTGCAATTCGATCTTGGACTCTGCGTTGTTCATTTGACGACCTGCTCTGAAGTCCCGCTATCCGTGGAAACATCGCAGGCTCTCCTTGGCGGGAAAACAATGTCATAGATGGATACGGCAAACATCATCAGGAGGCCCAGATAGAACATGTAAGTGCTCCAGTTGTCGGTCCAGAAAAGGTACAACGTGGCCAGGACCATAAGAGGCCCGGCGATACCAAGCAGCATCCGACCCAACTGACGGTGGAACCAGGCAGACCATACATTGGAAACGAGCGCCACCATCGCGAAGATCGGCAGGAGGGTGTTGATGAACAGACCTTCATACTGGCTCAGGAACCCCAGGCCCAGCGACGCGCCAAGTGAGGCAATCGCCGGAAAGCAAGACGCGCAGCCCATGGCAGCGACAATTGTCCCAAACGAACCGATCTTGTCGGAGAGGCGCGAAAACATCGGCAGAACACTGTTGCTGATCATCGACAACATCATTGACCCGTTGCTCCGTATCCAGGAACTGTTAAGGTAGGCCCTCTAGTTGCTACAGGGTCAACACCATGCGTATCGGCGAGCTTGCAAGGGCCTGTCATTGCTCAACAGAGACAATCCGTTACTACGAGAGCATCGGTCTGCTCTCGGTGCCGAGGAGGGCGGCCAACGGCTACCGAATCTACTCTGACGAGCACCGTAAATGGCTTCAGTTTGTCCGGAGAAGCCGGGACTTGGGTCTACCGCAGGATGAAGTACGATTGCTAATTGAAATCGCTCGCAACGATTCCGCAAATTGCGAGGATGTGTGTGCGCTGCTCTCCAGTCACGCCCAGAAAGTGAGCACAAGAATACGCGAGCTTGAGCAGCTCGAAAAAACGCTAATACGCCTGCAGTCAAGATGTACCGACGGCAGTTCGAAGAAATGTCCCGCAATTGACGAACTCATGAAATGACTGATTTCCTCGCCTTGGAGCCTGATGATTACGTTCGGGCCGCGAAGCGGGTGTCAGTTGTCACGTCTTGTTATTGGCGCTCTGATCTAGATGAATTCAACTTATGAAGCTGAGGTCAGTCCAACGGAAGCAAATACAGTCTGAACAGATTTAACGCGATCTGGCGCTGCGGTCGTTGAGCTGCGCCAACGGGCCGCAAGCCGGACCTGAGTCCGGCAAAGTCGAAAATGGTTCAACGCGTGAATAGTGTTTATACTGCTCATCCAACAAACTTATACAGCAATGACCAAGCAGGATCGTCTCTACGCTCGCCGCAACTTCCTCAAATCCGGAACCGCTGCCGCGCTACTGCCGTGGCTGCCGGGATCTCTCTTCGCGGCGGGGGACGATGAATTCGATTACCAGTTAACGGCATCGGTTAGTGGCATTCGGCTCGCCGATGAGCCCTTCCCGGAAACCAAGACCTGGAGCTTTAATCGCCAGTCGCCCGGCCCGCTGTTACGCCTCCGCCGCGGCGAAACGGTAAGAGTCGCCGTCAAAAACGAGCTGCCCCAGGAACTCACGGTGCATTGGCACGGGCTTCGCATCACCAACGCGATGGACGGCGTTCCGATCCTGACCCAGCCGCCGATCACGCCGGGCGACACATTTGTTTACCGGTATACGCCACCCGATGCGGGAACTTTCTGGTATCACTCGCACGTTAATACGGCGGAACAGGTCGGGCGTGGGCTCTATGGCCCGATTATCGTCGAAGAACCCGAGGCGCCGCCGGTTGACCGGGACCTGGTATGGGTGCTCGACGACTGGAAGCTCGATCAGCGAGCGCAAATCGTCGCCGATTTCGATAATCGGCGCGATCTCGCGCGCGCCGGCCGGCTCGGTAACACGGTTACGATCAACGGGAGAATTCCGCAATCGTTGTCGGTGCGCGCGGGAGAGCGCCTCCGGTTGCGCCTGATCAACGCCGCGAATGCAAGGATATTCGCACTCCGCTTCCGGGGACATCGCACGCTGGTCATCGCCAGGGACGGTCAACCCGTGGATCCGTATGAGCCAGGCGGACCGGTCGTGATCGGGCCAGCGCAGCGTTTCGACTTAATCTTCGACATGACGGGCGAGCCCGGGCAACGCTACTCGGTTATCGATGTCAACTACCCGCAATCGCCGTCGAGGCTTACCGATATCGAGTATCTCCAGCAAGCGCGGTTGCCAGACAAGCCGGCCGGCGATTACCCGGGGCTGCCGCGGAACAACATCCCGCAACCCGACTTACGCGATCCGTTGGTGCAGCCGATTGTGCTGGCAGGCGGTGATCTTGGCCAGCTTACGCATGCGCAGCTCGGTGGCCAGCGGCTTGAAATGACGCGGCTTTACCTGCTCGGGAAAATGTGGGCCATCAACGACATCGTCAATACGGGTTATTCCGATACGCCGTTGTTCGCCGTCGAGCGTGGCAAAACGGTAATACTGGAGTTCAGGAATCACTCCGCCTGGCCGCATCCGATGCATTTGCACGGGCATCATTTCCAGGTGCTGGAACATTCTCGGGACCGTGAGGTAACCGGAAAATGGCTGGATACGGTTTTGCTCGGACCGGAGGAGTCCGCGCGAGTGGCTTTCGTGGCCGATAACCCGGGAGACTGGCTGTTTCACTGTCACATTCTCGGGCACGCGCGCGCCGGCATGATGGCCGTGATTCGAGTCAGCTGAACGTTTTACATCGACAGCGGGACGCCGAGTACGCGCAACCCCCTCACGATTTTTTTGACCGCTTCCTCCATGCGGCTAATAGCCGTTGCATAGTCGCCCCGGCTGGCAAGGGCAGACGCTTCCTGGCTGAGTTCTTCCCCCTGTTGCCGCAACTGTTCGAACAGCTTTATTCGGGATTGCGCAAAATCCCCGTCGCTGAGGACTTTTCGCCCAAGCATCTGGTATTCACGGAAGCGCTCACTCTCGTAGCGAAATTCGTCTGCGGGCGTCTGAAATTCCAAGGAATAGACTACTGTTTCGTTGCTGCGGATCTTGACCAGTGCCATGACGACGTTTTGCCTGGCCTCGTCCAATAACGACTTTGCGGACTCGTAGTCTCCGTTTGATCGCATCTGCTCGGCGCGCACGAGCAAATCCGCAACGTATTGCTGATCCAGCAGCCCGGCCATGGACGGCCCTTTTTCTGCCAAGGCGGAGTTGAAGGATACGAGGTAGGAATCGATTTCGGCCCGTGTCGACTCGATTTCCCTTGACAATTTCGGCGCCTGATCTTCGCTCCGTGTATTCGCGGTCCCGGCCGCGGTGAACCGCCGCAGGGCAAGGCTGATATTTTTTTTCGCAGCCTCCAGGTTACCCTGCTCGAAGTCCCGTCTACCGCGCGCAAGAAACTCCTTCGCTTCTTCGAGTAATTGCCGGGCGCGTGCGTTTGGCGAGGCGGCAATCTTGCCGGCCATTTCCGAGCCGAGGTAACTCTGCGTCAGGTTGATTTGTTGCTGGATGCTTTCGCGCAACGCTGCTTCGTCCGCGGCAGTGGCCGCGCACGCGAGTACTGCAAGCATCAAGATGATCAACAGGCCGATTCGATGATGTCGAGGTTTTTGCAAAGCAGATTTGTGTACGCCGGAATACAGATACCCTCCCGGTCGAAGGATAGCATCCGGATTCCGTCCGTTGCTACGGTGAACCGGAACCTTTGTTCGCACCCGCCAACCGAGGTCGACTCACGCTTCGCAAACTGCAACTCTACCCGTCTAAAGTTTCGCTACCCGCGACGTCCCGAAGATGCGCAACCAATCTAAGAGGGCGAGGATATCCCTGGGCGGGATTAGCCCCGAGGCATTCGAGCGTGCCTCAAAATGCGGCTCCGGAGTGTCTACCAAACTGTGGGAGTTCACGCTGATCCCCCTTAACTTTTGTGCGAAGAAGTGCGAAAAAGGGCTCTGACTCCTAAGCTATTAGTTAATCGTGGGATACCAACGACTGTATCTGGTTGGCAAACGACGGTGCACCGATACCGATGATGTTCACTTCCTTT
>CP070643.1:615223-630295 GCA_020354125.1 Betaproteobacteria bacterium | reverse complement strand
GTCGACCCATTGACTTCGAGCGGTGCCAGTACTGCGATTCGCCACGCGCGCATGGCGGCAGCGATTGTTGACCATGCGCTATCGAATTCCGTTGCCGACGTGCGCATGCTGGAAAAATACAATGGGTGTGTGCAGATGCTCGGCGGGGCGTTCAACCGCAATATCGAGAAGACCGTATACGAACCGCTGCTGCGCAACGGCATGAGCCTGTTCTGGGCGGCGTTTGCTTACACGATATTCGGCTATTTCTTCAATGCGATTGTTCAACGCGTCGATTTCCGCTCAAATCGCGATCTGCGGCGAATGCGCCTGGCGGAGCGCAGTTTTGACGCGTGGTTTGGCGTCTGGCAACTGCTTGGCCGCGTCTCGCAAACAATGCGTAGCTTGACATTTGGGCCGGCCCGCTAAGACGGCGATATCAATGCATCATTGCATTGGGAATGAGCAGAATGATTGCCGGGAACGTCACCAGAATCGCCACGTTGATCAGGTCAACGACGACGAACCAGCCGCAGCCACGGAAAATATTTCCGATAGGAATGTCCGGGGCGACACCCTTGAGGACGAACGCGTTCAAGCCTACGGGGGGTGTAATCAAACCGATCTCGACCATTCGCACTACCAGTACACCGAAGACGATCGGGTCGAATCCCAGTCCGGTTACCGCCGGCAGCACGATCGGAATCGTCAACAGCAGCATGCCGATGCCATCCAGAAACATACCCAGCACCAGGTACAAGGCGAGGATGGCGATCAGTATCACGTAACGGTTCACTTCGAGTTCGAGCACCATGTCAGCCAGCGCTTCCGGCATGCCACTGAAAGCGAGAAAACGCACGAAGATCAGTACACCGATGATGATGGCAAACATCATGGCCGTGGTGCGCGCGGTTTCCCGCAACGCCGTCCTCAGGTCGCCGCGGCGCATGCGCGGCAGCGCCATCAGAAAGGCGCCAAAGGCGCCGATCCCGGCGGCTTCGGTGGGCGTGGCGAAGCCAGTGTAGATGCCGCCGAGCACGACAGCGATGAGGACGAAAATGCCCCAGGTTCCCTGCAGTGACTTGACCCGCTCTGACCAGCTTATTCCGCTGATCGAGGGTCCCAGTTGTGGATTGGCGCGGAATCGCAAATAAAGCATGACCGAGTAACTGCCAGCTTGAAGCAGTCCGGGCAGAATTCCCGCTAGCAGCAAGGCGCCAATCGATTGTTCGGCGATGAAGCCATAAATCACCATGATCACCGACGGCGGAATCATTGTCGCCAGCGTTCCTCCGGCGGCGACACAACCGGCCGCCACTTTCTCGTTATAGCCAAAACGTTTCAGCTCCGGCAGCGAGACACGCCCCATGACGGCAGCCGATGCAGTGGAAGCGCCACAGGCGGCAGCAAAGCCAGCGCATCCAAATATCGTCGCGATCGCCAATCCACCGGGAAGATGGCCGAGCCACTGGCGTGCCGTCCAGTAAATGTTGCGGGTGATTCCGGCGTGATGCGCCAGATAACCCATCAGCACGAACAGCGGCAAAACTAACAGTGAATAGTGCGATGACTCGGCATAGGGCATGAGCCCGGCGATGCCTGCGGCCGGCTCATAGCCGCGCAGTACCCACAGGCCGATCAGTCCACACAGCGCCGTCGCGTAGGCGATGCGCATACCACTGACCAACAGCACTGTTAGACCCAATATGCCAATGATGCCAACAGTGACTGGTTCCATGCGTTATGCGCCTGAACTCTCTTTTATTCGGCAGTGCTCGCCGAGGCAAGTCCCGGCTCGCCGTCCGGTAACAGTTTTGGGAACAGCAAATGAAGTACTTCGAGATAAACACGCAACGTCACCAGAAACATGCCGATTGGAACCATGATGGCCGAGGGCCAGATGAGAAAGTACGGGGGTGACATGGTCACATCCTGAAACTGCCAGGTGCGCCAGGCGAACTTTGCGCTGTAAAAGCAAAGCACCGCATACACCGCGATTGCCAGTATCTTGACTACGATCTCGGCGGCGTGACGCCAGGCGGGCGGCATATGATCGATAACAATAGTCATTCGCACATGTCCGCCGGTTGACTGCGTGTAGGCAATTGCCAAAAAAATAATCGGCGGCATCAACAATTCGCCTAACTCGAGTTGGCCGGGAATGGGCATATTGAAAAACTTGCGGCTGATCACCTCGGCGGAGACCAGCAGCATGGCAAACAGGATCAATGCCGCCGAGACAAGGCTCAGCGCATTCTCGATGCGCCAGGCGAAACGGTTGACCGGGCGCGCCGCCAACGCCACCAAGGCGGCAATCGCCACTACGCCGATTGCCAGTTCAAGGAGTTCGCTCATATACCACCTATCTACTTGCCTCGCTGAACTTGGCTACCTGCTGTTTGGTAAATTCGAGAATCTCGCTTCCCTTGAGTCCCTGACCGTCTTGCCGCGCTGCCCATTCGGCCCACAGCGGTTTCGCGGCGGCGACCATCTTGTCACGCTCCTCCGGAGGGAACCGAACGATTTCCATTTTGTCCTCGAAGATGGGCAGCCATTTTGCATCACCCTCGTCGAAGGCTTGGAACGAAACGCGCGTCGCTTGTGCGCGCACCTGCGGCAGCATCGTTTTGAGGTCCTGCGGCATGCGGTTCCAGGCATCCAGCGAGACGATGTTGAGGCAGGCAAAACCACTCATCGAAATACCGAGTGTTGCGTATTGCGATACCTCATGCAGACGAAACGCGCCAAATGAGTCGGTCCAGGGAAAACCAACCATATCAATCGTGCCGCGCTCGAGCGCGGTGTACGATTCCGGCGCGGTGACCATGGTCGGTACCGCACCGAATTTCTCGAGCACCGTGGCGTTAGCGCCGGAAATGCGCATGCGTACGCCCTTCAGGTCCTTTACGCTTGCCACCCGCCGGTTGCCCATAAATTCGTAGACGCCGAGTACCGCAGGCATCAAGTACTTTGCATTCCAGCGCGTCGCCAGTTCGTTTTCGATCAGCGGATGCTGCATCACTGCATCGACCACCGCAGTATTGACGCGCATGTCATCGGTGAGCAGGAAAGGCAATTCCAACACCTGTGCGAGCGGTGTCTTGTTCGGCCCATAGCCGACACAGACGTAAGCGCCTTCAATCAGGCCGAGCTTGATGCTGTCGAGATTCTCCTTCTCAGGCGACAGAGCGCTGGCATAGCCGATCTGCAATTCGAACCGGCGTTTGCCGGCTTTCTCCCACATCTCTTTTGCTTTTTCGATGCCCCTTGTAAAGGCGCGAGGAGGTCCCCACACCGAGTACTTCCATACAACCTTCCCACCCTCGTCAGTGTTGGCAGTGCGTTCATCGCGTACCAGACTGATCGCCAGTACAGCCGTGACCACAATGGCTACGGCAGCAACACTTTTCCAGACAACCCTTTCTGACATTTGAACGTCGCGTCGTTTTTCTTGGAAACGGGAATAATAAAGCTACCACAGCGGGACATGCGGTTGTTGATTGCGTTGCCGCTCGTCCTGATCGACGATGACAATGTGCGCGAGAAAAAAGTGCGGCAGATTCTGTAAAAAGGGAATAATATGTAAACAGTACAGACATGAAGTGTGGCCAGAGCATGAAACGGCCAGTTTCATAGCGGGAGCGATCTGCATTCCTCTCTCTCGGGTTGCTGGTCTTTGGAGGATCAGATGTAAGCGTCGGATCTGCTACTTCGGCGTCGCCTACCTGCAAGGAGGTGATCCTTGAGCCAGGAAAAGATCACGGCTATACGCAAAGCGTTGAGCAAGAACTTCAAGTCGGCGCCGGTCCGGTACCTGGACGGCGATGGCTGTCACCACTTCAATCTCGAGCTGCCGCGAGTGACGCATCGCGTCAACTTCGCGCTGGATGTGGTGGAGCAACATGAAGCGGCGAGTTTCAAACGGCTGTGCAAGAACGTCGCTGTTTACCTGCAGCGCAATCCGACTGGCATGCCCAGGCAAGTGCTCCTGACCAGGAGTGGCATCGTAGAGGAAGATTTTGAGTCGGACTTCGATGATACCGAGGAAAACGCACCGAAGACCCGCTAGCGGGACTCAAGGTGCGGATCCCAGATCCAGCACCTCAATCTCGGAAATATTCGTTGGTTCAGGGGCGACAAAGAGCACAACGCGAAGCCCGTCGGTGAAGTAAGGATCTCCGGTCAGATTGCCGCGCGGTTCGTCATAGGGCGCAGCGCCGACGCCCTTTACATAGCCAAGTTTCTCCAGCGACTGGGCATAGGCAAAATCCTCGAGCAGATACTCGCGCGTTTCGTCCACATCCGGATCGATCTTGTGCGTGGTAATCGTCTTCCAGGTAAGACGTACTCCGATGTCGCGGCTGATCTGGCCGATCCATACTGGCTTGCCCTCGTATCGCATTGGCGTCATCCAGATGCGCAAGTGGTTGCGTTGATCGACGTTGGCGCGCGCCTTCTGAAATGCAGCATCCTGGCGACGGCCGAACACATACAGTGAGCTTATCGGTGAATAGCGATACTCCTTGCCCATAAGAGAGGAAGCAATTGTCTTCAAAACTGACGCGCGATAGACGGTTTCGGTTTCATCCCATCCGGCGCGTATCAATGCGTAGTACAGCTGCCTTGGGTGGCCAACAAGCGCAATATTGAGCGGGTCGGCGTTTTCTTTGCCGCTGTCGTCGGTCGCGCAACATGGCAGTGCTTCGAGGCCGGCAATAAGTCCGGCACGATCGACTTCCTTGACTTGTTCCTTGCTGTACAGGGTTTTCCAGTCGACCTTGTAATGGTCGATGCGCAGACCGGGCACTTGCACAAAGAACGTCATCAGGAAATGAACACCGCCGTCGCCGACTACGTCGACGTTAAACGACTTGGTACCTTCGTCGACACGGCTGAATACGTAGCCGGACCGCACGGCGCCTGGTTCGAGACGCAGACGCATGCTGCTGTCGTAGATATCGCGAACACTGGCGAAATCGAGTGCGGCGTTGCGTTTTGCCCGGCGATAAATCGTCTCGATCGGTGTGAAGTATTGCTTGTCCAGCCCTAGGGGCAGGAACCACAGTGTTTTGTCACTGCGGTTTTCAATCTGCACCCACACTGGCTGAATGTTGCGGCGATAGAGGTTGGCGCCAAAGATCTGCCTCGTCTCGGTGCCACTGGGAACAGCGGTGGTCACGCGCACTTCGTCAAACAGTGTTTCCTGCAGGCGATCATTCGGCGGAGGAACATCTCCTTGTTTCGAGCTATCCGGGTTCTGGCTGACCGCCGGGCCCGCAACCAGCAGCGCGCAGCACAGGGTCAAGACCGGGCGCAATATGCTTTGGCGGATCATGGCAAACGCGATCATTCGACCACCACCCGTTCCCATGGCAGTAGGTTGGTTTCGTCCATGGCGACCGGCGTATCGGACAAGAACAGCACAACACGTAGTCCGTCAGTAAAGTACCTGGCGCCGGCAAAGTTGCGCGACGGCGCGTCGATTTTGGCCGGCGGGATGCCACCAACAAAACCCATCACCGCAAGCGACTGCGTGTACCAGAAGTTTTGCAGCAGGTATAGGCGTGCGTTGTCGATTTCCGGGTCAATGCGATAGTTCTTGAAACCCTGCTTGGCTGTTGCGCGCCGCAACTCGTAGCTGACCTGGCCGATCCATACGTACTGGTCGCCCACTAACAGGGGTGCGAGCCAGAGCCGTAGTTCCTTCCGTTCGCTGCCATCGGACCGTGCCTTGTGAAAAGTACCGTCGGGCCGGCGACCAAGGTGTCGATGGGTGCGTGCTACCGCCGTGTCCGGATCATTGGCTGCGGTTTCTTGCCACTCGGCGCGCAGCAGTGCGAGACCGAGGGCGCGTCGCGTGGCGACAATGACAACATTAATTGGGTCGCCGGCTTCGCCTGATTCATTGGTGCTGCAACATGCATAGCTTGTCAGCGCCTCGTGCAGTCCATCCAGATCGACGACGCGAATCTCGTCTTCATCGTAGAGAGCCTCAAAGTCGACCTCCATGTAATCCGCGACGAACCCTGGCATCGGCACAACGAAGGTGAAGTTGAAGGATCGACCGGACGAGTAAGCATCGAAGTTGAAGGCCTTGGAGCCTTTGGCTACATGGGTATATACGAAACCCGAGCGTGTTTCACCGGGTGGGATTCGCCGCGGCATCTGATTCTCATAAAACCAGCGTTCCATGTCGGCTCGCCCCTGCTTGCTAAACCACCCGCGAAACTTCCAGGCTACTTCCAGGGGTGAGAAATAATCGTCATCAATGCTGTGTAAAGCGGCGTAGACGTTCGCTTCGCCGAGATTGGCGACTTGCAGCCAGACGGGCTGGATTCCCTTTGCGTACAGGTCGACTCCGATCAGCTCGCGGGTCTCTTTAGCGTCAGGCACCGCAGCTGCCACGCGGACCGTTTCCTGCGTGTCTACGATAGCGCGTTCAATAAATGGCGCTTGTTCGACCGGTGCTGCGACGAACGGTGTGGTGGCACAGCCGGCGAGAATGTGAAATCCGGCAGCGACGACGAAGAGAGCGGCTAGGCGCCGAACAGACAAGAACTTGATCTCGATCATGCACACCAAATCCAACACGGAATCATAGTAACCCAAGTGGCGCTAATGTCGGCGGTTGTCGCTCGGCCGGCAGACTGATCGCGATTACAATGCAGCATGGTGTGACGTCGTGTTCGAAGGTGGAGCTCTCGACCGCATGAAATGGGACCTTGAATCGCTATCAGCCTCTCTGGACCAGTTGATCTGGGGTGTACCGGCAAAGAAGCTGTCGCGCGTTGAAGAATGGGCAGTGAAAGTGGTGCGGCTGGTAATAGTGCTGGCGCGCGATGTCACCCATGGCCAACTGACGTTGCGAGCGATGGGGTTGGTTTACACAACGTTGTTGTCTATTGTGCCCTTGCTGGCGATCAGCTTCTCTGTCCTCAAGGCCTTCGGTGTTCACAACCAGGTAGAGCCAATGCTGCTGAGCTTTCTCGAGCCGCTTGGAGACAAGGGGGTTGAGATTACAGCGAATGTTCTGGACTTTATCGAGAACATGAATGTCGGCGTGCTTGGCGGGGTCGGCCTGGCGCTGCTGTTGTATACCGCGGTATCGCTGGTCCATAAAGTAGAAGAAGCATTCAACTATATCTGGCACGTCCATCGTGGACGCAGTATCGGCGAGCGGTTCAGTCGTTATATCTCGGCACTCATGGTGGGCCCGATACTGATTTTTGCGGCCCTTGGCGTGACGGCTGGCGCAATGAGTCTGGCGCTGGTGCGCGAGGCGATGCAGATCGAGGCGATCGGCTGGCTGGCGCTACAGGTCGGCCGGATTCTGCCGTACGCGCTGATTGTCGGGGCTTTCGCGTTTCTCTATATCTTCATACCCAACACCAGAGTTCGAATTGGTGCGGCGGTGCTTGGTGGGTTGATTGCCGGCATTGTCTGGCAGTCGGCGGGTTGGGTATTTGCTCAGTTCGTGGCTGCATCGACCCGCTACGCCGCCATTTACTCGAGCTTCGCGATCGTGATCTTGTTCATGCTGTGGTTGTACCTCAGTTGGCTGATTCTGTTGTTTGGCTCGAGCGTGTCGTTCTACGTGCAGTATCCCGAATATGTGGTCAAGAATCGCGGTCCAATCCGTCTTTCAAATCGGATGAGTGAACGTCTGGCGCTGGTGGTCATGAGTATGATTGGTCGCCGTCATCTCGAAGGTGGAACGCCGTGGACGCTGGATGCGCTGAGTCGCGAACTGCGCATGCCGATTCGCACGGTCAACGACGTCCTGATGGCGCTGCAAGAGTGGAAGATTCTTACTACCACCGGGGAAGAGCCGCCTGGCTGGTTGCCAATGCGTGATCTCGATCAAGTCAGCGTCAAGGAAGTGGTCGACACCGTGCGCGCCTATGGCGAGAGCGATTACCTCAGACCCGAAGCGCTGCGCGGACCGGAATCCGTTGAGCGTATGGTGCAACGGGCTGAAGACGCGGCGGATGCCGCGCTGCGCGACACCTCGATCAAGGATCTTGCGGCTGAGCCGTCGGAAATGCCTGAGCAACGGGCGTGGCTTACCAAGTAACGCAGGTGTTTGCGTAAAGTCTGAGCATGTCTTGATGTTGGCGACCGCGCCAGGACAGGTTTGCGCCCTGGCATCGAGACGACAGAGGAATTCAGGCTTCGATTGATGGTGGCGCGGGCAGCATCGATTTGTCGCGGTGTGACCCTGGCAAGCGAATGCAGTAGCATCGGGTTCGAACGAGATGTGCGCAGAAGTGTGGAGATAAGAAATCAGTAATATTGTGCTACTTGAATTAGGGCCAGGTCTCCGAGTCAACTTGAACTTGGGCCTGCGTCGTTTGCTTTGTCTCTGGAAGCTTGCGTCGATCGGGCTACTGCTGACGCTTTTTTCCACATCGTTGTCAGCAGAACCAGTTCAACCTTGCGCCGGCAAGTTTGATGGTGTGGCGCCCACAGGGGAGGAACTCCGTCGCGTGGTGGTGGCGCATCGGCAGTGGACTGCACTGGAGTTGGCCGAACAGAATCCCGACGATCCGCGGCGGGCAAATCTTTGCGGTGCGGTTTTGAACGACGCAGTCCTGAATGAAATCGACCTCAGAGGAAGCAATTTAACCTGGAGCGTCCTCAGGGGCGCTCAGCTGCGACGCGCGGACCTTAGTTGGGCTGACCTCCGTGGCGCGATTCTGGGCCAGGCGGATTTGAGCAGGGCCGTGCTTATCCGATCGCGGATTAGTCTCGCCATTCTCACGCGCGCCATCCTTAATTGGGCAAATCTGAGTGGAGCCGATTTAAGTAAAGCGGATCTTGTTGGCGCTCAACTCAGAGGAGCCGATCTGAGTATGGTGAAGATGCAAGAGGCCAACTTGACGAATGCGGATTTGAGTGGTGCCGACTTGAGAGGGGGAAATTTTTTTCGTGCGGTTTTGACGGGTGCCGATTTGCGTGGAGCAGATATGAGAGGTGTTTCTTTCAAAGAGGCGAATCTGACTGGCGCTGATTTGAGAGGTGCCGATTTGAATGAAGTTGACCTTTCGGGCGCTGACTTGACCGGGATTGATCTTAGAGGGGCCACGGTCCGCGGAGCTGATTTATGGATGCCGGATCAAGAACCGGATTCGATTGAGCCGGAGCTGTTTGAAGCGGACCAGAGGCTCTCGAGTGAGTCTTCGCCAGAACAACTGGAGCAGGAAGAGCCAGAACGCCTGGAGTTGGAACTGGACACGGCGATTCCTGAGCCGGTTGGATCCGAGCAAGTTGTTCCAGGGCATGTTGAAGGCGGGCAAGGCCAGCCCAATCAGCCTGAAGTGAAACCCGTCGAGCAAGAGCCAGTTGAGTACTATCAGTTCGAGACCGAGCAGGACGGGCGTGGCTGACTAAATAACCAGGACGCCCACGCAACAGTGAGCTTGGGGCCCGCGTAATCGCCGTACTTCGCTTTCTTGGCCTGGCATTTGCATCGAAGAGGGGACCTTACTTGACGGTGCGGTGCGATTTTGCGTTTAAAAGACCGATTCGGCATGTTCCAGTTGTGCAGGCCCATTCATATGCGCCGAATTTTGTTCAACCTGCTCGTTGCTGGCGCTTTGCTGTCAGGTCTTTCGGCAATGGCTGATAACCCGCGGCACAACGTCGTGTTCATTAGTGAGAATGGTCGTTACGTACTGCTGAACGTACACTTGGCAATTGAGCGCGTACCGATTTTCGAGAATGGGCGATACGTCGGGGTGATGAGAAGTAAGCGTCAAGAACCTGACTGGGGTCTGTTCGATGCGCAGGCTGCCAAGGCACTGGACCCATCTAACGATCTGGAAACGCTCATGGCTGGCAGCGCGCCTTTTTACATGCTGCGAGGGGATTTCGCTTCAAAGACCGCGTTGGTCAGCGACGACGGAACCAGCATCGTTGTCATCGATGACTTCAGCGAGGCATTGCCAGATACCGATCTGGAAGTGCTGCATTTCTACGATGCTGGCAGACTTGTCGCCACGTATCGGTTAGGTGAATTGCTGGGCAGCGTGGAAAATGTTCAATACACCAGCAGCCATTTTCTTTGGTTTCTCTCGGACAGTCTGAGCTTCGACGGCGAAACGCTGTTGCTGACGACGACGGAATGCGTGCCGCTCGAGTTTGCAGCCAGTAGGGGTGTTATGAGCATAGCTCCCCCGAGCACTACCATTGAGGCGGCCCATTCACAGGGCGATTGTCCGGCCTTGCCGCGCTAGGCAGATTTCCTCGAACGCTTCACCTGGCTTCGTATACAACTTGCGTACGGTGCGCAGAGATCTTCTGTCCCATACTCCTAAGGATGAAGTGACATGCACCTAGTTGGCGGGAACGCTCAGTCGTGCTGCCCGAACAGCAATTCAACGTAGTTCTTGTGTTGAGCGACCTGGTCAGCCAGCGTAGCGCCCTGGCGGTAGAGTCTGCTCATGATCACGCCGCCTTCGAACAGTGACATCAGGTTGTCATACAACTGCTCCGATGTGATCGGCAGTTTCGTTTTCTGCTTGGCGAGTGCGGCGTCCAGCTTGGGGCAGAGTACACGACGCCATTCGTTGAAGCTGTTGATGACGGCTTCCCGGGTATCGGGCGGAAACAACTCGAGCTGATAGACATAACTGGCGACCAGGCAGCCGGGCGGGGATTCGGCGGGGGAGCGCAGCGCCTCTTCGAGCAGCCCGACGAATATCAGGTATTGCTGCAGCGGGTCGTGACTGAGTTTCTCCGCTCGAGCTACGAGTTCGTGCAGTAGTTCGTCGTCAAGGCGTACATAGCGTTCCAGCAGGGCCTGCGCCAAATCGCTCTTGGTCTTGAAATGGTGGAAAAAGGCGCCCTTGGTGATGCCAGCGCCGGCGATGACCTGGTCAACGGTCATGCCCCCGTAGCCCTTATCCATCACGAGTTGCATGGCGCTATCGAGAATCCTGTCTCTTGTGGCGGTCCCGTCACGGGCCATCGATCACTCTCCATGTTGACTTTGATCACCATACCATACTAAATGGTTTGTTGTAAGGTTTTCGGCTTCCCCGTACCAATCCGAGCAAAGAAAATAAAAGTGCGTAAAAACAGCAAATAAGCAATTAATCCAGAAAACAGACTGTTTAGTCTTGACGAGCCAATTCGTCAAGACTAGTATTGACATACCGACCAGTCGGTATGTCTCGAATCCGAGCCAATTTAATCTCAACCAAATGCAGAAGAGGGAGAAGCGTCATGTGTCTGAATCACCAACTTAGCCAGTTCGACAGTCATAAAGCTGATGCCTTTGCCAACCGGCTCATCGGTGTCCTGAATGAGGGCGCTCTTTGCGCCATGTTGTCTATTGGTCACCGCACCGGGTTGTTGGACCAGCTCGATGGGCGTGCGCCGCTAACGAGCGAACAACTAGCGGAAGCCGCCGGGCTCAATGAGCGCTATGTGCGCGAATGGCTAAACGCACTCGTGGTGGCAGGCGTCGTTGAGTACACCCCGGCAACACGAAGCTATTTCTTGCCCGATGGACATGCAGCCTATTTGACGCGGCGTTCAACGGAAGGCAATTTCGCCGTGTTCGCCCAATACATCCCGATGATGGGCACAGTGGAAGATGACATCGTCGAGTGCTTCAAGAACGGTGGCGGCGTTCCTTATGAAAAGTATCCGCGGTTCCATGAAGTGATGGCCGAAGACAGCGGCCAGACAGTTCTATCCTCATTGGAAGACCATATTCTTCCGCTGATCCCGGGCCTCACAAAGCGGTTGGAGGAGGGCATTCGGGTCCTGGATGTTGGTTGCGGTCGCGGTCGCGCCATCAACCTGATGGCCAAGCGCTATCCAAAAAGCGAATTCGTCGGTGTTGACCTGTCAGAGGAAGCAATCGCTTTTGCAAACAATGAAGCGAAGAAGCAAGGATCGCGGAACATCACTTTCGTTGCAAAAGACGTCACCGATTTCGACAAGGACAACAGCGCCGAGAAATTCGACTTCATCACGACTTTTGATGCGGTCCATGACCAGGCCAAACCACTCAATGTTCTGAAGGGCATTTACGGGGCATTGAAAGAGGACGGCGTGTATCTGATGCAGGACATACACGCCTCGAGTAACGTTGACAAGAACATTGAGCACCCGGTAGGACCACTGCTGTACGCACTCTCTACCACCCATTGCATGACGGTGTCGCTGGCCCAGGGCGGGGACGGTCTCGGTACCATGTGGGGGCGCGAAAAAGCCACCGAGTTCTTGAATGAAGCCGGTTTCAGGGATGTGCGAGTCGAACAACTGGCGCACGACTTCCAGAATGACTACTACATCGTCCGCAAGCAGGGACTGACAGGCAGCGATTGACAAACTCAGCGAGCAACGCCCGTGTCAATGGAAGAAACGCATTGCTGAGAAAAGTGGAATCCGGCTACCTGGGTATCGATGGCTGCCCGGGCGGCTGGTTCTGCGTTGGCCTGGATGCCGACGCGGGTTGGTCTGTCTCGGTCATCGCCACCGATCTGGTTGGATCGGTGGCAGCGACTGCGACAGCAGCGTTCATTGATATTCCGATTGGTCTGCCGGATAGGGGTGCCGAAGAGCGTCTTTGTGACCGCGAGGCACGCAGCAAACTTGGTCGGGGACGCGGATCGAGTGTTTTCCCGGTGCCGGCGCGCGCCAGTTTGCAAGCGCGTGATTTTGCCGAGGCCCTTGCCATAAACCGTCAATGCACCGGGCGCGGTATCAGTAAGCAGTCGTGGCTGATCGCACCCAAAATCAGAGTGGTCGATGATGTTCTGCGAACCGACCGCAGATTGCACGGTGTGCTACGCGAGAGTCATCCGGAAATCTGCTTCTGGGCGCTGAATAGTGCAAAGCCGATGCGCCACAACAAGAAAACGCCAGAGGGACATCAAGAGCGCATGGCGCTACTCCGGCAGTTTTTTCCAGCGGCGAATACCCTTTTCGAGGAGGCGACAAAGCGTTATCGCCGCAAGGAGGTGGCGGGGGACGATATCGTCGATGCGCTGGTTCTTGCGATAAGTGCGCGGCTGGGAGCCGGGCGCTACCGGAGCCTGCCTGCCGATGCGCAGCGAGATGCCGCCGGCCTGCCAATGGAGATGGTCTTCTTCGCGCCCTAGTTGGCCGTGGGTGTGGCGAAAGGGTGCTCGGGACCTTGCAAAATTCGGCCTCAGGCCGCATTTGGGGTTGATCCCAGCGCCGCGGTGGCGCACACTTCGGGGCTCTCAAATTAACGTACCGCAGGAACAGGTCGGATGAATACCGCAATTCTTCAATACCTTAGAGCCAACGGCGAACAGCTGGACGCTGAAATCGCCGAAGCGCTCGATATGCCTCATGCGCAGGTGCAGCGCCACCTTTCGCAGCTTTCGGCTGCCGGGGAAGTGATTTGCTGCCACGTGACGCGTTATTCGGGCGAAAAGAAGATCGAGGGCATGAGCTACCGGCTCTCGGCACACGTGCCGCCACGCGCACCGGGGCGTAAACCGGGCGCCGCGAAGCAAGCCGCCAACTCCGAGGACAACTGATCTTCAGGCAATAGTCACTTGGAAACGCCGCTGTTTGGCTGCGTTCTGGTCACACCGAACAGCGATAGCATGAAACAGGGAAGCCCCGCAGGCGGAAGCCGCGGGGCTTTTTCTTTTGGCCTGCTCGTATGGCTGAAATCAAGAGTGCAGAAGACGTTGTGTCCGGCGCGCGGACTGGTAAAGGCGCCCGAGCTGGGGATCGAACTTCTACGAACCGGAGTGTCTCGCGGCGATCTGGCTGGCGAATTCGCGAATGCGACCAGACTGATAGGGATAAAACGGATTGTGACGAAGTCGGGTGAGCAATGTAGCGGATATGGCAAGCACGCCGGTTTCACCGCGCAGTTCGATTCCACCTATGTTGAGCAACTTGCCGTCATCGTCACCGGTTCCGTAAACCGGGTCGTCTGGTGGAAACGGGATCGCAACATGAGAGAGTGCAAACACGTTTGACGGCCAGTCGATTTCAAGAGACTGGCGAACGACTTCGCTGGCGCCTGGACGCCGAGTCACCGCTTCGACATCATCGCTGTCGGACAAACGGTTGGTCAGTAGCGTCACCGAGTAGGGCGTGGGGTTGGCCAGTCGTTCCTGGACCCAGCCACCGACGTTTGGCGCATACAACTGTTCCGCGTCGCTATTGCGGTTGACGTCATAGAGTACCAGTGCGCTTCCTTTCCCCGCGAGCCGGTCCAGCACGCGGGTGACGACGGCCGATGGCTGCACCGTTGCGTCGGTGACGGACTGAAACACGAGAGTCGGCGGAAAAGTGTTGGCCACATCGCTTTTCTGAAGGGCCAGCAACTCCTTGTCAATTTCTTGCGTGAAGCGATACATCTGATCGCCCGAGCGAACCGCAAACGAGTTGTACTTGTAGGGATCGAACTCCGGTGTGACAACCTGCCAGGCAAGCTTGTCAATTCCGAGCAGTTCGCCGATGCGCGCCTGCCAAACGGCGAATGCTGCAATCGGCGCGACGGCAAATGCCGGCGACATCAATATCAGGCCGTCGACTGTCGGCAAGTCGGAATCAGAGATTGCCGTTACCACGTAGTCAGTCGCCAGGGCGGCGCCATTGGAATAACCGACGATCATGATCGGGCGATCATTGCCAATTTGCTCGCGCAAATGGCGCATCCCGATCCGTACCGCGGCGCGCGCATCGTCTCGCTTGAAGTTGCGCATGGCGCCTGGCGCAGTGCCATGACCAGGCATGCGCATACCCAGCACCAGCCAGCCATCCCCGTGCAACTGTTGGCCCACACTACGCAAGCTGTACGGCGAATCAGACAGCCCGTGTAGCAATAACACGCCGCCGCGGGCTTTGGGTTTCTTCAGTTCGTAAGTGCGGTTCCAGTTGGGCTGTACCTGATCAGGATCGGAATAGCTGCCCCGGGTAAAGCGGTTGAAAGCAAACTGGTCTTTCGGTTCGATCTGATCGAGCAACTCTTTATCCAACTCGGCAAAGGCGCGGGATTCGACTTCGAGATACTCGGCGAGCGTACCGAGCTGCATGTCGGCGTGGAAGTCTTGTTCCAGATCAACTTCGTGCCAGGGCTTAAGATCCGGA
>CP070643.1:599172-615123 GCA_020354125.1 Betaproteobacteria bacterium | reverse complement strand
CACGGCCGCCAGCTCGCAACCATCACGCAGAAACTCGCCACATGAGTGATGCAGCCAGCCGCGGCACTGCGGCGCGACGACTTTTGCGCCGCTTCTACAGCGGTGTATTGGGAACACGTGGCGTGCGATATGCTGATTATCCTTACACCGCCGCACTGCCTTTCTGCACCGATCAGCAAGGCCGTCTCATCATCTTCATCAGCCACCTCTCCGAACACACCAAAGCAATCGAGCATGACCCGCATGTATCGTTCACTGCCTCGCCAATGGTGCCGCAACTGCGCCCTGAGGCACGTGCCACAGTGCTCGGTAAAATCACTGCCAACGATGACCCGGCGAATGCCGCGCGCTACCTGCGCTTCTTCCCGGACAACCGGCAGTTCCTCGACATCGGCGGTTTCAGGTTCCACACCATCGAGCCGCGTCACGTACGGCTGATTGCCGGATTTGGCAGTGCGCACTGGCTCGCGGGAGACTCAGTGCTGGCGGCACGGCTGCCAATCGCAGACGCCGAAGAAGACATCATCGAGCACATGAACAGTGATCATCATGACAGCCTGATTGCGTACTGCCGACACGTTCACGGTGTGCAAACAACATCGGCGCAGATGGCTGGCATCGATTGTGATGGCTTTGACGTGCGCGCGAATGACACATTGCTGCGCTTTGACTTCGAAAACCAGATCGCTAGTGCCGGTGATGCGCGGGCCGAACTCGTTTCCCTGGCGCAAGCGGCGCGCGGCTGATGCGTGCACTCTACCTGGCCGCAAATACAAGCCTGGTGCTACTTATCGCCTTTGGCGTTGCCTGGGAATTGTTTCTTGCGCCACTGCGACCAGGCGGTTCGTGGCTGGTGTTGAAAGTATTGCCGTTGCTGTTGCCGCTACGAGGGATTTTGCGCGCTAACCGGTATACCTGTCAGTGGGCCTCCATGCTCAGCCTCGCCTATTTCGTTGAGGGTGTGGTGCGCGCGTTCAGCGATCCGGCACCGTCGCGTTATCTGGCAACAGTCCAATCGGTGCTCGCCGTGGTCCTGTTTGTCAGCCTGATTTTTCTGGCGCGCGATCTGGGACGGCGCCAGCAACCCGGAACAGCGCAATGACGCGACCGTACCGTGGTCGCTTCGCACCGACCCCGTCGGGTCCGCTGCACTTTGGCTCGATGATCGCCGCGATCGGTAGCTTCTGCGATGCGCGTGCCAGTGGCGGAAGCTGGCTTGTACGAATCGACGACATCGATACGCCGCGCGTGGTCCCGGGCGTCGCCGACGATATCCTGCGCACGCTGGAGGCGTTTACCCTGGAGTGGGATGGGCGCGCGGTCTATGAAAGCCAAAACCGGGATGCGTTCCACGGTGCCCTTCATTCGCTGCGCACCGCTGGCCACGTGTTTGCCTGCTCGTGCAGCCGACGCGAGATCAGTGAAGCCGGTGTGGCTGGGCCGGAAGGTCGAGTTTATCCCGGCACCTGCCGCCACGGTCTGCGCCCGGGCGGGTCAGTCAGGTCGTTGCGCTTGCGCGTCGAGGAAGAATCGGCTACCGGCTTCGCCGATGCACTGCAGGGACCTATCAGTCAGGATCTGTCCGCGGAAGTGGGTGATTTTGTTGTTTACCGTTCGGACAGCATTTTCTCGTATCACCTGGCCTGTGTAGTGGGAGACGCACACCAGAGCATCACCCATGTCGTTCGCGGTGCCGACCTGATTGGTTCAACTCCGCGCCAGATCTATCTGCAGAGACTGTTGAATTTGCCGACCCCGTGTTATTTACACCTGCCGGTCGCCACCAACAGCCATGGTGAAAAACTGTCCAAACAGACCCGGGCAACACCGGTCGACCCTGCGCGTGCCGGCCAGACCATCTACGCCGTGCTGGCTTTTCTCGGCCAACAGCCACCGGCCGAGCTTGCAAATTGGTCAGCGCGAGACGCAATGGAGTGGGCGGTCAACAGCTGGCGGCGTGAAAACCTTCCAGCTGCAGCCGCCATCGAATTGCCGTTACCATACCAGTCCACCGATAAGACCTGAGTCAACTACAGCATGTCGAGCAAGACGCTGGGACTATCCGACGAGTTATCTGCTTACCTGCAACAGGTATCACTGCGCGATACCGAATTGCTGGCGCGGTTGCGCGAAGAAACCAGTGGCATGCCAATGGCGGGAATGCAAATTTCCGCAGAGCAGGGGCAGTTCATGCAGTTGCTGGTCAAAGCACTTGGTATCCGTCGCGCCATCGAAATCGGTGTCTACACCGGCTATTCCAGCCTTTGCGTTGCCCTTGCAATGCCCGACGACGGGCGCATCATTGCCTGCGATATCAGCGAGGAATGGACTTCGGTTGCGCGGCGCTACTGGGAGAAAGCCGGGGTGTCGCACAAAATTGAGCTGCGCTTGGCACCCGCCCTGGAAACCCTCGGAATCATGCTCGCGAATGATCTCAATAACAGCTTCGATTTCGCCTTTATCGACGCCGACAAGACAAGCTACAAAGATTACTACGAGCACACCCTGACATTGATTCGACCCGGCGGGCTCATCGCCATCGACAACACGCTGTGGAATGGCGCCGTTGTTGACGAAAGCAACCAGACCGAAGACACGCGCGCTATTCGCGAGTTCAACGCAATGGTCCATGCCGACGAGCGCGTCGACATTTCCTTGTTGCCAATCGGCGATGGGCTGACGCTTGCCCTGAAACGCTAGCAGCGTGATTGGCTAGTCGCCGCTCGCCGGCAGCAACGCCAGCAAATCTGGCGGCAACTCGTAATCAGGATACTCGAGCCGGAACTCTTCCAGTGAATCAATGGCTTCAGCGCGCCTGCCCTGCGCAACCAAGTCCTCGATTTCTTCAATCCATTGCGCCGGATCACGCACCGAATCGGCGGCACCGATTTCGGCTGGCTGAGCTGACTCGGCAAGCTCGCGGTCGGATTCCAGCACGGTAGCTGGCTCGGGCGCCAATGCCTGTTGCCGGCCCGGTGTTGTCACCGACGAGGGCACTGGCTCTTCCGCCTCGGGCAATGCACTGGCACCAACGAAGGCCGATTCCTCGCGCGCCTCATCGAGGCTTGCCATTTCATCCGGGCTCGCTATTTGATCGACGCTCGCCGGTTCATCCGGGCTCGCCATTTCATCGACACCCGCTGTTTCGTCGAGAACCGCAATACCAACATCGCTGTCCTCTGCGGCTTCTATTTCAACGCTGATGCTTTCCGGGAAAGGCTCGGCGGGCGCTGGCGCGGGCGAAACTCCCTCCGCCATCTGCTCCTCGGCAAAAATTGCCGGTGCGTCGCGCCTGACTGATTGGTCTGCAGTGATCCGTTCGTCGGATATTTCGCTGCGTTTGCGCGCCGCGAGCCTGTCTTGTTGAGCCAGTTGATGGACTGTTTCTTCTGTCGCCTTTGGTGACGTAGTCGTGGGTTGATTTCGTGCCAGTTGCACGGGTTCCGCTCCTTCTTTTTTCGCCGGCGGCAAAGCGGGTGCAGGCTTACCCGCTTGATCAGTCAGTCCAGGTGCCACCCCCTTGCCTGCCGGCGTGGGTGTCTGTGGCGCGGCAACATCGGCTTCGGCGGTAGCACTGTCGCGCATCGCTACGCCCTCGTACGGCGCTGGAGAATCGTAGCGCTGATAAATTCGGTCGAGCTCGGGATCGCGCTCAATCATGATGGTGAGCGTGACCGCGACAACCACCACGGCTGCCATCGCCAGCGGCACGCTCCAACGCGCCACGCGGCTACGCCGCCAGCTTGTGCGGGCATGGGTTGAAGCCCCGTAGTGGGAACCGGTGTGGCGCGTGCTGCCACGATCCCGGTCGGCGCCAGTCCTGCCAGCGCCAGTTCTGTCAGCACCGACCGCCCAACGCGACGCGGCAAGGATCGCCGCATCAACCTGCGCCGGGGGCTGCTCCTCGCCGGATTCCCGATAGCGACGAGACAGCGTGGATTCGCGCGACAGGAATTTCTCGAGTTCCTCGTCGTCGTGCTGGTGTTCGCTCATCGTTGTCTCCGATTCGGGCTAAAGCCACTCACTGCCAACCCTCCATTCCGCGGCGCAAACTGGCCAGCGCGTAGCGCAGGCGGCTTTTCACCGTCTCTCGACCCACACCGGTCACCTCACCAATTTCGACCAGCGTCAGTCCGCCTTCTTCGTGCAGCAGGAATGCTTCGCGCTGCTCGACCGGCAACGCCTCGATCAGGCTTAACAAGCGAGATGCCTGCTGCCGCGTCTGAGCCATGTTCTCCGGTTGTTGACCACCGGCGGCCGGCGGGTCTGGCGGGTCATCGCCCCGCGGATCCTCAGGACTACGCCCGCTGGATCGATAATGATCAATCAGTCGGTTACGCGCCACCTGATACAGATAAGTAGAAAACTTGGCGCTTGGTTGATATTGGCGGCGCGCCACGATCAACCGGGTCCAGACATCCTGGAACAGCTCGTCCGCGACAGCACCTGCGCACTGGCGCCGGATGAATCTGTAAAGAGCACCGCGATGACGGTCATACAACTCGGCAAACGCGTCGGCGTCGCCGTTGCAGTACGCGATCATCAAAGTCTCATCGGTAGCGTTCGCCGACATTCCCGCAAGTCTAGCGGGTTTGGCAGGGGCCGTTTTCGCTTTGGCCCCTGCCGGAGCTCACTTCAACCGTTTGGCGGGTCGGCGACAAAGCCACTCGGAAATGGGTGCGGGATGGTCCTCACCACCGGGATGATGCCGCGCGCAACAAGGTTGGCACGACTGTCGTAATAGATCGTGACGATCTCGTTGGGCGATGCTGACTCGCGCTCGAACTCGCCGTATCGCACCACTGAGTTTTGGCGGCGACCGTGGCCGGTTCCGAGCCGCGCCGCGTCTTCCGAACGCTCCTCAGATTCCCGAGCGCGGGGGGCAGCCGGTTCAGGCGCCGACGAGAATCCCTCGAAAAACGGCAGTTCCACCTTGCGCTTGAACAGCGCAACGCCGATCACGCCAACATTGTCGGGGCGCCCTGTTCGCGACGCATACGAGTCGTCGAGATTGGAAAAGTAGAACGAAGCAACCTGCTCGAGTGACTTGCGCCATCCTTTGATATCGAAGCGCTGGCGCTTGCCGAGGATGTAGCCACCCTGATCGACAGCCGCCGTCTCACCCGTCACCACATTGACCCCGTCGACCGAAACCACTGCCAGCAGATCAGTATGGCTCCGATTGCGGATGCGGATCGAGTATTCGCGGCCAGGCACCCCGGCGACGTAGTAGCGACCTTGGTCGTAATAGACCGGCAGGGTCCGGCCAGAATGGGCATCGATCAGGTCGACTTGGGCCAGTCGCCCGGCCGCCAGAGCCGGTACGGTTAGAAGCCCCAAAAGCAGGGCGAGTATCCATCGTTTCATGACAACCTCCGTTTTCAAGTAGCTGATCGTATAAACGACGCAGCCGTCAAAACGGGGTTAACAGGTTGACCGGACTGGCGCGCGACCGACGTGCCCTTACGGACTCAGTGGAAAACGTCAATAGATCAAGAAGATGTAGCTCCACAGCCGCCCAAAAACTATATATGAGGAATTCTGGAACGTTAGTCTCAGGCCGTGCTAGAGGCGCGGAGCTACGGTTCTTTTCCAAGTCCCGTGGCGGGATCTATCCGCCACGACGCCTGAGCCCCTCGCAAGCCGGCTCAGGGACGTTGCTCCCAGGCGAAACCGAGCGCACTTACCCCCTGCTGCAGAAAGGCCAGCGCCTCGCCTGCCTGACGCGCGTCGCCTTTGACGCCCAATTCGATGCGCCGGCCCTCCGGCGTGAGCGTGGGCAGGCTGAACACCTTGCAGGCGGGGAAACGCCGCAAGCAGTCGTTCATCAGATCGATTAACTGACTTTCCGGCGCGTCTTTGACAATGACCGCGATGTCGACCGGTGGTGCATCGCGATGCCAGTCGGCATATTCGTTGTCGAGCACCCACTCCATCATGGTCCAGGCCATTGACGGAAACCCGGGCAGGAAATGGTGCCGGCCGATGCTGAAGCCGGGTATTCGATTGTAAGCATTCGGGATGATGCGCGAACCGGTCGGAAATACACCCATTTCGATGCGCCGCGGATAGGCTTCCTTACCAAATTGCGCCTCGATCTCGCTTTTCGCCTCTGGGTGCAGCGCCAACTCTACACCTGCGGCACGCGCCGCACACTGACGAGTGTGATCGTCCGGTGTGGCACCGATGCCACCGAAACTGAACACGACGTCATCACGCGCCATGGTGCTGGACAGCACTTCGGTGATGGTTTCCGGGTCATCCGGTAAATACATGCTCCACGACAACGACAGGCCGCGCGCACCAACGATCTCGATCGCCTTCGGAAAATGCCGGTCCTGCCGCTTGCCCGAAAGGATCTCATCGCCAATGATCAACAATCCGATCTTGATTGCATCAGAAGCCATGGCCGCAAAGTGTGTCTCTCAGAACAATACCGGTCAAGTTCCCATATTTGTTTGATTTAATTGAGGTTACCCCACTTCGACGGCAACGCATTAAGTGCCCGGCAGAGTGACCGTTACGGCGCCCTGCGCTAGAGTCCAGTTAGAACCTACCTCATCCGGAGAAACAGGATGCTCGCCAGGACCTCACCGCTGCCAGCTTTGGCCGCAGGCCTCATCATGTGCACGACGTACACGGCCGTCCTGGCAGAGCCGGTGTCCTACATCGTCGACCCGAAGCACACTTACGCCAGCTTCGAGATCAACCACCTCGGCTTGTCGACGGCGCGCGGAACATTTGACCGCACCTCGGGAGACATCGTCCTCGATGCAGCGGCAGGCAGCGGTTACATCGAGATCGTCATCGATACGGCGTCGATCGATACCGGATTGGCCAAACGCGACGAGCACTTGCGGGCCGAGGAGTTCTTCAATGTAGATCGGTTCCCGACCATGAAATTTGTCGCCACTTCATTGCAGTTCGACGGTGGCCGCCCAATTAGCGCCGATGGCGAGCTGACGATGCTGGGAAAAACACTACCGGTATCACTGCGCATTACCCATTTTGCATGCGGCCAACACCCGATACACGACCGTCCGGTGTGCGGTGCCGATGCCGAAACCCGCATCCGTCGCTCACTATGGGGAATGACAACCTACGTCCCCACCATTGGCGACGAAGTCACTATCCGGATTGGTGTCGAGGCCTTCAGATTGCCTTGATTGTTTCGCGTTGCTGCGCGCTACTTGAAGAAGTAACGGTAACCGATCTCGAAGTTCCACTCAAAAAGATATGGCGATCCGGTATTACCCCACAACCCGACGCCTGGTCGCGCATAGATCATTGTCTGCTTGTTCGCAAACCGACCGATCTCTACTTCGAGCGTGCCGGTACTGTCGTACTCGTCGTCCTCGTGGTCAAAGTAGATCAGCGGTTCGACGAAAGTGTAGAAACGGTTTTCAAGCTTGGTGAGAAAGCGCAGCTTCAGAACCGTGTAGTTGATCTCTTCACGGTCCTCGTCCTTATCCACCGAGACGAAACTCTGCACCGCCGGAAACAGGATTGTGTCGTACTTTGGCAGATTGATCGAAGCAAACCAGCCCGGCGCCACCAGTGTATTGCCGACACCCGTTTTCCGGTTGGCCGCCGTGTTCCAGCGTGTGTCGAGTGACAAGAAGTAGGAGCCGCTGGCGCTCCTGAGGTATCGGTAGAAGAACACGGTGGTAATGTCACCGAGTCCGTTAACTGATGGCTCATCCGGCGGATTGTTGACGACGTAGGGTACCTGGATCCTGAGCCCCAGCTTGTCGGTGAGCGGCAGGTCATACAAGGGTTCGGTGATGTTGATATGGGTACCGTCCTTGCGCTGCCTGAACTCGTTGCGAATGAAAAAGCGCGGTTTGATTCTTGCCGGACTCACTGTCTCAGCAATGCTTTCGTTCTGGGCCCGCTGTCCCTCCGATTGCTCGGAATCGCTTTCGGCTTCACCCTGCGGTTGCTCTGATTGCGCTGATTCCGATTGAACCGATTCCGATTGAACCGATTCCGATTGCGCCTGTTCTGATTGAGCCAGTTCCGATTGCGCCTGTTCTGATTGAGCCAGTTCCGATTGAGCCAGTTCCGATTGAGCCAGTTCCGATTGAGCCAGTTCCGATTGAGCCGATGCAGACGCCGCCGGCATCAGCCCGTAGAGCAAACCCACAAATACAGCAACAATAAACCTCATCGTCATGCAGTTCCGGATCTCTCGGAAAGTCCCGCACCCTGATACGGGCAACGAAAAAGCCGCCGATCAACTCGGCGGCTTGCGATATGCAACCGGAATTATAAGGCAAATGGCAGCCGAGTTCAGTCGCCTCGGTCTACCGAGCGCAGCTCGACGCCGGCTTCGGCCAGGATCCTTGCCAGGTGCTGGGCGAATTGCGGCGCGGTCGGCGCATCACCATGAATGCATACCGTCTCGGCGCGCACCGAAACCTGGCTGCCGTCGCGTGCCCGAACAAAGCCGTGCTCAACCATGTCCAGCACCTGCCGGGCAGCCTCTTTTACGTCATGAATCAGCGCATCGGCTTGTGAGCGCGGTGCCAGCCTGCCATCCGGCTGATAGCGCCGGTCGGCAAACGTTTCGCTGGCACATTTGAGACCAAGCTCTTCCGCAGCGACGACTAACTGCGAACCGGACAGTCCGAACAGCACCAGCCCCGCATCAAAGTCACGTACCGCGTGCGCAATGGCATCAGCCAGCACGCGGTCGCGTGCCGCCATGTTGTACAGCGCTCCGTGCGGCTTGACATGATTGAGCCGCACGCCGACCGCTTCTGCAAGAGCAGCCAACGCGCCGATCTGATAGAGCGTTAACTCATAGACCTGATCTGCACTATGCGGGATCTCTCTCCGGCCAAAGTTCTCACGGTCTGCGAATGAGGGATGCGCACCGACGGCAAGGCCGTGCTCCTTGGCGGCTTGCATGGTCTTGCGCATGACACGGGCATCGCCCGCGTGCAGGCCGCAGGCTACGTTCGCCGAACTGACATGCGGCATGATCGCGACTTCGCGTTGCGCGCCTTCGTCGTTTTGATGCTCACCTATGTCGCAGTTAAGGTCGATAAATCTGGTCATTGATCTGGCCTGCTTACTGACTCCCTGCCGCCATTATCGAGGTCCCGATTTGCGCCAGCGCGCTCCTTTGCAGGTGGAAGAGACGCTGCGCCTCGCCAAGCCCAATCCGTTCGAACCTCAGGGTATCACCCGGCTTGAGTTGCGCAAGTAGCGGTAAATCAACACTCGCCACTTCCCCAACCCGTGGATAGCCGCCGATCGTCTGCCGATCCGCCATCAGCACGATAGGGTTGCCGTCGGGCGGCAGCTGGATGGTACCGAATGCGACCGCCTCCGAGGCAATATCGCCGAATCCGTGCTTATCGAGATCAACCCCTTCGAGCCGATACCCCATACGATCAGACGCCGCTCCAACGCGGAAGTTCTCGCCGACGAACCGCTTACGCACGCCCGACGGCAGGTGCTGCCAGTGGCGCCCGGCGACGAAGCGGACCCGCTGCGGCTGCAACATCAGGCGCTCAGCGTCTACCCGCACCGACCAATTGGGCGCAGCAAATCCCTCATCTGAGAAGGCTTGTGACTCACGCAGTCCCGGGAAATACGATTCGCTCACGCCAATCAACTCGATCCGGTCACCCGCTTTCAGCGCCCGCCCCTGCAAGCCGCCAAACCCTGCGCGCAGGTAAGTCGAACGACTACCAAGCACCTCTGGAACATCCACCCCGCCGGCCAGCGCCAGATAGGCACGGCAACCCGTAAGGCACTGACCAAACGCAAGCCGGCTGCCGCGCGCAATCCAGACCGGGCGATTCATCGGCAGTGGCTTGTCACCGACGACCGCGTCAAGGTCGCCGCCGCACAGTGCGATCAGTGTGTCCGAATCGAACTGCAAAACCGGACCCACAAGCGTGATCTCCAACGCCGCAGCGCGATCGGCGTTTCCGACCAGTCGATTGGCAACCCGCAGCGAGTAACGATCCATTGCACCGCTGACTGGCACACCGAAGCGCTGCGCGCCATAGCGCCCGAGATCCTGCACCGTCGTCAGCAAACCGGCACGAATGACTTGCGCTGCCATCACTGACCAGTCCGCAAGTCGCGAAACTCCGCCGCGCCGATCGGCACAAACTGCACGCGATCACCCGCACTGAGCAGCGAAGGCCGGTCATGCGATGAGTCAAACAGCTGCAGCGGGGTCCGCCCAATGATATGCCAGCCGCCGGGAAGGTCAGCCGGATAGATGCCGGTGTACTGATTCGCCACCGCCACGCTTCCAGCCGGCACCCGCGCGCGCGGCGTTTCACGCCGCGGCAACGCCAGCCGCTCGTCCAGCGGA
Organism: Betaproteobacteria bacterium; assembly: GCA_020354125.1. Classification (GTDB taxonomy): domain Bacteria; phylum Pseudomonadota; class Gammaproteobacteria; order Burkholderiales; family Eutrophovitaceae; genus SG8-40. Next base: position 604,784 of record CP070643.1, on the reverse strand, counting down.
CCAAGGTAAGCAAAACCGGGTGCAAAACCGATCATGTAGACGGTATAAACAGCACCACTGTGAATCTGAATGACCTGCTCGATCGACAATTCATGCGCGTTTGCCAGTGCCGTCAGATCTTCACCAAATTCCGCTTCGTAGCACACCGGGATCTCACGCAACGGCCCCTCCGACACGCCGAGTGATTCGAGATCCGGCAGCGCCTCCTGAATCCGCGCGACAAGCCTTTCGTATGGGGTACGCACTTTTGACTCATCACGCCACTGCTCGGGATCATAATGAACCCCGATGGTGCACAGGGCAGGAACGAAATCGAGCACACCGGGCAAGTCCAGTCGTGCGAGATGATCCGCCAGCTCGCGGATGCGGGCTACCGTTTCAGGGTCAGCGTGATCACCGACTTCGACTAACAGCGCGCGATCGCCCAGAGGCGAAAAACTCAGATCGGTGTTCGTTGAAATGACCACGCTTCAGTTGGAGGAGCGTACGTTTTTGGGTACGCAAGTTACCGTGGCGCCTGCTACCGCCTCATTGGCACGGTGGACCCAATTCGACCCGGCGGCATTCGATGCGGTCACGCCTGGGATTGGTAATGCATTGATAGATGCGGTCCCCGCAACTCGCACACCATGTCGTCAACGAGCCCTGACGCTTGAACTCGCTGTCGATGATCTCGACATCGCGCGTTTCGCAACCGATCTCTTTGCCAGTGATCTGTGACTGCGACTTGCAGCCAGAGACACTTAAACAGATGACTGCAACAACGATAAACGCCATAACAGGCTGTTGAAAAACTACTGCGCGTCCTTGATCCGGGCTTGCGCGGTGCTCGCAATCCTCATGTACTCTCTTTGTACACTCCGGTTCCTGCGCTCCGGGCGCACCCGGCTGAATGCCGCTCGCGACGTTTTTTGACAGCCTGCTAACGTACAGCATGAATCAGCGCATGCCGCGTCAACTCATGATGTACTGTTCGAGTTGCTCGATGGTCTGTTGCTGATCGGTAATCATCGCCCTGACCACATCACCAATGGAAATAATGCCGATCACTTTCTTATCCACCACCACTGGTAGATGGCGGCAACGCTTTTCTGTCATGAGCGCCATACACTCCTCTGCCGTTTGCTCCGGGCGTACGCAAACGACTTTGAGAGTCATGATCTCGCTGACCGATGTGTCTTTCGAGGCCTTTCCGAAAAGAATGACTTTTCGCGCGTAGTCGCGTTCGGAAAAAATGCCGGTCAGCTTTTCACCATCAAGCACCACCAGCGCACCGACGTCCTCCTCGGCCATCAGTTTCAGGGCATCGAGAACACTTGCAGTTGGTGCAATGGACAAAAGCCCCGGCGTTTTTTCCTCGAGTAATTGCTGTACGCTTCTCATCGTTTCCTCCGTAGTGCGATGAGACTGAAGTAGCCAGTATCAAACCACCCTGAGGGCTTGTCAATCCGGGCACTTGTCATTTTGCTGGTCGCCCGGCTGCTGCCATGCTAGATTTAATTGATGCAACGCGTTATTACCACTGCGTTTTTCTTCATCGCCTGCGCAATCGGCGCGGCCGCTATTGCGCAAGAGGACGTGCGAAAACTCGCCACCGAACCGCGCCGAACCGGTGCTATCGACGGCGAGCGATCTCTCGCCCGCCTCGATTTCTTTTTCGGTGATATTCGTGCCTGGCTTTTGCAGGACGGCAACTGGCATATCGAGGGCAACATCCAGCATCGCGGCATTTTTTGTGGCCAGTATGAACTTGGCATTCAGTTCGGCATCGGCAGCCCCGGCTGCTCCAATGTCGTTTGGATGGGCTCACCCGCCTACGTAACCATGCGAACACATTGCAACAACGCGATACGGCCGCATTCGGGCGGCGACGTTGATTACGCCGCCGCCGAAGCGTTTGACCGAATCAACTGCGCGCAGCGCCTGATTCGCTGCAGCGGGAACTGCAGATGAATCGCATTATTGATTCGCTGGAGGAATGGACGGAGTTGTTGCAGCGTGAGTACCCGAGAGTGCGCTTTGACCACACAGATGGTCACCCACCCGGGATCAACGCCGTCACGGCGGGCGTGCTGGTTGGCCGTTATCACACAGAGCGCAAACCCGCCTTCGGAGTCGTGTACGATCAGCCTAGAAGTTGCGGCGGACGTTAACGCGCCGACGCAATATGCCTACGCAGCAATGCGTCGTACTGACTAGACAGCGGTCCCGCGCGGTTTCTTCATCCAGACAACCGGCTGCGCCTTGACCGGACGCGCCGGCGCACCGAGTTCGACCAGCGTCTGATCCAGTGCCTTGCCAGTGTCATCGGCGAGCGCTGCCTCGCGCGCCTTACGTATTGCCTCGGCGCGTGAATCCTTATTATCAAAAGCGACTACCAGCAAATGATCGAGCACATGCAACAAGTTCTCCTTACCACGCTCGTTAGTGCTGCCATAGCCCTTGATGAGCCGCCCACATTGGGCAACCTCAATACCGACCTGCCAATCGGATTCCAGTCCACCGGTGACGCCATCCAGCCAGCGCTCAATCATGCGCTGCTCCTGTTTGTAGCGCAGACTGCGTTTGCGCAGCCAGCGCAGCTTTGCAAGCAAGCGTAGCGTGACATAGCCAAACACCGAGTGCGCTGCCACCTTGATTGGCAAGGCAAGCGGAACCTTGCCGGCATCACGTCGCCGCTTGTCGCGCTTCATCAGGAACTGCGCAATCGATTCGGGTAGCAGCCCGGCAAGCTCGGGGACACCCGGTTTGAAGAAATCATAGACGCGCAGCAATTCGTCCGGCGCAGCCTTGACCTCGCTGCGAATGCGCGCGAAGCGGCTGGCACGCGACTTCAGATCAGCAACCCTGACGATGTCGTCAAAGGCCATCCATAATGCGAGGTAACGTGCTACGTCGCGCGTCACGACAAAACCCTGCTCGTCAGGAGCATTGGCAGCCTGCTCTGCTGCTTGTATCCGCGCCACCCTGTCAAGGTAGAGCTGTGCGTATGCCTCATCCTGGTACTCGACCAAGCGGCTATAACCGAGCATCACCATGTCATGCAGCGCTGGCGAGAAAACGGTGGATATTGCCTGTGGCACTGCCGCATCATCGGCCGATGTTCTAGAACTATCGGTGCGCCTTTCCGGCGAAGCGTGTTCAATGGACGCTTTCTGTACCAATTCGAAAGCGCGCGCAAATCCTTTCAAACTGGCGTCAACGCCGCGTCCCGATTGACGAATCGTCGCTTCGAATGCTTGACGTGGAAACGGCAACAGCTCACTGCCAGCAATTGCGCCCATCAGCACGGCACTGACGACCGTGCCAGCGTCACGCGCGACGGCAGACATATCAAACGCGCGGTGCGCGCGGCTGTACGTGTCAACGATCCCAAGTAACTCCTGGTCGGAGGCGCGGCCATCGGCGAGCTGCATTTTCTCCAGCGTGGTAAGCGTGCGCGACGTCGATGTCAGCACCTCCGTACGATCCGGCGACACCATACCGTTGCCAATCTGGCGCACCGTTTCCAGCAGTTCTGATGACACCAGGATGTCAAGAGCACCCGGCACAGGATAAAGACTGAGCACCGGTTGCCGACCGCCGAGTTGTGCGAGCGGAACAGGAAAAATTTCGAGATAGTAAGTCGTCGAGCCGGTACGCTGTGCCACGCCCGGAATGGACGTGCTTTGTGCGGCGAAACCGCATGCCGTCGCGGTGCGCACCAGCCACTCGACCAGCACGCCGCCGCCTTCGCCACCCAGCGCACAGATGAGCAGTGAAACGGGTCGCTGCACGTTATTACCCGTAGCGCTGTCCATCGTTCTATGCAGACCGCAACAGGCGCAATAGACCGGCGCGCAATTGGCCGATCAGTCGCTCGTGCCAGTTCGGGTTGCGGATCAATTCGGCGCGATAGAACGACGGACACAATGTCGCGGCGTGCGCGTTCTCACCGCACAGGCCGCAACCAACGCAGCCATCGATCACGGTGGCCACCGGGTCCACCTTCAGCGGATCGGGATTGTCTTTCAGCGTCAGCGTCGGACAGCCGGATAGACGAATGCAGGCGTGATCACCCGTGCACACGTCCTCATCGACCCCGTATCTGACACGCTCAACGCGTTTGCCCTCGCGCAGCAGACCGGCAATCCAGGGCCGGATACGGCGTTGCCGCTCGAGCTGACATTCGCCTTCGGCGATGATGACCTTGAGGCCATCGAATTCAGTACTGAAGGCCTCGTCAAAGACCTTGCGAACCTTTTCGACGTGATAGGTGTGCACCTTGCGCATCCATTGCACGCCAAGGCCTTCGAGCGTTTTCTCGATGGTCGTGTCGCGATCTACCAGGCTCAGGTTCTTCTGCGGCGCATTTTCCTTCACTTCTTCATCGGGTGTAGAGATGATTTCCTGTGTACCTGTTGCCGACGTATATCCATTCTTGAAAATCACCAATACTGCGTCATCGCCGTTGAACAGCGCCGATTGCACACCGGTGAGCAAACCGTTGTGCCAGAACCCACCGTCACCCATCACAGCGAGCACGCGCCGGTTCATGACCGGCGACACGCCAGCACGACTCGCCAGGCTCATGCCATAACCAAGAATCGAATGGCCAAACGAGAACGGCTCGAAGGTGCCAAACGAATGACAACCGATATCGGCTGCAATGTGCACCGGCCCGGCATCGCGTTGCGCCTGTTTGAGCGCGGAAAACACGGGGCGCTCCGGACAGCCGATGCAAAAATTGGGCGGCCGCGGCGGCAGCGGGTCGGACAGCTGCGCGGCGACCTGTTCGCGCCGAGCCGCATTGCCTTGGCGCCAGGCTTTGCCGATTTCGATGTCAGTCTCCGGCAAATATCGCGCACAGAACTTCTCCAGCCCCGCCGCCATGACTTCCACCGTATATTCACCTGCCGCGCTTAGCATGTCCTTGCCGTGCACCGGCGTATTGACGTCGCGGCGGCGCAAACTTGTGAGAATGTCCTGCTCGATGAAATCGGGCTGACCCTCTTCCAGAATCATTACCGCGCGCTTGCCCAGACAAAATTCGGTAATCTCATCCGGCACCAGTGGGAAAGTTACATTTAGCGCCAGGATTGGGATTTCCGCATCGCCAAAGGCATCAGCGAGTCCATACATCTGCAACGCGCGAATCAGCGAGTTGTACAAACCGCCCTGCACAATCAAACCAACATCGTCACGTCGACCGTCAAACAGCTCATTCAACTTGTGTTCTGCGATATAGGCGCGCGCTGCCGGGACTCGTTGCTCGACCTTGAGCTTTTCGTGACGAAAAGTGACCGGCGGGTGAGCCAGCCGCGTATAGTCGAAATCGGCCGGTTGCTCCAGCAAGTTTCGCGTAGAAATCGCCGGTGCAACGTTGTCCTTGCACTCGAAACTGCCGCGCACATGACAGGTGCGAATGCGCAACTCCAGAAGTGCCGGCATGTTTGAGACCTCGGACAGGCGGAAACCATGCTCGACAATGCGCACCATGTTGCTCAGTTCGGGTCGCGGATCCAGCATCAGCATGGTCGATTTCAAGGCGTAGGCATGAGTGCGTTCCTGAATGACGCTGGCACCCTCACCGTAATCCTCTCCAACGACGATTAGCGCACCGCCTTTCACGC
>CP070643.1:581723-599072 GCA_020354125.1 Betaproteobacteria bacterium | reverse complement strand
ATCGATGCTCCGTTGATCTGGTTGCCACCGTTGTGAGATGAATTGTTCTGAGATGAATGGTTCCGGGGTGAATTGTTCAGGGACGATCCGGCGGAATGAAACTGCCGGATGCGTCCTGAACGAAGGCCGATTGCCATAGCTGGCTCCCGAGGGTCCTAAAACGAGAACGTGTGGCGATCCTGAGCGGCGTCGAGCACGGCCTGTGCGCCCATCCACTCTGCGCTTGGCAGCATGTTCTCGTCGGTCACGCCATGCGTTTCTCCGCAAGGTGGACAGACACCGATGCGGCCGCCATTTTCCGTAAAAGACTGAAGAAGGTCTTCAACCGGCGGGAAGCTCCTGGGGATGAGTCCAGTCGCGGATCCGCGCTTGCCCAGGTTTGCACCTTCGACGGTGAGCCAGAGCAAAACATCGGCGCCGGCCGCGAGGGCATTGTTTGCCAGCACCAGCGGCGTGGCCACGCGGTCGGCATCGCTTTCGTAGTGCGTGATGGTGAACAGGTATTTGTTGTTCTGGTTTGACACTGTGAGACTCCTTTCGAGTTTGATCAGTTGTTTGAATGGTGTGTTGCAGGTACGTGCTGTTATGGTTTGACTGCCAGAATGGAAACGCTCTTGACGCCGAACTTGCTGGTGGCGCCTTGCGCACTATCTGAAATGAACTGGTATTCGGGGTTGTGCTTGACGCGTTCGACTTTCAGGCCAGCCGCTTCAATGGCGGCAATGTAATCATCGATCTGCAATGCACCGCCAATGCATGCCGCCCACAGTGTTGCGTCACAGGTAATGCCTTCGGGTAGCCGCGTGTCGGTGACGATGTCAGACAGAGCCAGCCGGCCACCGGAGCGCAGAATGCGCGCAGCTTCGCGGAAGACTTTTTCTTTCACGGGTGCGAGGTTGACCACACCGTTGCTGATGACGGCATCGGTTGATTCACTCTCCAGCCCGGTGGATTCGATATAGGCTTTTTGATACGTGACCTGGTCGAATCCGGCGCCGTCGCGCAGGCTACGTGCCTTGTCGAGTTGTTCATCGGTCATGTCGATGCCAATGACACGGCCTGTCTCGCCGACCTTCAGGGCGGCAACAAAGGTGTCCATGCCCGAGCCACTTCCCAGGTCGACCACTGTTTCGCCAGCCTTGAGTTCGGCCAGATCGAAGTAGTAACCCACGCCGGCAAATGAATCGATTGATTGTTGCGGGATGGCATCGAGGTCGGCCGTTAGGTAACCAAGGCGTTCGGCCATCTCACGGCCCATTTCGAAGTGGTAGTCACCATGCGGATTGGTTGCAACATCGCGGTACATGGCTTTGACTTTTTCTTCCAGTGCGACGACATCTACGGATTTCTTGAGTTCAGTTGCTACGGTCATTGTTTGTTTCTCCTTTTCCTCTCAGTTAGCGTATATCCCAGTGACATAACGCTTACACCCCAGGACGCATCGAGTTGGAAATCGGTTCCATCGATGCAATCATTTTTTTCAAGCCCAGGCGTACAGTTCCAGCGGATTGTCGTCGCTTGGGATGGCATTCGTCCGTGCGAGGGGTGCTGCCTGTACCAAGGGCCATTCGAGACGCACTTCGGCGCGGGTAATCGGCGCCAGGGCCAGTTCGCCGCTGTGATTGAGGGCGACGATTTCGCCACCTTCGACCAACCGTTGGCCTTCTTCTTCGGGATGGCAAATTTGAATCATGCCGGAGCGCACGTGCAGGATCAGACCTGGTATTGCGTCGATGACGATCGGCCCATTGCCGATCAGCGAGAAGTTGCCGGCGATTTCATCGCGTGTGAGCGGCGATGAAGTTTGGGTTGCATGTGTTGCTTCTTTTGTTGACGCATTGGCTATTGCGATGTTCATGGTTTGTTCCTCCATTCGAGTTTGCCAAGTCAGACGCGTGTTGCTTGCGCCGTTATGCCCGATGACGCAGATGCCTTCGAATCGGTTCCATGTAATCGCAAATTCTTTTCGCATGAGCTTGTTTGTTTCGACGCGCTGGCGCGCAAATGCTCAAGGCATATATATGGAGTGTCGCGACTGCCCGCGGGCAATCTCCACCAATGACGGTGCACTTACGGAAGGGGGCGTACTGGATGTGTGACGCGCCGGAAAACGAGGTCGCGGAGTGGGCGGATTACGCTACGAAAAAAAGTGCTGTCAAAATGGAACCGATTTCGGCTCGCATGCGTCTTGGGGATGGAGGGACAATGGGCGTTTCAAAGGAATTCTTTGAAAAACAGGTACTTGAGCTGCTGGGGCCACTCCAGGGGGTGGCCCGGCGGCTGACCAATAACGATACGGAGGCTGAAGATTTGGTGGCTGAGACCGTGACCCGGGCATGGCGCGCACGCGATACGTTAGAGAACGAGGCGGCGTTTCGTTCCTGGTTATTCCGTATTCTCAACAACACATTCATCAGCGACTTGCGCCGTGCTGGCGCGCGTCCCAAGACCGAATCGATCCATGCTGACGATACGGATGAGGACGAGGCTTACTTCTCCGTGTTCGAACAAGTTCATCAACCGTTTCTGCTGTGGTTCGGCAACCCGGAGCAGGAGTTTCTCGACAAGCTGCTGCGTGAAGATCTTGATCGTGCCCTTGCAACGTTGCCGGAGCACCACCGCATCGTCGTTATCTTGTCCGATCTCGAGGAATTCAGTTACTCGGAGATTGCAGACACGCTCGAGGTTCCGATTGGCACGGTGCGTTCGCGCCTGGCACGCGCACGCAGCGCATTGCAGAAACTGCTCTGGCAGCAGGCGCAGGATTACGGGCTTGGCAGTGAAACGTCGAGCAAGAACAGTGAAAAGCCTTGCCCACAAGCCGATGAACAAAGCTACTCCATCGGGGCGGAAAGTATAGGAAAACCCAAGACATGACCAACAAGCCAATTGACTGCGAAAAAGCGCTGAATATTCTTTACGACTATCTCGATCGAGAACTCGGCGTGCACGACCATGAAGCCATGGAGCATCACTTGAGTGTTTGCAAGAGCTGTTTCTCGCGGGTCGAGTTCGAGCAAAGACTAAAGGATAAAATGAAGTCTCTGCGGGAAGAACGGCCCGCGACGGGTTCCAGTGAGCGCATCAAGCAGTTGCTGAAAGACCTCTGAATCAGACGTTCAGCAAAGGAGAACACCAACAATGGTTGCGTTCGTCAGTCTCAAACGCGAGGCGATACACGGTGCAGTTCGCCAGATGTATGCGGCAGTGGCCATGGCGCCGGATCGCGAGTTTCATTTTCCGACCGGGCGCCATGCCTGCGAGGTGCTTGGTTACCCTGAAAAGCAGCTGGCCGAACTTCCTGACAAAGCGCTCGAGTCGTTTGCCGGTGTCGGCTATCCGTTTGCCGCCGGTGTGCTGCGCGAAGGCGATACGGTACTCGACATCGGATCAGGTTCGGGCACGGATACGCTGATCAGCGCCAAGGTCGTTGGCGGCAACGGGCGTGTCTATGCGCTCGACATGACTGCCGAGATGCGAGCGAAGCTCACAGACACTGCGGACGCAGTCGGCATTTCCAACATAGAAGTCATCGAAGGCGACGCCGAATCAATACCACTGCCGGATGAATCGGTTGACGTCGTGACGACCAATGGCGTTATCAATCTGGTACCGGACAAGGCGCGTGCAATAAGCGAAATTTTCCGCGTCCTCAAGCCGGGCGGGCGCTTGCAAATCTCCGACATTGCACTGACGCGACCCGTTGCCGAACGGTTTCGCCAGGACCCGCAGTTGTGGGCCGAATGTGTCGTTGGCGCAGTCGAGGAGGACCGCTATCTGGTCATGTTGCGTAACAGCGGATTCGACAAGGTTGAGCGTATCGGTGACCTCGACTATTTCGCGCTGAGTTCCAGTTCAAAGACCAAAGAAGTTGCACAACTGTTCAACGCCCACTCGGTGACCATTCGCGCTACGAAGCCGTTGCAACCCTTGCGGCCGCCGGTCGAGGCTGGTGCGCGGCAAGCGGCGGTGAATCTTGTTCGCGAACTCGGCGGCGTGGTGGTTGCGGTGCTGGCCTGGATGACCTGTGCCGGTATGCCGGCGTTGCTGGCCGCACTCGGTGCAGTGGGTGCCGGTGGGTTGGCGGCGCACTCTTTCATGTTTCCGGCATTTGCCGCGTTTCTTGGTTTCAGTGTCTGGTTGTTGTGGCGCAGTGGCCGGGCGCGAAGTGACCTTCGACCGTTCTGGCTGGGATTGGCAAGCGCTGCGTTTGCGACGGTCGCTACCTGGTTGGCGATTGTGGGGATCGCCGGATGGTTGGGTTGGTGGTCTTATCTCGGGATCGCCGGCGTGATCGGCGCGAGTGTGTGGAGTTACGTACTCGGACGCCAGCCGGGCACTTGCCTGGAGGAGATGATCTTCGAGGTGCGGCAGCGCGAACGCCGCGGCACGCTGGCACATCGTTTTGCGGTGAACGGTCTTGCTTTCGTAGTGGTGGGCGCTGCGCTTTACGGGCTGCACCTTTCCATAACCGCCTTCGGGATCAGCTAGCGGCGATGTGACGAGACATTCGAACGCCTGCTTGAACTGTTTGTGGGTGTCGGAAGAAAGTGCTACAAGGCGAGAGAAGCTCAATTGCAATTGAAGGGGGTGAATATGAGGAACTTTCCCAGAGCCTTTCGCAACGTTGCAGTCTTTTGCGTTTTCGCAATATTTGCCGGTTCGTTTTTAGTCCTGATCAACACGGTAGGCGCCCAGCCCCAATCGGGCCCGCCATGTTGTGTCGACCGCTGGGACCCGGACTGGACGGAGCGGGACATGTGGGAACCTGGGCGCATGGGGCCGGGCCATCGTCAGCGTATGGCCAGGCACTGGACGTTTATGCACGGTGCCATACCGGATGAGTATCGCGGGAAGGTCAATCCATTGTCGCCAACACAGGGCGTTGTCGAACAAGGTGGCAAGCTCTACCGGAAACATTGCTCACTTTGCCACGGTGCCGACGGCATGGGAAACCGAGAGGCGGCACATAATCTGAGCCCTTCTCCGGCGCTGTTGGCTTACATGGTGCAGATGCCAATGTCGGTCGATGAGTATTTGTTGTGGAGTATTTCCGAAGGCGGGGAGCGCTTCAATACGGCCATGCCCGCCTTTAAGGGGAGGCTCTCAGAAAAAGATATCTGGAGAATCATCAGCTTTATGCGCGCAGGGTTTCCTGCGTTTGCGCGCAATTGATGTCCTTGTAGTACTTTTGACCGCAGCTCGCGTGGCCCGGCCTCACTGGTGGCGGTAGGCTTCCAGGTCGCGTTCCAGCATTGGCCGTTCCTCGATAACGGCGGTGACTTCCATCGGTTCGCCGTCCCTGAGTATGCTCACCTTGACTGTCTGACCGATCTTCAGCCCTCGCACCACGTCTCGGGCGTCTTCGATGGTCAGGATGTCCCTGCCGTTGACCTGAACGATGATATCGCCGCCGAGGATCATCTCCTGCAGTCCCCACATTACCGGCAGCGATCCGCCGCGTATGCCGGCTTTGTCTGCAGCACTGCCGGGCTCGACCGTTTCGACCAGAAAGCCGCGGGTGAACAGGGCAGCCATTGGCGGTGCGCCTAATAGTTGAAGGATGGTGGGGTTGACCATTTGGCCATACAGTCCGTGCCAGGGACGTGCCACTTTGCCGGTCTCGATCAATTCCGGCAGCTCGTCGCGCAGCGTTTCGACCGGAATCGCGAAACCGATGTTCTCCGCCTCGGGACTGAGGCTGCGAAGCGTCACAATCCCGATCATATGCCCGCAGTCATCAACCAGTGCACCACCGGAATTACCGGAGCTAACCGGCGCATCGGTCTGGATGAACGGCGAAAGCCAACTCGATGTGTTGAGAGGGAGCACGCGACCGACTCCGGAGACGACACCGGCGCTGATTGATTTGCCGATTGCCAATGGGTAGCCGATGACGTAGGCGGGCTGGCCGATGGCGATTTTGTCCGCGGGTGCGAGCGCGATCGGCTCGATATGTTCGGAGAGACCTTCGGCACGCAAAATCGCAATGTCGAATACCGGATCGCGGCCCACGAGTTCGGCTACAAAGATCTCGTCCTCGGTACTGACGGCCATCTCGCTGGCGTCGAGGACGACGTGGAAGTTGGTTGCGACCAGGTCCTTGCCGAGGTAAACGCCGGAGCCGTTCTTTGCGTCGACACGGCCGATGATCTGGAACGGGTTGATGCCGAACGAGAAGACCTGCACGACACTGGGCGAAACGTCGCGGTAGATTTCGGCCGGCGTCTTGCCACAAGTGGCCAACTCGTTACCAGTAGCCGGGACCTGTTGGGCCGACACCGGAGCAGTCAGCGTTAAGGCAACGAGCGCTGTCAGGGCGAGGGATGCGAAACGGATTGATCGAATGCGTATGCGAGGCAGAAACGGGATCATGGTTACGGTTCCAGATATGTTTTGTCCATTAGAGCCGTTTATTTTGAGCTCGCTTTGATCCGGGTCAGTTGATCGGGAGTTTCCTGCATGCGCTGAGGCGTGCCTGATATTGAACTTCGGCCATGTGCGGTGGAGAATCGATCCGGCGGCAAGGCTTTTCTGTCGAACTATTGGGAGCCGTGTGACGAGAATGCGCGAGTCGGGGCGTTGGATTACCGTTGTTATTTATGCCGTTGCCATGGCGTTAGTCGAGGCGGCCGTGGTTGCATACATACGGACCCTTATAGGTAGTGTCGATCCGTATCGTGCCGGGGCGTTGGCCGTGCCGGCGTGGCTGATGCGAACCGAGATCGCGCGCGAAGCAGCGACGCTGGTGATGCTGGCCACGGTTGCGTGGCTTGCCGGAAGTAACTGGCGAGCACGATTGGGTTACTTCCTCATTGCCTTTGGCGTTTGGGACATTTTCTATTATCTGTTTCTGGCGCCGATTAGCGGCTGGCCGCGTTCGTTGCTGGCCTGGGATGTGTTGTTCCTGATTCCGCTACCGTGGTGGGGGCCGGTGCTGGCGCCGACTAGCATCGCCGTACTCATGCTGGTACTGGGAACGCAGATTACCCAGTTCGGAAAAGGCGCAGAGCCGTTGTGGCCACACCTGCTTTCATGGTCTTTGTGTATCGCCGGCACCTTGCTCGCGCTGTACGTGTTTATGGCCGATGCGATACATGCGCCCAAGTGGGATGCGGAAACGCTCAACAGCATCTTGCCGGTATCGTTCAACTGGCTGTTGTTCATAGTTGCGCTGGTACTGATGGCGGCGCCGGTCGTTGAGCTTGCGTGGTGGCGCAAGAAGGTCGATCAAAGCCCCCAACCGCCTGACTGATCCACAAGGCTCACAGAGGCGTAACGAGTGGCAACGCAATAGATGCGTCGCACGAGTTGAGCCGGTGGCGCTGCTACTAGATCGGCAGTCGGCGCTCGCGCTTGCGCCGGTCGGGAAAGTTGATGGGGATTGTCATGCGGCGGCGGTCTGCTCCGTGACCGCGGCAGCGATTACCGTTCGGAACGCGGATGTGCCGCTCGAGACGCCCGGCAAAACCGTAGACCTCTACCTCGCAGGGCTGGTGGAGATCGGCCCAGGCGATTGCAAACGAGATCGCCTGACCTTTGCTGACGAACTGGTAAGGATCTGCTCTATCGGATACCTCAACGCGCCAGCGGGCAAATGGCGTCGGCAAGACTTTGAGTAGGAGCGGAGACTCGGCTTCAGTCATGCCGGCAAGCCCCTGCGCCGAGAAATTCGGTCGCAAATCTGCCCGGAATCTTGGTCGCTACTCTGGTCCCGGCGGCCTCGGCCTGGCAGGTATGTCTTGTCATTATCTTCGGTCTCCTCCTTCGCGCCGCACCGAACAACGTGCGATTTTTATACCTGCGCGTGAGACGCCATTTGAGGCCATTTGAGGCCAATTTCAGGGCGTTAAGCCGGTCTCACGGGGCCAGGTGCCGTTGATCCGACGACACCAGTGACGAGGCTTCGACACCTGTCGGGCCGGCTGAGGAGTTCGATCGGCTATAGAGGGGTGCAAATCCGGCGCGGCAGGGTTGCTCTCGGCCGCCCCGACCGGGCCGAACCCGGTCCAAATTCAGGGCGTTTTTGCGGGAGATGAAGCGGCCAGGTACAGCGCGCGGATGTGATCGCGCAGTTCGCGAATATTCAGTGCGTCCTGTTTATCCGGCGTGTCGGTTTTTCCGTAACGCAGGTCGATATAGAGATCACCGATACGCGTAATGCGCTCGCGCAATCCGGGAAAACGATCGGCGACGCGCTGCGTGAAATCTTTTGGCCCTTCACTGGCATTGCGGACGACGCCTCGCGCTGCCATGACACTGCAGTAACGCAGCCAGAGTTTCTGAACGGCGTCCGTTTTCTTGCTTCGCAGGCGCACGAACATGCCGATTGCGAATGCGCCGATGATGACGCCGGTGGCGATCATCAGGGTGATGACCATGTCCTGCCAGCCGACATTGGAGAAGCCGAAGGAAGACAGGAATCGCGTCTGGCGTTCCTGCGTATACCCGAGAACATATTGATTCCAGGCATTGGTGACCGCGTCCCATCGGTGGCGCAGTTCGATGAGCCATTCCAGCTGAGTACGCCGCAACATCGGCTGCGGATCGGTGTCGGGGACGGCCGTCGCGAGGCCACGTTCGATGCGTAGTGGCGAGACAGCAGCAGTCGGGTCGACGCGTACCCAGCCTTCATCACGGGTCCAGATTTCGTTCCACGCGTGTGCCTCCGACTGACGGACTACCAGAAACCCGTCGACGGGATTGATTTCGCCACCGAGATAGCCGGTCACGACTCGGGTTGGCACACCAGCGGCGCGCATCATGACGGCGAAGCTGGAAGCGAAATGTTCGCAAAAACCACGACGTGTTTCGAACAGGAACTGGTCCACCGGGTCCTTTCGCAGGGGCGGTGGTTCCAATGTGTAGATGAACGGTTGCTCCCGATAGATGCTGAGGACACGCTGAGCGATTTCCAGACCCGAAAGCCCAAGCTCGCGCCATTGCCGGACCATGGCACGCGTTCGCGGCGCAGCGTCGGGCGGTAACGCTAATGCGCGCTTCAATTCGGCGGGGAGTGCTTCGGTGCCGGCCCGGTACACCGGACTGGACTCGGCGCTGTAGCGCAAACGCTGCTGAATAGGGCGGAAGGAAATCACCTGATAATCTCGCGTTAAGACACTCCCGCGCGGAAGGCGCGCGGGCAGATCGATCACGAACAGCCAGCGTTGATCATGCGGTTCCAGCGTAACCGAGTACCTCAGATTCGGTGCGAGACTTTCATATCGAAACGAAGATAGCGTGATGCGCTGTCCTGCGGCCCAAGTGCGCCCGTCATAATCCCACAGGACCGGACCGCGCCAATACAGTTGCTTGGCGTCCTCTGGAGGCGTTTCGAATTCGACGCGAAAGGCAATCTCGTCGGACAGTGACAGGCGCGAAAGCGAACCGGGTGACATCGTGTCCGATAAGCCGGTGCGCGCAGAGTTCTGGATACGCGGCAAGCCCCATAAAGGGCCTTCAATCCGTGGGAACAGAACGAACAGTACCAGCATGACGGGTACTGCCTGGACGAGCAACAAGCCTGAAGTACGAGCAACCTGTAGAAATCTCGCTGGTCCGGCCTGGTGCTGGAGGCTGACCATGGTGCCGGTGATCAGCCACGCCGCGCCGATCGAATACAGGGCGGTAAAGATCGTCTGCGTATAGAAGAAATTCGTGATCGCCAGGAAATAGCACAGCACCACGGTTACGTTGATATCACGCTGGCTGCGCATCTCCAGCAATTTGAGCACAGTCATGGCCAGCAGCAGGGTGATCGCGGAATCACGACCAAACAAGCTGCCGAACGAGAACAAAACGCCGCCGATCGCCACCGCAGCAAAGGAGAACAACAGTGGTCTGGCGGGCAATGGCCGGCGTTCCAATCCGGCATGCACCCTGAGTAGCAGTCCGATCAGACAAAAAGCCACGGTCCACTTGGGCACGTGCGGAGCATGCGGTGCCATCACCACGACAATGGAAAGCAGGATGGCTGACAGGTTGGCGAAACTGAGGTTCGCGCTCTGGGGCATCAGCGATTAGTCGCTCGGTACAAGGCGAGCGCTTCGAGGCACTGGTTCTGATGTGCATCGCCCGAACCAAACTCAATCTCTCTGTCGGGCAATCGCAAACCGTAGCGCAGTCCACCCTGTGTCGCATCGAGCACCCAGCGCGTCATTCGCGACAGGCGTTGTTCGAGCCCGAGCGAGTTTGGTGTCTCTGCGTAATCGAGCCACAGCTGCGTTCCCGTTGCACCGGAGAACAGTTTGGTTGCAAACACGTCGCTGCGTGCCAGCGTCTTCCATGCAATGCGTCGCGGCGAGTCACCGGGGCGGTAGTTGCGCAGCCCGGCGAAATCTTCTTCGCCAATACCGGTTGCATCACCCGGTCCGAAGACGGCGTGAACCTCAGGCAGGGCAACGTCGCCGGTCTCGGGCGCCGGGTAGACGAGACAGCTCAAGTCGAGTTCGACGTTGGCCCAGGCGTAGAACAGACCCAATGGATAGGTTCCGAAAATACGAAATCTCCCGGGACGCAGCACGCCTCTGCGTTGCGTCGGGATAACGATTTGCGCTTTGGTTTCGGATCCGGCTTCAACGTCAAAATGAGTCGGCCGGTGTTCGCCAAAGCGGATCGCCACGCTGTGGCGGGTAACGCGGCCGGGATTTTCGACAAGAATGGTGAAGCGTGCCTGGTCTCCGGCAAAGACAGGTTCGGTTTTGCCGGGCCGCAGCCGCAGGTGAGCAAGATTGCGCCAAGTGTGCAGCATGGAAACAACCCCGGTGCCGGTAAGCAGAAACGTCAGGCCATAGCCAAGACCGAGGTTGTAATTGATTGAGCCGATCAGCATCAATGCCAGTGTCATGGCGAACAGCAGGCCGGCCGCAGTCGGCAGAATGTAAATGCGGCGCTGTGATAAATCGACCGGTGCGCGCTCTGCGCCTTTGGGCGGAAATATCCAGTCGCCAATGCGGTCGCGCAGTGGCAGAGCCTGCCCGTCAGGTCCAACGTACTGCGACTCTGTGCGCTTTAGGGTTGTGTCGGCTGGCATAGAACCAGACCCCAGGTTGATTAATTCATTCGTTTGCCTAGGAAACGTAGCGAACAACCCGAGTGCAAGGAGCCGCCTGTACTGATAGAACCCTGCGCACGACGAGACATACCAGGTAGGTAGGGGAGGAGTAAGCGAGCACGCGACACAGTAATCGGATTGTGCAGTAGTTTCATAGGTAAACGATCAGGGAATGGCGACTTCTTCGATTAACCGCTTTGTCAAATCCATTCCGGGCAACGCGGAATAACCATTCATCGGGCTGAGTCGATGGCCGACGACACTGGGCAGCACCGCCTGCAAGTCTTCGGGGATGACTTTTTGCCGCCCATCCATGAAAGCCCAGGCTTTGGCGGCGTTCAGCAGATACAGTCCGGCGCGTGGGCTGAGACCGTTGATGTAATCAGCGGAATTGCGAGTGAAGGCCAGCACGGCCTGCAGATAATCGAGCAGTGCAGGTGCGGTGACGACTGTGCGAACCTGTTTTTGCAGGTTGACGAAGTCCTCTGGCGAGATCACCGGGGGCAGGTCATCGATCATGTCACGGCGTTCGCGGCCTTCAAGCAGTTCGCGCTCGGCATCGGCGTCCGGATAGCCGAGATGAATGCGCATCAGGAAGCGGTCCAATTGCGATTCCGGAAGCGGGAAGGTGCCAACCTGATGGGATGGGTTCTGGGTTGCTACAACGAAGAACGGCTCCGGCAACGCACGGGTGTTGCCATCGACCGTGACCTGATGCTCTTCCATTGCTTCGAGTAATGCGCTTTGTGCTTTCGGTGTCGCCCGGTTGACTTCGTCTGCCAGAATGACCTGTGAGAATACCGGTCCCGGGTGAAAGTTGAATGCAGAACTTTCGCGATCAAAAACGGTGACGCCAACGATGTCAGCCGGTAGCAGATCACTGGTGAACTGGATGCGCTGAAAGTCCAGACCAAGCGAGCGCGCCAGCGCATGCGCCAGGGTGGTCTTGCCGACACCGGGCAAATCTTCAATCAACAGGTGACCGCGTGCCAAGAGGCAAGCAATGGTGAGCTTGATCTGCTGCTGCTTGCCAAGAATCACATGGCTGATTTGTGAAACTACGGGGTGAAGCAGTGTGGACATGTCCTTAGCGGCTATTGTGTTGATTTATTTGGCTGCGACTTGGGTCGTGAGTTCACGACGATTACAAGTGCCAAGAGTAGTTCATACAGGCACGATTCGCGCCACTTTGTCCGTTGTCGCTGAAATGCTGTTTCCCCAGGCGCATCCCCAATACCGAATCGGTCTGTAATACAAGCGCAACAGCACCAGTTCAACGCTGATGAGCGACGTGTGCCTAGACGACCAGGCCAGCCGCCACCAGGCGGTCTTCGGCTACCAGGATGTTATACGTGCGGCAGGCGGCAGGTGTGCTCATCACCTCGAAACCGATGCCGGCTTCGATGAGCGGGCGCAGTGCGGCCGGGTGCGGGAAGCGCTGTTCGCTGCCAGTGCCGATCAGCACGATTTCTGCTTCGCACGATGCCAGGAACCGAATCGCGTCAGCGCTGATCTCGTTATCCGGACCAAGCGTCCAATGCGGTTCCAGATGCGTCGGCAGTATGACGAGGCTGGACAGATGCCGTTCGCCGTTGACTTCGACGAAACCGGTTCCATAGGCGGTGACGGTATTGCGGCCGGGTGCGTTGGATAGATGCAGTTTCAAGTAAGGGCTTTTTTTCAGGTTTGCGCGCAACCCCGGTTGCGGCTCGGTTTCAGATCCCCGAAAGTTGCCCGGCACGGCTTTTTTGCGGCCGAACAACGCTTCCGGTAGCATTATAGCTTTTCCAGTTTTGACAGAGGGTTACGGATCATCTGTTGCCATGCTGCGGCGCATGATATGAAAGAGTTTTCACGAATCGAGCGGCTTCCCCCTTACGTGTTCAACATCACCGGGGAACTAAAGATGGCAGCCCGGCGTCGCGGCGAGGATATCGTCGATCTGTCGATGGGCAACCCGGACGGGCCTACCCCGAAGCACATTGTCGATAAGCTGGTCGAGACGGCCCAGCGGCCCAACACGCACGGCTATTCGGTTTCGAAAGGGATTCTGCGCCTGCGCAAGGCGATCTGCGGCTGGTATGAACGGCGTTACGGAATCGATCTCGACCCCGAAACGGAGGCGATTGTCACCATCGGCTCCAAAGAGGGAATTGCACATCTGGCACTGGCCACCCTCGAGCGGGGCGATATCGTCCTGGTGCCTAACCCGAGCTACCCGATTCATATTTACGGGCCGGTGATTGCTGGTGCCGACATCCACCATGTGCGCAACACGCCGGATGTCGACTTCTTCGAGGAACTGGAACGGGCACTGAAGGATACGTTCCCGAAACCCAAGATGTTGATCGTCAATTTCCCGAGCAACCCGACGACGCAGTGCGTTGATCTGGGGTTCTTCGAGCGGCTGGTCACCTTGGCTCGGGAATATGGCATCTACGTGGTCCATGACCTGGCCTACGCCGACATTGTGTTCGACGGCTACAAGGCACCGTCGATCCTGGAGGTTCCTGGCGCCAAGGATGTAGCAGTCGAGTTCTTCACCATGTCCAAGTCCTACAACATGGCCGGCTGGCGCATTGGCTACATGGTCGGCAACCGCGACCTGGTGAACGCACTGGCGCGAATCAAGAGCTACCACGACTACGGCACCTTTACGCCGTTGCAGGTGGCTTCAATTGTCGCTTTGGAAGGCCCGCAGGCCTGTGTTGAGGACATCCGCATGACATATCAGCGGCGGCGCGATGTGATGGTCAGAGGCCTGCATGCAATGGGCTGGATGGTCGAAAACCCGAAAGCGGCGATGTATGTGTGGGCAAAGATTCCGGAGCCGTATGCGGAGATGGGTTCGCTCGAATTTTCCAAGAAGTTGCTCAGTGACGCGAAGCTGGCGGCAGCGCCGGGTGTGGGCTTCGGGCGCTACGGAGACGATCATGTGCGGTTGGCCCTGATTGAAAACGAAGCGAGAATTCGCCAGGCGGTGCGCGGTATAAAAGAGATGTTCCGCAAGGACGACGCACTGGGAACGGCCAGCAGTGTAAAGAAAGATTCCGCACGTGCTGCGTAACGCGTGAACTGACGTCCATTTCCGATGCTTAGTGTGTCTCGCTGGTGGCAGCTACGCTGCGAGCCGCTGCGACAGCAATCAGATTCGACGTTGGGCGCTGCATGGTGGGAGGTATAAGGGTTGTGAGGAAGTATCTATGAAGCCGATGAACATCGGGTTGCTGGGTGTCGGTACCGTCGGCGGCGGCACACACGCGGTTTTGCAGCGCAATCGTGACGAGATTGCGCGCCGCGCCGGGCGCGAGATCGTGGTGCGCATGGCCGCGGCACGCAACCTCGACAAGGCTCGCCAGGTGGTGGGTCCCGACGTTGAGTTGACCCATGACCCGTTCATGGTGGTGCGGCATCCGGAGATTGAAATTGTCGCGGAGCTGATTGGCGGCACCGATCTGGCGCGTGAACTGGTGCTGGCGGCGATTGCCGATGGCAAGCACGTTGTCACCGCGAACAAGGCATTGTTGGCCATGCACGGCAACGAGATTTTCAGCGCTGCGCAGGAGCAGGGCGTGAGTGTCGCGTTCGAGGCGGCAGTAGCCGGCGGTATTCCGATCATCAAGGCATTGCGTGAAGGACTGACCGCCAACCAGATCGAATGGGCTGCTGGCATCATCAACGGCACCACCAATTACATCCTTTCCGAGATGCGCGACAAGGGCGCGGCGTTTGACGACGTGCTCAAGGAGGCGCAGCGTCTCGGCTATGCCGAGGCAGACCCAACTTTTGATATTGAGGGTGTGGACGCCGCGCAAAAGCTCTCCATCATGGCTGCTCTGGCGTTTGGCATTCCGATACAACTCGACAAGGTGCACACCGAGGGTATTTCCGACCTGGCCCAGGTGGACATTCGCAATGCTGAAGAATTTGGCTACCGCATCAAATTGCTTGGCATCACCAAGCGGGTTGCGGATGGTATCGAGCTGCGAGTGCATCCGACGCTGATCCCACACCGCCGTTTGATTGCCAACGTCGAAGGTGCGATGAATGCAATCGTGGTCAAAGGAGATGCAGTCGGTCCTACCTTGTACTACGGGGCGGGCGCCGGCGCCGAACCGACCGCGTCAGCGGTGATCGCCGATCTGGTGGACGTAACGCGCATGCATACAGCCGACCCGGACCATCGTGTCCCGCACTTCGCGTTCCGGTCGGATCGTCTGTCCGACGTGCCGGTACTGCCGATGGGGGAGGTGCAAACGTGCTACTACCTGCGCATGCCCGTTGTCGACCGGCCTGGTGTGCTTGCCGACATTACGCGCATACTGGCAGACGAGAAGATTTCCGTTGAAGCGATGCTTCAGCGCGAACCGGCTGAAGGTCAGGAGCAGGTCGACATCATCTTCCTGACCCATCTTACGAAAGAAAAAGACATGAACGCGGCGATCGAAAGAATCGAAGCCCTGCCGGTGACGACCGGCTCGGTGACCCGTATTCGCATCGAGTACCTCGACGGGAAGTAATGGGCGTACCTTGACGGAAAGTAAGCGTCCTTGACGGACGCAACAAAACGGCATAACCGGGGAGGTGGCCACATTTTCGCCCCTGGACAAGAGAACGAATAAACGAATATGACCAGCCATTACAGGGGACTCATTGACCGTTATCGTGACCGTCTGCCGGTGTCTGCGGACACACCGGTTGTGACGCTCAATGAGGGCGACACCCCGCTGATCGAGTTGTTCAACTTGCCAAAACTGCTACGCAAGGATGTGCGCATTCTGTGCAAGTTCGAAGGCCTGAACCCCACCGGGTCGTTCAAGGACCGGGGCATGACGATGGCGGTGAGCAAAGCGGTTGAAGCCGGCTCGAAAGCCATCATCTGCGCATCCACCGGCAATACTTCTGCGTCGGCCGCCGCCTACGCGGCGCGCGCCAACATTCGTTGCTTCGTGTTGATCCCGGAAGGCAAGATCGCTCTGGGCAAGTTATCCCAGGCGATGATGCACGGCTCGGTGGTAATCCAGATTCGCGGCAATTTCGACGATGGCATGCGCCTGGTGCAGGAACTGGCCGAAACCATGCCGCTTGATATCGTCAATTCCATCAACCCATACCGGTTACAGGGCCAGAAAACGATTGCCTTCGAAGTGCTCGAAGCGCTTGGCGATGCGCCTGACTATCACGCGCTGCCGGTCGGCAATGCCGGCAACATCTCGGCGCACTGGATTGGCTACAGCGAGGCAGTGGGGATGACTTGCGGTAGCTGCAATCACTGTGATGGCAAGTGCCCGTACCTCGAAAACAAACTGGCGACGCGGCGGCCGATCATGGTCGGTTACCAGGCAAGCGGTGCCGCACCGTTTCTGCGTGGACATATGGTCGATAACCCGGAAACGGTCGCCACTGCAATTCGCATTGGCCACCCGGTGTCGTGGGATCTGGCGTGGGCGGCAAAGAATGAGTCCGGCGGCTGGTTTGACGAATGCACTGACGAGGAGATTCTGCGCGGACAAAAACTGCTGGCGGAATCGGAGGGAATTTTCTGTGAGCCGGCGTCGGCAGCTTCGATTGCCGGCGTGTGCAAGGACCTGGAACTGGGCGTGATCGGCGAGGGTTCGACGATTGTCTGCACGCTGACCGGCCACGGGCTGAAGGATCCCGACACCGCCATCGAGCAAAGCACCAAACCGGTGGTGGTCGATGCCAAGCGGGCAGCGATCGAACGCGTGATATCCGGGCATCTCGGCGGCTAGACGAACGCGGCAACACGACAATGGGGTCGACCCAGGGCTTTGATGATGCGCGAGAGTTTTGGGACGCGCGCTTTGCCACTGATACCTATATCTTTGGCACCGAGCCGAATGTGTTCCTGACATCGAATAAGAAGCTTTTCAGGCCAGGCATGCGCGTGCTGGCAGTGGCCGATGGGGAAGGACGCAACGGCGTGTGGCTTGCTCAGCAAGGCTGCGAAGTGTTGTCGGTCGATATTTCTCCACTGGCCATTGAGAAGGCGCGCAAGCTTGCTGAGCAGCGACAGGTTTCAGTGCGTTTCGAATGTGCCGACCTGATGCAGTGGCAATGGCCGCGTGGCGAGTTCGACGCGGTTGTCTGCATCTTCATCCAGTTCGCGTCGCCGACTGAGCGCAAGGTATTGTTCGATGGATTCTGGACGGCTCTCAAGCCCGGTGGCGTCGTACTGATGGAAGGTTACGGCGTGAAGCAGCTTCAGTACACGTCCGGCGGCCCTGGAAAGCTGGAGAATCTGTACACGCCAGAAATGTTGCGCGACGCGTTTG
>CP070643.1:563570-581623 GCA_020354125.1 Betaproteobacteria bacterium | reverse complement strand
TGTCAATAAACCAGGATCAGGCCGCGTGGATCGTCACTGTGTTTCTCGTCGCGGCGGCGATCGCCACACCATTAACCGGTTGGCTGGCGGGTTGGTTGGGTTGGCGCCGTTTCATGGTGACCACGCTGATCGGGTTCACGCTTTCCACGCTCGTTTGCGGGTTGGCGGGTTCGCTGGAAGTTTTGTTGGTTGGGCGTGCCGCGCAGGGATTATTCAGTGCGCCGCTGATGCCGCTCGGACAAGGGATGGTGCTGGCGAGTTTTCCGCGTCGCATGCATCCGCTGGTACTCATGTTGTGGGGAATTGGCGCCGTGATGGGGCCGGTGTTGGGACCGGTTCTCGGTGGTGTGATCGCAGAGTCGCTCGACTGGCGTTGGGTGTTTCTGATGATGGTGCCGATTGGCGTATTCTCAACAGCCCTCGCTGTCGTTGCCCTCGGCGACCAGGAGCGCGGTACGTCGGGGCGCCTCGGCTTGATCGGTTTTATCGCATTGGCGGTGTGCATGAGCAGCGCGCAACTGATGATGGACCGTGGTCATCGGTTGGACTGGTTCGCCTCTTTCGAAATCATTGTCGAGATGGTGCTGGTAGTCGTGGCGCTCGGCATCTTCATTGCGCATACGATGTACTCCCGCACGCCATTCTTGAATCCGCGCATGTTCAGCGACTGGAACTTCAGCATCGGGGTCGTGATGGCGTTGATCATGGGCGCATTGAGCTTCACGACGATCGTGCTGTTTCCATTGTTGCTGCAGGACCTGCGCGGTTACCCGGATTTGTTGGTGGGGTATCTGATTTCGGCGCGTGGCCTGGGCAATTTGTTGAGCTTTGCGGTCGTCGTTCAGCTCACGCGATATAACCCGCGGCTGTCGCTCGCCATTGGCATGGCGCTGCAGTTTTGGGCAGCTTGGGAGATGACCCGGCTCGACATCAACATGACTGACTTTGATGTCATATGGACCAACTTTGTGCAAGGATTCGGTTTCGGCATCGCCTATTTGCCGATGACCACCCTGGCATTTTCCACCTTGCCAACGAACTTCCTTGTGCAAGGCTCGGGGTTATTGATTCTGATGCGCAACTTCGGCAGCAGCCTGTTCATTTCCCTGAGCATACTCGTGCTGTTGCGGTCAACCGCAGAGAATTACGCGGGTTTGAGTGCCGCGGTCACTCCGATGAATGAGGCATTGCGTAACCGCGGCCTCGTCGGCGGTTGGGATCCTGAAACCGTCAGGGGTCTCGCTGAACTCAGCTCGGAGATTCAACGCCAGGCAGAAATGGGTGGTTACCTCAACGCGTTCATGTTGTTCGCAATCGCGGCGGCACTGGGATTTCCTTTTGCTTGGATGTTTCGCGACCCGAAGCGGCAAGGCGGAGTGCGCTCCTGAAGCAGCATTTGCGAGCCATTTGACGGCCAATAGGCTCGGGGATAAAGTCCCCATGGGTGATAAAAACGTTTGATTCTTATACACACCTGTATCGGGAGGAGCTTATGTGGAAAACGTGCAAGATATGCACGCTGCTCGCCTTTGCGCTATTGATTACGGCTGGATGTGGTGATGGCGGCGATCAGCAACAGGCGGCTTCTTCGTCGCAAGTTCAGGAGCGCGAGTTCCAGGTCGTAGGTACCTGGGGCAATCTGGATTTGTGGAAGCGGCACGAGAGCCCATTCTGGAACGAAACTCTGCCAAACGCATCGGGCGGCAAGCTTACAGCCAATGCCAAGCCATATACGGAGGTAGGGCTGTCGGGCTTCGAAGTGATGCGCCTGCTGAAATTGGGCACTTACGACGTCGTCCATGCCGTCGCAACGTATGTGGCACAGGACTCACCAGCCCTCGAGGGTGTGGATCTCGCGGGTGTGGCGCAGGATCTGGACACCTACCGCGCGATGATGGAAGCCTACAAGGACGTGATGGCACGCGAACTCGCCGACAAGTACAACGCCAAGCTGCTGATGCTGTATTCCTTTCCCAGTCAGCAGTTGTACTGCAATCTCGGTGACAAGAAGACCACCAAGACACATCTGGCCGATTTGAAGGGTAAGAAGATCCGCACTTACTCCACGACGTTGGGCGATTTCATCGAAGGGCTTGATGCCAGCGCAGTGACTATTGCTTTTGCTGAAGTGGTACCGGCCCTGCAAAAGGGCGTGGCCGACTGCGGTATCACCGGTACCGAGCCTGCCTACAACGCCAAGTGGTGGCAGGTTGTTACTCACAACATTCGCGTGCGGCTAGGCTACGCGGCGACGATCCTGGCCATCAACATGGACACCTGGAACAGTCTGAATGACGGCACGCAAGAGATGATGATGGCGGAGATCGCCAAGCTAGAGGACGAAATATGGACTGCAACCAAAATCGCCGACCAGCAAGGAATGGATTGCAACGCCAGTGGACCTTGCCCGCGAGGCGAGCCGGGCGGAATGGTGCCGGTCGAGCCCAATGCGGCAGATAAAGCGAAGCTTCAAGACATTGTCGAGAACTATGTCGTCAAACGCTGGGCAAAGCGCTGTGGCGAGGACTGCACCAGAGAGTGGAACGACACGGTGGGACAGGTAGTAAACATCAAAGCGCCGCTCTGAACGTGGCGGCCGAAACGGTTCCGAAGGGGGCGCCATCGTGCCCCCGCTTCGTGTCAGGGAATATGCCTGCATGAAAATTTTTGCGCGCCTCCACGCCTCGCTGGAAAAGATCTCTCGCGCTGCAGTGTGGGTCGGCGGCGCGGCGCTGCTGCTGTGTGCGTTCATGGTCAGCGTCGACGTGATCATGCGCAAGCTGTTCTCGATCACGATGAGTGGCTCAGACGAGATTTCAGGCTACGTGTTTGCAGCCGCTACCGCATGGGCTTACTCGTACTGCCTGCTGCATCGCTCGCACATACGTATCGACGCACTCTACGGTGTCCTGCCGGTCTGGTTGCGAGCTGTACTGGATGCGCTCGGCCTGGCTTTGCTGCTGTTCTACATGGCCTATCTGACCAATAAGGCGCTAGACGTGTTCCTGACTTCGTGGGAGCGCGACTCGGTCTCCATCACCACCTTGAGTGTCCCGCAGTGGATCCCGCAACTGCTATGGGTTAGTGGGCTGTCCTGGTTCGTTATCACGCTGACGTTCTTGCTCGTTTATGTCCTGGTGTCGTTGCTGCGAGGCGATTTGGCCACGGTGCAGAATGTTGCGGGTGCGTTGAGTGCCGAGAAGAAGATCGACGAGGAAACGCACGGCATGGACGGGGTGGGTAAGGCGACCTGATGCTCCACTGGATCATCATCATCCTGTTGGTGCTGATCTTCGCCGCCGTGCCGGTGGCGGCGGCGCTCGGTATCCTCAGCCTGTCTCTCGATCAGCTTTACATGGAGGGCCGCCTGGCGCGCGCGATCGGCGAATTCACCTGGGACAAGAGTAAGGAATTCATTCTCGTTGCCATTCCGATGTTCATTCTGCTCGGTGAGATCATGTTGCGCGCAGGGATCGCCAAGCGTATGTACGAGGCAGTGGTCGAGTGGCTGTCGTGGCTGCCGGGCGGATTGATGCATGCGAACATCGGATCGTGCGCAATCTTTGCGGCCTCGTCTGGATCGAGTGTGGCAACCGCAGCGACTGTGGGGACGGTTGCCTACCCGGAGGTTGCCAAGCGCCGTTATAACGAGCGACTGTTCCTCGGGTCACTCGCCGCTGGCGGCACGCTGGGCATCCTCATTCCACCGTCCATCAGCCTCATCATCTATGGATTGATTACCGATACCTCAGTGCCGGAGTTGTATCTGGCCGGCATTCTCCCCGGCTTGATATTGTCCTTGCTGTTCATTAGTGCCATCGTCATCGCCTGCGTTATGCGACGCGGCTGGGGTGGAATCCCGGTAAAGACCTCCTGGCGCAGACGCATCCGCGTTCTTCCCGATCTCATCCCACCGGTGCTGTTGTTCGGGGTGGTGGTTGGTTCGATTTATGCGGGCGTAGCTACGCCGACCGAAGCAGCTTCACTGGGAGTGGTGTTCGCGCTGGGACTGGCGGCGTGGACTCGTTCCTTGACCCTTCGCATGTTGCGCGAGGCATTTGAAGGAACCATGCGCACGACCGCGATGATCATGCTGATCATTCTGGCAGCTGTTTTCTTGAACTTTATCCTCGGCTTCATCGGTGTCACCCAGGGACTGCTCGACCTTATTGCCGGTCTCGGCCTTACCCCGATGCAAACCATGTTGCTGCTGGTGGTCTTCTATTTGATCCTCGGCATGTTCATGGAAACCCTTTCCATGCTGCTAACCACTGTGCCGATCGTTTTCCCGATCGTCGTGCATATGGGTTTCGACCCGGTCTGGTTCGGCATTATGGTCACTGTGCTGATGGAAACAGCGCTGATCACTCCGCCGATCGGGGTCAATCTATACGTGGTGCAGGGTGTGCGTCACGGCGGCGGACCTTTCAATGACGTCGCCTATGGTGCGTTGCCTTTCGTCATCATGATGGTGGTCATGGTCGGGATTCTGCTCGCTTTTCCGCAGTTGGCGCTCTGGCTGCCGACCATGGTTTATCGTTGATGCGTGCACCAGGTCAGCCTGATCGAACGAAGTTAAGCCCAACGAACAGGTAGCGACGCCCGCGTTCGGACGACAGTCGTTATTTCTTACCAGAGCCCGTACTTCTGAATTTCTGCACGGCCGACCACCATGTGATGCACTTCGTCGGGTCCGTCTGCGAAGCGTAAGTGACGCATATCAGCGTACAGGTCGGCAAGCGGCGTCCACTGTGAAACGCCGGCTGCACCGTGCATCTGAATCGCCGCGTCGATAATCTCGCAGACCTTCTCGGGCACCATCGCTTTGACTGCGCTGACATAAACCCGCGCTTCCTTGTTGCCGAGCACATCCATGGCCTTGGCCGCCTGAAGCACTGCCAGGCGCATCGCGTTGATTTCGATGCGTGCGCGAGAGATCACTTCGACGTTCTTGCCGAGTTTGGCGATGGGCCTGCCAAATGCTTCGCGGGTGCCGGCGCGCTTGACCATTAGTTCCAAGGCCATTTCGGCCTTGCCAATGGATCGCATGCAGTGGTGAATGCGGCCCGGTCCGAGGCGCAGCTGAGAGATTTCGAAACCTCGACCCTCGCCGAGAAGCATATTCGTCTTCGGTACGCGCACGTCATTGAAGCGCAGGTGCATATGCCCGCGCGGAGCGTGATCCCTGCCGAAGACTTGCATGCCTTCGATGATTTCGACTCCCGGCGCGTCCTTGGGGATCAGTATCATCGATTGCTGTTTGTGCGGTGGTCCGTCGGGGTCGGTCTTGACCATGGTGATCAGAATCTTGCAGCGTGGGTCACCGGCGCCGGAGATGTAGAATTTTTCGCCGTTGATGACGTACTCATCGCCGTCCGCGACGCAGCTGGTGGAAATATTACGCGCGTCCGACGATGGAAGACCCGGTTCACTCATTGCATAGGCTGAGCGGATTTCGCCGTTGAGCAACGGCTTGAGCCATTTTTCTTGCTGTTCAGGTGTGCCGACACGTTCGAGCACTTCCATGTTGCCGGTATCCGGTGCGCTGCAATTCAGTGTTTCCGAAGCCAGCGCATACTTGCCCAGTTCGGCGGCGATGTAAGCATAGTCAAGGTTGCTGAGACCTTCACCGGTCTCAGCGTCGGGCAAAAAGAAATTCCATAGTCCGGCAGCTTTCGCCTTTTTCTTGGCACCATCCAGCAACTCGAGCTGTCGGGGATGCCACGACCAGCGATCTTCTTTCTCATTGTCGAGCGCGAAAAACTCTTCGGTGATCGGCTCCACGTTCTCGGCGATATGCTTCTTGACGGCATCCAGCAACGGCTGAGCTTCGGGTGACATTGCCAGATTGAATAGCTCCTGATTGAGCACAGCCTCGGCTTTTACAGCATCAGCTATATCGGTCTTGGTCATGGACGTCTCTCCCTGGTTGTTGGTTATTTCTCGCTAGCTTCAAAACTAACACGCGTTGAGTTCAACTGTTACAAATCCTGGCGCCCTACAAATCATAGCGCTCCGGCGCTGCCATCAAATGATGATCTGCCTGCTCAGCCGGTGGAATTTATCAGATTGGCGGGCTCTAGTGAGACTTGATACCCAGATACTCGGCGGCGAGATCGACCCGGTCCGCCACGGACTTTTTGTATTCGTCGAGATCGAATACCTCGTCTTGATCCCCTTGTTGCCCATTGAGGTAGCGGGCATAGACGCCTTCGCCAATGCACGCAAGACGCCATGACGCGAACGCCTGGTAGTACGGAACCTTGTCGAGAGACACACCCATCTGTTCGGCGTAAAGACCAGCGAGTTCGTCCTGGGACACGAACCCTTCGAGGGTGGTCGTCTCAGCGTCAACTTTCGGATTGGTCTCGCCTTCGCGATACCAGTAGCTCATCATCCCGGCCAGGTCGGCCATCGGGTCACCGAGTGTGCACAGTTCCCAATCGAGTACCGCGGCAACTGATCCGTCGGGGTTGATGATGCAATTGGAAAGACGGTAGTCGCCATGAGCAATGGTCGTGTCGGCGTCCTCTGGCATTCGTTTGGCAAGTTCGTCCTTGACCCGATCGATCAACGGAATCTCGCGAGTCTTTGATTTTTCCCACTGTCCCGACCACCGCTTCATTTGCCGTTCAATGTAACTACTGCGTCGGGCCAGATTACCCAGCCCGACGGCGTCAATGTCGACCCTGTGCAGCGCGCATAGAGTGTCGATCAGTTCATGGCACATCCTTTGTCGAATCTCTGGCGCGAACGAGCGGCCGATCTCGATATCCCGAACGACCACCCCCTCGACGAAATGCATCACGTAGAAATCGCGCCCGTTGACCGCGGGGTCCTGACACAACCCAACCATGCGCGGAACAGGCACCGGACTATCGCGAAGAGCATGCATGAGTCGATGCTCGCGCGCCATGTCATGGGCGCTGGGCAGTAGTGGCCCCGTCGGCGGACGGCGAAGCACGTACTTGCGACCGACAGCGTCGGTCACTGTGTAGGTCATATTTGACCGGCCACCGGCGATCAGTTCGAAGCGCAACGGGCTGTCGGCTTCGGCGCGTTCCTGGATCCAACGAGTGACTTTCGCCTCGTTGATGGGTGGCTCGGTATCTAAAGTCATGTGCACCATACTGCCATCAAGGGAACGCGACCTTCAAATTCCTGGTCACTGGTTATGACCGCGATGGGCAAGATCAAGAAGAGCGAACGCGACTCATCGCAACGGCAATTCGCGTTTGACGTTCACTTTTGTCGTGTGTTTTGCTCGCGATCGCTAGTTACCGAGCGCGGCTAATGGATGGGTACCCGACCAGGCAGGCACAAAATGCGCCTTGACGTGGCTGTCGGGAACGTCCAACGCGGATTTGTATGTCCACTTTGGGTTCTTGTCTTTATCGATTAACAATGCACGCACGCCTTCCAGAAAATCTCCATGTCGAATGCACTGATAGGCGATAACCAGTTCCATTCTGAACATGTCAGCCAGCGACATGCCTTTTGCCCGGCGCATCTGCTCGACGAATATTCTGGCGGTGGTCGGCGAACCTTTTCTATAGGTTGCCATCGCCGCGTCCAGCTTGTCGTCACCGAATGTTTCTGTTGCTTCGAAGACGGCGAAGAAATCGTCGGCGTCGAGACATGATTGCATCAGTTCGGAGATCCGGTCTCGGTGAGAGACCAGATTCGTCGGCAATTTTTCCGACATTCGATGCTGTTCGAGAAGGCCGGTCACAAGTCGGTGGTTTTCCTGCACATCAGACGCCCACGGCAAGCTCGCAACACCCTCAAGGATTTCAGCCTTTTTTTCTGCTTCGATAATGACATCGAGCAAGCCAAGCTCGAGGGCGTCACTGGCAGACAGGTGAATACCAGTAAGGCCAGCAAACAATCCAAGGTTGTCGGGCATGCTCGAGAGAAACTTTGTACCCCCGGCATCGGGAAACAGACCGATCGTGATTTCGGGCATGGCGATTCGAGTCGCAGGCGTGCCAATACGATGCGAGCACCCTCCCACAAGTCCGAGGCCACCGCCTATGACGATCCCGTTACCCCAAACGACAATGGGTTTGTTTGCTGTGTGGAGCAGGTAATCCAGTTGGTACTCGTGAAGAAAGAACGCTTCCGCATGGGGGCTTGCGCCTCCGGGAGCGTCCTTGATGGCCCGATACATCACCGTGATATCGGCACCCGCGCAGAATGCCCGGTCACTACTGCTGTCCAGCACGATGCACGCAATGCTGTCATCGGCTAGCCATGCATTGATCTTATCGGCCAATTGATCGATCGTTTCGAGCAACAGACTGTTAAGCGGTTTTTCGCGAACGAGGGTTGCAATCGCGACCTGCTGCTTCGGGCCGGCTAAGCTAAATCGAACCAGTTCTTCCATTTTGTACTGACTTCTTCGAACCGAATTTCTGACCGCATCACCCCTCACCGCCTTTATATGGGATCCCAAGAGAACACATCCTGCGACCTATCCAGGTCATAGAAGTGTGCTTTCAGCGCCGGTATCGCGTGATCGGCGATTGTCTCTGGCGTCCAGCCATCAGAGCGCTGGACAGAACGCAGCGGGCGATTTTGGCTGAACAGAAAAATTTCGTTGGCGCGCACACCGAAAATTTGTCCGGTCACCTCCGTTGCTGCATCACTGGCGAGGTACACGGCGAGCGGCGCGATCTTGGACGTTTCCATGCTCTTGAGTTTTTCCACGCGTGCTTTTTGCTCGTCCGAGTTGACCGGGATCGAACCGATCATGCGGCTCCAGGCAAACGGAGCAATGCAGTTTGACCGCACGCTGTACTTGGCCATGTCCATCGCAATGGATTTGGAAAGGCCGGCAATACCGAGTTTTGCTGCCGCATAGTTGGCTTGACCAAGGTTGCCGACCAGTCCAGAGGTCGAGGTCATGTTGATATAGCAGCCGCTATTCTGTTTCTTGAAATGCGGCGCAGCAGCGCGGGCGACATAGAAAGATCCGTTCAGATGAACGTCGATCACAGCTTTCCATTCTTCAACGCTCATGTTGAAGAAGAAACGGTCACGCAGAATACCGGCATTGTTGACGACGCAATCGAGCCGGCCATAGGTATTCAGCGCGGTCTCGATGATGCCGTTGGCCGCATCCCAATCAGCGACGCTGTCAGTGTTGGCAACGGCACTGCCACCTGCGGCAACGATCTCCTTCACCACATCGTGCGCGGGCCCGGTGTCTTCGCCTTCGCCCCCTACGGAAGCGCCAAGGTCATTGACGACTACGCTGGCCCCATTGGCCGCCATGGCCAGCGCGAAATCGCGGCCAATGCCTCTGCCTGCCCCAGTGACGACGACGACTTTGCCTTCCAGCATGTTACTCATTGCAGTTCTCCTCCGTGATTACGCGCCGGACGTTTTTAGTTCGGCCATTTATGCTGATGCCTGATTCTTGCACAGTCCAACGCGGGTTGCCCGGCAATCGCGCGCGGTATTGCTATAGTTAAGCTTCTCAGAGCTTCGCCAGACCTCAATACAGCAAAGAAGAAAAGATGCCATGACTATCAAAGGTAAAGCTTACATTGTCGGTGCCTACGAACATCCAACCCGTAAGGCGCCGGACAAGTCGGTGGCGCAACTGCATGCCGAATCTGCGCGCGGCGCAATACTCGACGCGGGCTTGAGCAAAGAAGATATCGACGGCTATTTCTGTTCCAGTGATGCGCCGGGTCTCGGGCCGCTTTCGATGATCGATTACATGGGCCTGAAAGTGCGCCACATGGATTCGACGGAAACAGGCGGTTCTTCCTACGTGGTTCATGTCGCCCATGCTGCTCAGGCAATTGCGCTCGGCAAATGCAATGTGGCGCTGGTTACATTGGCCGGCCGGCCGCGCTCCGAAGGCTCGTCCGGCACGCAGGCGCGCAACTATGGAGCTGGCGCGCCAGACGTCGTATTTGAGTTTCCATACGGTATGGCGACTGCCAACGGTTACGCCATGGTGGCGAGGCGGCACATGCACGAGTTTGGCACTACCAGCGAACAACTGGCGTGGATCAAGGTGGCGGCTTCGCACCATGCGCAGTACAACGAACATGCGATGCTCCGCAACGTAGTGACGGTCGAAGACGTTATTACCTCGCCAATGATTTCCGACCCCCTGCACCGTCTCGATTGTTGTGTGGTTAGTGACGGCGGCGGTGCCGTCATCGTCGCAAAGCCCGAGATTGCAAAGCAACTCAATCGGCCGTTGGTGAAAATTCTCGGCGCAGGTGAAGCGCCCAAGGATCAAAACGGTGGCAAGATCGATCTGACTACGTGCGCCGCAGCGTTGTCAGGAACGGCCGCCTTTGCCGAGGCCGGTGTCAAACCGGCGGATATCCAGTACGTGTCCATCTATGACAGCTTCACCATCACCGTGCTGATGCAGCTCGAGGACCTCGGCTTTTGCAAAAAAGGCGAGGGCGGCAAGTTTGTCGCCGACGGCAACTTGATCTCCGGTAGTGGCAAGCTGCCTTTCAATACCGATGGAGGCGGTCTTTGCAACAACCATCCCGCCAACCGTGGCGGCATGACAAAAGTGATCGAAGCCGTTCGCCAGTTGCGCGGCGAAGCACATCCCAAGGTGCAGGTGCCGAACTGCGCCTTGGCGCTGGCGCAGGGCATGGGTGGCAACCTTGGTTCACGGCACGGCAGTGCCACGCTGATCATGGAAAGGGAATAAGGCATCAATATGACGACTGCTGAAGAACGAACCATCGCCTCGCCGCCGGTTAATCCGGAGAACGAGCGCTACTTTCAGGCCGCCAAAGAGGGTGTGTTGCTGGTTGGCAAGTGCAACGACTGCAGCGAATACCATTTCTATCCGCGTTTGATCTGTCCGCACTGTAACTCGGACAGAACCGACTGGGTGCCGGCAAAGGGCACCGGCGTGATCTACTCGTACAGCACCATGCGACGCGGCGTTCGTGTTCCTTACACCATTGCCTATGTCACGCTCGATGAAGGTGTGTCGATGATGACCAACATCATCGACTGTGATCCCGATTCGCTCAAGATCGGCGACAAGGTCAAACTGGTGTTCAAATCAGCCGAGGACGGTACCGCGATACCGATGTTTACGCCGGCGAAGGGCTGATCAGATAAACAGAGTCAGCCTCGATTTACTCGGCCCACATGCATGCCCGGGTGAGCGGTGCGTTACGGATTGAGAACGATACGGCCAACCACCTTCCCCGCTTCGAGATCCTGAAGCGCCTGCTCCGCCCCGTCGAGCGGGCGTGGATGGACTGGCAGCGGCGGGACCTTCCCGGCATGCACCAGTTCCATCAGTGCATGCATCTCCTGCAGGGTACCGACATACGAGCCGCGCATGGTCATCTGCTTACTCGGGAAGAGCGGCAGAGCGATAGAGATTTTCTTGCCGTAGAGCCCGATCACGACATGGGTGCCTGCTTTGCGCATCACGTCGAGGCCGAATTTCGAGGTTTGCGGTGCACCGACAAAATCAAGCGTCGCCTTGGCGCCGCCGTTGGTGAGACTCAGCACTTGTTTAACTGCGCCGGGTTCGCTGTTGTCGATCACTGTCACCCCATCCATGTCACGCAAGGCATCGCGCTTGGCCGCATCGATGTCGGCGACGATGATCTTTGCGTCGTACATCGCGCGCGCAATATGCACCGCGTTGAACCCGACGCCGCCGGCGCCAATGATCACGATCGTGTCTTTTCCGCCGATGTCGCCTATTTTCTTGAGCGCCGAATAAGCGGTGATGCCGGAACACGCATAGGTGCACGCGAGGTTGGTGTCGATGCCGTCATGGGGAATCAGATAACGAGGGTGCGGCACGATGACGTAGTCGCTGTAGCCGCCATTGACGCGGGCGCCGATGAACTTCGGTGTATTGCATAAATATTCGGTGCCCGCATTGCACCATTCGCAGTCACCGCAGCCGATCCAGGGAAACACGATGCGTTTGTCGCCGACCGAGACGCCATCAGCGTTCGGGCCGAGCTCGGCAACCTCGCCGACCGTCTCGTGGCCGAGAGTCAGCGGCAGCTTGGCGCCGCGTTCCTCCAGGACCGAGCGTTCGCCGTCACCAAGGTCGAAATACCCCTGTCGGATATGGATGTCACTGTGGCATACGCCCGCCGCCTCGACCTTGACCAGAACTTGGGTCCCCTCGGGCTTCGGGTTCGGGTAGTCGCGCACTTGCAGCGGCTTTCCCCATTCGACAATCTGATGGCAATGCATGATCTTTTGCTCCTCCCTGCAACGAATTGCAGTGTTCGACTACGCCAGCGTGGACATTGTCCCTTTTCGATTGATTATAGCGCGCTCGCCTTATCGGCACCGCGTCCCAACCGGTTGGCGGGACGAATCAGACTCGATTTGCCGGAAGGTACGGTCGACCTCGCGAGCAAAATAGCAAGCAAGCCCGCGGCGCACACTACATATGAACGCTAAAATGTATTGGCAATGAAGGAACTCGGCGCGGAATTGGTGGCCGTAACATCGAGATACGGGCGTAGTTGAACAGCGTGCTTTTGAGCACGCCCAGAAAGATGGATTCAAAGGAGAGCATGATGCCAAGCGTGAGCGTTCGCGATCTTTTTGCCGGGACTGTGCCGGTTGGGAACGACGTCACCCTGAAGGGATGGGTGAAAACGCGCCGCGATTCCAAGCAGGGTTTCTCGTTCATCAACTTGCATGACGGTTCGTGCTTCGATGCCATACAGGTCGTCGCAGACAAGTCGCTGCCCAATTACGAAGAGGAAATCCTGCATCTAACGACGGGCTGCGCGATCGTCGCGACGGGCGAACTGGTCGAATCTACCGGACGAGGTCAGAGCGTCGAGGTACACGCAAAGAGTGTGGAGGTCATAGGCTGGGTGGACGATCCGGAGACCTATCCTGTAGCTGCCAAGCGGCACACCTTCGAGCATCTTCGCGAGGTATCGCACCTACGGCCGCGCACCAATACCATTGGAGCTATCGCTCGGCTGCGCCACAGTCTTGCCCAGGCCGTTCACCGTTATATGCATGACAACGGCTTTGCGTGGATTCACACGCCCATCATTACCTCCAGCGATTGCGAAGGTGCCGGGGAACTGTTCCGGGTCAGCACGCTGGATTTCGCCAACATTCCCCGGGACGACCAGGACAACCCGGATTTCTCCGCGGACTTTTTCGGCACGGAAGCGTTCCTGACCGTATCCGGACAACTCAACGTGGAGAGCTACTGTCTCGCGCTTTCCAAGGTCTATACATTTGGTCCGACGTTCAGAGCGGAGAACTCGAACACCAGCCGCCACCTTGCCGAATTCTGGATGATCGAGCCAGAGATCGCCTTTGCCGATCTTAACGACAACGCTGATCTGGCGGAGTCGTTCCTGAAGAGCATCGTCAAAGACATTCTGGAAGAACGTGCCGATGACATGGCCTTCTTCGCCGAGCGCATCGACAAGACCCTTATGCCGCGACTGGAAACTCTGGTGGAGTCAGAGTTTGCGCGCATGGATTACACCGAAGCCATTGAAGTTCTTAAGCGCGCCAGCAAGAGCTTCGAGTATCCGGTCGAATGGGGGCTGGACTTGCAGTCCGAACACGAACGTTATCTAGCGGAGGAACACGTCGGACGGCCTGTTGTGGTCATGAACTACCCGCAGGAGATCAAAGCCTTTTACATGCGCCGCAACGACGACGGCAAAACAGTCGCCGCAATGGACGTACTCGTTCCGGGCGCCGGCGAAATTGTTGGTGGCAGTCAGCGTGAGGAGCGCCTCGAAGTGCTGGATCAGCAACTCGAGAAAATGGGCCTGAGTGAACAGCTTTGGTGGTACCGGGATTTGCGCCGTTACGGCACCGTACCTCACTCCGGGTTCGGTCTGGGTTTTGAGCGTCTGCTGTTGTACCTCACCGGCATGGGTAACGTCCGCGATCTCATCCCGTTTCCGCGAACGCCCAAGAGCGCACACTTCTAATTTACGTATCGCCTTGCTCGCGGTTCGTGTGAACGAGCTGTCGCAAACGTTGGTAGGCCGGGGGTAGCCCGGCAGCTACCTACTTTTCTTGCGCGGCCAAGAAAAGTAGGCCAAAGAAGGCCGCCCCACTGAACCTTCCCTTTGGGATGCCCTGCGTTACTCGAAGCGACAGGCGGCTGCGGAACTCGCCCGCGCGAAAAACCCGCACGGACTCAGACAGTCCTCGCCGACTACCCCTGTCGCTTCTGTGTTACTCGGCGGTTCAGAAAGGGGTGAACGCAGCTGGTTGGCCTCGAAGATTCTTTCTAAGGCCCAACGCTGTTGAAGTCGCTCGTCCAGCAGTTTGTTAAATAAAGCGTAGCGAGCAGCCCGAGTGCACGAAGCCGCGCAGCGCGGGACGAGACATACCAGGATAGGTAGGCGAGGACCAAGCGAGCACGCGACACAGCAATCGGGTTGCGCAGTAGCTTTATCAATGTACTGCTAGCGCATCAGGCGTTTTCGCAGCAAGTTAAACGCACTTATCACGGCGTATTGACGAATACGCTGCCGGTCGCCGGGAAGCTTTACCTGCTCTGCCTCGCTCGTATCATTCATGGCAAGCCCAATAAATACCGTGCCAACCGGCTGGCCTTCCTGCTCGGCGGGTCCTGCCACACCAGTAGTCGCAAGTGCGACGTCAGCCGCCAATGTCTTGCGTGCGCCTTCGGCCATGGCCTTTGCAGCCTCCGCTGTTACCACCGGTCCCTCAGGCACGCCCAGAAGTGAAAACTTCACGTCGCTCGCGTAGGAAACGATGCTGCCGCGGAATACGTCGCTCGCACCGGGAACGGATGTGATGCGTGCACCCATCAGTCCTCCCGTGAGGGATTCCGCGATACCGATGCTCAACCCCCGGTCGCGCAACATGTCGATGACGACTGACTCCATGGTTTGATTGTCGACGCCGAATATCACGTCTCCGAGGATTGCCCGCACACGTGCTTCCTCGTCGGCAAGAATCGCCTCGGCTTCCTCCGCGCTGCCCGCCTTGGCTGTGATGCGTACCTTGATGCCTTCGATGCCGCTCGCTTGAAAGGCGAGCGTCGGATTGCCCGGCGCGTCCAGCGCTTCGATGCGCCCGGCCAGCATTTCGGCGAGTCCCGATTCCGTGTGTCCCCAGGTAAGCAGCACGCGGCTTCGGATCACTGCGGTGAGCCCGGCGCGCTTTTGCAGATCCGGAATGACTGTGCCATTCAGCATTTCGCGCATCTCGTGCGGCACGCCGGGAACGGCGTATACGACTTTGTCACCCACGGGACAGACCAGACCTGGCGCCGTGCCCGGCATTTGAGGAATGACGGTCGCGTCTTCGGGAACATCCGCCTGACGCAGGTTGTTATCTGTCATCTTGCGGCCCCGGGAGGCAAACAAGGCGCGTATGCGTTCGCCGATTTCGTTGTCTCGTACCAGCGGCACACCCATGACTTCGGCAATTGCCTCTCGGGTAATGTCATCCTGGGTGGGTCCGAGACCGCCGCACAGGATCACGGCATCGCTGCGTTCCAGGCCGAGACGGATGCACGATACGATGCGCTCGAGATTGTCACCGACCTTGGTCTGAAAGTGCGAATCGATACCGGCGAGCGCGAGATGCTCACCCATCCACGACGAGTTGGTGTCAACGATCTGACCGAGCAACAGCTCGGTACCAACCGCAATAATTTCGCAACGCATGCAACCCCCTCCCGGTTACTTGTTTTCATGATAACCGAGGATAGTGTTGCGCCGATTTTGTTAACGGCCAGCTTTCAATGGCCAAGCGGGTCGCGAGGTCTTCATGAATGGCGTCGTGTCCGATTACTGTTCAGCGCTTTGCAGCAAGTTTGCCAAACGCCAGCGCCGTAGCGAGCCCTGAGTAGCGCGGCTGATCGATTGCTACCTGGTTGGCGACGGTGTTGCGAAGATGCGCCACCAACCCGGGGTGATCGAGCGGCATCGATCCGTCGCGCAGGGCGTTGACCAGTTGCCAGCGCAAATCAACTAGCTGGCCATCACTGTCGAACAATGCGCGCAAGCGCTCGAGCTCGAGCCGCCGATGGGTATCACCCAATGCGGCGTCGCGCAGTACGATGTCGAGTGAATTGGCGGCGACCCGTGCGAGAAACTGCGCGCGCCCGTCGGTTGATCCAACGACGTCCTCGCGCAGAAAGTCGCGCGAGCTGACCAGAAGTTCATCCAGACGCGGCATATCGTCGTCGCGCAAAGTGGTTGCTTGCACGATTGTCACCGGCCCAGGCGCGATCAGGTTGACGCAATCGATCTGGCCTTCGGAACACCGACGACCGATGGCTGGGCGCTCCACACTCCGGTCCGACCCCAACCGATATTGCTCCGCCATGGTGAGCGTGCCGATCGCCCACCAGAAGGAGCCATAGACTTCCCAGAACTTGACGCGCTCGCGATCCACCTTGCGCCCTGAAGCAGACTCGTAGGCCGAGAACAGATCGTCGTAGCTTCCGAAACCGCCCACCGGCAAATCGGCGCGGCCGAAGCGCCATGAGTTGGTGCAAAGCCAACCAAGGTCATGCATCGGGTCGCCGATGTGCGCGATCTCCCAGTCGAGTACGGCACTCACGCCGGATGTATCGACCATCAGGTTGCCGTTGCGGAAATCGTTGTGCACGAGCGTTGCTTCTTCACCGCCCGGCAAATGGTCGAGCAACCAGCGTGCAGCATAGTCGAGCATGGGTTGAGGCGTATTGAAACGCTTGTAGCGCTCCCATGTGCGGGTTACCAGATGCTCGGGCTTGTGTACCGGTAATCTGCTGCGCAGTCCGTTTGCATCGAGCTCGATGGCGTGAATGCGTGCCAGGATTTCACCGCATTGGCCGGCAAGCTGCGGGCGTACCGAATCAAAATCGGTCGAACGTACGATGCGTGCGCCGAGCGTTTCTCCGTCCAGCCACTGCATAACGAAACCGCTGCCGAGACCGTCTGCCTCGGTCAGGACGTAGTGCACTTCGGGTTCGGGCACGCCTGCTTCGCGTGCTTTTGTGATCAGCAATGCTTCGGTCGGCAGACCAATCGACTCCCGTAGATCATCGTCCTCAGCGGTGCCAACCCCGCCGGTGGCCCGTCGCAGACATAGTGGCCTTTCGCCGTGAGCGTCCTCGATGATCAGCTTGTAGGTTTCCTGACTGGCGCCCCCGGAAAGACGCTCAATGGACACCAGTCGCTTGCATCCGGGAATCTCGCGAACGAGAACCCGTGCCAACGCCGACTCGAAGTCGACGATCATTCAGTTGTCCTTTACGCCTTTCGGCGCGCGCTGCTTCATGTAGCCGAACATGTAGCCGGCGATACGTCGCATCTGTATCTCTTCGGTTCCCTCGGTGATGCGGTAGCGGCGGTGGTGGCGATAGATGTGCTCGAAGGGCTTATGCCGCGAATAGCCCAGCCCGCCGTGCACCTGCATGGCGCGATCGGCCGCGTCGCAGCACAAGCGGTTCGCCCAGTAATTACACATCGAAACCTTGTCCGACACCGAGAACGCACCGTCGCGGTCCATGAGCCAGGCGGTCTTGTGAATCAACGCCCGCAACATCTCGCACTGGGTTTGTAATTCGACCAGCGGGAACTGGATGCCCTGGTTCGCGGCCAGTGCCTTGCCAAATGGTTTGCGCTCGCGTGCGTAGTGCACCGACTGGTCGATACAGAACTGCGCGGCGCCGAGACTCGATGCCGCCTGGCGAATGCGGTTCTCGTTGAAAAAATGTTGTACGACCTGCAAGCCGCGGCCTTCGCCCCCGAGGATCGACGTGTGCGGCACGCCCACATCGGTAAATGACACCCTGCCATGATCGGTCGGCATGTTGAACGTCCACAGCATTTCCTCGATCTTGACGCCGGGCGTATCCATCGGCGTCAGGAATGCGGTGATCCCTTCGGCATCGCCTGCCTTGCCCGAAGTGCGGGCCATCACCATGTCGCAATCAGCGCTGTGGATGCCGGTGTTCCAGGTCTTTTCACCGTTGATGATCCATTGATCGCCGTCGCGAATCGCGCGGGTTTCCATGTGAGTGGCATCGGAACCGTGGTTGGGCTCGGTGATGCCGAATG
>CP070643.1:543822-563470 GCA_020354125.1 Betaproteobacteria bacterium | reverse complement strand
GTCACGCACCAATCCGATGGGGCCGTCTTTTGCTGCTTCCGGGCAGATGTGTCCGATGAGGATGCCGTGCGAGACACCCGAGAAACGGCCATCGGTAATCAGCGCAACGCTCTTGCCGAGTCCACGGCCTTGCAGTTGAATAGTCAGCGCGACCATTTCCGGCATGCCCGGCGCGCCGACTGGTCCGACATTGCGCACGACTACGACATCACCTGCCACAATGTCATCAGCGCGAATGGCGTTCATTGCATCTTCCTCGCTATCGAATACGCGCGCTCGGCCGCGGAA
Source organism: Betaproteobacteria bacterium (assembly GCA_020354125.1). GTDB lineage: Bacteria > Pseudomonadota > Gammaproteobacteria > Burkholderiales > Eutrophovitaceae > SG8-40. Next base: position 563,182 of record CP070643.1, on the reverse strand, counting down.
CTCACCGGTCTCAAGTGTCTTGCCGCTTAGCTTAAGTACGCAACTCTCCGGCGCAATGTTTCCCTTTAGCACGCTGATGTGGTTGTTGGGCGGTGCGATCGGTGAATCAACCGGGAACACGATATCCTGTTCGCCGAGTTCAGATAGCGACGGCACGTCTGCCAGATTCTCTGCCAGCGTTTTGCCGGTGACTGTAATCGCATCGCCATGCAGGAAGCCGGCATCGAGTAGCGTTTTCATGACCACCGGCACGCCGCCGATGCGATGCAGCGAAACCATCGCATAAGGACCATGTGGCTGGAGGTTGGCGATCAGTGGAACGCGTTCGCCCACTGATTGGATGTGCTCGATGGTGAGTGGCACTCCGGCCTCGCGGGCGATCGCAAGTAAATGAAGATAGAGATTGGTTGAGCCGCCCATCGCGTATGCAGTGGTGATGGCGTTCTCGAATGCCTGCATGGTCATGATGTCGCGCGGACGCAGCCCCCATTCCATCAGCCGGTAAAGTGCATCGACACTTGCTTCGATCTGCGCGCGCACATCCTCGTGCACATCGCTGTTCGCATCGTGGTCGGCAGGATGAGAGGCGCCGCGTGTGAGCATCATTCCCATTGCTTCGGTAATGGTGCTCATGGTGTTGGCGGTGAACATGGCGCCGCAAGTACCGCTACCCGGCATCACGCACTTTTGCAGTTGTTCGAGTTCGCTGTCGCTGATGCGCCCGGCTTCATGCGCAGCGGCGCCTTCCGCGTAGTCGAGAATGGTGATGTTGTTGCCCTTGGCCGCCCACGGGCCGAAGTCCACATGGCCTGGCGAGCTGGTGCCCGGGTAGATGACCAAACCATACGCATTGGTACGGGCCAGCGGCATCATGGCGGCGGCTCCGGTTTTGTCGCAACCGGAGATAACGATCATCGCAGTGGCGTGATGTGCGTAATGACCTGTCTCGAAGCAATCAGCCATGAGGTCGCGCGACACAAGACTGTAGCCGGCGTTGACCGTGCCCTGGGTGAGCGCATCGGAGACGGCTGGCGCCCCAACCACCAGTCCTTGCCCGCCGCGGCGATCCAGTGCTTCGAGCACGAGGTCGGAAATTCGTCGCACACGGTTGTTGCAGCGATGCGCGTTGGTGTAAGGGGTCGCGACTGTGACGACTGCATTGCGTGCTTTCGCCTTTGCAGGATCAAAACCCGCCGCTCTGAGTTCGACAGCACGCAATCCTTGCGAGGTGTCGTTCCAGTATCCAGTGTCTTGTGTTGCCATTTCAGGACTCGCTCCTCGAATAAAAGACTTTAACCGCGGGGACGGTGTAGAAAACGGTTCATGTACACCTGCGGTTCGTCGGAGGTATACGCTTCTACAAATGCATCGATACCGGCTTGTATCGATTCGTTAAGTGACAGCTCTTCCCAGCCACGGCACAGAGCTTTTTGTGATCGCATTGCATTGGGTCCGGACTCAAGAACCATTTCAACGCGCTCGTTGACCACGGTTACGAGATCTTGCCCGGGTCCGATGCATTCGGTCAGGCCCCAGACGGATGCTTCATTGGCACCGATGATGCGTGCAGTCATGACGAGATCCCGTGCGCGTCCGGTTCCGATCAAGCGAGGCAGCATCGCGGCTTCAATGACTGAAGGTATCCCTACGCGTACTTCGGGCATGCCGAAGCGACTGGCCGGGGTCGCGATGCGTAAATCGCAACACGCCGCGATTTCGAGCCCCGCACCCAAACAGTAACCGTCGATGCTTGCAACCACCGGTACTGGCAGTTCGCGCAAACCACGGCACACGGAGTGCAGACGGGTGATGAATGTTCTTGCCGATTGACTGTTCAACGCCACCATCTCGTTGATGTCGGCGCCGCCAATCCAGGCCTTGTCTCCGGCACCATCGAGAATGACAACCCTGGCGTCGTCATCATTGGCGATTCGACCCAAGGCGCTGTTTATCTCATCCATCACGGCGCCGTTGAGAATATTGAGCCTTTCCGGGCGATTGACCGTCAGCCGGTAGACCGTTCCTTGCGGGTGTCGCTCGGTGTCTACGAGCACGCCCGGAGCTGTATTTTTTGTCGAAGCACTCATTGACGATGTGTCAGGTAAAGATCCTGACCGCAGGATAGCACTGGGGCGCGACCGGGCATCGTCCTGCGTTTTGCTATCCTCATGAACTCTGTCTGGTAATCTAGCGCCGTCAAAATTGTCGTAACGCCTGGGTTATTGACGGGCTAACCGATTTTGGGGACGAATTGTCCTCATCAAACCGACTCATATCTTCGAATTCTGGAGAAAAAGATGAAAATTTCAGGTCTGCTGTTGGCTCTGACGATTCTGGCCTCGAGTGCAGTCGCAACCGCCCGGGACATCGTCCATGATGCCGAGTACTACATTCTGGAAATGCAAAATGGCAAGCGCTGGGCCGCCGAAGACAAGGATATTCAGCGTCGCCTCGACGCGCTGCGCAAGAAATTCGGCCAGCCACCCAATATCGTTTACCTGCTTTGGGATGACACCGCATTCGGTGCTGTCGGTTTCCCGGCTTTACAGAAGAATTTTGGCTATGAAACGCCGAATATCAACAAGATGGCTGCCGAAGGCATCAACTTCACTCGGATGTATACCGAGCCGTCGTGCACGCCGACGCGTGCTGCTTTTCTCACAGGGCGTATTCCAGTGCGCCACGGTATGGGCGTAGTTGGCATGCCGCATGAGTTCTCAGGCTTGCGAAAAGAAGAGGTGACGATCGCAGAAGTTTTGTCGGAGGCAGGCTATGCGACCGCGTTCTATGGCAAGGGCCACCTTGGCGACATAGAAGAAAGTTACCTGCACAACCAGGGTTTCGACGAGGCGCTTTTTACGCCGATGAATCAGATTACGTCGCTCTATAACCCACAAGGTAATGCGGTCAATGCCGTTTTGGGATTGATTCCGGAGATTTACCCACCTGACCCCTACCGACTCGACAGTCCCGGGCTCAATCCGGATGGTTGGGTGATGAATATCGAAGGGAAGAAAGGCGGTGAAGCGCGTGAATGGTGCGGTACGTCGAATGAGTGTTACGAGAAGATGGATGTTGAGGCGCAGGCTCGCACGCTGGCATTCATTCGTAAAAATGCCGCAGCCGGTAAACCGTTCTTTGTGACCTATTGGCCGAATTTCCTGAACTTTCTTCCAACCAGCCCGCGCAAGAATTCGGTATCCGGGCTCATGGTTGCCGATGCGTTCCCGAAAATCGACGCATTCATCGGCGATGTCATGGAAGAGTTGAAGAAGCAGGGCATCGCCGAGAACACATTGTTTGTTGCCATGGCTGACAATGGCCCGATGGTGCACAGCCCGCCTACGGGCTGGGGCATGCTTCCCATGATGTATCGCGGAGGAAAGGGTGATTTCACCGAAGGCGGTGTACGCACCCCGGCGTTCGCCTGGTGGCCCGGTACGATCAAACCGCAGGCCGTTGGAGACATCATTCACGTCACGGATCTGTACACGACGTTTGCCAGTCTCGGCGGTGCCAAGAAACACATTCCGACTGACCGGGTCGTTGATGGTCTAGATCAAACCGCGCTACTACTCAATGGCGATACGCACAGCAGGCGCGACTACGTGTTCATCTATGCAGGCCACGAGCTGGGGGCGACGGTGAAAGGCCGCTACAAGCGACATTGGATCGGTGCGGGTGACGTAGCGGCCTCAGGCATGCCAGAGGCCTATTTCGACTTGTATATGGATCCGCGCGAAGAGAATCCGATGTTGGTCCCAATGATCCACACCCAGGGGCAGTTCAACAAAATGGTCGCCCGGCACATGTTGTTCAAAAAGAAATATCCGGACGTGCCAAACGCCAAAGGAATTCCTTATACCGGTCTGTCGAACGCCCGCCCCGAAACAAAAGCCATTGCGCAACGGGTAAGGCAGACGATCGATGCAATGCCGTTCGACGTGGAGGAGTACCTCGACTACGATTTGCCGGGGAGCGATAGCGTCGGAGACTGGGGGCGTTAAGGCCTATCGTTCCGGTTCAGGGTTCTGCAGCAAAGACCTACGCGTGCTTCCGCTAACGTCAACGTGATGGCCGGGGAGTTTACCTTCCCGGCCAGGCCGATTGGCTACTCGTTTCGTTTGCTACCGGGTCAGGGGTGTGACCAAGCGTGAATTAGTTTGATTTGTGAGTTAGAACCACTTCTTGAGCCACAGCCAGATAATGATGGCGGCGGACACGACGGCCATTACGCCCGACACAATCCAGAACGCGCTTTCTGCTTCGAGTCCGGGTAACCCCGCGGTATTCATGCCGAACAAGCCGGAGATAAACGTGATGGGCAGAAAGATTGCGGCCACCACTGACAAGAGATAGGTGCGCGCGTTCTGTTCCTGTGCAATCCTATTCATGAGTTCCTCTTGCGCCACCAGCGCGCGTTCGCGCACGAGGTCCAGGTCTTCGACATAACGAGTCATGCGATCCGCTTGTTCGCGTAGTGCGAATAACTGCTCAGACTCCATGAACTTGCCTGCCAGACGGTGCAGCGATTCCAGAGCATCGCGCTGCGGTGCGAGGTAGCGCCGCACCGCCGCAACCTGGCGTCTTACCGCGGAGATCTCGCTTCGAATTTCGCTCGGGCGTTCCTTGTCAATGATCTCCTCGAACGCTTCCAGTCGTTCTTCGATGTCCTCGACAAACACGGATATTCCGTCAGCCAGTTTCTCGATAATTGCGAGCAGGAGTTCGACCATCGATGTTGGTCCGTTACCTTTGTCGAGCTCTTCTTTGACGGTATGGGTTGCGAGGACCGGGCGTTGACGAACCGTAATCATCCGATTCGGCTCCACCCACATGCGAATCGACACCATGTCTTCCGGGTCTGCGCCCGCATTGCGGTTGATTCCCCGCAAAATCACCATGAGGCCGTTTTCCACAGTGACGGTGTATGGACGCGATTCTTCTTTTGTCAGCGTGTCAATCACGTGCAGGGAGAGCCCCTGTTGTGCAAGCTGTGCCCGTGCTTGCTTGACCGAAAAGTCCAAGTGCATCCAGGCGGGGGACGCATTGCCGAACGACTCGGGCTCAATCGGCTGTGCGCCGCCTTTGCCGTCAAGCGATAGCGAAAAGATGATACTTGAGTCTGCGGTCATAGCTGCACGTGCGGGTCACTTGCTCAAGTTAAAAACGTTAACACGCGTTGCCCGAACAGCATTAAACAAATTCTGGGTAGGCTGTCCATACCGCATAATTGGTTGGCGAGCTAGCCACGTTTCTTCGCGACGATGAATACTGCCTTGCCCGGCCCGGGTTGCCATTGGTAGTCAATTTTAAAACCGGCGTCGATCAGGCTGTTCACCAGCTCCTGCACTGTGAACAGTTTGACCGTCGGGATCAAGCCGAGAAACTGCCCGATCGGCGCGACAATCTTGAACCACTTCATGGTGTCGCCAAGGCATGCCGTGCTGCTAACGAAGATTCCGCCTGGCTTCAGAAGGCGCCTGATTTTGGCGATGGCGCTTTCCTTGTCTTCGAGCAGGTGTAGCAGGCTCAGTGTGAGCACGGCGTCGACACTTCCTTCTTCGACTTCGAGATCCTCAACGGATGCCTGCTCGAAGGTGACATTTGCGACCCCGTTGGCTCTGGCGCGTGCGATCTCAATCATTTTCGATGAGATATCGACCGCGCGGATGTGGCGGACGAAAGGCGCGTGCTTGATGGCGGTCGAGCCGGTGCCGCAACCCAGTTCCAGAACTTCCATGTCCGGCCTGAAGTACTGTCGCGTGACTTCCAGTTTCTTCCGATACGCGGCCTCGTCAGCGATGGGGCGCCGCGAGTAACGCTCGGCGATTCGGTCCCAGAACTTGATGGATGTTGGCATCCTCGATTCCCCATTCCGTTGTCGCTTGACTTGCGAAATCCCGAATACTAAATCCCATTGTCGATGAGTTCGAGTGTGGATGGCTCGAACAAATCCTGGATTGCCAGTTTACGCCTTGCAAGACCTTGTTCATGTGCGTATCTCAACAAAGTTTCAAGCGTCTTTCGATTGGGTCCGACTCCGTAAGTGAAAAAATTCCTGCCCATGAGGACCTGCGTGGCATCCAGTTCCTGGGCAAACCATGGCAGGGTGCGCAGGAACCATTTTTCCTGCATGTCTGAATATGTCTGCGCTTTAGATTCGGAATACGCGTTGAACATGGTACGTGGTAGCCACGGATGTTCCTCGACAAGGCTGTTGCGAATCGCCACCGCGTGCATGATTGGAAATACTCTAGTCTTTGCAAAATAGTCTTGCTCTGTGCGCCGGACATCCTTGAACAGGCGTGTGACTTTTGGATGCCTTTCGATGAAAGCGCGTGGCTCGGCAGCATGAAAGAGCGCATCGACTTCTCCGTCAATCAGCAGATCGGATTCGTCTTTACCTTCGGGCCCGACGCTGATTGAAATACCATCGGGGATCACGTTTTCCTGTTTCGATATTTGTCCCGCGTCCTTGGTCGAAGAATCTGTGGCAGAAAGAACCCATTGGATATCTTCAGGCCGTACTCCATATTCGTCTTGCAGCATGCCGCGGATCCAGGTCAGCGACGTCGACGAATACCCTGGCGTACCTACTCTTCTTCCACGTAAGTCGGTGGGGCGCTCGATCCCGCGCTCGGAATGGACGAATATGCTGCGGTGCCTGAACATGCGCAGAGGGAACACGGGGATCAGCGAGTAATCGCGAAAATCGTCGTTGGCGTAAGCAAGAATGAACGGGATCAAACCGATCTCGGTGACGTCGAGCGACTGCGGCCCGGAGAACACATGCGTATTCAGGTCACCGATCTTGCCGGTCTGAAAGTCGACGTTGCATCCTTCAATTTTCACTTTTCCGGTTATCAGGCCGCTGACGTGTTCGAAGGGATAGCCTGCAACGGCAAGATCGATTTGTGAAGTTGCTGACTGCGCTGCAAGGATGTTGGCGTGAGTCGACGAGGCTGCCAAGAAGGCGGCCGTCTTCATGAAGTCGCGTCTGTTCATTTGTGCTACGAATCCTTGCTAATGCCACCATCATTGGCTGACGCTGCGTACCGTGTGCCGGGATGCAATCGCCCAAAACGAATCAGGTTGTAGAAAGCCGATGGAATACAAATATCGAAGAAGCCAACCAGACTGGCCGGAATGAGCAGCAGGCAGCCCAGTACGATGCCCGCGACGTTTGACCCACTGGCAAACAGGTAGATCGTAGCGCCGAGCCACAAGGTTGCGATCGCACAAGCGAAGCGGCCTTGGGCGGACCTTCGTGGAAGCTTTGGCTTGTTTCGCGGCGGGCCCAGCGTAACGTCGTAGAGGTAGTCGAATGGATGCTTTGGCAAGACGACTGCACCCAATGCGGCGACCATTGCTACCGCCAGAACAGGAATGCTCTGCAGGACAATCCCGATCAGGGTGACCGTGAAGCACATTTGATAGGCGAACGGCAATCCCGGGCGGTGAGTAGCCAGCTCTGCGTCGCTGAAGCCAAGGATGCCTTGCCGCTCGAGTTGATCACGGCTGAAGGCGGAGATGGAGACATCGCGGGTACCGTTGGTGGACATGACGGCCTCCAATGTAATCTGAGATTTGGTTCTGGCCTGTATTTCCTTATATACGCATCTTGAATAGCTTCACTTATTTTGGCCAGACCGAATACAAATATACACGCCTAACGTGGTCGGGACATACTATGTATGCTCAGCCGCATTACTTTGAGATTAACTTTGGATCGCTGTCGCGCTCGTCTGAGCCTAGAACAGCGAGTACCTCCTGCCAAATCACAGCTTGGTGTTTCACAGCAAAACCATCGGGCACATCGTAGCCGTCATACCCCACGCCAAGTTCTTTTTGCGTATCGGGCGCCTCGCCCAATGAGGCGGCCGCCTCGTATTCCGCGATTGCGTCGCTAAGCAATAGATGAAGGGCTTCCCACTGTTCTTTGGGTATCTTCTGCTTGTCACGAACATTTCGGAACGCAATTGCCGTGAGGTGCCAATCTTCAATCACGTCTTCGGCGGAAGGAAAATCGCTCGCCGTTTCCATGAATGGTGCGTCGAGGAGAAAACCGAGGGCGTTCTCGACAACCGTTACTTTGTCTTCCATTTTCACTGGTCTGGGATTAGCTTGAGTGTCGTGTTGCGGCAGCACTTGATTTTCCGGTTTGAATTGAAGGTAGCAGACCACCTCATCGGAGTCGCCGTCTTTCAGGAATGCCGTTCTGTCCTCAATCAGGTAGAGCAACAGGCGCAAGCGACCTGCTCTGGAGCAGTTTTCGCGCCTGGCTAAAAAGTAGAATGTTCGATCTCGCGTGCTCCGAAGAACGCCTGCGTAAACATGCACGCCGCATCGATATCAATTGACTTGCAGGTATAAAGAAGCGTCGAGAAGAAGCGCTGTTGGGACCAAACGTATAAGGAAATACCAGAGTCAATCAACGGAACAAAGGCGTCGAATCCCTGATTGTGTGCTGAGCCGGTACCCGCTGGAGAGTGAATCGTTGGCTGTCCGTAGACTCTGAGCCGTAATTCATCAGCGACGCCCAATAGATAGGCTTTGACACGTTCTTCGTCCATTGATCCGGAATAGAAGCCTTCGACCAACAGTCGAATTCGGGTTATGTCGGGTGCGAGATCTTTCATTGAGAAGTCGCAATCACTCAGGTTGTATTCGCCACATGCGAAGGGTCAGGTTTCATCGCCTATCTGGCCACCGTGGCTTCGATGAGGGACGAAAGCGCCTTGCGGATGTTTGCGACGACTGGGCACTGAGTTATTTCGTGGCGCTCTGCGATATAGGCTGGGTCGTTGTATCCCACCCATACTTGCCCCGACTCGTCCTCCCAGACAAGCGCTTTGAGAGGCAGGTCAATGGCGACTGTTTGTGAACAATGCATGAAGGGTGTTCCTGCTTTGGGATTGCCAAAGATCAATAATTCGGTCGGGCGCAGTGTCTTGCCGACCTTGGCTGCGCCGGAAGCGTGGTCGATGCGCGCGAACACTGTCAGCCCGCGCTGTCTGGCGAGGTCGTCAAGTTTGTCCGCGGTCGCCTTTACGGAGCGATCGCTCTTGACCTGAATGAAGCCGTCGGCGGCATTCGCCACCGACACTGCCGTGACGAGAGCAATTGCGAAAGCGAAATTCTGAACTTTCATGTGGCCTCCTCTGAAGCGAATGCCCCGAATGATGCCAGCATCGAGCGAGGAGAGCTAAATCTTTGGGGATCGAAGCCCTAATACGTTAGTTTGGTTCTGAAGCTCACGAATATACAGATAGACGGGGCTGACGCCGACAGCATGCCGTCCCGAGCTTGGCAATCCCTATTACGATTTCGTACTTGTAAATCTGCGAGTAAGCCACGCTACGCCTCGACCTAAAGCGTAGACAACGGCTACTGGAGCAGTCCAACATATTAGTGTCAGCACGATAACAACTCGTGGATCAGGGGGAGGCAGACTCGCCGATGTGAAGAAAACGGCAAAACTTATGCAAACCGCGAGATAACTGAGCGACAGAAGTATCCACGCTATCTGCCATCCATTCGTTTTGGTCGACACCGTGCTTCTCCTTGATCTGTTCGTCTGCGCCTACTTTTGATCGCTGTTTCAATCTGCCAGCCGCCGTTAGCGAGTTGTTCGCTGGGCTCACTCAGATGCCGGTTGTAGGGGACTGCTTCTTCGGAGAGAGATTCTAGATTTAGCTTGGGATCCGGAAATATCAGTGCGCGCCAGATTATTTACTTTTTGCGCCAAGGCGCTCTCCGCGGCTCGAGTGCGCAATCGTAACGCCGTATTGTTTCCGTGCTGTGAACCGAGAAAACGGCGGGATCAAGAGAAAAACCCCGCGGCAGCAGGGTCTTTTGGTTACGGGATACACGGGGCGCTGCATACCGCAGCGACGGATTAGCTCTTGTACAGCCAGTTCTTGAGCAACCGGGTAACTCTGGGCATCACGACGTAAGTCATAAGCAGTACTTGCAGGGTAACCAGTATCAGTACTCTGACAGGAAGTGGAAGCGATTGCATGTATGGACCTAATAGATAGCTAATACCAAGGACTAGAACGAAAACCACGCCGATTAAAACTATCGCCATACGATGCGGGGAAGGCGTGGCTGATGCTGGGACTTCCGGCAGCTCAAACCAGGTTTCGAGGCCGGTCACATGTTTGATGCTTGGTTCGCCCTCTACAATATCTTCATCTTCCAACTTCTTCAGCAGTTGGGCGCGTTGGCTGGAATTTTGAAATTCTCGCGCATGCGCATAAGTATCGAAGCGATATATGCTGACGTATTCACCTCCTGTTTCACGGGCAGGCTTTAGTACGTTGACACCAAGAAAGCCCGGAAATGTCGCGCCGACACTGATAATTTCTTTGCTCCACGACTCGTAATCACCCTCCCGGCCTGGTTTGACTCTTCTTGATACCGTGATCGTGATCGGACCCTCGGCGTTATCAGCAGTTTCATTCATGACTGTTCCTCGGCAATCTTTAACGGGGTGCTGTTCGCATACTTTGGCGAGTTAATGCAAACATACACGCCTGCCCCCACGAATCCTTTTGACCTGTCTGTGTAGATCTAGGTAAATACCCGCGCGACTAGTGATATTCCACTGGCGACCAGGAGCAGGCTGATGAAATACGACAAGTGCTTGCGTTCCAGCTTGCCGTGCAATCTGTGACCGATGTTCAGGCCGATGAACATGAACGGCAGAATGATGGCGACGCCCCACCACACTTCCCGGTTCAGAAACATCCCGGCAATCAGGAACGCGACGATGCGGGACGCGGTGCTCACAGTAAAGATGGCCGCCATGGTCGCGCGCATCTTCCCGTAATCATTTGTCCGGCGAGTCATGTAACTGGCATACATCGGCCCGCCGATGCCGAACAAGCCACCCATTAGTCCTCCAGTGAATCCCGCGAGATAACCCCAGGCTGGCGAAACGAATTTGGTCGTAATCGGTTCGCGCAAGCGATAAATTCCATACAGCGCGATCGACACACCGAGTACCGGCAACAGCGCGTTACCGGGTACGCGGTTGAGCAAGACAACTCCGATTGCAATGCCCACGCACATAATGGGAATAATCGTCTTTAGCTCTCCCATGTCGATGTCGTTGCGGAATTTCAGCCCATTCGTTGAGGTCGCAGTGAAATCAACCAGGACGAGTATCGGCAGTATCGTCGTGAGCGGAAGGAAGTGCGCCAGCAGTGGAATGTTGACAAGCGCAGACCCGAATCCGGAGATGCCAAGTATGGTGTAGGCCACCAGCGCGATGAGCGCCATGGCGATGATGGTTTCGAGAGGGAAGGGTATAGGCATCGGAGGTCGATGAGTCTAGCAGACTGCCTGTAGAGCGGCCTCGCCTATAATCATTCATTCACTTCTGTTAGTTGAGTACAGGATATGGCGACAACTTTGAAGAACCTGGCCGTTGTCGGCGCGGGGACCATGGGTACCGACATGGCGGTGAGGTTTGCGGCCGCTGGTTGCAACGTGTATTTGATGGCGCGCCCGGGGAAGAGCCGCGACAGTTATGCGCCGCGGGCACGTCGCTCTGCGGCGGACCTCGGTGCCGATTACTCGAAACTGAAAATCGAACTTGTCCCGACGCTTGAAGACCTACCGTGGGCCCAACTCGATCTTTTGATCGAGAACGTCAAGGAAGACCTTGCAGTCAAGCAAGAGGTTTTTCGAGCGATGGTCGAGCTGGCTAAACCGGAAACACCGCTGACAAGTAATTCGTCTACCTATTCAGTGCGGCGAATTGCTGAAGGGCTGGAAACGCAAGAGCGTATGGCGGGATTACATTTCTTTATGCCGGTGCATCTGATCCCGCTCGTGGAAGTCGTGTTGACTGAGCATACTGACCAGGGCATGGGGCAGCGTTTATACGAAGAAATGGAAGCGCTGCAGTTCAAGCCGGTGATGGTGAAGCAGGACGTACCGGGATTTCTGGCGAACCGTATGCAGGCAGCATTGTCCAGGGAGGCCTGGTCACTGATCGATCGTGGTGTCGCCACGCCGGAGGATGTTGATCGTGCGGTGCGCTACGGCTTTGGTTTTCGCTACGTTGCCGCCGGCCCAGTATTACAGAAAGAGATCTCCGGCCTGGATGTCACTGCGGCTGCCGGAAAGAGCCTGTATCCGGACCTGTGCAAGGATGACGCGCCGCCCAAGTTTCTCCTCGACAAAGTTGCCCGGGGTGAATGCGGTATGAAAACCGGCAAAGGCTTCTGGGAGTGGGACGAGGCGAAAATTGAAGCCGAACGGGCGCGTTACGCAAAGGCGCTGAAGGCGGCACTGGCGATTTTGCAGTCAGAAGAAGACTGAAGGTTCATTCGATTTGGCTGAAGCAAAGTCGTCCAACACGCCGCGCGCTCGCGTCGTGTTGGTACACGGGTTGTGGATGAACGCCGCTGCGTTGCTCGTACTGCAAATGCGGCTGCGCCACTGCGGTTTCGATGCCGTTCGTTTTGGCTATCCGACTGTGCGTGCCGGTCTCGAGGAAAGTGCTGCTCGCTTGTCGGAACTGCTCAAGAGCCAGCAAGCCGACGAGATTCACCTGGCTGCGCACAGTATGGGTGGGTTGGTGACCCTGCGCTCCCTTGAACTGTATCCGGATATGCGGGTCAGACGTATCGTGTTGATGGGCGCCCCGGTGGCCGGCAGCCTGTCCGGGCGCAGATTGGCGAGCTTCAATGCCGGCAAGTTGCTGCTTGGTGCCAACCTGGACTTGTGGGGCGAGCGGCATTCGGTGCCGGTTCCTGACGAGGTCGACATTGGCGTGATCGCAGGTACGTTACCGGTCGGCCTGGGTTGGATAGTAGGACCGCTGCCTAAGCCACATGATGGCGCCGTAAGCGTGACAGAGACGAAACTGGAAGGTGCAGCAGACACAATACACTTACGTGTCTCGCACTCAGCCATGTTGTTCTCAGCGGAGGTCGGCCGGCAGACCTGCTATTTTTTCAAACACGCTCGCTTTGCACATCCTGCTACCGATTGATTGCTTCTGACATCTCGAATGCGCCACATAGTTTCAAACTCCCGTTTCCGACTCGCAATCGCAGCGTGCGCCGCTGCTGTTCTGGTGGTGTCGCTGGCGAGCTGCCAGACGGTGGGCTATTACTCGCAAGCGGCGGGTGGGCAGATGGAACTGTGGCGCGCGGCCGAACCGATCGAACAGTTACTGGAAGACGAGAATACGGACCCGGCATTGCGCGAACGGCTCGAGCTGGTATCGGAGATACGGACGTTCGCGACGGAGGAACTAAGCCTGCCTGACAGTGGCAGTTACCGGCGCTATGCCGACCTCGAGCGTCCATATGTCATATGGAATGTGTTCGCCGCACCGGAATTGTCGCTGGAGCCGGTGACGTGGTGTTTTCCAATTGCCGGATGCGTTGGCTACCGCGGGTACTTCTCGGAGGAAGGTGCCCAACGTTTTGCGGACAGCATGCGCGAACGTGGTTTTGATGTCTATGTCGGAGGTGTGCCAGCTTATTCAACGCTCGGCTGGTTTGACGACGCGGTTCTCAACACCTTCATCGACTATTCGGACACTGATTTGGCACAACTGATCTTCCATGAATTGGCGCATCAGGTGGCGTATGCGCCGGGCGATACGACGTTCAATGAGTCGTTCGCTACGGCGGTGGAACTCGAAGGTGTGAAACGCTGGATGGCCGCCTCTGGGCGCGAAGCGATGTTGGCGGCGGTCGAGAAAGCACTCAGCCGGCATCAGGATTTTCTTGATCTGGTGATGAGTACCCGCGAGGAACTAGAGGTCATTTATCAGTCGGAGCAGACTGATGAGGTAAAGCGTTCTCAGAAAGTGGACGCTTACTTGCGGCTGCGTGAAGGATACCAGAGCCTGAAGCAGAAATGGCGCGGTTACTCCGGGTATGACCGGTGGTTCGAAGGTCCGCTGAATAACGCGCAGATCGGCTCCGTCGCTGCCTACAACGAGTTGGTACCCGGTTTCCAGCAGCTGCTCGCTGCCAACGGTGGCGATTTGAATGCGTTTTACGAAGCGGTGACCGAGCTGACCAAATTATCGGTCGACGAGCGGCGTGCGCGTTTGGGTGTGAGTGAAGTCCCATGTTCTGATTGCGCCGCCGCGACGCTGGACGCGGAAAGCTGAGTCTGTTTCGCCAGCCCGAACGTACCAGTCTGGCGAGTGTTTCCCCACGGGGCTGGCTCGGGTTGGCCAAAAAGACCAAAGGGGACGGCTATGGGTTGGCCAAAAAGACCAAAGCGGCGGCTATGGGTTGGAAAAAAAGACTATGAGGATTGCAATGGGTTCAACAAGAAGAATCGTGAGTGTTTTGCTGGTGATGCTGCTCGGCGTGGCTGCGCCAAGCCATGCCGCTGACGAGCCGGCGCGGCTAAGCGGGTACTTGAGCGATGGTACGCCATTCGATTTGGCCGATCAGCGGGGCAAGGTAGTGATGGTGAATTTCTGGGCAACCTGGTGCCCGGCATGCCGTGCCGACTGGCCGGTCTGGCAAGAGGTGTATGAACGCTATCAGGGCAGCGACTTTGAGATGGTTGCAGTCAGCATCGATCGCGACCAGAAAGACCTGACTCGCTTTCTCGAGAGATATCCCTACACGGTGCCGGTAGTCTGGCGATTCGATTCTCGGGAGAAAGACGGTTTTTCAGCAATTCGTAAGACACCGACGACGTATTTCATCGGGCGGGACGGACAGATTGCCGGGGTTCGACTCGGCCGCATCAGCCCGGTACAGCTCACCGAATCCATCGAGGCCTTGCTTCAGCGATAAACAACCCGGTGCTAGAATCGGTGAGTCGAATACGACGGGGCCTTTTGGCCCCGTCTGTTTTTCTGAGAGCGAAGCCCGTAAGCTACCTCAAACCGGTACGAAACCATTTGGAATGAAACAATTCGGAATAAAACGATGAGCGACAACACCGACATCAATACATTGCGGCGCATTCTCAAGGAGTCGCATACCCTGGCGATTGTGGGGCTCTCTGCGAACTGGTATCGCCCCAGCTTCTTCGCTGCCAAATACTTGCAGGAGCATGGCTACCGCATCATTCCGGTGAACCCGACGTATGAGGAGATACTTGGCGAGAAGTGTTATCCGAGCCTGAAAGACATTCCAGAGAAAATCGACATTGTCGATTGCTTTCGCAAGAGCGAGGACATCGAGCCGATCGCAAAGGAGGCGATCGAGATCGGCGCCAAAGTGTTGTGGATGCAGCTCGGTGTCATGAACGAAAAAGCCGCCAACATGGCGCGCGAGGCCGGCCTTGCAGTGGTGCAAGACCGCTGCGTGAAAATCGAACATGGCCGCTTGTTCGGCGGATTGAACTGGGCCGGCGTCAATACCAAGGTCATTTCTTCGAAGCGCCCGCAATGGTTGCCGTATTAGGCGGCGTTGCCTATTGAAAGACTAAGTCATGGCAGACAGAGAATACGGACTTGGCACACTGTGCCTGCACGCCGGTCAGATCCCCGACGCGGTGACGGGATCGCGCGCGGCGCCGATCTACCAGACGACATCGTATGTATTCGATTCGGCAGATCACGCGGCGAGCCTGTTCAACCTGCAGACGTTCGGCAACGTCTACTCGCGAATATCCAACCCGACGGTTGCCGTACTTGAAGAACGCGTTGCCGCGCTCGAGGGGGGGCGCGCGTCACTTGCCGTTGGTTCGGGTCAGGCGGCGCAGATGTGCGCGATGCTGACACTGCTGCAGGAAGGTGATGACCTGGTTTCGGCCAGTACGCTATATGGCGGCACTTACTCACAATTCGAGGTGACGTTCAGGCAGTTCGGAATCAACACCATCTTCGTCAATCCTGAGGATCCGGAGAACTTCCGCAAGGCGATCACCAAGAAGACCAAAGCCCTGTATGCGGAAACCATGGGCAACCCGCAGATCAACGTGCTCGATATCGAACCGGTTGCAAAGATCGCTCACGACGCCGGCATTCCGCTGGTGATCGACAATACGTTCGCGTCACCGGTGTTGTGTCAGCCGATCAAGTTCGGTGCCGATATCGTGCTGCATTCGGCAACCAAGTTCATCGGTGGTCATGGCACGACCATGGGCGGCATACTGGTCGAGTCCGGCAAGTTTCCATGGGACAACGGCAACTTTCCGATGATGACCGAACCGTCTCGTGGTTATCACGGTGTGCGTTTCTACGAGACTTTTGGTGATTTCGGTTTCACCATGAAAGCGCGCATGGAAACCTTGCGCACACTCGGCCCGGCTCTGTCGCCGATGAATGCCTGGCTGTTGTTGCAGGGCCTGGAAACATTGCACGTGCGCATGGAACGCCACGTGCAGAACGCGCTCAAGGTTGCCGAGTTCCTCGAATCGCACTCCGAGGTGTCGTGGGTGAATTTCCCGGGTATCAAGAGCAGCCCCTACTATGAGCTGGGTCAGAAGTATCTGCCGAAAGGCTGCGGCTCGATCATGACCTTTGGCATCAAGGGCGGACACGAAGCTGGCGTCAAGTTCATCGAGGCGCTGCAGTTCTTCTCGCACCTGGCTAATGTGGGTGATGCCAAGACGTTGGTCATTCATCCGGCATCGACAACGCATCGCCAGTTATCCGAGGAAGAGCAGCTCACGGCCGGCGTCTCGCCTGACATGATCCGCCTGTCGATCGGCATTGAAGATATCGATGACATCCTGTGGGACCTTGATCAGGCGCTGACCCAAGCCAACGCCTGAGTCCGATATCGCCAAGAACAATCGTTACTAACAATAATAAAAACAAATTCCGGGAGGCAGCCGCGGCGCTCACGCACTTTGGTGCGCGAAGCGCCGTGCGTTTCCAGGAAGCAACTTGCAACTGCACCGCAGACCTGAGGTGACAGCGTGACCAGTTTTGTTGTGGTACTGATCATTACACTGGCGGTGCAGGTGCAGGCGTCGCTGGTGATCTTCACACCACCGATTCTTGCCCCGGTCGCGCAACATGACGTCGGCGTCGATGCCGCAGCGGTCGGTCTGGTCATGGCACTGATTTATGTGGCGACGGTCCCGGCGGCTCTCGTTTCGGGAAAGGTCATTGCCCGCCTTGGCGCCATTCGTGTCAGCCAGCTATGTGTGCTGTTTTGTTCCGCCGGCATGGCGTTGATGGCGATACCCAATCCGTGGGTGATTGCGGCCGGTGCCCTGATCATTGGGCTTGGCTACGGCGCCGTCACGCCGGCTTCGTCTACAGTGCTCGCTGACAAGGCACCGCTCGGAATGCGCTCGCTGATCTTTTCGATCAAACAGACCGGCGTTCCGATCGGCGGCGCGATTGCCGGCGCGCTGGTACCTTTTCTGATCGTATCAATTGGCTGGCAGCATGCGGCAATCGCTATCGCGATCATCGGTGTCGCGGTGATTATCGCCGCGCAACCGATACAACGTCGCATCGATTCGTCGCAGCCGTACCACCATCTGGCGCATGGCACCGGCTTGCTCGAACCTCTGCGGCTGGTGTTCTCCCATGCGCGTCTTCGTGAACTGGCCATTTCTTCGTTCGCTTTTTCCGGCATGCAGATGTGTCTCGGCTCATACCTGGTGGTATTGCTCATCGAACGTGTCGGGCTTTCGGTGGCAGTTGCCGGTGGCGCGCTTTCAGTAGCGATGGTGGCCGGAATATTCGGCCGTTTGTTCTGGGGTGTGCTCGCCGATTACGGTTTCTCGGCAAGAAGGGTATTGGGTCTACTTGGCTTGCTGATGGCCACAGGCGCAATGCTGGTAGCCCAGATCGATAACAGTTGGCCGCTGGGACTGATCTACATTGTCTGTCTTCTGTTCGGTGCGTCGGCCATCGGCTGGAATGGCGTTTACCTCGCAGAGGTAGCGCGTATCGCACCGCCGGGGCAGGCAGGATCTGCGACCGGCGCATCGCTGGCCATGACCTACTCAGGTGTGGTGATCTTGCCTTCACTTTTCTGGTTGGTTTACGCAATCACCGACAGCTATGCACCGGGCTTCATGTTGGTCGGTTTGCTGGCGCTGTGGCGCGGTGTGATCTTCTTGCGCAGCGCCTGATCTTCACTTGACGCGCGCGCTGTTCCTCTTTGGGCACCGAGTTCGTCTTCACTTCACTCGGGCGCTGTTTTTATTTTGGCGCGGAGATCGCTTTCACTTCACTCGCGCGCCGCCGTCACAGTCGATCACTGTACCGGTGATGAAGCCGTTGCTCATCAGCATCACGATCGTCTGTGCGACTTCCTCGGGCTGGCCGATGCGGCCGACTGGTAGCGCCTTTGCTTCGCGTTCGAGTAAATTCTTTCGTTCAGTTTCCGGGAAGTGTGACCAGATCGGTGTATCGACAATGCCGGGGGAAACGACGTTGACACGACGCGGCTTGAGCTCGAGGGCGAGAGTGGCGGCCGCCGCATTGAGTGCACCATTGATCGCAGCAAGTCCAACGGTGCCGGCAAAAGCGGCGCGGGCCGAGGCAGCGGATACGAAGGTGATGGACCCGGCCGGTGCCAGCGTGTTCAGCGCGGCTTGTGCCGCCTGCAGCTGGGCGATGACTTTTCCTTCAATCGGCGTTTGCAACGCCTGGATGTCGAGCGCGGCAAAGGCGCCGGCACCACCGCCGCTGCTAATCGACAGCACCAGATGGTGAAAGTCGCCAATCCGTGCAAAGAAGTCATAAAGCGCCTGACGGTCGGTGGCGTCGACGGATTCGCCGCTGACGCTCTTGCCGAGTTCGGCGATGGCTTTTTCCAGTCGCGCCTGATCACGTCCGGTGATGACGACATCCGCACCTTCGTCCGCCGCCATTCTCGCGGTGGCCAAACCGATACCGGAAGTGCCACCAAAAATGATGACTTTCTGGCCGTGTAGCGTCACGCGGAAATCTGTCTGAGCGGCAGCTGCCTTATCCGCTCTCCGGTGGCCGCAAAAAACGCGTTGGCGAGTGCAGGTGCGACTGCCGGCACGCCTATTTCACCAACACTACCAGGTTGGCTGTCGCCCTCCGTCAAATAAGTCTCGATTTTTGGCGTCTGCATCATCCGCAGCATCGGATAGTCATGGAAATTACTCTGTTGCACTGCGCCGTCTGAAACGGTGATTTCGCCGTAAAGGGTCGCGGTCAAACCGAAAACGATCGCGCCTTCGAGTTGATCGCGAACGATGGCGGGATTGACGGCCAGGCCAATGTCGGCGGCGCAGACCATGCGTGACGGTACATAGTCGTTACCCCGCTTCTCGATTTCGGCTACCAGCGCCAGCCGGCATTTCCAGCGTGGGGACGCGAAGAACGCAATGCCGCGTGAAATGTTCTCTGGTGCTTTCTTTTTCCAACCAGCCTTCCGGGCGGCCAGATTCAAGACCATGAGTGATCGGAAGTCAT
>CP070643.1:517740-543722 GCA_020354125.1 Betaproteobacteria bacterium | reverse complement strand
AACGCATGATCGAGCTACTGCTGTATACGGAAGAGAATCTGAAATGATCGGCGCGGTGCGACAGTGAGCCGCGAGGCAAAGCCGCATCGAGCAGGTTACCCATGACCGCGGCGCCCACCGCTTTGCGGCTGGCCCGCGGGCTGTGGTCTGCCTGCGTCTTCAGTTCACCCATTGTCCACCGTCCACGTCAATGATCTCGCCGGTCTCGCGGTTGAGCGTGCCGCTCACCATCAGGAACACTCGCTCGGCGTCGACTCTCGCGGCTTGTTGCGCGAGCCTCTCCGGGGCGGCGGTACCGAAGTGTACCGTCCCCATCTGACCGAACACGATCTGTCCGGATTGCAGCATGACGTTTCCTCCCATCGTTGGACGTGGCGCTTGCCACATTTAAGGGGTCAGCTTACTCCGCCGCCGTTTATTGATTATCGGCACCCGAGTGCTCGAGCGTTTGAGCGGCAGCAGAGCCCTATTGTTCTTAGTGAGTTAGGGGTTGCTTTGAATGCTGGTTGAGACTAGCCTAGTTACTTATTAGAAACTAACTAGATTAGTCTCATGTCCCCTGAGGACACGATAACCAGGTACCTCAGCCGGCACGGCCCAACGCGAGTCGCGGATCTGAAAGATCTTGGCCTTTCGCGCGCCGGGCTATTTAGGGTTCTAGAGCGACTGCTCGATCAAGGGCGGATCATTCGCATACGCCGAGGCGTGTACCAACTAGCCGAAGGTGGTGACCCGAGCGATACTTGGGTACAGGTAATGCGTCGCTACCCTCAAGGGGTGCTGTGTCTACTCTCAGCACTCGCGTTCCATGAGATCACGACGCAGTCACCTTCGATCGTATGGCTGGCGTTGCCAAAAAGCGCTTGGCGTAAACCAGAGACCTATCCTCCGCTTCGCATCGTGCATTTTTCCAACGAGGCGTACGCGGCGGGAATCGAGACGCACCAAAGGCCCGGTGGCGTCGTGCGGGTGTACTCAGTCGCCAAGACCGTTGCGGATTGTTTTAAGTTCCGTAATCGGGTGGGACTGGATGTTGCCATTGAGGCCCTGCGTGACGGGTGGCGGCAGCGTCATTTCGCGCTAGACGAACTCGCTAAGATGGCACGTATTTGCCGCGTCCAGGCTGTGATGCGTCCTTATGTTGAGGCGCTTGTCCATGACTGAGATAAAGAACCTCGCGGCCTCGGTGCGGGAACGATTGCTGAATTTGGCACGCGAGCGTGACGAGGACTTTCAGCAAGTCTTGCGTAACTATGCGATGGAGCGATTGCTCTATCGGTTGTCAAAGTCAGAATACAGTGACCGCTTCGTCCTCAAAGGGGCTTTGCTGTTTCGATTATGGTTTGATCTTGCGCAGCGCCCGACACGTGATGCCGACTTTCTAGGCTACGGTGATGCCGATCCAGCAAACTGCGCCACAGTTCTCGGCGAAATCGCCGGATTGGATTTCTCTTTGGAGGACGGCATCTTGTTTGACGCTGACTCGGTTAAAGCGCAAGCCATTCGTAATGAAGGGGGATATCCCGGTGTCCGTGTCAAGATGACGGCGACACTCGATGTTGCGCGCATTCCCGTCCAGTGTGATATCGGCTTTGGTGACACTGTTACGCCGGCTCCAATACAGCAAGCGTATCCAACATTGCTTGGCATGCCCGAGCCGGTGTTGGCGGTATATCCTGCCGAAACGGTAGTCGCCGAAAAACTCGAAGCCATCGTAAAGCTCGGCGAATTCAATTCCCGGTTGAAGGATTACTTTGATCTATGGGTGCTAATGCGTTACGAGAAGCTCGATCGCAGACTATTGCCGAAGGCAATCCGCGAAACTTTCGCTCGTCGGCAAACGAAACTACCAACGTCTTTGCCGCCTGGCCTAACACCTGACTTTGCGGCGAAACAACAGAGGATGTGGCAAGCGTTTCTGGATCGTAGCGGTTTGAAAGGACCTCCGCTAAACGAAGTGCTCGATGAGTTGCGTTCACAATGCTGGCCGTTACTGCAGTCGGCGGACATCGAGTAAAGCGCGGTGTCAGCGAAAGCGTAGGATCACATGCCCAAAGCCAAGACAAAAACCAGCAAGCCTCGCAATTCCGGACGGCTTCGTATCGGTGACGACTGGAACGCCATCACCATCATCGCGTTGTCGCAGAGCAATCCGCTCAAAGCTGTGGCCGAGTTCGTCGAGAACAGCATCGACGCCGGCGCCCGGCAGATCAACATCATCCGCGGTCGGGAACGGGGTGAGCATTACCTGATGGTGAGCGATGACGGGCAGGGTATACCGAGAGACGACAATGGCATCCCGGATTTTCGCTATGTCGGCACCCACATCTGCGATTCAGTCAAACGGCGCCTCAAGGCAAACGGTGCAGAGGGCATCCAGGGCGAGTTCGGCATTGGCCTGCTCAGTTTCTGGACGGTGGGCCAGGAACTCACCATGACCTGCGCCGGAGCCGACGGCAAGACCTATCAGATGCACATGGCAAAGGGCGATCCGAGCTACTCCGTGAGTGCGCGGCACAGATTGTTTCCCGACCGCGGTACCGAGCTGAAGATTAAGCCACTGCTGCCCGGTATCCGGCAGTTCAGCGGCGAGAAGATCCAGTGGTATCTCGCCTCGGAATTGCGCGATCGGATTCGTCATTCGGGCGTGCGCATCAAGGTCGTTGACAGGCACACCCGCAAGAGCTACGAGGTGCAGCCGCGGGAATTCGGCGGACGCCTCATTCATGCGCTTCCCGTACCCCGATCAGCGCTTGGCGAGATCTACCTCGAGCTGTATCTGGATGAGCCAAAGCAGCAGGACGGCGTGGGTCTTTACCGATCCGGCACCCGGGTGCTCGAGCATCTGAGCGAACTGGAAGAGTTTCAGCGCCCGCCCTGGAACGAGGGCTGCCTGCAGGGCATCGTCGATGTGCCGTTTCTGAATCTCACGCCGGGAACCCGTACCGGTGTCGTTCGCGACCACGCCTACTCTGAGTTCTGCACCGCCATGGAGCCGATCGCGCAGAAGGTCAACGCGCTCGTCGAGGAACAGCGAAAGGCCGAAGAAGAACGCGCCAGCCGGCAGACCTTGCGCACCATCCAGAAAGCATTCCGCGAAGCGCTGCTCACGCTGCCACCCGAGGAGTATGACTGGTTCGACATACGCGAGCACGGCGTCGACGGTCGGTTCCGCCTGAAACCGGGCGTGCCCGGAATCGAAACTGCCGGCGCCCGTGCGGACAACGAGGCCAGTATTCGGTCAGACAAGCGCCAGAAGGCGTTTTTCGAGTACGCCGGTCCTCTGTTCAGCGTGCGTATCGCGCCTTCTTCGTGCGTGCTGCCGATCGGCCAGACCAGAACACTGCGCGCCATTGCGCGCGACCGGTCGCGCCATCAGGTAGAACATGATCTGACATTCGCCTGGGACGTCGTTGAGGGTGATGGCGCGCTGGAGAACAGCCACGACGAGATCGTCAAATTCACGGCGCCCGCCGAGCCCGGGCTGACCCGCGTGCGCGTCATTGCGACACAAGGCGAGATCACTTGCGAGGCCGAAGCCCTTATCACCGTCACCGACTCCCTGCTCCCCGAAACCAGGGAAACATCAGACACCAAGCAAGGGCTTCCAGGATATACCTTCAAGCGAGCGCCGGGGGAGCTGTGGCGATCGAGATTCGATGCTGAGCAGAACGTTATCGTAATCAACAATGGTCACCGCGACTTCGTCTTTGCGGCGCGCACGCGAGCTCTAAAGCTTCGATACATCGCGCGGCTGTTTGCCAAAGAGCTCGTGTGCAAGAATTTTCCGGGCTATTCGCCGGGAGATCTTCTCGAACGCATGATCGAGCTACTGCTGTATACGGAAGAGAATCTGAAATGATCGGCGCGGTGCGACAGTGAGCCGCGAGGCAAAGCCGCATCGAGCAGGTTGCCCATGACCGCGGCGCCCACTGCCTTGCGGCTGGCCAGGGGGTTGTGGCCTGCCTGCGTGTTCAGTTCACCCATTGTCCACCGTCCACGTCAATGATCTCGCCGGTCAGGATAAATAGCGCCGATGATAAATAGGTTCAGACTGCCCGTATTTTGTTACATGCTGATATCGGATCCGCCTGCGGGAGCGCACGGGTCATTCGCCCGGCAACTCGGCGGTGACCTCGATCTCGATGACGAAATCGGGGCGCATGAAGCGCGAGACTTCGATCCAGGTCGCGGCCGGCGGCGCCGCGCCCGCGTAGAACGTTTTGCGGATCGGCAGGGCGTCGCGCAGGGCGTCGATGTCGTTGACGAAGATCATCTCCTTGACGACGTTTTCGAAGCTCGCGCCGTGCGCCTCCAGCGCCATCGTGATGATGCGGTAGATATGCTCTAGCTGGCCGCGCATGTCGCCCGGGGCGACGACCTCGTTGTCGAGCCCGACGGCGCAGGTGCCGGACACATAGAGCGTGCTGCCGGAACGCACCGCTTGGGCGAATCCGAGCTCTTTTTCCGCCTCGCGTAAATGAAATACCTGGTCTGCTCGCGCCATTGCTCGCCTCCTGTCTTTTCGAATCCGGTGGAAGTATGGGGTCGGGTCTAGATTCGTAGCTGCGCAAAATTGTAAGTGTCGCGCCCCGTCCGCATCGGTTTGCCAGCATTTCGGGATACACCTCGCGACGGTCGGAGAGGTAGTGCAGTAGGGTAGTGCAAGGCTACGTTTCCAGGCCTGACGCCTGTTTTGCTGTGACCCGGATTGTGCGTTCAACACTGGAAAGCTACTCTCTAACGCCCGTCCATGCACAGCGCATGTGTGCGTTATGTCACGTTCAGAGTGACATGACCTCGAACGGAACTACGGCATCAGTCATCCAGCTTCCCTCGTACTGATTGCCGTGCTGGCGCGAAAGCGTGAAGCGGTAGCCCACATAAGCACCGTCTTCTGATATGAGGATGACATCGATGCTGGCAATTTCGCCTTCGATCATCAGTTTTCCGTATCTGGCGGTGCGATGATTGATCATCGGTGCGTAAATTGGATTGCGCACCATCGCCGCGAAACGCTCAATCGGGCCAGTGATGCGCTTGTTCGCGGGAGAGGCAAAACTGAACGTCACCTCAATTCCCCGGTTTTCGTATGGCGTATCGTTATTGCGCAGTGCCTCGATCTGAATGCTCACTACATCCTGGGGCGACAATGATGGATCAGGCTTGGTCTGTGGAAGGTGGTCTGCTACCACCGGAGCAGTCGTTGCAGCGGACAACGCAGCGGCCAACAGCAACTGTTTCACGGTCTGTTCCAAAAAAGTTCGATCCAGAAACTTGACACCGAAGAGTCTACGCCGAAAGAAGGTTGGCTACGATTTGCAGCGTCAACCGTGGCAGACATTGGAAGCGGTAGATCGAAATCTCTGATCTGAGCGATTGACCCGCGCAGGCGCCCCGTTTCCGCAAAGCGTAAGTTCAAAAGCATGGTGCCAGGTATAGATTCGTAGCTAGGCGAAGTTGCCAGCGTTAGTGTCATGCCCCGTTCGCATCGGATTGCCAAGCATTCTGAAATAGAACTCGCGACGGTCGAAGAGGTGGTGTTTGGGGGTAGTGCAACGCTACGTTTCTGGACCTAACCCCCATAGATGCTCAAAAACAGCATGACCGCTGAAGCTGAAGTTGAAAATCTGAAGACTGCGACCAGAAATGCGGCCAGTGACGTGAGGCTGCTCATGATGCCTCTTCCCTCAAAAATGCATATGAAGAAATCACCGAGTTGTAATGCCAAAGGCATGTCACGGTGACAGACTATTTTATGCAAGATGTGCTACGGGCGGTAACAACGAACAGGCTGGCCGTTTATCCCAATTGCGCCAGATCAAAAAAGTTTTGGTATTGGCGAGAGAGAATGCTTTTTGTGCAATTGCCACTGAGAGTATATGGGAGTGGCCTTGCCAAGGGTGGTATCTCTGCCATGAGGATTGGCAGTGTGTTACAGCGTACTAATTATATAGACGAGGATGACTCATGAAATCTCTATTGACGACATTGTTCGCCGTTGTGTTTTTCTCAAGTTTAGTGACATCGGCCATCGCACAAGGAACAGGCGGATTCGAGAGCCGTCTGAAAGGTACTTATGCTTTCATTGGACCCGAGAGCTGTAGCGAGGTGTCGGGCCCCATTGGTTTTAGTCCGCGACCGGAACTTCGGGTGCCTCCGCCGGGGATAGCAATCTCCTACAATGTTCAAACGCAAGGAACTATCACTTTCGACGGCACCGGAAATGCGACCTCGGCTGCCACATGGGCAAACATATTGCCCGGAGTACTGGAAATTACTTCTGCTCTTAACCCTCACCGGCCTTTTCCACCGCCGTTCGATCAGCCTGTCGGCAGCGGCAGTAATACGTGCGATTGGACGTACTCCGTCAGTCAAAACAACAGATTCACAATGGAGGGAAACTGTGTCACGGAGCACCTCGATGGCGTTGCGGCTTTCACGAGAGATGAAACTGGCCCCATTCAGTTAACAGGTGTTATCAGTCTTGGCGGGAATGTACTCATCGGAGCGACCACCAATCCATCTACGCAACTTGCTGAAAGCGGCGGGGAGACAATAATCCGGTATTTCGACGGGACAGAAGTTTACAGAGCCAAGCGCTTGTGCGTTAGGCAGTCTACTTATCTCCGGGCTCCGGGCCCCGAGAACGCTAACGGCGCAGGCGGGGACGGCCCAGGGTTCCAAGAAGGGGAAAACCTCGATCCCCGACCATGGTGGTAGACATTGCGCTAACGCCGATACCAGCCTACAACTATCGAGAGCAACGAGACCCCGCCTCGGCGGGGTTTTGTTTTGTCCGCTGAGCAGCAGCAATGCTTTCCCTTTGCGTTAAGTCAAATAGCCGCATGCCACTGCAATTAGGCTTGGTGGCCTGAGCCACAGTCGGCGCTAAAGTGGTTCATGAAGAACTACCCCTGACAATACCTTTGGTGGAAATGGGGAGGGCAGGTCGCGGTGAAACTCGTTCCAAACACTTTTATGAGTTGCGTGGCTCTTGGTCTGGCGAGTGGCTAGTCCAAAGTCTCCAAGGCGATAGTAAAGATCACGATGTTGAGAGCCGTCTTTCTATTCATAGTAATTTTTCTGGCTTCCCCGTGTGCATTGGCTCTCGACTACAAGATAGTCAGTGAGCAGGAAATCAAGCAGATGCTTGAAGAAGTAAGCGCTAAACATGAGCCACCCATACGGGACGAAGACTTCGCCCCTTATGTCACTCGATTTAGGGGACGCGACGAAGCTGGAAGCTACGAGTATTACTTTACCGATAGGGGGCATTTCGCCCACCCTTCCGTTCTTATCGCGCGCAAGGTGTTCGCTGAAGATGGCACCTTTGAGGTAGAGCTAAAGGCTGCCACCGCCAGAACACGTGAAGATCTGGAAAAGTGGATCCGGGTTATTGCCAAGCGGAGCGCCACAATGGAGGCGTACAAGGCGGACGCGCAGGCCTTGGAGCCTATCTGTCGCGGCTTTGAAGTCGGTTCCCCGGAGCACGTCAGATGCGCTGAGAAGTTGGCGCGTGAACATCCGGATTCCTATTGGGCCCACGATAACCTTGGCACAGCGTATCTGTATGCGGGAGATGAGTTGGGCACCAGGCGGGTATTCGAGGTATTGAAGGAGAAAGGGGATTGGCTGCTTGTTCAGATCATGTTCCTGGGCTTTGGTGTAGCAGTAATGCACCCGGAGTGGTACGAATACTATTTTGAAGAGATAGAGATTGGAAACAGGGTCTATGAAGCCCAACAGCTTCTTGATGCGCTAGGTTACGAAACCGGCCCGTTACGCGCTGTTATCGGAAGCGAACTCGAACAGGCCATAAAGGCATTCCAGCGCGATGCGAACCTTCCGGTGAATGGCGAGGTAACAGAAGCATTATTGGAGAAACTGCGCGCTTGGGGAAAGCGCGAAGATGTTGAATCTATCCAGTAATGCTTCAAAGCCGACTGAGGCCAACGTGCGTTCGATATTCCCACGTCAGGTCCGTGCCAAGTCGCGCCAGAGCCACATCTTTTCCGTTGACATACGCAACGCAGACAAGGCGCTGGTCATTGGCTCGGGGTTTCATTGTTTCCACACTCATACCGGCGTCAAGTATTCAATTTTTTTCCGCAGAGCCGCCGCCCCGGTAATGTAGAAAGGGAGGTCGTAGAAATGACGCGTTATCAAAAGTTCCTTTTGCTCGCGTTTGCCGTCGTTTGGGCATGGGCTGCAATTAATCCCAAGTATCCGCACGACTGGCTGCTTGAGAACTATCTGGTGTTCATCTTCGTTCCCATCATTATCCTGGTCAGTCGCTATTTTCGGTTGTCGAATCTCTCTTACACCCTGATCACTATCTTCATGTCGCTGCATGTCATCGGCTCGCATTACACCTACGCCGAGGTGCCTTTCGGTGATGATCTGCAGCAATGGCTCGGTGCCAGTCGCAACATGTACGACAGGCTCGTACATTTTTCTTTTGGGTTGTTGCTGGCCTATCCATTCCGCGAAATGTTCCTGCGTATTGCCAAGACGGAAGGGGTCTGGGGCTACTGGCTACCGATCGAGTTGGTGCTGGCTTTTTCTGCCGCCTACGAAATTATCGAATGGCTCGTTGCCGCCCGGGTGGACCCAGCTGCCGGCCTGGCATTCCTGGGGACACAAGGCGATATTTGGGATGCGCAGAAAGACATGCTGCTTGCGGCTGCCGGTGCCACTCTGTCGATGGGGATCGTGGCCTTGGTGCATTGGCGTTACAACCCGGGATTCGCGTGCGAACTTCGCGAAAGCTTGTCGATCAAGGGAGGCGAAGTGCCACTGGGCGAGGTGAAGCTACGCGAGATGCTCAGAAATTGGCGTCGCAAATCCTGATAGAACGCATCGTAATTTTGGGATAAACAGGGCCAGTCTCGATTTAACAGTTGCCGGGAAAACTAGATCGAAGAGAAAATCGAGCGTGACCCCATTTGCTTGCACTTACGTTTGCTTCAACCTGACCCCATGTCCCACCATCTTCACACGTTTCCCTGCATTTTCCCTGCGGTTTAGGGTGTATAAGTTCGAAAGATGGCCTACCATTTTTTATATGGATATCGATAACGTCAGCCGCTTCGATCTGTTCCGTGATCTGACCGATGGTGAATGCACCCGCATCGTGTCGCTGGGGCGCGAGTGCGTTTTCCAAGCGGGCGAGCCAATCCTCCAGGAGGGCTCCAGGGGAGAGGACTTCTACCTGGTGCTCTCCGGGAATGCAGAGGTGACGAAGAACGGCGTCAGGGTAGACGATGCCGGCGCGGGCGAGATACTGGGCGAGATGGCGCTGTTCAACGACCAGGTTCGGGGATACGGGGTAGCCGCTACCGAGTGCACGCGGTGCGTGAGGATCGAGACCTCGGACTTCCTGCCCTTGGTGCTGCATAACGACCCTGCCGCGGTGAAAATGTTTGCGGCGCTGGGGCGGGTGATGACCGAACGCCTGCAACGCCAGGATGCGGAGCTGGTGAGCAAGGCGGGCAGCAGCGACGAGAGGCTAGCCCAGCTCGCCGGTTCGTTCGCGCCCCTGAAAAAACAGCTGATGGCCGATTGGGCGCTGAAGTATCACGCCATCGGCCGCCCGGGCAAACTCGCCATTACCGCCACCAAGGCGGCCGGCAGCGCGGCCGATTTGTCGGTTGCCTATTCGCCCGGCGTTGCCGAGCCGTGCGTCGCCATCGCCAAAGACGCGGGCCGGGCCTACGACTACACTGCCAAAGGACAGCTCGTCGGGGTCGTCACCAACGGTACGGCAGTGCTCGGCCTCGGCAAAATCGGCGCACTTGCCGCCAAGCCGGTCATGGAGGGCAAGGCGATCCTGTTCAAGCGCTTCGCCGATATCGACGCTTTCGACATCGAGGTCAACGAGACCGACCCCGAGCGATTTGTCGACGTGGTGTGCGCCATTGCCCCGACCTTCGGCGGCATCAACCTCGAGGATATCAAGGCCCCCGAGTGCTTCGAAATCGAACGCGAATGCTGCCGCCGCCTCGACATCCCCGTGTTTCACGACGACCAGCATGGCACCGCGATCATCTCCGGTGCCGGGCTTCTCAACGCCCTTGAGATCGTCACCAAGCACATCGCAGACATCCGCGTGGTCTTCTCCGGTGCGGGCGCTGCCGGCTTCTCCTGCGCCAGGTTCATGTTGAGCCTCGGCGTGAGCCCGGGCAACCTGCTGATGACTGACGTGCATGGCGTCGTCTACAAGGGCCGCGGCGATGACAACTACCTGGCGGAGGTCGCCGCCGAGACCGATTGCCGGACCCTTGCCGAGGCCATCGAAGGCGCAGACGTGTTCGTGGGTGCCTCGGCCCCCGGGGTGCTCTCGGCGCAGATGCTCAAAACCATGAACCGCGACCCGATCGTTTTCGCCATGGCCAATCCGGTGCCGGAGATCGACTACCCCACGGCGCTTCGCGCCCGGGATGACGTCATCATGGGAACAGGCCGTAGTGACTACCCCAACCAGATCAACAATGTCTCGGCGTTCCCCTACATATTCCGTGGTGCGCTGGATGTGCGCGCCACAGCCATCAACGAGCAGATGAAGCTCGCTGCCGCCCATGCCATAGCCAGGCTCGCGCGAGAGCCTGTTACCGAGCAAGCCGGTTTCGATGGCGGCGACTTGCGCTTTGGCCGCACCTACATCATCCCGCGGCCGTTTGACCGGCGGCTCCTGATCCACGTCTCGGCGGCGGTCGCCGAGGCGGCGATGCAGTCCAAAGTGGCGCAGCGCACCGTCGATCTCGATCAGTACAAGGCGCAATTGCGGCGACTGGCAAAGCTCGAGCGTTGAGGGCGTCGATGCACCGCCGCTGCGCGGTTACAGGAAATTCAACCGTACTACGCCGGTTGGCGATGCTCAATTCAGTGCGTTGCAGGGGTAATGCAGTTGCGAAGAGTGCTCGGCGGCACTGGGCAACCTGCTCAGCGTAGTTCGCAGTCATGGGTAGACGGCAGCATTGTCGATATTAGTCGTCGCGGCAACGACGCGCCTTCAGCCACGGGTGCCCCGATGTCATACCTGTGCAGCTGCGCAGCCCGCTGGCCCAGAGGTCAGCGCACCCCGGGATCGGGCCGGGTTGGAGGGGTTGCGAAATCCAGCACCTCTCGATGGCTGAGCGTCGCACTATAGTGTCACTGCTATTCCTTGGAACGCCTTTTTGAGCGGGCGGTTTTCAGTCAAGACCTCCGCCAGGGTTTCCTCGGGTTTGCGCGCCGCAGCAGAGTGTGGTCTGCCGGCTCTCTTCGTCCCCCGGTCTGCACGCACGAGTAGCGGCCCGGTCTGGCCCGGTCGGCTTCCAGCTGGTCGCTCAACAGTTTCCAAAAAATAGCGGTTTACGTAGCTCGCCCTGTCCCGTAACCTTTTCAGCTCGATGCTCTTCGCCGAGGCAGATCTGTAATCAAGAAGCGAAGACAGCGATGTGTTCTCGTCAGTTGAAGCAGACAGGATCTGACAGTCATTCTTGAAACTTCCCGGAAGCATCTGACCAGATCTGGTTCGGCTTTAACGATGGTCTCGGAATAGATCGGACTGAGATACGAAAACGGAATTTCCGGCAGGGGGGCGATTAATGAACGTAGAAAAGAAAGAGACCTCTGCTGCAGTGGGTCACTCGCTCAAGGGGAAGGTTTGCCTCGTCACGGGGTCGACCAGCGGCATCGGACTCGGCATTGCGCGCGCGCTCGCGGCTGGCGGTGCCAACATCGTCCTCAACGGCTTCGGCAAGCCCGAAGATATCGAGGCCGTTCAAGCCGACATTGTTTCCGAGTTCGGAGTTTCCGTCGTCTATTCTGGAGCCGATATGTCCGATCCGGACGCAATCTCGGACATGTTTGACTTGGTGCTCGATCGGTTTGGTGCGGTCGATGTCCTGGTGAACAACGCGGGGATTCAACACGTGGCACCGGTCGCGGAGTTTCCGGTCGCCAAGTGGGACGCCATCCTGGCCATCAATCTCAGTTCGGCATTTCATACGGCCCGGCTTGCCTTGCCTGGCATGATCGAGAAAGGTTGGGGTCGGATCATCAACGTTGCCTCTGCACATGGCCTTGTCGGTTCAGCGTTCAAATCGGCTTACGTGGCGGCCAAACACGGTATGGTCGGACTGACCAAGGTGATCGCGCTGGAGGTGGCGGAGAAGGGGATCACGTGCAATGCGATCTGTCCCGGATATGTCTACACGCCGCTCGTTGAGGCGCAAATCGAAGACCAGGCCAAGGCCCATAACATTCCGCGCGAAGAAGTCATCCGCAACGTCATGCTGGCACGGCAACCGAACAAGCGTTTTGCCACGACAGACGAACTTGGGGGTATCGCCGTGTTCCTGGCCTCCGACGCGGCGGCTTCGATCACCGGCACGACGATTGCTGCGGATGGCGGCTGGACAGCGACTTAGGCGTGCGCGCTGTCGAGAAGGCGCAAGGCACAGCTAACGATTTGGGAAGCATTCAAAATAGGGATGGAGGTCAACCAGATGACCGAAAGAAAGAAAATAGGCCTGGCACTGCAGGGAGGCGGTTCACATGGAGCTTTTACCTGGGGCGTTCTGGATCGAATTCTCGAGGATGATCGCGTTGACATAGAAGGCATTGTTGGCACCAGCGCCGGCGCGATGAATGCTGCGGTTACGGCGCACGGCCTGGCTCATGATGGAAACCAAACCGCTCGTGAGGCTCTGGGAAAATTCTGGCAGGCCGTCGGGGACATGGGAGCCCAATCGTTCTTGCAGCCATCCTGGATGGATCGGATGATGGGTGTGGGCAACATGGATTATTCGCCTGCCTGGTTCATGATGGATCTGGCGTCGCGAATGATGTCCCCTTACCAGCTTAATCCGGCAAATTACCATCCCCTCCGTGACCTGCTTGATAAGCAGGTTGACTTCGAGAAAATACGCCAGTTGGAACACGTCAAAGTATTTCTCTGCGCGACGAACGTTCGTACAAATCGGCTACGTTTGTTCGAAAACAGTGAAATATCGGTTGATGCCGTACTTGCCTCAGCCTGCTTGCCATTTTTGTTCAAGGCCATCGAAATCGACGGCGAACACTATTGGGATGGTGGCTATATGGGCAATCCACCCATCTTTCCACTAGCGTATAACTGCACCTCGTCGGACGTGATCTTGGTCATGGTCAATCCGATAACAATCGACGACGTGCCGCAAAGTGCCCGGGAAATTCTCGACCGTATTAATACGCTCAGCTTCAACTCCAGCTTGATGAGGGAGATGCGAGCCATCAACTTTGTCAACCATTTGGTGGATCGCGGGTTCGATGACGGCGGAAGACTCAAGAAGATGCGTATTCACTGCATCGATGCAGAAGACGAAATGAAAAATCTTGGAGTCTCGAGCAAGCTAAATGCGCGGCCGGAGTTTATCCAGTGGCTCTACCAATTGGGGCGGGATCGGGGAGACGCGTTTTTGCGTGAACACTTCGACAAGATCGGAAAGGAATCATCGACTTCAATTGAAGAGCGTTTTTTGTAATGCACCAATTTGTAATGCATCAATGCATCGACCAGTTGTTTTTTCGATGCAGCAAGCCTCCGTAGCTGTGAGCGTGCAAAGTCATTTCGAATGTGGGGGCTCGATTTATCGAGCAAGTTAGGTTCGCAAACCAAACATTGGATGTTTAACATGGCCGAGTCTGGTAATAACCCTTCGCTGGGACAAGTTGACCTGTTAAAAGAGTTGAGTCCGGAGTCCCTCAAGAAAATTGAGACGAATTGTGTGTGGCGTAGCTACAAGCCGGGCGAAAGCATATTTGAGTATCTTGAAGACTCCGATGACGTTTTTTTCGTCTGCTCGGGAGACGTGCGCGTCATCATTTATTCAGCGAGCGGCAAGCCGGTGAGCTTTAGCGACGTCGGGCCAGGCAATATGTTTGGCGAGTATCCTGCAATAGATGGGCTTCCTCGCTCCGCAACCGTCGAGGCCCGAACCGATTGTGTTATCGCCTCCATGCCTGCCGCAACATTCAGGGAGCTTTTGCGTAATGAAGCGACGGCCGCAGATGTGATGCTGGAGCGGCTCGTGGCGACAATCCGCAGGCTGTCGATGCGTGTCTACGAGTTCAGCGCAGCCGTCTCGGCGATCACCGGCCGCCGAATCTATTCAGAGGTGCAAGGCATTCGCGCGAAGGACATCTATCCCGATGAGGAAGTCAAGGCGGAGCTGTTGGACAAGACTTTCCCAAAAAGCGCTGAGGACATGACGCTGAAGTTGTCCAACGTCAGCGCGGCATTCTACGGATTGCTGTTAGAGGATGTCGGGCAGCGGTTTGGGTGGTCCGAGGTCGACACTTTTTCCAAAAGCGTGTTCACCAAGCTCGGGCGGTTGAAGACCGCAGAAGCGCTGGAGTTGGGCATAGACGTCCCGAAGGATTCCAGAGCACTTGTGCTCGTTTTCATTACTGCTGTTCACTCCGCGTCACCTGAATACAACTTCGAGGTCATTGAATATCTCCCGGAAGAAACGATCGTCAGGGTCTTTGGCATATCACGCTATGACCGCATCGCGAAAATGCTCGATATCGAGAAACACTTGACCTGGCCTGAACTGATCCCGTTTTTCGAAGGAATTGCGAAAGAGATGGGTATAGAGTGCAAGATCGAAGGAGATCTCAAGGAACTGGGCGAGGGAGGGCGCTATGAATGCGTGTTCAGGTTTACGATGTAAACGCTGCTAGCGCGCGCCTGGTGTTCGCGGCACGTACATACCTGAAGCAACAGGTTTCGGTCATAACGCAGTGCGGCTCAAAGCCGGGATGGGTCTGCAAAACTGGAAATCCAACCGGGTGACGCCCCATGGCTGCGCCCGGTTTTGCGCGTTGGAGGGGCAGGGCAGTTGCGAAAAGTCTGCGGCGGTGCTCGGCAACAATGCCCGGGGTAGCCTCTGGCGCTGGGTGGATACGAGCACTGCCGATGTTTAGGCCGGCACCGGCGAACCAGAGCAGCATCCGAGCTCGCACCTGTTAGCGCACTGTGGCAAAGCCTTTGGCCTCAGCGCAGCCGCGTCGGTGATCTGGGCCTTACGCTGCGACTACCATTTCGCACAATGTGCGCGTGGCTGGTTCCGGACTAGTAGCGCGGCGTATCGAGTTGCCCTTGAGCGAGGCTGCCCTGCTCAGATCGAACCGATCCCGTACATGTACCAGTCGCTGCCGGAGTCGTCGCCTTCGGCAGTGCTCGGGAGGGCGTTGGTCGCAGAGGCGTTGAAAGAAAAAATGGCTGTGAACCGGTTAGCAAGGGTAGCGATCGTTTTCATCGTGTATTCCTCTCGAATGTCAAAAAAATGGGTTTAAGTCAGTGCTTGTCTCGCCTGAATCATTCACCGTGCGAGTGGTTCCAGATTACGCATGAAAGGCCCCGCTAGCTGCGAAGTCTGCCGCCGGAAAAATGTGTGGAAATACCGCGTGTTTGCGTCGAGGAGAGGGGCGGGCAGCGGCTCAGATGGCACAAAAGAGGGGAGAGAACGGGGGCGTCACGCCGCAAGTTCATTGAGCAAACGGGGCAAACCACGCCCTCTGGTGCGGTGCGACGCAAACTCTGGCCGGCCCGATATTGCGAGTGGTCCGCCGCTGTGGCGGCGGGCCGGACAGTGCCGTTGCCATCACAGCCGGGTACCCGCGCCCGAGTACGTGTTCGAATAGCGGTCGAACTGGCAGGACGCCCGCCCCTTGTTTTTTGTGCTCGTTCCTGGTCTTCAGCTGCCGGGGCGACGCTCGCCTGTTGGCGCGCCGGTCAAAAACCGGTTGCGCTGCAGCCTGCCCACTGCCGTGCGCTTCCCCAGACGTGTTACCGGTTGCCACCGAGGGCTTTTCACAACCGGCCTGCCTCCTCCAACACGTTGCGTTGAGCCTCGCCATGTGGCTTGATAGCGTTAAATTTCCAGTGTTTTCGCGGCTGATGAGCTTGATGCCATGAACTGCCAGATATCTTTGATGAGCTACAGCGTCGGCTCGACCTTGGTAAGGGGCGGCAACATTCCGCGCTGGCGGGGGGCATTCGAGTGAACGATGAAAACACCACAGTCACGCCTGAAAATTACGCTGAGTACCTGAAGTCCCTCGATGTCTTTGCGGGAGTGAGCGCGCCAGCGTTTTCACTGCTGTTGCGGTCCACCGAGTGGGTCGACGTGCCTGAAGGACAGCTGCTATGCCAGGAAGGGGATCCGGCCGACGCCATGTATTTCCTTGTCCGGGGGCAGATGAGCGTCCTGGCGCCAGACAAAGCGGAAGGCGCGCAACAGGTTGCGACACTCGGTCCCGGCGATATGGTGGGCGAGATTTCCTTTATCTCTGGCGTCAGACGCACGGCAGCAATACGGGCGACCACAACGTCGGCGCTCATACGACTGCCCAGAGACGCGTTCGAAATGCTGGCCAGTCAAGCCCCGGAAATGATCGAAAACATCACGAAACTCGCCCGCAAGCGTCTTGAGCGAGACCAGCTGTTGAGCGCACTGCCGTCGTACGTCTCCCTTCTGCACGAAAAAACGCGATCCGAAGTTGAGGCACAGTTGCAATGGATTGAACTGGCGCGCGGCGAGGTGCTGTTCCGGGAGGGCGACCCGAGCGACTGCGTCTACTTGGTCGTCATGGGGCGTTTGCGAGTCTACACAGAGGGTGAATCAGGCACGCCTAAGGTTCTCAGGGAGATCACTCGAGGCGATATCGTCGGAGAGATGGGCTTTTTCACTCAAGAGCCCAGGTCGGCCAGCATCTGTGCGATGCGAGACAGCACTGTAGTCAGGGTTGACCGGCCAGCGTTCGCAACCATGCTCAAGGAAAACCCAGAGGTCATGATGGCAATCGTCCAAAGACTGATTGCCCGCCTCAACAGCCATGAAGAGAAAAAAGAACACGAGCGTTCATTGACTATCGCCATTGTTCCAGCTCACGCGGGCGTGCCGATCACAGGGTTCTCAGAGCAATTCGCCCAAGCCGTATCGAAATTTGGCACATCGTTTCATCTGAATCGCGAGCGTTTCGATCAGCTCACGGGAATCAAGGACGGAACCGAGAAACTCGCTGCCTCGGATCCCTACTCCATACGTTTACGCAGTTGGCTCGACCAGCAGGAACAAACGAACAACTTCGTTATATATGACCTGGATTCCGAGCGGTCGACCTGGTCAGCTTACGGTGTGCAACATGCAGATGTCGTAATCATCGTGGCAGATGCTAACGGCGAGCGCTCGCTTGGTGGGGTGGTGCAAGAGCTGGCCAACCAGAAGAGCGACATGGTGACTCCGAAGCTCTCACTGGTGTTATTGCACGAAGCATCGGAGGGGACGCCGGCGGGAACAAGCGAATGGTTGCGGCTGACCAGAGCAGATAAACATGCTCATATCCGCCGGGGGCGCATGTCCGATTTCGAACGATTGGCGCGCATTGTCAGCGGCAAGGCCGTCGGTCTCGTGCTCGGCGGTGGGGGAGCTCGAGGGTTTGCGCACATCGGCGTGATTCGGGCTATCGAGGAGGCGGGGATCCCCATCGACGTGATAGGCGGAACCAGCATGGGTGCAATCGTCTCGGCCCAATACGCAATGGGTTGGCACTACAGCGAAATGCTGGAGTGGAACAGAAGGACCTTGATCGAGATGAGACCGCTCAAAGAATATACGCTGCCGGTTATTGCCTTGACGAGGGGCATCAAGGGAGCGAAGGTGGCGAGGATGCTGTACGGCGACCGCCAAATTGAAGACCTTTGGACTGAATTCTTTTGCGTGTCGACCAGCCTTTCGCGGTCAAAGGCCGTCGTTCACGATAAGGGGTTCCTGAGAAAGGCGGTAACCGCCAGCTCGGCACTTCCAGGGATACTCTTGCCGGTCATCGATCAAGGCGAGGTGCTAATAGATGGGGCATTGCTCAACAATCTGCCCTGCGACATCATGAAAAGTAAATGCCAGGGAGACGTCATTGCGGTAGATGTCGGCTCGCAATTACAGTTGGAAATGAAAGATGAAGAAATGCCGTCCCCGTGGAGGGTCGCCTCGAGCCGACTCACACCGTTTCGGGAACCGATCAAGACCATTACGATTTTTGACATCCTGTTGGGCGCCACGTTCGTGGGCGGCAGAAGCAAATCAGAGGAGATCATGCGCAGCGCGGACTACTATCTACGGCTCCCTCTCAAGTCTTACACGATGTTGCAGCTAGGTGCGCTAGAGGAGATTGCCGAGAAAGGTTACGAGTTCGCAAAGGCGCAGATCGAATCCTGGGATAAGGAGGGGCGGCCAGGGTCGTGGCAATAGGCGCAGTAAAGGGCGCCGTCCCCTTATGGTCGATCCATCGTGAGCGACACGGCCTGTGCTTGCTGCGAGGTTGTTTGCAATTCGCTTTTATTGCAGCGTATGGATTGAACGTGATCGGTTGCGATGTGCTGATCGCAAACCAGTGACCGCAAACGAGTGACCGCAAGGTACTGGCACCGTTGCTTTTGCCTGGCCGGATTACCCGGGCTGTGCAGCCACCAGCGGCGATGCGCGTGCAATTGTATCAGTAGGGTGGCAGCCGGCGCGTGTCGTCCCGGCGGTAATGGCTAGGGCTATCAGTGACGCGGTAGGGGTTTTTGCGGCGAGACCGCGACGAGGAGGTTTCTGGCGCAGCACGGGCGACAAGTCGCCCGTGTCACTTCTCGTTGCTCGCGGTTGACGAGCCGCATGCGATACACAGCGTATAAATAGAATCATCTCAGACTCGATTTATTCTTCAGAAATTGGGCTTCTAAGGATGTTTGCCAGAGCTGTATCGGCGCATCCTGACTTTGAATCAATTCGTTGCGGCGGTCCGACCGGGACTTTGTTGTGGGCTAGCGTCAGCTTGCGGCCCGCTAGGTCGCGACCAATGGAAATCTATCTCCGTTGGCTCAAAGACGTTTCGAATGCGGTCCGATACCAAAGCGTGCATCAGGTCACAACTGTTTGTCGCTATCCCAGCTCCTTTACTGCCGCATCGGCCTTGTCTAGCCAAAACTGCATACCCATCTCCTGGTACAGAGCAATGGCAGCACTGAGGTGTTCTTTTGCTTCGGTTAGTTTGCTTGCGTCTGCGTGCAGCTTGCCGAGGCCCAAGTGGCAGTGCGCTTCCAACGGCCGCATGCCCAATTCGGTCGCGAGACCAAGTGCGCGCCGGTAATCTTCGCTTGCTTGCCCCAGCTCCACCCCTGCCTGAGCACGGCTGTCGCCAAGTGTCTTCAGGCTTTCGGCTTCCCAGCCACGTTGATGGAGCTCGTGCGCCAGCGCGATCGCTTGTTCCGCTTGCTCGCGTGCCTCAGCGAAGTTACCACCGCTCAGATATACGTCGGCCCGATAAAGTGCCACATACGCTTGTAAACCGAGTAGCGTTCTTCCGGCCCTTTCGGCCTCTTCAATCAACGGCATCGCGTCAGATTCTCGTCCTGAGCGGCCATAGGCGGACGCGAGCAATATTGTGCCGAGCGGTAATCCGATGCGAATTCCCATTTCTCGGCATTGAACAACTGCCCGTTCGAGTACTTCAATTGCTCGCGTGTGCTCGCCACGCTGCAGATAGGCGTACCCGAGACCCCATCGGGTCCAGAATTCGCTCACGATATGGTTTGCCTGGTTCGCAATGCTTAACGCTTCCTCCCCTACGGAGATGGCTTCGGGGAACTCTCCAAGATGGCTCAGGACGGGGGGAAGTATGAATCGGGTGAACGCCGTTGCCAGGACAGCCAGCCCAAAGCGCTCACCCGGTTTCGCGTCTTTGACGAGGGTCGTCGCTCGGCGCATGGTATCGGCTGCCTGACGATACTCGCCCAAATACCAAAGCGTTTGTCCCAGATACGAATTCGCGACGACCTTTAATCCGAGTACGCCGGTTTTTTCAGCAATGGCACACGCCTTTCGTCCGCTTTCAATCGCCTTTGCGCCATTGCCCTGGATGGCTATTTGAAAGTTGGTCCGGTATGCAAGGACCCATCCAAGCCGTTCCTGATCGTCGAGTTCTTCTGCAAGTGCTTCCGCCTCGTCCAATAGCTCGGCAAGCCGCGCGTGCTTCTCGAAATAGTAGAGGACGCCGCGTTGCTCCAGACAGAGATCGATATGTTGTTCGGTGCGTTCCCGCGTCTTGGGCAACTCATTTAATGCTTGCCGTGCTTTGTCCAGATGGGCAAGTCCTTCGCGAGGCAATGATCGGTCTAGCGCAAAGGCGCCGGCCTTTTTCCAAAGCGGAATTGCCGCTTCAAATTCACCAGCCTCGGTTAGGTGTTGAGCGAGGACTTCGGGTTCCGTGTCTTTGGATTGCGGGAGGTGTTCTTCTATCGCCTTTGCGATCATGCCGTGCAGTTCCTGGCGCCGCTTCTTCAGTAGAGAGTCGTAGGCCGCGTCCTGTACCAGCGCATGTTTGAAGGTATATGTTGCGTCCGGTGGAGTTCCTCTTTTGAATGCCAACCCCGACTCGGTGAGTTGACCGAGCGCCTCGTCGAGTTGGCTTGTCGATAGAGGTGCAACTACGGAGATCAGTTCGTAGCTGAATTCTCGTCCAATAGTTGCACCGATCTGGGCAATCTCTTTCACGCTGGCGTCCCGATCCAAACGTGCCATCAGCGAGTCTCTGAGGGTGGCAGGAACGGTGACTGTGCGGTTACCGCCTGCGTATTCGTAACGATCCCCTTTGTCTGCGAGTTCTCCTGACTCAAGAATCGATTTGGTGAGTTCCTCGACGAACAGCGGTACGCCATCTGTCTTGGCGAGAATCTGTTCGAGCAATTCGGCGGGCAACGCTTTGCCACCAGCTACACGCGATACCAACGCGCTGCTTTGGGCGCGCGTGAGCTTGGAAAGATTCAATCCTGTGACATGACCGTGATCGGCCCAACGGTTCTCGAATTCAGGTCGGTGCGTCAGTACGACCAGCAAGGGGATGGTGCTTACCCGGTCGAGCATGAGATCGAGCACTTCCAGGGTGGTCGGATCAGCCCAGTGCGCGTCTTCGAACAACATGACACTGGGTTGTTTTTTGGCGGCGGCCTCGGTGAGATCAACCAGCGCTCGCAGTGTTTCGTCCTTGAACTTCTGCGGAGGCATCGCCAATGCGCCGTAACGCGCATCGGAAGGAATTGACAACATTGCGGCGACGAAGCGCACGTCGGATCGCGGGCGGCCGTATTGCTCAACAATCAGCGCTTCGAGTTTGTCCAGTTTTGATTCAACCGATTCGTCACGTGTGAACTCTAGCGTCCGCTCGAAGTTGTCGATACACGGCCAAAACGCGCTGTTGGCGTGATACGGCGAACACTGAAAGCGCATGGGTGTGGCGCCTTCATCTTGCAATCGCTCGCGCAGTGCATTGAGAATGCGGCTCTTGCCAATACCGGGTTCACCGGAGAGAAGCACCACCTGACCTTCACCGTCTTGCGATTGTTGCCAACGATCAATAAGAAGACCGATCTCCTGATTGCGCCCGACCATGGGCGTTAACTCCGCTTCGCCGTGCGCGGCGTCGAAGCGGCCGTGCCGCCGGGTTAGCCCAGAGACACGCCAGGCTTGCATCGGCTCGACGATGCCCTTGAGGTTGTGGCTACCCAGGTCCACGTAGTCGAACGCGTCGCGTACCAGCCGGCGTGTCGCCGGACCGATAACGATTTCATCGGCGTTTGCCAGGCCTTGAAATCTGGCCGCCAGGTTCGGCGTCTCGCCCACCGCGATCTTCGGCTGCGACGCGTCGCCGTCACCTGTTTCGCCAACGACGACCGGGCCTGTTGTGATCCCGATACGTACTTGAAGCGGCTCAGGTGCCGGGACGTTCTTGACCAACTCGACGATCTCCAGCGCCGCGCGTATGGCTCTTTCGGCGTCGTCTTCGTGGGCACGCGGCCAGCCGAAATAAACCATGAGGCCATCGCCGAGATATTGAGCAACGTGGCCGTCGTACTTCTCGATGACCTGACTACAATTCTTTTGATAGACCTGCATAAGCTCGCGCAGCGTTTCGGGGTCGAGTTTCTGTGACAGCAGTGTTGAGCCCACGAGATCACAGAACATGACCGTGAGTTGGCGTCGTTCGGCATTATCAGTTGCCAGAGGCTGCGCAGCACCCGCGGGTGGAGCGGCGGAGGTCTCGCCGAGCTGTGCGATGGCTTTGAGAAGCTTCTTGCGATGGCCAAGAGAAGAAACGCCTATCTTCTCCAAGTCCAGGTCAGACAGGTCGGAAATCAGCTCAAAGTCAATGTCATTGTCGGCGAAAGCCTGAGCGTACTGCTCAAGACCAAGTGACTCTAACCATGCCGAAATCGATTGCATCGTTTCCTAAACGTGCGAATAGGTGCACGAATAATTCTATCGCAGGACCCTCGGAGTCGGTCTCCCGGCTGCATGATTGATTTAGGCTGGGCCGGACCGGCGCAAGTGATTGATCGCGGATCAAAAGTAAAAGGCGGCAGCCCCCTTTGAAGAAGGCTAGTATTCATGGGATTGGAGGGTACGATGCTCCGAATACCACGGCTAGGAGCGCCGGGCTTGCCGATTCACATCATTCAGCGTGGCAACAACCGCCAGCCTTGCTTCTTCGCTGACGAGGACGCTCAGTTCTTTCTTGAACATCTGGCCAAGCGCGTTCGCTGTGCGCTGCATGCCTATGTCCTGATGACGAATCACTTCATTTGTTGCTCATACCCGAATTTGCGTCTGGACCGTCGCTGCTGAGGCCATAAAACGGGACGGAGCCCTTAGACACGCGAAGTCGTTTTGCGCGACAGAGATCGTCTTTGTCGTAAAGGGCTTTCG
This sequence comes from Betaproteobacteria bacterium, assembly GCA_020354125.1. Lineage (GTDB taxonomy): Bacteria > Pseudomonadota > Gammaproteobacteria > Burkholderiales > Eutrophovitaceae > SG8-40. The sequence goes on along the minus strand of CP070643.1, from coordinate 520,947 downwards.
CGTTTGATTGTCCGACCGGTGGTTGTCAGATTTCTCGCTGCAATTATTGATAATCGATCGCTGCGTTCACTTGCGTTGCGCGGTTGCCCGTCGTTGTTTGGCGACAGTTTCTTTCGCGACATCCGCGATTGGGTGAGTTACATTGCGCGACTATGAAGCAATCAATTTGACTTTGAAGTTGGTGAGCGCATTGCGAGTGAAGAGCAGGATGAAGGCGAGCTTTTACTTATCTCTTTTTATGCTGTCGCTTGGCATCTTTGCAATGCTGGCGCTTGGTGCATGCAGTGAAAACCCCGATGCAAGTGGCGATCAGCCTATTGCGGACACAGCGGGAGCGGAGTTTGCTCTCTACGCGCTGTCGCGCGGAAAAGGAGTGCCTGAGCCGACACGCGACGCCTTTGAGAAAGCCAACAGGTATCTCGAAGAGTCCAGGCAACGTGGCGAGGTGTTGTCACTGACTAAGACACGCATTGGCCTCGAAGGGGAAACGCGGCTTTGTGTCCAGGCGAAAGACGCCGCTGCGGCACGCACACTCCAGGAGGAAGTGCGGTCGATTGCGGACGACGTGGAATTGTTCAACGTGGTCGAAGAGCCTTGTTCAAAGAAGTGAACTTCGATTTATTTGGTACACACGGTCGCCGCCTGCTCGTTCTCTTGCATCGTTGGACACGCGACAAAGGAGATCAATCGGTGGTGTCAGGCTTGCGTTCGGCTTGACCGCCGTTAGTTTGGATATCTCGGAGGTATGACATGAGGGAATCGATCGGCGCAGTTATCGCTTGTCGGCGCGTGCTTTGTCTGGTCGCCGGCGTTGGTCTTTTTGCCAGCGCCGGGTTCGCGGCTGCAGATGACATTGGTGGAATGCTGCGTACTGATGCGACCGCTACTGACAGTGCACCTCCGACGGGCAATCGCCAGGCGCTTGGCATTCGGCCCGCAACTGAACGTGTGCAAACGACGCCCACGGTAATCGACGAGGCGATTGCGGCGCTCAAGCGCAATGCGCGCCAGGAATGCGCGCAGTGGGAAGAACGAACGTTTGACGAGTTTGAGAAATCCACGTTTCGCGAGCCGTTTGCGCACGGTAAGTACATCGTGAGCGGGGATATTGCAATTCCCGATCGAGAGCAGCTCCGAGAGTTCTTCGAATCGCATATCAGAGGGCAGCCGGCCGAGTCCGAGCCGGGTGCCCTGATCGTGCATCGGGTCGAAGACCGCGATGCGATCTGGGATGAGGACCAGAAGCGGCTGCTAACCTATTGCGTGAGCACTCGATTCGGTGCGCGCTACGAACGGGTTGTATCGGACATGCGGGCGGCCGCTAACGCATGGGAGGCGGCGGCGGATGTGGACTTCATTCACGTGCGCTCCGAGGATGCGAATTGCACTGCGAGAAACATGAACGTGGTGTTCGATATCCGGCCGATCAACGTTAATGGACAATACCTGGCCCGCGCGTTTTTCCCGAAAGACCTGCGCCCGGAGCGGAATATCCTGATCGAAGAATCGGCCTTCGAGCTCGATCCCGATGGCAACCTGCAACTCGTCGGAGTATTGCGCCACGAGCTCGGCCACACGCTCGGTTGGCGCCACGAGCATACGCGGCCGGAGTCTGGCGCTTGCTTCGAAGACAATAACTGGCGGCCGCTGACCGATTACGATGATTTGTCCGTCATGCACTATCCCCAGTGCAACGGCGGAGGCGACTGGTCGCTCACACTCACTGACATGGACAGGAATGGTGCCGCCTGCGTTTACGGACCCGCGCCGGGATTCGAGATCGACCCGACGATTTGTCGTGCCGTGGAATCTTGATGAATAAAAGGGGAAAGCCCCCTTGAATGTATGGTTGAGCGCCGGGCTTTATGCATCGGGAAGAGCCGGTTGGCTCCTCCCGATTGGGTCAGTATGTCAGGCGGTGGGTCGGTGTGGGTGGACTTCGTGACGCCATCATCAAGAGCAAGAAGGCACACATCCCCAGTCCTCCCTGATGATCTCGAAACACACGTTCGAATTATCAGGCGTCGAAGATCGGGGCCGCCCGGTTGCAGTCCTATTCCATCTGCTTGTTGAAGGAGGCGCTGTCGAAGTACTGCTTTTGCTGGGCGATCTTGCCCGCGCTATTCATTTCGAGAACCTGTACCTCGTCCAGGTTTATGACCTTCCCGGACTGCTTGTGACGTGCAGTCCAGGTTAATTCGAGGAATACCGTATTGCCCTGGGCGCTATGGTTGTGGACCACTATCTCCTGATTGTCGAAGTTGTCGTAAAGCATCTGGATGAAGTCACGCTGGGCCTGTTTACCCTCAAGGGTACCGGCCAGCGGATTGATGCGCACGGCATCGTCGGCAAAGCCCGAGGCCAAGCCGTCGATATCGCCGGCCGCCATCGCGGCTCCCCATCCCTCGAATGTCTCAGCCCATGCGGCCGAATCCACATCCTTGCTCGGTCCCGTCTGTTGGGATGCACAGCCGGAAAAGAGGGCCACCGCCAAAACCGCGCTACCCAATGCCATCAATCGTTTCATCGTTTTTCTCCTTCTCTTATTCGGACCTAATGGTCATATCAAGGTCGTTTATTTGATCTATTTGGAATCACGATTCCATTTGCATTTGGAATTTAACTAATTGGTTGTCAGTCTCCTCCTCTGGTAAACGCCGGGATGGCGGCGCGAGTCACAGTAGCAGAGAGAGACTTACGATACAAATAGCTTACTGATGGGCGGCAACGATCCCAGGCACCGTGGTCACTTTCAGGTTTGCGCTAGACCAGATCAGTTTCCAGATAACGCGGATAGTGCCCCTGGTAAAAGGCGACAGACCCCTTGAAAAGCGCAGGAGACTAGGAAAAGTCGTAGCCCGAACGTCGTCGCCAACGTATGCGCGGTAACCAAAGGCCGAGAAGAAGTCCGATCAGTAATACAGCCGCTCCGGACATGAACCAGTAGCGCGTTGTCTGGCTGGCAAGTTCCCGGTTTTCCTGCTCGAGCGTGTCGGCACGTATTCTTTCGGTAGCAAGCTCATTCATCAGATTCTTGTTCTGCTGGTTAACACCCAGGACATCCGCTGCAGCCGTGCGGATTTCTGCCAGCTCGCTTTCCAGTGTTGACTTTTCGTTTTCCAGCATCGAAATCTGACGCTTGGCAGAGTTGTGTTCTTTCCTGATTGCCGCGATCTGCGAATCGAGCGAAGTGCCCTCGGTATTGGT
>CP070643.1:489472-517640 GCA_020354125.1 Betaproteobacteria bacterium | reverse complement strand
TCCGGAACGCGTTCCGGATTCTGGAACGTTTCACCTTTCCATTGCGGGCTTTCTTCTATACGTTTTTGTCGATTCGAATCAGACCCATTATTGGCGGTACAACCCAACATGGGAATCAGTAGGACAAGAATGCCAAGAAGGAGGAAGCGAACGACTAGCAGTCTTTTTGCCGACTCCACATTGTCTTTCTGTAAACAGAGCTAATGTTGACCAAGCTGAGCATTCGCCAACGACCCGCCAGTTAGATCGAGGCCAGTCCGCGCTCCAAATCCGCTGTGATGTCTTCGACGGCTTCAAGCCCGACGGCAACGCGAACCAGGCCTTCACTAATTCCAGCCGCTTCACGTACTTCTGGCGACAATCTGCCGTGAGTCGTACTGGCTGGATGGGTGATGGTGCTCTTGGCATCGCCGAGGTTTGCCGTGATCGAGATCATTTGGGTGCTATCGATCACTTTCCACGCCTCGGCACGGCCGCCGTCGACCTCAAAGGAAACAATGCCGCCACCCGTCAGCTGTTGGCGCATCGCCAGGTCGTGCTGCGGATGGGAGGCCAGGCCCGGGTAATAAACTCGTGCCACTCGCGGGTGTTGCTCAAGCCAGCGCGCAACTTCCAGGGCGGCTTTTGAGTGTGCCAGCATTCGAAGTTTGAGCGTCTCCAAACCCTTCAATATCACCCACGCATTGAACGGCGACAGCGTCGGACCTGCGCTGCGAAGGAAGCCGATCATCGGTGCCTCGATAACTTGCTTGCGGCCAAGTACCGCGCCTCCAAGGACACGCCCCTGGCCGTCGAGATACTTTGTGGCCGAATGCACAATGATATCGGCGCCGTGTTCCAGAGGCCGTTGCAGGGCGGGCGTGCAGAAACAGTTATCGACCACAAGTAATGCGCCTGACTGTCGAGCTATTGCAGACAGTTCGGCAAGATCGACAAGTTCGGTCAAGGGATTAGACGGCGTCTCGACGAACAACATCCGGGTATTCGATCGCACCGCTGAGCGCCACTGGTCCAGCCGGGTCGGCTCGACAAAAGTCGTTTCTACCCCAAAGCGCTCGAGCACGCCATTGAACAACTGAACTGTTGCCCCAAACAAACTGCGCGACGCAACCACGTGCTCGCCCGCCTGCATCAAGCTCATGACAACGCCGAGGATTGCCGACATCCCCGACGAGGTGGCGACGCAGCACTGCGCACCTTCCAGCGCCGCCAGGCGGGTTTCCAGCATCTGCACGGTCGGATTGGTGTAGCGAGAATAAACCATGCCTTCATCCTCGCCACCGAAGCGTTGCGCGGCCTGGGCCGCATCGTCGAACACAAAACTTGAAGTCAGGTACATCGCCTCAGCGTGTTCGTTGAACTGACTTCTTGCTACACCCGCGCGAACCGCAAGGGTCTCAAACGCTGATTCACTCCTACTCATGCCATCCCTTCCCCTGTTGCCGTGCGCATCTCCTCATTTGCTTCCGGCAACAAGCAAAAGAAGCGGGCAACAAAAAACCCGCTTGCTTTCGCTAAGCGGGTCCGATGGGCGACGCGCTTTAGCAGTATTTGTTACGCGCCCGCAAGCTGTTCATCAAATCGGCGCAATGCGTTAAGGTACGTTCTGCATCAGGCGTTGTCAAGACGGCGTTGGCCATCAATCACTGGTGGCAAGATTGAGATCAAGTTGCCCGGCGTTCGCTTCGCGCCGCGCCAGTTCGCCATCATTGCGAAGCGCGTCAATATTGGCGAGATACTCCGGAGTCACATCGCCGGTGACGTATTCGCCGCTGAAACAGGAGGTTTCGAAGTTTTCGATCGCCGGGTTGACCGAGCGGCAGTCCTCGACCAAGGCGTCGAGGTCCTGATAGATGAGGCGATCGGCACCAATCTCGCGGGCGATCTCCGCGTCACTTCTGCCGTATGCAATCAGCTCGCGAGAGGTCGGCATGTCGATACCGTACACGTTGGGGTAACGGACCGGCGGCGCGGCTGATGCGAAAAATACTTTGCGCGCACCGGCATCGCGCGCCATCTGTACGATCTCGCGGCTGGTCGTACCGCGCACGATGGAATCGTCAACCAGCAGCACGTTCTTGCCCTTGAACTCCATGGCGATCGCGTTGAGTTTCTGTCGAACCGATTTCTTGCGCACTTCCTGGCCCGGCATGATGAAGGTTCGGCCGATATAACGGTTCTTTATGAAACCCTCGCGGTAGGACACACCCAGACCTTCGGAAAGCTCCATTGCCGAGGGCCGGCTCGAATCGGGTATCGGCACTACCACGTCAATATCCAGATGCGAGTGCTCCCGTTTGACTTTCTCCGCCAGGCTCGCGCCCATGCGCAGCCGCGTCTCATAGACCGAGATGCCGTCGATCACTGAATCGGGCCGCGCCAGATAGACGTACTCGAAAATACATGGGCGGTGAAAAGTCTGCGCGGCGCACTGACGGCTGTGAAACACGCCATCGAAATCAATAAATACGGCTTCGCCCGGCGCCACGTCTCTGACCAACTCGAAGCCCAGTGCGTCGAGCGCGACCGACTCGGAAGCAACGAGATACTCCGCTCCGCGTTCGGTGCGCGACACACCGAACACCAGTGGCCGAATTCCATAAGGATCGCGGAACGCAAGCAATCCGTAGCCTGCGATCATCGCCACGACGGCGTAAGCGCCTTTGATGCGCCGGTGCACACCAGCCACGGCGGCAAAAATGGCGTCCGGGTCGAGCTTGTAGTCGGTGCAGGCATCCTGAAGTTCATGGGCCAGCACGTTGAGCAGGATTTCCGAATCTGAGTTGGTGTTGACGTGACGAAGATCCTGCCGGAACAGCTCGATTTTGAGTTGTTCGGCATTGGTCAGATTGCCGTTGTGACCGAGCACAATTCCGAACGGTGAATTGACGTACATCGGTTGCGCCTCGGCAAACGAACTCGCAGAGCCGGCAGTCGGATAGCGGCAATGCGCAACGCCCGAATTGCCTGACAGGTAGCGCATATTGCGGGTGCGGAAGACATCGCGAACCAGACCACTGCCTTTGTGCATCTGGAAGTTGTCACCGTCAGCAGTGACGATGCCGGCCGCATCCTGGCCACGGTGCTGAAGTACCTGCAGCCCGTCGTAGAGCAGCTGATTTACCGGTGATCTGGCCACCACACCAATAAGTCCGCACATGTCTGTTTCTCCGGCTTAGCTGACTATTTTTTGCAGAAGTTGCTTACTGCAAAGACGCCTGATCGCATTATGGATTCATTCGCTCCTTAACCTCAGCCGGGAGGCGGGGCTGCATCCAGGCAGCCATCGTCTCCAACGGGTACCTGAAGAAAGCATCGCGCCAGAATCGCTCCTGCGGCAACGGTGTGAGGCTTGCCAGTAGTACCAGCACCACCGCTACAAGCACGCCCCGGGCCAATCCGAAGAAGGCGCCAAGCGCGCGGTCCGTACTCGACAAGCCAGTCATCTTAACTACTTTGACAACCTGCAGCGACAAAAGACTGAACAGCATCACGCTGGCGACCATCACCAGCACAAAGCTGAAGCCAATGCGTATCTGCGGATGGGAAATCATGCCCGATAACCAGTCTGCAACCAGCGGCGAGCCGAATTTGGCGACGATAAATGCGCCAATCCACGAGAGCAACGACAGCACTTCGCGCACCAGTCCCCGTATTACGCTGATAAACACGGATACCACCAGAATCAGCAGGAACACGTAGTCGAAAATCGTCATCCGCGACGCCTATCTCGGGTCCTGCTTATCTCGAATCGATTGTGCCAATACGCCGATCAGAGCCGTCTGCCGGGTCACCAATCACCTCAGTCGGTCACACTCACGATAACGGGTTCTCCGTACGTCAGCTTGCGCGCCTTGAGACGATCGCGCGCTTGTTCTGCTGCGGCACGTGTTGGGTAGGGCCCGACCCGCACCCGGGTGCGCTTGCCGCCGGTTGTGTCAACCACCTCGGTATATGCGTCAAAGCGGTTCTCGCGTACTTTGGCCGCCAGCCTGGTTGCGTTCCGCGCATTGGAGAACGCACCCAATTGCACAACAAAACTCTGCTCAACCGCCGCTCTCGGTGATTCGGGTGCGGACGAACTGGCTGGCTCGTCCGGTGCCGGTGGTTCGCTTGCAGCGGATGGCGCCTGCTGACCTACGGCTGCGGATTGCGCCGGTGGGGGCGATTCGTCGATCGCCCTACCAGCAGGGGGCTGTTCGACCGGCCGGAAACGCAGCGGCCCCGAATCAGAGGTTGAAGCAGCCGCGTCGTCTGCATCAACCGAAGGCGGTGGAATGTTAATCGAGATGTCCTGCGATACGGGCTTGGGCTCGTTTTCGAGAACCATCGGGACAAATACGACGACCATCACAACGAGGGCAATGGCACCAACCAGCCTCCGCCGAGCCCGTTTTCTCAACTGTAATTCTTCGTTACTGATCGCCTTTGCCATTTATGTGCGGACCCGGTGTATACGCAAGCCCGATCAGAACCCGACCAGTGTTCTCAAAGCTTCGCTTGATTTCAAGGCTTCGCTTACCGTGTAGAACGATCCGAACACGACGATTTTATCATCCTCCCGTGCCGCTTCCTGCGCCGCAGCAAGCCCGCTAGCGACATCGCCGAACACCGCAACCAGCTCATGGTCGGTCGCGCGCAGCACGGCGCGTTTGACCTGCTCGGCTGGCGCCGCTCGCGACACCGGAAGCTCACACACGTACCAACCATCGATCTGAGGGGCAAGCAAGGAGACGATCTGGTCGATTTCCTTGTCCTGCAACACACCGAACACTGCCAGCGTCCTACCCGATCCGGGCAACTGCCTCAAGTTGGCAGACAAGGAATCGGCAGCCGCCGCATTATGTGCGACGTCGAGCACTGTGAGTGGTTTGGTCGGCAGTACCTGGAAGCGCGCTGCCGCACGCGCGTCGAGCAAACCGTTGCGCAACGCCCCCATGTCCACCGGCAGAGCCTGTTGCATCATCCGGACGCATTCAAGCGCTGCCGCCGCGTTGTCCAGTTGGCGTTCACCACGCAACGCAGGGAAAGGTAATCCGGCTTTCTTTCCAACGCAGTTCCAGAACTTCCAGGCCGTGTCGGTACGCGTATAACCAAAGTCGCGACCAATCAAATACAAGTCGGCACCAATCTCACTGGCGTGGCTGATCAGAGAAGCCGGCGGATCATCATCGGCACAAACAGCCGGCCGGCCGCTACGAAAGATGCCGGCTTTCTCAAAACCGATCGCCTCGCGATCGTTCCCCAGATAATCAACGTGGTCGATGCCGACGTTCACCACCAGGGAACAGGCCGGCTCAAAAATATTGACGGCGTCAAGCCGGCCGCCCATCCCGACCTCGAGTATGGCGAGATCGACACCGCGGTCGCAGAAAACCGACTGTGCGGCCAGCGTACCGAACTCAAAATAAGTCAGCGCAACATCGCCGCGCGCCGCTTCAACACGTTCGAACGCCGTGATCAGTTCGGCATCTTCCACCATACGGCCGTTAATCCGCACACGCTCGTTATACGCCAGCAGGTGTGGTGACGTGTACAGAGCGGTGTTGTAGCCGGCACTACGATAGATCGCGTCGAGCATCGCGCAGGTCGATCCCTTGCCATTCGTACCGCCAACAACGATCAGCGGGAAAGCGGGGTCAATAGGCAAACGGTCTCGTACCGCTGCAACGCGCTCCAGACCGAGTTCGATCTCGGTTGGATGCAGCCGCTCAATGCGATCGAGCCAGTCAGAAAGAGAACGCGTCGTTGCCAACATAATGAATATGATCAGACCGCGTTAGACATGGCGGCACAGGCTCAGGCGGCGGCGCAATGGCAAATGCTCAGGCCGGCGCAACACGCATTAGCAGCGTAATCAGATTCGCCAACCTGTCGCGCATGTTGCGCCGATCGACGATCATGTCTATGGCCCCATGCTCGAGTAGAAACTCGGATCGCTGGAAACCTTCTGGCAAGGTCTGCCGCACTGTTTGCTCAATGACGCGCGGGCCGGCAAACCCAATCAACGCTCCCGGCTCGGCAATGATGACATCGCCGATGAGCGCGAAACTGGCGGACACGCCGCCCATGGTTGGGTCGGTCAGAATCGATATGAATGGCAGTCGTGCCGCCGACAACTTGGTGAGCGCGGCTGTGGTCTTGGCCATTTGCATCAGCGAGGTCAGCCCTTCCTGCATGCGGGCGCCACCGCTGGCAGCGAAGCAGACAAACGGCAGGTTGTTCTGGCAGCATGTCTGAACACCGCGCACGAAGCGCTCTCCGACGACCGACCCCATCGACCCGCCAAGGAAGCGGAACTCGAACGCAGCACAAACCAGCGGCACCTCCTTGATGGTGCCTTGCATGACCAGCAGAGCGTCATCCTCGTCGGTGTCTTTGCGCGCTTGATCAAGCCGGTCCTTGTAGCGCTTGCTGTCGACAAACTTGAGAAAATCCATCGGTGTGACTTCCGCGCCGATCTCATAGCGACCATCGGCATCGAGCGTCAGATCGAGCCGTTCGCGTGCACCGATCCGGTCATGGTGGCTGCACTTGGGGCAAACGTAGAGGTTCTTCTCCAGTTCAGCGCGGTACAGAACCGTTTCGCAGTTGGGGCACTTGCTCCACAGGCCCTCCGGTACCGCCCTCCTCGTGTTGGAAGAGGCACGCTGGATCTTCGGCGGGAGCAACCTTTGCAGCCAACTCATGGTTGGTGTGCCCGTTGTTTCATCACGCGTTGTCCAGAGCCTGACGGATCTCGCTGATCAGCGCACTGGCGCGCGCCACAACGTCCTCCGGGGCCGCCTGTTCAATCTCCTCGACCAGCCGAGAGCCAATAACTACTGCGTCGGCGAGCTCAGCGACTGCCCGCGCCGTCTTGCCATCACGGATACCAAAACCGACCCCGATTGGCAGATCAACGTGTGCCCGGATCTGTGGAATCTTTTCCGCAACTTCGCTCAGATCAAGATTCTTCGCACCGGTCACGCCTTTCAGTGAAACGTAGTAGACGTAGCCGCTGGCAGTTCGCGCAACTTCATCCATTCGCGCTTCAAGAGTCGTTGGTGCCAGCAGAAATATTGAATCGAGTCCACTTGCATTGAGTTGCTTTGTCAGCTCGCGACTTTCCTCGGGAGGATAGTCGACTACCAGCACACCGTCGACGCCCGCTGTCTTGGCCGTTTGCGCGAACTCGGCATAGCCAATTGCCTCGATCGGATTGGCGTAGCCCATCAACACAACTGGTGTTTGCTGATCAGTCTGGCGGAACTGACTGACGATTTGCAGTACGTCGCGTAAACCGACACCCTGCTCGAGAGCGCGTTCGCTGGAACGCTGTATGGTTGGCCCATCGGCCATCGGATCGGAAAACGGCACGCCCAACTCAATAATGTCGGCGCCGGCATCGACCAAGCCGTGCATGATCGCCGGAGTGAGTTGGACATTGGGGTCACCGGCAGTAACAAACGGAATCAAGGCCTTCTTGTCCGCTGCGCGGAGATTTTCGAAAGTTGCACTGATTCGCGACATGTTTTTCTGATTATCAGTGTGCGCAAGGCCGCTTGCAAGCAGCGCATTCGCGCGCCAGCACGCGTTGCCGGGTTTTCACCGCGCCTTTACAGCTTGATTCCTGATGCCTGGGCAACCGTGTCCATGTCCTTGTCACCACGCCCGGAAAGATTCACCAGCAATACCGCGTCCTTGTCCATTTGCGGCGCCAGCTTCATCGCGTAGGCAACGGCGTGCGCTGATTCGAGCGCCGGCATGATGCCTTCGGTGCGGGTGAGCGTGTGGAAAGCTTCCAACGCTTCCTTGTCGTCGGCCGCGACATATTCCGCACGGCCACTGTCTTTCAGCCAGGCGTGCTCGGGTCCAACACCCGGATAATCGAGACCCGCCGAGATTGAGTGCGTCTCGGTGATTTGCCCGTTGTCATCCTGCATCAGATAAGTGCGGTTGCCATGCAACACGCCAGGCTTGCCAGCGCACAGCGGGGCGGCGTGTTTTCCGGAGCTGATGCCGAATCCAGCAGCCTCCACTCCGATCAGCCTTACCGACTTGTCTTCAATGTACGGATAGAACGCGCCCATCGCATTCGAGCCGCCCCCGACGCAGGCGATAATTGCATCGGGCTGCCGACCAACTTCCTCGGGCATCTGCGCGCGCAGCTCATGTCCGACCACTGAGTTGAAATCGCGCACCATCATTGGATAGGGATGCGGGCCGGCAACCGTACCGATGATGTAGAACGTGTCTTCGACGTTGGTGACCCAGTCGCGCATCGCCTCATTCAAGGCATCTTTGAGCGTCTTTGAACCGCTTTCAACCGGCACTACGGTGGCGCCGAGCAGCTTCATTCGGTAGACATTGCTGGCCTGCCGCTTGACGTCCTCCGAGCCCATGTAGACAACGCACTCCATGCCATAGCGCGCGGCAACAGTTGCCGAGGCCACACCATGCTGGCCAGCGCCTGTCTCGGCAATGACACGTTTCTTTCCCATATGGCGCGCCAACAGGGCCTGACCGACCGTGTTGTTGACCTTGTGCGCGCCGGTGTGATTGAGATCTTCGCGCTTGAGCCAGATCTGGGCGCCGCCGAGTTGCTCTGAAAGCCGCTTCGCGTAATACACCGGACTGGGGCGACCAACATAGTGCTTGAGCTCGTATTCGAACTCACTGAGAAAGTCCTTGTCCTGGCGCAATCGCTCGTAGTTCTCGCGCAGTTCCTCCAACGCGTGGACCAAAGTCTCGGCGACAAACACACCGCCATAAACGCCAAAGTGGCCGCGCTCGTCCGGGAGGTTGTAGGCCCTTAGAGCCTCATACATCTGCATCTTTAACTCCTCGAATGAAAGCAGCCATCAAGGCTGCGTCTTTTATTCCTTTTGCAGCCTCGACGCCGCTGCTCACATCAACGGCCCACGGGCGAACTTGCCGGATCGCATCTGACACATTATCGGGATTCAGCCCGCCAGCCAGGATTGTTGGCAGTGGCAACTCGCGCGGAATCAAACTCCAGTCAAACATGGTACCGGTGCCGCCCCGGGCGCCATCTACGAACGTATCGAGCAAAAGGCCTTTGGCCGAAGCGTAATTGCGCGCGTATTGTAGCAAATCCGTTTCCGCGCTAACCCGTAACGCCTTGATATAAGGCAGACTAAAGCTACTGCAAAAATCGGCTGATTCGTCACCGTGAAACTGCAGCAACGCCGGCCGGACTTGTTCGATTGCGGTCTCTACTTCGTCGGCAGCTGGGTTGACCATCAAGGCCACTGGCGTAACAAACGGTGGCAGTGCATCGACGATACGACGCGCCTGTTCATTGGATACGAAACGCGGGCTTTGACGGTACAACACCACACCCACTGCATGTGCACCGAGGCGCGCAGCAGTCAGCGCATGTTCAATGCGCGTCAGTCCACATATCTTGACAACGGTTGTCACTTGCATTTGGCAGATTTGGTCAACGCGGTTTAAATAAGCTCAACTCAGATCAACGCAGCTTTGATCAACCCGGTTTCGATCAACCCGGTTTCGATCAATCCGGTTTCGATCAATCCGGTTTCGATCAACCCGATGCCGCCAGCACGGCGTCCGGAACTGAGTTGGGCGGCGTGTTCGGTAGCCCCCAATCTTGCGCGTACTCCACGGACCACAAATATAGACCATTGGCCGCTATGGTCGGTGCCGCGAGCCGCCGTTCGCGCGCCTCGAGAATCTCCCGGATCCAGTTCGACGGCTGACGGCCGCATCCAACATAGATCAGTGAGCCAACGATGTTTCTGACCATATGCTGCAGGAACGCATTGGCCGTGACGTCAAAACAGACCAAAGCGCCGTGTCTCTTGACGCTCAGTTCACGAATCATCCGCACCGGACTTTTCGCCTGGCACTCGGCGGCGCGAAAAGTAGTGAAATCGTGCTCACCGACCAGCGTCTGCCCTGCGGCGCCCATCAAGTCCTCATCCAATGGCGCATGAAACCATCCGACATGATTGCCAAACAGGCCTGGCCGCTGCGGACGATTTAGCAGGTAGTACTTGTAGCGTCGCGCCGTTGCCGAAAAGCGTGCGTGAAACTCGCTGTCGACCTTATGCGCCCATAACACGCTGGCGCTGCCGCTGAGCGAGGCATTCACGCCGCGCGTCCAGGCACTGAGCGGCCGTGACGCATCGACGTCAAAATGCACCACCTGACTGCAAGCGTGAACGCCGGCATCGGTTCGGCCGGCACAAACAGTTGTCACGTCGTGCGTGGCTATTTCGCCCAGTGCGCTTTCAAGCGCATCCTGGACGCCACAGCGGCTGGGCTGGGTCTGCCAGCCACAAAACGCCGCGCCATCGTATTCGAGACCGAGCGCCAAGCGCATACGTAATTTTACGCCGGCTCGCGTTTCGTCAGTGACTGACAGCGACGCTCAGCAGCGCGGGTATAACCGGGTAAGATCAGTCGAGTGTGGCGAGAACCGACTCGGCGGCTGCTTTTTGCTCGGAATCGCCCTCAGTGATAACTTCCTGAAGGATTTCCTTTGCACCGTCCTTGTCACCCATTTCCTGATAGGCCTTGGCAAGGTCAAACTTGGTCTGTACTTCGTACCATTTTTCGTCCTTGCCTGAACCCGCAGTCTGGGTGGCGGTTGTGGCACCGTCCATATCGAGGGTGATTCCGGACAGATCCAGCGCCGGCATCTCCGAAATACTCTCCTCGGCCTGGTTAGTTACTGACTCTTCGATCGTTGTCTCTCCGATATCTGAGTCAAGCGAGATACCCTCAATGTTGAAATCCAGCCCGGCATCCTCCTCGGGCGCGCTCGGTTCCGGTATCGACAGCCCGGCGCCGGATTCGTCGAATCCGACTGTGTCGGTTTGCGATGGTTCGGTCCCCGCACCCTGTTCGCTATCCAGCACCGGCAATTCGGCATTCAAATCCAGGTCAGTTGCGGTCAGACCCGCTTCGGCCATGTCGATCTTCATGGTCTTCACGTCTTCGTCGATCGAGCCTTCCATAGTGGCTTCGGGGTCAACGATCGGGGAGGCTTCAAACTCCGTAGTAGCAGACGGATCAAAGTCTGGCGCCATGCCTTCTTCCTCGTTCTCGCCCTGGCCGACTTCGAAATCAAGTCGATCAGTTGTCGAGGTAATGTCCTCGGAGCGCATGACAACAGTCTTTTCGCCGTCGGAATCGTCCGACTCGCCCTCCGCATAGCGCGGATTGTCCGGATCAATCGAGTATCCGAGTCTTACAACGCGATCCCAGATTTCGCCTTCGCCACCGGTGCCCTGCTGGATCTGTTTGGCAAGATCTTCGAACGCGTCCGTGTCGCTGCGTTTTGCGAAGATCTCTGCCAACTTGGCATGGATCTCAAAACGGGCCGGATGCGTTGTGAGCGCCTCCTTGAGCAGTTCCTCGGCCTGCGCGTCGCGACCATAAGCGAGGAAAATCTCCGCTTCTTCGAGTGGATCGACCTCTTCGCCACCACCGGTATCGGTTGAGCCTATCCCGACGTCGGTATCACCCGGTGAGAATGTCCCGAGCGCGGAAGTCCCAGCAGCGGCTCCTGCAGCTGCGGTGGCAGGCGCAACCTCTTCAGAGGCGGCCTTGGGCTCGCGCTTGCGGCCGCGCAGGCGCGACACGCCCAGTCCGACCAGCAGCAATACCACCAGTGGCACCGCCAGCAAGTAGGGTTGCGCAAGAAGCTGATCGAGCAGACTCGGGGGTGACGGTGGCGGTGCACGCCGCACTGGCTTCTGCGCAGCCGGCGCCGGTGCCGGTGCCGCGGCCGGCTCGCTCGCGGGAGCCGCTGGTGCCTGTGCCGGGGCTTGCGCCGTTGTCTGGCCAGTCGCCGCCACCGGAGGTGCGGTCGGCTCGCCTCCGGCAGGTTGATCAGGTTGTACCGGTGTTTCTGGGGCGGTCGCCGCCGGCGTGGCTGGTTCCGGCTTCACTTCGCCGGTGGGTTGCGGTGGCGAAGGCGGTGCGGGGACCGGCTTCGGCGTCGCCTCTGGCTGCGCTGTGGTCGCGGCTTGCGACTGCAATTTCGCCATGTCCTGGCTCTGCACTTCGGCCAGCTTCTGCAAGTCTTCGATGATCTTTTCCAGGCGGGCAACGCGCTCGTTCGACTCGTTGAGGGCCTTTTCGCTCGCGACCAGTTTTTCCTCAAGTGCCCGTACTTCAGCCTGAGCCGTGCCGGCCTGTCCCGCCGCCGCGGCCGGCTCACCACGGGAAAGCTTGACGACTTCTGACGGCGCTTGCGCCGACGCCGGCGCGCCTTCCTCTACTCTCGGCGTCACCGTGCCAGCTGCGGCCTGTTGCGCAGGCTGTTCGCCGGCCGGTTGTTGCATTGCGGCGGCAGCAACACGCTCACGATAGGCCTTGAAGTCGCCGTACTGGACGCGTACCTCCTGGAGCGCCTGCGTCTGATCGACGTTGCGGTACTCGTCAGGATCGCCAAGGCGGACGATCTTGCCGGTACGCAGCCGGTTCATGTTGTTGGCGGAAAACGCGTCCGGATTATTGCGGAACAGCACCACCAGCATCTGTTCCAGCGTTACATCGGCCGGCTTGTTGGCCAGTGCGATCTTGGACAGGGTATCACCGCGGATGACTCCGATCGGCTTGCCCGCCGGAGGCGCGCCCGCATCGACGGCCATCGTTTCGTCCATGGACATGGTTTCATCCATGGCCATTGTTTCTTCCATGGATATGGCATCTTCCGACGAGCTGGGGAAAGCATCGAACATCGTTGGGCTGGTTCCGCCGATGGTTTCGACCGGTGCCAGTACCGCCTCTTCGACTACGGTCTCTTCGACCATTTCGGCGGCCGAGACGGTCTCGGACTCTATGCCCTCGTCAATAGCGGCATCGGGAGAAGTGACCGTAACCGTTTCTGAGCCTGGTTCGTCAGGTAACGGCTGGGGTGTCGGCGCATCCGGCAGGCTGGCAGCACGGGTTTCAGCCCCTTCATCAACCGCTTCAGCCTCAGCCATCGCCTCCTGGACCCGCTGCCTTTCACGCTCAGCAACGATGAATGGCGGATCGATGAAAGCTGTATATTCGCGCGATACCCGCCCTGAGGACCAGCTCAGTTCGAGCAGCAGATCAACCACCGGCTCGTTGATGGGGCCAGCTGAGGTGATGGTCACCACCGGTTTGTCGCCGGTCTTGGACAAGGTTACCGCGAGTTGCGAGACAATCCCGCTATAGACTAGTCCGGCCGCCTCATATGCGCCCGGAGAAGCCAGGCGCGCCGCCAGCGAGGGAACCTCACTGGGCGTGGCTGACACGGATACTTCCGCGCGCAGCGGCTCGCCAAGCACCGATTTCACTTCCAGGCTTCCGAGGCCAGCGGCATGCGAACAGAGGCTTAACGCCCCGAAGATCGCGCCACCGGTCCAAGCAGACAGCGATTTACCCATCAAAGCGCCCACCCCGAAGTATGTGTTTGAATCGGCATTTAAAGTAACATCATGTAGTTATATATGCAAGCTAACAATCCCTGTGGGTTTGTCCCGTAACCTCCCTTTTTTTCAGCCGAAAATCTGATTTGTCGATTCTTCTTACGTCCTGCGGCACTCACTGCCGCAGAATGATTCGCAGCATGCGACGCAGCGGTTCGGCAGCACCCCAGAGGAGCTGGTCCCCAACGGTAAATGCGGACAAAAACTCGCCTCCCATGGGGAGTTTGCGCAAGCGGCCAATCGGAATCGACATCGTTCCGGTCACAGCGGCCGGCGTAAGAGCCCGGACGCTGTCTTCCTTATGGTTCGCAACGACGTGTACCCACTCGTTCGCACCATCCAGAAGATCTTCGATTTCCAACAGTGGCAAGTCACGTGCCAGCTTGAATGTCAGCGCCTGACTGTGGCAGCGCATAGCACCAATCCGCACACAGATTCCGTCGATCGGAATCGGATTGGTCTCGCGCCCGAGAATCTTGTTGCCTTCAGCACTGGCTTTCCATTCCTCGCGGCTCTGGCCATTGCCCAGGTCCTGGTCAATCCACGGAATCAGGCTTCCCGCCAACGGCACGCCGAACTGATCAGTTGGTAACTGCGCCGAGCGCAACGACTGCGCTACGCCTTCGTCGATATCGAGTATCGAACTCGCCGGGTCGCCCAGCAGCGTATCGACGCTGGCGTGCGCGAAGCCCATCTGTTTGACCAGCTCGCGCATGTGCTGCGCGCCGCCACCGGAGGCAGCCTGATAGGTCATTGCTGTGAGCCACTCGACCAGGCCTTCGCGCAACAGGCCGTGCATGGCCAACAACATCAAGCTGACTGTGCAGTTGCCGCCAATGAAGTCTTTGGTGCCGTTGGCCACCGCCTGGTTGATCAAATCGAGATTGACCGGATCCAGAACAATGACGGCATCCGAATTCATGCGCAGCGCCGAGGCGGCATCGATCCAGTAACCGTTCCAGCCACCGGCACGCAGCGAGGGATGGACTTCTCGCGTGTAGTCCCCGCCCTGACAGGAAATGATCGCGTCCATTTGCGCCAGCTCGTCGACGTTCCTGGCGTCCTTCAGTGGCGGAACCGCCTTGCCAACCTCCGGTGCTTGTCCCCCGGCCTGCGAGGTACTGAAAAAAATCGGCTCTATGAGGTCGAAATCGGCTTCCGCACGCATGCGCTGCGTGAGCACCGATCCGACCATTCCCCGCCAACCAACAATTCCGACTTGCATCACAGTTTCCTATCAACAGCCCGGTTCCTGTGCACAACCTGGCTATTCATTCACCATCCGTTTCGTATTCGCCACTGGTTCGTATTGCCCTCGCAAGGTTTTGTACTAACCAGGTCACTCGCCGAGCGCAGCCACCACCGCATCGCCCATCTGCACGGTGCCCACCTTGGTGGTGCCTTCCTGGTAAATATCCGGGGTGCGCAGTCCCTGCTGCAAAACGCTGCCGACCGCTTTCTCAATGCGTTGCGCAGCGGCTTCGATGCCAAACGTATAGCGCAACATCATCGCCACCGACAAGATCGTTGCCAGCGGATTTGCCAGGTCCTTGCCAGCGATGTCCGGAGCAGAGCCATGCACCGGTTCGTACAGTCCCTTGTTCTGCGCGTCGAGCGATGCCGACGGCAACATCCCGATCGAACCGGTCAGCATTGACGCCTCGTCGGAAAGAATATCGCCGAACATATTTCCGGTCAGCACGACATCGAATTGCTTCGGCGCGCGCACCAGTTGCATTGCCGCATTGTCGACATACATGTGACTCAACTCGATGTCCGGATACTCTTTGCCAACGTCGGTCACAACCTCTCGCCACAGAATGCTGGTGTCGAGAACGTTGGCCTTGTCGACCGAGCACAGTTTGCGATTGCGCTTGCCGGCGATGGTGAAGCCGACATGGGCGATACGGCGGATCTCCGATTCGCTGTATTTCATGGTGTCGAACCCCTCGCGCTGACCACTGTCAGTCTGGCGCTGTCCACGCGGTTGACCGAAGTAAATGTCACCGGTCAATTCACGCAGAATCATCAGGTCGAGGTTCTCGACCAGTTCCGGCTTCAGCGAGGATGCTTCGGCCAATTCCTTGTAGACCAGCGCCGGGCGCAAATTGGCGAACAAGCCGAGCTCTTTGCGGATTCGCAGCAAGCCCTGTTCGGGCCGCATCGCTCGCGGCAATTCATCGTACTGCGGACCACCAACGGCACCGAGCAGAACTGCGTCGGCCGCCTTTGCCAAACTCAGAGTGCTGACTGGTAACGGATCACCCTGTTCATCGTATCCAGCACCGCCGATTGCCGCCTGTTCGATCTCTACGTCGAGACCATCACCGCGCACAGCTCCCAGTACCCGCAGGGCTTGCTGAATGATTTCCTGACCAATACCGTCACCGGGAAGAACTGCAATTTTCATGTTTATCCTGTCAGTGCGAAAGTTTGAGAGCGGAAAAGCGGCGCACCCGGCCACTTAAGTTTCGCCGCTAGAAATAGAACTCGATGCTACCGCCCACTTCGGACGGGCGCTGGCTTTATGTAAAGAGCCAGGGCTGTTGCGCTATGTGTTGTTCTTCGAAGGCCTTGATCTCGTCGGCATGCTGCAACGTCAAGCCAATCTCGTCGAGCCCGTTGAGCAGGCAGTGTTTTCGGAACGCATCGATTTCGAAGCGATACACTGTGCCGCCGTCCACTGTCGCAACCACCTGCTGCTCGAGGTCAACCATCAACCGGAATCCAGGGAAAGCTTCGACCTCGTGAAACAGATGATCGACCTCACTGTCGGCCAGAACAATCGGTAGCAAGCCGTTTTTCAGAGAGTTGTTGTAAAAGATCTCTCCAAAACTCGGCGCGATGACCGCCTTGATGCCGTAATCGAAAAGTGCCCACGGCGCGTGCTCGCGCGAAGATCCACAGCCGAAATTCTTGCGCGCCAGCAAAATGCTCGCGCCTTCATAACGGGGCTGGTTCAACACGAAATCCGGATTGGGCTTTCGCGTCGAGATGTCCATGCCGGGCTCGCCGTGATCGAGAAATCGCCACGCATCAAACAGATTGACGCCGAAACCCGATCGCTTAATCGACTTCAGAAACTGCTTCGGAATGATCGCGTCAGTATCGACATTGGCCCGATCAAGCGGTGCCACTATGCCTTCGAGTCGGGTGAATTTCTCCATTGTCTTGTCAACCTTCTTTCATTCTCGTTTCGATCGAGAGCAACCTGCCGCTACTTCGCCGAGCGCACGTCGACGAAGTGTCCGGCAATGGCAGCACCGGCGGCCATCGACGGACTGACCAGATGGGTACGTCCGCCTGCGCCTTGCCTGCCTTCGAAATTGCGGTTCGAAGTCGACGCACAGCGCTCGCCCGGTTCGAGCCGATCATTGTTCATCGCCAGACACATTGAACAACCCGGCTGTCGCCATTCAAAACCGGCTTCGGAAAAAATGCGATCAAGACCTTCCTTCTCCGCCTGGTCTTTGACCGGACCCGACCCCGGCACCACCATCGCCAACTTGACGTTTGAGGCAACGTGGCGCCCTTTTATCACCTGCGCAGCCGCTCTCAGGTCCTCGATTCTGGAGTTGGTGCAAGAGCCGATGAACACCTTGTCGATCTTGATGTCGGTCGCCGCCATATTCGGCTCCAGGCCCATGTAAACCAGCGCGCGCTCCATGCCTTCGCGCCGCACTTCATCCCTTTCCTTTTCGGGGTCGGGAATACGCCCATCAACCGGAATCACCATTTCCGGTGATGTACCCCACGTGATCTGTGGCTTGATCTCCGGCGCATTCAGACGCACGACCAGATCAAACTCAGCACCGTCGTCACTTTTCAGGGTGCGCCAGTAGGCTACCGCCCGATCCCACATTTCGCCTTGCGGTGCAAAGGCGCGACCCTCGAGGTAATTGATCGTGGTTTCGTCAACCGCCACCATCCCGGCGCGCGCTCCAGCCTCGATCGCCATGTTGCACAAGGTCATGCGGCCTTCCATGGACAAGCCGCGCACCGCACTGCCTCCGAATTCGATGGCATAGCCGGTTCCGCCCGCCGTGCCAATCTGACCAATCAGCGCCAGCGCGATGTCTTTCGCACTGACACCGGGGCCGAGCTTTCCCTCGACCTCGACCAGCATGTTCTTCATTTTCTTCTGCACCAGACACTGGGTAGCGAGTACATGCTCCACTTCCGACGTCCCGATGCCGTGCGCCAGACACGCGAAGGCGCCGTGCGTACTGGTGTGTGAGTCGCCGCAGACGACGGTCATGCCGGGCAGTGTGGCGCCCTGTTCCGGTCCGATGACGTGCACAATGCCCTGGCGTTTGTCGAGAAACGGAAAATACGCTTTGGCACCAAACTCGCGGATATTGGCGTCGAGTGTTTCCACTTGCAGGCGCGAGATCGGATCTTCGATGCCTTTGTCCCAGTCAGTGGTCGGCGTGTTGTGGTCTGCCGTCGCCACCACCGAACCCGTGCGCCACGGCTTGCGATGCGCGATCTTCAGCCCTTCGAAAGCCTGCGGACTGGTGACCTCGTGAACCAGGTGGCGGTCGATGTAGATGAGCGACGTTCCGTCGTCTTCGGAACGAACCAGGTGGCTGTCCCACAATTTGTCGTAGAGGGTCTTGGGCATCGTTGTTAGTTGAAATCGGTGTTACATAAGAGCCGGCCAGAGAAAGATGTCTGGAACGGCATCGGTTTATTCGAAACTGGTTTTTTTGGAAACTGGGCAAACCGAAATTATGACATAGGGCGTCTGCGAATCCGGCACTCGATGACCGATTCAGCCAGTGTCAATGAAAACAGGGTCAATGAAATTTCGGCAAGCTGTTGCGCACCGCCAGCAGCGCAATCAGCGCTATCGCGGCTGACAACGAAAACGTCACGGCCCCGCCAACACTTTCCCAGGCATAGCCGGCGGCAAGGGTGCCGATCGCGCCTCCCGCTCCATAACCGAGACTCGAGTACAAGGCCTGACCACGCGATTGCAGTTCACCACTGAACACCCGGTGCGTCGCCGCGACACCCGCTGCATGAAAGGCGCCGAAGGTCATCGCATGCATAAGCTGCGCGAGCACCAGTACCGGCAAGCTGCCAACGCCCCAGGCAATCAGCAGAAAACGCACTATTGCGAACCAGAAACAGCTCAGCAGGATCTGTTCGAGCCGCCAGCGGCGCATTAGCTGCGGCAGCCAGAAGAACAGGACGATTTCGGCAATTACGCCCAGTGCCCATAACCAGCCGATCGCCGCCTTTGAGTATCCCGATTCAGCGAGATAGATCGAGTAGAACGTGTTGTAAGGCGCGTGCGCGACCTGCATCAGGAAGAAACCGGCGATCAGTCCAACCACACCGGGTTTGGCAAATGCGGCGCGAAGCGAACCCTTTTCGACCTGCGTTGTTCTGCTACGGTCGCGCGGCAGGGCAAACACCGTCAACGCCGTCATCGCCAACAGGACCAGAATCACCCATTCGAGCGCGCCGATGCCGACGGCGTCAAACAGATATCCGCCCGACACCACCACGACGATGAATCCGATCGATCCCCACAAACGAATGCGCCCGTATACACCCATACGCGCGCGCAACACGCTCATGGTGCTGGCCTCTACCAACGGCAGCAGCCCAGACCAGAACAGGCTCCAGACGATCAGCAGGCCAAGCAATCCGACGAATCCTGGATGCAGCAGCAAACCCGCGGCAATGAAAGGCGTGATGAACGCCAACGATCGCTGAATGCGCCCACGGGCACGATAGCGGTCCGCCATCCAGCCCCAGAAATTGGGGACGAAGATCCGCGCCACCGGCCCGACTGCCATCAGTACAGCAATCAGAAACGGCTCGAACCCGCGGTCCTGCAAGTACAGGGCGAAAAACGGTCCGTAGGCGCCGACAAAGGCGAAGAACCAGAGGTAAAAATTCGACAGCCGGAAATACAACGAAACGCGCTTCATCGCTCGCCAATCAATCGCTCGTCACCGAACTTATCCGCCCGCACCGTCGCGGGCGCTGCGTCGGCGTCAGGCCTCGTCGGCGTCAGGATTTTCCAGTGAAACAGCGGCGCGCAGTTTCTCGATCGCCTCCTGCGAGGCCTGGGCCGGGATCTCCGGTGTGCTGGTGGTAACGTCGGCATTTTGGGCGCGGTCGCGCAAGGCGTGATCAGCAAGAACCAACGCCAACATCGCTTCAGCGATCGGCGTTGCCCGAATACCGACACAAGGATCGTGGCGTCCATGGGTATTGACGATGACCGGGTTGCCGGCTTTATCAATCGAGCGCCGATCGAGGCGAATACTTGAAGTCGGCTTGACTGCGATGCTGGCAACAATGTCCTGCCCCGTCGAAATGCCACCGAGTATGCCGCCGGCATTGTTACTGAGGAAACCTTCGGGCGACATCTCATCACTGTGCTCGGTTCCCTGTTGCGAAACCGCTCCGAAGCCAGCACCGATTTCAACGCCCTTGACCGCATTGATGCTCATCAGCGCATAGGCGAGATCGGCATCCAGCTTGTCGTAGACGGGTTCACCCCATCCTACCGGTACGCCCGAAGCAATCACGGTGATGCGCGCGCCGCACGAATCACCAGATTTGCGCAGGCGGTCCATGAATACTTCCAGCTCCGGAACGATATCCGGGTCGGGCGAAAAGAACGGATTCTGATCGACCGAGTCCCAGGTCTGGAAGCCAATCTCGATCGGCCCGAGCTGCGACATGTAACCGCGTATGGCAATGCCATAGCGCTCGGCCAACCACTTGCGGGCAATCGCACCCGCTGCAACACGCACCGCGGTCTCGCGCGCCGACTGGCGGCCGCCACCGCGGTAATCGCGAATGCCGTATTTCTGCCAATAGGTGTAGTCGGCATGTCCCGGCCTGAACGTCTCGGCAATGTTTCCGTAGTCTTTGGAGCGCTGATCAACGTTACGGATCAACAACGCGATCGGTGTGCCCGTAGTCTTGCCTTCAAACACACCGGAAAGAATCTCCACCTTGTCTGGTTCCTTGCGCTGTGTCACATGTCGAGACGTACCCGGCCGACGCCGATCGAGGTCGCGCTGGACGTCAGCCTCGCTCAGACTGAGACCAGGAGGACAACCGTCGACTACGCAGCCCATCGCCGGCCCGTGGCTCTCGCCAAACGACGTCACTGCGAACAGCTTTCCGAGTGTGTTGCCTGACATTATGGAACTCGTTGAATTAACTAAAGAAGTGTAGCACAGGAGTGACACGTAACCGTAACGCTGACGCGGCACAGAGTATTGGATCGGTGACTAGGCGCCGCCAAATTAATTTAAACTCGCAGCAATTCGCGACCAGCGGCTGGCTTCCAGAAAGCGTAGCGAGCACGCGACACCGCAATCGGCCACATGGGACGAGGCGGCGCAGTAGCTTTAATCTCAACTTTGGGCCAATTTCATGCGCCACTATTTGGACCTTATGCAGCATATTCTGGACAAGGGGGTTCAGAAGAACGACCGAACCGGCACCGGTACTCTCAGTCTGTTCGGCGCGCAACTGCGATTCGATTTGCAGCAAGGCTTTCCGCTGCTGACTACCAAGAAAGTCCATTTGAAATCGATCATTCACGAGTTGCTGTGGTTCCTCAAAGGCGAAACCAACATCGCCTATTTGAAGGAACACGGCGTGACCATCTGGGACGAATGGGCCGACGAAAACGGTGACCTTGGTCCGGTCTACGGCTACCAGTGGCGCTCCTGGCCGGCACCGGACGGAAGACATATTGATCAGATCAGCCGCGTTCTCGAGGAAATTGGCCGCAACCCCGACTCACGCCGGCTGATCGTCTCGGCATGGAACGTCGCCGAGATCGAGCGCATGGCGTTGGCGCCTTGCCACGCCTTTTTCCAGTTCTATGTCGCAGACGGCAAGCTTTCCTGCCAGCTCTATCAGCGCAGCGCCGATTTCTTCCTCGGGGTGCCGTTCAACATTGCGTCCTATTCACTGCTGACGATGATGGTGGCACAGGTAACCGGATTGAAGCTTGGCGATTTCGTGCACACCTTTGGCGATTGCCATCTCTATCTCAATCACCTCGAACAAGCGCGCGAACAACTATCACGTCAACCACGTGTACTGCCGCGCATGGTGATCAATCCAGACGTCACCGATCTGTTTGACTTCAAATACGACGATTTCAGCCTTGTTGGCTATGACCCCCACCCCGCGATCAAAGCGCCAGTGGCGGTGTGACGCAGCAGAGAAGAGAAAAACCTGAACAACCGAAGGTCGTCTTGATTGTGGCGATGGCGCGTAACCGCGTCATTGGCAAAGGCGGCACACTGCCGTGGCACCTGCCGGAGGACCTGAAGCGGTTTCGCAGTTTGACCATGGGACACCCGATCATTATGGGGCGCAAGACCTACGACTCCATCGGCCGCCCGCTGCCGGGCCGGCGCAACATCGTAATCAGCCGCAATTCCGATTTGACAATCGAAGGCGTCGAAACGGCCATCTCACTCCAGGCAGCGCTGGAAATGACAATCGATGCTGACGAAGTGTTTGTCATCGGAGGTCAGCAAATCTATCAGTTAGCACTGCCGCTAGGCGACCGTATTGAGCTGACGTTGATCGATCGTGGCTTCGACGGTGATGTGCTGTTTCCTGAAATCGATCCGGCCGAGTGGGAAGAGTCGCAACGTGAGTCGCGCGAGGATGCCGCAAGCGATCTCAAGTATGACTTCATCCGGCTCGACCGCATTAGGCAGTTAGGCGACGACTAAGCGAGCACGCGACACAGCAATCGATCGGTTGCAACGTACTGGCGCAGTAGCTTTTTCACCTCTCGGAGCAGTCAGTCAACAGTTTGCTGAAAAAAGCGTAACGAGCGGTTCGAGTGCAAGGAGCCGCGGAGCGCGGGACGAGAAAACGAGCCTTGCGAGTTTCAGTGAAGACTCACGTGAGCGGCTGCGAACGTTATGTCGGAGCTACATACTCTTTTTTCGACGCGCGAGGACTAAGCGAGCACGTGACGCCGCAATCGGACCGCGCAGTAGCTTTTTAACGGCTAGACGAAACGGATGTCGGGCAAAGGAAACCCGTTGAAGTTACTCGCGTAGGCTGTTGTATAGGCGCCGGCGTTGGGGAAGTAGATGAAGTCATCATCCTGCAGGTCTTCCGGCAGCATCTCATCCTTCAGCAACACGTCGACCGAGTCGCAGGTCGGACCGGCCACATGCCACGGCACCAGTTGTCCACCTCGGTCCGTTTCGATCTGATACTGCAGGCCCTGCGTACTTTCCAGCAAACCACCGAACATGCCGGTATCGAGATAGACCCAGCGCTCGTCCCCGCGCCGGGTAGTTCCGATCACCCGGCAGACGAAATAGGCCGCATCCGATACCAGGTAGCGGCCCGGCTCAGCCATGACACTGATTTCATCTTCGAGATCGGCAATCGCCTCGTTCACAACGTCGCCGATCACCTCGACCGAAGGAATCGGCTTGGCCAGACGCACCGGAAAACCACCACCGATGTTGAGCAATGTTGGCTCGAGTCCCTTTGCGCGCATCTTGCCGAAGATGCGCTTGGAACTGTCGATGGCCACTCGCCAGTTCTCGGCGTTGCGGCACTGTGAGCCGACGTGGAAGGTCACGCCACAAAGGTCAGCCCCCAGTTCGGCAGCGACATCGATAATCTCGTCGACTTCGCGCATTTTCGTGCCGAATTTTCCGGACAGCGGCCAGTCGCTGCCGATATTGGGTGTGTCAATGCGCAGGTAGACCTTGGCATGTGGCGCTACCGCATGGACCTTTCGCAATTCCTCAACGCTGTCGAATGCAAACCACACCACTCCTTTGGAAGCAGCGTACTCAATGTGCTGACGCGCCCTCACAGGATTGCTGTAATGAACTTCCGAAATATCAATTCCCAGTGAAATCAGCAGATCGAGCTCTGCCGGTGAGGCGACTTCAAAGCCAGCACCTTCGGCGGCAAGAACTCGCACAACGCGCGGATCGGGGTTGGCCTTGACAGCGTAGTGCGTACGTACGCGCGGCATCGCAGCCAGAAAGCGACGATACTTGTTGCGAATGATCTGCGGGTCGATCAGCAGGAATGGCCGATCGTATCCATCCTGCAAGGCGCGCCGCACGTGCGCGAAATCGAGGCGTGGTTCTGGATGAGTATCGAAGTAGTTTTCGAACTCAGGGCGCTGGTTCAGCGCGGACGGCTTGGTCATCAAATTCTTTCCTCAAGACAAACGATAAAAACGGGCAACTAAGCTGCAATGCGTTTGCTTGCGGAACCGAGCCTCTCTCCTGTCATGATGACCCCCTTCCCTGCAGGTAAAGCCGGTCTAACTAGTCGACCGGAAAGGGAAAACCCCGAAAAAAATGAGAGGCGAATTATAGGCCGCCCGGCGCAGGAATCAAGCGCAAACTGAACAAAATTCTCGATAAAGCGGCATCAGTCACAAAGGTGTCACATACGCGGCAGGGTCACACCGGACTGTTTCTGGTACTTGCCGCCGCGATCGCGGTACGAGGTCTCGCAAACATCGTCCGGCGCTGACTGGAAGAACACCACCTGGGCAACGCCCTCGTTGGCGTAAATCTTTGCCGGCAAAGGCGTGGTGTTGGAAAACTCGAGCGTGACATAGCCCTCCCACTCCGGCTCGAACGGCGTCACGTTCACAATAATTCCGCATCTTGCATACGTCGATTTGCCGAGGCAGATGGTCAGCACGTCGCGCGGAATCCGGAAGTACTCGACCGTGCGCGCCAAGGCAAACGAGTTGGGCGGAATGATGCAGACGTCGCCTTTGAAATCAATGAATGACCCGGAGTCGAATTGCTTAGGATCGACAATCGTCGAATTGATATTGGTGAAGATCTTGAATTCGTCGGAGCATCGAATGTCGTAGCCGTAACTCGAGGTGCCGAAAGACACCACCCGCCGGCCATCAACCGCCTTGATCTGCTCCGGCTCGAAAGGCTCGATCATCTGGTTCTCCTGCGCCATACGGCGTATCCACCGATCAGACTTGACTGTCATATTCTTTCCTCTATGTATGGCGCTGATTCGCCATCAGCGGCTTGCGAAGAATGCCCGCGGGAGATGCAAAGATTCAGCAGGCTGTTGAAAAACGTAGCGAGCGGCCTTCAGCCGGGTGAGACCGGAGCGCAGGAACCGGAGTGTACACGGGCAGTACATGAGCATTCTGAACCACGTACCAATCAGAACCCGTTGCAAGCCCCGATGGAGACCTCACCGGCAGCTTGCCGGAAAAGCGTGGCGAGCAGCCCGAGTGCAAGGAGCCGCCTGGATTGATAGAACCCTGCGAGGGACGAGACATACCAGGGTAGGTAGGCGAGGACCAAGCGAGCACGCGACACAGCAATCGGGCTGCGCAGGCCGCTTTTCATGTGTTCTGGACGACGATTTTGGGGAATACTCCCCCATAATCCTTCTTTTGCATGGCGATCTTCGCCGCCGCCTTGCGCGCGACCTCTTTGTAGATGTGGCTTGCGCTGCCGTCCGGATCGGATACCAGCGTCGGTTTGCCCGAATCCGCCTGCTCACGAATCTTGATGTCCAGCGGCAATTGGCCAAGCAGATCGATATCGTAGTCCTGACACATCTGCGCTGCGCCACCCTCACCAAAAATATGCTCCTGGTGACCGCAGTTCGAGCACACATGAATACTCATGTTCTCGACGATGCCAAGGATCGGCACGCTCACCTTCTCGAACATCTTCAGCGCCTTGCGCGCATCGATCAGGGCGATGTCCTGCGGCGTGGTGACGATCAGCGCACCAGTCACCGGGACTTTCTGCGACAACGTGAGCTGGATATCGCCGGTTCCGGGGGGCAAATCGACAATAAGATAGTCGAGTTCTTTCCACTGCGTATCGCGCAACAACTGCTCGAGCGCCTGTGTCACCATCGGGCCGCGCCACACCATTGGCTGATCGGCATCGATCAGCACGCCAATCGACATGCTCTGCACGCCATGGCTTTCCATCGGCTCAATCGTCTTGCCGTCAGTCGATTCGGGCCGGCCACTCAACCCCATCATCATCTGCTGCGACGGACCGTAAATATCCGCGTCGAGCATGCCGACTCGCGCACCCTCTGCCGCCAAAGCCAGAGCCACGTTCGCCGCCGTGGTTGACTTGCCGACGCCGCCTTTGCCCGACGCAACAGCGATGACATTCTTGATCCCCGGCAACAGCTTCATCCCCGGCTGCGCACTGTGCGCGACGATGTTGACATCGACCGACACCGTGACTTTGCCTACGCCGGGCAGCGCGCCGATCTTTTCCGCGATGTCGCGCTTGATATCCTCGGCAACGCTTTTCGCCGGATAACCGAGCACGATCTCCACGGCGACCTGATCGCCATCCAGCTTGACTGACTTGACCTCGCCGCTCGCTACGTAATCTCGCTCGGTCGCACTGTCGACCAACTGCGCCAGTGCCTCGCGGATACTCTCCTCAGTTTGTGCCACGGTGGACTTCCTTTTTCGAATGGCCGCCAATTCTAACTAAAAGCCTAGCGGCCGGACATGTTCAAAATCCTGCACTGTTCGGGTGGTCTTTGGCCAGTCACGCTTGCCAACCAACCCCTCGTCACCAGCCAAAAAGCCGCTCGCCTGGTAGGGTTTCCGCGGCAACAGACTGTTAGAATTGCGCCTTTTCCCCGCGCCCTATTAACAGCACTTCCCGATGACGCGCAGAATCCTCGTCACCTCGGCGCTGCCCTACGCCAACGGCAGCATCCACCTTGGCCACCTGGTTGAATACATCCAGACCGATATCTGGGTGCGCTTTCAGAAGATGCAGGGGCACGAGGTTCATTACGTCTGCGCCGACGATACCCACGGCACGCCGATCATGTTGCGCGCCGAAGCCGAAGGCATCAGCCCGGACCAACTGATCGAGCGTGTGCACGGTGAACACACTCGCGACTTCGCCGCGTTCCTCGTCGCCTTTGACAACTACTACACGACCAACTCGGACGAGAACCGTGCCTTCTGCGAGGACATCTACCTGCAGCTCGACTCCAAGGACCTGATAGACCGTCGCTCGGTCGAACAGTTCTTCGACCCGGTCAAGAACATGTTCCTGCCAGATCGCTACATCAAGGGCGAGTGTCCTGTCTGCCACTCGAAAGACCAGTACGGCGACTCATGCGAAGTGTGCGGTTCCACCTATGCGCCAACCGATCTGATCGACCCTTACTCGTCTGTTTCGGGGGCCAAACCCGAGCGCAAGTCCTCGGAACATCATTTCTTCAAGCTTTCTGACGAACGCTGCGAGAAATTCCTGCGCGCCTTTACCCAGTCAGGCGACCGGCTGCAACCGGAAGCGTCGAACAAGATGAAAGAGTGGCTCGGTGCCGAAGGTGACAGCAAGCTCTCCGACTGGGACATCTCCCGCGATGCGCCCTACTTTGGTTTTGCCATCCCCGGTACAGACGGGCAGAAATTCTTCTACGTCTGGCTCGATGCGCCGGTCGGATACTTTGGCAGCTTCGCCAACTACGTCGCCAAACAACAAAGCGCCGGAAACAACATCGACCAGGATGCCTTTCTGCGCCCCGGTGGTGACACCGAACTGGTGCATTTCATCGGCAAGGACATTTTGTATTTCCACGCCTTGTTCTGGCCGGCCATGCTCGAGTTCGCCAGTTACCGAACCCCGACCAAGGTATTCGCCCACGGTTTTCTGACTGTGAACGGACAGAAGATGTCCAAGTCACGCGGCACGTTTATTACCGCGGAAAGCTATACCGAACAGGGCCTGAATCCCGAATGGTTGCGCTATTACTACGCGGCCAAACTCAACGCCACCATGGAAGACATCGACCTCAATCTCGATGACTTCATCGCGCGGGTAAACAGCGATCTCGTTGGCAAGTACGTCAACATCGCCAGCCGCTGCGCCGGTTTCATTTTCAAGAGATTCGAAGGCAAACTGGCCGCCACATCCGCTAAAGAAAATCCGGTTATCGGCGATCTGCAATCCGAAGCGGACGCCATCACCTTGCTCTATGATGCGCGCGAGTTCGGCAAGGCGCTGCGCGAAGTCATGCTGCTCGCCGACAAGGCCAATGCCTATGTCGATGCCTACAAGCCTTGGGAACTCGCGCGCGAGGAAGGGCAAGAAGACAAGCTTCAACAGGTCTGCTCGGACGCGCTGAACATGTTTCGTCTGCTGACGATTTACCTCAAACCTGTATTGCCAGTCGTGGCCAAAAACGTCGAGAAGTTTCTTGGTATCTCGCCACTGACGTGGGCCGACGCAGGAACGCTATTGCCCGGCGGGCATCAAATCAAAAAGTACAAACATTTGATGACGCGGGTGGATAGCAAACAGATCGATGCACTCGTTACAGCCAACACGGAAAGTCTCGAACCGACACCGCAGTCGCATTCGCGGCAGCGCCACGCGCAGCATCAGGAGAACGTAGTGGAAAAGAATACGCAGGAAGCCAAACCCGAAGAGCCACAAATCATCACCATTGATGACTTCACCAAAGTCGATCTTCGGGTTGCAAAGATCGTAGATGCCCAGCATGTCGAAGGCGCGGACAAACTGTTGAAGCTCACGCTCGACATTGGCAGCGAAACACGACAAGTATTCGCCGGCATCAAGTCGGCATACGATCCGGAAGCACTTGTAGGCCGCATGACCGTGATGGTCGCCAATCTCAAGCCACGCAAGATGCGCTTCGGTGAATCGCAAGGCATGGTGCTCGCCGCGAGCGGCGATGGC
>CP070643.1:461068-489372 GCA_020354125.1 Betaproteobacteria bacterium | reverse complement strand
GCACAAGGCGACCGGCTCCGGTCGCTACAGAAGATAAGGTGAAAACTAAACGTTATGAAACTCAGAACAGCCATCACCCCCTTCTTTCTGGCGCTGATCGTTTTCTGCGCCGAGCCACTTTGCGCCGCGAATGAGACAGAGCCACTTGGAATAGCGCTCGAAGGCTACCACTACCCGCATCCAGTGCAGTTCCATCCAATCACTTATTTTGGGACTGACTTGCGCATGGCCTATATGGATGTATCGCCGTCGGCAAACGCCAATGGCCGAACCGTGGTGCTGATGCACGGTGCCAACTTCTTCGGCGCCTATTGGTACCGCACGATCGACGTCCTTGCCGCTGCCGGCTACCGCGTCGTAGTGCCGGATCAGATCGGCTTTGGAAAATCATCCAAGCCGGTCATCCCGTACAGCTTTCACTGGCTCGCCTCCAACACCAAATCGCTTCTCGACGCGCTGGGTATCCAACGCGTCAGTGTGGTCGCGCACTCGATGGGCGGCATGCTGGCGACGCGCTTCAGTCTGATGTACCCGGAAACAGTCGAGCACCTCACACTGGCCAACCCGATCGGACTCGAAGACTACCGCGTCAAGGTGCCATGGATTCCGACCGAGCGCATCTATCAGGGCCTGCTAAAGCGAACCGAAGCGAACATTCGCGCATACCACAAAAGCTATTACGTCAAGTGGAAGCCGGAATACGACGAGTACGTCATGGTGCATGCGCGGATGCAGGGCAGTGCCCAGTTTCCGCAATTTGCCCGGGTGCGCGCTCAGATCGCACAGATGATCTATGAGCAGCCGGTGGTGCATGAATTTCCGCTGCTGCGCACGCCAACGTTGCTGGTCATCGGGCAACAGGATCGCACGGCGCTCGGCAAGGCAAGGGTCAGTCCCGAAGTGCGCACCACACTTGGTCAGTATCCGAAGCTCGGCCGCCAGACGCATGCCGCGATCGAGGGCAGCCAATTACTCGAGTGGGATGACGCCGGGCATGCGCCGCAGCTGGAAGTACCCGAAAGATTTCACGCCGCATTGCTTGAATTTCTTGGCAATTAAGCCAGATTGCCCGCGAACGATGCGGGCTATCTTGTCTGCAGGTTCGCCACGTAGGCTGCGACCGCTTCCATTTGTTCGCGGGTCACGTTCGACATGTAGGCTGTCATTGTCCCGGCATCGTTGGTGCGCTCACGGTTCTTGAACGCGACCAACTGCTTGACGATGTAGCTGTAGTGCTGCCCGGCGACACGTGGCACCTCGTTCTGACCTTTGAAACCACCAAGATGGCACATGGTGCACAGGGCGTCATCGGCAATCTTGCGGCCCGCATCGATCAGTGCGGCACTGCCTCTTTCGTTCTGCCCTCTGAATGTCTGTTGCGAGTAGTAAGCGGCCAGGTTGACCATGTCCTGTCTGCTCAGGTCTTTCATCAGCGGACTCATGAGTTCGTTGGTTCGCCGGCCTCGCTGGAAATCCTTCATCTGCAGATAAAGGTAGCGCCATGTCTGCCCCGCCAGAATCGGCGTTTCGCTGTTCAGGGTTTTCTCCTCGCCATGGCACGCTGTACACACCTGTTCGGCCAACTTCTTTCCGGCCTCCACATCTGCCACGGGTGCAGCAAACACGGCGAACTGGCACGACATCAATAAAGCGAAGCCGAGGCTCGCGGACCAGGCACTCATATCGATTTCTTCCGGATCTCTTGTCGATTCGCTGTGAACAATGCACTGCCGCGAAGTTTGCCGTGTCCGACATCATAACTTCGTTTGGCCGGAGGACACGCACGGCGAATCGATTCAGATGCGGTTGCGCCGGGGCTTCAAGGCTGAAGCCGCTACCACCGTGCGCGCCGCACCTTTATCCGGAGATCAAGGGGCAACTGTCGGCGCCTAATGTCAGCGAAACAGGTGGGGCAGATGCGCATTAGCATGCGGCTCGTGCTCGCCATGCATGCGCTCTGATACAAAGTAGTGCCTTTCCAAGAATGCTCGGTAGCTTCGCAGATCAGTCTCATCCATGACCTGCGTCGCTGTTTGCCCCGACGCAGCAGCGGTCCTGACGTTGCGACCGAGCAGCAGCGTAGTACCCAGACCCGCGTACAGATAGCGGCTGCCAAACGCTTCGCTCAGAATCGCGAACGCCGGCTCTCCCGTACAGTGAACGGGCGCAATCCAGGCCACTTGCCATCTGTCGCGCAATGAGCGCGCGACTTCCCTGATCGCATCGTCCTTGGCCGGCAGCAGATGCGTGCCACCAACGACCAGATGAATCGGTTTGTTCAGCGTCTGACTTGCGGTGGCCACAATCTTTTCAATAGTTGGGTGACTGCAACCAACGACCAGCACCACACCTTCCGGCGTCTCTATCGCCAGGGAGATTTCCATGACATCCAGGTCGACCCCCCACGGCCCTTTGAGCAATATCAGATGAAAGCCCGGCAACACTTCCATCGACTCCGTCACCCTTGCGAAATTGCCTTCCGGCCAAGGTGTGCCGAAATGCATGGTTCTCGGAGGATTACCATCGAAATAACGCATTTCCGCGGGCAGCGACTCGTTTCGCCGGTAGAAGGTTCCAGGTAACTGGGCACCGAAGACGCCGAAATTTTCCTTTGGCGTATAGATTTTTACCTTTTTGTTCACCTTCAGAAGATGGTTCAGACCCGCCACGTGGTCACCATGGCGATGCGACACAACCACAAAATCGAGCCTTGTGAGGTCGATGCCCTTCACTTTGACGTTGTGCGCAAAGACGTCGGCGTTATTACCGGTGTCAAACAGAATACGCTTGCCACCATACTCGATGAAGACAGAAAAACCCCAATCCTTCTTCATTGCCGATGGCTTGCCGAACGCGTCGTAAAGGACAGTAATTCGCGCTTGACTATCCTCCCGCGCCATTGCGTATCCAGGGAACATTGCTACCAGAATCGCCGCGAGAAGGGAAACCAAAGCGACGGTAGACCAGCTGACACACGATTTCGACTGCATACACGCCTCCTTTCCATCGAAGCTTCATCAATGAGTCCGGAAAGGAAGCGGACAAGCCAGGAGCACGTTACGTGAAAGAAGGGGCTCCTGGTTGATTGCGATTGAATCCGCGCCAGCTAATCCGGATCGTGCTCCCGATAGAGTTGTGATCAAGCCATCGCCGGCAGGCACTCAAAAAGGAACATACATACCTGCTGACACGGCCAAAGATCGACACAATCGTGTTGTTCAACACCATAAGCCGAATGGAGGCACGCGTCACCCGTTAAGCGCGGGCACGCCGGCGCTTGAAAGCGCCTGAGCCTATTGTTTTGGTGAATCGCTATGTCGTTCTTCTTGACCCGCCAACTGATCGAGCCAGCCGTGCATACGCTTCCAGTGTGAACCTTCCCAA
This sequence comes from Betaproteobacteria bacterium, assembly GCA_020354125.1. Lineage (GTDB taxonomy): Bacteria > Pseudomonadota > Gammaproteobacteria > Burkholderiales > Eutrophovitaceae > SG8-40. Next base: position 485,988 of record CP070643.1, on the reverse strand, counting down.
AAGATCCGCTTACAGGAAGGACAGGTGCAGAAACGCTCGTAGTATTTCGCCACTTTTTCAGGCAGCAAATCCAGAACCGCGGCTTTGTCAATCTTCTGTAATGGCTCATTGCAATGCAGGCACAGCGTGAATGGTTGCGCGTCACGTTGCAGCTGCAGGCGGTCGACCACTTCCTTCCACTGATCCATCGGCCGCAATGCGTGCACGTAACAGCCATGGGTAATGTCGCTGCACTTGAGCAACTCGCGGTCACGGGTCAGCACCACACGGCCATCACGTACGGTGATCGCTCGGATATCCTCATCCTTGAAGTCATTGCTGTACAGGGTGTCGAAGCCAAGCATTCGCAGCATTCTCGCCAAACCTCCCAGATGCGCATCAGCGACGAAACGAAGCCGCCGCAAAGGTTCGGGCCGCACACGCAGCAGCGGCCGGATATCGAGCGCCTCGAACATCGGATACACGGCAATGCGGTCGCCGTCTCTCACCATATGGGAGAAGTCGACCGATTTGCCATTGGCAATAATCAGTTCTACTTCAGTGTGTGGGACGCCAAGGGCCTCGATTGCGTTCTTTACCGTGGCGGCACGTGCGCTGTCGTACGCGAATTCGCGTTTGCGCCGGATTGGCGCAAGGAAATCATTTAGCTCTTCGTAGAAGCGGTATGTTGCAAGCGCCATCGCGGCGTCCTATTGTCCGCCCGGTTTCAGATGAGAGCGCTTGTCCCGTCAGCCACCCAGCACTGCCTGTTCGTCGCCTTCCAATGCAGCGTTGAGTGTCACCCAGGCGAGCGAAGCGCAATTGCGCCGCGAGGGAAAGTCACGAACGATGCCAAGGACGGCTGCCTTTCCATAGTGGGCATCGTGTTCGGGATGCTCCTCGGAAAACGACTCGAGCAAGTCAGCAGCAATGTGTTTTGCCTCGTCGACCGATTTTCCCTCGACCAGTTCCGTCATGATGGAAGCCGAGGCCATGGAAATACCACAGCATTCACACTGGAACGCGGCTTCGCGCAGTATGTCTTCCTCGATCCGCACATAGACCGTAAGGTTGTCGCCGCAAAGCACGTTCACTCCGTCCGCCTGGCCTGTCGCCGCAGACATTTCGCGGTAGTTCCTGGCGTGCTTTATGTGATCCATGATCACATCGTCATAGAGTTTTCTTACATCCGCCATGTTGCCTTTCAACGGCCTGGTATCAGCCCAGTGGCCGGCCACCATCGACCTGGACGATGCAACCGGTCGAGAACTTCATGTGTGTTGCCAAGGCCAATACAGTGTCCGCTACATTATCAACCGTCGCGAACCGCTTCATCGGCGTAAGGGCTTTTTGCTGCTCCAACCATTTCGGATTCAGTTTCTTGGTGAAGTCGGTCTGCACCATTCCCGGCGCCACCGATACGACCCTGATTTCCGGTGCCAGCGCGCGGCCGAGCGACTTCGTCATGGTGTCTAAAGCTGCCTTCGAGGCACAGTAGGCAATGTTGCTGCCAACACCGTGTATCCCGGCAACCGAGGAAATATTCACGACCAGACCGTCACCGGTCTTCTTGAGCAAATCATGAAACACGCGCACCGCAACAAAAGCACCGCGCCAGTTGACGCGAAACATCTCGTCAATCAGGTCATCGTCTAGAGCATCAAGATCTCTATGAGAAACGAACCTGGTGATACCGGCGCAGTTGACGAGCACGTCTAGTCTGCCGTGCTTTTCGTCAACGAGGTTGGCAAAGCCTTCCAGCGCCGCCGATATATCGACCGGAACATAGTGCGCCCAGTGTCCTTCACCATCCAGGGAGGCTACGACATCGTTAGCTCTTTGCTCGTTGTTGTTGTAGGCAACGATACACGTCGCGCCCGCACCGGCAAAAGCACGGCATATGGCAGAGCCGATCCCACCGGAACCGCCGGTTACTGCAACAACTTTATCTTCCAGCATAGCGATCACCCATTTCTACTGTCAGGCCCATCAGGCTGAGCAGCAAGAAAAACGCCAACCTGCCTTCACGCCGCCCGGCGACGGGAATAACGCCGCACCCGCAAATCCGCCTGCTCCTTGTGGCCGGCAAAACCCTCGATGGCGCACAACCGCGAGCAGTACTCGCCGATCGTGGCGGTGGCCTCGGGTTTGACCCGCTGGTAAGTGCAGGTCTTGATGAATTTACCGACCCACAGCCCGCCGGTATAGCGCGCCGCCTTGCGCGTGGGCAAGGTATGGTTGGTGCCGATTACCTTGTCGCCATAGGAGACATTGGTCTCGGGACCGATGAACAGCGCGCCAAAGTTGGTCATATTCTTGAGAAAGTGTTCGTTGTCCTTGGTCATGACCTGAACGTGTTCGGAGGCAATGCGGTCGGCCTCTTTCACCATCTCAGCGTTGTCCTTGCACAGGATCACTTGGCCGTAGTCCTGCCATGCCTGCCCGGCGACCTGCGCAGTTGGTAACACCTTCAACTGACGCTCGATTTCTTTCATGGTGTCTTCCGCCAGGCGACGCGAGGTGGTGAGCAAAATCGCCGGCGAATTGGGCCCATGCTCGGCCTGACCAAGCAGATCGGTCGCACACATTTCGCCATCGACCGTTTCGTCGGCTATGACCAACGTTTCGGTAGGCCCGGCGAACAGGTCAATACCAACGCGGCCGGACAACTGCCGCTTGGCTTCCGCAACGAAGGCGTTGCCCGGCCCGGCAATCATATCGGTGGGCTTGATGCTCGCCGTGCCCAACGCCATGGCGCCGATCGCCTGGACGCCACCCAGCGCATAGATCTCGTTGGCTCCGGCCAGATGCATCGCTGCCACGATCGCCGGATGCGGTTTGCCCTGATAAGGTGGCGCACACGCGATGATTCGCTTCACCCCTGCCACTTTGGCGGTGACGATGCTCATGTGTGCCGAGGCGACCATCGGGTACTTGCCGCCCGGCACGTAACAGCCGACGCTGTTGACGGGAATGTTCTTGTGCCCCAGCACCACGCCGGGTAACGTTTCGACCTCGACATCGCGCAGCGCATCACGCTGAATTTGCGCAAAATTTCGGATCTGCTGCTGGGCAAATTTGATGTCGTCGATGACCTGTTTCGGCAGGCTTTTCACGCACTCGTCGATCTGCGCGCGCGTCAGGCGGAATTCCTTCGGGTTCCAGTTATCGAATTTCTGCGATAGTTCACGCACTGCTTCATCACCGCGCTTTTCAATGTCGGCGAGAATTTGTTCAACGGTCTGGCGAACCTTTGCGACCTGCGCCGCGTCCTCTTCGGCAGAAATGCCTTTCTTTAGCCAGATAGCCATGGCCTTGACCTTTCAGGGGAAAATGTTCCGAACGGAAGATGCCCGGAGCCCGGCACCGATTTGCTGCTGCTGATATCGCTCCGGGCGTTATTTTCGGTGGTATATCACGCAGCGTCAATCTGACGCGCCGGCCGGAGCGCTGCCCGGACTCTTGCGGATCACCTTACCCTATTGTTCAGTAACAGAAAAAATCCGCTGGGCGTTGCCGAACGCGATTTTCTCGGCGATCTCTTCCGGCAGCTCGCCGAGCCACGCGCGGGCGCTTTGTGCCAGTGGCACCACCGCCTCCCAACGTGGCGTCATCCAGGTATCAGAGCCGTAGATGAATCGGTCCGGATACTTCAGGAACAGTGCGCGCCACAGCGGATCTAGCTTGCCGCTACTGGCCACCACGTCACGGTACGACAGCTCGGCAACCAGGCGCGGGTAGGCCGCAAGCATGCGGTCGATTTCTGCCGGCGGTGTGCTCATGCCAGCGTGCGCCCAGATGATCGTTAGCGAAGGCGCGTGGGCGAATAAATGCTCGACTGCTGCGGCGTCGGAATGGGCGTGCAGCCAGAGGCCTTTGCCCTCGGCCAGCCGGGCAATGGCGCGCATCTGCGGTGTGGCTGCCTCATCGCCGTTGGCATGGAACTCTCCGATACCGCGATAGATGCCGCGTTCGAGTTCCTGCTCGATAAACATCACCGTTGCCGGATCGCGGTACCAATTGCCTCGCTCCATCCGCCACGTTTCGAAGTCCCGCGTCTTGCGATAAGGCCGCAGTGCGGGGATGAAGCGTTGTGGATATCTTTCGTAAAGCAAGTGCGTGCCATCGTTGGGTGTGCTGGACAACAACGCACCGGTGATCCCCGCCTCATCGAGGATGCGCACTACGGCCTGAGGCGGATAACGCTCCGGGGCATCGAGGTTGTAGTGGATATGGCCATCGAACAACGGCAACGGGTCCGCCATCACCTGTCCCGCCAGACACGAGGTGAGCGCCAGAGCACAACGCAACGCCAGCTCAGCTCTCATTTCATCGCCTCCATACCATCAGCAGGGAAAACCGGCGCACTAGCCGCTACGCCGGGGGCTACCTCGTCCCATCCGATTTCGCACGGATTTGCGATCGCGCTTTCTTCCGCTCCAGAATAAGTTGTACGACTTTCGAAACGACAGCCGCGAAGATTCCGATGCTCAGTATGGTAAACACGATCGTAAAGATCTTCGAAAATGGCGAAGTCGGCGCCAGGTCACCATAGCCAACAGTAGACATGGTCATTACGCAGAAGTAGATGGCGTCCAGCACGCTCCACCCTTCTACTTCCCAGTAGAACAAAGCCCCGCCAACAAGCAACAGCACCAATAGGACCATCAAAGCCCGGAACTCGTCGTCGCGCCTTAGACCGTATACGGTTGCCGCCAGCAGCCTGTATAAGTTAATGAAGAAACTGATCACTGTGAACTTGTAGCCATCATTGATGTTTCAGCAAAGCGTGGCGCGGCACGTCCTCTTCCAATCGTGGTTTGAAGTCAACCTTGAGAGCAAAGACGGACATATCAACCGTACCGATTCCTCCGCAGCGCCCGGTTTCGCGCCGGATTCCAAAACGACCTCCACAAGTAATCTCCGAACTGATGCATTGCGTGCCATCGCCGTCGATTACTAAATTCCGATAGTCGACAGCCATCATCCCTTCTCGAGCGACTCGCTACAAAACCGGCGAAGCAAGCCGGGAAAGATTAACCCCCAAACGCCAAAAGAATGACTTGTCGTCAACATGGGTCGGGTCGATTACCTCCGAGTGCGCGAAGTCCTGCTCGAACATGGCTTCCATCTGCTTGGCGAAGTCACCGTCGGCGATCAGCGCCGTGACCTCGAAATTCAGTCTGAACGAGCGGTTGTCGAAGTTCGCGGTGCCGACCGAGGAAACCCGGTCATCGATCAGCATCACCTTCTCGTGCAAAAAGCCCGGCTTGTAGGCGTAAAACTTGATGCCGAGATCACGCAACTGGTCGATATAGTGAAAGGCCGCAAGATAGACAGGCAAGCTGTCGCCTTTGCCGGTGGTAATGATGCGCACATCGACGCCCCTCAGAGCCGCCAGTTCAAGTGCCTTCATCACCGCTTCATCCGGGACGAAGTACGGCGCTGACAACCAGATACGCTCTCGCGCAGAATGCAATGCGGTGACGAACAGTAATCCGGCAGTCTCCAGCCGTTGCGTCGGCGCAGACGGATAAATCATCACCCGCACATCGCTGTCTTCCGCCTCCTGAGGAACCCAATTGACCGGGACCATCTCCTGTGTAGCCCAATACCAGTCTCCCAGAATCACCAGTTGCAACTGGAGGACAGCGGGGCCGTCGATGCGCACGTGGGTATCGCGCCATGGGGAGAATTCCTCGTCGAGCCCCAGGTATTCGTCGCCGACATTGTGACCACCCACCCAGCCGGTGACTCCGTCTACGACCACCATCTTGCGGTGATTACGGAAGTTCAGTTGAAAACGGTTACCACGTCCCTGCGTCGGCTTGAACGATGACACCTCAACACCTGCGTCACGAAGTTCGTTGACATAGGAAGCCGGAAGCCCACTGCTGCCAATTTCGTCATAGAGCATGTAGACCCGCACGCCCGCCTTGGCGCGTTCGATGAGTGCGTTCTTCATGCGCCGGCCAAGTCCGTCATCATGAAACATGTAGAACTGCACCAGTGCGTATTCTTTTGCCTGCGCAATGCCTGCCAAAATACTGTCAAAGGTGGCTTCCCCGTTGATCAGTAGCTCAACCCGGTTGCCTCTCAGCAATCGCATTCCCGACAGGTTATGTACGGCCTCATAAGTACTTACGAACTGCTCTACTTCCACTGCCCACGGGTCCAGATTGCTGCGAATCTCCGCGATCGCATCTTCGATTTCATCCTGCCTCGCCTCAAGCATCTCCGTCATTCCCCTGAATTTGCTCCGCCCCAAGACGAGGTAGGCAGGTACCGCAACGAAAGGCATGGTCACCAGGGATACCGACCAGGCAATCGCACCCTGGGCCGTTCGCACCCTCATGATTGCATCCACGGCGAGCACAACTCCCGCCACGTAAAAGATGCCGACGACCCACGCAATCACTTTACTTCTCCTCTTCTTCCGCATCTTGGTTATCCCTCAATGAATGACTCCCCCGGCGAAGGGACGCCTTCCGGCCGACGGGAACCCGGGTAAGGTCAAGCGGGTTGGTGTCTTTTTATAGCATTTGAAAAGACTAAGCGCGAGCCGGGTTCGTCGGATGAAAACGCGTGGCCGATCAAAACCGCTTGCGGATTTCGGATGCAGAGCAGAGCTAAAGGCGAATTGGACGATTCGGCAACTCGTCCGGATTTTCCTCACCCGATGGAAAATGCGTTTGCAGCAGCGCAGTGATCGCCTTGATCGCTTCAAGTGAACCTTGCTCGTAGCGACCAGAATGAAAAGCTGACTGCATCGTTTCACAGATAGTATTCCATTCAGACCGGTCAACTTTTCCATTAATGCCGCGGTCAGCCACAATTTCGATGCAGTGATCAATGAGCTGAACATAAATCAGCACCCCACTGTTTTCTTCGGTGTCCCAGACACGCATCTGGGCAAACACGTCCTCGGCGCGCTGGCGTGTCGTGATTCCTCCAAGCAGTGCCGACAACTCGAGATCGCCCTCAATGACGAAACACAGTTCCCCACGATGCGACTTTTCAGACTCGTGTACCGCCGCATTGATGCGCTCGAGTACGTGCTTTGGAAACACGCGATGCGCCCACCAGTCGGGAATCACAAGATGTTTCGCTATTCGGATCAGGTTCATGGTTTCTGTTCGCGTTACCAACGTCCGCTGGCGCCACCGCCTCCCGAGAAACCACCGCCGCCGCTGAAGCCGCCACCGAAACCGCCTGAGAACCAACCGCCTCGCGACGAACCACGGCCGGAAGACCAGCCACCACCCCACGGGCGGTAAAAACGGCCGCCGGGGATACCCGCGAACAGGCTGAACAGGAACACCAATACCCCGACCACCAGCGCAGCGATTAACGAGCCTACGACCATCCAGGCGATAAGCCCAAGGATTGATCCCGACAAGCCGGCGCCGACGAACCGGCCAAACACGGCCGTCAGCAGTTGCCTGCCGATTAACAGCAGCACAAAGGTGGGAAACAACCAGTCGAGGTTGGTGCGCGCCCGTGACACACGGCTCTGTCGCGATGGCGGCGGCAGTGGCTCGCCCTCGATCACCCCCATCATCCGCGTGACTCCGGCACTGATGCCGGCGTAGAAGTCGCCGTCTCGAAACCGCGGGATGATGTCCTCCTCAATAATGCGCTTTGCAATCGCGTCGGGCAGTGCGCCTTCGAGTCCGTAGCCAACTTCAATGCGTACCGTGCGATCATCCTTTGCAACGACCAGCAATACGCCGTCATCAACACCGGCGCGTCCGAGTTGCCACTCCTCCTGAACACGAACGGCATATTGCTCGATGGTTTCAGGCTTGGTCGTCGGCAAGATCAGGACACCAATCTGAGCGCCCTTTTGCAACTCGAACTGCGCCAGCCGACTTTCGAGCTGCGAACGCTGTTCGTTACTCAAAGTTTCCGTGAGATCGGTAACTCGCGCCGTGAGCGCTGGAACCGGGACTTCCGCGATCGCTGCCTCGCTGGCTAGCAACGGCGCAAGCAGCAGCGCCGCCGTCGCTAACAGCCCCCGCAAGCTATTCGCTGTCAAAGTCGACCTTGGGTGCCTGTTGGATCTGTTGCTCGTTCTCGACCGTGAATTGCGGCTTGGTATCGAACCCGAAAATCATTGCCGTCAGGTTCGACGGGAATGAACGCACAATCACGTTGTAGTCCTGCACAGACTTAATGTAGCGCTGGCGCGCCACCGCGATCCGATTCTCGGTACCTTCGAGTTGCGCCTGCAGGTCGCGGAAGTTGGCATCGGACTTGAGCTGCGGATAGTTCTCCACTACGACCAGCAATCGCGATAACGCCGAACTCAACTCACCCTGCGCTGCATCGAATTGTGCGAGTGCCGCCGGGTCGTTCACCATCTCCGGAGTCACCTGAATCGAACCCACTCTCGAACGCGCCTCGGTTACACCCAGTAACACATTCTTTTCCTGGGCGGCAAATGCTTTCACCGTCTCGACCAGGTTGGGGATCAAGTCGGCACGACGTTGATATTGATTGACCACCTCTGACCACGCTGCATTGATGCTCTCATCGGCGCGCTGCAACGCGTTGTAGCCACAGCCCGACAGACTTGCGACTACTATCAAACCCATTGCCAGCGTCATGAACCGTTTCATTGTTGCTCCTTACAGCATAGAGACCGGACTACTGGCGGACGAACTAACCGATCGCAAGTTAGTGAAAATGCGCCAAGCGGCCGCACCGGTTTGACGATGCGGCCCTTGGCCCAAGACTCGCAAATCACGCTTGCGCGAGCCCTTTCGCCACACCGCGTGCGGCCGACCCGAACATGATCAGACTTATACCGCCGAAGATCAGCCTGATGCCGACCAGAATTCCAACTGCCCATGCTCCGGACACCGGAAATTCGCTCCAGATCATAATGCCAAGAATCAACGAGACGATGCCGCTAAATAGCGACCAGCCCCAGCCACTTGCCGGTCTGGCCTGGAAGGACAGTACCGCCTCAAAGATTCCTGAAACGATGAAATAAGCCGCAAGGAACAAAGTAAGCGATGCCAATGCGATATCCGGGTTCGCAAGCATGTAGCCACCGATCAGCACCGAGAGCACGCCGATAATAGTGCTCACCAGTCCTGTTCCAACACTGATGGCAAATGTCGGGATCGCAAATATCACCTGACCGACGCCGCCCACGATCAACAGGATGCCGACCGCGAGCGCCACGGAGAGCCCCGCGATAAACGGCGAACCAATAGCGAGGATCCCCGTTATCAGTACGATGACACCCATTACAATGGTGAGACCGGCGTTCTTCTTGATCTGCCCGAGAAATCCCGAGCTGATGTTCTGTTCATTGTCTGCCATGCGGAAACCTCCTCGTATTCGTTATTAACTTGCTGAAACTGCACGTTGTTTCGAGTCCGTGACACAGCCTGCGTGGGCATTCTAACGCGCATTAATTCCGTACGCATGCATGCCATAGAAAGACAATATGAAGGCAAACATCGGTGCGCCGGGCAATGGCAGGTAGTGGCTCGTCGGCCCCATCCAAACCCGGGTCAATGCCGCGGCTTGCACTTCTCGCATAGCCATAACGGCTTTGCGTACACTGTGAAAGCATGAACGAAGCCGAGCCGAAAGTTCCGTCGCGCTGGATTGCGCATCTCGACATGGACGCGTTTTACGCCTCCGTCGAATTGCTGCGATATCCGGAGTTGCGCGGCAAGCCGGTGGTCGTCGGGGGGCGGCGCGCGCATGCACCAAAAACGCTGCCCGATGGATCGCGTCGGTTTGCGTTGTTGCACGATTATGCCGGCCGCGGCGTCATTACCACTGCCACCTATGAAGCGCGCGCGTTCGGTGTGCATTCCGGCATGGGCCTGATGAAAGCCGCCGCACTTGCGCCCGATGCGGCATTGCTGCCCGCCGATTTCGATCAATACCGCAAGTATTCCAAACTGTTCAAAGCCGCCGTCCGGGCGATCGCACCGCAGATCGAGAACCGCGGCATTGACGAGATCTATATTGATCTGACCGACCTCGCCCCTGCCGACGACATGGGCGACGCCGAACCGCACAGTGGTATTCGTGACATCGCGATGCGTATCAAATCGAGCGTACACAAAGCCACCGGCCTGACCTGCTCAATCGGCGTCAGTCCGAACAAGCTGTTGTCCAAGCTATGTTCTGAACTGGAGAAGCCGAACGGTCTGACCATCATCACCATGGCAGACGTGCCCGGACGCATCTGGCCGCTGCCGGCGAGCAAGATCAATGGCATTGGCCCCAAGGCAAGCGAGAAACTCGCTTCGTTGGGTATCAAAACAATCGGCGAGCTGGCTGCCGGCGACGAGGTCTGGCTCAAGCAGAATTTCGGTGCCAACTATGGCGCGTGGCTACACCGGGTGGCACACGGCCGCGACGAGCGACCGGTTGTCACTCACAGCGAACCCAAATCCATCAGCCGCGAAACGACATTCGAGCGCGACTTGCATGCACGCCATGATCGCGAGGAACTCGGCAAGCTGTTCACAAGGCTATGCGAGCAGCTTGCCAGTGATTTGCAACGCAAAGGTTACGCAGCGAAAACAATCGGCGTAAAACTGCGCTTCGACGACTTCAGAATCGTCACCCGCGTACTCACCGCTGATACCTGGATACAAGACGCGGCCGGTATCCGGCACTGGGCCGGGCGCGCCTTGAAAAAAGCGCCGCTAGAGCAAAAGCTGCGACTGCTGGGCGTGCGCGCCGAGAATCTGTGCGTAGCGGATGCGCTGCCGCGAGAAGACGTGGACCAGGAGCAACATGATCAACTCACGCTCGGCCTGTTCAAGGTCCCCTGACAGACAAAGGTTGGCATTCATCTATTCCATTTCTGATAGACCCGATCTTCTTATCGACCCGAGTTTCTTACCCACTCGAATGATTTGATCTAGAGCATGGTCTCTGACGGGGTCTAGGGCGATAATGGTTATTTTCGAAACGCAGGGAAAACCGCATGCCCGGTTCAATACTGACCCCCGACCAGCGCGCCGATTACGAGCGTGACGGCTACGTCATCGTGCGCAAGCTCTTTGACGACGAAGAGATCGCCATTCTGCGCGCCGCTATCGAAGGCGATGAGGCATTACGCAGCCGCATCTACAACCGCCACGACGCATCGGGCAAGAACACGCGCATGGCTATCTGGAACCACCCGGGTGACAGCGTCTATGGCCTTGCTGCACGCAGCCACCGCGTGGTCGACACCATGGAGGATCTGCTTGGCGGCGAGGTGTACCACTATCACTCAAAGTTGACCGCAAAAGATCCGCGCGAAGGCGGAGCCTGGGAATGGCATCAGGACTACGGCTACTGGTACCACAACGGAAATGTCTTTCCGTACATGGCCAGCCTGATGGTCGCTCTCGACCGTTCGACCCGCGAGAATGGTTGCCTGCAGGTGGTGAAAGGTTCACACCACTGCGGTCGTATCGAGCATGGTGTGTTAAGTGGAGACCAGGTCGGCGCTGACCCGGTGCGTGTTGAACAAATCCTCAAGCGCCTGCCAATTGAGTACGCCGAGATGGAACCGGGTGATGGGCTGTTTTTTCACTGTAACGTGCTGCATCGCTCGGACCAGAACCGTTCCGAGCACCGCCGTTGGACGGTGATTCATTGCTACAACGCGGCGCGCAATAATCCGTACATCGAGCACCATCATCCCTTCTACACTCCGCTTGAAAAAGTCGATGACGGTGCAATCAAGCGCGCCGGCGTCAAGTTTGCCGACTCGGTCGGGGAATTCAACGAGAAATCGTTGAACCCGCCTGAACTTAGCAAGCGCATCGCCTAGCAGTTTGTTGACAAATGCTACTGCGCAACCCGATTGCCGTGTCGCGTGCTCGCTTACTCCTCGCCTATCTACTTGATATGTCTCGTCGTGCGCTGTGCGGCTCCTTGCACTCGGGCTGCTCGTTACGCTTTCTCAACAAACTGTTAGCCGAAATGGCAGGTAACATTGCAGCGGACGAAACTTCGGCGCTGTAAAGCAAATGGAGGAATCGGAATGATCGTTGAACAGATCTGGACTGCAAATGCCTACCGCAACTTCAATTACCTGATCGTGTGCCCGGAAACGGGTGAAGCGATGGCGGTCGACCCTCTCGACTCGAAAAAATGCCTCGCCCGTGCAAAAGAAAACGGCTGGACCATCACGCAGATACTCAATACCCACGAGCACGGAGACCACACCGGCGGCAATCGAGCGATGATCGAGGCGACAAAAGCGAAACTACTAGCGCACAAGAACGCCGGGGCGGCAATACCGGGGATGGATCGCGGTCTCGGGGCTGGCGACATTATCAAAGTCGGCAAAACAGTCGAACTCGAGTCGCTCGACACGCCCGGGCATACGATGAGTCATGTCTGCCTGCTGTCACACACTGATACGCCGGCTCTGTTCTGCGGCGATACCTTGTTCAACGCCGGGGCCGGTAATTGTCACAACGGTGGACACCCCAACGAGTTGTACGCCACCTTTGCCAATCAGCTGGCAAAACTTCCCGACAACACGCTCGTTTATCCCGGGCACGATTACATCGAGAACAATCTGCAGTTCACGCTTGATCGCGAACCGGGCAACGCCAAAGCTGAGGAACTGCTGGACAAAGTGCACGACCAGGACCCGAACCGGGCAATGGTCTCAACGCTGGGTCTGGAAAAGGAAATCAACAGTTTCTTCCGGCTGCACAACCCGACCATCATTGCCCGGCTGCGCGAGGCATTTTCGGATTTACCGGAGAATCCGGATCCGAAGACGGTGTTCCTCAAGCTGCGTGAACTGCGCAATAGCTGGTAGCGGCGTTAGACCGCAAGCCGTCTGCTTTGTTTAATTCGCTGATGCTATTGACGTTCTCAGCATCGCTACCGAAAACAAACACTGGAGCCCGCAATGCAGTATCAAATCCTGCCTAGTACCGAAATGAATGTTTCGCGTGTCTGCCTGGGAACGATGACCTGGGGCGAACAAAACAGCGAGACAGAAGCACATGAGCAACTCGACTACGCAGTCGACCAGGGAATCAACTTCATCGACACCGCAGAGATGTATCCGGTGCCCCCCAACGCGAAGACACAGGGTCGAACAGAGAAATATCTTGGCACCTGGCTGAGGAAACAGCCGCGCGATAAGCTTTTCGTCGCAACCAAGGTGGCCGGTCCCGGACGGCGCGACTGGATTCGTGGTGGGCGGACGGACTTGACCCAAAATGTGATCGCCGAGGCAGTCGACACCAGCCTCGACCGGTTACAAACCGACTACATCGACATCTATCAGATTCACTGGCCGCAACGTAACGTGCCGATGTTTGGCGGCGTCGAGTTCGACCCAAACAAGGAAAAGGGCGGGCCTTCCATCGAGGAGCAGGTCGAAGGCATGGCGGCGATGATCAAGGCTGGCAAGATTCGCCACTACGGTCTTTCTAACGAGACGGCCTGGGGCGTGTGCGAATTTCATCGCGTCGCCAAGCAGTTGGGCGTGCCGGGACCCGTCACCATCCAGAACAGCTACAGCTTGATTTCGCGCAACGTCGACAATGATCTGGCCGAAGCGTTGTTTCGCCAGAGCATGTCGTTACTTGCCTACAGCCCGCTGGCTGGTGGCTTGCTCTCCGGTAAGTACATCGGCGGCGCGCGGCCGGAGGGGGCTCGCTTCACCTTGTTCGACAATCTCGGAGCGCGCTTCAGGAAGCCAATCGTTCCGGAAGCGATCGATGCTTACGCCGAGCTTGCCAAACAGCACGGCTTGACACTGGTTCAACTGGCACTTGGTTATGTCGCCAGTAGATGGTTCGTCGGTTCATCCATTATTGGCGCAACCACCATGGATCAGCTGAAAGACGACATCGCTGCGGCGCAACTGGAACTTGATGAAGACACTCTCAAGGCGATTGGCGAACTGCTAGGGCGCTACCCTAATCCGGCGCCTTGAGCTTGTTAGAGAAAGAACTCTCACCGTGGAGGGCACTGAGAGAGTTTGATCTGTCACTTCGCGACCTAACTCAAGGTCGGGTAGTCGTAGTCGAATCGCGCAGCCCGTGCTCGGCAAAGAAATCACAGATCAGCTCACTGGCGTTGGGACCACGCGGATCGCTGAAATGATAGTTACCTGAACCTCCACTCCATGCGTGACCGAGTCCGGCGACCATCACTTTGCGGATAACGACGCGACCGCCATACTCGACGTCGGTGACCTCGTACTGATAACCTGAGTTCACGCGGTTGATGCTGCTGCGCTCGCGTGGCTCACCCGATTGACCTTGCTCTTCCTCGGTCAGCAACTCGTTCATCACGGCAAACTGCGAGGCAGTCTGCCCGGCATTGACCGGATTGACGACTTCGTCCTGTTCACCGTGAATCACCATTGCTGGCATGAGGTCGGTCTTGCCGCGGGAAAGAACGAAAGCGCGCTTGCCGACTTCATGTGCTTCAGAGCGGGCACCTTGTTGCATCGCCTTGAGCGCGGAGTGTGACGAACCCGCGGCACCAAATGCCAGCCCTGAGTGCAGCGCACACGCCGCGAACAAATCAGCATGACACACCGCGAGATTGTTGGCCATGGCAGCGCCCGCTGACAGACCGACGATGTAGATGCGCTTGGTGTCGACATGATGCTCGGCTGCCAGCGACCGAATCATGTCAGCCAGGATCGCTGCTTCCCCGGCGCCGGTCTGCGCCGAGCGCGAAAACCAGTTCCAGCAGCGCATCGAGTTTGCCAGCCGCCGCTGCTCGGGATACAGCACCAGAAAGTTGTCACGGTCAGCGATACCGTTCATGCGCGTCAGGCCACCAAAAGAGCCGGCATCCTGACGGCAACCGTGCAGCATGACGACCATCGGCCAGTGCCTGTCGGTCGTGTAGTTTTTCGGCAGGTACAAGAGGTAAGGCCGCCGTCCGGCTGTGAGCTGCACAAGTGCAAAAGTGCGGCCGAATGCCGAATGGCTGCCCTTGTATAACTTGCCCCTCGGTTCGCGCGGTGCAGGTCGAAACCAGGAAGCGAGCGTTCTTCCAATCGCCTTGAGTATGCGGGTGATCACGAAGGTTCCTCAGACGAAAAGGGCTGAGAACATCGGTGCTCTGTCAGCGGCGTTTCAAGCTCTACTGAGGATTCTCGCTCATCAATCATTAAAGTGATTGCATCATCCGGGAGAACATGGGTTGGCACTGCGAAAACCGCGTTCAAGGGATCCCGATTATGGTTAGATTGAAAACACCAGTTAGCAACATGCACGCGATAGCAAGAAAGCGGCCATGCGGTCAAAAAGAAAGGCCGCTTTCTCTCAGGAACGCCGCCTAGCGGCACGGACACCGAACCTTCGCGGCTCACGGAACAATGCTGACGGCAGAAATTTCCGAGTATCCGTCTAGGTTACATCTCCCTGTCACATAGACACGCACGTCTTTTCTGTGTTCGACAGCAGACAATAGTGCGCGAAACATCTGCCGCGATCCCGACGCAGTGTAATCCTGAAAGAAGAATTCTTCGGTTCTGCATCCGCTGGGATTCTCGGAAACTTTCAATCTAACAACGTAGCGCACTTGGGAGGTTGGCCTGAGTTCCGCGACGGGCGCAAAGTCTGTCCAGCCTGCCCCGGCGATTGCGGCCAGGGAAAAACCAAAGAAGAACAATACGGCGAGAATTGCCCAGACGGATCTTGAAATCATGACTACCCAGGAAAGTCGTTTACGCAAAACGCGACATGTTGCCAGAAATAACTTGAGGATGATCGCAGTGAGGAGCAAGATCAAGCCTTCTCACCCGGTTGCATTTCGCCTAGTGCAGAAAGCGCGCAGTAAAGCATGTCTACGTCGCTGTCGATGCTTTTCCCAGTGACACACTAGACAGGTTGCGGTGGCTCGACTCCCCTTTCAGGAGAATTCGCACCGACTCCCGGCCCGCTTGACTGCATTACACGGCCACTAGCAAATATTACGAAATGAAGCACTAACCGGATGGCGTTCAGGCGGTGGCCAACGAACCAACCGTTGACGTCATGCACGGGACGGCAAGAAAGCGGGCACACCAGCAAAAAGAACGGCATCCACGTCTTGCCTGTCTCACGAAAGGCGCGGATAGAGGCGGCGATGCTACAGGCGAATCCGCCGATAATCACCAGTGCGGTCAGCGACATCTGTTTGTGTTCTAGACTCCCCGGCAGAAGTAGCCGCACTTTAGCCGACGGAAGACAATTGGACGCATTGATCGACGCTATGGCTCCTTCTGGCCGTTTGCCGATTCAACTTCATTCGCTTCAATTTCTGACAATTCGTCTTTGAACATCTGTCCGTAAATCGTCAGTGCGGTCAGGAAAAAGGCGGCTATCACGGGGCCAACCACCAGACCGAGCGCACCGAACAAACTAAGCCCGCCCAGCGTGCTCACCAGAATCAACAGGTCGGGCATTTTGGCTTCTCTCCCGACAAGACGTGGCCGCAATACATTGTCCACTGTTCCCACGACCGCGGCGCTCCAGATCGTCAGCCCGACAGCGGCGAGGGTATGGCCGCTGATCAGCAAATAGATGACTGCCGGCACCCACACCAGGGCCGTACCGACACCGGGAATAATCGACAGGACCACCATGATGGTGCCCCAGAAAGCGGCACCCTTTATGCCTGCGACTGCCAGCCCGAGCCCCCCTAGAGTCCCTTGAATAATACCGATCACGAGCGTGCCCTTGATGGTGGCCCTGCTCACAGATAGTCCAACCTTGGCAAGGTTGTCCTTGTCGGAAGACGAAAGTGGCAAGTATCCCATCATGGTGCGCAGCATTTTCGGCCCGTCGATCAGAAAAAAGAACATCGCGTAGGACATGACAAAAAGGTTGATGAGAAAAGCCGCTCCGACCTGCGTGACCTTCGACAGACTACCGACCAGATATCCACCGGTCCTTCTGGCGAGGTCTGCGACTCTCGCCATGATTTGCGTGCTGTATTCCTCGAGCTTGTCGGCGAATGGCACCCACTCGGGCAGCGCCTCCTCGCCATTCTGCGAGCTTTGCAGTTGGCGCTCTACCCAGGGTGCAACAACCTGGGATACCTCCACCGCCTGCGCAACAACGACGCCAAAGAAAAGGATTAGCGGCACCACAATTGTGCCAAGTACGAGCAGCAAAGTCGTAACCGACGCCAGGTGTTCTCGTCCTCCAAAGCGCACCAGTATCCACCGGTAAACCGGATAGACAATGCCAGTCAGCACGGCGGCCAGAAATAATGCCGCAAGGTAACCTTTGATGGTGGTGAAAAACGCGATCGAGATCAGAAGCAGCATCAGCAGAACAAAATTTCTGCGAAACTGATGGCGTGTTTCAGTCGTTGTGGTCATGGTTGGGCTGAGTCGCTTTGCGGGGCGCTGCAGTCGTGGCAGCCGTAAGTTTGTACCCTGGCGGCATTGCCCGCAAGCTGACGTCACCATGCGCTGTCCGCTGCACCGTTGCAACGCAATCAAGCGTTATCGGCCAGCCGGTAACGGGCAACACGCGGCAAACGAACTCAAGGTTAAAGGCGCTTCGCTCGTGAGTCATGGCGGCTTGAAAGTATGGCGATTCATGCCAAACGTGCCGGCCGGGCTCCATGACCGCAGGCCCGGCCAACCACGCAGAAGAGCCGCGCTCTGTACTTACAGTTTCGGTGTGCTTTCGTGAGCGTACAAGCGCTCACGCTGTTGCTGGCATCGCAAACAACGTTTTGCCGTCGGATAGGCCATCAAGCGGTCGAAATCAACTTCGGTCCCACAATCGACGCAAATACCGAAACGGCCTGCTGCAATACGCTGCCTTGTGGCTTCGATGTCGCGTATCTGATGTATATGCCGGTCAACCATTGCGACGTTCAGATCGGCCAGCGCATCGGCAAACGAGAAATCCGCGCTGTCCGGCGGCGTATGTCCGAGCAGCTCGGCTATCTGCTCATTCTCGCTGGCCTCCAGTTCGTCACGCACTTCCTCGAGCAGCATTTGATGCAGACGGTCCAGTTTTTTCTTGAGCTCCGCAATCTGTGTCTTAGTCAATGCCACGGTTTCTACCTCCCTGCAACGTATCTGAGCAAGCTGTTACCATTCTTAATGACTTTGGAGAGCAAAGCCTTGATCTTGCGCAATTCGACTCTGCCCAACATGTGCCGCGGCAGTGGACCCCCATTTACTGAGCGGCAGGCAGACTGTCACGCAAAGATCGCAAGTCGTCCTCATCGAGAGTTTCCTTCTCGAGCAATAAACGCGCGCCATGCTCAAGCACTTCGCGCCGACCCTCGAGCAGGTCGACCGCCGTCTTGAACGCTTTGTCGATAATCTCGCGCACCGCACAGTCAATTTGCCGGGCAGTGTCTTCGCTGTATTCACGTACGCCCGGCAATGGTAATTCTGCTGGAACGCCCAACATCGGAGCGCGCTCCGTTTCATAGGCCACATTGCCAAGACTTTCCACCATGCCAAAGCGTGTCACCATGCTACGCGCAATGTTCGTGACCTTGGCAAGATCATCCGCCGCACCGGTGGACAGATGATGGAAGACCAGGTGCTCAGCTGCACGCCCACCGAGGAGTACCGCCATTTTGGTTTCGAGTTCCTCACGAGTCATCAAGAAACGATCTTCGGTGGGACGCTGGATGGTGTAACCGAGCGAGCCGATGCCGCGTGGAATGATCGATACCTTGTGAACCGGGTCGGAACCCTTTAGAGACAATGCTACCAGCGCATGCCCCATTTCGTGGTAGGCAACCACTTCGCGCTCGCGTTCGTTGAGGATCCGTGTTTTCTTTTCCAGTCCGGCGATCATGCGCTCGACCGCACTGGTGAAATCATCCATCGAAACGGCTTCGCCACCGCGCCTTGTCGCCAGCAGTGCCGCCTCATTGACAAGGTTGGCGAGATCGGCACCGGAGAAACCGGGCGTGAGGGCAGCAATTTTTTCCGCGTCGACATCACTGCCAAGCCGCACTTTCTTCAGGTGCACGTGCAGAATCTGCACCCGGCCGGTCTTGTCGGGACGGTCAACCAGCACCTGGCGGTCGAAGCGCCCGGCGCGCAGCAGGGCCGGGTCGAGTATTTCCGGCCGGTTGGTGGCGGCAAGCAGTACCAGGCCCGAAGTGGGATCAAAACCGTCGAGTTCGGCAAGTAGTTGGTTGAGCGTTTGCTCCTTCTCATCGTGTCCGCCGACCGAATAAGCACCACGCGCACGTCCCAGGGCATCGAGTTCATCAATGAAGATAATCGCCGGTGCCTTGCTGCGTGCCTGCTCGAATAGATCACGTACACGGGCAGCCCCAACACCGACGAACATTTCGACGAATTCCGAACCGTTGATTGAGAAGAACGGCACCGCCGCCTCTCCCGCCACCGCACGCGCCAGCAATGTTTTTCCGGTGCCGGGCGGACCAACCAGCAACACGCCTTTGGGAACGTGTGCGCCAAGCCGGCTGTATTGCTGCGGGTCTTTCAGGAAGTTGACAACTTCGCGAAGTTCTTCTTTCGCCTCATCGACACCGGCAACGTCGTCGAACGTGACTTTGGTATCGGTCTCCATGTAGACCTTGGCCTTGCTCTTGCCGATTTCCAGAAAACC
This sequence comes from Betaproteobacteria bacterium, assembly GCA_020354125.1. Classification (GTDB taxonomy): domain Bacteria; phylum Pseudomonadota; class Gammaproteobacteria; order Burkholderiales; family Eutrophovitaceae; genus SG8-40. The sequence continues at coordinate 466,441 of CP070643.1, read as the reverse complement.
GCCACCAAGCCCCTGCCGACTGGCGATGCGCCGGATCAGAAACATCCAGATCGCGACGAAAAACACCATGGGAAGCACCCATGACAGGATGTCGCGCAGGAAGGTACGCTCTATGGCCTGTGAGTAATCGACGCCATATTTTTCAAGTTCGGCGGCCATATCGGGTTCAACGCGAGTCGTCACGAAACGAGTGCGGTTGTTTATCGGCTGAGTAAACTCGCCCTCAATAGTATTGGCACGGATAACGACTTTCTTGATCTGACCATCCTTGAGGTACTGCTGAAAATCACTGTAGGCAATGGCCTCGACCTGCTGCATCTCGACCCATACGCCGCGCAAGTACAACACCGCGAGGATGGCCAAAAGCCAGTACCAGATTGCAAACTGTGACGGTTTCCTTATGGGCATAGCGACCTATTCAACACCGATCCGCCAGAATCCGCCGGCACTGGCGCTTTGGCTAAGCGCAACAGGAAGGCAGCGTTCACTCGACACACAGACGACCTCTGACTAGCGGTAATGGCTACATACTATGCCCGTAGCATCGTCAAAACTTGATCTTGCGCAAGCCAAAGGCGTTGACATAGGGGGATCATTTCGCGTGTATGAGCCAGATCTTCAATTCCCGTAACCAGGCTGCCGAGCGGTTAGCTGAGGCGTTATCCGCATATCGCGGGCGCAATCCTTTGGTGCTGGCGATCCCCCGCGGCTCGGTAATGATGGGCAAAGTCCTCGCCGACGCGCTGGAGGGTGAACTGGACGTCGTGCTGGTGCGCAAACTGCGCTCGCCTCTCAGCCCCGAATTAGCTGTCGGCTCGGTTGATGAGTCGGGTTGGACTTACATTGCCGAACATGCCGCACGCTCGGGTGCCGATGAGGCTTATCTGCGGCGCGAAAAGCAGAGGCAGCTGGAGACTCTGCGCAAACGCCGCGCCCAGTACACGCCGGCACGACCACCGATTGATCCCAAGGACCGCATTGTAATCGTTGTCGATGACGGATTAGCAACCGGGGCCAGCATGATTGCGGCGCTGCATGCAGTTCGCAGCCGGGAACCGCAACGGCTCATCTGCGCGGTTCCGGTCGCCGCGCCGGCAAGCCTCGAGCGCGTCAGGCCCCTTGCCGACGAGCTGGTTTGCCTCGAAGCGCCGACGGAGTTTTACGCCGTCGGGCAGTTTTATCGCGATTTCCCGCAGATTGAAGACGACAAAGTGATCGAGACTTTGCGCCAGTACTCAAAACAGCACCCGATGGGCCAGACATGAGCACCAGCAACTCCGAACAGATCGTTTCCATCCCTGCCGGACCAGTCTTTCTCGAAGGCGCGCTGCACGCTCCCGGAGGAGGATCAGGCATTGTCATCTTCTCGCATGGCAGCGGGTCGGGCCGCCTGTCGCCGCGCAATCAATTTGTTGCAGCGGCACTACGCGAACTGGGACTTGGCACTTTGCTGCTTGATTTGCTCACCGAGGAAGAGGACCGCGATTACGAACTTCGCTTTGACATTTCCTTACTGACGCAACGCCTTGGGCACGCGGTGCGTTTCATTCGCGATAACAGCGGCACGAGCACCGCGCCGATCGGTTTGTTCGGCGCTAGCACCGGAGCTGCATCTGCCTTGCGCGTTGCCGCTTCGATGGCCACAGAGGTCGCAGCAGTCGTATCACGCGGTGGCCGGCCCGATCTGACCGGTGCCGATGCCTTGAACCGCGTGCGTTCACCAACGCTGCTGATTGTCGGCGGCAACGACTTCGGCGTTATCGAACTCAACGAATCAGCCCGCGAAGGACTGGTGAACTGTGAGTGCGAGTTGGTCATCGTCCCTGGCGCGACGCATCTGTTCGAAGAACACGGCAAACTCGAGGAAGTCGCGCGCCTGGCCGGCGACTGGTTTGTCCGCCATCTGATACCTGCAACCAGCAGTTCCGGATAAGCACACAAGCCTCCTGATTGACCCGGGTTCGGGCGCAGCGGCACACAAGCCTGCGTCTTTGACGCGAGGAGCCGGCTTGATTGGCCCGAGGGGAACAATTCGGCGTGGCGTGGCCGGATTTGAAAGGGCAGTAAAATAACGAAAAACAAGCAATCAACCGCATGCCACTCCGATACTCGTTCATTGCACTTCTCCTACTCGCCTTCGCTGGCTGTGCGACAGTCGACTTCGACTATCCGCGCGAGGCCAGCGTTGCGATAGATGCGAACGAAGACACGACGCTCAAGCGACGGGTCGACGAGTGGCTCGCAGAGCATCCCGGGCCTTCCGGCTTTTATCCCTTGGTCAACGGCACCGATGCGCTCGGCGCACGACTACGATTGATCGAGCAAGCCGAAAAGACGATCGACGCACAGTATTTTCTGATGAAGGCCGACTCAGCCGGATTTGTGTTTGGCGCAGCACTGCTTGAGGCGGCCGATCGCGGTGTGCGAGTTCGTTTTCTGCTCGACGATATCTTTACTACTGTCGGGGAAAGGGAATTAGCAATCATCGACGGGCATCCCAATGTAGAGTTGCGTCTGTTCAATCCGATCTCCAGAAAAGGGATAGATGTTTTCAACTATCTGGGCACCTTCGAGAGCGCCAATCGACGCATGCACAACAAATCGTTCATTGTCGACAACCAGATAGCAATCGTCGGTGGCCGAAACATCGCCGACGAGTATTTCGAGCTGAACACCGGGGGCGAGTTCCGCGATTTCGACATGATTGCCGTTGGGCCGGCCGCGGCTGCGGTCTCCGAAGAATTCGACGCGTTCTGGAATCACTCTCGCGCAGTTCCTGCCGAAGCCGTGGTCGGCAAGTTCAGCGAAGAACAGATCGCGCAGTTTTTGGCAAAAATTGATCGCCAGTATCTCGAAGAAGGGAGGAATATCTACCGGGAGGCGGTCAACTCGGACTTGATGCGCAGCTTCCAGGCTCGCGGCAGACCACTCTTTTCCGCTGACGCCACAGTCCTTACAGACGACCCCGACAAATTAGTCAGGGAAATCTCGCAGGAGAACATGATCCTGATACAGGAAATGGCGGAGATCGTGCGCTCGGCGAAGTCGGAGGTGGTCGTCGCGACTCCCTATTTCGTACCGGGAAATGAAGGCGTCGAGTTTTGGCGTTCCATTGTCGACAAGGGCGTCAGAGTGGTGATAGTCACGAATTCGCTGGCGGCGAACAATCACACGGCCGTACATTCAGCATACGCGAGATACCGCAAAGACATCATCCTGGCCGGTGTCGAACTGTACGAAGCGCGGGCCAATGCTGTTAGCGAAACCCGCGAAGGCGCGCCGCAGCCCAAGGCGATGACAATGCACACCAAGGCGATGATTTTTGATCGCGAACGTTTGTTCGTCGGCTCGTTGAACCTCGACCCACGATCCATTGAGATCAATTCCGAAATGGGAATGATCGTCGACTCAGCCGAAATGACCGGCGAGCTTGCAGATAAATTATTCGAGAATCTGGGTAAATGGACCTACCGGGTCAAATTGAACGACGATGGCCAACTTCGCTGGCACGCAACCATTGACGGCGTTGAAGTTGTCGAGACTTCCGAGCCGCTGGCATCCTGGTGGCAAAAATTCAGCGCCTGGTTTCTGAAGATCGCACCTGAGCGCCAGTTGTAACCGTTTCGCGGATCCCATAACAAAGCGACCGCGCTGCTCCCGCCGAGTCGACGTTACATGTGGTGTTTACCAACGCTCACGCGCTTGGCTTGCGCACCCTCCGCCGCCATCTCTTCGATGAACTGCACTTCAACGCCCGGGCTCAAGTCATCGAAACCCGGATGAACGACGTTCTCACGGCTGAAGTACAGCTCCCGACCGTCAGCTGTTTCAATGAAGCCGTAGCCCTCATCGGACAGAATGCGCACTACCTTGCCATGCAGCTGCGTGGCGTGAGTCTTGACATCGCCGCGTTTCTCGCGAACCGTGTCCTCGAGTTGGCGCTGAACCGCAGCGAAAGCATCCCGCAATGCAACGTAGATGTCCTCGTCGTGCTGTCGGTTGACGACGATCTCCTTTTTACCGGGAACACGCACGTCGATCTTGACACTGAAATGGTGACCCTGATGGTGGTGCATACGCTGTTCTTCCACTGTCACCCGGCAGCTTGTGATGCGTGGGTGAAACTCTTCCAGCTTCGCCGCTTTCTCGCGGATGTGCGCTTCCACGGCGTCAGAATGGGGAACCTTGTGAAACGTAATCTGAATCGGTGTTTCCATCACATTATTCCTGTATGCGAATAGTTATTCTCGCCTGCTGCTTTAGCGAATAGGGGCAATCAGCACTGCAGTAAGTTCTACTCCCCGCTTGGCAAGATTGCCACACAATCCGAATAGAGGCTAAAGCTGGCACCGGTCAAACGGACTGACCTGCGTCAATTTTAATTGATTCCCCACCAGCACCGACCTCGGCGTGCTGAAGAAAAAAGGCGAACCAGCGATCCGCCTTTTGAGTGTGATAGGCGTTAACTACTGCCGCGACCAATTGCGCTATTTCGAGCCACCAGACTCCTGCAACAATTGCATTACCTGATCAATGCTGAAGCTCGCTGGCTTCTGACGCGGCGGGAATTCCCTGAATGTCTTCAGAAACTGTGCGACGTAGGCCTGCGCAGGCACCAGGAAGAATACGCGGTCGATCATCCAGTCGTAGTAGGTATTGGATGTCACGTGTGCTCGCTCGTACGGATCCCGCCGCAGATTGGTGATCAGCGGCACGCGCAATGGCGTCCATGGCTCGATCCAGGCCCGTAACGTTTCCGGTCTTTCCTGTTCCATGAAGATCAACTTCCAGTCGGCGTAGCGCAAGGCAGTCAACTCACCGGTATCAGAGAAATAAAATACTTCCCTGCGGGGCCCTTCTTTGTCCTTGCCGGCCAGATGCGGCAAGAAGTTGTAGCCGTCAAGATGAACCCTGTAAGTGCGGCCGATCGCCTTGACACCGCCCTTTTTCAGCTTTTCCTTGATATTGGGCTCTCCGACTGCGGCCATGAATGTCGGCAGCCAGTCCATGTGGTGCATGATCTCGTTGGAAACGCTGCCGGCCTTGATTTTGCCGGGCCAGCGCACCATCGAGGGCACGCGCCAGCCGCCCTCCCAGTTGGTGTTCTTTTCACCAAAAAACGGTGACCAGGCAGCATCCGGCCAGGTATTCATGTGCGGACCGTTATCGGTCGAGTAGTGCACGATGGTGTTGTTGGCGATACCAAGGTCATCCAGCTTTTTGAGCAACTTGCCCACATGCATGTCGTGCTCAACCATGCCGTCTGCGTACTCATCCTGACCGGAAATCCCGCGCAACTCCTCTTTTACGTGGGTGCGAAAGTGCATGCGCGTGCCATTCCACCACACATAGAAAGGTTTGCCGGCCTTGTGC
>CP070643.1:432633-460968 GCA_020354125.1 Betaproteobacteria bacterium | reverse complement strand
GATAAGACAACGGTGTTGCCGGGTTGAAAACCAGGCCGGGGGTACAGCCGTTATCCCGAATCAGGCCAATCGTGCGGTCAATGTGTGGTGAAGCTTCCGGATGAAAGCTGATGATGTTGGCGCCCGCCTTGGCAAAGTCCGGCACGATGCGGTCCACCGGCTCGATCATCAAATGCACGTCGATCGGCACCTCGGTCAACGGGCGAATCGCTTCGCAAACCAACGGTCCAATCGTCAGGTTAGGCACAAAGTGGTTATCCATCACATCGAAATGGACGATGTCCGCTCCGGCCGCGATCACCGACTGCACTTCATCGCCCAACTTCGCAAAGTCGGCGGAAAGAAGGCTCGGAGCGATACGGTATGCGCTCATGCTATATAACGTTTTTCGCTGACGAAGCCGAATTGTAGCCAAATCGGCGAAGTACAAGCGCAGTCATCGCACTTAACGCCAACATGAGGCGCCATACATGCAACTTCACGAGCACTTGCAGTCTCGGCGCGTTTCGTTTCAAATTGCGAGCATGACAACGCCAACATACAGAATTGATGTTGCCGCCGAATCCGTCTATCTCGCCGATCGATCGGACGAAGATGCTTCACGGTATGCGTTTGCGTACACGGTCAAGGTCAAGAACACCGGCACGGTTGCCGCACAGTTGATCAGCCGGCACTGGATCATCACCGACTCAAATGGACGAATTCAGGAGGTTCGTGGTGAGGGCGTCGTTGGTGAACAACCAAAACTTGAACCCGGCGCGATGTTCGAGTACACCAGCAGCGCAGCGCTCGAAACACCGGTTGGAACCATGCGCGGCAGTTATCAAATGGTGGCTGACGACGGCACGCGATTCGAGGCAGAGATCCCGGAGTTCACATTGAGCATTCCAAGGGTGCTTCATTGATTGCTGAGCTTGCTCAACTCTCCGGCCCTTCGTCGTCCCGGTTTTTCTTGGGCAGTGTCCACCAAACAAGGAACACGAACAGAGCCAGTCCCAATGCGAGCTCAAGAAAGATCCAGAACATCGGATAAGCCTTGCTAACGAAAGTGCGCGGTTTCGAAACGAGTGCGAGAGTTTGCCTGAGTGCCGCCGTCTTGGCGACCAGCGCAATCATTGCCTCTTGCGCGACATCCACCGGGCCAACACCCGCTCCGCCGCCAGCTGAACAGCTGCCAGAAGCGGTGCCGTCAGAGACAACTTCTTCATCACCGACGGCTCCGGTAACCGGCGAAGCGCCAGACGAACCGGCAGTGCCTGCACCTCAGGCACCGCTGCCGACAACGCCTCAGGCAGCAGTGAAACCGTCACCGTGGGTGACGCCACCACCGGAGGAGATCGGCTACCTGCAGGCGGTAAGCTGGGACGAGCTGCCCGGCTGGCACCGTGATGAACTGGGTCAGGCATGGCCTGCATTCATCCGCTCGTGCATGGCGCTGAGTTCACAGGCCAGATGGCAGCCGCCGTGCTTGGCGGCAGCTCGCATGGACCGGCACGATGACGCCAGTCTCAGGGCCTTCTTTGAGTCCTGGTTCAAGCCCTATCGAGTCCTCAATGCCGACGGCAGTCTCACCGGGCTGGTAACCGGCTACTACGAACCTCTGCTGCGCGGCAGTCGAACGCCATCACAAAAGTACCGCTTTCCGATTTACGCGGTACCCGACGACTTGCTCACAATCGAGGTCGACGAGTTGTTTCCCGAACTCGAGGGGGAACGCGTGCGCGGCCGCCGTGAGAACGGACACGTCGTGCCGTATTACACGCGCGGCGAGATCGAGCAAGGCATTGACTCGCTGCGCGGTCGCGAGATCCTGTGGGTAGACGACGCCGTTGAACTGTTCTTCCTGCACATCCAGGGATCGGGTCGCGTACAACTGGAGAGCGGCGAAATCGTGCGTGTTGGCTATGCCAACCACAATGGGCATCCGTACCAGTCCGTCGGGCGCATCCTGATTGATCGGGGTGAGCTAACCATCGCCGACGCCTCCATGCAAGGCATCAAGCAGTGGGGTCACGACAATCCGGACCAACTACATGAATTGTTGGCAGAGAATCCAGCCTACGTGTTCTTTCGCGAGTTGCCGTCCGATTCAAGCGGACCGATCGGAGCGCTGGGGGTAGCGATTACCCCTGGGAGAAGCATCGCTGTCGATGAAAAGAGCGTGCCGCTCGGCGCCCCCGTTTATCTTTCCACCTCGTGGCCCAATTCGAACAGGCCGCTCAGTCGACTGATGTTCGCGCAAGACAAGGGCAGTGCGATCAAGGGGGCAGTGCGCGCCGATTTCTTTTGGGGCTTCGGCGAACAGGCCGGCGAACTCGCCGGTCGGATGCGCCAGTCGGGCGAGATGTGGGTCCTGCTACCGGGAAACATCAGGACGTCAGCCAACAGGCCCGACTAACTTCGGCCCGTCAATCACCGGTTCCAGCAGCGAGTTCAATCACAACCTCGCTGCGAACCGGGCGTCCATTGCGGCGAGCGGCATTGAACGCTGTGTCACGCAGGGCGTGCAAAGCAGCTGTGTTCTGATCTTCGGTTCGGTCCGAATCAAACACTGAGATACTGTTAATCCGTCCTGAAGCGTCGACCCTTGCAAGTAGCCGAATCTTGCCCGACTCTGCTGGGTCTCGCTGCTGGCCGATAGCACTTCTCGGAGTAGGAAGCACATCCAGCTCTTCGGCAAGGTAATAGCGCGGGTCAAGTGTATCGAGGTGGCTAGCCGCACCCAATCGATCATTGTGCGGGATTGAATTCATACCCGCCTCGAACGCGGCTGCGTCAGTTACCAGCGATGCGGAAAGAGTGAAAATTCGAGGTAGTGCGACCTGCGCCGGAATGTGCGGCGCATTGACGTCACTGTCTCTTCCTGACGCGACCGACAAGACTATGCCGTGCATAAGCACCGACAACGTCAGTGCGATCAAAAGGCGCTGAGTCGCAGCGTCACTGACCGGGTCAGTTCGGTTGATACGTTGCACCGGGTCAAATTAAAACTGATGCGAACAAACACCTGGGATCAGCAGCGCCGCAGCGCCGTCGGCCCCGCGCAGTTCAGATCAGCCGCCTTGTCCCTCTGCCTTCGCAATATTCTCCTCCGCCCTGACGAGGCGCTGCTCGAGCTGTTCCAGCGTAAGCGCACCACTGATACGAGAACCGTCTGCAAAGAACAGTGTCGGCGTTCCGCGAATGCGCTTGCTGTAACCGAAAGCGAGAATGTCATCGACCGGGTTTTCGCAATCGGGAGCCGCTTTCGGCGCAACGCTCTTGATCACGTAATCATCCCAGGCCTTCTCACGGTCAGCAGAACACCAGATTGATTTCGATGTCGGCACGGACTGCTCAGTAATGATCGGGTAGAGAAACACGTAAACAGTCGCGTTCTTGAGGTTCGGCAGTGTTTCCCGGTCGAAGCGTTTGCAAAAACCACAATTGGGGTCTGCAAAATAAGCCATGCGGCGCGATCCATCGCCGTAGACTTTCTTGAATGCGTTTGCCAGTGGCAGATCGTCAAACGCCATGGCTACTTTTCTCAGTTCGGCTTCCTCGATCTCGCGCTTGCGCTCGGCGGTGAGGTTACGCATCGACTTGATCTCGATGATGTTGCCGTCGATGAGATGTTCAAACTTTGCGTCAGAGTAGTAAACCGATCCGTCAATAACCAGCTCATACAGTCCCAGGGCAGGCACTTCGGTTATTGACTGAACGTTGGCGTTGGGAAATTTTTCCTTGATGGCCGCGCGCAGTTCATCCTGGCCGGCGTAGGCCAGCGCCACAACGATGCCGCTGACGATGATGAACAAGTAAGTAAGAAGCCGGAGCCGCGTCATGAGATATTCCTTGCTTTGGTAGTCGCTGATATTGGACCGCCTAACCGGTCGCATGTTTCACCAGCACACGCTTTAATGGTGACAATCGCTCAGTCAGCCTGAGCCCGGTGTTTCTCAGCCAGGCTACACCAGGAGCCGATGACTGAAACAAGCGATGCAAGCCGTCCGTAGTGAGCTGCATTGCCATGATTTCTTCGGCACGACTTCTTCTGTAGCGCGCCAGCACCGCACTGCTTCCGATTTCATCCGGTCCGCGCGCGTCAATTGCCGATGCCAGCGAGCTTGCGTCTGCCAGTCCGAGGTTCAGTCCCTGTCCGGCCAGCGGGTGCACATTATGGGCGGCGTCACCAACCAGAGCAAGCCGCGTTCCGGTGATACTCGCCGCCTTCATCAAGCGCAACGGAAACGCCGCCGCCGAAGTCGTCGCGACCAACTCTCCGAGCACCGCATTCGACGCCTCGCTGACTCGCTCGGCAAGTTCGCCGATCTCCAATGCAATCAGTTCATCGGCATTCGATTGCTGCGTCGACCAAACCATGGATACCCGCTTACCGGGCAACGGTAGCAGCGCCAGCACCCCGTCGCGCCGGAACCATTGCCAGGCCGTGCCGTCATGGCCGACTGTCGTCTCGAAATTAGCGACCACTGCGCTGTGACCATACGCCGACTCACTGATAGGAATCCCTGCCAGCTCCCGGACGCGGGAATTCGCACCGTCGGCGCCCACCACCAGTTGCACATCGATTTGCTCACCATCGTCAAGACAGACTCTTACGGCTGCGTCGCTCCAGCCCAGCGCCTCGCAGCGCCGTCCGTCGAGCCTGTTAACCAAAATACGTTCGCCAAGCGCTTGCTTGACCGCTGCCTGCAGAGCGGTGTTCTCGACAATGACAGCAAGCTCGGCGATGCCGCTTCGATAAGCGTCGAAATTCAGCCGCGACACGCCATCATCTCCTGTCACCACCATCCTGGTGACGGGCGCGACGCGGGATTCATCGATGTGCCGCCAGATACCACAGCGTTCCAGAAACTGCCGGCCTGCTGGCCGAATGGCGAACACCCGCCTGTCAAACTCGGTGCCAGCGGGCTGCGAGACCGCGCTCGGAGGGGCCGTGCCTGCGTCGACCAGCGTCACCGGCACGCCTGCGTCAGCCAGTGCAGCAGCAAGGCTGCCGCCGACCAGACCGCCGCCAACGATGACTACCTCCGACTCCATAATCGAGAGTCTACACTCACGCGAACCTGCTGTTTCGGCGGGGCTTTTGCCTTGACAAGGGATGGGGGGCTCAGTAACCTTCCGGTCCCTGCTGGACACGGCACGTGGCGAATTAGCTCAGCGGTTAGAGCAGCGGAATCATAATCCGTTGGTCCGGGGTTCAAATCCCTGATTCGCCACCATTTCCCTTTAGCGCCTGGTTGTGTATCGTTTGTCATGTCTGGAAAGGGCGTGCCGAATATTGCTGTTGATGCAACCTTTACATGGGTAAAACTTTATCGGTCCTCGGGCTGTTTGCCTGGCTGCTGTGGTTATCGCCAGCGCAGGCAGCACGTGACTTTCCGCAAGACGCGCGCCGCGGCACGTTGACCGCGCACGAGTATCCAAACTACCGGATCGGAACCACGACCTACCGGCTTGCGCCTGGCGGGCGTATCTTCAACGAGCAGAACCTGATCGTCATGCCGGCCTCGCTGCCAAAGAAGAAGGCGGAAATCATGTACCGGCTCGACTACCAGGGCTATCTGTCCGAAATCTGGTTCCTGACGCGAGAGGAAGCCGCGCTGAATCCAAAGCAGAGCAATCGTCCGCGCTAAGTGGCGCCCGCCCACCGATAGATTAAGTGTCGCCAGTCCCGTGATGAAGAAAGTCTACATTCGCACCTTCGGTTGCCAGATGAACGAGTACGACTCGGACAAGATGGCGGACGTACTGGCTGCAGGGGACGGCTATGAGAAGACTGACGATCCGGCGCAAGCAGACGTCATCCTCTTCAATACGTGCTCTGTCCGGAAAAAAGCGCAGGAAAAAGTGTTCAGTGATCTGGGACGCGTTCGCCACCTGAAACAGGACAGACCGGATCTGATCATCGGCGTTGGGGGATGTGTCGCCAGCCAGGAAGGTGCCGCCATTGTGTCGCGCGCGCCTTTCGTAGATGTCGTATTCGGACCGCAGACATTGCACCGCTTGCCAGGCCTTATTGAGGCGCGGCGCAAAGCCGGTCGAGCACAAATTGACATTTCGTTCCCTGAAGTCGAGAAGTTCGACGCCTTGCCGCCGGCGCGTGTCGAAGGCTGCGCGGCATTTGTTTCGGTCATGGAAGGATGCAGCAAATACTGCAGTTTTTGCGTCGTGCCCTACACCCGTGGCGAAGAAGTCTCGCGTCCGTTCGATGACGTCCTGACTGAGGTCGCCGAGCTAGCCCTTCAGGGCGTGAAGGAAATCACCTTGCTGGGGCAGAACGTGAATGCTTATCGGGGTGCAATGGACGATGGCGAAACGGCCGATTTCGCGCTACTGCTCGAATATGTTGCCGAGATCCCCGGGATCGAGCGAATTCGCTATACGACTTCGCATCCGCGCGAGTTTACGCAACGTCTGATCGACGCCTACGCACAGTTGCCCAAGCTGGTCGACCACGTTCACCTGCCGGTGCAATCGGGTTCGGACCGCATTCTTTCTGCAATGAAACGCGGCTACACTGCTCTGGAGTACAAATCGATCATCAGCCGGCTTCGAGCAGCGCGCCCAGGCATTTGCATTGCTTCGGATTTCATTGTCGGCTTTCCTGGAGAAACCAACGCTGATTTCGAGGACACCATGAGACTGGTCGAGGACGTCAGATTCGACGCCAGTTTCAGTTTCATGTACAGCCCGCGGCCGGGCACCCCGGCTGCTTCCCTGCCCGACCAGGTGCCACTGCAAACCAAGCAACAGCGCCTGGCGCGCCTCCAGGCGCGGCTCAATGATCTCGGTCACACTGTCAGCACGAGCATGGTTGGCAGCGTGCAGACGGTGCTGGTAGAAGGCACCTCGAAGAAGAACGCGTCCGAACTCTCCGGTCGCACCAGTAATAACCGCGTGGTCAACTTCCGTGGTGCCGAACGTTTGATCGGGCAATTGGTCGATGTCACCATCACGCAGGCCCTGCCGCACTCGCTGCGCGGAGAAATCCCCATCAAGGAAACTGCCTTAGAAGGAGCAAGTTGAAACCCGTCGAACTGTCATTCTCTCCCGTCGATAATGAGCGCCTCGCCAATCTGTGCGGGGCCCTCGATGAAAACATCAAACAGATCGAGACCGCGCTCGAAGTGTCAATCGTGCGCAGAGGTGAAAATTTCAGCGTCAATGGCAGCCCGGACCAAAGCCGCTTTGCGGCAAAAGCGCTCGAGCAGTTCTATGAACAAGCGGGGCAGCACCTCAGCGTCGAAGACATTCAACTGGGCCTAATTGAAGTGGTACGCGGTAGCAATATCGCAGTGCCGACCCCCGATGCACCCGTGCTGCACACGCGGCGGCGCGATCTGCATGGCCGAACACCGCGTCAGGTCCAATATATTCAGCAAATTCAGAAATACGACATCACGTTCGGCATCGGTCCCGCCGGCACCGGCAAGACCTATCTTGCCGTCGCCTGCGCTGTCGACGCCTACGAACGTGACGCAGTCAAGCGCATTGTGCTGGTCCGTCCGGCAGTCGAAGCTGGCGAGCGTCTCGGTTTCCTACCGGGAGATATGGCGCAGAAAGTCGATCCCTACCTGCGCCCGCTTTACGACGCCCTTTACGACCTGATGGGCTTCGAAAAAGTCGGCAAACTATTCGAGCGCGGCACCATCGAGATTGCCCCGCTGGCCTACATGCGCGGACGCACGCTGAACCATTCCTTCATCATCCTCGATGAAGCACAGAACACGACACCCGAACAGATGAAAATGTTCTTGACGCGTATGGGTTTTGGCAGCCGCGCCGTAGTAACCGGGGACGTTACCCAGATCGATCTTGCAAAAGGACAGAAAAGCGGGCTGATAGATGCATCGAGGATTCTCGGCGACGTGCGTGGTATCGCTTTTACGCAATTCATGTCGGAGGACGTGGTCCGCCATCCGCTGGTCCAGCGCATAGTCAATGCCTACGAGTCCCAACACCATCAGCAGGACGACTAGCAAGCGCCGGGGAAGCTGGCCGAGGCTGACACTGAATATGCAATTTGCTGTATCGCGCCGTGGACTGCCGAGCGCGAAGAGCTTTCGCCGCTGGGCGCAGGCAGCGCTGCTCGAAAATGTCGATGTGACTATCCGGTTGGTCGGCTGGGCCGAAGGCCTGGCACTGAACGCCACCTACCGCAGCCGGGACAAACCAACTAATGTACTCACTTTCGTATACTCAGAAACGCGGCCGCTGTCCGGCGATATCGTGCTGTGCATACCAGTGGTAAAGAAAGAAGCGCGAGCACAAGACAAGACTCTGGAAGCGCATCTGGCGCATCTGACAGTTCACGGCATGCTGCATCTTCAGGGATTGGATCATGGCACCAGGCACGACGCAGAGCTGATGGAAGGCCTGGAGGCAGAAATCATTTCCAAGCTGGGGTATGCTGATCCCTACGCGGAAACATCGGCATGAAATGACCCGACCTTTGCGTCATCTCGAACTTTGCGTCATTTAGATGTATTCCATATTCGATAGCATCAATGGACGACCCTCAGAGTAAACCCTCCTTACTGGAGCGGCTTGGCGCGCTGATCATGCGCGAACCGGAAGACCGCGAGCAGTTGATCGCGCTTCTGCATGGTTCCTTCGAACGCAATCTTATGGACGGTGACGCACTCGCAATGATCGAGGGCGTCCTTCAGGTGTCAGAACTCCAGGCACGCGACATCATGGTGCCGCGCGCTCAGGCCGACATGGTCAATGTTCAGGATCCGATGGAAAAGATCATTGAGACTGCCATCGAAACCGCCCATTCACGCTTTCCGGTCACCGGTGAGTCAAAGGATGACGTGATCGGAATTCTGCTAGCGAAAGATCTGCTCAATTACTACAAAAACCCCTCGGAGTTCGACCTGCGCGATACGCTGCGACCGGCAGTATTCATACCTGAGTCGAAGCGGCTCAACGTACTGCTCAAAGACTTTCGCAGCAATCGCAATCACATTGCCATCGTCGTCGACGAATACGGTGGTGTTGCCGGCTTGGTCACCATTGAGGATGTTCTCGAGCAAATTGTTGGCGACATCGAAGACGAATACGATTTCGACGAGACCGAAGCGAACATCGTACGTGACCGCCACGGCCGTTTCCGTGTCAAGGCGATCACTGAGATCGAAGATTTCAACGCCACCTTCGGCACCGACTTTTCCGATGACGATTTCGATACCATTGGCGGCCTGGTTCTGGCACACGTCGGCAGACTGCCCAAGCGCGGTGAGAAGTTCAGAATCGGTGACCTGGAAATCGAGATCCTGCGCGCTGATAGCCGGCGCCTGCACTCTCTGCTGATCGAGCGAATCGAAGGCGAAAGTGAGGCCGGTGGCGGGTAAGTTGATCCTCGCCGCCTTCGTGCTGGGGGCGGCAACCGTTCCCGGTTTCGCACCCTTTTATCTCTATCCCCTGCCAATCGTTACGGTCGCAGCGTTTGCGATCGTGCTGCTGCGTGCCACGTCGACACGCCAGGCTGCCGCTGTCGGTTTTGCTTTTGGATTAGGGCTGCTGGTCACAGGTGCCAGCTGGGCCTACGTCAGCCTGCACGTCTACGGTGGCATGCCGGTGCCTCTGGCCGCGTTGTCGACCCTGATCTTTAACGCTGCTTATGCCGTTTGCCCCGCCGTAGCCAGCGCGATTTTTCACCGTTTTTCGATGCGAGCTGATCTGAAGCTGCTGTTACTGTTTCCGGCACTGCTGGCGCTATCAGACTGGACTCGAGGCTGGTTGTTTACCGGCTTTCCCTGGCTCGCACTCGGTTATTCACAAGCGCCATCCGGCCCGCTCGCCGGATACAGCGCGCTGCTGGGCGTCTACGGTGTGTCGCTGGCGCTGGCGATGACCGCCGCCTGCCTGGCCCTTATCTATCTGCGCGCGTTTGGCGGACATCCGCAATTCGATGTCAGCGGCAGCGAAAAACCGCCCGCGCAACGACTCAAACGCCTGCTGCGAGCGAGCCGCAGCCCCGGCCTGCTGGCTGTGGCGATCGTGCTGTTCGGCTTCGGTCTGGGCAGCATCGAGTGGACAAAACCATATGGCGAGCGACCGGTTTCGGTAACACTCGTGCAGGGAAACATCCCGCAGGAGCTGAAATGGCGGCCGGAAAAAGCGCGCGACACATTGATCAGCTATCTCGAACTGACTCGTTCCGCGAATAGCAAGCTGATCCTGCTGCCCGAAACGGCAATCCCGATGTTCGACGTCAACGTCCCGCCAGGCTATCTCGACGCGCTCGGCGAACACGCGCGCAGCCTTGGCGGTGACCTCCTCACCGGCATCCCGGAGCTTGCCGGCAGGGGCGTCTACTACAACAGCGTAATCAGTCTCGGCACGTCGCCAGCGCAGACTTATCGCAAAGTGCATCTTGTGCCATTCGGCGACTACTTTCCGATGCGTTGGGCGTTTGGCTGGTTTATGAAAATGGTAGACATCCCGATGTCCGACTTCTCGCGTGGTGACGTCGATCAGCCGCCAATCGCCGCCGCCGGGCAGCGAATCGCGGTCAACATCTGCTATGAGGACGTTTTCGGGGAGGAAATCATCCGTCAGCTTCCCGAAGCAACCATCCTCGCCAATTTCACCAACGACGCCTGGTGGGGGCGATCACTTGCTTCGCGTCAGCACTTGCAGATCTCGCAGATGCGATCGCTGGAGACGGGTCGCAGCATGTTGCGCGCAACCAACACCGGTGTAACCGCGGTCATCGACCACCGCGGCCGGGTACAGGCTGTAGCACCGGAATTCAAAACCACCACAATCGAAACCGAGGTCTGGGGCTATTCAGGGTCAACACCTTACTCCCGCTGGGGTAATTACGCGTTTCTGGTCATCGCCCTGGCGATGATCGCAATCCCGATCGGAGTATCGCGAGCAAGAGAAACACGAATGCATTAACAGTTTGCCGGCGGCATTGCCAGGGTGCATTCGCCTTTTCTGCGCCTGCCGCCAAAACGCATTCCGGCCAGCAAAGCTGACATGAGTCAAAGCGCCAGGATCCGCCCAGGAGGTATATTCAAATGCAACGTTTTCCAACTGCCGGTATCAAATCCTAACCGCAGCGATACCAACCAAAGCCATACCAATCAAAATCAGAGGAGCAGGTCATGTTTGGAAATTTGCCACTTGCCCGCGTCGCTGCCGCAGCGGCGTTGACGATCGCAAGCATCGTTCTGAGCCCGGTCGCACAAGCCGAAGAACGCATCATTGTCGATACGACGTTTGTCGAGGATGCGATTACTGACGGCGGCGCACTGGTCTGGGACGTGCGCGGCGAGAAGGCCTATCTGCGCGGACACATTCCGGGCGCGGTTAACATTGGCAGCGTCACCAAAGTATTGCGCGACAGTCGCACCAAGGACTACATCCCGATAGACGAAATCGCGCGGATGCTAGGCGAAGCCGGCATAAGCGACTCGCGTGAGATCGTTGTCTACGGCAGTAAAGCCAATCCAGGTGCTTATTTTGGCTACATCACGCTTCGCTATCTTGGCGTCTCCGATGTCACCGTTTATCACGGCGGTATCGATGACTGGAAATCCGCTGGCAAAGCTGTCGAAACGAATCCGGTCAAGCTGCCGCCCACCACGTTCACCGCCACACCCGATCCCAGCCAATTGGTGACCACGAGAGAGGTGATTCAGAGACTCGGCGACGACACGGTACAGATCGTCGATGCGCGAACTGTCAAGGAATTCTCGGGAGAAGACATCCGTGCGCTGCGTGGCGGGCATATCCCCGGCGCTGTCAACGTGCCCTACCAGGCAAACTGGGTAGACCCTGACACACCCCGCAAGCTGGCGCGCAAGAAAGTCGATAACAAGGACGGTATGAATCTCAAGCCGCGCGATGAGTTAGAGGCGATGTACGCACAACTGGACAAGGACAAGGAAACAATCGTTTATTGCCAGAGTGGCGGACGGGCAGCAGAATCTGCGGTGATCCTGCAGGAACTGGGCTTCAAGAACGTGCGAATCTACGATTCATCCTGGCTCGAATACGGCAACACGTTCCAGGCTCCGGTCGAAAACGTCACCTATTTCAATGTCGGTCGCGTCAACAGCATGATCCGCTCCCTGCAGATGCAGATCGACCAACTCGAAGGCGAGATCGCCACACTGAAAGCAGCCCAGAAGCAGCAGTCACGGCCCTAGGCCGTGCGCAGCTGCCGCCTCACGCGGCTGCTGCACGCCGTCGTGCTCGCTCGCAGCGAAACCCGGTAGAATTCAGGGCTTCTCGCAAGCCCTGATTTTCATACGCTTTTCGCATGCAATCGTTTCAGAACATCATTCTCGCGCTGCAGCAGTTCTGGGGTGAAAAAGGCTGTGCAATCCTGCAGCCCTATGACATGGAAGTCGGTGCCGGCACCTTTCACACCGCAACCTTCCTGCGGGCGATCGGCCCCGAACCTTGGAACGCGGCCTACGTTCAGCCCTCACGCCGGCCCAAGGACGGGCGTTATGGCGAAAACCCGAATCGCCTGCAGCACTATTACCAGTTTCAGGTGGTGCTGAAGCCCTCGCCGGCCGATATTCTCGATCTGTATCTCGGCTCGCTAATCGCCATTGGC
Source organism: Betaproteobacteria bacterium (assembly GCA_020354125.1). Taxonomy (GTDB): domain Bacteria; phylum Pseudomonadota; class Gammaproteobacteria; order Burkholderiales; family Eutrophovitaceae; genus SG8-40. The sequence goes on along the minus strand of CP070643.1, from coordinate 448,382 downwards.
ATCGACCCCAAGCAGCATGACGTGCGTTTCGTCGAGGACGACTGGGAATCCCCAACGCTGGGCGCCTGGGGCCTCGGTTGGGAAGTCTGGCTCAATGGGATGGAGATCACCCAATTTACTTACTTCCAGGAAGTCGGCGGCATTGCCTGCAAACCGGTGATGGGCGAAATTACCTACGGCCTTGAGCGCCTTGCCATGTACCTGCAGGGCAAGGAAAGCGTCTTCGACCTGGAGTGGGCGCCGAGCATTTCCTATCGTGACGTGTACCACCAGAACGAAGTCGAGCAGTCGCGCTACAACTTTGAGTACGCCAATACCGAGATGCTGCTGCAGCAATTCATTCAGTTCGAAGCTGAAGCCAACAGCCTGTTTGATGCCAATCTCGCTTTGCCGGGTTACGAAATGGTGATGAAGTGTTCGCACACCTTCAACCTGCTCGATGCGCGCGGCGCCATATCTGTCACCGAGCGTGCTGCCTACATTGGTCGCGTTCGTGCTCTGGCCAGGCGGGCGGCGCATGCGTACTATGAATCGCGCCGCGAGCGTGGCTTCGAGCGCGCCGACGATGCGACGCTGCAAGCCTTCCTGCTCGCTGATGATCTACCGGATGTTCTCGCCTTGCGAAAGTCAACTAACGCCTCCGCCGGGGTGTCGCAATGACCGAAACCCTGCTGGTAGAGCTGTTCACCGAGGAACTGCCACCCAAGGCGCTCAAGCAACTCGGTGATGCGTTCGCGACCGAACTTCACAAGCAGCTCGCACGGCGCGATTTGCTGGACTCAGGCAGTTCACTGACGTGGTTTGCTACGCCGCGCAGACTGGCTGTACGGATATCTGAGGTACGCGATAAATCGCCAGACCGAAGCTTCGACGAGAAACTCGTTCCGGCCAAAGTCGGTTTTAACAAGAATGGAAAACCGACACCAGCGTTGCTCAAGAAACTCACTGCGGTTGGGCGCGACGAATCCGTTGTCAGCGATATCGTACGGCGTGACGACGGCAAGATTGAAATGCTGTATCTGCCTTCGGTCGCTGCCGGTCAATCGATACAAGATGCCCTGGAGGAAGCACTGGGGGAAGCAATCGACCGGCTGCCAATTCCGAAGGCGATGACCTATCAAGTCGCCGGCGGCATGGAAAGCGTGAAGTTCGTTCGCCCGGCACATGGGCTAGTCGCACTGTGGGGAAGCAAGGTGCTGCCAGTGAAAGCGCTTGGTCTCGTCGCCAGCAACGTCACACACGGCCACCGTTTCCTCGGTGAGCACGACATTGCCCTGGCGCACGCCGACGATTACGAGAAAGCTCTACGGGACAAAGGCAAGGTCATCGCCAGTTTCGATGCCCGGCGTTCAGTAATCGAAAACCAGTTGCAAAGTAAAGCCAATGAACTTGGCAACACGCTTCATCACGACGATGCACTGCTCGATGAAGTGACGGCGCTGGTCGAATGGCCGGTCGTTTACGCGGCCGACTTTGACAAGGAATTTCTTTCTGTGCCGCAGGAGTGCCTGATACTGACGATGCGCACCAATCAGAGATATTTTCCCTTGTTTGATAGCGAAGGAAGTCTGACTGAGCGCTTCCTGCTGGTAAGCAACATGGAGGTTGCAGATCCAACCAACATTGTCGACGGTAACCGCCGCGTGGTGCGACCGCGGCTTGCCGATGCCCAATTCTTTTACGACACTGACCAGAAATCAAAACTCGAGACACTGGTTCCCAAACTGGGTAACGTGATCTACCACAATCGCCTCGGGACACAACTCGAGCGTGTCCAGCGCATCCGCAAATTGGCCGGGTCGATCGCCGAGCAACTCGGCACCGACGTGGATGCCGCCGAGCGTGCCGCGTGGCTTTGCAAAGCAGATCTGATGTCTGAAATGGTCGGCGAGTTTCCGGAACTGCAGGGCGTAATGGGGCGTTATTACGCCCTGCACGATGGCGAGAATGCGAAAGTCGCGGATGCGATTGAGCAACATTACCGCCCGCGCTTCTCAAACGATGCCGTCCCGGAAGACAATGTGGCGGCCTCGGTTGCACTGGCCGACAAGATCGACACACTGGTCGGCATCTTCGGCATTGGTCTGGTGCCAACCGGTGAGAAAGACCCTTTTGCGCTGCGGCGCCAGGCCCTTGGTGTACTTCGCATATTGATCGAGAAACAGCTTCCGCTCGATCTGATGCACCTGCTCGAGCTCGCTCATGCCCAGTTTCCTCGGGAGATGCTGGCAGACAGTGTCGCCGTTGACCTGCACGGATTCATGCTCGATCGACTGCGTGGCTATCTGCGAGAGCATGATTACTCAGCGGACGAGATTGAAGCAGTGCTCAGTCAATGGCCGACGCGGATCGACCTGGTGATGCCGCGCATTGCCGCGGTTCGGGAATTCCGACAGCTTCCGGAAGCAGAGAGTCTTTCCGCAGCAAACAAACGCATTCGCAATATTCTCAAGAAAGCGCACGACGTCGGCACCGCACCGGAACTGGCTTTGCTGCAAGAACCGGCTGAGAAGAATTTGTTCGGCACCGTTAACAAACTGCTTCCGCAGGTGACCTCACTGGTCGAAGCCGAAGACTATGCCGATGCGCTAAAGCTTCTCGCCGGGGTTCGTACCGAGGTCGACACGTTCTTTGACGAAGTCATGGTGATGACTGAAGAACCGATGACCCGCAACAACCGGCTGGCGCTGCTGGCACAACTCGAGCAACTGATGAACCGGGTAGCCGACATTTCCAAGCTCGCGGCATAAGGTTAAGTAACTAATGAAATCGGCTTGCTCGCGCTTACGGCCATCCAGCTCTTACCGCCGAGTACGCGAGGAACATCGACCTTAGTACAATGAAGTGCGGTATTCAGTTTTTTGCTTTTCCTCCGCGTCCTTCGCGTCCTCCGCGGTGAGAGGTTTTTTGGGTTTTTCTATACAGCACCCCGGATTCTCGGCTTTGACTGTTGCCGCGTTCGCGATTAATGTTTAGCGACTACTTCACGGAACTGAACGCGACATGAAGCTGGTCATTCTCGACCGCGACGGCGTTATCAACTTCGATAGCGAGAAGTTCATCAAGAACCCGGCTGAGTGGCGACCTATTCCGGGCAGCCTCGAGGCGATTGCACGACTCAATCACATGGGCTATCGCGTGGTGATTGCTTCCAACCAGTCCGGTATCGGCCGCGGCCTGCTCGACATGGACGCGCTTAATGCGATCAATGACAAGATGTACCGCGCTCTGTCGCACGTCGGTGGCCGAGTAGACGCTTTGTTTTACTGTCCGCATGCCGCCGAGGCCAGCTGCGATTGCCGCAAACCGAAGTCCGGAATGTTTGTCGACATCGGGCAGCGCTTTAACGTCGACTTGACCGGGGTGCCGGCAATTGGCGACTCGCTGCGTGATCTGCAGGCTGCGCACGCAGTCGGAGCGCAGCCAATGCTGGTGTTGACCGGCAAAGGCAAGAAGACGAAGGCCGCAGGAGATTTGCCGGAGAATACACTGGTGTTTTCCGATCTCGCCGAAGCGGTGCGCCACATCATTGCCGAGTCATGATCGCGGTTCGTTTACGCTCGCTGGCCTTCGAGTGTGTACGATTTCCGCTGACCATCGTTTTCTCGTTCATCGCGTTACTGACCTATCCCTTCAAACCGCTTACCCGCTACCACATCATCACGATCTGGTCGCGGCTGATCATCCTGTCAATAGCGGCCATATGCGGCGTGCGCTATCGCGTCATAGGACGCGAAAACATTCCTGAAGAACCGTCCATCATTCTTCCCAAACATCAGTCTGCCTGGGAAACGCTCGCCTTACAGGAGATATTTCCACCACAAGTGTTTGTGCTGAAGAGAATTCTGTTGAAAATTCCGTTTTTCGGATGGGGCCTGGCAATGACCAGTCCCATCGCAATTGATCGCAGCGCGGGCATGCGCGCGCTTCGCCAGACGCTCGAGCAAGGCAAAGAGCGCATCAGAGACGGATGGTGGATCGTCATCTTTCCCGAGGGCACCCGCGTCGCCCCGGGAAAGCGCGGGCGTTACCATGTCGGCGGTGCCTGGCTCGCGGCACAGCTCGGCACCAAGGTCGTGCCGGTAGCTCACAACGCGGGGACCGTATGGGCTCGCAAGGCGTTCCTCAAGTATCCGGGCACGATTACGGTGAGCATCGGACCGCCAATTGACGCAACTGGACGCAAACCGGACGAGTTGATGAAAGGAGTGGAAGAGTGGATCGAGCAGGAAGTCGAGCGAATCGGCAGCGCGCGCCACTCATAGCCGACCTTTTTCCGGTAAATGCGGTCGAACAACCGCAGAGCACGATTCTCGGTGATCGCGATGTCGCCTTCATACTCAAGCGCACCCGACGCCGGCGCACCATTGCCTTCAGTGTCGATGGCAACGGGCTGGTCGTTTCCGCGCCATGGAATGCGTCCGAGTCACGCATCAAACGCTCGGTGCTGGAGGCAGCCGACTGGATCCTCGAGAAGCTGGACGAATGGGCCGATCACCAACCACGACAACAGCACTGGATCGATGGCGAGCAGATCGTCTTTCTCGGCCGTAACCTGACGTTGAAGGTTGTCGCCGACGCCGTGCTGATGCCGGCAGTGTTGTGCGACGAGTCCAGCCTGAAGGTCACGGTCGCCGACCCGGAAAGCGAAGTGAGGATCCGCGAAGCCGCCATCCAATGGTATCGCCGGCACGCGGCTCGCAATTTCAGCGAGCGCATAGCGCATTATGCTTCGGCAATGAAGCTCCCGGCCCCGAAGATGTTCCTGTCGAACGCGGGCACCCAATGGGGCAGTTGTAATGTCAAAGGCCAGATCAGGTTGAACTGGCGATTGATCCAGGCGCCCCAGGAGATCGTCGATTACGTTGTCGTTCACGAACTGGCGCATCTGACCGAAATGAACCACTCGAAACGCTTCTGGAAGATTGTCCAGCGCCATTTCCCCGGCCACATGGATGCACGAAAGCATCTCAACGAGCACGGCCACTGGTACCTCGACATCTGAACATCCACAAAAAAGCCCGTGATACACTCGGCGACCCTGCCGGGACCGCGCTTGATCATGCGATATACAACTCTGATATTGACTCTGGTTTTGATTGCCGGCTGTGGCTCGAAAGGGCCGCTATATTTGCCGGAAGAGGAGCCAGCCGAAACGCAATCGGCTGAAGATGCCAATGGGCAGGACATGTCCGAACGTGAAGAAGACGAAGAGAGCATGCCGTGAGTTTCTTCGCTGAACGCGATAACGAGCTGAACGTCGAGGATGTGCCGCTGAGTCGGATTGCCGAACAGTTCGGTACGCCCTGCTTCGTCTATTCGCGTGCCGCGCTGACTTCGACGTATCGCGCCTACGAGGAGCAGTTCGGTGCCCACCCGCACCTGATCTGCTATGCGGCAAAGGCCAATTCGAACCTTGCCATACTCGACATTCTGGCTCGACTTGGCAGTGGCTTCGATATTGTGTCCGGAGGCGAACTGAGGCGCGTCCTGGCGGCGGGAGGTAACCCGCGCAAGGTGGTTTTCTCGGGTGTTGGAAAGAGCGAAGCCGAGCTGCGCGAAGCGGTCGCCGCAGACATACTGTGTTTCAACGTCGAATCCGAATCGGAAATGCAGCGGCTGGCTCGCATCGCGCATGACGCTGGTCGTGTCGCGCCGGTCAGTGTGCGTGTCAATCCTGACGTCGACGCGCGCACCCATCCTTACATTTCAACCGGGTTACGCCGCAACAAGTTCGGAGTCGGCGTCGAAGATGCGCTGCGCCTGTACCAGTACGCACAGGCAACACCCAGTCTGCGCGTGACCGGTATCGATTGCCATATCGGATCTCAGCTGACTGACCTGGCGCCGATGGAAGATGCAGCAGGCAAAGTCGTTGCCCTGGTCGATCAACTCGCCGACACTGGCATTGACATCGAGCACATCGATTTCGGCGGCGGGCTGGGAATCCGCTATACCGACGAAACGCCGCCCCCACAGACAGAGCTGGTAAAGATGCTGCTCGACTGCGTGGGCCCGCGGCAGCTTGCGATCATGATCGAACCAGGCCGCTCCCTGATAGGCAATGCCGGTGTCTTGCTGACTCGCGTTGAGTACCTGAAGCATGGTCAGGAAAAGAACTTTGCGGTGATCGATGCCGCCATGAACGACTTGATGCGTCCCGCGCTGTACGACGCGCACCATGACATACGCCCGGTGCGCAATACCGATAAACCCGGCAGCATCTATGATGTGGTGGGTCCGGTATGCGAAACCGGCGATTTCCTCGGCAAGGACCGTACGCTTGCGATAGACGAAGGTGATTTGCTGGCGGTGATGTCAGCCGGTGCCTACGCCATGAGCATGAGCTCGAATTACAATACGCGCCCGCGGGCAGCCGAAATCATGGTTGATGGAAGCAGCGTTCATCTTGTTGGTGAACGCGAACGCGTCGAAGACCTCTATGCCAGGGAATCACGCTTGCCCTGAAAACAGACGTACGCGTAACTTACGATTTGGCGCTACAGTCTCATTTTCAGGCACAGAATCCGCTACACTCCTGTTAGTCTGAGCGTATTTCTTTTTATGATCCGCCAAGCCGGCCAACATACGGGACTTGACTGATGATTGTTTACGACCTTGCATGTGACCAGGCGCACCACTTCGAAGGATGGTTCTCTTCGGCGGACGACTTTGATGCGCAGGTAAAAGCGGAACAGATTTCCTGTCCGGTATGTGGCTCGGTCAGCATATCGCGTCAGTTGTCCGCGCCTTACGTCAGCACCGGTGGATCGGAACAGACGCAAGAGGAGCCGACGGCGGAAACCGCGGTTGCCGGCGTAGATATCGAGAGTTTGCATCGCAAGTTTGTCGAGTTCGTCCTGAAGAACAGCGAGGACGTCGGCAAGGAATTTCCGGCAGAAGCGCGCGCTATTCACTATGAGGAAAAGCCGCGACGCTCCATCAGGGGGGAGGCTTCTCGCGATGATATCGACGCATTACGCGATGAAGGCATCGACGTGTACGCGGTGCCCGGTCTTCCCACGCCTCCCGATCAGGTGCACTAAATAAACCTGATGCAGCCAGGCTGACTGGCCGTGAACCGCAGCGCGCCGTTTCTCGTTCTCGGAATCGGCGTCGCAATTGTCTCAACTGCATCAATCCTGATTCGCTACGCCCAGGCTGACGGAGCATCGTCGGCCTTGATCGCCGCTGGCCGGCTAGCGATCGCCGCTCTGATCATGGCGCCCTTCGCCTTGTCACGTGCCGGGCCGGAACTGCTGCGCATCCGGAGAAAGGACCTGCTGCTGTGTGCAGCGTCCGGTCTGTTGCTCGCGGTCCATTTCTGGACCTGGATCGCCTCACTGGAATATACGTCAGTCGCGAACAGTACCGTCCTGGTCACCACCAACCCGGTGTGGGTGGCGCTACTTTCCGCCTGGCTGCTGCATGAGAAGCCTGCAAAAGCGCAATTGATTGGTGTCGCGCTGACACTAGTCGGTACGCTACTGATCTTTGCCGCAGAAACCTCTCACAGTAGTGCGGCAACAGCGCCGCTGCTCGGCAATTCCCTGGCCCTGACGGGCGCAATCGCAGCGTCCGGTTACCTGCTGATCGGCCGAGGACTGCGCAGCAACTTGTCGCTGCTGTCCTATGTCTGGCTAACCTACTCGTTCGCCGCGTTGGGACTGATCATCGCTGCGCTGCTCGGCGGCGAAAGAGTTCAGGACGTCTCGTTCAATGCGTGGTTGTTGATTGCCGCGTTGGCGATCGGGCCACAGCTGCTCGGACACACCGCTTGGAACTGGGCGTTACGCCGCCTCTCGGCCACATTCGTCGCGGTGTCCATCCTCGGAGAACCGATTGGCTCGGCACTGCTCGCCTGGTGGTTGCTCGACGAAGGATTCGTTGCCATGCAGCTGGCCGGCTTCGTCGTGCTGCTGTTGGGCATACTCGTTGCGGCACGGGCTGAGCGAAGCCAATCTGTTGAACCGCTCACTGCGGCGCGCCAAACACCGAGAACGAAAACTCTCACCACGGAAGACGAAATACCAACAACAAAAACGCTCACCGCTGAGGACGCGGAGGACGCCGAGGAAAATCCAGAACCAAGAACTTAACTGTTAACTGCCCCGCTGGGCTCAGTGGACCGGGACGCCAATTCTGTTATCGGTCGAGGTGGTGTAGAGCAACAGTTGCACAAGCTCAATGCATCCACTGCACGCAGCCTCGGTCTCTACGCACTGTCGGGCCCCAAGTAAGCCAAGGCACGCAAAGCAAACTCGCAAGACCGCATGATCGCCACCGACCCCATAAGAAGTACTTTGTTTTCCTCCGCGTTCTCCGCGGGTAAGAGGTTCTTTTCTGCTGAAAGTGATCAACAAAGGATCTAGGGGTATGGCCGATAGGGCTTGTTAACGTCCTCTGCCAGACCGCGATGGGTGACTTCGCCTTTGTGCACCTCCAATCCCATAGCCAGTCCAGGATCGTCATCGAGCGCCGACAGGCCCTTATCCGCCAGCTCCAGCATGTACGGATACGTCGCATGCGTCAGCGCTAGCGTTGCGGTGCGCGCCACCGCCGAGGGCATGTTGGGCACGCAATAGTGCACCACGCCCTCCTCGACGTAGATCGGATCCGAATGCGATGTCGGACGAGATGTCTCAGCAATTCCCCCCTGGTCGATGGCGACGTCAACCAAAACCGAACCAGGCCGCATCTGACGCAGCAACTCGTGCGATATGAGCTTCGGGGCCAGTTTTCCGGGAATCAGAACACCACTCACGACGACGTCGGCAGCCGCGACATGTTCGGCGATTGCCATCGGTTCCGAGAAGCAGGTCTTCAAGCGGCCGCGATAAATCTGATCGAGTCGTGCAAGCCGGTCTGGATGCCTGCCGAGCACCATCACGTCCGCGCCAAGCCCGACGGCGATTTGCGCAGCATTGGAACCAACCTCTCCTGGGCCAATGACCACCACTTTCGCTGGTGGCACACCACCGACACCACTTAACAATACGCCACTTCCCCCGTTTGCCATCTGAAGTGCCCAGGCGGCAAACTGGACTGACAGCCGGCCGGCGACACGCGACATCGGCGCCAGCAATGGCAGTCGTCCGTCTCGATCTACTGTTTCGTATGCGATTCCCGAAACACCGGATTTCAGGATCGCCTCGAGCAACGGCGGATCCGGTGCAAGATGCAAGTAGGCGAAAAGGATCTGGTCACGGTGAACCAGGCCGTATTCGCTGGGCTGCAGTTCTTTCACCTTGACCACCAGGCCGGCGTCAAACGCTTCTTGAGCGCTGCCGACTATCGTTGCGCCAGCTTTCGCGTAGGCGTCATCGGTGAAACCGACTTTAACGCCGGCACCGGTCTGCACCACGACTTCGTGTCCACGCTCGACCAACGCCTGCACGCCAGCGGGAATCGCGCCAACGCGGTACTCGTGGTTTTTTATCTCCTTCGGTATTCCAACTTTCATGTCACACCGGCCTTCATGCAACACCGACTTTCATAAAAGATCGCCTTTGAAATGCTGTCCCGCGCCGCACCGCCTCTCTTGACAGCACAGCCAGTCCGGTTCTGACTTTAGCGTCTGTGATCTGCGGCAGCAAGCGGCGAGCCAACGTCACTCGCGTTGGGCGCCTGACACTAGCGGCAAAGCGCGCTTGCGCCATAGGATGACGATGCGTGCGCCCAGCAATACAGCCAGGATCAAGGCAAAGACTGCGGGTTCACGGATGTCCTTTTTTACCAACCACCAGAAGTGGACAACACCGAGTACTGCTATGACATATATCAGTCGATGCAATGACTGCCAGCGGGCCGCCCCGAGACGCCGAACCATTGCGTTGGTCGATGTCGCGGCCAGGGGCAACAACAGCGAGAAGGCAGCGAATCCCACCGTTATATAGGGACGTTTGGCAATGTCCTTGATGATCGCTTCCCAATCGAAGAACTGATCTACCACCAACCATGTCAGAAAATGCAGACTCGCGTAAAAGAACGCATATAACCCGAGCATTCGCCGCAACCGTAACAGCCATGGCATATCGAGCAGCCGACGTAGCGGTGTCACCGCGAGGGTGATCATCAGGAATGACAGCGTCCACCAGCCTGTCGTGTGCGTGATGAACTCGATCGGGTTGGCGGTGAGGCCGCCGGTAAAACCGCGCCAGACGAGCAGCCCGAGCGGCATCAGGCATACAACAAACAGTGCCGACTTGAGGCGTGCGACGCTGGCTGCGTCCAATTGGCGCGCTAACATCATTTAGCAAGCGCTATTAAGGAGCCCCAGCAGCGCAAGACAGACATGGCTCATTCAGCTGCCGGCCCAACGCTCAGAAAAACTTCTTCAGATTCATGCCGCTATACAGGCTACCAACTTGGTCAGCATAGCCGTTGAACATCAACGTGCGGCGCTTGAGAAAGTCACCGATGCGGCGTTCTTTTGCCTGACTCCACGGATGATCCAGCGTTGGATTGACGTTGGAGTAAAAACCGTATTCGGTCGGCGCCGTCTCGTTCCATGTGGTCTTCGGCTGCTTCTGGGTCAGTCGTATCCGCACAATCGACTTGGGGCTCTTGAAACCATACTTCCATGGCACCACGACACGCACCGGAGCGCCATTCTGGTTCGGCAAAACTTCACCGTACAAGCCAAGCGTCAATAATGTTAGTGGATGCATCGCCTCGTCCAGCCGCAATCCTTCCATGTACGGCCATTCCAGCAAGGGAACACGTTGCCCGGGCATCTGTTGCGGATCATGCAACGTTGTGAACTCGACGAACTTCGCGTTGCCGGTCGGCTCTGCCTGCTTGATAAGTGCAGACAAAGGGTACCCAACCCAAGGCACCACCATCGACCATGCCTCGACACAGCGAAGCCGATAGATGCGCTCTTCTAGTGGCGCCAGCTTCAGCAACTGGTCGATATCGAAAGTACGCTTTTTTTTGACTTCACCGTCGACGGTTACCGTCCATGGGCGGGTTTTGAGCGTATGCGCGTAGCGTGCCGGATCGTCTTTCTCGAAGCCGAACTCGTAGAAGTTGTTGTACATGGTGACGGCGTCATACGTGGTACGCGGCTCGCTCGTAGAGAATCTGCTTTTCTTTAGCGGACCGAGCTTCATAGCAGCATGCGCCTGCGGCGGGTCTTCGAATAAACGCGCAATCGGGATCACCGAGGCGGCGCCAACTGCTGCCGCCGCCGCGATCCATTTCCGTCGCCCCTTAAAGATAGCCTTGGGAGTGATTTCTGATGACGGAATGTCCGATTTTCTGCGAACTTGCATAGCGTAACTCTTCAGAAAGGTTTGACTGACCGATTCTTACGCCTTGTCTTTGCCGGTGGATTCAACAACTAGCAACTTGCCCGAGAGCCGCACCAGACGGTGTCTGAACATTACAGTTTTGTAATCCTGCAATCGTCGACTCAACTTTCCGACTTTCCGAAACAGGCATGATCGCAGGGTTCGGTTACACCAGAAATATCGTTGCCAGCCCGAGAAAAATCAGAAAACCCATGCTGTCTGTACTGAATGTCAGCAGCACAGACGAGCCGATCGCCGGATCGCGATCCATCTTCTGCAGAAGCAACGGTACCAACATCCCGACCGCGGCGCCAACCACCAAATTGAGAATCATCGCACTAAACATCACCACGCCCAATGCGACATTTCCGTACAGCCACCAGGCGAACAGACCGGCGACAGTTCCCCACATCGCACCATTGAGAACGGCGACAGCGATCTCCTTGGCCAACAATCTGCGCGCATTGGCCCTATTGATTTCACTGAAAGCAAGCGCCCGCACAATCAGTGCCACCGTTTGATTGCCTGAGTTTCCCGCAATAGCAGCAACGATTGGCATCAGAGCAGCGAGCGCCACCAGCTTCTCGATCGATCCCTCGAACAAACCGATTACCCGGGACGCAAAGAAAGCCGTACAAAGATTCACCGCCAACCACAGCCAGCGGTTTCTTGCGCTTTTCCAAACCGAGGAAAACAGATCCTCATCGCGCAAGCCGACTTTGCCAAGCATTTCCGATTCTGCGTCCTCTCGAATATAGTCAACAATGTCGGTCACCGTAATCCGGCCAATCATTCGATTTTTCTCGTCAACCACCGGCGCCGAAACAAGGTCGTATCGTTCGACTGCATGCGCCGCGTCCTCGGCTTTGTCGTCGGGTCGCAGTGATACGAACTCGGTAATCATCACTTCGGACACCAGACTTTCCGGCGCGGACACGATGAGTGCGTTGATCGGCAACACGCCGCGCAGCGTGCCGGCACGATCCACCACGAACAACTGATCGGTGTTGGGCGGTAGCTCCTCCATACGTCGGAGGTATCGCAACACCACTTCGAGGGTGACATCTTCGCGCACCGTCACCATCTCGAAATCCATCAGGGCGCCGACTGTTTCCTCCGGGTAGGATAGCGCCGCATGTAGCTGTTCGCGCTCCTCCGCAGAGAGCGAGCGGAAGACATCGGCAATTACTTCATCAGGAAGGTCAGGCGCAAGATCCGCAATCTCGTCAGTCTCGAGTTGCTCGGTGGCAGCAAGCAACTCGTCCGGATCCATATCCGCAATCAGTGTTTCCCGAACGGCATCGGACACTTCCAGCAGAATCTCGCCGTCCAGGTCCGCTTTGACCAGGTTCCAGACGATCATGCGCTCATCCAACGGTAGCTGCTCGAGAATGGCAGCAATATCGGCCGGATGAAGTGTGTCGAGCTTGTTCTTTAGTTCGGCAACATTTTGTTTGTGTACAAGCTCTTCCACAAGGTCATGCCGGGGCATGTCTTGCCTGTGGACCAGCGTTTCAACGAGGCCGTGCTTTTGCAGGATGGCGCGAATCTCCGACGCCGCTTCCTGGACGCTGTCTACTCGTTTTTGCTTGCTGTTTGTTTGGTTCTCAGCCATCCGCGTCAGGTAACGAGTTTGAGTCGGCTATACGATAACGAGGTATCTCGGAAGGGACCGGCCTGAGCAGTAACAGCCGGTGAACTGCAAGTATGCGCATGTCTTGGCGTCCCGTGCCGCCGGACGCGGGCTCCCAGGCTGCCCCGACCACCATACTTGCCGACAGTTACTGGGGGGTCAAGACGGCAAACGGCTTGGCCTCGCAACGCACTCGGTCCTTCTTCTTTTCGGCGCGGAACAATTGAAGCTTGCCTGTTTTCCATGCATATCCGTAATAGGTTATTCCTTCCGGCGCGTCCAGATCCTCGGCTTCAAAATATTCGCATCGCGCTTTCTTGTCGTTAATCGACAGTTCGTAATAAAAGCTCTTGTCCGGAAAGGTCGCCTGACCCTGTTCGGTGAATGACCACTCGCGACCACCGTTGTCCTTATAACGGCCGGCCAGTACGAGCCCGTTCATCACCGGACCGAGCTCCATTCCGACGTGCTCGTAATCGGCCCATTTCCCGTTCATGATGAATACTTCCTGAAACGCCAGCTTGCGGAACTTGCGATCCGCATCGCGTTGCCCCTTGAACCAGATGTAGGTCACATCCTCGGCCGAGGTCGGCTCGTTTTTCTGTCCCAGAACCAGACGATAGGAATCTGGTTTGATGTCCGGCTCGAGAGCGAGAATCATCATAAACACAGCTTTATCGAAATCGGTCGCGACATACGGATATGCTCGCCCCTGACGCGTTATCGCAATGACCACCGGCGACGCGCTCTTTGCCGCCTGATGCGGCATGCGGATTTTCCTCAGTGCCTCGATATAAGCGTCATTCATCCAGATGCCTTCGAGATCGGAGATGAAAACACGATCGCGTCGCGGTTGGTTCTGCGCCGTCGCAGTCATGGCGCCGATGCACAAGCAAACGGCACAACAAATTGTCAATATTTTTTTGGATTTCATACTCGCTGACTTCTTTTACTCCAAACTTTCAAAACACCGCACCTATCAAAGATTGCAGCTATTAAGAGACTGCGGGCCGCTGCTTCCAGTAGCCAGTCGCCTGCTCGAATGCATGCCCCAGCTGCAGTACACCAAAATCGTCGCGATAGCGCCCGACGATCTGCATTCCCACCGGCAGGCCATCGGCAGAGAACCCGCTTGGAACCGACAGCGCCGGTTGCCCTGTCACGCTGATCCAATAGCATGACTTCATCCAGTCAATATATGTCCCCATGCTCTGGCCATTAATCTCGGTCACATAAGGCTGGTTGACGTCGAAAGGCAAGACCTGCACCACCGGCGCGACCAAAAAGTCGTAATTGTCCATGAATTCGCGCATCCGGTGAAACAGGCGGGTGCGGGCGCGCTCGGCAGCAGTGACTTCAGGACCGGACAAGCGCATGCCTTTCTCGATGTTCCAAACCACGGTGTCTTTCATTTGTTGGCGAGCGCTTTTCAGAAGTTCCCCGTATGACAATTCAAAATTCCAGGCACGCAGCACCTGGAAGATTTCATCCGCCTCGCGTAATTCGGGGTCGGCCTCCTCGACAATGCAACCCAGGTCCTCGAGTACCCGCTGATGCGCCTCGAGCACTCGCGTGACTTCCGCCTCAACCGGCAACCCTCCGAGGCTTGGGCTCCACGCAATGCGTGTTCCCTTCCAATTACGCTCAAGCGGCTTGGAGAACAGCGACGCCGGCTGTTCAATCGAAATAGGCGAGCGCGGGTCCGGGCCGGCAATCGCCGACATCATGAGCGCCACGTCGCTGACGGTGCGCGCCATTGGCCCAACCACCGGGAGCGAAAACCAGGCTGACTGGGTTGGCCACGTCGGCACCCGGCCGCCCGAGGGTCGCAACCCGACCACATTGCATAAACTCGCTGGATTGCGCAACGAACCACCGAAGTCCGACCCGTCTGCGATCGGGATCATCCCGCTGGCGAGCGCGGCGGCTGCACCACCACTCGATCCACCGCATGTTTTCTGTAGGTCATACGGATTGCGTGTAGCGCCAAATACCGCATTGAAAGTCTGCGATCCGGCGCCGAACTCGGGGGTGTTGGTTTTGCCTATAGTCAGCGCCCCACCATTTCTCAATCGCTCGACGATGACAGCATCTTCCTCAGGTACAAAGTCGGCGAAGATCGGCGACCCGAACGTCGTACGAATACCCTTGGTAACGGCGAGATCTTTGTGCGCCACCGGCAAACCACACAAGGGGCCGCAATCCTCGCCTCGTCCCAGGCGCACATCGCAGTCGCGTGCCGCGTCGAGCGCGCGATCAGCAACCAGAGTGACGATCGCATTGACCTGCCCGTTGACTCGCGCAATTTGTTCGAGATGCGCCTGCATGACTTCCAGCGCCGACACCTCGCCCCCGCGTATCAAGCGCACGAGCTCATTCCCAGGCAAGAAACATAGGTCTTTTGATTCCATGCCGGGCATGGTAACCGACAATCCGCATCGCCCCGACGCTAAGGGTCAAGTGAGAATCGCGTCAACGGCGTCACCAGTATTTTGGTGGCCGCACTTTACACTCTTTCACCGCAGAAGCCGCGGAGGACGCAGAGAAAAGCAGAGATCCGGAACGTTTCGTAGCTGTTGTTGCTGGCGTCGCCTCCCGCGTCATCAGGGTCGCCGCTCACATCAAGAGTGGCCTTCTCGAGAATGACCTACAGCCCGCAATTCGGGCAGCAAGGGATGGCAGAAAAACGTAGCGAGCGGCGTTCAGCCGGTTGCGCACTCGCTCTAATAGAACCAGTGCGCAGCAACCGGAGTGTACACAGAAAGTACATGAGGGCGAGAGCGGGATGTGGCGCGGCACTGCCGCGCCCGCTCGCAGCGCCC
>CP070643.1:404063-432533 GCA_020354125.1 Betaproteobacteria bacterium | reverse complement strand
TTCCGTCGTGCCTCCACAACAAGACTCGCGACCTTTCCGCCAATGAATACACGCCTCGTAAACTCTGTTACTTCTTCTTCGTGGAGGCCCTGCACGCCTAACTCGTCACTTGTCACTCATCAAGCCCCAGTTCGCTCCACATCGTGTCGACTCGCGACTTCACCTCTTGATCCATCGAAATCGGTGTTCCCCATTGCCGCGAGGTCTCTCCCGGCCATTTGTTGGTCGCGTCAATGGCCCATTTCGATCCGAGACCAGCGACAGGACTGGCGAAGTCGAGATAATCAATCGGCGTATTCTCGACCACCAACAGATCGCGCGCTGCGTCGGTTCGCGTTGATAACGCCCAGATCACATCTTGCCAGTCACGCACGTTTACATCTTCGTCAACGACAATGATGAACTTGGTATACATGAACTGCCTTAAAAAAGACCAGATACCGAACATCACGCGTTTCGGATGGCCGGGGTACTGTTTGCGCATGCTCACTACCGCCACGCGGTAGGAGCAACCCTCAGGAGGCAAATAGAAATCAACGATTTCGGGAAACTGTTTCTGCAACAACGGCACGAACACTTCATTCAGCGCCACGCCGAGCACCGATGGTTCGTCTGGTGGTTTACCGGTGTAGGTCGAGTGGTAAATCGGCTGGCGGCGCATCGTCATACGTTCAACAGTGAGTACCGGAAACGTCTCCTGCTCGTTGTAGTAACCGGTATGATCGCCGAACGGTCCTTCGACCGCAGTTTCACCGGGATGAATGACGCCCTCCAATACGATTTCGGCGAACGCCGGTACGCGCAGATCGGAGCCAAGACACTTGGTCAACTCGGTACGCGAGCCGCGTAACAACCCGGCGAACTGATATTCCGACAATGTATCCGGCACCGGCGTCACTGCGCCGAGGATAGTCGCCGGGTCGGCTCCCAATGCAACCGCCAGCGGGAACGGTTGCTGCGGAAATGCCTCGCAGTGGTCCCGGAAGTCGAGCGCGCCACCACGATGCGCCAGCCAGCGCATGATGACTTTGTTCCGCGCAATCACCTGCTGGCGATAGATGCCGAGGTTTTGCCGCTTTTTGCGCGGCCCGCGCGTGACCGTTAGTCCCCACGTGATCAACGGCCCCGCGTCACCGGGCCAGCAGATCTGTACCGGAAGTCGCGCAATGTCAACGTCGTCACCCTCCCAGACAATCTCCTGGCAAGCAGCGGCAGAAACATCCTTCGGCGCCATGTCCCACAAAGCCTGTTTTAGCAACGGCAGTTTGCCGAACGCATCGCGCACACCTTGTGGCGGTTCAGGCTCTTTCAAAAACGCCAGCAGCTTTCCGACTTCGCGCAATTCATTTGTGCTCTCGCGACCCATCGCCAGTGCCACGCGTTTTGGCGTACCAAACAAATTCCCCAACACCGGCATGTCGAAGCCGCGAGGCTGGTCGAACAGGATGGCTGGTCCGCCCTGCCGGAGCACCCGATCGCAGATCTCGGTCATTTCCAGCACCGGCGATACAGGGGCACGAACGCGGCGTAACTCGCCCTGTTTTTCGAGCGCAGCGATAAATTCCCGCAGATCGCGATACTTCATAAGCTTGAATCAGTCACAGCGGTTGAATTGATGGGATTGCGCCCACTATAGGAGGCAGGCCGGAGACGCACAAGTTTGGCCCGATAAAGCACCGCGCGAGTAGCGCGCCAGAAAAATCAAAACATTCCCGGCAGACTGTAATCAGCGACGATACCCGCGAACACTACGCCACCCACCCAGTTGTTATGGCGAAATGCGCGAAAGCACCCTTCGCGCGATCGGTCGCGAATCCATCGATACTGCCATGCGACAAGCATCGCCGTGAGCAGGAGACCAACAGCGTAATACAGACCGAGGCCCTCGGCCCAACCGGCCACCGCAAGAGTCAAGACGAACAAGGCATGAAATAGCATCACCATTGCGACATCGTATCGACCGAACAGAATGGCAGAGGTTCGGATACCGACCTTGATATCGTCATCGCGATCAACCATCGCATACTCGGTGTCGTAGGCGATGGCCCAGAACACGTTTGCCAGCAGCAGAACGCCGGCCGTCCACGCGACCTGTCCGGTTTGTGCCGCATATGCCATTGGTATACCAAAGCCAAACGCGACACCGAGGTAAGCCTGCGGCAGCGCCAGGAAGCGTTTCGTGAATGGATAGCTCGCCGCCAGGAACAGCGCGGCAAATGACAGCATCACAGTCAATCTATTCAACTGCAGAACCAGAATGAACGCGATGACAGAAAGCACTGCCGCGACTGCCAATGCTTCCCATGGTTCAATAATGCCCACGGCCAGCGGGCGTTGCTTCGTACGCTTGACGTGCGGATCAAGATTGCGGTCCGCGTAATCGTTAATGGCGCATCCTGCCGATCGCATCAGCAAGGTGCCAGCAACAAAAATGCCCACGATTTTCCAATCGGGCACACCTTCAGACGACAACCATAGTGCCCACATAGTGGGCCACAACAACAATAGTGTGCCGATCGGTTTATCAAGCCGCACCAGCCTCGCGTAGGCGGCGAGTCGATCGCCCGGGCTCATATGAGAAGCGACAAGAGCATGTCCAGAATCGGCCCAAATCCCCGACGGCGCTCAGACACGCAGGTACTCCTGGCGTCCACCGAGCCAGCGCGTCAAGTGGCACTCGACCAGATCAGGATGCGACGCGACTAGATCAGCAGCGACGCTGCGCGCAGTCTCGAGCAGCTTGATGTCACTCTCCAGATCAGCGAAGCGCAGCATGGGGACACCCGATTGACGTGCGCCAAGTATTTCGCCGGGGCCACGCAACTTCAAATCGAGCCGCGCGACCTCGAAGCCGTCGCTGTTTTCGTAAATGATTCTGAGTCGCTCGCGGGCCAACTCAGATAACGGCGACTGGTAGAGCAGAATACAGGCGCTCGACTGGGCACCACGGCCGACCCGACCGCGCAGTTGATGAAGCTGCGACAACCCCATGCGCTCGGCATGTTCAATGACCATCAACGATGCATTGGGCACGTCGACACCAACCTCGATCACGGTAGTAGCGACGAGTAACTGGACTGTTCCACTTTGAAACGCGTCCATCACTGCCGCCTTCTCCGCGCTGCGCATCCGACCATGCACCAAGCCGATCTTCAGCTCTGAGAACTCACGTTGCAGTCGCTCATAAGTGTCCATAGCGGTCTGCAGCTGCAGTGCCTCTGACTCCTCGATCAACGGGCATACCCAGTACGCCTGTCTGCCACTGGCACATGCATCCCGCACGCGGGCGAGCACTTCATCACGACGCGAATCGGCCACCAGCTTGGTGACCACCGGAGTTCGACCCGGAGGCAATTCGTCAATGACCGAAACGTCCAGGTCAGCATAAAAGCTCATCGCAAGCGTGCGCGGAATTGGTGTCGCACTCATCATCAACTGGTGCGGCTGCGCGTTCTTTGCTGCGCCTTTCATGCGTAACATGAGCCGCTGTCGCACTCCGAAACGGTGCTGCTCATCAATGATCGCCAGGCCGAGATTCCTGAACACGACCTGCTCCTGAAATAGCGCATGGGTGCCAATGGCAAGGGTGGTGTTGCCGGAAGCCAGCTGTTCAAGCGCCTCATCGCGCTCCTTCTTGCGCACGCTACCCGATAGCCAGGCAACTTCGATCCCCAGTGGTACCAGCCAATGTGCAAACTTTCGGTAGTGTTGTTCGGCAAGAATCTCGGTGGGTGCCATGACCGCGACCTGGTAACCGGATTCAATAGCCTGCAACGCGGACAGCGCAGCGACAATCGTTTTCCCGCTTCCGACATCGCCCTGCAACAGACGTTGCATCGGGTGCGGTCGAGCCAGATCGCCACGTATTTCATCCAGTGTTCGCAACTGGGCACCAGTCAGGCCAAATGGTAACGACTCGGCAAGTTGCCGGGGCAAGCCACTGTGGCTGCGTAGAACGGGCGCACGCTGGCGGCTGCGCCGCTGATAATGAAGGCGCATGGAGAGTTGTTGCGCCAGTAGTTCGTCAAACTTCAATCTCTGCCAGGCAGAGTGGGTTCGCTCCTGCAGCGAAACGGCATCGACTTGCTGCGGCGGTTGATGCAGTAGTCGGACGGCGTCGACGAACGGCTCGAGGCCAATCTGCTGGCGAATTGGTTCAGGCAGCGTTTCAGAAAGATCCGTATCGCGCAGTGCTCGTGCAACCAGTTTTCTCAAGCTGTCCTGCGACAACCCAGCAGTGGTTGGATAGACCGGCGTCAACGCATCAGGCAAGGGCACCTCAACGCGTAAGGTCCGGAAGCGTGGATGAATCATTTCCGCCCCGAAAAAACCTTGCCGGATTTCACCGATCAATCGCACGCGCGCCCCCGTTGCCAGTGCACGTTGCTGACTCGGATAAAAGTTGAAGAAGCGCATGGTCAGCGTGCCGGAATCATCCTCGATGCGACAGACCAGCTGCCGGCGCGGACGAAATTCAACTTTAGTCTCGACCACCTTGCCTTCAACCTGCACGCTTGTTCCAGAGACGGCATCGGCGATGGCTACCAGTGTGGTTTCATCCTCGTAGCGCAAAGGCAAATGAAGCACCAGATCGGCAAGCCTGAAGATACCCAGCCGCGCTAGCCGCTCACGTACCGCAGGGGTGACGAACTGAAGCGAATCGTCGGTGCTGTCCGTTGCTCGCGTTAACGATGATGCAACCGCATCGCCGGAGGGCTTTGCGGCCTTCACACCACCGGTAAAGGACGCCGAATTGGTCGACACGGACTTGCTGTCCGGCGCCCCTTTCTTTGAGGTCCGTGGCACTTTGGTCCGCTTGTGCGTTGTACTCGCCAACCCTGTCACCCGACGAGGAGCTCCGCTAACTTATGAGCACTGCCTCGATTTCGATCAGTGCCCCCTTGGGCAGTTGCGAAACCTCCAAAGCAGAACGCGCCGGATAGGGTTCGCTGAGGTAAGTAGCCATTATCTCATTGAGCTTGGCAAAGTCTCCCAAGTCTGCAAGAAAGACAGTGAGCTTGACAGCATTGTCGAGGGTACAGCCGGCAGCAGCGGCTACTGCGCGCAAATTAGAGAAGACCTGGTGTGCCTGAGCCTCGAAGCCATCAACCAAATCCATGGTCTTGGGATCGAGGCCGATCTGGCCTGACAGATAGAATACGCCGCCTGCATCGATGGCCTGCGAGTAGGTGCCAATCGCTTGCGGTGCGCCACCAGTATGAATTGGGTGCTTGGTCACGAAGAACTCCCCGGTATAGAATGCTGCGCTACAGCATGGAAGAAATCGAAATGTAGCCGCGATCCTCAGCAGACGCGAACAACATTAACTGCTTTTCCTGCTCATCTTCGATCATAACTGATGGCTCTCACTGAAGTGCGCTACCTGGGATGGATAGCCCGATAGCTTGTCATTTGATCGCCTGTTCGTTGCCGATCGAGTGGTCGTGCTAGATGAATACCTCCGGTAGCGACACGGCTAAACAGGGCACTTTCGCACTTTCGATTGCCGCCATCGGCGTCGTCTTCGGCGACATTGGCACTAGCCCGCTTTACACCATGCGTGAGGCGTTCAGCCCCCGTTACGGACTGGCGCCTTCTACCGAGAATGTACTGGGCGTACTGTCGCTGATCTTCTGGGCACTGATGATCGTAGTGACAGCGAAGTACGTGTTCTTCATGATGCGCGCCAACAACCGTGGTGAGGGCGGCATGATGGCTCTGCTGGCGCTGGTATTGCGGGCGACCAAACGCGGCTCGGCCAAACGAATTTTGTTAATTTCGCTCGGCCTGTTCGGCGCCTCGATGTTCTACGGCGACGGCATGATCACGCCGGCGATTTCGGTGATCTCCGCAGTTGAAGGTCTGGGTGTTGCCGCTCCCGCTCTGCAGCCGTTCGTAATCCCTTTAACGATTGTCATCGTCATCCTGCTGTTTTCGTTCCAGCAGAAAGGCACAGCAAGCGTAGGCGCTTTGTTTGGTCCCGTCACTGTAGTCTGGTTCGCCGTAATAGGGCTGCTGGGTGCGGTGAGCATTGTCCAGAACCTGGCGATCTTTGCTGCGCTCAGCCCGACTTATGCCGTTCAGTTCTTTCTAGACAATCGCTTCGCCGCGTTCCTGGCGATGGGGGCAGTGGTACTGGCCATCACTGGCACCGAAGGCATTTACACCGATATGGGACACTTCGGAAAGAAGCCGATCCGTATCGCCTGGAGCTTCTGGGTGTTGCCCGCACTGTTACTGAATTATTTCGGCCAGGGCGCATTGATTCTGCGCGATCCGGCTGCATTGGAACACCCGTTCTATCGCCTGGCGCCCGAGTGGGCCTTGTATCCGCTGATTGGCCTGGCTACGGCGGCAACCGTGATCGCCTCGCAGGCTGTCATCTCCGGCACCTACTCGCTGACACGTCAGGCAATACAGCTCGGCTACTGCCCGCGGATGGACATTCACCACACCTCGGAGAGCGAAATCGGGCAGATCTACATGCCGTGGATCAATTGGTCACTGCTGGTCGCGGTGATTATCCTTGTCGTCACCTTTGGTTCATCGAGTAATCTCGCTAGCGCCTATGGTGTTGCCGTAACCGGCATGATGGCGATCGATACCATTCTCGCTTTCGTCGTTGTCACCACACTGTGGAACTGGTCGAAGTGGATCGCAGCACCACTGGCGATCGCCTTTCTTTGCATTGACCTGACTTTCTTCAGCGCCAATACGGTAAAGCTGGTACACGGCGGCTGGTTCCCGATCGTGGTCGCGATGGTGCTGTTCACCGTATTCACCACCTGGTACCGTGGCCGACAAATTCTGATGCACCAACTCGCGCCCGGCGCGATTGGTGTCGAGCCATTCGTGCAGAGCATCACGCAGCATCCTCCGACCCGCGTACCGGGGA
The DNA here is from genome assembly GCA_020354125.1 of Betaproteobacteria bacterium. Classification (GTDB taxonomy): domain Bacteria; phylum Pseudomonadota; class Gammaproteobacteria; order Burkholderiales; family Eutrophovitaceae; genus SG8-40. The sequence continues at coordinate 425,638 of CP070643.1, read as the reverse complement.
CCGCCGTGTTTCTGACCACGGCAACCGAAGGCGTGCCGCACGCGCTATTGCACAATCTGAATCACAACAAAGTGTTGCACGAACGAATCGTGCTGTTAACGGTGTTGACTGAAGAAGTGCCGCATGTCCCGAACAAAGATCGCATTGAAATAACCCCACTGTCCGGTGATTTCTTCCGGATCGTCGTGAGATATGGCTTCAAGGACCAGCCCGATGTACCGGCGGCACTCGAACTCGCCGCCGAGCAAGGGCTGGAATTCAAAATGATGGAGACATCTTTCTTCCTGTCTCGCCAGACCCTGGTTCCGAAACTCGGTCAGGACATGGCACTATGGCGCGAGAAATTGTTTGCCGTCATGTCGCGAAATGCTTCGAGTGCCACCGGCTTCTTCAATATTCCGGCCAACCGCGTGGTTGAGCTTGGCACGCGAGTAGAGCTGTAATCCTTGGAAATCTCGCTTTAGGTTCGACGCCTCGAGAAACCACTCGCCAAACTCAGTCAACCGCCATTGACATCGCCAAGCGCCACGGTGACCAACGGGCTACCAGGGCAAGGTCATGCATGCGGCACCCCCGGGGCAACTGTTTCCCCCGCTATTGATCTAGTTCAAATGCTGAGATCGGCTGCCGACCTAAAATATTTGGTTTTGCCAGACGCACAGTGACTGCGTACGGCAGCATCTTTCTTTAGGTTGCAGTTTGGGAGAAACCGATAATGGCGTCACCAAGGTCCAATGGCTCTTCGAGCACCACCAACGACAAACAGAAGAAATCTTTCCGCAAACGCAATGTTGCGAGCGGCAACACATCGGAGCGACCGCGCCGCGTCAACGGTGGCGATATAGCAAGAACCTTGACGCCACGAGGGGTCGAGGGCTTCGTCGTTTCCGAGGCCGTAAGTTCGCGGCAGCAAGCCAAGGCAGTGGCGGCGCGCGACATCGTCGAACACGCTAGCAAGGGTGATATGCCCGGACTGGTGGACTCGTTGTCAGCGATCATGGAGGGCGCATCACCCGACGATGCCGGCGCACTGCGCGCTGCGCTGCTCGAGGGTATTGGTTCAGCGGATGCACGCCTGCCACGCAGCCCGGACGACGAACTGGCGCCCGGCTGGCGCGAGGGAGGCTATCCGTACAAGAACCTCATGACGCGCAAGAATTACGAGAAGCAGAAGTACAAGCTGCAGGTTGAGCTTCTCAAGTTGCAAGCGTGGGCGAAGAAGAGTGGCCAGAAAGTCGTCATCCTGTTCGAGGGCCGCGACGCTGCGGGAAAGGGTGGCACGATCAAGCGCTTCATGGAGCATCTAAACCCTCGTGGCGCGAATGTGGTCGCGCTGGAAAAGCCCAACGAGGTCGAGCGTGGCCAGTGGTATTTTCAGCGTTACATCCAACATTTGCCGACTGCCGGTGAGATCACGCTGTTCGACCGCTCATGGTACAACCGCGCTGGCGTCGAGCGCGTTATGGACTTTTGCACGCAACAGGAGTACGAGGAGTTCATGCGCCAGGCTCCCGAGTTCGAGCGCAATTTGGTGCGCAGTGGCGTTCATTTGATCAAATTCTGGTTCTCGGTCAGCCGCAAGGAGCAACGACGCCGCTTCAAGGAACGCAAAGTTCATCCGCTGAAGCAATGGAAGTTGTCACCGGTCGACTTGGCGTCGCTCGACAAGTGGGACGACTATACTAAGGCGAAGGAAGCAATGTTCTTCTACACCGACACCGCGGACGCGCCATGGACCGTAATCAAGTCGGATTGCAAAAAACGCGCGCGCCTGAATGCCATGCGCTACATACTGCACAAGCTGCCATACGATAATAAGAGTATCGACGCCATCGGCCCGATGGACCCGCTGCTTGTCGGTCGTGCCCATGTCGTCTACGAGCGCGGCGAACGACAGAGTGGAACGCCGATTCTCTGAGTAAACGCGTCGGGGCGGGCATTTACGTTACTAACTGCCCGGGCCCAGGCTGCCAGGCAACGGCTCAAACCGAGCATCCTGTATTCTTAGACGATGCTCCGATTTATTGGCAATGCACTGAACTCACTGCGCGACGTGCTGGTCACCGCGCTGCCGTTTATTTTGCTCGGCGTAGCGCTGCTCGTCGGTGCCTACTTTCTGCTGCAGCCGGCGCCGCCAAAGCGCATCGTGCTTGCGACCGGTCCGGAACAAAGTGCGCTCGATCAATTCGGCAAGCGCTATGCGGCTGAACTTGCACGGCATGGCATAGAGGTTGAGTTGTTTCCCACACGCGGTTCGCTGGACAACCTGCTGGCACTGGGTGATGCAACGCAGGATGTCGATGTCGGATTCGTGCAAGGCGGCTCAAGCGATTACGCACGTAGCGTGGACGAGAAGCAAACCGAGGTGCCGCTGGTTTCACTGGGCAGCATGTTCTTCGAGCCGGTTTGGCTTTTTTATCGCGAGGGGTCAGCGCGCGGCATGCCGCAGGCGGCGTTGCCGGAGCTGGCTCAGCGCGAGCGCTGGCGCATCAGTTTCGGCGCGGAGGGGAGCGGAACCCCAGGTCTGATGAGAAAACTGTTGGCTGCCAACCGAATAAGTGTTGACGATTTGAAGCCACTAAAACTCGAGCTCACACCGGCCGTGGTAGGCCTGCTCGGAGGCGAACTCGATGCACTCGCTTTCGTTTCCGCCCCTGAATCACAAATGGTGCAAATGCTGCTGCAAACACCCGGGGTAAGGTTGCTGGAGTTTCTCCAGGCCGAAGCCTACTCGCGCCGGTTTCCGTTTCTCAGCCCGGTAATCTTGCCACGCGGCGTCGCTGATCTCGAGCGCAACGTTCCGGCGCATGATATTCCGCTGATCGCACCGATTACCTCACTGGTCGCGCGCGAAGACACCCATCCGGCATTGATTCAATTGCTGGTGCAGGCCGCAACCCGCATTCACAGCAGCCCCGGCTGGATCGCACAGGCTGGACAATTTCCCACTTCACAAGCTGCGGAGTTTCCGCTCGCACCTGAAGCCGAACGTTTCTACCTCAACGGTCCACCGTTCCTGCAACGTTACTTGCCGTTCTGGCTCGCCAATCTGATCGACCGCATGTGGGTAGTCCTGTTTTCGATTGTCGCTGTAATGATCCCGCTGTCTCGTGTCGTGCCGCCACTCGTCGAGTTTCGGTTCCGTCGCCGCGTCTTCCGCTGGTACCGACAACTACGCGACATCGAAACGCGTCTCGAAATCGGTGAGACGCCAGCTGCAACGTTATTGGACGAGCTGGCCAGACTCGAAATCAGAATTGCCCATATCGCCGTTCCGTTGTCTTACGCCGACGCTCTCTACAACCTGCGTGCCCACATATCACTCGTTAGACGGCGAATCAGGGGCACGCCACAGCCAGGGCACACCAGGTAAATCGCTATCTGCTCGCGTTCGCGAAGTGCACGGAAACAAGCCCAGGAGTGCATCACAATTCGAGAAGACGCCGCTAGTAGGTCCGCGTCGGCCTGCTGAGCCAAGGGAGTCGATTAGGTCTTCATACAGTTTTGGCGATTGTTAAGCAAGCGCATCAGCAATTCATAGCCTTTTCTAGCCAACTGACACATCTGCTCAGCAAACGGTGCCGCCCAGTCTCGCCCGAAACCCAATTTCTGAACTTCGGTATTTCCACACATTCGTGCTGCGTCATGCTTCGCAGCTTCGGCAGCGTCATATCCGTAATCTGTAACCACTCGCACGGTAAATGATTCAAGCGAGATGACTACTAACTGCTTACTTAACTTTCTTTAGGAGATACCACCATGAAACTCGTTACAACCACCATCGCCGCCGCTCTGTTCGGTCTTTCTCTCAATGCTGTTGCTGCTGTTAGCGATCTGTCGAATGTCACGCACGGTTCCAAGGCCGGCCAGGAACAGCAAGTTGGCCAAATCACCGAGCCGCGTTGGAGCGATCGCGCTTCGATGAACCCGCGCAGCGAAGTCAAGCCATTCGCGAAAGCCGCTGGCAACTACCGCTTCGGCGATATCAGCTCGGTCACCCACAACTAATCAGCTAGTCTGATTAGGTTGGATCCGGTCGGGTTAACCGACCAAACGCGGGGGGTGTCAGGCAGGGATCCTGTCTGACATCCCCCGTCGCTGTTTTCGAAACTCCGCGAACCATCACCTAATCGGGCTCGCCAAATCCAAATAAAAAGAGCCGCGAAACGCGACCCTGAACCGACAACATTCATGACGAGGAGGTTGTGCGGGCTCGCATTGCCTCTGCGATCCCGCATCCCTCGGCATGCGCCTCGGGACCGCCAGCAAGCTTGGCGTCCTGCGCGAGCGGTGCTCGCTGGTCGAACTCACGGAAGCTCTCACCCCCGCGGCTCACAAATTCAAAAGGCCACCTCTGTGGGTGGCCTTTTGAATCTGGTGGAGACGAGGAGGATCGAACTCCCGACCTTCGCATTGCGAACGCGACGCTCTCCCATCTGAGCTACGTCCCCAGTATCCGTTACTGTACTCAATCTTCCCCGCGTCTTACCCCATTCATCATTCGTTTCGAATGAAGAGTAGTCGAGAAGGTGGTGCGAATTTCGCATACCAACACCACGCCCTCCCGGCCAAGCGACGTCCGCGGTGCTCTTCAGTGACCGACCGCCTCGCGTGCGCCAGTTCGGGGCAATCCACAGAGCCGCGTATCTTATACTCAAAGCTTTTCCGGGTAAATCCGCCGAAAGGACCGACCTTGAATATCAAGCCTCCCACCGGTTATACCAGCGTGAGTCCGCTGCTCAAGAACCACCGCGTCGTTCTGCCGTCCGGTGACAAGGCGCCGCCGTTTGCACGCAATATTCATGCGCTTCCGGTCAGCTTCAGTGAGATAGCACCGGCCAGCCGCGATTATCCGGTAGCGTTTTCATCGGGCGATGGTGGCAAGACGTTCACTCTTACTGCCATTCTCGGGCTGCAACAGAATCAGAACATGTTTCTCATGGAAGACGGATACTGGGACCGTCGCGTCTATCTGCCCGCCTACGTTCGTCGCTTTCCATTCTGCATGGCTCGTGTTACCCGGGACGGCGAACTGCAGAGCGAACGTGTAGTCTGCGTCGAAGACTCTGCCATCACCAGCGAAGGCGATGAATTGTTTGACACGCAGGGCGAACCGCTACCGGTCTGGTCGCAAATTCAGGATTTCGTCACGGAGTATGAACGCGACCTGATGCACGCAGAGGAGTTCTGCAAGCTGCTAGCCGGATTTGACCTGCTGGAACCGATCTCGGTCACAGCGGAACTCGGCGAGTTCAAGATGGAACTCGCCGGGTTGCATCGTGTGAATCGGGAAGCGGTGGCCGAACTTCCCGAAGATGCGCTGCGCGAACTTCTCAAGGATGAGGCGATGGAAGCGATCTTCGTACACCTTTGGTCGATGGCAAATTTTCAGCGCATGCTGAACCGGCGCAGCATCATCACACCGCCGATAGACGCCGATACCGGCGCCAGACCGAATTGAGAACTTGACGAGGAAATTACTGCAGCCAAGACAGCGCGCTGTTGTTCGAGCCTGTTGCTAACGTCTGCGCTTTCTTCGACCGTATTTGTTGGCCCACACCATCATCGCCACCCCGGCAATAATCATTGGCAGGCTCAACCATTGGCCCATTGACAATCCAAACCCCAGTAGTCCGAGGAACTCATCGGGCTCGCGTGTGAACTCAACAAGAAACCGCAACACGCCATAAGCAACAAGAAACATTCCCGAGACCGCGCCGAGCGGACGCCAGCGTTTGGCATAGAGCCACACGATCGCGAACAGCACCAGGCCTTCCAGGGCGAACTCGTAGAGTTGCGAGGGGTGGCGCGGTATCCCGTCTGCCGCCTGGGGAAACACCATCGCCCATGGTCCTTCCGTCGGGCGCCCCCACAACTCGCCATTGATGAAATTGCCAATCCGCCCGGCACCGAGACCAAGCGGACATAGCGGCGCGATAAAGTCGGTCACCTCCAACCAATGCTTGCCGCGCGAACGGGCAAACCAGACCATTGCCAGGATGACGCCGATCAATCCGCCGTGAAAAGACATGCCGCCTTCCCAAACGAAGAATATGCGTACCGGGTCGTGCAGATATTCGAGAGGCTTGTAAAACAAAATGTAGCCAAAGCGCCCCCCCAGCACGACGCCTAGCACGCCGAAGAAGAGCATGTCATCGAGATCTTTCACCGTGATGGACAGCCACGGCTGCGTGCGAATGCGTATACGGCCAAGTATCAGGGCGATAGCGAATGCGGCGAGGTACATCAAGCCGTACCAGCGCACCGCAATAGGCCCCAACTGTATGGCAATCGGATCGAAGTTCGGATGGGTCAGCATTGGCAATGATTATACGGGCCCAGCATCAAGGCACCGTCGACAAATGCATCCGCGAAAGAATGATTTCTGTTTTCTTGTCCAGCGCCTCGGTGGTTCGCACCCGATCGTAATAGCGCGGATTGGGCACCATGGCAGCCAGTCGCGCCGACTGGTCGGCAGACAAGCCCAATGCGCTGGTTCGGTAGTAGTGTCGGGCGGCGGCTTCTGCGCCAAAAACTCCATTGCCCCACTCGATAACATTCAGATAGATTTCGAGGATACGACGCTTTGACATTACGGTCTCAATCATCACCGTAATGGCCGCTTCCTGAAGTTTTCGCCACGGCGTGCGGCTGCCCGAAAGAAACAGGTTCTTGGAAAGCTGCTGGCTAATGGTTGACCCACCGGCAACGACCTTACCGCGTTTCAGATTCTTCGAAGCTGCGCGTTGAATTGCGCGCCAGTCGAAACCGTCATGATCGAGGAACTTCGCGTCCTCGGCTGCAATCAGCGCTCGCTTCAGATTCACCGAAATGTCCGCATAAGGCACCCATTTGTGCCTGAGCCGTGCCTTCGGGTTTTTCTCGCGCATGTCTTCAAGACGCGCCTCCATGAACGCCGTATTTGTCGGATTAACCCAAATCCACCACACGACCTTGCCGAAAAACCATGACTCGTAGACCACCAATGCGGCAACCAAAAGCAGCGTCAAACGCCATAACAAGCGCCACGGCAGGCGCCCTCTTCGCTTCATCTGACTAACGGCCCGACCTGATCTGCGCGATGCAATCGGGACGACGGGAATGAGACTCGAGCTTCACTGCCGATCGTTCCGGGTCATGCCTCATACGTATTGCAATCGCCATCCTTGCCGTCGCTACCGCAGCTTGTACAGTGAACAGTGCACCCAGACCAGCTGCTAGCTCTTGCGAAGCGCCAGCATTACCGGCTGCGTATCCGGACGCACGCCACGCCAAATCAGGAATGACTCTGCCGCCTGCTCGACCAACATGCCAAGACCGTCGGCCAACCGTTCTACGTTCTTCGCTTCCGCATACGCAAGAAACGACGTCAGGCCCTTGCCATACATCATGTCGTAGGCGAGCGCTTCTGCAGCGAACAGTTCATCCGGCAGCGGTGGCAGTTCATCGGACAAGCTGCTCGAGGTCGCATTGATCACCAGCTCGAATCGCTGGCCCGACAGGTCATCGAAACCACACGCCGATACGTCCGTGCGCACAGCAGCAGGTTGATGCTGGGCGCTCTGTGCCAGTTGGATCGCTCTTTCCACGGTCCGGTTAGCAATGGTGAGCCGGGTCGGACCGGCTTCAAGCAACGGCAGCAGCACGCCACGGGCAGCACCGCCTGCTCCCATCAACAGCACACGCTTGTCTTTCAGTTCGAAATCGAGGTTGAGTTCGATATCCCGCACCAATCCGATGCCGTCAGTGTTGTCAGCAAGAACTTGCTTGCCGGAAAAGCTGAGCGTGTTGGCCGCGCGTGCGTGGCGGGCTCGCTCTGACACCTCATCGGCAAGCTCGTATGCCTCGAGTTTGAACGGCAATGTGATGTTCGCCCCTTTTCCGCCCTCAGCAATGAAGGCCCTGACCGACTCGGCAAAACCGTCAACCGGCGCGAGCCGCTTTTCGTAAGAGATGTCCTGCTCCGTCTGGGCGGCAAACATTGCATGGATGCGCGGCGACTGACTGTGAGCGACCGGATTGCCGATGACTACATATTGATCGGTCATTGGGCCCGGTTCATTGCGCTGCCTTCTTCATTGCGCCGCTTTAATCATTGGGCGATGGTAATGCCAAGATCGTTACGCGTGAATGACCACTGGCGGGTAATAGACAAAATATCGTATTCGCTGCGAATGTCTGCCGGAAAAGGCGGGAAAGGGCCCGCCAGTTCGACGATGCGGCGCGCAGCGCCGTCCAGCACGCTGTACCCGGACGAGCGATCGACTTCGACCTGCTCAACCGTTCCGTCAGCCTTGATCGACACGGTCAGCAACAGTGAGCCGAAAAGCTGGCGTCGACGCGCTTCCTCGGGATAGTTTTGCGTGCCCACAGCTTCGATGCGCTCGCGCCATTTTTCAACATACTCAGCATAGACCACGCGCTCGGCTCGCGCACCAATGAACTTGCGGCGCGGCAGTTTCTGATACGCCTGCCATTGCTTTGCGATCTGCGCCTCCAGTCGCGCAACTTCCAAGCGGCGTTGCTGCGCAAGTTGTTCCTGCATGTTGTCGCGCGGAGGCGACTCGGGTAACGGCTCGGTAGTGGTGTCGGTGGCCAGTTGCCCGCTAACCGCTGCAAGCAACCGTGCGGCGCGTTCCTCGAGTTGCTCGACACGGCGGGAAGAGAGTTCGAGGCTGTCACTTAGCTTCATGTCGGCCAGCGCCGGCAGATTCGACTTGGCCCGCACGTCGGATTCGGTATTGCCTCCCGCGTCCAGATTCGTCTGAGCCAGCAGATCCGCGTCGACTGGTCGCGACGCTGACTGGCTATTCACCAGGACCACATCGAGTTGCGGTGCAGATTTGCCCGCTGGCGCCTCCGGTACCGTAAACGTGATCAACAGCAGGAAGGCATGAAACACGATGGAAAAGGCCAGCGTCACCGGCAGGACATCAGCTGACGTCAGTCGCCAACCAGGGGTCTGAGTCAGATGCTGTTGCGCCGGCAACGCGAATGCGCTTAGTGTCTGCTCCGCCAAGATCCAGTATATAAGCTGTTCAAGTTAAACAAATTCTAGAGGCAAACTCTAGTTTGGTCACGCAGTTATCTGACTTGGTTCCAGTGTTTTCTTATATTCGCAGCGCACCATAATCTCTATCAGATCAACGTCTGAAACAGACACCTCGACACGCTCCCCAGGCGATAGCGGTGGCAGGGAATGGGCACGGCATACCAATGGCAAGGTTTCGAATCTCACCAGATCGTCGCGGATGACTTCAGCGGTGATTTCGGTGACCTGTTCCTGCAACAACCAGCGCAAACACCAGTAGCGTTCCATCGTGCGCTGGAACTCGGCATATGCGTCGTAAGCCAATTCGAAGCTCCGCATGATCTCGAACAAGTTCTCGTCACTCGGGGCAAAAGCAGGTTCTGCGCCACGCAAAACGCTGATCAGTTGACGCTGGTTGACGAGGTCCGCATAACGGCGTAGCGGACTACTGGCCCAGATGTACTGGTTCACACCGAGACCTTCGTGCGGGGCAGCCACCGTCGACATCTTGACTTTCCCGCTCGCCTGGGTACGGAACAGCCCGGGCAGCTTCGACTCAGCCAGTAACTGCGCCCATTTCGAGTTGACCAGGATCATCAGTTCTGAAACGACCTTGTCAATCGGTGATCCGCGTTTACGCGGTTCAATGCGCACGTGGTCGTCTTCCACGTAAAAACTGTAGTCGGCGCGCGGCATCCGGTTTTCATTCTGGCCGCGCGCGCGTTCGAGCTTGCCGGCAAAACGATACAGAAAGAGTAATTGCTCACCAAACTCGAACTCCGCGCTTCCAGTCTGTGCTGCTTGCTCGTCAAATTCAACATCGAGCACGTTGTGATGCAAGTTGCGCGCAATCCGGACACGCTCAATCGCCGAACGCGTGGAAACGGCCTGGAGATCTGAATCGACTTCGACATACATGGAAAGCACCGGACACTCGCGCCCTTCGGCAAGTGTGAACCGATCAATGACCGATTCCGGCAGCATGGTGATCTTGCCGCCGGGAAAATAGACAGTAGACATCCGCTTGTGCGCTTCAGCATCAAGCGCAGACCCCTCTTCAATGCCCAAAGCTGGAGCCGAGATATGCACGCCAACCTGCCAATGTCCATTGTCAAGTTCGTTCACTGAGAACGCATCGTCGATCTCGGTGGTGGTGACATCGTCGATGCTGAAGGCTTCAACGTCTGCCGGCGCAGAGTCCTCCGGCTGCACGGCATCCAGCGCGTCGTCAAAGTCCGCCCCCCGCGGAAAGTGTTCAAACAAAAACCGCCCCTGGTGATACTCGCGCGTCGATTCAAGTGCGCCGCATTTTTCGAACAGCTGCGGCACCGAAATCTTCAGTTGCGAGCAGACCTCTTCGACAGCCTTGGTCTCAACGAGGTTGCGATCGGGTTTGTACAACAACTGCTTCAGGATCGGCTTGAAGGCATCAGGCAACTCATAGCGCAGCAGGCTTTGTACATACTCGGCCTGCAATTGCGCCTGCCGACGTTTACGTTCGATCGAGGCAAGCGCAGCCTTGAGCGCTTCAGGAGGTGCCGGCTTGTAGCGCCCCTTGCCCTTCTTGTAGAAGTGTGTCGGCGTCGCCTGCAGCCGCATCAGCAGGCCGGCCGCCTCCTCCGCTTTCGGTTGATGGCCAAAGTACTCCTCGGCGAGCGCGTCGAAGGAAAACTCGGACTCACCGCAGGCTTCCCACAGAAAACCGGGTTCAATCTCGTCAGCCACGACGCGAGCTTGCTCCATGAATTCGTTAAGGGAGTGATGTTCGAAGCGCAACAGAACTGCGGCCGCCTTCACTTTGGCGCGTTTACCATGCTGCGTCTGAACCTGCAGCGAGGTGTTATTGTCTTCGATAACGGAGGCCGCCCTCAGGCTGCCGGACTCTTCATAAAATACATTCATGCGGCTATTGAAATGCTGCTCGACTCGCGCAGCGCAAGGGGGGCGCATTATACGCCAAGCGCGGCGAGCGGATTCGCTCCGAACACATTTCAAGATCAACAATCTTTGAAGCGGCTTTCACAGTTGCACTTCAGTTCGCAGCAAACTCGAGAACGCAGTCGATGTAGTCGCCAAACTCAGCGAATCCATGGTCACTGCCATCGACCACGATCTGCCGACAACCCCGATACCGCTTCACTGCCACCCGCCAATCAAGCAACTCGTCACCGGTGGTATGAATCAGAAAATAGCGGTCCATGCGTACAGGCCGCGGTACATAGATGCCTGTTAGTTGCTCCAGATGGTCTTCTGTGAACTCATACGCTTCGTCGGTGTACAGATTCCTCTGTTTTCCGAGGTAAGCGCGCAAACCTTCGTGAGGTGTGATTGCCGGATTGACCAATACCGAACGGCAGCCAAGACGCTCGGTCAACCAAGTGGCATAGAAGCCGCCAAGCGAACTGCCGACCAGAGTCACTGTATCAGTCTCTGCTTTTGCCACCTCCTCTTTCAAGCGTCCCAGTGCTTGCTGCGGCCAGTGAGACAACGCCGGACAGGAAAACTCGCCTTCACGGCCGATCGCGGCTAGCCGCTTGCGCAACTGATTCGCTTTATGTGAAGCCGGCGAACTGTTGAAGCCGTGAACGTAAATAATCATCGCGTATTAGGTTGGGGAAACCGACGCCGACAATCGAAGCCGTTGCAGGTGCCAACGTCACGACTCGCGCAATTCAGCCAATAGTTTTTCATGAATATTGGCGAAACCGCCGTTGCTCATAATCACGACTTGGTCGCCCTTACGCGCCGACGAAACGATCGCCCGTACCAGCGTATCAATATCGTCGAAACACTGCGATTTTTCTCCCAGCGGTTGCAGAGTACCGGCCACGTCCCAGTCAAGTCCATTCGTATAACAGAAGACCAGATCGGCCGCGGCAAGACTGGGGCATAGCGCCTGCTTGATGCTGCCCATTTTCATTGTGTTCGAACGTGGCTCGAACACCGCGACAATGCGTGAGTCACCCACCGTGGCGCGCAACCCGGCTAGCGTTGACTCGATCGCTGTAGGGTGATGCGCGAAGTCATCGTAGATCGTGATGCCATTGACTTCGCCGCGCAGTTCCATGCGGCGCTTGACGTTTTTGAAACGACTGAGCGCCTCGATACCCGTCGCTGTCGGTACGCCGGCATGACGCGCCGCAGCCAGTGCCGCCAACGCGTTCATGCTGTTGTGTCTGCCACTCAATCCCCATTGCAGGCGGCCTTGCGCTTGCCCGGCAAACAACACCTCGAAGTCACCGACATCTTCAGCGCCGCGAATTGACCAACCATCAGGGCGATCCAACCACTCGACCGGAGTCCAGCAGCCAAGCTCGAGAACACGCTGCAGACTTTCCTCGGCACCGTTGGCGACGATCAAGCCGTTAGCAGGGATCGTCCTGACAAGATGATGAAACTGCGTTTCGATCGCTGATAAATCAGCAAAGATATCAGCGTGATCGAATTCGAGATTGTTGAGGATGACGGTGCTCGGTCGATAGTGGACGAACTTCGAGCGCTTGTCGAAGAACGCGGTGTCGTATTCGTCCGCTTCAATGACAAAAAAGCGCGAGTCGGTGATGCGGGCCGAAACGCCGAAGTCCAACGGCACGCCGCCAATCAGAAACCCCGGGTGGTAGCCGGCATGTTCAAGTATCCACGCCAGCATGGCGCTTGTGCTGGTCTTGCCGTGTGTTCCAGCCACGCCCAGTACCCACTTGCCGTGCAGGACATTCTCTGCCAGCCACTGCGGACCTGAGGCATATGCCAGCCGGCGATTGAGGATTTCCTCCATGAGCGGATTGCCGCGCGAAACGACGTTGCCGATGACGAACAGGTCAGGCGCCAGATCGACTTGCCCCGGATCCCAACCCTCCGTCAGGCCAATACCCTGGGTTTCAAGTTGGGTGCTCATTGGCGGATACACGTTCGCATCGCAGCCTGTGACCTCATGTCCAGCCTGCTTGGCGATGACGGCAAGCCCGCCCATGAATGTGCCGCAGATACCGAGAACGTGAATATGCATTCAGAAAGCCTTGACCAGAGACCGCCTGGCCATCATGAAAACTGACATCAAAACCTTGCCGTTAGTTGCGTCCAGCCGTTTCGTCGCACTTGTCACCAGCCGTGACGAGACACAAATCAACACAGGAATCCGGAATGCGGCGACACAATGGAGCGCACCTCACAGTCTGCCGCCACGATCTCCGACAGTGAAACCGAGCAACGGTGTATCAATACCGCGCGACAACGCAATCACCTTGAACAGTTCACCCATCTCGGCAGGTGAAAGCAGTTTTTGCACCGGGGCCGCGCGGGAGAGATACGCAGCCGCCTGTTCGGCCGGCGTGCGCGCCAGAAGCTCTGTGATACCGCAGTTGAGGAGAAACTGCGCCAGCGTCGCGTATCCGGCGAGTCGGCAACCAGCATCGGTCCCGGCCTGGGCGACGGCAGTGAAATCCACATGCGAAGTGATGTCCTGCAACCCAGGCAGGAAGAACGGGTCGTCATGCACATGGTGACGATAATGACACATCAGTGTTCCACTACTGCGCTGCGGATGGTAGTACTCGGCGCGAGGAAAACCATAATCGATGAACAGCGCCGCACCGCGCTCGAGACAATGACCAAGGCGGCCAACCATGTCCACGGTTGCCGGAGAGATCTCGCTGGCATACGGTGCTGTCACCGCAATCGATTCGGCCACTGCGCAAATAGCCTGGCTCGCCGGCCGCTCATCCCACACCAGCTTACCATCGTGAACGGCAACACCGCGCTCCATCAAGCCTTCGTCACGCCACGCCAGGATATGCGCCGGCAGCGCGTCGAGCACTTCGTTGCCGATCACCACCCCGACGAACCGCTCCGGCAACCGGTCAGCCCACGCGAAACGGTCAAACATGGCAGGTAGCGAACCTCGAATTCGCTGCTGCTGTCGCTGTGTCAGTTCCGGGCTGGGCTCGAGGATGGTGTAACGCTCCGGCGAAAATCCAAGCCGCTCCAATTCCTCCATCATCGCAACGGCCAGGGCGCCCGAACCAGCGCCGAGCTCAAAAATTCCACCGCTTGTCACTTCGAGTATTTGTGCGACCTGATATGCCACTGCTTGACCGAACAGCGGCGTCATCTCAGGTGCCGTTACGAAATCGCCGTCGGCACCAAACTTGCGGGACCCGGCTGCGTAATAGCCCAGTTGCGGGGCGTACAACGCCAGATCCATGTACACAGCAAATGGTACCCAGCCGTCTTCGGACTCGATTCGCTGACAGATGTGTTCATGCACACGCGCCGAGTGCTGGCGGGCTTGTTCATCAGGGGCAGGCAGGCTCGAAAGGCCGAGGCCTGGAGATGTGGACGCCACAATTCTTGCTGGGTCGGTAGGCTAGAATTGCGATTCTCGATCAGACCTTGCGCGAACTGCAAGCGGTAGTGCATTTCTAATGGGTGAACCAAATAAACAGGACCGCGCCGCGCTGGTGACCGGTTCCGCCAGGCGCATCGGCAAGGCGATTGCCACAGGGCTTGCCGCCGATGGCTGGAATGTCGCTGTGCACTACAACCGATCCGCTGATGAGGCATTACAGCTTGTCGACGAGCTTCAATCACTCGGAGTCAAGGCTGCCGCGGTCCAATGTAACCTGGCTGATTGCGCAGCGGTATCGGGCCTGATCGCCGACTGTGCCCGTCAAATAGGACCATTGAGCTGCCTGGTCAACAATGCCTCCTTGTTTGAATATGATGATCCAGCCGGCTTTGAACCGGCGATCTGGGACAAGCATTCCGCGATCAATCTGCGCGCGCCCTTAGTGCTGGCACGCGAGTTCGCCGCACAGGTGCCGGCACAGACAGTCGGTTGTGTCGTGAACATGCTCGATCAGAAAGTGTTCAACCTGAACCCGGATTTTTTCTCATATACGCTGACGAGAGTCGCAATGGAGAGTGCCACTCGTATGCTGGCAATGTCGCTGGCGCCGAGAGTTCGCGTCTGCGGAATCGCACCAGGCATTACACTGGTAAGCGGCGACCAGACACAGGCGGGCTTCGAGCGTGCCCACACCCACGCGCCACTCGGGCATAGCAGCGATACCGAAGATATCGTCGAAGCAGTGCGCTATGTGGTGCGGGCGAAATCAGTGACCGGCGATACCCTGATCGTTGATGGCGGCCAGCATTTGTGGCCGCTCAAACGCGACGTACAGTTCGAGGCGAAATGATGGATACCTCGGTGCCAAATCCGTCGGGTCCGCCAGCCGCACGGGGCCGGGCCGGCAAGCGGGAGAATTCACGGCGGATTTTTCTGCGGAACTTCAACGTATTCATCTCGATGGGGGTGCACGATTTCGAGAAGGAGGCGCGGCAGCGCGTCATCGTCAACGTCGATCTGTATATCGACCCGGATGGCAGAATCGAACACGATACGATCCGCGAAACAATCGATTACGACTTTGTCCGCAGCGCGGTCCTGGAGATCGCCGAGAGCGGGCATTTCCATCTACAGGAAACTTTCTGTGAACGCATACTCGATGCGTGCCTCGACAAAAAAGGAGTGCTCGCCGCCCGCGTCTCGAGCGAGAAACCCGATGTTTATCCTGACTGTGAGTCGGTCGGATTCGAGGTCTTTCGGGTAAAGTAGCCACATGCCGACACTGCAAAAGCAGCTCTATGAGGGCAACAAGCTCGCCAAACGGCTAAGGCGTCAGGTCGGCGAAGCCATCGCCGATTTCGCAATGATCGCCGACGGCGACAAAGTGATGGTCTGCCTGTCCGGGGGCAAGGACAGCTACGCTTTGCTCGATATCCTTCTCTCCTTGCAAGAGCATGCACCGATCGATTTCGATCTGGTGGCGGTCAACCTTGACCAGAAGCATCCCGGATTTCCGCAGCACGTTCTACCCGAGTATCTGGCCTCGCGTGGTGTCGCGTTTCGCATCGTCGAGCAAGACACCTACAGTGTCGTGAAGCGCGTTATCCCCGAGGGCAAGACCATGTGCGGCCTGTGTTCGCGCATGCGGCGCGGCGCACTGTACCGTATTGCTGACGAGTTGGATGCCACCAAGATCGCTCTCGGCCATCACCGCGACGACATCCTGGAGACGTTTTTCCTGAACCTGTTTCATGGCGGCCGACTCAAGGCGATGCCGCCGAAGCTGGTGTCCGATGACCGGCGGCACATGGTCATCCGGCCGCTTGCCTATTGCCGCGAAAAAGATCTGCAGAAATTCGCCGATCTGAAGGACTTTCCGATCATTCCCTGCAATCTGTGCGGCTCGCAGGACAATCTGCAGCGTCAGGTGATCAAGACGATGATGCAGGAATGGGACAAGCGCTTCCCCGGGCGCCTTGAAACCATGTTCTCCGCGCTGCAGCGCATCTCGCCATCGCACCTGCTCGATCCCGAGCAGTTTGATTTTGACAGGCTGACGACCCAGCATGACGCTTTCCCGGGCAGTGACTCTACATTTAATCCCGAACAAATATCGGCACGAGTGCTCAAGTTAGGCTCACGATAAATAACCAAACGGGTCGGTGACATGCAGATTGTCAACTTTACCCCCCTGAGTGCGCTCGTCGGCGGCGCTCTTATTGGGCTCGCAGCGGCCGCTATGTGGTGGCTACTTGGAAGAATCGCCGGTGTGTCCGGCATTCTGGAGAACGCCATCGGGGCGCAAGGTCCAGACCGGATGTGGCGGATCGCTTTTGTTGCCGGGCTGTTGGGTGCGGGAATTTTCGCGGCCGCGGTGCTTCCCGGCGCAGTGCATTTCGATATGGAATCCGGCTACGGTCGCGCGATCGCTGCCGGACTTTTGGTCGGCATCGGAACACAACTCGGCAGTGGCTGCACCAGCGGACATGGTGTGTGCGGGACTTCGCGGCTGTCACTCCGCTCGATCGCAGCGACAGCCATATTCATGGGCGCGGGAGTGCTGGTTGTATTCGTAATGAGGCATCTGCTGTGAGCCAGGTCGCTATTGCGTTGGTCTGTGGCACAGTGTTCGGTTCGGGGTTGATCATTTCGCAAATGAGCAATCCGGCAAAAGTACTCGGCTTTCTGGACGTGTTTGGACAATGGGACCCTAGCCTGGCGCTGGTAATGGTTGGAGCTATAGGGGTATTTGCAATCGCCTACCGGATCGCCTTGCGCCGTCACGCACCAATGTTCGACAAGAAGTTCTTCGTGCCGGAGAAGACACGCCTAGACCCGGCTCTGATTTCCGGCTCATTCATTTTTGGTCTGGGTTGGGGTCTCGCCGGATTTTGCCCTGGCCCCGCCATTGTCTCCAGCGGATTCGGGGATCCGCGCGTGTGGGCTTTTGTGGCCGCCATGGTCACCAGCCTGATGCTTTCACACATCATCCGGCGGCGCGCTGTTTCCTGATCGGGTCCACAGATTTCCTTGGTTGGCTTTCGCGGATCGGCGTGTAGCGGTAAACTGCGCGGCTTTCACCATCATTGCGACTTGCCGGGATATCCAATTTCCCGCTAGGAATCAACGACATGAACAATAAATCTGGCGATAACATCGGCTCGTTCTATCCGCCGCAACGAACCCTGATGGGTCCCGGCCCGTCGGAAATCCATCCGCGCGTTTTCTCCGCCATGGGCCGGCCAACCATTGGTTATCTCGATCCGGTCTTCGTCAAGATGATGGACGAACTCAAGGAGTTGTTGCGCTATGCGTTTCAGACCAGCAACGCACTGACTTTCCCGGCCTCCGGCCCTGGTTCGGTCGGAATGGAAATGTGTTTCGTCAACATGGTTAGCCCCGGCGACAAAGTGATCGTGTGCTGCAACGGTGTTTTCGGCGGTCGCATGGTCGAGAACGTGCAACGCTGCGGTGGTACTGCCATTGTCGTCGAGGATCCAATGGGAAGCCCGGTCGATCCGGACAAAGTCGATGAGGCTTTCCGCGTAAACCCGGACGCGAAGATTCTCGCCTTTGTCCACGCCGAGACATCAACCGGCGTTGCCTCTGATGCGAAGGCGCTTGCCGAAATTGCCCGCAGACACGATGCATACACCATCGTTGACACGGTCACGTCGCTGGCAGGCATTCCGGTGCTGGTCGACGAGTGGGGCCTGGACGCGGTTTACTCCGGCAGTCAGAAGTGCCTTTCCTGCACGCCGGGATTGTCACCGATCACTTTCAGCGATCGCGTCGTCGAGTACGTCAAGAAGCGCAAGGCTCCAGTCCAGAGTTGGTTCATGGATATCAATCTGCTCCTTGGTTACTGGGGCGACACCACCAGGACTTATCACCATACCGCACCAACCAACGCGCTGTACTCACTGCATGAGGCACTGGTAATGCTGCGCGAGGAAGGGCTGGAGGCTTCTTGGGCACGCCATCAGCGCAATCATAGGGCGCTCAAAGCCGGACTGGAAACACTTGGACTGAACTTCCTCGTTGACGAGCCCTTCCGGCTACCGCAAATGAACGCGGTGTATGTCATGCCCGGCATTGACGAGTTGGAAATACGTCGCAGGCTGCTCACTGAGTTCAACATCGAGATTGGTGCCGGACTCGGCACACTGGCCGGAAAAATATGGCGTTTCGGCATCATGGGTTACAGCTGCAAGATGGAGAACGTAATGCTGTGCCTGTGCGCTCTGGAGAGTGTATTTGACGATGTGGGCGCAAAAATTGAAATCGGCGCCGCTGAGGCAGCCGCCTATCACGCCTATGCTGCGCATCCGACGCGCGGCAAGGGAATACGCGCAGCCGCCTGAGCGCGCTCCCTATCGCAGCGCGAAGTCGATCAAGCGCCCGCGGTCAGGCCGAGACGCTCGCAGATCGTGCAGGCCGCGTCGGCCTTGTTCATCGTGTAGAAATGCAGGCCAGGTACTTGATTAGCCAGTAGCCGGTCGCATAGCTGCGTAACAACGTCGAGGCCAAACGCGTTGCTCGATTGATCGTCATCAGCATAGCTCTCGAGTTTTAGCCGGATCCAGCGGGGAATCTCGGCACCGCACGCGTCAGAAAACCGCGCTAGCTGACGGAAGCGTCCGATCGGCATGATCCCCGGGACGATCGGAATTGCAACGCCAAGCGCCGTACACTGGTCTCTGAAGTGCAAGTAGGCATCCGCATTGAAAAAGTACTGCGTGATAGCCGAATCGGCGCCAGCGTCGACCTTGCGCTTGAAGTTGAGGAGATCATCCCGAGCAGACTGGGATTGCGGGTGATATTCGGGATAGGCGCCAACTTCAATGTGAAACGCATCGGCGTACTCGGCGCGAATGAACGCCACCAATTCAGATGCGAATCGAAACTCTCCTGCCTCCGCCATGCCGGACGGCAAATCGCCGCGCAACGCCACCAGGCGCCGAATGCCATGGGCACGGTATTCATCAAGCATGGATTTGATGCTCTCGCGCGTCGACGCGATACACGACACATGTGGCGCGACCGGGAGACCTTCGTCACTGATTTCGAACACGATGTCTCGGGTGCGTTCGCGAGTCGATCCGCCGGCACCGAAAGTGACGGAGAAATACGCCGGCGAGAGCTTGGCGAGCCGCTGCCTCACCGTGCGCAGCTTCTCGACACCAGCCGGCGTCTGCGGGGGAAAAAACTCAAAACTCAGCTCCGGTGACGAGTTAGGAGTGACGAGTGGCATTTCAAGAGTGCTGCCGTAATCGGCGCGCTCGGAAACTCGAATCGCGTTGCGTCAAGTCCGGGTAACTTGCCGTCATATCGTGGATCCCCTTGACCAGTCCGGTTGCACGCGGTGAAGCGAGTCAGGTTGAAATGGTAAATGACACGTCACCAGTTCCCTCCCCGTCACTTGTCACTCGTCACAGGTCACTCAAATGATCACCTGTCACTCGTCACTGACGCCTTGCTCAGTAACGATAATGCTCCGGCTTGTAAGGGCCTTCCTTGCTGACGCCGATGTAGCGTGCTTGCGCATCACTCAATTCAGTCAGCTGAGCACCGAGCTTGGCCAGGTGCAATTTCGCCACCTTTTCGTCAAGGTGTTTTGGAAGCACGTGGACGCCGACCGGATACTTCTCGGGGTTGTTGAACAATTCGATCTGCGCAATGGTCTGATTGGCGAACGAGGAACTCATCACAAAACTCGGGTGCCCGGTGGCACAACCAAGGTTGACCAGACGGCCTTCGGCGAGAAGCGTAATACGCTTGCCATCGGGGAAAACGATGTGATCGACCTGCGGCTTGATATTTTCCCATTCGTACTGGCTCAGCGAAGCGACGTCAATTTCGTTATCGAAATGACCGATATTGCACACGATCGCCTCATTCTTCATGGCCTTCATTTGATCGTGGCTTATGACGTGGAAGTTGCCGGTGGCAGTGACGAAGATGTCGGCTTTGTCTGCCGCATAGTCCATCGTCACCACACGGTAACCTTCCATCATCGCCTGCAAGGCGCAGATCGGATCGATCTCGGTCACCCAGACTTGCGCTGACAAGGCACGCAGGGCTTGGGCACAGCCTTTTCCGACATCGCCGTAACCGGCAACGACCGCAATCTTGCCGGCAACCATCACGTCCGTTGCGCGCTTGATGCCGTCAACCAGCGACTCACGGCAACCATACAGATTGTCAAACTTGGATTTGGTAACCGAGTCGTTGACATTGATGGCGGGAAACTTAAGCAGACCTTCCTGAGCCATCTGGTAAAGGCGCTTGACACCGGTGGTGGTTTCCTCAGTAACGCCCTTGATATGGTCGAGCCGCGTCGAGTACCACTTGGGGTCTTGAGCAAGCCGGTCCTTGATAGAGGCAAACAATGCAGTTTCTTCTTCACTGGAAGGGTGATTCAGGGCCGCGGGATCGCTTTCTGCGCGCACACCGAGATGCAGCAGCAACGTGGCATCGCCACCGTCATCAAGAATCATGTTGGCAAAGTTGCCTTCCGGCCAGTCGAAGATCTGGTGCGTAAACTCCCAGTATTCCTCCAGCGACTCGCCTTTGTACGCGAACACCGGAGTTCCGCCGGCAGCAATTGCTGCCGCGGCATGATCTTGCGTCGAATAAATGTTGCAGGACGCCCAGCGTACCTGCGCACCCAACGCCTGCAGCGTTTCAATCAGCACCGCCGTCTGTATCGTCATGTGCAATGAACCCGCAATGCGAGCCCCACGCAAAGGCTGCGTCGCAGCGTACTCGTCGCGAATCGCCATCAAGCCGGGCATTTCGGTCTCGGCGATAGTGATTTCCTTGCGGCCCCAACCCGACAGGGATAGGTCGGCGACGCGGTAATCGTCTGACTTGGGCTTGTCTTGCAGAACTGCGGACATGGTCACTCTCCTGTAGATAGATTTGTTCGGAAGCGCGACACAAAAAAAGGCGCTCCAAACCGCTTAATGGTTTGTGAGCGCCGTTGTTCGGTTGCTGAGCCTGGCCCCCTATTCAGTAGGGGTCGCAGCGCTCCTCAGCAAAGGATGGATTATAAAAGACTGGCGCGGAATCGAAAAGTTCGACTGGCCCCAATCTCATGCCGCTGCCGACGCCTTGATGCCAGCGTCGGCCCTGAGCGCCTCAGTCTCGTGTGCGTTTTAGTTCCGACATCACGTTTGCTACGCAAACATGAGTCTT
>CP070643.1:373444-403963 GCA_020354125.1 Betaproteobacteria bacterium | reverse complement strand
CTAGCCGGAAGCGAAAATCGTTGCCATCGCACGCGCGAGCGATTATGAGATAGGTTCTAGACCATGACTGTGCTCAGACGTGCTTTTCTTGTGACGCACCGGGTCTTGTCCGGAACTGCCATCTTGTTCGGAACTGCGGTCTTGTGTGGAACTGTGATTTTGTCCGGCATTGCTGGCTGTGACAAAACGGCGTTGAATAACCCGTACCCGGCGCACGAGCGCGGCGAAAACATCATGTACTCGTTTTTCAGCGAGCGCCCGAAACATCTCGATCCGGTGCAATCCTACTTCTCGAACGAGATACGTTTCACGGCGCAAATCTACATGACGCCGCTGCAGTATCACTATCTCAAACGGCCATACCAGCTGGTGCCATTCGGCGCGGCTTCCATGCCGCACGTGACCTATTACGACAACGAGGACAGGGAGCTGTCTGCGCAGGCGCCGTCTTCTGAAGTCGCGTATAGCCGCTACGAGATTACGGTGCGCCCGGGCGTTTACTACCAGCCGCATCCGGCCTTTGCCGTTGATGAACACGGCAAACCGCGCTACATCGATTTGCCGAAGACGCAACTCAAGCGTAAGCGCAGCCTTGCGGATTTCGAGCATACCGGAACGCGTGAACTGGTGGCCGCTGACTACGTCTACGAGATCAAGCGGCTTGCGCACCCCGCGCTGCATTCACCGATTTTCGGTTTGATGAAAGGCTACATCATCGGCCTTGATGAATATGCCCGGGAGTTGGCGGCGTTCGCTGAAGATGTTCCCAAAGACGTTTATCTGGATCTGGATCGGTTTGATATCCGTGGCGTCAGAGTGGTCGATCGTTATCGCTATGTAATCGATATTCACGGCAAATATCCGCAGTTTCTGTACTGGCTGGCGATGCCGTTCTTCGCACCCGTTCCGCACGAGGCCGAGCGCTTCTACCGGCAGCCGGGGATGCCGGCGAACATCTCGCTGGACTGGTTTCCGGTCGGAACCGGCCCCTACATGCTGAGTGTCAACGATCCGCATCGCATGATGGTGCTGGAACGCAACCCAAACTTCACCGGCGAGGCGTATCCATCGGCGGGAGAAGCGAACGACGGGCAAGCCGGGCTGCTTGAAGATGCCGGCGAGTCGATGCCCTTCATAGACAAGGTCGTCTACAACCTCGAGAAGGAAAGCATTCCTTACTGGAACAAGTTTCTTCAGGGTTATTATGACTTGTCGGCGATCAGTTCTGACAGTTTTGACCAGACGGTTGCCGTCAGCGCTAACGGTGAGGTGGGTCTGACTGACGAGATAAGTGAGCGCGACATCAACTTGCATACTTCGGTGGCCGCGACCACCATCTATCTCGGTTTCAATATGCTCGACCCGGTCATTGGCGGGCTCGATGAGCGTTCCCGCAAGCTGCGGCAAGCGGTGTCGATCGCCGTTGATATGGAAGAACTGATTTCGATTTTCCGCAATGGGCGTGGTATCGCCGCGCAAAGCCCGCTGCCGCCGGGTATCTATGGCTATCGTGGCGGCGAAGCCGGGATCAACCCGTACGTGTACGATTGGGTGGAGGGTCGCCCGAAGCGAAAGCCGATCGAGTACGCGAAACAGTTGTTGGACGAGGCCGGATACCCGAACGGCATCGACGCCGCCACAGGTAAACCGTTGACGCTGTTTCTCGATACCACGCTGGTTGGGCCGGAAGCGAAATCAAGGGCTGACTGGTTCACCAAGCAGCTGCGCAAAATCGACGTGCAACTTGTGGTTCGGGCGACTGATCTGAACCGCTACCAGGAAAAGCTGCGTAACGGCACAGCGCAACTCTATATTCTCGGCTGGAATGCCGATTATCCGGATCCCGAGAACTTCATGTTTCTGTTGCATGGTCCACAATCGCGTGCGCAAGCCAGCGGCGAGAATGCGTCGAACTATGCAAGTCCGGAGTTCGATAGCTTGTTCGAGCAGATGCGTAACATGCAGAACAGTCCACGACGCCAGGAGATCATTGATCGCATGGTCAAGGTTGTGCAGCGCGACGCACCGTGGGCATTTGGTTTTCACCCCGCCGATTACAATCTCGCGCACGGTTGGGTTCACAACATCAAGCCAAACACCATGGCGAACAATGAGCTGAAATACCAGCGCATTGATCCGAAGCTACGCGAACGGCGCCGTGATCAATGGAACGCGCCTGTGTTTGGGCCATTGGTGATTGTTGCCTTGCTGGCAATCGGTGGTTTGGCCCCGGCCGTGATCGCGTGGCGGCGGCGCGAACGGAGCAGAGTGAGCGAGACGTCCGTCAGGGCTTCAACGTGACAACCTATCTGATTCGCCGGATTCTGTATGCCATTCCAATTTTGATTGGTGTCAACCTCATTACCTTCGCGCTGTTCTTCTTTGTCAACAGCCCGGACGATATGGCGCGTCTCGCGCTCGGTGGCAAGCGCGTGACAGAAGAGGCAGTGGAACGATGGAAGCGCGACAAGGGCTATGACAAACCGCACTTCTTTAACGCGCAGGAACAGGGACACGCAAGATTCACCAATACAATTTTCTTTTCCAAGTCGGCCAGCATGTTCGTGTTCGACTTTGGCGTCTCTGACGACGGCCGCGACATCGGAACTGAAATTCGCACGCGCATGTGGCCTAGTCTTGCCATTGCGGTGCCGACTTTTCTGGTTGGACTGGCGTTCTACATCACGTTCGCTCTGATACTGGCTTTTTTCCGGGCAACCTACGTTGACGTCTCTGGCGTTGTCGCCTGTGTTGTCGCGATGTCGATTTCCAGTCTGTTCTACATCATTGGCGGCCAGTACCTGATCAGCAAGCTGTGGCATCTGGTACCGATTTCCGGATTCGACTATGGCGTTGATGCGCTGAAGTTCCTGGTGCTGCCTGTGGCCATCGGCATTGTCAGCAGCATTGGCGCCAACACCCGCTGGTATCGCACCATTTTCATTGAGGAGATCAACAAGGACTACGTGCGCACGGCGCGCGCCAAAGGTTTGTCCGAGGCGCGCATCCTGTTCCGGCATGTGTTGCACAACGCGATGATTCCGATCCTGACTGGTGTTGTCGTCATCATTCCGAGCCTGTTCCTTGGCAGCCTCATTATGGAATCGTTCTTCTCCATTCCAGGACTCGGCAGCTACACGATTGAGGCGATCAACAACCAGGACTATTCAGTGGTGCGTGCAATGGTGTTTCTTGGCTCGGTTCTCTACATCATTGGTTTGATCCTGACTGATATCGCCTACACGCTGGTCGATCCCAGAGTCAGGTTGGACTGATGCCGTTCAAGCCCGTCATTCTCTGGACTGATGCACTGCTTTTCCTGCTGCTCTCCGCGGCCATTGGATTCTGGCTGCATATGCGTTCACGTCCGCATCTGCTGCAGCCATGGCGCAATCTTTTGCAAAGCAGACAGGCCATGGGATCCTTGGTCTTCCTCGCTTTTTTCATCGCGGTTGGGCTAGTCGATTCGCTGCATTTTCGGCCGCGGCTTTCGCAGCCGGACGCGACACAGGAGAGCCGCTACGCAGTTCAGACGCTGAGCCTTCTGGACGTGCTGGTCGGGCCGCTGCGAACGCAAACCGAAAAAACCTACTCAGCACCGCTGGCGACCCATCTGTTTGCCAAGGAAACTGTCGAACTCCCCGGTGGCGGCCGGTTGCGAACCTACCCCCGGTTGACCTATGGCGGCGCGCATCTTGCCAATCCCCGGACTGATTGGCTACCTGATGTGTTGCGCCTGACAGCTGCGGGTCTGGGTTTTGGCGTCATTTTGTGGAACGCGTTGGCGTTGCTGGTCACCGGCGTACTCGCCCGGCGCACTGGTCGCGAGTTTGGTCAGACGTGGCGCGCTATCTTGCATCAGCGCGAGCCGGTGCCGTGGCGGACCATCCTGATAAGCACTGCTGTAATTATGTTGCTGCTTGCGCCGCTGGCGGTTCTGGCGACCAGGTACCACGTGCTGGGCACCGACAAGGTCGGTCAGGACGTGTTTTATTTGACTCTGAAGAGCATTCGCACCGGACTTCTGATTGCCACGCTTGCCACGTTGGTGATGCTGCCGCTTGCTACTGCACTTGGCATCATGGCTGGTTATTTCGGCGGCTGGGTCGACGACGCGATCCAGTACATCTATACGACGCTCAATTCGATTCCGGGTGTGCTGTTGATCGCCGCGTCTGTTTTGATGATCCAGGTCTACATGGCAACCCACCCCGAGTTGTTTGACACGATCGAGCAGCGCCAGGACCTGCGGCTGTTATTTCTTTGTTTGATTCTTGGCGTGACCAGCTGGACTGGCTTGTGCAGATTGCTGCGTGGCGAGGCGCTCAAGCTCAGGGAGCAGGAATATGTTCAGGCGGCCCATGCCTTCGGCGTTTCCCACCTGAGAGTAATCAGCCGTCACATTCTGCCCAACGTCATGCACATTATCGTCATCGCCGTCGCGTTGGATTTTTCCGTGCTGGTCTTGGCCGAGGCCGTGCTGTCCTATGTCGGCGTTGGTGTCGATCCCACCATGACCAGCTTTGGCAACATGATCAACGCTGCGCGACTCGAGATGGCGCGTGACCCAATGGTGTGGTGGTCGCTAGCGTCGGCATTCGCGTTCATGTTGGTCATGGTGTTATCGGCGAATCTGTTTGCCGATGCGCTGCGCGACGCGTTTGATCCGCGCATCACGGTTGCTTCGAGGGCAAAGGCATGAGCACCAGCCTAAAGGCGAGGTACTAATGGCCACGCCGCTGCTTGAAGTTCGCGATCTCAAGACCTGGCTAATGGGCGGCGATGCACCGGTGCGCGCGGTCGACGGGGTCGACATGACCATCGGCCGTGGCGAGACCTATGCGCTGGTCGGCGAGTCGGGATGCGGCAAGTCGATGACGGCGCTGTCCGTCGCGCGCCTTCTCCCCGAAAACGCTCAGGTACGATCAGGCACGGTGAACCTGGGCGGCACTGAACTGCTCGGCCTTGCCGAAGCGTCAATGCGCGAGGTGCGCGGCAAGCGCATCGGCATGATTTTTCAGGAACCTGGCACCAGCCTCAATCCGGTGCTCACGGTTGGCACTCAGATCAGCGAAGTGATCCTGCGTCACACCGCGTTGCGCGGTGCGCGGGTCAGAGACCGTTGTGTCGAGTTGCTCGACTCCGTCGGCATTCCGGACGCTGCACGGCGCCTTGACGAGTTCCCGTTTCAATTATCGGGGGGCATGAAGCAAAGAGTCATGATCGCTGCTGCGCTGGCGTGTGATCCGCAATTACTGATCGCCGACGAACCGACAACGGCACTGGACGTCACCATCCAGGCGCAGGTGATCGCGCTTCTCAAGAAACTGCAGTCAGAGCGCAACATGTCGATCCTGTTGATCACGCACGACCTGGCGGTGGTCGCACAGATCGCAAACAAAGTCGGCATCATGTATGCAGGTCAGATTGTCGAGCAGGCGTCACGAAAACAGTTTTTTGAGCATCCGGCGCACCCTTATTCGCGCAAATTGTTCCAGTCGTTGCCGGGCGGTGTCGCGGGTGAGGCCAGCCTCGCAGTAATTCCGGGATCTGTGCCAAGCATGACGCGCGTTTTCGCTGGTTGCCGTTTCGCCGAACGCTGTGATCTGCGCAAACCTGAATGCGATGCAAGGCCGGCGCCGTGGGTCGAACTCGACTATCAGCATCAGGTTCGCTGTGTTCTCCATGCCGGTGCCGGGCAGGTAGCAGACGCAAATCAGGCGCTGCGCGAGCCGAAAAGTGGTTCTGCTGCGTCTGCTGCGGTGCAGCCGGGCGTTAGCGACGATGCGCCGTTGCTGCAGGTGGAAGGGCTTGAGGTCCATTTCCCGATCCGGCGCGGCTTGTTCAAGCGCACTGTCGGCGCAGTTCGAGCAGTAGATGGGGTGTCGCTGCAATTAGGCGCCGGCGAGTGCCTGGCTTTGGTGGGCGAGTCAGGCTGCGGCAAGACGACTGTTGGCAAATCGATTCTTCGGCTAGTGCCGCCCACGGCGGGGAGGGTGCTGCTCGATAATGTGGAACTCGGTGACCTCAAGCGCAGCCAGTTGCGTGCGCGGCGCAAGGACATGCAGATCGTTTTCCAGGACCCTTACGCGTCGCTCAATCCGCGCATGCGCGTGGCCGAGCTTCTTCAGGAAGGTATGGCGGCACTCGGAGTTGGTGACGCGGAATGGCGCGCCCAACGCGCCCATGAACTGTTGTCACAGGTCGGCATGTCAGCGGATATGAGTTCGCGCTATCCGCACGAATTCTCTGGAGGTCAGCGTCAACGCATTGCCATTGCTCGTGCCCTGGCGGTCGATCCGAAGCTGCTGATTTGTGACGAGCCGACCAGCGCCCTTGATGTCTCGGTGCAGGCGCAAATACTGAATTTGCTCAAGGCGCTGCAACATCGACTGCGGTTGTCCTACCTTTTCATTACGCATGATTTTTCGGTGGTCGAGTTTCTCGCCCAGCGGGTGGCTGTGATGTATCTTGGCCGCATCGTCGAGTCGGGCGCGCGCGACGCGGTGCTGAAGAATCCGCGCCATCCCTACACCCGTGCCTTGCTGTCTGCCGTCCCAACCATCGATGAGAAGACGCAGCGCAAGACAGTCCAACTCAAGGGCGAGTTGCCGTCACCGGCGAATCCACCGTCAGGCTGTCACTTTCACCCGCGTTGCCCGGAAGCAAGCGATGAGTGCAGAAGAGAGTACCCCGGGCAAACGCACGTCGCCGGCGAGCATTTGGTCGCCTGTCACCTCTACCGCTAGCAGGCGATTGAAAAACTACTGCGCGACCTTGATCCGGCCTTGCGCGGTGCTCGCAATCCTCATGTACTCCCTAGGTACACTCCGGTTGCTGCGCTCCGGTCGCACCCGGCTGAAGGCCGCTCGCGACGTTTTTCAACCGCCTGCTGGGAAATGATAGAAATGTGGTGGGTTGGTCTACTGCAACATTTTTGACACGCGCGGTACCCGCAGGTCCTTGTAAATGACCAGCCGGTCCCCGGCGCGAATGCGGCTGCCGCGAATGCCGTTCCAGGCCTTGATGCCCCGGACCGAGACCCGGTAACGCTGGGCTATCTCAGACAGGGTATCGCCGGGCCTGATGCGATGGACGATACGCGTGCCGTAGAAATTGTTGGGCCGCTTGAATTCGGGGTTGTCCCAGGTCTCGTCAAGGTTCGACTCGTCGACGTGATCGGGCATCGGCACAAGTAACGAGTGTCCGGCGCGCAATCGGACATACGGCTTGATGCCATTGATTTGCCGTAACTTGTTCGCGTCCATGTCGAAGCGCTTGGCGACTTGCTCGACACTTTCATTCTTCTTCAGCGCGTAGGTTTGCCAGGACACCAGCGGCGCATCGTGATACTCGAGATTATTGGCGAAGGTTTCCGCCTTATCCAGCGGCAGCAGGATCTTGCGCTCACCGTCTGCCGCGATCACCGGCCTGTTATACGCCGCGTTGAGGATTTCGAAATCTTCTACTGACATTTCCGCCAGGCGTGCCGCGATCGCTATATCCATGTGCTCGCGCGCCTCGATGGTCGTGAAGTACGGGCGGTCCAGCACGTCTGGCAGCAGCAAGCCGACTCTGCCGGGATCGCTGATGATGTTCTTCACTGCCTGAAGTTTCGGTAGGTAGTTGCGTGTTTCACGCGGCATGCGCAGGCTGTAGTAATTTGTGGGCCTGCCACGGCGCTTGTTGCGCTTGATGGCGCGGCGCACGCCATTCTCGCCCCAGTTGTAGGCGGCCAAAGCAAGATGCCAGTCGTTGAATTCTCCGTGCAGGAATTCCAGGTAGTCGAGTGCGGCCTCGGTCGCGGCGACCACGTCGCGGCGTTCGTCGTGCCACCAGTTCTGCTCCAGTCCGTAATTCTTGCCGGTCGAAGGTATGAACTGCCAGATCCCTGATGCATGCGCGCGCGAGTATGCGGTCGGATTGTAGGCACTCTCGATCATCGGTAGCAGTGCCAGTTCAGTTGGCATGCCCCGCTTCTCGACTTCTTCAACGATGTAATGCAGGAACAGGGCACTGCGCGCGATCATGCGCTCGAAGTATTCCGGGTTCTTCTTGTACCAGCGTTCGAATTGCCCGACGCGTCGGCTCTTGACCGTGGGGAAGGCGAAGCCCTGCCTTATTCGCGGCCAGATGCTCGGGGGCGGAATCTCCGGCTCGGGAAACTCCCAGTAGACGACCTCATCGTCTGCCTTCGCGACCTCGTAGACCGCCTGCTCAGTACTCGTGTCTACCGTGATGTCCCAGAGTGTGTTGAGATCGATCGTCTTGCCGAGCGCAGCCACGTTGACCCACGGCGGTGCTGAGGACTGGGTGGCGATAGCCTCGAATTGGGGGTCCGCAGCGTACCCAAGCGGGGAGACCAGGACTGTGGAGATGAGGAAAGCGCTTATCCGGCTCATTCTTGCTCTTCAGGGGTGATTTTGATGGCCAGATTGTGTACAACAATCATCATAAAGTCAATATATTAGGCCATATATTTAAGAATTAACTTCAGGTTGAGGCCTTGGACCCCGTGCGGCCATCGCCTGAAGCACCTCGCTGCCGCCATTGGCACTGCCTACAGAAGCATGCGTGAAGTGTGCCAATAACGAAACATAACCGCAAAAAATCAACACGGTGGCAAACCGCTCCGGAAGCGTCGACGGGCCCGCTGGCAGGGTTAATCGTCGCAAGGTCTCCTTTGAAATCGCTACGTTATACTTCGAAGGAATGCCGTTGTTGCGGCCACCAGGGCCCCGATGCAAATGCCACCCAGGTTACCGAGATCTTCAGCCCACTGCGTTGATATTGCCATTGTCTGCTACCCGACACGGAAGCCGCACTCAATTACTGCAGGGTGCTACTTATGCTGACTGAAACCGAAGCGTCTACCTTGTCGCGTACGTCGGCGTTGTCCGACTGGTTTGCCACGCCATTGGGTCAATATGTCATTGGTGTCGAGCAAAGCTATTTCGACAAGGAAGTAGCAGATGTATTCGGCTTCAATGCCTTTCAGATTGGTCTGCCTGAGCACGATTTCCTGCGCGCCAATCGAATGCCTTTTCGCTGCGTCACTTCCAGACAGGGCAAGGTCTCGTTCGCGGCGGATTCCGGAGCGCTGCCAATTCGCAGTGGTGTCGCAGATCTGATCATTCTGCCGCACGCGATTGAGTTCAGCGAGAATCCGCACCAGGTGTTACGCGAAGTTCAACGTGTGTTGATGCCTGAAGGCCACGTTATGTTGTCGGGATTCAATCCCTGGAGTTTATGGGGCGCCAGGAGACTGGCCACGCTGTCACCTGATTACCCGTGGCGAGGCCAGTTTGTTAGCCTGGCGCGCATCCGCGACTGGTTGGCATTGCTTGGATTTGAAGTCGCAACAGGGCGGATGGGTTGTTATGTGCCACCGATCGCCAGTGACAAATGGCGCGCGCGCTTCGAATTCATGGACAAGGCGGGCGATCGTTGGTGGCCGTTTGCTGGAGGCGTCTATTTTCTGCACGGTATCAAACGAGTGCAGGGCATGCGGCTGATTACGCCCAAATGGAAGGCGGCACGGGGGCGCGAGCGACTGGTGATTTTGCCACAGCGGCGCACGCGCACGGAGGATACGCTCGCGGCAAGAAATGGCGACGAGCATGCCGAGTCCTGATGAGCGACACCATAGAAATCTTTACCGATGGCGCGTGCAAAGGTAATCCTGGCCCGGGTGGCTGGGGCGTATTGCTGCGCTGGAACGGCCATGAGAAAGAGTTGTATGGCGGTGAGCGGCAAACGACCAATAATCGAATGGAGCTGCAGGCGGTGATCGAAGCGCTCACGGCGCTCAAGCGGCGTTCAAGGGTACGCTTGCATACCGACTCGCAGTACGTGCACAACGGCATCAGCTCCTGGATACACAACTGGAAGAAGCGCGGCTGGAAGACCGCGGACAAGAAACCGGTCAAGAATGTCGATCTATGGCAAAAGCTCGATGCGCTCACTGGCGAGCACCAGATTGAATGGGTGTGGGTTAGAGGGCATGCCGGGCACGACGGTAACGAGCGTGCTGATGCGCTCGCCAACCGCGGCGTCGAGACCGTTTGAGACGTTGCATGCGTTGGCGCAATCAATTGGCAGTGCAGTGATTCGCACCGGGGAAAGTGCCAGCGTCTGTCACTGGGCTGTTCTGAACAGGTCGCATTCAGATGTCTTGCCTGTCGACTCTCGCGACTCCGCGAGGCGGTATCCGTATTCTCGCTTTTCCTCTGCGTCCTCCGCGTCCTCGGCGGTGAGCGCTTTTCGAACCGAAGAAAGATAATGCGCCAGATCGTTCTTGATACCGAAACCACCGGATTGGATCCGACGCTCGGGCACCGGATCATTGAGATTGCGGCAATTGAAATGGTCAACCGGCAGATCACCGGGCGTGATTATCATTGCTACGTCAACCCCGAGCGCGAGATCGATCCGGGCGCACTTGAAGTTCACGGCATCAGCAATGAGTTCCTCGCCGACAAACCCAGGTTTGCAGATATTGCGGCTGACTTTCTCGAATTCATCGAGGGCGGTGAACTGATTATTCACAACGCGCCGTTCGATGTCGCTTTTCTGAATGCTGAGCTCGAGCAGGCTGGTCGCCAGCCTGTTACGGAATTCTGCGAGATGGTGACCGACACGTTGAAAATTGCCCGCGATCTGCACCCAGGCAAGCGAAACTCACTCGATGCACTCTGTGAGCGTTATGCCATCGACAATTCGGCGCGCACGCTGCATGGTGCATTACTCGACACCCGTTTGCTGGCCGAGGTCTACCTGGCGATGACGCGAGGACAGGAAAGTCTGCTGATGGAAGTCGACAGCGGGGAAACAGTTGTCGACGCCAGCGGTGCGCTCGGTGGTGATGTTGAATTGTTGGTGATTCGTGCCAGCGACAACGAGCTCGATCAGCATCGCCGTGCGCTCGACGATATCGATAAAGCAGTGGACGATGGCTCCCTCTGGCGCCGCCTCGATTCGAACGTAGTCTCCTCGTAGATTCGTCGGCCGGTCGTGCCGGCGCGCCGCAGCGATCGTTGCGTGGATTACTCGGCGCGCAACGCACTTTCTTCCAGTTACTCGGCGCGTAGCGCCTCGACCGGATCGAGCCCTGCGGCGCGCGTTGCTGGAACTACACCGGCAGCAAGGCCGATGGCAACCGCGACGGTCTCGGCGAGCACGGCGAACACCCATGGCGTGTTGACCGGCAACGCCGGCACCGTGATGGTTAGCAGTTGACCAATTCCGACGCCGAGTGACAGGCCGAGCACTCCGCCGATGCTCGACAGCAGAATCGCTTCGCCAAGAAACAGCGACAGTATTTGGCCGCGCTTTGCGCCGAGTGCGCGCAGCAAGCCGATTTCGCTGGTGCGTTCAGTAACGGAAATCGTCATGATGGTGAGAATGCCGACACCGCCAACCAGTAGTGAAATACCGCCGAGTGCGCCAACCGCGAACGTTAATACATCCAGCACCGAAGACAACACGTCCATCATCTCCTGCTGCGGCGTGATGGTGAAATCCTCCCGTCCATGTCGCGCCATCATCGTTTTGTGGATGCCGTCGACGATCTTGTCCGCGTCAGCGCCCGGTCTGTACACGACGTTGATTTCCATCAGCCCGTCGCGATTGAACAGTTCGAGAGCGCGTCCCGCGGGAATGTAGACCGTGTCGTCGAGGTCCACACCGAGGATCTGTCCCTTCGACTCCATGATTCCGATGACCCGGTAACGGCTGCCGCCGATCTCAACCCGGCTGCCGAGCGGGTTGCTGTTACCGAAAATTTCGTCGCGCACTTTAGACCCTAATGCGACAAAGGCGCGCGCTTGTTCCGGATCGTCATCGGGTAGAAAGCTGCCGCTGGCAACGTTGATACTGAACGCATCAGGAAAATCCGGCCCGACGCCGTACACTGTGACGTGGCGCGAGCGCCCCGCGGCGTTAACCTCGGCGGTTCCCTGAACTGCCGGCACCGAATACAACACGGAGGGGACCCTGCGAAGCGCGACGCTGTCGTCGATGGTCAGAGGGCGATCGCTGGCAAACATGCCGACTGATGCGCCACGCGTTTGCGTCTTGCCCGGATGCACCGTAATGATGTTGGTGCCGAACTGAGAGAACTCGGCAATCACGAAACGGTTGATACCTTCGCCGATCGAAGTCAGCAGAATCACCGCCGTAATGCCGACGGCAATCCCAAGTGCACTAAGTGAACTTCGGAGCCTGTGTGCAATCAGCGATCCAAGTCCCATGCGTAACAGGTCGAGGAGTTTCATCGCTTCGCTGTTTTCTCTATCGCTTCGCTGATTTTTATCATCGCTTCGCTGATTCTTATCATCGCTTCGCTGATTCTTATCATCGCTTCGCTGATTCTTATCATCGCTTCGCTAGTGCAATAACCGGGTCGAGTCGTGCGGCACGGCGCGCCGGCATCACGCTGAAGCTGACACCGGTCAGAGCCGCCGTTAACACAGCCGCAGCGACGGCCCATAGCGGTGCCGCGGCAGGGAAGGCCGGGTAGATCTGACGGATGATCAGAATGCCGGCTGCCCCCAAGCCCAGGCCGACGATCGCTCCGCACGCAGACAGCAATGCTGCCTCAGCGAAAAACAGGTTTCTGATTTGTTGACGCGATGCCCCGATCGCTTTCAGCAATCCGATCTCGGCAGTTCGCTGCGATACGGCGACCAGCATCACGTTCATAGTCAGGATGCCGGCAACGGCCAGGCTGATGGCTGCAATGCCACCAACAGCAAGAGTCAGCGTGCGCAGTATGCGGTCGAAGGTGGCGAGCACGGCATCCTGGGTGACAACGGTGACATCCTCGTCACCTTCGTGGCGGTCCTTGAGAATGCGGCGGATCTCTTCGCGTGCCGTGTCGAGCGACTCGCGATGGCGGGTCTCGACCAGAATGCGAAATAGGGAAGGTTGGTTGAACAACTGTTGGGCTGAAGCGACCGGAATGATCGCCAATTCATCGGTATCGAATCCCAGCGAGCGTCCCTTGGAACCGAGAACGCCGATTACCCGAAAACGGCGGTCACCGATGCGCAACCACTGACCGATCGGTTCTTCATTCGGGAACAGTTCCTCGGCCAGCGTTTGGCCAATTACACAGATCGATTGCGCTTTGGTCGGATCGGCCGGCGGCAGAAAGCTGCCCCGGCCCATTTCCAGGCGACGGATGTCGCGAAATTCATATGTCGTACCCAGAACCGGTGCCTCGCGGCTCAATCGCCCGCGAGATAGGTAGGCTGAACCAATGTTGAGCGGCGCTATGCGTGTGACGTGCCGGCTGCGAAGCACTGCGACCGCGTCTTCCAGGGTCAGGTCACGCGGGCTGCGACCCACCAGCATGCCGGGTACGTTGCCACCGGTCTCGGTCCGGCCAGGAAAAACGATGATCAGATTGGTGCCTAGCGACGAGAATTCATTAACGACGTAACGTCGTGCGCCCTCGCCAAGCGCCGTCAGTACCACCACCGCACCGACGCCGATGGCCATGGCGATGACCATCAGGATGGTGCGTGTCCTGAACCCGGTCAGACTGCGGGTGGAAAATCGCAGAATGTCGCCTGGTTGCATCATGGCTGCAGCACGTCGTCAGTGTCGATGCTGCCGTCGACCATATGCAGTTGGCGACGTGCACGTTGACCCAGTTCCGGATCGTGGGTAACCACGATCAGCGTTACGCCCGATGCGTTCAGCTGCTCGAGCAGGCCGACCACCTCATGGCCCGAGGCGCGATCGAGATTGCCGGTTGGCTCATCGGCGAGCAATACCGGCGGGCGCATGATAGTGGCACGGGCCATTGCCACGCGCTGGCGTTGTCCGCCAGACAGCTGGCTGGGACGGTGATCCATGCGATCGCCGAGGCCAAAGTCTCCGAGGCTTTTTGCCGCGCGTCGTCGCCGCTCGTTTATTCCAATGCCGGCCAGCATCATCGGCACGGCGACGTTTTCCAGTGCGGTGAGCCGCGGCACCAGGTGAAATGCCTGGAACACAAAGCCGATCTTTTCGCGGCGCACACGCGCCTGGTCTTCGTCACTGAGGCCGGTGACGTCCCGGCCGTCGAGCTTGTAGATTCCGTCCGTCGGTCTATCAAGCAGACCAACGATATTGAGCAAGGTTGACTTTCCGGAGCCCGATGGCCCCATGATACTGACATACTCGCCAGCGGTAATTTCCAGATTGACGTTTGCCAGTGCATGCACCGTCTGATCTCCGACCTGAAAAATCCGATCGATGCCGGCCAATGAAATCATCTATGCGCGGCTTGCTCTTGCTAAGGAGCAATTTCCTCTTCATCTTCAAGCAGCACGCCTTGTTCGAGTCCCTCGCGCTCTGTCGAAAGCACAATGCGCTCGGAAATGCTCAGTCCGGATACAATCTCAGTGTTCGCCCAGTTGGAAAGCCCGGTTTCGACGACTCGAACGTCAAGCGTTCCGTCAGTCGGGTTGAGAACATAGAGTTTATTTCCGTCGATCAGCGCCGAAGTCGGCACGCGCATGACGTTCTCGCGGGTGGCAAGAACGATCTCGACGTCAGCGCTGTAGCCCACGAGTAATGTACGGAACTGCGACGGATCATCGAACTCGACTTCAACATCTACGGTACGCGCCTGCTTCTCGCGATCGAGCACATAGGGTGCGATCCGCCGTACGTGGCCACTGAACTGCTGGCCGGGAAAAGCGTCGATGCTGATCCGCCCAGGTTGCCCGACGATAATTTTGGGGGCGTCGATCTCGTCCATCGGCGCCGTTACGTAAAGGCAGGTGTCATCGATCAAATCCACCGCCGGGGGGGTCGGAATGCCTGGCGGCGACGGCGTGGTGAACTCGCCGATCTCACCGGTGACCTCGGCAACGATGCCGGCGAACGGCGCGCGCAAATAGGTGGTCGAGAGTTCAGCGCGCACCGCGGCAATTTGCGAGTCTGACTGCCGCACGTTGGCGTCAGCGGCACTACAGGCGGCTTTACCGGCCTGTGCCTGGGCTCTCGATCGATCGAGTGCTTCATCGCTAATAAACCCCTGGTCCTTGAGTTGACGGGCACGCTTGAGTTCGCGTGCTGCCAGATCGGCGTTCAGGCAAACCTCATCACGCCGGCTTTGTGCCGAGGCTTTCTGGTCCTGCGCAAGGCGCAGCCGTGCGGAGACATCGGCATTCCACAGTGTCAACAGGATCTCGCCTTTCTCGACACGGTCACCTTCCCTGACCGAGAGTTGCGCAATCTGGCCGCCGGCCCTTGGCGCCAAGCGCGCGCGCCGGCATGCGGTTATTGTCCCGGCGCGCGTGTTGGAGATGGTCGATTCGACTGTGCCCATCTCTACACCGGAGAAAATCACTGGAACCGGCTTGGACTTGCCAAAAAACCAGAAAGCGGCGGCGCCCAGTGCAGCCAACACGATCACACCGATGACGAGCTTACGCATGCCGTGGCACAGGAAGTGGGAACGTCGGGCCGAGGAGAGCGGGTAAGGCGAGATAATTCACGCCCGGCATTATGCCAGTTGCCAGTCGCCAGGCGTTTGCTAGTCAGCTGTGTCAGTCCGTTTCGATACCAGGAAATTTCCCTCGCTATCACGCGTTACCCGGAAACGCCCGGAGTTGCACTGGACAATCCAGATGTTGTCTCCGGCGCTGGTCACTTCCTTGACGTGATTGCAGGGGTAGTCGGCGCTCCTGATCGCGGCCGCGAATTCGCCACGCGGGGGTTCTTCTGC
Source organism: Betaproteobacteria bacterium (assembly GCA_020354125.1). Lineage (GTDB taxonomy): Bacteria > Pseudomonadota > Gammaproteobacteria > Burkholderiales > Eutrophovitaceae > SG8-40. Next base: position 388,239 of record CP070643.1, on the reverse strand, counting down.
ATACGAAGTGCCGACGGCGAATATCCCGATAGCGACGACAATGTGGCAGGGGCGGAATACGCGAACGTTTCCAGGCAAATGTCTAATGGCATTGCACTCCTTGACAGGTCACTACAACGTTAACAGAGGTCGTTGGTTGACTTCAGGACGGACACACCGGCGTACACGTTGTCGGGTTGGCTGACAGCATGATCGCCCGCGACGATAATAAGGCTTGAAGCAACTTGTTCAGCGCGGCCGGCGGGCGTCTGGCTTCGTCACGAGGCGAGCGTAATGCGATTAGGCGGAGATGCTCTTTTCGGGCGGATTTGCCCCGGCCCGCTATTTAGGGAGGAATCGGTAATGAAGTTCATCAAGACCACATTAGTTGGCGGTCTGCTGGTTGTTTTTCCCCTCCTGGTGCTATGGCTCGCGATAAGGGAAATCGGGGCGCTGCTGATCGCGATGGCCGACCCGATCGGCCACGCCCTAGAGTTGGTGCTGCCTGTGGGCTTACTCGACAGAATGTATTTCCTTGGCCTGATCTCGGGGATTTTTATACTCGCGGTGTCGTTCCTCGCGGGTCTCCTGCTGAGATCGCAGTGGCTCACCCGGCTCGGCCGGTCGATCGAGGAGGCGGTGCTGGCGAAGCTGCCGATGTACACCATGTTGAAGCGCCTGTCAGCATCATGGATCGCCGGTGAGAAGCAATCCTTTACCCCCGTCCTCTACAAGACTGGCGAAGGTGCACAGGATCCGTGTTTTGCAATCAAGGATCATGGCGACGGCAGAGTGACCGTGCTGATGCCATTCGCGCCCGCGGCGTTTGCCGGCACTGTGCGCATTGTTAGCAAAGCCGATCTCGATTACCTGGATTGCTCTTTCGACGAGCTGTCGCGATCAATCGTCAACTTCGGCATTGACTTGCACGAATACGTCGGAAAAGGCGCTGCCGGCCCGAACGCCTCTTCTCAGCAAGACTGACTCGCTGCAATCGGTAACGTCGACATTCCGGGAGGATGGTGGGTGGTACTGGGTTCGAACCAGTGACCCCTGCCGTGTGAAGGCAGTGCTCTACCACTGAGCTAACCACCCGGGAGGCGCGAATTAAACCATGGCGCCTTCGTGAGGCGCGAATTAAACCATGGCGCCTTTGTGAGGGTCAACGCGCCGCGCGCTGCACGGCGTTTGCAACAACTTCGTTTCCGTTCCCGATGGAAACGGTTTACATTACCTCACTGAGGAAGGCCGAAACGCGCTATGGCGTACCTGGCTTTCGGCTTTTTCTGACTGCGACGCGGCCTGTGCACGGGCACGTGCTGACAACGAGGGTATAACTGACAGTGACTGACATCATCTCTTCGGACGACGCGCGGTTTGTCAGCCGGCTCACGCGTCAATCGCTGGCGCTGGTGCTTGCCGGCGGGCGCGGCTCTCGGCTCTATGAACTGACAGACTGGCGTGCCAAACCGGCAGTCGCGTTCGGCGGCAAATTCCGCATCATCGACTTTGCATTATCGAATTGCGTGAATTCGGGCATCCGCCGCATCGGTGTGCTTACCCAGTACAAGGCGCACTCGCTGATCCGGCATTTGGTGCGCGGCTGGAGCAATCTTCGCAGTGAACTCGCTGAGTTCCTCGAGATTTTGCCCGCTTCACAACGTGTCGACGAGGCCTGGTACAAGGGCACGGCGGACGCCGTGTACCAGAACCTCGACATTATCCGGACCCACCGGCCGGAATACGTAGTGGTGCTCGGCGGCGATCACGTTTACAAAATGGACTACGGTCTGATGCTGGCGGAGCACGTAAGCAATCAGGCCGACGTGACTGTGGGTTGCATTGAGGTGCCAGTGGGTGAAGCGGCGAAAGCTTATGGGGTGGCCGTCATCGAGGAAGACGGTCGCATCCGCGATTTCGAGGAAAAGCCAGAGCATCCCACTCCCATCCCCGGGCAAGACGAGTTGTGTCTTGGCTCGATGGGGATTTACGTATTCAATACGCGCTTCCTTTACGAGCGCCTTATCGGCGATGCAGACAATCCAGACTCGAAGCACGACTTTGGCGGAGACATCGTTCCGGATTGCGTACAGCGCTATCGAACCTTCGCCTATCGTTTCCGCGACGCTGAGGGGAACCGGGCTTACTGGCGCGATGTCGGGACGCTGGATTCGTACTGGAGTGCCAACATGGAACTGGTCGATGTCGTTCCGGAACTCAACTTGTATGACCAGGTCTGGCCAATTCTCACCGATCAGGCGCAACTGCCGCCGGCCAAGTTCGTGTTCGACGATGACGACGGCAGGCGTGGCCAGGCGATCGATTCGATGGTCTCCGGCGGCTGCGTACTATCGGGGGCCGGTGTGCGCCGCTCTTTGTTGTTTTCCAATGTGCGCGTCGAGGCCCGCACGCGCCTGAGTGAAACTGTCGTCTTGCCCGATGTAAAGGTAGGGCCGGACTGCGACATACACCGTGCGATACTCGATCGCGGTTGCGACATTGCGCCTGGCACGGTCATCGGTCGCGACCATGACGCGGATCGCGCGCGCGGTTTTCGGGTGACACCGGCCGGTATTGTGCTTGTGACCCCCGACATGCTTGGCCAGCCATTGCACATATTCCGCTGAATGACGCCGCATGTCTTGATGGTCGCGGCCGAGAACGATGCCTTACCCGGTGGCAAGGTAGGTGGCATTGGCGACGTGCTGCGCGATTTGCCACCGGCCCTCGCGGAACTCGGCTGCCGGGTGACCGTAGTCACGCCGGCTTACGGAAGACTCGCCGATTTGCGCCAGCTGCGGCACCTCGCCGTGCTCGAAGTTGCCTTTCGCGGTCAGCGTTCCTCCGTTGAGGCCGTGGAGGTTGCCGGCAAAGAGCAGCTGCCGCAGGTCAGGCACATTGTATTCGACCATGCCGATTTCAGTCCTTGCGGGCGTGGCGTGATCTATTGCAATGATCCGCCGGAACGTCCTTTCGCCACTGACGCGTCGAAATACGCGCTGTTCAACGCCGCGGTCGCGGAAGCAATGAAGCAGGGCTGCCTGGGCGACATCAATGTCGTTCACCTTCACGACTGGCACGCCGCAATAGTGTTGCTGCTGCGCAAGTGCCATCCGGCTTACCGCAAGCTGCGCCCGCTGCGCTGCGTGTACACGTTGCACAACCTGGCGCTGCAGGGGGTGCGGCCGCTGCGCGGTGATCCTTCGGCGCTGGAGTCATGGTTTCCCGGTTTGCGTTATCCGAAGGCGCTGGTCGCAGATCCGCGCTGGCCGGATTGCATCAATCCGATGGCGGTGGGTATTCGCCTGGCTGACGCCGTGCACACGGTTTCCCCATCTTATTGTGATGAGATTCTGCGGCCGAGCGACGTAGCTGGCGCCGGCTATTACGGTGGGGAAGGCCTGGAAGCGGATCTGGTCGTGGCCCGGGCAGAAGGCCGGCTGCACGGATTCCTTAACGGCTGCGATTATCCCGACCCGCTCGCGCCGGTGCCGCAATGGAGCAGCCTGCTCGAGTTGATGCGGACCGAGAATCTGCGCTGGGCTGCCGCGCGCGCGCAGGTGGGCGGCGCCCATTTCGTGGCGCATGTGCGGCTTGGCGAGTTGAATACAAAGCGCCCCCCCATTATTTTGAGCAGTGTCGGTCGCGTTACCGCGCAAAAAGTGCGCTTGCTGGCGGAGTCCGCCAGTGATGGCCGCCCGGCACTGGAGGGTGTTCTCGATGCTATCGGTGACGACGCATTGCTGGTGATGCTCGGCAGTGGTGATCCGGCTCTGGAGCAGTTTCTCGCCACGATGTCGGCGCGGCGCCGCAACCTGCTGTTTTTGTGCGGCTACTCGGACGCTTTGTCGCAAGCGCTATACGGGGCCGGGGACCTGTTCCTCATGCCCAGTTCGTTTGAACCGTGCGGCATCAGTCAGATGCTGGCAATGCGGGCGGGGCAGCCCTGTTTGGTGCACCTTGTCGGCGGCCTCAAGGACACGGTCAAACCCGGCATCAATGGCTTTGGATTTGATGGCAAGTCGCTGGTACAACAGGCCGATGGCCTGCTTGATGCGTTGGCCGATGCGCTCGCCTTGCGCGCCAATCACCCGCGCCGCTGGTCAACCATACGCAAGGCAGCGGCGCGAGCCCGCTTCCTGTGGCGGTCAAACGCCGAGAATTGCCTGAATCTGCTTTATCGGGCCGGGTGAGCGCAATGAAGGCGATGGCAGTTTGGCCGGGTATCCAAGCATGAGCCTTACCGATCAGTACGCGGCGCTGGCGCGCGGCGAGCACCGCGATCCGTTTGCCATTCTCGGGCCGCACGCAGCGCGCAAGAACTGGGTGGTCCGCAGTTACCAACCGCAGGCCGATCGCGTCGAGGTGATCGGAATGGATGGTGAGAGCCTGGGTAACGCGCGGGCGCAGGGTTCCTCCGGCGTCTACGAATTGCGCCTGCCACTGCCGACGCAGCCTTATCGTCTGCGCCTGTTCGAGGGCGACAGTGTCCGCGAAGTGGATGACCCGTACCGCTTCGGCGCTGTCGTCGGCGAACTCGACCGTTACCTTCTCGGCGAAGGTCGCCACGAACGCCTCTATGAGGTGCTCGGCGCTCGACCCATGGTGTTCGAAGGTGTCTCCGGAGTGCAGTTTGCAGTCTGGGCGCCGGCCGCGCGGCGCGTGAGTGTGGTCGGGCCGTTCAATCAGTGGGATGGCCGGCGGCATCCGATGCGACTGCATCCGGCCAACGGCGTCTGGGATCTGTTTGTGCCAGGACTAGCCTCTGGCGAACTGTACAAATTCGAGATTATCGCTGCGGACGGTACGCTGCTGCCGCTCAAGGCCGACCCGTTCTCGCGAAGAATGGAACCACCGCCGGGCAATGCATCGATCGTGTACCAGAGCAAGCACGTCTGGTGCGACGAGCGGTGGATGAGCGGGCGTGCGCAAAGCTGCGCGCTTGACCGCCCAGTTTCGATATACGAAGTCCACCTCGGCTCGTGGTGTCACCGGTCCGGCGAACCCATCCCGCTGGTCGGACCGCGTCTGAGTTATCGCGAATTGGCAAGCAAACTGGTTCAGTATGCGCGCGACATGGGCTACACACATCTCGAGTTGCTGCCAATTACGGAGCACCCCTTCGATGGCTCGTGGGGCTATCAGCCGATTGGCCTGTTCGCACCGACCTGGCGCTACGGTGAGCCAGACGATTTCAAGTTCTTCGTCGATGCGTGCCATGCGGCGGGCCTCGGAGTCATCGTCGACTGGGTGCCGGCGCACTTTCCACGTGACGTCCACGGCCTGGCGAGCTTCGATGGCACTCCGCTCTTTGAGTATGCCGATCCGCGTTTGGCAGAGCACCGTGACTGGGGCACTCTGGTGTTCGACTTTGCGCGCCCGGAAGTCGTCAATTACCTGATCGCCAGCGCCTTGTGGTGGGTGGAGGAGTACCACGTGGATGCGCTGCGCGTGGACGCCGTGGCATCGATGCTTTATCTCGATTATTCACGTGAGGCTGGTGAATGGATGCCCAACCGCTACGGCGGCAATGAAAACCTTGAAGCGATTGCCTTCATGCGCCGGCTCAACGAGGTTGTACATGCGCGCGGTGCGGTGACCATGGCAGAGGAGTCGACTGCCTGGCCAATGGTGTCGCGCCCGACTTATGTTGGCGGTCTTGGTTACACTTATAAGTGGAATATGGGCTGGATGCACGACACGCTTGGTTACATGCGGCAAGACCCGGTGCACCGGCGCTACCATCAGGATGGTTTGACTTTTGGTCTGCTGTACGCCTTCTCGGAAAACTTCATCCTGCCGTTGTCGCACGACGAGGTGGTTCACGGTAAGGGCTCGCTGCTGGGCAAAATGCCGGGCGACGAGTGGCAGCGCTTTGCCAATCTGCGACTGCTCTATGCCTACATGTACACCTATCCCGGAAAGAAGCTGATGTTCATGGGCGGCGAATTCGCGCAGGCACGCGAGTGGGATTTCAATCGTCAGCTCGACTGGGAATTGCTCGAACAGGATGGTCACGTCGGCGTGCAGAAACTGGTACGTGATTTGAATCATGCCTACAGCCGCTGTCCGGCGCTGCATCAACGTGACTGCGATGCTGCCGGGTTCGAGTGGGTGGACTGCTCTGACCACGAGAACAGCGTCGTTGCGTTTTTGCGATGGGCAGCCGATAGCCGTGACCATGTCCTCGTGGTGTGCAACTTCACACCGGTGGTGCGCAACGGTTATCGAATTGGTGTGCCAGTTGCCGGACGTTACCGCGAGCTGCTCAATACGGATGCGCGGGATTACGGCGGAAGCGGAGTAGGTAACTTCGGCTCGGCAATGACCGAGACGGTTGCCGCACATGGCCAGTCCTGTTCGCTGCGCCTGACCCTGCCGCCACTGGCAACCCTATTGCTTGTCATCGATCACGAGAACCCGAACGCATGAGTACGACGCCACAGCTTCCCCGCCGGCCGCAGCAAGTGACGACATCCGGCCTGGACTCTGCTGCCTTGTCGCAGGATTTTCTGCGCTATTTCAGTCACACACTCGGAAGGGACAACTTCGACACGTCCGGTGAGTATCTGTTTCCGGCTTTTGCGCTGACGGTACGCGACCGGCTCAATGAGCGCTGGAACGCAACGCGGCGCGCTTACGAACAGCAGCAAAGCCGGCGCACCTGTTATTTGTCGCTTGAATACCTCATTGGCCGGTCGCTGCGGAATGCGCTCATTAATCTCGACGCAGAAGCGGAGGCCCGTTTGGCACTGGAGTGGCTGGGCTTGTCGCTGGAGAATGTCGAGACTGCGGAACACGATGCCGGGCTTGGCAACGGCGGCCTAGGCCGGCTGGCAGCATGCTTTCTTGACAGTTGCGCCAGCCTTGGCCTGCCTGTCATTGGTTATGGCATTCGATACGGATATGGCATGTTCCGCCAACGCATCGAAAACGGCTGTCAGGTTGAGTCACCCGATCATTGGCTGCACGATGGCGGCCACCCTTGGGAGCTGGAACGTCGCGAGTACATACAAATAATTCACTTCGGTGGCCGCAGCGAGTCATATCGCGGCACCGACGGCCGTCAGCGCACGCGATGGGTCGACACCCACGACGTGCTGGCCGTGCCCTACGATGTACCGGTGCCTGGCTACCGTAACAACACGGTCAACACGTTGCGACTGTGGTCGTCGGAGGGCACTGCCGCCTTTGACCTGGAAGAGTTCAACGCCGGCAGCTACCCCGAGGCCGTCGCCGCGAAGAACGAAGCCGAGAACATTACCATGGTGCTGTACCCGAACGACGCCAGCGAGAACGGCCGCGAACTCCGGTTGCGCCAGCAGTATTTCCTGGTCTCGGCCAGCCTCAAAGATACGCTGCGGCAGTGGAAGCGCTTGCATGGCGGTGACCTTGCACAGTTTGCCGCCAAGCATTGTTTTCAGCTCAACGATACCCACCCGGCGATTGCCGTGGCCGAGCTAATGCGCCTGCTGATTGACGAACACGATCTCGGCTGGGACGCGGCATGGGACATCACCACGCAAACAATGGCGTATACCAACCACACGCTGCTTCCGGAGGCGCTCGAGCGCTGGTCAGTGGCACTGTTTTCGCGCCTGTTGCCACGACTGCTCGAAGTCATCTACGAGATCAATGCGCGCTTTCTGGCTACAGTCGCACAGACCTGGCCCGGCGACACCGAGCGGCTACGGCGAATGTCGATTATCGAGGAGGGCGCCGAGCCAATGGTGCGCATGGCCTACCTCGCAATCGTTGGCAGCTTTTCGGTTAACGGCGTGGCGGCCCTGCATTCGCGGCTGCTCACGCGCGGTTTGTTTGGCGACTTCTATGAGTTGTGGCCGGAGAAATTCAATAACAAGACCAACGGGGTGACGCCACGGCGTTGGCTCACGGTGTGCAATCCAGGCCTGGCACAGCTCATCAGCGAGACCGTTGGCGAGGGATGGCAAACGGACCTTATGCGGCTGCAGGAACTCGGCGCTCATGCCGAAGACCCGGCATTCCGTGCGGCGTGGGCGGACGTAAAACGGGAAAACAAGCGCCGATTGTCAGCGCTTGTCAAGCACAAGTGCGGCATTGATTTCGATATCGAAGCGATGTTTGACATTCAGGTCAAGCGCATCCATGAGTACAAGCGCCAGCTGCTTAACGTGCTGCATGTTATTCACCTCTATTGCCGCATCAAACGTGGTGACACCAGGGACTGGACGCCGCGTTGCGTGCTCATCGGTGGCAAGGCCGCGCCGGGGTATGCGATGGCCAAGCTCATTATCAAGCTGATCAACAATGTCGCGACCGTCATCAACAACGACGCCGCCGCTGCCGGTCTTTTGCAAATGGTGTTCTTTCCCGATTATGGTGTGAGTGCGATGGAGATAATCAGTCCGGCAGCCGATTTGTCCGAGCAGATTTCGACTGCCGGCAAGGAGGCGTCGGGAACCGGGAACATGAAGCTGATGATGAACGGCGCGGTGACTATCGGCACGCTCGACGGTGCCAACATTGAGATCCTCGAGGCGGTGGGACAGGACAACTTTTTCTTGTTTGGTCTCAATGCCGATGAAGTCGAAGCGCAGCGCAGCGAATACGACCCGCAAGCGATTATCGCCGCCGATCCCGACTTGCGGGAAGTGATTGACCTTCTGGCGAGTGGACATTTCAACCAGTTCGAGCCCGGCATCTTCGACCCGTTGATTGGGGCGATAACCAGTGCCCAGGATCCGTGGTTGACTGCCGCCGATTTCGCCAGTTTTGTCGGAGCACAACGTGACGCCGCTGCGGCGTATCGCGACCGCGATCGCTGGTTGCGCATGAGCATACGAAACAGCGCGGCGAGCGGGCGTTTTTCCAGCGACCGTACCATCACTGAATACAACAACGAGATCTGGAAACTGCAGGCCGTTCAGCCGGTTCTGCCCAGGTCGAGTCCGGAGCCCGCAGTTACTCACGATGGTTGAAGCCATTCGCGCGGGCACGCCCGCGCCGCTTGGTGCCACCTGCAAGGATGGCGGCGTCAACTTTGCGCTGTACTCGGCCAATGCCGAGCGTGTCGAGCTGTGCCTGTTCGATGACGGTGGCACGCACCAGACCGCACGTTTGACGCTGCCCGAATGCAGCGATGGGGTCTGGCACGGTTTCGTGCCCGGGCTGCAGGCAGGGCAACTGTATGGATACCGGGTGCACGGCCCGTATGCGCCGAAGGAAGGACACCGCTTCAACCCGCACAAGCTTTTAATTGACCCGTACGCCCGCCTGCTCGCTGGCGAACTGATCTGGTCAGACGCGAGTTATGGCTTTGTTCAGGGCGACGCCGCGGAAGATCTCAGTATTGACAAGCGCGACAATGCTGCCGGAGTCCCGAAAAGTGTCGTTGTCGCCGGTGCAAACGGGCATCGGCGACCGGGGGCACCCCTTGTGCCATGGAACGACACCGTCATCTACGAAACACACGTACGCGGCTTTACGCTGCGCCACCCGGAACTGCCGCCCGAAGCCAGAGGCACGTTCGAGGCGCTTGGCGATCAACGCGTGATCGCATATCTGAAAGCATTGGGCATCACCAGCGTCGAGCTGTTGCCGGTGCATGCGTTCGCCGACGATCACTTTCTGGTTCGCAAGGGTCTGGAAAACTATTGGGGCTACAGCACGCTGAATTACTTCGCACCACAGCCGCGCTATCTTGGCGCTGGCGGGCTTGCATCATTCAGAAACATGGTGCGCGCGCTACACGATGCGGGAATCGAAGTTATCCTCGACGTGGTGTACAACCATACCGCCGAGGGCAACCGCACCGGGCCGACATTGAGTTTCCGTGGCATTGACAATGCCAGCTACTATCGGCTGCAACCGGACAACCTGCGTGAGTACGTCGATTTCACTGGCTGCGGCAATTCGCTCAACTTCGATCATCCGCGCGTGGTGGCACTGGCGATCGACAGCCTGCGTTACTGGGCTCAGGAGATGCATGTCGACGGCTTTCGTTTCGATCTGGCAGTGACGCTGGCACGCTCGGGCGGGCATTTCAATGTGCATGCGCCGTTTTTGCAAGCGGTCGCCGGCGACCCGCTGCTCTCGAGGCTCAAACTCATCGCCGAGCCATGGGACCTCGGCCCAGACGGTTATCGTCTCGGCGGTTTCCCGCCGGAGTGGGCCGAATGGAACGACCGTGTCCGCGATTCGGTGCGCGCTTTCTGGCGCGGTGATACCGGCGTGTTACCCGACTTCGCACGTCGATTGCACGGCTCGGGCGATCTGTTCGGACATCCTGAGCGTGGACCCTGGGCCAGCGTCAACTTCGTGACCAGCCATGACGGTTTCACGCTCGCTGATCTGGTCAGTTACGAGCAACGCCACAATGAGGCCAACGGCGAAGACAATCGCGACGGGCACCAGGAGAATCTGAGTGCCAATTACGGTGTCGAGGGGCCGAGCAATGATCCGCAGATACGCGACTTGCGTGAACGGCAGCGCCGCAATCTGCTTGCCAGCGTGTTTCTCTCACAGGGAACGCCAATGCTGCTCTCGGGTGACGAACTTGGCCGCAGCCAGGGTGGAAACAACAATGCCTATTGTCAGGACAACGAAACAAACTGGCTCGACTGGTCTGGAGTCGACGACCAGAGTGGTTTTCTAGCGTTTGTGCGCGACCTGATCGCGTTACGCGCGTTACATCCTGTGCTTCGACGGCAGCGTTTCGCTCACGGGGAAGAGCAAGCCCCGGTGAGTGGTTTCGCTGACATAGACTGGCTGCGGGAAGACGGCGAAACAATGAGCGAGGACGATTGGCACGATGAACAACGACGCTGTGTCGGCATGCTGCTCGCAGAGTTCATTCCGGAGGAGCACGTGCGCGCCGACGAGGACACCGTGCTGGTGATTCTGAATGCCGGCGAGCAGGCAGTCGAGTTTGTCTTGCCGGCAGAGAGCGCTTTTATCAGCGGCTGGCGCTGCGTGCTCGCGACCGCTCCCGCGCCGGTGGGCAAGTTGCACGCACTCGACGTGGAAGCGCGTGCAACCTATGTGCTCATTCCAATGGCATGAGTCCCGATTCGCCGCTCGCGCGCCTTGCTGTGGCCTATGGCATCGAGCCCGGTTATCACGATATCTGGGGCAACTGGCACGGCCTTACCGAGACCACCGCGCGCCGCGTGCTTGGCGCGATGGGCATCGATGCCAGCAATGATGATGCCGTTGAAGCGGCACTGCGTGCGCACCGCGCCGGGCAATGGACTCGGATGTTGCCGCCCGTGTGCGTGCGTCGCGAGAGTGAACCAGCCTGGTTGCCGCTGACCTTAACAGATGTGCAGGAGGGCGCGGAGCTGCAGTGGCGGCTGCGCGAAGAGAACGGTAGTGAGCACCGAGGTGCGCTAGAGGCAGCTGCACTGGAGTTGCTCGAGGAGGTTGATCTCGATGGCAGGCGTTTCCGCCGGCGACGTTTGCAACTGCCATGGGTGCAGTGTCGCGGCTATCACGAAGTCAGTGTCTCGTGCGCCGGTCATGAGGCGCACACCAAACTGATCGTCACACCATCGCGCTGCCTGCAGGTTGCCGCCGAAGGCGCGCGCTGCCGTCACTGGGGTGTCGCACTGCAACTTTATGGTGTGCGCTCTGCGCGCAACTGGGGGATGGGCGACCTAGGTGATTTGGCCGCTGCCGCCACCCTGTTCGGTGAACTTGGTGCCGACCTCATCGGTATCAATCCGCTGCATGCACTGTATCCGGACGAACCCGAGCGGGCCAGTCCGTACAGTCCGTCGAGCCGCTGTTTCGCAAACCCGCTATATCTGGATGTCGAAGCCATTCCTGATTTCTCCGGGTGCACGGCGGCGCGCGAATGCGTTCAGGACCCGTTGTTCCAGGCCGAACTGAAGCGGCTGCGCGGCACCGAACTGGTCGACTACCCGGGTGTGGCGAGACTCAAGTGGCCGTTGCTACGCCAACTCTACGAGCATTTTCGCAGCGAACATCTCGCCTCGTCGTCCAGTGCGCGTGGCGCGGCATTTCGGGATTTTCAAGTGAAGGGCGGGCGAGCACTGCGTTTGCACGCGATATTCGAGGTGCTGCACGCACACATTGCTGACCGGCAATGGCCCGAAGAGTACCTGGACCCGGACTCATCCGCCGTCGCCGGCTTTGCGCGCGACCACGCGGCAGACGTCGAGTTTCACGAATACCTGCAGTGGTTACTGTTCGATCAGATCAGTCACGTCCGCGACTGTGCACGCGCTGGCGGTATGCGTATCGGCCTGTATCGTGATCTCGCAGTGGGCAGTGATGCTTTTGGTGCCGATGTATGGCGAACACCCCAAGCCTACGCACGTCAGGTCAGCATCGGCGCACCGCCGGATGACTTCAATTTGCAGGGACAGGTTTGGGGTTTGCCGCCGTGGTCGCCGCGCCGCCTCGAAGAAAGTGCCTATGCCGATTACGTAATGATGCTGCGAGCCAACATGCATGCCAGCGGAGCATTGCGTATCGACCACGTAATCGGCCTGATGCGGCTTTTCTGGGTGCCCGCTGGCGCCACCTGCGAAGAAGGTGCATTTGTTCGTTATCCGCTCGACGATCTGCTGGGCATTCTGGCTCTGGAGAGTGTTCGTGCCGGTTGTCTGATCGTTGGTGAGGACTTGGGCACCGTGCCCGACGAGCTGCGCGCTGCGCTCTACGATTCCGGCCTGCTGTCCTATCGCGTGCTCTATTTTTCGAAACACTGGCACGCTGATCACTCGTTCCTTACGCCCGATGAATTTCCGGCTCAGGCGCTGGTGACAGTCGGTACGCATGACTTGCCGACCTTGAGTGGTTACTGGTGCGGTCGCGACCTTGATGTGCGTGAATCGCTCGACCTGTTTCCGAACACCGATAGCCGCGATCGTCAGCGCAACGAGCGTGACCTCGATCGCACACGTTTGCTGGAAGCGTTGGATCGGCAGGGATTGCGACCGCAAGTGGTTGCCGATGGCGAGACAGGCAGGCCGACAAACGAAATGGTTGCAGCGGTGTATCGTTACATCGCTCGCAGCGAAAGCGCGATCACGATGCTGCAGATGGAAGACGTGTTCGGCCAGGTCGAGCAAGCCAATGTGCCCGGCACCGTGCGAGAGCAGCCGAACTGGCACCGGCGCCTCGAGTTGCCGCTCGAGCAGTGGGCGCAGTACCGGCCGTTGCGCGAGCTTGCCAGGGCCATGGCGCAGGAGCGGCCGCTTTGAGCGCGAGCAGAATTCCCCGTTGTGTCGAGTAGAATGTGCCACTTTATCCGGCGCAGCGCCGCTTGAACGAACTAGATGATCCGCACTCGCTTCGCTCCCAGTCCTACCGGCTATCTGCACATTGGCGGTGCCCGCACGGCGCTATTTTCCTGGGCCTATGCGCGCCGCCACGGTGGGCAGTTTGTGCTGCGGATCGAGGACACCGATCTGACCAGATCCACCAAGGAATCAACTCAAGCCATATTCGACTCCATGAAATGGCTCGGTCTGGACTGGGACGAGGGGCCGCATTTTCAGATGCAGCGTATGGAGCGCTACCGTGATGTCGCCCAGCAGCTGCTCGACGGAGGTAACGCCTACTGGTGTTATGCCTCGCCAGAAGAATTGACCGAGATGCGCGAGCAGCAGCGCGCCCAAGGCTTGAAGCCGCGCTATGACGGGCGCTGGCGTCCGGAGAATGCCGCAGGCAAGACGCCGCCAGCAGGGGTCAAACCGGTGTTGCGGTTTCGTAATCCGGAGCAGGGCGACGTGACGTGGACAGACTTGGTAAAGGGGCCCGTTACGGTAAGCAACGAAGAGCTCGACGATCTTGTCATCCTTCGCTCCGACGAGGTGCCTACCTACAACTTTGGCGTCGTGGTCGATGACTGGGACATGAAGATCAGCCATGTCATCCGTGGTGACGATCACGTCAACAACACGCCGCGCCAGATCAACATTTTCAACGCGCTTGGATTCGAGCTTCCTCAATTTGCCCATGTGCCGATGATCCTCGGGCATGATGGAGAGCGCCTGTCCAAGCGCCACGGCGCGGTCAGCGTCATGCAGTACCACGAGGAAGGCTATTTGCCCGAAGCGCTGATCAACTATCTGGCGCGCCTCGGTTGGGGCCACGGTGATGACGAGATCTTCTCGGTCGAGCAGTTCATCGAATGGTTCGACTTTGCCAATATCAGTCATTCGCCGTCGAAATTTGACCCCGCCAAGCTCGACTGGGTCAATCAGCAGTATTTGAAAATAGCCGATGATGCGCGGCTGGCTGAGCTGGTTGCGCCGTTTCTGCGCCAGCGCGATTGCGATCCCGACAGCGGACCCGATTTAGAACGCGTCGTTGCACTGCTGAAAGAGCGCGCCACGACCGTGGCGGAGTTGGCCGATGCTGCCGTGCTGTTCTATCGGGCACTGCATCCCACCTTAGAGCTCAAACAGAAGCATTACAAGGCGGAGGCGCGACCGGCCTTGGAGGCCCTACGGGCGCGGCTTACCGAGATCGACTGGCAACGCGAGGCGATCGGCGAGGCGGTCAAGCAAGCGGTGGGTGAATTCGGGCTGAAAATGCCCAAGTTGGCGATGCCGCTGCGGGTGATGGTTACCGGCGAGCCGCAGACGCCTTCTATTGACGCCACTTTGGAGCTGATTGGCAGGGAGGAAGTGCTCGCCCGAATGGACCGCGAATTGCCGAATTTCCCCGGCTAGGGCTTCCTTTACAGCCTATTAGCCCGACCTTATAATTCGCCCCTCGTTTTGCGGGGGTATAGCTCAGCTGGGAGAGCGCTTGCATGGCATGCAAGAGGTCAGCGGTTCGATCCCGCTTACCTCCACCAA
>CP070643.1:335814-373344 GCA_020354125.1 Betaproteobacteria bacterium | reverse complement strand
CGGCTTTATGCCGGGGCTTATGCGTCTGCTCCCGCACCAGCGCTTCGCGTACCGAGTCGCAGCCGCCATCCCCCTGGGTTACGCCGCGCACTGGAGCGCTGAGCAGGGGCCCCTTGGGGATGCGACCGCAAAAGTGTGCAATAGAGCGCGCTTTGGCCGTGCGCTGCATCTCGCTCCGGGGTCGCATCCATTGGCAAGCCAATGGAACCTGCTTCTCCCTGCGCGATCGCACACGCCTCCGCTGTGTTGTTCGGCTTGTCAATACGACCGGTATTGACTGCATCGGGTCTAATAGAAACGGCCGCCTTGTGGCCATCGTGTTCTGAACGTAACGCATCGTGCGATCGATTATGAGATAGGTTCTAGAGTCTAACCCGGTCGGCAGTCATCACCCACGTTACGGGCGTGCGGTAGCGTTCGTTATAATTCGCGCTTTAGACGGCGGGAGCAATCATGGGGTTTCTCGACAACAAAAAAATTCTTGTAGCCGGGCTGCTCAGTAACCGCTCCATTGCGTACGGCATTGCCAAGGCGGCGCAGCGCGAAGGAGCCGAGTTGGCCTTCAGCTACGCCGGCGGAGACAAAATCCGCGATCGCGTCAAACAACTCGCTTCCGAATTCAGTACGGATTTGGTGCTCCCTTGCGATGTGACTGACGATCAGGAGATCGACCAGTTGTTTTCGACATTGGCAAAACAATGGGATGGTCTGGACGGTCTGGTGCATTCGATCGCCTTCGCTCCCCGTGAGGCTCTGGCTGGCGATTACGTTGATTCGATCAGCCGCGAAGCGTTTCGCGTTGCGCACGATATCAGTTCCTACAGTCTGGCCGCGCTTGCCAAGGCGGCACTACCGATGATGGAAGGCCGACAGGCAAGCCTTGTGACGATGACTTACCTGGGCGCAGAGCGAGCTTTTCCCAGCTACAACGTTATGGGGCCGGCGAAAGCCAGTCTCGAGGCCAATGTGCGTTATCTGTCGCAGAGCCTGGGGCCGCGTGGCATACGCGTGAACGCCATATCGGCCGGCCCGATCAAGACACTTGCTGCGGCCGGTATCGGCAATTTCGGCAAGCTGCTTGCGTTCAGCGAAAAACTTTCTCCGCTGCGCCGCAATGTCACCACCGATGAAGTAGGCAATGTGGCCGCATTTCTTCTGAGCGACCTGGCGAGCGGCGTGACCGGCGAAATCACCTATGTTGACGCCGGCTTCAATGTTGCCGGGGCCGCGCCATTTGACGACTGAACCGATTGACGACTGAACCGGTTCAAGATCGAACCGATTAACGATTGACCTGGTTCAGTATCGATCCGGCCACACAAGCATCACAGGCTCACGCCGCCTGAGCGGCGCATTTTGAAGAGGACGCCGTTGCCAGTCAGAAAGCGGCTTGATCAGGTTGTACCCTGTCTTCGCGCACACGTACCTCCGAGCGCTCGCGCATGCTTCCGACAATATTGGCATATTGCTCCTGCACGGTGATCTGGGAAAGCTGCCTGCTCGCCGTTTGCAGTTGATCGGGCGAGACTGACTCGACCTCTCGCACCTCGGTGATGCGGTAGACCACATAGCGGCCATCGTCGATGGCAACACCTACAAATGCCGGCAGTTTCGCGGCATCAGCACTAAACACGGCACGCGCACCCTCGGGGTGCAGTCCCTCACGGCGCTGTAACGTGACGAAGCTCGGCCTCGACCAGTCGAGGCCTTTGACCTCCTCGCCGCTGATAAGCTTCTCGACAATGGCATCGCCTTCCGTTTTAGCCTGCTCGATAGCGCGCTCGGACTTGAGAAAGTCAACGATATCGCCCGACACTTCTTCGAAAGGCATGTCGCTGGGCGGCGCATGTTCGACCACACGGGCAGAGACCATGGTGTTCGGCTGAACTTCAACGGCGTCGGTGTTGCGCCGCTCTTCCAGCGACTCGGCGGAGAACACTGCCTCGAGCAACTGGGTATTGTTCAGCAGTGGATTCATTCCGCCGCTGGTCGGACTGACCCAGTCGCTTTGCTGGATCGTCAGGTTGAGTGTGTCTGCCGTTGGTTTGAGGCTGTCGTATTCTGTGTAGACCAAATCGCTAAAGGTCTGCGCTGCCTCCAGATAGGCTTCCTGGACCCGACTTTCACGCACTTCCTTGAGAAGCTGCTCGCGGACCTGTGCGAACGGTGTCGTCTCTACGGCCTTGATCTCATCAATCCGAATGATGTGATAGCCAAATTGCGTTTTGACCGGTGCGCTGATTTCGCCTTTCTCCAACGCAAACGCGGCATCCTCGAACTCCTTGACCATGAAGCCACGCTGAAAGAACCCGAGGTCTCCACCCTGTTCGGCCGAACCTGGATCGCCGGAATTGGCCCGCGCCAGCTCTGCGAAGCGATTCGGTTCGGCCTGTAACTGCTGGTAAATGTCGCTCGCCTTGGCTTCAGCGGCCGCCTTGTCCTCGTCGCTGGCGTCTGAAGAGACCGTAATCAGTATATGGCTGGCGCGTCGCTCTTCGGCTGTCTGGAACTCGGTAATGCGCTGTTCATAGATCTGCTTCAGTTCGTCGTCGGAAACCTCGACATTGGCTGCAGCGACCTCGGGTGTCAGGACCAGGTACTCTAACTTGGCGCGCTCGGGAATGCGAAACAGTGATTTGTTCTCTTCAAAGTATTCCTTCGCCTCTTCTTCCGTCACCTCGACTTTGTCCCGGAATTCAACCGGTGACACAACCAACTGACTGACTTCGCGTTCCTGTTCGCGAATCCGCACCAGCCGCTCCACAACCTTGTTCGGCATGAAAGCCGTCCCGGCAACCGTGTTACGAATTCTGCCGAGCAAGATATCCTGCTCGATCTGGCGTTCAAACTGCGCCGGCGTCATGTTTTGCGCGCGCAGCAATTGCTCGTAACGTTGAATCGAGAATTTGCCATCCTCATCATAGAACGCCTCTATCGAAGCAATGACAGAACGAAGCTCTTCTGTCGAGACGGCCATGCCCGCCCTGGCCGCTTGCTGCAGAAGCACGCGACGCTCAATCATCTCGTCCAGCACTGCTTGTCTGAACTCGGGTGAGTTGAGATAGGCATTCATCTGCTGGTTCTGCTGCCCCTGTGCCTGGGCTCGCATACGGTCCTGCGCCCGACGCACGCTCATGCCGAACTCTTGAACAGTGATCTTGCTATCGCCAACGGTCGCCACCTCGTCCGCCGCACCTCCGCCGCCGCGGAAATAGGCATCAACACCGAAGAAGGCGAATGTCAGAGCGATCAGCGCGATCACGATATATACGAGAATCCGGTTTTTGGTTACGAAATCAAACATCGTTCTACCTAATTGAAGTACGAACCGCTACGCATCGATCCGACAAAGACTAACTGACAGGGTTCGGGCCGATAACGATAAATCAGTCTATCACCTGACCAAAGACAACAAAAAAGGCGAACTCTCGTTCGCCTTCTCTGGGTCTGGCGGAGTGGACGGGACTCGAACCCGCGACCCCCGGCGTGACAGGCCGGTATTCTAACCAACTGAACTACCACTCCTGGCTACTCTGGTGGGTGCTGAGAGGCTCGAACTCCCGACATTCGCCTTGTAAGGGCGACGCTCTACCAACTGAGCTAAGCACCCGTTCGGCGTTTTCGGGATGCGGACCCCTTCGTGAACGGAACAGCCCTCGCCGCTTCCCAGGGCCGCCTCGCACCCCCCCAAAATCGGAAAGCGCGCTAGTTTACTGCATCCTTTAGAGCTTTGCCAGCGCGAAACTTGGGTACTCTGGACGCCTTGATCTGGATCGTTTCACCCGTCCGTGGATTGCGCCCACTGCGGGCAGCACGCTCCCCAACATAGAAGGTTCCGAAACCGACCAGGGTTACCATTCCGCCCTGCTTGAGCGATGAAGTAATTGCTGCGACGGTGCCGTCGAGAGCCCTTTCTGCGGCGGCCTTGGAAATGTCGGCTGCTTGCGCAATGGACTCGATCAATTCTGATTTGTTCACGCGGGTCCCCTTTCGTTATTTCGTTAACGGGAGATTAAAAAAATGTGGCGAGGTAAATGAGTTGGAGGGCACGTGCGTTGTTCTTATCCCTCGAAAAGATTTATATCAATTCAAAAATCAAAGTGTCAAGTAATGCTGCTGGCGAGTAAAACTGCCGTAGAAACAAAAGGCAGCGCCGCGGCGCTGCCTTTTGTAATCATATACCGACTCGCAACTGAATGTCAGTGCTTCATTTGATTTGTTGCTTCCGGCGTAGGTTCAATCGCAGGAATGGCAACAGAGTCTGAATTCTCAGCACTTAATGCTTCCGGTTCTCGCTCGAGCGCAAACTCGAACACCTGGTCGATCCACTTGATAGGGTGAATATCCAGCCGATTCTTGATGTTATCCGGTATCTCAACGAGATCCTTGGTGTTTTCCTCGGGAATCAGCACGGTTTTGATTCCACCGCGGTGTGCAGCAAGCAGTTTTTCTTTCAGACCACCGATTGCAAGCACTTCGCCGCGCAAGGTGATTTCACCAGTCATCGCAACGTCGGCTCGCACTGGAATTTCCGTCAACGCTGACACCAATGCCGTTGTCATCGCAATGCCGGCCGACGGCCCGTCTTTAGGCGTCGCACCTTCCGGCACATGCACGTGAATGTCGTTCTTTTCGAACGCGTCGTCCTTGATACCCAGTTTGCTGGCACGCGCACGAACCACCGAACGCGCTGCTTCGACCGACTCCTTCATCACATCACCAAGCGATCCGGTGCGCTGAATTGCACCCTTGCCCGGCATAACGATCGCCTCGACCGTCAGCAGTTCGCCACCGACTTCCGTCCAGGCAAGTCCGGTGACTTGTCCGATCTGGTTGGTTTTTTCCGCAATGCCATAAGTGTAGCGGCGCACTCCCAGATATTTATCCAGGTTTCGGGTCGAGACCGACACACGCCCGTCACGCTTCTTGACCAATAGCGACTTAACGACCTTGCGACAGATTTTCGAAATCTCCCGCTCGAGCGAACGTACGCCAGCTTCGCGCGTGTAGTAACGAATGATGTCGCGCACCGCACCCTCGGAGACAACCAACTCATTCTCCTTCAGCCCGTTGTTCTTGATTTGCTTGGGCAACAGATAACGCATCGCAATATTGAGTTTTTCGTCCTCCGTGTAGCCCGACAGACGAATCACTTCCATTCTGTCGAGCAGCGGCGGCGGAATGTTCATCGTGTTCGCCGTCGCGACAAACATCACGTCGGACAAGTCGTACTCGACTTCGACGTAATGATCGACGAATTTGTCATTTTGTTCCGGATCGAGTACTTCGAGTAAAGCTGAGGAAGGATCACCGCGAAAATCCATTCCCATCTTGTCGACTTCATCGAGCAAGAAAAGCGGATTGCGCACACCGACCTTGGTCATGTTCTGCAGAATCTTCCCCGGCATCGAACCGATGTAGGTTCTGCGGTGGCCACGAATTTCCGATTCATCCCTGACGCCACCAAGCGACATGCGCACGAACTTGCGATTGGTGGAACGCGCGATCGACTGACCAAGCGAGGTTTTGCCAACACCCGGTGGTCCGACCAGACACAGAATCGGCGCTTTGAGTTTGTCTACACGTTGCTGAACGGCAAGATACTCAACGATGCGTTCCTTGACCTTTTCCAGCCCGTAGTGGTCCGCGTCGAGAATTTCCTCGGCTTTTTCGAGGTCCGAGCTGACTTTGCTCTTCTTGCGCCACGGCAGACCCACCAGCGTATCGATAAAGTTGCGCACCACCGTCGCTTCGGCCGACATCGGTGACATCAAGCGCAGTTTCTTGAGTTCGCCTTCGGCTTTCTGGCGGGCCTCCTTGGACATGTGCGCGGCTTTGATGCGCTTTTCCATCTCCTCGAGGTCGGCGCCCTCTTCCATGTCGCCGAGCTCTTTCTGGATCGCCTTGACCTGCTCGTTCAGGTAATACTCGCGCTGGCTCTTCTCCATCTGACGCTTGACGCGCCCGCGGATACGCCGCTCAACCTGCATGATGTCGAGTTCGGCCTCGAGCAATGACAGAAGGTGTTCGAGCCGTTTCTTGACACCGAACATTTCGAGCACGTCCTGCTTTTGCTCCAACTTGAGAGGCAGGTGCGCCGCAACGGTATCGGCAAGGCGTCCAGGCTCGTCGATCCCGGAAAGCGAGGTCAGGATTTCGGGCGGGATTTTCTTGTTCAGCTTCACGTACTGATCGAATTGCGACAGCATGGCCCGCCGCATCGCCTCGACCTCGTTGTTGTCGCTGTCTTCGGAAGGAATGGCGACGGTCTCGCTGATGTAATGTGTGCGCTCGTCGGTGATCGATACAATCTCCGCGCGCTGAATACCCTCCACCAGAACTTTCACCGTGCCGTCGGGCAGTTTGAGCATTTGCAGGATATTGGCAACGCTCCCGATTCGATACAGGTCTTCTGGTGCCGGCTCGTCCTTTGCGGCAGATTTCTGGGCAACCAGCATGATGTGCTTGCCAGCTTCCATGGCCACTTCCAGCGCCTTGATCGACTTCGGCCGGCCAACGAACAGCGGGATCACCATGTGGGGAAACACCACCACATCGCGCAACGGCAGAAGTGGATAAGTTACCGCGTATTCGTGTGATTCATAGGTTTCGGTCATTGGACACCTGATCGTATAGCCAAGTTATCGAGATGAGGGCGCACCGGCGGAAATCAAGTATCAAGCTCAAGCGCTCCCCCCCGAACCTGCCACTTTCGGACGATCGGAATAGATCAGGATGGGCTTCGCATCCCCGGTGATCATTCCTTCGTCCACCACCACTTTTTCCACGTTTTCCATCGATGGCAGGTCATACATGACGTCCAGCAACGCATGTTCCATGATCGAGCGCAGGCCGCGGGCACCGGTCTTGCGGGCAAGTGCTTTTCGCGAGATGGCGCCCAGTGCCTCCTGGCGCATCTCCAGTTCCACGCCCTCCATGGCAAACATCTTCTTGTACTGCTTAAGCAGTGCGTTCTTTGGCTCGGTGAGGATTTCGATCAAGGCATCCTCATTCAATTCGTCCAGGGTCGCGACTACCGGAAGGCGACCGACAAACTCTGGAATAAGGCCGTACTTGATCAGGTCCTCGGGCTCGACTTCGCGCAGCACCACGCCGATGTCCTTGGAGTCATCCTTGCTACGCACCTCAGCACCGAAGCCGATGCCGCTCTTGTCAGAGCGCTGGCGGATCACTTTGTCCAGCCCGTCGAAAGCGCCGCCGCAGACAAACAGGATGTCGGTGGTGTCAACCTGCACAAACTCCTGATTCGGATGCTTGCGTCCACCCTGCGGTGGTACTGACGCAATCGTTCCCTCAATCAGCTTCAGCAGTGCTTGCTGCACGCCCTCGCCAGACACGTCGCGGGTGATCGACGGGTTGTCCGATTTGCGCGACACCTTGTCGATTTCGTCGATGTAGACAATGCCGCGCTGCGCTTTCTCGATGTCGTAATCACACTTCTGCAGCAACTTCTGGATGATGTTCTCAACGTCCTCTCCGACGTAACCTGCTTCGGTCAGCGTCGTCGCATCCGCCATGACGAAAGGCACGTTGAGCAGCCGCGCCAGGGTCTGGGCCAGCAGCGTCTTGCCCGAGCCAGTCGGGCCGATCAGCAGGATGTTTGATTTGGACAGTTCGATGTCGTCCGACTTCTGTCCGGTCTTGAGCCGCTTGTAGTGGTTGTACACCGCCACCGAAAGAATACGCTTGGCCGTAGCCTGGCCAATCACGTACTGGTCAAGTATCTCGCGTATTTCATGCGGGACAGGCAAGTCCGACTTGGCACCCTTACCCGAGATGTCGGCCTGGGTCTCCTCGCGAATAATGTCATTGCACAGCTCGATGCACTCGTCGCAGATGAACACCGACGGCCCTGCAATGAGTTTACGCACCTCGTGCTGGCTCTTGCCGCAGAAAGAGCAATACAGCAGTTTCTCACCACCCGTTTTGTCAGACATGGATGCCATCTGTTGTCAGCTTCTCTTTATGATCAGACATCTTAAACCGTCGCAGATTCCAAGCGAAATCCGGTCCTTGCTCCTCTCCGAGCCTGCCCTGGATGCCGCCCCTGCCAGTCAAGCTCCCTGACCCGTTTCCGAACGGCTCACCAGAACCTGATCGACCAATCCGTACTTTACCGCCTCTTCCGCACTTAGGAAATTGTCACGATCGGTATCTCTCTCGATCGTCTCTACACTCTGCCCGGTATGCTTCGATAGCAACTGGTTAAGCCGCTGGCGCAGGTAGAGAATTTCCTTGGCGTGAATCTCGATATCCGAGGCCTGGCCCTGGAATCCGCCCATCGGCTGATGAATCATCACACGGGAGTTAGGCAAGGCGAACCGCTTGTCGGACGCCCCGGCACCCAGCAAGAAGGCCCCCATGCTGGCCGCCTGGCCGACACACAGGGTGCTCACATCGGGTTTGATGAACTGCATGGTGTCGTAAATCGCCATTCCGGCCGATACCGAGCCACCGGGCGAGTTGATGTAGAAGGAGATGTCCTTTTCCGGATTTTCAGACTCCAGAAACAGCATCTGCGCAACGATCAGGTTGGCACTGACCTCGTTCACTGGTCCGACCAAAAACACCACCCGCTCCTTGAGCAGTCGCGAGTAGATGTCGTAGGCACGCTCGCCCCTGCCGCTGTGCTCGATGACCATCGGCACGAGCCCAAGGGCACGGGGATCGTCAATTTTGTCTTGCATCCAGTTCATTGCGCGTTCCCCATCAAATCATCAAAAGCCGTGGGTTTGTCCTCGGTCTTCGCCTGACCAGTTACCCACTCGACCAGGTTGGATTCGAGCACGACTGATTCGATTTCGCGTAACCGGTCCGGTGACTGGTAGTACCAGCGCCGCACCTCGTCTGGCTGTTCGTAGGCTTTGGCCTGTTCCTCAACGACTTCCTTGACCTGCTCCGGCTTGGCACTGAGGCCGTGCTTGTCCACCACCGCGGAAACGATCAGGCCAAGCCGAACGCGGCGTTTGGCCTCCTCGTCAAATGCCTCGGTAGGCAAGGGGACATTCCCGGCATCCAGGCCACGCGCCTGCAAGTCCTGCTTCATCTGCTCAGCCAGGCGTTCGGCTTCCTGCTCGACCAGCGCCTGCGGCAACTCGACGGAGGTTGAATCAAGGAGCCCTTTCATGACCTGGTCCTTGACGTTGGCAATCGTGCGGCGCTTGACCTCGCGTTCGAGATTGGCACGAATCTCCGACCGCATTTTGTCCAGATCGCCATCGCCAACGCCGAGCGTCTTGGCGAACTCGGAATCCACCTCCGGCAAGCGTGGCTCCAGCACTTGATGGACAGTAACCTCGAACTGCGCTTCTTTACCGGCGACTTCCTTGCCGTGATAGTCCTCCGGGAATGCCATGGTGAACGTCTTCGATTCGCCGGCACTGAGGCCAATCACGTTGTTCTCGAAGTCGGGCAACAGCCGGCTTTCGCCCAACTGCACAGTGCTGCCCTCGGCCGTACCACCATCGAACGCTTCGCCATCGATGGTGCCACGATAGTCCATCTTCACCTGATCACCCGCGGCAGCCGCGCGCTGCACCGGTTCAAACACGGCTCGCTGCTTGCGCAGGACCTCGATCGTCTTGTCGATCTCGGCATCACCGACTTCAACCACCGGCTTTTCGATTGAAAGCGCCGAAAAATCGCCGAGCTCGACTTCCGGATAGATTTCGAACGTTGCGGTGTATTCGAACTGCTCAGTTTTTTCGTCTCCCGACTGAACCTCGATCTTTGGCAAACCAGCAACGCGTAAATTTTGCTCTCGCACCGCGTCGCCAAAACTTTTCTGTATGGTGTCTCCCAGCACTTCCTGGCGAACCTGTCCACCATACTGCTGCTCGACGATTTTGACGGGCACCTTGCCCGGGCGGAAGCCGTGTATTTTCACGGTCCTTGAAAGCCGCTTCAGCCGATTGGCGACTTCGGTATTGACCTCTTGCATCGACACGGCAATGGACAGCCGGCGCTCAAGAGAACTGAGTGTTTCCAAATTTGATTGCATCTATATGTAAACCTTCGAAACGGAGTGTGTCAGCGACGTTTTCGTTGTTTTCCACAGCAGCAAAGACGCCGGTGGAACGACCGAGCAAACGGAACTGGTGCGAAAGGAGAGACTCGAACTCTCACGCCTCGCGGCGCCAGATCCTAAATCTGGTGCGTCTACCAATTCCGCCACTTTCGCGACTGCAGCATTTTAATATAATCGCCCCTCTGACCGCCACTTCGAAGCCGCTTCCAGCGGAACACCTCTGTTTTCTAACCCATTGTTTAAAAACGGGTAACTTCGTCTGCAAAAGCGATGGGTATCGATCACTACGAGAATTTTCCGGTTGCCTCCGTTTTGTTGCCCAGGCGACTACGCCGGCCGGTCGCGCTGATCTATGCATTCGCGCGCAGTGCCGACGATTTCGCCGACGAAGGCGACGACCCTCCCGAGCAGCGGCTGCGCAATCTACAACACTACCAACAGGAACTCGACCTCATTGAAGACAACAGAACGCCTGGTACGCCTCTGTTCGTCGAATTAAGGGAAGTCATCGAACAGTATCGCTTGCCGGTCGACCTATTCCGCGATTTGCTCTCGGCTTTCTCGCAGGACGTACTGAAGTCGCGCTATGCCGATTTCAACGAAGTGATGGACTATTGCCGCCGATCGGCAAACCCGGTCGGCCGCTTGCTGCTGCATCTGTACGGCGCGAGCGACGAAACGAATTTAGCCTATTCGGATAACATTTGCACCAGTCTGCAATTAATCAACTTCCTGCAGGACGTCGAATCGGATTACCGACGAAACCGCATTTACTTCCCGCTCGACGAAATGGCGAAGTTCGGTATTGACGAGCACCAGATTTCTGCGTCCGACACCTCTGGAAATTGGGTTGCATTCATGCGTTTCGAGATCGATCGCGCCAGCGACATGTTGAATTCGGGTGTACCACTGGGCAAGGTGCTGCCCGGACGCATCGGTCTCGAACTGCGCACTATTGTCTGCGGCGGCAGGCGTATCGTTGAGAAGTTGCGTGCAATCGACGGTGATGTATTCCGCCACCGGCCAGTATTGCGTCCCTGGGATTGGGTTACGATGATCTTTCGCGCCACCCTCGCCTACCCATGACGCCGGAAGAGTATTGTCAGTCGAAGGCCGCTCAAAGCGGTTCGAGCTTCTACTACAGCTTTCTGTTTCTGCCGCAGGAGAGACGGCGCGCCATCACCGCGCTGTACGCGTTTTGCCGCGAAGTCGACGACATCGTGGACGAAATCAAGGATACGGATGTGGCGCGAACCAAACTGGCGTGGTGGAGCAACGAAGTATCCGAGCTGTTTCACGGATCACCGCAACACCCGGTGACACGCGCACTGGCCCCGGCGGTGAAGACGTTCGACCTGCCCGAGTCAAGATTTCATGACGTCATTGCCGGCATGGAAATGGACCTGAGCCGCAACCGCTACAACAATTTCCAGGAACTCACAGTATATTGTCATCGCGTTGCCGGTGTAGTCGGCCTGATGGCGGCCGAGATCTTCGGGCGCACGCAGGAAGGGACACTCGAATATGCAGAAAACCTTGGCACCGCCTTTCAGCTCACCAACATCATTCGCGATGTCGGGGAGGATGCGCGCCGTGACCGGATTTACATTCCTCTGCATGAACTGGAACGATTTGGAGTTGACGCACGCGACATCCTCCACGGGCGCACATCGGATCGTTTCAGGGACCTGATCGGTTATCAGATCGCCCGTGCACGGAACTTCTACACCCGGGCGTTCGCAGCACTGCCGAACGCGGATCGCCGCGCCCAGCGGCCCGGGTTGGTCATGGCTGCGATCTACCAGTCGTTGCTGAACGATATCGAGACCCGACACACCGATGTCCTAACAACGCGCGCCCGCATGACACCGATTCGCAAGTTGTGGATTGCCTGGCGCACCTGGCTGACTGCGTGAGCGAACGCCGAAACGGGGGCAGGCGCGTTGCCGTTATCGGCGGAGGCTGGGCCGGCATGGCGGCCGCCGTCGAGTTGGCGACGAAAAATGTCCCGGTCACTGTGTTCGAGGCAGCCCAGACGTTGGGCGGCAGGGCGCGCCGCGTCGTGTCGCACGGGGCAAAACTGGACAACGGACTGCATATCCTGATTGGCGCCTACAGCGAAACCAGTCGCATGATTCGCCACGTGCGCAGCGCCGATCAACCGCAAGACCTGTTGCGCTTGCCGCTACAGCTCCAGGTTGAACCGTCATTCCGCATGCGCACCTGGCCACTGCCAGCACCGCTACACGTCGGGGCGGCCCTGTTGTTCGCAAGCGGTCTCAATTGGCCAGAGAAAATGGCGACGGCGCGGTTCATGCGAAACATGGGTTCGAGAAACTTCCGCTGCGAAGCGGGTACAACCGTCGCAACCCTGCTGCGAGAACATCGCCAACCGCAGTCAATCATCGAGTATCTGTGGTACCCACTCTGCGTTTCGGCACTGAACACCAACCCGGAGCAGGCCGATGCACAAGTGTTTCTGAACGTTTTGCGCGACTCGCTTGCCGGCCCTCGTGGTTCCAGCGATTTGCTGTTGCCGCAAGTTGATTTCAGCGCGCTTTTCCCCGAACCCGCAGCTGAATTGGTACGGGGCCGCGGCGGTCAGGTTCGGCTCGGCGAAACGGTGACCTCATTGCAGGCGCGCGACAAAGGTTTTGACATCACTGCGACGTCGACCGAACGTTTCTCTGACGTCATCGTCGCCGTAGCACCACACCGCCTGGCCCATATCGTCGGCCATATCCCGCAACTCGCTCCACAGTTAGACCTGGTCCGCCAGTTTGAATACCAGCCGATTTACTCGGTGTTCCTGCAATACCCGCAACCTGTGACACTGCCGGCACCGATGATCGGCATGCGTGACAGTCTGGTGCAATGGGTGTTTGATCGCGGCACTTTATGCGGCCAGCCCGGCATGATGGGAGTCGTCATCAGCGCCTCGGGGCCGCATCAGAGTCTTACCAGGGACGATCTGGCGGATCAGGTACATCGCCAGCTGGCAGAACGATTCTCTTTGCCTGAACCAGAATGGACGCAGGTCATCGCCGAAAAGCGGGCCACTTTTGCGTGTTCGCCGGACTTGCGCCGCCCGGCGAATGTCACGCCAGTTGCAGGTCTGCTGCTTGCCGGCGACTACACCGAAAGCCCCTACCCAGCTACGCTGGAAGCAGCGGTGCGCAGTGGCTCGCAGTGCGCACGTCTCATTGCGGAAGGGTGTGCCTGAGTTGACGCCAGATTCAAAAGACGCCTGTTCTAATTGAAGCCAGATCCAATTGACGCCGAGTTCAATAGACGCCGATTTTAATAGACCCCAGGTTTAATAGACCCGATATGCCTGACCCGAACCAGTATCGAGCACCAGAGGATTTGCTTGCCGGGCGCGTTGTACTCGTAACCGGCGCATCACGCGGTGTTGGCCACGCCGTTGCGCTTGCCTGCGCCAAACATGGTGCCAGCGTCGTGTTGAATGGACGCGACGTTGCTCTGCTCGATGCGCTCTACGACGAAATAGTCGCTCATCAATGGCCGGAACCTGCGACACTGCCGCTCGATCTTGGCACGGCCGGCGAGCGTGAATACGTCCAAGCAGCGAAACTCATCGAAACGCAGCTGGGCCGGCTCGATGGCATCGTCCACTGCGCGTCACATCTGGAGAAACTCTCGCCATTGGAAACACAATCGATCGAGGAATGGCAGCGCATGCTGCGGATCAATCTGATCGCGCCGTTTGCCATCAATCAGGCGTGTGCCCGGCTGTTGCGCCAGGCGCCGGATGCGTCGGTCGTGTTCACCTCGGAAACGCACGCGTCGGCGCCGGCGGCGTTCTGGGGCGGATATGCGGTATCCAAGGCCGGTCTCGAGACGCTGGCACAGATTCAGGCCGATGAATGGTCTGCTCAGGAGCAGCTTCGCATCAATACGGTTGTACCGGGGCCGGTGAACTCGCCATTGCGAAGCAAGACGCATCCAGGAGAGCTCGCCGAGTCGTTACCTTCTCCAGAAGCGTTGGAACCGTTGTATCTCTATCTGCTCGGCCCGGACAGCCGCGGTGTGAGCGGACAGACTTTTCGCTTTCAGCCCTGAAGTTTCTCTCGCAGCCAGTCCGGCATCGGTCGTGAACGGCCAGCTCCAATGTCAATCCAGACCATCTTGGCTTCAACTTCGGCGAAGCGTTCGGTTGGATCGTTCGCGTTGTAGAGTTCATGCCACATGAAGAAGCTGCTTTTGCCGGGTTTGCCGATGTACGAGGTAATCTCGAATTCGACTGGATAGACTGCTGGCTTCAGATACTTGCAGGTGATGGTTCCCAGGATTGGGCCCTCTGAGCCGACCGTGTACTCGAGTTCGAGGCTCTTGAACCAGGCAATGCGAACCTCTTCGAAATAGCGCAGATAGGCGACGTTGTTCATATGGCCAAGCGCGTCCATCTCGCCCCAGCGCATGGTCATGCGATCGGTACGGACCAGCTTTCGTTGTTCATTCATACGGCGTTGTGTAAATGCGAGGCAAAACACGGGAAGCGATCTGATCAGTCAGGCTGGCGTGGATTCCTGCCCCAATCGCTATATCATTGCGTTTTCTGCGCTGGCGCATTCTAGGGAACCTCTGATTAATTGTCATGTACTCAGCGCGTGAGAATTAATCAGAGGTTCCCTAGCAGGCACACCGAACAAGAAAGAGGAGATAACATTGGCAGAGCGCGAGTCGATGGAATACGACGTGGTGATCGTGGGTGCCGGGCCGGCCGGTCTGGCGTGCGCGATTCGGCTCAAACAGCTGTGCGCAGACAACGATACAGAGTTGTCTGTGTGTATCGTCGAAAAAGGCTCGGAAGTCGGCGCGCATATTCTTTCTGGCGCGGTAATCGAACCGCGCGCGCTCAACGAGTTGTTGCCGAACTGGCAAGAACTCGACGCGCCATTGCACACCCCGGTTCAGCAGGACCGCTTTCTCTATCTGACCGCGAAACGTTCGTTCCGGCTGCCGACGCCACCGCAAATGCACAATGAAGGCAATTACATCGTCAGCCTGGGAAACGTCGTCCGCTGGCTGGGCGAGCAGGCAGAATCGCTCGGTGTGGAAATCTATCCGGGATTTGCTGCCGCCGAAGTGCTGTACAACGATGACGGATCGGTCAAGGGAATCGCCACCGGAGACATGGGCGTTGGCAAAGATGGTCAGCCCACCGACCAATATCAACAGGGCATTGAGCTTCACGCGCGGCAAACGGTTTTTGCTGAAGGCTGCCGTGGTTCACTAACGAAATCGCTGTTCGACCGGTTCGATTTGCGCAAGGGCGTAGATCCGCAAACCTACGGCATTGGCATCAAGGAACTGTGGGAAGTCGACGCGTCAACGCATCACCCGGGACTGGTCATTCATACCATTGGCTGGCCACTGGACAAAGAGACCTACGGCGGTTCGTTTCTATATCACCTGGAGAACAATCAGATTGCGGTCGGCTTCGTCATCGGACTGGATTATCGCAATCCGTATCTTTCTCCCTACGAAGAGTTCCAGCGCTTCAAGACACATCCGGACATTCGCGGGTACTTCACCA
The DNA here is from genome assembly GCA_020354125.1 of Betaproteobacteria bacterium. Taxonomy (GTDB): domain Bacteria; phylum Pseudomonadota; class Gammaproteobacteria; order Burkholderiales; family Eutrophovitaceae; genus SG8-40. The sequence goes on along the minus strand of CP070643.1, from coordinate 357,736 downwards.
ATGGCCGCCGCGTCGCCTACGGTGCTCGCGCAATCAGTGAAGGCGGTCTGCAGTCGCTGCCGAAACTGACTTTCCCGGGTGGACTACTGATCGGCGATACAGCCGGATTCCTCAACGTACCGAAAATCAAGGGATCGCACACCGCCATGAAATCGGGCATGACGGCGGCTGAATCGCTCTTCCAATGCTTGTCATCGGAAACAACCGGTTCGGAAAAAACCAGTTCTGATAAAAACGATGAAGTCGGCGATTACCGGGAACGATTGAGCCGTACCTGGATGTGGGATGAGCTGCACCGGGTGCGCAACATCCGGCCGTCTTTCAGATGGGGATTGTGGGGCGGGATGGTTTATTCTGCGCTCGACACCTATCTGCTGCGCGGCAAGGCGCCCTGGACCATGCATCACCACGCCGACCACGAACAATTGCGCAAGGCCTCGGATTCAAGACCCATTGATTACCCGAAGCCGGACGGCGAACTGACTTTCGATCGGCTTTCTTCGGTGTTCATTTCCAACACCAATCACGAAGAAAACCAGGTTAGCCACCTGCAGCTAAACGATACCTCGACGCCGATCACGGTCAATCTGGCGCAGTATGACGCGCCCGAGCAACGCTATTGCCCTGCCGGGGTCTACGAAATAGTCAGTGAAGAAGCCGGGCCGCGACTGCAGATCAACGCGCAGAATTGCGTTCACTGCAAGACCTGCGACATCAAGGACCCGACCCAGAATATCAACTGGGTCACGCCTGAAGGCGGCGGCGGGCCGAACTATCCGAATATGTAACCGCTATCCGCCGGTTTTCTGACGTAGCAGGTCCATGGCCGGCGCCACCACATCCATCGGCAGCGGGAAGACGATGGTCGAACTCTTGTCGCCGGCGATGATGGCCAATGTCTGCAGGTAGCGAAGCTGCATCGCTTCGGGTTGCTCCGATAATTTCTGCGCCGCCTGCAAGAGCTTTTCCGACGCCTGCAACTCGCCCTCGGCATGTATCACTTTGGCGCGCCGTTCGCGCTCTGCTTCCGCCTGGCGTGCAATGGCACGGATCATCGATTCGTTGATGTCAACATGCTTGATTTCCACCGTGGCAACCTTGATACCCCAAACATCGGTCTGTACATCCAGTGCCGTCTGGATATCCAGATTCAGTTTTTCGCGCTCGGCTAACATCTCGTCCAATTCGTGCTTACCCAGCACGGCGCGCAAGGTTGTCTGTGCCAGCTGGCTGGTCGCGATCAGGTAATTTTCCACCTGAATGATGGCTTTTTCCGGATCGACCACCCGGAAATAAACGACGGCGTTGACCTTGACCGATACGTTGTCTCTTGAAATGACATCCTGACTGGGAACGTCCATGGTGACCGTGCGCAGGTCCACTCGCACCATTTGTTGTATTCCGGGGATGACAATGATCAGTCCGGGACCTTTGACCTTCCAGAATCGTCCCAGCTGAAAAATGACGCCGCGCTCATACTCACGCAGGATGCGCAACGCATAGGCCAGCAAGACCAGCAGGCCAACCGCAATCACCAGCCAGAAATAGTTATCCATGGTTACTCTCCTCCGCTTTCTTAATTGTCAGCTCTGTTGTCCGTCAGCAGGCTCGACAGACAGTTCGAGGCCCTTCACAGCTGTCACCTTGATCTTCTGCCCGCGCTTGATCGGTGAGTTCGACGTCGCTTTCCAGTTCTCGCTATGGACAAAAACCCAGCCTTTGCCATCGAAATCGTCGAGCGCCTCGCCTTCACTGCCAACCATCTCTTCGGCACCACTCACCACGGCCCGTTCGCGCGCTTTCATCGCCATGCCGACGATGCCCACTACAGCGGCGATGCTCAACACCGACACACCGGCAATCAGCCCCCAAGGCAGCTGGAACTCGGGCACTTCGGTGTCGATCAGCATCACCGAGCCAACAATGAACGCAATTGCCCCTCCGGCGCCGAGCGCCCCGTAGGACGTGACGAACAACTCCGCGATCACAAACGCAATGCCAAGCAGAATCAACGCGACCCCCACGTAGTTGATTGGCAACATCTGAAACGCGTACAGCGCGGTCAACAAGCATATCGCACCTGCAATGCCCGGTATCAGTGTTCCCGGATTGTAGAACTCGAGCAGCAACCCGTAGATGCCAATCAGCATCAGAAGATAGGCCACGCTCGGACTTGTGATGGTGGCGAGGAAACGATTGCGCCAATCGGGTTTGATCTCGACAACTTCGATGTCGGAAGTGTGCAGCGTTACCGTTTCGCCCTCAGTGACCTTGACTTTGCGTCCGTCGAGTTTGACCAGCAAGTCATCGATATCCGTCGCGATCAAGTCAATAACGTCAATGCGCTTTGCTTCTTCTGCTGACAAGCTGACTGCTTCGCGTACCGCTTTCTCGGCCCATTCGGCATTGCGTCCGCGCAACTGTGCCAGCCCCCGGATGTAAGCTGCCGCATCAAACACCGCCTTGCGCCGCGTCGCGTCCGACATCCAGTCCTCTTCGGTTGCTTTGGGGGCATCGGCCGATTCATCGGGTTTTTCGTCCTGTTTTTTCTCTTTGCCGGGTTGCTCCTGCGGTTTGGGTGAGCCCGGCATTCCACCAATGGCAATCGGCGTCGCCGCGCCGAGGTTGGTTGCTGGCGACATCACCGCAACATGACTGGCATAAAGAATATAGGTCCCGGCACTGGCAGCACGCGCCCCGGCGGGATGAACGAACACAACGACCGGGATTTTGGAGGCGAGTATGTCCTTGATCATGTCGCGCATGGCGGTATCGAGTCCGCCGGGTGTGTCCATGCGCAGCACAACGAACTGCGCATCAAGCTCGTGCGCTTGCTCGATACCGCGGTGGAAGTAATCGGCGGTTGCCGGACCGATCGCCCCGGAAACGTCGAGCACCACTGCCTGTCCGTCAGCTGCGGCAAACAACGCCCGGCTAAACACCAGCAGTAACAAACAACATAACAAACGCATCAAATAATCTCCGCCCCGCAGCGTCACCAGTTGCCGGCTATTCGACCCTCAACCAGGTCTGGCTGCGACCGATCAGCGAGATGCCGATATAGCCGCGCACGTCCAACTCCTTGCCGTCGTCCGACACCGTCATCTTACAGCGGTAGGTCTTGCCATTGTCAGGGTCGAGGATTTGCCCGCCTTTCCAGCTCTCGCCCTCGTCCTTCAAACCCCACAAGATGGTCATACCGACGATCGGCTGGTTCTTGCGCTCACCCTTGCACTTCTCGCACAGGTTTTCCGGGTCGTCACCCGGAAAGGGAAATATCTTCTCCACCTTCCCCTGCAGTTCGCCGGCAACTTCGACAATGCGCACGTAGGATCGCTCGTTGCCAGTGTTGTCGTCGATTGTCTTCCACAATCCAACCGGCGTGAGCGCCTGTGCTGACACCAGCGCCGGCAACAACGCAGTTACGGCTAGGAAACATTTGAGAGCAAGACGCATATTCGAGTTCCTTCCAGCATTCTTGATAGCACGGCGATTCTGCCAAGCATGCGCCGCGAACTGCCATCGCAACGCTCGATTCTACTCCGCGATGACACCGTGAGGGCACGCCGGCGGCAAAAAACGAAGTCATTCAAATGGGAGGCCGCATAGCCGAGAGCAGTGCTGGTGCTATCGGGTTTGACTCATACCAGCGGAATCACTTTGGGACTGGCCAACATTCGCTAACCTGAGCGCGTCGACAAGGGTTTTGCGATCGTCGGCCTGATCATAAGGCAGTAACTCGGCGAACGACTCCACATTGAAATCCGGATTCTGTTTCAGCAAATCCGCGACCGCCATGTTGCACGTGTCTACGTCGCCGAGTCGCGCCAGTGACGCGACGCGATAGGCATGATCGTCTGCCCGCAGTCGGCCAATATGGTCGAGCGCTTCAAGCGCTTCCTGATAGCGCCCCAGGTGAAAAAGCGGCCGCGCCAGGTGCGTCCAATAACGCTCTGGATGATACGGATTCAGTTTCATCGAATTCCTGACCCATTCCTCGGCTTCATCATGTCTTCCAAGGAACGAGAAAATCTCTCCCATCGCGCAAACCGACCGGTCGTCGTTTGGATTAAGAAAGAGCGCTCGCTCCTGATGCCAGAGCGAGCGCTTCAGGTTTCCTCTGCTCAGACATATTTGCGCCAGAATTCGATGACACTCGCTTTCGTTCTCATCCAATTCGAGGCCACGCCGCGCCGCGGCCTCGCTTCTGTCCATCAGTTGGGATTTGTCGTCAGGATTGAAAACCATTGCCTGCCCGAGTCCACAGGCAAGCCAGGTGTGAGCGAGCGCGTAATTCGGGTCTTTATCGATCGCGCGTTCAAACAGGTCGATGCAGGTACGACAGTCTTCGGCCGTGAAGCGATGATGGTGGTCCTTGCCGCGCAGGAGAACATCGTAGGCATCCAATCGCTCGGGCGACGCTTTTCGAATGTTGGCCAACCGTGCCGCTTCTACCTGGCCCGCCAGGATCGATACGAGCGTTGAGGTAATCTCGTCCTGAACCGCGAAAACGTCTTCAAGCTCCCTGTCAAACCGCCCAGCCCACACGTGCGTTTCCGAAGCGGTATCAAGCAACTTGACATTAATTCGCACCCGGTTGCCTGCGCGCTGCATGCTGCCACGCACGAGAAACTGTGCGCCCAGCTCGTTCGCGACCTGCCGGTCCGGAATGGCCGCGTCCCGATAGTGGAATGAGGAGCCGCGCGCCGACACCACCAAAGTGCTGAATCGCGACAATGCGGTAATCAGATCCTCGACGATGCCATCGACAAAATAGGCATCCTCATCACCCGACAGGTTGTCAAACGGAAGCACAGCGATGGTCGGCCGCTCTTGCGTCGCCGGAGCCACAGCGCCAGTACCAGCAACGTTGTCGGCATTCTCGGAACCCGCTTCCATGCGTTGGATGCTCGCGTACAAGGATTTGGTCTCGGCGCTTGGCTCTGCATCCAGTTCACGTTGCAGCGCCTCGACACATGCCTGGTACTGCCGCAGTGCATCGGATCGGCGACCAAGCCTGACGAACAGCTTCATCAGATCAGCGTGGGCCGGTTCGCAGGCCGGATCCATTGCCAGACGCTGATGCAGCGTATCTATCGCCTCCTCGGTTCTGTCGGCGGCGACAAGCAGCTGAACGAGTTTATCTGCCGTCTTGCACGCAGTTTGCCGAATCCGGGCGCGCGCCGGAATCAACCACTCCTCGAACGCCGGCTCGCGCAACGTCAGGCCTTCGAGTAAATCGCCGGAATAAAGATCGAGTCCGCGACGTAAGGACTCGGGCTCATTAGCCCGAGCAAGCTTCTCAAATTCAATAACATCAACAGAGCAGGACTGTTGATCGATCGCCAGCGATTCCCCGCTGGCAATCAACAAGGAGTCGCTACAGGCGCGAATCTTCGACAAGGTCTGGCGAAGATTGTGGCGTGCCCGTTCATCTCCCATCCGGCTCCACAACAGGCTTGCCAGTTCTTCCCGGGCATGTGCATGCCTGGCCTCTGCCGCCAGGTAACCGAGCAGGGCAACGGCTTTCTTCGAATTGAAATCGACGACCTCACCGCTCGTCGACCGCGCTTCAAACCGGCCCAACACATTAATTTGCAGAGATGACGCCACAAAAGACGATTATAGACGCGAAATAGACGCTCAAAAAACGCTTGAGCGAACAGTGAAAAGACGGGCTGTGCGGATGATGCGGCTGTCACTTTCGAAAACAGCAGCAGGAGATCATCCATGTCAACCCGTCACCAACAGCAAACTGAAACAACGGCACCGACTTTCCCGGTGCCGGCTACCTTTGCCACCGATACTAACCAGTATCGTATGCATCCGTCGCGCGAGACCTACGCTGCAATCGCGGCTGCCGACCAGCAACGCGCAGTGCCTAGCCTCCATGTTGTGGCAGGTACCTCTCGCGGCAACTTGATCGGCCGTCGACGCGATCAAACACTGGACCCTCAAGTTAATCGCCTAAGCCACACCGATGGACGCATTCGCGATAGTAGCGGCTTCGCGGTTTTCTCGGACGGCGAACTCGGTGCCATGCACGTGACGGCACACCGCATGCTGGATAGCGGTCAGATCGAGCTGGGTCACCGCCTGCTCGGTGCGCGGCTCAAAGGTCGTCACGGAACAGGAAGCGACTGGGTCCATATTCAGTGGCACATGGCCGTGTTCGAACTCTCGCTTGGGCATTGGCAGGCTGCATGGAGACGCTTTCGACAGCAGATCCTGCCGTCAGTCATCAACTCTGACGACGCATTGACGGACGCACCGGCACTGTTGTGGCGTCTGCAACTTAAGGCAGACAGGCAGCTTTGCCTTCCGTGGGAAGCGGTTCGTGCCAGGTCGCTGTCCGCCATCGATCAACAGCACTCTCCATTCGTACGTGTGCACAACTTGCTCGCGCTGGCGGGTGCTAAAGATCTCGACAGCCTCGACATGTGGATTCGCAATCAGACATCACGCAACGCTTCATCTGTGGAAGCACTCGTCGCTCGCATCGCTCGCGCGCTGCGTGCATATGTAAGCGGCAAATACCACGAAGCGGCAGTGGAGTTCAGCGCAGCACTACCCCACGTCTTCGAGCTCGGTGGAAGCCGCGCCCAGAATGATTTGTTTACTGAACTTCGCGATTCCGCTCGCCGCAGGGCGAAAGCCGAATATGACCCGACCCTGCAGTTGCAAGCCGCATAGCTCCGCAACCACTTTATTAAGAGGATAAAACCATGTCCGTATTCACCAGCATCGATCAGCAATCACAGGCAACTAGCCGCGAAGCACGTTTCAAAACCTTGGCCGATGCAAAACTAATCCGCAGTGCTTCACGGGATTCAACCGTTATCGACACGCCAGGTCAGGATTTGCTCGATGCGCTTGATTTCGTCGACGCCAGTAATTTCGTCGACGCCAGTAATTTCGTAGAGGCCAGTGATTTCGTAGAAGCGATGGCCGCCGCAGTGACCGGCGTCAACGTCATAACCACGGACGGCCCGTCCGGTCGTTTTGGTCTGACCGTGAGCGCGATGTGTTCCGTTTCAGCCGATCCGCCAACTGTGCTTGCCTGCATCCATCGCAAAAGCCCGGTTCGCCCTGCAATACTGCGCAATCAGGTCTTCTGCGTGAACGTGTTGTCGACCCGGCAACATCACCTCGCCAGCACATTTTCCGGCATTGCAGAAACTGGCCATGCCTACGATTTTGCTGCTGCACGCTGGGAGCACGGTGACACCGGAGCGCCACGCCTGGTCGACGCAGTGGCAAATTTCGATTGCCTGCTCGAGAGCACTAACGAAGCCGGCTCCCATACGATTTTCATCGGTCGCGTGACGACCGCGCTGCGCAAATCCGGCAAACCGTTGCTTTACACGGATCGCCATTATGGCCTTCCCCTCACCTGGGATTGAACACCACAGGTGATCGAGTCCTTCTTTCATGTTTATTCGTCTTTGACAAGGAGATTGTTATGAATGCCCCGCTTCCAAAAAACATAGAAATAACCCGTTCCACCTCACACTGGCACGATCAGGCCCGTTCGCTCGGCGAGGAGTTCGCGAAGCGAGCCCCGCACTACGATCGCACCGGAAGTTTTGTTTCCGCAAACTATGGCGACCTCCGGCAGCACCGGTTTTTCTCGGCGGGAATACCGGCTGAACTGGGCGGCGGCGGAGCGACCTATGCAGATCTTTCGCATGTGATACGCGAGATCGGCCGTCACTGCGGCTCGACCGCGCTGGCTTTCGCAATGCATACCCACCCGGTTGCCGCCAACATTTACAAGCATCTGCGCGGCGAAGAAGCCGCAACCAAGACATTGCTGAAACTAGCAAAAGACGAACTGATCATTGCCGGAACCGGCGCCAATGACTGGCTCGATTCCTCCGGTAACGCGGAACCGGTCGACGGCGGTTACCTGGTGAATGCGCGCAAGCGGTTCGTCAGTGGCGCGCCCGGAGCCGACTTGCTTGTCACCAGCGTTACCCATGCCGGAACTGAGGGAAACGAGATTCTTCACTTCGCGATTCCGTTTTCAGCCAAAGGGGTGAGCATTGTCGAAACCTGGAATGCGCTCGGCATGCGCGCGACCGGTTCGCATGACGTCGTGCTCGAGAATGTATTCGTACCAGCCGAGAAGATTGTCGGACGGCGCCCCGCCGGTGTCTGGCACCCGATGTGGAATGTCATCCTGCCTACCGCCATGCCACTGATTGTTTCCGCATATGTTGGATTGGCGGAGGCCGCAGCAGAGTTGGCCATCAGCGCCGCCCGGCACAAGCAGGCCGTACTGGCTCCGGCCGTAGGAGACATGCTCAACGCGCTGACAACCGCGCAGTTGGCGTTGGCAGACATGGTCCGCCTCAACGACAACCACGGCTTTGCCCCATCGACGCAACTTGCCAGCGACATACTTGCGCGCAAGGCGATTGCCGCCGAAGCAGTAAAGGCAACAGTTGAGTCTGCCGCAGAACTGGTAGGCGGGCCGGGGTTTTTCAACGGTCACCCAATCGAGAGAATGGTGCGTGATGTACGTGCCATCCATTTTCATCCGCTGCCTCTGAGGCGCCAGCAGATATTCAGCGGTCGTGTGGCACTGGGCTTCGATCCGGTCTCGTCACCCGAGTAAGTAGTTCCGGACCCTTCGCGCGTCGAAGACGCGGAGGGTCCGCTTTTTCCAGATAGATTCGCGAGCGACTAACTGACGTTCTCGAACAAGCCGGCAGCGCCCATGCCGGTGCCAATACACATGGTGACCATTCCGTAGCGGTGCTTGCGCCGCCGCATGCCGTGCACCAGGGTCGCCGTGCGAATCGCGCCGGTGGCGCCGAGTGGGTGGCCAAGCGCAATGGCCCCGCCAAGTGGGTTGACGCGTTCCCGGTTGAGACCAAGGTCGTTAATCACCGCCAGCGACTGCGCGGCGAACGCTTCATTGAGCTCGATCCAGTCGACATCTTCCAGTTTAATGTCAGTCTGTTTGAGCACTTTCGGGATCGCGAACTTGGGTCCAATGCCCATGATCTCCGGCGGCACGCCAGCCACCGCGAAACCGAGGAAACGCGCCATCGGCTGCAGGTTATGGCGTTTGATCGCGGTCTCCGAAGCCAGTATCACCGCGCCGGCCCCATCGGACGTCTGTGAACTGTTGCCTGCCGTCACCGAACCCTTGGCCGCGAACACCGGACGCAGTCCAGCCAGTACCTCTGCCGTGGTACCGGGCCGCGGGCCTTCGTCGACGCTGACGACGTTCGGCTGCTCGACGATCTCGCGCCGGTCGAGATCAGCCGTGCGGTCGCGAACTGTATACGGAGCGATCTCAGTTTCGAACTCGCCGGATTCGATCGCAGCCAGCGCACGCCGATGACTCTCAACAGCGAACGCATCCTGTGCGTCACGCGGTACTTTCCATTGCTCTGCGACTTTCTCCGCAGTGATGCCCATGCCGTAAGCAATACCAACGTGTTCGTTATCGGCGAATATGCGCTCGTTGGCAACAATCTTGTTCCCGCCCATCGGAATCAGGCTCATGCTCTCGGTACCGGCGCCGATCATGATGTCTGCCTCACCGAGGCGAATACGGTCGGCTGCAATGGCAACCGCATTCAACCCCGATGAGCAAAAACGGTTGACGGTAATGCCGGACACCGAATTCGGGAAACCGGCCAGCAGCAGACCGATACGGGCCACATTCATGCCTTGTTCCGCTTCCGGCATGGCGCAACCGACTACGACATCGTCCACCTCCGCGCGCTCAACAGCGGGCACTTGCACCATGGCCGCGTTCAGAACGTGACCGAGCAAGTCATCCGGCCGGACGTGCCGAAACACACCTCGCGGCGCTTTGCCAACCGGCGATCTTGCCGCGGCGACGATGTAAGCGTCCTGTACCTGCCTACTCATGGGTGATGCTCCTGTGCCAGTTTTTTGCGGCCCGAAAATTCTTTGCGCGCCAAACATTTCTTGCGCGGCGTGCATTCTTTGCGCGCCAAACACCCCGCCTCAAGTTTCGGTGAAGGTGTCTGGAACGCCGTCATCGTTTTTTATCGTAATCGCTTCTATCGAAATTGGTTCTATCGAAATTGGTTCTATCGAAATTGATTTCGCCATCACTAATTTCTGAGTGGCTTGCCGGTCTTGAGCATGTGTTCGACACGGGCCTGGCTCTTCTCAGTGGACAACAGTTCGATGAACGCGTCGCGTTCGAGATCGAGAAACCATTGCTCATCAACCGCGCTGCCTTGCTCAATGTCGCCGCCGCACATGACATGGGCGAGCTTGCTGCCAATCAGATAGTCATGGTCCGAAATGTAGTTTCCTGCCAGCATGTTCTGCATGCCCATTTTCAAGGTCGCGATGGCACCACGGCCGGCAACAGGAATACGCACGGCGCGCAGCGGTGGCCGGTAACCGGACTCGTACATGGCTTTGAGCTGCTGCTTGGCAACGTACAGTAGCTCGAAGCGATTCATGACCACCTCGTCAGAGGCCCGCAAAAAACCGAGCTCTCGTGAGTGTTCAGCGCTGCGCCCGACTTGCGCGGTGGCCACGTTCTCGAAATAACGGCGAATGAAAGGAAACATGTCGCCGCCCTTTGCCTCCCCGGCAGCACGCAGCGCAAATTCCTTGCAGCCTCCGGCGCCGGGTATCAATCCAACGCCAACTTCGACCAGACCGATATAGCTTTCGAGACTGGTGACCGCTTTATCGCAATGCATAACGATCTCGCAGCCGCCACCAAGCGCCATGCCGTCGACCGCCGCGACTGTAGGCACCATCGAGTAACGTAAAGCGAGATTCGTCGCCTGGAATTGCGCGACGATCTGCTCGACCTTTGACAATCGCCCTGCCATCACCGCATCTGCCACATTCAGCTGCCGCGCAGCCTTGAGCACAGCAGCCTCGACTGAGCGTCTGAATTTCTTAAAAGCCGAGGCGACAGAAGGCTTCGATTCGCTTTTTGCACCGCCACCACCCTGCAAATTGGCACCAATCGAGAACGGCGGTTCCGTCTGCCAGATAACCAGGCCCATGAATTCCTGTTCGGCCTGTTCAATAGCGCGTGCAATGCCATCGAGTACATCGGGCCCCACCGTGTGCATTTTGGACTTGAACGAAACCACACCGATATCGTCGCCAGTGCTCCACATGCGCACCGCGTCGGTTTCAAAAACGGTCGTGCCATAGTCCGCCGGCTCGCTGATCAGGCGGTCAGGAAACGCCTGACGGCGATAAACTGGCAGTCGCGAACGCGTCTGGTTACGGTCGTACTCCGGGCTATACGAACCCGCCTCCGCATGCACACCAGTGCGCGTAGTATCGGTCGCCCACGTTGGCAACGGCTCGCTTGCCATGGTCTTGCCGGCAGTAATGTCTTCCGCGATCCAGCTCGCCATCTGCTGCCAGCCGGCCGATTGCCAGATCTCGAACGGTCCCTGATTCCAGCCAAAACCCCAGCGTATCGCCAGATCGAGATCGCGCGCGTTGGCAGCGATGTCCTTCAGATGGCATGTGCAATAGTGCAGCATGTCGCGGAAAACCGCCCACATGAACTGCGCCTGCGGCGATCCGCTTTCGCGCAACTGAGCGAATCGCTGAGATGGATCCTTGTTCTTGAGTATCGCCACCACGGCTTCATCGGCACCGCGTCCCGATGTAACGTAGTCACCGCTGGCACGATCAAGAACCTGTATTTCCTTGCCGACTTTCTGGTAAACACCTTGCCTGGTCTTCTGGCCGAGCGCACCACGCTCGATCAAATCTCTCAACCAGGATGGCTCATCGTAATAGCGGTGCCATGGATCGTCTGGCAGGGTTTCTTTCATGGTGTTGATGACATGCGCAAGCGTGTCGAGGCCGACCACGTCCGCCGTGCGATACGTAGCGCTTTTCGGCCGGCCGATCAGCGAGCCGGTCAAAGCATCGACCTCATCAAAGCCGAGACCGAATCGTTCCGTATGGTAAAAAGTGGCGAGAATGGAAAACACGCCAACGCGGTTGGCGATGAAATTCGGCGTGTCAAGGGCGCGGATAACGCCCTTGCCCAACGTTGTTGTCAGGAATGCTTCCAGTTCGTCGAGCAAGGGTTCGCGCGTTTCCGGTCCGGGGATCAGTTCAACCAGATGCATGTAGCGCGGCGGATTGAAAAAGTGCACACCACAAAACCGCTCGCGCAATTGTTCCGGCAGCGCGGCGGACAAAGAGGCAATGGACAACCCCGAGGTGTTGGTAGCAAATACTGCAGTATCACTGAAATGCGGCGCGATACGTTCGTACAGCGCGCGTTTCAGGTCCATGCGCTCGGCAATGGCCTCGATTACCAGGTCGCAGTCGGCGAGCTGCTCGAGATGCTGATCGTAGTTTGCCGTCTGAATGTGGGCGGCGAGTGACTTGCGAGCAAGCGGCGCCGGCTCCAGTTTGCCAAGGCCGTCAATCGCCCGCCGAACAATTGAATTTGGGTCGCCGTCTTTCGCCGGCAGATCGAACAACACGGTTTCGACATCGGCGTTAACCAGATGCGCAGCGATCTGCGCACCCATCACGCCGGCGCCAAGCACCGCGACTTTTTCAACTTTCAACGCATTGGGACCGGACATGCGCCTAGCCTACCGTAAACCGGTGGCACTCGCATGACGGGCTCACTCTGCAAGGCAGGCAACGTGACAGGGGCGCGAAACGCGCCCGCACACCTAGAACTGAACCGAGTACTGAATACTGAACACGTCCACCGAGCCTTCATAGTTGCCGGTCACGGTCGAACTAGGAGTACCGAGTGGCGTCGGCTGCAGCTTCGTGTGGTTGATCGGGGCGTCCTTGATGAAGATGTGCGAATAGGCAATATCGAACGTTCCGACCCGCTTTCCGCTCTGACCCACTTTCCTCTGAAGACCAATAGAAATCCAGGTGCGGTCGTTATCCGGCAGCCGCACTGTGCGCGTCTCGGCGTTCTTGACGGGCGTCTCGTCGAAGGCAAGGCCGGCTTTCAGTGTCCAGAAATCGCCCAGCACGTAGTTGCCGCCGATCGAATAGCGGAAAGCATCATCGAAATCGAGGACGAGTACGTCGCGCGTGGTACCGGTGGCAGGATCGACCACGTTAATTTGATTGATGCTGCTCCAGCCGGTGCGGGTGATATCGGCCAGCAGCTGGAAGCGATCGCTAGCCTGAAAGGCGACGCTCAAAGAAAGCATATCCGGCAGCGTCGCATCTCCCTTTGCCGCTCCGCTCGCTGCGGCGACGAGCGCCCCCGTTGGGTCCAACGTGGTGACATTACCCTCGAGTGTATAGTCAATCTCGGAACGGTAGGCGACTCCCAGCCGGGTCGCTTGTGATAATTGCCACAGCGCGCCGATATTCCAGCCCCAGCCGTCGTCATCCGCTTCGAGTTTCGTACTGCCCTCCACGAAGGTGTTCAGTGCTACCGGCAAGAAAACGGCATTGGTCAACTCGGCTTCGAACCGTTGCCAGTTGATGCCACCGCCGATCGAAAAGCTATCACTGATCCTGTAGGACACCGTCGGATTGACGTTTAGCGAAGCCAGCTCAGACTTGACGCCCTGGAAACGTCCGTCCCAGTTCGCGTTGTATTCCGTCTTCAGACCGAACGGCGCGTTGATACCGATACCAATATCCCACTTGTCGCCGATGGACATGGCCGCATAGACGTTCGGTACAAACGCAGTGTCGCCGATATCGCCGCCGGTGTTTCCAGTCGTCGCACAGGAAGGAGGTACACACGTCGCATTATTAGTAGCAGTCCCGGAAAACTCAGCAGAGAGATTGATGACATGGCCGACGATAGCGAACGGTGCACCGTCCAGGAAGCTAAGTCCGGCGGGGTTGAAGAAAATGGTGCTGGCATCTTCGGCGACCGCCGCCGCACCCGCATAGGCATTCCCCTGTCCGCTGGCGCTTTGTTCGAATAGTTGAAAACCGGCACCATATGCGCCATTCATGCTGGCGGAGAACAAACCGGCAATCGCTGTAGCGATCACGGTGCGGCCAAATGTGCGTATCATCCGAATCTCCTTGCGCGAAGCCTGCTCATCTGAAATCTGCTTACTAATCGGCACGTTTTAAGCAGACTTTAGGCCTGCCCCCCCGACTCGCCGCTCACTGGCCGTGGGCGGCGGTTTTCATCGACAGCGACGTAGGTCAGCGTCGCCTCCGTTACCTTGACGGTTTCATGCAGTGAGCGCCGTTGCGCGTAGACCTCAACATCGACCGTGATGGAAGTACGCCCGACCCGCGCCACCTCGGAATAGAAGCTCACCAGGTCACCAATCATGACCGGCTGTTTGAAAAGAAACGAATTCACGGCGATGGTCACAATTCGTCCCCGCGCCAGCCGTGCTGCAGGAATACTGCCGGCAATATCGACCTGCGACATGATCCAGCCGCCGAAAATGTCGCCGCTGTAGTTGGCATCGGAAGGCATCGGCACGACCCGCAGGGTCGGCTCTTTGCCCTCCGGGAGTACGATATCAGAACTGTTTTGGTCCTCTGCCATGTGGTCAATGACCCGGGAAGACCCGCTGATAATCGGCCTGGTAGGCTTGCACCACCTTGGCGCGCTTCACTTTCATGGTTGGCGTGAGCAATCCGTTTTCTATCGTCCAGGGCTCTGGCATCACCGCGGCACGCCGCACCTGGGCATAGCCGGGGAATTCGTGAATCTGGGCACTGACGCGCTCAAGCACAATTTCCTCAACCTGGTCACTGTGCAGTGCTGATGCGGATTTTGCATCCAGGCCGTGCTCGGCGGCCACTTTTGCCCATTGCTCGGGATTGAGCACGACGAAAACCGCCAGATAGGGTTTGTGCTCGCCCATCACCATGACCTGCTCAAACAACGGATCGCGCTGGATTGCTGTTTCCATGTCCACCGGCGGCACTTTTTCTCCGTTGGACAGGACAATGATCTCCTTGAGTCGGCCGGTAATGTATAAACGACCGTCACCATCCATGCGCACAGTATCACCCGTGTCGAGCCAGCCGTCATCGGTAAAGACTTCACGCGTCGCATCCGGGTTGTTCCAGTAGCCGAGCATAACGTTGGGCCCTTTGACCAGCAACGCATCTTTCTCGCCAATCTTGACTTTTACGTTGGGAATCGGCTTGCCGATGCTGGCCGGTACATTGTCGTCGATACGATTGGTACTGACCACCGGGCTGGTCTCGGTGAGCCCGTAGCCCTGCACTACCGGCAGGCCAAGGCCGATGAACAGTTTGGCGACATCCGGCGGCAACGCCGCGCCCCCGCAGATTGCCGCCCGCAGACGGCCACCCAAACGCGCCATCACTTTGGCCGCAACCAGGCGTTGCAGGATCGGCCAAAAAAGAAAGCGCAGCCGCCACGGCCCGCGCTTTTGCTGATGTTCGAACCGGGCCCAACCAACATCAGTGGCAAATTCGAACAGCTTGCGGCGATATGCCGGGCCGTCGTGCAGCTTCTGCTTGATCGCCGCATAAACCCGTTCGTATATGCGCGGCACCGAGATCAGCACGGTCGGACGTATCCTCAGCAAGTCCTCCGCAAGGTGCAATACCGAGCGGGCAAACGCGACCTGCGCGCCCGACATGACGGTACCGTAATAGCCGCAAGTGCGCTCGAGGGTATGCGACATTGGCAGAAACGAAAGAAACAGGTCGTCGGTGTAGACCGGGAAGCACTGCGCCGCGGCATACGCGTTTTCCAGCATGTTGCTATGCGACAACATGACGCCTTTGGGACGTCCGGTGGTGCCTGATGTGTAGACGATACTGGCCAGCTTTCCGCCGTCGCTGTTGATGTGCTTGACTTCATCGCCGTTTTCCGCGACCCAGTTGTCAGCACTAACCAGCCGCGCATCGTGTTCGGCCTCGCTCAAGGGCTTGAGGCACACGGCACGGACCAATCCACCCAGTTTCGGCATCACATCACTGAACCCGTTCCAGGTCGCCTGGTCCTCAAAGAACAATACCTTGGCGCCCGAATCCTGAACGATATAGGCAATGTTGTCGGGTCGATCCGAGGTGTACAGCGGCACGGTCACCAAGCCCAGCCCCATGGCGGCCTGATCAAAGATGATCCACCAGATCGAATTGCGCATCATGATTGCAACACGATCGCCCGGTTCCAGGGCTTCACGAGCCAGTGCCGCCTGCCATCGGGACACCAGCTGCTCCATGTCACCCCACGTGTACTCTTTCCACGTATGGGACGTGTCGTCAAAGTTGATATACGCGACGGTATCTCTCGATCGTTGCGCCCGAGCCGCGAAAAGTCCGTCCAATGTTCGCGCCGCCTCCGGGGCTATAACGTCGAGTTGCTTCGGCATGCCTTTACTTTTCCTCCTCTATCACGCGCCATTCAGCGGGCAACCGGCTCAGGCATACACCGTTCCTGCTGCAAACCACGCACCGGGGGAACGGAGCCGCTTGGTCAATCTGTGCGAGCCGCTGTAAGCGCCATCAGGCGGCGACTTCTGCGCGCTCCGATGTCGTGGTCTCCTTTCGTTCATTTCGACCGACGTCGTGCGGAAAATCATCGACCATGATGCAGTTCCTGCGCAGTGTCCAGAAGCGGCGCAGCGCGGTCGCATCATCCGCTGCGAACTCGCCAGCTTCTACCGCCCGTTCAAGCTGTTCGCTCTCGGTGTATCCGTCGACTGTGCCGGCTTTGACCAGTGCGCGCAGTTTCGCTTCCGCCGCTTCGCCTTCGGGAACAGCTTCGAGCGCCAACTCCAGGCAGCCAACCGGATCGTCTTCCCTGCGCCAGACAAACGTGTTGTTGGTCAACCGGTCGCGCGCTTCGGACGGCTGCATCATCAGACGAGCGATTTCGGTACCGATTCGATCTTCCGGCGCCGAGAACGAGCGGCCCCATGGGAAGATTACGAGCCGCATCACTAAAGCAACCGCCCGATTAGGGAAGTTATCGAACACACCATAGAACGCTTCCTGCGTGCCACGCAAAGCGTCCTTCAACGCCCAATGCACGAGGGGCAAATCAGCCTTCTGCCGCCCCTCGTCTTCAAAACGCTTGAGCACAGCAGACGCAAGATACAACTGGCTGAGGATGTCGCCCAACCTTCCGGACAGCTTCTCCTTGCGTTTGAGGTTGCCGCCAAGAACCAGCATCGCGACATCGGCCGCAAACGCAAAGCCCGCGCACATACGGGTGAGCTGCCGGTAGTATGTTTTTAATTCAGGCGCACCCGGCACGGTGAACAGCCTGGCTCCAGTCAATCCGCCGAACAAAGCGCGCGCCAGGTTGCTGACGACGAATGAAGCGTGGCCCCAAAAAGCCTTGTCAAACTCGTCTGATGCTTTTACCGGATCACTTTCTGCTGCCGCTGCGATCTCCTTCAGAACGTACGGGTGACAACGTATTGCACCCTGGCCGAAGATCATCATGGTGCGGGTAAGGATATTGGCACCCTCGACAGTAATGCCAATTGGTACCTGCTGGTAGGCACGTCCAAGATAGTTGTTGGGTCCGAGGCAAATTCCCTTGCCGCCGTGTACGTCCATTGCGTCGTTAACGACCTGCCGGCCACGCTCAGTGGCGTGATACTTCACAATGGCCGAGATTACTGACGGCTTCTCGCCCAGATCGACGGCGCCGGCAGTCATACAGCGCGCCGCATCAACCGTGTAGGTGTTGCCGCCAATGCGTCCCATCGCTTCATCAACGCCCTCGAACTTGCCGATCGGCAGTTTGAACTGGCTGCGGATGCGCGCGTAAGCTCCGGTAGTCCGCGCAGCGATTTTGGCCATTCCGGCGCTCGACGACGGCAGAGAGATCGAACGTCCCGCCGCCAGGCTTTCCATCAGCATGCGCCAGCCCTGACCGACATAGGCGCGACCACCGATCACCCAGTCCAGCGGAATGAACACGTCCTTACCGGAATTCGGACCATTCATGAAGGAAGCATTCAATGGGAAATGTCTGCGCCCGATACTCACGCCCGGATGTGTCGTCGGAATCAGCGCCAGCGTGATACCTATGTCGCGCTCGTCACCAAGCAACGCGTCAGGGTCGTATAGTTTGAAAGCAAGCCCAAGCAACGTCGCGACCGGGCTGAGTGTGATGTAGCGCTTCTCCCAGGTGACGCGAATGCCGAGCGTCTCCTTGCCGTCATATTCGCCCTTGCACACCACGCCGTAGTCCGGAATGCTCCCCGCATCGGAGCCGGCGTCCGGATTGGTCAGTGCGAAACACGGCATCTCCTGACCGCTGGCAAGTCTTGGCAGGTAGTAGTTCTTCTGCTCGTCGGTACCGTAGTGCAACAGTAATTCAGCCGGCCCGAGCGAATTGGGCACCATCACCGTCACGCAGGCGGTGGCATTTCTTGTGGCGAGTTTCTGGATCACCTGCGAGTGAGCGAAAGCGGAAAAGCCAAGACCACCGTAATCCTTCGGGATGATCATGCCGAGAAAACCGTTGTTCCTGATGTAGTGCCAGACCTCTTCGGGCAGGTTGTTCAACTCGTGACTGATTTCCCAGTCATCGCACAGCCGGCACAGTTCCTCGACCGGGCCATCGAGAAACGCCAGCTCTTCGGGCGTCAGCACAGGCTTGGGCGTGGATAACAATTTCTGCCATGACGGTGCACCGCTGAATATCTCACCATCCCACCAGACCGTGCCTGCATCAAGCGCTTCCTGCTCGGTTTGCGAGACTTGCGGCATGACTCCTCGAAACCACTTCAGCAGCCGGTCCGAGACGAAACTGCGCCGCAGCCCTGGTATCAAGGTGATGACGCCGACAGCCAGAAAGACCAGCCACAACACCGTACTGGCTACACTGCCAATGCCGGACCACCAGTCAACGGCGAGAAAGAACACGCCAACTCCAGCCAGCCAGCCAATTCGATTGGCCCTGAAGTAAGCCAGCGCCCAGACCGCAGCCACTGCGCATGCCACCCACAACAGCGTACTCATTTCGCATACTCCTCAGCTAAAACGATGCAGCTAACCAGCTGCTTCACAGGCAGCGACCGGGTGGCGCATCGCCGCCCACTGTCATTCATCTGCTTGTTTCCATCCTAAAGTTCTTCGGCGCGTGCTGCCTGGTGGTAAACAAGCAAGTTCCAGACTCCACCGGCCCCCATTGAAATATGCGGCCCCGGTGGTGCTGGACGCCGCCAAACCGATCAGAACTGCATCTCTTCGAGCGCCAGAACGCTGTCTGCTCCCGACACAATCTGCGCTTTGTAAGCCTGCGCCAGTGGAAGAATGTGTTCGGCATAGAAGCGCGCCGTCGCCAGCTTGGCACTGTAGAAGTCAAAGTTTTCGGCGTTGTCGTCGATACGCTGCTTCGAAATCAGCGCCGCCCGCGCCATTAACCAGCCGCCGGAAACCGTACCAAACAGCTTCAGCAATGGCACGGCCCCTGCCGAGGCTGCCTTGATGTTGTGAGGATAAGTATCGACCATCCATTCAACACTGGCCGACAGCGCCTCGACGGCTTCACCGAAATTGCGCCGGACGATTGCGAGTGGCGGATGACCGGCCGCTTTGGCAAGTTCCGAGTCCAGACCACGCATCTCTTCAATGAGTTCACGTGCCGTGGCCCCTTTTTCGTAAGCGATCTTGCGGCCCATCAGATCATTGGCCTGAATACCTGTGGTGCCCTCATAGAGTGTGGTGATACGCGCATCGCGAAGATGCTGAGCGGCACCGGTCTCTTCGACAAAACCCATGCCGCCGTGAATCTGCACACCCAGTGAGGCCAGTTCTATCGACTGTTCGGTACACCAGCCTTTGACCACCGGTGTCAGCAAATCGAACAGGTTCTGATTGCGAGTTCGCACGGCAGCATCCGGATGACGCAGTGCCAGATCAAGGTAGGCCGAGGCCTGCACTGCAATGGCACGCATCGCCTCGGTGTGCGCCTTCATGCTCATCAGCATGCGCTTGACATCCGGATGGTGAATGATGGTGACGCGGTCGCCCGTTTTAACCCCTGCCTCGCGTCCCTGCACGCGCTGCCTGGAAAATTCCAGAGCACGCTGATAAGCGCGGTCAGCAATGGCCACGCCTTCGATACCCACCTCGAGACGTGCAAAATTCATCATCGTAAACATCTGGTGCAGACCGCGATTTTCCTCGCCGACCAGATAGCCAATTGCGCCGTCTGAATCACCGTATGCCATGACACAGGTCGGGCTGCCATGAATGCCGAGCTTGTGTTCGATGGAAACGCACTTCACATCATTGCGCTCGCCGAGACTGCCGTCACTGTTAACCAGAAACTTGGGAACGAGGAACAGGGAAATACCTTTAACGCCCTCCGGCGCATCCGGCGTGCGGGCCAACACCAGGTGAACGATGTTTTCCGCCATGTTGTGCTCGCCCCAGGTGATGAAGATCTTGGTACCAGATATTCGATAGTGATCACCTTCCGGCACCGCGCGAGTGCGCACCGCTGACAGATCCGATCCCGCCTGCGGCTCGGTCAGGTTCATGGTGCCAGCCCATTTTCCCGATATCAGATTCGGCAGATACATTGACTGTTGCTCCGGCGAGCCGTGGCGTTTGATCGCATGCACTGCGCCGGTGGTCAGCATCGGGCACAGGGCAAACGACATGCAGGCGGCATTCCACATCTCCGAGGTCAGCGCTGAAACCACATGTGGCAGACCCTGACCGCCAAACTCCGGATCATTGGCAAGTGCGCCCCATCCGGCCTCGCAGAACTGCCCGTAGGCCTCGGTAAAACCCGGTGCTGCAGTCACTACGTGCTCTTTAAGCACGGCACCGTGCTGATCGCCCGGCCAGTTGAGCGGATCGAGTACGCCGGTGGCGAATTTGCCCGCTTCCTCAATCACCGCGTCAATTAGATCGGGCGTTGCTTCCTCGCAGCCAGGCAGGCTGGAAATCTGTTCCAGACCAATCAGCTCCTTGACAACAAATTGCATGTCATCAATCGGTGCCGAGTATGTTGACATTCCTATTCTCCTGTGACGAACAACGTCTTGCCGTTGTTCAGGCCGTGCTGTTTATTAAATCGAGTCGGTCAACTGCGGGATCGCCTCGAACAAATCGCCAACCAATCCGTAATCGGCGACCTGAAAGATCGGTGCTTCTTCGTCTTTGTTGATGGCAACGATCACCTTGCTGTCTTTCATGCCCGCCAGGTGCTGGATGGCGCCGGAAATGCCAACCGCGATATACAGCTCGGGGGCGACGATCTTGCCCGTCTGCCCAACTTGATAGTCGTTCGGCACGAAGCCCGAGTCGACAGCAGCGCGCGACGCACCGACCGCCGCGCCGAGCTTGTCGGCCAGTTTCTCCAGCATCGCAAAGTTTTCTCCACTTCCCATACCGCGACCACCAGATACGATCACGCGCGCCGCCGTCAGTTCCGGGCGCTCCGATTCAGTCAGCTCCTGGCCAACCAGGCTCGACAATCCCGCATCTGCGCCTGCGTCGAGCGACTCCACGGCGGCCGAACCGCCCTCCGCGGCGGCGGCGTCGAATGCCGTTGCTCGCACCGTAATCACTTTGATCCCATCTGCTGATTGCACCGTAGCCAGGGCATTGCCGGCATAGATTGGCCGCACGAATGTATCGGGCGATTCGACATTCACGATGTCGGAAATCTGGGCCACATCGAGCAACGCAGCGATTCTCGGCATCAGGTTCTTGCCGAAGCTCGTTGCCGGGGCAAGAACGTGTGTGTATCCGGATGCCAGTGGTACTACCAAAGCCGCAACGTTCTCCGCGATCGGATGGGCATAATGCGCAGCATCGGCAATCAGGACTTTCGTTACTCCGGCGATTTTTGCCGCTGACTCGGCAGCTCCACCGCATTCGTGTCCGGCCACCAGTACGTGCACGTCGTCGCCCAACGCACCGGCCGCAGTAACGGTATTCAGTACCGCGGGCTTGATTGCGCTGTTGTCGTGTTCTGCAATAACCAGTATCGCCATCAGATCACCTTTGC
>CP070643.1:297575-335714 GCA_020354125.1 Betaproteobacteria bacterium | reverse complement strand
TAGAACTGTTGGCGTCGGGAGGGCTTGCCAGACGGTTGTCCTGATACCGGCGTCAGGCTCGGCCCTTCGAACACATAGGCCCACTTTCCCTGCCACTTGCGCCGCACCAGATTCGGGTAGCGCGCCTTGCCCAGCGAACCGTTGTAACGGCCCAGCGCCCGAAACAGGTTGCCTTGCTCAATGTCGAGGTAATGGCGCAAGATTGTGCAGCCATAACGCAAGTTGGTGCGCAGGTCGAACAGGTTATGGCTGTCATGATCGCCGATCAGCTCGACCCAGAACGGCATCACTTGCATATAGCCTTGTGCGCCGGCTTTCGAGATGGCGTATTTACGAAACGCGCTCTCGACATGGATGATCGCCAGCACCAGTTGCGGGTCAAGTCCGGCCCGGGTTGCTTCATATTGAACGCTCACTAGGAACTCGCGGCGTTCGGCCTCATCACGGATATACCTGCTCAGCCGGGTCGACATGTCTGCTAGCCAGACAGCGCCATCTATCTCGTCATCGAATCTGAGCTGCGGGCGGGCGGTATCAGTCACCGAACGATGCATCAGGGCACTGACGCTCGCTGACAGCGGTTCATACTGCTGCTCGCCCGCGTATGCTGTCACGCTGGACAGCGCAATGAGTGCCAGGAATCCGGTTAACTGTCTCGTCATAAAAGAGATTGCAGGTGACTCACAGTGTCCTGCAATGCGATCTCGTGGCTCTCCCCCTCATGTCGGCTATTGATTTCCACCATCCCCTGTTTCAGTCCGCGCTCGCCGACGGTGATGCGATAAGGAACGCCAATCAGTTCCATATCAGCAAACATCACGCCCGGGCGCTCACCTCGGTCGTCGAGCAACACCTCCAGGCCGGCGCCGGAAAGCGCCTCGTGCAGGCCGTCTGCGGCTTCGCGCACCGCGTCGTTGCGCTGGTAGCCGATCGGTGCGATTGCTACCGCAAACGGTGCGATCGGCAGTGGCCAGATGATGCCTTTGTCGTCGTGCCCCTGCTCGATTGCCGCGGCAACGATACGTGACACGCCAATCCCGTAGCAGCCCATTTCCATCGGCTGGGTTTTCCCGGCATCGTCGAGAAACGTGCATTTCATTGCTTCGGAGTATTTGGTGCGCAGCTGGAATATGTGGCCGACTTCGATGCCGCGACAGATTTCCAGCACACCCCAGCCATCCGGGCTCGGATCGCCAGCCACGACATTGCGAATGTCCGTAACATCCGATGGCGGCGGCAGATCACGGCCAAAGTTGACGCCGGTGAAGTGAAAATCCACCTCATTGGCACCGCAGACGAAATCGCTCATCACCGCCACCGAACGATCGGCAATGACACGAATTCCGTCGGGGAGGCCGACCGGTCCGATGTATCCGGGGCGGCAACCAATGCGCGACTCGATTTCCTGATCGGTGGCGAAGCGAAACGGATCAAGACCGGGAATTTTCGAGGCCTTGATTTCGTTCAACTGATGATCGCCGCGCACCAACAGCATCACCATGTCATCTTCGTGCATGACGGCGAGCGCTTTTAAAGAGCGCGATAACGGAAGGCCGAGCATCTCGGTGACCTGCTCGCAGGTGGTCATACCCGGCGTCGGCACTTTCTGCATCTCCTCGGTAGCTGCGGGGCGTTCCTGTTTCGGCGCTACGGCTTCGGCCAGTTCGACATTGGCCGCGTAGTCTGAGTCGGGCGAGAAAGCGATGGCATCTTCGCCGGAGTCCGCCAGCACGTGAAACTCATGCGAACCGGTGCCGCCGATGGCGCCGGTATCGGCTGCCACCGAGCGATAGCGCAATCCGAGCCGGTCAAAAATGCGCGAATACGTGTCGTACATGTTTTGGTATTCGCGCTGCAGATCTTCGAAATCGGTATGGAAGGAATAGGCGTCTTTCATGATGAATTCGCGTGCGCGCATGACGCCGAAACGCGGTCTGATCTCGTCGCGGAACTTGGTTTGGATCTGATACAGGTTCACTGGCAGTTGACGGTACGAGCGGATATCCTGACGCGCGATGTCGGTAATCACTTCCTCATGCGTCGGACCAAAGCTGAAATCGCGCTCGTGGCGGTCCTTGATCTTCAACATTTGCGGACCGAATTCATCCCAGCGTCCCGATTCCTGCCACAACTCTGCCGGTTGTACTGCCGGCATCAGTACTTCGACGGCGCCAGCTCGATCCATTTCCTCACGCACGATCTGTTCGATCCTTCGCAGCACGCGCAGGCCAAGCGGTAGCCACGAGTACAGCCCGCTGCCCAATCGCTTGATCATGCCGGCTCGCAGCATCAGTTTGTGTGACACCAGTTCAGCTTCGGCTGGAGCTTCGCGCAGCGTGGGAAGGAAAAATTGCGAAACGCGCATGGATCTTATTGGCGATGAAAAAACGCTATTCTACAGACGTTTAGATCCTGACCAGGTATGTTCCAACCCGGATGACACGATGAGGGAATTGGGCGCAGCCCATGATCAGCGCACTAATGCTGGGTAAATGGCGCATACACCGTCTTTTCGATCGAGAAGGTTCGGTCGATATCAGTGAGAAAGACGGCGTGCGCTACTTGCACCTTGGTAGTTCCACGGTGCAAAGCGCGATGCGGTTGCGTGATCCCGTCGAACTGGTTTTGTCGTATACGCGGGCGATGATGGGATTTCTGATCTTTGTCCCGGAACCCACCAGCGTCGCGATGATCGGCCTCGGCGGCGGATCGTTGCCGAAATTCATCCGCCACCACATTCCGGGCGCCCGAATCGTGGTGGTCGAAAAGAACCCGCGCGTAATAGCCGCTGCGCGCAGCCATTTCGAAGTGCCCGACGACGATGAGCTGTTTTCCGTTGTGCAGGGTCAGGGTGAGCAGTGGATCGCCGAGAATCCGGAGTCGTTCGAGGTGCTCATGGTCGACGGCTACGATGGTCGGCGCCAGGTGGCTGAACTGACAACCGAGGATTTCTATGGACATGCGCGACGGGCGCTGACGCGCGACGGCGTGCTGGTTGTCAATCTCTGGTCGAGCGACCGCCAGTTCGATGTCTACCTGCAGCGGATCGAGCGTGTGTTCGATACCGTCGTGACCATTCCGGCGGCACGCAGGGGCAACATGGCGGTATTGGCGTTTGCCCGCCGCCCCGACGAGTTACGCTGGTCGAAACTGAAGCCACGGGCGCGCCAGTTCGAAGCCCGCTATGGACTCGAATTTGCTGCCATGCTCGAAGGGATTCGTGAAATTAACCCCTGCACAGACAAGGGCTTACGCGTCTGACTTCCCCAACTACTGGATTCTGTGAAAAAATCCGGAAATATATTTGATGGGTTGGCTGACATGATCGATCGTGAAGGCTATCGCCCAAACGTAGGAATTGTGCTGTGCAATGGCAGGAACGAGGTTTTTTGGGGCAAACGGGTTCGGGAGCACGCTTGGCAGTTTCCGCAAGGAGGTATCAAAGGCGGCGAATCGCCAGAGCAGGCGATGTTTCGCGAACTCAGGGAAGAGGTAGGGCTTGACCCGGAACATGTGAAGATCCTCGGGCGCACCCGTAACTGGTTGCGCTACGAAGTGCCGCAGCACTATATCCGCCGCGATAGTCGCGGCTCCTACCGCGGGCAGAAGCAGATCTGGTTCTTGTTGCGCCTGACAGGGCGCGACACCGACGTGTGCCTGAGGCGCTCGAGCAGGCCGGAGTTCGACGCCTGGCGCTGGCACGAGTTCTGGGTGCCTCTGGACAGCGTCATCGAGTTCAAGCGTGATGTCTATCGTCGTGCGTTGACCGAACTTTCACGCCACCTGGAATTGCGCAGCCCGCGGACCTATCGGCGCCACGAGGCCACAGAGGAACCCAGAACTGCTGCCAAATGAAGCCGGATTCGGCCAGCTGCGCCTCACGGTAGAACCAGTCTAGTCAGGACTGGCTTGCAGTATCAGCTTTCCAATGTGACTGCTCGATTCCATCACGCGATGCGCTTCGCGTGCCTCTTGCAGCGGGTAGCGGCTGTGAATCACCGGCCGGACCTTCCCGGCAGCGATTAGCGGCCACACTTTTTCCTCTAGTGCGCTTGCCAGGCGCGCCTTGAACGCGACCGGGCGCGGCCGCAGCGTTGATCCGGTGATGGTCAAGCGCCGGCGCAGTATGTCAGTCATGTTCAACTGTGTCTTGGTGCCGCCGAGAAAGGCAATGATGACCAGCCGGCCATCGTCAGCCAGACACTGCAACTCACGCGGCACGTAATCTCCGGCGACCATGTCGAGGATCACGTCGACGCCACGGCCGTCAGTGATTTCCTTGACCACATCCACGAAGTCCTCAATCTTGTAATTGATCGCCCGTTCAGCACCAAGTCGTTCGCAGGTGCGGCACTTTTCATCGGAGCCGGCGGTGACGAACACGCGGTTGCCGAATGCGTGTGCCAGCTGAATTGCGGCGACGCCAATACCGCTGGAACCTCCTTGCACCAGCAGCGTTTCGCCGGCAGAGAGGCCGCCGCGCTCGAACACATTCGACCAAACAGTAAAGAACGTTTCTGGCAGAGCGGCTGCCTCGCTCATCGACAGGTCACCCGGTATCGGCAGGCATTGCTGCCATGGCGCGGTGACATACTCCGCGTAACCTCCACCTGCCACCAGCGCACAGACGCGGTCGCCCGTTTTCCAGCGCGATATGTTGCTGCCAAGTTTGACAACGGTCCCGGAGACTTCGAGTCCAGGAATATCGGAAGCGCCTGGCGGCGGCGGATACATTCCGGTTCGCTGCATTACGTCCGGTCGGTTCACGCCCGCGGCACTGACCTGAATCAGCAGTTCGCCTGAGGTTGGCTCCGGTATCGGCCGTGTCACGGGCTGCAGGACGTCGGGCGGGCCGGGTTTCGCGATCTCGATCGCTTGCATGTTCTTGGGCAAAGCAGGACTCATTGAGCGTCGTCTCCAGTTGTTTGGCGCTTATGTTACCGCGGGGGCACAGTTAGCGCGCGGTTGCTCGCGAGCGATTTGTCTGGCAAGTTGATTACGGCATCATCGACGGCGTAACAAGAACGGGAGCAGAAATGGAATACCAATATCTGGGTAGGAGTAGCGTCAAGGTTTCACCGCTTTGCCTTGGCACCATGTTGTTCGGCGACCGCACCGACATGAAAGAGTCCGAACGCATCGTCAACTCAGCGCGGGATGCTGGGGTGAACTTCATCGATACCGCGGATCCGTATGCCAAAGGTGAATCGGAACGTATCGTCGGCAAGCTCATCGCACAGGACCGCGACTTTTGGGTCCTGGCGACCAAGGCAGGTAATCCGCTCAGCGATTCACCGAACGAAGCGGGCTTGTCGCGCAAGTGGCTCACACAGGCCTGTAACAACAGCCTCAAACGGTTGAATGCCGACTATCTGGATATCTTCTATCTGCACCGCGACTTCGAGCATCGTGGTCTCGAGGAAGCGATAGAAACCGTCGGCGACCTGATTCGCTCGGGCAAGACGCGGTACTTCGGAATTTCCAACTTTCGTGGCTGGCGCATTGCCGAGGTGATTCGCCTGTGCCGTGAAGCCGGCGTACCGCAGCCTGTTGTTTGCCAGCCGTATTACAACGCCATGAACCGGCAGCCGGAGGTTGAGATTCTGCCGGCGTGCAACAACTATGGCATCGGCGTCGTACCCTACAGTCCGATCGCTCGCGGTGTGCTGACCGGTAAATACAAACCGGGCGAGGCGCCGTCGGCCGACACGCGTGCCGGTCGCAAGGACAAGCGCATGATGGAAACCGAATTCAGGGAAGAATCTCTCGTTATTGCGCAGCAGTTCGTCGAGCACGCCAGGAAGAAAGGCATCACCCCCGGACAACTGGCGTTTGCCTGGGTATTGGCCAACCGCATCATCGATAGTGTGATTGGCGGACCGCGCACGCTCGAACAATGGGAAGAGTATTACGGCGCGCTCGAATATCGCGTTGATCAGGAAGACGAGGACTTCATCGACTCGCTGGTCTCACCCGGTCATCCGTCGACACCCGGTTTCAACGATCCGGCATATCCTTTCTATGGCCGGCTGACCTGATTCGCCTAAAACAAACCGCTCAACGCGGAGGGCGTGAAAACACTCTCACCGCTGAGGATGCGGAGTAAACCCAAACCGAGCTAGAACGCGATTAGTTTTGACGGCTCGGATTCATTCGAGCCGTTTTTTCTTACCTCGAGTCGAGAAATGTATTGTTTTCTACAGGCTGCCTGATCTGTCCAACTTACTTGATCTGTATTGCGAGGCTATTCGTTTTTGATTTTCCTCTGCGTCCTCAGAGTCCCCGCGGTGAGCGCTTTTGCTTTTAACGCGTCAGCGTTCAGGAAAATACCGGGAAAGGTTCAAATTTCCCGCGCAAAAGCGGTGCGGTGTCTTCGTACCCCAGCCAGCCACTGATTGCCGTGGCGTAGACCCGCCGGAAATCGGTTGTGTAGATCAGGTTACCGCCTTCGTCGAGTTCCGTGAGGCTTGGCGGTTTGCCGTAATGGCCACCGCGAACCGAATTGCCAATGAGGTACATGTGATTGGCTGTACCGTGGTCCGTTCCGAGGTTGGTGTTTTCCGCAGCGCGTCTACCGAACTCTGAGAACACCAGCATCACAACGTCGTCGGCGCGGCCGATGCGTTCAAGATCGGTGAAGAACCCGGTCACGGCATCCGAGTAATAGGTCAGCAGGCGCTGGTGCAAGTTGGGTTGCTGCACATGGGTGTCGAAGGCATTGTGGCGGAACGACGTGTAATACAGCCGCGTTTCCATGCCGGCGTTGATAAGGGCGGCAATTTTCCGCAAGTCGAGCGGAGCGATACCGTAATCAACCGGTGTCTGGTAGCTGCCGCAAGCCTCGCGCACCTGTTCCGAAGCTTGCTGCGCGCTACGCGAGAGCTTGAGCAGATAGCGCTGCGCGTCGTTCGCGTCTCGCGACGGCGTTCTGCTGCCCTCGAGCATTTCGCGCGCCTGAAACAGCCCCTTACGGCCAAATTGCTCGGGATCATCAAATACCACCGGGACGTGGTCTCGCGCGACTACTGCGAGCGACTGGGCTTCGTCAACGTTGACGATGTAATTCGGTGTCACCTGCGGGTCGATGGCGTCGGCGAGCCGACCGATCCAGCCGAGTTGCTCACCACTATTCGGCGCGGCGGTATGCCAGTACGCCATTGACGTGAAGTGCGAGAAGGAAGGTTGTGCATAACCGCAGCCGTGGATGACTGCCACCTTTCCGTCTTGGTAGAGGCGCTCGAGACCCGCCATATCAGGATTGAAGCCAAAGTTCTCGTCAATCTTGCGCAACTTGTTTTCGCGAATGCCGAGATTGGGACGAAGCCGGTAATAGGCGTCATCGCTGTATGGCACCAGCGTGTTCAATCCGTCATTGCCGCCTGAGAGTTCGAACACCACGAGTATCTTGTTCGAACCCTTTGCACCGGTCGCCGCCGCGGCGTTGGAGAGCAACGGGGCAAAGCCGCTCGCCTGCATTGCGCCCAGCGCCATGCCATAACTGCCGGCCTTGAGCAGACTCCTGCGGCGTTGTGAATAGTTCGTGTTCTTTGCCAGTTTCATGTCGCCTCCTTAACCGAGCTGGTAGTCGGGCAGGGAAAGAATAAGGTGCAGGGTTCCGCGCAACGGTTCTTCCATATAGCTGTCTGCTTGGTGCAGGTCGCTGCCGCCAAGTTCACCTTCCAGGTAGGCGGTCAATGCACTGCGCGTCTTGGTATCCATTGGCACTGATAGGAAACGCGCGAGCAGATAATCGACGGCCTGCTTTGCGGTATTGCAATCGGCACTGCGTATCATTGCCGAAAGATCAAGTTGCGCAGTAGAGCGCGGAATCGGTTTGACCTTCTCGATCGCCATGCGCCAGCCGCGATAACTTCCGAGGCGGGTGTTGAAAGCCTCGTCGCGGTCAACCATGCTGTTTGACACTGATGAGGTATACCGCCCCGGTGGCTGCGTTGCGGTGTGAACGTCCGCGCCCAGCGCAAGCATGTCGGCGACCGAGCCGATCTGGTAATTGTCGGTTGGGTGGCGGTCGGGCGGAACGAAATTGATATCCGGGAACACTGTGTCATACACAAAATTGCCTCGTGCCAACAACAATCCGGGCGTCACCCAGCTTTTCCCTTGTGCCCACCCGGCCACTGTGGGAGGGAACAGCAATCGTTGTCCGAGCGTTGCGGTGACGATGTTGAAGTCGGGCACGCCCGGGACCTCTTTGAGTCCCATTTTCTTGTAGGTCGAAATGACCAATTCAGTTGGCGGCTTGATGCGTGTGCCCACCGATGGCGGGGCGTAGAAATCGCGCGACAGGAACATCGTGTACAGGAACGGGGCAATTTCATAGTTGGCGCCACGCAACTCGTCGCCAAGTTTTGCTTGCAGCTGCGGTGAGAGATCTTCGCGCACGAAGTAGCGATACATCTTCCCGGCTATGTACTCTGCCGTCACCGGTTGGGCGAGAATAATATCGATGACTTGCACGCCATCGAAGTTGCCGGTTTGCCCGAGCACCGTTTTGCTGCTTTGGTCGTGCTGATCCTGTCTGACGACGAACTTCAAATCGACAAAGTTCCAACCGGTGAACGCGCGGGCCGCCTCCCGGATGTCGTTCTCGGAGTAGTGGCCCACTCCCATGGTGAACAGTTCCATGATTTCGCGCGCGAAGTTCTCGTTGGGAGAACCCTTGACGTTAACTCCGGCGTCGAGGAACGCCAGCATGGCCGGATCCTGCGACACGCTGATCAGTAGATCGCGAAAGTTACCGGTGCCCTTGTCGCGAAACAGCTCGTTTTGTTTGAGCATCTTGCGGTAATCGCGCACTTTGTCTTCGCTGGTTGCGAAGTGGCCGTGCCAGAACAGCACCATCTTCTCTTCGAGGGGACAATTGGTAGTTAGCATCCGGTCGCCCCACCAGTACGCAACGCGATGCGATTCGAGCATGCTGGCTCGGAGCCAATAGAAAAACCGGTCTACGACGGGTTGTATTCTGCGGTTGCCGCTTGGCTTGACCTTGACGCCAATCGCTTCCCCGTTTTCCGCGGCGAGTTTGGTTGCAGCCGGCCGCGACGGCGGGAACGGCTCGATTCCTGGATCGTGCACACCGGAATGATCGAATTCGGGCAATGGGTTGGATACATTCTTGTGATAGACGAGATGACGTACTGCTTCGTCTGGCGTCATTGCCGCCAGCCGGTCGATCTCTTCCGGCGTCCCGCCGAAACCGGCGCGCTCGAGCAGATGCGCGGCGCGTGCCCGATTCCAGTCTGATGCCGAAAGCGGGGTTAGATCCCCGGTCCATGCATCGGGACCCGCACCCGGTGCGGCCGCGATCGCCGGCGACGCGACGCACAGCAGTACAACTAGCCAGAGTTTCAGTGTGAATCCACGACTCGCTGTCATTGCCTCACTCCACAGATACTGCCGCCCTGCAGGGCGGCTTTATTAGCACACCGCTGTATGCAGTGCTGGATTTTCCGGCGCCGGCTAGCGCGGCGCCCGACACCAACTACACCACGATACAAAATTTTACATTTTCCGGCTCGCGGCCTGTGTCAGGATTTTCATGAATTGGCCACCCTAGTGTCCTTAGATGAGAATGCGTTCGAGGGCAGCGCGCATATCGGTAGGAACGGCTGCGGCCTTGCGCGTGGTGCGATCGACGTAGACGTGAACGAAATGCCCCTGGGCCGCGGCACTATCATCGTCATTGCGAAACAGGCCTATGCCGTAGCGCACGCTGCTGTTGCCAAGCTTCTCTACACACAGCCCGGCGTGCACCAGGTCGGGAAACGTGATCGGTGTGAAGTAATTGCATTTTGTCTCGACAA
Source organism: Betaproteobacteria bacterium (assembly GCA_020354125.1). Classification (GTDB taxonomy): domain Bacteria; phylum Pseudomonadota; class Gammaproteobacteria; order Burkholderiales; family Eutrophovitaceae; genus SG8-40. The sequence continues at coordinate 325,890 of CP070643.1, read as the reverse complement.
CGAGGCCGATGATGTCGCTGCGTTCGATATCGAGGACGCCTTGCTCGATGAGATACTGATTGACCGCAGTATCGAAGAACGAGTAGTAGACAACGTTGTTCACATGCAGGTACACATCGTTGTCTATCCAGCGTGTCGGAATCACCTGAAAATGCCGGTACTGTTCACGTGTTTGTGGTTGTGGGCGAGACATGTGCTTTTCGTGAGATAGCCGTGCTTTTTATCATTGCGGCCGCTGAGCCTTACTTCACCTGCGGAAGCAGCCAGCGCCCGAGAATGCGCCCAGTGTAATGCAAGCAGGCCTGTCACCACATTTGCCACTCGCATCGAACCGGGTTTGGCGTGTTCGGGTCCGCGCAAGGCGTCCTGACCAGGGCAGGCCGGGCGCAACAATTGCGTGCATAGACGCCATGCCCTGCAACTCTGCCCGATTCACGCGGTCGGACCCGTGGATCCTGGTTGCTTCGGGTGGAAGTGCAGGGAAGAGCAAGGTATGCCTGTCCACGGTGGTCGCCAGATGCATTTGAGCAGCGGGTGGTTCAGGCAAGATGCTTGATCACCGTAGCATGCGCACATCGGTTCTATTGAGACCAGGCTTCGAGAAGTACCGGTTCGATAAATACTGGGCCAGACGAACCGACAAGGATATCCTTCGGACTGACGACCCTCGCGCAATCTTAGTACAGGCCTCTGTCACGCCATGAAGGTTTTGCTCGCACTGGACCAGGGTACAACCAGTTCTCGCGCCATCGTGATCAACGAGGACGCGCAGATACTTGGCGTCGGGCAGCAGGAACTGACCATGCACTACCCGAAGACGGGCTGGGTCGAGCAGGATCCGCGTGAGATCTGGTCAACCCAACTAACGACCGCTCGCGCAGCGCTTGAGGCGGCCGAGTTAACCGCAGCGGACGTCGCCGCCATTGGCATTACCAATCAGCGTGAAACGACGCTGATGTGGGATCGGACCACCGGTGAGCCATTACACAACGCCATCGTCTGGCAGGACCGGCGTACCGCAAAGATCTGTGACCAGCTGCGCAGTCAGGGCGTGGAGCCGCTGATCACAGGCCGCACCGGGCTGCTGATCGATCCATACTTCTCGGGTACCAAATTGAGGTGGTTGCTCGACCATGTCGAAGGGGCGCGCGGCCGCGCCGAAGCGGGGCAACTCGCCTTTGGAACAGTGGATGCGTGGCTAATCTGGAATCTGACTGGTGGGAAAGTCCATGCTACCGACGTGACTAATGCCTCCCGCACGCTGCTGTTCAATATTCACACGCGTGACTGGGACGAAAAGTTGTTGCAGCTGCTGCGTATCCCCCGTTCGATGCTGCCAAATGTGGTGGATTCAGCGGGTGTCTGCGCTGAAACCGTCGAGTCGGTGCTCGGCGCATCGATCCCCATTGCCGGCATTGGCGGTGATCAGCAGGCAGCATTGTTTGGCCAGCAATGCGTCAGGACCGGCATGGTCAAGAGTACCTATGGCACCGGTGGATTCATGCTGATGCAGACTGGGGAGCGCCCGGTAGAGTCGAAATCGCGGCTGCTGACGACTGTTGCCTGGAAGATTGGCGAACGTCTTGACTATGCCCTCGAGGGCAGCGTTTTTGTCGCCGGCGGCGTGGTGCAGTGGCTGCGCGATGGGCTGAAGATTATTCAGTCGTCGAGCCAGGTCAATGAGCTGGCAGCAAGTGTTGATGACAACGGCGGCGTTTACTTCGTCCCGGCTTTTGCCGGACTGGGAGCACCGCACTGGGATCCGTTTGCCCGGGGCACGGTCACCGGTTTGACCGGAGGGAGTCGCGCCGGCCACCTGGCGCGGGCCGCGCTCGAATCGATCGCTTTTCAAACCGCAGATGTACTGCAGGCGATGCGATCGGACTCCGGGATCAGCGTGACCGAGTTGCGGGTCGATGGTGGTGCCAGCCAGAGCGACCTGTTGATGCAGTTTCAGGCCGACATGCTGGGTGTGCCGGTGTTACGGCCAGAGAACTACGAGAGCACCGCTCTTGGTGCTGCCTACCTGGCGGGGCTCGCCGTTGGATACTGGGCCGACGAGGCTGCGCTCGAGCAGCACTGGCAGCTCGAGCGGCGTTTTGAGCCCGAAATGTCCGTCGCCCAGGCCGACGGTCTCAGGTCAGCGTGGCGCGAAGCCGTGATGCGCTCGCGTGGGTGGGCACACGCTTCGCATGGGAAGGGCTAGAACAGCCTCAGGAGCGGGCAATAGGTGTCGATTTCGGGATGCATTTGCGCTATTTTGATCTGGCGCGTCACTCGAGGATGAGATTGCTTGCGGCACATGGCCAAGATCGCGATTTTTAACCAGAAAGGCGGCGTTGGAAAAACCACGACATCGCTTAATCTGTCCGCTGCACTGGCGCGGGGCGGCTATAACCCCCTGTCGATCGACCTGGATCCCCAGGCGCACCTATCCCATGTCTGTGGGGTGCGGGTGAGCAATCCCGACGACTCTGTTTACAGCTTCTTTGACCAGGTCAAGCCGCTCACCCAGCTTATTCGCCCGGCGCACGGTGGTTGGCTGGCGATTCCAGCCCATTTCGAACTGTCCAAAGTCGATACCAAATTCGGCAAGGGCCCAAACGTTCTGAATCGCCTCAACCTGGGCATCGTCAAGGAAAACCTCAACACCGGTCGGCCCATCCTGATTGACTGCTGCCCAATGCTTGGCATCCTCAGTCTTTCAGCGATTTTCGCTTCCGACCGGGTGCTGATTCCGGTATCGACCGACTATCTGGCGCTTCAGGGCGTTATCGCAGTTGAAAAGACGCTCAAGGCGCTGGAGCACGTCCTCAAGCGGCGCGTGGTACGGCGCTATGTAGTCACACGTTTCGATTCTCGGCGCAAGATGTCTCACGAGATATTCGATTCACTCAAGGAGCGCTACGGTGAGGAAGTGTGCTCGACCCGCATTTCCGAGAATGTCGCGGTCGCGGAAAGTCCGGCGGCCGAAAAGGACGTTTTTTCGCACTCGCCAGGCAGTCGTGGTGCGGTCGACTATGACGCGCTGCTGCACGAACTGGTGGCCACCGGTTTCATTGAGAACCGCGAGTCGCTGCCTGGAACGGCTAGCGACGGTTACTCTGCCGACGGTTCTATAACCTGACTACCGTTTTCGCCGGGTGTCTGCGAGCGGATCGCTAGACTTCGTCGTCAGGAGTGCGCGAGATGATGGAAATAATGTTCTCGAAGTTCATGTCATCCTCACGAACGGGAGGATGAATTTCCTTGCACTCGAGAATTTCGCAGTGCAGATACATCTGGGTGATACGCCGCTCTGCCTCGCTGCGATCCCGTGCGTGAATAACCAGGTTGTCGACCGGCAGACCGCTACGAGTACGGATCCTAAGGGCGAATTTGATCATCTGGCTGGGCGCAGTCATTCGAAGATTCTAGCTGCTGCGGTGTTGACGGGCCAACCGGTCTTGGTGGGAATCATAGGCAGGTTGGCGAATCGGCTATTCCAAAACTGGAATAAATAATTTGTGCGGCGTTACAATATGACTTTCCTGTGTGCCGGGTGCCGTAACGGCACGCACAAAGTGGCGACATAGCGATTCTGCAACGAGACGATTTGGTAACGAAGCAGTTTGGTAAAGAGGCGCTGGCAACGGGTCGTCGCCGAAAGGCGACACTGTGCGGACCGTGCCACGCGTTTGAACTCGCCGTCGTCGGCTGTTGTCGCAGAAAGCGGCACCTTCATATTTTGTATTCCCGTTGTTTTGGCGGTATGCGTTGTTGTGTCTGGTCGTGATGATTCCAGAACAGTGGATCTGTCGGGCTGCCAGATGGTTTGCCTGTGGCTGAAACACAATATTTCCGGAAGGTAGTGATTATGTTTTTCTTGCTAAGACGTTATTTGAACTTTCTGTTGGTCATGATGATGGTCGGGGGGCTTGCAGCGTGCGCCACCACCGACACGGGCTCGGAGGCTGTCATAGAGGACTCCTCGATAGGAAGCACGGAGCCTGCCACCGAAGAGACTGGCGAGGATGTCGCAGAAACAGTCGAAGAGCCGATGCAGTTCGAAGTGACCACGCCAGCCATCTCGGAAGTGCAACAGGAGTCGACTGCGGCGCCAGAAGAAATGATGGACGCCGGCGACGATGCTGCTACCAGCGCTGCGGAGGAATCTCTGGCTGTCGAGCAGTACCCGATCGAGAGCTATGACATAGACGCAACCGAGGACGTTGCGGCTACGGCCTCGGCGCAGCAACCAGAGATCGAACCCGTTGAAGAGTTCCCGATCCAACGCTACGAAATCGATGAGGCGCGTGAAGTCCAGGCAGTAGACGAGACTGACGCCGAGATTGAGCGCTTGCGTCAGGAGCTTGCGGCGACCGAGTCCGAGTTGGAGCGCATCCGCGCTGAAGAAGAACAGCGGGATTACACCACTAGTGAAACGCTCGCTTCAACCGACTCATCCACTGACGATATGGTTTCGACGCCACAAGAAGAGACGGTCGTGGCTCGGGTGCGCGAGCAGCCGGCGCCGACCAGGGACACTGCGGATTTGCTCGGCATGCCATCTGACAACAGTATCTATTTTGGCTATGACCAGGCTTCGTTGGACCGGCAGTCCGAATCGGTCCTGTTCGCGCATGCCGAATTCCTCAAAGCAAACCCCGGTATGAGAGTCGAGATTCAGGGCAACTGCGACGAGCGGGGCAGCCGTGAATACAACATTGCGCTGGGACAACGACGCGCACTGACAGTGAAGCGTGCTCTTGAGCTTCTGGGTGTCGAAGGCTACCGCATCGAAACCGTCAGCTTTGGTTCCGAGAAGCCGGTTGCCTTTGGTCACGACGAGGAAAGTTGGCGGCAAAACCGGCGCGCCGACATTGTCTACTGAGATATGCCTATGCCGATGAATTCGATTCTGTCTCGATTTATACGCCGTCAATTTCCGGTAAACAAAACGATATTGCAGGGCGGTATTGCAATCGCGCGGCCTTATGCAGCAAGTGCGTCGAAGATGGCTTCGTGCGGCGTGCTAGCGGCGGCGGTCGTCGTTGCCGGATGCGCACCGAGTGTGAATAACCGGTCGTTTGGCCAGGAAACGCCGCCTGAGCCGGAAGCCGTCGTCGTCGAATCAGCGACGCCGGCACCGGAAGTCACCGTCGTTGAGGCGACCGTTCCGCCGCAGGAACAGGAAGTTGTGGTGGTCGAGTCCAGGTCAGAGCAAGCAGCAGCACAGATTCGCAAACAGGAGGCTGAAATCGCGCAACTGCGTGAGGAGCTGGATGCCAATCGCTCACGTGCCGACGCAGCCGACGTAGCGGCGCGGGAGGCGCAACAATCGGTTGTTGCTTTGCAAGCGGAACTGACAGATATCAGAGAGAGCGCCGATGCGGCCACCGCCCAGTCGCAAAAGGCGTTCGAGATTGCTACCGAGGTCCTGTCAAATCTGATTGCAGCACGTGAAGCGCAGCGTGAAATCGTCGAGCGCAACCTCGAAACCTTTGGCGCGATGGATCAACGATTGGCGGGTATCGAAGCGCTTGTCAGTGAGACTCGCAGGCAACGTGAATCAGACGTGGCGGCTTCACTGGTCCTGTCAGCCGAAACAGAGATGAAGCTGCAGCAAGCCGATCAAGAGCTGGTGCAATTGCGTGAGCAGTTAACAGAACTCAACCAGGAGAATGAGCAGCTACGCGGTGCTTTTGACTCCGCTCCGATGATGAATATGCTGCGCGAACTCGAGGATACTCGCCGTGAAACGTCGATGCTGCGTGGCGCGATGGAACAGGTCCAGCGCGAGCAGGAGGCGGGGCGCACGCGACTGCAGAATTACTATATTGATCTTGACGCCCGTATTCAGGCATTGCAGGAGAGCGGCATCGCGACAGGCGATCTCGCCACAGACAACGTTGGCGATGAGTTTGGTGCGCTTCCCGGCTCCGCTCCAGTGGGTACCGGGGAAGCTGATTCTGCAGTACTGAATGTTCCGGGGGCAACGGACGCGTCCGGCAGTGTGCTGGAGTCGGCCATTCAAGGCGAGTCGCTGCCGCCATTGGAGATCGAGCCAGTCGAGGCAGCGCCTGACAATGCTGACAGTGCCGGCACAGCAGCGCCGCCGCCACAGGAAGCACCTGCTCAGAGTGATTCGCTGTTGCAAGAGCAGGTAAATCTGATTGAGTCTGCGCGAGATCAAGCGCAATCGAATGTTGTCGATAGCGCCTCGGAAGATTTCGTTGAGCAACAGCAAACTGATGATAGCGCTCAGCCCGGCGATGCAGCCGAGGCGGCGGCTGACATCGAGAGTGCCGCCGACATCAGTCGCCAAACGAGCAAACGGCAGCCGGTCACGGCACATGGCGTAATCACCACCGATTGGAGGGTAGGTGAACAGTCAGAGGTAAGTACTGAACCGGTCGAGCAGTCTGCGACCTCAGGTCCCTGAGTGCAGCGAAACGGTTGTCTCCAGGGATTAGCGGCTTGTCTGGTCCAGAGTCGTTTGGTTTAGATTCGCTTCGTTTGGGTCGGTTCGTTTAGGGGCGGTTCATTTAAAATAGCGCGCTTCCGCGACGCGCTAAGCGACGATGACGACATTTGGCACGTCATGGTTGTCAATGCAACGCGCCCCCGCAACAACAAATAACACCGATGAGTCCTGACTACATTCTCGAAACACGTGGCCTGACCAGGGAATTCAGCGGCTTCGTGGCAGTCAAGGACGTCGAACTCAAAGTCCGTGGCGGCAGCATCCATGGACTGATCGGTCCTAACGGCGCGGGCAAGACGACGATGTTCAACATGCTGACCAAGTTCTTGTTGCCGTCATCCGGATCCATTATCTACCGAGGCAGCGACATTACCGGCGAGCGCCCGGCACGAGTGGCGCGTCGCGGGTTGGTACGCTCTTTCCAGATTTCGTCGACTTTTCCGCACATGACGGTACTGGAGAATGTCCGCATTGCCTTGCAGAGGAAAATGGGAGGTTCATTTCAGTTCTGGCGTTCGGAACGAGCGCTCGATCATTTGCACGACTCGGCAATACGGATTCTGGCGAGCGTCGAACTCGCTGATTACGCGAACTTGAATGCTGTCGAACTGCCTTATGGGCGCAAGCGTGCGCTGGAACTTGCAACTACTCTGGCCCTCGAGCCGGAGTTGTTGTTGCTTGACGAGCCGACCCAGGGAGTGGCGCACGAAGATGTCGGCCGCGTTGTCGCACTGATCAAGAAGTTTGCGCAGGGCCGCACCGTGCTGATGGTTGAACATAATCTCAGCGTGGTGGAAGACCTTTGCGACAAAATAACGGTGCTGCAACGCGGCCAGGTCCTCGCTGAAGGGAGTTATCAGGAAGTATCGAACAATCCGCAGGTGCTTGAAGCATACGTCGGGGTAGCTGATGAGTGATTCCGCTTATGAGTGATTCCACTTGTGAGTGATTCGATGGCAGTCACAATGCTCCAGGTACGCGATCTCCATACATGGTATGGCGAGTCGCATATTCTTCACGGAATGAACTTCGAAGTGGCGCGCGGCGAGTTGGTGACATTGCTCGGACGAAACGGTGCGGGTCGCACGACTGCGCTGCGGGCCATTGTCGGGCTGACTGATCGGCGCACCGGATCAATCGCGCTGAACGGAGAAGAAGTGATATCGATGGCGCCGCATCGGATCGCACGACTCGGTGTTGGTTACTGTCCCGAGGAACGGGGAATCTTCGCCAGTCTCAGCGCGGAAGAGAATCTCTTGCTGCCACCGCGCGTCGGTTCCTCTGGCATGAGCCTGGACGAGATCTATCAAATGTTTCCCAATCTGTACGAGCGCCGCAGAAGTCAGGGCAGCCGGCTATCCGGCGGCGAGCAACAGATGCTGGCGTTGGCGCGCATTCTGCGCACCGGTGCAGAACTGCTTTTGTTGGACGAAATTACCGAAGGACTGGCGCCGACACTGGTCAAGATGCTCGGAAAATCCGTTGCCAGCCTGAAAGACAAGGGTTATACCATCGTCATGGTGGAACAGAATTTCCGGTTTGCCGCCAAACTTGCTGATCGCCACTATCTGGTCGAGCGTGGCATGGTGGTTGAAACAGTGCAGCAAGCCGAATTGGACCAGCGTATTGACATGCTTCATGAATACCTGGGCGTTTGAGTGGACAGAAAATGAAAGGGGAGGGAGATGATAAAACTGTCTCTGGTTCTCGGCGTGGCAATGGCCGTCCTGATTGCGGCTTGTTCGAAGAGTGATGATGTTGACGAGAAAGTCACCGACGGCGCAATTAGAATCGGTGTGCTGACCGACATGTCCGGCCTGTATTCCGACATTGGAGGCCAGGGTTCGATCGTCGCGGCCGAACTTGCCGTCGAAGACCTCGGTGGCGAAGTTGATGGCAAACCTATCGAGTTAGTGTCAGTCGACCACCAGAACAAAGCTGACATCGCGGCGCAGAAGGTGCGCGAATGGATTGACCGTAACGGCGTCGATATGGTCACCGACGCACTGAATTCAGCCGTTGCGCTGGCGACTTCCAAGGTCGTGGCCGAGAAAAAGAGAATCCTGATGGTCACCGGCGCGGCGACGACGCGTCTGACTAATGAGGATTGCACTGCTTACACTATCCACCATTCCTACGATACTTTCGCCTTGGCCAACGGTACCGGGACGGCAGTGGTGAAGCAGGGCGGTGATACCTGGTTCTTCCTTACTTCCGACTATGCGTTCGGTCATTCGCTCGAAACCGATACCGCCAACATCGTCAAGAAGGCCGGTGGAAGCGTGCTCGGCGCGGTGCGTCATCCGCTCAGCGCCTCGGATTTTTCTTCCTTCCTGCTGCAAGCGCAAAACTCCAAGGCCAAGATCATCGGACTGGCAAATGCGGGCGGCGACACGATCAACTCTATCAAAGCAGCCAACGAGTTTGGTCTGACCGAAACACAGAATCTGGCTGGTCTGCTGGTGTTCATTACCGACATTCACAGCCTTGGTCTTCCGGTTACGCAAGGCATGTACGTAACCTCCGGCTGGTATTGGGACCTGAATGACGAGACGCGCGCCTGGAGCAAACGCTTTTTCGAGCGCATGGGCAAGATGCCCACCATGATTCATGCTGGTGTCTATTCCAGCGTCATCATGTATGCCAATGCCGTGAAGGCGACCGGCACGGATGAGGCGGACGGCATCATGGAATGGTTGCGTAACAATCCGCAAAGCGACATGTTCGGCAAGAACTTGACGCTGCGCAAGGATGGCCGCCTGGTGCACGACATGTATCTCATGCAAGTCAAGGACCCGTCCGAATCCAACGCTGCCTGGGATTACTACAACGTGCGCCAGACAATTCCGGCGGCCAATGCGTTTCAGCCGCTGTCGGAATCGCGTTGCCCGTTGATTACAGGTGGCAGCAGCTGACGTCAGCAGCACACTCCCGGGGTAAACAAATCGGAAGCCAGACCGCACGCTCATGAGCGAAGTGGGCATCACGCTAGATTCGTTGTTGGGTCAGCTGCTGCTCGGCCTGGTCAACGGGTCGTTCTACGCCATGCTGAGCCTCGGTCTTGCTGTGATTTTCGGGTTGCTCAACATCGTCAACTTTGCGCATGGCGCGCTGTACATGATGGGCGCTTACTTTGCCTGGATCGGGTTGACCTATTTCGGCATCGGCTACTGGTGGAGTCTGCTGATCGCGCCGTCGTTTGTCGCAGTGTTCGGCATGGTGATCGAGCGCTCGCTGTTGCAGTGGTTATACAAGCTCGATCATTTATATGGCCTGCTGCTTACCTTCGGCGTCTCGCTCATCATCGAAGGGACCTATCGCTATTTCTTTGGCGTCTCCGGTCAACCCTATCCGGTGCCCGAGCTGTTGTCCGGTTCGACTGACCTCGGCTTCATGAGTCTGCCGAATTACCGTGGCTGGGTCGTGATCGCGTCACTTGCGGTGTGTCTGAGTACCTGGTTTGTGATCGAACGCACCCGACTTGGTGCTTATCTGCGTGCCGCCACTGAGAATCCGCAACTTACACAGGCTTTCGGCATCAACGTCCCGTTGCTGGTGATGCTGACTTACGGTTTTGGCGCAGCGCTGGCGGCATTTGCCGGTGTTCTGGCCGCGCCCGTCATCCAGATCACGCCGCTGATGGGCAACAATCTGATCGTGATCGTGTTTGCCGTGGTGGTTATCGGCGGTATGGGGTCGATCCTCGGCGCGGTTGCTACCGGTCTGGCGCTTGGTGTGATCGAAGGACTAACCAAGGTCTTCTACCCTGAAGCCTCTTCGACTGTTGTGTTCGTGATTATGGCGCTGGTGCTGCTGGTCCGGCCTGCCGGCTTGTTCGGGCGCGAGAAATGACTTTCGTTCGCAAACACGCAGTGCTGCTGTCCCTGGTCGTCGTGCTTGCGATCGCACCATTTCTTTTCTATCCGGTGCTGGTGATGAAGGTTCTGTGTTTTGCGCTGTTTGCCTGTGCCTTCAATCTGCTGCTCGGTTACACCGGCTTGTTGTCGTTTGGTCACGCTGCCTATTTTGGCGCTGGGGCTTACACCACGGGCTACGCCATGACCGCATGGGCGACGACACCCGAATTGGGCTTGCTGTTCGGCGTGGTCACCGCGGCACTGCTTGGTGCCGTGTTTGGCGGTCTCGCTATTCGCCGGCAAGGCATCTATTTCGCGATGATCACACTGGCACTGGCGCAGATGCTCTATTTCTTCTGTCTGCAGGCACCTTTCACCGGCGGCGAAGATGGCCTGCAGGGCGTGCCACGCGGCAAATTGTTTGGGCTGATAGATTTGGGCAACGACGATGTCATGTATGTTTTCGTCAGCCTGGTTTTTCTTGGCGGTTTCTGGCTGATCGATCGGATCATTCGTTCACCATTTGGTCAGGTACTTAAGTCGATCCGCGAAAACGAAGACCGCGCGCTGTCTCTTGGCTATGACGTTGACCGGTACAAACTCGTCGCCTTCGTGTTGTCATCAGCGCTTGCCGGGCTGGCGGGTGCAACCAAGACGTTGACGTTCGGCTTTGCCACGTTGACCGATGTGTTCTGGGGAACCTCAGGGGAAGTAGTGCTGATGACGCTGGTCGGTGGAGTTGGCACGGTACTTGGTCCGGTGATCGGTGCCGTTGTCATTATCGTTCTGCAGAACGAGCTGGCTGACAAAGTCGGCTCGTGGGTGCTGGTGATTCTTGGCGCTATCTTTGTTGTCAACGTGCTGTTGTTCCGCAAGGGGATCGTCGGTGAAATTACAGCGCGCTTCAACAGAACATAAAGCCGGCCGGGAATAACGCGGCGCACTCGTGATCGGCTGCGCTTGCAGCCGTAGTTCACCGTTCTACCTTTACCCCGCGCCAGAACGCGATATATCCCTCAATATTCTTCGCTGCTTCTTTGACCTCAGGGTAATACCAAGCGGCATCTGCATTGACCTGCCCGTCGACGACGACGTCGTAGTAGCTGGCAGTTCCCTTCCAGCTGCATGCGGTATGTTTCTCGCTCTCGCGCAAAAACTCGCGCCGCACTGCATGTGGCGGAAAGTAAACATTGTTTTCGACGACTTCGAAGTTATCGCTTTCAGCGATGATTTGCCCGTTCCAGATCGCGCGTGGCATGGATTCTATTTCTCCTCTCGGGCCTCTAGCTGGTAAGCAAAAGGCGCATCATAAAGTCCGAAAAATGAAAGCGACGTGCGGTGATTAAAAACCACCGCTCACGCGACGTCTGCCAGTATCCGGCTTTCCTGGCACCCTGACTATAATCATCGCTTCATTCGAAATTGCTTCACGCTGAATTGCTTGATGCTGATCGGTATTTCACGGCATCTTGAACCGCGAAAGCGCTTCACGCTTGGGAGTGGACATGGAACATGAACTGGAGTTCATTGAAAAGCGCATGTACGAAGATATGCACGCGGCGGCTGACGACGAACTGCGCACACGGCTGAAATTGGGTGGCTTCCAGGTTGGATCCGCCTTTGCATCTGTCGCCGGTGCATTGCCGGCGTCAGCCATTGTGGTGAATATTGCCTAGGGCCTCGGCCTCGAGGAGCAGGCTACGCGCGAACGGGTCGCCGAAATCGTCGAGCACTATGCGTCGGCAGGCGCATAACGTTACTTCATACAACTGCACCCGCAGGCGCGCCCGAAACAACTGCCCGATTGGCTCGCAAAGCACAATCTGCTGCCAACACGTGGTTGGATGATGTTCGAGCGCGGGCGCGAAGCGCTTGCTCCAGTATCGACATCGCTGAAGATCCGCGAGGCAACGCAGAGGGACGCGCAGGCGTTCGGGCGCATTGCGAGTGATGCGTTTGACCTTGGAGAAGCTTCGGTGCCGTGGCTGGCCCGCTTGGTCGGCCGCCCTGGCTGGCATATTCATATGAGTTTCGAAGCTGATGAGCCGGCTGGTACCGGAGCAATGTTCGTCGAGGACAAACTCGCCTACTTCACTTTCGGTGCGACTGCGCCAGCGTACCGTGGCCGAGGTGCTCAGAGTGTCTTGCTGCACGCGCGGGTTGGCGCCGCGCTAGACAGACCTTGGCTGCCGAGTGCTCGCTACCTGTACCGGGGAAGACGTGCCCGGTGACCCGCGGCACTCCTACAACAACATACTGAAAGCGGGTTTTAAAGAAGGCTACGTGCGCCGCAACTTTGCGTTTCCCAGAAGCGGCCAAAAAAGATCGGTTTCGCGATTTTCGTATCAGCTGGACGCAGGCGTCTGCCGGTTCACGCGGACTACGGCTTTTGAGTCAAACGTTCCGCGAAGCGCGGATAAGTTTCGGCAATTTCGGCCCGTATCGGCCCGCGGATCTTTGCCAGGATCGATTCATCGGGTCCCGGCGTTTCCGGAACGACGGCCGGGTAGTCAAAATCGAAACCGGTGTTATCACGGATCTCCTCAACCGTGTGTCGCGGGTGCACGCTGGCCAACCGGAAGCGGCGCCGGTCGCGGTCGAAATAAAACAAACCGAGGCCGGTGACCATTGCAAACGGCCCGCCCGGGCGGTGCACGCCGTCACTGGTGCCCGGTGCGCTGACAAAGTCGACCTGCGGCACCATAACGCGCCGCGTATGCTCTTCGCGAAACAGGATCACGCGTGGGATCAGGAAGTACAGGTAGGCCGAACCGAACGAACCCGGCCAGCGCACGTTGCCCCGTGGGTAACCGCCGACACCGACGAGGTTGATGTTGCCCTGGCCGTCGATTTGCCCGCCACCCAGAAAGAATGCATCGATGCGGCCTTGTGCCGCAAGGTCAAACAACTCAACACCGCCGTTGGTGAAGAAATTGTTGCGTCGCGAGCCGAGAACCGATACGCGCATGTCTCCTGATGATAGCGACCGCGCCAGAAGTGCTCCGGAGCCGGGAATCGGCGAGGAAGCACCGACGGCAACGTGGTGACAGCCGCGCAGGAGGCGGGAGATAACCGTGATCAGCAACTCAGTGCGGGTAAACGCGCTCATGCCTCCACGAGATCTCGGCTCAGCCACTCTTCGACGAACTGGCGGAACCCATCTGCGGTGCGCGCAAGCATGGCGTATCGCGCCAGCGTTGTTTCATCGTCGGGGTATATATCACCGAGCGCCAGCGGCCACGCACCCTGTTTGACAACGGCGATTTTTGACACATAAATTGCGGGCAGCACGGCACCGGCGCGTGCATCGTCATCGAGCAGGTTTTCATCGGTAGTTTCCTCGACAGTGACCAGTGTGTCGCGCGACGCGTGCGCCATGGTCATCAGTTCGCGTTCGCGGCCAACGAAGACATTACCGAAGCGGTCGGCCAATGGCGCATGGAAAAGGCTCACGTCGGGTCGGATCGCCGGCAAAACCGCAATCGGATCGTTCTCCGCGAACGGGTTATCGATCACTTTCCAGTCACTGCGATGCTTCATCAGATCCGAGCCTATCAGGCCGCGCAGTGGAATGAACGGAATACCTTTTTGCGCGGCCTGCAGTGCCGCGTGCACCGCCGGGCAGGTTGCATCGCGCATCGCCAGTTTGCCTTCGCGAATTGCGTCGGCAAAGCGCGGAGCGCCGCCAAACTCGCCGAGCGTGACCCCCGAAGTCTCCAGAGTGCGCACCGCGCCGCTGCCAATCAGGATGTCGGCCTGAATTCCGCCGATCGGAACGCACACCAGATGCAGGTCGCGCACGCCGCGGCGAACCAACTCTCGCGTGGCCTCCATTGCCACGCCACATGAGTCTTTTGGAACGGCGAGCTTCGCACCGTCGTATACAAGTTCGCTCAGCTCGTTAACCGGTACGAACAACCCATTTGTCATCGCTTGATCTCCTATGGTGCTTAACCGCTGCGTATTCGAGCCGGGCACTGGCACAGCGCCTGCTTGCAGGGGTCCTCGAGGCACGGGGCCCACCTCATGCGGGCTCACGTTAACGGCGTAAGCGCGCTTCAAACCGTGACTATATACGTATTTTCGTTAGCGACCGGTAGGTGCGTCCATCGGGCGGTCCCGGCGAAAAGCGTTGCTTGCGTGGTCGACGAGCGAGACAATCCGCCCGCTACGTCATAATCGAGCCGGCTTGGCCGGCGCTCATTACGCGTTCGTCATATCGGGCGCAAACGAAAAAAGGAGACAAGCAAATGGATACGGCGACATTCATGGAGTCTCTGCAGACTACGCTTGGTACCCAGCTACCATCAATCATCGGAGCGATTGCGCTGCTCATCGTCGGCTGGTTTCTCGCGGTGGTGGTGCGCGCAGGTGTGCGCAGGTTGTTATCGGCGCTGAGGGTCAATGAGCGCATCGGTGAAACCACTGATGAAAAGATGGATGTTGAGAAAGGCGTCGCTGTCGGTGCCTTCTGGCTGATCATCCTGATTACGCTTGTCGGTGTTTTCAATACTCTCAGTCTCGAGCTGGTTTCCGATCCGTTCAACCAGCTGCTGTCGCAGGTGATCGGTTATCTGCCGCGGCTGCTGGCGGGCGCGCTTTTGCTGATACTGGCGTGGATATTGGCGACTTTGCTGCGCGCGTTGAGTGCCAAGGGCCTCGCGGCAACCAAATGGGATGAAAAACTGGCCGAAGAGGCAGGTACCAAGCCAATGAGCAAGAGTGTCGGCAATGTTTTGTTCTGGCTGACGTTTCTATTGTTCGTGCCGGCCATCCTCGGTGCTTTCGATCTGGAGGGCTTGCTCGAGCCGGTGCAGGGCATGATCGATGAGGCACTGGCAATGATTCCAAACATCGTCGCTGCGGTCGCCATCGGCTTTGTCGGCTGGGTGGTTGCACGAGTGCTGCGCGGTTTGGTGAGCAACCTGCTGGCGGCAGTGGGTGTCGACCGGCTCGGCGCCGATGTCGGACTGAGTAGTCAGGTGCAGATCTCCCGGCTGATCGGAATGATTGTCTTTATCTTTGTATTCATCCCGGCCCTGATTGCGGCACTCGACGCCCTGCAGATCGAGTCGATATCCGCGCCGGCAACCGAAATGTTGTCGATGATCCTCGAGGCTGTGCCCAATCTGCTCGCCGCGGCAGTGATTCTGATCATTACCTGGTACGTGGCGAAATTTGCCGCGGATATCGTCAGTCGTCTGCTTACCGGATTGGGTTTTGACACCGTGCCGCAACGGCTCGGTTTCAGCTATGCGTTCAAGGCACCCATGACGCCTTCTGCTATTGTCGGCGGTTTGATCGTGTTTTTTGCGATGTTGTTTGCCACGGTCGAGGCGGCGAACCGGCTCGGCTTTTCACAGGTGCGTGATCTTGTCGCCACGTTTATCGAGTTCGGTGGCGACATCCTGCTCGGTGGCGCAATCTTCATCATTGGATACTGGCTTGCGAACGTTGCGTTTAACGCTATTGCCCGGGCCAGCGGCAAGGACACCAGCGGGCTTGGGCAGATTGCCCGGCTGGCGATTCTTGGCCTGGTGATCGCGATGGGTCTGCGGGCCATGGGCATCGCCGACGACATCGTTAACCTGGCGTTCGGTCTTACACTGGGTGCTGTTGCCGTTGCCTTTGCCTTGTCCTTTGGTCTCGGTGGGCGCGAAGCGGCTGGCAAACAGATGGAACACTGGTTCAGTAGGCTTCGAAAGGGCGAATAACTGCCTTCTATTCAAAAAGCCCCGCACATCGGGGCTTTTTTTGTTTCGCAGTCAACAAGTGATTGACAGCCGGAATGCGCCTGGCGCTAAATTCGGTTAGCAGTGTTGTGTTTGTCGATGCCGGTTCGGCGAGAACCACCAAACCTAATAACAACGGCCAGGCGCCAGGAGTGGTGTAGAGATGGCAACAGATGACCGCAGCAGTCTTACCGTGGCCGACGCGTTGCAGGCAGAGGATACGCGATACGAAGCACAGATAGAAAACGATTTCGACGCGCTTGAGACGTTATTTGCCAAGGACCTCGTCTATATCCATTCAAGCACGGTGCAGGACACCAAGGCGAGCTTCATCGAGTCACTGCGCTCGGGAAAAGTCAGCTACAACAACATGGAGCGGAGCGACACCAAAGTACGGATTTTTGGCAACGTCGCCATCATCACCGGCAGGGCCGTATTCGAAGTGACTGCCCGTGGCCGGGACATGACGCTGAACCTGTTGTTTCACGCTGTTTGGGCCAAACGTGATTCAGGTCTGCAGTTCGTGTCGTGGCAGGCGACGCGGTTGCCGGAATGAATTGAGCGCTGCTGCATGCTCGCGCCCAGTGCGGCGCACTGCGACTCCCAAAGCACATTTCAAGTACGGTACGCGATGTCATGAGTTCCAGTGAGACGGCGATTGCGCGGCAACGGTTCGCGCATTTGCCAACCCCGATTGAGGAATTGCCGCGCCTGAGTGCCGAACTGGCGGGCCCACGGATTCTGGTCAAGCGTGACGACCAGACTGGTCTCGCACTTGGTGGCAACAAGACGCGCAAACTCGAGTTTCTGATTGCCGAGGCGCACCAGCAGGGTGCGAAGACGCTGGTCACCGGAGGCGCTGTCCAATCCAATCACTGCCGCCAGACTGCGGCGGCCGCCTGCCGTTTTGGCATGGATTGCATTCTGGTACTGAATGGCGAGAAACCGCAGCGACCGAATGGCAACTTGTTGCTCGACCGGTTGTTTGGTGCCGAGGTTGTGTTCGTCGAGCAACGCAGTGAGCGCGATCGCATCCTGCAGGAAACGTTTGACAAGGCAGCACAAGCCGGCCGGCGCCCCTATCTTTTGCCATACGGCGGTTCGAGTCCGACCGG
Source organism: Betaproteobacteria bacterium (assembly GCA_020354125.1). GTDB lineage: Bacteria > Pseudomonadota > Gammaproteobacteria > Burkholderiales > Eutrophovitaceae > SG8-40. Next base: position 308,720 of record CP070643.1, on the reverse strand, counting down.
TGCTTTGGGTTATGTCTTTGCCATGCAGGAATTCATGCAGCAAGGCGTGTCGGCGGAGTGGATTGTGTTCGGCACTTCGTCTGGCGGTACCCATGCCGGGCTGGTCCTCGGCCAGCGTCTGCACGCATACCCGGGCAAAGTTCTCGGCATCAGCATCGACGAGCCCGAGGACTGGCTCAAGTCCCATGTATCGTCACTGGCGACACAGGCGTCAGAACGCTTCGGCCCTCGCATCGAGTTCACACCGGACGACGTGTTGGCGAACGATGCGTACTGCCAGGCTGGTTACGGCGTCGTGACCGCGGCCGAACGCGAAGCGATCAGCCTGTTTGCGCGCACCGAAGGCATGCTGCTCGACCCGGTCTACACGGGTAGGGCTGCCGCCGGACTGATCGACCTGCTGCGCAAGGGTTACTTCGGAAAAGATGACACGGTGTTGTTCTGGCACACCGGCGGTCAACCAGCGTTGTTTGCCGATCAGTACGGCGATACGCTACTCTGATGGGCTTGTCGGATTTACCCGGCCCACCCTTGCGAGATCCCGGCGGTGTCTAGCTGCTGAGGGTCTATCGATTCAATCAGAACCGGTTCTATCTGATCTGGTTCACTCTGATCCGTCCGGGTCAGTGAGCAAGCGGCGCAATGCCTCGACCCGCTGTGGTTCAGCGACCGTTTCGCCCGTCACCAGAAACGCGAAGTTCTCGGCCAGCACTTCTTCGGCGTGGATGATGTAAGTTGTGTTGCGGCCGATCTGGTCTATGAACCCCGTGACTCGTCTCAGGCGTAGCAACACCGGGGCACCGTTTCGCATCTGCGGCGTAAGCGCCTCGCTGCCAGGTGATTTCTCAACCACCAACAACCGCAGCGTCCAGTAGTCATCAAGGTCCTCGCCGATCTCGAGATCAAACACCGCTGAGCGCGATAACAGGACCGGAACCACTGTGATTGCCTGCCCGTCGACATAGACGTCTATAAAACTGTCATGCCGTGGCGCGTCGGGGTTGGTAATTTGCAGCGGCGCAATCGCGCCTGGCAACTGCAATTCCGGCCCGATGCGAAAGCCTACCAGTGCATACGCCTGTTGCCGGAATCGCGCATCGTAACGGGACATGACGTGAAACAGTTCGTGCGCCAGCAAAAAGAACAAGGTTTCGTCGTCCTCGGCGAAACTGCGTAACGGCAGCGCGATGGCGTTGGCGCGCGTGTGTCCCTCGCCGACTTCCTCATTGCCGGTTGTCTTGATCAACAAAACGGTGGGCGGCAGCGGCAGGTCGTAGCCGGCGAGTGCACTTGCAAGCCGCGTCAATAGAGGTCTCAGTCGGTTCCGATCGGCCTCGGTCCAGTCCAGCGTATTGCCGGCCATGTGTGCGAAATACTGTGATCGACTTACTGGCGACTCCGTCTTCAGCCGCAACATACGGTCGAACTGGCTCATACGCGAGGTGTACTCATCATCTGCGGCCATGATTTCGCTGGCGACCTGGCGTGGCGCGAAGATTACAACTGAATCGGTCCCCAGAGGGACTTTCGCCATAACCGCGACAGGCGCGGCGCACAGTAGCGTGACGAGACAGGCGATCGGGGCGATCAAACGAAACATAGCAATAGTGTGCCACCAGTGCGCCGCCGGCTGCTTAAATCCGCTTCGCCTTTCGCTTCGTACATGGTGCGAGGCCCGCTTGAGCGGGCTGACATTGAGACAGGCGGGCGAGGCGTATCATCTGCCTGGCTGCTTGTGAGATAAGCGATTTCTGTCTCGAACTAATCAGCCGGGTGGCACTCATACCCTGCGGCCGGCATGCTTGCAACTAAACTGGCATAGTGTTGGCAAGCGGGTTATGAAGGCGGCCCGACACGACGCTGCTGGCATCAAATTCCTTATATATATGGTCAAACACCTTCTAATCGCCCTGGTCTTGACGGGGCTCGTTTCCCTTCCGGCGGCTGCCAATCCGGTGCGGCGCGACCATATCGACGTTGAACTGATTCCAGCATCGACCAGCATCGAGCCCGGCAGCGTGCTTACAGTCGCGCTGCGTCTCAATCCCGATGAGCACTGGCACACCTACTGGAAGAATCCGGGGGATTCCGGACTCGCCACGCAAATCACATGGGAGCTGCCCGAAGGCTTTAAAGCTGGCCCGATTCAGTGGCCGACGCCGACGCGAATCGATGTCGGGCCGCTGGCAAATTACGGCTACGACGGCGAGGTGCTGCTGCTTACCGATATTGAGGTACCGCGCAGCCTTCCTGCCAGTGTGCCGATCCGCGCCAGTGCGTTCTGGTTGGTATGCGAGGAAATCTGCATTCCCGGTGACGCCGACCTCGCACTGACACTACCGGCCGGTCCACCCGCGCCGCATCCACTTTGGTCGGACCGTATCGAGCAGGTTCGGGCTGCATTGCCGTCTTCAATTGATGGGCTGGACGTGCGGGCACAGCTTGCTGGTGGCCAGGAGTGGATTCTTAGCCTGCCGCGTTCGGCGATGCCGCATTCGGGCAAGTTGGAGTTCTTCCCCGACGAGGAGGGGTGGATCGAGTATGCGGCTCCGCAACAGACGTACACAGCCGATGGCAAGGTGCACCTTCGATTTGCCGCCGCGGCTGCTGTCAGCCAAAGGCAGGGCCCATTGACCGGCTTGCTGGTAGCCGATCCGGCTTTTGCCGGCGGTCAGAACGCCGCGGTGATCAGCTCGCCGGTGACTGTTTCAGAGTCTGTGCCGGCGCCACCGCCCGCGGCACCGGCACCGGCGCAGAGCCAGCTGACTCTGATTGTCGCGCTCGCTTTCGCCTTTGTCGGTGGGGCAATTCTCAATCTGATGCCGTGCGTATTTCCCGTGGTCGGCATCAAGGTACTGACTTTTGTCGAGAATTCGCGGTCGAGTGCCGCCAGCCTGCGCGGGCACGGATTGCTGTTTGGTCTTGGCGTGTTGGTGTGTTTCTGGCTGATCGCCGGAATATTGCTCGCATTGCGCGCCGGTGGTGCGACACTCGGTTGGGGGTTCCAGTTGCAGTCACCGCTGGTTGTGTCAGCGCTTGCCTTGCTGTTCTTTGTGTTGGCGCTGAACATGTCAGGCGTGTTCGAACTTGGTGCCCGCGCGCAGCAGTTGGCAGGCAGTGTGCGGGCGCAATCCGGCTATGCCGATGCCTTTTTGTCTGGCGTTATTGCAACCCTGGTTGCGACGCCATGTACTGCGCCGTTCATGGGTGCTGCGCTTGGTTTCGCCATTACGCAATCGGCGACAGTGGCAATGACCGTGTTTACCGCGTTGGCGCTTGGCATGGCGGCGCCATACGTAGTGTTGTCGTTTTCGCCGAAACTGGTCGGCCGTTTGCCCAAGCCGGGACCGTGGATGGAAACACTCAAACAGATTCTCGCCTTTCCGCTTTACCTCACTGCTGTCTGGCTCATCTGGGTGCTGGGCCGCCAGGTCGGTGTCGATGCGATTGCCCGCCTGCTGGTAGGCATGACCTTCATTGGTGCCGGTTTTTGGGCTTTTGGCCGTTGGCAGAGCGTTGCGACGTCACGTGTGCGCGCCGCGGCCCGCGTCGCCGCAATCGTGCTCGTCATCGGCGGGGCTGTGTTCGCCTGGCCGCAGGCTGATGCAACCAACCAGGCAAAACCGTCGAGCCTCGCCACGAACATTGGAGAGTGGCAGCCGTGGTCACCCGAGGCCGTTGTCGCAGCAAATCAGGAAGGGCGTACCGTGTTTGTCGATTTCACCGCAGCCTGGTGTGTCACCTGTCAGTTCAATAAACGTGTGGTGCTCAACAAAGAATCTGTGCAAACGCGCTTTCGCGAAAAAGGCGTGATCACCATGGTGGCGGATTGGACCAATCGTGACCCGCAAATCAGTGCCGCGCTCGATTCACTCGGCCGCAGTGGTGTTCCGGTTTACGTTTTCTATGCACCGGATAGCAGAGCACCGATTTTGCTGCCCGAGTTGCTGACTGAGTCACTGGTGCTAAACGGCATAGATAAAGCAACACAACCGATTCGTACTGCAGCGACGCGAGAGTAATCAGAGGCAACGCGAGAATAATTGGCAGCGACACGAGACTAACCGTAAGAAACCTGAGGAGGCGCGACAATGAGAAAACTGTTTCGTATTTTCCTTGCGCCAGTCTGTTTGACAGCCGTATTGGCAGCGGTGGCTTACGCTGCGGTGACCCCCGGAGCGACCGCTCCTGACTTTACCCTGACGGCGATCGATGGAAATCCGGTCAGCTTGTCGCAGTTCCGTGGCAAGTATGTAGTCCTGGAATGGTTCAACTCCGAGTGCCCTTTTGTCCAGAAGCACTACACCAGCGGCAACATGCAGAAACTGCAGTCGAAATACACGGCGGAAGGCGTTGTCTGGCTGGCGATTAACTCTACAAATCCGGAGCATTCCAATTACCGCGATCCACAGCGTTCGCGTGCAATCATGTCGCAGTGGAAAGGCAGCCCGACAGCATTGTTGCTTGATCCTGAAGGCGGTGTTGGCCAGGCTTACGACGCGCGGACCACACCGCACATGTACATCATCGACCCGCAAGGCAAGCTGGTTTATCGCGGCGGTATCGATGACAAACCTTCGTTCAGTCTGCGCGACATTCCAGACGCCAGGAATTACGTCGCCGTTGCTCTTGACGAGTTGCTCGCCGGACAGCCGGTCAGCGACAATGACACACGCCCTTACGGCTGCTCGATCAAATACAAGTATTGATGCTTTCTTGATCGGATAGAAGATCGTATCGGATAGAAGATCGTATCGGATAGAAAGTTGTGATTGGATAAAGCCCGCGGCCTGGCTGGTCGCGGGCTTTTCTTTCCTCGCTCGCTCTTGTTGCACTGTTGCCGGCTCTGCCGGTATCGGGTAGAAAGCTTGCATCTACCTGAAGACATGACAGTGGCAAACCAGCAAGCCCCTGTGGGTGGGCAAAAACAGGAAAACCAATTCCGCCTGTTGTTCGAGCGTCGCTTCGGACCGTTCTTTCTTGCGCAGCTGGGCGGTGCCTTCAACGACAATGTCTACAAGAATGCGCTGGTGATACTGGTTGCCTATAACGCGGCAACCTATTCCGCACTCGAACCGGCGGTGCTGGCCAACGTGGCGGCAGGGCTGTTCATCTTGCCGTTTTTGTTGTTCTCGGCCAGTGCCGGGCAGATTGCCGACAAAATTGAAAAATCCATTCTGATTCGTTTCATCAAGGCAGCAGAAATTGTCATCATGCTCGTCGCTGCTGCTGGCTTGATCCTGCAGAACCTGGCGCTGCTGCTCGCTGCGCTTTTCTTGCTCGGTACGCAGTCGGCGTTCTTTGGCCCGGTGAAATACGCGCTGCTGCCTCAAGCGCTTGGTCCGCACGAACTGGTCGGCGGTAACGGCTTGGTCGAGACCGGAACATTCGTTGCCATACTTGCCGGCACACTGGTTGCCGGTGTGCTTGTCTCGACGTCCGATGGAGTGATGTGGGTGACAGCGGTGATTCTTGGGGTCAGCGTGATGGGTTTTGCCGCCAGCCTGTTGATCCCACGGTTGCCGGCGCCGGCACCCGACCTGCGGCTGAACTGGAATATCTTCACCGAAACCTTGACCAACCTGCGATTTGCGACCAGGGACTCCACGGTCTTTCACTGCATCCTCGGTGTGTCGTGGTTCTGGTTCTACGGCGCGCTGTTTCTGTCGCAGTTTCCCGCCTACAGCCGCGAATCGCTCGGTGGTAGCGAACAAGTCGTTACGCTGCTGCTTGCGTTGTTCTCTGTCGGTGTTGCCGCCGGATCATTGTTGTGCGAGCGCTTATCCGGCCACAAAGTCGAAATCGGTCTGGTGCCATTCGGGTCGATCGGCTTGAGTGTGTTTGCAATTGATCTGTACTTCGCTACGCCGACCAGCGTCGCTTTTCAAGGAATCGGTCCAATGGAATTTCTGGCGCGCGAGGGTAGTTGGCGCGTCGTGCTGGACCTGTTTTTGATCGGTACGTTCGGTGGTTTTTACATTGTCCCGCTGTATGCTCAGATTCAAACGCGCAGTGAACCGGCCCATCGCTCGCGCATTATTGCCGCCAACAATATTCTCAATGCGTTGTTCATGGTGGCTGCCGCGGCGGTAGCGGTGCTGATGCTCTCGCGCGGCGCCAGCGTGCCGCAGTTGCTGTTGTTGACCGGCTTGTTCAACATCGCAGTGGCTGCCTACATCTATTCGCTGGTACCGGAATTCTTGCTGCGTTTTCTGGACTGGCTGCTGGTTCGCACAGTGTATCGATTGCGCATCAAGGGCGTCGAACATTTTCCTGAACGCGGGCCGGCCCTGCTGGTCTGCAATCATCAAAGCCTGGCTGATGCACTGGTGGTGCAGGCGGCGTGTCGTCGTCCAATCCGTTTTCTGATGTATTACACAATCTTCAATATTCCGGTGCTGAACTTCATCTTTCGTTCCATGAAAGCGATCCCGGTTGCGCCGCACAAGCTGGCACCTGAGGTGCTGAAGAACGCTTACGATGAAACGGCGCAGGCACTTTCACAAGACCAGCTCGTGTGTATTTTTCCCGAAGGTGCAATTACCATTGACGGCAAGATCGGCGAGTTCCGTGCTGGTGTCAGTAACATCCTGGAGCGCACGCCAGTGCCGGTCATCCCTATGGCACTGTCGGGTTTGCGGGGGCTTTTTTCGTACAACCCGAAACTCAAGTGGTTCTCCAGGCTGTTCGCACCAATTTACTTGAACGTCGGTAAGCCAATCCAACCGCAAGACGTCACGCCCGATGGATTGCGTGATACGGTAATCGCTTTACAGCAGGCGCGGTCCGATAAGCCGCGGTAAGAAGTTGCGCGCATACCAAACTGGCCGGAAGCGGCCCGCTTGTCCGCCTGTCGAAAGTTCAGTTCCGCTTGCGAAGGCGGCTGCATATCATGTAGTCGGTATAGCCGCGGTCGGGACATCGGTCCAGTCGCACTGTGATGGAAGCAATGCAGTGGTCTTACCCGTAATGTAATAGACCAACAAAGCGATCCATTCCTTCGCGCCGATTCCCAGGTCTCTCAGGTGGCTGGCGAGAGCGAAATTGATCGAAATCAGATGATCCGGTTCTGTCGTGTGATCCACCGGGTAGGGGATCACCGGCCACTGTTGCTTGCAAAAAACACCAACAGAGCGCGGCATGTGCCAGGCAGTCGTGATCAATAACCAGCTCTCGCCTTCACCAGGTTGTATCAACTCTCTCGTGAACAGCGCATTCTCATAGGTGTTGCGAGATTCTCGTTCAAAGACAACACGCGTTACGTCCAGGCCTTGTTGTTGAAAGAGAGTCTCGGCAACGTCGGCACCCTTGAATTCCTGCCTGATTAGCGACCCCGTGCCGCCGGCAAAGACTAGCTTTGCCTCTGGGTATTGTTTCGCCAACGCCAGGAAAGCCAGAAAACGCTCAGCTGCAGGTCCGACTTCGACCTGGTTCCACAATGCCGAAAGGTAGGGACCCTCGGCGCCCCCCAGCACGATGATGCCAACCAACGAGTCTGGCATTTCAGGATTGGTTTTGAAACGCGTCTCGAGCGGATAGAGCAGCAGGTTATGCAGTGGCAACAAAGCAACAATCAGCAGAACAGCGCAAACAAAACCAAGTAACTTCGTTCCGGCTCGGTCTTTTCCCAAGAGCAGCAGGGCAAAGCTCAGGAGAAGGAGGATCAGCAACAGGCTGTCAGGCGAAATGATTAGCCATATTAGCTTTGACAACCAGAAGAACAAGGTGTCCATGCTGTAAATCCAAATGGTGAAAATGCAGGCGGCTTGCAGGTCCCGCCGATCAGGAGCCCTTGAAAGCAGGCTTTCGTTTGGAATGAAACGCGGTCACACCTTCTCGAAAATCATCAGAGCTGCGCAGCCGGCTGTAAGCGTGACCTTCGAGCTCAATGGCTGTAGACAGCGTTGCGTCTTCGGTATCGTTGAGCAGTTTCTTCGCCGTGCGCTGTGCCAGTGGTGCGAACTGAACGAGTTCGTCAACGAGTGCGTCAGTCGTTTTCTCCAGTTCGTCGTCGGCAACGCACTCGGTCACGATGCCCCAGTCGAGCGCTTGCTTGCCGGTAATGCGACGCGAACGCATAACAATATCTTTGGTGCGGGTAATGCCGACCATCTTCTGTAATCTTGCCGATCCGCCGGAACCGGGAATCTGGCCGAGTTTCTGTTCCGGCAGGGCATAGCGTGCCGTCTCCGAAGCAATTCGAAAGTCACAGGCGAGTGAAATCTCGAAGCCAACACCGAAACAATAGCCACGCGCGGCAGCAATCACCGGCTTTTCACAACGTGCCGGTGCCGCGATATTCCATGCCAGTTTCGACACGGTCTCCGCGCTTGCCTCGAGAAAGCCCTTGATGTCACCACCACTTGAAAAATGCTCGCCGACAGCGCGCACTACGATTACTCGCACCGCGGCGTGCGCGTCCAATGCTTCAAATGCACAGCGCAGCTGGTTGCGTTGCGGCATCGACACGACGTTCAGCGGCGGCCGGTCAAGAATGATGTCGGCTCGCTGACGTGCTTCATCGATTTCTATGCGGAAGCCGTCGGGGTTGTCGAGCAGTGTCTGTGCTGGGTGTGTGAGCTTGACCATGTGCAGTTTCCTATAACAACGCGGTGAGAGGCGTTCGTCCGTCAGTTATCTTGTTCATATTCTCTGGCGACCAGTTTGCGGCGCAATATCTTGCCGACCGGCGATTTGGGAATGTCGCGGACGAAGACATACTCTCTTGGCCGCTTGAAGTTGAGCAGTTCTGAATTCCTGCAAAACAGGTCGAGTGCTTGCGCGTCGACCGGTGATTTACGCTTGATGAAGGCGACCACTTTCTGACCCCAGCGCTCATCGGAAAGGCCGGCCACAGCGACTTCGTCGACGGCGTCGTGCAGCGACAGTACCGACTCGATCTCTACTGGCGAAATATTCTCTCCGCCGGAAATGATCATGTCGTCGACCCGCCCGGTTACAAAAAGATCGCCGTCCTTGTCGAAGTAGCCGGTGTCGCCGGTGAAGTACCAGCCTTGCCGCAGCGACTTGGTGTCGGCATCGGGGCGCCGCCAGTATCCCTCGAATGCTTCATCACCGGTCAGGTCGGCAATGATCTGGCCTTCTTCGCCGGCCGTGGCGAGTTCATCCGCTGTTTGCGCATTCAGCTTGACGACGCGCACGCGGGTGTTCAAACCGGCTTTGCCAGCGCTGCCGGGTTTCTCTTGTGCAGCCGGGTCGACGGTGAAGGTGTAGATTTCCGATGAGCCGTAATGGTTGACGAATAAATCCGGGCGGAACGCACCGTCAAGTCGCCGCAGCAGATCTTCGGACATCGGCGCACCAGCGAATCCCAGTCGCCGCACTGACTCGATGTCAGTATCGCGAAACGCCTCGTGTGCGAGTAGATCGTGATACAACGTCGGAACCAGATACAAGTTGCTGATTCGCTCGCGGGCAATAATCTGCAGCGCTTCGCCCGCGTCAAAACGCGGCAGACACACGAAGCAGCCATTCACCAATGCCATCGACAACAACGACCGCACGCCCATGGTGTGGTACAGCGGCATCACACCGAGTGTGCGTTCGCCGACCGAGTACAGGTTCTGCGCAACATGCGCTACCGCTGCGGCCCGCTCGGCCCGGTGCCTGCGCGGTACGCCCTTCGGTTTGCCGGTTGTTCCCGACGTATAGAGCATGACTGACCAGTCTTCGGCATCGGCTTGCAGTAACTGCTGTGGTGCACTGGCGCTGAGCAAGCTGTCAAAAGCAAGTTCGCCGTTGCCAATGTGGCCGGCGACAATTCGTGGGATCGCTTTGCAGGCTGCCGAGTCGGTCACTGCGTCGGCGCTTGACTCGTCATAGGCAACGGCACGCGCTTGGGCATCTACAGCGCAGTACTCGACCTCGTCGAACTTGGCGCGCCAGTTCAGTGGGGTCACGATTACGCCGAGAAACTGACATGCCCAGTGCAGCGTGGCCATCTGCCAGCGATTCTGCATCGCAACCAACAAGTGGTCGCCGCGATGCAATCCCAAATCGGTTAGCCCACCGGCCACGGCGCCGATGCGCGACAACCAGTCGGCATAATTCAGACGCAGTTCGCCATCGACAATCGCCGTGGCGCGCGGCGAACGTTCAGCGCTGGCAAGAAACGAACGGCCCAGATCAAGCATCCGGCAAATCTTCGGTTTTCTCGCTCACAACTTGCTGTGCTGCAACTTGCTGTGTTGCAGCTTGCTGCAATGCGACTTCAAGGATCGCCGAGACGATGTTCGAATAACCGGTACAGCGACACAGGTGTCCCGAGAGCATCTCGCGTACCTCGGCTTCGCTCGGCTGCGTGACGCGGGAGAGGAAATCGGCGCAGGACATCAGAATGCCGGGCGTGCAAAAACCGCACTGCAAAGCGTGGTGGCGGCGAAACGCCGCTTGCAGTTCGGACAACTTATCGGGTTCGGGCGCAAGCCCCTCCGCACTAGTGATGTCACAGCCCTCGGCACTGACCGCCAACGTCAGGCAGGCGCGCTGGGCAACTCCGTCAATGGTCACTGTGCAAGCGCCGCATACGCCGTGTTCACAGCCAACATGCACGCCGGTTGCGCCGAGTTCATAACGCAGAAAATCGGATAACAGTGTGCGCGGCTCACATTCGCCGTTTCGGTCGATGCCGTTCAGTCGCATCGCGATCGTGTGCCGGGCGTGTGGCAGCTTCTTCATGATTGTTTCAGCCCCACACTCAGTTCAGTGATGAGTTTCTTTCCGAGATTGCGCACCAGATGGCGGCGGTAACGCGCACTGGCGTGCTGATCGTCCTGTGCATCAAGTTTCCAGGCTAGATCTTCCAGCGCCGCGTCGAGATCATCACCGGATCCCGACGGTAGTGTCTCCACCCACGGCCGGTCGGCGACGCCACCAACACCCAACTGCACGCTGTGTTCGGAAACCATACCGGCAAGTGCGACCAGCGCGAAATCGCCGTGTCGCATGCTGACTTCAACAAATCCGTACTGAGCTTTCTGTTTCGGCATCGGGAACTGTGCCGACTCGACCAACTCGTCGGCTTCTCTGGCCGTAGTCAGCACGCCACAGAAAAACTCGCTGGCCGCAACACTGCGCCGGCGCCGCCGGGAGCGTAACTTCACCGTTCCGCCCAAGGTAGCAAGG
>CP070643.1:243554-297475 GCA_020354125.1 Betaproteobacteria bacterium | reverse complement strand
TCGAACCTCACCTACACCACGGTACTGAATGACACCTCGGCTGTGAACCTCGCGGTGTCAATCAATGATCAGGGCAACACCGGCAGCGGTGGTGCACAGACCTCACCGGTGAGCAACGTCAGTCTTAATGTTGCGGCTGTGAATGACGCGCCAACACTGACCACATTTGCTGGAGCGATAGATACCGTCGCCGAGGACAACGAAGTCGAGATCACTTTTGCCGACCTGGCAGCTCAGGGTAACGAGGCCGATGTGGACGGCACGGTGGATGCCTTCGTGATCAAAGCGGTGAGCAGCGGCACGCTGAAGATCGGCACGAGCGCCGGCACCGCAACCCTGTGGGCTGCGGGTACTAATGACACCGTTGATTCCACCAACAACGCGTACTGGATTCCCGTCAATCACGCCAACGGCACGCTCGATGCTTTCACTGCGGTGGCAATGGACAACGATGGCGTTAAGTCGACTCTCCCCGTGCAGGCGCAAGTGACAGTAACCGCAGTCAATGATGATCCAAGCGTGAACGCCCCGGCCTCGATTAGCGTGACCGAGGATGTCGCCAGCGCCATTACCGGTATCAGCTTCGCCGATGTCGATGCCGCAGGCGGCAGTGTGGTAGCGACCTTCACGGTGACCCAGGGCACGCTTGGGGCCGGGTCAGGTGGCGGCGTTGTGGTCAGTGGGGCTGCGACCAACCTGACACTGACCGGTTCGGTGACTGACATCAACAACTTCATCAGCGCTTCGAACCTCACTTACACCACGGTACTGAATGACACCAGTGCTGTGAACCTAGGGGTGTCGATCAATGATGGCGGTAATACCGGAGGCGCGCCAAAGTCCTCTCCGGTAAGCAACGTCACACTCAACGTCACGCCGGTCAACGACGCACCGACCGGTACCGTGAACATCGCTGGTACCGCTGCCGAGGACCAGGTACTCACAGCGAGCAATCTGTTGAGCGATGCCGATGGCATGAGCGCGGTCAGCTATCACTGGCATCGTGATGGAGTGGACATCGCCGGCGCCACCGCCAGCAGCTACACGCTGGTAGATGCCGATGTCGGTGCCGGCATTTCGGTTGTCGCGAGCTATACCGATGGCGATGGCACGCTCGAAAACGTCACCAGCGCCCCAGTTGGTCCGGTTGCCAACACCAACGACGCACCCGCCGGTTTGGTGAATATCACCGGCACGCCCGCGGAGATGCAGGTGCTGAGCGCCGATACCGGCGGCGTTAGCGACAGCGACGGTCTGGGAACATTCAGCTATCAATGGCTGCGCAACGGCGTGAACATTGGTGGCGCGACGGCGAGCACTTATACCTTGGTCAGTGCTGATGTCGGTGCCGACATCAGTGTGCAGGTTTCCTATACCGATGGGCACGGCACACCCGAGAGTGTCAATAGCGCTGTCGTTGGTCCGGTTGCCGAGGCCGCTTTGCCTCCGATTCCGCCGACCACGCTTGATCCGGATCCTCCGCCAGCGACCGACCCGCCCGTGGAAGATCCGGCAACCGAACCACCGGTCGAGGATCCGGTTGCGGAAGACCCGGGTCCGGGGAGCAATGAGAGCACAGCCGGGCCTGATGCACCCCCATCAGGCGGTGTTGCTGCGCCGCTGGAGACCCTGCTTGGCCTCCCGCAACAACAGAATGTAGTCCCATTGCAGCCGAATGAAGTGAACACAACGCAGTCGACCAGTGACACCCGCATCGTCGCGGTACCTGGCGGATTCAACATTCGGGACTTCGCTCTGGAACAGGTTGAGATTGCTCTTGACGGGGTTGGCTTTATCGTTGCGCCTACGACATCGCTGCCATCGTTCGGCTCGGGTGTGCAGGGAATCGACGCGCCAGAGTTCGTCGAGGAATTGAACCGGCTGCGCGACGACGTCGAGCAGCAGACCCGCGTCGCAGGCGCGTTGACGACAACCAACTTCGTGGCCACGGCAGGATTGTCAGTCGGCTATCTGTTCTGGCTGCTGCGAACCGAGGTGCTCCTCGGCAGCTTCTTGTCTTCATTGCCAGCATGGCGGCTGGTCGATCCGCTGCCGGTGTTGGGCCGCATCGCCGATGAAGCCGATGACGATGACGACTCCCTCGAGTCGTTGGTCGAGCGTAGGAATCGCGCGGCGCAAGCTGCAGACAAAAAACACATGGTGACTTCATGACACGCTTTATCAACACCCGCGTGTATATCGCGACAGGACTGGCTTCGCTGGCAGCAACTTTGTTGTTGGCGTCTGCCGCGATTGGCTTGTTTCCCGACCGCGAGGGTGCGATCCGTGATGGTCGGGTATCCGTTGGCGAGGCGCTGGCGGCGGGCAGTATCGCTGTAATTGCTCAGGGCGACCGCACCACTCTCTATGATTTTCTTGAGTTCGCCATGGAGCGCAACCCGGAAATCCAATCGGCAGCGGTGCGAGCAGTGGACAAAAGCCTTGTCGCATCAGTCGGTGCACATGACTCGAACTGGGTTGATATGCGCCGGGAATGGGTATCCAACAGCCAAGTGCAAGTGCCGATCATGGACGGCACGCAGCGGTGGGGCCAACTCGAATTGCGTTACACGCCGATCCGGCCGAATGGCCTCGCCGGTTTGTGGGCGAACCCATTGCTGCAACTGACCCTATTCGTTGCTCTGGCAGGAATCGTCGCCTTTTATCTTTACCTCGGCCGGGTGCTGCAGCACCTTGATCCGTCACGGGCCGTACCTGGACGGGTCCGCGCGGCGCTCGACACGCTTACCGAAGGTTTGCTGGTCATCGATCGCAAACGGGACATCGTGCTCGCCAACGAAGCGTTCGCCAGTTTCGTCGGGCGCACACCGGAACGACTGGTCGGCACCAAGGCTTCCAACCTGCCGTGGCTCGCTGAAGATGGGACTGAGTTGCCCGAACTTGACGTGCCATGGGACCGCGCGCTCGCCACCGGAAAACTGCAAAGCAACGAAATGGTGCGGATGGCTGACGCGCTCGGCAAAACGCACACTTTCATCGTCAACTGTGCACCAGTGCTTAGCGCCGGAGGCAAAGCCGGGGGTGTCCTGGTAAGCCTCGACGATGTAACGCAACTCGAGGAAAACAAGATCGAACTCGGTAAGGCGAAGGAAAAAGCTGAAGCTGCGAGCCGCGCCAAGAGCGAGTTCCTCGCCAACATGAGCCATGACATCCGCACACCGATGAACGCCATTCTCGGCTTTACCGACTTATTGCGGCGCGGATACGGCAAGCAAGGCAATGATGCGGGCAAGTATCTGGAGACAATTCACTCCAGCGGCAAACACCTGCTCGATCTCATCAATGACATTCTCGATCTGTCAAAAGTCGAAGCTGGTGCTCTGGAAGTGGAGAAGATCGCTTGTGCGCCGCATCTGCTGATACGTGAAGTCGTCACGGTGCTGGGCGTGAAAGCGCGAGAGAAAGGCATCACACTGGAGTTCAACGCCGAAGGTCAGGTCCCTGCCAGTATTCACAGCGACCCGACCTACCTGCGCAGAATCATCACCAATCTGGCCGGTAACGCAATCAAGTTCACTGAACGCGGTGGCGTGAGACTGACGTTGCGGCTCGTCGAAACAAAAGGTAGACCGCAGATCGCGATCGACGTCACCGACTCCGGTATCGGTATTGCCCTCGACAGGCTGGAAAACATGTTCGATCCGTTTAGCCAGGCAGACAGTTCGGTGACACGGCGCTTCGGCGGAACCGGACTTGGGTTGACCATTAGCCGACGCCTGGCGCGCGCGATGGGTGGCGACATTGTGGCCACCAGCCAACTCGGCAGTGGTAGCCGCTTCACTGTGACGGTCGATACCGGGTCGCTGGCCGGTATTCGCATGCTCAATCCTGATGAGGTCATCGCCGAGAGCATCAGTGGCGAAACAGTTGAGGAGACACGTTGGCTCTTCCCGCCGTCGCGGGTACTTGTCGTCGACGACGCGCCGGAGAACCGCGAACTGCTCGTGCTGATCCTTGGCGACACTGGCCTGGAGGTGGAGGAAGCTGAAAACGGCCAAATTGCCGTCGAAAAAGCGAGCGAGCAGCCGTTCGATCTGATCCTCATGGACATGCAGATGCCGGTTATGGATGGCTGCACCGCCACGCGCACTCTGCGTGAGGACGGTCTGGAGATTCCCATCATCGCCTTGACTGCCAATGCGATGAAAGACGCTGAACGCGAAGTGCTCGCGGCCGGTTGTTCCGGCATACAGACCAAGCCGATCAAAATCGACGAACTCATGCAGGAATTGGCCAAGTTGCTCGGGGGCGAGCGAATCGATCGCCGCGCCCAGCCGCAAGCATCCGGCGACACCTTCGCTTCGACGCAGGCACCGATCGCTCCCCCGGCACCGGTCGCAACACCAGCACCAGTGGCAGAACTGACACCAGTGGCAGAACCAGCACTGACCGCACCACTCGCCGAATCGTCTGAAAACGGGCCAATCCGTTCTCGTCTTGCTGATGACGCTCGATTGAAACCGGCCGTACGCAAATTTGCTACGCGCCTCGATGAACGGCTGCCGGGCCTCAGGCGTGCCTACAGAGCCGGGAACTACAACGAGCTTTCTGCCCTCGCCCACTGGCTACGCGGTGCGGCCGGCACGGTCGGTTATGACGCATTCGCCGAACCTGCATTGCGGCTCGAGAAAGCGGCAGACGCGAGCGACGCGGCTACCTGCGCCAAGGAGTTGCAGCAGATCGAAGAGATGGCGCTTCGCATTGTTGTTCCCAGCGAAGATGTGATGGTCGCTGCGCCACCTCAGCCGGAGGTTAACGCGGAGGAGCCAGAGCCAACTCCCGGACTCGAAGCGAACGCGGCGCAACCAGTGGTCTCGCGCCTTGCGCAGAACAAGCGACTACTTCCCGCGGTGCGCCGCTTCGCCGGCCGGCTGGGAGAACAGATGGCCGCCATCGACGAGGCTGTGCGCAATCGCGATTTTGCCGAGGTCGCCTCGCTTGCCCACTGGCTCAAGGGAGCGGCGGGAACGGTCGGCTATGACGACTTCACCGAGCCCGCTCAAGAACTCGAGCAACTTGCCAAGGCGCAAGTGGAGTCGAGAGTCCAATCAAAGCTATCCGAAATACAAGATCTTGCAAACCGTCTCGTCGTGCCAGACGAGACCGACGAACCTGACGAACCTAAGGTGCTACGCGCATGAGTAACGTTTCCCCTATCAACAAGGAGTTCCGGACTGCGCCGGATCAACAATCCGGCCAGATGTCAAACACGCCAGCCAGTCAGCAGAAGATATCCGCGGCGAATAGTGAGCCGTCGGATGACCTCAGCAGGCTGTACGACGCGAAGGTCATGATGGTCGATGACGAACCGCTAAACCTCGAAGTCACCCAGATCTACCTCGAGGCAGCCGGTTATTCGCAATTTGTATCGACCGACGATCCGATGAAAGCCGTCGCGCTGCTCGACAGCGAGCGACCAGACGTACTACTGCTCGACGTCAAGATGCCCGGCAAAAGCGGTTTCGAGATTCTCGGTGAGATGAAACAGAAGCAGATGCTGCAAGACGTTCCGACAATTGTCTTGACCGCATCGTCGGATGCAGAAACCAAGCTGCAAGCCCTGGAACTGGGTGCAACCGACTTCCTGGCCAAGCCGGTCGATCCGAGCGAGTTGGTGCTGCGCATGAGAAACACGCTTGCGGCCAAGGCCTACCGCGACCGGCTCGCCAACTATGACCGGCTCACCGGCCTGCCCAATCGCAGAACCTTCATTGAGCGGCTTGAATGGGCGCTGGACTATGCGCCCCGGCGCAACAAACCCGGCGCCGCGCTGCTGATCGATCTCGATGGTTTCAAGCGAATCAACGACGCACTTGGTCCGGCTTTGGGCGACGAACTACTGCAACTCGTTGCCGGGCGCATCGGAACGGTTCTACGCCTGGTCGAAATTCTCAGCAAATTCCAGACTGACGAGGCACGACCCACCCTGTCGCGCATGGCCAGTGACGAATTCGCCATGCTGCTACCGGTGCTCTCGCGCCCCGACAGTGCCGCCCAGGTCGCCCAGCGCGTGCTCGAGGCCGTCGCCAGCCCCTTCTCTCTCGGCGGACAGGAACTGCAAATCACCTGCGGAATCGGTATTGCCGTATTCCCCGACGATGGCATGGACACCGACAGCATCGTCAGGAATGCCAGCGTCGCCATGCACCATGCAAAGCGCGAGAAGAAGCATTCCTACCAGTTCTATTCACATGAGCTCAACGCCCGCGCACTGCATCGTCTCAGCCTGGGCAATGAGCTTCGCAAGGCAATCGAGCGCAACGAATTGCGTCTGCTCTATCAGCCCAAGAACGATATCCAGACCGGCAAGGTGTGCGGCTGCGAAGCGCTGGTGCGCTGGCTGCATCCGGAGTTCGGACTAGTCGGACCAGACGAATTCATTGAACTTGCTGAAGAGACAGGACTGATCAATTCGTTCGGGGAATGGGTTATGCGCGCTGCCTGCATGCAGATCAAGGCATGGCAGTCAGCCGGACTGACCGCGCCTCGCATGTCAGTCAACGTATCGAGTCACCAGTTCCTGGAAGCACGTCTGCCCGATACCCTGCGCAGGATACTCGATCAGACTGGCGCTGACCCGGCGTCACTGGGGATTGAGATCACGGAGGGCATGCTGTTGAAGAACGCAGAAGCCAATGTCAAAGTTCTGGAAGACCTCAAAGCCATGGGTATCAGGCTATCGATGGACGACTTCGGCACTGGCTATTCTTCGCTGAGCTACCTGAACAGCTTCCCGCTCGATGAGCTCAAGATTGACCGCTCGTTCATGGCCGAGATCCAGCAAGACGGTGACCGCTCCGCGATTGTCTCGGCCATCATCGCCATGGCACACAGTATGGAGATGAAAGTCGTGGCAGAGGGCGTGGAAAACGAACACCAGCTGCAATTCCTCAAAGCGCATGGCTGCGACGAGTACCAGGGATTCATGGTATCCAAACCGGTGCTGCCCAAGGAGTTCGCCGAGCGCTTTCTCGGCGCAACCTACCGCGCTCAGGAGACGCCCGACTAACGCACCTGAGCTCGACCAGCGGCGTGATCCTGCCTTCGCGCCGCCTGCCCTCTCGCTGACTCACGCGACCAAAGCGTCGTACAGAGCCTGAGGCGCTCCGCTGTCGCAACTTGACCTGGTTGCAGCGGCCTTCAACGCGGACGGCCACCACAGGCCTCAGCAACCAGGACGTGCGCAGGATTCGCTGATTCGGCCGCCTGGCGAGTCCACAATCGATCGCGATCAGCCGCTGATCGTGCCATGTTGACGTATGAAAATAGGCTGATTCTACATACCGAGCGGGCTTCAGTTTCCCAATAAAACGCCTTTATTACAGCTGGATAAGGCTGATTCGGCGCGAGCTACGGTCTCGCGGCCAGATTGATCATTGGGCATCCGGTGCGGATGCACCCGGGCACCAGATAACGGCAGTACAACCCGCATGAGGAAACTCGACCCTGCGATAGAGACTGCCCAGCCACGCAGCGGCGGGACGACGCCACAACGCGACGAAGCGGGAGACACAATTGCGGCGTCACCCGGAGCGAAGTCGCAGGAACGCTGGGAAAGGCTGCGTGACGCCGTCATCATGATGGTCGACGACGAACCGATCACCATTGAAGTAACGCAGATCTATCTCGAGGAAGCGGGTTACTCGCGCTTTGTCTCCACCGACGAGCCGCAAAGAACATTAGACCTGATCAGAAGCGAACGGCCCGATCTGCTCTTGCTTGACGTGGTCATGCCGGACACCGACGGTTTCGACATTCTGCACGCGATGGACGAGGCCGACCTATTGGAAGAAGTCCCCACCATCGTGCTGACGTCATCGACCGATGCCGAGACCAAACTGCGCGCCCTCGAACTGGGTGCAACCGATTTCCTGTCCAAACCGGTCGATCCGAGCGAGCTGGCGCTGCGCGTGCGTAATGCGCTCGCAGCGAAGGCCTACCGTGACCGACTGGCGCACTATGACTTGCTCACCGGACTGCCAAACAGACAAACCTTCGTAAACCGTCTGGACTGGGCCCTGCGACACGCCCTGCGCCATAAACAGACCGGCGCTGCTTTGCATATCGACATCGACGGGTTCAAGCAGATCAACGACGCGTTGGGGCCGGAGCATGCGGATCAGTTGCTGCGCGAGATCGCCGAACGCATCGGAAATTGTGTCCGTGGAACCGACACACTCGGTCGCGCGGAGAGCGACGAAAGACAACCGAGCCTGTCACGTTTGGCGGGAGACGAATTCGTGGTCCTGCTGCCGGTGATTGCCCATACCTCCAACGCCGCGCACGTTGCAAAACGTGTTCTCGACGCGATTGCCGAGCCGATATCGTTAGCTGGCCAGGTCCTGCAGATCACCTGCTGTATCGGTATCTCCACCTATCCGGAGAACGGTGAAGACGTCAACAGCATTGTCGCCAACGCAAGCGCGGCAATGCATCAGGCAAAAAGACTGCAGAAACATTCTTATCAGTATTACTCGAGTGAGTTCAACGCCAACGCGTTACACAAGCTGACGCTTGCCACCGAACTACGCAAAGCGATCGAACACGATGAGCTCAGCCTGTTCTACCAACCCAAGCTCAGTGTCGGCAACGGCAGGCTGTGTGGCGCAGAAGCGCTGGTGCGCTGGCAGCATCCGGAGCGAGGCATGGTGAGCCCTGGTGAGTTCATTCCGGTGGCCGAAGAAACTGGTCTCATCGTTCCGCTCGGCGAGTGGGTGCTGAATGCTGCTTGTCAGCAGGCCACCGCGTGGCAGGCCGCTGATCTTCGCATACCGAGAATCTCGGTGAACGTGTCGAGCGAACAATTCCGGCAAGGTTCCTTGCTGCAAACGGTGGCTAAGATCCTGGTTGACACCGGGGCCAATGCATCGCAACTGGTTGTCGAGATCACAGAAGGTGTGATCATGGAGAACGCGGATGCCAACATCCAGATTCTTCAGGCGATGAAGGCAATGGGTGTCCGGCTATCGATGGATGACTTCGGCACTGGCTACTCGTCGCTGAGCTATCTCAACCGTTTTCCTATCGACGAACTCAAGATCGACCGCTCATTCGTCGCCGAGGTTGCTCAGCCGGGTGACTACTCGGCAATCGTCTCGGCGATCATCGCCATGGCGCACAGCATGAGGTTGATCGTCGTGGCCGAGGGTGTGGAGCACCAACACCAGTTGCAATTCCTGCGCAGTCAGGGCTGCGACGAGTATCAGGGGTTCATGATATCCAGGCCGGTGCCGCCGGAAGAGTTCTCAGCGCGCTTTCTGGCGACAGACAATCCGGCTCAGGAAATCGGAAGCTAACGCGCCAACACCCGCATCGCGCCTTCCAGCCCGGCCAGTGTGAGGGGATACATGCGATCCTCCATCAATTCGCGCGTCATGGCTATCGATTCGTAGTACGGCCAACGGTCCTCAGGAGTCGGGTTGATCCATGCCGACTTGGCGTAGACATCGAGCATGCGTTTCAACCAGACCGCACCCGCCTCTTCATTGTGGTGCTCAACGCTGCCGCCGGGATAGGCGATCTCGTAGGGACTCATCGCCGCATCGCCAACAAACACCAGCTTGTAGTCATGGCCGTACTTGTGCAGGATCTGCATCAGCGGTATGCGTTCGCTGTTGCGCCGCCGGTTGTCTTTCCACACCGACTCGTAAACGAAGTTGTGGAAATAAAAATACTCGAGATGCTTGAACTCGCTGCGCGCGGCCGAGAACAACTCTTCGCACGCGCGCACGTAATCGTCCATTGATCCACCGATGTCAAGAAACAGTAACACCTTGACCGCGTTGTGCCGCTCGGGAACCATTTTCAGATCGAGGTAACCAGCGTTGCGCGCAGTCGACCGGATGGTGTCATCCATATCCAGTTCTTCGGCAGCGCCTTCGCGCGCGAAGCGGCGCAAGCGCTTTAACGCGACCTTGATGTTGCGCGTTCCCAGTTCCACCGAGTCGTCAAGGTTGCGGTATTCGCGCTTGTCCCACACCTTGACGGCGCGCCGGTTGCGCGAACCTTCCTGTCCGATACGCACGCCTTCGGGGTTGTAACCATAGGCGCCGAACGGCGATGTGCCGGCCGTACCGATCCATTTCGATCCACCCTGGTGACGGCCCCGCTGCTCTTCGAGACGCTTTTTGAGCGTTTCCATGAGCTTTTCCCAGCCGCCCATCGACTCGATCTGTTGCTTTTCTTCCTCGGTGAGGGACAGTTCCGCCTGACGGCGCAGCCAGTCCAGCGGAATCTCGGCGAACAAATCGTCGGGCATCGCCTGAATGCCGCGAAAGTATTCCCCGAAAACACGGTCAAAGCGGTCGTAATGTGACTCGTCCTTCACCAGTGATGCGCGCGCCAGATAATAGAAATCATCCATGCTGCTTGAGGCGACATGCTTTTGCAGTCCTTCGATCAAGGTCAGGTACTCCTTGATCGACGCCGGTACACCGCCAGCGCGCAGTTTGAGGAAGAATTCAGTCAGCATGATTTAGCAGCAAGCAGCGAATACGCCTGCCTCGACCGCGGTCGCGCCTAACGTGCCCGCCGCGACATGAATACCAGTCGCTCGAATAAGTGCACATCCTGTTCGTTTTTGAGCAACGCGCCGGCCAGCGGCGGAATGATCTTGCGCTCGTCCTGTGAACGTAACGCATCTGGCGAAATATCTTCAGCCATCAGCAGCTTCAGCCAGTCGAGCAGCTCCGAAGTCGACGGTTTTTTCTTCAACCCCGGCACTTCGCGAATCTCGAAGAACACTTCGAGCGCCTCGCGTAGCAGCATTTTCTTCACACCGGGATAGTGCACGTCGACGATCTGCGTCATGGTGTCCTTGTCCGGGAACCGTATGTAGTGGAAAAAACAGCGGCGCAGGAACGCGTCCGGCAGCTCCTTTTCGTTGTTGCTGGTGATAATGATCACCGGCCGGTGCTTTGCGCTGACCAGCTTTTGCGTCTCATAGACGTAAAACTCCATGCGATCCAATTCGCGTAGCAGGTCATTCGGAAACTCAATATCGGCCTTGTCGACCTCGTCGATCAGCACAACCGCAGGTGTGTCGGATTCGAATGCCTCCCACAACGGTCCGCGCACAATATAGTTGCCAATATCGTGGACTTTTTCCTCGCCAAGCTGTGAGTCGCGTAGCCGTGACACGGCGTCGTACTCGTAGAGGCCTTGCTGGGCTTTGGACGTGGACTTGATGTGCCACTGGACAAGCGGCCGATCGAGTGATTTGGCAACTTCGACAGCGAGCATGGTCTTGCCGGTGCCGGGTTCACCCTTGATTAGCAGTGGCCTTTCCAGAGTGACGGCGGCGTTGACCGCCATCATCAAATCGTCGCTGGCAACGTAACTATCGGTTCCTGTGAATTTCATGAGCGTGGGTCGGGTCGTTGGGAACCGGCATTATACGGTCCACAGCGATCGGTTCCGGCCGGGCCGTTTATAATGCGACCTCGATTTCCGGGTCGGACGCACCAGCTTCGAGGAACGTCTTGCCAGCCCCTTCAGACCTGCGAGGACGCCAATGCCGAAGTTAAATGCCAATCTTTCCATGATGTTTAACGAGGTCGAGTTCGCCGACCGTTTCGATGCAGCGGCCCGCGCCGGTTTCAAGGGCGTCGAGTTCCTGTTCCCGTATGCCTTTGACAAAGGCCTGCTGCAGGAAAAGGTTCAAAGCAACAAGCTCGAGATGGTGTTGTTCAATATGCCGCCGGGCGATTGGGAGGCGGGCGATCGCGGCATGGCCTGCGACCCGGCGCGCCACGGGGAGTTTCAGGACAAGGTGGCGCAGGCGATAGACTACGCGTTGGCGCTCAATTGCAGGCAACTGCACTGCATGGCGGGGCTGAAGCCGCGCGGTGTGAGCGAGGAGCATATGCGCGAAGCCTACATCGCCAATCTCCGCTTCGCCGGCAAAGAACTGGCAAAACACAACATCACACTGCTGATCGAGGCGATCAATACGCGCGACATTCCGGGTTTTTACCTGAACTACTCGGCGCAGGCGTTCGACGTCATGCACTACGCGAACGTGCCCAATCTTGCCTTCCAGTACGACATCTATCACATGCAGATCATGGAAGGCGACCTGGCACCGACGATCGAAAAAAACCTCTCGAAAATCGGCCACATGCAACTTGCCGACACGCCGGGGCGGCATGAGCCGGGCAGCGGCGAGATCAACTACCCGTTCCTGTTCGGCTTTATAGACCGTATCGGATACGAAGGTTGGATCGGTTGCGAGTATCGGCCAGCCGGTAATACTGAAGAAGGTCTCGGCTGGGCCAAACAGTACCTTTAGTCTTTCGCGACACAAGTCCGGGGTAGAGCCACAACGGGCAGCAGCATCAAGCCGGGTAGCAAAGGCGAAACGACAGAGCGATACGGCACCTCGCTTTGGCTCTACTTCCGGATATGTTTTAGCAACATTCATTAAGGGAGTCTCACGTGAACATCGGATTCATCGGACTGGGAATCATGGGCAAACCCATGGCAGGACACCTGCTCAATGGCGGACACACGCTGTATCTGCAGTCGCGTAGCGGCGTGCCTGATGAGTTGACGCAAGCCGGTGGTATTGCCTGCGATTCGGCTGCAGATGTCGCAAGCCACTCGGAAGTGATCATCACCATGGTGCCGGACACACCCGATGTCGAGAAAGTGCTGTTCGGCGAAAACGGCGTCGCCGCCGGCCTGTCGGCTGGCAACATCGTCAT
Source organism: Betaproteobacteria bacterium (assembly GCA_020354125.1). Taxonomy (GTDB): domain Bacteria; phylum Pseudomonadota; class Gammaproteobacteria; order Burkholderiales; family Eutrophovitaceae; genus SG8-40. Next base: position 284,750 of record CP070643.1, on the reverse strand, counting down.
CGATATGAGTTCGATTTCGCCGATAGCGACGCGGGAATTCGCAGATCGTGTCAAGAAACTGGGCGGAGATTACGTCGATGCGCCGGTATCAGGCGGCGAAGTTGGCGCCAAGAACGCGGCCCTGACCATCATGGTCGGTGCCACCGAGGACACTTTCGAAAAAGTCAAACCGCTTTTCGAAATGATGGGCAAGAACATCACCCATGTCGGCGACATCGGCGCCGGCCAGGTATGCAAGGTCGCCAACCAGATTGTTGTTGCGCTGAACATCGAAGCAGTGGGTGAAGCGCTGCTGCTCGCCTCGAAGGCGGGCGTCGATCCGGCCAAAGTCCGGCAGGCCTTGATGGGTGGCTTCGCCTCGTCGAAGATTCTCGAAATTCATGGCGAGCGGATGATCAAGCGGACCTTTGATCCGGGTTTTCGAATCGAGTTGCACCAGAAGGACCTTAACCTGGCGCTGTCGACCGCGCGCGGCCTCGGTATGAGCTTGCCCAACACTGCGACCGCCCAGGAATTGTTCAATGCCTGCCAGGCACATGGCGGTGCCAAGTGGGATCATTCCGCCATGGTCAAGGCACTGGAAACGCTCGCCAATCACCCCGTTGCAGAATGATACGCAGTTAAGTGACACGCAGTTAGATGACGCCCGATCCACACGCCCTGCTCCGTCAGCTGTTCGACGCCGCCGTTGCATCTGCGTTACCCGAGCGATCGATACAGCGCTTTCTGCCGGAGCCACCAAAAGGCCGCACCATCGTCATTGGCTGCGGCAAAGCAGCGGCGGCAATGGCACGCGCGGTGGAAACACATTGGCATGAACGGCTGCAGGGGCTCGTTGTCACGCGTTATGGCCATCACGTAGCCACGCAACGCATTGAGGTCGTCGAGGCAGCACATCCGGTACCTGATGCGGCCGGCCTCGATGCAGCCAGGCGTATGCTGGCGATGGTGCGGGACCTGTCCGCTGACGACATGGTGCTGTTCCTCGTATCAGGCGGCGGCTCAGCGCTGATGACCCTGCCGGCGGACGGGATCACGCTCGAGGACAAACAGCGGATCAACGCGCAATTGCTCACCAGTGGAGCAAACATTGCCGAGATGAACTGTGTGCGCAAACACATTTCCGCAGTCAAGGGCGGCCGCCTGGCGGCTGCCGCCGCGCCGGCCAAAGTCGTCACGCTCGCTATCTCGGACATCCCCGGCGACGACCCCGCTGTCATTGCATCGGGGCCAACGGTGGCAGACCCGACCACTTTTGCTGAGGCACTCGCGATTCTGGAGAAGTACGAAATCAGCGAGCCTGCCAGCGTCATGGAGCATCTGCGTGCCGCCAATCAGGAAACACCGAAACCAGGTGACAAGCGGCTCGAAGGCAACGAACTGCACATGATTGCAACACCGCAAATCTCACTCGAGGCGGCCGCCGCCATAGCACAAGGTTTCGGTATTGCGCCGATCATTCTCGGTGACGCAATTGAAGGCGAGGCAAGCGAAGTTGCTTTGGTGCATGCCGGCATCGCGCGCCAGGTGCTGCGCCATGGCCAGCCACTGCCGGCTCCTTGCGTCCTGCTCTCAGGCGGCGAGACCACCGTCACGGTGCGCGGTAATGGCCGCGGTGGCCGCAACGCGGAATTCCTGCTCGCACTCGCTGTCGCCCTGGAAGGCGCTGATCGCGTGTGGGCGTTCGCCGGTGACACCGACGGTATCGACGGCACCGAGAATAACGCCGGGGCAATCGTCACACCGGATTCACTGATGCGCGCCAACGCCATGGGGATGGACGCGAAAAGGATGCTTGCCGATAATGACGGCTACAGTTTTTTCAGCAGTCTGGGCGATTTGGTCATCACCGGGCCAACCATGACCAACGTCAACGATTTCCGCGCGATACTGATCACCGCACAATAAACACGAGATAGTTCAGACACGAAGCGATTATGGGCAAACCCGAACACTTTCCTTCTGAGACCATCAAGCCGGTCATATCGAAGGCTGAGCTGGTCCGGCGTGTGTCGGCTGTATTGCCCGCTGAATCCCTGCTGTACGACGAAGAAGAACTCAAACCGTACGAGTGTGATGGGCTGAGCGCCTATCGCAAGCTGCCGCTGGCAGTCGCGTTACCCGAAACCGAAGATCAGATTCGTGCCGTTCTGAAGATCTGCCACGAGGGCCGCGTGCCAGTGGTATTCCGCGGCGCGGGCACCGGTCTGTCGGGCGGTGCACTGCCCTATGAACACGGTCTGTTGCTCGGCTTGTCCAAGTTGAAACGCATCCTGGAAATCGATCCGGTGGCGCGTATGGCGCGGGTGCAGCCGGGAGTGCGAAACGCAGCCATCTCGGAAGCCGCCGCGCAGTATGGTTTGTACTATGCGCCAGACCCGTCGAGCCAGATTGCCTGTTCTATCGGCGGCAACGTCGCTGAAAACTCCGGCGGCGTGCATTGCTTGAAGTACGGGCTAACCGTGAACAACATCATGAAGGTGCGTTTCGTCACCATCGATGGCGAGTTGCTGGAAATCGGCGGCGATGGACTCGATGCGCCAGGCTACGATCTGCTCGCACTGATCACAGGATCCGAAGGATTACTGGGGGTCGTTACCGAGATCACCGTCAAGCTACTGCCGAGCCCGGTCAAGGCGCAGGTCGTCCTTGCTGCTTTCGATGATGTTGGCAAGGCCGGTCAAGCGGTGGCCGATATCATTGCCGCGCGCATTATCCCAGCGGGTCTGGAAATGATGGACAAGAAAGCAACCGGTGCGGTCGAACAATTCATTGGCGCTGGTTACCCGCTGGATGCAGAAGCTATCCTGCTGTGCGAATCCGACGGCTCCGAAGAAGAAGTCGAGAGCGAGATTGCGCGGATCACCGAGGTATTGAAAGCGGCTGGCGCAACCCAGATTCGGGTTTCCCAGAACGAAGCTGAGCGCTTGAAGCTATGGGCGGGCAGAAAGTCCGCGTTTCCGGCGGTAGGCCGGATTCTTCCGGACTATTTCTGCCTCGACGGTACCATTCCGCGCAAGCAGCTTGCCAATGTGCTGAAGCGGATCGGCGAGATGCAGGACACGTTCAACTTGCAATGCGCCAATGTATTTCATGCTGGCGACGGAAACCTTCACCCACTGGTCATGTTTGACGCGAATGACGATGACCAGTTGCATCGTGCCGAGCAATATGGTGCGGCGATCCTCGAACTATGCGTTGAAGTCGGCGGCACGATTACCGGAGAACACGGCGTCGGCATCGAAAAGATCAATCAGATGTGCGTTCAGTTCCGCACACCGGAGTTGAATACATTTCATTCGATCAAGCATGCATTCGATGAGCATGGATTGCTCAATCCGGGCAAAGCAGTGCCGACGCTGCAACGCTGCGCCGAATTCGGCGCAATGCATGTCCACCGCGGCGAGGAGAAGTTCCCAGACTTGCCACGATTTTGAGTGTCCGGCTCCGTTCGCACGCTTGATTTACACGTTTAGTCCGGGCCTGGCTATACACAAGCAAGAACAACAAGAGGGCGACAACGCGAGTCGCGCTACAGCAGTTGATGAACGGCGACAGTAAACATGGCTTCACGACAGTTACGCCCCGACAGGGATGCCCCTGTCTCAGTGGGTCTGTCTGCAACGCTGCCTGACTGAAGCGTTTAGTTGGCGAGTTAACTTTGTCAGATCCTTTGCAACAATTCCAGGAAAAGATTCGTTCGGCTGCCGCCAACAAAGCCCCGTTGCGCATTCGCGGCAGCGGCTCGAAAGACTTCTATGGCGTGAAGCTCGAAGGCGACGTACTCGATACCCGAGGCTACAGCGGCATCGTCGATTACGAACCAACCGAACTGGTGTTCACGGCGCGGGCCGGAACACCACTGCGAGAAGTCGAAGCGGCACTCGCGGAGAAAGGCCAGATGTTGCCTTTCGAGCCGCCACACTTTGGTCCGGACGCCACGTTCGGCGGTTGCATCGCGTCGGGGTTTTCCGGGCCGCGGCGAGCCTATCACGGAGCGGTGCGCGATTTCGTGCTCGGTGTGCGGTCATTGAACGCCGCAGGTGAAGACCTGCAGTTCGGTGGTCAGGTAATGAAGAACGTTGCCGGCTACGACGTCTCACGTTTACTGACCGGCTCGTTCGGCACACTCGGACTGATCCTCGAGGTTTCGGTGAAAGTTCTGCCCATTCCTGACGACGAACGAACTCTGCGCCTGGAAATGAATGAAACAGCGGCGATCGAGACCATGAACCGTTGCGCCGGTCAGCCGCTGCCGCTTTCTGCAACCTGCTTTACGGACAACAGTCTGTACATTCGCCTTTCCGGTGCTGCATCGGCAGTTTCCGCGGCACGCAAGCAGCTAGGCGGTGAAACGATTGATGGCAAAACGTTCTGGCAGTCGGTTCGCGAACAAACTCATCCTTTCTTCTCCAACCCGGGCACGCTGTGGCGGCTGTCAATGAAATCGACCGCTGCACCGTTGACGCTCGGGCCGACATTGATCGAATGGAATGGCAGCTTGCGCTGGATTTCCGGCGAAGGTGATCTCGAAAACAGGCAAGCGGTAGCGAGTAAGGCGGGTGGCTACGCCACATTGTTTCGGGCGCAGACCAGGCCAAAGGCAATACAGTACCTGTCACCTGCGATGATGGCTTTGCAGAAAAAAATCAAGCAGGCGCTCGATCCGGAGGGGCTTTTCGGTCCGCATCGGCTACACGCCGAGTTCTGAGTCAGACTGGGTTCCGAACAAATCAATTTCTGATCAAACCGATGAAAACCAATCTGGCCGAATCGATTCGCAATACACCGGAAGGCAAGGAAGCCAACGAAATTTTGCGCGCCTGTGTTCACTGCGGTTTTTGCACGGCTACCTGCCCTACTTATCAGCTACTCGGTGACGAACTGGACAGTCCGCGCGGAAGGATATACCTGATCAAGGAAGTGCTCGAAGGCAATGAGGTCAGCGCCAAGACGCAGCTGCACCTGGATCGCTGCCTGACCTGTCGTTCCTGTGAATCGACCTGCCCTTCCGGTGTGCGCTATGGGCGACTGGTCGATATCGGCCGCGGCATCGTCGATAAGCATGTAAAGCGCTCGGTCGTCGACTCGGCGAAACGCAATGCCCTGAATGCAATTGTTCCGAATCAGAGCGCTTTCAAGCCGCTGGTGCGAATCGGGCAAACGGTGCGGCCTCTATTACCTGAGTCACTGCGCCGCAAAGTGCCCACTTCGGCTCAAGGCAATACAACCTGGCCCGAATCGAGCCACGAGCGCAAGATGCTGGTTCTCGACGGTTGCGTTCAACCGGTTCTCGCGCCCGAAATCAATGCGGCGGCGGCACGCGTTCTGGACCGTATCGACATTTCACTACTCAGAGCGCCAGCGGCGGGGTGCTGCGGCGCAGTGACGTTTCACCTCAATAAGCAGGAGGATGCGCTCGATCACATGCGTCGCAATATCGACGCGTGGTGGCCGCTGATCGAGAACGGCGCCGAAGCGATTGTCATGACAGCCAGCGGTTGCGCCACCATGGTGAGGGAATACGGCCATCTGCTCGCCAGTGATCCGGTCTATGCGGCCAAGGCCGAACGCGTCACTGAGTTGACACGCGACTTGAGTGAAATCATCAGTGCCGAATCCGGCCGTGTTCAGCAAAAACTCGGCGCTGAACCGGCGCTGGAGCTTGGCGACAAGCCGCGCATTGCGTTTCAATCGCCGTGTTCGCTGCAACACGGCCAGCAAATTCGCGGCAAAGTAGAAGCGACACTGCGCGCGTGCGGCTATGAACTGACTGAGGTACCCGATTCGCATCTGTGCTGTGGCTCGGCAGGAACGTATTCGATTCTTCAGGAAACGCTGTCGCAGCGGCTGTTGAAGAACAAGGTTTCCGCCCTCGAATCGGGCCAACCGATTGCAATCGCCACGGCAAATATCGGCTGTCTGAGCCACATTCGCAGCGGTACGAAGTTACCAGTGCGCCACTGGATCGAGTTGCTCGATGAAAGATTAGAAGCTGTCTCATAGTCGATTAACAGACACCAATTCCAACAAGCACCGATATCCAATTAGAACCAATTCCAAATAGAACCGATACAGGAGAGAGAACAATGCTCAAAACCGCACTCATCACCGGCGCGACATCCGGCTTCGGAAAAGCATCGGCCCAACGTTTCGTCGAGGCCGGCTGGCGCGTCATCGCTACCGGGCGGCGCGCCGAGCGTCTACAAAAACTCGTCGATGAACTCGGCGCGGACAAAGTCCATCCGGCGGCCTTCGACATCCGCGACCTCGGGGCAATGGATGCAGCCTTGTCTGCCTTGCCGGACGCGTTCAAGAACGTCGATCTATTAATCAATAACGCCGGTCTCGCTCTAGGCACCGCACCGGCGCAACAAGCCGATCTCGAGCAGTGGAACACGATGATCGATACCAACGTCCGGGCGCTGGCGGCACTGACTTACAAGATGCTCCCGTCACTGATCGAACGCAAAGGTGGGATCATCAACATCAGTTCAGTCGCAGCGAGCTATCCGTATCCGGGTGGTAATGTTTATGGCGCAACCAAGGCTTTTGTTACGCAGTTCTCACTCGGGCTGCGATCCGACCTGCACGGTACCGGGGTTCGCGTAACCAGCTACGAGCCCGGCATGACCGAAACCGAGTTCACCCTCGTCAGGACAAAAGGCGATCAGGAAGCTTCCGACAAGCTGTATCAGGGTGCCAACCCGATGAGTGGCGACGACATTGCGCAGACACTGCTTTGGATCGCCAATCTGCCGCCACATATGAATATCAATCGTATCGAATTGATGCCGGTGAACCAGTCGTTCAGCCCGTTCCAGGTTTATCGTAGCGAGTAACGGTCGCCAGGCACTGCAACCCCGAACGACACACCAAGCATCGCGTGTCGCTCGGTCTTAAGGCCACTATCGCGCTGCCGCCTCTTGCTGCAGCGCGAATATCGAGGTGTAACCCTTGGACCAGTCCGGTGGTACCTCGCACGCACGTGGATCGATGTGCGCAAATCGCGGCCGCTTGCCACGCAGCATCTGCTGATCGTGCTCCGGATAAATCGGGTTTACCGTATACGGAAACGCATCTCCGGAAGTCAGAGTATTGAGCAGCAGTGGCCGGCTGACTTTGGATTCATTGCGTTTCGAGCCGTGCACTGTTTTGCAGTGATGAATCGTCAATGAGCCTGCCGGACCCGTCAGATAGACTGCCTTGTCGGTTGCCAGTTGTGCAAGGTCACGGTCCTGGATGTAGCCGGCCCACTCGCCGCTGTCGCTGTACTGGGTCGGTAGCGGATCAATCAAGTGGCTGCCGGGTATGACTCCGAGCGGGCCCTGCTCCATGCCGCAGTCGTAAAGATAGGTCCCAACGGTCAGAACCGAGTAATTAGTGTGCGGGAAGAATCCGATGTCGTAATGCCACTTGACCTCCTCACCGCCATGTTTCCACTTGAAGTTCAACTTCGAGTGATGAAACTTGACGTCAGGACCGACCAGATCGGCGACGATATCCGGCATCGGTGAGTCATTGCAGTAAGCCCAGAACGCTGGATGTTGCTGGGCCGGATTTGTCACCCGCCGCAGACGCGGATGATCACGCGTGTGGTCCGGCTCGAGGTCAAAAACTGAATCCGATTTACTGACGGCGCGGCTACGCTCGATCATCTCGTCGGTCGCGGCACGCAGCCTGGCGATCCATTCTTCGTCGAGGACACGCTCGAGCAAGAGATAACCATTTGCGAAAAAGAACTCGCGTTGCTGCCGGGTCAGGATCCGAGGCGGGATTTCCAGTATCTGCTCCGGGGTCATGGCGTTTCTCCAAAACGATCCCCACCGGATCAAGGCAACCGTCGACCACATGGCGCTTCAGTTGCACTTCCGGTCTCAACAACACTAAGTCTACGCCGTTTCCGCGCCAGGCGACTCCAAATGCGCATCCGACGCATACTTTGCATACGGAAACGGCTGCAAGGCGAAACGGCCGGGCAACGTCGCTTGATGGCACGCGCATGCCGATGCGAGCGTCGAATGAACGTCACACGACACGTGTAGAATAGCGCCGCTGTCGCACAGCCGCTGATCAGCGTGTGCATTTTCCAACCTTCATCGCCGCCGGGCGTTTAACGACGGTCATAGACCGATATACCAACAAGAGGAGACTCCACTAATGAAGAAGTTAATCAAACTGGCGCTGGCAAGCCTGGCTGTCTTGTCATTCTCGGCGCACGCCGATGGGAAACTGAATTCGTATTTCTCGATCAACATCGACGCGCCTGCATCGAGAGTCTGGGACATCGTCAAGGATTTCGATGGCCTCGACGTATGGCACCCGGTATTCTCAGGTGCCGATATCATCTCCGGCAACAACAATGAAGTCGGTGCATACCGTACACTGACGATCCAGGACGGCCCGAGCTTCGACGAGGAGCTACTTGAATGGGATTCCTACAACAGGTCGTATACATACCGGGTTATCGACCCCGCTCCGCTTCCATTAAAAAGCTACCAGTCCACGCTGACAGTCATGCAGCTCGAGCCAGGCGTATCAAATGTAACCTGGCGTAGCTCCTACCAGAACAATTCGAATGGTGAGATGCCCGACGACGAACTTATCGCGTTTCTCAATGGCGTCTACCAGGCCGGTCTCGAGCAAGTCAGAGAAATGGTCAAGTGAGTCGACCGGACGCGGCGCTTCAAAAGGCCGCGGCGACTGACGAGACGTAGCACTCAGATAATAGAAAAAGGGGTTAGCCGTCAGGCTAACCCCTTTCTCTTCGCGATGCCCCCCCTGTACCTCTCGCGTTTTAACCTTGCGCTGGAAGCATGAATGGCGGCTTGCGACCGACCAAAGACTCGAGCGCTACCAGATCCTCGTCGCCGTGACCGACCATGACCGGTCCACCGAAGTGCGTACCGTTGCTGGCGGCCTGGTTGATCCACCCACCTTTGTGATGCGAAGCCATCACAAGCTTTCGTTCAGCCGATCCGGCAACGTCGAATTCCACAGCACCATAGCAGGTGCAGAAGTAGGTACGGCTGGCCTCTGCTTGCATATATATGCCGGTACCACGGATGCCCGCCGTCACCGTTGCGGTATGCAACTGGCGAGGGGTTTTGCTCTTCCCGAACACGGCAAGCAGACCACCAGTAAACAACCGTAACGCGCGCGCCACGGTGTCGCCGCGTCCGCCTTCGAGTTCAATGCGCGCGTTTTCCTTCAGCAAGTAGGCATCATTGCCAACAACGAAGGCGATCCGCGCATTCGGGCCGGTTTCGACAGTATCACCCGGCAACACTTTGGACCGCTTGGTAACCGTGCGCCGGTTTACCCGTACCTGACCGGCAAGTTCGCGGATATCGCCGGCCCAGCTTTGCGACGGCAACAGCATCAATCCACCTGCGGCCAAGGTGGCCATTAGCAGGCGGCGACGCTGATAATCCTCCAAACAGCAATTAGTTTCATACATGGTAAGAGCTCCCTTAACGCTCCCTTGAATAGGGCAAATGCCGTTCCTGAATGCGGAAGTCTTTGTACTGCTTGTAGGAAGTGTTCCGACAACCGAGGTAACGATTGCCGACACCGGTCACATTGGGTCATCACCTGTCGCCAGTCAGCGTTGCCGGTAACAAGCTAACGATATTTGTCAGCCATAAGCCTCTAATTTGAAATGTTTTTCCTACGAAAAGGCGAAAGATATTCCACCACCAGGAACTTGAAGCAGTCGCCCGGCGGCTGGGTGCCGCCAAAATTCGGCGAAAATCGCCCAACCTCTGCCGCGCCCGCAGTTGAATCTAGTTGATTGCCTTCAATACGCGCTTAAAAAACGCGTCGACGTATGCAGCGTCGATCCAGCGAACGACCAGCACCATTCGTCTTTCCGGTTCGATCCAGGTAAACGAACTGCCGGCGCCAATCGCAAAGAAACTCGACTCCGGGACACTGGGGAAAATGCACCTGTCGTGATTGAGCCAAACAAGGTACCCATAGAAAGGCGCGATGGCGCATGGCGAGCGCATCCGTCGGATCCAGTCCGCCGATATCACCTGAACGTTGTTCACCTTGCCGTCGTCCAGTAGCAACTGGCCGACACGCGCTTGATCGAGGCTGCCGATCGAAACACCACCTCCCCAATGACTGCCGCCGGGTACTGACTGCACCCGCCTGCCGTTCATGTCGACCCAAGCGTTGTCGTAACCAACCCACTGCCAATCCTGACTCGCACCGATCGGTCGCATGATCGCCTCGGCGAATACTTCGGGCAGCGGCTTGCCAAACAAATGCAACAAAGCCAGCGACAATTGGTTGACGCGCACGTCGTTGTATTCCCAGTAGCTGCCCGGCGTCTGCAGTGGGCGCGCATCGCCCTTTTGACCCCGGGTTGCAGAACCCTGAAACGACAATACGCGGTAACGGTCCACCTGCTCGGGCACACCAAAGCATTCGCCTTCCCACTCGCTGGTCTGTTGCAGCAGATGCGCCCATGTCACCAGCGCATTGCGCCCTTCATCGAAACCAATTCCCTGCACACGGGCAGCAACCGGCTCATCAACATCAGGCATCAGACCACAGTCGTGTGCAACACCGGCGAGCAGTGCCAGATAAGTCTTGGCAACGCTAAAGGCAAGATCGGCGCGGGCCGGGTCGCCCCACGTCGTCAGCGTTACGCCGTCGACAACGACGATCCCGGAAACCGGGCCGCGTGAATGAACCGGTCCAAGCAAGCGGTTCCACGGCGGCGGATCCTCGTGATGAATGCCAAAACCATCACCGGTATCACGGCTCCACGTCGTCTCGTGCGCAACCGCAAACTGTACGGCCTGCTCAAGATCGTCTCTATTCATACCGGTCTCTATTCATACCGGTCACTGTTCATTCCGCCCCTTGTTCATCATCGCCTCTCTTCATTATTGTCGCTGTTCAAACTTGCCTATGTCTTTGCGGCCCCGGTGATTATTGCGAAAAAGCGATGCTAGCGGCTTACATTGCGCTGCGCATCGTTTCAGGTGAACATCGGAAAAACGACCAACAGGTGTACCCACATGAAGATCACCGATATTCAGTGTCTGCAACTGGACGGCCCCGCTCTTGACCGGCCCCTGCACCCGGCATGGGCGCCCGGCAGTATATGGAACAACTGGGGTGGCACTATCGTTAAAGTCTTTACCGACGAAGGCATCGTTGGTATCGGTTCACCGGGATACACCGTCTCACCGCTGATCGAGTCCTGGATCAAGCCACAGCTTGTCGGTACGGATCCGTTTGCGCTGGAACAACACGCGCGGATCTTTGACAACGCCGGAACCGCCTGGGGCGTCGAGATCGCGCTGTGGGACATCATTGGCAAAGCTTGCGGACAGCCACTCTACAAGCTTTGGGGCGGCTACCGTGACCGAATGCCGGCCTATGCTTCGTTCATTGAAGTAAGCACACCGGATCAGCGCAGTGACGACGTTCTGAGCGTTAGCGACACCGGTTGGCGTGCCGCCAAGCTGCGCGTTCATGACTGGACCTTGCGGGAGGATATCGCCCAGGTTGAAGCTGTGCGTCTGGCGGTCGGCAGCGAGTTCACCCTGCTGGTCGACGCCAACCAGGCACAGCAGCCCGGAACGCTGCAGCCGGAACAAGGCCCGGTTTGGCGTTTCGAGCGTGCGCTTCAGACGGCCCGCGAACTGCAGCGGCTTGGCGTCTATTGGCTCGAGGAGCCGCTCGCACGCTACGACTTCGATAATCTGACGCGGCTTGCCGAATCAGTCGAGATTCTCATTGCCGGTGGCGAAAACAACGTTGGCTTGCACGAGTATCGCTGGCTGGTCGATCGCAACTGTTACGACGTTTTGCAGCCCGAGGCAATGGTTGGTCAGACGATGACACAGCTCCGCAAGGCGTGCGGCTACGCCGAAATGCACAACAAGCTATGTGCCCCGCATCACGGCAACGGCGGCCTCGGTTTCGTAGCGCATCTGCACCTGTGTGCGGCGATTCAAAACTGCCCGTATGTTGAAGTTTTTAACGATCCGGGTGGATTGAACAGCGACGTGTTCCAGTGGTATTTGGCGGAGCCAATCCAGCTCGATCCGGCCGACGGCTGTATGCCGTTACCGCAGAAACCAGGATTGGGTGTGGAATTGGACGAAGACAAGATTAGCCGCTACGCATCCGCGACCTGACCAGGCAACCCACCGCACGCCTTCAGGTGGCCTTGTAGAACGTGACAAGCGGCCTTCAGCCGGGTGCGCCCGAATCAAGGCCGCGCAGTAGTTTCTCGTAAGGGGTCAGTCGCCGTCGCGAAAGACATCACCATCGATCACGCGCCCGCCGGGCGGATTCTCGCGCAACTGGCGGCGCAGATCACGCGTTTTCCACCATACATAGCCGACAGCAATGACAATGATCACTGAAACCACTGCAAGCGCCACAACGGAGAACATGAAAGCAACGACTAGCGCAATGGCGCCGACGATCGCTGCTGCCACCCTGCCCAACAGGCTGGGTGGTTCGATGTCGCCTTGCGAGTCACTGACAATGATTCTGACGCGTCTGCGATAGTTTTCCTGCATTAGCTTTCCTGTTTTCCCCCAATATTGTGTCCATCCGGGCAGATTTCAAGCGCAGGATGCACGCCAATTCGGCAAATACGCGCGAATCCTTTAACGAATGTATGCTTGTATGGTCTTGGAGTGCGCAGACGTCCAGCAGGTTCCATCGGTCTTTCGTAGCGGCACGAATATGACCAACAAATTTGAATCAACATGGGAGGGACAACATGAAGTCAGCACAGCTCAGCGCGATCGGCCCGGCGGAAGACGTTGTCAAATGTATCGATGTAACTGATCCGGGCGCACCCGGTGAAGGCGAAGTGCTGGTCGATATGGTCGCATGTTCGATCAACCCAGCCGATATCCTGTTGATCGAAGGTAACTACGCAGTTGTTCCCGAGACCCCATGTCCACTTGGAATTGAAGGCGCCGGAACGGTGGCAGCAGTCGGCAGCGGCGTGTCCAACCTGAAAGTTGGCGACAAAGTCATGAGTCTGGCGCGCACCAACTGGGTGCAACAGATTCGTGACAGGGCTGAGGCCTTTATTCGTCTGCCGGCGGAAGTCGATCTTGCACAGGCAGCCATGTTAAAGGTCAACGTCGCCACCGCACACTTGATGCTGACCACGTACGTGTCCCTGTCGGCCGGCGACTGGTTAATACAGAACGCCGCCAACTCCGGCGTCGGGGTCGATCTGATTCGTCTTGCCCACGCCAATGGCGTCCGTACTGTGAACATAGTTCGTCGCGACGCATTGATCCAACCACTGAAAGAACTCGGTGCCGATGTCGTCGTCGTCGATGGCCCGGATCTCGCGGCGCGTGTGGCGAAGGAAACCGGCGGCGCGCCAATCAAGCTCGGCATCGACGCAGTCGGCGGCTCGGCGATCGGCCGCCTGATTGATTGCGTTGGCGATGGCGGCACCGCCATCAATTACGGACTGCTTTCCGGCAAATCGTGCGAGATCAACGCATTCAACTTCGTTTTTCGCGACATTACTTTGACGGGTTTCTGGCTTGCCAAGCTGTTGGGCAGCATGAGCTTTGACCAGATACAAGCAATGTACGCAGAACTTGCGGGACGGCTGGTCGATGGCACCATTCACGTCGACATTGAAGCCAGTTACCCGCTGGACAAGATTTCCGACGCCATGGCCCACGCGAAACGCGAGTCGCGCGGTGGAAAAGTGCAATTACGGCCAAATGGTTGAGGGACGAGGCGATTTGAGAAGTGCCATCAAGCGAGTAGCCGATCTGCTACCAAACTCGCAGCCTGAATTGCATCACGAAAGCGCCATCGAGACGATTCTCGATCGTTGGAACAATAGTGAAGTTGGCACCCAGGCGTTTCCCTTGCACAGCCAGGAGCGGTAACGCGGCTACAAACCAATCTCCCTCCTTGTAAAGAGGATAGCCGTCCATGGCCGCCACAATTGCACCAACATGCACGTCAATACCTTTCGGCTTCCAGTGCAGCGGGCGCCACTGGTATCCGAGGTAACGCGAACGTTTATCGTTACTGTTGATGAAGGTACCCGCCATCGCCACATGGTCGGAATTGAACTCGACTTCGGCGCCAAATCCCCAATTGTCTTCCCGCAGGTCTTTGTCCCGATCGAAATGATAGGAAAAGAAGCCGGGATTCAGCCAGACGTGCGGATAAGCATCCTCAGCAAAGGCGGAGCACGATGCTAGAGCAAGGCAGCACGCCACAAGGAACGTGACGCGATGGCTTTCAGTCTTACCAGAGGTCTTTGTCTTCACCCTTATCGCCAAGCCATTGAAACCTTCATGTTTCTTGCAACAAGCTTGCCATCGGGCGCGACTGTCAGACACCCGTCGAAAAAATGGAACTTCGCACACCGGGGGACGACTCGAGCAAATAACCATGAGGATAGAACGGGTAAAAGCGCTTGTGAATCATGAAATTACTGAGGACACCGGCTTGCGCCAGCAATATACTTTCGCGTCGCGTCTACGGCTGCTATGGCATTCGAGCCGTCCTATCCAAGAAACACGAGGAGACAACATGAAACAGGCAATCGCAGCTCTTGGCATTCTTGCACTGCTTGCCGGATGTTCGAGCGAAGAAACAAATCAGGTACAGGCAGACCTTCCTGTCGACAAAGGCACTGTTAGCCCAGGCGCAGGAAACAGCGTTGCGATCAAGGGTGATGCCCTGCCTCTTGCAGGCAAAGGCATTGTAGAAGTCGGAAAACCTCTACCGGCGGCAATGGTGTCCTCGGCTGAACTCAAACCGATCAATATCGCAGATAGTGGTGGCAAAGTTCGCATCATCAGCGTCGTCCCATCGATCGACACGCCTACTTGCGACGAGCAAACGCACCAGCTCTCGGAAGACAACGGCGGACTGGACGAAAGTGTCGAACTCATCACAGTCAGCATGGACCTGCCCTTTGCGCAGTCGCGATTTGCCAAAGAAGCGAACATCAGTAATGTCACCTTTTACTCAGATTACAAGAGCCGTGAGTTCGGTGACAAAAATGGGCTGATGATCGCGCCTCTTGGCTTGTTGGCCCGCGCAGTTATTGTGACTGACCAGGAGAATGTCGTCCGCTACCTGCAGGTGGTGCCGGAAGTAACTGCGCTTCCTGATATGCAGGCGGCGATGGACGCAGCACGCGCACTGTTATAAGTTAAGCACCAGGAAAAAATGAAAGCGGAGCAGGCAACCTGCTCCCTTTTTCTTGTGCGACTCCTGTGCGACGAACTTTTGCAAGCTACTCACAGAGTCGTAATGCACTTGCGAAGATATGCCGTCAGGTCGCTCGGCGCCGGAAGTGAATCAGCGCTACCGCCTGCAACGATGACAGAATAAATGTCGCCGCCAGCAGCAGGAGTGACATTGGCAGGCGAAAAGCCTCATCGCCGGACAGAATGAAATAGGTGTGTATGATGCCGGCGAACCAACCACCGGCAACAAGCACCCAGGAAAATACAACTCCGGCAGCTCGGCCCTGAGCCAGAGCTTGCAGGCCGTACAGCACAACAAGCACCAGGCCCAGATTCAGAATCAGGAACAACTGAATCCCGCCCGGAATGCCGAACAATTGCCACTCGCGCCAGTACGCGGAATCAATTTCATGCGTCAGGAGAACCGACGCATTCAGCAAA
Source organism: Betaproteobacteria bacterium (assembly GCA_020354125.1). Classification (GTDB taxonomy): domain Bacteria; phylum Pseudomonadota; class Gammaproteobacteria; order Burkholderiales; family Eutrophovitaceae; genus SG8-40. Next base: position 269,085 of record CP070643.1, on the reverse strand, counting down.
TATAACCAAAGGAGCACCCTTCCCGGATGTATGCTGGTCTGGATCATTGTTTCGATTCCATCACGTCCCATTCCGACACGAGTTCGTTTTCTCAGTAGCTTTCTTTTTTCTGCATCGCCCACAGATGCGCAGCAACCAAAGCGCGCCACGGCGAGAACTCCGCCAGCCATGCCTGCGCTTCAGCCTCGCCTACTTTGCTTTTCCTGCTTAGCAAAACCTGCAGATTGCGTCGCACGGCGACATCGCCGTGCAGTGAGCCATCAAGGCAGCCAAATCCCCGCAGCAACGCGTAGCTGACGGTCCATGGACCGATGCCCCGTATGCTCAGAAGTTGTTCGCGAATTTCATTTTCTTGCGGCGCATCGAGCCATCTCTCCAATGGCAGTGCACCGTCCTCAATCAACCTGCTCAAGGCAAGCAGCGTCAAAGCCTTGCTCTTCGAAAAACCGAGGGAACGCAATTCAGCCTCGGTCATATCCACAATCTGTCCTGCTTCCGGAAAACACCACAAGCCACTCGAGTGTTGCAGCCCGACCGCCCGAATAAGTTTCCTTCTCACCGATACCGCAGCGCTGACACTGATCTGTTGTCCGGTTATGGCCCAGGCGAGTGCTTCAAACGGCGTCGGTGCCAGCGGCACGCGCAGACCGGCATTGCGCTCGACCAGGAAACCGATCTGCGGATGAGCGTGGTAAGCTTTCTCAAACGCTTCAACGCGCTGCGTAAGGCCGAGCATGCGCCGCGCCATCTTCTTCATGCTCGCGTTCGTGTCAGCGCCGGCGCGTCCATCAATCGCCAGATCAACTGCGACGCTTCCGGCGCTGAACCGCAAACTGAGTTGCGCTGGGCAGCCATTCCACGCCAGGCCCTTCTGCAAACCCCTGCCATTGACACGCTCGGCAATTCGTTCGTTATCGCGCCGGTGGAACGCCAGAACATCACTCTGACGAAATCCTTTCGGTAACTTGATACGGCAAGCTAGCGTGGTGGTCATGGTCGGCTTTTGTGGTCGAAACTTTGAGCGCGTGACGACGCTGGACAGCTTGCTGCAAATACTACACCCCCATACGAGCAACGGCCCACATATCACCCCTGGGCGTACCGGGATGTTGCATAATGGTCAGCGAGCATCGAAGTTGGTGCTGTCTTATTGCCACGCATTGAGGCGTAACTGAATAATGGAGCTGCAGAACAGAATAGCCGTCATTACCGGCGGTAGCGGCGGAATCGGCCGCGCCATGGCAAAAGCGTTTCTTGCCGAAGGAGCCCGGGCCGTCGTTCTCGCTGATCTGAACGAAGCAGAAACCAAAGACGCGGCTGAACAACTCGGTTGCGATGGCGCGGCCTGCGATGTAACTGACGAGCAGCAGATCATCGACCTGGTCAAACATACTGAGCAAGAACATGGGCCGATCGACCTGTTCTGCTCCAATGCAGGCGCCATCGCCGAAGGCGTTCTGATTGATGCTGCCAACACAGAATGGCAGCGGCTCTGGGATCTGCATGTGATGTCGCATATTTTTGCAGCGCGCGCGGTGCTGCCGGCAATGATCGAACGCGGTGCCGGCTACCTGTTGAACACAGCGTCTGCCGCCGGCCTGCTGGCGGCAATCGGCTCCGGACCTTACACCGTTACCAAGGCGGCAGCGGTGAAGCTCGCGGAATTCATCGCGATCACGCACGGTGACGACGGCATCAAGGTCTCGGTGCTTTGCCCGCAGGGCGTAAACACGGCAATGGCGCCGCGCAGCCTTGGTGACGGACAGACCGACGGCATAATCGAGGCCGATGATTTGGCCCGGGTTGTGGTGGATGGTCTACGCGAAGAACGCTTTCACATTCTTCCACACCCCGAGGTCGAGAATTATGTGCGGCGCAAAGGTGACGACATCGACCGCTGGTTAGCGGGCATGCGCCGCCTGCGAAAGCGTTCTCTGGAAAGCTGAACCGGTGCCGCGATCCGCCCAGATCACTCACCTGCTCCAGTGACCGTCACGTCCGAGAACCACAGTTCCTTCCAGCGACTCTTCTTTTGCTCAGCGCTCAGCGTCTTCGGCGAAACCGGGACAGGCTGGCCAAATTCCTCGTTGGCATCGATGCTGTTGACATTAATTGTGGCGTAACGTCCCGCGCCGTCCTGATACAAACCACCAACCAGCACACCGCAACGTTTGCAGATGAGGAAATCCGCCAACTCGCTGCCGTTGCGGTGCTTTCTCAGTTCAGAGTTGTCCTTCACCAAAATCGCGACTTTGCCATTGGCATCTGTCACGTACGCTGCGCCGTGTTTGCGGCAAAAACTGCAGTCGCATGCTCGCGGCTGATATGACGCTGGGTCAATCGTCAGTTCCGTATCGACTCTAATGTTCCCGCAGTCGCACCCGCCCGTATATCTATGTGTACTCATGTCGCCTTGATTCTGCTCAAAATGTCTACTGAATATATCAGCTTTCACCCGACAGAATCGTGCGAGCGCGAACCGCCATCCAGTTCAAGGTTGCGTTATTTCAACGGTAATATCCAGGACAACAACAGCACCTCGATTAGACCGACTACTGATATGAAAATGGTCAGCACCGTCCAGGTCTTGAGCGTCTCTTGCTCCGTAAAACCGGAAAGTTTGCCAACCACCCAAAATCCACTGTCATTCATCCAGGAACAAAACAACGCACCGAAGCCAATCGCAAGAAAGATGTACACAGGGTGCGCCGTTAGCACTTCGCCGTCACCGAGTATCGCCAGCATCAATCCGGCCGCAGTGATCATTGCGACTGTTCCCGACCCCTGGGCGACACGTATCACGGCGGCGACCACCCAGGCGAGCAGTACGTAATTGACACCGTAACCTTCGGCTATTGCCTTGATCACGTTTCCGACACCGGAATGGCGAATCATCGCGCCAAAAGCGCCACCGGCCGCGGTAATCAGAATAATCACGCCGGCAGTCTCCAGTGGTGGCCCCATCGCGTCACTGACTTTGTGCAGCCCGAGTTTTTTCTGACGCACCAGGATGTAGATGGCTACCGCTGTGCCGGTCAGCATTGCGACATTTTTGTTGCCGATGAAATCGACGTACTTCTTGATCCCCGCGAACGAATCCTCGCTCCCAAACAGCGAAACCACAGCAGGCAGGCTGGTTTGCGCAAGACCCATGAACGAGGCGCTGGCGATCATCAAAACTGGCAGCAGGACTGGCAGTATCGACAACATGAATGGCGGCAACTCGCTCTCCTGCTTGTCGACGATGGCCTGCAGCTCGGCCAGCGGTGCACCCGGCGTTTCGCGCAGCGGGATGGGAACCTTGATGTCGAGCCAGTGCGCAAGGTAGAGCATGGCCACTGCGGGAATGACGCCACACAGGATGCCCGCCACCATCGACGTGCCCAGATCAAGACCTAATGGCCCGAGTGTTTCAGCAACCAGCAACGGTCCCGGTGTAGGCGCAACCAGCACGTGCGTAATCACGCCGCCGGTGCAAATGGCCAGTACGTACAGCACGTAGTTGTGGCCAGTGCGTAGTGCCAGCGCGCGCGCGAGTGGAATCAAGAGAAAGAATACAGTATCGAAGAACACCGGAATCGAAAGGAAGAACCCGCTGCCGAGCAGCGCCAACGGCGCGCGCTTTTCGCCCAACACGGCAATTGAGCGGCGCACGATTTTGTCTGCAGCACCGCTTTCGAGCAAACACATGCCGATAATCGCTGCGAGCAGGATGACGAACGCAATATTGCCCGCCGCCCTGCCAAACTCGGACATCGATAACTCGACCGCTTGCACCAGCGGATTCATTGGCGGCACACCGGGAAGCTGAGTTGTCATCAGTCCGGTGAGGATCGCGGCAAGGCTGAGCACCAGGAATGGATGGATGCGGAGTATCGCAATGCCGACAACAATGAAGACCATGCTGATACCCAGCACAGCGAGCGGCCAATAGGAAATCGATTCCGCAGCGGCGGCTGTCACAGAGTCCATAGCCGAGCCTCCCCTTCTAATAGTCATGCCGGTGTCGCCTGTGGCACTATGATAGTGGCAAACTACTCAAATTAATAATCGACACAAATTGTTAATTGACGCAGATGAATAAACAGAAGGCATCTTCCTCACATGGCTCACACTTCCGCTGATTCTGCCCGATCCGATCTGGCACCCACAGGCACCTTGCGTGTCGGCATCAATGCATCGAATTTCCTACTGGTATCAAAATACGAACCGGGCTCCGATCCGCATGGTGTTGCTCCGGATCTCGGGCGCAAACTGGCACAAAAGCTCGAAGTACCGGTGTCGTTCGTCGTGTTTCCAAATCCTGGCAAGCTCGCCGATGCCGGCAAGACCGGAGCATGGGATGTTGCCTTCCTCGGCAACGAGCCGCAGCGGGCCAAAGAGATCGCGTTCACCGCACCCTATCTGGAAATTCCGGTTACTTTTCTGGTGCCGGATAATTCGCCCATTACGACCATTGACGAAGTTGACCGCGATGGCGTGCGCGTCGCCGTCATGGAAAGAAGCGCCTACGACCTGTATCTGACGCGCAACCTGAAGCACGCCCAACTGCAGCACGCCGCCAGCCTCGACAAATCGTTCGAACTGTTTGTTGCCGAAAAACTCGACGCGCTGGCTGGCCTCAAACCCCGACTTGTGGCCGACGCGGCAAAACTCCCGGGATCACGTGTGCTCGAAGGTCAGGTAACGTCGGTGAAGCAATCGGCCGGCACCCTGCCCGGCCGCGACGCCGGCGCACAGTACCTGCGGGAATTCATTGAGGACGCAAAGGCATCAGGACTGGTTGCGCAACTGATCGAGAATTACAGCGTACAAGGCGTCTCGGTGGCACCATCAGCAACGACGTAGCCGCGCCCAGCGACCTTTGGCTTAACACCAAAGCCACTATCGACGAAAGTTGCAGTAACTGCCAGCAGGGTGTTGAAAAACGTTGCGAGCGGCCTTCAGCCGGGTGCGCACTCGCCTTGATCGAACCAGTGCGCAGCAACCGGAGTCTACACGGTAGTACATGAGGGCGAGAGCGGAATTGGCGCGGCATGCCGCGCACCGCGTCGATAAAAATCAGTCGCAGCGCCCGGCGACTATGTAGCCGGGCCGGACCGCCGAAGGCGGAGGAGCGCCGCAGCAATTAGAACCGGCATCGATTAGAACTTGCCGCAAGCCCGGATCAAGGCCGCGCAGTAGTTTTTCAGTCTCACTAGTCAAGGTCGCTGGCGTCATGCCTCTCAGGCACGCGCTGTTCCTCAGGCCCCCAGGTTCTATTGACACGCCGGCCACGTTTGAACGCTGGACGCTCGGAGATTTCCGATGCCCATCTCACGACGTTCTTGTAAGAGGCCACATCGAGAAATTCACCAGCACTATAAAGCCTGCCGAGCGCGAGCCCGCCATACCAGGCGACGTTGGCGATGTCCGCGATGTTGTATTCATCACCGCACACGTATCTGCGCGAGGAAAGATTGCGATCCAGCACATCGAGTTGCCGCTTGACTTCCATCGCGTAGCGATTGATGGGGTATTCGAGTTTCTCAGGCGCGTACGAGTAGAAATGGCCAAAACCACCGCCAAGAAAAGGCACACTTCCGATTTGCCAGAACAACCAGGACATACATTCGGCGCGCGCCGATGGCTCAGTAGGAAGAAACGCACCAAACTTCTCTGCCAGGTATACGAGAATCGCGCCCGACTCGAATACCCGGGTCGGTGGCGAGGTGCTCACGTCAAGCAGCGCAGGGATCTTGGAATTTGGATTGATTTCTACAAAGCCGCTTCCGAACTGTTCGCCGTCATTGATCCTGATCAAGTGAGCATCGTACTCGGCACCTTGATGGCCGAGTGCCAGCAACTCTTCAAGCAGCACGGTGACTTTTACCCCGTTGGGCGTGGCCAGCGAATAGAGCTGAAGAGGATGCTTGCCTCTGGGCAGTTCTTTCTCGTGTGTTGGGCCTGCAATCGGACGGTTGATATTTTCGAATTTGCCGCCGCTCGGCTTGTCCCAGGTCCAGACCTTGGGAGGTGTGTAAGAGGTTGTGCTGGTCACGTTTGATTACTTTCTGATTCTGGCTGCAAAAAGGGTGAGAGGTTATACACAAATGGGCACCGTGTCACCGCTGCGAAAACGTTTCTCTTCGCACACGCATCGCCGCGCTCCATTCAGATGTCCGATGGCAACGCGAATGCCGAGCGCAGTTCTCTCCGACCGAGCAAACTGCCAATCGGCTCCCCTGGCAACGCAATCAGCGATTACCGTCTTCCCCCGCTGTGCCAGCGCTTGGCGCAAGCTGCTCTGCAACCCAACTTCCGACTGGATCGTCACCGCCGGCAAGATACCACGCGTAATGCGCGTGCAGGCATTTCACGCCGTGACGCGTGCCACCGACACCGCCGTAGGGCACTGGTCCGGCATAGCCGGCTGGTATTGCCGCATCGCGCTCGGCCGCATAGCGAGCGTGAGCAGCTGCCAGTTCCGCAGCGTCGACCATGTCTGAAGCTCGGCGCACCCCGCCGTCGGACTCAAGATGATCAACAGCACGACGGGCTGTCTCGCCGACCAACCAATAAAGCGTCGGCATCGGCCGGCCATTGTAGAGCAGCGGCGCGTTACGGATGACGACGGGATCACCGCTTTCATCCCGCAGGACCACTTCGAAGGCACACTCGGGTGGCCGGCCGAGCAACTCTTCGACCCGCTTCCGGTCCGCGTTGGAAACGCTGAATGACACTAACGCTTGCTTCGTTTTGTTAGATGCCGCATGACCAATGACGCTAAATCCTGCGGTTTGTTGAAGAACTGTCGATCGAGTCGTTCCAGCGCTGCGGAATCCTCCGCAGCTTCGAGAGCGGACGAAAGCCAGCGGGCAGTTCGCCTGGCGTCAATTACTTCAAGGTAGCCAAGCGCTTCCTGCGCTCGCTCAGTACCCTTGTTGTCAAGATACTGGCCGAAGCCGCCGTTATTTATGTCGGCTTCGAATTCCCCGATGACAAATATCAACCGATCTTCTGTTGATAATGTCGCGACTGCTGAATCGTCAATCGGAATGAGCTTCTCGTAGCGCGCGTAAAACGCTTCCTGCCGCTCCGCCACTCGTTTCTGTGATGGGGTTCCCCACGGCGTGCCCTTACGGTAGGACAGCGCTGCAATGATGGGGTCCTTTGGCGGGTTGAACCATAACTCCAACACCCGAGGTGGAGGCAATTCAACCCGCCAAAGACACGGCCTGACGCGGACTAACTCGTAACCATGTTCCGAGAGTGACCGGACAAGCGATTCGCCTGCTTGCCGTCCACCGTCGCTTAGCGCAGCCATGAGCTCCGACTCAATGGCATGCTGCTGCTTCTCGGCCTCCGTGGACTCCGGAGTCAGATCAATCAAGCGTGCAACCGATCTTACGAAATCGCCGTGCAACCGACCTCCCCAATCAGTGTAGTCATCGTCTCAATCGTCACCGGAGACACAAACACCGATCTACGCCTTCGCACCAATACCATCAGGCCTTGCCATCAGCGGTAACGGCCTTGCTAGCAGCCCTGACGACCAATCTCAGATTCGCTTGAACTTCGCCATCGCCTCAGAAAAGCTCAAGCCAGCGCGTATTTCTTTCTCGGCGGTGGCATCGTCGTGCGCATAGCCTTCCGCCAGTTCCGCAACCCGCCCTGCCTCCCCGCGGGGCACAACCACAATGCCGGTCGAATCGGCAACGATGACATCGCACGGCTTCACCATTACGCCATCAACTTCGATCGGCGCATTAATGGCATTCACCTTGAGTCGCGTGCGACCAGTGGTTGCGACGGTGTGGCGGGCGAATACCGGAAACTGATGCGCGACCATTTCGTCGATGTCGCGCACACCGCCATCGACTACCAGACCGGCAATGCCTTTTACCTTTGCGGCAAGTGAGGCCATGCCGCCAAATATCGAAGAACGTGCGCCTTGTGCTGACACCACGATGACATCGCCCGCCAACGCGGCGTCGATCATCGCTCCGACGCGGAAATCGGCAGAGGTATACCTACCCGCATCCGCCGCAATCACCTCGACCGTGATGGCCAGCCCGGCGAACGCCATGCCAGGCGCGACGGGGCGCAAGGCAACCGGACAATTGACCATCTTGCCAACATCATCAAGTGCGTTCGCTATCGTAGCGGTCGGCAGACGGGCCAAACGGTCGACAATGGCTCGTTCCGGGCGTGGGAATTCGCCATTCGTCATGCCAGCATCCTCGACCAGTTCACAGCCGTTCTCTCACCTTCGGCGATACTCTTTCCCGCATACAACCGGCATGACACCAGAAGCGGTGAGGAGGTGAATGATCTCCGACATCGAGACAGCAAGCGTGTGTTCCAATGATAGGAAGAGCTTCGCCACAGAAAAGGCATCGCGCGCCGGAGGGAATGTGCCCGTGCTCCGCCGGATCATCATATTTGACAGCTGCGTTTCGTGATCGCGAAAAGCACTCGTCGTGGGCCCATACAATCACCGATTCCCTGTCAGCCGGAGGATACACCTCGATGCGGAGCCAAGCCCGCCCTTCGGACTGGCAATCGCTGAAACAACAGACAGGCTCGTCAGAAACGCTCGACATTGACGTCAACTCGCTCTAACTGGCGTAGTTCAAGATTGCCCTGATAAGGAATGAAGCGAGCACGCGACACAGCAATCGGGCCGCGCAGTAGCTTTTTCTTAGTGGTTGTCGCGCGGCACACCCTTCTTCTTGTCTATCTGCTGATACTTGACCGCCGGTTTGAGCACCATGCCATTGGACAACTCGTCGACCATATCGCGCTGCATCTCCTGCCACGGCGTCTGGCTCTCGGGGTACTTGTAACCGCCTTTCTTCTCCAACGCCGCTCTACGACGCGCGATTTCCGCCTTGCTGATCTTGATATTCGCGGTGCGCTTGTTCAGATCGATACGCACAATGTCATTGGTCTGCAAGATCGCCAGATTGCCGCCGGTGGCCGCTTCGGGCGACGCGTTCAAGATCGACGGCGAGCCGGACGTACCAGACTGTCGCCCGTCACCGATACACGGCAACTCGCCAACGCCGGCCTTGATAAGTTTTACCGGCGGCTGCATGTTCACCACTTCTGCGGCTCCCGGGTAGCCAACCGGGCCGGCACCACGCACGAACAGCATGCAGTTGTCGTCGATCTTCAGACTCGGATTGTCGATACGCTTGTGGTAATCCTCGGGACCGTCAAACACAATAGCGCGTCCTTCAAAGGCGTTGGGGTCTTTCGGGTTCGACAGATACTTGTCGCGGAACTCGTCGGAAATGACGCTGGTTTTCATGATGGCACTGTCGAACAGATTGCCTTTCAGGTTCAGGAAGCCTGACTGTTTTTTCATCGGCTTCTTGTATGGCCAGATCACATTGCGGTCCATTACCTTTGCTCGCCGGCAGTTTTCATAAAGCGTCTTGCCATTGACGGTCATGGCATCCTTGTTGATCTTGCCTGCCTTGATCAGTTCGCTGACCACGGCGGGAACACCACCGGCATGGTGGTAGTCCTCGCCGAGATACTCCCCGGCCGGCTGCAGATTAACGAGCAGCGGTATGTCGTAGCCAATCTTTTCCCAGTCATCGTTGTTGAGTTTGACTCCGATGTGCCGGGCGATGCCGTTAAAGTGAATCGGTGCGTTGGTTGAACCGCCGATTGCCGAGTTAACGACGATCATGTTCTCGAACGCGGCACGCGTCATGATCTTCGATGGACGCAGGTCCTCCCACACCATCTCGACAATGCGCTTACCGGAAAGATAAGCATTCTCCGCCCGCTCACGATGCGGTGCAGGGATCGCCGCGCCTCCTGGCAACGACATTCCTATGGCCTCAGCAAGCGAGTTCATGGTCGATGCGGTACCCATGGTGTTGCAATGCCCGACCGACGGCGCCGAGGAGGCAATGATTTCAATGTATTGCTCGTGGTTGATTTCTCCGGCGGCGATCAGCTTACGTGCCTCCCATACGATGGTCCCGGAGCCAGTGCGTTTGCCACGGAACCAGCCATTGAGCATCGGCCCACCAGAGACAACAATGGCGGGAATGTCGACAGTGGCTGCCGCCATCAGTTGCGCCGGCGTTGTCTTGTCGCAACCGGTGGTGAGTACCACGCCGTCAATGAAGTAACCGTAAAGCAGCTCCACCAGGCCGAGGTAGCAAAGATTGCGGTCCAGTGCCGCGCCCGGCCGCTTGCCGGTTTCCTGAATCGGATGCACCGGGAACTCGAACGGGATGCCGCCGGCTTCGCGAATGCCCTCACGGGTACGCTTGGCGAGTTCCAAATGGTGACGGTTACACGGCGACAAATCGGATCCGGATTGGGCGATGCCAATAATGGGCGCACCTGATTGCAACTCCTCTCGGGTAATCCCCCAGTTCATGTAACGCTCAATGTAGAGCGCCGTCATTTCGGGATTAGCCGGATTCTTGAACCACTGCCGCGACCGAAGCCTCGACGGATCGCGTTTTACAGAGCCTTTAACTGATTTGCGTGCGGACTTACGCGCCATGATGTTTCCTCTCCCCCTTTAACCGGGCCGGCGCCTGTGATGGCCCGGCCTTGTACTGTATGGATAACCTTGAAATTATCACGCTTAAGTTGTTTCGTGGATAGTCATCGCGGCGGATGAGCATCGCAGCTCCGGCCCATCAAACACAGGCATCATGCGCCGGCGCTACGCTGTGCGGGCTTTTGCGTTGTTTGCCGGGCGGCACGGTTGGCTTTCTTATCGAGTGGCAAGGTGCCGGCAAAGCCGCTCTTGGTGCGCTGCAGTCGCGTCAGGAACGCCCTGCTCCAGGCGTGCACGTCCTCCTTCTTGATGGTCGCGAGCAGAGCCCGATGACGTTCACGGCGCTCTTCTAGCGGCATGTGCAGCGCCACTTGCAGAGCGTAGGCGACCTGCTCGACATCATAGGGATTGACGATCAGCGCTTGTTCCATCGCTTCCGCTGCGCCGGCAAAACGCGACAGAATGAGCACGCCCGGGTCGTTCTCGTCCTGCGCTGCGATGTATTCCTTGGCTACGAGGTTCATGCCGTCGCGCAGCGGTGTCACCAGTCCAACGCGGCTGGCGCGGTACAGCGCTGCCAGCTTCGAACGGCTGACGGCACGCCTGATGTAGCGAACCGGCGTCCAGTCCATTTCGCCAAACTCCCCGTTGATGTCGCCTTCGAGACGATCCAATTCGCGCCGGATCTGAACATACGATTCAAGTGTCTCGCGAGAAGGCGGAGTGACCTGCATCAGCACCACTTTGTTGCGATTTTCCTTGTAGGTCTTGAGGAACTCGCGATAGGCCTTCAGCCGCTCGACCAGGCCTTTGGAGTAATCAAGCCGGTCGACTCCGACAAGCATGGCGCGGTTACCAACTGATTCACCAAGAGAGGCAATCTGTTTGCGCGCGGCGGCATTAGTACTGAGTTCTGTAAAAGAGTCAACGTCGATACCGGCGGGATACGCGCCACATTGAATGCGATGACCAGCGAATTGCAAAGAGCCATCCCTGGACATGACGGCGCCCAGTTCCTGCATCGCGTAATTGCGGAAACACGCGGTATCACGTTGCGTTTGGAAGCCGAGCAGGTCGTACGCCATCATATCCTTGAACAGATCATGATGCCGTGGAAGCGCAGCCACCACTTCCGGGGGTGGGAACGGCACGTGCAGGAAAAACCCGATCGGTTGTTTGGCGCCGTGTTGGCGCAGCTCGGCGGCCATCGGGATCAGGTGCAGATCGTGAATCCAGATCACGTCATTGGGACCGAGGAACTGCGCCAGCGCATTCGCAAAGCGGCGGTTGACGATGCGGTACTTGTCGTAATACTCCTGCTCAAAATGCACCAGGTCGATTCGGTAGTGCAGAATCGGCCACAGGCACTGATTGGAGAAACCGAAGTAAAAGCCATCGAGTTCCTCACTGGTCAAATCGATGGTGACGATGTAGATGCCGTCAATGAGTCTGACAATGGGCTTAGAGTGCCTCGCGTCGGGCGCAACCTCCCCACTCCAGCCAAACCAACCGCCGCCAGTGGCCTCGAGGGTTTCACCCACAGCGACGGCGAGTCCGCCCGCCTTGCGATCGCGTTTCGGATCGGCCACGCGATTGGATACGACAATCAGCCGACCTTCCCGATTCCTTTTTTGTCTGATTCCACCTTTGGCCATGAATCTGATCTCACCGACAATATGCCGCTCCGCCCTGCGGATGGATGCAGCCGGCTCGCCACGGACGAGGACTCGCTAACCGAAATATACACGCCGCGCACCATTTCAGAGCAGCCGGTTTACCAGAAAAACACTTTTTCTCGGTCCTTGCTGGAAACGAGCTGACGAGCACACCGCTTCAGGGCCAATGAATCACACCCGCGAGCTGGCTCGACAATTGCAGCGTTGAAGCGGGAACAGACAGCTGAATACGGCGGCAGCCCGCTTTCGGTAGCCGGAAACCCACCCAAGTCAGTGCCCGGGACCAGGAAAAATGCGCGATCCGGACATCGCAGGCTTACGAGCAGCAAATCAGATGAGATACAGTTATGCGCTCAGGTCTTATCCAACCCGACAGACATTCGTATTTGCAATGCGCACCGCTTCTGCTCTGGCACTGACTCCGGCTCCCGACTGGGCACTGTTCCTCGACGTTGACGGAACCATACTGCATTTTCGCGACAGCCCGGACGGCGTCGAGGCCGGCGAAAACCTGCTCAACATCCTGGAGGTCATCCTGACCCGGCTCGAAGGGGCCGTGGCACTGGTCAGTGGTCGTGGTATCAATACCCTCGACTCGATGTTCGCTCCGCATCGGCTGCCAACCGCGGGACTACACGGTCTGGAGCGGCGCAGCGCTGACGGCAGCTTGCACACAGTGGAAGAACCGGCTGCTCTCGACAAACTGCGACCGCAATTACTGATATTGGCGACCGCCAGCACTAAAGTCATTCTCGAAGACAAGGGCCACGCGCTGGCAATTCATTACCGCCTCGAGCCCGAACTGGGCGAACAGATCAAGCACCGTGTCGAAGAGTTGGTGCAGCCATTCTTGTCAGAGCTGCACGTTATGCACGGCAAGATGGTCACCGAAATCAAGTCGCGGCTCGCCGACAAAGGCTCGGCGATTCGCGATTTCATGACCGAAGCACCTTTCAAAGGCCGCCTGCCGGTGTTCATCGGTGACGACACGACCGATGAGGACGGCTTTGCCTTCGTCAACAGCCAAAACGGCTACAGTGTTCGCGTCGGTGACTCCACCGATACCGCGGCCCGTTACACTTTGCCCGGAGTCGATGACGTCATCGACTGGCTGGAAAGCTGGCCAAGGCTGCTGGACGCGACGCAGAGCGCTGCCAAGAGAACAGGATCAGACCGTTGAACAACCTCAACCTCGCCGTCATCGGCAACTGCAGCTACAGTGCGCTCATCGACTCGCATGCGCGCATCGTGTGGTGCTGTTTGCCGCGCTTTGACAGCGAGCCGCAATTCTCTTCGTTGCTGAATAATTCCACTGAGGACGCGCAAGGCGTATTCGCCATCGACCTTCTCGACGTCGCGTCATCGAAACAACGATACCGGCCAAACACCGCTATCGTTGAAACCGAGCTGAGAGACGAGACCGGTTCGGCCATTCTCATCACCGATTTCGCGCCACGCTTCAGGCGCTTTGGGCGCACGTTCCGACCGGCCGCCATTTTCCGGCAGGTTAGGAGGCTCGCAGGTACACCGCGGATCCGCATCCGTCTGCGCCCGGTTGGCGGTTTCAGCCAGCAGCGCCCGGAAATAACGCACGGATCGAATCACATCCGCTACGTCACGCCCAACCTCACGCTGCGACTGACGACCAATGCCTCAGTCAACTACATACTCGAAGAAGTGCCTTTCATCGTCGATGCGCCAATAAACATGTTTCTTGGCCCGGATGAATCGCTGACGGTGCCGGTATCGGAAGCTTTCCGTGAATACTTCCAGGAGACCGAACAATACTGGATCGAATGGAGCCGTTACCTGACCCTGCCCTTCGAGTGGCAAGAAGACGTCAACCGCGCCGCTGTAGCGTTGAAGCTGTCGCACTTCGAGGAGACCGGCGCGGTGATCGCGGCACCGACCACATCGATTCCCGAAGCACCGGACAGCGGGCGCAACTGGGACTATCGCTTCTGCTGGCTGCGCGACTCTTACTTCGTGGTGCACGCGCTCAACGCGCTGGGTGCCACCAAGACGATGGAAGGCTACCTGAACTACATCATGAATATTGCTGCAATGTCGGAAAATGGCGATCTGCAGCCGGTGTTCGGTATCACGTTGAACCAGCAACTACACGAAGCCGAGATCAGCTCGCTTGCCGGCTATCGTGGCATGGGGCCGGTACGCGTTGGCAACGATGCCTACCGTCAGGTTCAACACGACGGCTACGGCTCGGTCATCCTTTCGTGCACACAAACATTCTTTGACAGCCGGTTGTCGCGCAAAGGCGACGAAACACTGTTTCGGCGCCTCGAAGTGCTGGGGCACCGCGCCGCAGAATACTGGAACCAACCCGACGCCGGCCTGTGGGAGCTGCGTCAGCGCCAGGAAGTGCACACCTATTCGAGTGTCATGTGCTGGGCAGCCTGCGACCGACTGGCAAAGATCGCCAGCCGCCTCGGCGAAAACGAGCGAGCCGAGTACTGGGCGCTCAAAGCCACTAACATTCGCGAGGAGATACTCAAGAAAGCGTGGAACCGCGAGCTGAGCAGCTTCACGTCCACCTTCGGCGGGGATACGGTGGATGCCGTGCTGCTATTACTGCCATCTATTGGATTGATCTCGGGACAAGACCCGCGTTTCGCCAGCACCGTGGCACAAATCGAGAAAGAGTTGCGGCGCGGCGCGCACATCGCACGCTATTCGGGCGAGGATGATTTTGGCCGGCCACAGGTAGCATTCAACGCCTGCACATTTTGGTACATCGATGCACTGGCAATACTGGGTCGCAAGGTCGAAGCAAGAGAGCTGTTCGACAACATGCTCGATGCGCGCAACTCGCTGGGGCTGCTTTCCGAGGACATCGATCCGTCGACCGGTGAGCTGTGGGGCAATTTCCCGCAGACCTATTCAATGGTCGGACTCATCCACTCGGCGATGAAGCTGTCGAAGTCGTGGGAAGACGCGTTCTAGCAACGCGCGAAGCTCGTTCGATAAAAGCACTCACCGCAGAGCTGGCGCTCTATAAACGCACTCACCGCTGAGGACGCTGAGGACGCAGAGGAGAACGAAAAACCAAGAGCTTCTTAACGCAGATCATGAAATCTGCACAATTCAATGAGCCTGTGCGAAGCCAAGTGCCCGTCGGTTCAAACAACCAAAGGACTGCCCGAATAGCTCTCAGCCCTGATACAGCAGTAACATTCCAGTTAAATTGGGTTTACTCCGCGTCCTTAGCGTCCTCCGCGGTGAGAGATTTTGCTATTTTTTCAGTAACCTTGTTCCCTATTTAGCGCTGCTTTGGGCTATCAGTTCGCTGACAATCGAGCGCCACTCGTTGTCGAGTGAATTGCTCGGCACTTCGCGCTTGGCGCGCGAGTACCAGTACCCGGCGTTGCCCAGATCACCTTCCTTGCGGTGTAGGTAGGCATGCACCCAACAAGCATCCGCGCTGTTTTCCTTCTGAGTGAGCTTGTGTGCACGGTCCCAGTCACCACGCACTTCGTACCACAGCGCCTGCAACAACGGTGGCATGTTTGCGCCGGGCTTGTCTTGCTCCAGCGAAGCAAGAAAATCATCCAGTGTCGTCATGTATATTTTCGCTGCGAGTGGAGAAACAGCGATAGCATAGGTTAAAAGCGGGCGGAACGCATCAGCCCGGCCCGGGTCGCCATTCGATCGATAACAGATCGCCCCGAGAACTGCTCAGCTCACAGTGCCAGCTTTTGCCCAAACTCTGCCTGCATAACCTCAGCGCGGTACTCGCTCTCGAGTTGCCTAGACAGAACCTCCATTGCCTCGGATTCTCCATGCACTAGAGCAAGGCGCGGCCGATTGTCGAAATGGCCGTACCAGTCGAGCAAACCGCGCTGATCGGCGTGTGCAGATAAGCCACCGATGGTGTGCACCCGCGCGTTGACCTGGACCGTTTCGCCCCACAACCGGATATGTTGCGCGCCGTCCACCAAAGACCGGCCCAGTGTACCGCGTGCCTGAAATCCAACAATCATGACGTGAGCATGCTCGCGCCATATGTTGTGTTTGAGATGGTGCTTGATGCGCCCACCAGTGCACATGCCGCTTCCGGCAATGATGATGGCGCCAGATGCAATTTGGTTGATATCCATCGAGTCCTGGGTCTGTTCGGACAAGTGCAGATTCGGCAAGCCGAACGGGTCACCACTCTGCCGGTTGATCTGTTTTGCCCGTTTGTCGTAGACCTTCGCATGATTCGTATAGACCTCGGTGGCTTCTATGGCCATCGGGCTGTCAAGAAACACCTGCCAGTCTCCGATTCCCCATTTGGCGAAGTTCTCTTTGAACACATACAGCAGTTCCTGCGTTCTACCCACGGCGAAAGCCGGAATAAGTATGTTGCCCTTGCCGCTTCGCGCACTTGAGATGACTTGGCCAATCTCCTGCCACGTCTCGCCCCAGGCGCGGTGCTGCCGGTCACCGTATGTGCTTTCCAGCACTACCAGGTCGGCTTGTCTGACAGGTTCGGGATCGCGCAGGATCGGCGCGCCGTGATGGCCAAGGTCACCGCTGAACACGACGTTGCGCGATTGCGAGCCGTCAGTCAGAGCAAGCTCCGCAATGGCTGATCCAAGTATGTGCCCCGCGTCGTGCAAAGTCAGTTTGACACCGGGCAGAATCTCCCCGGCCTGTCCGTATTCAAGACTACGGAAGTGGCTGTGAGCGTGTTTTGCCTCGCTTCGGGTGTAGAGCGGTTCGATCAGTTTCAGGCCCTTGCGCTGCCGCTTGCGGTTTTCCCATTGCGCTTCTTTTTCATTCAGGTATCCGCAATCCTCGAGCATGATGGCGCACAGATCGGCAGTGGCTCTATGGGTATAAATGCGACCCTGATAACCGCGCTTGATCAGCAGCGGTATACGTCCGGAGTGGTCTATGTGTGCGTGGGTCAGGACAACCGCATCGATTTTGGCCGGATCGAACGGAAACGGGTCACGGTTGTGGCGTTCATGCTGGCGGGAGCCCTGAATCATCCCGCATTCGACCAGTAGCCGATGTTTACCGACATGCAACAGATAGCAAGAGCCCGTGACTTCGCGGGTCGCGCCGAAGAACTCGATGTGCATCAGGTCTCAGCCACGCGAGCAGCGCTGCATCCCGCCCAGCGCTTCGGCCAGTCCAAATGATTCATCAGGCTGTGGGCGAGCACCGTTCCCATTAACAACGGCTGCAAGCCCGGATCAAGGTCGCGCAGTAGTTTTTCAACAGCCTGTTAGCGCTTCCAGTACACGCGCACCAGACCCGATTCTTCAGTGTACTGGATGTCAAGGTCGCCTTCGTAGGCGCGTTCTATCGCCTCGCCCACGCCGCGCGGCAGATGTGTGTCAGTGAACGTAACGACAACGCTGCCGTCCTTCTGATCCTCGGTGCCCATCAGTCGCTTCATCGGGTGGTGCGCTTTCTGTTCATCCACTTTGTTGTGAACGAGATTTATGATCTCATCTCGATGTTCGTCAAAAAACCCACCGCTCAGAGTCAGTATGCCAGCCGGCACCTTGTCATGAATGCGCTGACAGGCCGGGCACTTTTGCCGACCGGCGCCTGCCGGAGCTTCCGAGACCCATTGCCAGCGGCCGCTGGTGAAAACGACGCCACAATCCTCGCACAGCGTCGGTTCGGTTGGCTTGCTGCGTGCCATGTATGGGTCGTGCACCTGCTCCTTGATGAGTCGATCGCGCCTGCCCTGCCCGGCAACATTCGTTTGTTTACCACTCATTTTTCACTCCCGATTCCATAAATATCGTTCTGTCCGTCTACTTCTACCGCTTCCGTTAACCGGAAACGCGGTCAAGCGGGCTTATGCGTCAGCCCGTGGTATTGCGCGGCTGGTCGACGCTTTGCGTCGGCGCCAACCCGGCGCGGTCAGCCGTGATCCGGCACTGTGCTTTGCCGTTGGCGATGTCGAACGTGTTGCCGCAGTGAAATGGCTGGAGCTGGTCAACGCCGTTACCGCCACCGGCAGCCACCTTCAGTATCTTCCAACCATATTCCGACTTGTCGTTATTGTATTGCTCCCGGTGAAGCCAGGCGCCGCACTGGTCCCGCCGCCAGACATCCGGATTGCGCTCCGGCATCACCCGCGCCTTATCCCACACTGCCTGCACTGTTTCGTCGCTCAATTCCATCGATTCCCCCCGAATCAACGCCCATTAGAACAAGGACGACATAGTAAAACAGTCTCTTATCGCCCTTGCATTGAGATTAGTCAATGAATTCTCGCAGCCGCTACCTAGCATGGGTTCATGCAGGAGCTGACATGGGGCACGATACCGGTCCATTCGAAACGGTGTCACTCGAAACTGGCCCGTTCGAAACCGGCCCATTCGAAACCGGCCCGCTCGAAACCGGAGCTGCTCGAAACTGACACCGAGAAGCCGGTCGTGCCCTGCATGCTCGTCGTCCAGGGTGGCCCTTGATGCCTGTCCATAACAGCGAAATCGCAGACGCGTTCGAAAAACTGGCTGACCTGCTGGAAATCGAGGGCGCCAATCCGTTTCGTGTGCGCGCCTATAGGGAGGGCGCCCGCACGGTTCGCGGCTACCCCAGGAGCATGGCCGATCTGCTGCAAGGGGGCGAGGATCTGACTGAATTGCCCGCTATCGGCAAAGACCTCGCCGCCAAGATCAAGACGCTGGTAGACACCGGCCGGCTGCCGGCACTTGAGAAGGTCGAATCACACACCCCCGCGGCGCTCAGTGACCTGATGCGAATTCAGGGGCTGGGACCAGAGCGCGTCAAGGCCCTTTACAAGAAGCTCAAAATCGCAAGCATCGGTGATTTGAATCGCGCCGCGCGCAGCGGGAAGATCCAGAAACTGGACGGGTTCGGCAAGAAGACCGAGCAGATGATCATTGAGCGGCTGGAACGCTTCTCCAGCACGGAGCAACGAACCAAGCTGATTGTGGCCGAGGACCTGGTCGCGCCGCTGGTCGCGCATCTGAAGAACTGCGATGAAGTCAAGGACGTCGTCGTTGCTGGCAGCTACCGCCGACGCAAGGAAACGGTCGGCGATCTCGACATTCTGGTCACCGCCAGGAAAGACTCTACGGTGATGGATCACTTCACCGGGTATGACGAGGTCAAGGAGGTTGTCTCAAAGGGAAACACGCGTTCCACCGTGCATCTGCGGTCAGGCATGCAGGTCGACCTGCGGGTGGTGCCGCAGGCAAGCTATGGTGCCGCCCTGCACTACTTCACCGGATCCAAGGCACATAACATCGCGGTACGCAAACTGGGTGTGAAGAAAGGCTACAAGGTCAACGAGTACGGTGTTTTCAGGGGCAACAAACGCATCGCCGGCAAGACCGAGGAAGAGGTCTACAAGAAAGTCGGACTGCCTTATATTCCGGCCGAGTTGCGCGAAGACCGCGGTGAAATCGAAGCGGCCGCGAAAAGACGTCTGCCCGATCTGATCACTCTCGAAGATATTCGCGGCGACCTGCACTGTCACACCAATGCCAGCGATGGTCATCATAGTCTGAAGCAAATGGCCGAAGCCGCGGCGCAACGGGGCTATGCCTACGTCTCCATCAATGATCATTCGAAACACGTCACCGTTGCCCATGGGCTGGACGAGAAACGCCTGTTTGCCCAGATCAAAGCCATCGACAAATTGAACGAAGAACTCGATGACATTGTGATACTGAAGTCAATCGAGCTCGATATCCTCGAAGACGGTTCCCTGGACCTCAAGGACAGCGTTCTGAAAGAACTCGACTTCACTGTCTGTGCAATTCACTATGGCTTCAACCTGTCTCGCGAGAAGCAGACACAGCGCATTTTGCGGGCCATGGATAACCGACATTTCAACATTCTTGCGCACCCCAGCGGGCGCCTGATCAACCAGCGTGAGCCGTACGAATTCGATCTCGAAAAGGTCATTGAGACGGCCAGGCAACACGGCTGTTTTCTTGAAGTGAATGCACATCCCGACCGATTGGATCTGAATGACGACGCATGCAAGCTGGCCAAAGACATGGGGCTCAAAGTCGCGCTTGCCACCGATGCGCACAGTGTCGCCAATCTGGAACTCATGCGCTTTGGTATCAACCAGGCACGCCGCGGCTGGCTCGAGCGCGGTGATGTCATCAATTGCCTGCCTTTGCGCAAGCTGAAGCAGCTACTCAATCGCAAGTGACAAAGAGGATATCCTGATGAAACTGGATGTGCATGCATTTGCCCTGACCTGCGGCTTGGTGTGGGGAATCGGCCTGTTCGTGCTGACCTGGTGGATTATCGCCTTTGACGGCGCCAGCACGGATCCGACGCTCCTCGGCTCCATCTATCGTGGTTACTCGATCACTCCGGTAGGTAGCGTAATTGGCCTGATCTGGGGACTGGTCGACGGATTCATCGGCGGGACAATCTTCGCCTGGCTTTACAATCTGCTCGCCTCGCGAAGGTCTTCGACACAAGCATAGAGCTGGGAACCGGTCTGCAACCAGACAACATGGTGGGCAGGCAGATACACATGAGCAATGCGAACTACCTCAAAACGAACTTCCAACTGCGCGTCGTGATCCTGCAATATGAGTGCATTATGCTAAATAAGATGATGTGCCAATCTGCCAGGTCGCCGATATGACAACAGCAGAACCCGATAACAATGACCGGCAAGCCGGCTCTGCCGGCACCACCCTGTCGCTGAAACGTTTCGATGCATTCATCTTCGATCTCGACGGGGTGATTACGCAGACTGCCAAGGTTCACGCCGTAGCATGGAAGAGGATGTTCGACGAATATCTGGCGAAGCACACACCGGAAGCCGCGCCGTTTGACATTGAGTCCGATTACCTTCGTTACGTTGATGGCAAGCCGCGCTATGACGGGGTGCGCAGCTTTCTGCAATCACGTGACATTACTTTGCCTTTTGGTGATCCCGGCGACGCGCCCGGCAGAGAGACAATATGCGGGCTCGGCAACCTGAAGGATGATCTCTACCATGCCACGCTGCGCTCCGACGGCGTCGAGGTCTACGATTCGTCGATCGAGTTGCTGCACTGTCTGCGTGATGCTGGCATTCGCACCGCCATCGTTTCCTCGAGCCGCAACTGTCTGGATGTACTGAAGGCTGCCGGTATAGTTGATCTGTTCGACGCCCGTGTCGACGGCATCGAGCTGGACCGCCTGCACATGCCGGGCAAACCGGCGCCGGACATGTTCATCGAAGCAAGCCGCAGGATCGGCACCACGCCGGAACGCTGCGTCGGCATCGAAGACGCAACGTCGGGCGTCGAGGCGTTGAGAGCCGCTGGCTTCGGTTGTGTGGTCGGTGTCAACCGTGCCAAGCAAACAAAAGCTTTGTACGAGCACGGTGCCGGCGTCGTGGTGGACGATCTTGCTGAACTGAAATTGGTGAGTTGAACCTGGTGACTGACAAAACGAACACGACAGACATCAGTCAGCTTCCGAACGCACTCGAACATCTCGACGAAATCGTGCTGGCGGACGAACGCAGGCCAGCGGTTTTTCTCGACTACGATGGCACACTGACGCCGATCGTGTCGCGCCCGCAAGACGCCGTGCTGAGCGATACGATGCGAGCCACACTGCAGCGACTGGCCGCCCTTTGTGCCGTCGCCATCGTGAGCGGCCGAGATCTTGCTGATGTGCGTAAACTCGTCGCCCTGAAAGGACTGTGGTACGCGGGCAGTCACGGCTTCGATATCGCGGGCCCCAATGGTGAATGCACGGAATTTCAGGAAGGCCGCCGCTATCTGGCCGAGCTCGATGCCGCAGAACAGGATTTGCGTGGCGCGCTGGCAAATGTCGAAGGCTGCCTGGTTGAGAGGAAACGTTTCTCGATCGCCACCCATTACCGCCTGGTCGCACCCGATAACGTGGAACAGGTTAAGAATACGGTCCAGCGTGTGCATGGCCAGCATGCCGGTTTGCGCCTGAAAGACGGCAAGAAAGTACTCGAACTGCAGCCCGACGTTGACTGGGACAAGGGCAAGGCGTTGCGCTGGCTGATGCAGGTTCAGCAGCTGGATGCCGCGCATTTCGTCCCCATTTATATCGGCGACGATGTCACCGACGAGGATGCTTTCCGCGAACTGGCGGATGATGGCGTCGGCATTTTCGTTGCTCAGGAGACTGGTGTTACCCGCGCCACTTGCCGGCTCGACGACCCGGACGCCGTACAAGATTTTCTAAACAAGCTCGCTGACAAACTCTTCGAATCACAATCATGGACGGATGGAAGTTAATCTGTAGCCAGTTCGATCCAGCGAATGAATCGCTGCGCGAAGCGCTTTGTACGTTGGGCAATGGTTACTTCGCGACTCGTGGCGCCGCGCCCGAAGCGTCGGCGAATGGCATTCATTATCCAGGCACATACATCGCTGGCTGCTATAACCGCTTGACCGACACGATTGCCGACCGGACCGTCGAGAACGAAAGCCTGGTCAACGTTCCCAACTGGCTGGCTCTCAACTTCCGTATCGGCGACGGTGACTGGTTCGACCTCGGCGCCGTGGAACTGCTTTCCTATCACCAGGAACTGGACCTCAAGCAAGCTGTTCTGAAGCGCGAGATGCGTTTTCGCGATGGCGCCGGGCGGCATACCCGCGTCGAGCAGCGGCGGCTGGTATCGATGGACCAACCTCATCTGGCTGCTCTGGAAACCTGCATCCACGCCGAAGACTGGGAAGACACCATAGAATTGCGCAGCGCGCTGGATGGCTGCGTTGAGAATACCGGCGTAGCCCGCTACCGGGAACTGGGAAGTAAGCATCTGACTCCGCTCACGGCGACCTCACTCGATCCCGACACCATGTTCCTCGAAGTCGTAACCAGCCAGTCGCACGTGCGCATTGCGCAGGCCGCGGTGACCCGGTTGTGGCTGGGTAACGAATCAATTGCGCCCCAACCGACAGTGGAGAAATCGGACGGTCTCATTGCGCACCACTACACCACACAGCTCAATGCCTCACAGCCTTTGCGCGTCGAAAAGATCATCGCTATGTATACGTCGCGTGACCGTGCCATCAGCGACCCGGGTCTGGATGCGCGCGAGGCAATCGACACGGTGGTCGACTTCGACACGCTGCTGCGACGTCACACCACGACCTGGAAACACCTGTGGCATCGGTTCGACTTCGATATCGAGCACGCCGATTCCGATCAGGAAGAGCAAGCCGAGAAGATTTTACGGCTGCATGTGCTGCACCTGATTCAGACCACTTCACCGCATGTGATGGATCTGGACGTAGGCGTGCCAGCGCGCGGCCTGCACGGCGAAGCCTATCGCGGCCACATATTCTGGGACGAATTGTTCGTCTTCCCGTTGTTCAACCTGCGCATGCCGGAGATCACCCGCGCACTACTGCGCTACCGCTATCGCCGCCTCGACGAAGCACGAAAGGCGGCACAGGCTGCCGGATATCTCGGCGCCATGTACCCATGGCAGAGTGGCAGTGACGGGCGTGAGGAAACCCAGCGCGTGCACCTGAACCCGAAATCGGGGAACTGGCTGCCCGACAACTCGCATCTGCAGCGCCATATCAATTCCGCCATCGTCTACAACATCTGGCAGTACTATCAGGTCACACGCGATATCCAGTTCCTGTCATTCTGCGGCGCAGAGATGATTCTCGAGATCGCACGTTTCTGGGCCAGCATCACTTCATACAATGAGCAGCGTGATCGCTACGAAATTCTCGGCGTGATGGGACCCGACGAATACCACGATGCTTATCCCGATGCCGAGCAATCCGGCCTGAACAACAATGCCTACACCAATCTGATGGCCGTCTGGGTGCTGCTGCGCGCACTGGAACTGCGCGACATCTTGCCCGGCCAGCGCCTCACGGAACTTTGCGAGACGCTTGACGTATCAGCTGACGAGTTCGCGCGGTGGGATGAGATCAGCCGCAGAATGCACGTACCTTTTCACGATGGCGATATCATCAGCCAGTTCGAAGGCTACGGGGAATTAGCGGAGTTCGATTGGGAAGGCTATCAGGAGAAATACGGAAACATCGAGCGGCTGGACCGGATACTGGAAGCCGAGAACGACACTGCGAACCGATACAAGGTCTCCAAGCAAGCCGACGTATTGATGCTGTTTTATCTTTTCTCTTCGGAAGAACTGGGAGCGCTGTTCACGCATCTTGGCTACCGTTATGAATACGAGACGATTCCGCGCAATATTGACTATTACCTGAGCCGCACTTCGCATGGCTCATCACTGAGTCGCCTCGTCAACTCATGGGTGCTGGCACGCTCGGACCGGCCGGGAGCGTGGCCGCTGTTCATGGAGTTACTGAGAAGCGATATCGAGGATATCCAGCGCGGCACCACGCCGGAAGGCATCCACACCGGTGCTATGGCGGGAACGGTAGACCTCATCCAGCGCTGCTTTACCGGCATCGAAACGCGCGGCGATGTGCTTTGGTTGAACCCGCGGCTACCCGAGGGGTTGAACAGCCTGACGCTCAGCCTCCATTACCGGCACCACGTGCTCGGACTGCACGTGAGCCGCACCTGCGCGCGCATCAGCACCGAACCTTCCTCGGAACCACCGATCCAGATCGGCATCGCTAACGAAGTGCATCAGCTTAAACCCGGCGAAGTACGCGAGTTCCAGTTGTAAACCTCTCGGCTACGAACCAAACTCCGCTTCCGGTTTACTGACCTACTCGGCGCGCCATTACGGCGCTAGTAATTCTGATTCGGCGCCAATTCGGTGCTAGTAATTCTGATTCGGCGCCAATTCGGTGCCGCAAATAAATACGGCCGGTCAACAAGACCGGCCGCGTAACGGGAGATCATTAGAACTACTTGCCAAGCAAAGCGAGGACAACTGTATTTCAGCCGCGCCGAAGCGCGTAAGGGCATCTCCACCCGAAAACACCGGGAATCTTTCCCGTTCGCCTCCGGCGCGCCTTACTCGGTCAAGACACTTGAGCCGTCTTCGCTGCTGATGTTCGCGACGAGACCATGGTTGAGCGCAACGCGCACCACCTGAGCGGTATTCGTGACGTCGAGTTTCTGCCGGATGCTCGACTGATAGTTTGCGACAGTCTTGTAGGAAAGATGCATGATCTCCGAAATCTCTTGCAGCGTGTGTCCGGCCACCAGCAAGCGAAACACCTCGAACTCGCGCGCCGAAAGCGCGTCGATCGGCTTTTCCCGCCCCGGGATCATCTGAATCGCCAACTCCTGTGCCATTTCCTGGCTGATGTATAGCTTGCCGGCAGCCACCAAACGCACCGCCTCAATCAATACTTCGGGCGCGGCTGATTTGGTGACGTAACCCCGCGCCCCGGCCTGCAAGGCACGCGACGAGAAAACGGTGTCCTCATGCATGCTGAAC
>CP070643.1:186352-243454 GCA_020354125.1 Betaproteobacteria bacterium | reverse complement strand
ACGGACGTCGCTGTTTTGCGAATCGACGCGAATAATCTGCCCGTCGTGAAGTTCGGCGATCCGAAGGAGCTCAAAGTTGGCGAGTGGGTCATTGCCATTGGCTCGCCCTTCGGCTTTGAGAACACCGTGACCTCCGGCATTGTGAGCGGCAAATCACGCTCGCTTCCGGACGGCACTTACGTTCCGTTCATCCAGACAGACGTTGCCGTCAATCCGGGCAATTCTGGCGGCCCGCTTTTCAACATGAAAGGTGAAGTGGTGGGCGTTAACTCACAGATCTTCAGCCGCACTGGCGGTTACATGGGTCTGTCATTCGCTATCCCTATTGATGTGGCCGCCAACGTCAAGGATCAACTGGTTGCACACGGCACCGTCACGCGCGGGCGTATCGGCGTGCACATTCAGGAGATCAATCAGACACTCGCGCAGTCTTTCGGCATGAACGAATCGAAGGGTGCACTGGTGAGCAAGGTTGAACCGGGTGGTCCGGCCGACAAGGCGGGCATTCGCTCAGGCGACGTCATCCTCAGCGTCGACGACGAAGCAATTGAGCAGATGACCGAACTGCCCACTGTCATCGCCACCAAGAAGCCCGGCAGCAAGGTGAGCATCGACATCTGGCGCGATGGCAAGAAGCAGCAGCTCGACGTTGTGATCGGAACTTTCGATCAGGACAAGGTCGCTGCGACCCAGACTCAGCCGCAAGTCGAGTCCGACAAGCTGGGACTGGCCGTGCGCAAACTGACCCCAGACGAGGAAAAACGGTTAAACGGCGAGCAAGGCTTGTTCGTGGAACGCGCCGAAGGGCCTGCTGCTGAGGCAGGTTTGCGCCGCGGTGATGTGATTCTCGCGGTCGGATCAACTCCGGTCAGTTCAGTCGAACAACTCGTCGAACTCAGCAAGGAAGCTGGCGATACCGTCGCCCTGCTGGTACAACGAGACAACCAACGCACCTACGTGCCGCTGCAGACCGGCTAAGCCGGACAACACAAGTCACCGCCAGTAAATAAACGAGGGGCACCGCATCTGCGGTGCCCCTCGGTCTTTTTGAGATACCGCGATAGGCACACGCCGCCGTAACTTTTCGAAGTCATAATCCGGTTCGAAAAATGGCCGCGTGCCGGCGGTGAACCCCTTTGACCGGCATCGACAAACCAGCCTGGCACAATGATCGCATGGAGAAAGCGCACCGTCTCGCGAAGGAAACGAATGTGATCGACGAAACGGCGTTTGGCTTTTCCTCAATCAGTTACAACGTGTTCTTAACAAAGCACCGTATAAATCGCTCGTAATCGATGGGTGCTTGCCGTCTCATCGCGGCTTTTTATTATTTTTTATTTTGAAGTATCAATTTCTTTTTTTGACACCAATCAATAAAATCCAAGTTTCCATTTCGGAGTTAAAAGCGGTGGCATATTGCGCTGCCGTGCAGTAATACAACTAACCGCTGGTTAAGGGAGGGCCGCGGTGAACGGATTGGAATTTGCCAACGATAATTCAAAAATCAGCCAGGAACTGCTCGAAGTCGTCAAAGCCGTACAAGAAGCGCTCAACGAGAAGCGCGCCCGGCTGCAAATAGAGGCGATTGACGGCGGTCCGTCCGCACTCGAAGCCGCCTACGCTCAGGAAAGAGCGAAACGGCCGGTCCTTCCGCGTGCAATTGCCACGCACCCAAAGCTTCTTGCCGCAGTCGTTGAATCGGCAGACGCCGCGATCATCAGTGAAACGGTCGATGGCATTGTGCTCACCTGGAACAAGGGTGCCGAGCGCATCTTCGGATTCACCGACGAAGACGTCATCGGTGAAAGTCACATCGTCATGTTTCCGGATTTTCTCAAGAATGAGGAAGCGAAGCTTTGGAAGCGCGTGACTGCAGGTGTATCGATCTCCAATTACGAGACGGTACGCCAGGATCGCGAGGGTCGCCTGGTCGACGTCTCGATGAGCATTTCACCGATCCTTGAGGACGACAAGGTGACGCGCGTGGTAATCGTCGCCCACGATATCACCGAGCGTAAGAGCATGGATCGGGCGTTGATGCAGAGCGAGCGCATGCAGCGCGATCGCCTGGCTCAGCTCAAGACTGTACTCGATTCCGTCCCCACTCCAGTTTGGATCGCTCACGACACCGAGTGCAAGGAAATCACCGGAAACAAGGCGGCTTATAACCTACTCAGACTGCCGCAAGGAAGCAATCTTTCTCTTTCATCTCCGGCGCAGAAGATGCCGTACGCCATTTACCGCAACGGCCGCGTCCTGGCGCCGCACGAGCTGCCGGTTCAGATGGCCGCATCGCGCGGAATCGATGTTCAGGACTTCGAGCAGGATCTGGTCTTCGACGACGGCACCATCAAACATATTGTCGGGAATGCGACGCCATTGCGCGACCCCAATGGCAACGTTACCGGCGCAGTATCAGCGGCAATCGATATCACGGCACGCAAGGGCGCCGAGGAGCAGATCCGCAAGATGGCACATTTCGATGCACTGACCAACTTGCCGAATCGCGTTCTGTTGATGGACCGGCTCGAGCACGCGATAGCCATGTCGGCGCGTAATCAGACGCATACCGGGGTGATTTTCATCGACCTCGATCACTTCAAGAGCATCAACGACACGCTCGGCCATCACGTAGGCGACTTGTTGCTGCAACAAGTGGCCGACCGGCTGCGCGAAGACGTGCGTGAAGTCGACACTGTGTCACGTCTAGGTGGTGACGAGTTCCTGATCATCGTCCCCGAACTGCGGCAAGTGGACGATGCCCGCCATATTTCACGCAAGCTGCTGCAGTCCCTTTCAGAACCGTACGTTATTACCGGCCAGAAACTGGAAGTCACCCCGAGTATCGGCGTGAGCGTATTCCCCGACGATGGCACCGAACCAAGCGCGCTTATTCGTCTTGCCGACCAGGCAATGTATCAGGCGAAGCAGGAAGGGCGCCGCACGATACGGTTCTACCGCAACTCTGGAAACGCTTCTTCATAAGCGATCCACTCGCGCTCGCAACGCTGATGCAGACTCGCTCTGTTCAGAAACGAAGGGGAGTAGCGTCGCGCCAACAGTACGCGCCGCCTGTTAACCATGCTAACTGAACCAGCTGGCGCTCAATCGTAGGGAAGCTCCACGCGCTGCTCGACCGGAACGCAATATATTTCAATCGATTCGGTTCGGCCACGCAATGAAATGGGCTCCATCTGCACCGCACCCGATTGCTCACCGGCGGCATCGAGCGTTTGCTTGACATGCTGGGAAAACAGTAACTCGCCGGCGCGAGCGCGTTGGCTGAGCCGCGCCGCCACATTCACTGCATCGCCAATCACCGTGTAATTCATGTAATCGGGCGAACCGACGTTACCGGCAACGACGTCACCCTCGTTGATGCCAATACCGAGGCCGGCCTCGATCTGGTACTTCGCTTTCCACTCGTCAATCAATTCGCTGAACCGAAGCAGCATTTCCTTGGCGGTACGGAATGCAAGCACGGTTGCATCGGCCTGCGGAAGCGGCACGCCGAAGCCCACCATCAGGCAGTCGCCGGCCATATTGAAGACCGTACCATGATGTTGGAAAGCGATTTGCGTCAGCAACCTGAAGTATTCGTTCAGTAATGGCACGACTTCCGCGGCTTCCAGTTGCTCCGACATCCGGGTGAAACCACGCATGTCAGCAAAAAGCACAGTGGCGTTTACCCGGGTGCTCTTGTCCGCCAGAGCCGAGTGACGCAAGCGCCGGTCCGAAAGAATCTGATCGACCAGGGCTGGGGCCACATAACGGCGAAAAGTGTCACCAATCTCCTTGCCCCGTTTTGCCTCCGCCTCGAGCTGTGACTTAATCGCGGCACGCCGCGCCGCGCTGACCCGTAGCAGCCCTTTCAAGCGCAAGATGAATTCATCTTGGGAGGTTTCGCAAGAGACGTAGTCGTCGACACCGACCTCGAAACTTCTCAGCCGATCCGAGTGAGATTTACCGACCACGATGACCGGGATTGACACGGTGAGCGGACAGGATTTGAGTTTACGGCCCAGAGCAAGGCCGCGCATGCTGCTCCCGCCGTTACCCTCTTCCGCATCGACGATGATCAGATCCGCATCGAGGTGACCGCGATTGCCATTGAGGAATTGTCTGCCGCATGAAAGCCGTTCGACCTCCATGTCTGTTTTGGCCAGATGACGGTTGATGAACTCCGCGCTGGCATCGTCGGCAACGACCAACGCGATTCGGTAATTTCCGTCAACTGCACACAAAATCAGGCTCCAGTAATCACATCGCCGAGCCTGATATATCGGCAGATTTCGTGCCCAATGTAAGTTCTGTTAGCAAACAGACAATTCGTTAAAACGCACTCATTGAATGCTGCCCACGAGCGGCGCCTATTGCCCCTGCAGAAAGTCGAAATCACAGCCCTCAGTCGCCTGCAGGACGTGCTCACGGTAAAGACGGGCGTAACCTCTGACCGGGACGTGCGGAGCCGTCCACGCGGCACGTCGCTTGTCGAGTTCGGCCTCTTGCACCAACAAATCGAGACGCCGCTCACTGACCGATAAGGCAACTCGGTCGCCATTTCTTACCAGCGCCAGATTGCCGCCGGATGCGGCGTCGGGACATACGTGCAGAATGACTGTGCCGAACGCCGTACCGCTCATTCTCGCATCCGAGATTCGCACCATGTCCTTTACGCCAGCCTGGGCCAGCTTGCGTGGGATTGGCAGATAGCCCGCTTCCGGCATGCCCGAAGGGCTCTTGGGACCAGCGTTCTTCAGCACCAGAAAATCATCTGCGGTCACGTCGAGCGTTTCCGAGTCGATTCTCGTCGACAAGTCCTCCAGCGATTCGAACACCACCGCCCTGCCCTCACGCTCGAACAAATCGGGATCAGCCGCGGCGCGCTTCAGAATTGCGCCGTGGGGCGCAAGACTTCCGAATAAAGCCACCAGTCCGCCGTGAGGTTGATAGGGATCAGATAGCGGACGCACAACGGTACGATCCACGTAAGCCGGCGGCTGCGCCAGACGCTCGCCAAGGGTTTCGCCAGTGACTGTCATACAGTCAAGTTCCAGCAACTCCCGCAGCTCGTAGAGCACCGCGCGCAAACCACCGGCGGCAAACAAGTCCTGCATGTAATGCGCCCCGGTTGGCTTCAGGTTGACGAGAACCGGCGTTTCGTCAGATAGACGGTTCAGCATCTCCAGCGGCACCTCGATTCCGCGCCGTCCGGCGATCGCGGTCAGATGCACAACTGCGTTGGTCGAACCGCTCACCGCTAGAAGAACACGCAGGGCATTGCGTACCGAAGCTGCAGTAATGATTTGCGAGGGCAGTGGTGCGCCAGACTGGGCCATCGCCATAGCCCGCTCACCGCACGCCTCGGCAAGTCGCAAGCGGTCAGCATGGACCGCCGGTATCGCCGCGCTGTCAGCCAGCCCCATACCCAAGGCTTCGGTGATGCAGGCCATGGTACTCGCCGTACCCATCACGGCACAGGTGCCGGCAGTCGTGGCCAAATTGGCTTCGATCTGGTCAATGCCTTCGTCGCTGACTTCACCGGCGCGGTAGCGCGCCCAGAAACGCCGACAATCGGTACATGCGCCGAGCCGTTCGCCGCGATACGGCATCGCCAGCATCGGGCCGGTGACGAGCTGGATCGATGGAATATCGGCTGAAGCCGCCCCCATCAACTGCGCCGGCACTGTTTTGTCGCAGCCGCCGATGAGCACGCAGGCATCGATCGGCTGAGCACGAATCATCTCTTCGACATCGACCGACATCAGATTGCGAAACATCATGCTGGTCGGCGACAGAAACACCTCACCCAGCGAAATCGTCGGAAAGTCGACCGGCAGACCACCGGCTTTCAACACGCCGCGCTTGACCGCCTCGACCAGCTCAGGCATTGAACGATGGCAATTATTGAAACCGCTCGGCGAACTCGCGATGCCGACGATCGGCCGATCAAGCATGTCTTTGGAATAGCCCATCGACCGGGCGAAAGAGCGTCGCAGGTAAGCTGCGAAACCCGGGTCGCCATAGTTGGTCAGGTTGCGGCGAATACCGCGGGATTTGTTCTTTTCGGCCATCATCGGATCAAAGGGTAACGGTCCATGTATCATAGAGATCAGACTTGAGCTTCACAACTTTTCCAATTGCTGTTCCGCTTGGCCGTGTACCACTCTCATAGATACCTGCCTCGACTTTTGGTTGCCACCTGCCTGGCACTGTGCACTGGATGCGCAGCGCTGGCAAACGATGCCGACGAAGCTGCTTATACAAAGATACAGTTCGACGCAAACGCATCGCAGCTCGTCGAAAACGACTCAATGCGGGCGAGACTGTTTGTCGAGGTTCAGGACAGCACGCCATCAACAGCAGCGGCAAAGGTCACGCAGGCAGCAAATGACGCACTGCGCGCGCTGCGACAAGAGACCGACTTACGCGTGCGGTCCGGCGCTTACCGGACCTGGCCGACCAGTGACAAGGGCAGAATTATCGGTTGGCGTGCGCGCAGTGAAATCATCATTGAAAGTGACAAGATCGAACAAGTGTCGACCGCCATTGCATCGGTGTCCGATACTATGCAGCTCGCCAGCGTCGAGTTTTTTCCTTCGACAACGCTACGTGATCAGGTCGAAACGGTGCTGATCGATCAGGCGATCAAGGCTTTCCAGGCAAAAGCGGGCAGAATCGCGAAGAGCTTCGGCGCCACTCGCTTCGAGGTTGCGGAAGCCAAAGTGACCAGCGTCGGTAACGGCGTGCCGCCACGGCCAATGATGCGAGCCATGTCCGCCGACGCTGCGGGTGTTGCGCCCGACTTTGGCGCCGGCACGACCCGGCTCAGCGTCAGTGTCACCGGCACCATCCTGATTCCGCGCTAGTGGCTGGCGCCGCGAGTCCGGCGCCCTCCAACATCAGCGCCACGAGTCCGGCGCCCACTAACCACTGGCGCCGCCGGCGCGGCGCCGTATCCGGCTGTCTGCCAATTGTTCCTCCGGCACGCTAACAACGACACCGCCGGCGCGTTGCTCAGCCAGTTTCAGTCGCCGCCAGACACGACCGCGCCAAACATGCCAGATAGTCAGCAAGGGCAATCCCAGACCGATAGCCCAATGCACGAGCGCGATCACCTCGCGCACGGCATCGGAACCGACGTAGTAGAGCAAATAGCCTGTCAGCGTCAGTGTCACCATCACGGCGAAGAAAGTGGTTCCGGTGATGCGATTGCGGGCAGCACCCCAGGCACGCCGTACATGGCCCGGCAACACGCTGCCGAAGCCAATCAGAAAGGCCGCGGCTGCTATACCGTGCACGCGCAACCACCACGGTTCTAAAGGATGCAACGTCGGCCCAAACTCCCCGTCAGTACGCACGAAGTAATGGAATATCAGCCACAGTATCCCTGACAGCACCAGCACTGCCCCTGCCGAATAAAGGTAGGTCTGCTGCCAGCGACCAAGCCGGATAGCTGGCGGGTTCACGAACATGCTCCAGGTCGATTTCCAATCATGGCGCCACTTTGACGATTCGTGTACGCGCCGTCAAATCGGCCCGCCACGGTTTCCAATGCTCGCGCCGAGAGCACGCCGCCATCCTCCTCGGCGCCAATGATGCTTGGCAACCCCTCTTCGATGAGAAAGCCTTGCGCACCAAATCGGCGCAACAACAGTGCACTGGTCGTGCCCGTTAGCAGAACGCATTTCGCAAGTGCGTCAGCTACGGCGCAATCCTCGGCACGAACCGAGGCCGAACGCCCCGCGACGACCCCCCTTTTGTCACGCGGGTCAAGCACCACGCCGGAGGAGTCGAAACCACGGCTACCCGCATAATTGGCACTGGTCGCCAGCGCGCGATTGCGCAACTTGACCTCGGCGCGTGCAATCGCCGGTTCGAGCGGATCGCGCACGTGTACCGTTTGCACCTCGTCACCGAACGCGCGCAAATCGCCGCCGGCATTCACGCATCCCGCCGGCACGCCATGTTTACGGAGAATGCAAACAGCGCGGTCCACCGCGTAGCCCTTGGCGATACCGCCCAAATCGATCGCCAGCTCGCGCTGCAGACGCACGCAGTCTCCCGGCAACAATTCAATATCGCGATACGTCGCTTGCCTATCGGGCAGACCGTTCACCATGCGCGGAAGAGCCCCGCGCGCCATCATCGCAGCACCGACGGTAACGTCGAATACGCCATTGCTCTCACCGGAGATCTCTGCTGCCAGATTGAGAACCTGCCAGGTACGCGTGTCCACCGGCACCGCGCTGCCGACCGCCGCATTGTTCACTCTGTACAGGTCACTTTCTTTCGAGTGCACGCTCATCAGTTCATGGATACGTGCGATCTCGGCGAATGCGGCATCGGCCGCCTCATGCAATTTAGACTCCGCTTGCCCCGCCAGCGTGATTTCCACCAGCGTGCCGAGCAGCGGCCTGGCTCGCCTAACCCGGTCGCAGGACATGGTCATAAGTCGCCAACAGCCGTTTCACGCCTTGCGAGATATGGCGGCAAGACATCGTCGCACCAGAAATGTTCTTGATGTCCTCATCAAGGGTCACCGGATCGCCATGCTTCTTGCCAATGAATTGTGCGCGCCATGCCGGGTTGCGAATTTCATATCCGTAGCTCTCACGATAGACGAGGATTTCGATTTGCCGGACCCGCCCGTCTGCCTCCAGAGCAACGGCATAGGTGATGTACTCATGTTTTCCGATCACCTCGTCGATGATGAAGTAACCAGCAAGTCGATCGCCTTCCCTTACCTCCCACAACGGTTGCTTTCTTCTTTCGACCCGCACACCGGATGCTTCCCTGATTACCCTCTTCGCTTTCGAGTCTAGTACCAGGTCATGGCGTTCAAAGGTCGCGCTTTTTCCAAACATGAGCTTCTGAGCTTGCGCCACCGTCAGGTACTGTGCGGCCTGCACCTGGCCGGCAACGGCGACCGCGGCAAGCGGAACCGAGACGAATCGCACCCAGTCGTCGTGCGCACTCATCAACAGCACCTCATGCGAGCACGCGTCGGGACCATTGGTCGGCGCGGCAATCGCCACCGGTCACAGACCGACACTCGGGCACATGTGTTTGGGATTTCGGTTTCATGCCTCCACTTTGTGCTTATTCGCCCACAAAAAAGCCTTCAAAGTCTGTAGCTTATATGCTCAGCCAAGCACCGATCTTATTGCGAATAGTTGTTATTTGCAACAACTGCGTGCCAGTGCCGTAACCGCCGGATACGCATTGGGTGCCTAGCGCCAGCCAATTTCCCTGGCGGTTTCCGGCCCCACCAGTACTGTTTCCAGCGTCTGCGGCGACACCGATGCGTCTTGCGAGACGGGAATCCGCCCGCCCATGATCTCGGCAAACTGCTGCGGATAAAGCGGCGTGTTCTCCGGCTCGGCGTACCCGGAAGGATACACGGGCTGGTTGTTTGAAAAATCGTATTTGTCGGTGGCTCCGAGCGTATGCAGCAACTCATGCGTGATGATGATGTTGTTCTCTGCTGTCATATGGGGCACAGCAAACAATTTAGCTACACCGATAAGGCCTTTCTGCAGGCCCACCGAGTGGCCGAGGCGCTGCGTCGTTGAAGGGTGATAGAACAAAGCATAAATGCGCACGTCGGGCTTGAGTATGGGGTGCTCGCCGTGGCGCCAGGCCCAGAACCGCAGTTGCAGGCTCCACAACATCACCTGAGGCACGGAGCCGCCCACCGGCGGTGACGGCGGCATGGCATCAACCTGTGGCCCAATATAGACGTCCACTGGATTGAGCAAGGCTATGCCGTAGTGTTGCGCCTCGTTGCGCATGAAAGAACGGATAGATTCAAAACTTTCGTCATCGAGACTGCGTATGTAAGCATCGGTTTGCGCTTTACTGTCGGCGTTGACCGGAAACACAACAACGTCGAGCGCGCGCTTCCACGAGGTGGTGCGCACCCGCGCTTGCCAGGTACCAACAGCGACAGTGAGCAAAACAAAAAGCAGTACGGCGACGCGAATTTTCTTCGCCATTGGACCTTTTCAGCTCAGCTTCTAACAGGCTGTTGAAAGCCTACTGCGCGACCTTGATCCGGGCTTGCAGCCAGTTCTGAATCGGTACGGTGCTCAGCCACTTTCAGTGGCCCGGCCCGGCGATCAGAGCCGCCGGGCGCTGCGAGCGGGCGTGGCGCCACCACGCCATTCTCGCTCTCGCCCTCATGTACTCCCTCGGTACACTCCGGTTCCTGCGCACTGGTTCGATCAAAACGGTGCGCACCCGGCTGAAGGCCGCTCGCGACGTTTTTCAGCAGCCTGTTACAGATCGTCAGTTTGGCAGTCACGCTCTGAATCAAATGCGTTCGATTACCGTCGCGGTTGCCTGACCATGGCCGATGCACATCACCTGCAAACCGAGCGTGCCGTCGGTTGCTTCCAGACCACTCAACATCTTCGACATCAGCCCACCGCCGGTGGCGCCAAGTGGGTGGCCATGCGCGATCGCGCCACCCCAGGGGTTGACTTTGTCCATGTCCGGATTCAACTCTTTTGCCCACGACAACACGACCGAGGCGAACGCTTCGTTGATTTCAATCCAGTCGAGATCACCAATCGACAAACCAGCCTTGTTCAAAGCGCGCTGAGTCGCAGGGATCACGCCGGTCAGCTGCAACATCGGATCAGACCCGAGCGCAACACGCGCGCGGAAGCGCGCCTTGGGTGTGAATCCGTCGGCGATGGCGACCTCACGGTCCGCCACCAGCACAGCTGATGCGCCGTCAGAAATCTGGCTCGAATTGGCGGCAGTCACAATGCCTTCTCCCTCGGCACGAAACGCCGGCTTTAGCGAGGCGATCTTGGCTTCGTCAAGTTGCGCGCGCACGCCTTCGTCACGATCGACGGTAATCTTTTCCGCTTCCGGCGATACACCTTGCACCGGAATGATCTCGCGGTTTGCTCCGTCTTGCTGTGCGCGGGCAGCGAGTCGATGACTGCGCTTGGCATATTCATCTACATCGTCACGAGACAGAGACCACTTTTCCGAAATCCGCTCGGCACTCTCCCCCTGATGTATCAGTTCGTGACGTTTAAACAACTCGGGATTGAGTACTTCGAAGCCCGATATTTCCTTGCCAAGCCCAATATCGAGGAACATTGGAGCGCGCGTCATGCTTTCAACGCCGCAACCAATGACGTAATCCATGTCACCACTGGCTACAGCCTGCGCCGCGAAATGAACAGCCTGCTGAGACGACCCGCACATACGGTTGAGCGATACACCGGATACCTCGTCCGGCAGTTTCGACAACAGTACCGCCAGGCGCGCCGGGTTGGCGCCCTGCTCGCCGGCGAGCGTGACCGTGCCATCAATGACGTCCTCGACTTTTTCCGGGGCGATGCCGGCCCGGTCAATCAATCCGTCAACAACATGCGCGAGCAGGCTGTCCGGCCGCTGCTCGCGCAAAACGCCGCCGCGCCGCCCGAATGGCGAGCGCACTGCATCCAGAATGACTGCTTCCTTCATATCTCGCTTCTCCTACCGAAGAGTAATCATGCTTCGCACCGTAATGCCGCTCAGGATCGCAATAACTTCCGCGCGATTCAGGATCGCGACAACTCCCGCGCGATGATGTTGCGCTGAATTTCGCTGGTGCCTTCGTATATCTGAAAGACCTTGGCATCGCGAAACAGTTTTTCCACCGGATAATCGGTGCTGTATCCCATACCGCCAAAGACCTGGATCGCCTCCGTCGTCGTCGTCATCGCCGCGTCAGCGGCATACGTTTTTGCGTAGGCCGCCTGCATGGTGTTGCGATGCCCGTTATCCAGCAGCCAGGCGGCCTGTAAAACCAGCAAGCGCGCCGCCTCGACACGCAGCGCCATGTCGGCCAGTTTGTGGCCGATTGCCTGATGCTCGATGATAGCCTTTCCCATGGTCCGCCTGGTCCGCGCGTATTCGACTGCTTCATCAAGCGCACGCTGTGCCACACCAAGCGCGCCAGCCGCCACCATCGGACGTGACCGATCAAACACTTTCATGGCGACGAGAAAGCCGTCGCCTTCCTCGCCAATGCGTGCAGTCTCCGGCACTTCGGCGTCCTGAAAAAAAACTTCGGCCGCCGGCGCCGCGCGCTGTCCCATTTTGCCCAGTGGTTCACCGACACTCAGCCCGGGTGTATCGCGCTCGACCAGGAAGGCACTCATGCCGCGATGCCCGCCTTGCGGATCGGTTCTCGCAAAAACAACGAAGAACGTTGCCAACGGTGCATTGGATATCCATACCTTGCTGCCATTCAGTACATACCGGTCACCGTTACGAACGGCGCGCGTCGCAATCGCTGATACATCTGATCCGGCAGCCGGCTCGGTCAACGCATAGGCGGCTAACTCTCCCTTGCCCAGGCGTTTGAATACTTGTTCCTTTTGCTGTGCCGAGCCTGCAACATGAAAGACATCGGCGATCACGTTGTTGAGGCCGAGCGTGCCATTGATTCCGGCACAGGCCCAGGCAAGTTCCTGCGTGATGAGAGCCAGTTCGAATACGCCGAGTCCAGCACCGCCAAAGTTCTCCGGTACGGTTACATTCACCATCCCCACTTCGCGCGCCTTGTCCATAATCTGCATCGGAAAGCTGGACGTCCGATCACATTCAGCCGCAATCGGTGCGATTTCACCGCGAGCAAATTGGCGCGCTGCGTCCTGGATGAGTTTGTGTTCTTCGCTCAATTCAAAATTCATTCATCATCCACCCCTAAAAACCTGATGCCGTATCGCAGCTCGAGTCTTCATAACGATGCAAGACGGGTACCCGACTTTGCTCCAGCAGCAGCTTACAAATGCTCACGCGGCTGCGTCGTCCCATTGCCAGTCGCGATACTTTTCGCGCAGCGCCGTCTTGAGAAACTTGCCGGTCGAAGTACGCGGAATCGAATCCACGAAAACATAGGCGTCCGGTACCATCCACTTGACGAACTGGCCGGCAAGATGCTGTTTGATATCCTCTCCGCTGGCTTGCTCGCCGGGTTTGAGAACGATCACGGCAAGCGGCCGCTCTGCCCACTTCGGGTGTGCCACGGCGATGACCGCAGCTTCCTGTACCGCGGGGTGACCCATGATGGCGTTTTCCAGGTCAACCGAGCTGATCCACTCGCCACCGGACTTGATCAGGTCCTTGCTGCGATCGGTGATCCTGATGTAGCCGAGTTCATCGATTGAAGCGACGTCGCCGGTACGCAGCCAGCCGTCGGCACTGAAGTTCGCTTCGGAAACCGGTACATTGTAATAACTGCCGGTGATAAACGGACCGTGCACCTGGATTTCGCCAACCGAGTGTCCGTCCCTCGCCACCTCACCATCGTCTCCAACAGCTCGCACGGTGACCAATGGCATTGTGCAGCCTTGCGTCGCCTTGACGCGAAAACGCGCGTCTTCATCGAGTTCGGACTGCAACGCCGATACACGCGATATGCTCGCCAGCGGCGAGGTCTCGGTCATGCCCCAGCCCTGCAGAATCTCGATACCCTGATCAGCGTAGGCCCGTATCATCGATTCCGGCACCGCAGAGCCACCCACGGTCAGACGCAAGCCGGGCTGCAGTTTCCACTTGCCGGCATTATTGGTAATCATCTGCACCATCGGCAGCCAGATAGTCGGCACGCCGCACGACAGGGTCACCTTCTCGCTCACCAGCAGCGGCAACAGGTCGTCCGGGTGCAGGTGTGGACCAGGGAACACCATTTTCACGCCCAGCATGGCGGCGGTATAGGGCACGCCCCAGGCATTGGCGTGAAACATTGGCACGACTGGCAACAGCACATCATGGCCGGAAAGACCCATCGCGTCAGGCATTGCCTGCACCAGTGAATGAAGTACCTGAGAACGGTGCGAATAGACGACACCTTTAGGACGCCCGGTGGTACCGGAGGTATAGCACATTGCGCACGGCTCGTTCTCATCCATCTCCGGGTATTCGAAATCACCCGTCGCCGTGTTCAGAAACTGCTCGTAATCATCCATCCCGTCCGGCACCGGCTGCCCGGTGAGCGACACGACAATAACCCGCTCGATATTGACCTTGTCACGGAACTGCTCGAACAGAGGCAACAGGATGTCGTCGACAATCAGAAAACGATCGCCGGCGTGGTCAGCGATGTAGCCGATGTCTTGCGGAGAGAGCCGCAAATTGAGCGTATGCAAAACACCGCCCGAGGCAATGGCGCCGAAGTAGCTCTCGTAATGCGCGTAATGATTCCACATCAGTGTTGCGACACGATCACCGCGCTGCAGACCGGCTCGCGTCAATGCTTCCGCCAACAACCGCGAGCGCTGATAGAAATCGGCATAGGTATAGCGATGCAAGGATTTGTCCGGCATTCGAGAAACGATTTCCTGTTTGCCAAATAGCTGTCCCGCCCGCTCGAGAAAATGAGACAGGTTCAGCGGGGCACGCATCATTGTCGATTTCATATCACGCCTCACTCATCGCACGCCATTAGCAATGTGAACTTCAAGAGTTCAATCACAAAACAATCGGTACCAAAACATCTCACCGGCAATTACGCCAGCATCACCGTCTGGACAAATCCCCAGAACAACAGCCCGAAACCACCGACCTCACCAATAATCAACGCCAGCATGAGCAACACAATCAGGCCGGAAGGCAAGGTCATCGTCCCAAGCTTGTGTGGCCGCAAAAACTGATTATCCGTGTCACGCAGGATGCCGTGGACAATATAAAAGATTATGGCAATGGCGAAGAAAAACAGCGGCGCAGCCGTCGCCCAGAAGGTGATGGTGACTGAATAGGGACTGAACTGAACGAAATTGGTAATCACCATCGCAGCGAACGCGTACATCAGCGATG
Source organism: Betaproteobacteria bacterium (assembly GCA_020354125.1). Classification (GTDB taxonomy): domain Bacteria; phylum Pseudomonadota; class Gammaproteobacteria; order Burkholderiales; family Eutrophovitaceae; genus SG8-40. The sequence goes on along the minus strand of CP070643.1, from coordinate 228,628 downwards.
CTCGATGCGCTATATCGACGTAGGCTGGTGCAGTTGCAGTATCACTGCGATGTATACACACCCACTTCCAGATGCCGGTCAGCAGGCCGGTCATCAAGAATGCGCCACTGGCGAACAATGATAGTTCGATTGCCGGGTGCATGTTCCCTCCTTGCGCGTGCTTATGTTTGACAAGAAACCATCACGAGCGACGTCACGTTGGTGCTCGATGGGTTTGCAGCGGTAGTGCGGCCACAGTCCGCTCAAGCCCTGATCAATCGTTCTCAGGTCGTCAGCACCACCTTACCGCTGACTCGCTTGTGCATCACGTCGTTCAAAGCCTGTGCTGCGTCTTCGAGCGGATAGGTCGCGTAGATGTGTGGCTTGACCTTGCCTTCAACGAAGAACTGCAACAGCTCTTCATTATTGCGGCGGTTGTTCTCCGGCTCCCTTCGCGTGAAGGCACCCCAGAACACGCCAACGATCGAACAACCTTTGAGTAGCGTCAGGTTCAAAGGCACTTTCGGAATGTCGCCCGCGGCAAAGCCAACCACCAGGAAGCGGCCTTTCCACGCCATGTCGCGTAGGGCAAGCTCGGAGTAAGGACCACCGACTGGATCATAAATGACATCGACACCTTTCTTCGATGTCAGCTCCTTGACTCTCGCGCGCAAATCTTCTTCGGCATAGTTGACCAGCTCATCAGCACCGTTGTCCTTGCATACCTGCAATTTTTCCGCAGTCGAGGCCGCAGCAATCACGCGCGCGCCCATCATTTTTCCGATCTGAATCGCGGAAATACCAACGCCGCCCGATGCACCCAACACCAACAGCGTTTCGCCCGCCTGCAATTGCGCGCGGTCCTTGAGCGCGTGATAACTGGTGCCATAAGTCAGGACGAACGCCGACGCCGGCACAAAATCCATCGCCTCCGGCATCGGAATGGTTCGGTCGGCCTCGACCACCAATTCCTCGGCAAAACCGCCCCATGTGCTGGAAGCGATCACGCGGTCTCCGGGCTTGACTGACGTTACCCCCTCGCCGACTTCCTTGACCACACCGGCGACTTCCCCGCCGGGTGAAAACGGAAGTTCGGGTTTGAACTGATACTTGCCCTGGATAATTAATGTATCCGGGAAATTCACCCCGCAGGCTTTAACCGATAACACCACCTGTCCCTTGCCCGGCACAAGCGACGGTACCTCTTCGACGACCAGCTTCTCCGGCAATCCCAGTTCCTTGCACAACACAGCTCTCATTCGATTCTCTCCGCGCCTTTCTTTCGCACACTTAAGGAACCTCTGATTAATTCTCACGCGCTGAGTACATGACAATTAACCAGAGGTTCCTTACCCTTTAAGGATTTTCTCTACCTGCCGCCAACCGGCTTCCGCCATTGGCCGGGCACGCTTGCCTTGTTCGACGGCATGCTCGCTGGCAGCCGTGCCGTCTACCACCCGCCCCATGATGCCCTGCAGAATGCCGGCGAGACGGAACATGTTGTAGGCAAGATAGAAATCCCAGTTGGGAATCTCGCTGCGCCCGGTTCGCTTGCAGTACATCTCGACATACTCTTCCTCGCTGGGGATACCGAGCGGTTTCAAGTCAACGCCACCGATGCCGCGAAATTCGCCCGGCACCAACCGCCATGTCATGCAGTGGTAGGCAAAGTCCGCCAGAGGATGGCCCAGCGTCGACAGTTCCCAGTCAAGCACCGCCAAAATACGCGGTTCGGTGGGATGAAAAATCACGTTGTCGAGACGATAGTCACCGTGCACCACGGTTGTTTCTTCGCTCTCGGGAATATTCTCCGGTATCCACTTGATCAGATTCTCCATCGCCTCGATGTGCTCGGTCTCGGAGGCACGGTATTGCTTCGTCCAGCGGCTGATCTGGCGTGCAATATAGTTGCCCGGCCGGCCAAAATCGGACAACCCGACCGCTTCGTAATCGACGCTGTGCAACGCGGCGATGACACGATTGAGTTCGTCGTAAATGGCATGACGTTGTTCGGCAGTGTAGTCGGGCAAAAGGCCATCCCACAACACTCTGCCTTCGACGTAGTCCATGATGTAAAAGGCGGTACCGATAATCGAATCGTCTTCGCACAGGCAGTAGGGGCGCGCTACTGGCACATCAGTCGGATGCAGCGCGCTGATCACACGATACTCGCGATCGACGGCATGGGCTGAAGGCAACAGTTTGCCGGGCGGCTTCCTGCGCAGCACATAGCGGTTTGGCCCCACTTTCAGCATGAAGGTCGGGTTCGATTGGCCGCCGCTAAACTGCTCGACCTCGACCGGGCCGGAAAAGCCCTCGATGTGTTCGAGCAGATAGGCCTCAAGCCGGTCGACATCGAAACGCATTCTTTCCTCGACTGGCTTGGTGCCAACGAATTGTTCGTGCATTTTCTCCTCCTGAATCGAGCCGATTATCGCACGCACCAAAGGCATCGGTCTCTGACGCGCATCGCGGCGCCCCCGCCGGCCACGCGCTGTATGGCGTCCGCGAAAACCAACTGCGTGCTAGACTCGTCGCCGCACGAACCAGGTCAAGACATGAAAGAATTTACCAATCGCGTTGCAGTGATAACCGGTGGGGCAAGCGGACTGGGTCGAGCCATGGCATGGCGCTTTGCCCGGGAAGGCATGAAGATCGTTCTCGCCGATATCGAACAGACGACGCTCGACGCCACCCTCAAGGAATTTCAGGACTCAGGTCACGAGGCCATAGCCGTGCAATGCGACGTGTCGCGCGCTGCGGACGTTGAAGCGCTCGCCGAACAGACGCTCGCCGCGTTCGGTGCAGTCCATGTCGTATGCAACAACGCCGGCGTCGCACCCGGCGGACTGGTCTGGGAGCACACCGTCAAGGACTGGGAGTGGGCAATGGGGCCCAACGTGTGGGGCGTGATACACGGCGTTCGCGTTTTCACACCGATCCTGCTGAAACAGAACACCGAAGGGCATATTGTCAACACCGCGTCAGTCGCAGGGCTGCTCTCGTTGCCGGGCATGGCACTATACTGCGTAACCAAACACGCAGTCGTCACCCTGACGGAGTGTTTGCATCACGACCTCGTCGAGCATTCGGACAAGGTGCGCTGCTCGGTGTTGTGCCCGGCGTACGTGCCGACGCGTATTGCCGAGTCGGAACGCAATCGGCCGGCGCACTTGCGTGACGACCGACCCAAATCGGAACAAGACTTACGTCGCGAGGAAGGTCTGCGACACGCCGTCGAATCTGGCCGGATCTCCGCCGACCAGGTCGCAGACGCCGTATTCGACGCCATTCGCGACGAACGTTTCTATATCCTCACCCACCAGCGCATCAAGCCGGCCATCGAAACGCGCATGCAGGATATTTTGCTGGAACGGTTGCCGACCAACACCCTCAAGCGCTAACCACGCGGCATTACGACTCACTCGACCGGGATTCATCCTGCACCGATTGCGGCAAGCGGGTAACCAGTACCTTGTCAACCCGGCTGCCGTCCATATCGACCACTTCGAAGCGATAGCCACCCCATTCGAATACGTCTGCCGGTTTCGGCACCCGCCCCATCTGGATCATCGTCATGCCGCCGAGCGTGTGGTAAACGCCATCGTCTTCGCCTGGCAACTCTCGTACATCGAGCAGTTCCTTGAGATCCAGAGTGTCGAGCATGCCGTCGATCAGCCATGAGCCGGGCGCGCGTTCAATAACCATCTTCTCGCCTTCCTCGTGCGAGGACGGCATGTCACCGACAATTGCTTCGAGAATATCGTTGAGCGTCACCAGGCCCTGAAAATCACCGTATTCATCGACCACAAATGCGATCTGTAATGGCGAAGTCTTGAACATTTCGAGCATACGAATGCAGGTCAGCGTCTCCGGGACATACAAGGGATCCTGCATGCAGGCAGCAAGGTCGACCGGTTCGCCTGCAACTTGCCGCGCCAAAATGTCTTTGGCATGAACAACGCCAACAATATGCTCAGGACCGCCACGACAGACGGGAAAGCGCGAGTGCCGGCTCTCGGCGATTTTGCGCAGGCTCAGGTCGAGCGGTTCGTTGAGGTCGATAAAGACAACTTCGAGGCGCGGTGTCATTTCCGCCACAATCGATCGCTCATCGAGCAGCAGTACGTTATGCACCAGTCGCTGTTCGTACTGCTCGAAGATCCCGGCCCGGGCACCCTGCTCCATCAGCACGCGAATTTCGTCCTCGGAGACCGGTGCCTGTCTCGCCTTTCCTGCCCCCAGTATGCGCAGCACCAGGTCGGTCGAGGCACTCAGCAGCGACACGATCGGATGAGCGATCTTTGACAACACACGCATCGGAGCCGCAGTGAGCGAGGCGATCAACTCCGGGTTCTGCAACGCCAGGCGCTTCGGAACGAGCTCTCCGATGATCAGCGAGAAGTAGGCGATCGCCACCACCACAACAGTCAACGCCAGCGCCTCGCTGTAGGGGGCGAGCGCAGGGATGGTGGCAAATGTCCGGGCCAGTCCGCGCGACAACGTCGCCTCGCCGAACGCGCCGCTGAAGATACCCACGAAGGTAATTCCAACCTGAATGGTGGAAAGAAAATTCGACGGCTCCCGCGCCAACGCCAATGCGCTGGCGGCACGGTGATTACCCTCATCGGCGAGATGCTGCAATCGCGCCTTGCGTGCCGATACCACAGCAATCTCGGACATCGAGAATAGGCCATTGACAACAAACAACAGAAGCAGAATGACGATTTCCATGGCAGACCGATCCGCAACAGGACGACATGACAATGTAACAACAGGATCGCAGCTATGGAACCGGGGACTGAATCACGCCTTGAAGAAGAGAGTGGCTTGCTCGGTCACTGGGTAACCGCGAGACTGCGCCATGCCCGCCAGGACAGTGTCATCGACTTCAAACGTGAAGCCGGACTTCGGCGTTGCTGCCGACGCAGGCTATCGGTGCTGCTTGACTCTCGATGGGTTTATGCCGCCTGCGGCACAGTCGATTCCGCAACCGTGACGCGATTACGGCCGTTGCTCTTGGACTGATAGAGCGCCTGATCAGCCCGCTCGATAAGTCCTTCTGGCGTATCACCTTGCTTGTAGGCAGCTACGCCGATGGATATTGTGATCTTGCCAACATCTTCAGTCTTACTGGTACCGCGGATACGCCCATTCTCGACCGCTTCGCGGATTTTCTCTGCTACGACTTTGGCGCCCTCGACAGCCGTATCGGGAAGCAGCACGGCGAACTCTTCTCCACCAAAACGGGCGACCGGGTCGCCCCCTTTCACCGTCGTCTGCAGGACGTGCGCAATGGAACGCAACGCCTTGTCGCCAAATACGTGCCCGTAAGTGTCATTGACCTTCTTGAAATGGTCGACGTCGAGCATCAGCAAGGCGTGCCCGTTCTTCGCGCCGGCACTGTCCTCGATCATGGAAGAGAAGACACGATCAAACGCACGCCGGTTCTTCAGACCGGTGAGCGGGTCGGTCATTGCCTCGCTTATCGCCTGTTGCAATTCGCGTTTGAGCGACTCGACTTCCTGGGACTGGACCTCTACCGTCGTTTGCAACTCGGTGACCGAGTGACGCATGCCTTGGGCACCGTTGATCAACTCGTCGATTACCTTCGACAACTTGCCCTCATCAAATCCGCCACTCTGCAGTGCGTCAGTATGCTCAGCGAGCTCATTGCCGTATTGCTCTGCCTGTTTTGCAGTCGCCTGTGCCTGCTGCAAAATCTCGTCCATTACCCGCCGCAACTCCGCCTGCAGCTTCTCCGTCATGGACTCGTCACGCTCGGCGATGAAGCGCTGATAGACCTCTTGCACATCGTCGTCGGCAAGAACCTTCTTGTCGTCGATGATCGCGTCGACCGCCTCGGTCAGTTCAGGATTGATACCCGATACATACTCGTACCAGACAGCGTAGCTGAGCGGGTTAAACGCGGCATCTTGCGCAGACATCTGCGGCAGTACGAGGCGCAACAACTCGGCACTGTATTCCTTCGAGTCCTGATAGCGCATTGCTTAATCCAATCTAATAACCAATTGATTTATTGTAGATTTATTAGAACGCGGCGGGTGTCTCAGGTCCGTCTGGACCGTTATCGGCAAATTCACCGGGGGGTTTAGGGCGAAACAGGCACAATCGGACAAGGGGCATTTGGCGGGCAAGCCGACAACACGTAGAATGCCCCCCTTCGTAAAGCGGCCCGGCCGCATCAGGCACTCTGAACACATAACCTTTGGAACGATTCACTGCACCGGTAACGCCCGAAGTCGCGCGTCGCCGCACCTTCGCTATCATCTCCCACCCCGACGCGGGCAAGACGACACTGACCGAGAAATTGCTGCTGTATGGCGGCGCGATTCAGGCTGCCGGCACGGTCAAGGCGCGCAAATCCGGCAAGTACGCCACCTCTGACTGGATGGCGATCGAGAAAGAGCGCGGCATTTCAGTCGCCAGTTCGGTCATGCAATTCGAATACGGCGACTGCATTATCAACCTGCTGGATACGCCCGGTCACCGCGATTTTTCAGAAGACACCTATCGGGTCCTCACCGCAGTCGATGCGGCTCTGATGGTCATTGACTCCACCAAGGGGGTCGAGGCTCAGACAATCAAGCTGCTCGAAGTCTGCCGCCAGCGCAACACGCCGATCATCACCTTCATCAACAAACTGGACCGCGAAGGGCGCCACCCGCTCGAGTTGATCGACGAAATTGAGGAAGTGCTCAATATTCATTGCGCCCCACTCACCTGGCCAATCGGCATGGGCAAGCGCTTCGCCGGCATTTACGATTTGCGAGGCGACCGGACTATTTTGTATCCCGGCAACAGCGCTTCGCAGGATCGGGTGGTGGAGATTGTGCCAGGGCTCGATCATCCGCCGCTGGTCGAAGGCTTCGCGGCGGAAGTCACCGATGCCAAAGAGGAAGTCTCGCTGATCCATTCAGACGCACGCGAGTTCGACCGGGAGCATTTTCTGGAAGGTGAACTTACCCCTGTCTTTTTCGGTTCGGCCATGAACAACTTTGGCGTTGATCGGGCGCTCGACGCGCTGGTCAACGAAGCGCCGCCGCCACGCCCGCGCACAGCGCTGGAGCGCACGGTTGCACCGGATGAACCGAAGTTCTCCGGGTTCGTCTTCAAGATACAGGCCAACATGGACCCGCAGCACCGTGACCGCATCGCATTCATGCGCGTGTGCTCCGGACGGTTCGAACGCGGTATGAAACTGTTTCATGTGCGCGGCGGCAAGGAAATTCGCGCCAGCCAGGTGGTCAGCTTCCTTTCGCAACGGCGCGAGACGCTGCAGGATGCCTGGCCCGGCGACATTATTGGCCTGCTCAACCATGGCAGCATCGACATCGGCGACACTTTCACCGAAGGCGAGACGCTCAATTTCGTTGGCATCCCCTATTTCGCACCCGAATTATTCCAGGGTGTCACACTGCGTGATCCGCTCAAGAGTAAACAGCTGCAAAAAGGCCTGCAGCAACTCGGCGAAGAGGGCGCCATCCAGGTGTTTCGGCCGCTGGTTGGTAATGAGGTGATACTCGGTGCCGTTGGCCTGCTGCAATTCGAGGTCGTCGCACATCGTCTCAAGGCCGAGTACGGCGTCGACGCGACGACCCGGTCGATCAACTTCTATGCTGCGCGCTGGGTGACCAGTGAAAACCCGAACAAACTCGCCGAATTCCAGAAGCAGCTCGCTGCCAACCTGGCGCTCGACGCATCAGGCAGCTTGGCCTACCTCGCCAGCTCCAGGCCCAATTTGGAGCTGACCATGGAGCGCTGGCCGGACATCGAGTTTCACAACATCCGCGAACACGCGCAACGACTCAGCGCCTGAGCAAACTCAGGGGTGCCGGTGATCCGATTGTCGGGGGCAGGATATCAAGCCCGCTTCTTCAGCTTCGAGTTCTTTTCGATGAACTGCGCCATACGCGCGACGCCATCACGTATGGCCTCATTTGAAGCGGCGTAACTAAAGCGGATGTGCTGGCCTTCGTTCGGCACGCGCTCGCCGAAATGGATGTCGGCAAGCACCGCTACGCCAGCCTCGTTCAACAGGCGCTGGCGGAACTCCTCGGAGTCGCTGGCGCCGATCATTTCACACGCTTCGGTGATATTCGGCCACGCATAGAAGGCGCCGCCCGGCATCTGGCACTGCACGCCGGCCACCTCATTGAGCAAACCGACGATGAGGTCACGGCGCTCGAGAAATTTTTCGCGCATCTGCCGCGGTTCATCCTGTTCGCCGTTCAATGCCTCAACGGCCGCCCACTGGCTGATGTGTGAGGCGCATGACTCCGTGTTGGTTACCCACCGCGTGAATACAGGCGCAAGCGCGCGGCTTGCGGCAAACCCTAGTCGCCAACCCGTCATGGCCCATGTTTTCGAGCCGCCATCACAAAGAATCGTGCGCTCCACCATGTCAGGGAAACTGGTGATTGAAACGAACTCGCCTTCGTAGCAAAGCTGAGAGTAAACCTCGTCGGCAAACACCCAGACTTGCTCATGCCGCCGCAAGATAGCCGCGATCGCTTCCATATCCGGTCGCGGAATGATGCCGCCGGTGGGATTCTGTGGCGAATTAAGAATCAGCAGCCGTGTCTTGTCGGTGATTTTTGACTCAAGCTCATCGGGGTCGAAACTGAAACCGCGCGACTCTCGCAGATGGATCGGTACCGGAACAGTGCCGCTGGCACGTATCTGCGATTCGTAAATCGGAAATCCAGGATTGGGATAGATTACTTCCTCGCCACGCCCGTAATCGGTGGCAGCCAGGATCGAATACATGATGAAAGGCTTTGCTCCAGCCGCGACGACAATGTCGTCGGCGCTGTAGTCGAGTTGCCGGGTGCGGTTCAGGTAGTTGGCTGCCGCCTCGCGCAGTTCGAGAATACCCGCCGAGGGTGTGTATCCGTGTTTACCGCTGTTGATCGCCTGCACGCCCGCGGCACAAATGTTCTTCGGTGTCGGGAAATCCGGCTGACCGATACAAAACGACACAATGTCCTTGCCCTGACGCTGCAGCTCACTGACCTCGGCCAGCACCACGAATGCGTTCTCGGTGCCCAATTCACTCGAGCGGCGCGAAATCGAAGGCATGCATCCTCCCCCTACAGACTTTGACTTGGTTTTTTACCGGGTCTATCAAAAGCATCGCCGATCCAGCACATTGCGATCAGAACAGCGCCGATCCAGCCCGGTATGACTGCCAAAGTCTACCTCACTCTGCATTGCTGGCCCGGCGCACAAACCGCGCAACCACCGATCGCGCCTTGATCTGATCAGCTTCGTCCCTCATCATCTCGGGTTTGGCCGAACCAGCGGACAGCCTGGGGCCACTCGAAGAACAGAGTGAGGAGGAAAAATGACTGAAAAATCAACAAGTGCGAGCAAGCAAAGCATTGCTGCAAAAAACCGACCCGAATCGGCTGCCGACAACACCCGCCGCCAGATGCTCAAGGCCGGCACCCTGGCTGGTGGCGCGCTATTACTGAGCGCGCCATACATTCGCACCGCACACGCGAAAACAACAACCTGGAAAGTTCAGTCAAGCTGGGACGCAGGCACCACCGGTTTCAAGCTGTTCGAAGACTGGGCAAACGCGTTCAAGGAAAAATCCGGCGGCGAGTTGGAAATCAAGCCGTTCCCCGCAAAAGCCGTCGCTGCCGACAACAATGCACTGTTTGACGCCGTTCGCACCGGCGTGCTGCAGGCGATGAATCCGTTCACGCTGTATTGGTCCGGCAAGATTCCAGCCTCAGTGTTCTTGTCTTCATACCCTGCAGGGCCTGACCAGACCAGTCACTGGGACACGATGTTCTACGGACTTGGCATGCTGGAGATGACACGCGAGATCTTCCAGCGATTTGGCCTGTTCTACGTTGGACCGATCCAGCACGACGCCAACATCATCCATTCCAAGAAACCAGTCACCAGTCTGAATCAGCTCAAGGGCATGAAGGTGCGCCTGCCCGGCGGCATGGTGGCACAGGTGTTCGAGCAGTTTGGCGTGAGCACCACCAGCATGCCCGGTTCCGACATCTACCCGGCACTGGAGAAAGGCACGATCGACGCCGCCGACTACGTCGGCCCGGCCATTAACTGGGACCTCGGATTTGCCGAGGTGACCAAATACATCATCTGCATGGGCCCTCCGGGACAGACCTCGCTGTATCAGCCAGTTGATCTGATGGACCTGACGGTGAACATGCGCGCCTGGAAACGTTTGTCGAAAAAAATGCAGACGTTCGTCGAGGAACAGGTTCAGACCTATTCAGTACATCACTTCGTCACCATCCAGAAAGCCAACGTGGAAGCGATGCAGAAATTCCTCAAGAAAGGCACCAAGGTATCGCGCCTGTCTGCCGAGGATGTCATCCGCTTCCGCAAGGCGGCAATCCCCGTCTGGTATCAATGGGCCCGCAAGAACAAGGACGCGAAACGCGTGTTCGAACTGCAGCGCGATTTCATGCTGAACCCGTACATGGGTTATCTGAATCCAAGTGACGTCAAAGGCCTCAAACTCTAGGAAACCTAACGAAAAAGCTACTGCGCAATCCGATCGCCGCGTCACGTGCTCGCTCACTCCTCGCCTACCTGGCTAGCGTTATGTCGCGTCGATCGCAGGTTTCTATTAGAACAGGCGGCTCCTCGCACGCGGGCCGCTCGCTACGCTTTTTCTCGCGCAGTGCCAATAATTAGATAGCCAGATGAAGGCGGGATGGCGACACCATCCCGCCTTACTTCCTGACGGCAAGGGGAAAGAGACATGTCTCAAGCGACGAATTTCATACTGCCCCACTGGATCTATTGGGGCTGGCTGGCGATCATGCCGCTGGTCTTCATGTGGTTTACGCGCGGTGCGAAGCCCAGCGATACGCCCGATGAAGAAACCGCCATCAAAGTGCTGGCCGAGGAAGATCCGGCCTTGCACGCGCCCGGAAACGTCTTTACGCGCGTCCTCGACTGGCTCACCGAGAACTCCGGCATATTCGTTTCGCTGTGGACAGTCAATGCCGTGTGCGTGTACTTCTACGAGGTTGTCTCGCGCTACATTTTTGACGCGCCTACCATCTGGGCACATCAAGCGTCTTATCTGATGTTTGGCATGCAGTATCTGCTGGCCGGCGGCTTTGCGCTGCTGCATGGCGACCATGTGCGAGTCGATGTCGTCTACATCAAGCTGCCGCGTCGCGCCCAGATCGGCATGGACATTTTCACCTCGACCTTCTTCTTTATCTTTGCCGTGGCGCTTGCCGGCACCTGCTTGCGCTTCTTCCTCGATTCATACGACATGCGTGAAGTAACAGAAGAAACCTGGCAGGTGCAGTTCTATCCAGTGAAAGCCGCAATGGTGCTTGGTGCAATTCTGCTCATATTTGCCGGTCTGTCGAAACTAATCAAGGACATCCAGTTGTTTGTCCGCTCAGCCGGAGGACAAACCGCATGAGTACCGCTACTGCTTCTCCAGTCATGGGCCCGGGTAAAGCCGGAAAGTTCTGGACCTGGATCATGGTCGCGGCTACCTCAGCGGTGGTGCTGATTTGCCTGATCGAGGGCGTCAACATCCTGTTCTATGACCCATACGAAGAGGAACGCTTTCTTTTCTCACTGAGCGAGTCACTCATCGATACCGAGATAGAGGCGCTGACCTTCCTGATGTTCGGTTCACTGGCGCTGCTGCTGATGGCAGGCCTGCCAATGGCCTTCGTCGTCGGCGGATTGGGCGTCGTGTTCATTTATCTGGTTGGCGGCCAGACGATGGTGAACATCATCCCGACGCGGATTTTCCCGTTGATGGCCAACCCGGATCTCGCGGCCATTCCGCTGTTCATTTTCATGGCTTCGATGCTCGAACGTGCCGGCCTGATCGAGGAAATGTTCGACGTCGTCTACAAGTGGATGGGCGGCCTGAACGGAGGGCTGGCCGCAGCAACCATTCTCGCTTCCACCATCCTGGCAGCGATGGTCGGGGTGATCGGCGCAGCGGTGGTAACCATGGGCATCATCGCTTTGCCGGCAATGCTCAAACGCAACTACGATCAGAAGATCGCGCTCGGTTCGATCATGGCGGGAGGCACGCTGGGGATTCTCATTCCGCCATCGATCCTGGCGATTCTCTATGCCGTTGTTGCGCAACAGTCGGTCGGCCAGCTCTACCTCGGTTCAATTCTTCCGGGTTTGATGCTGTCGGGCATGTACGTCTCCTATGTGCTGGTTCGCAGTTGGCTCAACCCCAAGCTCGGGCCCGCACTGCCGAAGGAAGAACGCGTCAGTCTGCTCGACAAACTGAAATTGCTCGGCCGCCTGATCGCACCGGTAATCCTGGTATTTCTCGTTCTTGGTTTGCTGTTCGGCGGCATCGCCACGCCAGTCGAAGCAGCCGGCATCGGTTCGTTCGGCGCGATCGTTGTATCGATCATGCACAAGCGTTTTTCACTGCAGTCGCTGCGCGAAGCGTCCATCACGACGGCACGCGCCTCGGCAATGGTGCTGTGGATCATTTTCGGCGCCTCGATCTTTGTCGGCTTCTTCATCCTGCAAGGCGGTCAGACCTTCATCACCGAGAGCATTCTTGGCACCGGCCTCAATCCCTACGGCATCCTGATCGTAATGATGGTGATGCTGGTCTTCCTCGGCATGTTCCTCGACTGGGTCGGCATACTGTTGCTGACAGTTCCGATCTTTGTGCCGATCATCCAGTCACTCAGCTTCGACGGACTGTTTGGCCTGCCGGGAGTCGACAGCAGTGTCGTAGTGCTCTGGTTCGGCGTGTTGTATCTGGTCAACATGCAGATGTCTTTCCTCAGCCCGCCGTTCGGCTACGCGCTGTTTTACCTGCGTGGTGTGTGTCCACCAGAGATCAGCATGGCAACGATATTCAAGTCGGCGCTGGTTTTCTTGTTGATCCAGGTGATCGGTCTGTTCCTGTGTATCGCTGTGCCCGGAATCATCACCTGGCTGCCGCAGATCGTATACGGATAGACTCAGCGAATGCAGGCGCCGGCGTCAAAGCGGCGCCTGCTAGCTGGGTGGCAGTGTTAAATATCCCGCCGATCTGCCGTTATAGCAGGCAGAGTACTGGAGCGGAGATTTTTTCATGCGTGCCACCAAGAATGCTGCCGCCATCGCGGCCTTTGTCCTGGTGTTTTCCGGCTGCAATACCGCTGAGCCGTTTATCCCGGACAAGGTTCTAAACGTCAGCCCGTCGCTGCAAATACCTTATGAAGTCGCAGCAGTTACCGTGGTAGCCGGTGTTATCGCATGGCAGGTTCTCGACCCTCTGGCACCAACCTGGGAAATCTTCCACATCAAGCACGCTGATACGCAGTACGAAATTACGCTCCGGAGAAAGCGGTTTCCAACTAGCGGGAGCGGCATGGGTGAAGCGCAACACCTGTTTAAGCGCCATGCCCAAAGCATCGCAGCCCAACACGGCTACAGTAGTTATACGATCACTTCTTACGAGGAATTTACCGAATCAGAATTCATGGTCGACCGGCGCGTCGGTCGCGGAACAATCCGGCTCGATCATTCGATGGCCGCCAGTTCTTAAATCAGAAATTGAGGCCGCAACACGACCAAGTAGCTCCGAAAGTGCGTGCGCTTGCGCCATAGTGCACGCTGGGCCCTCGTCCAGGCAAACGGTTCACTGATGTCAAGCATATTTCGACACTCGATCTAAAGGAAGAAAATGACAAGGCCCGCAGAAATTGCGGGCCTTTTTTCTTTTGTCTTAGAACAATGCCTGGTCAGCGTCGCTTCTTCCAGCCTTTCTTCTTGCCCTTGCTGTGCCCCGGCGGGTGACCGTGATCCTCATGGTGTACTTCGCGAACGATCACCTTTTCCTTCACCACAACAGTCTCATCGTCGTCGCTGGACCCAATCGCCGCACCCACTGCGCCACCGACTGCGCCGCCGATAATGGCGCCTTCCTTGCCACCGATCTCCGAGCCAATTGCCGCTCCAGCTCCGCCACCGACGGCACCGCCAACAACCGCGCCCGTATCCGCGGCCATCACGCCAAGCGGCGCACCCGTCAGCGCACAAAACACTGCCAATTGTTTCAAGTTCATCGTAAACCCCACTGGCTGAAAGATACCGAGGGATAAAACGCAAGCAATGTGCCGATCGAATGAGATAACAAGGCATCCACAAGCTGTTGTTTCGAAAAGGATTACGCAAGCCCAACGGTTCATACTCTGGCGCAGATCGGGTTCGACGTCAGGCTGCAACCCTCATGGACACAACAGTCCTATCTGCGCCAGTCACAGCGCCCCAAGGGCACTGGTCAACGCAGCTCACCACGGATCGATCTTGAAAATGATCAGCTGGTCAGCCTCATAGGTCGTGCCGTCGCGTTTGAACTGGTACTTCCAGACCGCTTTCAGCACTTCCTCATCGAACACACCGGGTGGTTCGGAAATAAGGATCTTCACATCACTGACGGTGCCGTCCAGGTCAACGGTCAAGCGCACTTTGACGCGTCCTTCGATTTCCTGGTCTTCCGCCTCACGGGGGTATTTCGGCTTGACTTTTCGCACCGGCTTGACGTCGCGGAAGACCGACGGCAATGGCGGCAGTTCTGGCGGTGGTTCTTCCTTCTTGACAGGTTTCGGTTTCGGCTTCGGTTTCGGTTTGGGTACCTCAATCGGCGAAGGAAGCTCGTTGGGCAGCGGTTTGGGCGGCTCGATGGGCGTCACATTCTTGACCTCCTTGAGCGGCCTCGGCTCCGGCTTCTTCTGCTCCTCCGGTTTCTTCGGTGGCGGTGGTGGCACTTCCTCCAACACAGGCGGTGGTTCTTCAAGCCGCACCGACATCACTTCCACTGGCGGAGGCTCGGTAAACGAAGGCAAGAACGACCAGTCCACACCATAAATCAGAAACGGGACAATGATCTCAATTCCAAGCGCAATGATCAGCGCCCGCCAGAACGGCAGCGTCTGTTCGTCGACGTCGTCGATTTTCGCCCACAGCGGGCCACGACCAACAAGCGACGCCGAACTCATGACGAGCAGATTGCGCTGTCAGGCGCTACGTCAGCCAACTGTTTCACTAATTGCCCGCTGCTGCCTGCTTTTCCGCCGTCGCGGCTATGCCCACCGAGTTGATCCCTGCGCCGCGCACACTGTCCATCACGTTGATGAGTGTTTGCAAAGGGACGTCCTTGTCGCCGGCAATGATCACCGAGATCTTCTGGTCTTTCTTCAGCTCAGTCAGCTTGTTTGTCAGCGCGCCCTGAGAGATCGTCTCGCCATCAATGACGATCTTGTTGTCTTTTGTCACACCGACCGTGACGGTCGCCGATTTGATCTCCTTGGTTGTTTTCGAACCGGGCAGCACCATCTCGACCCCGGTGCCGGCGATCATGTTCAGTGAAATGACGACAAAGAACACCAGCAGGAACATCATGATGTCGATCATCGGTATCACTTCCACGCGTGGACGCTCGGCCTCGAAGTAACGGGAACGAACACGGCCACTCATTGCGCGCCTCCCGGTTCAGAGATGGCAACCTTACCGGCGTGTGCGTCGCTGGCGGAGACACCGTGATGCGCAGAACCGCCGCCATGAAAGCGGTTGAGCAACATTACCTTCAGCAGGTCCATCTGGTGCAACGCCAGACGAATACGCTTATTGAAATGATTGAGCCACAACACCGCAATGATCGCGATCAGCAGGCCGGCACCGGTTGCAACGAGGGCTTCGGCAATTCCGCCGGTGACCATCTTTGTGGCCGCGCCGCCCGATCCCGAGGTGCCCAGAATGTCAAAGGCATGCACCATGCCGATGATGGTGCCAAGCAAACCCATCAACGGCGCCAGGGTGACAGAAGTGTCGAGCACCCAGACATAGCGGTCGATCTTCGGCATCTGCCACATGATCGCTTCTTCCATGTGACGTTCCATCGAGTCGGCGTCGTCACCACGCGATGCCAAAGCCGCCGACAAAATAGAGCGCTGCAGGGAACCCTCGTAATGCGCTTCGAGTTGCCGCAGCTTGTCGACGTTCTGATATTCGACAAGGTGAAGATCGTGTTCCATCGCCAGACCGGATTTGATCGCCCGATGAAAAAAATAGGTGCGCTCTACGATCACTGCCAGTGTAATCAGCAACAAAACACCCATCAGCGGCAACAAACCGCCGGACATGATGCTCAACTGGATAGCTTGTTCAAGCATGAATACTCTTCCTCATTCAAATTGGGCTCTACAGCAGCACCCCCTCGGCTATCGTGCGCCCAAACGATGTGCTAACGCATGAAGCCTGCGCCGGTGTTTATCTCTATCGCTGCTAAGCTGTGGCCACGGAACCGACAAACAGACCTGATTGAGCTTACGTTCCTGGTTAGTGTTCATTGTTCAACGGGCGGGAAGAACGGCATTCCGTAACGTTCGACGATTCGCTTGATTTCACCTGTCTCGAGCATTTCGGTGAACGCTTCATCGATGAACTTCTTGAAATCGACTTCACGCTTCTTGACCACCCACGCGCTGTTCCAGCGCATCTCCGGGATGGGCACGTAACCTTTGACCATCTCGAATTCCGCCTCTGGACGATTAAGCCTGGCCTGCGAGATGGATCCCGACCAGATCATTGCCGCATCAACCTGGCGTTGAACCATTGCGTCGATAACCCGGTAATTCTGGAAAAAAGTTTCATGGGGAATGCCATTCGCAGCGGCATACTCACTCATCGGAGAATAAGCGGGCAGACCTACCCGCAGGTTCATGCGTTTGATGTCATCGAGATTCTTTGCCTTTTTCGCTGGCCCCTGCGTGACCATGACATAGCCGGTACTCATGAACGGCTTGGTGAATTCCAGTCCGTTGGGCCCCATGTGATGATCGTCACCGGAGATCGTCAGTCCCATCACGAGGTCGCATGTGCCGCGGTTGATCGACTGATCGTAGGCCGCCCCGGGCGCACCTGGCCCGAATCGGGTCGCCATGTTGACCCACATCATCTCAACGGTCCAGCCCTGTTTCTTTGCAATCTCCTGGAGGATCTCGATCTCAAGGCCGGCCGGCTCGTTGTTGCGTGCGGTGCGTGAGAACGGCCAGAACCAACCGTCGGCACAGGCAATGATGCTCTTCATCGTCTTGACGCGCGTCATTGCGTCGACCTTCTTCAGTTCCACCGGCACGCCGATTGGCCGGTAGTTCTTGTAGCCTGCCCGATACAATTTGTCGTTGATCGGATCGAATACCTCTGGCTTCTTGTAACCCATCTTCGGGCCTCGATTGCGCCCGTAAACATACTCGACTTCCAGTTCGAAAAGCTCTGGGTCGGCAGATTCCTGCCCAGTACTCACGGAAGGCATTGCGCCCGCCAAGCTGAACAACGAACCGAGAAAGACCAGACGAAACCACTTGCGCATTGTTATCGTTTTAACAACAAACCTTGCCGCACGGGGAATCGTGACGCCCCGGGGCGTTCACCCAAGCAACCACAAACGCATGCAAGGGGATCGCCCTGGACGGTCAAATCCGACCCACGCCGGGTGGTTACACCTGTAAAATCAACCAGCAATGCTATCGCAAATTCAGTCGCGATTATACGGGCCGGTATATCGCCGCGCTTGCCCCATCCCAGGGGCCCGGGGTCACCGTCTAGAATACTGCTCGGGATCTCGCGGCGCGGCTGGCACCTTCCAACGTCCCGGGTGCATCTGCAAGCATGCGCTCGACAACCCACACAGCCGTTGTCGCGGCATTGAGAAACACCAACTCGAATTATGAATGAGGGGCAATGCACACCAGATTAGTCAGATCAGGCCTGTTTTCGTTCAGCACTCTCCTTACCGTTGTTCTGCTCGGGGCACTAACCGGATGCTCCATTCCGGGCTCACCCGACCCTGAACTCTCGGAGCGCCTCGAGCAAAACGGTTATTCGTTTATGCCTCCTGCGGAAACCGGATGGTTCATCACCCAGCGTTCAGCCAATCAAGTTGCTATCGCCAAACTGGGAAAGGTCGAAGGTCAGACCTATCTGATTGAAGGCGCTCCTATGGCCGTCAATGAGCTTAACGAGCCGTCACGCTTGACTGACTTCGTTAAACAGCGAGACAGACGCAATTTTCCAGGACCCCGATTCCGCCTTCGCGAGCACGAGGTCTCGCAAATTCGTATCGCCGGAGCGCAGTGCGCACTGTCGCAAGTCGTCGCGGAAGACAGGGATCCGGAAACCGGGACCAATGTCGTTACCGCTATGCTCATTGAAACCGTCGGAACAGTCTGTATTCACCCGACGAATACTAATGTGGCTATAACACTGACGCTTTCGCATCGCTCGTTTCCCGAGGATCAGGACAGAGCTTTCAAGGCATACGCTCAGAGCCTGCTGGAGACGCAGCAGTTCAGCCCCTTCAATAATCAAGCAACGAACTGATCCGACACATGGCATCCGGCCAGCCCAGCGGCGAAAACAATACGGAGAAACTCGATACGAAGAAATTCGAAGAGCGAATCGAGACTGCAGCCCAGTTGCTCCTCGAGCAGCATGCGCAGCATCTTCAATTCTCCGCACTCCCCGATAGCTGCGCACCGCGCGATGATGCCGAAGCTTACGCAGTGCAAGAGGCATTAAGACGCCTGCGGGCCCCCGAGCTTGGCAAAACGGCGGGATACAAAGTGGCCCTCACCTCGACCGTGATGCAGGAGATGCTACGTTACTTCTCGCCGTTCGCTGGTCCCTTGCACGCACACCTTGTTCACCATAGCGGCGTACAGCTCGATCACACACAATACGGTCGCCTGTGCATCGAATGCGAACTGGCCGCCGTGCTTGGATCAACGTTGTTGTCGCACAATGCGCCCTACTCGCGCGAGCAAATCGCCGATGCAGTGGTTACCATCGCGCCGGCGTTGGAACTGGTAGACGACCGCAATGCCGACTACGGAGTCATTTCCAAATTGGTATTGACCCTGATCGCAGACAACGCCTGGAATGCCGGTGTCGTGCTCGGCTCCGCCCTGAAGGACTGGCGCCACCTTGATCTGGCGAACCTTCACGGCACGGTCATGGTCAACGGCGAGACTACTGGCGAGGGTTACGGGCGCGACGTGCTTGGCCATCCGCTCGAAGCGCTGAGATGGCTGGTCAATACGATCGCCGCACAAGGCAAGGACATTGAAGCGGGAATGGTGGTGATGACGGGGACCATGATCGCCACCCAGTTCGTCAAGCCCGGTGACAACCTGAAGTTTTCTGTCGACGAACTCGGGTCAGTCGAAGTCAGTGTGCATTGATGGGCACATGGACTGTACTCATAACCGTCTGCGGAGTTGATTGGTTTGTTCGTTGGGTTTGACTGGACCCATTGATCTGACTAAACGCTGGTAACGATTTGTGGAAGCCAAATATGAGCAACCCCATACAGGGGGAATAGTCGGCGCACTATGGCGCTGGTTCGACAGCACCTTTCTCGACCTCGGGCGCCAGTTCCGCTGGTCCTACCTGCCGCCGCTGATGATTTACCTGGCCGCCGGCGTGCAGGGACTGACGGCGATCGTCGGCACCTTTTTCATCAAGGAGTACCTCGACCTTTCGGCGGCCTTTCTCGCCGGCCTGGGCTTCTGGGCCGGTATCCCGTGGGTTCTGAAAATGCCGATCGGCCACCTCGTCGACCTGATCTGGCGCCGCAAGGCGCTGCTGGTCTACCTCGGCGCGGCGCTGATCACGCTCAGCATTCTGATCATGTACGGCATCATCGCGCATACCGCGGCGATGGACGCGGTGTTCAGGATCGAAGCCTGGTTCGTCGTCGCCACGCTGCTCGCGCCCACCGGCTACGTGATCCAGGACGTGGTCGCCGACGCGATGACCGTCGAAGCCGTGCCGACCATCGACGAGCACGGCACTCCCTACTCGGAGCGCGAAATCAAGCTCATGCATACCACGATGCAGACGCTCGGCCGCTTCGCGATCATCGGCGGACTGGCGGCGGTCGCGGCGCTCAACATCACCATGTTCAGCGGCGTCGAAAACATGTCCGAGGCAATGAAGATCGAGATCTACTCCGACATCTACCTGATCGCGCTGGTGATCCCGCTGCTGTCGGTGTCTGGCGTCATTCTCGGAGGCATGATGCTGCGCCGCCGTGCGCAGCGTTTGCGCGAACTGGGCGAGGATCACGAAGCCATCGACAAGTTGCTTTTCGCGCCAGGCGAGGAAACCCACGCGAACTGGTGGATTCTCGGCGGCAGCCTGGTGTTCGCGGTGTTTACGCTGACCATGGGCATCAGCCAAGTACCGCTGGCGCAGGAGATCATCTTCATCGGCTCGATGGCGATCGTGCTGTTCCTGATGTACCGCCTGCTGCTCGAACTCGAGCCCGATGCGCGCAACATGCTGGTCGGCACCGCGGTGATCATATTTGTGTTCCGCGCGGTGCCGCTGCCCGGCCCCGGCTACGGCTGGTTCGAAATCGACGAACTCGGCTTCGACCAGCAATTCCTGTCGGTGTTGTCGCTGATCGCGTCGCTGCTGACCCTGGTCGGCATGGTGGTACTGCGCCCGCTGATGGCGCGCCGCTCGATCGCCTACGTGGTCGTCCTGCTGACAATCGCGGGCAGCATCCTGATGCTGCCCAACATCGGACTCTATTACGGTCTTCACGAGTGGACCTCGGCGCATACCGCCGGCGTCGTCGATGCCCGCTTCATCGCCATCGTCGACACCGCGATCGAGTCGCCGCTCGGGCAGATCGCGATGATCCCGATGCTCGCCTGGATCGCACGCAACGCGCCGTCACATTTGAAAGCAACCTTCTTCGCGGTAATGGCGTCTTTCACCAATCTCGCGTTATCGGCGTCGAGCCTCGGTACCAAGTACCTGAACGAGATTTACACGATCACGCGCGAGGTTCGCGACCGCGTTACCGACACGGTCACCGGTGCGGCCGATTACAGCGAGCTGGGGATGTTATTGATCACCGCGACCGTCATCGGCTTTACGCTGCCGATCCTGGCGATTGTCCTGGTGCGGCTCAGTCCGTTACGCAACGCCTGACGGGATTCATTGTGCTCAAACGCTATCGCTTCGCTTTCTCGACAACCGCTGACAAGGCGCTCGCAAAACTCGATGCAGCCGTCAGTGCGGCCCAGGGGTTCGAGCTCGCGATCGACGCGGGCGGTCGGGTAAAAATTTTTCGCAATCAGGGCTTCGTCCTGCTGAATGGTTTTTTTCCGGTCTTTGTCGGCCGTTTCAGTTCAGATAACGCCAGCACCGAGCTGCGTGGTGGGTTTCGCTTTCATCTGCTCGCAGTCGGGCTGTTCGCCGGATTCGTCGGTGCGTCGATTGTGAGCCTAGTCAATGTACTAACCGCTTCTGAAGGCGCTGCCGGAATGCCCGAAGACTGGAAGATGCAGCGGATTCGCTTCGAGCTGCAGTTTATCGCCTTTGCGGTGCTGGCTGCGGTTTTCGCGTGGCTGGCCGGAAAACCGATGCGGGAACGCATTACTACGATCATTGTTTCGGCTACAGCCGAGAACACGACTGAAAAATCAAAGTCGAAATGACCGCGCCTCGGGTTACAAACAGGAGATATTGATGGCCTTTAAACCGGTTCTTCGATCCGTCATCACCTGCCCCGAATGCGGGCATCAGGAGACCGAGACCATGCCGGTTGATGCGTGCCAGTGGTTCTACCAATGCAAGGGTTGCGGTACGCTTCTCAAACCAGTGCTCGGCGACTGCTGCGTGTTCTGTTCCTACGGTACGGTGCCGTGTCCACCAATACAGGAAGAGCGAGCATTACGGCGCGCGTCATCGCCATCTTGACGCCATTCCTGTTGACGCCAAACAGGAACTAGCGATGGCCTACGATGAAAAACTCGACGTCCGGGTAACGGCCGCTATCGCCGACTGGGGCACGACACGCAAGAGAATGTTCGGTGGTACTTGCCATCTCATCAATGGCAACATGCTGCGCGACGTGTACAAAAATTTTTTGATCCTGCGGCTTGCGGAGGAAGCGGCGAACGAGGCGCTGAAGCGCCCCGGTGTCAAACCGTTTGATGTCACCGGAAAGCCAATGAAAGGCTGGGTCATGATCGAGGCAAACACGCTTGACCAGGCGAGTCTTCTGAAGTGGCTAAAGCGCTGCCGCTTGTTTGTCGCGCCACTTCCTCCAAAATAACACGCTAATCGCCGAGATGCCGGGCGCCGCGCCCAGTATCGCTCAAGCAAAACGGCGCTTGGCTACGCATATTGAATGCCAAACAATCGTGCGGCAATGTCGCTCATGCAAGCTGGCCGACGTGTGATTTCGTCTTGTCAACCGCATGCGATTTGCGTTAGGCGCGGTTTGAAATCACTTTTTTGCTCGCAGCTCGAAAGTGGCAAAACCAACACCGTGAGGTAATGAAATGGAATCAACATCCCTGTTCATGCTGACCATAGGCGGGATCCTACTGCTCGGCCTGGTTACCTCGGCGATCGGCAGGAGGACCTTTCTGCCGCGCGTAACTTTGTTACTGATCTTCGGTGCCATGATTGGCAGCAACGGGCTCGATTGGATTCCGCTGGAGATCTCACGACGTTTCGAGTTAGTAGCCGATGTCGCATTACTGATGGTCGGGTTTCTGCTCGGAGAGAAGCTCGCCATCAAATCGATCCGGCAATTCGCAGCTCCGATAATGTGGATCTCGCTGAGTGCTGCATTGGTAACCGCAAGTGTCGTCAGCCTCGGTCTAATGTGGGCGGGCGTACCAAAGAGCATTGCGGTCGTCCTCGGCTGCATTGCAGCGGCGACAGCGCCGGCCGCAGTTCTGGACGTAGCAATGGAATCCGGTGCTGAAGGTCCGTTTCGCAACCTTCTGCTGGCAATTGTCGCGATAGACGACGCCTGGGCCCTGATTTTGTTCGGCTTCGGCGTTGCCATAGCAACCGCCGCTACAGAAACGAACGCCTTTATGATGGTCCTGCGAGAAATTGGCGGCGGCATTGCGCTCGGAATTGTGCTTGGCGTGCCAGCTGCCTACCTCACAGGACGACTTCGAAAAGGACAACCAATTCTGAGCGAGGCACTCGGAATCGTGTTCGTGTGCGGCGGGCTTGCGATCTGGCTGGAGGTATCTTTTCTGATCGCCGCCATGGTCATGGGTGCCATGATTGCGAACTTCGCGAAGCACCATGAGTACCCGTTTCACGCTATCGAGAATATCGAATGGCCGTTCATGGTGATCTTCTTCGTGCTGGCCGGGGCAACTCTTGAATTGGCCGCCTTACGCGACGTCGGCCTCATTGGCGGCGTCTATATTGTCTGCCGTGCAATCGGCAAAGTCCTGGGAGCGCGGATTGGCGGCGAACTCGCCCGCGCCGACAAGAAGACCAGGAACTGGATGGGGCTGGCCTTGTTGCCGCAGGCGGGGGTTGCCATCGGCATGGCATTGGTGGCGTCGAATCACCTGCCCGAATACCGGCAAACACTGCTTTCCGTTGTCATTGGCTCGACCGTGTTCTTCGAAATCATCGGTCCGGTATTTACCCGATTGGCATTGAAGCGCGTGCAGTACACTGTAGATGCATCTTGACGGTCACGGTTGTCGCGGCTGAGGTGGTTGTCCTGGCATCAACGGACTGCAATTCTTGATCGTTACTTTGCCCTCGAGCAGGTTTCCTCGCGAGTACTCGCTGAACTCACAGGTATTGGTAGCCGGATCGTAGTTCTCGATCCACAGGTTGTCGTCCTTCCAGGTTGCAGAAATATGATGTTGCCCATTCGGCACCGTTACCGTCATTACGCCGCCATAGCGCTTGACGAACACTTGCTGAAAATGAAAGTAATAAGCGGCCCATCCAACGAGAAGAATGACGGCCGTGGTTACCAGCCCTGCTTTGAGATTGTTCAGCTTGACGCCGATGAAAACCAGAGCAGCAATGGCAAGGAAAAATACCAGCCCCCAGTAAAGATAGGTAATCATTCTTGATCTCCAGATTAGAACCGGCTCGAGCCGGTGAACATTTCCGATGCAGCGAAACTTCACATACTATTGGCGATACACCTGACGGCTGTGCCGCCAGTCAACAAGAACCCATTGCAGTTCGGCTATCGGCCACACGTTGCCGAGTAATGAACATCATATATGGACCATCATGAACTTTGAACCAACACCCGATCAGCAGCGCATTCTTGACGCAGCCTCCACGCTTTGCGCCAAGTTCAATGATGACTACTGGTTGGCATGCGATCGCGATCACCGCTTTCCATCGGAGTTTCACCAAGCCCTTGCCGATGGCGGCTGGCTCGGCATCGCCATGCCAGAGGCTTACGGCGGCTCAGGGCTGGGGATCGCTGACGCCGCAGTCATGATGCAAGCGATCGCGCAATCCGGTGCCGGATTCAGTGGCGCATCTGCCGTGCACATGAACATCTTCGGACTGAATCCGGTCGTCGTCTTCGGCAACGATGAACAGAAGCGGCGCATGCTTCCGCCTCTTATCAAAGGCAGCGAGCGTGCCTGCTTTGCGGTGACCGAACCCGATACTGGACTCAATACCACGCGCATCAAGACCAAAGCCGAGAAACGCGGCAGACAATACCTTGTGTCGGGGCAGAAGGTATGGATATCGACTGCCCAGGTCGCGGAGAAAATGCTGCTGCTGGCACGAACCACGCCGCTGGAACAGTGCACCAAACCGGAGAATGGCCTGTCGTTGTTCTATACCGAGCTGGATCGCAGCAAAGTAGAGGTGCACAAGATCGAGAAAATGGGCCGGCACGCAGTCGATTCAAACCAGGTCTTCTTCGACTCCCTGCCGATTCCTGAGGCGGATCGCATCGGTGAAGAGGGGCGCGGCTTCGAATATATCCTGCACGGGCTCAACCCGGAGCGCATACTGATCGCCGCCGAGTCAGTTGGCCTGGGCCGCTGCGCGGTGAAGCGTGCCGCCAGCTACGCCCGGGAACGCGTCGTGTTTGACCGGCCTATCGGACAGAACCAGGCTGTGCAACATCCGCTTGCCGCGAACTGGATGGCACTGGAAGCGGCCAACCTGATGGTGCAGAAGGCGGCCTGGCTTTACGACAACGGACAACCTTGCGCGGCTGAAGCCAACAGCGCCAAGTACCTGTCGGGAGAAGCTTGTTTTGACGCATGCCAGCAGGCAGTAATGACACACGGTGGATTTGGCTACGCTCAGGAATACCACGTGGAACGATACCTGCGCGAATCGTTAATCGGCCGTATCGCGCCGGTGAGTCCACAGCTGATTCTATGCTACATCGCCGAGCGCGCCCTCGGTCTACCTCGCTCTTACTGAGCCGCTCTGCTAAACGACGCTACGACTAGGCGGTGGCTGCTCGCCGTCGTGCCGCAGCAGCCGCTCTGGCACGCCAACGGTCGCGTGCTCCGCCCATCTTTTTCACCACGGTCTGGCCGAAATCGGAATCGCGGATCTGTTCAACGACTTCGACTTTCTCCGCCTTGGTCAGCGCTGGCATGTCGCGGAATGCCATGTAACGTTTGAGCGCCGCTTGCAAATGGGTACGCATCAGATTGACGTTCACCGGCTTGTTGAGGAAACGGAACACCTGCGCCTCATTGATGAGCTCAATTACCATTTCCGAATCAGAGGCTGAGGTCACGACAATGGTAAGGATCTGGGGGTTTTCCTGCTTCAAGAGCTTGAGCATCGACGTAAGCTGGTCCTGTGCGAAGTCGACGTCGGTGATGACGACAGCAATTTCCGACTCTTGCATTCTATCTACCGCTGCCTGGACGTTTTCCGCATACACAACCGGACAGGTCTTGCCAACAATTTCGGTTACCACGCGGTACATGTCCTCGTTCTGATCGATCACCATCACGCTTGCGTCTACTTTGGCGGGAAGCTCCGCATCAACGGACTTGGTATTGGACAATTCAAGGCCAATAGTGACCGCCTCTCCTATAATCGTTTTCAGCTCGGCGTTATCCCAGGGTTTGCTGATGAAGCGATACACCTCGCCATCATTGATCGAGCCGACGATGGCGGCGAGGTCGGAGTAACCAGTGAGCAATATCCTCACAGCATTCGGTGAAATTTCCCGCGCCCGGCGCAGGAACTCGACTCCGAGCATCTCGGGCATTCGCTGATCGCTCACCACCACGTTCATCGCATACTTACCGAGGAAATGCAGCGCCTTCTCGCAATCGGTCGTGGCGAAAACATGGTAACGATCGCGAAACAACGCTTTAAGTGCCTTCAAGATGCGCTCTTCATCGTCAACGAACAACACTCGCGCCTTGCGGACGCTCTGATCCAGATCAATCGAACTGCTGCTAAGACTCGTTAGCGAGGATGCCGAGGAATTAGACTTCTTCAGCTCTGCAACGGGCGGCACACTGTCGGCCGCGCGAGGCGGCACGGGACCTGGCGTCCAGGCCTTCGCCCTTTGCGGTGTGTGACGAGACGCGCTTTCCGTCGCACTAGCTGGAACGCTATGCGATGCACCCGGTTTCGCCGCACCGACGTTGAGCATGCTTGCCGCCTGAATCACCGCCATGCCCGGTGAACCACCCGGCTCGGTCGGCGGCTCGTTCGACACCGCCGGGCTCGCGATTTCTGGTCTGGGCCGTACCGGCGCGGCCACCTTGAGCGCGCTGCCCCTGCCCGACCCCGATCTGCCCTTGCCGGAGTCAGTTGCTATATCACCAAGCACCACTTCATGTAACTCGAGCGCAAACTCCTCCGCGCTCTGAAACCGGTCTATCGGCTTCTTGGCAAGTGCGCGCTGCAACATTCTGTCGACCGCCGGCGTCAGGTCCAGATTGATCATTGACGGGTTCTCGGGAACCTCGTTGAGCACCTTTTGCATGACGCGGGCGTTGTTGCCGGAAAACGGCCTTCGCCCGACCAGAATTTCGTAGGCGATCACACCGATTGAATAAACATCCGTGGCTGGTGTGACTTTACCGCCAAGGAATTGTTCCGGTGCCATGTAGTAAAGGGTTCCAATGATATCGCCGACCTGGGTCAAGCTCGAGGACTCGGTGCGCGCAATTCCAAAGTCGGCGATCTTTACGGCACTGTCTTCGGTGAGCATGATGTTCGAGGGTTTGATATCACGATGGATCACACCCTGGGCATGGGCATGGCCCATGCCCTCGAGCACCTGGCGAACGATCCATCCCGCCTGTTTGAGATCATAGGTATCACCTGCCTTGAGATGCTCGAGCAGAGTGCGGCCGTTGACTAACTCCATGACGATGTATGCCAGTTCGTCATCCTCCGCGTAATCGTAGATTTGCACGATCGCGGGGTGTAACAGCCTGCCTACCGCCTTTGCTTCGTGGCGGAAACGTTGAATAGCGTGTTTCAGATCTTCGGGGTCGAGATCGGCTTTGGTGATCGCCTTGATGGCGACATGACGATCGATCGCTTCGTCATAGCATTTGTAGACCACACCCATGCCGCCACGACCAAGCAGGCCCTTGACCTCATACTTCCCAATTTTAGACGGCATGCTCATGCGTTTTGATCAGCCTTGTGCGACAGCAACGGGCTCAACCGGTGGTTTGAGCGGCAGGATGACGGTGAACCGCGTTCCTTGGCCTGGCTTCGAATCTACCTCGATGCGACCACCGTGTTGCTTGATAATCTTGTACGAAATTGAAAGGCCCAACCCGGTGCCCTTCCCGATGTCTTTGGTCGTGAAGAACGGGTCGAAAATCTTCGGCAAGACGTCGGAAGGAATGCCACTTCCGTTGTCCTGGATGTCTACGGCAACGCCATCGGCATGCTTTCGCGAATGAATAACGATCTTCCCCCTGCCTCGGTCCAACGCCTCTGCAGCGTTGTTGATGAGGTTGAGAAAGACCTGATTGATTTGCGACGGCGAACAGAATACAGTCGGGATTTCTCCAAGGTGTTTTTCGACAGTCGCCGACTTGAGTTGATGCTTGGCCATCCCGAGTGTGCTGTTCAGGCCGTCGTTCAGATCGAACTGCGTGGCCTTGCTGCGATCGAGGCGGCTGAAGTCCTTGAGATTACCGACTATCTCCGACATCTGCGTCGTGCCATATTCGCCGTCCTCAATGAGGCTCTCCAGTTCGGGTAGCACTTTTTGCTTCTTGAGCCGTGAAATGCGCTCGGTGACTTTGCCGAACTGCTGGTTGAGTTCTTCCGGATTCGCCCCGGCGCCAGCCTGTAACAAGGCAAGCAAGCGAGCGGTGTCGTCAACGGCGCTGCCGATCTCACTCAGTTTTTCTGCAACACTACCAAGGCTATTCTTGACGTATGCCAAAGGCGTGTTGATTTCGTGCGCGACACCCGCAACCATCTGGCCCAGCGAGGACAGCTTTTCAGACTGGATCAGCTGCGCTTCGGACTCCTTGAGTTGTTTCAGCGCGCTGGACAATTCGCTAGTGCGTTCCTTGACGCGCTGTTCCAGACCGACGTTGGCCGCCCTGATTTTGATCCCCATATAGGCCACGAGTATCAGGAGCGCGGCCGCGTAGGTGATCAGAACGACCCGGTAAACCTCCTTGTCCCGAATGCCGGCCTCCAATTCCTGGCTGAACAATAGCGCCATATTGTCCAACCGCGGTCCGGAGGTCACCCGACCGATCTGTTCTATCGTTCTCATCTGCGTAATCTTGCGGTCGAGTAATGTGCGCCCGGCGTCGGTGGCAAGTGTCGCTGTCTCGCGCAGTACTTGCGGAAAACGACTGGCCGCTGCATCCAGTTCCGTCAGCGCTGTGTAGACCGCGTTGTAGCGATCTTCCTCGCCCAAAGTAAAGTAAATGGGGGCGTTCATATTGAGCTGCTCGATGGCAGCGTCCATACGCGGCGAACGCACGTTGAATTGCCGCGCCTGATTAGCGAGCGAGTGCGTATGGGATCGCAGCCCGGCCAGTGCTTGCTGCGCCGCCGCGTGTTCGATTTTGAATTTTTCAACCAAGCGCCCCTTGTTGCGTATCTCGAGCACCAGTTCATCCAGGTCCGTGTTCAGTGCCGGACTACCGGTCGTTATGGCGGCCCCGGCCAGGGCGTCGAGTGCCTGCGCCGCACCTTCCCGGCGGTCGGGTGGCAAGGCCACCTTGATATCCGACTCCACGCTCAAGCGCAGGACGTCGACGTCCCAGAGCTTGTCGATCTCCTTGAGTTCACGTAGTACGCTGGCAATCTCGTTGGGGCCGCGCAAATCGATCGTCTCGGTCTTGGCGTACAGGACAGCCAAGCCCACGACCAGCATCAGCGCGAGTACCGCCAGACCAAGGTTTTTGGAATTCAGTGTCGATGGCTTCATGCTCGCATCTGCCCGCGAAGCGGAGCCAACAGTGTTCATCGCACTTTCCTGCACCGTCATTTA
Source organism: Betaproteobacteria bacterium (assembly GCA_020354125.1). Classification (GTDB taxonomy): domain Bacteria; phylum Pseudomonadota; class Gammaproteobacteria; order Burkholderiales; family Eutrophovitaceae; genus SG8-40. Next base: position 199,347 of record CP070643.1, on the reverse strand, counting down.
TCGCTCCTGGCTTGTCGCAGCAGGTCCATAAAAAAACCGGGTATCGAATTTGATTCTTTTAAAATCAGGTTGTTAATGAAATCTCGTTGCGACCGCACCGAACTTCTTCATACCTAAGCAATCGCCGGTCCTCCCCTCAGTCAGCGGCATTTCGTGGGACAAGCGCAGCGACCATCGGCCGCCCTGGTGGGGTCCGCGATTGGGTCTTGAAGCAAGCGGTTGCAGTCATTAAACGGGCACCAGGAGCGAAGGGGCCGCATTCGGCGCGGACCGGCGCAGCCAGCGGCAGCGCGTGCCAGTTCGTGCTGTGGAGCCTATGCGAGTCATGGCGCTGCCGAGGAGTCGGTCACCGCATCACCCAGCGGCGATAGCGCGCTTTCCCTGAATAGCCTACGGGCCATGACCTGGTGCTTGGCGGCCAGCAGACACTCGTCAGCGGCGCGCAGGATGGCCTCGGGGGTCGGTTCTTCGACGTCAGCGAAACTCGCCACACCGATGCTGATGGTGACACGCGAAGGTGGCTCACCCGGCTCGGTGTCAAATTCCCGCGCCCGTACGGCTTGGCGGAGCTTCTCTGCAGCGTCAATAATTCCCCGCCTCGAGGTTCTGGTGAAGATGACGACGAATTCCTCACCACCGTAGCGGCAGAAAACGTCGCGCTCGAACAGCGCGGAACGCACCGTTTCGGCAACGGCGGCAAGCACCCGGTCACCCGCCAAGTGGCCGCGCTCGTCATTGATCTGCTTGAAATCATCAACATCGAACATCGCCAGACCGAAATTCATCGCCGGCTCCGGAGATTCGGTGCGATTGCTGTGCTTCAACTCGGCAATCGCTCGGCGCGTTTCGACTTCCAGATATCGATCCAGAAAGCGCCGGTTGTATGCTCCCGTCAGACCATCGATTTCAGCCGCACGCTGCAATTCCTCGTTGAGCAATCTGATCTGAGCGGTACGTTCATTGACCTTGTCCTCGAGACTTTGATTCGACGCAGCCAACGCGTTGTACAGCCGTAAAAAGCGGGCGAATGACGAATACGACATGGCGACGACGATGAACAGGAACGCGTACTCGGCCAGATAGATGAACCGGTAGACCTGCGCAACCACCAAGGTATCGTTGACAGCGGCGATGAATAGAGGAAACTGACTGGCAGCGATGCACAGCGTCTCGCGGTCGCGTTTGCGCCGGTGATGCGCAACGAGGCAACCGATCAGGAAAAGGTAAAGAACCAGCATGGCCGTCAGCGCTGCAAGGTAAAGAATGCCGAGTTCACTCTGGTAGTAAGTGACCTCGAACCAACCCTTGATGCCGAGCTCCCTGATCATCGGACGCTCGACGCTGACGGTGAACGACGCGGGCAAGATACGCGACAAGACGACGAACACGGCAGCGCTTGCGGCGACCCTCTTGAGAAAAGCCCGGCTGATGCGAGCGGTGTAGATTCGAACCAACCAGGTTACGGATACAGTGATCAGCGCAACCGATTCGAGCCGCAGCCGCTGCCAGAACACACCCTCGTCCATTGCGGTCGCTTGATACTGCCCGGCACAGAACAGTTCATAGAGACCGACCGAGGCACAAAGTGCTGCAAACGCCAGATACTTGACGGCACTATGCTGTATCAGGTAGATGACGAGATGATAGCCACCAGCGTAGAAGGCAACGGCGGCCATTCCTGTACAGAAAAGTGCTGCAGTGTTCATCTGGCTGACGGGTATCGCGGTTGGATCCACTACCCGCATGTCGGTTTCCGCAATCAACTTTGCTACGGCCAGCAGGTGCAAATCTTTAGAAATATCGTTGAATTTGAAGCGCTTTGGGAGTCGGCCAGTTGGGCAGATCGCGACACTGCCGCGGCGGCTGGGCCAGGCGTCTGGCAACTGGATTCAGGGCGCTGTGAAACATATTGAAGTACGCCCATTAGGTGATGCGCTGGGTGCCGAAATCTTCGGTGTCAATATCTCACAGCCGCTGGCCGAGCTAGTGGTCGACGAGATTCGACAAGCGTTTCTCGAGCATCTGGTGGTCTTCTTCCGCGATCAGCAGCTCACGCCACAGCAGCAGCTTGAGTTTGCCAAGCTGTTCGGTGAGCCAATGGAATACCCGCAACTCAAAGGTCTTGCCGATTGCCCGCTGGTCACACCGGTCATCAAACTCGAACATGAGCGAAACAATTTCGGCGGCGTCTGGCATACCGATACGGCCTATCTGGATTGCCCGCCAATGGCGAGCCTGCTCTACGCGCTGGAGACGCCTCCGCGCGGCGGCGACACGCTGTTCGCCAATCAGTATCTTGCATACGAAACGCTGCCCGCCAGTATCCGCGATGAACTGGATCAGCTGATCGCTGTGAATACCTCCGCCAAACCCGAGGCCATACGCACACGTGAAGAAAGACAGCGTGATTCAGGCGACCGCTTGCAGGTGCTGGAAGCCAAGCACCCGGCAGTGCGAACGCACCCGGAGACAGGGCGCAAATCGCTGTATGTCAACGTCGGACACACGACGCATTTCGATGGCCGCAGCATGTCTGAAAGCGAACAGCTGCTGGCCTTCCTATTTGAACACCAGACGCGACCGGAACTGACATACCGTTTTCAGTGGCAGCCTGGTTCGCTGGCGTTCTGGGACAACCGGTGCACGCTTCACTTCCCGGTCAATGACTACCATGGCAGCCGCCGCGTAATGCACCGGGTTACCCTGGCAGGGGACAAGCCGTCGTAAAGAGAGCGCCGCTGTGAGCGCGGGGATTAACCCGTTATCATCCTGTCCGCCCATTCGGTCGCGGCGGCATGCACTTCCGTCAACTGATCGCGCGAAAGCTCCAGCATGGAGCAGAAGTTGTCGACCTGGGCATCGTCACCGAGTTCCAGCGCTTCAACCAGTGACAGATACAAACCATACGGACCGTCACGCGAAAGCAGCGCCTGGCGCATCATGTAACTGATGCTCAGTTCATTAAGCAATTTTTCCAACGGCTCGCCAAGAATGTTGTCGAGCAAAGAGAACGAGCCGACGACGAACAAGTCGTCGCCGCGCTTGCTATCGTCAGGGGTCTTTCCGATCTGCTCCAGTAGCCGTCCACGCAAGATCGCCATGCGGCCGATGATGGATTTTCCGTTCTGTGGGTCGCCGGTCACCAGCAGCACTGCCAGCCAGCGATACAAACCATGGTAGCCGAAAATGGTGATCGCCTGCCTGATTGAACTTACCTGTCGCGGGAAACCCAATCCCGCCGAGTTGATTTTCGTCAACAAACGGTACGCGATGACCGGATCGACCTTGATGGCGTCTTCGATCTCGCCGATGTCCGCCTCTGACCGTACCAGGTTCAGGACTTTGATGATGTTTGCATAAGAGGGCGACGCCGTTTGCATGTTCTCTTGCTTTGGTTTTGTTACCAGCCAGCAAATTCTTCTTACTGGCTAAGTATCTATCATATCGGCAACTTCAGCCAGCACTTGAGCCGCACAGACTCCAGCACCGCGCCAATTTGGTGCGCGTGCGGCGCCAGACTTCAGAAACCAATATGCCAATCAAATAGCAGCAAGATGTCGGCCGGGAAGGCGTCCGATTCGCAATCGCTTCAAACTGAACATTCAAGGCGACACAACAGTCGCCCACTCACCGGCGCGCAAGGCAACAACTACGCAAGCTCACAACTGCGCGATCCAGCCTCGCAGCGCGGCGTTCACTTCATCAGGCCGCTCCAGAGAAGAAAGATGGCCGCACTCTTCGATAACGATGAGTTTGGCGCCCGGTATCAGACGTGCCATGTCCTCGTGGTCGGACAAAGTGGTGAGCGCATCCTGTCTGCCGCACAGAACCAGGCTCGGCACCGCAATCCGCTTGAGATCGGCACGGCTATCCGGGCGCGAAATGATAGCCTGCTGCTGGCGCACGAACGCCTCAATGCCAGTACGCTGGGCCATGCCGCGCACAACTTCAACCAAGGCTAAGTCGCCCAATCTCGACGAGTGAATCAGTAACGGCAACATTCGCGTGGTCACCGGTTGAAATCCTCGCGCAGTCTGCGCCAGTCGCATCAGATCATGGCGACGCTGCGTTTCCTCCGGTGTATCTGCAGTAGCACGAGTATCGAGTAAGGCAACCGCACTGACCCTTTGCGGCGCCTGCCGCATGATTTCCATACAGACGTAACCGCCCATCGACAGCCCGGCCAGGGCGAAACGCTCAAATGGTGCGTCACGCAGTACAGCGTGGGCCATCGCCGGCATACTGGCTTGCGCTAATGACTCAGGAATCCACCATTCGGCGATTCCCGACAGTGCACCTACTTGCGGGCCCCATAAGGCGCCGTCGCAAAGCAACCCCGGCAACAGCACCAACCCCGGTTTCATCAATCGCTCCGCATCAGTGGCGATGCGTCAAGGCAACGCATCGCCTGACTCGTCAGGCCGCCTTCACCCACTCGCGAATATCCCACGGTTCGTAAAGCGTCCAGATGTAGTCGGTACACGCGTTTTCGCGCAAGTGATGGATATTCTGCTTGTCTGCTTCGTCAATAAAAGCCTGAAACACCGTCTCGCTGGGAAACTCGACAACGATCAGATAACGGCGCTCGGTGTCGCCATGCAAGTTGCGAATCGGCTTCCACCCGGAAGCCACGACGCGCCCGCCCATGCCGTATATGATCTTTCCCGCCTTGACGGAGTAATCCCGATATTCGTTCTCGCGTTCAGGCAACAAGTTAAACACATTAAGTGCGTAGACCACTGCGCTCACTCCTGTAAAGACTTGTTCTTGATGGTTTTGCTCGACGGTTTATACCATGAGCTGCGCGGACCCGAACAAGGGAGACGCGCGGCGATGATGCGGAGCCTGCCAGTGTTTACCAGAGCGGCATTCGCAACCTCATCGTTTACCTCTACAATCTAGCGAACCAAGCTTACTAACAGGAGGAGAAATCGTGATCAAGAACATGCAGGTGCTGCTCGCCAACCGTCCTGAGGGCTGGGTAAAGGAATCGGACTTCAACATTGTAGAGAACGACGCCCCGACGCCGAGCCCCGGTGAAATCCTGATCGAAAATCACTGGCTGTCGCTCGATCCATATATGCGCGGCCGCATGAACGCGACCAAATCCTATGCTGCCGCCGTCGAAATCGGCGATGTCATGGTCGGCGGCACGGTCGGCAAGGTAATCGCCTCGCAAAATCCGAAGTTCAAGGAAGGCGACCACGTGGTCGGATCGACTGGCTGGCAGTTGTATGCGTTGTCCGCCGGAGACGGCCTGAACAAAGTCGATCCGAATGTTGTCCCGCTCTCGGCATACCTTGGTGTCTGCGGCATGCCCGGCGCTACGGCGTGGATCGGACTTCTCGAACATTGTTCACCGAAAGCCGGCGAAACCGTGCTGGTATCAGCCGCCACCGGCGCCGTAGGCAGTGTTGTCGGCCAATTGGCAAAGATGCAGGGGTGCCGCGCGGTGGGCATTGCCGGTGGTCCGAAAAAATGCGATTACGCCGTAACTCAGCTCGGCTTTGACGCCTGTGTCGATTACAAAGCCGGTAATCTGCTTGACGATCTGAAAGCGGCGTGTCCAGATGGCGTGGATTGCTACTTTGAGAATGTCGGCGGCGAAGTGATGGACAACGCCTTGAGCGTACTTAATCCGTTCTCACGGGTAGCGCTATGCGGCCTGATTTCTGGCTACAACGAGACCGAACCGTATGGACAGAAAATGATTCGCTCCTTGCTTGTTAATCGCGTTAATTTGCGCGGCTTCATCGTATTTGATCGCCTGGATCTGTACGCGAAAGCCATCAGTCAACTGGTGCGCTGGGTATCAGAGGGGAAGATCCGTTATCACGAAACCGTCGCGGAAGGTCTGCGCGATGCGCCGCGCGCATTCATCGGTATGCTCAAGGGTGAGAATCTTGGCAAGCAGGTTGTAAAACTAACCTGACGTGGCTTTACAGGAGGATTCAGCGATGATCCGGGCCAGTTCGTTATCGATCTTTGCGTTCTCAGTTCTGGCTAGCGCCGCAGTGGCGCAAGGCCAGGCAATATGATGGCGACAAATACGTCTACGGAAAGGAGACAAGGCGTGGCTGAAGCAAAACTGATACTGGACTACATCTACGAACACGCCGAGGCGCATCCGCAGCGCATTCTTCTGACCCAGCCAGTCGGCTCTGGCAAGGTAGTGGATTACACCTGGAGCGAGGTAGTCGACGAGGCGAAGCGTATGGCCGCTTACCTGCAAAGCCAGGGCTTCGGCGCTGGCAGCCACATCGCTGTCGTGTCGAAGAACTGCGCGCACTTCTTCATCGCCGAACTCGCCATCTGGATGGCCGGTGGCACAACGGTGGCGATCTTCCCCACCGAGAGCGCCGAAACCGTCCGCTACGTGCTGGAACACAGTGACTCAAAGCTGCTGTTCGTCGGCAAACTCGACAACTGGCCCGAGCAGGAACAAGGTGTGCCGGCGGGCATGCCTTGCATTGCCCTGCCCCTGGCTCCTCCGACCGCGTTTCCCAAATGGGATGAGCTGATCACCACCACGGAACCGCTCCCCGGACGCCCGTCACGCAAGCCCGATGACCTCGCCATCCTGATGTACACCTCCGGATCGACCGGCACGCCCAAAGGCGCCATGCACAATTTCGGGCGCATCAGTGAGGCGGCACGCCTTGCGGCCATCAATATCGGAAACCGCATGCCGTCAGGCGTACCTTGGCGCATCCTGTCCTACCTGCCGCTCGCGCATGTGTTCGAGCGCGCCGTGATTGAATGCATGTCCTGGGTGCACGGCGATGTGCACATCTACTTCGCCGAGTCGCTCGATACCTTCGTTGCCGATCTGCAGCGTGCTCGGCCGACTTTCTTTGTATCGGTGCCGCGCCTGTGGTTGAAGTTCCAGCAAGGTGTGTTCGCCAAGGTGCCCGAGAAAAAACTCAATCGGCTGCTTAGCATTCCGATCCTCGGCGGCATGGTGCGCAAGAAAGTGCTCACCGGTCTGGGCCTCGATCAGGTGCGGCTTGCTTTCAGCGGCTCGGCACCGATTCCGGCGGAACTCATCACCTGGTACCGCAAGCTGGGTCTGCAGCTGTTTGAGGGTTACGGCATGACCGAAGACTTCGCCTATTCGCACGCCTCGACCGAACAAGCTCACGAAGCTGGTTACGTCGGTGTGCCGTTTGAAGGCGTCGAAGTGAGGATCGGAGAGAATGACGAAGTGCTCATTAAATCGCCCGGCCAGATGGTCGGTTATTACAAGCGTCCCGATCTGAACGCCGAAGTCTTCACATCCGACGGGTTCTTCCGCACCGGCGACAAGGGCGAGCGCCGTGCTGACGGTCTTCTGAAGCTCACCGGACGCGTCAAGGAAATGTTCAAGACCGCCAAAGGAAAATACGTCGCGCCGGCGCCGATCGAGAACCGGCTCAACGAACACCCAATGGTCGAACTGTCGATGGTTTCCGGCTCCGGCCAATCTGCTGCCTATGCAATTGTGGTGCTGGCCGAAGATCTGCGCGACAGCTTGAACGACAGCGCCGTCAGGACACGCGTCGAAAACGAGTTGGAGCAGTTGCTAAAGAAAGTCAACGCAGCGATCGCCAGCTACGAACAGTTGCAGATGCTAGTCATCTCGCAGGAGGCGTGGAGCATTGAGAATGGCTGCCTCACGCCGACCATGAAAATCAAGCGCAGCCACATCGAATCCGCGGTCGAGGATAAGGTCGGGGACTGGTACCAATCCGGCAAGACGGTGATCTGGGCCTGACCAAGCGGATGTTAGTGCGACCATTCCGACCGGGCAGGACGGAGGGGGATCACCTGCAGCGCTTTTCTGGACCAATGAAAGTGGCGGCGCCCTTGGCGCGCTCCTTGACGGCTCCGTGCGTCGCTTTTCGCCGGTCACAACGATGATACATGCCGGAGTCAGCGAGGTGGTATTCTCTGTTCAAGAACGCGCCAGGTATGGCGTCGAAGCTGGCCTATCGGTTGTTGCCAGTCACTGTCGCCGCCAATTAGGCCCGATAGAACCTCATTGCGACATGTGCTCGACCTATCGGGTTCCAGAAGTTCCAAAAGGAGTAATCAACAAATGCGAACGATCCTAAACATTTTTAGAAGTTTGATCATAGCGGTATGCGTAACAGGTTGTGCCTCAACGGAACTGACCAATAGCTGGCGCGATCCCGGTTACACCCAGTCAGTAACGAGTCTTGTTGTACTGGGTGTCAGTAATCAGGCGTCGGTCAGGCGCGTATTTGAAGACGAATTCGCGGCTCAACTGCGCTCGCGAGGCATTCGGGCGATCCCCAGCTACACGCTCATCGCCGATGACGGGCAAATTGACGAGGAGCGTTTGCGCACTGCTATCGAATCCGCCAACACCGACGGCGTGATCATCACCCGGTTGGCCAGCGTCAAAGACGTGACTCTTGCGACGACCGGGCCCTCGGCAGCGCCTTACTACTATGGCTATTATTCGAGAGCCTGGATCCGCTATTACGAGCCTGTTGTACAGCAATATGAAGTGGTCACGCTGGAAACGACCATATTCGCACTCGGGCGCGCCGAACCTGTATGGTCCGGCACCACGGAAACGTTCGCGCCTGAGGACGTGAAGAGAGAAACAGCCGGTTTTGCAAAGGTTGTGATGAAGGCGTTGGCTGCTGAAGGTCTAATCTGATCTTCGTCGGCCTTTGCCCTCGCCACGCGGCCAAGCGAGGTCCGTTGTTCGCGGCTTCACGCAAACAGACGCGGTGACGTCTAGTAGGCTGCGCGAGCTGCGAGCGGCCACAGTCTGCTGCTGGAGAAACTCATTTGTTCGAAAGCCGAGGTCAATCGTCGTGACAAGTTCTGTTCCTGTCAAAACGGCAGCGACGTGAATAGTCGGAAGCCGCTAACGTCTGCAGAGGTGCGGATCGCGATGCCAAATCGGTCTACATTGATCCCCAGAACCCGAAACGGGTGTTCGGCCAGGAGACTGAGTGCGATTTCACCCTCCTCACGTACATTGTTCTCGGGATCAGTAAACTCGGCAAAATTGAGCTCCGTGAAGTAGTAATAGTAGATCGGCAGGATGCTGACCGTGATTGGCCTGCCAAACATCGTTTTCCCGGTAGGCACCTCGACATCGACGCCGATAGCAAACAGGCTGAGCGTCTCGCGTGATCCGCCGCTCGGCTTGTAGCCGGCGAGACTCAGCCAGTTGACGAGGGAAAATCGGGTTCCGCGATCGTCGCCGAGGCGAAAGCGACTGCGTGCTCCGAGATCGTAAATCCAGGCCGCTTCGTCGCCGCCGATTTCCCAGCCGGCTCCGGCAGCAAAGTACGGTCTGAGTAACCAACGAGCCGTAATATATCTATTTAACTCGAGCCCCGGTAAGACGCTAATGGTGCTGACCCGGTCGGGCAAACCCTGGTCAACCAAATCATCAAAGTCGAAGTCGTAGAAACCCAGTGACACCGGCAGCGTGAGGCGCAGCCCCCACTGTTCATCACTGCGTTCGCGCAGTGTGAAAGACAATGGTGCCTGCAGAACAGCGACAGTCCTGTCCCCGGCCCTGTAGACGCCCGTGCCGTAGATCGCTGCGTAATACCAATTGAACAGCTGCTGTTCGTCCGCGGCTGCGTCGGTCTGCGCGTTGGCATTGCAGGCTGCGACCAGAAACAAACCTAAGACGTTGAAACGCCGCCACCACATTCTATGGAGGTGTCTTATGCGGAATGCGTTGCCAGCGATAAGACTAATCAATCAGTTCTATGCGGTTCTGATTGACGCGCACGCGATCGCCGACACGCAGGTTGGCGATGTCTCTGACCCTTATCAGGGTAAAGCGGTCATCGTCATAGCGGACGACCACTTCATATTCCGTTTCTACCATTTGCTTGCGTATTTTCCGGCTACCGTACACACCAATCTCTGCTTGCGCATCCGGCTTCTTGGTCAGTGGAATGTTGACAAATGGACCAGCGGGCGGTGTCTCCTCCTCAAAGGTCCTCGCAAACTCGCGCTCTGTGGTAATCGGTTTGATATCGAAAATCATCCCGCATTGCCGGCACGGTTCTTCGCGTGCTGGGTCGGGTACAACACCAGCTTCCTGACCAGTAGCATGCGTCGCAACCAACACACTCAACAAAGCAACCAAGGTGAAACGCGAGAAAGCCATCAGAGTTCCGGCGTCACGAAAGGGTAGAGAGCAACGCTACCAGCATAACCGAGCATACCTGGGCCATCAACAAACATCAGTTCCCATCGTTCGATTGACTTGCCCGACTGCGTTCCGCTGGTTGCCGTATTCGGAAAACGGACGCTACCATATCAAGACTTGGGGCTCTCCATACCGCCGACGTACATTCGATTCCACGTCGGGCTGATGATGAGCTGGTTAATGCACGCGCGCGCCGGTAACTCGGCGACGAACCGGATGGTCGCACCCAAATCTTCCGGCTGCAGCATCTTGGCGCGATCCTCTGCACTCGGCGGCACTGGCCGTCGATCCATAATTGGAGTAGCAACTTCGGCCGGACAGATTGCGCAAGCACGAATGCCGTTGGTTGCCTCTTCCATGTTGACCGTCTCCGTCATCGCCACAACGGCGTGTTTGCTGGCGTTGTACGCCGCGCCGGTAAGCTTGGTGTGATATGCACCAGCCCATGACGAGATATTGATAATCAGGCCATCCTTGCGCTTTCGCATGCCGGGCAACACAGCGTGGATGGTATAGAACGAGCCATCGAGATTGGTCCGGATCACGTCGTCCCAGCCCTGCGGCGTCTGATTTTTCCAGTAGCGGTGCGGCACATTAATACCGGCACTGTTAACCAGAATGTCCACCGTCCCATGACGGCTCAAGATGTTTTTTGCGGCGGTTTCAACGGCAGCCTGATCGGCCACGTCGAATGGCTCGATATCGGCGTCGAATCCGAGGATTCGCAGTTTCTCAGCTTCCGGTTCCAGCACCTCCTTGCGCCGGCCGCTCATCACCACCGTGGCGCCAGCTTCAGCAAGCGCCTTTGCACCGGCCAGCCCGATGCCGCTGCCGGCGCCGGTAACCCATGCCACTCTTCCGTTCAGGTTCGACATTGTCCGTCCTCGTCCTCGCCAGCTCTGTCTTCCGATCGCAGAGATGTACTTTAGCCGTCAACAGCCGATGCAAACGCGTCGCGCAACATGGCCGCACTTTCTGATACGGCATGCAGAGATGCGTCGACCATGCCGCCCATGAGGTAGAAGCCGTGCACCATGCCCTCATAGTTTGAAAGCCGAACCCGGTTGCCGGCATGAATCAATGCCTCAGCATATTCAACACCTTCGTCGCGCAACGGATCGAACCCCGCAACGATAATCAATGCTGGCGGCAGCGACGACAAGTCGTCGGCCTCGAGCGGCGCATAGCGAAAATCCTTGGTGTCCTTGGGACCGCGAAGGTAATGCGTGAAAAACCAGGTAATCGTCTTGCGCGTCAGAAGATAACCTTCGGCAAACGCGTGGTGTGATTTGGTTTCAGGTTCCGGAGCCGTCACTGGATACACGAGCAGTTGAAAGCATATTTTCGGAGAACCGTCGTCGCGAGCCAAAATTGATATCACTGTCGCCAGATTGCCGCCGGCACTGTCACCACCGACCGCAATGCGCCCGGCGTCGGCATGAATCTCGGTCGTGTTCGCTGCAACCCACTTCAGCGCCGCGTAGCAGTCTTCAACCGCCGCGGGGAACTTATGTTCCGGTGCCAGCCGGTAATCGACTGCCACGACGATGCAGTCAGATTCATTGGCAAGGGCTCGACACGCCCAATCATGCGTATCCAGATCGCCGATAACGTATCCGCCACCGTGATACCAGACCAGCACCGGCAGCTTCTCATTTGACGCCAACTCGCGCGGCGTATAAATGCGGATCGGAATACGTCCACCCGGACCATCAATTTCCCGGTCTTCAAAACGGTATATGTCTACCTCGGCCTTGAGCCGGTTCGTGCGGCGCAAGTACTCAGCCCGCGCATCGTGCGGCGTGAGCTGCCAAAGTTCAGGAAGATTAGCTTTCTTGGCGGCATCCAGTACCGCCGCTACTTGTGGATCGAGTGGCATGTTTCGTCGCTCCCACTTCGAGGATATTCAGTTGATAGTGTCCAGCGCTCAGGCGAGATAGCCATTTGCTCAGTTGCGCAACTCGCTGTGTGCGAACACCAGTGAAGCCCGGCGCGTTAGATGGATGTATAGCCGCCGTCAACGGCGATGATCTGGCCCGTCATGTAAGCTGATGCATCGGAGGCGAGCAGCACGGTCAGACCTTTCAGGTCCTCATCACCTCCAAGCCGCTTCATCGGCGTCTGGCTCATGATGTACTGCTCGGAATGTTCGATCATTACCTTCGACATTTTCGAGGGAAACACGCCGGGCGCGATTGCATTCACGGTGATGTTGTGTGCGGCCCATTCTGCGCCAAGCGAGCGAGTGAAGTTCACTACGCCACCCTTGCTGGCGTTATAAGCGATCGTTGGCATGAAACCGGGCTCGGTCCCGACCAGCCCGGCAATTGACGCGATATTGATGATCTTGCCGTACTTGCGTGGAAGCATGCTCAACTTTCCCACTGTCTGGCTCAACAAGAAAATAGCCGTAAGGTTAAGGTTGATCACCTTGTGCCACGCGTCAAGCGGATGGTCTTCCGCGGGCGCGCCCCAAGCAGCACCGGCATTGTTAATCAGGATATCGATTTGCCCGAACGCCTTGAGCACGCCCTCCACCATCGGCTTGACCGAGTCCGTGACCTGTAGATCGTTGACCACTGTGAGCGACTCAATGTCCATCTTGGTCAAATGCGCTGCCGCCTCTTCGAGTTCCGCCTCCTTGCGCGCAGTAATTGCGACCTTCGCTCCCATTTCGCCGACGGCCTCCGCCATTTGTAATCCAAGGCCGCGTGATCCGCCCGTGATCAAGGCAGTCTTGCCCGACAAATCAAACAACTTCTTGACACTCATACATTTACTCCCAAACATTTATGTTCTTGTG
>CP070643.1:126412-186252 GCA_020354125.1 Betaproteobacteria bacterium | reverse complement strand
CGGTCTTGCCCTTGAACGTGCATAAAAAATACCCGCAGTGAACTGCGGGTATTCTCTCAAAGGCCCCGGACTATTTACACAGTCTCCAGCGGCCGCCCTTTTTGTTTTGCTGGGCCTGATGATTGCGTCGGGTAGAATCGTCCGATAAACCGATCCGCGCCCCATAGCTTGCCGTCATGACTATCTCTGCGACCGACGCCCGCAAAAAAGCCCAGATCCTTGCCGAGGCGTTGCCCTATATCCGCCGTTTTCATGGCAAAACCATCGTCGTCAAATATGGCGGCAACGCCATGACCGATGAGCAGCTGAAGCATTCTTTTGCGCGCGACATCGTGTTGCTGAAGCTGGTCGGCATGAACCCGGTGGTGGTGCACGGGGGCGGGCCACAGATAGACCACATGCTCGGTCGCGTCGGCAAGAAGGGTGAATTCATCCAGGGCATGCGCGTGACCGACCGCGAGACCATGGATGTGGTTGAAATGGTGCTCGGCGGACTGGTCAACAAGGACATTGCCAGTCTGATCAATCAGGCTGGTGGCCGCGCCATTGGACTCACCGGTAAAGACGGCGCCTTCATTCGCGCCCGCAAATTACGCGTTTCAAATCAGGAGCAAGTCGGGGAAATGCTCGATATCGGCCAGGTTGGCGAGATCGAAGCGATTGATCCGGAAGTCATTGCATTGCTCGAAAGTCGCGAATTCATCCCGGTCGTCGCCCCCATCGGCGTGGGGCCTGACGGTGACGCCTACAACATCAATGCCGATCTGGTTGCCGGCAAGCTGGCAGTGGTGCTTCGCGCCGAAAAGCTGATTCTGCTCACCAATACGCCGGGTGTGCTGGATAAGGAGGGGCAGTTGCTGACTGGCCTCACGCCGCGTGAGGTCGATGGGTTGGTCGCCGACGGTACGCTACACGGCGGCATGCTGCCGAAAATCGCTGCCGCGCTCGACGCAGCCAGGAGTGGCGTCAACGCGGTGCATATCATTGACGGCAGGGTCCAGAACGCGGTGTTGCTCGAGGTGCTCACCGACGAGGGTGTTGGCACACTGATTCGCAGTCACTGAGCGGCTGGCATCCTGGCGAGTTAATCCGTGCCGCGTTTTCGCAAAACCTGGATCTTTGATCTGGACAACACCCTGCACGATGCCCAACCGCACATCTTCCCGCACCTGAACCAGTCGATGACGGACTATGTGCAAGCCCATCTCGGCGTCGATCGGGGGGAGGCCAATCGTGTCAGGATCGACTACTGGAAACGTTATGGAGCGACATTGGTTGGTTTGATGCGTCATCACGATGTCGATCCGATGCATTTCCTGCTCCAGACACATGATTTCCCCGACCTGGAGAAAATGGTTGTCGCGCGGCGCGAACTGCGGTGGACGCTCAGACGCCTGCCGGGGCGAAAATTCGTCTTCTCCAATTCTCCGATTCACTATTCACGCGCCGTGCTTGATATTCTCGGCATCGACGACCTGTTCGATGACGTCTTCTGTATCGAGCGCGCCAACTTTCGGCCCAAGCCCGACGCGAGCGGATTTTTTCGGCTCCTGAACGACCACCGGCTGCACCCGACGCGATGCGTGATGGTCGAGGACAGCCTCGAGAATCTGCGTACCGCAAAGCGACTCGGAATGGGCACGGTGTGGATCGACCCGACACCCCGATCGCCATCCTGGGTCGATGTCAGCATTCGTCACCTGCGCAGCTTGCCGCGTTGTCTGGGAAGATTGACCTAGAATCGATCTGGTAATCGCATAGACCGGCGATTATGAGACGGGGTCTGGGCATGGTCGCGGCCATGAAACACGCCGCGTCAGACAGTTATGTCGGGCTTGCGACGTGATAAAGTGCGATTTTGCGGGCTGAGGGGTGATCACCAAGCGCTCCGCGGCTCCCGGTCTTTTGTTCCAGCGAGTACGAATTCGGCGGGTACCGGTACAGAGAGATTCATGGCAGCCAGATCCGGAGAGCGCAAGCTGCAAATCCTGCAGACCCTTGCGGCGATGCTGGAGAATCCACGCGGGGAGAAAATCACCACCGCAGCGTTGGCAGCGCGTTTGTCGGTGTCCGAGGCTGCGCTTTATCGCCATTTCGCCAGCAAGGCGCAGATGTTCGAGGGTCTGATCGAGTTCATTGAGCAAACCTTGTTTGGCCTGGTCAACAAGATCTCCGGAGAGGAACAAAGCGGGCGCAAGCAGCTCGAGGCGATTATGTCGATGCTGCTGGGCTTCGCGCAGAAGAATCCAGGCATGACGCGAGTACTGATCGGTGATGCACTGGTTAACGAGGACGAGCGGCTGCAAGCGCGCATCAACCAGCTGCACGATCGACTCGAGTCCACGCTAAAGCAGGCCTTGCGCTTTGCTATTACCGAAAAGGAAATCGACGAAGCGACTGAAGTCGACGCCAAAGCGAACCTGCTGCTGGCCTTCGTGGTGGGCCGTTGGCATCAGTTTGCCAAGAGCGGCTTCAATCGTGATCCGATGGAGCACTGGACGGTGCAATCGCGCGAGTTGATCTGATTCCCGATGTGAGTAAAGCCTAGCGTCAGCATGAGGGTACTGGTTCTAACGGTCGTGGCGTTGACCTTAAGCGCTTGCGGTACCAGCGACGAGGACTATCAGGCCGCTGTGCTCGGTACCTGGGCCTCGCGCGACGTCGCCCAGGACGACGTCATCGTCGAGACGCATACGACTCTCTTGCCGGGGGGACGTGTTAACTGGAACGGTGAATTGCGCCTGCCGGTGCCACCGACCTTTTATGTCCCGCGCGGTGTCAGCCACGAGGTCAAGAATGGCAGGTTGGTGTTCTATTTCAACGCCAGTGGCGCCTGGTTCGTTCGTGACGGGTATTTGCACACCAAGGTTGAGTCTTCGACCTTGCCGAGCATGATGCCGGTCGGGTTTTCTACAGCTTGGAAGCTCAAGGAAGTCAGCGACAAGGAACTGGTCTACGTGTCAGCTGCTAACGGCCGCACGCGGGTGGAATATCGCCGCAATTAAGACAATCGCCGCCAGGAAGACAAAGGCCTAATTAAGCCTACGCTGGCCGGAGGATCGGCCTAGTCTGCTTCGCAGGACGCTACGCTGTCCCGCTGTGCAGTTTCACCGCCAGCGCAAACCGGGCAGGCGGGATCCTTCTTTAGACGCACACTGCGCCACTGCATCGACAGTGAATCGAGCATTAGCAGCTTGCCATTGAGGCTTTCACCCGTGCCGGCGAGCACTTTCAGTGCCTCGGCCGCCTGTGTCGAGCCGACGATGCCGACCAGAGGCGCGAACACACCCATCACCGCGCAGCGCATTTCTTCGTGGTCATCGGTTTCGGGAAACAGACAGTGATAACAGGCGCTGGCTGGATCTCGTAGGTCGAAAACACTGACCTGTCCGTCGAAGCGGATGGCGGCTCCGGAAACCAATGGTTTGGTGAAGCGCACACACGCCCGGTTGATGGCATGGCGGGTGGTGAAGTTATCCGTTGCATCAATGACCAGGTCCGCTGATTCGACCAGGCTTTCGAGACGCGCCCCGGCAACTCTTTCAGGGACAATTTCGACGTTGGTCTCGGGATTGATTCGTGCCAGGGTATCGCGCGCCGATTCGACTTTCTTGCGGCCGATCGACTCAGTGAAGTGAACGATCTGGCGCTGCAAATTGGTCAGGTCGACATCGTCCGAATCGCAGATGGTGAGCTTGCCAACGCCGCTGGCAGCAAGATAGAGGCTGGCCGGTGCACCGAGCCCCCCGGCACCAACGAGAAGCACGTGCGCGCCGAGCAGCCTTTCCTGACCGTCAATCCCGATCTCGGGAAGAAGGATATGACGGCTGTAACGGAGGAGCTGGTTATCGTCCATGTCGAACAACGCGGCCGTGGCTCTTCATGATGGTAGCGGCGGCGTAATCCGGGGCAAGGCGAAACGGGCGCCGTCGGCAGCGCCCGTGGCTATCAGGATGGATCGCCAGCCTGATTGCTGCCGATAATCTGCAGCCCCTTGAGCAGGTTTAGCGCCTGAGACAGCTGATAGTCGTTGTCGTCGACGACTTCAGCGCCCTCTTCCGCGGCACCGGCTTCCGGCGCCGGAATCGTGCGATCAGGTTGGTCGACCTGGTCGCCTTGCTCGTTCTGAAGGCGATTCCTCAAATTGGCCTCGCGCACCTGCACGCCGGCCGCCCCGGCAGTCACGGTCGCGTCTTCCACAACGATATCAGGTGTGATGCCCTTGGCCTGAATCGAACGGCCATTCGGCGTGTAGTAGCGCGCCGTGGTGAGCTTGATAGCAGTACCGTTACCCAATGGTAGTATGGTCTGCACCGAACCCTTGCCGAAGGTTTGCGTGCCCATCACGATCGCCCGCTTGTGATCCTGCAATGCACCGGCAACGATCTCCGAGGCGGAAGCTGATCCACCGTTGACCAGTACCACCATCGGCAGTGTCTTCACATCCTTCGGCAGGTTGGCGAGATAGTCACCCCTGACACCGCGAGCGTAATACTCGGGCCGGGCATACAGGCGCATGCGCGCATCGCTGGTCCGGCCTTCGGTGTATACGACCAGCTTGTCTTTCGGCAGGAAAGCCGCCGACACCGACACCGCCGAATTGAGCAGACCACCCGGGTCGTTACGCAAATCCAGGATCAAGCCCTTCATCGGCCCTTTGTTGGCCTTGAATTGCGTTTCGATCGCTTCGCCGAGTTTCTCGCCGGTGTGCTCCTGGAACTGGGTGACGCGGAAGTACGCGTAACCCGGCTCGAGCAGTTTCGACTTCACGCTCTGGATCTGGATGATGGCCCGCGTGATAGTCACGATCTTGGGCTCCGGTTCGCCCTTGCGGATATAGGTCAGCGTGATCTGGGTATTGGGCTTGCCCCGCATCAGCTTGACCGCTTCGTTGAGCGTCATGCCCTTCACGTTGGTGTCGTCAAGCTTGATGATGAGGTCACCCGCCTTGAGGCCGGCTTTCCAGGCAGGCGTATCTTCGATCGGGGCAACCACTTTGACGAAACCGTCTTCCATGCTGACCTCGATACCAAGGCCGCCGAACTCGCCTTGAGTGCCAACCTGCAACTCCTTGAATGCTTCTTCGTCGAGGTAGGCCGAGTGCGGATCGAGGCCGGACAGCATGCCATTAATGGCCTCGGATATGAGTTTCTTGTCGTCTACCGGCTCGACATAATCATTCTTGATGCGACCGAACACTTCGGTAAACGCGCGCAAGTCATCGATCGGCAGCGGGCCCGAGGCGCGGTCGGCGACCGCAGAGAAATTAAGACTGATCAGAACGCCGGCGACGACGCCGAGCAGAATCAGTCCGAACTGACGAAACTTGCCACGCATGCTGTGCTCCTCAACGGATGGCCGAAATACTGCCATCCGAAAAACAATCGGGGTCATCCCCCGCATTAAACCAACCCGCCTCAGGCGGGTTCACTTCCGGCGAACCGATTTTGAGCAGCGTGATCGATGAACTCGATCGATCGCTTTGGTGAATCGATTTTGTCTCAAAACGCCGCAATTTCGAATCGCCTCGATTTCAAATCGCCTCGATCTCAACTGCCAGCCGGTTTACTTCAGTCGTACCCATGGCAGCGGGTCGAATGGCCTGCCGTTGCGACGAAGTTCAAAGTATAAACCCGATTCAGCGTTTCCCCCGCTGTTACCGACCGAAGCAATGGTGTCGCCGGCGCCCAGCCGGTCGCCAACCTGCCTGAACAGTGCCTCATTGTTGCCATAGAGGCTCATGAACCCGCCCCCGTGGTCGAGAATCATCAGGTTTCCGAAGCCGCGCAGCCAATCGGCATAGACCACCTCTCCCGCAGCGATGGCTTTGACTCTGTCTCCTTCATTGGCAGCAATAAACAGGCCCTTCCACGACAGACCCGAGTCTTTTCTTGGTTGGCCAAAGCGGTTGGTAAGTTCCCCGATGACCGGCAAACGCAGCCGACCCTTGAGTTTTCCAAATGCCGAATTGCTCAAGCTGGCATCCGGAAGTGCTTGATTTTTCAAGCGTGCAGCTTGTCTGCGTCGCTCCGCTTCGGCCGCCAGTTTCTTGATCAACTCGGTCAGGCGCTGTTCGTCACGCTTGAGCTTGGAGATTTCGTTGCGCTGTCGCGCAATATCATCAGAGGCCTTGCTCAGCACCTTCTGGCGCGCCCGCTTCTGCTTCTCAAGCGATTTCTTTTGTTTCGTTTCCTCTTGTTCCAGCTTCGCAAGACGCTCGCTCTGGGCGCGTACCTGCCGCGTCAATTCGTCCAATTCGGCAAGATTGGCGCGCAAGGTGGCAATCAATTCTGCCCGCGCCCGCGACACATAACCGAAATAATGCAGTTGTCGCGCCGTTTCGTTGGCGTCCTGGCGATTGAGCAGTAGTCGTAATGATTCGGGTTCCCCGGCGAGATACTGGCGGTGGATCAATCTTGCCAGGGCGTCGCGTTCGGCTGCGATCTGCTGATTCAACGCCTCGGACTCGTCTTGTAGCTGGCTGATTTTCGCGTTGATGTCGTTGCGCTCGTTGGCGAGTTCGAACAATCTGCGATTCGCCTTGCTGATCGCCCGTTCTGACTCGCGCAGCGCGTCCGCCGCCTCGGATTTGCTTGTTTCCGACTTCTCGAGCTCTTTTTGCAGCGCTTCGATTCTGCCGCGCAACTCTTCGAGCTCTTCCTTTTGCTGAGTCTGTGCCGTGACCGATTGGCTGGTCGATGCGATGAGCAGCACGGCGCCACAGCACGCCCGCAAGCGACCGGCAAACCGCTTGCTCGGTAGTTCAGGCACTCGCCTTCGATTGTGCGGCGACCGCCGCGGCCGCCTGCTTTGCTTTTTCCGGGTCACCCAGATAGTAGCTGCGAATCGGCTTGAGATCGTCTTCGAGTTCGTAGACCAGTGGAATGCCGGTCGGGATGTTCAAACCGACAATTTCCTGTTCCGAAATGTTGTCGATGTGTTTGACCAGGGCGCGCAGCGAGTTGCCGTGCGCGACGATCAGAACCCGCTTTCCGGCTTTGACCTGCGGTGCAATGGTTGTGTTCCAGTAAGGAAGAAAGCGGGCAATGGTGTCCTTCAGGCACTCGGTCAACGGCAACTCGTCGCGTGCCACGTCCCGGTAGCGAATATCGTTGGCCGGGTTGCGCTCATCGGTGGCCTCAAGTTCCGGCGGCGGCGTGTCGTAGCTGCGGCGCCAGATCAGAATCTGTTCGTCTCCATACTTCTTGGCCGTCTCGCTCTTGTTCAGCCCCTGCAAGGCGCCATAGTGTCTTTCATTGAGCCGCCAGGACAGGTGCTGCGGAAGCCACATCCGGTCGAGTTCGTCCAGCGCGATCCACATGGTGCGAATCGCCCGCTTGAGAACCGATCCGTAGACGACGTCGAAGTCAAAACCCGCTTCCTGGATAAGCTGACCCGCTTCGCGTGCCTCCGCCGCGCCGCGCTCGGTGAGATCGACGTCGGTCCAACCGGTGAACCGGTTTGCCTTGTTCCAGATGCTTTCGCCGTGACGTAACAGCACGATCTTTTTCATTGAGTCATTCCATCTCGTATTACGGTTATCTGAATCGCAAGCTGTTCAATCGGCTTCACTCAAGTTGCCAATTGGGCGGCCCGCCCGCGTGAGTCTAGCCGAAAGTTCATTTCTGACGGCCCCACTGGTCGATTATTATCGCGAAGATTCACATTATCCCGGGGCCAGTTTGTCTGATTTGCTTGATCGCACGCGTACGACGTGGTCGTTGACAACAGTCGCGGTCTGCCTGGGACTAATGCTGGTCGTGCCGTTTGTGCTGCCGTTCAACACGCTGCCGGTCATTACCTTCTATCAGGAGTGGGCTGCCTTTGCGCTGGGCTGCGCGCTGTTGCTTGCTGTCGTCTGGCAGCTACGTACTGACAGCATTGCGGTTCCGCGGACGGTTTTTCTGCCAGCAGGAATCTGCTTGTTGCTGCTGGTCCAGGCGCTCATGGGATCGTTGGGCTATTGGCAGGTCGGCGCGACCGGTGCCATTTATCTAGTTTGGTCGCTTGCCATGCTGTGTGCCGGTGCCATGCTGCGGCAGTCACTGGGGCGGGACTCGTTCTGCGCGCTGGCGGCGGCAGCGCTTCTGGTCGGAGCGCTGTTGAGTGCGGTGGCTGGTCTGCTGCAACTGGCGCAACTGCAGCTGGGCGGACTGATTATGCCGATGACAATGCCAAGGGTACATGCCAACCTGGCGCAGTCGAATCATTTTGCCAACTATGTTTGTCTCGGACTTTTCTCGCTGTGTTTCCTGGCTGCCGGGCGCAAGCTCAATGTGATTATCGCGGTTACCGCCGCGGCGCTGATGCTGCTGGCGGCCGACTTGTCGGCATCACGCAGTGTTTGGGTCTATTTGTTGACCGCCACAGCGCTGGCGTTGTGGACGCACTATCAGGCGAGGTCGGAGCAGTCACGTGCGCTGGTCTACTGGCTTGGCGGCGTGTTAGTCGGAATGGTCATCGTGTCGGCACTGACCACCGCCTTGTGGGAGCATGCTCCGCTGTTCGCTGACTCGATGCAGCGCCATGGAACAGGAACCGAGCGTTTACTGGCTGATAGCAGCGCGGTGTCGCACAGACAAAGCATCTGGTTGGTGGCGTGGCAAATGTTTCAAAGTAATCCGCTGACTGGCGCAGGCTATGGTGCTTTTGCCTGGGAGTACTTTCTGGCGCTGGGCCGGCTGCCAGCAGGTTTGCCTGAAGAAATTGTCGATCATGCGCACAACGTCGTGCTCCAAATGCTTGCCGAGTTTGGTTTGGCGGGTGGTTTGCTGCTGGTCGCCGCGGCGGTCGCTTGGTGCTGGTCGGCGGTTCGTCATGAAGCCACAACCGAACGGTGGTGGATGCTCACAATGGTGTCCGTGATCGTGCTGCACGGTTTGGTCGAGTATCCACTCTGGTACGCGCATTTTCTCGGGCTGTTTGCCCTGCTGGTTGGGGCCGGTGATCACGTGCAATACCGCTTGAAGCCGGCGTTTGCTTCGCCAACGGTGCTGGTCGGCGCAGGTGCTGTGATGTTGTGGCTGCTGTCCAGTGTCTATCTTGACTACCGACTGGTCGAGCGGCTTGGCGTCGAGTCGGCCCGCGTTGGCGATAACAGGAAGGCGATTGTTGCGGCGGCTGAGGCTGCGCCCACCTCATTGTTCGGCAACTTCGTCGAACTCGGATTGTCGCGCACAATTGCGTTGAATCGTGATGCGCTGGACGCAAAACTCGAATTGAACGGCCGCGTGCTTCGCTCATTTCCGGCTCCAGACGTCGCTTTCCGACAAAGTGCATTGCATGCCATGCAAGGCGATGTCGAAAGTGCTGAAGGGATGTGGGATCTGGCTGCGAGTGCCTATCCTGGTCACTCGGCAGCGGTCCTGGACGGGCTCGCCGGACAACTTGCAATGGGCGAAGTCGCACTGAAGCCGCTGGTAGAATACGCCGCTTCACGTAACGGCGCTTCGCGTGGTGACACCTCGCGGAACCGCACTTCACGGAACGGCACGTCAAGGAACGATAAGGAACAGTAGTGAGCATCGGAGAGTTCGTCTCTGACAACATTTGGCTGGTGGCGATCGCGGTGATCAGCGGTGGTTACGTAATTTGGCCATGGATATCGAAGGGAACCAGTGGTGTCCGCGAGGTAGGGCCGATGGAAGCCGTACAGTTGATTAACCGCCAGGACGCGGTGGTGCTGGATGTGCGTGAGCAAGGCGAGTTCAACGGCGGGCATATTTCCGGTTCAAAACATTTTCCTCTGGCATCGTTGGAAAAGCGCAGTGGTGAAATGAAGAAATTCACCAAAAAACCGATTGTCGTCGTTTGCGCCAGTGGCGCGCGATCGCGCTCGGCATGCGCGACCTTGAAAAAACTCGGTTTTGAGAATGTTTCCTTGCTTGCCGGCGGCATCGGTGCCTGGCAACAGGCAAGCCTGCCGGTGGAGAAGTCGTGACCTTGAACAGCGAAAATGTGATGTCGGAAAGCGCGTTGACGCCGTCGACGACACCCGAAGTGGTGATGTATTGCACCGCCATGTGCCCATTCTGTCTGATGGCCGATCGGCTGCTTGCCAGCAAAGGTGTTGCAACGCTAAACAAAATCAGGGTCGACATGGACCCGGAACGGCGCGGCGAAATGATCGAGCGTTCCGGGCGTACGACCGTGCCACAAATATTTGTCGGCGAGATTCATGTCGGCGGCTATGATGAGTTGTCCTCGCTCGAGCGGGCGGGAAAACTCGATGCGCTGTTGATAGACGGCTCAGTCTGAGCCGATTAGCACAGGCTAGATTTGAAAGGGTCAGAATGAGCGAGCAGGAACAGTCCAACCAGCCGGTATTTTCGATCGAGAAGTTATATGTAAAAGACTTGTCGCTTGAGGTGCCCGGCGCGCCGCAGGTTTACCGCGAACGCGAAGCGCCGCAAGTCGACGTATCCATGAACAATGCCGGCAAGGCGATTGGCGATGGCTATTACGAGGTGGTGATCAACATCACCATCACCGCAAAGCTCAAGGACAAGACAGTGTTTCTGGTCGAAGTGGCATATGGCGGCGTGTTTCAGGTTCGTAATGTGCCGGAGTCCGAAATCGAGATGGTGCTGGGCGTGACCTGCCCGAATATCCTGTTTCCCTATTTGCGTGAAGTTGTATCGGAAACCGTATCGCGCGCCGGATTTCCGCCGGTCATTCTGCACCCGATGAATTTTGAAGCCATATACCAGGCGCGCAAACAAGGCGACGCACAATCCAAGGCTGGAACGACGACGCACTGATGTCCATGCGACTTGTCTACTCATCGATGCTCGGGGCGGGCGTTTTGTTTTTCTGCGCCGTCGCGCAGGCGATCGAGTTCAAATCAGTGGCAGACGAGATCGCAGTGCTTTATGACGCACCGTCAAAGCAATCGACCAAACGCCTGATTCTCACCCGTGGTTACCCGGTGGAAGTGATCATTACCTCTGGCAACTGGGTGCGGGTGCGCGACGACGTTGGCACCTTTGCCTGGATAGAGGTGGAGCGGCTCGGCGCGAAGCGTACAGTGATGGTCTCGGAGGCCGTAGCCGAGGCGCGCGATTCTCCAGGCGGATCAGCGCCGGTCGTATTCAAAGCTGAGAAAGGCGTCGTTCTGGATTTCCTCGAGGTGTCGGGTGGCTGGGCCAAGGTACGCCATCGCAGCGGCATCGTTGGTTTCATCCGGCTGCGTGACCTGTGGGGCGTATGAAACTGGCAGTCATCGGCGCAGGGGCATGGGGCACGGCGCTGGCCGTGACGCTGTCGGCTAACTATTCGGTATCGCTTTGGAGCCGCCGTGCCAGTCACGCCGCCGACCTGCGTCGTGACGACGAAAACAAAAAGTATTTGCCGGGGATTCATTTGGGTGGCGCCGTACAAGTAGTCGATGAAATCGAGTCGGCCCTGCAATCTGCCGGGCTGGTGTTGTTTGCCGTGCCCACGGCTGGTTTGCGTGACACGCTGCGTTTGGCTCGCGATTACATGGCGGAAGCGGGAGGCGTCTGGGTTTGCAAGGGATTCGAGCCAGGCACCGGCAAACTGCCACACGAGGTGGCCGCAGAGGAATTGTTGCCAGCAACCCGACGCGGAGTCTTGTCCGGGCCGAGTTTTGCCGCCGACGTGGCGCGCGGGTTACCGACCGCCGTGACACTCGCTGCACCCGATGAGGAATTTGCCGTCACGACGGCCAGACGGCTTCACACTGGTCGCTTTCGTGTTTATTCCAGCACCGACCTGATCGGTGTCGAAGTCGGTGGTGCGGTCAAAAATGTGATCGCAATCGCTGCGGGAATCTGTGACGGCCTGCAACTTGGAGACAGTGCGCGCGCTGCTCTGGTCACGCGTGGGTTGGCCGAGATCACGCGGCTTGGTGTCAGACTTGGCGGGCGAATGGAGACATTTATGGGCTTGTCCGGCCTCGGCGACCTGACGTTGACCTGCGCTGGTGATCTGTCGCGAAATCGGCGCGTTGGCCTTGCCCTTGCCGCAGGGAAGCGCCTGCCTGAAATTCTTTCTGAACTAGGTCATGTCGCCGAAGGTGTGCACACCGCTGACGAGGTGCTGAGGCTTGCCGACCAACTGGGTGTGGAGATGCCGATCACGCAAGTGGTGGCGAAGGTGTTGGCCGGATCGGTATCTCCGGCAGCGGCGGTTGAGGCTTTGCTGCATCGTGACCCGAAACCGGAGAGCGTTGCCTAGGCCTCAGATCGAGGTGGCGGGCAAATCGTCGGTGTTCATATGTCTTGTTGTTCCCCTCGCAGCCGCTCCTTGTGCCTCCAATAAGTAAGCACACGCTAACTTTCTTTGCCAAAGCCTGTCTGCCGCCATGCTTCATAGACCGCGATGGCCACTGCGTTGGACAGATTCAGGCTTCGTTGTTGCATCACCATTGGTAGTTTCAAACGATGCGCCGGCTCGAACTCGCCGAGTATCTCGTCCGGTAATCCGCGTGTCTCCGGCCCAAATACCAGTGCATCGCCCGACTCGAAGCGGAAATCGCAGTAGACGTGCGTTGCTTTGGTGGTGAATGCCACGGCCCGCTGTGACGGGTACAACTGCCGCCAGTGGGCCCAGTTCCGGTATCTCGCTACCTCGGCAAATTCTGCGTAGTCGAGTCCAGCGCGACGCAGCGTAGGTGCATCCATGTGGAAACCGAGCGGCTCAATCAGGTGCAGCCGGCTGCCGCTATTGGCACACAGGCGAATGATGTTGCCGGTGTTGGGCGGGATTTCTGGCTGATAGAGAACAACATCGAACATGTCGTCACGTATTTTCGATGAGACTTTGAGCTAAGAATCAGATAGGTGCGATAAATAGTTCAATTATTGCTTAATAATAAGTTCGAACCTCTTCTGAATACATGGGCAAGCCGGAAAAAATACGCCTCGGCGAGGTGTTGCTGCAACAGGGCCACCTGACGCAGGAGCAGCTCGAGACAGCCTTGCGCGAGCAAAAGCGCAGCGGTCGCAAACTCGGCCGTGTGCTGATCGACAGCGGCTATCTGACCGAGGACCAGATCGCCGGTGCGCTGGCCCGACAGCTCGACATTCCTTTCATCGATCTGAAGCGGTTCAACATCAAGCCCGAACTTGCAGCGCATTTGCCCGAAACTCTGGCGCGGCGCTTCCGCGCAATAGTGCTCGCCGAGGACGCCGCTGGCTACCGAATCGGTTTTGCCGACCCCACTGACCTGTTTGCCTACGACGAGATTGCGCGCAACCTGAAGAAAGATGTCCAGCAAGCGGTGGTTTCCGAATCGGCACTGCTGCAGACCATCGATCGTATCTACCGCCGGACCGAGGAAATCAGTGGTTTTGCCCAGGAACTGGGTGCCGAGCTGGGCGACGCGATTATCGACCTCGGTGGGATCGGGGCGTCGCCCAGTGCCGAGGACGCGCCGGTTGTCAAGCTGCTGCAGTCCGTGTTCGAGGATGCGGTCGGCGTTCGTGCATCGGACATCCACATCGAGCCGCAAGAAAAGTTGCTGAAGATTCGTTTTCGCATTGATGGCGTGCTGCATATTCAGACGCAGGCCGATTCAAAGATTGCATCGGCACTGGTGCTGCGGCTGAAACTGATGTCTGGACTCGATATCTCCGAGAAGCGTTTGCCACAAGACGGCCGCTTCAACGTCAAGGTGCGCAACAACCAGATCGATGTGCGTATCTCGACGATGCCGACGCAATACGGCGAATCGGTCGTCATGCGTTTGCTCAATCAGTCCAGTGGCATTTTGAAACTGGACAGGATTGGCTTGCCCGGCAGCTTGTTGGAGCGGTTGCGCAAGGTTATGGCCCGACCCAGCGGCATGATCCTGGTGACAGGGCCCACCGGCAGCGGCAAGACGACGACGCTGTACTCCGTACTCGAGGAGCTCAATACTGACGCACGCAAGATCATTACCGTTGAAGATCCCGTCGAGTATCGCTTACCGGGTATCAATCAGGTACAGGTACACGAAAAGATCGATCTCAGCTTCTCGCGCGTGCTGCGTACCGCGTTGCGCCAGGATCCGGACATTATTCTGGTCGGCGAGATGCGAGACGGCAACACGGTCGAAACCGGCCTGCGCGCTGCCATGACCGGCCACCTGGTTCTGTCGACGTTGCATACCAACGATTCGGTCAGTTCGCCGATTCGCCTGCTCGATATGGGTGCGCCTGCCTACATGGTGGCGATGTCACTGCAGGTCGTGATCGCCCAGCGTCTGGTACGGATTATCTGCGACGGTTGCGGCGAACCTTACAGTCCATCAGCGCAGGAACAAGCGTGGCTGCAGCACTACGGAAGATCCGTCGCAGATGGCGAACTGCGCAAGGGGACAGGTTGTACACGCTGCAATGGCACGGGTTATCTTGGACGCAGCGGCGTATATGAAATACTGGAAATGACGCCGTCATTGGTGACGACCGCCAATCAGGGCGACCCGGCACACTTCGTCGCCGTTGCCAGCAAACAGATCGAGGGTGAAACCCTGACTGACCACGCCATCGAAAAGGTCTTCGCCGGCAAAACGACCATAGAAGAGGCGATGCGCATCAGCACGCAGTCAGACGACTGATGGGGTTCTTTGCTTATAAAGGTCGCAACGCCGACGGTGCACTCGTCGAAGGTGTACTCGAGGCGCCGGACAGTGGCGCGGCGGCGACGCAACTTTTCTCCACTGGCGTGACGCCGGTGCACATCGGTGAAACTGATGGGCCGACCGAAGCGCAGTCCAACGATTTAGTTTCGCGCCTGACCCGGC
The DNA here is from genome assembly GCA_020354125.1 of Betaproteobacteria bacterium. Taxonomy (GTDB): domain Bacteria; phylum Pseudomonadota; class Gammaproteobacteria; order Burkholderiales; family Eutrophovitaceae; genus SG8-40. Next base: position 171,506 of record CP070643.1, on the reverse strand, counting down.
GCAAGGTTGGACTGGAGGATCTGCTGCTGTTCAGCCGGCAGATGTACACCTTGTTGAAAGCAGGTGTGCCGATCATGCGCGCACTTGCCGGTCTGCAAGATTCAACATCGAATCCGACTTTTCGCCAAACCCTGCAACGAATTCGCGACAGTCTCGACGGCGGCAAGCCGTTGTCCACTTCGATGGGCAATCAGAACGGCGTGTTCTCACCCTTCTATGTCGCCATGGTTTATGTCGGCGAAACCACTGGCATGCTCGAGGAAATTTTTCTGCGCCTGTTTCACCACCTTGAGTTTCAGGAGTTCATGCGCGCCCAGGTGCGTTCGGCACTGCGTTATCCGTTGTTTGTGATTGCCACTATGGCGATCGCCATCGTCGTGATCAACATTTGGGTCATACCCGCTTTTGCCAAAGTCTATGCTGGTTTCAAAGCCGAGCTGCCGTTCGTCACCCGCATGCTGATTGGCTTCTCCGACTTCATGGTGAATACCTGGTGGATCATCGGTGTGGCACTGCTCGTCGCCGGCGCGGGATTTCACTTCTGGACGCGAACCGAACCGGGCAGGTTGACGTGGGATCGCACCAAGTTGCGCTTCCCGATCGCAGGCAAGATCGTGCTCAAGGCTTCGTTAGCCCGATTTGCGCGGAGCTTTTCTCTCTCCATTCGTAGCGGCGTGCCAATTGTGCAAGGCCTGACGCTGGTCGGGCAGACTGTTGGCAACGCGCATATTGCGTTGCAGATTGAAAACATGCGCGTAAGTGTTGAACGTGGTGAGAGTGTATTGCGCACGGCAGCCAATTCCGGCGTGTTCACGCCAGTCGTCCTGCAGATGATCATGGTCGGCGAAGAGTCCGGAGCGCTTGACGACATGATGGACGAAATTGCTGACATGTATCAGCGCGATGTCGAATACGAACTCAAGACGCTCGGCGCTCAGATAGAACCAATTTTGATCATTCTGCTCGGTGTGCTGGTGCTGATTCTGGCGCTCGGTGTGTTTCTCCCGATCTGGGATCTGGGTACCGCAGCAATCAGTAAGTGATGCGATGGATGGCGAACGCATGCGCCATGACGGAATACGAAATGACGCAGCAGGGCATGGCAGTGCCAAATATTGGCACGCCGGTGCATCGCTCGTTGAGTTCGCCGTGGCTGCAATCGTGCTCGCAGTTTTGGCCGCGGTGTTCTTGCTGCGATTGCTCGATGCACAGGAGTACGCTGAGAAAGTTGCCATGGAAGCGACGGTCGAGAATATGCGCGCCGGACTCAGGGCGCAGATTGGCGCGTTACTGATCGCTGATCGTACTTCGGAGATTGTCGCGCTGGTTGAGAACAACCCGGTGCAGTGGCTGGATGTTCCTCCGGAGGGTTATTTGGGGGAGTACCCGGGGCAACCGTCGGCCGATACCAATGGCGCCTGGTATTTCGACAGTGTGCTGGGCGAACTCGTTTATACCGCCAACTTGCGGCGCCATTTCGTCCCTTCAAGTACCTCAGGTTACACGGTGCGTATCAAGGTGCTGCCGATATCTGACGCGACCACTTCCCGCTCGCCCAATGAGCCGGTGTGGGTACGCCTTGCGGTGCTTAACGATTACAGCTGGTTCTGACGCAGTTGGCACGATCGGTGCGATTGATATGACGATATTCGGCCCGGGCGATAAAACGGGCAGAGAGGGTGCTTGATGAGAAACCGAGGTGCTGGTTTTACCTTGATTGAGCTGGTTGTGACGCTGAGCGTCATCGCGATTCTGGCAGCGCTGGCATTGCCGCGCTACATCGCGTTGCAGACCCAGGCGCGGGTGGCCAAAACGCAGGCAATTTTCGGTGGTATCCGATCCGCCTCAGCGCTGGCGCATGCGCAGGTGCTGGCGACCAACACCGTGACCAGCGGTGCAACAACCATTTCGATGGAAGGTGTCAACGTGACTGTGATGAACGGCTATCCGACGGCTGATGCGAACGGCATTATCACCGCAACGCAAATGGACCCGACGGCCGACCAGATCACGATATCCGGGGGCGGTCCCGGCGCTGGCGATCTGATCACGATCAACATCAATGGTGGTACGGCGGGATCGTGCACGGTGACTTATCAGGCGTCTGCAGCTGCGAATACATCGCCCGGCATTGGTTCCAGCACTGGTGGCTGTTGATTCAGCGTAACAGGTTCTCGAGGGAGCGTTCGGTTTTGGATTTTCATCGGTTCTGATGTTTATGGAGAGACGGTAATGAAACAACGTGGCTTTACATTGATTGAACTGGTAGTGGTGATCGTTATTCTCGGCATTCTAGCGGCCACGGCACTGCCAAAATTCGTTGACCTGTCAGACAGCGCACGCGCGGCTGCGGTCGAGGGCGTTGCGGCAGCGGCAACTTCCGGCTTCGCAATCAACTACGCCGCGCGCAAGACCAGCGCGCCGGGCAATGTCGCGGTCGGCATGGCGGACCCGTGTACCAGCGCTACCTTGGGCGCGGTCATGACCGGTGGTTTTCCGACTGCCAAGTATCAGCTGAGCGGCGCTGCGGGCACCCAGGATTGCAGCCTCGCCACCGCCGATGGCCTCACTGGCGTTTGTACCATTCAGGACGTTGCCGATACCAGCTTCTCGGCCCAAGTCAGCTACATCTGCGCGCAATAGTCACGCGAGCAGGCATATCGTCTTGCATCAGTGGCCCATGCCGGTAACGGCGTGGGCCCTTTTTGTTTGTTGATCGGGCATCTCAATGATTGTTGAACCGATCCGACCGGCAGCACGCGGCTTCACCATAATTGAACTTACCGTGGTCATTATCATCGTTGGCATTCTGTCGGTGGTGGCGGTGGCGAAACTGACTGGTGTTGACGCCTTTGAGGTCCAGGGCTTTTTCGATTCCACCAAGTCGGCAGTGCGCTTCGCTCAGAAGCTCGCGGTTGCGCAGCGTACCAACGTGGTGGTGGTGGTGAATGCGACCAGCGTCAGCGTTTGCTATACCAATCCCGGCTGCGGGTCGCCGGTGACCGATCCCACTACCGGGCAGGCGATGACCGTATTGGCGCCCACCGGCGTTTCGGTTACCGGGCCGGCGTCGGTGAGCTTCGATGGTTTGGGACGCGCCAATCCGGGCGGCACCATCAGTGTGAGTGGTGCCGGCATCAGCCGCAGCCTGGTTATTGAGCAAGAAACCGGCTATGTGCATGATTGAGCCGTCACCGACATCGACTCGTACACGTCAGCGCGGTGTCACCCTCATCGAACTGGTGATGTTCATCCTTGTCGTTGGTGTCGGCGTCGCCGGCATTCTGCTGGTTTATACCAACACGGTTCGTTACAGCGCTGACCCGGTAATACGCAAGCAAATGCTCGCCGTGGCCGAGGCAATGCTGGAAGAAAGCGCTTTGATGCCCTTCACCTACTGTGATCCGGATGACGCTGATGCGGCCACCGCCGGTGCCGCCTTGGTGGGTGCCGGAAACTGCGCGAGTACGGTCGAGACAATTGGCCCGGAAGCGGGTGAAGCGCGTTATACCCCGACCAACCCGTTTGATAACGTCAACGACTATGCCGGCTTTGACACGACAACAGCGTTGCCCGCCGGTATCGCCGATATTGCTGGCACAGTGATTGGCAGTCTGACCGGATACAGTGCATCGCTAACGGCCACTGCGCAGGCGCTCGGCCCGGCCGGTTCGGTTATTGCGGCGACCGATGGCAACGGTGCGCCGCAGGTTCTGTTGGTCACTGTAACCGTGAGCGCGCCTGGCGGAGACAGCGTTTCGCTCAGTGGCTACCGCACGAGGTATGCACCCAATGCGGTGCCGTGACGACGCATACAACGGCTCACCCGGAGCGGCGCACCGGGGGCACGTCGAGGCTGGTTTCACCCTTGCCGAGGCGGTCATTGTCATCGTGATTCTGGGCATTATTTCCGCTGCGGTCGCGGTATTTATTCGCGGCCCGATCGACGCCTATTTCGATGTTTCACGCCGCGCACAGCTCTCCGATGCAGCGGATACGGCGCTGCGGCGCATCGCGCGTGACTTGCAACGTGCCCTGCCCAACAGCGTTCGTGTCGCCGGTGCGTGCACTGGAGCGACGCCCTGTTATCTCGAATACGTCCCGGTGGAAGCGGGTGGCCGTTACCGGGCTGAACTCGATCAAGGCGGCGGTGGCGATCCACTCGATTTCACCGACAACAACGACACCGCGTTCGACCTGATTGGACCGAGCGTCACATTACCGGCCACGCCACTTTGGCTGGTGGTCTACAACCTCGGCATACCCGGAGCCACTGCCTATTCGGGTGACTCCGCGGCAAGCGATGTGCGGCGCCCCTATACCGGTGCCGGCGGCAGCGTATCGGCGATCAGTTTTACATCGACTAACGTGCTGCCATTCGAGTCACCGGCGCGCCGCTTCCACATAGTGTCAACACCGGTGAGCTATGCGTGCGCACCCTCACCGGGGGGCGGGACGCTGGTGCGCCACAGCGGCTATGGCTTTTCCGTGGCGCAACCGGTTCCGCCGGGGGGTAGCACCTCATTGCTGGCGAGTGACGTCACCTCGTGCAACTTCACCTACTCGACACTGGAAGTGGCGCGCAGTGCCGGGTTGGTCTCGATCGGGTTGCAGATCAGCAGCGACGGCGAAACGCTCAGTCTGTTCCACCAGGTCCATGTTTCCAATGTTCCGTGAGGGCCAGCGCGGCGTTGGGCTGGTTGCGGCAGTATTTCTGCTGATTGTCATCGCTGGGCTGATTGCCTTTCTGTTGCGTATGTCGGGGCTGCAACACTCGACCGGCGCGCTTGATGTGCAAGGTGCGCGCGCGTTTCAGTCGGCGCGCGCCGGCATCGAATGGGGCGTGTATCGCGCGCTGCGCGACAACAGTTGCGCGGCTAGTGCTTCATTCGGGTTGGCCGGAGATCTGTCGGATTTCACTGTCACTGTCCAGTGCGTCGACACCCCATACACCGAAGTCGATCCGACTGTTAAGCACGTCTATTCGATTGTTGCGACAGCTTGTAACCGGCCGGTGGCAGGCGCCTGTCCGGGTACCACGGGGCCATTTTATGTGGAACGCCAATTGCAGGCACTGGTAGATCGGGGCAGTTAATGGTCCTCGCTCGATCTGCCACGGGATGCCGATAGCGCCGAAGTTTACATTAATAATCAGATGCTTGATGAGTGCGTTCGCAGCGCTGCTGTGGTCGGTGGAGACGTTTGGGCAAGTCAGCTTCGTAGCCAGTGACACCGACCGCGGCAACACTGCAGCGATCACGCTAACAGTACCGGGGTCTGCCTCCAACGGCGACCTGCTCGTCACCGTGATCAGTTTGCGAGGCGGCGCCAGCCAGACCATCAATACCCCTGCCGGATGGAACTTCGAGCGGCGAGAAAATAACGGCAACAACCTCGCGCAGGCGGTCTACTGGCGCGTTGTCCAAGCCGGTGATGCTGGCAGCAACTTCACATGGAACGGCTGGAGTCAGAATCGCGTCGTTAGCGCGATGCTTGTTTACACCGGTGTCGACACGATCTCTGGATCGCCAATCGATGTCAGCGGTGGTCAAGTCAGTAATGGCAACCAGATCAACGCACCTTCGGTAACGACGGGCACGGCCACCCCACTCTTGTTGCTCGCCTTTGGTCAGGCGGCGGGTAACAGGACGATCACGTCACCGGGCGGTACCACAGTACGGATCAACAACTACGAAACAGGCTCCACCAGCAACGGCGTTACGATGGAGCTCGTCGACGTGCAGTTTGCCGGTCCCGGCGCCACTCCAGCGTATATTGCGACGTCCAATCGCAACGACAACAACGTCGGCCAGACCATTGCCATCAAACCGGGATCGGCCGGACCGGGGTCGGGATTCGCTTTCTATCGGATGGAAGAAATCGCCTGGAGCGGGGCTGCGGGAGAAGTCACCGATAGTAGTGGCAGCGGCAGGCACGGCACAGCCGTCGGTTCTGCGCAGACAACTTACCTGGGTCGTGTTTGCCGCGGTGCCCTGATTCCGCTCAACACCAACTTCGGGCAGCAGGATGCTATCGACACGGGTTTCGATATCAATGATGTGGGCAACCGGGGGACGATTTCGTTCTGGTATCAGGCGGCGGCTGACTGGAATAGCGGTGCACCCCGACAATTGTTCGACGCTACTGCCAGCGTTCCGGGCCCTGATCCATTTTTCTTTGCTGCGATCCAGGGCAACGGAGTGTTGCGGTTCGGGCTGAAAGATGTAATCGATGGGGATTATTTTGTCGATACGCCGGCGCAGACGTTCACGACCGGCACTTGGGTGCATGTTGCTTTCTCCTGGCAGCTGGCGTCTGCCCCCGACAACCGGCTGCGCACCTACATCAATGGGACTTTGGCAGCGGAGGCGCCAGCCTCGCCGCAAGACCTGGCTGCAGGGCTTGGTAACCTGGTAATCGGCGACAGCAGTAGTAATTCATTTGCCAGCGGCTCGACGCCCAACTCCGCCAATGGTGTGATTGACGAGTTCCACGTCTACGACTTCGAGCAAACCGCAGCGGAAATCCAGACCGACCTCAACGTGCCCAACCCTTGCGGCTTGCGGGCGGAGTACCGGTTGGATGAACTATCGTGGAATGGCACACCTGGTGAAGTATTGGATAGTTCGCCAAACGGCCTGAACGGCACTGCAATCGGTGCCGCGACTCCTGTTCCGGCGCAGGTCTGCAACGGTGCGCAGCTCAACATCCCACCAGCCCCGCTAACAGACTACATCGAGGTGGTTGATGACCCGCTGCTCGATATCACTGAAGCACTCACAGTCACGGCCTGGGTCAATCCGTCCGTCTATCCTTCCAGCGGATTGATGACGATCCTGTCGAAGGATACCAACTATGAATTCCATTTGACGTCTACCGGGCAGGTGAACTGGTGGTGGAATACCGGTGCAGCGCAACTGACGACTGGTGCAGGCGCCGTGCCGCTCAACACCTGGACCCATATTGCGATCACATTCGCGCTGGGGCAGCAGACCATTTACATAAACGGCGTTGCCAGTGCGACTGGCACCGACGCTGCAGCTTTGTTCAACAATAACCTGCCGTTGCAGATTGGCGAAGACCAGCTCTTTGGCGGCGGCTCGCGTCGCTTCCGAGGGCTGATCGACGAAGTCCAGATTCATGAGGCGACCATGTCGGCGATCGACGTGATGACAATCATGAACGCTACACGGCCGTGCTTGTCAGCGGTGGATCATTATTACGTACAGCATGCCGCCAGTGGTGTGAACTGCGCGGCAGAGAACATCACCATCACGGCGCATGACATTAACCACGTGGCTGCCAACGCGGAGTCGCGCATCATTACCATCACGGCTGCGCGGGTCGCCGGTGCCGCCGGTAACCACGGTGATTTTGCGATCGTCGCGGGAACGGGGACGTTGAACAACGGTGTTGCTGACGATGGCGTTGCCACCTACGCATTCGGCACTTCGGAAGTCCAGGTCGTGCTCGCTTACAAAAACACTTGGGTGCAAACCGTAAACATGGATGTCACGGACGGCACAGCGACCGACATCAGTGGCACTGCGTCGGCCGATGCCGGTTACAACCAGGATCTTTCGTTCGTCCCCTCGGGTTTTCGATTTGTTGACGCTGGCAATAACACCATTCCGAACCAGGTCGCAGGCGTAACGGACGGGCCGTTCTATCTACAGGCGATCCAGACCGGTGCCGGCGGCTGTACTACGCCCGGGCCCTGTACCGGCGTGTGCACCGTACCCTCAGCATTCGGCAACGGCGCCAGTGTCGACGTCGATCTGGCGTTTACCTGTGACAACCCGACGACTTGTCAGGCCGGGCAACAAGTCAGCATCATCAACAGCGGCAGCACTGTGATCGCCGCCAACCCGGCCACTGGTCCGACTGCCTGGACCACCAAGAGCCTACTGTTCGGGGCCAACGGCCAGGCCGCATTCGATATGGTTTACCCGGATGTCGGTGCTATCTCACTGCACGCCCAATATGACATTCCGCTGCAAGGCGGTGGCTCTTCGAGCAATCTGATGACCGGGCAGAGCAACAGCTTGGTGGTCACGCCATTTGATTTTGTGATTGCATCGACGGCACCGAATGAAATCAAGCGCACCAGTGACGGATTCGTCAATCCGGGCGCCACGACCGCGGCCGACGTGCCCTACTTCATTCGGGCCGGCGACGATTTCACCGTCACCGTCACGGCGGTCAATCAGGTCGGTAATGCGACGCCAAATTACGGCCAGGAGATCTCAGCCGAAGGGGTACTGCTGACACCCAATCTCGTTGCCGGACTGGGGCTGACCAATAACCCGGCATTGACCAATCCGTCAGCGTTCGGTGCGTTCAGCAACGGAACCGCGACCGGCACCACTTTCAGCTGGGGCGAGGTCGGCATCATCACGCTCACACCGAGTGTCGCCGACAGCAATTACCTCGGCTCCGGTGATGTCACCGGGTCGCCGAGCGGCAACGTCGGGCGGTTTGTGCCGTTTGACTTTGCCGTGACGCGCAATGCGCCAGTGTTCGATTCGGGTTGCAGTGTCGCCGGCAAGGATGCCTTCACCTACATCGGCGAGCCGTTTGTCTACCAAACGGCGCCGGTGATCGCGGTGACAGCTCGCAACAAGGCCGGCGGCACGACGCAAAACTACAGCGGCGATTTTTTCCGGCTTAACTCGGGATCGCTGAGCGGCAAGTCCTACACGGCGGCGACCGGGTCGCTCGACTTGGCAGGCTTGCCAGGGATCGATCCGGCGATTCGTTACAACGGTGACGGTATTGCCGCGCCGCCTCCGCCGCCAGCGGGCACTGGCACACTGAGTTTCAGCGCCGGGACCGGCTTGAAGTTCACGCGTGCCACGCCGATCGGAGCATTCGATGCCGATATCGTGCTGGCGATTAACGTCATCGATGCGGACAGTACAACGGTGGCACAGATTGACGGTGTTGCCGCAGTGAATCCGGTGCAATTCGGACAGGCCACCGCGGGCAACGGCATCCTCTTTTCCGGGACCACCGTGACTGCCGGCAAGACACCCAAGGAAATGCGATTCGGGCGGTTGCGCATGTTCAACGCCTCTGGAACCAGCCGGCTGGCCCTGCCACTGCGCGTCCAGGCCGAGTTCTATACGGCGAACGGTTTCGTCGCAAATGGCGACGACAGCTGCACCAGTTTCAGTGGTTCGGACAATGCGTTCGCATTCGTGCCCTCGACCAATCTGGTCGCCTGCGAAACCGCGGTGGCGCCGAGTGGGGCAGTCACGCTGACCGACGGGCAGGCGGCGGGGCTGCAGTTGGCAGCACCCGGAATCGGTAACGATGGCAGCGTCGATCTGCAGATCAACCTCAACGCAGCGGCGGGTAATACCTGCACCACCGTGGGCGGCGCCTCAGCGCCAGCCACTTCCAGCGTACTTGATTTCCTGCAAGGCAACTGGGGTGGGTCGGCTATCTGGGACCAGGACCCGACCGCCAGGGCGACTTTCGGCATTTACAACAACGCTGCCGAGTTCCTCTATCTGCAAGAGAACTATTGAGTCGTTTTTAGCTCCTATTTCTTCATTGACGACAATGAGTTATTGCGGTATTTTCGTGTTACTTAAGAAGTTTTGAGATGTTTTCATTATGATGCGAAAACTGGCTTCTGGACGCGGTGCAGTTGCCGTGTGTTTTCAGAGTGGCCGGGTCGACGTTGCGCGAGTGCAACGCGGTAGCAATGCGCAACCGGTGATCGACCTCTGCGCATCGTTACCCCGGGAAGAGACCGATGCGGAGACCTTGGCGCGCCTGAGGCGCGATTACCACCTGGCCCGTATCCCTTGCGTGACGCTGATGCCCGAAGGCGACTATCAGTTGCAGGTGATGGAAGCGCCGGAGGTACCTGAAGCGGAGCTCAAGTCTGCGGTGCGCTGGCGTCTCAAAGACGTGCTGGACTATCCGCCTGACGCCGCGACAGTCGACGTTTTTTCGGTGCCGGCCGATCCGAATGCACCGACCCGCGGCAGGTCGGTGTACGCCGTGGCCGCGCGTAACGAACTGATCGCCGAGCGTATGGCGTTGTTTTCCGACGCCAAGTTGTCTCTCAAGGCGATCGATATCCCGGAGATGGCTCAGCGCAATATGGCGGCCATGTTCGAGACGCCCGAAAGAGCCTTGGCGATGTTGAATCTGGCACCTGAACGCGGTTTGCTCACCTTTTCCGCTGGCGGAGAGTTGTATCTGGCCCGCTCGATCGATGTTGGCTTATCCCAGTTGCAAACCGCGGAGGGAGAGTTGCGCAATCAGTTGCTGGAGCGCGTTGTGCTTGAAGTGCAACGGTCACTTGATCATTTTGACCGGCAGTTCAGTTATCTGCCCGTTAGCAAACTTGTCCTTGCGCCGTTGCCGGAAGACATCGGACTGCATGGCCAATTGTCCGAGAGCCTCTATGTCGAGATCGAAGAGGCGCGACTGGAGAACTGCATGGATATCTCGCAGGTGCCTGACCTCGCCTCGCGCGATATGCAGGCTGAACAGTTCCTGACCATCGGTGCTGCACTGCGAGAAGAGATGTCGACTTGAGCCAACAGATCAACCTCTACAACCCGGCTTTTGAGCGCAAACGCGATCTGTTGTCGTTCCCGGGAGCAGTGGCCGCCTGGGGTGCTGCGCTTGGCTTGGTGATCGTAGTCATGCTGGCCTTGACGCTGCGCAGCAGCAATCTAGAGCACAAACTGGCGCAGACGGCCGCTGAGCGCGATGCGGCACAAGCCGATATGACGCGATTGGCGGCGCAGCTTGCAGCTCGCAAAGCGAATCCCGAATTGGCGGCCGAGGTGCACCGGCTGGAAGCAGCGTTGGCCAGCCGCAAAGAAGTGATGTCGACTTTGCGGGGTGGAGTTATTGGCGACACGCGCGGATTTTCGGCACATTTGGCGGCTTTCGCGCGCCAGTCTTTCTCCGGGCTGTGGCTGACTGGCCTGAAGGTCGCCAACGCGGGCCAGGATGTTGTACTCGAAGGCCGCGCCATGCGTCCTGAACTGGTGCCGAACTATTTGCGGCGCCTGAACCGTGAGGAAGTGATGCGCGGGCACGCCTTCGCCGAACTGGAGATGCGTCGGCCGGTATCTGCGGAGGCGGCTGTACAGGCACAGGCGAAGTACATCGAGTTCCGACTCTCGACGCTGTCGTCAGTTGCTGCTGCCGACTCCAGGGGGAGGCAATGAAGCAGCAGATAATGCAGCAATGGCGTGAACTCGAACAACGCTTTGCCAGTTTGACGAGGCGCGAGCGAGGCATTTTGCTCGGCGGCGGGCTCGCCGTCATTCTGATTCTGGGTTTTTCGCTTGCTGACTCTTCCCTGGCGCGACAGCGCCTGCTCAGCAAGGAAATCGTCAAGGCGCAGAGCGACGCTGCGATGGCCAAGGCGCAGGCCGAGGTGATTATGCGGCAATTGGCTGAGGATCCGGATGCCCGGGCGCGCAAGCGCATCGCCACATTGTCGAAGGAAACGCGTAGCCTCGACGAGCAGATGCAGGGGCTCAATCGCGGCCTTATCGAGCCGGAACAGATGGCGGAAATTCTGCAGAAGATGCTTTTGCGTGACAAAGGGGTGACGCTGGTCGGATTGAAGACCCTGCCCGTTTCGCATCTGATTGACGGCAAACAGACCGATGATGGCGCCAACGTCTATAAGCACGGCATCGAAATTACGCTGCAGGGTCGCTACCTCGACATGCTGGAGTATCTGGGCCGGCTCGAAGGGTTGCCTTGGCAAATGTTCTGGTCGCAAGCGTCAATGGACGCGACAGACTATCCGGCAGTCCGTATCACGGTGACGGTATTCACCCTCTCGCTGGACGAAGACTGGTTGGTGGTGTGATGCGAATAATCGGTCCGCTAGCTGCTGGTCTGACACTTGCATTGTTTTCTCTTACGTCGGCGACGCAACCGCTACGCGATCCGACGCGACCGCCACCCGGCGCGTTTGTGGTGTCGAAAGCGGCTGGTAAACCGGCTGTACGCAAGTCAATGACGCTGCAGACCGTGTTGATCTCGCCGCAGCGGCGCACGGTGGTGATCAGCGGTCGCGTCATGTCGATTGGCGACACGATGGATGGTTACCGGCTGGTCGAAATACGCGAAGCCGAAGTGGTGATGAAAGGTTCGAAAGGAACGCGCACATTGCACTTGTACCCGGCCGTGAGCAAGGTCGCCGCAACGGTGGCGAAGCTGCCAGAAAAGACAAAAGATCGCGAATGAGCGAGTTAACGGCAACATTGCTTGACCGGCAGTCGGTGAGCGCACTGACACGGTGGCCAATCGGTCAGCGATTGTTTGCTGCGGCGTCGCTGGCTGTTTTGACCTCATGTGCGGCGATCGCGCCGCCGCCGCTGGACTTTGAAACGGCAAAAGAACAGATGGACCAAGCGGCGGCATCGCAAATTCCGGCGCAGCAGCCGCAGGCGGTGAGTGATGCATTACTGCCGCCGATCACGGTTGAAATGCCGCGGGTCGATGGTCAGCCGATCGAACCAACGTTTGATCTGCAAGTTAGCAAGGCCCCGGCCAATCAGGTTTTTCTCGCCCTCGTCGAAGGCACGCCTTACAGCATGGTGGTGCACCCCGGCGTCAAGGAGCCGATCTCGATTAACCTGAAGAGTGTCACCGTCTTCGAAGCGCTCGAGACGATTCGCGAGGTCTATGGTTACGAGTACGGCGTGGCCGGGACGCGCATCACGATCAAGCCGATCGGCCTCCAGACCCGCGTCTATCAGGTGAATTATCTGGTGTCGCAACGGAAAGGTGAAACCGAGGTTCGGATTAGCTCCGGAGCCATTTCCGACTCGACCCGCGGTGGCACACAAGGCGGGACCACGGTGGCGGCTATAGCCGGCGCAGTCAGCGAGTCACTCAAGAGTAGTAGCGTGAAGACTTCACTGGACAACGACCTGTGGTCCGAGATCGCCACTGCGATCAAAGCAATGATCGGCACTGAGGGCGGTCGCAACGTTGTTGCCAGCCCACAGGCCGGCGTCATCGTGGTACGCGCTCTTCCCGCCGAGTTGCGCAGCGTAGCCGAGCTGCTCGAGAAAATGGAGGTGGTCGTCGAGCGCCAGGTCATGCTGGAGGCCAAGATTATCGAAGTGCGCCTGACCGATGGCACGCAGACTGGTGTGAACTGGGCAGCCTTCGACAGCGGGAACAACAGTAACTTTGCCGGCGGCGTGCTGACCCCCGGGGCATCTCTTTCGACGACTGGCCCCGTCAGTGCGTTCACGGCGCGCAATGACGACGGCACGCTAAAGGCGAATTCCATCCTCGAGTCCCAACCGGGCCGGCCGGGTTTCTTTAGTGCCGGTGTCGGAACGCCTGGCACGCTGCTTGGCCTGGCGTTCCAGACCAACAGCTTCGCCGCGTTGATTTCCTTCCTGGAAACCCAGGGAGATTTGTCGGTGTTATCGAGCCCGCGTATCGCGACTCTGAACAATCAGAAAGCGGTTCTCAAAGTCGGAACCGATGAATTTTTCGTGACCAACGTTACCTCGAACGTGACTTTCACCGGAACCACCAGTACGCAGTCGCCGACTATCACGACGCAACCTTTCTTTTCCGGTGTGGCGTTGGATGTGACGCCGCAGATCGACGACAACGACATCATCACCTTGCACATTCATCCCTCTGTCAGTCGAGTAACTGAAATTACCAAGGACCTCGATCTGGGCAGCGCCGGGCAGTTCAGGATACCGCTGGCTTCGAGTGAAATCAGCGAGTCGGACACCATCGTGCGGGTCAACAGCGGTCAGATCGTTGCCATCGGTGGCCTAATGAACGAGTTGACGGCACGTAACCGTCGCCAGGTTCCCGGCTTTGGTGACGTGCCGGTGGTTGGCACGTTGTTCGGCAACTCGCAAAGCGCAAAGGCGAAAACCGAGCTGGTCATTCTGGTGAAGCCGACCATCATCAAGACTGCTGCCGATTGGCAGGGCGATCTAGAGGCCACCAGGCAGCGCATTGAAAAGTTTGGGCGACGCGGCGGGACTGCTGTTGAATCCGGCACGAAATAACTGCGCTGGCATCGAAGGCTGCACTCGCGTCAAGCGTAAAGGAGGCTAGGAGATGTACCGCGCTCATTTCGGCCTGCGTGAACCGCCGTTCGGATTGACGCCCGACACCACCTTCGCATTTTCCGGTGCCTCGCATCAGGAAGCACTGAACGTCCTGCTGGTGGCAAGCGCCAGCGGCGAAGGCTTCATCAAGATCACCGGCGACGTTGGCATGGGAAAGACATTACTGTGCCGCCGCTTTCTGTCGACACTAGGGGACGACTATGTCGCTGCCTACATTCCCAACCCGATGCTCGATTTGCGCGGCTTGCTGCTTGCCATCGCTGAAGAGCTGGGAGCAGAGGTTGACCGGCAGGCTGACCAGCACCACTTGATCAAGGCGGTGAATCACGCCTTGCTTGGATTCGCGAGGCAGAACAAGCGGGTGATTATTTTCCTCGACGAGGCGCAGGCTCTGCCCGTTGAAACGCTCGAAGCGCTGCGCTTGTTGTCGAATCTGGAAACGGAAAAGCGCAAGCTGGTACAAGTGGTGATGTTCGGCCAACCGGAGCTGGATCAAAAGCTGGCACAGCCGTCGATCCGGCAGTTGAACCAGCGCATTGCATTCCAGCACCAACTCAGCGGCTTGTCAGCCAACGAAACCAGTCAGTACGTATCGCATCGCCTGCGAGTGGCCGGTTATTCCGGCGAGCATTTGTTTAGTTCGGGTGCATTGGCGGCGTTATACAAGCACACTGGTGGAGTGCCTCGTCTAATCAACGTCGTGGCCCACAAGTCTTTGCTTGCCGCCTATGGTGAGGGCAAACCGCGGGTATCACGCCAGCACGTGCTGCGCGCCGTGCACGACACGCCGGCGGCGGTTCAGGGTACCAATCTACCGCTCGGCGGCCTGGCCTTGGCATCGGCGGCCATTGCCGGCGTTGCTGCCTGGCTCTACGTCGTATGAGTCTGATCAATCGGGTATTGAAGGATCTCGACGAGCGCGGTGCCGAACCATCGCCAGATTCGCAGTATTCGGGTGAGATCCGACCGGTTGCGACACAGGACAGCAACAAGCGACGAAAAGCCGCGGGTTGGCTGATCGCCGTATGTGGGGCAGCAGTGGTGGCGCTAGTTCTTTGGTCAAGCGGTGCCGCGTTCAAGGATTTCCCGGCTCGACTATGGGCGGGACGCGACAATTCGTCACCGGTAGCGACCGCGGCGATACCGGTGCGGCAACCGCAGCCTGTCGAGCATGTACCGGCGCGCGTCGAGGCAGCACTGATGGTGCCGGTCTTTCAGTTGTCTGGTGAACTGACGATGTTGCCGACTAGCGCATCGCGAACGCCGGCCGCTTCGAGCAACGCCAAGCTCGCGGCGGTGAACAAAGACCGTGCTAAGAAAGCGGCAGTCAAGAAAGAACCGGTTAACAAAGAACCGGTGAAGCCGACAGCGAAGACATCGACCGATAAGGCGCTGAACAAGCTTGCGACAACCGATCACTCTGCCGCGCCACGCAAGCAGCAGCAAGCTGTCAAGCAGACGCAAAATGAGTCAGCGACGAAGCAGCCTGCCGCGAAGGCGCGCCCGGTAGCAAAAGAAGACGGCTCAAAGGTGGCCGTAGTGAAGGAAGAGCCGCTCGAGGAAATCGTTATTCCGGTGGACCTCCCGGCGAGCCAAATCGAGAAGCAAGCCCGCGATCTCACCTCCTACGAGCGCGCTGAAATCGCGTTTCGTGACGGTGTTGCCAGTCTTCGCCGCGGGCAGCTGGAGGAGGCCGAGTCGCAGTTTCAGTTGGCCATCGATGAAGATCGCTCGCATGTCGCCGCGCAGCAGGCGCTCATTGGCATGCTCATCGATGCCGGACGTCTCCAAGACGCCGAGGACGTACTGAATGAATCGCTGGAAGTCAATCCGCGCCAACCGACGCTGGCCATGGTGCTGGCGAGGCTTCAGGTCGAGCGCGGTGACCTGGAGACTGCGGTCGAAACGCTGGATCGCGTCAGCTCCTATGCCGGAACCGATGCCAATTTCCTGTCTTTCATGGCGGCGGTCTTGCAGCGCGCCCAGCGCCATGAACAGGCCGTCATTCAGTATCGCAACGCTTTGGCACTGATGCCGAGGAATCCCGTCTGGCTGATGGGGCTTGGAATCAGTTTGCGCGAGCTGGGCGAGCGCGAACAAGCACAGCAGGCATTTGCATCTGCCGCTGCGATCGGAACACTGAATCCCGATTTGCAGGCCTTCGTCCAACAGCAGCAGCGTGAGCTGCAAAAAGCAATAAACTAAAACAGCGCAGCAAACGAGACCTGCGCAGTATCACAAAAAAAACGCAGTATGTTAAACGTGCCCAGTTAACCAGATCCCCCAGTTAATCAAATCCCGGTGAACCGATTTCCTTCAGCGCTGCGGTGGTGTTCTGGCGACAATCCAACCGACGACTTTGTCGGCACCGGCGCGCTTCAGAACCGTGGCCAGCTCGTTTAGTGTTGCACCGGTGGTGATGACGTCGTCGACCACGGCGACGGTTTGACCGGCCAGATCGGCCTGACAGCGAAAGGCGCCGCGCACGTTCCGGGCGCGGTCCGCCCATGGCAAAGATGTCTGTGATACTCCGGCCGATATGCGTTGGGCAAGGTCAGGAGATAAGCGCAGGCCGAACTCTGCGCATGCATGGCGCGCAATTTCTGCCGCCTGATTGAAGCCACGTTCACGCAAACGCGACGATGCAATTGGCATCGGCAACACGATATCCGGATAAAGCTCCTGCTCGAGCCGCAGCGCGAGCGGCGCAGCGAGCGTTCGCGCCGCCGCCAGATTATGCGAGTACTTCAGGTCGGCAACGAGAAAATCGACCGGGGCGATATAGTCAAGCGCGCTGACCACATAATCATATTTGGGCGGGCGCTTGATACAGCGTCCACATAGTGAGGCGGTCGGAGTCGGTGAAGCGCATACAGGACAGCGCGGACCGGTTGACTCTGGCAGTGCCGCCCGGCAGCCAGGACACAGCCCGCAATCTTTTGCCGAGGCACCGCACAGCAGACAGGCGCGTGGCATGACAGATCCGGCCCAGCGGCTTAACTGATCCAACATGTCAAACAACCAACCGCTGGCGACGGTGATGCCGGCGATTAATCGCCCATGGTACGAATATAGATGGCACACACATATAATGCGCTCGTTGACCTGACTGACCGGAGCTCAATTTTAATGAACACCGATGTAATGAACACTGCTGCGATGAATACAGATGTGATGAATGCCGACGTAATAAAAACTGGCGCGACGGCTGCCGAACAATCATTGCTCGAAAATGCTGGCCGTGAGTGGGCACCTGAGGCGGTGATGGCGTTATTTGACAAGTCCTTTGGTGATCTTGTGTTCGAGGCACAGCGAGTACATCGCACTCACTTCAAGCCCAACAGTGTGCAGCTCTCGACGTTGCTTTCGGTCAAGACGGGCGGTTGCCCTGAAGACTGCGGTTATTGTCCGCAGGCGGCTCGCTATCACACTGGTGTCGAAAACCAAGCGCTGATGAGTGTTGAGGAGGTGCTGAAGGCGGCTCGAGCGGCCAAGGAGAATGGAGCGACGCGTTTTTGTATGGGGGCAGCCTGGCGCGGACCAAAACAGCGCGATGTGGAAAAAGTGGCTGAGCTGGTCACGGCCGTGAAATCGTTGGGATTGGAAACCTGCGCGACACTTGGAATGCTCAAAGAAGGGCAGGCGGAGCAACTCAAGGCGGCCGGACTTGACTACTACAACCACAACATTGACACCGGCGCCGAGCACTACCAGCGCATCGTCTCGACGCGCACCCAGGATGACCGCTATGAAACTTTGACCCGTGTGCGTGATGCCGGCCTGAACGTGTGCTGTGGCGGCATTGTTGGCATGGGAGAGTCGCGGCAAACACGGGCCGAACTGATCTCGCGATTGGCGAGTATGGACCCTTACCCGGAAAGCGTGCCGATCAATAATCTGGTTCAGGTCAAGGGCACGCCTTTGTACGGAATTGATCCGATTGATCCGTTCGAATTCGTTCGTACCATTGCTTGCGCGCGGTTGACCATGCCTCGCGCCATGGTTCGACTCTCTGCGGGCCGCGAGCAGATGTCTGATGAACTGCAAGCACTGTGTTTTATGGCCGGAGCCAACTCCATTTTTTACGGCGACAAGCTGTTGACGACCGGAAATCCGCAAGCCGAGTCTGATCGTCGCCTTTTCAGCCGGCTGGGACTCGAGACATCGACCTGCGACGCGATGGCGGCCGAATAGCTGCAGTTAGTCGGTGGTCGGCTTGGTATGCCGCGGCCAATCTGATGTGACCATTACTCGCACCGGGCAGCAGCAGTTGATTGGCAGGCGAAGGCGGTTCATCGGGTGGATCGTATGCTGACGCTGTCAGCAGCGCGTCGTGCCCGGTTGCGCCGGTCATTTGATCGCGCCGCTGCCGGGTTTGATGATGTCGCGACGCTGCCGCGCGAGATCGCAAAACGAATGAGTGAGCGGCTGGCGCTGATGCGCTTGCCGGTGCGATGCGTCCTGGACGCTGGCTGTGGCACTGGCCATGGTGCAAATCTGTTGCGCCAGCGCTACCGTAGCGCGCTGATTATCGAGTTGGATTTGTCGGAAAGGATGTTGCGCCATGCAGCAAGGCGCCGCAGGTTGCCTTGGCCGTTGTCCGGATTGCCAGCAAGACGGGTCACTGTTTGCGCCGATATTCAAAAGTTGCCGCTCACTGCCGCGAGCATCGATCTCGTCTGGTCGAATCTGGCGTTGCATTGGCTGGAAGACCTTCCCGCGGCGTTTTCGCAACTGCATCGGGTATTGCGCCCCGGCGGTTTGCTGATGTTCTCGATACTCGGCCCGGATACGTTGAAGGAACTGCGTGCTGCCTCGGCGGGTGACGCGTTTCACGTCAACCCGCATCGTGATATGCACGATATCGGCGACATGCTGGTCGCATGTGGCTACGCCGATCCGGTGATGGATATGGAGCATGTCACGTTGACGTATGTTGATGTGCCCGGACTGTTGCGCGATCTAAGAGCGCACGGATCGATTGGCCTGGTCGAGCCACAGCGAAAAGATCTGGGTGGAGTTGGCGATTATCATTCAACGCTCGCCCGTTACGAGCAGTTTAGGCGCAATGACAAGCGCATGCCGGCAACATTCGAAGTGATCTACGGGCACGCCTGGAAGCCGCAGGCGAAAATTTCCCCAACCGGTAAGCGCGTCATTGACATTCGTTCGACGCAGGCCTGACCGGGCCGAACCGGCGGCTGCGCGTTCGGGTGCGAACCTGCAAGCTACCGAGGTGCCAGCGTTTATTTCGCAAGGATCGCATTTCCTGCTGATTTTGCTGCGCTTTCCTTGCTTCGCCTCAGTTCGCTATGTTACATTTCGTCGCCGTTTCAGGAATCAGGGACAGCTTCGATATGTCGTCGGTCGCATCGGGGAAGGGGGTGCAGTTCACGATTGTATCGCGCCGAAACAACTCAAGTTCACAGCATGGCCGACTGCTTGTGTTTGGCTCCCTGGGACTGTTTACGTTGCTCGTGGCCGCCGGTTTTGCGCTGGCTGGTGCGTGGCCTGTTCTACCATTTGCGGGAATGGAATGTGTGGCGTTGTATTTGGCGTACCGTTGGTTGCAGCGCCATGATGGGGATTACGAGAGTATTAGCATCGAAGGCGACTGCGTCGTCGTGGAAACGCGTGACGGCGGCAAAGTGCAGCGCCACGAACTCAGTCGGTACTGGGCGCAGGTCGTTGTCGATGAGTCTGTGGGCCGACGTAGACGCGTTTTTTTGCGCGCGCACGGTCGCGAGGTTGAATTTGGTAGACTCCTTTGCGACGACGCCAAGGTCGGTTTGGCCAAGCGGCTGCGGGCAAGGCTTTCTGGGTAGCTATGATTAAGAACGACATTAAAAGCACTTTCGGGGGGAGTATGAGGTTGACAGCCTTTTTGCGTCTGATATGCGTGGGCACAGTCATGCTCGTGCCAGGTCTGGCGGCGGCCGAGTTGCAATGGAACTTTAAACCGGCAAACACGGAAATTGGTGTTGCCGTACACGATCTGCATAGTTTGGTGATGTGGATCATTGTGCTGATTGCCATCGTCGTGTTCGGTGCCATGTTCTATGCGATCGTCAAGCATCGTAAATCTGCTGGACATCAGGCGCATCAGTTTCACGAAAACACCACGATCGAAATCGTCTGGACCGTGGTTCCTGTGTTCATCCTTGTTGGTATGGCGTTTCCAGCGACCAAGGCATTGCTCGAACTGCGCGATAGCTCGGCTCCGGACATGACCATCAAAGCAACTGGCTATCAGTGGAAGTGGGGTTACGATTACCTCGACGAAGGGATCAGTTTCTACAGCACGTTGTCGACGCCGCGCGAGCAGATTGAGGGCGACACCGAGAAGGGTGAGAATTACCTCCTCGAAGTAGACAATCCGGTAGTGGTCCCGGTTGGCAAGAAAGTGCGCATCTTGACCACGGCCAACGATGTCCTGCATGCCTGGTATGTGCCGGAGCTGACCGTCAAACAGGACGCGATCCCCGGCTTCATTCGTGATACCTGGTTCCGCGCCGAAAAAACCGGGACCTTCCGCGGGCAGTGTGCGGAACTGTGCGGAAAGGAACACGGTTTCATGCCGATTGTTGTCAATGTGGTCAGCGAGGACGAATACAAGATTTGGGTCGCCGAGCAGAAATCACGGGTGGCGGCGCGCAACTAGAACCGAGTCCGGAATCAGAAAAGAAACCTAGGTTTGTAAGGAGAGGCAAATGGAAGCGGTACACGAGCACGACCATAGCCATGACCACCCGTCGGGGATTATGCGCTGGGTGAAGACGACCAATCACAAGGACATTGGCACCATGTATCTGTGGTTCAGTTTCGCCATGTTTATGGTCGGCGGTGTGATGGCGCTCATCCTCCGGGCTGAGTTGTTCCAGCCGGGGCTGCAGGTCGTCGAGCCAGAGTTCTTCAATCAGATGACGACGCTGCACGGCCTGATCATGGTGTTTGGCGCGATCATGCCGGCCTTCGTCGGTTTTGCGAACTGGCAGATTCCGATGATGATCGGCGCCCCCGACATGGCTTTCCCGCGTCTGAACAACTGGAGCTTCTGGTTATTGCCGCCAGCGGCCACCTTGCTGGTGCTCTCGATGTTTGTGCCTGGCGGTGCTGCCGGCGTTGGCTGGACGATGTACGCGCCGTTGACGGTGCAGCAGGGTATGGGCATGGACCTGCTGATTTTTGCCGTCCACATTCTCGGCATGTCTTCGATTCTCGGCTCGATCAATATCATTACCACCATCCTCAACATGCGAGCGCCGGGGATGACGATGATGAAGATGCCGCTGTTTGTGTGGACCTGGCTGATTACCGCATATCTGCTGGTGGCGGCGATGCCGGTTCTGGCAGGCGCGGTAACGATGACCTTGACCGACCGGCATTTCGGTACCAACTTCTTCAATGCCGCGGGTGGCGGTGACCCGGTGCTGTTCCAGCATATTTTCTGGTTCTTTGGACACCCGGAGGTCTACATCATTGCGATTCCGGCTTTTGGAGTGGTTTCTCAGGTCATTCCAGCGTTCTCCCGCAAACCGCTGTTTGGCTACGCATCGATGGTCTACGCCACCGCATCGATCGCGATCCTGTCTTTCCTGGTATGGGCGCACCATATGTATACAGTGGGCATGCCAGTCGAGGCGCAGCTCTACTACATGTTTGCCACCATGCTGATTGCGGTGCCAACCGGTGTGAAGGTGTTTAACTGGGTTGCCACCATGTGGAGAGGATCGCTGACTTTTGAAACGCCGATGCTATTCGCTCTGGGCTTCTTGTTCCTGTTCACCATCGGCGGCTTTACCGGTCTAGTTCTGTCACTCACGCCAGTTGACGTTCAGTTGCACGATACCTATTACGTGGTGGCGCATTTCCATTACGTCATGGTAGCGGGTGCGCTGTTCTCTGCCTTTGCCGGAGTCTATTTCTGGCTGCCCAAGTGGATCGGCAAGATGTACGATGAGACGCTTGGTAAATGGCATTTCTGGTTGTCGATCATCTTCTTTAACGTGACCTTCTTCGTGCAGCATTTTCTTGGTTTGGCCGGTATGCCGCGGCGTATTCCCGACTATTCCCTGCAGTTCACTGACTTCAACATGATTTCGTCGATCGGTGCGTTCGGCTTTGGCCTCTCGCAACTGCTGTTCCTTTACATTTTGATAAAGGCCATTCGTAGCGGTGAGAAAGCGCCCGAGAAGCCATGGGAAGGTGCTGACACGCTGGAGTGGACCCATCTGCCAACACCGGCGCCGTATCACAGCTTCGAAACACCGCCGACGGTGAAATAGGCAATCGTTATGGTGGGGTGGGGTGGCCGTCGGCCACCCCAATCCCTAGCATCCGACCAGTGACCGATTTGCAGCGTACAGAGCAAGAGAGAAGAAACCTGAGAACGGGGATCGTGCTCGCCACGATCGCCGCGGCCTTTTTTGTTGGTTTCTTCGTGCGGCGATTGTTTTTCCAATGAGCAATTCCATCAACAAGCGTAACCGCGAAACCTTTCGCAAGCTCACCGTTATCACCTTGGTGATGTTTGGCTTTGGCTATGCGCTGGTGCCGCTCTACGAAAAGATCTGTGAGGTCACAGGTATTAATGATCTGGCGAAGCCGGACGAAGTTGTTAATGCCCAGGTCGACACGTCGCGCAGTATTGTCCTGGAATTCGATGCCAACGTGCGTGGTGAGATCGCCTGGGAACTGGTTCCGCGTGAACGCAAGCGCAAAGTACACCCCGGAGAGTTGGTCCACGTGGTGTTTGATCTGAAGAACAGCAGTGAGGTGCCGGTCCTGGCGCAAGCCATCCCCAGTTACGGGCCGCAGCGGGCCGGTTTGTACGTGAAGAAGCTGGATTGTTTCTGTTTCACGCAACAGGAGATTGCAGCTGGTGAGAATCTCGAATTGCCGGTAGTGCTGGTGGTCGAGCCTTCCATTCCGCGAGACGTGCACACTGTCACTCTTTCCTACACCATGTTCGAGATCGAGGGTGGGGGTGAGCGCACCGCGGCAAAGGAATTGGAAGGAGGCAAAGGTTGATGGCGCAGGAGCAGCCGCAGCGTGCCGGAACGCTGCGTGCATTCCGCGCGGTGATCTCGGCTTTTGCGGGAATTGGCAAGGGCAAGGCGCTACAGCATGACCTGGCAACGTTGCGTCCTTGGCAGGTCATTGTCGCAGGATTGATCTGTGCCGCGATATTTGTCGCAGTAATTATTACACTGGTGCGCAATATTGCGGCCTGAAAAACAACTAAACCAATGAGACTTTACAGAGGAGTAAGGCTATGACATCGCAACCGGGCGGTTATTACCTGCCATCCCCTTCGGCCTGGCCAGTTACCGGGTCGGTGGCTCTGTTCCTGATGGCCTTGGGCGGGGTGCTCATCATGCACGACGCTGGCGGTGGAACCGCCTTGCTGATTGTCGGCGCCGCAATTCTCATCTATATGATGTTTGGCTGGTTCGGCACCGTCATCCGCGAGAGCGAAAGCGGCAAATACAACAAGCAGGTCGATGTGTCGTTCCGCTGGGGCATGAGCTGGTTCATCTTTTCTGAAGTGATGTTTTTTGCCGCCTTTTTCGGCGCCTTGTTCTACATGCGCGTGCTGTCCGTGCCATGGCTGTCCGAGGCTGATACGGGTGCGCTGTTATGGCCCGGCTTCTCGGCCGACTGGCCGGCCTCTGGCCCTGCCATTACCGATCAGTTCACACCGATGGCTGCCTGGGGGATTCCGGCACTCAACACCGCGATCCTTCTGACCTCAGGTGTGACCATCACGATTGCGCACTGGGCGCTGAAGAATAACCAGCGCAGCAAACTCAATTGGTTCATGTTCTTGACCATTGCTCTGGGTTTGACCTTTCTTGGTTTCCAGATCTATGAATATGGCCATGCTTACGCTGACCTGAATCTGACTCTCGAGAGCGGAGCTTACGGTGCGACTTTCTTCATGTTGACCGGGTTCCACGGATTCCACGTCACCGTCGGCACCATCATGTTGATTGTTATCTGGCTCCGTTGCCTTAAAGGGCATTTCACGGCTGAGCACCATTTCGGATTCGAAGGTGTGGCGTGGTATTGGCACTTCGTCGACGTGGTGTGGCTGGGCCTGTTTGTGTTTGTCTACTGGCTGTAGAAGGCGGCAGCGACAGGATACGAAGAACAATAAGCGAGGAGAAGAACAGCCCCGTTAAAACGGGGCCCACTGGGGCGCCGCCGGCAATTGCCGAGCGGCGGCTTTTTTTATAGGCGCTCTTGTTTTACAGACCCTGTTGCGGAATCAGTCCGAAGTAATAACCCAGCATCAGTAGTAAGAACAACGTCACTGACAGACTGACACGGACGGTCAGTGATTTGACGGTGCGGTTCGAAGTCCCCTTGTCGCGCATCAGGTAAAACAAGGCCGAGCCGAGGCTGCCGACGATAACCACCAAGAATAGGAGGATGACAATTTTCATATGGGTCTGGGTCCGAGTCGCAGTGTAGTGGATAGCCGTGGGCTCTGCCAGTGGGGCCGGGGCCGAAGGCGCTTTCACGGTTCATGAAAAGTAAGACATTTGGCCCGGGCTGGGTTCCCACTGTGGTTGCATTGATTGGGCTCGCTCTGACGCTGTCGGCTTCTTATTGGCAGTTTGGCCGCGCTGCCTCGAAGGCGGAATCGCGCCAGCAGTACCTGGCGCGGCAAGCGATGGCGCCGCACGATTTGAACGATTCCGTTCCAGACAACGATGCGGTCGCATATCGTAAGGTTCGCGTTACCGGGAACTATGTTCAAGATAAGGCGATTTTGCTTGATAACCGGATTCGAGCCGGCGCAGCCGGCTACGAGATCGTCGTCCCGTTGCAGATTTCCGGAACCAGTCGCTTCGTGTTGATTAATCGCGGTTGGGTCGCGGCCGGGCATGATCGGACGGTCCTGCCGGCCATCAATGTGCCCAATGCCAAAGTGCCGGTGACCGGTACCGCCGTCGCCCCGGGCCGCGGCGCGCTCGAGCTGTCTGAGCATACTATCGAGGGCCAGGTCTGGCAAAACCTCGACTTGGCCCACTATCGGGACAGGCAGCAGTTGGACGTGCTCGATTTTGTTATCCAGGAGGAATCGGATCGAGACGACGGTATCCGTCGCGACTGGGCAGCGCCGGGCTTTGGCATCGAAACCCATCAGTCGTACGCTGTCCAATGGTTGCTGTTTGCTAGCTTGATTGTGTTCTTCTACATCTATTATGGATTCATCCGAAAAAAGCCGGAGCGGCAGACGTAACTGGACGTTGTGGCTGATTCTCGCCATTTGCGTACTGCCGGTGGTTGCATCGACCTTGTTGTATTTCTTGTGGACGCCAACGCGGTTCGTCAATCATGGAGAGCTGCTCGAGCCGGTGCCCCTGGCCGATGTTTCGTTGTCGCGATCCGACGGAGGGCGGTTTGCGTTCAGTGAACTGGGCGGACAATGGGCATTTGTGTCAGTCGACGATGCAGCCTGCGACGAGCACTGCCTGAAAAAGCTGTATCTGATGCGACAGATCCGCCTGACACAAGGAAAGAACTCTGATCGCATCGAGCGGGTTTGGCTGGTGAGTGATGGCAACCAACCCGCGCCGCAGACACTCCAGGAGTATCGGGACATGAGAACCGTATTGTTGTCACCGAGTGAGTCGCTGAGCCAGTTTCCTGCGGAAAACAGTCGCGAGGAATACATTTATCTCGTCGACCCAATCGGTAACCTGATGATGCGTTTTCCGCGCGAGGTCGATCCGTCTCGCATGAAAAAAGACGTCGCCAAGCTGTTGCGCATATCGAGTGGCTGGCGCCGCCTCGATCGCTGACGGAGCCGAACACGATGTCTGACCCCATCTGGCAGTTCTCGTTGCAAGCTCTGCATGCGCTGGTCTGGTTCGGCACCCTGATTGTCGCGCTGGTTGTGTGCGTCAAATTCGTCGAGTTTCGCAAGCTGGTATATGCGACAACGCTGTTGACGTTGTTTCTGGTGGCACTCGGTGCTTACGTGCGCCTCACTGACGCCGGACTGGGTTGCCCCGATTGGCCTGGCTGTTACGGGAAGCTGACGCCGTTTCACGCCGAGGCGGAAATCTCTGATGCGGAAAGAGTGTCACCGGCCGGCCCTGTCTCAGCGCCGAAAGCGTGGAAGGAAATGTTGCATCGCTACGTTGCGTCGCTGGTTGGTGCAATGATTCTGGCGATTGTCCTGAAAGTCTTCGCCATGCGCAGACAGGTGCGGCGTGATCATGAGCAGCCCGATTTGTCACTGCGGCTGTCGCTGTTGTTGCTTGGATTGGTTGTACTGCAAGGCTTGTTCGGCAAGTGGACTGTGACACTGTTGCTCAAGCCGGCCATTGTGACTTTGCATCTGTTGGGCGGGATGGTGATCCTCGCCACGCTGACGTGGTTGAGTGCGCGATATTTCAGGCCGTCGGCTGCGGGACGACCGGCCGAGGCGCGTGTGCTGCGTCCGTTGGCGTTATTCGGATTAGTGCTTCTGATGATCCAGATCGCGCTCGGCGGCTGGGTTAGCGCCAACTACGCAGCGCTTGCCTGCATTGATTTTCCGACCTGCCATGGTCAGTGGTTGCCGGATATGGATTTTGGCCATGCATTCCAGCTGCAGCGCGAGTTGGGTATGACGGTAGCTGGTACGCCGCTTTCCAACGAAGCACTGAATGCAATTCATTGGACGCATCGTGTTGGCGCGCTAGTGGTCGCGGCTTACCTTGGGGTGGTGGCCTTTCTCGCCTACAGAATGACCGGCTTGCGCGTTTATGCGATGGCGTTAATCGCCGTGCTGTTAATACAGTTGGCTCTCGGCATCACAAACATACTGGCAATGTTGCCGCTCGCCGTGGCGGTCGCTCACAACGCCGGTGCCGCGCTGTTATTGATGTCGGTCGTGATGCTAAACTTTGCCATCCATCAGGAGTCGACCCGGTAATGTCGGTATCCACCCATCCGCCACATTTGTTCTCGCGCCTCGAGCAGTATCTGCGGCTTACCAAGCCGCGTGTTGTCGCCCTTATCGTGTTCACGGCGATCATTGGCATGTTGCTCGCGACCAACGAGGTGGTACCGATCAGGATTCTGTTGTGCGGCTCCATCGGCATCTGGTTGGTTGCAGGTGCGGCGGCGGCGGTCAACTGTCTGGTAGAGCAGAAAATCGATGCGCTGATGGCGCGTACCCGCGCCCGGCCATTGCCTTTGGGTACAGTTACGACGCAGGAGACACTGGTGTTCTCCGGTGTCGTCGGTGGTGCCGGATTGACAATACTGTATGTGTTGGTGAACCCGCTGACGATGTGGTTGACGCTCGCGACATTTGTCGGATACGCGATCATCTACACCGTCATTCTCAAGCCGCTCACTCCCCAGAACATTGTCATCGGCGGGGCGTCCGGCGCCATGCCGCCGGTGCTCGGATGGGCGGCTGTTACCGGCGAGGTTTCGCATGAAGCCTTGCTGTTGTTCCTGATTATATTCGCCTGGACGCCGCCGCACTTCTGGGCGCTGGCGCTGTACCGCAAGAACGAATATGCCAAAGCGGAAGTTCCGATGCTGCCGGTTACCCACGGCGACAAATTCACGCGCCTGCACGTGCTTTTGTATACCATCATTCTTCTTGCTGTTTCGATGCTGCCCTTTGCAGTGCGTATGAGCGGCTGGTTGTACGCCATAGGTGCGTTGATTCTCGGCGGGGTATTTCTTTTCTATGCACTGCGAATCTGGTTTGCCTATAGTGATGCCTTGGCACGCCGCACTTTTCGCTATTCGATCGTTTACCTGTTCCTGTTGTTCGCGTTCTTGCTGCTGGATCATTATCTGCTGCAGACCTCACTGTCATGATTGGCGCGCCGGCCAGCTCGTGCCGCTCGCTCGTGCCTCTGTTGCTGGTTGTCTGCATCTGGATTGCCGGATGTGAACAAAACGGCGGCAGCGAAGCGTTTGAGTCTACCGATATCACTGGCGCCGATTTCGGCCGCCAATTCGAGCTGGTTGACCACTCCGGCAAGCTTCGTCGCCTGGAAGATTTTCGTGGCAAGGTCGTGGTGATGTTCTTTGGTTTCACCCATTGTCCGGACGTGTGTCCGATGACCCTTGTCGAGTTCAACGCCGCTCTTCAGCAGCTGGGTGAAGCGGCGCAGCGCGTGCAAGTGTTGTTCGTCACGGTTGACCCTGAACGCGACACTCCGGAGGTGCTCGGCGCCTATGTCACTGCATTCAACGCCGACTTTCTCGGATTGACGGGCACAAGAGATCAGATTGCCGACGTCGCGCGCGAATTCAGGATCGTCTACCGCAAAGTCGAAGGCTCACAGCCGGGCAATTATTCAGTTGATCATTCGGCCGGTACCTATATCTTCGATCAGCAGGGGCGCATACGCCTGTATGCACCATACGGGCAGGGCAGTCAGGCCATAGCCAGCGACATCGAGCGTTTACTCAGTGCCGCCAGTTAACAATTCGGCACAAACAAAAAACCCGCCACACGGCGGGTCTTTCGCTGTTGCTGATTTTCGCGACTGCGGGTCAGTCGTCTTGCGGCGCCATAAGCAGGCGCATCTTCTTCATCGCCTGAGCTTCGACCTGGCGGACGCGCTCAGCTGAAATACCGAATTCCTCGGCGAGCTGATGCAGGGTCAGCGAGTCTTCCTCACGCAGCCAACGCGATTCAATGATGCGGCGGCTGCGCGGATCAAGGTTGGCCAGCGCTTGCGCCAGACCTTCCGAACGGTTACGCACACCCTGTTCATGTTCGAGAATGCGGCGCGGATCGTCGTCACTGTCAGTCAAATACGAAATCGGCGCAAAGTTGCTGTCCTCGTCATCCTCGGCAAGCGGGTCGAGCGCGACATCATGTCCTCCCATGCGGGTTTCCATTTCCACCACGTCCTCGGGGCGAACATTCAATTCATTGGCTACCGCTTTGATCTCATCGACGCCCAGTGCCCCGAAACCGGACTTCATGCTGCGCAGGTTGAAGAACAGCTTGCGCTGCGCCTTGGTCGTGGCGACTTTCACGATGCGCCAGTTACGCAGCACGAACTCATGAATCTCGGCGCGGATCCAATGCATGGCAAACGACACCAGCCGCACGCCGCGGGTCGGGTCGAAGCGTTTAACCGCCTTCATCAGCCCGACATTGCCTTCCTGAATCAGGTCCGAATAGGCAAGTCCGTAACCGCGGTAGCCGCGGGCGATGGCGACCACCAGCCGCAAATGTGACAGCACCAGGGAACGCGCCGCTTCGAGATCTTGCTGCTCCTGAAAACGGGTTGCGAGCGCGGTTTCCTCCTCCTGCGACAACAGGGGAATACGGTTTACCGCCTGGATATAGTTATCGAGGCTGGCAACCGAAGGCAGAGACAATGTGGCTAATGCCTGTGACATTCAGTAAACCTCCTTTAATTTTTTCATATTAGCACTCTTGTTTTCAGAGTGCCAGATGTTAGATAAGTTCCCGAGGAGCGGGCGAAGTCCTTTACCTGGGCTCCATACGCCATAAGTGACGACTCACCGACATCCACGCGCCGAGCCACCCGAGAAGCGCTGCGAGGGCTAGCAGTACGCCGATTTGCTGCAGCGTCATGTGGCCGAGCGATGGGCTCAAACCGAACAAGCCGCCAAATGAGGCCAGTTCGCGGTTGAGCATGCGAACAGCGATTGCCACGATCAACCAGGCAGCAACGCCACCGAGCAAACCCTGCAGGCCGCCGAGATACAGGAATGGCCGGCGAATAAAATGGTTGGTTGCCCCGATCAGCTTCGAGACCTCGATTTCATCGCGCCGTGTAAGAATTTGCAGTCGAATCGTATTAAACGTCACCGCCACCAGTGCGAACGCCAGCAATACACCTAGCAGCGTCACCAGTAAGCGCCCGATTCGGAGCGCGGCATCGAGTTTGCGCGCCCACTCCGAATCGAGTTGCACATGCTCGACGCTGGGCCATTGTGACGCTTCGTCGCGCAACCCTTCGAGCAGGTCGGGGTCTGCTGATCTGCCGGCCACGACAAAGGCGTGTGGCAGGGGATTACTTTGTAGCTCGGACAGTACATCCGACATGCCGGAGGCCCGTTTCAGGTCTTCCAGGGCAGTGCTGCGATCGACGAAACGGAACTCGGCCACAGCGGCGTGACGGGTCAGACGCTCTTCAATCGCTTTGACGTCGCCAGCATCGGCGTTCACGGTCAAAAACAGGCTTAGCTGGGGTTCGCTGGTGAGTTGGCGCGAGAAGCGCGCGACATTCTCCAGACCGATGTAGAAGCCACACGGTAGCGCCAGCGCGATGCCGAACACGGCGACGTTGAGCACAGTGGCGAAAGGTTGTTGTAGCAGCCGGCGCATGCTGTCGCGGAAAGCGTCAATGTGGGCGAATATCCAGCTCACGCTGCAATTGCTCCGTGATCAAGCCGCACCGTACGCGCGCCCAGTCCGCGGATCAGCGCGGTATCGTGGGTGGCGATCACCACAGTCACGCCGACCTGGTTGAAGGCCTTGAACATGGCGATGATTTCGGTGGCGTAGGCAGCATCGAGGTTACCGGTCGGCTCATCAGCGAGAAGAATCGCTGGACGATTCACAATGGCGCGCGCGATGCAGAGGCGTTGTTGCTCCCCGCCGGAAAGCGTCACCGGACGCGCTTTCTCGCGGTCGAGCAGTCCGACCTTGTCGAGCGCAGCGCGTACGCGGCGCGGAATCTCGCGTCTGGGAAAACCGGAAATTATCAGCGGTAATGCAGCGTTGGCATAAACGCTGCGGTCGAAAAGCAGCTTATGGTCCTGAAAAATAAAGCCAAAGTTTCTTCGTAGAAAGGGCAGGGAAGCCCGCCCCATACTGGTGATGTTCTTGCCATTGATGACAACGCTGCCACCGGTCGGGCGTTCAATGCCGCCGACGAGTTTCAGAAGGGTGCTTTTTCCAGCTCCGGAATGGCCGGTGACGAATACCATCTCGCCGGGCTCGACTTGCGCTGAAACGTTGCGCAGTGCTTCGTAGCCACCTGGATAGCGTTTCGAGACGTGGCTGACCGTGATCATGTGGGTCACAGAAGGTACGCCAGATGTCCTGTGTACTCAGACGGCGTGCGCCGTGGCGACTCAGGCGAACAGTGCATCGACAAACACGGTCGCATCAAATGGTCGCAAGTCATCGATTCCCTCACCAGTGCCGACGTAGCGTACCGGAATCCCACGGTAGCGGGCGATACCCGCGATAGCGCCGCCCTTGGCGGTGCCGTCGAGCTTGGTCAGTATCAGTCCGGTGACGCCAAGCGCCTCATCGAAAGCCTTGACCTGGTTTACTGCGTTCTGGCCGGTATTGGCGTCGATTACCAACAGCACTTCGTG
Source organism: Betaproteobacteria bacterium (assembly GCA_020354125.1). Lineage (GTDB taxonomy): Bacteria > Pseudomonadota > Gammaproteobacteria > Burkholderiales > Eutrophovitaceae > SG8-40. The sequence goes on along the minus strand of CP070643.1, from coordinate 140,061 downwards.
TGGCGCATCCGGCATTGCCTTGGCAATAACGCGTTTGACTTTCTTCAGCTCCTCCATCAAATGCAGCTGGGTGGGCAGGCGCCCAGCGGTATCGGCCAGAACGACATCAACCCCTTTTGACTTGGCCGACTGGATCGCGTCGAAAATTACAGCCGCTGCGTCGCCACCTTCCTGGCCGATTACGCTGACCTGGTTACGCTCACCCCAGACCTTCAACTGCTGCTCGGCGGCGGCGCGAAACGTATCACCCGCGGCCAGTACCACTGACAGTCCGGCATCAACCAGTTGCTTGGTCAGCTTGCCGATCGATGTTGTCTTGCCGGCGCCGTTGACACCGGCCAGCAAGATCACGAATGGTTTGTTTGTGCGCACATTTAATGCTTGTTCGAGCGGGGCGAGCAATTGCAGCAACTCACTGCGGAGCGCATCGCGGAGCCCGGTGGCGTCGCTGACTTTGTCGCGTTTTACCCGTTCGCGCGTTGCGTTAACCAGATGCTGGGTGGCTTCTACTCCAACGTCGCAGGTCAGCAGAATGGTCTCGAGTTCGTCGTACAGTTCTTCATCGATGGCCCGGCCGGGAGTAAACAGCGCAGTAAGCTGCTTGCCGAGCCGCGCGCGTGTTGCCGCCAGGCTCTGCCTGAGCCGCTCGCCAAGTGTGCTTCGGGAAGGGCGATTCTCGTCTGTGCCTGCGCTATCCAATTCTGAGACCTTGTCACTTGTCTGGAAACTAAACATACTCATTGCGTGTCACAACCGGCAATCCGGTAAAGCTGCCGCCAATCCCGTGAAGCTGCCGCCTATGAACGGCTTTGACCATAGCAGGACACGCCCCCAAATATGCAACGCATGATTCTATTCGGTTTGAAACGCTTGCGCGTACGGCCCGTAGCGCGCAATTGGCCCACCTTGAGAGGCAACTTTGTGACGCGCGCCCGGCACTATGTTCGTAATCGCCTTGATCAGAACAGCCTTGATCAGAACAGCCTTGATCGAAACAGCCTTAAGCGACTCGGCTGGCTGATGTTGCTTTGTGCGCCGTTATGGGGCGCACCGCTATATGCCGCACCGTCGAAGCCAAACGCGGTTTACAGCAAGACCTTGGACAACGGGCTCGAGGTGTTCGTCAAGATCGATCGGCGCGCCCCGGTGGCGGTATCGATGCTGTGGTATCGCGCCGGCGGCATGGACGAAGCGAGTGGGACGACTGGCGTGGCGCATGTGCTCGAGCACATGATGTTTCAGGGTACCGACAACACCGCGCCCGGCGAGTTCGCGCGCATGATCGCCGAGGTGGGCGGGCGTTCCAATGCGTTCACCTCGTCGGATTACACTGGCTACTATCAGCAGCTTCACAAATCCAACCTTGAGTTGGCCTTGCGCCTGGAAGCGGATCGCATGGCCAATCTGAAGCTTGACGAAGCAGAATTCCAAAAGGAACTGCGTGTCGTGATGGAAGAGCGCCGCCAACGCGTCGATGACAACCCGCGCGCGATGGTTTTCGAACGGTTGAATGCTGCCATGTACCTGGCGCATCCGTACCGGCATCCGGTCGTCGGTTGGATGAGCGATCTGGAAAGTATGCAGCTGGTTGACGCGCGCGCCTGGTACGACGACTGGTATGCGCCCAATAACGCGGTGTTAGTGATTGCCGGCGATGTTGACCCGCAGAATGTTTTTGCTCTGGCCGAGAAGTACTTTGGCCCGATCGCAGCCCGGCCATTACCGGTCAGGAAGCCGCAAGTCGAGCCGGAGCAAAAAGGCATGCGCCGCATTGTGGTGAAAGCACCGTCACGCTTGCCGTCAGTGACGATGGCTTACCATGCCCCCCGACTGAAAGACGTCGAAAGCGACTGGGAGCCGTACGCGCTGTCGATTCTCGCTGGCGTGCTGGATGGCTATTCGGCGGCGCGCCTGAACCGCGAAATGGTCAGCAAGCTGCGTGTTGCCAATTCGGTGAGCGCTGATTACGACGGCCTTCAACGCGGCCCCGGGGCATTCTATGTCAGCGTGACGCCTGGTCACGGAAAGACCGTCGCCGACGTCGAGCGCGTCTGGCGCGAACAGCTCGCCTTGCTGATTGAACAGGGTGTCGCGGAAGAAGAGTTGCGCCGGGTCAAGGCCCAGGTCATCGCCTCTCAGGTCTACAGCCAGGATTCGGTGGATGGCCAAGCGTCGCGCATTGCCAGGATGCGTGCGCTCGGATTGCCGCACGATGCCTCGGCGCGAATGACCGAAAAACTGCGTGAGGTGACAGCTGAGCAGGTGACCGCGGTTGCCAGCAAGTACCTGATCGACGACAAGCTGACTGTCGCTGTCCTCGAGCCGGAAGCGCCATCGGGACCGGCTAGCAGCGACCAATTGAGTGAGGCGGGTGCCAAATGAAATCACTGAGGGACGTGCTACGCGCGCGATATGGGTTGCTGACATTCGGCTTGTCGTTGTGCCTTGCAGTTGGTTCGATACTCATACCATCGCGGCCGGCCTGGGCCGGGCTGGAGATTGAAAGCTGGCAAACAGAAAATGGTGCGCTAGTGTTGTTCCTTGAATCGCGCAATTTGCCGATCCTCGATGTAAACGTTGAGTTCCCGGCCGGATCCGGTCGAGACGAGCCCGGCAAAGAAGGCTTGGCGCGGATGACCCTACGGCTGATGAGAAAAGGGACCATCGCGCTGGACGAGCACCGTATTTCGGAGGAACTTGCCGGCATCGGGGCCCAGCTTTCCGGCAATATCGACCTCGATCGAGGCGGGTTTGCCCTGCGCACCTTGTCCTACCCGGATGACCGGCGAATTGCTCTCGGCGTGTTGCGCGACATCCTGGCGTCACCGAGTTTTCCGCAGTCGGTCCTCGAGCGCGAGCAGGCACGCAGTATTGCGTTCCTCGAGGAGCGGCAGACGCGTCCCAGCGTCATCGTAAACCAGACTTTTCGAAAAGAGCTCTATGGAGATCATCCGTATGCGGCGACCGGAACCGGCGACCCGGACACCATTGCGGCTCTAACGCGCGACGATCTGCTCGCTTTCCACCGACGCTATTTCGTTGCCAACGAAGCCGTTGTGACGATCGTTGGCGACGTCTCCAGAGACGAGGCGAGGCGCATTGCCGCGGAGTTGACCGCCGACTTGCCGCAAGCCAACGAGCAGCTACCGGAACTACCTGCGGTGCCGCAGCGGGCTGAGAGCACCGAAGTGGTGATTCCGCATGCGGCCAGTCAGGCTCATGTCCGCATCGGCATGCCCGGCGTGCGGCGTGGCGACCCGGATTATTTTTCGCTGTGGGTTGCAGTGCAGATTCTCGGCGGCAGCGGCATGACCTCTCTGCTCAACGACGAATTGCGTGAAAAACGCGGCCTGACTTACAGCGCCTACAGTTACTTTTCGCCCTACTCGCGCCGTGGCCCGTTTGTCATTACGCTACAGACACGTAAGGATCAGGCTTGGGAAGCGCTTGATGTGGCGCTCTCCACTCTGGAGCAATTTGTCGCAGACGGCCCGACCGAGGCGCAGCTTCACGCGGCCAAGCAGTATGTCATCGGCGGCTTCGGGCTCAATATCGACAGCAATGCGGAACTGGCCGACTACCTGGCAATGATCGGTTTCTATCGGCTGCCACTGGATTACATCGACCGGTTTCCGGATGAGATTGAGAACGTCACCCTGGAGCAGGTGCGCGATGCGCTGCAGCGCCGCCTCACGCCTTCGAGAACAGTAACGGTGGTGGTCGGTCCGACGGCAAGACCGTGAAGTGGCCAAACAACATAATCAGGTAAGAATCATTGGCGGGCAGTGGCGCCGCCGACTCCTGCGATTTCCCTCTTCCGCTGATTTGCGCCCCACTCCTGACCGGGTTCGGGAAACGGTTTTCAACTGGCTGGGCCAATCGCTTGAGGGCAAACATTGTCTGGACCTGTTTGCCGGCAGTGGGGCGCTGGGCTTCGAAGCGGCGTCACGTGGCGCGCGCCAGGTGGTCATGGTTGAGCATGATCGGGTTGCCTGCGCTGCATTACTGGCCAACGTCGAGGCGCTAAGGGCTGGCAATATCGAAGTGCACTGCCGGGACGCATTGAGTTTCCTGGACTCTGACCAACGCACCTTCGATGTTGTTTTTTTCGACCCGCCATATAGGCAGGGACTATTGCCACAGCTGTTGGCAAAGATCGGCCCACACCTGGCAGCGGGTGCAGTCGTTTATCTCGAAGCGCACGACGTGCCGCAGATCCCGCCTGAATATGTGATTGCTCGCCGATCGCGGGCCGGGCAGGTGAATTATCTCCTGTTAGAATCGGGCGATCATGGTGGCAAGATTCAATAGAACGGTATATCCGGGCACCTTCGATCCGTTTACACGCGGACACGAAGACCTCGTGCGCCGCGCTGCGAGCTTGTTTGAAGAAGTCATTGTCGCGGTCGCCGACAGCCGCGCCAAGCAGCCGTTGTTCACGCTCGATGAGCGTGTATCCATTGCCAAGGAAGTGCTGGCGCAGTATGACAATGTCACCGTCGAAGGTTTCAGCGGGCTGCTGATGGATTTCATCAAGCAGCGTCAGGCCAAGGTGATTCTGCGGGGCTTGCGCGCGGTCTCCGATTTTGAGTACGAGTTTCAGATGGCAGGTATGAACCGCAACCTGTATCCGGACGTCGAAACCATGTTTCTGACTCCGGCCGAACAGTACATGTTTATTTCGGCAACCATGGTTCGCGAAATTGCCATGCTGGGCGGTGACGTTGCTCCGTTCGTTAATCCGGTGGTGCTTGTTCACATCAACAAGCAGCTAGGACGTTAGGTAGGATGAGCTCATGGCGTTGATGATTACTGATGAGTGTATTAACTGCGACGTGTGCGAACCGGAATGCCCTAACGAGGCAATCTATCAGGGCGAGGAGATTTACGAGATTGATCCGGACAAATGCACCGAATGTGTTGGTCACTTCGAGCAACCACAGTGTCAGGAAGTGTGTCCGGTCGACTGTATTCCGGTTAACCCGGAGCGAATCGAGTCAAAAGAACAATTGCTGGCGAAGTACCACTTGCTGATGCAAGGCAAACAAACCGAGTCGGCAACCTAGCAGGCTGTCGAAAAACTACTGCGCGACCTTGATCCGGGCTTGCGCCCGTATCGATTTGAACCGGTGCTCGCCCGCCTTCGGCGGCCCGGCCCGGCGACATAGTCGCCGGGCGCTGCGAATGGTTTCAATCGAACCGGAGCGCGGCATGCCGCACCAATTTCGCTCTTGCCCTCATGTGTTTTTTACATACACTCCGGTTGCTGCGCACTGGTTCGATCAAACTGGGTGCGCATCCGGCTGAAGGCCGCTCGCGACGTTTTTCGACAGCCTGCTAGCTGCTTGACGATAGCGGCGTTGCTCGTTGTCCCAACGAGCGAACCAATGAATTAACTTGGCACTGTGTACCGGGGCCAAGTCCGGTACCCATTTGATACCCGCGCGATCAGTTTTGGCAGTGCGTGCAGTAGAAGGTCGAACGTTGTCCCAGACGGCAACTGCGAATCGGTCCACCGCACACCCGGCACGCCTGATCCTGTCGCCCATAAACGTTGTATTTCTGCTGGAAGTAGCCCGGCGCACCGTCGGTGCCATAAAAGTCGCGCAAGCTGCTGCCGCCGGCAGTGATTGCATCGCGCAGCGTATCCTTGATCGCCTGCACCAGCTTTTCGCAACGCTGCATGCTGAGACGGCCGGCTTTGGTGCGCGGATTGACGCCGGCGCGGAACAATGCTTCGTTCGCGTAGATGTTGCCGACGCCAGTGACGATGTCATTGGTCATGAGTGCCGGCTTGATCGCGATGCTGCGCTTGCGCGTGCGCTCATACAGCCAGCGCGCGTCAAATGATGGATCGAGTGGTTCCGGCGCAAGGTTTCGTAGCAGCGGGTGCTGCGAAGGTTGTTCGGACGTCCACAGCAGGGCGCCGAAGCGGCGAGGATCGGTGAAGCGCACCACCTCTCCAGACGACAACACCAGGTCGTAATGATCATGCTTCGAAGGCGGAACGTGTTTCGGCAAAACGCGCAGTCGGCCGGACATGCCTAGGTGCGCGATTATCCAGCCATCAGCGCAGCTAAGCAGAAGGTACTTGCCGCGTCGCTCCACATTGCGAATGGTGGCGCCGGTTGCGTGTTGTTTCAATTTCGCTGGAATTGGCCAGCGTAGCCGATGGTCGCGGATTACGATCTTTTCGATACGCTGACCTTTAAGGTGTGGCTCCAGCCCGCGGCGCGTCGTTTCGACCTCCGGCAATTCCGGCATGCCGGGCAGCCTCAGGAGGCGGCGACGCGATAGGGATCGAGCAATCTTCCGCCCGCGTCGGTGCCGAGCCGATAGAGCATTTTCTCCTCGACGCGTAACAGTTGCACATCCGGCTGCCGCGACAGTACCCGGAAGGTGGCACTCTTGCCATTACCCAACTGGATACTGATGAGCTCGCCACGTGGCGTTCCCTGGAACGGTTCCACGGAAAGTGCTGAGGCAAGGTTCCACTCAGCGGCCCAGACGTTGAGTTGGTCTGCTGTCGGGGCATCGTCGCCTGTTGCAGCTGACTTACCTTGTAGTGACCAGGCGCCCTTGTCGTTCTTCACGGCCTGCCAGTTGCCAAAGTCGAATGCAACTGGTTTCTCGCTATCGGCAAGCAGCTTGTGGCTAAGTAACTTGGTTACTTCGAGCGGTATGTTGTAGCCAAGAAAGGTGCGTATCAGGTAAACGTGATCGCCGCTGGCGAGGTACTGCTCGTTGGTAATCTCATTGGTGTTACCGAACGAGAACGACTGATCGTTCAGCGTGACGCGCGCGGCTGGCGGATCAAGGCCGTAGCGGGACAAGTTTTCGGCCGGCAGCATATCGGATGCGGTTGCTTCGGTAAGATCCAGCAAGCGGGCCACTTGCAACTGCTCAACACGTGTCTGGTACGGTTGCAACATCAACCAGGTGCCGTCGCGCTGTACCATTTCAACATTCATTGCCGTGCCTCGCTCGATGCGCACGCGAACCACTTCACTGCGTTCGAGTTGCGAGACCGCGATACCCGGTTCCTGCTCCTCGCCCGGGCGCAAGTATGCGTACAGCCCCAGACCGACCAGCGCCAGCAACAGAGCCAGATTCAGTAGAAGCCGCGACTTCACGCTCTGCGTCTTCTCCACCAGATGACGCCGCCGGCGATCAGCAGACCGAGTGGCAGGAAGATCAGGAAACCGAAGCCAATTGCAGCCATCTCCGTTCGCGTCAGTTCCAGCGTCAGGTCCACGCGCGTTTTCGGTTCGATGGTGATGAGAGAATCGTCACCCGCCAGCCAGCCCATCGTCGTCATGCCGAGGTCGATGTTGCCGAGCAGACCGATGTACTGATTGGACAAACCCTTGGCCGTGCCGATGACCACAATGCGCTGTCGTTTATCGCCGACGTCGCGCTCGAGCGCAGCGGCTACTGTGATCGGACCGGCTATGTCGCTGTCCTCGTCGAAGCTGGCATTGCGCAGACTGCTGGTCTCCAGCCAACCTCCGGCGGCTGCCTGAACCAGCGGCGTGAAGTAGAACTCCGACTCCTCATGCGCTTCAATGCGCCGGGCATAAGGAAACACAGTATTGCTGTTGAGGCGATCGGTGATCGGGTGTTCGGCGTAAGCCGACGCCAGCGAGAACGATGCCGGCAGACGTTGCGCCGAGGCTGAAGGGTCAATCACAACACCATCGATCAGGTCGAGACCAAGATACTCGGCAACCACCTCCAAGCCGCGCAGCGAGTCGAAGTCAATTAGCCACAGCAGATTGCCGCCGTTCTCCAGGTAGCGTTTGATGCGGTTGGCTTCGCCCGGCAGCAGGTCGACTCTGGGGCCAGCGATGACCAGCACCGACGTATTGCGTGGCACATCCTGGGCGATCGCGAAATTGACCGTGCTGATGCGAAAACCCTTGTCGCGCAACTGAGTGCCAAGATCACCAAGATCAAAGTTGGCGGCCCCTTCGAGCTTGCCTTCACCGTGGCCGTCGAGTGTACTGATGAGGCTCTCCGACGATCGCATCAGGCGCAATAGCAAATTGACCATTTCCTGCTCGCTCAGTGTGCGCAGATTGTCCGAGCGTTCATTCAATTCAATTACCAACTCGCCGTTGACGCGTACGCCGGCTTGCTGGGCAGCGACCGGATCCTCACGCGGATCGATGAAGGTCAGCGAGAGATCCTTCTTGGCTCGCTGAAACGGCGCGATGAAATTCTGGATCGCGCCACGCAGGTCCTCCTCGGCATCTGGTGTGGCGAATGCGGTGACCGAAATCGGCTCGGAGATCTGCGCCAGCACATCGATCGAGGCTTGCGACAGCGTATTGCGTTTGCTTTGCGTCAGGTCCCAGGTGGTATCGATGTCCTTGGTCAGGTAAATCACTGCTGCCACGATAGCAATCAGCAATACGACGAACAGGCTGTTCTGGAAGAGAATTTGCAGGCGAAGCCGAGGATTGATTTTCATGCGTGCAGCCGCTCTGAATCAAGGCGCCGAATAGACAGAATAAGAAATGTCGCGGTCAGCAAAGCGAAAAAGATCAGATCAGTGACGGCAACGGTCCCGTTGAGGAATCCTTCAAAGCGCTTGAGCAGCGAAATCAGATGCAGAGAACTTTGCGGATCTCTGGAAGCGGCGTTGATGATCCAGAGTGCCAGGAATATCGCAAGTGAAAGAATTGCCGCCACCACCGGATGCGTGGTCAGGCAAGAAATAAACAAACCAATTGCCGCGAAACTGCTTCCAAGCAGTATCAGACCGGTCAGATTGGCAATCAGCAATCCGAGGTCGAGTGTCCCGCCGGCCAGGAGCGATAACGCCATGCCCACGATCAGCAGGTTAATGAGGGCCAGAAAAGCGAACATGGCGACAAACTTGCCGATGATGATTTGTGTCATTGAAATCGGTGCCGACATCAACAATGCCATTGTCTGATTGCGGCGCTCCTCGGACACCAGACGCATGGTCAAAAGCGGTACTGACATCAGCAACAGCATGGAAGCGACGCCGAACATTGGCACCACGGCGATTTCGGTCAGTCCCGGCGCGTTCGGCGTGCGAGCCAACTGCGCCTGAACCTCGAGAAAACCGTCGATTTGTTTGAGAAATATAAAGGCCAGGACGAACTGCATGAATGCCAGCACCACCCAAGCGAGGGGTGAGGCGAACATGGAACGTAGTTCTTTTGCAGCGATGGTAAAAATCATGCTGCTGTCTCCGAGCTGGGATTCCCGGCTACGCTCGCGTCGGCCTCGTCCTGGCGGGTGAGGTGCACGAATACCTCCTCGACACTGGCCTGCGCGGGGGAGAGCTGATACAAGCCCCAATCTCGCTCGAGGCTGGCTCGCAGCAGCTGATCGGTCGGGTCCTGGCCCTGTGCTGCGATGACGCGAAACACGCCATCACTCACCTGTTCGACCTGAGCTGGCTGCACCGCTTGAGCTAACTGTTCCAATTGCGGCGGTCGGCGCAACGACACCTCCAGCGAGTGGCCACCGCGGAATGCGCGTAGCCCGGCGATGGCGTCGGCAAATACCACCTTGCCGCGATGAAGGATCTGGACCCGGTCACAAATCGCTTCCACCTCCGGAAGGATGTGCGTTGACAGAATGACGCTGTGCTGGTCGCCGAGTTCACGGATAAGCGAACGAATTTCACGGATCTGGTTCGGGTCCAGGCCTACTGTCGGTTCGTCGAGGATGACGACGTCCGGGTCGTGGATGATGGCCTGGGCGATGCCAACCCGCTGCTGATAGCCCTTGGAAAGTGAGCCGATCAGTCTTTGGCCCATATCCGACAGCCCGGCGCGATGCTTGGCGCGCTGCACCGCTTCGGCCAGCGCCGATTTGGGTAGACGGTGCAATCGCCCTGCCAATCGCAGATACTCATCGACGCGCAGTTCCTTGTACAGTGGCGGGATTTCCGGCAGGTAGCCGATCTTGGCCTTGGCCGCAGTTGGTTTGTCGATCAGGTCAATGCCGCACACGTTGACCGATCCGGCACTGGGTGCCAGGTTGCCGGTAATCATCTTCATGGCGGTCGTCTTGCCGGCGCCATTGGGGCCAAGCAAGCCGACAATTTCGCCGCGCTTGAGTTCCATTGATACGTCATCGACCGCCAGATTGTTGCCGTAGCGGCGTGACAATCCGACGGCGGCCAGAGTGACTTCAGGGCTCGCCGTGTCGCTCATGCTAGTCTCGTTTTCTTCCGGGAAACCGGATCGCTGTTCTAAGGGACCCTCGCGTCCTTTGTCGGCAACTTTGCTGTGGTGCCGACGCCGCGGAACCTGCCTTGAACGAAGGGGTCTCTTGTGATGGCTGCCAAATATACCTAAACTCGCCGCGCGGTTGAAGAACTTCCCGTGCAGGGCTGCTATAGTCCTATCCCTGCGTCCCGCTCGCTCGCCCATGAGGACCATTTCTCACTAAATGTACAAGCAATATTCGTTTTTGCCTCTTGTTGCGGCGGCCGTGCTATTGAGCAGTGCATGCGCTCACAAACCAGCTGATCAGCAGCGCGTCGCCAACGCCGAGACGCGCGCCCAGCAGCAAGAAGGTCTGGATGAGCGCGTCCGGCGGGTGTTGGGCGAGGCGCCTTTGGCACCCGATAATGGTCTGGATCCGGATTTGATGTACAAGTTCCTGCTGGCCGAGATTGCCGGCCAGCGGGGCGATATCGAGTTTGCCAGCGACACCTACCTGCAACTTGCACGAATCACCGGCGATGCACGCGTCGCCAGGCGTGCGACGGAGATCGCGCTGTATGCCAAGCGCGATGACGTGGCGCTGGAGACTGCGCGCATCTGGTATGGGGCGGATCCAAATTCGCCGACGGCGCGCCGCACACTCGCCGACCTGTTGATCAAGAGCGGCGACCTTCGCTCAGCCCAGCCATTGCTCGCTGAAGTGCTTGCCACTGCGGAGGGCGGTCCGCAACCGGTCGTGATGCAGCTCTATGAAGTGTGCTCCAAGCATCCGGACAAGCGAGCCGTCTACAAGCTGATACGCGATTTGACTGCGCCCTACGCCGGCTTGCCTGAGTCTTACTACGTCCTTGCTCAGGCAGCATATGCCAACGGCGATCCGGAGCAGGCCCTGCGCCACGCCGAACAGGCGATGAAACTGCGGCCTGACTGGCAGCAAGGCGCCCTGCTCAAGTCACTTCTGCTCAGGGAACAGGATCGCGAGCAAGCGCTCGCCTACATGAATGAATTCCTGCGGGCGCATCCGGACGCACACGAACTTCGGCTCAACTACGCGCGCGCGTTGGTCGCGGAGCGACGCTATGCGGAGGCCAAAGAAGAGTTTCGCGTGTTGCTCGATGCTAATAGCAACAACGCGAACTTGGCTTTCACTCTGGGTCTGTTGTCGGCACAGATCGACGACCCGGCCGCTGCGGACGAACAGTTCAAGAACGCGTTGTCACTTGGCTATGGTGACCCGGACGCGGTCTACTATCAGCTTGGCCAGGTTAATGAAAAACTCGAAAGATACGATGAGGCGGCCCGTTGGTACCGTGCAGTGCAAGGTGGCGACCAGTTCGTAGCGGCGCAGGGGCGCTACGCGCTGCTGCTGGCGCGTCGCGACGGCGTCGATGAAGCAAGAAGCTATTTGCACTCGCTGGAAGTGGCCGAGGACGCGCAACGGGTTCAATTGATCCAGGCTGAGGCGCATATGCTGCGCGAGGTGCGCGACTATGAACAGTCGTATCAGGTCCTGCGCGTTGCGCTTGATGAGCGTCCGGATCATCCGGCGCTTCTGTACGATGTCGCGCTGGCGGCGGAAAAGACCGATCGCCTCGACGTCGCGGAGAGCCGGCTGCTGAAGTTGATCGAACTCAGACCCGAGAGCGCACAGGCTTACAATGCGCTGGGCTACACGCTGGCCGATCGTACCGAACGCTACGATGAAGCGCGCGAATACATCGTCAAGGCGCTGACCCTCGAGCCGGACGATCCGTTCATTCTCGACAGCATGGGATGGGTCGAGTACCGGTTGGGAAAACTTGAAGAAGGTCTTCGCTATTTGCGCCGTGCCTATGAACTGCAGCCCGATCCGGAAATTGCCGCTCATCTGGGCGAAGTGCTGTGGGTCAAAGGTGAAGAGGACGAGGCACGACGCATCTGGAACGATATCGCCGAAAAACATCCAGACAACGAAACGCTGAAGCAGGCCATGCGCAAGTATCTTGGCCCGTGATCCGGTGCGCGCATTCCGCGGTTTCACACTAGGAGGTCTGCTTGCTCTGCTGGTGGCATGCGCGACGCAGCCGCCGGTTGCGCCACCGACGGTTGCGCCGCAGGTGGACCGCTTTGAACTGAGCGGGCGCGTCGCAGTGAAACTGGATGGGCGCGGCCATTCCGCACGCTTGCGCTGGCTTCACGATGTCGACTCCGATGCGATATGGCTCTATTCACCGGTTGGCTCGACTATCGCCACGTTGGTTGCAAACGAGGAAATCGCCACACTGGTGACGTCGAAAAAAGAGACGTTCCAGTCCACTGACGTGCAGTCTCTAACGCGCGATGTGCTCGGTTGGGACCTGCCGCTGGGCGGGTTGAAGTACTGGGTGCTCGGGCGGGTTGATCCGGACGCGCCGGTTGAGCAAATCGAGTGGGACGGACAGCAGCGCATCAAGCGCCTGGTTCAGGACGGGTGGGACATTGAATTTGCCGGCTACGCCAAGAACAGCACGTTACCGGCCTCGATAGTTCTGCGCTTCGCCGATCTTCGCATGCGTTTGCTGATCGACCGCTGGGACGTCGCCTTGCTCGAACAATGAAGGCGGGCTTTTCGTACTTTCCTGCACCGGCCAAACTGAATCTGTTCCTGCATGTCACGGGACGGCGCGCGGACGGCTACCATCTGTTGCAGACTGTCTTTCGTTTTCTTGATTATGGCGACGAGGTCGGCCTGCGGGTGACGGAAGACGGCGCCGTGCGCCGTGTGAGCAGAGTGCACGGGGTAGCAGAAGAGCAGGATCTGACGCTGCGCGCCGCCCGGCTGTTGAAGCAGGCCAGTGGCTGCCGGTCGGGGGTGGAAATTGACCTGGTGAAACGGCTGCCCCTCGGCGGTGGGCTGGGCGGTGGCAGTTCGGATGCCGCTACGACACTGATCGCGTTGAACCGATTGTGGTCGACTGGTGTGTCAGCGGATCAACTGCAAGCACTGGCAGTGCAGTTGGGTGCCGACGTGCCGGTTTTTGTTTTCGGCCGCAGTGCCTTTGCCGAGGGAATAGGCGAGTATCTGCACGAACTGCATCTGAAGCCCGCGTGGTACCTTGTCATTGTTCCCCAAGTGGCGGTTTCCACAGCAGAAATCTTCGCTGCCCCCGAATTGACACGCAATACCAAAGCCATCAAAATAGCGGCCTTTTCGGTCGACCAAGGTCATAACGATCTGCAGCCGGTGGCTTGCAGGCGATACCCGCAAATCGCACGCTGCCTGGAATGGCTGGAACAATTCGGCAACGCATCGATGAGCGGATCGGGAGCCAGTGTGTTCAGCGCGTTCGACAGTGAGCGTTCGGCGCGGGCGGCCCTAGCGCAAATGCCGGCAGAGATGGAGGGTTTCGTGGCGCGCGGTCTGGATTGGCATCCGCTGTATACCGGATCGGTGAAGGACCAACAGGTGCAGGACCAACC
>CP070643.1:65214-126312 GCA_020354125.1 Betaproteobacteria bacterium | reverse complement strand
GGTCCAATTCCGATGCCACCTAACCCGGTTAGCGAGGCCGAGGCCAAGACGCTCGTGGAGTGGATTCTGAAGCTTTGACCCACAATTGTGCAGAAATGAAAAAGCCGGCATCACGCCGGCTTTTTTGTTGACTTTTGCAGCGCAACTCAATGAATTCATGGCTCAAAATTGACAGCCATCAGAGTGCAAGAAGGTGATAAGGAGATGAAAACGAAAGCTGTCCAAGGACTTTTCCGTCATGCGCTTGCGGCCGTGCTTGGTTTATCGTTCCTCGCCTTATTTGCTGCTTGTGGCGATAGTGAAGAGACGGCGGGTGAGGACGCTGAAGTCGATCGCGTGGTCAAGATCGGCCATGTCGGACCGCTTACCGGGCCCATTGCCCACCTCGGTAGGGACAGCGAGAACGGCGTGAAACTGGCGCTCGAGGAGGCCAATGCCGCAGGTTTAGTGATCGGTGGCGAAAAAATTCGTTTCGAAATGGTGTCGGAAGATGACGAGGGTAACCCGCAGAAAGGTGCGGTGGTGGCCCATAAGATCGTCGACGCCGGGGTTGTTGGGGTGATTGGTCACCTCTATTCAGATACTACGATTCCCGCGTCGAAGATTTACTTCGATGCGGGAATCGCCCAAATTTCGCCGTCTGCAACCAATGTTGATTACACCAACCAGGGTTACGAGACTGCCTTTCGTGTGATTGCGAATGATGCGCAGCAGGGCACCGTATTGGGTGACTTCGCCGTCAAGAAACTCAATGCAAGAAGAATCGCGGTCATTGATGACCGTTCGGCGTATGGCAAGGGTCTGGCAGACCAGTTCGAGGTGGCTGCCAGGGCAGCTGGCGGCAAGGTGATCACGCGGGAATTCACCGACACGACGAAGACGGACTTCACGGCGATTCTGACGCGGATCAAAGGCATGCATCCGGATCTGGTCTTTTGCGGGTGTCTGGACTCGCAGACCGGTCCGATGATGAAACAGTTCAAGAATCTTGGGCTGACGGCGTTCTTCCTCAGCGGCGACGGCTCGCAGACGAAACAGTTTCTAACCCTCGCCGGCGATGCTGCTGAAGGAGCGTATGCCTCTTCGCCCGGTGTGCCGCTCGACAAGATGCCGGGCGGTCCTGCTTTCACGGAGAAGTACGAGAACACTTTCAAACAGGAGATTCAGCTTTACGCGCCGTACGCCTATGATGCGACCAACACACTGATCGCGGCGATCCAGCAAGCCGGTGCAACTGACCCCGAGGTGTATTTGCCAGTACTCGCGAACATCGAGCACGAAGGTGTCAGCGGCAACGTCCGGTTCGAAGAAAAAGGCGATATCAGAGGCGGCAGCATCAGCCTCTACAGGGTGGTCAACGGTCAGTGGGGGTACATCGAGACATTAGGCGGCGGAAGCTGACCGCATTCAGTCTTCGCAAATTTGGTGCTAATGGTGTGAAGCCGCCGAGCGTTAGCTGTAGGCAAAAAAAAGCCAGCACCTGAGTGCTGGCTAAAACAACTCCGCTTGCAGGAGACAACTTGCCGGAAGAGCCGAGTAACTATCACAAGCTTCACTTGCGATATCGGCACTACCGTCACGCACAGTTATCGCAAACTGCATGCCAATGCTAGGCGGCTGGTTAAGCGGCTGAATCGTCTCCGTTTCGCTGTTGTCTGACAGGCGTTAGTTGCTGCAAACGTGACTGATCGTGGCAGTAGTTGGTCCGTGTTTTCTCAGTTGCTATGCGAACTCGAAGGCAACTTATGAAACGCGCTGTCTTTGCTACTCGTTTGAGTCAAACCCAGTCCTTACCGGTGAGAAATATGTCATACAAGCGCGCTTCACTTGAACCGGCTTCGGGTTTCCAGTCGTATCGCCACTTCACGACTGGAGGTAGCGACATCAGTATGGATTCCGTCCTGCCTCCTGACTGGAGGCCGAACAAGGTGCCACGGTCGTATACCAGATTGAACTCGACGTAGCGGCCGCGCCGGTATGCCTGGAAATCGCGCTCGCGTTCGCCGTACTGATTGTCTCGCCTGCGGGCCACTATCGGTGCATAGGCCTCGAGAAAGTGATCCCCTACACTGCGTGTCAGCGCAAAGCAGGTGGCCAAGTCGGGCGAAGAAAGATCGTCGAAAAATACGCCACCGATGCCGCGTGGTTCATTGCGATGCTTGAGATAAAAATAGCGGTCGCACCACGCCTTGTAGTCGGGATAAACGTCTTGCCCGAATGGCGTGAGCGCCTGCTTGCAAACGGCATGAAAGTGAACGCAGTCTTCCTCGAAGCCGTAATAGGGTGTCAAATCCATGCCGCCGCCGAACCACCAGACCGGTTCGGATTCACTTTTCGTTGCGGCGAAGAACCGTACGTTCATGTGCACAGTTGGAACGTACGGGTTACGCGGATGAAGAACCAGTGATACACCCATCGCTTCAAATGCGCGACCGGCAATTTCCGGCCTGCTTGCACTCGCCGACGGAGGTAGCTTGTCTCCAAACACGTGCGAAAAATTAACACCGCCGCGTTCGAGCAGGTTGCCTTCCTCAATCAGTTTGCTTACACCGCCACCACCTTGCGGCCGTGTCCACGTATCGCTGCGAAACGTTTTACCATCAAGGCCCTCCAGCCTTTTGACGATGTTGTCCTGTAGCCCGAGAAAGTACTGTTTGATTTCTTCTGTTTGCATGGCGGCTACAAGGTACTCTTTCGGGCGTTGATCGCCCTGAATCCAATATCGGTGCGCATTTGTCTGCCATCGAAGCGGATTTGATCGGCAATCTCGTAGGCGCGCCGTTGCGCGACCCGCACGGTATCGCCGAGCGCGGTGACGCACAGCACGCGTCCGCCACTAGTGATGATCTTACCGTCGCTTTCAGCGGTTCCAGCATGAAAGATGTGCGCGTCTTCGAGCTCGACTGGCAAACCGCTTATTTCGTCGCCTTTGCGCGGCGAAGCGGGATAGCCCGCGGCGGCCATCACCACTCCAAGTGCCACACGCCGGTCCCATTCAGCCTCCACCTTGTCGAGCTCGCCCTTGAGCGCAGTGTCGAGCAGGCCATACAGGTCGCTCTTCAGCCGAAGCATGATGGGTTGTGTCTCCGGGTCACCGAGCCGGCAGTTGAATTCAAGAACCTTCGGCGTGCCATCCGCGGCGATCATCAGCCCGGCGTAGAGAAAGCCCACGTAAGGCGTTCCCGCCTTCGCCATGCCCCTGACAACCGGTTGAATGACTTCACGCATCACCCGTGCGTGAATCGCTGGTGTCACGATCGGTGCCGGTGAATAGGCACCCATGCCGCCCGTGTTGGGTCCTTCGTCGCCGTCGAGCAAACGTTTATGGTCCTGGCTCGATGCCAGTGCCAGGACATGCTGACCATCGACCATTGCGATGAAACTCGCCTCCTCTCCATCGAGAAAGTCTTCAATCACGACCCGCGCACCGGCTGTACCCATGCCGTGTTCGACCAGCATCATATCGACAGCCCGATGTGCTTCTTCTACGGTCTGCGCAACGATGACGCCTTTGCCGGCGGCAAGTCCGTCGGCCTTGACGACGATGGGAGCACCGCGCCCCCGGATGTAATCATGCGCTGCACCGGCGTCGTCGAAGGTCTGGTAGCCCGACGTCGGTATGCCATTCTGCGCCATGAAGGTTTTCGCAAAATCCTTGGAGCTTTCGAGCTGGGCTGCAGCTTTCGTCGGGCCAAATATGCGCAAACCGGCGGCGCGAAACGCGTCTACGATGCCCTCGCTCAACGGCGCCTCCGGTCCAACAACGGTCATGGAAATCGATTCACGCTTGGCGAAATCGATCAGATCATCGGTTGCGGAAATCGGCACGTTGAACAGTCCGTCATCACGCGCCGTGCCGGCATTACCGGGTGCGACGTACACCCGTGAGATATGCTTTGAGTGGGCCAGGCGCCAGGCCAGTGCATGTTCGCGACCTCCGCCGCCAACTACCAGAACGTCCATTTAATAGCTGCTCACTTTCATTTTCGTTACGATCATCTGGCGCCGCGCAACCTTCATAGCTGCGAGGACTGCAAACGGTCTTTTGCTTGCCACGGCTGTGCGCGGTCAGACAAGGTCGATCAATGCCGGAAGTGGCGTATGCCGGTAAACACCATCGCTATAGCGTGTTCGTCGGCAGCGGCGATGACCTCTTCGTCCCGGACACTGCCACCAGGCTGAATAACTGCTTTCGCGCCAGCCTCGGCCACCACGTCGACGCCATCTCGAAACGGGAAGAATGCATCGGACGCCACAACCGAGCCGGTCAAACTCAGTCCGGCTTTTTCCGCCTTGATCGAAGCAATACGAGCTGAGTCAACGCGGCTCATTTGGCCGGCGCCAACGCCGAGCGTCATGCCGTTGCCACAAAACACAATGGCATTGGACTTCACGAACTTCGCCACCCTCCACGCAAACAGCAGATCGGACATCTGTTGGGTGTCTGGTTGCTTGCGGGTAACGACGCGCAATTCATTCGCGCTGACATTCTTTACGTCGGGCGACTGAATCAGAAGCCCGCCACCAACGCGTTTGTAGTCAAAATCATTCGCTCCCTCGGTCAGTGGCACCTCGAGGACACGCACATTCTGCTTTGCCGAGAAAATGTCACGTGCACCGTGGTCGATCTGCGGCGCGATGACGACTTCGACGAACTGTTCGCTTACGGCCTGTGCCGCCTCGGCGTCGATAGGTCGGTTAAAAGCAATGATGCCGCCGAACGCAGAAGTGGTATCGGTCGAGAAAGCCTTCTTGTATGCACCAAGCGCCGAGGCATCCACACCGACACCGCAAGGGTTGGCGTGCTTGATGATGACGCAAGCGGGTTGGTCAAAGGTCTTGACACACTCCCACGCTGCATCCGAGTCGGCAATGTTGTTGTAAGACAGCTCCTTGCCCTGTAACTGAGCGTAGTTCGCAATGCCTCCGCCTGTTGGCACAAGATCGCGGTAAAAGGCCGCTTTCTGATGCGGATTTTCTCCGTACCGCAGGTCCTGGACATTGACGAAATTGATGTTCGCCTGTGCCGGAAAAGCTTTTCGCTCGCCGTCCAAATTGGTTGCTGTCAGGTAATTGCTGATCGCTGAGTCATAGGCAGCGGTATGGGAGAACGCAGCTCTGGCGAGTTGGAAACGCGTTTCCTGACTGATAGCACCGCCCGAGGACTCGATTTCCTGCATTAGCGCTGGATAGCTCGACGGATCGGTGATGACCGCAACGTGCTGCCAGTTCTTGGCGGCAGCGCGTACCATGGTCGGTCCACCGATATCGATATTTTCGATCGCATGCTCAAGTGTGCAATCTGGCCTGGTGACCGTTTGCACAAACGGATAGAGGTTGACCACGACAATGTCGATGGCTGGGATAGCATGTTCTTCCAGCGCCTGGCGATGCGTTTCCAAATCACGTCGCGCGAGGATGCCGCCGTGCACTTTCGGATGTAGTGTCTTGACCCGACCATCAAGCATTTCCGGAAAACCGGTGTATTCGCCGATCTCTGTTACCTCCAGGCCGGCTTCCTGCAGCGTCTTTGCCGTTCCTCCGGTGGATAGCAGTTCGATGCCAAACTTTGTCAAGGTTCGGGCAAGGTCGGTTATACCGGTCTTGTCCGAAACGCTGATCAGGGCTATGCGTCGTCTTGTCATTGGTCTTGTGGTCAAAAACAAAACCGCCCGCAGTGGGCTCCGCGGGCGGAATGCATTTGTCGAGGATAATGCCTACTTGATCCCGTAGGCCTTCATTTTCTTGCGTAGTGTGTTTCGATTCAAGCCCAGTAACTGGGCCGCCTGCGTTTGGTTGCCATCAACCCGGGCCAGCACTATTTCGATGAGCGGCTTCTCCACTGAACAAATGACCATGTTGTAGATGGCAGCCGGGCGCTCGCCGTCCAGGTCGCGGAAGTAAGCGTCCATCGCTTTTCTCACGCAGCGGGCAATCTCGTTGTCGTTGATCACGCGGCCTGTCCAAAGGTTCTTGTCACATCAATTCGATCAGCTGCCAGACTATCGAAAAACCCGCGCACTGCCGAAAGCTGTTCTTGTGCCGATTCTAAC
Source organism: Betaproteobacteria bacterium (assembly GCA_020354125.1). GTDB lineage: Bacteria > Pseudomonadota > Gammaproteobacteria > Burkholderiales > Eutrophovitaceae > SG8-40. The sequence goes on along the minus strand of CP070643.1, from coordinate 120,259 downwards.
CCGTTCATATGCCGTCTAAAGCCTTCACCTCCGTCGAGCGTGCTCACATACCAGCCGATGTGTTTGCGCGCAACGCGTACGCCGGAGTACTCGCCATAAAAGGAGTACAAATCAGTGAGATGATCGGTGAGCAGTTCGCGGATCTCATCGAAAGTCGGAGCCGGGCGTTGCTGGCCGTGAGCAAGGAAGTAGCTAATTTCGCGAAACAGCCAGGGTCGCCCCTGAGCAGCGCGACCTATCATGACGGCGTCCGCTCCAGTGTAATCCAGAACCTGCCGGGCTTTTTGCGGCGTATCGATATCGCCATTGGCGATTATTGGTATGTTGACGCGCGTCTTGACCTCGGCAATGGTGTCGTATTCCGCCTCACCTCTGTACAGATCGGTACGGGTACGCCCGTGTACCGCCAATGCCCGGATTCCGGCAGCCTCAGCCATTCTCGCGACTTGAATTGCATTGCGCTGCTGCGGACTCCAGCCGGTGCGGATTTTGAGCGTGACGGGCACCTCGACCGCCTTCACCACTGCATCAAGTATCCGGCCGACCAGCGGCTCGTTCTTCAGCAAGGCAGATCCGGCGGCGACGTTGCACACTTTCTTTGCCGGACAACCCATATTGATATCAATTATTTGTGCGCCCAGCTCCACGTTGTGTCTGGCTGCTTCGGCCATCATCACAGGTTCGCCACCGGCGATTTGTACTACGATGGGTAGCGTTTCTCCGCTGTGATCTCGACGCAACCGGGACTTACGAGTGTTCCACAGCGCGCTGTTGGCAGCGACCATCTCGGATACAGCCATCCCGGCACCAAGATGCTTGCACAGTTGACGGAATGGACGGTCGGTAACGCCGGCCATTGGCGCAGCAATCACGCGATTCGAAATTGTGAACTGACCAATCTGCATGACATCAGCTGCGCAGAAAAAGGGCGAACATTCTATCGCAAACCAACGGCGACAGAGACGACACTTTCAGGTTGTGGTACCGAATATCATGCGACGCATCAGGTCGCGCTTTAGTGGCGGCAATGTGTCGAGCATGACAAGGCCGATACCGCGCCCGATGGCCAGAGGCGTGAAGTCGCTTGAGAACAACTTGGCAAGACTATGCGTAAAGGTGATCGCAGCGAAGCGGTCGCTGCGACGCTGCTTGCGAAACTGCGACGTCACCGGGGCGCTGCCAAGTGTATCGACTGGAGCAGTGCGAATTACATCGGCGAGATCCCAGGCATCGCGTAGTCCCAGGTTGAAACCCTGCCCGGCGATTGGGTGCAATGTCTGCGAGGCGTTTCCGAGCAGCACGACGCCTGCCTCATGCGGTTGGCGTACCACCCGCAATATCAATGGGAAAGAAGAACGCAGCCGGGTACTGATGAACCTGCCAGCCCTGTCTCCAAATGCGCTGCGAAGCTCATGCACGAAAGCTGTATCGTTGAGAGAAAGCAATTGTTTTGCGCGCTCCGGGGTGCAGGTCCAGACAAATGCGAACTCGTCGTCGCATGGCAGCAACGCAATTGGGCCGGTCGCGGTGAAACGCTCGTATGCGCAGTTGCGATGGAGACGATCGGATTCCACCAGTCCGACAACCGCAACCTGTCCGTAATCATGGTCGCGAGTGCGTTGCGTTGGCGACTTGCTTAGCGAGGCCCCGCCGTCTGCAATGACCACGAGCCGTGACTGCAGCGACTCTTCGCCCGACGCGCTGGTGCCCGAAACTTCCGAATAAGGTGCTCCTGGTCGAACTGCCCTGACTTTGAAGCCGCTACGGTAATCAATCTCGCGCGCTCGCGCCTCGGTTCTCAGGGCTGCGTGCAGGTCGGAGAAACGCAGCACATAACCCAGCGCTGGCAGGCGCAGGTCGCTAGCGTTCAAACAGGCGCGACCAAAATGGCCGCGATGTGATACGTGTATGGTGTTGATTGCCGTAGCCGGCAGGTCATCAGACCAAACGCCGAGGCGCTGCAGTATCAGTCGACTGTTCCACGACAGAGCCAGCGTTCTGCTGTCAGGCGCTCTTTGCGAGTCGGCATGGGCTTCCAGTACGGCGACGTTCATACCGGCATCGGTCATGGCTATTGCTGCGGCACAGCCGACCGGACCACCGCCGACTACAACCGCATCATGAATCGGCTCGGACATCAGCAGTTCAGCCAGCCATTAATGTTTCGATTTCTGCGATCGCTTTCGGTACGTCCCGTGTGATGATCTCGCTACCCTCACGGGTCACCACGGCATCGTCCTCGATTCGCACGCCGATGTCCCGGAACCGCTCCGGAACGTCGTCGTCGTCGGCGCGAATGTAGCAGCCGGGCTCGACGGTTAATACCATGCCGGGTTCGAGCTTGCGCCACGCCCCGTCGCGCTTGTAGTCGCCAACGTCGTGGACGTCCATACCGAGCCAGTGTCCAGTGCGGTGCATGTAGAACTTCTTGTAGTCTTCCGACTCGATGACAGAATCAACCGTCCCCTGGCACAGCCCCAAATCAATGAAACCCTGGGCCAGAATCTGCAGGGCTGCACGATGCGGGTCTTCCCACTCGTTGCCCGGTTTGACCTGTTCGATGGCCGCAGCCTGGGCTGCCAGAACCAGTTCGTAAATGTCGCGCTGGGGGCCGGAAAACTTGCCATCGACAGGGAATGTACGTGTGATGTCGGATGCATAACCGTTCAGTTCGCATCCCGCGTCAATCAGCAATAAATCGCCATCTTTCAGAATCGCATTGTTGTCGACGTAATGCAGTACGCAGGCATTGGCGCCCCCGGCGACAATTGACGTGTAGGCGGGTGATTGTGCGCCGCTGCGGCGAAATTCATGAAGTAATTCCGCTTCTACTTCATATTCCTTCATTCCAGGTCTTGTGCTTTGCATCGCGCGGATGTGAGCGCGCGCCGATATGCGCGCTGCGGTTTTCATGGTCTCGATTTCGGACGCGTCTTTCACCAACCTCATATCGTCCAGGATCGAACGAACATCGTGGATCTCGGTAGGTGCGGTGACACCGCTTCGCCCTTTGGCGCGCACCGCGTTGAGCCAGCCAATAACCCGGTTGTCCCACGTTGGGTCGCCACCAACTTCGTAATACAAGGCGGGCTGATTCTCGAGAAGCTTTGGTAACAGCTCGTCGGCCTGAGCGATCGAGTACGCTTCATCGACTTCAAATGTTTCGCGAGCGCCGTCCGGGCCGTAGCGAAAGCCATCCCAGATCTCGCGTTCGATGTCCTTGTCGCGGCATAACAGTACGGTTTTCGGCGCAGGATCAGTGGTGATCACGAGCACGGCATTGGGTTCCGTGAAGCGGCTCAAATAATAGAAATAGCTATCGAAGCGGTACGGATGATGCGCGTCTCGATTGCGGACTTGCTCAGGGGCTGTGCGCAGCACGGCGATCCCGTTTCCCATGGCCTCAGCCAGTCGTTTGCGACGCTCAATATATTCCTTGTTCATCTCTGCAACTGTTTGTGTAGGGAGTGATGGAGATAAATTGAACAGACCAGATTATAAGGCGGGCACCAGCCCCTTCAGGATTTGAGAACCTGTTCCATCAACGCAGCAAGGCGTAAGCCGTTATCGTCATCTGCTTGCCGTAATGCTGCGATCACATTTGACTGATCGGCACCCGAGCGGTTCTGCGAAAGCTTGAATTTGCCCTGCAGACAAGTGATTGGAACTTCGAATGCCACGATCGCGTCCATCATCTTGCGTAGGTACTTGACCGGCAAATCCATCTTCCAGGGTGTGCCTGATGCCGATTCGTGCTCGTCAACAAGCCTGCGCAATATTCTCTTCACAGTGCCGCGATCCTCGATGATCGTCGGCGCTCCGCTGGCATGAACTACGGCGTAGTTCCAGGTCGGGACACTGGGATGTTCGCTGTACCAGTTCGGAGAAACGTAGTGATGGGGACCATGAAAAATGAACAGCACGTCCCGAACCGGCGAGAACTCCTGCCAGATCGGATTGGCACGCGCTACATGAGCGTGCAGCATCTTGTTTGTCTGGTCGATGGTAACGGGCACATGGGCCACCATCGGGCCCTTGCCGCTGCTCGCAATGAGCGTCGCGAAACTGTTCTCCCGCATGACGCGGAACAATAGTTCGCGATCGGAGATCGTGAATTGCTCCGGGCTGTAAATCATGTCTGTCTGCGCGCCACCAGTTGGTTGACGTGGGCAAGGCGCTCGCGGGTACCAACATCGGTCCAGCTGCCGTGATAGTGCTCGCCCGATACGCGGCCAGCCTTGACCTGCGTCTTGAGTATCGGGCCAAGCGCTTTCTTCTCGCCTGGTTTCAATGCTGCAAACATGTCCGCGCGGTAGGCAGCAAGTCCGCCAAAGGTCAGCTTCTCGTTCGTATCGGGTTCCACAATGCCATCCTGAAGTGCGAAGTCGCCAGCCGGGTTGTGTTCCGGGTTGTCCACCAGCACTAGATGCGCGAGCCATCTCGCATCGTTGAGCAGACGCTGTGCGGCAACTTTCAGCCCAGCGTAGTCGTAGTCGGAAAACACATCGCTGTTGACCACCGCAAATGCCTTTGAGTTAATCAGAGCCAGGGCGTTGGCAATGCCGCCAGCGGTTTCCAGAGCTTCAGGCTCGGCAGAGAACTGAATTGTGATGTTCCAGCGCTCGCCGTTACCAAGCGCGGAGACAATCTGTTCTCCGAGGTGAGCGTGGTTGATGACGATGCGTTTGAAGCCCGCCGCAGCGAGCTTGATCAGATGATGTTCGATCAGTGGCCGACCGCCGACTTCAAGCAACGGCTTCGGTTTCGAGTCTGTGAGCGGACGCATCCGCTCGCCGCGTCCGGCGGCAAGTACCATGGCAGCGGTTACTGTGCCAGTCATGCTAGGTGCGGTGACCGGATTTGGCCACCTGGTCGTCGAGCTGATCGAACAGCTTTAGCAGCGGAGACAGGGCGGTGTACCTTTGTGCCACCGCTCGGATGTAGGCGAGAAATCGGGGTGCATCCTCCAGGTATGCCGGTTTCCCATCGCGATAACGTATGCGCGCAAAAATGCCCAGCACTTTGAGGTGGCGCTGCAAGCCCATCCATTCGAGCTCACGATAGAACTCGCCGAAGTCGGCGCGCACGGGCAGGCTTGCCTTGCGCGCCTTTTCCCAATAGCGTACGACCCAGTCGAGCACGCATTCCTCGTCCCAACTGATGAAGGCGTCACGAAATAGCGAAACGACATCGTAGGTAATTGGTCCGTACACCGCGTCCTGGAAATCAAGAATACCCGGGTTCGGATCAGACACCATCAGGTTCCGGGGCATGTAGTCCCGATGCACATAGGTCGGAGGCTGCGAAAGATTATTTCTGACAATGAGCTCGAAAATTGCATGCAAGGATTCGCGCTGCGATGTGTCCAGTGTCACGCCCAGATGCTTCGAGACGTACCAATCGGGAAACAGATCGAGTTCGCGCCACAGCAACTTTTCGTCATAGGGCGGCAAGGTATCTTCACGGCTGGCAAGCTGCCAGCGCGTCAGTGCGGTGGTCGCATCATCGAACAGGTCGTTTGCAGTTGTCTCGTTGAGTGCTGAAAGGTAAGTCGTCTGTCCGAGATCAGAAAGCAAAATGAAACCCTGCTCCAGGTCGCAGGCAATGATTTCTGGAACATGCAAACCGCACTCAGCCATCATATTTGCAACCCGTACGAAAGGCGCGCTGTCTTCTTGCTGAGGTGGAGCGTCCATGGCGATCAGCGTCGATGCATCTTCGAAGCGAACTCTGAAATAACGCCGAAAACTGGCGTCCGCCGATGCCGGGGCAAGGGTAAAGCGCCGTCCCAACGAATGCGATGTCAGCCAGCGCGTGAGCGAGTCTAACCGTTCCAACGTGATGATGCGGATTAACGATATGATTCGGTTGGATTCTAGCACCCGGGTATGGTTCTCCGCCTTCGATGCAGCGTAAGACATCATTGTATGTAGCCTTGCTGTTGAGCTTGTGTCCTCAGGCCGCCTATCCGCAGGAGCTGGGGCTAAAACTGGAGGAGGAGATACAGACGGGGCGCGAGGCAGATGAAAATGCGCCATTGTTCGTCGATGCCGACCGGATCCGCGGCCGGCAGGAACGCGAGATCGAGGCCTCAGGAAACGTCCGGCTGCGCCGCACCGGAGAGGCCGTTTTTGCCGATTACCTGCGTTACGATTTCACAACGCAAGAGGTCGTGGCGCGCGGCAATTTGCGATTCGAGCGTCAAGGGGTGGTGGTAACCGGTGTCGGTCTGCGCTACAACCTCGCCGATTCGACCGGCGAGATCGAGGAAGTAGATTACTTTCTGACTGAGATTGGCGCGCACGGCGAGGCCGACCGGCTGATTGCCCAAGGTAAAAACAGGGCTCGAATCGAGAACGCAACTTACACCAATTGCGAAGTCGGCGAGGAAGACTGGTATATCAGCGCCAGACGCATTGATCTGGATCGAACGCGTGATGTTGGTGTTGCGCGCAATGCCACGGTCCGTTTCAAGGGTGTGCCCATACTCTATTCGCCCTACCTGGACTTTTCGCTGAGTGGCGGGCGCAAGAGCGGTTTTCTGCCACCTTCAATCGGACAAACCGCGCAAACCGGTTTTGATTTCACTCAACCGTACTACATCAATATCGCGCCTAACTATGACGCGACGATCGAACCGCGTTACATGGCGCGGCGCGGCGTTCAGCTTGGCGGCGAATTCCGCTATTTGAAGCCAAGCCTTGATGGTGACGTACAGGCGCAGTATTTGGAAAACGACCGTGTCAGGGAAGAGACGCGTTATGCGGTCAATCTACGCCACAATCAAAGGTTCGGACAAAATACCACCGGCTATGTCAGGTATCTGGGTGTTTCGGACGACTTCTACTTCACCGATCTCAGTAACCAGATATCTGCGACCTCTTTGACCAACCTGCCGCGCGAGGCCGGGCTCAGTTATGACGGCAGTTGGTGGAACCTTAGTGGGCGCGTTCAGGATTTCCAGACGCTGCAAGATCCGCTCTCGCCGATCGTGCCGCCTTACGCGCGTTTGCCGCAGATTACTCTTGTCGCGACACGCCCGACGGAGCTGGGGCTGGACGTGAAGGTCGAGGGCGAACTGGTCGATTTTGATCATCCGACGCTGGTTACTGCCCGGCGCGACATTCTCTATCCGGCCTTGAGCCTGCCATTACGCACGTCTTTCTTCTATGTCACGCCGAAAGTCGGTTATCACTACACTCGTTATACCTTCGACACCCAGCCTGAATCGGCAACAACACGTGAGTTGCCGATTTTTAGCGTTGACAGCGCCATCACGTTTGAAAGAGAGGCAAGTTTCTTCGGCGCGGACTTCGTGCAGACATTGGAGCCGCGCTTGTACTACGTATACATTCCTTTTGAAGACCAGGATGACTTACCGGTTTTCGACACCTCGCAAGCTGATTTTAATCTAGCGTCAATTTTTACCGAGAATCAGTTTACCGGTGGCGACCGCATCAACGACGCTGATCAGTTGACCGCGGCGATTAGTACCCGTTTGCTTAATCCGCGCAATGGCGATGAGCGCCTGAGATTCACACTTGCTCAACGCTATTACTTCGCACCGCAGCTGGTGACACTGAATGCGCCGCCGCGCGAGTCCGATCGTTCCGATGTTCTGCTGCAAGCGGATGGATACCTGACAGACCGGTGGAGGTTTGTCTCCTTTGTGCAATATGGAGCGGTCGATGATCAGCTGCAGCGTAACAATCATGCCTTACAGTACGCACCCGAGCCGGGAAAAGTTGTCAACTTCGCGTACCGTTTCACGCGCGAGCGGCAGGAACAGGTGGACGTTTCAGCGCAATGGCCGCTGACGTCGAAATTGACTGGATTGGTGCGCTGGAATCAGTCGATTCGAGATGACAAGTTGCTCGAGGGGCTGGTGGGGCTCGAGTACAATGCCGGCTGCTGGACGACGCGCTTGGTGGCTCACCGCTTTGTAACCAGTGAGATTGACTACTCCGAGTCCTTTTTTATACAACTGGAGCTGAACGGTGTATCGCGACTCGGTCTCAATCCATTGGACACGTTGCGACGAAATATCGAGGGTTATACCAAAGGGAACTGACACGCCTCAACAGCGCGGTGACGGAAGGACACAACGGAACATCCCGCGTTGTGTCGTGTCTACATTGGCGAGGCTTTTCAACTCTACTATCTAATACAACAAATGATGCGTATCTGGTTGATCATTCTTCTGGCGGCTGTGCAATTGAGTGCAAGCGCCCAGGACGAAAGTGGCGATTCGGGTGCAGTGCTGCTCGACCGGGTCGTCGCCATTGTGAATGATGAAGTGATCACACAGGTCGAGCTGGATGGAGAGATGGAGTTTGCCGTGCGCCAATTGAGCCAGCAGGGAACGCCATTGCCACCACGTACGACGCTACAGCGCCAGGTGCTGGAGCGCATGATCATGTCACGAATACTGCAGCAGGATGCCAGCCAAACCGGGATTCGTGTCAGTGACCGACAATTGAACATGACACTTGACCGGATGGCGGCAGAGAACAAAATGACGCGGGATCAGTTCCAGGCAGCAATGGAGGCGGAAGGCGTCGACTATGCGCGATTCCGGGAGAGAATCCGCGGCGAAATCCAGATCACGCGCCTGAGAGAAAGGGAAGTCGAAGACCGGGTGAATATCAGCGAAGCGGAGGTCGATAGCTACCTGCGCAATGAAGAGAACAAAGCGACTCCGGACAAGAACGAGGAATTCTCGGTCGCGCACATACTGATACTGGTGCCAGAGGGCGCGAATGCTGACGAGATTGGTGACAAACGCAAAGTGGCAGAGAATGCGATCACACAGCTGAAGGAAGGGACCGATTTTGCGCAGGTAGCGGCCACGGTCTCCGATGCACCGGATGCGCTCCAGGGAGGCTCGCTCGGTTGGCGAACGCCCTCGCGCCTGCCAGAGTTGTTCCTGGAGGCGGTGTCAGATATGCGCGTCGGTGAGGTGAGTGATGTTCTGCGCAGCGCCAATGGATTTCACATCGTCAAGCTGGTTGACAAACGGGGCAGCGAAACAGCAATCATTGTTCAGCAAACCCACGCGCAGCACATACTGATAAGGCTGAACGAGATCGTCTCTGAGAGCGACGCCTTGCAGCGGCTCACGGAATTGAAGCAACGCATGGAGTTGGGCGGTGAGGACTTCGGCGATCTAGCTCGGCAACACTCGGACGATGCCAGTGCCGCCAAGGGCGGCGATCTGGGCTGGCTGAATCCCGGCGACACGGTACCCGACTTCGAGCGCGCAATGGTTGCGTTGCAGCCCGGCGAAGTCAGCGATCCGGTCCGATCGCCGTTCGGCTTTCATTTGATCAAGGTTGTTGAGCGCCGCGACGAAGATCTGTCGCAAGAACGTCAGCGCGTTATGGCGCGCCAGGCGATCCGTTTGAGAAAAGCCGATTCGGCATACCAGGACTGGATTAGGCAGCAGCGCGACAGGGCCTATGTCGAGTACCGCCTCGACGAGAGCTAAGCCGCTGCCGGCTCGAGCTTGATATGCGCCATCGTGCCAGGCGCCGCTTCAGTCAGAACTTTCTTATTGATCGCGTTTGCATCGATCGCATTGTTGGCTCGGTCGCCCCAACTCGCGGAGATCACATCGTCGAAATCGGCCCGGGACTGGGCGCGTTGACGGAACCTTTGCTCGATGCCGTTGGCCATATGGACGCGATTGAGGTTGACCGGGATGCGGCACGAATGCTCGAGGAGCGTTTTGCAGGGCAATCACTGTCAGTTCATTGCGTCGATTTTCTGGAGTTTGATCTCGCTTCTCTCGGATCTGATCTGCGCTTGGTTGGGAACCTCCCTTACCACATTTCCACTCCAATCCTGTTCACCGTCAACCAATCGCGCGACTTCATAAAGGACTGCCACTTCATGCTGCAGCGGGAAGTCGTCGACCGCATGGTTGCGGCGCCCGCCAGCGCAGACTACGGTAGGCTCAGCGTGATGCTTCAGTGCCGGTGGTCCATAGAGAAGTTATTCGACGTGCCGCCGACCTCATTTCGGCCACAGCCAAAAGTGTGGTCTTCGGTGGTGCGCATGTTGCCCGAACAGACGATCGCAATCAGTGACGCAGGCGTGTTTCATCGTATTGTCGAGGCCGCATTTTCGAAACGACGCAAGACCTTGCGTAACGCCTTGCGCGGCCTCGTTTCAGAGGAAGACTTCGAGACCTGCAGTATCGACCCGGGAAGGCGCGGAGAGACATTGTCAGTTGCTGATTTTGCCGGGCTGGCAAATCAGCTTAGCCGTCGTATCACTGCTTCTTCTGAATGAACTCGATCATGTAGCCGTCGGGATCTTTTACGAAAGCGATCACCGTGGTGCCGTGCTTCATTGGCCCGGCTTCACGTGTCACTGTGCCGCCACGTGTCTTGACCGCATCACAAGCTTTGTACGCGTCGTCGACCTCGATGGCAATGTGGCCGTATCCGGTTCCGAGATCGTAACTGTCAGTATCCCAATTGTGTGTTAACTCCAGGACGGCTTCGTCTTTTTCATCGCCATAGCCGACGAAAGCCAGCGTGAACCGGCCACCGGGGTAATCCGATTGTCTGAGCAGGCGCATTCCAAGTACTTCAGTGTAGAACGCGATCGAGCGCTTCATGTCGCCGACGCGCAGCATGGTGTGGAGTAATCTCATCTTCTGTTCCAGTTAGAATTGAATCGGTATAGATTTCAATCGGTTTAAATTTCGACCAGTTCGAAGTCGTCTTTGCGGGCTCCGCACTCGGGGCAAACCCAGTTGATTGGCACGTCTTCCCAGCGAGTACCTGGTTGGATACCTTCTTCGGGAAGACCGGCGGCTTCGTCGTAGATGAAGCCGCAAATGAGACACATATATGTCTTGTATTCGTTGTTCTCGGTTGCAGTCATTGTTGCAGTTCTTTTCAGATAGAATGATATTTTAATTCAATCGCGCGTCTCCATTCCCGTGCCTGACACACCGCCGATTGTCCTGAGCTTCGCAGCGAGTGATCCAAGCGGCGGAGCAGGTATGCAGGCAGACGTGATGACGCTCGCGAGCCTCGGCTGTCATCCACTGTCAGTGGTGACGGCGATCACCATCCAGGACACGATTGGCGTAGAGGATATGTTGCCAATCGATGCAGACTGGATGGTCGATCAAGCCCGTTGTGTACTTGAAGATGTACCAGTCGATGCCTTCAAGGTTGGTGTGATTGGCAGCGTTGAAGGCGCGGCCGCTATCGCCGAAGTGGTATCCGATTATCCAGAGGTGCCCCTGGTTCTCGATCCGGTGCTGACATCGGCTCGAGGCGATGAACTTGCATCAGAAAACCTGATTAGCGCAATGAGTGAGTTGTTGCTGCCGCAAACGACGGTACTTACGCCCAACAGCCACGAGGCACGCCGTCTGGCCATCCAAGACAGTGACGACACGGAGGAACCGTCACTAGAGGAGTGTGCTATCAGGTTGCTCGAACTGGGCACTGAATACGTGCTGGTTAGCGGCACGCACGAAAACACGACCGAAGTGACCAATACGCTTTATGCCACTGGCGGTTTGGTGCGCTCGGATAGCTGGCAGCGACTGCCCGGCTCGTACCATGGTTCCGGATGCACGTTGGCCGCTGCTCTCGCCGCGCATATCGCGCGCGGACTCGATGTCGCCTCGGCGGCGCGCAATGCTCAGGAATACACTTGGCAGACGTTAGAATCTGCTTACCGGGCAGGGATGGGACAACTCGTTCCGGACCGCTTTTTTTGGGCGCACGATGACGAAGGAATGGATGAATCACAACCGGGTTAGCGGTATTTATGCGATCACGCCGGAAACCGATGACACGGCGCAGCTGGTCGTAAAAGTTGCCGCCGCGCTGGCCGGTGGCGTAAGAATTGTTCAATACCGCAACAAGACCGGGTCTGCCGGATTACGGCGAGCCCAGTGCGGCGCACTTGCCGAACTCCTGCGCGATGTCAATGGCACACTGATCGTGAATGACGATTCACGCCTAGCAGTTGAAGTGGATGCGGACGGGGTTCACCTTGGCAAGGATGATGATACGCTCGCAGATGCGCGTCGCCGACTCGGTGTTGACAAGATCATTGGTGTTTCGTGCTACAACGATCTGGCTCGCGCTCATGAGTTGGAGTCGGCAGGTGTCGACTATGTCGCGTTCGGCAGTTTCTTTCCATCGAGAACCAAACCCGCCGCGGTTTGTGCCCCCCTGGAGTTGCTGTCCCGCGCCAAGACGGAGCTGTCAGTGCCGGTAGTTGCCATAGGCGGCATTAACAAGGAAAACGCCATCAAGTTGATCGAGCGAGATGCCGATGCGCTGGCCGTGTTGAGCGCGCTGTTCTACGTCGATGACGTTGAACACGAAGCGCGCCTTTTATCCAGTCTAATGGCTGATCGCAGTTTGCAACTCCACTATTAGAGGTTGAGCATGTCCAGCAGAAACCAGCAGATATTTGAGCGAGCGCGCCAACTGATTCCGGCCGGTGTCAATTCACCGGTGCGCGCCTTTGGATCGGTTGGCGGAACGCCACCGACCATAGCCAAAGGCGCGGGAGCACGTATTTGGGACGTCGAGGGCAAGGAATACATTGATTACGTCGGCTCCTGGGGGCCGCTGATTCTGGGCCATGCGCACCGTGAAGTGGTGCAAGCGGTGCAGGCGGTGGCCGAACGCGGCCTCAGTTTCGGAGCACCCACGGAAGGCGAGGTCGAGATGGCGGAATTGCTGACCAGCGCGGTCCCGTCGGTCGAGCAGGTACGCCTGGTCAGTTCCGGCACCGAAGCGACTATGAGTGCCATCCGGCTTGCGCGAGGCTTTACCGGGCGTTCCAAGATTGTCAAATTCGAAGGCTGTTACCACGGTCATGCCGATGCACTATTGGTCAAGGCAGGGTCAGGAGCACTGACGTTCGGGCAGCCCAGTTCTGCCGGTGTCCCACCGGAAGTGACCGCGCATACGCTGGTGCTTGATTACAACGACAGTGGAATGCTGGAGCAGACTTTCAGCCACAACGGCAGCGAGATTGCTGCAGTCATTGTCGAACCGATCGCCGGCAATATGAATCTGGTTAAGGCGACGCCGGAATTTCTACAAACAATGCGCACGCTGTGTACGCGTCATGGCGCAGTGCTGATTTTCGACGAAGTCATGACGGGGTTCAGGGTCGGACTTCAGGGCGCTCAAGGCTTGTTCGGTATCACTCCGGACATGACGACATTGGGCAAAGTCATTGGCGGAGGCATGCCGGTTGGCGCATTTGGAGGCCGGCGCGACATCATGCAGAAAATAGCGCCGCTTGGACCGGTGTATCAGGCGGGTACCTTGTCCGGAAATCCGGTTGCAGTGGCGGCCGGGCTTGCGACACTCAAGCTGGTCGGTGCGCCGGGTTTTTTCGAAAGCTTGTCTGAGACCGCGACCCAGCTTGTAGACGGATTGTCCCACATTGCGCAGGAGGCAAATCAGGATTTCAGCGCGCAATCGGTCGGAGGTATGTTTGGTATGTATTTCCGGGCCGGCGTCCCGCAGTCGTTTGCTCAGGTTATGGAAGGCGACGGAGAGAAGTTCAATCGCTTCTTCCATCATATGCTTGACGCTGGAGTCACCATCGCGCCCTCGGCATTCGAGGCCGGTTTTGTTTCTGCTGCACACGGCCCGGACGAACTGGAGCGGACGTTTGACGCGGCTCGCGAAGCATTCAGCCGCCTGCAGGACTAGCGCAGACCTGATATGTACTCTGCGAGTGCCTTGATTTCCGCTTCACTAAGCCGTGCCGCGACCATCCGCATCATTGCGTTTAAATCATTGTCGCGGGCTCCTGCCCGGAAAGCACGCAACTGTGTCGCGGTGTATTCCGCGTGTTGTCCTGAAACGCGTGGATACTGTGGCGGAATGCCGGCACCATCGGGTGAGTGGCAGGCGGAGCATGCCGCTACCCCCTTGTCAGGAACGCCGGCCCGGTACAGTTGCTGGCCTGCTGTGACCAGCTCCATGTCTTTTGCTGTCCCTTGCTTGGCTGGCTTGCTGGCATAGAAGGCCGCCAGATTGCGCATGTCCTCGACGGACAGGTTGGCAACCATTCCGGCCATGATTGCGTTGGCGCGGGCTCCCGATTTGTATTCCATGAGTTGTTTAAACAGGTAGTCGGGATGCTGCCCAGCCAGATTCGGGTTTGCGCTCAGCGGGCTATTGCCGTCCGCGCCATGGCACGCTGCGCAGACCTGACCAGCAATTTGTTGGCCTTTGGCGGCGTCGCCGAAATCCTCCCTGCTCGCCTCGCTCTTGCCGTGCCCTGCAGCACTGGCCGCAACAGGTAGTGCCAGCGCAATTAGTAACGCAATGAACCGCATCATCAGTGCAAACTCCCAATCTGGTTTCGGACCCTTACCCAGGCTCCGTTGGACGCGTAATTGTAGCTGAAGCCTTACCGATGACTTCGCGACTGCAGCAGGCGGTGTTCCACAAGTCAGCTGAAAAGCTGAACCAGTTGCCCGAGGAAAGCACGGCAGAGGTGGCGTTTGCGGGCCGATCCAACGCCGGCAAGTCGAGTGCGCTGAATACCCTTACCGGCAGGCGCAAGCTGGCGCATGTCAGCAAAACGCCTGGCCGAACACGTCTGATCAACTTCTTCGCCATCGACCGCAATACTTACCTCGTTGACCTGCCCGGCTACGGCTATGCGCAGGTTCCGGGAGAAATGAAGCGGCAGTGGGCGGCTCTGCTCACCGGCTACCTTAACCGGCGGCAACAGATCTGCGGGCTGGTTGTAGTGATGGACGCACGGCATCCGATGACGCCGCTCGACCAGCAGCTACTCGATTGGTTCGCTGCAACCGGCAAGCCAGTGCATGTGCTGCTCACCAAAGCAGACAAACTGTCGCGCTCGCAGGCCGCCAACCAGTTGCGAAAAGTCGAGGCCGCGCTTCGCAAAGATTACCCGGGCTGCTCGGTGCAGCTGTTTTCAAGCAGTGGCAAGCTGGGTATACAAGAGGCACAAGAAATCATCGACGGCTGGTTGACTGCCGCGGAGCAGAACGAGAAGTAGAATAAAAACCCGGGCGGCCTTTGGGCGCGCCCGGGGGAGGAAATTGCCTTAATCGATTAAGGCACCCGCTCAGGGAGGAGAAGCGGGAGACATATCGTCTGTTTTTAAGAGCCCGGAAACTTAAGAAAGTTCCGCCCCTTGTGTCGAAAGAGCCTAGATCGAGAATATAACCGATTGTAATTGCTGAAGGAAATGCAATGAATGTATACGGCAAGTATCCCCGCCGGCGCATGCGCCGCAATCGTCGCGATGACTTCTCAAGGCGGCTTGTGCGGGAGAACGTGCTCACCGCGAACGATTTGATTTATCCGGTATTTGTTATCGACGGCAACAACCAGCGGCAGGCCGTGGCATCGATGCCGGGTGTGGAACGGGTGACGCCTGACCTGTTGCTCGGTGTTGCGGAACGTTGCCTTGCTCTTGGAGTTCCGGCTATGGCGCTTTTTCCGGTTGTCGACCAATCGCTTAAGACACCGCTGGCGGAACAGGCCTACAGTGCTACGGGTCTCGTGCCGCGCGCTGTCCAGGAACTCAAGTCGCGCTTTCCCGAGCTTGGTGTTATTACCGACATTGCGCTGGATCCTTACACCAGCCACGGGCAGGATGGATTGATCGATTCGAGCGGTTATGTCCTGAATGATGAAACTGTCGAGGTGTTGGTCAAGCAGGCTTTGAGTCATGCCCAGGCCGGGGTCGATATTGTCGCACCGTCAGACATGATGGATGGCCGTATCGGCGCTATCAGGGCGGCGCTCGACGAAAATGGGTACACGCGGGTTAGAGTACTGGCTTACGCGGCTAAGTTCGCGTCCGGTTTCTATGGCCCGTTCCGCGATGCGGTCGGGTCGGCCACGAACCTCGGCAAAAGCAGCAAAGAGACCTATCAAGTCGATCCGGCCAACTCGGACGAAGCGCTTTGGGAAGTCGGGCTCGATCTGCAGGAGGGTGCGGACATGGTCATGGTCAAACCCGGCATGCCATACCTCGACATCGTTCGCAGGGTCAAGACGGAATTCATGATGCCGACCTTCGTTTATCAGGTCAGCGGTGAATTTGCAATGTTGAAAGCTGCGTTTCAGAATGGCTGGCTCGATGAGAGGCGGTGCATGTTGGAGTCACTGCTGGCTTTCAAACGGGCCGGTGCTGACGCGGTGTTAACCTACTTCGCGCTGGACGCCGCTGAACAACTTCGAACGAACGGTTAAGTCAAGTCGGTAAGCCGTGCGAACGGGCCTTTACCGCGCTTAACCGTCGTGGTTGGCCTGTTGTTCCTGACGCTGCATTGCTGTCACGGACTCGAGCCCGGCATGCCGGAACGGTCTGCCGTTCAAGGTGCTGCGAAGGCTCAGGCGCAGATCGTTGTGGCCGAATACCGAAATATTGAAATCTGCGTCTCTGGTGCCGACCAGGAAAGCGACGATTGTGGCGGGCTCGGCGCCGCGGAAGATGTTCTTATGTCGTTGTTTGTATTCGAATCCCTGATTAAGCATGAACAGCTCGACTTCTTTCGGGCTGTCGGTGAACAGGTGTAAGTCAATGTTCGAATAGCGCCCTGCGTTGCCTTCCAGCACCGGTCCGGAAAGCTGAGGATTGAAACGCTCAAGGGTGCGCATCATCTGCATTGCACAAGATCGAAGGTGCGCCACCCGTGCTGCATGCTCATCCGCCTGGTATAGCTGCAAATAGCTTTGCAGCGCGACTTCCACCTCTTCGTTGCTGGGCAGGCTGCGAGCTTCCGTCGCACCGGCCTGTCGCGCGGCTTTTCGCTTCGCCAGTGAAAGATCGCCGATGCCGTCGACCGCCATGAGACGTGCCGCCAGATGAGCAATTCGTGAGCGAAGCTGCCGACTGGTCGCGTGGTCTCGAGCCATGTTTATCGGAGTTGCATTCTATTGCGGTACGGTTCTATAGACGCGCAGCTTCTTCAGGCCGCAACTTTTTTGGCTGCAATTCGTCCCTCAACAGAAGTTAACGGCTTCCGCTCTAGTAAAGCTGGTCGTTGACTTCCTCGCTGGGCCTTGCCGGTTCAGTGCGAAACAGAAAACCCGTGCCGGGCTCGGGCGGGACGTTTTCGTGATAAAAATACTCAATCATCTGGTTTCCAGCTGCCGCGTCGCGCAGACCTGTTTCCGGGTTGATCGCGACTGCCGTAACGCCCTCGGGTGCGATCGGGATTTCCTCGCGCTGACCTCTGAGCGCCGTCGCCATGTAAGACACCCACATCGGCAACGCGGTCTTGGAGCCAGTCTCGAACTCCCCGAGAGATCTGGGGATGTCATGCCCGACCCAGGCGACCGCCACCAGTTGGCGTTGAAAGCCGGCGAACCACGCGTCCATTTGATCGTTGGTCGTGCCAGTCTTGCCAGCGAGGTCGACCCGGCCGAGCGCCATGGCGCGCGCTCCGGTTCCGCCCCGGATGACGTCTTGCATCATGTTGAACATGATGAAGGCGTTGCGCGAATCGATGGTCCGGTCGGCAGTGTCGCCGGCAATCAACGGCGAAGCAGTTCCTAGAACATTACCCTGCCGGTCTTCGATGCGTTCAATAAAGTAGGGTGTGACGTAGTATCCTCCGTTGGCAAACACCGCGTAGCCCATTGCCAGTTCCAGCGGTGTGACCGAGCCGGCTCCAAGTGCCATGGTCAAGTAAGCCGGATGTCTGCGACGCTCGAATCCGAATCGGGTCAGATACTCCTGGGCGTACCTCGGCGTAATGGCCTGCAAGATTCGGATCGAGACCAGATTCTTTGATTTGGTCAGAGCGGTCCGCATGCGGACCGGCCCCGAGAAGCTGCCATCGAAGTTCTTTGGCTCCCACGGAATCGCACCTGTTTCGCTGGCGTCGATGGTAATCGGTGCGTCGTTAATAATGGTAGCCGGCGTAAATCCCTTTTCCAGCGCAGCCGAATAGATGAACGGCTTGAAGCTTGAGCCGGGCTGGCGCCGCGCCTGGGTAACATGATTGAACTTGTTGCGATCGAAATCGAATCCCCCAACCAGCGAGCGTATTGCGCCGCTATTCGCGTCGACCGAAACGAAAGCGCCTTCGACTTCCGGTAGTTGGACGATTGACCAGCCGATATCCTTGTCATTCTTGACGCGAATTAGGGCACCGGGCTTGAGGCGTGTCTTGGGCGGCGCAGTCTTACCGATCATGGGCTCGGCAAAGGCCAGACCTTCGCCGACGATAGTGACACGTTCGCCTCCTTTTCGATACACGTTCAGCGATTTTTGTGATACATCCAGGATAATAGCCGGGAAAATGCCGTCGCTTTCCTCCTCCTCCTGTAACGCGTCTTCGAGCTGTTCGTCAGACACGTCGTTGGGCAGATCGAAGTACCCCTCTGCGCCGCGGTAGCCCTGGCGCTCGTCATATTCGAGCATCCCCCGACGTAAGGCGGCATAGGCGGCGTCCTGGTGTTTCTTGGAAAGGGTGGTATAGACGCGGAAACCACGGGAATAGGAGTCTTCCTTGTAGGCATCGAAGATGGCTTGGCGCACCATTTCCGAGAAGTGCTGGGCCCGTGTAGCGTAGCTGGTGCTCTGCGCGGCGATGATGATCTCTTGTTCTTCGGCGGCCTTGAATTGCTCGGCGTCGATCTGCCCAGTTTCAAGCATGCGCCGCAGCACTTTGTTCTGGCGGTCTTTTGCGCGGGTCAGATTGGCCACCGGGTTATATCTGGAAGGCGCTTTCGGCAGCCCTGCCAGCATCGCAATCTCTGCCAGATTCGCTTCGTCCAGTGATTTGCCGAAGTAGACTTGGGAGGCTGCCCCGAAACCGTAGGCGCGCTGGCCAAGATAGATCTGGTTGATATAGATCTCGAGAATCTGCTCCTTGCTCAAGTTGCGCTCGATTTTGAAGGCAAGCAGGGCCTCGTTGAATTTGCGTTTCAGCGTCTTCTCGGAGGTGAGGAAGAAATTGCGCGCCACCTGCATGGTGATGGTGCTGGCACCTTGGCGGGCTTGCTTGGCACGGAAATTTGCCACTGCGGCACGGGCCACGCCGATGTAGTCGACGCCGCCGTGCTCGTAGAAGCGCTCGTCTTCAACGGCGATGATGGCCTGTTTCAACTTCTCGGGCGTGTCCTCGATCTTGACATAGGCGCGGCGCTCTTCACCGAACTCACCGATCAGCTCCCCTTCCGCGCTGTATATCTGAAGCGGGATCTTGGGCTGGTAGGCGGCAAGAACCTCGATCGAGGGAAGCCGTGGATAGGCAATAACTGCCGCATAACCGAGCAGCAGCATGCCGGCCACACCCAAGGCGGCGAACGCGACCAGTGGGTAGAACCACCAGCGGGAGGTCATTGATCGAAACAAGCGGCTAACAGCCATATATTTTCAAGGGCCACATTATATAGAGCCGGGATCGGGGCGAGGGCAACGGAGGCAGCCTTTTTGCTTTACTTGCGGTGAGGTTGTTGCTAGGGTTTAATGTAATTTCTGCGAAGGCTCACCTAACTGTCCTATGCTCAAAGGAAAATTCGAGTTTAACACAGACTTTTTTAGCTCCCTGATAAAGCCAAAATCGCCGCCGCTAATCGGCGTCGACATCAGTTCTTCGTCAGTCAAGATGGTCGAACTGTCAAGCAGTGGCAAGGGAGCTTACCGCCTCGAACGTTACACCATCGAACCGCTGCCGCATGAGGCCGTGGTCGACGGCAATATCATGAATCTGGAGCAGGTCGGTGATTCGGTCCGGCGCGCCTGGAAGCGCATGGGCACACGAATCAAGACCCTTGCCATGGCGGTCCCTTCGGCAGCCGTCATCACCAAGAAAATCGTCCTCGACGCCGGTCAAAGCGAGGATGACATGGAGGCCCAGGTCGAGGCAGAAGCCAATCAGTACATCCCGTTTGCCCTCGAAGAAGTTGATCTGGACTTTCAAGTACTTGGCCCCGACCCGAACAGTCCCGAGCAAGTCGAAGTCATGCTGGCGGCAGCCCGCAAGGAGAAGGTAGAGGACCGGGTGGCCGTTGCCGAAACAGTCGGCCTGAAAACGACGGTCATGGATATCGACGCGTTTGCCGCGCAGAACGCGCTGGAACTGATGATGGCCGAATTGCCTGATAGTGGCCGCGATCAGACTATTGCGCTGGTCGACATCGGTGCCTCCATCATGAACGTCAACATCCTGATAAACAATCAATCTGTTTACATGCGTGAGCAGCCATTCGGCGGGCTTCAGCTTAGCCAGGAGATCATGCGCGCTTATGGCATGTCGATGGAGGAGGCCGACGCAGCGAAGCGCAACGGCAACCTGCCGGACAACTATCAGGGTGACGTCCTTGCCCCCTTCATGGATACCCTGGGCCTGGAAGTGGTACGCGCATTGCAGTTCTTCTTCACGTCAACGCAGTATAGCCAGGTCGACCAGCTCTATCTCTCGGGCGGCACGGCCAGCATTCCTGATTTGGCCGAAGTAGTGGCCGAGCGCACCCAGGTGAACACCGTGATTGCAAATCCGTTTTCCGGAATGGAAATACCCAGCCGCATCAAGCGCGCTCAGCTTCTTATCGACTCTCCGTCCTTGCTGGTGAGTTGTGGTCTGGCGTTACGGAGGTTTGACGCATGATACCTATTAACCTACTACCTTACCGTGCTGAACGCCGCAAGGAACTGCAGAAGCAGTTCGCAATTCTTGCCGCGTTGACGGCATTAATTGGCGGCATTGTCTGGTTTCTTGGGCACTCTTTCCTGGAAGGCAGGATCAACAATCAGAACCAGCGCAACAAGTTTCTGGAAACCAAGATTGCCGAACTCGACAAGAAAATTGCCGAGATCAAGAAACTCAAATCACAAACACAAGCCTTGCTGGCCCGCAAGCGTGTCGTTGAAACATTGCAGAGTAATCGGACAGAAAGCGTGCGGTTGCTGGATCAGTTGGTGCGCCAGTTACCGGAAGGTGTGCATCTGAAAACGATCAAGCAGTCAGGCAAGAACGTCAGCATTCTCGGTTTCGCGACATCCAATGCGCGGGTGTCAACTCTGATGCGTAACTTCGACGCTTCTCCCTGGCTCGAAGCACCCAAGCTAATCCAGATCAGGGCTTCGAAGCCGAAAGGCAGCAGCGTCACGCTGAATGAGTTCAGTTTGACCGTTCAGTTGGCACGGCCGGAAGAAGAGAAAAAGACCACCACTGCGTCGTCCCGGCCCAACAGGCGCAACAAGTCATAAGGTGTAACGACAATGACACTTGACGATCTTCGCAGACTGGACCCGAGTGAAATTGGCTCGTGGCCGGTTCTACCCAAGTTGGTCGCATTACTGATTCTTTTGATCGCGGTGATCTTTGCAGGTTACTGGTTCGACTGGCGCAATCAGGTCGAGGAACTGGATGCCGCACGTCAGAAAGAACAGCAGCTCAGAACCAGCTTCCTTGGCAAACAAAAGCAGGCGGTCAACCTCGATGCCTACCGAGAGCAGCTGGCCACGATCGAGCAGGAGTTCGGCGAAATGCTTAAGCAGTTGCCGAACAAATCCGAAATGGAAGGCTTGCTGACTGATATCAATCAGGCGGGCCTTGGCCGTGGTCTGGAGTTTGTTCTGTTCAAGCCGGCGCAGAGTGAGGCGATGTCCGAGTTCTATGCTGAATTGCCGATCAGCATCAGACTCACCGGCAACTACCATGAAATGGGGTCGTTTGCGAGTGACGTCTCGCAACTTCCGCGTATTGTCACCTTGAGCAACATCTCGCTGAAAAAGAGCAAGGGTGGCCAGCTGGAAATGGATGCTACCGCGCGCACCTACCGTTATCTCGATGATGCGGAGATCGCTGCCCAGCGTAAAGCGGCGCGCGGTGCCAAGAAGAAGGGGCGTCGCCGGTGATTCGATCTTACTTTGCATTGGTTTGCGGTGCATGCCTGCTGCTGCACGGCTGCAGTAGCGGGGAATTCGAGGACCTCAACCGGTTTGTGGAAGAGTCCAAGCAGGGGTTGCGCGGCCGCGTTGAACCACTGCCGGAAATCAAGCAATTCGAGCCGTTTGCCTATAACGCTTTCGAATTGCCCGATCCGTTTTCGCCACGGGATCTCGAAGCCACTGGTGGCGTGCCGGTTGCTACCGGACCAGCCCCGGACATGAACCGGCGCAAGGAAACGCTCGAGGCGTTTCCGCTCGAGAGCCTGAAGATGGTCGGCACGCTGGAGCAAAGCCGCGTTCGCTATGCGCTCATCAGGACGCCGGACAACAATCTGTACAAGGCCAGAGTCGGCAATTACATGGGTCAGAATTTTGGAATAGTCACCGCAGTCAGCGAGACAGTAGTCACGTTGAAAGAAGTCATCCAGGACCCGGCCAACGGCGGCTGGAGCGAACGATCCGCTAGCTTGCAATTGCTTGAGCAATAGGAGGCAAAAGAATATGCCACGTACAAGAATCATGTCCGCTTTGGTAATCGCCGGCACGCTTTTGTTGGTGCCGGCTGCATCGGCCCAGGAGCGCGCGGCTAGCAATGCGATTCAGGCCCTCGAAGTATCGTCAACGGCGGACAAGGTGGTCGTGAAAATGTCTTTGGCAAGACCAGTCACCGCGGAGCCGATCAGTTTTGCGCTGAGCAACCCGCCACGTATTGCTCTTGATTTTGCGGACACAGCGAACGCACTTGGTCGAAGTGTGCAGGATGTTAACCAGGGCGGCCTAAGGTCGATTCGTCTGGGACAGTCGGGCGGACGCACCCGCGTCGTGCTGAACATGATGGCGACACCTTCCTATGTAACGCGGGTAGAGGGAAACACCGTTGCGATTGTGCTCGATGCAGCGGCGACGACAGCGCAAGCGCCGACCACGCCAGAAACCGTTAGCTTTGCCACGGGCGAGCCTGCTGCGCCACACAGCATTCGCGACGTGCATTTTCAGCGTGGCCGCGGCGGCGAGGCCAAAGTCATCGTCGATCTGTCCGACAGCAAAACCGGCATCGATCTGCGGCGCGAGGGTCGCAAGATCATTGTCGACTTTCTTGATACCGAGTTGCCCCCGGCTCTGGAGCGGCGTTATGACGTCACTGATTTCGGCACGCTGGTCGACGGTTTCGATGTCGAAGCGATCGGCTCAACGGTACGCTTGACAGTTATGCCGACCGGCCGCTGGGAACAGTCCGCTTACCAGGCCGATAACCGCTTCATCATCGAAGTGAAGACGGTCACCGAGCCTGATCTCAAGGCGGCCAGAACCAAGGAACAGAAATACAAAGGCGAGAAGCTCTCACTGAATTTCCAGAACATCGAAGTTCGTTCGGTGCTGCAGGTGCTGGCCGACTTTACCGGGCTGAATATCATCACCAGTGATACTGTCGGAGGCAATTTGACGCTGCGGTTGAAAGACGTTCCCTGGGACCAGGCGCTTGACATCATCTTGCAGGCCAAGGGACTGGATATGCGCGAGACGGGTAATGTCATCTGGATCGCACCAAGGGATGAGCTGGCGACCAAGGAAAAGCTGGAACTCGAAGCACAGCAGCAGATTGCCGACCTCGAGCCGATGGTCACGGAGAGCTTCCAGCTGAACTATCAGCGCGCTGAAGACATCAAAACACTCATCGGCAGCGGCGACCAGGGATTGCTTTCACGCCGCGGCAGCGCCGTTGTTGATGCCCGCACCAATACCATTTTTGTGCAGGACATCGTTGAAAAGCTCGACGGTTTACGGGATCTGATCAAACAGATCGACGTACCGGTTCGCCAGGTGCTGATCGAGGCGAGAATCGTCGAAGCCACTGATACCTTCAGCCGCAACCTCGGCGTGCGATTTGGCTACCACGACACCACCGGCACCGGGAGCCAAATTGGTGCTGGAACCAATCGAGGCCTGGTCGGCGGTGGCATCGTTGATACCGGTTTCCACTCAGGTCAGACGACGACAGTACCAGACTTCTTGGCCGACTCGATGTTCTTCAATAACCCGGCGCCGGGCGCCGGCGGTGCCGCACCAGGCCAGTTCTCGCTGATCCTGATGAACGAAGCCATGACTCGCTTTCTGAATCTTGAACTAACGGCTATCCAGGCGGATGGAAAAGGCAAGATCATCTCCAGTCCGCGCGTGATCACGGCGGACAATATTGAGGCGTCGATCGAGCAGGGTACCGAAATTCCTTATCAGCAGGCCACCAGCAGCGGCGCGACCAGTGTGTCGTTCCGCAAGGCGACGTTGAGCCTCAAGGTAACGCCGCAAATCACGCCCGACGAGAATGTGATGATGAAGCTTCAGGTCAACAAGGACAGCGTTGGACAAGACACTGCAGCGGGGCCATCTATCGACACCAAGCAGGTTACGACGGAAGTCCTGGTCGAGAATGGCGGCACCGTTGGCATCGGTGGTATCTACGAGCAGACTGAGTCGGACCAGACCAATAAGGTCCCTGTGTTAGGCGACATCCCGGTCCTAGGGTGGTTGTTCAAGCAGAATCTGAAGCGCAACGACAAGCGCGAACTGTTGATATTTGTAACGCCAAGGCTGGTATCGGAAAAAACCGCCGTTCGCTGATCAAATAATGTGACTCCGAGGTGGCCCGCATCGCTTCAGATGCGGGCCACGTTCGTTAGAATGCCAAAATGGCAAGTTACTTACGGGGTCGCTCGAGCAGATCATCAGTCAGCATTCCCGGCAATATCTTCCTGGTGGGGATGATGGGGGCGGGAAAGACTTCCGTCGGCCGGGTTCTGGCACGACGACTGGGCAAGACTTTTCACGACTCCGACCACGTTATCGAAGAGCGAACGGGTGTGCGCATACCCGTCATTTTCGATATCGAAGGTGAAGAAGGCTTCCGCACCCGAGAGCGCGCCGTCATTCGCGAACTGACCGCGCTAGACAATGTTGTCCTGGCTACCGGCGGCGGCGCGGTTCTCGATGAAGAGAACCGGCGCTTGCTGCGTGAGCGCGGAACCGTTGTCTATCTGCGTGCCGCGGTACGTGAACTGATCAATCGTACGCGGCACGACAAGAACCGGCCATTGCTTCAGACTAGCGACCCGCAGGCACGCATCAGTGCCATATTCGAGCAACGCGACCCACTGTACAGAGAGGTCGCCCACCTGGTAATAGAGACCGGCAGCCCCAGTCTGCATTCGCTGGTCAACCGCCTCGAGGCGCAACTGGTCGCGCACCAGGCGCAAGCGACCAACCCGGCACAGTAAGTCAGACATGCAAACGCGCACTCTTGAGGTCAGCCTTGATGCCAGAAGCTATCCGATTGTGATCGGAAACGGCATTCTGGATGACAGCAAACTCATTGCTGCTCATTTGACTGGCGACAGAGTCGTCGTCGTGACCAACGACACTATTGCGCCGCTTTTTCTTGAACGACTCGAGTCAAGCCTGCGCAAAGCCCGCGTCAATGTGCTTGCCATCAAACTGCCTGATGGCGAGCAGTACAAGACATGGCAGACGCTGAACAGTATTTTCGATGCCATGCTGGCGGCGCGATGTGACCGAACAACGACGATTATTGCGCTTGGGGGTGGCGTCATTGGCGACGTGGCGGGATTTGCCGCGGCGACCTATCAGCGCGGCATAGCTTACATTCAGATACCCACCACGCTGCTTGCTCAAGTCGATTCCTCTGTCGGCGGCAAAACCGCGATCAATCATCCGCTGGGTAAGAATATGATTGGCGCTTTTTATCAGCCGCGCTTGGTTATTGCCGATATTGCCACTCTGGCGACGCTTCCGGAGCGGGAGCTGGCGGCGGGATTGGCAGAAGTAATCAAGTACGGCGCAATCATGGATGCTGAGTTCTTTGTCTGGCTGGAAGACAACATGGACCGGTTGGTGGCGCGAGAGCCGGAGGCACTGGCTCAAGCGGTCGAGGTGTCGTGCCGTTGCAAAGCGCAAATTGTTGCCGCTGATGAGCGTGAGGCGGGCACTCGCGCCGTGCTTAATTTCGGGCATACGTTCGGGCATGCGATTGAAACCGGGCTCGGCTATGGCGAGTGGTTGCACGGTGAGGCGGTCGCTGCGGGAATGTTGCTGGCGGCAAGGCTCTCGGCACGCCAGGGCGAAATCAGCAACGAAGACGTGAGTCGGTTGCAAACACTGCTCGATCGCGCCGGCTTGCCAACCAAAGCGCCGGCTTTTGGCGCCAAGCGCTACCTCGAATTAATGGGTCACGACAAGAAAGTGCACAAGGGCAGACTCAGACTGGTGTTGCTGAGGGCGATCGGCGAGGCATACCTGTCAGCTGATTTCTCGGCGCCGGAACTGACACGGGTCCTGCAGGATATCCCCGGTGACGACTGAGTTGGCGCCCTATGCCGCCAGAGCACAAACGTCACGCGGGCGCCGTGTTGCCGAACCGGCTCCGGAAGGGCGCAGCGAGTTCCAGCGCGACCGCGACCGAATTGTCCACTCGACCGCTTTCCGTCGCCTCGAATACAAGACACAGGTGTTCGTTAATCACGAAGGCGATCTGTTCCGCACCCGCCTGACGCACAGCATCGAAGTCGCTCAGATTGCCAGATCGATCGCGCGTAACCTCGCGCTCAACGAAGACCTGGTCGAGAGCATCGCGCTGGCACACGATCTTGGACACACGCCGTTCGGCCACAGTGGTCAGGACGCACTCAACGAATGCATGCAGGAGTACGGCGGCTTTGAGCACAATCTTCAATCGTTGCGCGTTGTTGATGTGCTCGAGCAGCGTTATGGTGCATTCGACGGCCTGAACCTTTGTTTTGAGACACGCGAAGGCATTCTCAAGC
Source organism: Betaproteobacteria bacterium (assembly GCA_020354125.1). Classification (GTDB taxonomy): domain Bacteria; phylum Pseudomonadota; class Gammaproteobacteria; order Burkholderiales; family Eutrophovitaceae; genus SG8-40. Next base: position 93,524 of record CP070643.1, on the reverse strand, counting down.
ATTGCTCGCGCGCCAACGCGCGTGAGCTTGGCGATGTCGGCGCACGGTTTCTGCTCAAGCAACAACCATCATTGGAAGCGCAGCTGGCCAACTTTGCTGACGAAATTGCCTACAACAATCACGATGTTGATGACGGTCTGCGTTCCGGGCTGATCACACTCGAAGACCTCGCCGCCGTCCCGGTTTTCGCGGAGCATCTGGACCAGGTGCGGCAAGCGTTTCCCGAACTCCAGGACCGGCGTCTGATTCACGAGACAGTACGGCGTATGATCAACAAGTTCGTCAGTGACCTGACCAGCGAAAGCCGGCTGCGCATTTCCGAGCATGCCCCGGCCGACATCGACGCGGTTCGAAACGCACCGCCGCTAATTTCTTTCAGCCCTGATGTCAAGCGCTTGCAACAGGAACTTCAATCGTTTCTCCGGGCCAAACTCTACAAGCATTACCGGGTCCAGCGCATGGCCAACAAGGCCAGGCGTGTTGTTCGCGAACTGTTCTCGGCGTTTCTCGAAGGGCCGGCATTGTTACCGCCGGAATACCAGGATCGTGCCCAAGACGATGCCCCGCGGGCGATTGCCGACTACGTCGCCGGCATGACCGACCGCTACGCCATCAAAGAATACCGTCGCATTTTTGCGGTCGACGTGTCCTCGGAGGGCTAACGGCGTCGACTGCCGCTTTATTGATTAACGACGGCTGATCACGGTACCATTCACGGCTTTGCGGCAGATCCGGCTAAACGCCGGATTTGGCGTCTTTGGGGGTCTGATCCCCGGTTGTACCTGAATGGCGGAAACTATACAAAGAGGCAAAAAAACCGTGGCTCATCCGATCACACCCGCAGCTCAGGGGCTATACAAGCCTTCGAACGAGCATGACGCTTGCGGCGTCGGTTTCATTGCGCATATCAAAGGCGAGAAAAGTCATGCCATCGTCGAGCATGGACTGGAAATCCTTGACAACCTGACGCATCGCGGCGCAACAGGTTACGACCCCCTGCTCGGCGACGGGGCGGGCATATTGCTCCAGCTTCCCGATGCATTCCTGCGGCGCGAGTGTGAACAGCTGGGTATCTCGTTGCCTGCGCCTGGTGATTACGGTGTCGGAATGATCTTCCTGCCGCAAGACGCAACAGCCCGTGTCGGCATTGAGGAACTGATCAATCAGTTTGTCGAAACCGAGGGCCAGGCATTACTTGGCTGGCGCGATGTGCCGGTCAACAACAGCGGCTTGAGCAAGGCGACCATAGAAGTCGAGCCGGTCATTCGTCAGGTGTTCATCGGCCGAGGGGAAAACTGCGTCGACGCGGATGCGTTCGAGCGCAAGTTATTTGTCATTCGCAAGCAAGTCGAACACGCAGTCAAGGCGCAGAACTTTACCGACGGTAAACAGTTCTATGTGCCTTCGATGTCGGCTCGCACTATAGTCTACAAGGGAATGCTGCTGGCCAGACAGGTTGGCGAGTATTACGTTGATCTGGCCGATCCGTTACTGGTCTCAGCGCTGGCTCTGGTTCACCAACGCTTCTCCACCAATACCTTTCCGAGTTGGGATCTGGCGCACCCCTTCCGGATGATCGGCCACAACGGTGAGATAAACACACTGCGCGGCAACCTGAACTGGATGCATGCGCGCCACCAGGCGCTGTCATCAGTGCTGTTCGGCGACGACCTCGAGAAGATATGGCCGTTGATTGACGAAGGTCAGTCTGACTCAGCCTGTTTCGACAATGCGCTTGAATTGCTCGTGCTCGGCGGCTATTCGCCGGCGCATGCAATGATGCTGCTGATTCCCGAAGCCTGGGCCGGCAATCCCCTGATGGACGAGAAGCGGCGGGCGTTCTATGAATTCTATGCCCCTGTCATGGAACCCTGGGATGGTCCCGCGGGGGTTGCATTTACTGACGGAAGGCAGATCGGCGCGACGCTTGATCGCAACGGGCTGCGCCCCGCGCGTTACGTGGTCACCAAAGATGATCTGGTCATCATGGCTTCGGAAGTCGGTGTTCTGCCGGTTGCAGAGGAGAACATAGCCCAGAAATGGCGATTGCAACCCGGCAAGATGTTACTCATAGATACCGACCAGCAGCGCATCATCGATGACGCGGAAATCAAGGAACAACTTTCCTCGTCGGAAGACTTCGCTAGTTTCATAGAGCGCTCACGCGTCAAACTTGCCGGTCTCAAATCGGTCGATCTTGAGCAGGAAAGACATGAAAGCCTGTTGGACTTGCAGCAGGCTTTCAGCTTCAGCCAGGAGGACATCAAGTTCATCCTCGGGCCGATGGCCATGCACTCCCAGGAAGCGATCGGCTCCATGGGTAACGATGCGCCGCTTGCGGTGCTGTCGGGCAGGAACAAGCCGCTGTACAACTACTTCAAACAGTTGTTTGCCCAGGTCACCAATCCGGCAATTGACCCGATACGCGAGGAATTGGTGATGTCGCTGGTTTCCTTTATCGGGCCGAAGCCAAACCTTCTCGGCTCACATGAGCCAACTGTCAGTGACTGTCTCGAGGTTTCGCAGCCAGTTCTCGAGTACGATGACTATTCGCGGTTGGTAACGATAGAACAGCTCACCGACGGCAAGTTCGATAGCCGGATACTGGACATTACCTTTCCGGTACAGGAAGGCCCTGAAGGCATGAAGGCGGCAGTGGAGGCGTTGTGTCAGGCGGCGCAGGATGCCGTGCAGCAGGGTGTGAACATCCTGATTCTTTCCGATGCCGCGGTGAGCGCGACGCGCGTGGCGATACCGGCGTTACTGGCCACAGCCGGAGTCCACCACCATCTGGTCAGAGAGGGATTGCGTACCAGCACCGGACTGGTAATCAGCACCGGCTCTGCTCGTGAGGTCCACCACTTCGCCCTTCTGGCGGGATACGGAGCGGAAGCGATTCACCCCTGGCTGGCGATGGATACTTTGCAGAACATTGCGCCGGGCATGGATCTGGAGCCTACTGAGGCGATCAAGAACTACATCAAGGCGATCGGCAAGGGCCTGTACAAGGTAATGTCGAAAATGGGCATCTCTACCTACCAGTCGTACTGCGGTGCACAGATCTTCGAGGCGGTTGGTTTGAATACTCTTTTCGTCGAAAAGTATTTCACCGGCACCGCGAGCAATGTCGAAGGCGTCGGAATTGATGAAATTGCCGGCGAATCGGTGGCAGAGCATCAAGGGGCATTCAGTGAGAAAGATCCGGTGTTGGCGAACGCGCTCGACGCCGGTGGTGAGTACGCCTACCGCGTGCGTGGCGAGCAGCACATGTGGCACCCGGAATCGATTGCCAAGCTGCAGCATGCCACGCGTGCCAACGAGTACTCTACCTACAAGGAGTATGCGCGCCATATCAATGACCAAAGCCGTCGTCACATGACCTTGCGAGGGTTGTTCGAAATTCTACCGGCGGGTGATTCTGTTCCGATTGACGAAGTGGAGCCGTGGACGGAAATTGCAAGACGTTTTGCCACCGGGGCGATGTCGCTCGGCTCTATATCGACCGAGGCGCACAGTACACTGGCGATTGCGATGAATCGCATCGGCGGCAAGTCGAACACCGGTGAAGGCGGCGAGGATCCGATTCGTTTCACGCCTGTCGAAAAAGATTCCGGTACCCGTGACACGCTGGGAGATGTTGTCGTTACCGACGTGTCGCTGAAAAAAGGCGACAGCATGCGATCGCGTATCAAACAGGTCGCGTCGGGTCGCTTCGGTGTGACTGCCGAATACCTTGCCAGTGCCGACCAGATCCAGATAAAGATTGCACAGGGTGCCAAGCCGGGTGAAGGCGGGCAATTGCCCGGGCACAAGGTCTCGGAATACATTGCCAAGCTGCGCTTCTCGGTACCAGGTGTTGGCCTTATTTCACCGCCACCGCATCACGATATCTACTCGATCGAGGATCTCGCGCAGTTGATCCATGATCTGAAGAATGCCAACCCGAAGGCATCTATCAGCGTAAAGCTGGTATCGGAAGTAGGCGTTGGCACTGTAGCGGCCGGCGTCTCCAAAGCCAAGGCTGATCACGTGACAATTGCTGGTTATGACGGCGGCACCGGGGCGTCTCCGCTGTCGTCGATCAAGCATGCGGGTACACCATGGGAACTGGGGCTCGCCGAAACCCAGCAGACGCTGGTGCTGAACAGATTGCGCGGTCGCATTGCAGTGCAGGTCGATGGCCAGATGAAGACCGGCCGTGATGTGCTGATTGGCGCGCTGCTCGGCGCCGACGAGTTCGGTTTTGCTACCGCGCCGCTGGTCGTTGAGGGCTGCATCATGATGCGCAAATGCCACCTCAACACCTGTCCGGTCGGCATTGCTACGCAGGACCCGGTGTTGCGCAAGAAATTTTCCGGCAAGCCGGAACACGTGATCAATTACTTCCACTTCGTTGCGCAAGAAGTTCGCGAGTTAATGGCTGAAATGGGAGTGTGCAAACTCGACGACCTGATCGGGCGCTCCGATTTGCTTGAGATGCGTAAGGGTATTGAGCACTGGAAGGCGCAAGGACTGGATTTCAGCAAGATTTTTTATCGGCCCGAAATGCCGGCGGACGTGGCGCGCTACAATTGTGAGGCGCAGGATCACGGTCTGGACAAGGCGCTCGACAATCAGCTCATCGAAGCCGCCAAGCCGGCGCTGGAACAAGGCACGAAAGTCGACATCGAGATCGAGGCGCGCAACATTCATCGTAGTGTCGGCGGTATGTTGTCGAACGAAGTGGCTCGGCGTTACGGCCATGCCGGACTCCCTGACGACACCATTCACGTTCACATGACCGGTAACGGCGGACAGAGTTTCGGGGTCTTCCTGGCGCGTGGAATCACCTTTGACCTCGAGGGTGACGCCAACGATTACGTCGGAAAAGGATTATCCGGCGGTCGCCTGATTGTCAGGCCGCCGAAAGCGTTTACCGGTGTGCCGAGCGAAAACATCGTTGTCGGCAACACCGTTCTATATGGCGCGATCGAAGGTGAAGCGTTCTTCTCAGGCGTTGGTGGCGAGCGATTTGCCGTGCGTAACTCCGGAGCGACCGCGGTGATCGAAGGCGTCGGTGACCATGGCTGTGAGTACATGACCGGTGGCACGGCGGTTATTCTCGGCGAGACCGGCAGAAATTTTGCGGCCGGCATGAGCGGTGGCATCGCTTACGTATTCGATGAATCTGGTATGTTCGCCAAGCGCTGCAATCCGGCGATGGTCAAGTTGGAAAAGGTGCTGCCGGCCGCTGAGCAATCGACCGGCGAACCATGGCACCGCAATACCGCTGACGAGGTGTTGCTGAGGCAACTGGTCGAATCGCATCTGCGCTACACGGGCAGTGAAGTAGCCCGGCGCATTCTCGCTGACTGGGACCAGGCGCGGACCAGTTTCGTCAAAGTATTTCCGCATGAGTATCGTCGTGCCCTTGGTGAACTTGCCGCCAAGCAACAAGAGCAACTGGAGGCCGCCTGAAATGGGCAAACCAACTGGATTTATGGAACTCGATCGGGTCAACGAAGCATCGATCCCGGTTGCCGAGCGGGTCCGAAACTACAAAGAGTTTGTAATTCACCATGCCGATGATGAGGCTGGCCGTCAGGGCGCGCGCTGCATGGACTGTGGCATTCCCTTTTGCCAGAATGGCTGCCCGGTGAACAACATCATTCCCGACTGGAACGACCTTGTTTATCGTCAGCAGTGGAAAGCGGCACTCGCCACATTGCACTCGACCAACAACTTCCCGGAGTTCACCGGGCGCATTTGTCCTGCTCCCTGTGAAGAGGCCTGCACGCTGAACATCAATGATGACGCTGTGGCAATCAAATCGATTGAACATGCCATCGCGGACAAGGGTTGGGAACAAGGATGGATCGGAGCGCAGCCGCCGGCGACCAAGACCGGCAAGAGGGTTGCGGTAGTCGGGTCCGGCCCTGCTGGACTGGCATGCGCGCAACAACTCGCCCGTGCTGGTCACGACGTCGTCGTGTTTGAGAAGAATGACAGGATTGGCGGTCTGTTGCGCTATGGAATACCTGATTTCAAGATGGAGAAAAGCCACATTGACCGGCGCATCGAACAAATGAAACAAGAGGGCGTCGAGTTTCGAGCCGGTGTTTGTGTCGGCTCCCTGCCGCGCGATTTGCCCGGGGTAAATAATCTGGCAAGCCATTTTGTGTCGCACCGGGAACTTCTCGATGAATTTGACGCGATTTCACTCACTGGTGGCGCGGAACAACCGCGCGATCTGCCGGTCCCAGGTCGCGAGTTGCAAGGCGTGCACTTTGCGATGGAGTTTCTGCCCCAGCAGAACCGCGTCGTTGCCGGCGATTCCCTTGACAGCCAGATCAAAGCGACGGGCAAGCACGTTATTGTCATTGGCGGTGGTGATACTGGCTCGGACTGCGTAGGCACCTCGAATCGTCACGGCGCGTTGTCGATTACGCAGTTCGAACTCCTGCCGATGCCTCCGGAGGAGGAGAACCGGCCGCTTACCTGGCCCAACTGGCCGATCAAGTTACGAACTTCGTCTTCTCATGAAGAAGGATGCAATCGTGACTGGTCGATCACGACCAAGCGTTTCGAAGGCCGCAACGGGAAAGTCGAAAAGCTGGTCGCTGCCCGACTCGAATGGAACAAGGGTGCCGATGGCCGTATGCAAATGAGCGAGATTCCCGGCAGTGAGTTCGCGGTGCGAGCAGATCTGGTGCTGCTCGCCATGGGGTTTGTTAGCCCGGTGCATGCTGGTGTTATTGAGCAGCTTGGATTGGAATGCGATCAGCGAGGCAACGTAGCCGCGGATACCGAGGTTTATCGCACGTCGCACCCACGCGTGTTTGCTGCCGGAGATATGAGAAGAGGGCAGTCGCTGGTGGTTTGGGCGATTCGTGAAGGTCGGCAGTGCGCCCGCGCAATTGATGAAGCATTGATGGGTGCTTCTGAATTGCCGCGCTGAACCGGCACGTTGATCCACTTGCAGGGCAACCAACCTAGCTAACACGGCGGCAAATTTGTCCGCGCATGCTCCCAAAAACGACACCGTTCTGCGCGCCCTGTTGCGCCAGGCGACACCGTATACGCCGGTGTGGATCATGCGGCAGGCGGGACGTTATCTTCCTGAGTACAACCAGACTCGTCAGCAGGCGGGGAGTTTTCTGGAACTGTGCAAGAACCCGCATTTGGCGACCGAAGTTACACTGCAACCGCTAGCGCGCTTTCCGCTTGATGCGGCAATCCTGTTTTCTGACATCCTGACCATTCCCGACGCGATGGGTCTTGGCCTGTACTTTGAAGAGGGCGAAGGGCCGCGCTTCCGTCGACCGCTGCGTGAAGAGTGGGAGATCCGCAACCTCGATGTGGTCGATCCGGCAGCGCACCTGAGGTACGTACTGGATGCTGTATCGCAGATACGCAAAGCGCTCGACAATGAGGTGCCTTTGATTGGATTCTCGGGCAGCCCCTATACGTTGGCCTGTTACATGATTGAAGGCCGGGGAAAGACCGAGTTCCACGAGATCAAGCGCATGCTCTATGCGCGCCCCGATCTGTTGCACGCTATTCTGGATGTCACTGCGCAATCGGTCGTGGCGTATTTGAACGCGCAGATTGAAGCTGGTGCGCAGGCGGTGATGATTTTCGATACCTGGGGAGGAAGTCTGTCAGAGGCTGCGTTCCGCGAGTTCTCACTCGCTTATATTCAACGCATCTGCGCCGAGTTGCGGCAGACACATGACGGGCAGCGAGTGCCGCGTGTCGTCTTTACCAAGGGTGGCGGCCAATGGCTCGAGGCGCTTGCCGATTGCGGCGCCGATGCTTTGGGCGTCGATTGGACCACTGACCTTGGTCTTGCCCGACAGCGTGTCGGCGATCGCGTCGCATTGCAGGGTAACCTTGACCCGGCGATTTTGCTGACCACGCCCGACGTTGTCGAGCGCGAAGCGTCCAGGGTGCTGGCCAGCTTCGGCAGCGGCAACGGGCATGTTTTCAATCTCGGTCACGGCGTATCGCAGTTCACTCCGCCGGAGAATGTGGCGGCGCTGGTTGACGCTGTGCATGCTCTGAGTCCCGCTTACCGTCAGTAGTATCAGGCAAGGCATGACCCGATTCGGGCAGTCTTATACACAAGAACAGGCGTTCATCCAGAAAGCGGGTGCTCGCTTACATTTGTCGACGCCTGATCGTAACTAACTGTTTCGTATAGACATTAGTGGCTTGGCGGAGGCTGAAGTGGCAGCCCGGTTTGACCATGGTCGCGGCACTCGCTCGCACCAGGCAATTAATCAACAGAATTGTCCACAGCCTGGCTTTGGAAAAATCGAGTTTGGAAAGCGGGTTACGTGCGAAATTGAAACCCTCGCCAGAAGCTTGTTCGGCAACTTCGCGCTAACTTTAGGATGATGACGATTGCCCGTGTCGAGCTAGACGTACCTATACCCGGACCGTTCGACTACGCGATCGGTGACGCCGCTGTTGTCGTCGGCGCTTTGGTCGCTGTGCCTTTCGGTCGGCGTCGCCAGGTCGGCGTGGTCACCGCGCTTGCCGAAACGAGTGCGATCGATCGGTCGCGGTTGAAGTGCATTGAACGCGTATTGCCAATAGAGCCGTTAACGGCTGACACGCTCGCTCTTGCTGCCTTCTGTGCCGAGTATTACCGGCATCCGCTTGGCCAGGTGCTGTCGATCATGCTTCCGACCATGCTGCGCAAGCCCGATTACGGCAAACGGATGCGTGCCTGGGAGTACCGCTTCAGTGCTGACGCCAGTGAATTGGAAGCCAGCATCAAACCGAGGGCAACCGGACAGCGGCGCCTGCTGCAGGCGCTGCAAAACGCTGAGGCGCTCGACGCAGTGCAGGCGCGCCTCATTTATGCGGGTGCGCCACGCGTGTTGCGTGAATGGGTTGACAAAGGCTGGATCGAGAAGCGTGCGGCACGCAGCAAGTCAGCGGCGAGCAGCAAAATCAGTTCACTTGGACCGGCTGCGCCGCCAGAGCTGACTGATGAACAGCAGCAGGCGGTCGATGCAATCAGTAACACGCTCGGAAGTTTTGCGCCGTGGTTACTGTACGGCGTAACCGGCAGCGGTAAGACCGAGGTTTACCTGTCGTTGATCGAGCGTGTTGCAGCGTCGGGCAGGCAAACCCTGCTACTGGTACCGGAAATTAACCTTACTCCGCAACTCGAGGCGCGCGTGCAAGATCGTTTTCCGGATCTTGAAATCGTCAGTCTGCACAGTGGTCTGGCGGAGGGTGAGCGTTTGTCCCGCTGGCAGAAAGCCCGTAATGGACAAGCGATGATCGTGTTGGGCACGCGCCTTGCCGTATTTACGCCGTTACCGCGGCTCGGACTGGTGATTGTTGATGAAGAACATGACGCTTCCTTCAAGCAGGCCGAGGGCCTGCGTTATCACGCGCGCGACCTTGCCGTATACGTCGCCAAGAGTGCAAGCGTTCCCGTTTTGCTCGGCTCAGCAACGCCGTCTCTTGAGACCTACGCCAACGCAATCGAGAAACGTTATCGAAGCACCTCGTTGACATTGCGCCCCTCTGCCGAGGCGCCCACGGTTGAGTTTATCGATGTGCGCAAGCAAATCCTCGATCACGGTTTGTCAGCCGAAGCGTTGGCCGCTATCAGCGACTGTATTGGCCGTGCTGAACAATGCCTGGTGTACATCAACCGTCGCGGCTTTGCGCCGGTGCTGCTGTGCCGGGCCTGCGGATGGATGGCGCAATGCCAGCGATGCTCGGCACGCCTTACCTTGCATTCGCGCTCACTGAAACTGAAGTGCCATTATTGCGGCCACGAAGAACGTATCCAACGTGCCTGCCCGGACTGCGGTAACCAGGACCTGCAAGGTCTTGGACAAGGCACGCAGCGGGTCGAGGAAGCACTGCGCACACGGCTGGCAGATGCGCGAGTGCTACGGGTCGACAGTGACAGCACGCGCCGTCGCAACGCCTTCGCCGAGATGCGCAATCAGATCCGCAGCGAACAGGTAGACGTGCTGGTTGGTACCCAGATGCTCGCCAAGGGTCATGACTTTCCCAAACTCACCTTGGTGGTAATCCTCGGTGCTGATTATGCGTTGTACAGCAGTGATTATCGCGCCGGCGAGCGGCTGTTCCAGCAACTCATGCAGGTGGCGGGGCGTGCCGGGCGCGCCGACCTTCCCGGCCGCGTCCTGGTGCAGACCGAGTTCCCTTCGCACCCGGTCTATCAGGCGCTGGCGCGCCAGGATTTCTCAGCGTACGCAGCTGATCTGCTTGCCGAACGTCGTCACAGTGGCTTTCCGCCCTACGTCTATCAGGCTGTGTTGCGCGCTGAGGCGCATCGCGAAGACCAGATGTGGTCGTTCCTGCGCGATGCGGCAAGCAAGGCTGCAAGTCTGGTTGATGCGAACGTTACCGTATATGACTGTGTTCCAGCGCCGATTTTTCGAGTCGCCGGACGATACCGTGGCCAATTGTTGTTACAGGCTGGCAGCAGGGCTGCGATGCGCCATTTCCTTGCCCGCTGGCATCCGATGCTGATCACGCCCAAGGCCAGCCCGGTGCGCTGGATCATCGACGTTGACCCGGTTGAGCTCTAGTTCTCCGTTGCTTTCACAATGAGCCGATATAATCGCCCCTTCTTCCGAGCGGACTGAATGAATGACTTCCGCAGCTGATCTGCGCGCGCAGCTGGTCGATTTGTTGCAGGTTGCCGTGGCGAACGGCGTGCCGCAGGCCGATGCAGTGAACGTCGTGCTGGAACGACCGAAGTCGGTCAGTCACGGTGATTACGCCTGCAACGTAGCCATGCAATTGGCGAAACCATTGCGCCGCAATCCGCGCGAAATTGCCCAGAGCATCGTCAGCGCACTGCCCGATTCACCGCTGGTGCGCAAGGCAGAGGTTGCCGGTGCCGGGTTCATCAACTTGTTTCTCGATGTCGGCGTTCGGCAGAACGTTGTGCCCGCGATACTCGATGCGGGTGCAGGCTATGGCCGCATCGCTGTTGGCGACAGCCGCAAAGTCCAGGTTGAGTTCGTATCAGCGAATCCCACCGGTCCACTGCATGTTGGGCACGGGCGAGGCGCGGCCTACGGTGCCAGCCTGGCGAATGTACTTGACGCTGCCGGCTACGCAGTGACCCGCGAGTACTACGTAAACGATGCCGGCCGCCAAATGGATATCCTGGCATTGTCCACCTGGCTTCGCTACCTCCAGATCGAGGGACAGACACTCTCGTTCCCGGAGAATGCATACCAGGGAAACTATGTTCGCGATATGGCGCGCGCCATCCAGCAGCAACACGGAGCGCGGTACGTTCACGCTTGCGATTTGGTCTTTGCCGATGTTCCACCGGCTGCTGCTGACAGCGAGGCACATCTGGATGCCTTGATCGCGAATGCCAAGACCGTGCTTGGTCCTGACTATGCGTACATTCACGATTTTGTCCTGACCGAACAGCTTGGCGACTGTCGAAATGACTTGCTCGAGTTCGGCGTCGAGTTTGATGTTTGGTATTCGGAGAAATCACTCTATGACTCTGGCATGGTCGCGACAGCGATGGACAGACTCAGAGCTAACGGCCATCTTTATCAGCAGGACGGTGCCGTGTGGTTTCGCTCGACGGCTTTCGGCGACGAAAAGGATCGCGTCGTGCAGCGCGACAATGGCCAGTACACATACTTTGCTTCTGACGTCGCCTATCACGCTAATAAGCTTGAACGTGGGTTTGACAAGCTGATCGATGTCTGGGGCGCGGACCACCATGGCTATATTGCACGAGTCAGGGGTGCTCTGGCGGCATTGGGAGAACCTTCGGACCGGCTCACCGTAGCACTTGTGCAGTTCGCTGTTCTTTATCGTGGCGGACAGAAGGCATCGATGTCGACGCGCTCCGGGGAGTTTGTCACGCTGCGCGAGTTGCGTCAGGAAGTCGGTAATGATGCGGCGCGGTTCTTCTACGTGCTGCGCAAGAGCGACCAGCATCTTGATTTCGACCTCGATCTGGCCAAGTCACAGAGTAATGAAAATCCGGTCTATTACATTCAATATGGGCACGCTCGTTGTTCGAGTGTGCTCGAGAAATGGGGTGGAAACGTAGCCTTGCTAGTCAACGCTGACGTGAGCCGACTCGTTGAAGAAGACGAACTTGTTTGTCTGCAGAAGCTGCTGGAATTTCCTGAGGTGATTGAAGTGGCGGCACGTGACCTGGCACCACATATGGTTGCATTCTACTTAAGAGACTTGGCGGCTGCGTTCCACAGCTACTATAACTCGACGCAAATACTGATCGATGACTCGGCAGTACGTGAAGCCCGCCTGTCGCTGGTAGCAAGCGTTCAACAGGTGCTGCGCAATGGGTTGGCGCTGCTCGGAGTGAGCGCGCCGGATAAGATGTAAACTTGGGATACATGAGCCGCGACTACCGAAAGAAAAGGAGTGGTTCCAGCAGCGCCAGCCGCCCTATGGGTGTTGGTGTTTTGATTGGTCTGTTGCTTGGTCTGGGAATCGCGCTAGGTGTGGCGCTTTACATCAACAAGGACCCGAGTCCGTTCGTTGACAAATACGAACCGGCGCCGACGGCAACCAAGACAGATGGTGCGAACTCCGGCACTGAGGAAGTGAAACTGGAGTTTGACTTCTACAAGATCCTGCCGGGATGGGAGGAAGCAATTTCCGACCGGGAGTTTCGACGACAAAGTGCTGCCGTTGACACGGAAGTCTATTTTCTGCAAGTGGCCGCTTTTCCGGATCCGGCCGACGCTGACAATCTGAAAGCGCGCCTTGCGCTGTCCGGTATCGAATCGAAAATTCAAACGGCGGAGCTGCCCGACGGCAAGATTTGGCACCGCGTTCGACTGGGACCGTTTACTGACGAAGGTGAACTAAATGCCTCGCGGGAAGCTCTGAGACAATTGAAACTCGAAGCGAATCTGATCAAGGTCCGGCAGCCGGGCTGACGAACTCAAAGACCACAGCAGCGAGAGAAAATATGAAACGACTGATTGCGTTAGTAGCCACTCTTATGATTTCGACCAGCGCCCTCGGCCAGGGCGCGCCGGTTGCAGGCAAGGATTACCGGCCGATCAATCCGCCGCAGCCGGTCTCGGGCAACCAGATCGAGGTGCTCGAGTTCTTCAGTTATGCATGTCCGCACTGTGACGAGTTCGAGCCGCTCTTGAATAGCTGGCTGGCCAGCAAACCGAAAGGTGTGTCGTTTACTCATGTGCCGGCGATATTCAACAAGCGTATGATCCCGCAAGCCAAGTTGTATTACACGCTGGAAGAAACCGGGAACCTGTCACGGCTGCATCCGAAGGTCTATGATGCCATTCATCGAAAGGGTAAGAGACTGGGGAATCGCGAGGAGATTATGGATTGGGCTTCGGCGCAAGACGTTGACATAAAGAAATTCGAAGCAGCTTATGATTCCTTTAGCGTCGGTAACAAAACACAGCGCGCGATGCAGCTGGCGCGCAATTACCGCATACCCGGCACCCCCTATCTGATCGTCAACGGCAAGTACCTGACCGGGCCCGGCATGACCTTACGACCGGACGGGCGTGGCGTGGATGCGCAGCGATTTGTCTACGTGCTGAACACGCTGATCGAGATGGAGCGCTGATCGAAATCGGCGCTCTGATCGAAACTGGCGCGCTGATTGAAACTGAAGCGCCTATTGAAATTGGCGCGCTGATCGCGCTACCGGTTGTCTATGTAATGTCCGCCATCAGGTTTTCGCTATGAAATGGCGGATGGTGGTGGCGGCCTTGTCTTTAGTTGCGGTGCCAGCCTTGGCCGGCACGCAGCTCATCGAGGGTCAGGACTACGTCACGATTGATCCGCAGCCGGTCAACCCGGGTAAACGGGTCGAGGTGATTGAGTTCTTCTTTTACGGTTGCGAGTCCTGTTATCTGCTCGAGCCGGTCTTGCGAGAATGGGTCGCGCGCCGGGCAACCCAGATTGATTTCAGTTTGATTCCGGCGTTGCGCAGCAGCGCCTGGGTGCCCATGAGCGACCTTTTCTTCGCGCTCCACTCCCTCGGCGCATTGTCACAACTGCACCATCGCGTTTACATCGCGATACACGAACAAAACCGCCGACTTTCCTCACGTCGTGAACAGATCCGCTGGGTGTCGGAGTACGGTGTCGATCCGGTCGCGTTTGAATTGGAGCTGGATTCCGACGCGACCATGATCGCGACGCAGCAAGCGCGTGATGCAACAGTTGCCTATGGCATACGTGCTACGCCGTCTATCGTTATTGATGGGCGCTATCTCACCACTGGTGAGATGATCGGCAACGCGTCGCGAGTTGCATATGTGCTTGACGGACTGCTTGAGATGGCACTGATGGCGCGAGGCAGCGCGCTACGGTGAGCGTGCCGAACAGTGTTGTCATTACTGGTGCGTCGAGCGGGCTCGGCCGTGCCCTGGCTGCGGAATACGCTCAGCGTGGCGCGACTCTGGCCCTGATCGCGCGGCGCGGCGATCTGCTCGAGGCGCTGGCTAAGTCTTTGCCAACGCGTAGCTATTGCTACCCTCTCGACGTGCGCGACGCGGTGGCACTGAGTGCTGCGGCGGAGGATTTCGTTGCTCGAGAAGGCTGTCCGGACATTGTCATTGCCAACGCCGGCGTATCTGCTGGTACGTCGACGGCAGAGCCACACGACTCTGCAGTATTCGAGGAAATCCTGGCGACCAACCTGACCGGAATGATGCTGACATTCCGTCCGTTTATCGATCTCATGCGCAGCGCGCGGCGCGGCACCTTGGCCGGTATCGCGAGTGTCGCCGGATTTCGCGGCTTGCCTGGGGCGTCGGCTTATTGCGCCTCTAAATCGGCTGCCATTACCTACCTGGAGAGTCTGCGGCTGGAGCTTCGCAATGACGGCGTCAGGGTCGTCACGGTTTGCCCGGGTTACGTCGATACTCCGATGACCGTTGGTAACCCTTATCGTATGCCGTTTCTGATGCACGCTGACCACGCGGCGGCTGACATCGCCGGCGCAATAGCCCGCGGCAAGCGATTTCATGTGCTGCCGTGGCAAATGGCGCTGGCTGCATGGTTGCTTCGTCATCTGCCGCGCCGGGTTTATGACGCGCTTTTTACCGGTGCGCCGCGTAAGCTGCGCCGTGGCGACGGTGGTCGGGCGCACCCAGCGGAACGCGACAGAGTCTGAGCTTTAGCGTTCAGTAGCCAGAGTATCAGTCGTTACAATTCGATGCCCAGTACCGTGCTCAGTTCAGCAAGTGCGGCATCGGGGTCGACGACCTTTATGGTGTGCATACCCATCGCCCGTGCCGGCTTGAGGTTGCGGCCCAGATCGTCGAGGAAGACTGCTTCGCGCGGTTCAATCGACAGCTTCTCGCAAGCCAGTTCAAAGAATGCCGTCTCGGGTTTACGCACGCCGACTTTCGACGATTCGATCACCTCATCGAACAATGCCAGCACGCTTTCCCACTCACGTGGCCTGGCCGTGGAAATGGCAACGTTGTTTGAATGGTCGTGCTGGAAGTTGTTGGTCAGGCAAGCGGTGACGAAATTGTCGCGGCACCGCTCAACCGCGCGAGTCATGCGCGGTCTGATATTGCCATAGACGAGGGCAACCACCTCGAGGCCGCGCACCTCATGTCCTGCGGCACGTGACTCTGAGGCAAATACCTCGTCAAAGCGCTCGGCAGACAACTCGCCCCGTTCGAAACGGGCCCAAGCATTGTGGTCGGGGTCGGTACGATTAATTTTCTGCAAGAATCCGAGCGGCAGCCCACGCTGCCGCTCGAAGTGGTGAAACGCTTCAAACGGGCTGGTTGTAATGACACCACCAAAGTCGAACAGTACCGCGCGAATCGTGTTGTTCTGCAAACCAACCTACTGCGTCTTGAAAGCCTCGACGGCTTTTTTGAGCTCCTTGTATTCCTCGCACGGAATCGGCGTACAGATCTTTGCCAGCTCTGCCAGTTGTTGCTCTGCCCCCGCCAGATCGTTCTTCATCAAGTACGCCTCACCGAGATACTCATGCGCATGTTTGTGCGACGGGTCGATTTCCAGTGCCCGCTGATAGTGTTGGAAAGCCGCATCGAGGTTGCCCGCCTTGCGGTACGCGTAACCAAGGAAGTTATGCGTATCCGCGCTGTCGGGATACAGGTCCGCCGTTCTCTTTAGTTCATCGATCGCTTTAGCCCATTCCTCAGCCTCGATTGCAGCCCTGCCCTGGGAAAAGCCTGGATCGTCGATCGCAGGGTCCTCGTCGGTGTCACCCAAATTAGCCAATACAACTGATCCGCTCAGACACAGTGACAAAGCCGCAATGACATGGATTAGCTTGTGTGCAAGTCGAGACATGATGTTTCCTCCATCGTTTTCTTGGCTGGGCTCATCAGCCTGGCGCCGATATGTCAGACCCGTCTGCCGGGATAAAGTTGCCCTAGGGAACCTCTGACTAATTGTCATGTACTCAGCGCGTACGTACAAGGTCTGTGGCAAGGCTCGTCTTGCAGGCAATGTAGGTTACCTCGTCAAGACGGCCAACAACGCCAGTGAACGTGTGTCAAACTCTGAGCGCGTGAGAATTAATCAGAGGTTCCCTAGCCTATTCGACCGTGACTGATTTGGCGAGATTCCTCGGCTTGTCGACATCGGTACCCTTGGCCAGTGCAGCGTGGTAAGCGAGAAGCTGAAGTGGCAGTGTATGCAAGATCGGGCTCAGGTGGCCAGCGTGCTCAATCATCGGGATCACATGTACGCCGGGGCTGGCGTTAATCTGCGAATCGGCGTCGGCAAACACATATAGCTCCCCGCCGCGGGCGCTGACTTCCTGCAAGTTTGACTTGAGCTTCTCGAGGAGCATGTCGTTGGGTGCGATTGCCACCACGGGCATATCCTCATCGACCAGCGCCAGCGGCCCGTGCTTCAACTCTCCTGCCGGATAAGCCTCCGCATGAATATACGATATCTCTTTCAGCTTCAATGCGCCTTCCAGAGCGATCGGGAAATGGACACCACGCCCGAGGAACAGTGCATGATGTTTGGTCGAGAATCGTTTCGCCCATTGCTCGACCTGCGGCTCCAGCGACAGGACATGGGTCAGCGCCGCCGGCAAATGCCTCAGAGAATGAATATGTTCGCGCTCCTGCACGGGGCTTAACTGGCCACGTGACTTGGCCAATACCAGCGCCAACAGGAACAGCGATGCTAATTGGGTGGTGAATGCCTTGGTCGATGCGACACCGATTTCGGGTCCTGCCCGGGTCAGGAATCTGAGCGCGGCGTGGCGAATCAGGCTTGACTCGGGCACGTTGCAAATTGCCAGCGTTCGCTCCTGCCCAAGTGATTTGGCGTGCTGCAAAGCGGCGATCGTATCGGCGGTCTCGCCGGACTGCGAGATGGTGATGATCAGCGAGTTCGGGTTTGGCACCGTCGTGCGGTAACGGTATTCCGACGCGATTTCCACCGAGCAGGGCAGCCCGGCAATTGCCTCGATCCAGTAGCGTGCCGTAAGCCCGGCGTGATAACTGGTTCCGCAAGCAAGCACGGTGACGGCATCAATGCCAGTCAGAACGCTTGGCGCGTCGACCCCAAACAGTTGTGGAACCACCGATTGAGCGCCGGTGACCATTTCCAGAGTTGCCGCCACTGCCCCAGGTTGCTCGAATATTTCCTTCTGCATGTAATGCTGATAGGGCCCGAGCTCAACTGCATCGGCGGAGAGCTGGCTCTCGTGCACCTGCCGTGTCACCTCGGAACCGCTGCGGTCGGCTATGCGATAGCCATCGCGGCGCAGCTCAACGACATCGCCTTCTTCGAGGTAGACAATGCGTTTGGTGACCTGCAGCAAGGCGGAGGCATCACTGGCGCAGAAATTTTCGCCGTTGCCGAGGCCCAGCAATAGTGGCGCGCCTTGTCGGGCCGCCACCAGCCTGTCCGGCATTTGCTCGGTCAGCACGGCAATCGCGAAGGCGCCTTCGAGTTCGCTCACCGCGCGCTGCACGGCATCGAACAGGCTCTGCACCGTTCGCAGATGTGAATGCACCAGATGCGCGACTACTTCAGTGTCGGTGTCGGAATCGAACACATAGCCCGCTTCAATGAGTCGCTCTCTGATAGCTTCGTGGTTTTCAATAATGCCGTTATGTACGATGGCAAGACCGTCCTGGCTAATGTGGGGATGGGCATTGCGTTCGTTGGGCACACCATGCGTTGCCCAGCGGGTATGCGCGATACCCAGCTCACCCGAGATGTTGGCCTCTTGCACCATGTCGGCCAGAGCGGAGACGCGCCCTACACTGCGCACGCGTTGCAGGCTATCATTGATCACGGCGAGGCCCGCGGAGTCATAGCCGCGATACTCGAGTTTTCGCAACCCCTCGAGCAGCAGGGGCACGACATCACGCGCGGCAACTGCGCCTACGATTCCGCACATTTAAACCACCGTCCTGTTAGTTTTCGCATGCATTGTCGGGCGATCGCGCATGAACCGTACCAAATGCCCCGTTGTGCTACTTTGTTTTTGATTTCTTGGGCCGTTCCCAGCCCGGTATGGTCATTTGCTTGGTCCGAGACAGCGTCAACTCACCGGGGGGGGTATCTTTGGTAATGGTGCTGCCTGCCCCTATAGTGGCGCCTGCAGCAATTGTCACGGGCGCCACAAGCTGGGTGTCGGAGCCGATGAAAGCACCATCCTCGATGATCGTCTGGTGTTTGTTCGCGCCATCATAGTTGCATGTGATAGTGCCAGCGCCAACGTTGACGTTACGTCCGATCTTGGTGTCGCCGAGATACGATAGGTGATTGGCTTTGGATCCGTCCGCAATCTGCGTTGCTTTAACCTCCACAAAGTTTCCAATGCGGACGTCGTTGGACAAGTGATTCCCGGGTCGAAACCGCGAATATGGACCGATCCGACAATTACTGCCAATGGTCGCTTCATCGATGTGGCAGAAGGGCAGAATCGCGCTGTCGGGGCCAATGTGGCTCTCCCGAATCACGCAATGGGCACCAATGGACACTCGATCACCGAGCACGACATTTCCTTCGAAAATGCAGCCAATATCGATAGTCACGTCCCTGCCGCAAGATAACGTGCCGCGGACATCGAGGCGGGCGGGATCGGTGAGAGTCACGCCTTGCGTCATGAGCCGCTGCCCTTGTTCCCACTGATAAATGCGTTCGACGCGCGCCAGCTGTGCCATGCTGTTCACGCCGAGCACCTCAAATTCATTGTCTGGTGAGGCGGTGGCAACGTTTGCCTTGTCACGTACCGCGCTGGCAACGATGTCAGTCAGGTAGAACTCGCCCTGCACATTGTCATTTCCGATATCGGCCAACCATCGCCTCAAGTCTGCAGTCGCTGCGGCCAGTAGTCCGGTATTCACTTCGCGGATCGTGCGTTGCTTCGCAGAGGCGTCTTTTTCCTCGACAATACGAGTGACCTTTCCGCTGCGATCGCGAACGATGCGCCCGTAGCCGTGTGGATCGGCAAGCTCCATTGTCAGCAGCGCGAGATCCGCTTTGGTCGCAAGCAAACGTTGCAGTGTTGCTGCATCGATTAGCGGAACATCGCCGTACAGTACAAGCGTTGTATTGGCGTCTAGCACGGGCAAGGCTTGTTGAACTGCGTGCCCGGTTCCGAGTTGCGGTTCCTGGCAAACGAACTCGATATCGTTTGCCTTGAAGCGATCCTTCACTGTCTCACCGCCATGACCGTAGACGACCACGATACGGTGCGTGGTCAGCGATCGCGCCGTAGCAATGACATGGGCGAGCATCGGCCTGCCCGCCAATGGATGCATGACTTTTGGAATGTCGGAATGCATTCTCGTACCTTTTCCGGCAGCGAGAATGACAACGTCGAGATCGGACATGAGTCAGGAATGGAGAGTGCGTGAGAACGGGCCGCGAGATTATCGCATAGGGTTAACGGCCAACGTTGCGCAGTTGAGTACTCGGCTCGTTTGCCGCGCCATGGGCCCATTCCAAAAGTGCGTCCAGGGCCGGGCCAGCGTAGCGTGACCGGTCGTGGTTGACGAAGAACACCACGGACAAAGTCTGGCCTCGCGCGTTGTTGACATACCCGGCAATTGACCGAACCCCCTCCAGATAGCCGGTTTTGACGTGTGCCCGGCCGGCGACCGGGGATTCGTCCAGTCTTTTTTTCATCGTCCCGTCAACGGCAACCAGCGGCAGCGAGGCAACAAGCTCGGGCATCAGCGGGCTTCGCCACGCCTCGATCAGTACCTGGCCCAACTGTCGTGGTGTCAACCGGCTGGAACGCGACAGCCCCGAGCCGTTGTCGACTTCAAGCCCTGAGAAATCGAAACGCCGGCTTGCCAGCCAGGCGTCCAAAATCGATCGCGCCTTGTTGGTTGTCAACGGATAGCCCTGCTCGCTGCCCAAGGACAAGAACAGATGACGTGCCATCACATTGTTACTGAACTTGTTCGTTTCGCGCACGACTTCGGCCAGCGGCGCAGACTCGCGCGAGGCGATCAGCCTGGCATCGCGTGGAACTGTACCTGCCTCGACAGAACCGGACAGCGTGCCGCCAAGTTCGGCCCAGAGTTGCCGGAATACCGCGGAGAAATACGCATCGGGTTCGAGCAGGCTGTAGTAGCGGGATTTTTCGCCGCAGCCAGACGGAAATACTCCTGTAAACGCCAGTGTGTTGCCGTTCTGCGTCGGTGTGCGTGGCCAATAGTCGCAATGCCCTTTTCCAAGGGCGAGATTGTTGATGATATTTATGCCCGGCAGTAGCGGGTCAGACAAAATATCGATTCTCCCGTTTGCCTCGTCGGGAACAAAGCGCAGCAGCACGGTCTTGTAGTTGAGCAATAGTGCATCTGCGCCAACGTTGTACGGCCGCGTCGGTTCACCATCGAACTCGGCCGGGTCATGGGCGCCAATAGCGAATGCACTGCGGTCGAGATAGACATTGCCGCTGATGTCACGCACGCCTCTGTTGCGCAACTCGCGAAGAAACAACCAGAACCGCTCTAGTGTCAACGAAGGATCGCCGTGGCCTCTGAAGTACAAATTGCCCGTCAGGCGGCCGTCGAATAACGGTCCGTCGATCAGCGCTTCTGTTTTCCAGGTATACGCGGGACTCAGAACGTCGAGAGCGGCGAAGGTCGTAATCAGTTTCATTACCGACGCCGGATTGAATGGCGTGTCACCCGCTACCTCGAGTAGCAGCTCGTCATCGCTGAGGTTGTAGACGTGAATGCCGAAGGCCGCATCTGGCACGCCGGCCCGTGCCAGGGCATTCGCGACCGGGGCTGGCGGAAGCGTTGTTGCGGCGAGCGCCAATGAAGCGGTCAGCAGCGAACCGCCGGCGAGCAGACATATCAAGGGCTTGCGCATCTCAGAGTTCGAAAGATTCGTGTGTTGCAGGCACAGTCACATCCCACTTGAATCGCTGACGAATGAGCTCGGCGAACCCCTTGGCAACAGAGGCTTCACCGTGCACTACAAAGGTCTTTTCCGGTGCCCGCGAAAAATGTGCCAACCAATCCGCCAGCGCGTCGCGGTCGGCGTGCGCCGATAGGCCACCAATGGTGTACAGCGCGGCGCGCACCGCTACCTCTTCGCCGCAGACATGCACCGATTTGCTGCCCTCGATAAGGCGGCGGCCGAGGGTTCCGGCCGCCTGGAAGCCGGTGAATATGACGGAGCATTCCGGGCGAGGAAGGCTGGCGCGCAGGTGTCTTTGTATTCTTCCCCCTTCACACATCCCGCTTGAAGAAATAATCAGTGCACCGTGCCGTACTTCGGAGAGCGTTCGCGATTCGAGTTCGCCACCGACGAAGCGAATTCGGGGCTGATCGCGATTGCTGATTAACCATTGCATGACCTCCACCGTGTCCCGGTCCGCTAAATTGAGATGCTTGATCGTGATTTCGGTTGCCGCTGTCGCCATTGGTGAGTCGACGTAAACGATCAATTCCGGAAGCTGTTGTTCGCGGAACAAACGCACCAACAAGTAGAGCAGGTCCTGGGTACGGCCTACGGCAAACGCCGGAACAACAACGTTACCCTGCTTGCGCCTGATGGTATCGGTGATTGCCCAGGTGAACTCGGCGACACTATCGGCGACTGACTTGTGCACGCGGTCGCCATAGGTCGACTCGATTACTAGCACATCCGCCGATTCGACGTACACCGGGTCTTCGACAATCGGATGCCCCGGTTGGCCGATGTCGCCCGAGAACACCAACTTGCGGCTGACACCGTGTTCATTAATCCAGACTTCCAGTATTGACGACCCGAGAATATGTCCGGCGTCGCGGAATACGCAGCGCACACTGTCATGTGGCGCGATTTCCGTGTTGTACTGGGTCTTCCTCAGTTGCTCTGTAACGAGCCCGGCCTGCACGTGGTCGTAAAGAGGTTCGTGCCGTTTGCCTGCTCGGTCCCGTAACCGCGCCTGGCTTTCCTGTATATCAGCAGCATCGGCCAGCATCACGACCAGCAGATCCGCTGTAGCTGCTGTGCAAAAGATTGCACCCTCGAAACCGAACAGTACCAACCTTGGTAGCAGTCCCGAGTGATCGAGGTGGGCGTGTGTTAGCAGCACAAAGTCGAGGCTGCTGACGTCGAAATCCAAGGCATGTCGGTTGCGGCGAGCCGCTTCTTCACCGCCCTGAAACAAGCCGCAGTCAACGAGAAAGCGCGCCGACCGCGTCTCTACCAGGACACACGAGCCGGTCACTTCTTGTGCTGCACCGAGAAACGAGAGCTTCATGATCCGCAATGATGATCGGTTTTGTTACCGCTCACCAGCGGGTGAGTGCCAGGGACGAAAGTCTTCCTATCACTGTTATTCCGCGCAAGTAGCACCCGGTTGGCGGGACAGATAAGCCAGCAAGGTGCGTAATGGCACGCCGGCATCTATTGCAAAACGGATCAAAAACTGATCGCATTACAAGCATCGCATTCGTCACACGTCGTCGCTGGCGCGGTAGATGCTTTTGCAGGCAAAACGTGCTTAATTTGCGAATGAAACGGTCATCGATTCCGATTCTGTAAACAAGGGGTGTGTTTATGGACTTCGCTGAATGTATCTCCGATCAAATTGCTGCAGCTGGTCGACCCCTGGTCGGCGTGACTTTGGCTGCGGTACCTTGCCCTGATACACCGCTGATACTGACCCTGCACTGGCACGGCTTCGTGGAGGAGCGCATCGCCCCGGTAGAAACGGCCAATCCAGTGCGTTTTTCGTCGGTACCGAGTTCGGCGCTGCAGCTGAATATGCGCTGGGATGAATTGATGTCGCTGGACCTGGCGGCGATGGAAGCTGGATGGGAATTGGGCGCCTGGGACGTGGCCAGGTCAGAGCGCGCGGGTTGCGATCGGCCCGGTGCACCAGCCAGAGAAACCCTCGAGTGCCGGCAGGCCTTTGGTGCGTTGCCGGCAGGCGCTTTCGGCGAACAACTGGTGGTCCAGGAGACGCCCGATGCCGATGAACTCATTGATGTCGCGTCGCGCAGCGGATACGTCCTATGGTCATTCCGGCCAGTGCACGGTGGCATTTGGGCGGAAGTAAGCGATGATGCGACGCTTAGGGCAGACGGCACCCGTCACCCTCCTTGTCCGCATCGCCCGGTGCCCCCCGGCAACCGCGCCGGACGCCATACCGTGTACCGTTTTGGCGTTGCTTCCGGCGGTATTGCCACCGATTAGTAAACCTGCAACGGTAAGCTATCAATAAGCACTCAATAAGTGAGTGCATACTCCCTTTGTTTCTCCTTCTGAGAAGTGATTTTTCTTTCGCAGGCTGTTGAAAACCGGATTCTTCGCCACTATTATTAGCACTCGTTTGGATTGAGTGCTAACAGCCTCCGCCAAGCCGCTTAATGCATTCGGTTTTTTTAAGAAGTAAAACGGTTTATATGTAAGGAGAACTCAGCATGAACATTCGCCCCCTGCACGATCGCGTGATCGTCAAGCGTCTGGAAGAAGAGCGCACGACTGCATCGGGTATTGTCATTCCCGACTCTGCAACAGAGAAGCCGGATACCGGTGAGGTCATCGCGACAGGTATCGGCAAGATTCTCGACGACGGCAAAGTTCGTCCGCTCGACGTCAAGAAAGGCGACAAAGTCCTGTTTGGCAAGTACTCGGGACAAACCGTCAAGATTGAAGGCGAAGAGCTGCTCGTCATGCGCGAAGAAGACATCATGGGTGTCCTCGAAGCGGCCTGACACAGCGACCCATCTCGTCCCATTTTTGAAACCAAATCAGGAGTAATGTAATGGCAGCAAAAGACGTCAAGTTTCACGATTCCGCCCGCTCACGTATTGTGCAGGGCGTAAACGTGTTGGCCGACGCCGTCAAAGTGACGCTCGGCCCGAAAGGCCGTAACGTGGTTCTCGAGCGTTCCTTCGGTGCGCCGACTATCACCAAAGACGGCGTGTCGGTAGCGAAAGAGATCGAACTGAAGGACAAGTTCGAGAACATGGGCGCACAAATGGTCAAGGAGGTCGCTTCCAAGACCTCCGATGTCGCCGGTGACGGCACCACCACCGCAACGGTGCTGGCCCAGGAAATCGTTCACGAAGGCATGAAGTTTGTCGCCGCGGGCATGAACCCGATGGACCTCAAGCGTGGCATCGACAAGGCAGTTGTCGGAATCGTTGACGAACTGGCGAATATCTCGATGCCGTGCACCACCAGCGAGCAAATCGCTCAGGTCGGTGCCATCTCTGCCAACGCTGATCCGGAAATCGGTCAGATCATCGCCGATGCGATGGACAAGGTTGGCAAAGAGGGCGTGATCACCGTCGAAGACGGTTCAGGCTTGCAGAGCGAGCTCGAAGTCGTGGAGGGCATGCAGTTCGACCGCGGTTATCTGTCACCCTACTTCATCAACAATCCCGACAAGCAGATTTCGATTCTGGAGAACCCGTATGTGCTGCTGCACGACAAAAAGATCTCCAACATCCGTGATCTGCTGCCGGTTCTCGAGCAAGTGTCGAAATCGGGTCGGCCGCTGCTGATCATTGCCGAAGACGTTGAAGGTGAAGCACTGGCGACACTGGTGGTCAACAACATCCGTGGCATCCTGAAGACCGCCGCGGTGAAGGCCCCCGGCTTCGGCGATCGCCGCAAGGCCATGCTCGAAGACATCGCGATTCTTACCGGCGGCACGGTGATCGCGGAAGAGGTCGGCCTGACGCTGGAGAAAGCCAGCCTCAATGACCTTGGCAGCGCCAAGCGTATCGAGATCGGCAAGGAAGAAACCACCATCATCGATGGCGCTGGTGAGCAAACCAACATCGAGGCTCGCGTCAAGGCGATTCGCCAACAAATCGAAGAGTCGTCCAGCGACTACGACCGCGAGAAACTGCAGGAGCGCGTTGCCAAGCTGGCCGGTGGTGTGGCGTTGATCAAGGTCGGCGCTGCAACCGAAGTTGAAATGAAAGAGAAGAAGGCCCGCGTTGAAGATGCGCTGCACGCTACCCGCGCTGCAGTTGAAGAAGGCATCATGGCCGGTGGCGGCGTTGCTCTCATCAGAGCGCGCAGCGCACTCACGAAGCTCAAGGGTGACAACCACGACCAGGACGCCGGCATCAAGATCGTTGCGCGTGCACTTGAAGAGCCGCTGCGCATCATTGCTGCCAATGCTGGTGACGAGCCTTCGGTTGTGATGAACAAAGTCGCCGAAGGCAAAGGCAACTTTGGGTATAACGCGGCCACCGGTGACTACGGTGATCTGGTTGAAATGGGCGTGCTCGACCCGACCAAGGTGACACGTTCAGCGCTGCAGAACGCCGCGTCTGTGGCCGGACTGATCCTGACCACCGATGCGATGGTCGCGGAGACGCCGAAAGAAGAGCATGCACATCCGGCGCCTGACATGAGCGGCATGGGCGGCATGGGCGGCATGGGTATGTAAGTTTGCCTGGCGGCGCACCGCTTTCGCTTGGCGAAGCGGTGCGCAGCAAGCTCAAAGCGGCTCGCAACATAGCCAAACTAAAGGGCTTCGCGTTTAGCGAAGCCCTTTTCTTTTTGCGGCACTGTGCAGTTTCTATTTGGCGCGCCGGGCAGATTCCTCTTGCCGCGCCGCGCAATTTGTCGTGGCACTCCGCGCTGTGGGTTATTTCGGGTGGCTGGGTTATGATGTCGAGCCGGTTAAAAAACAATGACATCGGGGAGAGCTCATCAATGAAAAATCCACAGGGGTACTGGATGGCCAACCTTAAGATCCTGTTGGGATGCTTGGTGGTATGGTTCGTCGTCTCGTTCGGCTTTGGCATCATCCTCGCCGAACCGCTCAATGCCATCAGCATTGGCGGTTATCAGCTCGGTTTTTGGTTTGCCCAGCAGGGGTCGATCTACATCTTCCTGGTGCTGATCTTCTTCTATGTCTGGCGTATGAACAAGTTGGACCGCGAGTTCGACGTCCACGAAGACTGAGCGGGGGAAAATCCAATGGATCTGAGAGTCTTGACGTGGATTGTCGTCGGTATCACGTTCGCCCTGTATATCGGCATCGCCATCTGGGCGCGAGCCGGCAGCACCGGCGAGTTCTATGTAGCAGGCAAGGGGGTCAATCCCGTTCTCAACGGCATGGCCACCGCGGCGGACTGGATGTCGGCAGCATCATTTATCTCCATGGCCGGGCTGATAGCGTTCAACGGCTATGACGCTTCGGTTTATCTGATGGGTTGGACCGGTGGCTACGTGCTGCTGGCGCTATTGCTGGCGCCGTACCTGCGCAAGTTCGGCAAGTTCACCGTGCCCGAGTTCATCGGTGAGCGGTATTACTCGCAAACGGCGCGCATTGTTGCGGTCCTCTGTCTTATCGTTGCGTCCATCACCTACGTGATCGGCCAGATGAAAGGTATCGGTGTTGCGTTCTCGCGATTCCTTGAGACGAGTTACGAGGTCGGCTTGTTCAGCGGTATGGGCGTGGTCTTCATCTACGCCGTGTTGGGCGGCATGAAGGGCATCACCTACACCCAGATCGCCCAGTATTGCGTGCTGATATTTGCCTACACGGTGCCAGCCATCTTTATCTCTTTGCAACTGACCGGTAATCCGCTTCCGCAGCTGGGGCTGGGCAGTAAGTTGAGTGACGGCACGCATTTGCTGGTGAAACTCGATCAGGTTCTGGTCGATCTCGGCTTCAACGAATACACCGCCAAGAAAGGAACTACGCTGAATATGGTGGCATTGACAATGTCGCTAATGATCGGCACTGCCGGATTACCGCACGTGATCGTGCGCTTCTTCACCGTTCCCAGAGTCCGCGACGCGCGCGCATCTGCCGGCTGGGCGCTGGTGTTTATCGCGATTCTTTACACCACTGCGCCTGCAGTCGGGGCCATGTCGTTCTTTAACCTCATCAACACCATCCAGCCTGGTGAGATTGGTTCTGAAACCGGAAACCTCGTCTACGAGGAGCGTCCGCAGTGGTTCAAGAACTGGCAGAGGACCGGATTGCTGGCATTCGAAGACAAGAACGGTGATGGCCGCGTTCAGTACTTCAACGACAAGGATGCCGAGTTCTTGCTCAAAGCCGAATCCGAGTTTGGTTGGGCCGGTAACGAGATGACCAAGATCGACCGCGACATCATGGTTTTGGCCAATCCCGAGATTGCAAAACTGCCAAACTGGGTCATTGCGCTGGTGGTGGCCGGCGGTCTGGCTGCGGCGCTGTCAACTGCGGCCGGCCTGCTGATGGCGATTTCCTCAGCGGTGTCTCACGACCTGCTGAAGGGTGTTTTCAAGCCGGATATTTCCGAGCGTGCCGAGTTGCTGGCAGCCCGCCTTTCCATGGCAGGGGCGATTCTGGTTGCCGGTTGGCTGGGTCTGAATCCGCCTGGCTTCGCGGCGCAAGTTGTGGCGCTGGCGTTTGGACTGGCGGCATCGTCGATATTCCCGGCGCTGATGTTTGGCATCTTCAACAAGCGCGTCAATGCCACCGGGGCGATCGTCGGAATGCTCGTTGGTCTGAGCAGCACGCTCATTTACATCTTCATGTTCAAGGGCTGGCTGTTTATTCCAGGCACCAATACCTTCCCCAATACTGCGGATTACTGGCTGTTTGGCATTCAGCCGGAGGCATTCGGCGCGATTGGCGCACTGCTGAACTTTGCGTCTGCCTGGGTGGTATCGAAACTGACCGCGGCTCCGCCGGAGCATATCCAGCATCTGGTTGAGGACATCCGCGTGCCGCGTGGTGCGGGAACCGCCGCCGCGCATTGACGCCGTGTTTGTGGCTCGAGAAAAACCCCGCTGCGGAGGCCGTGTAAAAACTGAGAGGCCATCTCATTTGAGGTGGCCTCGTTATCGTTGGGCTCAAGCTGCCAGTGCCTGGCAGAGTTGCCTCGTTCCCAGCA
>CP070643.1:0-65114 GCA_020354125.1 Betaproteobacteria bacterium | reverse complement strand
GCCTTCACTAGACGAAGCTACGCGTCGTCCAAGACCGGTGCATTCGACCACTCTGCCACCCTTCCACGTCCTGCCTGATCAACCCTGCCGGTTTTAGCTCCGGCGTAACCTGCCATGCAGGTTAGCCTTCACTAGACGAAGCTACGCGTCGTCCAAGACCGGTGCATTCGACCACTCTGCCACCCTTCCAAACTCGTATCTGCCGGTTTTGGTGCCCACGTAATCTGCAGGTCTTATTCGGGCATAAGCTGCTACCGAGCACGATGTCCGGGATGAGACTTTACCCAATTGATATGAAGCCTGCGACGACGCGACCAGGCTGATCGGACGCCCGATCGACGCCTTATACCCATTTCATCGTCACGGTTTTTATCGCCCGATATTGACCCCATATTCAGACAGGACCGGAATTCTACGCGTACAATGCTGCCCAAACCAGTCAAGCAATTGAAACTTTGGGGCTCATTGGTTAGTCTTAGTTGTTGATTTATGTAGCTTCTGCATCCAGTCATTAGGAGATAACCAGACTCATGCAACCGAACGTTCAAATTGGTTCCCATGCGGGCGCGCTTGGCGTCCAACAACAAAAGGTTCTTCGCAACACCTATCTGTTGCTCGCCCTGACGATGGTGCCCACCGTCATTGGGGCTTTCGTCGGCATGGCCACGGCCGGCATCGTTTATCAGCACCCGATCCTGACCTCACTCATCGTGCTGGGCGCCATGATCGGCATGCAGTACGCCATTGCCGCCAACCGCAACAGCGGCCTGGGAGTCGTTCTGCTGCTGACACTGACCTTCATCCTCGGATGGTGGCTAGGTCCAACCCTGAATATTGCACTTTCGCTACGCAATGGCCCTGAGTTGATTGGCTTTGCGGCAGCCGGAACCGGCGGCATCCTGCTGGCGATGAGCGCTATCGCAACGACCACCAAACGCGACTTCAGCTTTATGGGCAAGTTCCTGTTTGTCGGCATGATGGTTCTGTTGCTGGTCGCGATCGCCAACATGTTCCTGCAAATCCCGGCGCTGGCGCTGACCATCTCGGCTCTTGCGATTGTGGTCTTCTCGCTGTTCCTGCTGCATGACGTCAGCCGTATCGTCAACGGCGGCGAAACCAACTACATCATGGCGGCAACAGGCGTGTACATCAGCCTGTGGGCGATCTTCGCCAACCTGCTTCACCTGTTGATGGCACTGGCTGGCGAACGCGAGTAGCGGCCAAACAACACATAGCAGCTTAAACACAACAACGGGCGCTCGAGGGCGCCCGTCGTTTTTTCTACGTCGTGTTGTTTGACCAAACTCATTTGTCGAACACGGCAATCGACTCGACATGTGACGTGTGGGGAAACATATTCACCACTCCGGCAGCGCGCAGCCTGTAGCCGTTCGAGTGCACCATGATTGCCGCGTCACGTGCCAGCGTCGCCGGATTGCACGATACGTAAACGACTCGCCTAGGCGGGTCACTGGCGATTGCTTTAACAAGTTCGACTGCACCGTCGCGGGGCGGATCGATAAGCACTTTGTCGAAGTGCCCGAAATCTCGCCATTGCTCAGCATCCATTTTGAACAGATCAGCCTCACTGAATTCGCAGGCTGATTCGAGACCGTTGTGCCGGGCATTGCTTCGCGCTCGTTTAATCAGTGTCTCGCTTCCCTCGAAACCTGACACTCGTGCTCCACGTCGCGCAATCGGCAACGAGAAATTGCCGATCCCGCAGAACAGATCAGCAACGCGCTCACTGGCCTGGATCTGGAGCAGCGACAACGCACGCCGTACCAGCACGCGATTGATTTGATGATTGACCTGGGTGAAATCAGTCAACCCGAAGCGGAACTCGAGGTCGAAATCAGGCAGCGTGTAGCTGAGCAACTCATCCCCAGCAGGATGGAACAGCCGAACCGTATCGGGACCACCCGGTTGCAGGTAAACGTGCACACCGTGGCGGTCGGCAAATTCCCGTAAGCAAACCTGGTCTTCGTCCGAAGGTTTCTCCAGGATGCGAAATGCCAAAGCATCGCGGTCTTCGCCGACCGCCAGTTCGATCTGCGGCACACGCTCGCGAATACTGAGACTGTTGACCAATGATCTGAGTGGCATCAACAACGCCGAAATCTTCGGCGGCACCACCTCGCAGGTTTGCATGTCGGCGACAAAGCTATGTCTGCGTTCGCGGAAACCAACCAAGGCGGTGCCACGCTTGTGAACGTAGCGCGAGGAAAAGCGCGCGCGCAAACGGTATCCCCATGCCGGCCCGTGAATCGGTGCAAGCATGATTTCCGGACGAACTTGACCAATGTGGGCAAAGTTGTCTTCCAGCACACGCTGTTTGGCAGCGACCTGTGCGCGCGGCTCGAGATGTTGCATGGCGCAGCCACCGCAGACACCGAAACTTTGACAGCGCGGTTGCGTCCTCGACGGCGAGGCGCGAAGGACCACTTGCGTTTTGGCGAGGTCGTACTTCGGTTTGCGCCGATACGTCTCGAGCTCGACCCGCTCTCCGGCGAGCGCTCCTTCGACAAAAACGACTTTGCCATCGACGTGGGTGACGCCCCGCCCTTCGTGGTCGAGCGATTCGATGTCGGCCGTCAACGGTGCCACGGTCAACTCAGGTGGGCCAGGCGTTCAGGAACTGTCGCCAATGCGGTGCGCTTGAATCATTGAGTGTCGAGCGCACCAAATCGCACTCCTGGTCATAGCGCGCATCTTCGTAGACGCCACGCATGAGCTGGAATCGCAGATATACAAGATAGGTATTCACTACGTCGGTCTCGCAATAGGCACGAATCTCATCGATCTTGCCGGCCTGAAACTGCTCCCACACCTTACTACCCGCCATGCCCACCTTGCCGGGGAAGCCCATCAACTGCGAAACCTCGTCAAGCGGCGCACTGGCACGCGGTTGATACATCGCCAACAAATCCATCAAATCGAGATGACGGGCGTGGTAGCGACTGATGTAGTTGTTCCACTTGAAGTCACGGTCGTCCTCGCCCATGTCCCAGTAGCGAGCCGCTCGTACCCGGTTGCGCATGCCCCGGTAATTCAACACAGGCAGATCGAAGCCGCCGCCGTTCCACGACACCAGTTGCGGCGTATATTTTTCGACTCCATCAAAGAACCGCTGAATGAGAATCCGTTCTTCGTCCTGCGGCTCACCGAGAGACCAGACCCGCACGCTGTCGCGATCGCGCAGCACGCAAGAAATTGCCACTACCCGGTGGAGATGCAGCGGCAGGAAATCACTGCCCGTCTTCTCGCGGCGCTCCTCGAAAGCGCGCTCGGCAACCTCCGCTGCTGGCATGTCATCTGGCAAATCGCGCAGCAGACGCAAACCGTCGATGTCGGGAATGGTTTCAATGTCGAACACAAGAACGGGTGTCATTGGCTACTCAGGATTTCCTTCAGCTGTGCACTGGATTCAGTGCGGGCAAACGGGCATCGCATATGGCTGACCAAATCCGGATGTGGCTTAGACGTAGTCGCGGTTCCCGCATCAAAGCGACCTCTGATTGTAGCGGAAGCGACGATCGTCATACATTGGCTGACGATAAGATGAAAGTTAGCAAGCGAGTGACTGATCACCGGCGCTCGCCCCGTTAGTCCCTGTTTTTCGTTGCGATTTTTTTGCCCGGTGTTAGACTTTCAACTAAGGGGAGAAACGCTAAAGAAGGGAATACAGGTGGCACCGCTTGAGTCCGTTCAGGTGCTCGCTGACGAGGCAGGACACGCACCGTCTTATGTCCGCCACCGTGGACTGGTGGAATGGATCGACGAGTTTGCTCAGCGCACGCAACCAGAGAAGATTCACTGGTGCGACGGTTCGAAAGCCGAATACGACGCCTTGTGTCAGCAGCTGGTAGAAGCCGGTACCTTTATCCCTCTCAATCCTGAAAAACGCCCCAACAGCTTCCTGGCACGCTCCGATCCGTCTGACGTAGCCCGCGTCGAGGATCGCACCTTCATCTGTAGTACCCATCGCGCCGATGCCGGACCGACCAACAACTGGATGGCCCCGGCAGACATGAAGAAGCGTCTCGGTGAAGTGTTCGAGGGCTGCATGCGAGGCAGGATGCTTTACGTCGTGCCGTTCTCGATGGGGCCGATCGGCTCGCCGATCTCGCACATCGGCATTCAGCTCACCGATTCTCCTTATGTCGCCGTGAGCATGCGCATCATGACGCGCATGGGCAAGGCGGTATTCGATGTGCTCGGTGAGGACGGCGATTTCGTTCGCTGCGTGCATTCCGTTGGAATGCCCTTGGCAGCGGGCGAGAAAGATGTGCCCTGGCCTTGCAACAAGGACCACAAGTACATCGTGCACTTTCCCGAAGAGCAGGCCATCTGGTCGTTCGGCAGCGGCTATGGCGGCAACGCGCTACTGGGTAAAAAGTGTTTCGCCTTGCGCATTGCTTCGGCAATGGGTCGTGAGCAAGGCTGGCTTGCCGAGCACATGCTGATCCTCGGCGTGGAATCGCCGGCGGGGGAGAAAACCTATGTCGCAGCGGCCTTTCCGAGTGCTTGCGGCAAGACCAATTTTGCCATGCTGATTCCGCCGGACGCCTTGAGCGGCTGGAAAGTCACCACTATCGGAGACGACATCGCCTGGATCAAGCCGGGCGAGGATGGGCGCCTTTACGCCATCAACCCTGAGTACGGCTTTTTTGGTGTGGCGCCCGGAACATCTGCACAGTCCAATCCGAATGCGATGGCGACGCTGTCCGGGAACTGTATCTTTACCAACGTCGCGATGACCGAAGATGGCGACGTCTGGTGGGAAGGCATGGGCGAGCCGCCGCAACAACTGACCGACTGGCGGGGACAGCCGTGGACGCCCGATTGTGGCCGCAACGCGGCGCATCCGAATGCCCGCTTCACGGTGCCCGCATCACAATGCCCGTCGATCGATCCGGACTGGGAGCAAACGGCCGGGGTACCGATTTCGGCCTTCATATTCGGCGGACGCCGAAGCACCACCGTGCCGCTGGTAACCGAAAGTTTCAACTGGGTCGACGGCGCCTATATGGCTGCAACGATGGGCTCCGAGACCACCGCTGCCGCCGCCCACAAGGTCGGCAATGTGCGTCGCGATCCGTTTGCCATGCTGCCGTTCTGCGGCTACCACATCGGCGACTATTTCGATCATTGGTTAGAAACCGGCCGCAACGTCACGCACCCGCCGCGCATTTTCGCCGTTAACTGGTTCCGCAAGGATGACGACGGCAAGTTCCTGTGGCCGGGGTTTGGCGACAATATGCGTATCCTCAAATGGGTTGTCGATCGCTGCCACGGTCGGGCGGGCGCTGCTGAAAGCCCTCTTGGTTGGATGCCGCATTACTCGGATATCGACTGGAGCGGGCTGGCCGGATTTGATACCGAGCGGTTTGCGAGCCTGATGTCGGTCGATCGCGATCTGTGGATAAAGGAACTGCTGTTGCACGAAGAACTGTTCGTCAAGCTCTACGACAAACTCCCCAAGGAGTTCGTGCTCAAGCGCGAGTTGCTGCTGGCAACTTTGTGGCGCTCGCCCCTTCGCTGGACACCGCCAGCCTGACTCGGCTCGCTACCCGGAAGACCTGCAATCTAATCACGCCAGCGACGGCCGTGCTCATTGCCTCTGGAGCAGCCACTCGACGTAGCGCTCGACACCCTGCTCGACGGTGGAAAACGGCGCTTCGTAACCACACTCGCGCAACTGCGTGAGATCGGCTTCGGTGAAACTCTGGTATTTCTCTTTCAACCCGTCCGGGAACGGCACGTACTGGATAATGCCCCGCGACTTGAGTTCCTCGAGGCTGAGTGCTTCACCGGTTCCTTGCGCACGATGAATCGAGTTGACGGTGGCAACGGCTACCTCATTGAATGTCTGTGACGCACCTGTACCACAGTTAAATATTCCCGAACGATCAGCGTTCTCGAGAAACCACATGTTCACGTTGACAACGTCATCGACCGAGACGAAGTCGCGGCGCTGCTCGCCGGCGGCGAACCCGCCGCTGCCTTCGAACAGACGAACCTGACCGGTTTCGCGAAACTGATTGAAAAAATGCCAGGCGACCGATGCCATGCGCTCCTTGTGCGCCTCGCGTGGGCCATAGACATTGAAGTAACGCAACCCGACAACCTGCGCGCTGTTGTCCTCCCAACGGCGCCGAACCAGTTGGTCGAACAGAAACTTGGAATAGCCGTACACGTTGAGCGGCTTCTCGGCGCTGCGCTCCTCGAGAAACTCATCACTGGCACCATAAACCGCAGCCGACGAGGCATAGATAAACGGCACAGCCTCGGACTGACAATACGCCAGGAGATCCGCCGAATAGCGGTAGTTATTGTCCATCACGTAGCGGCCGTCGGTTTCCATTGTGTCGGAACACGCGCCCTGATGAAGAATGGCGGCTACCTCGCCGTCGAAAGCACCCGAGGCCAACGCCATGCGGAAGTCTTCCTTGTGAAAGTAATCCGCAATGTCGCAGTCAGCAAGGTTGCGGAACTTCTCCGACCGGGTGAGGTTGTCGACCGCGATGATGTTGTCGACGCCGCGTTCGTTCAGCGCCTTGACGATATTTGCTCCGATGAATCCGGCCGCGCCGGTAACAACGATGTACATGGATTCGGTGAACCTCATTCGAACAACTCATCCGGGCGGGCAACCGCAGTGCCCAATTTACCGACTACGATACCGGCCGCCTTGTTGGACCAT
This sequence comes from Betaproteobacteria bacterium, assembly GCA_020354125.1. Lineage (GTDB taxonomy): Bacteria > Pseudomonadota > Gammaproteobacteria > Burkholderiales > Eutrophovitaceae > SG8-40. Next base: position 58,408 of record CP070643.1, on the reverse strand, counting down.
TGCACCGCCTCCTCCAGGGTCTGCCCGCTGGCCAGCATGACAGCCATAATGCCAATCACCGTGTCGCCTGCGCCGCTCACATCGTACACTTCGCGCGCCACTGCTGCGACGTGAAATGGCTCGGCGTCGCTGAACAAAGTCATGCCCTCCTCGCTGCGCGTCACCAGCAGTGCATCGACGCCCAGCGATTCGCGCAGTTCCCGGGCACGACGGGTCAGATCCGCCTCGTCCTTCCAGCGGCCAACCACTTCGCGTAACTCGGAACGGTTCGGCGTGATCAAGGTCGCGCCCGCGTAACGGGAATAATCGTCACCTTTCGGATCGACCAGAATCGGTTTGCCCTTGTCGCGGGCCTGCTCGATCATGCGCTCGATGTGTTTCAAGCCTCCCTTGCCATAGTCCGACAGGACAACCACGTCACATTCAGGCAGCTTGGTCTCGAAATCAGCCAGCTTCGCCGCAAGCGCCTCGTGCCCCGGCTCGTTTTCGAAATCGACACGGATGAGTTGCTGCTGGCGACCGATCACCCGCAGCTTGATGGTGGTCGACAGCGCTGGATCCCGATAGAGCTGCGAGACAATGCGATGTTCAGCCAGATGCTGCTCGAGACTCCCGGCCGCCTCGTCATCACCGACCACCGACAACAGCACCGGATGCGAGCCGATCGCCGCCATATTCCAGGCGACGTTAGCGGCACCGCCTAGCCGCTCCTCGGTCCTCGAGACCCTGACCACCGGCACCGGAGCTTCGGGCGATATACGCTCGACATCGCCAAACCAGTAACGGTCGAGCATGATGTCGCCGACCACCAGCACGCGCGCATTTTTCACAGCTTCTCTGACCGGCTGAGGCGTCATGGCCGACCAATCGAAAGGTACTCGATGCCAGAATCATTCATGACACCAGGATCGTAAAGATTGCGCCCGTCGATCACCACCGGCTGTTTGAGGCGCGACTTGAGCGCATCGAAATCCGGACTGCGAAATTCCTTCCACTCCGTGACAATAATCAGTGCGTCGGCGTTATCGAGAGCATCGACTGGCGAGGCCGCATAACTGATGCCTTTCTCACCCGCCAGCACGTGCTTTGCTTCGTCAATTGCAGCCGGATCAAAGGCGCAAACGCTTGCGCCGCGCGCCAGCAAACCGTTAATGACGACTCTGCTCGGCGCCTCACGCATGTCATCGGTATTCGGCTTGAACGCCAGGCCCCATATTGCAAACCGCTTGCCGTCAAGATGTTCGCCAAACCGTGTGCGCACCTTGTCGAGTATGCGCTGCTTCTGGGTACGGTTGACTTTCTCTACCGCGTCGACGATGGAAAGCTGCATGCCGTATTCACCGGCACTGTGCTGCAGCGCCTTGATGTCCTTCGGGAAGCACGACCCGCCGTAGCCGCAGCCGGCATACAGGAAGTGGTAGCCGATACGCGGATCGGATCCGATACCGTGACGAACCTTCTCGATGTCGGCGCCAAGCTTCTCTGACAAATTGGCAAGCTCGTTCATGAAGGAGATGCGCGTGGCGAGCATTGCATTCGCCGCATACTTGGTCAGCTCCGCCGAGCGCGTATCCATCACGATCATGCGATCGTGAACGCGGTTAACCGGCGCATACAGTTGCCGCATGATGGCAATCGCTTTTTCGTCTGCACTTCCGACAACGATCCGGTCAGGGCGCATGAAATCCTCCACGGCGGCGCCCTCTTTCAGAAATTCCGGATTGGAAACCACGCTGAAACCAATCTGTTCGCCTCGGCGCTGCAACTCTTCTTGCATGACAGCTTCGACGCGCTCCGCGGTACCTACCGGTACGGTGGATTTATCGACGATTACTTTGTAATCGTCCATATGCCTGGCGATGTTGCGTGCGGCATCGAGAACGTAACGTACATCAGCCGATCCGTCCTCGTCAGAAGGCGTGCCGACGGCAATAAACTGTACCGATCCGTGTTCGACCGACATCTCGACATCCGTCGTGAAGCGCAGCCTTCCGGAGTCGCGGTTGCGCGTCACCAGTTGTTCAAGGCCAGGCTCATAGATCGGTATTCCACCACTGTTGAGCGTGTTGATCTTGTCAGCGTCAAGATCAACACAGACGACATCATTTCCATGGTCTGCGAAGCACGCACCTGACACCAGGCCAACATAGCCGCTACCGATCACTGTGATGTTCAATGTATGTCTCCTGTTTCGGTCAATTCCTGCTCGATACGCCGCAGAACGGCAGGCGGATCACTCGCCCGGGTGACCGGCCGTCCAACAACGAGATAACTGGCGCCGTTTTGCACGGCCCGCGATGGCGTCATGATGCGCTTCTGGTCATCGGGTTTATTCTCATCGGGTTTATTCTCATCGGCGCTATCGTCTGTCAGGCGAATGCCCGGCGTGACGCGCAAGAACGCATCGCCGAACCGGTCGCGAATTGATGTCGCTTCATGCGCCGAACACACCACTCCGTCCGCACCGCTCACCTGCGCGAGCGCAGCAAGGCGAAGCGCAGCCTGCGCAGCACTTTCCTGAATGCCGATTTGCTGCAAATCAGAATCTGACAATGAGGTGAGAACAGTTACGGCAACCAATAAGGCGCGGTCATCACCCTGTCCGAGGGCATCACGCGCGGCTTGCATCATTGCCGCACCACCGAGCGCATGCACGTTCAACATCCAGACACCAAGATTGGCGGCGGCACTGCAGGCGCGCGAAACTGTATTAGGAATATCGTGGAATTTGAGATCGAGAAAAACGTCGAATCCGCGCCGCACCAATGTTTCGACAAAGGCGGGACCCTCGGCGGTAAACAATTCCTTGCCAACCTTCAGTTTGCACGACTGGGGTGACAATAGCTTTGCACAGGCCTGGGCCGACTCGGCATCCGGAAAATCGAGTGCGACGATGATCCGCGAGTCCATCAGGCAGCGGCCTCCTGCTCTTCGGAACGGCGCGGCGGATAGGTCTCCCAGCCATTGCACGCCGGGCAATGCCAGTAGAACTGGCGTGCCTTGAATCCGCAGGCGTCGCAGCGGAAAAGCGCCAGGCTGCGTGTGTGCTGGTGGATCAGGCTCTTGATCAGCTCCAGATCGTTGCGACGCTCTGGCGGCGCGTCAATCAACTGCACCTCGAGCAGTTTGTCCAATCCCAACAGGGTCGGGTTGCGCATCAACTCCTCGCGCACCAAGCGGCTGGCAGATTGCGCGCCCTGCAATTCGAGTTCACCCTCAAATGAAGCATTGAGCAAGTCAAGTGACGGGTAGCGCGACAGGTATTCTCGAATCAATCGAACACCCTCGTCCGATTGCCCGAGACTGCGGTAAGCATCAAGAATTTTTTCGGCGACCAAGGAAAGATACGCCGGATCCTGTTGTTCAACGCGCTTCCAGTAACTAATTGCCTGTTCCGCATCGCCGTCGGACATTGCCAATTCGCCGAGCATGATGTTCGCCCGAACGCACTTCCGATTGACTTCGAGTGCGCGCTCCAGATAGGGTTTCGCCGCCTGCGAGCTAGATGTTGTTGCTTCGCTGGCAGCCAGCTCGCAGAAGTAGTTCGCTATATCTTTCTCGCTCGATTTACCTGTGACCTCGTCCATGCGCCGCGACGCATTGATGGCTTTTTTCCAGTCTTTTTCCTGTTCGTAAATCTCGAGCAGGAATTTCAAGCCTTTCTGCTCATATTCGGTACCTTCGAGCTTGGCAAAGAACTCCTCGGCGCGATCCAGCAGGCCGGCCTTTAGGTAATCCTGAGCCAATTCGTAAAGCGCATGCAGCCGTTCCTCGCCGCGTAAATCGGGGCGATCTAGCAGGTTCTGATGCATCCTGATAGCACGTTCGACTTCACCTCTGCGGCGAAACAGGTTGCCCAACGCGAAATGCAGCTCAACCGTCTGGGGCTCGACCTTGACAACCTCGATCAACGCCTCAATCGCTTTGTCCGGCTGTTCATTGAGGAGAAAATTCAGCCCCTTGAAGTACGACAGAGGCAAGGCGCGCGATTCAGACAGCAGCTGCTTGATGTCGATACGTGCCGCCATCCAACCGAGAACGAAGAACAGCGGGAAACCCAGCAGCCACCAAAGTTCAAATTCCATACAGCGTCTTCAATCTCTGACGGGCCTCACCGCGGCTGCTCAGTGCTGCGCGCCCGAAGCTCTTTACGCAGGCCGGCCATTTCCCTGCGTTTACGAAAGACCACGCCGAGACTGGCCGCTATGCCCGCCGCAGCGCCAACTACAAAGGCCACCAACAACACGAATACGAGCGGCGCTTCCCATTCACCACCGAGATAGAACCTGACCGCGACCGGGTCGGTGTTCTTGATCGCAAAACCCAACAGCACGAGGAACAACAGCACGCGCAAAAACCAAATCAGATACTTCACCTAGATATCTCGCAATCAGTTATCTCGAAGCCGTTATCTCGCGATCCTGACCCAGCATCCGGTTACGTTAACGGCACAAAAAAAGCGGCACAATCTTTCGCTGATGCCGCTTTTTTTTCACTCGCCTTGTCCTTGCATCAATGCAGGAGCGGGTTTTTCACTGTTTCTTGACGTCGACCCGCTCTCGCAGCTCCTTACCGGCCTTGAAGTGAGGCACATACTTGGCCGGCACCTGAACCTTTTCACCTGACTTCGGATTGCGGCCGATCCGCGGTGGCCGGTAATTGAGGCCAAAACTGCCAAAGCCGCGAATCTCGATGCGCTGACCGGAGGAAAGGCTCCTGGTCATCGCGTCAAGAATCATCTTCACAGCGAGCTCCGCGTCGCTGGCAACTAGTTGCGGAAAATGTGCCGCAAGCCTGGCGATAAGTTCCGACTTGGTCATGGCATGTCCTGTTCTTTGTCGTTATTGAACGCGCTTTGTCACTTCCCCAGTTTGGCTTTCAACAGCGCCCCAAGATTGGTGGTTCCGGCGCCAGCTTTCTGGCTATCGGAACTGTGCTTCTGAACAGCCTCTGCCTCTTCGGCGGCATCCTTGGCCTTGATAGAAAGATTGATGTTTCTATTCTTCCGGTCAATATTAATAATCATCGCAGATACCTCGTCACCTTCCTTGAGGTGGCTGCGAATATCTTCGACCCGGTCACGCGAAACCTCCGAGGCACGCAAATACGCCTCGACGTTCCCATCCAGCGTGACCACTGCCCCTTTCGGATCAATCGCCGTGACCACACCCTCGACTACTGATCCTTTGTCGTGGGTGGATACATAGTTGGAGAACGGATCGCCTTCGAGCTGCTTTATACCCAGTGAAATTCGCTCGCGCTCAACGTCGATCGACAGCACGACGGCCTCAACTTCGTCGCCCTTCTTGTACTTGCGTACTGCCTCCTCGCCCTGTTCAGACCAGGACAAGTCGGACAGGTGCACCAGACCGTCGATACCACCGGCAAGGCCAATGAAGATTCCGAAATCGGTGATCGACTTGATTTGGCCGCGGACCTTGTCGCCCTTCTTGGCATTCTGCGAAAACTCTTCCCAAGGATTGGGCTTGCACTGTTTCATGCCAAGTGAGATGCGGCGGCGATCTTCGTCGATTTCGAGAATCATCACTTCGACTTCGTCACCGACCTGCACCACTTTCGCCGGATGCACATTCTTGTTGGTCCAGTCCATCTCAGAGACATGCACCAAGCCTTCAATCCCCGATTCGATCTCGACAAACGCGCCGTAATCAGTCAGATTCGAAATCTTGCCAAACAGGCGTGTTCCCGGCGGATAGCGACGCGACAGGCCAACCCACGGGTCCTCTCCCAGCTGCTTCAGGCCAAGCGATACGCGGTTTTTCTCCTGGTCGAACTTCAGCACCTTGGCTTCGACTTCGTCGCCAACGTTGACGACCTCGGTCGGGTGCTTGACGCGCCGCCAGGCGAGATCAGTGATGTGCAGCAATCCGTCTATGCCGCCCAGGTCGACAAACGCGCCATAGTCGGTGATGTTCTTGACGATGCCTTTGACGACGGCACCTTCCTTGAGAGTTTCGAGCAGTTTCTGCCGCTCCTCTCCCTGACTTTCTTCGAGTACTGCGCGCCGCGACACAACGACGTTGTTACGCTTGCGATCGAGCTTGATGACTTTGAATTCGAGTTGCTTGCCTTCGAACGGATTAGTGTCCTTGACCGGACGAATATCTACCAGTGAGCCGGGCAAGAAGGCACGAATGCCATTGATCATGACCGTCAATCCACCCTTGACCTTGCCACTGACCAGGCCCTCAACAAGGCGGCTTTCCTCCATTGCTTTCTCGAGGTCTTGCCAGGCGGCAAGACGCTTGGCTTTCTCACGCGACAGGCGGGTTTCGCCATAGCCGTCCTCGAGCGCCTCGATGGCGACCGCGACATAGTCGCCCGGGCTGACTTCGAGCTCGCCACGGTCGTTCTTGAATTCGTCTATTGCAATATAGCTTTCGGACTTCAGTCCGGCGTTCACGACGACAAAATTCTGGTCGATGCGAACGACTTCAGCAGTAATCACCTCCCCCGCGCGCATTTCCTGGCGTGACAGGCTTTCTTCAAACAGCGCGGCAAAACTCTCTGTAGTGGTTGAGGGGGCTTCGGTTGCAGTTGTCATAAAGTGTTAAGTTTCAATGTAATAACCCGTCAAACAAGGACGGGGCTGGTTGTTCAACCCACCCTGACGAACCGAAAATCTGCCCTTGGCCGTGTCATTTAGGCCGCGTGCTTGAAGTCCGGGTCTGTAGGGAGTGGGGCCCCGGATCACGCTTTGCTGAACCAGCGAATCACCTGGTCGACGCCTTCGTCGATTGAAAGATCCGTTGTTTCAAGCACTTGCGCATCCGCACTCTTCTGGAGAGGCGCAACGCTGCGCCCGCTGTCGCGCGCATCACGTTGCCGAATGTCTCGCAAAAGGGTCGCTAGATTAGCATCTAACCCTTTTTCTATCAACTGCTTATAGCGTCTATCGGCACGCGCTTCAGCGCTTGCCGTGAGATAGACCTTGAGCGCTGCCTCGGGGAAAACAACGCTCGCCATATCACGTCCCTCGGCAACCAGCCCGGGAGCCCGGCGAAAATGCCGTTGACGCTTCATAAGCGCCTCACGAACCTCAGGAATTTGGGCTGCGCGACTGGCTGCCTCTGACACCGACTCAGCGCGAATGGCATCGGTTACCCGTTCGCCGTCGAGATAGATTTCGGAGTCGCGGAATTCGACCGGCAGATCACGAGCCAGCGTCGCCACAGAGCTGGTGTCGTCGACAGCTACTTTGGTGCGCTGGGCATGCAGGGCCACAAGTCGATACAGTGCACCGCTGTCGAGGTAATGAAAACCGAGGACTTCGGCCACTCGTTTGGCGACGGTGCCCTTGCCCGATCCGGATGGACCGTCAATGGCGATGACTGGTGCTTCGATCAGTCGCGCAAAATGTTCGAAGTAATCCGGGTACGTCTTGGCGACACAGTCGGGGTCGTTGATACGAACCGACACTCCAGACAGTGCTGCCAGCGAGAAACACATGGCGATACGATGATCGTCGTAAGTATCGATGCTGGCGCCACCGCTGATGGCGTCAGGTGGCTTGATTTCGAGGAAATCTTCGCCTTCTTTCACCAAAGCACCCAATTTGCGCAGCTCGCTCGCCATGGCGGCGAGACGATCTGTTTCCTTCACCCTCCAATTGGCAATATTTCTCAACTTGCTGGTGCCATTGCAGAACAGCGCCACCACCGCCAGCGTCATGGCAGCGTCCGGAATGTGATTCAGATCCAGATCAAACGCTTTGAGTTGTCCATGCTCCGGGGCCTGCGCCTCGATCCACTCTTCACCGATGTCGATTTGGGCACCGAGTTCAACAAGCGCGTCTGAAAACCTGACGTCACCCTGAATACTGTCGCGCCCGACACCGTTGACGCGCACCGGGCCGCCGCCGAGCGCACCGGCGGCGAGGAAATAGGAAGCACCCGAAGCATCACCTTCCACCCTGATGCGCCCCGGTGACCGGTAGCGGCTGCCCTTCGCCAGACGGAACTCGCGCCATCCGTCGCGAGCCACGTTCACCCCGAAGCGTGCCATCAGGTTCAAAGTAATCTCCACGTATGGTCGCGATACCAACTCGCCGTCGACACGAATGACGGCGTCCTGTTGCGTGAGCGGCAAGGCCAGCAGGAGCGCGGTCAGAAACTGGCTCGACACATCTCCTCGCACATGCACCGGGGACGACAGGTCGATCTCCCCCGGACCAATTTGCAGCGGCGGATAGCCCTCTTTTTCTGCATAGCGGATGGTTGCGCCCACGGCACACAGTGCCTCGACTAAATCACCGATGGGTCTTTCATGCATGCGCGCCACGCCGGACAGGTGGTAATTGCCGGACGCCACGGCCAATACGGCGGTCAGGGGCCGGATTGCGGTGCCGGCATTGCCGAGAAACAGATCGGCTTGGCGCGTGGCAAAGCTGCCGGCAGTCCCAGTGACGGTACACAGCGACGTCTGTTCGTCAATTTCCACGCCGAGTGTCTTCAGCGCGTCGAGCATGTAGCGCGTATCGTCTGATGCGAGCAGATGGGCAATCTCAGTCTTGCCTTCGGCAAGCGCGGCGAGCAACAGCACCCGATTCGAAATACTCTTCGACCCCGGCAACGTGACCGAGCCCGCTGCTCCAAAAGGTGCGATGAGTTCGATATGATCACGCCGCTGTTTCATGTTCGCCGCACTCATAGTCGCCGCACTCATATTAGCTGCGATCTCATTTCAGACTGTTGACCCAGGCATTGCGCGCCCGTGCCGCCGCTGCAAACACCGCTTCGACCTTGTCCATATCTCCGGAACGGATGTAGCCGGCCAACAGCGAAAGTGCTTGCTGGAAAGCGTCAATGTCGCGCAGCAGTTGATCGGCATTGGCGTCGCAGATGTCGCGCCACATTTCAGGAGAGCTGCCGGCGATGCGCGTGAAGTCGCGGAAGCCGCCGGCCGCAAACGAAAACAGTTCTTCGGCATTGTCGCGCGAGGCAATCAATTCGACCAGTGCATAGGAAAGCACGTGTGGCAGATGACTGACCGCCGAGAAGACCGCGTCGTGATGCTCCGGACTCATCTGAATGACGTTGGCACCACAAGCGCGCCACATCGATGCAACACGTTCCACGAATTTATTCTCGTTATCCGGCAAGGGAGTGAGAACCACGCGCTTGCCGGTATACAAATCGGCGGTTGCAGCCGCAACACCGCTGCGTTCTGCTCCGGCGATCGGATGGCCTGGCACGACATGCTTCACAGATGATCCAAATATGTCCCGCGCCATGTGCACAAAGTCGCGCTTGGTGCTTCCGGCGTCGGTGACGATGACACCATCGGCCACGGCTTGGCGCAATTGCTGCAACACACTGGCAGTCTGTCTGACCGGTACTGCAACCAGCACCAATTCAGCGCCGCGGGCTGCGCTAGTGAGGTCTTGCGCTTGTTCGTCAATCACGCCAGCAGATAATGCCTGCTGCATGTTGGCGCGACTGCGGCCCACGCCGACGACGCGATCGACCAGCCGCTCGCGTTTCAGCGCCGCAGCCACCGAGCCGCCGATCAGGCCGACACCAACCACAACCAGCTTGCCGATATGGAAGTCCTGCAAGGCCTGTTACCCTTCCCCGGTGCCGCTCAGGACGCCTTCAATACCGCGCCAAGCGTCTCCAACAGCCGGCTGTTTTCGGATTCGAGACCGATCGACACACGCAAGTGTTCCGGCAAACCGTAACCCGCAACCGGTCGAACGATCACGCCGCGCTCGAGCAATTGCTTGAAGACCCGGCCCGCGTCACCGACACGAAGCGTAACAAAATTGCCGGACGACTCAATCCATTCGAGTCCAAGAGAAGCAAATCCGTCAGTCAGTTGCTTCATTCCGACACGATTGAGCTCGACGCTGCGCTCGATGAATTCGGCATCGCCGAGTGCGGCGAGCGCCGCCGCCTGCGCCACGTTACTGACGTTGAACGGTTGGCGAATCCGATTCATCAGATCTGCCACGCTCGGGTGCGCAACGCCGTAACCGACGCGCAGACCGGCCAGTCCGTGTGCCTTGGAGAAGGTGCGCGTTACCAGCAGATTCGGAAACTCTGAAATCCATGCAATGCTGCCTGACTGTTGTCCCGGCGCCAGATACTCATAGTAGGCTTCGTCCAACACGACCAAGACGTTGGCCGGCACCTGTTGCAGGAAATCGCGCACCTCGGCCGGTGTTACAAAGGTTCCAGTCGGATTGTTCGGATTCGACACGAAAATGATGCGCGTATCGTCACGCACTGCTTTGCGCATCGCTTGCAGATCGTGCCCGAAGTCGTTTGCCGGCACTTCAATTCCTTCGGCACCTCGCGCTTTGGTCGCGAGCTGATTCACAACGAAGCAGTGCTGCGCATACACGGCTGACAGTCCAGGTCCAAGAAACGCAATCGACGCCAGTTCCAGCACATCATTCGATCCGTTACCAAGCACCAGCATTTCCGGGCTGACATTGTGGTAATCGGCTAGTGCGTTCCTTAGCAGGAAGCCGCTGCCATCCGGATAGCGTGCAACTTCGGTGAGCTCGGCTTGCGCCGCCTGCATGGCGTGCGGACTGGCACCGAGTGGATTCTCGTTGGAGGCGAGCTTGACGATATCGGCTTCGGCCAGCCCGAGTTCCCGCGCCACTTCCGAGATCGGCTTGCCTGGCTGGTAAGGCGCAATCGACCGGACATAAGGTAGCGCCGGTACCCGCACTTCGTATGTGTTTCCTTCAGACATCGCTTCGCTTTGACATCGCCCTATTCAGAAATGGCTTCGTTCAGCGTCGCGGCGCTCACGAAACGGCTACCGGATAGGAGCCGAGGATTTTCAGGAAGCCGGCACGCTCGCGGATTTCCGCAAGCGCAGCGCTGACAGTCGCGTCGTTCTGATGGCCCTCGATGTCGACGAAGAACACGTATTCCCACAAGCCGGTACGCGATGGCCGCGATTCCAACCTGGTCATGCTGACCTGATGCCTGGCAAGTGGCTCGAGAAGATCGAAAATTGCCCCCGGCCGGTTCTGCGATGCCATCACGAACGACGTCTTGTCCCTTCCAGAAGCTGCGACTTCCTGCGAGCCGATTACAAGGAAGCGCGTCGTGTTATTGGGATCGTCTTCGATGCTGCTTGCCAGAACCGACAAACCATAGTGCGCGGCCGCTGCTGCGCCCGCGATCGCCGCCGCATCAGCATCTTCAGCAGCGCGCCGTGCGGCTTCAGCATTGCTGGCCACCGGCACCCGCTCAACGTCAGGCAGGTGCTGCGACAACCACGAATTGCACTGCGCGAGGCTCTGCACGTGCGAATAGATTCGGCGCAAATTCTCCTGTGAGTCGGCCTTGCTGAGCAGATTCTGGTGTACCGGCAGTGATACCTCGCCGCACACGGTCAACGGCGTTACCAGTAACAGATCCATGCTTCGCCCTACCCCGCCTTCGGTTGAATTCTCGACCGGGACGACGCCGTAGCCCACTGCACCCGCTTCAACGGTTCGGAACACTTCGTCGATGGATGGGCACATCACCCGTGGCACCTGCGCGCCAAAATGTTTGCTCAATGCTTCTTCACTGAAGGTTCCGCGCGGTCCAAGGCAAGCCACCGACAGCATCTCCTCCTGTGCGCGGCAAGCCGAAATCAATTCGGTAAACAAGTGTACAACCGCCTTGGCCGGCAACGGGCCAGGGTTGATCTGGCTCAGACGCAGTAGTACCTGTGCTTCGCGCTCGGGACGATATACCACGTCACTGCCTTTGACCTCGCCAACTGACTGCGCAAGCTTCGCACGCTCGTTGAACAGCCGCAGTAGTTCTTCGTCGACCTCGTCGATTTGGGTACGCAGGGCCTTTAGCGGGTCCGATGACATGCTCATTCGCCTTGCAGCGGCAGATAGCGTAGCGTCAGGACACCGGCAATCTCATGGATCGCGTCGACCACTTGTGCCGGCACCGGACTATCGACATCGACCAGCGTGTAGGCGATATCCTCTCGTGATTTGTTGATCATGTTGTGAATGTTCAGACCCGCTTCGGCAACCGCCGCCGAGATCTGGCTCACCATGTTGGGCACGTTCGAATTGGCGATACCCAACCGATACGGCGATTCGCGCGCCATCAACACTTCCGGAAAATTTACTGAGTGACGGATATTGCCGTGTTCGAGATAGTCGCGGATCTGGTCGACCACCATCACCGCGCAATTGTCCTCGGCTTCCCTGGTTGACGCGCCAAGGTGCGGCAGCGCGATAACGCGCTCCGCCTTGGCAAGTTTGGCACTCGGAAAGTCGCATACGTAGTATTTCAGCCGGCCATTGCCGAGGAATTCCAGCACCGCGTCGTTGCTGACCACACCGTCGCGCGCGAAATTCAACACAACGCCGCCAGGGTCCATCATCGCCAGCCGCCTTGCGTCAATCAGGTCGCGGGTGGAATCGAGCAGGGGCACGTGTACGGTGAGGAATTGGCAGCGACGCACCAGTTCTTCGATCGTATGCGCTTTGTGCACTTGTGCCGGCAGACTCCAGGCGGCGTCAACAGTGATGTTGGGGTCGTAACCCCATACGTTCATTCCAAGTTTGATGGCCGCATCGGCCACCAGACTGCCGATCTTGCCGAGACCGATCACACCGAGTGTGCGATTGGGCAGCTCGACCCCAGCGAAGTTCTTCTTCGCCCCTTCAACGATGCGATTGATTTCTTCATCATTACCCTCGACCGTTTCGACGAAGCGCACTGCGCCGGTGAGATTGCGCGCTGCGATGAGCATCGCCGCTATCACCAGTTCCTTTACCGCGTTGGCGTTCGCGCCCGGTGTGTTGAATACGGGAATGCCGCGCTGACTCATTTGCGCGACCGGGATGTTGTTGGTACCCGCTCCGGCGCGGCCAATTGCCTTGACCGTGTCCGGGATCTCGAGGTCATGCATATTGTGAGAGCGGACCAGGATGGCATCCGGTCCGCTCGCTTCGGTTTCGGTCTTGTACCGATCCGCAGGAAAACGCTGAAGCCCGAGACTGGAAATGTTGTTGAGCGTCAGTATGCGCATCTTTCTGTGCATCGTTTTGTTCTGTACGGTTTCGTTGTGTACGGTTTCGCTGTGTACGCCACCCTCAGCCATGATTGCGCTCAAACTCCCGCATGAATTCCACCAATGTCCGAACACCTTCGATCGGCATGGCATTGTAGATCGAAGCTCGCATTCCGCCGACTGATCGATGTCCTTTTAACTGTACCAGCCCATGATTTTTCGCTTCTGCCAGGAACTGTGCATCGAGACTGTCCTCCTTGATGCGAAACGGCACATTCATCCGCGAGCGGTCCTCAGGTGACACCGGACAGTCATAAAATTGGGTTGAATCGAGATACTCGTATAGCAGTTGCGATTTGGCGATGTTGGTCTTCTCCATCGCGGCCAGCCCGCCGAGACGTTTGAGCCACTGCAGTACCAGGCCAGCCACATATATTGCATATGTCGGCGGTGTGTTGTACATCGAGCCGCTCTCGGCGTGCGTCTTGTAATCTGCCATGGTAGCGATCTCCGCCGCTGCTGTCCCGATCAGGTCTTCCTTGATAATGACGATTGTCAGACCGGCTGGACCGATGTTTTTCTGCGCCCCGGCATAAATCAGACCGTATCGCGATACGTCAACCGGACGCGACAACAAGTGCGAAGACATGTCCGCCACCAGAGGCACGTCGCCGACGTCAGGCACCCAATGGTATTCGACGCCACCTATGGTTTCGTTGCTGGTGATATGCACGTAGGCCGAGGCCGGATCGCGACGCCACGTCCCGAATCGCGGTATATAAGTGAAATTCCTGTCCTCTGAAGAGGCGGCGATATTCACTCGGCAGAACTTCTTCGCCTCTGCAATCGCTTTCTTGGACCACTGCCCGGTGTATACGTAGTCGGCCGATTGTTTGTCTGCGAGAAGGTTCTGCGGCACCATTGAAAACTGCGAGGTGGCCCCTCCCTGCAGGAAAAGAACCTTGTAATTGTCCGTTACGCCCAGCAATTCACGAAGATCCGCCTCGGCCGCCTCGGCTATCGAGATGAATTCCTTGCCGCGATGGCTCATCTCCATGACCGACATACCAGCACCATGCCAGTCAAGCATCTCGTCACGTGCTTGTTCCAGTACTTCCTCGGGTAAGGCCGCCGGCCCCGCGCTGAAATTAAATACCCTGCTCACCTGTTTCCTTCTTCAGTTTTTGTGTTTTGCACCCGCCGTCCGATCAATGAAGTTCACTCAATTTAAGTCCGTTTAGTTCCGACCTCCGGCCTGGAACTACTGACTGCAATGAACTCTCGACGGCGATGCCGCCTTCTGTTGGTTATTGTGTAGCGGAAATGTGCGCCGCAGCGCCGTCAACCCGTGTTTTGTGTCCCGACGCACCTGAGGGATGCGTCAGGAATTGCCATTGTCGCCGACTACGCCATTTGCCTCGTCATCTTTTTCTACAATTTTCTCGAGCCCGGCAAGACGTTCGTCCTCCCCGAGATTGATCAGTCGCACGCCTTGCGTTGCCCTGCCCATTTCGCGAATCTCATGTACGTGAGTGCGAATCAGCACGCCACCCGTAGTGATGAGCATGATTTCATCATCCGTGGCGACGAGTCTGGCGGCGACCACGCGGCCATTACGCGCGGTGGTCTGAATCGCGATCATGCCCTGCGTGCCACGCCCGTGACGCGTGAAGTCGGTCACCGGCGTTCGTTTGCCAAATCCATTTTCTGTTGCCGTCAGCACTGCCAGCTGTTCATCCTCCACCGCGACCAGCGATATCAGTTGATGGTCGGGACCGAGCCGCATGCCGCGTACGCCACGCGCCGTGCGGCCCATCGGCCTGACATCCTGCTCGGAGAAACGCACCGCTTTGCCGGCATCGGAGAACAACATGATGTCGAGATGGCCGTTGGTAAGGGCCACGCCGACCAGGTAGTCACCTTCATCCAGATCGACCGCGATGATGCCCATCTGGCGCGGACGCGAGAAGTGCGACAAAGGCGTTTTCTTGACCGTGCCATTTGCGGTGGCCATGAACACGAAGTGATTGTCGTCGAACTCTTTGACCGGCAGTATCGCGGTGATCTTTTCGCCTTCGGCAAGCTGCACCAGGTTGACGATCGGCTTGCCCCGGCTCGCTCTTCCGCCCTGGGGAACCTCGTAAACCTTGAGCCAATAAAGGCGCCCGCGATCCGAGAAACACAGGATGTGGTCATGCGTGTGCGCGACAAACAAACTGTCGATGAAATCGTCTTCCTTGGTTCGCGCCGCTTGCCTGCCGCGGCCGCCGCGTCTCTGGGCACGATAGTCGACCAATGGCTGCGCCTTGACGTAGCCGGTGTGTGACAGGGTCACCACCACGTCTTCCGGCGTGATCAGGTCCTCGATTGAAATCTCCTGCGCATTGACCTCAATCTCGCTGCGGCGCGCGTCAGCAAACTCCGAGCGGGTCTTGGTGAGTTCTTCGGCGATGATTCCGCGAATACGCTCGGGCGAAGCCAGGATGTCGAGCAGATCGGCAATGGTGTCCATTACTTGCCGGTACTCGTCCTCGATCTTGCGCTGCTCCAGGCCCGTGAGACGCTGCAACTGCATTTCGAGGATGCGTTGCGCCTGCACATCGGAGAAGTGATAGCCATCGTCATGCAACCCGTACTCGGGCGAAAGGCCATCGGGCTTGCTCTGCAAACCACCCGAGCGTGCCAGCATTTCCTCGACCAATGTCGAGCGCCAGGTGCGCGACATTAACTGCTGCTTTGCATCTGCCGGGGCGGGTGCGGCCTTGATCAGGGCGATGATCTCGTCGACGTTAGACAGTGCAACCGCCAGACCTTCAAGGACGTGGCCGCGCTCGCGCGCTTTGCGCAGTTCAAATACTGAACGCCGTGTGACCACCTCGCGCCGGTGGCGAATGAACTCGTCAATGATCTGGTGCAGACTGAGCAGACGCGGCTGACCATCAACCAGCGCCACCATATTCATACCGAAGGTGTCCTGGAGCTGGGTATCCTTGTACAGATTATTGAGGATGACCTCGGGTATTTCGCCGCGCTTGAGTTCGAACACCACGCGCATGCCAGACTTGTCCGATTCGTCACGAATCTCCGAAATCCCCTCGAGACGCTTTTCGCGAACCAGTTCACCAATGCGCATCAATAGCGCCGACTTGTTCACCTGGTAGGGAAGTTCGTCAATCACGATAGCTTGGCGACCGCCCTTGTCCAGCTCCTCGAAATGTGTGCGTGCGCGGATTACCACGCGGCCGCGACCGGTGCGATAGGCTTCGCGTATACCTGCCGTGCCATAGATGATCCCGCTAGTCGGGAAATCGGGCCCAGGCACAATCTCGATCAGCTCGTCGACCGTGATGTCCGGGTTGTCGAGCATCGCCAGACAGGCATCCACCACTTCGCCAAGATTGTGCGGCGGGATGTTGGTTGCCATGCCGACGGCAATCCCGGAAGAGCCGTTGACCAGCAGGTTGGGAATTTTCGCCGGCAGAACAAGTGGCTCTAACTCCTTGCCGTCGTAATTGGGGCCGAAATCGACTGTTTCCTTGTCGATGTCGGCAAGCAACTCGCCGGCGATGCGCGCCAGCCGGCATTCGGTGTAGCGCATGGCCGCGGCATTGTCGCCATCGACCGAACCGAAATTGCCCTGCCCGTCGATCAGCATGTAGCGCAAGCTGAAGTCCTGCGCCATGCGCACCAGCGTGTCATAGATTGCCGTATCCCCGTGCGGGTGGAATTTACCCATGACATCGCCGACTACGCGGGCACATTTAACGTAGGGTCGGTTCCACAGGTTATTGCCCTCATACATGGAGAACAAAATGCGGCGGTGGACCGGCTTCAGGCCGTCCCGAACGTCAGGTAAGGCCCGGCCAACGATCACGCTCATCGCGTAATCGAGATAAGAGCGCCGCATCTCCTCTTCGAGGCTGATCGGCAGCGTTTCTTTTGCGAACTGCTCCATTGGAAGAATATTGTCGATTTAGCCTGAACGGCGCACCCCGCTAGTCGTTGATCGGCGACAAAACACCGCTTTGTTGATGGCGAATTTGAGGCCGCCTAGCGACGGTAACCTTCTGAGGTAAAGCGAAAAAGTGTAAAGATACCACACCGGGTAAGCGGTAAGCGAGACGAGGCTGTATATTTTTTGCTTAATTCCTGCGTCATGCGCGACGAGCGTGTCAGTCAGATCGTTCGACACTCGCGTGGCGATCGTGTTGTATCGGCCGCCGTAGTCAAGCGATAATCGGCTCTGTATGACACCCTTGCGATTTTATATGCCCTCTATCAATTCAACGGAGACTTTTGGGATGCAACGAAAAGCGAATCGTTTGCTGCTGCTGCTGATCGGCACGGCACTGGCGGCGTGTCAAGCGACGACCGAGCAAGGCACTTCGGGAACAGAGGAGGAGTTCTACGACATTCCTCCGTCCACCGTGGATACCCCACCGCCCGAGCCTGAGCCGATCCAGTACACAGAAGCTGAACTGGACGTCGGTGACCTTGGTCCGATCGACTACGCCGAAGAAACGGTGACCTACGAGGAAGAAACCTTCGGTACCGATACCGGAGTGAGCGAACCCGAGGAATACTACGATTACACAACGGATACCATCGAGTACGAAGAAGAGTTTCTCGCCGACAGCGGTACCGGTGTCAGCGCTCCGACCGAGACAGCGGTTGAAGCTCCGCAAGAAGTGATGGAATTCCCGGTTACCACCTACGAGATGACCGAAGAGCCGGAAGTTGAAGATCTTGGCGCGATCGAGCAGTCGACCGAAACGCTGAGCTACGCAGAAGAGTATGTTCCGGATGAGGGCACCGGCGTGTCGGAGCCCGAGGAATACGTCATGGAAGAGGAAGTGCCTGAACTCGGTCCGGTTGCGGCCGCCGAGGAGACACTGAGCTTCGACGAAGAACCTCTCTACCAGGAAGAGTCCGTCGGTGACGTAACCACCTATGAGTCGGTCACGGTTAATGCCGAAGCCCAGCCACTGTTTGAGTTCGACCGTTCGGAAGTCCAAATGGACGAACAGTGGAAGCTGGAGGGCTTCGTTACGGAACTGACCGGTGCGGATTTCGAGACTGTCTGGGTCGTCGGTCACGCCGATCGCATCGGCACGGTTGAGTACAACCAGGGCTTGTCCGAGCGACGCGCCAGTGCCGTCAAGGCATTCCTGGTCAAACTCGGCATTGCCGATGACAAGATCAGCACCTCCGGGCGCAGCGAGTTGATGCCGGTCACGGCCGACTACGAATGCGAAGGGATGCGTGGTAACGCTCTGATTGAGTGCTTCCAGCCGGATCGTCGGGTCGAAGTTTCGGTCAGCGCCGAGGTCGTCCAGGAAGTAATGAACTAAGCGAGTCACTACCTGATACGCTGAAATAAATTCAATAGGTTGTTGTTAAAGCCCTGCTCATGCAGGGCTTTTTTTTGTACCCTCTCGGTTCCCAGCCATGCAAAGCACACCAGAAATTGATCTGCTCGTCGAAGCCGACTGGCTCTTGCCAGTCGAACCAGCCGACGTCGTTCTCGAAAACCACGCCGTTGCCATTGATGGCGGCCGCATCGTTGAAGTACTGCCCACCAACGACGCTGCGCAGCGTTTCAGCCCACGTTCCAGGAAACGACTCGATGGCCACGTCCTGATCCCGGGCCTGATCAACCTGCACACGCACGCAGCCATGGCGCTGTTTCGCGGCCTGGCCGATGACCTGGCGCTGATGGACTGGCTATCGAATCACATCTGGCCCGCCGAAGGACGCTATATCTCCGAGCAGTTCATTTACGACGGCACCCTGCTCGCATGCGCGGAGATGCTAAAGGGCGGCGTCACCTGTTTCAATGACATGTACTTCTTCCCCGAGCAAGCCGGACGCGCCGCACTCGATGCCGGCATGCGCGCATGTCTGGGAATTGTCTTGATCGAGTTCCCGACACCGTATGCCAGTGATGCGCAGGATTACCTGCGCAAAGGTATTGCGGCGCGGGACAGCCTCAAGGGCGAAGAACTGATGAGCTTCTGCATGGCGCCACACGCGCCATACACGGTATCAGACGCGAGTTTTGAACAGGTGGTCACGCTGGCGGAGCAGCTCGATCTGCCGATTCACGTTCATTTGCACGAAACAGAAAACGAAATCACCGATCACTTGAAGCAATACGGCGTGCGGCCGCTGGAAAGGGTGCAACGGCTCGGGCTGCTTGGTCCGCGACTGATCGCCGTGCATGCGGTACATCTCGATGACATGGAGATTGCGCGTCTGGCGGCACAGGGTTGCTCCGTGGCCCACTGCCCGGCCTCCAACCTCAAGCTGGCGAGCGGCTTCGCACGCGTTGGTGATCTACTCGAAGCCGGCGTGAACATCGGCATCGGAACCGATGGCGCGGCAAGCAACAACCGCCTCGATATCCTCGGCGAA
Organism: Betaproteobacteria bacterium; assembly: GCA_020354125.1. Lineage (GTDB taxonomy): Bacteria > Pseudomonadota > Gammaproteobacteria > Burkholderiales > Eutrophovitaceae > SG8-40. Next base: position 38,983 of record CP070643.1, on the reverse strand, counting down.
CTCCGATTGGCAGCGCTGGTCTCAAAAACCGAAAGCGGTAACGCCGAGACCATGTCAGCACACGCTGCATTGCGCATGGCAACCCTCGATGGTGCGAAAGCACTCGGCATGGATCAGCACATTGGCTCCATCAAGCCAGACAAGTATGCCGACCTGACGGCGGTCAATTTGGCCGACGCATTGGAACTTGCGCCATGGTACGACCCGGCCTCCCACCTTGTTTATGCCGCCGGGCGTGAACACGTTACTCACGTCTGGGTACAAGGCGAAGAGGTTGTCACCAATGGACACATCAACGATGTCGACCAGCAACAACTTCTCGCCAAGGCGCGTTCCTGGCAACGGCAAATTGCTGCTACAGATTAATCGGACCAAGACTTAACGCAACGAAGGCGGCTCATTTCCAATGATTAACGTCGACCCTACCGAACTGGACAAATTCAGCGAGCTGGCACACCGCTGGTGGGATCCCAACAGTGAGTTCAAGCCGCTGCACGATATCAATCCGTTACGGCTCGAGTACATTGATTCGCTGGTCGGTCTTGACGGCAAGCGAGTTCTCGACGTCGGCTGCGGCGGCGGCATTCTCTCGGAAGCCATGGCACGGCGCGGTGCCGAAGTGACCGGCATCGACCTTGGCGAGAAAGGGCTCAAGGTTGCCCAGCTGCACCTGCTCGAAAGCCGCCTGTCGGTCGACTACCGCCATGTTTCTGCGGAGGAATTGGCGGAAGAACAGCCCGGCCATTACGACGTCGTAACGTGCATGGAATTGCTCGAGCACGTGCCAGATCCAGCAAGCACCGTTAAAGCATGCGCCCAGCTTGTCAAGCCAGGAGGCTGGTGCATATTTGCCACCATCAGCCGCACGCCCAAGGCATATCTTTTTGCCATCATCGGCGCGGAATATGTGCTAAAAATGCTTCCCAAAGGAACGCACGATTACAGCAAATTCATACGCCCATCGGAGCTGGCGCGTGATTGCCGCAATGCGGGACTGGACACGCAGGCAACGATTGGCATGAACTACAACCCCATTATGAAGAAGTACTCTTTGGGAAATGACGTCGCAGTCAACTATATATTGTGTACTCGAAAATCCGATTAAAATTCGAACGCGGGAACAGCAATAACCGAATTTAGGAGGCAGTCTCAAATGAAATCAATGAGAAAAGTAAGCGTGCTGGTCATTTTTCTGGGTGCAGTCATACAGGGCTGCGCACTCAAGCCGCAGAACGTGCATCTGGACCCGGAGGTGGAATACGCCAAGGAGGTATCCCCTTCTGAGGTCCTCATCGGGTTCTCGGTGGCGGACGACCGTCCGACCAAGAAACTGGGCGAGATCGGTGACGCACATCAGGCAAAGGTGGACGTGACACTTAATGAGGACTTTGTACCATTGCTAACGGAGCGTCTCACCGCCGGCATCGAGCAACGCGGTTTCATGGTCGATCCGGACGATCCTACGGTGGGCCGGACGCTCACAATCAAGGTCGACAATCTGGCTCTGAACTCCGTCAAGATGCCAATGACCTTCAGGACAGAGCTCAGGGCGGACGTGACAGCGGTGGCGGCCACCGAATCCGGTGTCTACGAGCGAGTCTATTACGTACAAACTTCCCAGGATACGGCTGGGCCTCCGTACGAGGGCCAAACTAACAAGCTGATAAACGAGGCAATGTCTCAGGCGTTGACTGCGGTGATGAACGACGACAAGTTGTTCGAGGCGCTGACGCGCTGAACCTGTTAGATCAGTTACCACCGACAACGGCCGGCGCGTCCGGCCGTTTGTTTACCTCACAAATCGATCCGGACTGACATTCGAAATCAGCAAGATCCATCCGCAGGAGGAGGTACCAAATGAATCCAATGAAAAGTGTAGGCGCGCTGGCCGCCGTTGTGACAGTTGTGATACTGGGTTGCGCGCTCAAGCCGCAAAGCCTGCGCCTGGACCCGGATGTCACATATTCGGGCGAAGCCATGACGTCAGAGACACTGATTGGCTTTTCGGTAACCGATGCCCGCCCGACCAAGTCACTGGGTAAGGTTGGTGACCCCAACACGGAGCTGGTCGACGTCACACTGGACGAAGACTTCGTGCCGCTCATCACAGAGCGCATGACGACCGGCATCGAAAAGCGTGGCTTCAGCGTCGTGCCTTGGAGCCCGGCAATGACCCGGTCACTCGAAGTCAGGATTGACAGTCTGGTGCTCAACTCGGTGAAGACACCGGTGACGTTCGAGACCGAACTGAGGGCAGAAGTGACCGCAGCCGCATCCAACGAACGACGGCAATATGAGCGGGTCTATTACGTGCGCAGTTATCAGGAAACGGCTGGCCCTCCGTACGAGAGACACAGTAACAAGCTGGTTAATCAGGCAGTTTCCCAGGCATTGACCGAGGTGCTCAACGACGACAAGCTGTTCGAGATGCTGGCGGAGTGAGCACCCCGATCAGACCGACTCGGGAGCGCTGGTTGTGGCTGTCTGCGGGCCTGATCGTTGACCCGCACACCTCGCCGGGGGTGCCGTGAAACTGAACTCGGAAGCGGCGCCCGTGTCTGATAAAATAAGGCACAAGTCATTGAAAAATACGCTTTTGCCACTATTTATTGTGGCAAGATCATTGGGGGCGACCTGGTCTCGACGTGGGTCGCGAAGCAGTGAGGTGCATGCCAAGGTCCAGTCACCTTGTTAAACAGCTGGACAACGTATAGTCGCCAACGACGAACGTTACGCTCTAGCCGCTTAATACCGGCCAGACTCCGCACCGGTTCTCTCACGGGCCGGGCTGGGCAACCAGCAGCGGAGCCATATACGTGAGATCGTGCTGTCCGGGGTTACTTCGCTCAGCATTAAATTCAAGGTAGCTCGCTGCATGTCAGCCCGTCGGTCGGCGGTCGTGCGGTTAAATTAAACGGCCAGACTAAGCATGTAGGGCCTTCTGTAGAGGGCTTGCGGACGCGGGTTCGATTCCCGCCGCCTCCACCAAACACAAAAGTCACCCTTGCGGTGGCTTTTTTGTTTGGAGGTGGTGTGGATGAGAGCCCGCGTTCGGGTTTGACAACCTGATGTCCGGTGAACATCCGGTTGGACGCCATGCGCGTCAAGCGCACTGGCGGTCCTGAGCCACATGCGGCGAAGGATGGCTGGTCGCCATTAGCCGAGCCAGCCACACCAGCGAGCGCCGCACGCGCAGGACGCGCTCAGCGCGCTTTAGCGGTCAGACTTGCCGAATTCCCAGGTCAGGCGCAGGAAGGCATCCAGGGTGTCGCGCTTGCGCTGAGTTTCGACTGGCTGCTCGAGATCCTCGCGCCAGCGAATCCGCGCCTCGACCAGCGGCCAGCGCGGATTGCGCCACTGGTAACGAAACTCCAACTGCTCTTCATTGGGACGGAACTGTGGTGACAGCAACCAACCTGCCCCCACGCGTCCGTAATTGACACCAATGTTATGCGTCGGAATGAAGTCCATAAGACTGACCACAACGTTCCAGGCAAGCCCGTCGGCATCGCGCTCGAGGTTCGCTCCTTCAGCAGTCTGGGTGTTCGGCGCGTAACCAATCTCCGCTCCGCCGCGTAGTCGCGTGCCCGTCGGACGCTGCGGCCAACGAAGCGCGAGGCGGCCAACCACAGCCCAGTAGTCGGCTCGTCGTCCGTCCGGGTCCCCATCCTCCAGCAATGACGATGGCAGATACGAGACGTCAAATGCACGCTGTACCACCAGGCCCCAACTCTCGATGTTCTCAGCGCCGACAAAGTATGTGTTGCGGGCGGCCGAATCATCGAAATCCAGTGGTTCGTAGCGGATGCCGCCCGACCCATCGCTGGCATTTCGCTGCAATATAAAACTCGTATTCCAGCCATTGGTCGCCCGATAGGTGGCTTGGATACCATCCGTCCAGGTGACGTTGACGTTATTGCTGTCGACCCTGTCAAGCGACCGGGCCCAGACGCCGCTGCGCAGCACGAAGCGGGTCTGCATTCGGCCGGCAACTAACGAGAATTGGTCGGTCCTGTAGGCGTGAACGTACAGCTCATCGAAGGTGAACTGACCGTTCTCGAGACCGTTGGGAGCGGGCGAGGCAACCTGGAACACGAACTCGGGATCGAAGTCGTCAGGGCCGGTAAGGCCAACACCCGCGACTCGTGCGCCGACCCGCAGTTTCTCTGTCAGGCCGAAATCGCCACCAACCCGAAGACGCGCGCCGAGAATGGTCTCACTGTCCTCACTTCCATCACGCTCGTCAACATGAAACGTGTCGAGGATCGGCCGGAAGTCGCCACGGATCAATAGTCCGCGGACCGCCTCGTCCCGGTCAGCGGTGGTCTCCGTGTCGACGTCGGCGGTATCGTCCCCATCTTCATCAGTCTCTGCGCGGGACACGATCTGACAAGAGAACAACAACGCCGCGCAAAACAGTAAAGCTGCAGATCGCATTACTCCCCGGCCAAAGTCCGCCCCATAAATCTCTCGACCGCCCTTGCAACGACGGCCAGCATCATCGATGCCGCAAGGCAGCGACGGAGAGAACGTCGACGACTAGTTTAATCGTTACTGGATTTCATAGCTCAGATATAACAACGCCGGGGAACAAGAAGCTCCCCGGTGAGGTCGTCCGGTTTCGATCAGGTGTTCGGCTTGCCGATGATCCGTAGTAGACGTTGTAACGCTCTCTTCCGCCGTTGCACGATCGGGGCGACGCCTCCGTACAAGTCCCACGCCCGCTTATAATTGACGGCAGGTTGATGTGGACGTGTTTGATGTCGCCGTCTGCAGTCTTCCCCGAAAAACAATCCACCGGAAGCGTGCCGAAGACAATGCTGCTATTCCATCATTTGAGGCGTTTCTCACATCTCTTTCTCTTCCTGCTCATTTCGGGAAATCCCGCACTCACGAGTGCGCAGGAATCCGACGCACCCAAGCCAAGCGAATCATCGCAGGAGGCGGTGGCTGAGGAATCCAGCCCCCAAAAAGAACTCGAACAGGAGCTGACCGAAGCACTTTCGCAAATTGCCAAGTATCGGGAAACACTGCAACGTCTGAACGCCCAGCGCTCAAAACTGGAGGGTATCCGGCAGGAGGTCTTGGACGCGCGAATCTCACGAACGCTCGATCAACTGATTTCTCTGTCTCAAGCGACGACGAAGAAGTTTCTCAGCAATCAGGAAGAGTATCCGGGCCTGGATGTTCTCAAAGAGCAAATCGTGGAAGCGATGGCGTCTATTCCCTCCCTTATTGGCACTGAACTAGCCAATAACCGAGCGGGCATCGTATTACCCCGACTGGACCAGACAGCGCTCGAACAAGCCGGAGTGCTCGCCGAACTCGAGATCGCTTCCAGAAAATACGACGAGCTCCTGGAAGCCCTGTCTCAGAGTAACAAGTTAGCTGCTGAGCTTGGAATCGATACGGCGCCAGTCGAGGCCGACATCAGACGACAGATTATCCGCGGTGCCGAAGGCGCGTCGGCTTATCTCGACGTCACCATGGATCACCTTGCTCGATTACGCCGGCAACTGGCAACGCTACCGAAAAACGAGGAACTGAAGGCAAAAATTGCCGTGACAGAACGACACACGCTGGCGGTTGCCGACATTCTTCGCAAGCGGGCGAAGAAGATGGCCTCTACGGGTATAGATGTTTCGTGGATCGAGACCCAGTTGATCGCCGCAACAGGTGCACTCACAACAGAGATCTTCAACTGGAACGTGGTCACTGGTCTTGCTGGCCAGTTTTTTGAGGGCATCGTGGACTGGATTTCGGACAACGGTGCACGCATCGTTTTTCAGATACTGGTTTTCCTGGCAATACTGGCTATCGCCTGGAAACTGGCAAGGCTGGCCCAGATTGTCACTCAGCGGGCATTGCGTACAACGCGGGTCCGTCTGAGCCAACTGCTTCAGGATATGATCGTATCAACGGCCCGCAGCATCGTTCTGGTCTTGGGGCTGTTGATCGGCCTGTCCCAGTTGGGCGTGTCACTTGGGCCACTCCTGGCTGGCTTGGGCATCGCTGGTTTCATCGTCGGCTTCGCGCTGCAAGATTCGTTGTCGAACTTCGCGTCCGGAATGATGATTCTGATCTATCGCCCATTCGACGTAGGCGATGTGGTCGATGTCAATGGCGCCTTTGGAACGGTACGTGAGATGAGCCTGGTCAATACGACCGTGATGACATACGACAATCAGACGCTGGTCGTGCCGAACAACCAGATCTGGCAGAACGTAATCAAGAACCTGACTAATCAGACAACCAGACGTGTCGACATGACCTTCGGCATCTCCTACGGCGACGATATCGAGAAAGCCGAGCGAGTGTTACGCGAAATCGTCACCTCCAATGACAAGGTTCTGGAAGATCCCGAACCCCTTATCCATGTCCACGAACTGGGCGACTCATCGGTAAACTTTATTGTGCGCCCATGGGTAAGAACTGAGGATTACTGGGATACTTACTGGACCATAACGCGCGAGGTCAAGATGCGCTTCGATGCCGAAGGTATTTCAATCCCGTTCCCACAACGCGACGTGCATCTGTACACGCAAACACAAAGCGATACTTGATATCTGAATTTGCACGCGGTGACCTGCGGAAACTTCGTCGAAGAAGCGGCGAACTCAGGGCCAAACTTTCTACTGAATCTCCTCTTGCTCGGCGGCGACGGCAGCAGCGCCACTTCGCGACGCATAGAAATCTTCGATCTTCTGCTTGATCATCGGCACCGCCGTCAGGCCGGCTTTTTCACCTTCAATGATGGCGTAGTTGCGCGAATCGAAGCTGGTCGATTTCAGTTCCGAAATGTCAGGGGTGATCACGACGTCCGCCTCCGCGAGTTCCTGACTGGCAATCACGTGGCCCATGATGGTAAACGTCTGCAGCAGGATATCGACGGTGTCTTTAACCTGCGATTGTTGCGGCACCTCGGATATGTTCACGGCAATCACGATGTCTGCGCCCAGATTTCGCGCCACCTTGACCGGTACCGGACTCACCAGTCCGCCGTCGACAAACTCGCGGGTACCAATCTTCACTGGACGGAAGATCCCCGGCACACTGCTCGATGCGCGCACTGCCATGCCGGTGTTGCCGCTTTGGAACACCATCGGATCGCCGGTCTGAAGATCGGTTGCGACAACCGCCAGCTTGCGATTCAGCGTCTGTATGTCGCGGTTTTGCACCGCTTCGTTAATGAAGTTTTGAAGTGCGTCGCCACGAATGAAACCACGGTTGGGCAGTATCCAATCGCGCACCGTGGTCTCATCCATCGAGAGTGATATGCGTTGCAGTTCGAAGCCGTTGTAACCCGCCGCAAACAAGGCTGCGACAACGCTACCGGCGCTGGTGCCAACCACCATGTCAGGCGCGATGTCATGCGCTTCGAGCGCTTTGATTACACCGACATGAGCAAAGCCTTTTGCCGCGCCACCGCCAAGAACCAGCGCAATGGTTGGCTCTTCGACAATGGGCGGCTCAACTTCAGGCGGGATTTCCGGCTCGGGCGGCGTCGTTGCACAGGCGCTCAACAATAGCGCCAGGCACGCTGCCAAAGCACACAGGCGAACACGAAAAGCTGCCCTGCTCTCGCAATCAACTTTCACTGGCGCATACTCGCCGGACAATTTGACCCGTCAGATAAGGTCCAGATAGACGCAGGCGTAAGGGCGTGACGATCAGTCACCCATTTGCGACTGGGTGTAATTCTGGATGCCGACTTTCCCTATAAGCTCGAGCTGTGTTTCAAGGTAATCGATGTGCTCTTCTTCGCTTTCCAGAATGTCTTCGAACAATTCCCGGGAAACGTAATCACCGGTGGACTCACAATGGGCGACGGCCTCCTTGAGCGCAGGATGCGCCAGCATTTCCAGCTTGAGGTCACATTTCAGGCATTCCTCGAGATTCTCGCCGATCAGCAGTTTGCCCAGATCCTGCAAGTTCGGCACCCCTTCGAGGAACAGGATCCGTTCGATGAGCTTGTCAGCATGCTTCATTTCATCGATCGATTCCTTGTACTCGTACTCACCGAGTTTTCCCAAGCCCCAGTTGTTAAACATGCGCGAATGCAGGAAATACTGGTTAATGGCGGTGAGTTCGTTCTTGAGGACCGTGTTCAGATGCTGGATGACTTTGGCGTCGCCTTTCATATGCTCTCCAAGGAAAAATGCGACGCCATTATAGGCGGGAGCGGCGCTGAGCGCACCACCAGTGGCGCAAACCAAGGGGAATCTGACTGACGGCTAGATAGCCTGAACCGCGGGGTCGAAACCCGTGGCGGTGGTTTCCTCGATTACCTGTTGAGCGAACTTGGCGCAGCAGCCACAAGACGAGGCTACGCCAAGCGTGTGCCGGAGATCGTGCAAGCTCACGGCGCCCTCAGAGACCGCATCGCGAATCTGGTTTTCTGTGACTCCATTGCAGAGACAGATGTACACGAGCCATACCTCCAACTCACCACGCTCAAAGAACAATCACAGGCTAGATCATAATGAGAATGATTGTCAATAGTATTTACGCCGCGCCGCACCAAATCCATCAACTTTCTGATTTAATGTGAAAAATATTCGGGCTGATCCGATGTTGGCAACCGCTGCCGACGAATTTCCACGCTGTTGTCATCGGCCTTACAAATGATGCCGTGTCCAGTTTACCGAATACAGGTCAAAGCGGCGGTCCTTCAGATTCTGCACCGTGCCGGTACGGCGGGCAGTATTGAGGTCCTCGATACGCAAATCGGCGAAAGCCACCATTTCCACATTTGGCGTGGTGTCAGCGGCAATCCCGTCGCGCGCGAACGGGAAGTCACAGGGCGTCAAAATGCAGCTCTGCGCGTACTGGATATCCATGTTGTCGACGTTTGGCAGATTGCCCACGTTACCCGCCATGGCGACAAAGCACTGGTTCTCCACCGCCCGCGCCTGCGCACAGTAGCGAACGCGCATATAGCTTTGCCGCTCGTCGGTGCAAAACGGCACGAACAGCAACTGAGCTCCTTGATCGACCAAGTGGCGGGACAACTCGGGAAACTCGATGTCGTAGCAAATCATTACGCCGATCGGACCACAATCTGTCATGATGGTGTGCGAACTGTCACCACCTTCGATGTTCCACCAGTATCGCTCGTTCGGCGTCGGATGAATCTTTGCCTGACCGTGAACCGAACCGTCACGCAAACAAACGTAGCAGATATTGAGAACGTTGCCGTTTTCGTCGTGCGTTGGATGCGATCCGCCAATGATGTTGATGTTGTATTTCATGGCCAGGTCGGACAATAACTCCTTCAGTGGTTCGGTATAACCGGTCAGCGTCTCGATCGCCTCGGAGGCGGGAATTTGCTGGTTTTCGATCGACAGCAGCTGCAGCGTAAACAACTCCGGAAACACGACAAAGTCCGACTTGTAGTCGGCGACCACGTCGACAAAATACTCGACCTGGTGGCCGAACTCCTTGAAAGAAGACAACCTCCGTTGCTGATACTGCACCAGCGACACGCGAACCGATTCGGAGATCCGACCGCGTTGCTGGCGCGCGCCCTCCTCCAATCTGTGGTACTTCGGATTGCGCCAGATGAGGTGCGACGCGTAACCCATTGACTCACGATCCGGCGGCAAATAACCGGGCAACACGCCAAGCACCTCGAAGCCATTGCGCAACTGAAAAGTCAGGGTGCGATCAATGATCTTCTTCTCCTTGACCATATTTACGTAGGCCTGCGCCGAACCAACCTTCTTCCAGCGGCGCGCAAGACCTGGCAAGCGTCCTCCGAACACGATGCCCTTGAGTCCGAGCCGGGTACACAAGGCCTTGCGCTCGTTGTACAAGCGCTGCCCGATGCGATGGCCGCGCATGTTTGGATCAACAAAGACTTCCATTCCGTACAACCAGTCGCCGTGGGAATCGTGTCGCGAAGCGAATCCACCGCCAGTAATCTGCCACCAGTCATGCGGCTCAAAGGCGAGCTTCTCGGAAATGCGAAACGTCGCGCAGTAGCCAACCACGCGATCCTCGTAAACAGCGACGAACTGACCATCCGGAAACTTCAGTAGATGCCCCCTGAGTTGGGCTTCGGAATAGGGAGGTGTATCCGCATAGACCTGCTTGCACAAAGTGCGAATCGAGGCAATGTCCGTGAGCTGCGCATTGCGCACGATCAGTTTCGGCCCCTCGTCAATGGTTTGCTCAGGCGTACTCATCTGTACAGTGCTCCTGTCATAGTGATGCCGGTCAAAACGCCGGGAATGTCGCGGGCATACGAGATACTCACGGCAGCGACGTTTGGGTCGGGGCCCGGTGCACGGCGACTCGCTAACGGACGTGTTCAGAGCATCAACGGTTACGCAGGCGCGCAACCCAAAACAACACAAGCCGCTACGCCGCAATGCCCCAGCGGCGCTACACTAGCGCCCCGGCAGCATCCGCTGAAATACCCCGTCCTTCACGAACAACAGATGATAAACGGCGGCAGCAATGTGCACGATCAGGACGACCATCAGCACATAAGAGGTGTTTACGTGCACGCCCTGAAAAAAGTCGTACAGGACCTTGCTTGGCGAGGCCATCGGCGGGATCTTGAACAATCCGAAGTAGGTAACGCCCCACTTGGTGAACTGTGACGCAGTAAAGCCGGCGATCGGCATCAAGATCAGACACATATATAACAGTGCATGACTAATCTTCGAGGCGGTGCCTTGCCAGCCGGGCATCGAAGCTGGCAGTGGTGGTGGTGGATGCTTCGTTCGCCACCAGAATCGGATCAGCACAATGATTCCAGTGGTCAGGCCGATCGACTTGTGAAGGTTATAGAAGTAAGAGCGCTCCTCTGTGCCGCGGGGGATATCGACCATGTACCAACCCAGTCCTGCGAGGACTAGAACGAGCACTCCAACAATCCAGTGCAAGGTGATGGCTACATTGTTATAACGTACGGCTGCTTGCACCGTTGTCACTCCTGTTTTTTGCCAGCGGCAAATGTTAGGCGCCCCCCAGCCGGCTGACAACCCCTATAGTCCCCCCGGCGTGCGCTGGCCACAACAACCAGCGGACAAGTCGCGCCAGAACGAATGAAAAAAGGGGGCAAAGCCCCCTTCTTCTTGCGACCGAACCACTAACGTATCAGAACGCGTAGCTTGCCGACGCACCAACGATGAAATTCCGGCCCGGCGCGGGCTCGTAGTAGCGGCGCCCCGAGTCGTTAACAATGACCGACCCGACGTATTGCTCGTCAAAAAGATTGTTAATGCGGGCGAACGCGCCGTAGCGCCAACCTTGGGCCACCTGTTCAAAGTTGATCCGCCAATTCACCACCGTGTAGGCGTGTGCAAATTCGTCGTTGATGTCGTTGGTATAAATCTTGTCGACCCAGCGCGCTTCGACCGCCGTACTCATCCCGGTCGGCTCACTGCCCCAGGCGAGCTCTCCATAAACCATGTTTTCCGGAATTCCCGGGATCTTGTTGCCCGCAGGAACCGTGACGTTCGGGCCAGCAGCGGTCGAGCAGAAGCCGAGACAGGCGCCAAATTCGTTATCGAAGGTCGCATCGATATAGGAATAACTGAGCAGGCCCGAGAAACCACCGCCGAACCGGCTATCGACAGCCAGTTCGAATCCTTCGCGGCTGGTACTGTCGATGTTCTGATAGACCGAGCGTCCGCCGGAGTTACTGAAGACAACGATCTCATTCTTCGTGTCGATATAAAACACCGCGGCATTAACGCGGGTATTGGCGCCAATAAAGGCTTTTGCGCCGATCTCGTAATTGTCACTGGTCGCTGGTTTGAGGTCCCGATTCAAGCCGGTAACGGACCCATCGGTAGAGCTGTAGGCCAGTTCCGAAAATGTCGGCGTCTCGAACCCCCTTCCGGCGTTTGCATAGAGATTGAATGTCGGCTTGACCTTGAAGACCACGCCCGCCACAGGCGTCACTTCACTGAATTCGATTTCGCCGCTGTCATCAGGATTAGTACCCGTGATGAAGTAGTCGACGCTCTTGAACGTCACTTCGCTGTTGCGCACTCCGCCGCTGAAGATCCAGCGCTCCGACAACGTCCACTCCAGCTGCAGGAACTGGTCGAAGTTATAAACACTATTGTCCTCGTCGCGACCAAGTGCACCCTTGTCGCCGTCATCGTTGGTCCAGCTGTTTCGCCGCTCCTCCATATTGTCGTAATTGATCCCGAGCGTGAACGTAAAAGGGTTATTGCCCAGTTCGGTTTGCCTATTCCAACGCAAATCGACACCGTAGAAATTGCGATCAAGCCCAATCACGCCGCGACCCGGAGCGCCAAAACCGAGATACTGCTCAACGGTGCGCTTGCCCCCGTAACCCATGAGACGGATCGCATCCAGTGCCGTCAGTTGCTGGTCGAGCACCGCGCCGGTCTGCGCGTGCTCAACGCTCTTGCGCGTGTTGAACTCGACCGCTCCATCGCCAGCCTGAGTCGGATCCTCCGCCACCTGTTCCTTGGTCAGGCCACGCGGATCCTGGGTCTCGGGCTGGTTGAGGTAGTTCGCTACCAGCGTTACACGCGTTTTTTGACTGGTGTCCCAGAACAGCTTGGTATTGACGGTATCCCGGGTCGCCGCACTGTGCTCACGGTAGCCATCGGTATCAAACCGGGCACCGCTGAGAACGTAATTGAGGCTGCCCTGCTGTCCGCCCAGTTTTAGCCCCAGCCGGTTGCTGCCAAAGTCACCCAGCCAGCCGATACCCGAGACCGTCGTCTGTTCGGGGCCGTCTTCAGTGAACACGTTGATCACGCCACCGGACGAGTTACCGTACAGCGATGAAAACGGTCCACGCATAACCTCGATACGCTTGGCGCTGCCAAGATCGATGTTGGCAGTCTGCCCCTGGCCATCCGGCATGGTCAGCGGAATGCCATCCGCGATCAAGCGGATTCCTCGCACACCAAAAGTGGCGCGCGCACCAAAACCCCGGATGGAGATCTGAAGGTCTTGGGCGTAGTTCTGCCGCTCGTTGGCGACGACGCCGGGCGACCTGATCAGTGTCTCGGATACGTTCACCTGAGGTTGCGCTGTTTGAATAACCTGCTGGTCATAGGCTTCGATTGAAACCGGCAAGTCGAAACTTGGTTGCTCGACGCGCGTCGGCGTCACCACTACCGGTGCCACGATCACATCGACGTCCTGGGCGTAGGCAACTGCGTGCGTGTAGGTCAGCAGTAGCCCTAGGCTAAGCGCCCGACCGGCGATACTCCTGCCCTGTGGCTCTCCACCACCCAAGGATGTAAGGCTTGCTGCCGATGCGCGGCGGCAGCGCCTGTTCTTGTTCATCCGCTCCCCCTGCATGAAATTACTTCAGCGCAGCTGTTTCTTCTTGCATCTCCTCCCGCGACCTGGTGTCACTGAGCGCGGATAATTCTCATTAACGAGATCCTGAAATGAAAAGAGGCCGCCCTTAGGCAGCCTCTTTATCCCAACTCAACCTGAATTAGCGGTTGGCGATGTACATGGTAACTTCAAAGCCAAAACGCATTTCGGTGTACTCAGGCTTGGTCCACATGATCTCGATCCTCTCTAAGAGCTATTAAAGGAACTGTCTACAAAACCCAGTACGGCATTGTGCCGATTCGGCCGGCAAAGCAACAGCGCAAAACGCGTAAAAACCACTCATGATTTCCATTAGAAGCCACCGCGTTCACATCTTAGATTCGAGCCAAACCGGAATGCCCGCACCCCCTTGATGCCTTCCCAATTCGAGGTGTGGTACGTTTGGCTGCCCGGGCAGACACGGTTCAGCAAAGGTGGACGGATCTTGTCAGGACAAATAACGTTGTGACTGGCTGACCCGGTTGTTCGGCGCAATCATCGCCGGTCAACTTTGCTGCAATGAAAAAAGGCTGCCCGAGGGCAGCCTTTTTTCTGAACTCAACCTGAAATTAGCGGTTGGCGATGTACATCGTTACTTCAAAGCCAAAACGCATTTCGGTGTACTCGGGCTTGGTCCACATGATCTTGTTCCTCTCGAAAAATTATTAACGGGGGTGTCTATGAAACGGACAGCTGCATTCTGCTGACTTCGTCGACGTGGCAACAGCGAAAAACGCGTAAAAGCCACTCATGATTTTCATTAGAAGACCCCTTCCAACCCAAGGCCAAAAAATAAAGACCTTGTTTTTCAAGGTTCTATGAGGCCAGCCCGAATAGCAATAATGGCCAATTCAGCACTGTTGGAGGCGCCTAGCTTCTGCTTGATGTTGTAAAGATGGGTACCGACCGTGCGCGGGCTGAGCGACATGACGTCAGCGATATCATGGACTGACTGACCGCGGGCCAGCGCCAGAAACACCTTGAACTCCTTTTCGCTCAAAGTATCGACCGGATTGCGCTGGCCCGAGACCTGTTCCACGGCCATCTGCTGGGCGATACCAGGTTCCAGATAGGTTTTGCCCTGGTGCACCACCCTGATCGCGTGCATCAACTCTTCGGCCGCGCTGCGCTTGGTGAGATAGCCAACCGCCCCGGCCTTGAGCACCCGCCGCGCATGCATGACGTCCTCGTGCGCCGACAGGGCAAGAATCCGCATATCAGGAACCTTGGCAAGAATCCGGTCGATCGCCTCAAGCCCACCAATCCCCGGCATGGAAATATCCATGACGATGACGTCGGGTTTGATTTCAGCGAATTGGCGCACGGCCTCCTCACCGCTGTCAGCCTCGCCGAGGACTTTGATATCGTCGGAGCCTTCTAGCAGCATCCGGAACCCCATCCGCACCACCGCATGATCGTCGACGAGCATCACGCCGATGCCGTGATCACTCATTGCGTTGCCCATCTGTTGCGGCCATCGTCAGGTCAGTTCGGCAGTCTCAGCTTGCGGCTGCTTCACGGGAATCATGGCTTCGACCATCACACCCTCTCCCGGCCCGCCGGATACAATATCCAGACTGCCACCGAAGGCCTGCACCCTTTCGCGCATTCCCATGAGCCCAAAGCGGCTGCTGGCCGAAGCATCCGGAACATCCAGCCCTTTGCCGTTGTCTTGCACGCGCACTCGCAGCGCGTCACCCATGCTGGAGTTGTCATCTCGTGAAACTGCAATTATCACCCGCGACGCCTGCGAATGGCGAATCACGTTGGTCAAGCATTCCTGAACGATGCGATAGACGGTGATATTGATGTCTTCTGCCGAACCATCAATGTCCGGACCCAGCACCAGCTCGGCGACAACTTCCGGATGACGTGATTGAAACGCCGCCACTACTTCTCGCAGCGCCTCGCTCAAACCAAGATGATCTAGCGCGCTGGGGCGCAACTGCCGAATTATGGAATGCACCACGTCGTAGATGTGTGACGCGACGGAGACGATGGTGCCGGCATTTTTGCGCGTTTCTTCCGATGTGCCGTCCTGACGGTTCGATATTGCAGTGCCGATCGACTTGATCGCAGTGACACACTGGCCAAGCTCATCATGGAGCTCGCGCGCGATATTGCGCCGTTCCTCCTCGAGGCGCGACTGGATCAGCTGGGTCAGTCGCCGATTCTGCTCGAGGGCCTCTTCGGTTTGCTGCATGCGTTTGTGTTCGGTCATGTCACGCATGGCGCAAATCTCGCCAATCACTTCATCGGACACGGGATCGACCAGCGGCGCCGCGGAAAGGGCGACGTCAACCAGTTCACCCGATCTGGTGAGACGCGTGGTCTCGAGATGTTCGACACGCTCGCGGCGACGAATTTTGTCGAGCGTATCGCGCAACTCGTCCTGCTTCTCGGGCGGGGCAAGCTTCATAGCAGAGTTACCAAGAATCTCACTCGCCCAATAGCCGAACATCCGTTCGGCTGCCGAATTCCAGAACGACACGCGGCCTTCCAGGTCGTGAATGATGATCGCATCGCTGGATTGCTGGGCTATCAACGCGAGCCGGCGATTCTCGAAGATGCTGTCTTCCAGCGCCTGCGCCATACGATTGAACGAGTGACTGATGGAGGCAAATTCAGGTAGCCGGTACTCGGGCAGACGCACATCAAAGCGGCCCCGCTCCATTTGCGAGAGGCCAGCGAGAATGCTTTGCAATGGTTGCATGAAGCGCCCGAGCAGCCAGAAAACAAGCAGATTCAGCAACACGAAGAACGCCAGTAACAGTCCGCCCAGCCACTTCAATTCGTCCCAGGCATCCAGAATCGAGCGCGAGGAATCGGGGGTGACGACGATGGTACCGCCGGGTAGTTCCAGCCGGACATCGGGCAGCGGCGGCCTGACCAATGAGGCGAACCATTCCGGCGCCCACCTGCCCTGCTTGTAGACCGATGGTGGAGACTCGTAAATCAGATTGTCCAACGCATCGTAGAGGCGGATTTCATTGGCACGCACCCGGCCGGCATCACGCAGGAACATCGCCAATGCGGCCATCTCGTCACCACCCTCGGCCGCCTCCTGCGAACTCGCGATAACGGTCTCGAGTAACTGCACCGTGACGCGCGTACCGGCCTCGATCTCTTCATTGATCGATTTCTTCAGATCACCGACCAGAATATAGGCTGTCACGATGGCGAAACCTGCCACCACCACCGTGATCACCAAATTGATCCAGAACCGCAGACTCACTAAGCCCTCGCCACCTCCTTGCGCATATCGTCCGTGGCAATCCGCAATGCATGCGCCAACCTCGGCCCTTGCGCCGCATGCCCGGCCTGCTCGATCATGCGCAGTCGCGCCGCCGGCAACCGCGCACTCAACTCGTATGCCGTTACCGGTGGGCATACCATATCGGTGCGCCCCTGTACGATGATAGTCGGTGCCGTAACTGCGCTCGCAGCCTGCATCAACTCGCCCTCCCGAAGAAAGCACTCAGCAGCCAGATAATGTAGCTGTACGCGCGCGCGCGCAAGCAGCGCCCGTTCATTTACGCCCGCGCCCGGTCCCGTAGAGGAACCCTGCGCCGCAGACGAACCTGGCGCCGCCGACGCCTCCGGTGCCGCGGGCCCGCCAATCGCCATGACGCTGTTTTCGTATTCGACCCAGCGGCGCGCCGCGCCCAGCGCCACAGCCTGATCGGCATGATTCACCTCGCCTTGGTAGCGCTGAATGACATCTTCGCCGATACCACCTGTGAGCCGCTGCCATGCAGTAGGTATGAAGCTGCGCAGTCCATTTATATACCATTCGAGCTCGGGCCGGCTGGCCAGGAAGACGCCTCGCAGTATCATGCCGGCGACGCGCCCAGGGTGGCTCATGGCATAGGCGAGTGCAAGCGTGCTTCCCCACGAGCCACCGAACAACAACCATTTGTCCACGCCCAGCTTGTAGCGGATTGCCTCTATATCCTCGACCAGATGCCAGGTGGTGTTCTGTTCGGTCGACCCAAAAGGATTGGAACGGCCGCAGCCGCGCTGATCAAACAGCACCACGTGGTAGAAGCTCGGATCAAAGTAGCGGCGATGCTCCGGCCTGGTCTGGCTGCCCGGACCGCCGTGCAGAAACAGCACTGGGAATCCGGTGGCAATGCCGCTCTGCTCTACGTACAGGCGATGAACCGGCGAAACAGAAAGACTTTGCGCGCTGAACGGCTCGAGCGGCGGATACAAACCATTGCCGCCGCCACCGTTAACGGTGTTGGTCTCTGACACTAGATTCGCAACTCAGCCCTGCAGCCGGAAAACGACTGGAACCTTGACGGCCCGCACGCCGGGCGGTGGTTTCGGAAGCGGCAGTGATTTCTTGACCATCTTGAGTGCAGCTTCGTCGAGCACTTCTCTACCACTCGACTCGACAATGATCATCCGCGTCACCGATCCGTCGGCAGCCAACTGCATTTCGACAACTGTCTTGCCTTGCCATTTGCGCATGACTGCCACTCGCGGATAGAGCATATGGCGCATGATTTCTTGCGAAATTGCCTGCCGGTAGGCTTCGAGTACTGATGGTGCAATGGCTTCCAGTACCGGTGCCGGCGGTATCGGTGCGGCAACGACCGGTGCTGGCGCTGGCGCCACTTTCGGAGCCGTTGGCTGCACCGGCGCGACCGACTGCGGAGCTGCAGCCTGGACCGGCCTCGACGGCGATTCCTTCACCACCCGCGCGACCGGTGCCGGACTCGTTGGCGCCGCAGTCGGGCTGGTTGGGCGCACCGGGGCCGTCACCGGTGGCGGAGCCACTTGGGTTGGCCTCGATGGCGAAGCCTTCACGGCTGGTGCTGACGGCGTACGCACCCCCGGAGCTGCCAGGACCGGCGCCTCAACTGCACTCGGCGCGACCCGTTCGACTTGTGGTGCCTGCACCACTGGCGGCGGAACATCGGTGCGTGGCTGCACCTGTACCGGCGGAGTCGCCCGGGTGATCTTGCGTACTTGCCGGAAGATGTCCGGCGTTTGCTGAACCGGCACCTCTACATCGGTCACTGGCCTCGTCTCTATCAGCGGCACGGTCGGTTGCGCCGGAGCCAGTTCCGGTCGCCTGGTGATAATCGGCTGCACTTGTGGGACTTCACGCCGCATCGTCGGGGCAAGCTCGGCGCGTGCGACCGGTTCTACGCTGGCAGCCTCTGGCTGGCGCAGCACCGGGACTGGTTGCGGCTCGACCACCACCGGCCTGGGTTGTACTGGCGCCTGTTCGATGACACGTGGTTGCGGCGCGGGCGCAACGAGTTCAGGAGGCGGTGCAGGCTGCGGCAATGGCTCAGCCTCACGCACCACCGGTCGCGGCTCGGGGACCGGTTGCACTGCGGGAATTTCCTCGGCGGGGATTTCCTCGGCAACGATCTGTACCGTTAATGCTGCCGGGGTATCCAACGGAACCGAACGAAACCCCGGAATCAGCGCAATGAGCAGCGCGTGCAGAACAAGCGACGCCACGAATGCCACTTGCGTCGGCCGTTCCCGGTACCAACTGACAATCGGCTCGAATTGTGGGCTGTTTTCGCCGAGGGCAATCGTGCTCATGTCCGAAGCCTATGCAAGCCGTTGAGTCGAGTAAAGTTTCCTTTCGAATCTCATGAAAATCATGAGAAGTTTTTGCTGATTTTTCTGCGGCACGCAGGATGCCGAACGCTGACAATACGGTCCGGATCTCGTGGGTTGAGGTTTAGTCAGCCTCTTCCGACTAATGCTTTTCAAACGAGTTCCGGTTCGGGCAACAGAACATCGTTACCCTGACCATGGTTTAACCAAACATAATCTAATCTTCTTTTGGAGGTCATTCACATGTGGACCAAGCCTGAGTACACCGAAATGCGCTTCGGTTTCGAAGTCACCATGTACATCGCCAACCGCTAATCACGGCGAAGTACAGAATGAAAGCCCCGCCTCGGGGCTTTCGTTTTTTCGGATCACACACTTAATACAGACGAATGAAAATTTAGTATGCGAATCAGAGTGCTAGGCTCGGGAGCCGGAGGAGGATTCCCGCAGTGGAACTGCAATTGCCCGAATTGCGACGGATTACGCAAGGGCACGATCAACGCGAAGGCGCGCACCCAATCATCGATTGCCATATCGGGCGATAACACCAACTGGGTGTTGTTCAACGCATCGCCGGATATTCTCACCCAGTTCCGAGGTTTCCCCGAGCTGCAGCCGGCGCGTGCTATTCGCGATACCGCGGTTCGTTCAGTCGTCCTGATGGACGCACAAATCGATCACACCACCGGCTTGCTGATGCTGCGCGAGGGCAAAACGCCGTTGGAGCTCTATTGCACCGACATGGCGTACGAGGATCTGACGACCGGCAATCCGTTATTGAAAATTCTCGAGCATTATTGCGGTGTCAACTGGCACCAGATCCCGACGCAAGCGAACAATGCATTTGAAATGGTCGGTATCGAAGACCTCGAATTCACGGCAGTGCCGCTGAGCAGCAAGGCACCGCCCTATTCGCCGCATCGCCACGACCCGCACGAGGGTGACAACATCGGCATGCGTGTCATCGACACACGTAGCGGCAAGAACCTGTTTTATGCCCCGGGTCTCGGCGAAATCGAGCCGCACGTAAAACCCTTCCTCGAAGAGGCCGACTGCCTGCTGGTGGACGGCACCTGCTGGACCAATGACGAGATGGCGGCACTCGGAATTGCCAACAAAATGTCGCTCGATATGGGGCATTTGCCGCAATCGGGTCCGGGCGGGATGATGGAGGTTCTGCGGCCTCTCAAGGCAGACCGCAAGATCCTGATACATATCAACAACACCAACCCGATTCTCAGGGAAGATTCAGACGAGCGTCGTCAACTCGAGGCCGAAAAAATCGAGGTCTCTTACGACGGCATGGACATCACTCTCTGAAACACGAGGACGCAAGGAGATCCGTTATGGGTGCCGCTGAAAACCTTCCCTGGAGCAAGGAAGAATTCGAACAGAAGCTGCGAGCCAAAGACAAGCGCTATCACATCTATCACCCGTTTCACATTGCCATGAACGGCGGCGGATGCACGCCGGAGCAGGTGCGCGGGTGGGTCGCCAATCGCTTCTATTACCAGATTATGATCCCGATCAAGGACAGCGCGATCATGGCCAACATGCCCGATCGCGACCATCGTCGTCTGTGGATACAGCGCATAATCGACCACGACGGTAACGAAGGCGAAGAAGGCGGCATCGAAGCATGGCTGGCGCTGGCCGATGCGGTGGGTCTGAAGCGCGACGAAGTGATTTCGCTCGAACACGTATTGCCGGGCGTTCGCTTTGCCGTCGATGCCTACGTCAACTTCGCCCGTCGTGCGCCCTGGCAAGAAGCGGTGTGTTCATCGCTAACCGAACTGTTCGCGCCAACCATTCACCAGAAGCGCCTCGACACCTGGCCGGATCACTACCCATGGATTGAGCCGCAAGGCTATGCCTATTTCCGCAAGCGCCTGTCTGAAGCGCGTCGCGACGTCGAGCATGGACTGCGCGTCACACTCGATCATTTCCGCACGCGCGAAGAGCAGGAACGCGCATTGGGGATTCTGCAGTTCAAACTCGATGTGCTGTGGACTATGCTCGATGCCATGCAGGTGACATACGGCATCGGTGAGCAGCGTACCGGCGCAATAGAGAGGATGGCTGATGAGTGAGTCATCCGGAAGCAAACTTTCGGAAGATGCCGCGGTCTCATTGGAGGCGCAGTTTCGTTTTCAGTTTGAGCCGGCGCAAGACAGTTACGTGCTGCTCTATCCGGAAGGACTTGTAAAGCTGGAGGGCAGCGCGGGCGAGATAATGAAGCGCGTTGATGGCAACAAAACGGTCTCGCAGATCATTGCCGACCTCGAGGCCACCTTTCCCGGCGTGGATTTGCGTCAGGACGTAATCGATTTTCTGGAGCACGCATATGCAAAAGGCTGGATCCGACAGTAACAAAGTGACCGGCCCGCTTTGGGTCAATGCAGAGATTACGTATAAGTGCCCGTTGCACTGCGTGTTCTGCTATAACCCTGTCGACTACGCCACCTTTGGCCCTGAGTTGACAACCGAGGAGTGGCTCAAGACGTTTCGCGAAGCACGTGACCTTGGCGCGGTGCAACTCGGTATTTCAGGCGGCGAACCGCTGATGCGCGACGACGTCGAAGTCATGGTCGCTGAAGCCAGCGACATGGGCTACTACGTCAACCTCATCACGTCCGGCATTGGTCTCACCGAAAAGCGAATTTCAGCGTTCAAGGAAGGTGGGCTTGGCCAAATCCAGCTGTCCTTTCAGGACTCGACGAAGGAACTGAACGATTTTCTGTCGAGCACGCGCACTTTCGATCTGAAGTCGAAAGTTGCCAAGCTGATCAAGGAATATGAGTACCCGATGGTGCTCAACGTCGTGCTGCACCGGCTCAACATCGACCACATTCAGCAGATTCTGGAAATGGCCGAAGCGATGGGGGCGGAACACGTTGAACTTGCCAACAGCCAGTACTACGCGTGGGCGATGGAAAACCGCAAGTACCTGATGCCGAGCCGCAAGCAACTGGAGCACGCCGAGGAGGTCACCAATCGGTTCAGGGACCGCGTTGGTAACAAGATGAAGATCTACTTCGTCGTACCGGACTACTACTCGACGCGTCCCAAGAAGTGCATGAACGGTTGGGGCGTTGTGTTTCTGAACGTAGCGGCAGATGGACTGGCACTGCCCTGCCATGAGGCAAGGATGCTGCCGGGACTCGAATTTCCAAACGTGCGCGATCACGATGTGCGCTGGATCTGGCAGGAGTCGCCGGGCTTCGCTGCCTATCGCGGTGACAGCTGGATGAAAGAACCGTGCAGAAGCTGTCCGGAAAAAGAGAATGATCTCGGCGGTTGCCGCTGTCAGGCCTATATGCTGACCGGCGATGCAGCCAACGCCGATCCGGTGTGCGACAAATCACCGCATCACCACCTCATTACGGAACAGGTCGAGCTGGCACAGCAGCCTCAGCCGCCGGCGGCGGAGATCAAGCCGATCATTCTGTTCCGTGACGACAAAAATTCGCGCAAGCTCGCTGAGCGGGAAGCGGCGCATCGGGACGACACGACGCCCGTTACATGATCGCGCCTGCGATCGACCAGACCACTACCCCGGCCGCGATTTCCGCGGCCGGCCTCGTTAAGCGCTACGGCGCGCTGACCGCCGTCGACGGCCTCGACCTGGAGATTCCTGCCGGCCAGTTCTTCGGCTTGCTTGGCCCGAACGGCTCCGGCAAGACAACGACTATACATATGCTGGCCACCCTGGTTCGGCCCAGCACCGGTCGCGTTCGCATTGGCGACATCGATGTTTCACAACACCCGGTGCTGGCACGACGTCAGATCGGTCTGGTTTTCCAGGAGTCAGCGCTCGATCGGACCCTGACCGTGCGAGAGAACCTCCGTTTTGCCGGGTGGCTGTATAACCTGCCAGCAGCTGTCAGCGAACGGCGCTCAGCGGAACTGCTGGAGTTGTTCGATATGACCGACCGGCGTGACAAACCGGTCGTGACCTTGTCGGGCGGCATGCGTCGCGCGCTGGACATTGTGCGCGGCGTGTTGCACGAACCACGTGTTCTGTTCCTTGACGAGCCGACCATCGGTCTGGATTTGCCCAACCGTCGGCGAATCTGGCGTTTCATCGAGCGGCTGCGTGCCAGAACCGGCATGACCGTCCTGCTCACCACGCATTATCTGGAGGAAGCGTCTCCGTGTGATCGCGTATGCTTTATTCGCAAAGGCAAGCTGGTTGACGAAGGCGAACCGGCGGCGCTGGTGGACAAGCTTGGTCGACACATTCTGGAAGTCGAAGCCGATGACCTCGACACTTTGAAGGCACGGTTGGCACCAAAACTCGGAGACTGTCTGATTGATGGTGATACCGCATTCTTCAGGCACGGTGAAGAAGACCTGTCTGAACTCGCGCAACTGCAGACCGATACCGCCGAACTCGCGACGGCGTGGCGGGTACGCCGTCCCAACCTCAACGACGTGTTTATGTGGATTTCGGCGGGTAAGGAGCTCCGGGCATGATCGCCAGACCGATTTACGCCGTGCTGGAGCGAGAGGTGGTGCGGATGCTGCGCCAGAAGACGCGTTTGGTGTCGGCGATGGTGCGCCCGCTGATCTGGCTGCTCGTCATTGGCACCGGATTCGGCACCGTGATTGGCGAGTCGCGTGGTATTCCATATCAGTCATTCCTGATTCCCGGCGTGATTGGCATGACCATGCTGTTCGGCGCCATGCTGGCGGCACTGACAACAGTCTATGACAAAGAATCGGGTGTCATGCGCATGATGATCATCGCGCCGCTGCCACACTTCTGGATCGTAATTGCCAAAGTGCTCTCGGCAGCGCTGGCGGCAATACTTCAGGCATTACTGCTGATCGTGCTGTTAGCGCTGCTCGGATTTATCAGCGCTGAGACAGACTTCGCCCTCCTCGCCTTGGCTTTGCTCATTACCTCGCTTGCCTGCGCCGGTATCGGCATGCTGACCGCTTCGTTCACGCGCACGCTCGACAACTTTGCGGCCATCATGAATTTCGTGATCTTTCCGGTTTTCTTTCTCAGCGGCTCGCTCTATCCGGTACAGAACCTTCCCGAAATCCTCAGGTGGATCGCCACCATCAATCCCTATACCTATGGCGTCGACCTGCTCAAGCATGCCATGCTGGGTTCAACCACAATGGCCGCCGATTTCAGCCGCTTGACCGACATCTCGGTATTGATCAGCTTCACACTGCTGGCAATCGCGATTTCCAGCTGGCGCTTTTCGAGAGAGACGGCCTATGAGCCGATGATTCATCGGCTGACCGGCCCGAAACGATAACGATCTGGCAGGCTGTTGAAAAACTACTGCGCGACCTTGATCCGGGCTTGCGCCAGTATTGATTTGAACCGTTGCTCGTCCGCCTTTGGCGGTCCGGCCCGGCGATCATAGTCGCCGGGCGCTGCGAGCGGGCACGGCGGTGCCGCGCCACATCCCGCTCTCGCCCTCATGTACTTCCTATGTACACTCCGGTTGCTGCGCACTGCTTCTATCAAAACGAGTGCGCACCCGGCTGAAGGCCGCTCGCGACGCTTTTCAACAGCCTGCGCCGAAATCAGCTACTGCACGGCCCGATTGCAGTGTCGCGTGTCCGCTTCCTTCTGGCCTACCCGCTTCGAACGACGGGCGTTAGTGGTGGTGGCCGCCTGGCCCGTGCACATGACCATGCGCCAACTCCTCGCCGGTTGCCTGACGCACTTCAGTGACTTTACAACTGAATACCAGTGACTTGCCCGCCAATGGGTGATTGCCGTCGACGACGACACGATCATCGGCGATGTCTGTCACGGTATAAATGATGTACTGCTCCGAACCTTCGGGCGCCCCTTCGAACTGCATTCCGACCGACACGTTCTCCGGGAAACGCTCACGCGGCTCAACACGCACCAGCTGCTCGTCATAGTCTCCGAACGCGTCCTCCGGTTCCATCAAGACTTCACAGCCATCTCCCACCTGCTTGCCGTCGAGAGCACTCTCGACCACCGGAAAAATTCCCCGATAGCCGCCGTGAAGGTAGCTTATCGGCGAAGACGTCTTCTCAATGAGCTTGCCCGACGAATCCGACAGTTCGTAATTGATCGATACCACCGTATCTCGCGAAATCTGCATGGCACTTAGAGCCCCTTAACCTTGTCGAGTATTTCCCGGGCGTGTCCGCGCGGGTTGACCCCATAAAAAGCGTCGCGCAACACACCATCCTTGTCGATGATGAAGGTCGAGCGTATCAGCACGCGCCGTATGCCGACACCTTCCAATTCCCGATCGATCATCACCCCGTATGCCTCACAGACCTCACCATCAGTATCAGCAAGCAAAGATACGCTGAGCCCGTGCTTGTCGCGGAAGGCGGAGTGGGTCAGCACGTCGTCGCGACTGATACCAAGCACAACGGTATCAACACCGGCGAACGCGTCCTGCATGTCGCTGAACTCGATTGCTTCCGTGGTACACCCGGGCGTATCGTCCTTCGGGTAGAAATAGACAACGACGTTATTGTTGCCACGGAAATCCGACAGCCGGACCATGTTCATGTCCGCATCAGGAATCTCGAAAACAGGTGCTGCTTGACCTACCTTGAGCATGGCAACAACTCCGACGCAATTCTGTTTTGATTCTAACTGACATTTCCTGCGCCAGCCGGCGCACTGTCACTCAAACTATAATCTAACAACATGGATCGCACATTACTGGGCGGCCTTACGCCATCGGCTTTCCTCAAACGTCATTGGCAGAAACGGCCATTGCTCATACGCGGCGCAATTCCCGGCTTCCAGGATCCGCTGACGCTGCGAAAGCTGATCGCTTTTTCTGGCAACGACGCATGTGAAGCGCGTCTTATCATCTCCGACAATAGCAAGCACCAAGTCCTGTTTGGGCCATTTTCTCCAAAGGTTTTTCGCGAACTGCCGGAGAAGAACTGGACTTTGCTTGTCCAGGGTGTCAACCACGTCTGTCGCGAAGCACGCGATCTTCTGTATCGCTTCGCGTTCTTGCCGTATTCGCGGCTTGATGACGTCATGGTCAGTTACGCCGCGCCGGGCGGTGGCGTCGGACCTCACTTTGATTCCTACGACGTGTTTCTGTTGCAGGGCCGCGGGCGGCGACGATGGGAAGTCGGCACCCAGAGCAACCTCGATCTCGTGCCCGATAGCGAACTAAAGATATTGCAGCGCTTCCATCCCGACGGTGTGTGTGTTCTCAGGCGTGGCGACATGCTCTACCTGCCGCCGCGGTTTGCACACAACGGTACTGCTCTGGACAGCTGCGTGACCTACTCGATAGGTTTCCGCGCACCGGCTTATGAGGAGCTCAAAACACAATTTCTGGCTCATCTGGAGGACTACCTCCACATCGACGGTCAGTATCGGGATCCTGGCCTGAAGCCCACGCCCCATCCGGGGCGATTGGGCAACGACATGATCAACCAGGTCGCTGCCGCAATGTCCCGCATCCGCTGGAGTCGCACCGATGTAGCCACGTTTCTCGGCCGCTACCTCTCCGAGCCAAAGCCACATATCGTGCTCGACAGGCCGCCCGACCTCGATTACCGGGCGTTTTCGCGCCGTGCGCAAGCCGAGGGGATTGAAGTGCATCCGGCCTTGCCGCTGCTTTACCTTGGCAAACAGGCATTTATCAACGGCGAAGCGGTGGTTATGGAGCCAGCCATTGAACAGGCCGTTATCTTGCTCGCCAACAGGCGCCGCCTTACCGCGAAACAGGCACGCAGCGCCCGTCGGGCTCTGCCAACCCTTCACGGCTGGTACGGTAATGGCTATATCAGGCTTGGAAACGGGGACCCGAATTGAGCGACGAACCTTTACCAGAGAAAACCAACTTCACCAGCAAGCGGCAATACGACGAGTATGTCGATGAGGTGATCGCGCTCGCCAAACACGAGTTGCGCGTCTTCGAGCAAGAGCTCGGAACCAGCTACAACGCCTCGGCGCGCCACGACGCTTTTCGTCACTTTCTGCTCGCGAGCCGGCGCAACCGGGTGCGGATCGTGGTCCATGACTCAGCCACCATCGATCGCTTCTGCCCGCGAATGAAGCAGCTGCTACGTGCGTTCAGCCATGCCGTAACAATCCACGAAACCCAGCAGCAAGCCAAGGGCGTCTATGACCCGTTCGTAGTGGCCGACGAAACTCATTCAGTACGGCGCTTTCACTTCGAAGACCTGCGCGGCCTGTTTGCCAAGAACGACCCGATCGAGGCAGCCACGCTGACTGAGCGATTCGAGGAAATCTGGGAAATGTCGACGCCGTCGGTGACGGTCAACACACTCGGTCTGTAGCTAGTCACACGGACTGCAGCATTCGCTGCAGTTCAAGAGCCATCACCCGAACCGGTCATTACCTGAGAAGAAGATTGATTGACGCGTTCACTACCTGGAGCGCCAGCTCACTTCGTTAGCGCAACTCGCGCCAATCGAATCCGCTGTCCTGATCCGCGACACCAATCCACTGCGGATCGCAACCGAGCGCTTGCGAAAGTGCGCGCTGCGCAAGAGAAGCGCAATTGTTCTGCTGTGACAGATGTGCGGCAATCACATGTTGCAGCCCCGGGCCTGCAACGCGCGACAACAACTGCGCGGCGGCGGTATTGTCCAGGTGACCGACGCGACTGGAAATACGCGCACGCAAAGCGGGCGGATAGTTGGAACGCGCCAGCATTTCCAGGTCATGGTTGCACTCGATGACCAGGCCGTCACACCTGCTCAGCATGGTTTCAATGTGAGGCGTGCTCTCGCCGGTATCGGTGAGTACCCCGAGGTGAACTGAGCCGTCCCCGAAAACGAACTGCGCCGGTTCACGTGCGTCGTGCGGAACAGGAAATGGTTCGACTTGCAAACCGCCGACCGAAAAAGCTGTGTAGCCCTCCACCAAATTGAGACGCACGTCGTCGAACATGGCCTCAAAGCCACGCCAGGTTCCGTGAGACATCCACACCGGCACGTCGTGGCGCCTGGCAAAACGCGCAACACCGCCGATATGGTCATCGTGCTCGTGGGTGACAACGATGGCGTCGAGCTGCTCAGGACATACTCCAACGCGTGCCAGCCGGCGCTTCGTCTCGGCAACGCTGAAGCCACAATCAAGCATGACAGTCGTGTCGCCAGCGCAGATCAGCATGGCGTTACCGCCGCTGCCACTGCCGAGGCTAGCGAAACGCAGCCCTGACATTGGCAGAGTCGTCAGGCATCGCTTCGCCCGGATTTCCTATCGGAGTTCGTCGCGCAACAGCGCCAGGATACGGCTTGAGGTGGAGTTCGCCAGCACCGTACCGCCTTCATCGAGGACATGGACTTCGCTGCCGGCATCCTCACCCTTACTTACCTGAATCTGGAACGTCTGGTCGGTTCGCTCTGCCTCGCGCCAGAAGGCGAGCCTATCCAATCCCTTCTTCTCGGGGTCGGCATCGGGGTCGTTGTAGCGCACGAAATACACGCCTTGCGAACGGTCGCGGTCCTCGACGGTGAATCCGATGAAGTCGAGCGCCAGACCGACGCGGCGCCATGCCCTGTCAAACTCGTCCTGAAGCTCGAGATACTCGAGATCGTCTGGCCCGCTTGCCAACTCGGCACGCGGCGCCGGCGCCGGCTGGCTCTGGGCTTCCTGGATCTGTGTGTCGGAAGCACCGAGTCTGGCCATCAGCAGATAGAGCATTTCGGCTTCAAGGTTTGGATCGCGTGGCCTCGCCTCCCACTGAATGCGCGCTATGGTGGTGTCCTGGGTCACCTTCTGGTACACGCCGTGGTGGGTGATAAAGATCTCGCTTGTGCCCGGTTCGTCACCACGCTCGACCCGCATATGGAATTTGTCGCGGGTAGACGCGGAATACGCCCTGTCAGCACCCATGAAAGCAAACGTCCTGCGGAACCACGAATTGGGCACTATGGCGCGGTTTTCCGCCCAGTCGGTTTCCATCACACCGCTTTCCGGCGACTCCCGGGAGATCAGAAATCCTGTTTCCTGCCAGAATTCACGCAACGTCGGCCAAACGGCTTCCGGTTCGGCATCTACGACAAGCCATCGAAAGTTGCCTTCACCCTCGACCCGCATGCGCTCCTGCGCGGGGAGTACCTGGCGCTCAGCAGCACCGCTCACCGCCGCGCGAGCGCGGGTGTAATCCGAGTAGGTCGCTCCATCGCGCTCGTAAACCACATAGCGACTGCTGTTCTCCGGCGTCGTCAGATCAGGAGGAATTTCCAGTGGTGGCAGGCTTTTAGCGGATTTGTAATCGACCTTGCGCTGGTCCGAAGCGCAGCCGGTCAGAGCCACCAGCGCGATCAAGGCGCTGGCGGTCAGAATATTCAGTTTCATCGATGAATCAGGCATTGGCAAAGCAACACACATTCACTACCGGTCAGTTCGACAACCTCGGCAGCAATACGTTGCAGATTGTTGGACGGCTAATACAGAAACACTCGACCTTCGCGCTATTCGTGAATCGCCGCTATTCGTGAATCGCCGCTATTCATGAATCGCCGCTATTCATGAACGGCGATACTCTGCGCCGAAATGCCTGCCTGCTCCATGGCTCCGAGCAGCAAATCATGGAACGACGACGACAACGGCGTGAGCGGCAAGCGGATACCCGGCCCGATCTTGTTCATTGCCTGCAACACCCACTTCACAGGTATCGGATTGGCCTCGACAAAAAGATGCGTATGTAAGCCCAACAGCTTACTGTTGACGGCGCGTGCCCGTTCGAGGTCCCCCGCAAACACAGCAGCACACATTTCCTGCATCGGACCTGGCGCAACGTTGGCCGTCACCGATATGACGCCGTGGCCACCCAGCATCATCAGCCCCAGGCAGCTGGCGTCATCGCCACTGTAGACCGCGAAGTCGCGAGGTGCGCGCTTCAACAGATCTGCGCAACGCTCCATGTTTGCTGTCGCGTCCTTGATGCCGACAATGTTGCCAATCTGCGCCAACCGCAGAGTGGTGTCGTTGTGCAGGTCGGCTACCGTGCGGCCCGGGACGTTATAGAGGATATGCGGTATGTCGGCCGCTTCGGCGATCGCCCGAAAGTGGCGATAAAGGCCTTCCTGAGTCGGCTTGTTGTAATAAGGCACCACAGAGAGGCTCATGTCGGCACCAGCTTCCTTTGCGAACTTGGCAAGTTCGACTGCTTCTGCAGTGGAATTCGCGCCCGTGCCGGCAATGACCGGCACTCTTCCGGCAGCCCATTCGACGGTCGACTTGATCAGCAGGCGGTGCTCTTCGAAATCGACAGTTGGAGACTCCCCGGTGGTACCGACGACGACGATACCCTGTGTGCCTTCGGCGACATGCCAGTCTATCAACTGGTGAAGTCGCTCCAGGTCGAGGCTACCATCCTCGTGCATCGGGGTAACAATTGCGACGATGCTTCCGGTAAGCATGGCTGGAACACTCCTGAGTTGAATCAAAGCGAATTCTACCCGATTCACCAACAGGCTTAACCATCGTTTTCAGGCCAGACAAACCGCGGGCCGCAGGCGCACACCCGTTGCACCATCGCTGGTTTGGGACTGTCAACGTAGACATCCTCGTAGCCCAGCACCCTCAACGACGGACGGACAACATTACAGAGCTCACCCGGTTCGAGCAGATAGTCAGGATTGGACGGCCGCCCGAAGCGCTCATTTCCCTTGGCAAACGTCTCGTAGATCAGCAACCCGGCCTCTGTGACCGATTTGAGCAATGCCGGAAACAACGGGCGATGCAGATAGTTGGTGACGATGACGGCGTCAAACCTTTGCCCCTTGACGGGCCATTCGCCGTTCTCGATATCGGCCTGCACAGTACGAACACCGGGCAGTGACTCCAGGCCGGCCAACACCTCTTCGTTGCGGTCGACTGCGACCACCCGATGCCCTTGCTGCACCGCCAATCGCGTATGCCTGCCGAAGCCGCAGGCCACATCCAGCACCAGTGAATCCGCCTGCAGCAATCGAATCCAGCGCGTCACCCACGGCGACGGCGCAAGCCCTTGATGTGGTGTCTCTGGCACGGTCAGCGGATTGTGCCAGAAACATCGCTCACCATCGATTGGCTCATATTGGCTGGCTCAGTGGCCCGCCGAACCTGTCTGCTAGCCTTAGCCAGCCTTACCCTGAGCAACCCGCCATGACAGCGGGCCTAAATCGATTCCTGACTACGTCGCATGACGGATCCGGGTAAGCCCATCCGTTCAGTGGCGCGTTAGTCGCCACGAGAAGTTCTGTGACCGGCCGCGGGCTCGCAACATCAAAAACTCCGTTGCCGTATGACGCAACGCATTACCGCGCTAACAATGGCATCAGATAGTTTTCTCGACGCTCCGGGCGTAGTTCTGCTCGCGTTGACACTGCTGTCACGGCAATGCTAAAAAGGGACTGAATACATGAAAAAAATTGCTGCGGACGAATCGGTAAACGGGGATATGGCAAGTATGTGGAGGAGGTTTGTCGCGGTCGGGTTATGTGCCGCGCTGGCAGCATGCTCGAGCGTGAATTCGGCATTGCAACGCGAGCGCACAGCGATCGCCATGTTGGCCCCGACAGAAGGCAACACCGCAAGCGGAGTCGTTGAGTTCGAACAGGACGGCGACGAGATGGTTGTTCGCTTGCGCATCGAAGGTTTGAATCCGAACGGCTTGCACGGCGTGCACATTCATGAAAAAGGCGACTGCCGCGCACCCGACGCCAGCAGCGCGGGTGGACATTTCAATCCTACCGGCGACAGGCATGGCGGGCTGGACAGCGAGTTCCGCCACGCTGGTGATTTGGGCAATATTCGCGCTGACATCGATGGCAAAGCTGAAACCGAATTCGAAGTCACCGGTATCAGTCTCAAGGCCGGAACCAACAGCGTCATTGGGCGTTCCGTCATCGTGCATGCACAGGCCGACGATCTGGTCAGTCAGCCCAGCGGCAATGCCGGACCACGCATTGCATGCGGCCTCATCAGCAAGAATCCGGACACATTCTTCTGAGCCTGACAGCCCGTGGCAATGCGAACGATGGTGTGATTCCCTGGCTACGTCCCGGTGATGAGTTTCCCCCGCTGTCGCGGGCATTAAGTGAACCGAACGGCTTGCTCGCCGCCGGCGGTGACCTTGCCACAAGTACCCTGCTTCGAGCCTATCGGCTCGGCATTTTCCCCTGGTTTGGCGACGATGATCCGATTCTTTGGTGGAGCCCGGATCCTCGCATGGTCTTGTTTCCCGAAGAGCTGCACGTGTCTCGCTCGATGCGCAAGACGTTGCGCAGCGGACAGTTCGAAGTCACCGCCGATCGCGAGTTTTTGCATGTCATCAGAGCTTGCCGACAACCGCGCGACGGCATTGATGGCACCTGGATAACCGAACAGATGGTCGATGCGTACCTGGAACTACATCGAGCCGGTTACGCACACTCGATCGAAACCTGGATCGATGGCGAACTCGCCGGTGGCCTGTACGGAGTGGCCATCGGTCGCGCTTTCTTTGGTGAATCGATGTTCACTCGCGTGACCGATGCGTCGAAGATTGCCCTGATCACTCTAACCCGGCTGCTTGGTGCATGGCAGTTCGGACTCATCGACTGCCAGATGCGCACGGAGCATCTCGCCACGTTCGGCGCGCGGGAGATACCGCGCGCCCGGTTCGCACAGTTGCTGGCTGACTTGGTAGACTATGGGCCGGCTCCGGGGCCGTGGAAGCTGTCAGTGGATGCCGGAGTCTAGTTCATGCGCTGTTTTGATCGAACCGTTCGTATCAGACCGTTTGTATCAAACCGATGCATTGATGAACCGGTAAGACAAAAGGAAATCATCATTCGAGTCTCAGTGAATTCATGACACAGTTGAATGACCTGCCATTTTCGGTTCTGCAGTTTTATGCAACAGCGCCTTATCCGTGCAGTTACCTGCCCGACAAGTTGGCACGTTCGCAGGTAGCCACACCGAGCCACGCCATAGACAGCCAGGTCTACGCCGATCTCGTCAAGGTCGGTTTTCGCCGCAGCGGCGCATTCACCTACCGTCCCTACTGTGATCGCTGCCGCGCGTGTGTACCGGTTCGTATTGCAGCCGGTGAATTCACTCCCAACAGATCGCAACGCCGCGCGGTGAAGAAGCACAGTAATCTCGAGGCGCACATGCTCGAACTCAAATACCATCCCGAGCACTACGCCTTGTACCTGCGCTATCAGTCGCGCCGACATAGCGGTGGCGGCATGGATCACGATAGTAGAGAACAATATCGTCATTTCCTGCTGCAAAGTAACGTACGATCCAGTCTGGTTGAATTTCGTGAAGGCGGGAGACTGCGCATGGTAAGCATCGTCGACCGTCTCGATGACGGACTGTCATCGGTCTACACCTTTTTCGATCCGGAAATTGCCGGTGCGAGTTACGGAACATTCAACGTTACCTGGCAAGTGGACCTGTGCAAACGACTCGGACTGCCCTACCTCTACCTCGGCTACTGGATCGCACAGAGTCCGAAGATGGCCTACAAGGTCCTGTTTCAACCAATCGAGGGACTGATCGAAGGCCGCTGGCAGAGACTGTCGCGCGACGCGGTGGCGCCAGAGGCGTGACATGCCCGTCGCGACCCAACTGCAGCGAAGTCACGCCTGACAAACAACCATGCTGTATTCGCTAGCGCGACCACTGTTGTTCGCGCTGGACCCGGAGCGCGCTCACGATATGGCGCTGGCCACCCTCGATATGGCAGCACGCTTGGGAATTGCGCGGGGCATAGCCGGCTCCCCGATCAATACACCCACAACGGTAATGGGGTTAGCCTTTCCCAATCCCGTTGGCCTTGCCGCAGGTCTTGACAAGAATGCCGAGCACATCGATTCCCTGTCACAACTCGGATTTGGCTTTCTCGAGGTCGGCACGGTTACACCACGCCCGCAGCCCGGTAATCCGCCGAAACGGCTGTTTCGCATCGGTGCGGCACAAGCACTGATTAACCGCATGGGGTTCAATAACAGCGGTGTCGAACAATTCGTACTAAATGTACGAGCAGCGCGCTACAAAGGCATCTTGGGGATCAACATCGGCAAGAATTTCGACACGCCAATCGAGCGCGCACTAGACGATTACCGCTATTGTCTTCGCGCAGTCTATGACTACGCAAGCTACGTTACCATCAACATCTCGTCACCGAACACGCAGAATTTGCGCAGTCTGCAAGAAGGCCCGGCACTCAGCCACTTGCTGACCGGATTGGCGGTGGAGCGCAAGCAACTGAGCGAAAAGCATGGCCGGCGGGTACCTATCGCGCTGAAAATCGCACCGGATCTCGACCGGGCTGACGTCGACTTCGCGGCACAGTGCGCATGCCGGCACGAGATGGATGCCATCATTGCCAGCAACACCACCGTCGCCCGTCAGGGCATCGAGAACCTGCGACACGCCGATCAGACTGGTGGGCTCAGCGGTGCACCGCTGCGTGAAAGAGCGACAACAATCGTCAGCTGGCTGTCCGAATCGCTGGCCGGACAGCTGCCCATCATTGCGGTGGGCGGCATCATGAATGCAGCCGATGCTGTCGAGAAAGTTTCCGCCGGCGCTTCACTGATTCAACTCTATACCGGACTGATCTATCGTGGCCCGCGATTGGTGAGCGAATGCGCGCATGCGCTGCATACTTATCTGCGAGAACACCGCTGATATAATTCGCGCCTCTTCGCTCGACCACCGCAGCATGCTCGTCAACGCAACAACATCAACGCCCGCCTCGCGCCTCACCCTCGCTTTCGGTCTCAGCTTCGAGCAACTCTACCAACGCGAGGGACTGAAACGACTGGACGCTCGCTTCCTCGAAGTTCTGCGCCACACCGACCCGGATCTGGAGCAACGTCTGCGCTCGGCCCGCAACCAGCCCGATGCGATTGCACGCAAGGACGAATCACATCTGCTGATAGCCGTCGCAGAGCACCTCGATGATTTTCTGTCACATCTTTTTTCAATCGAAAACGAAGTCGAAGCGCTGTCTCAAGCGCACCACGCGCCGGCGGCAATGTACAAACTGAAGCGGCTGTTCGTTCAACGAAAAGGGGCCAGCACCTACAAAGCGCCAGAGGCCGAGACCTTTGACGGAGCGGAACTGGAAGCGCAGCTCGTCGAGTACATGCAAGAGCCCTTCTCCGAGCCAGCGTTTGCACGCCATGTGCAGCAATGGCTGGACGACAGCGAGGCCCACAGCGCCGTACTGGACACCGCCAAGCGTTACGCCGCGTGGTCGGTGCACACGGCGGCTGGCAGAAAGCGACATGCCGGCGGCTTTTTGTTCAATATGCCTCGCAAGCTCGACTTTCAGAGACTGGTCCCGGTCGCGACAACCGAGGAAGCGGGGGCGACGACACACCGACTTGACCATCTCCGCCGCCGCAGTGGATTTGCGCTTACTGACCACGGCACCGACCTTGTCGGCGCCCTCGATCAGGCCAATTACTGCATCTGGTGTCACGAGCAAGGCAAGGATTCCTGCTCGCACGGGCTGAAGGACAAAGCAGGCGCATTCAAAGACACTGTATTCGGCGTCCAGCTCGCTGGCTGCCCGCTCGAGGAACGCATATCCGAATTCCAGAAGCTCAAGTCCGAAGGCATCGTCCTCGGGTCGCTGGCGATGATTTGCGTTGACAACCCCATGGTAGCCGCAACCGGGCATCGCATCTGCAATGACTGCATGAAGTCGTGCATCTACCAAAAACAGGATCCGGTGAACATTCCTCAGGTTGAGACGCGCACGCTTAAGGACGTTCTCGGCCTGCCGTGGGGTTTCGAAATCTACTCCTTGCTCACGCGCTGGAATCCGCTCGATTTGAGACGGCCTTTTCCGCGCGAGAAAAGCGGCAGGCGTGTACTCATCGCCGGCATGGGACCGGCTGGTTTCACCGTTGCTCATCATCTGATCAACGATGGCCATACTGTGGTCGGCGTTGACGGCTTGAAGATCGAGCCGCTGCCAGCAACCGTGTCGGGCGTTGACGCATATGGAGAGCGAGCGCCATTCGAACCGGTGCGCGACATCGCGTCGCTAACCGAACCACTCGATGAGCGCGTCATGGCTGGATTCGGCGGCGTTGCCGAATATGGCATCACCGTTCGCTGGGACAAAAACTTCCTGAAGGTCGTGCGCTTGCTGCTCGAGCGGCGCAGCGAATTCGCGCTGTTCGGCGGCGTTCGGTTCGGCGGAACACTGGATGCCGCAAGCGCCTTCGACACCGGCTTCGACCACATCGTCATGGCGACCGGGGCCGGCAAACCGACGGTGCTGAATATTCCCAACTCGCTCGCGCGTGGCGTTCGAACCGCCTCCGATTTTCTGATGGCACTGCAACTGACTGGTGCCGCAAAGACAGATTCAATTGCCAACATGCAGCTGCGGCTGCCAGTTGTAGTCATCGGTGGTGGGCTGACGGCGATTGACACCGCGACCGAGTCGGCTGCTTACTATCCATTGCAAGTCGAAAAATTCCTGTCTCGCTACGAAACGCTGGTCACAGAACGCGGCGAGGAAGCCGTGCGCGCGAACTGGGATAGTGAAGAGCGTCTGATCGCAGAGGAGTTTCTTTCACATGCCCGCGCGATCCGTACGGAACAGGAACTCGCGGCGAGCGAAAATCGCCAGCCCCGCATCGCCGAGCTGATCAACTCGTGGGGTGGTGTCACTATCGCTTACCGCAAGCGTCTCATCGACAGCCCTTCGTACACCCTTAATCACGAAGAAGTCGAGAAAGCGCTGGAAGAAGGCGTGCGCTTCGTCGAAATGCTCACACCAAAATCGATAGAGGTGGACGATTTCGGTCATGCCAGTGCTCTAACAGTAACAGTCAAGACCAACGATGAAGAAGGCAACGTGACCGAATCGGCTTTGACCTTGCCGGCGCGCTGCATATTGGTCGCGGCCGGGACCCAGCCCAACACGGTCGCCGCACGCGAGGATGCGACACATTTTCACCTCGACGGCCGCTACTTTCAGGCGGTCGATGAAACCGGCGCAGCGGTTCATCCCGAGCGCACCGCAAAACCGGAACATCCACAGGTGCTGCTGGAAAGACAGGACGATGGCCGCTTCATCAGCTTCTTTGGCGATCTGCATCCGTCATTCTTCGGCAACGTCGTCAAAGCCATGGGTGGCGCCAAGCAAGGCTACCCAATCGTGAGCAAGGTACTGCAACAGGTACAACCGGCCTTCGACGGAAACGATGAAGGTTTCTTTGCACAGCTGAATCAGACCCTGCGCGCCAGCGTGCACGAGGTCATCAGGCTCACCCCGAACATCGTGGAAGTCGTGCTGCTTGCACCTCAGGCTGCGCGGCGCTTCCAACCCGGGCAGTTTTATCGGCTGCAAAACTTCGAAACAATGGCACCCGAAATCGACGGCACTCGTCTGGCAATGGAAGGTCTTGCCATGACCGGAGCCTGGGTCGACCGAGAGCGTGGCCTGGTGTCGACCATTGTTCTCGAAATGGGTGGCTCATCGGATTTGTGCGCCCTGCTAAAACCGGGCGAACCGGTGGTGCTGATGGGACCGACCGGAACTCCGACTGAAATCGTTTCTGATCAGACGGTGGTTCTGGTTGGCGGCGGTCTCGGCAACGCCGTGTTGTTCTCGATCGGTGACGCATTGCGCAAAGCCGGTTCGCGCGTGCTGTATTTCGCCGGTTACAAGCGCATGGTCGATCGCTACAAGGTAGACGAAATCGAAGCCGCGTCCGATACCGTGGTGTGGTGCTGCGACGAAGCGCCCGGCTTTGAACCGCGACGGCCAGGCGACAAGGCTTTCGTCGGCAATATTGTTCAGGCAATGCGTACCTACGCCCAAGGTGAACTCGGCGGGCAACCGATTGCCTTCAACGACTGCCAGCGGATGATCGTGATCGGTTCGGACCGCATGATGGCAGCCGTTGCCGCCGCCCGTCATGGGTTACTCGCGCCGCACCTGTCCGAGCATCACTTCGCGATCGGATCAATCAATTCGCCGATGCAGTGCATGCTCAAGGAAATCTGCGCACAATGCCTGCAGCCGCACACCGACCCGGAAACCGGCCAGCGGAGCCACGTGTTCTCCTGCTTCAATCAGGATCAGGAGCTCGACCGGGTCGATTTCGACGGACTTGCCGCTCGCCTGAAACAGAATTCGCTGCAGGAAAAGTTGACCTGGCAGTGGCTCGACCGTTGCCTGAAACATCTGGGCGCGCGTGGCACCGCCAACAGCAACTGATCCAGCGGCGCGCGCCAGCAGGGACGCCGACGCAAGTAAGCGGATCGAACCAAGCAATCTAATGCAACCGATTGATCCGATTGAAGCGATTGAGTCCCTGCTGCCGCAAACACAGTGCACGCGCTGTGGCTATCCCGACTGCCACGCTTACGCCGTTGCCATCGCCGGCGGCGAGGCACCAATCAATCAATGCCCACCGGGCGGGCAGCGTGGAATTGAACGTCTGGCGGCGCTGTTAAACATGACAGCCGAGCCGCTGAACCCCGAATTTGGCGTTGAGGGTCCAAGAACCACCGCTGTTATCGACGAGCAACGCTGCATCGGCTGTACCTTATGCATTCAGGCCTGCCCGCTCGACGCGATTGTCGGCAGAGCCAAGCGCATGCACACCGTGCTAACGGCATGCTGCAGCGGCTGCGACCTGTGTGTTGCGCCCTGCCCGGTTGACTGTATCGATATGGTCAACCTTGAAACGCTGGCAGCAAATGGTTACATGGAAGCCAGGCGCATGCTCGATCATTCAGTCGATGACTTGGCACCGGTATTCCGCCGGCGCTACGCCGAGCGCCAGACACGAAATCAGCGCCGGCAAGAGGAAAGGGAACGGCGGCTCCGACGCAAGGCAGGCGTCAGAAGCAAAGGCAAGCAACACGAATCCAGTTCCGCAGCCAATGAAAAGAAAGCAGACATCATCGCGGCGGCACTGAAACGGGCTCGCGTACGTCGCGGGTCTTGACTGGCGTGCCCTGGCGATGAACAAGGCCAAGCGAGTTGAGATTTTTTCGCGGCTGCGAGCGACCAACCCTCACCCGACAACCGAGCTCGTCTATCGGACCCCCTTCGAACTGTTGATCGCCGTCATCCTGTCGGCCCAGGCAACCGACAAG